>NZ_JAUFRY010000001.1:0-3109584 GCF_030755175.1 Mycobacterium sp. TY814
GGCAGCCTGCCCGCGTTCCAGGCTTCCCTGGGCGCCCTGAACGGGGCGTTCCAGGCGGCCTTGAGCGCCGCGTTCGCCGGAGCACCCGCGCTGACGGGCGCCCTGAATGCGCTGGTCACGGCGGGCCAGAACCTCGCCGCCACCTTCGCTGGTGCCCTGCCGGCGTTGGCTGCCCAGCTCTCCGGGGCCTTCGGGGCGACCCTGCCGACCCTGTCGGCCGCGTTCACCGGGGCCATCAACGCCGCCCTGTCGGGCAGCCTGCCCGCCTTCCAAGCGAGCTTGGGTGCCCTGTCCGGGGCGTTCAACGCCGCCCTGTCCGCCGCGTTCGCCGGAGCCCCGGCCCTGCAAGCCGGCCTCAACGCCCTGCTCAACGCCGGAGCCAACCTGGCCGCCAGCTTCACCGGCGCCTTCCCCGCCCTGGCCGCTCAGTTGTCGGCCGCGTTCGGAGGGGCCCTGCCCGCGCTCAACGCCGCCTTCTCCGCCACCCTGAGCGCCGCACTCAGCGGCAGTCTGCCGGCCTTCCAGGCCTCCCTGGGCGCCCTGAACACCGCGTTCCAGGCCGCCCTGAACGCCGCCCTGGCCGGGGCCCCGGCCTTCCAAGCCGGCCTGAGTGCCCTGATCACCGCCGGGCAGAACCTGGCCGCGACCTTCGCCGGCGCCCTGCCGGCCCTCTCGGCCAGCTTCACCGCCTCCCTGCCCGCGCTCAACGCCGCCCTCTCCGCAGCACTGAACGCCGCCTTCTCCGGCAGCCTGCCCGCCTTCCAGGCCTCCCTGGCCGCCCTGTCCGGCGCCTTCAACGCCGCCCTGAACGCCGCCCTGTCCGGCGCACCAGCCCTGCAAGCCGGCCTCAACGCCCTGCTCAACGCCGGAGCCAACCTCGCCGCCAACCTCGCCGCCGCCTTCCCCAACCTCTCCGCCGCGTTGAACGCCATGATCAACATCAACCTCGACCTGGCCGGACTCTCGGCGGCCTTGTCCGGGGCGCTCTCGGGCAGCCTCAACGGCCTGTCCGCGGCACTGAACGCGGCGTTCTCCGGTGCCCTGCCGGCGTTCTCGGCCTCCCTGGGCGCGATCAACACCGCCTTCCAGGGCGCCCTGAACGCCGCCCTGTCGGGCAGCCTGCCCGCCTTCCAGGCCTCCCTGGGCGCCCTGAACGGGGCGTTGCAGGCCGCCTTGTCCGCCGCCCTCAGTGGGGCCCCGGCCCTGTCCGCCGGGTTCAACGCCCTGCTGGCCGCCAGCCAGAACCTCGCCGCCACCTTCGCTGGTGCCCTGCCGGCGTTGGCTGCCCAGCTCTCCGGGGCCTTCGGGGCGACCCTGCCGACCCTGTCGGCCGCGTTCACCGGGGCCATCAACGCCGCCCTGTCGGGCAGCCTGCCCGCCTTCCAAGCGAGCTTGGGTGCCCTGTCCGGGGCGTTCAACGCCGCCCTGTCCGCCGCGTTCGCCGGAGCCCCGGCCCTGCAAGCCGGCCTCAACGCCCTGCTCAACGCCGGAGCCAACCTGGCCGCCAGCTTCACCGGCGCCTTCCCCGCCCTGGCCGCTCAGTTGTCGGCCGCGTTCGGAGGGGCCCTGCCCGCGCTCAACGCCGCCTTCTCCGCCACCCTGAGCGCCGCACTCAGCGGCAGTCTGCCGGCCTTCCAGGCCTCCCTGGGCGCCCTGAACACCGCGTTCCAGGCCGCCCTGAACGCCGCCCTGGCCGGGGCCCCGGCCTTCCAAGCCGGCCTGAGTGCCCTGATCACCGCCGGGCAGAACCTGGCCGCGACCTTCGCCGGCGCCCTGCCGGCCCTCTCGGCCAGCTTCACCGCCTCCCTGCCCGCGCTCAACGCCGCCCTCTCCGCAGCACTGAACGCCGCCTTCTCCGGCAGCCTGCCCGCCTTCCAGGCCTCCCTGGCCGCCCTGTCCGGCGCCTTCAACGCCGCCCTGAACGCCGCCCTGTCCGGCGCACCAGCCCTGCAAGCCGGCCTCAACGCCCTGCTCAACGCCGGAGCCAACCTCGCCGCCAACCTCGCCGCCGCCTTCCCCAACCTCTCCGCCGCGTTGAACGCCATGATCAACATCAACCTCGACCTGGCCGGACTCTCGGCGGCCTTGTCCGGGGCGCTCTCGGGCAGCCTCAACGGCCTGTCCGCGGCACTGAACGCGGCGTTCTCCGGTGCCCTGCCGGCGTTCTCGGCCTCTCTGGGCGCGATCAACACCGCCTTCCAGGGCGCCCTGAACGCCGCCCTGTCGGGCAGCCTGCCCGCCTTCCAGGCTTCCCTGGGCGCCCTGAACGGGGCGTTGCAGGCCGCCTTGTCCGCCGCCCTCAGTGGGGCCCCGGCCCTGTCCGCCGGGTTCAACGCCCTGCTGGCCGCCAGCCAGAACCTCGCCGCCACCTTCGCTGGTGCCCTGCCGGCGTTGGCTGCCCAGCTCTCCGGGGCCTTCGGGGCGACCCTGCCGACCCTGTCGGCCGCGTTCACCGGGGCCATCAACGCCGCCCTGTCGGGCAGCCTGCCCGCCTTCCAAGCGAGCTTGGGTGCCCTGTCCGGGGCGTTCAACGCCGCCCTGTCCGCCGCGTTCGCCGGAGCCCCGGCCCTGCAAGCCGGCCTCAACGCCCTGCTCAACGCCGGAGCCAACCTGGCCGCCAGCTTCACCGGCGCCTTCCCCGCCCTGGCCGCTCAGTTGTCGGCCGCGTTCGGAGGGGCCCTGCCCGCGCTCAACGCCGCCTTCTCCGCCACCCTGAGCGCCGCACTCAGCGGCAGTCTGCCGGCCTTCCAGGCCTCCCTGGGCGCCCTGAACACCGCGTTCCAGGCCGCCCTGAACGCCGCCCTGGCCGGGGCCCCGGCCTTCCAAGCCGGCCTGAGTGCCCTGATCACCGCCGGGCAGAACCTGGCCGCGACCTTCGCCGGCGCCCTGCCGGCCCTCTCGGCCAGCTTCACCGCCTCCCTGCCCGCGCTCAACGCCGCCCTCTCCGCAGCACTGAACGCCGCCTTCTCCGGCAGCCTGCCCGCCTTCCAGGCCTCCCTGGCCGCCCTGTCCGGCGCCTTCAACGCCGCCCTGAACGCCGCCCTGTCCGGCGCACCAGCCCTGCAAGCCGGCCTCAACGCCCTGCTCAACGCCGGAGCCAACCTCGCCGCCAACCTCGCCGCCGCCTTCCCCAACCTCTCCGCCGCCCTCAACGCCGCCCTGAGCCTCAACCTGAATCTGGCTGGTTTGTCGGCAGCGTTGAACGCCGCCCTGGGAGGCAGCCTCAACGGCCTGTCCGCGGCACTGAACGCGGCGTTCTCCGGTGCCCTGCCGGCGTTCTCGGCCTCCCTGGGCGCGATCAACACCGCCTTCCAGGGCGCCCTGAACGCCGCCCTGTCGGGCAGCCTGCCCGCGTTCCAGGCTTCCCTGGGCGCCCTGAACGGGGCGTTGCAGGCCGCCTTGTCCGCCGCCCTCAGTGGGGCCCCGGCCCTGTCCGCCGGGTTCAACGCCCTGCTGGCCGCCAGCCAGAACCTCGCCGCCACCTTCGCTGGTGCCCTGCCGGCGTTGGCTGCCCAGCTCTCCGGGGCCTTCGGGGCGACCCTGCCGACCCTGTCGGCCGCGTTCACCGGGGCCATCAACGCCGCCCTGTCGGGCAGCCTGCCCGCCTTCCAAGCGAGCTTGGGTGCCCTGTCCGGGGCGTTCAACGCCGCCCTGTCCGCCGCGTTCGCCGGAGCCCCGGCCCTGCAAGCCGGCCTCAACGCCCTGCTCAACGCCGGAGCCAACCTGGCCGCCAGCTTCACCGGCGCCTTCCCCGCCCTGGCCGCTCAGTTGTCGGCCGCGTTCGGAGGGGCCCTGCCCGCGCTCAACGCCGCCTTCTCCGCCACCCTGAGCGCCGCACTCAGCGGCAGTCTGCCGGCCTTCCAGGCCTCCCTGGGCGCCCTGAACACCGCGTTCCAGGCCGCCCTGAACGCCGCCCTGGCCGGGGCCCCGGCCTTCCAAGCCGGCCTGAGTGCCCTGATCACCGCCGGGCAGAACCTGGCCGCGACCTTCGCCGGCGCCCTGCCGGCCCTCTCGGCCAGCTTCACCGCCTCCCTGCCCGCGCTCAACGCCGCCCTCTCCGCAGCACTGAACGCCGCCTTCTCCGGCAGCCTGCCCGCCTTCCAGGCCTCCCTGGCCGCCCTGTCCGGCGCCTTCAACGCCGCCCTGAACGCCGCCCTGTCCGGCGCACCAGCCCTGCAAGCCGGCCTCAACGCCCTGCTCAACGCCGGAGCCAACCTCGCCGCCAACCTCGCCGCCGCCTTCCCCAACCTCTCCGCCGCGTTGAACGCCATGATCAACATCAACCTCGACCTGGCCGGACTCTCGGCGGCCTTGTCCGGGGCGCTCTCGGGCAGCCTCAACGGCCTGTCCGCGGCACTGAACGCGGCGTTCTCCGGTGCCCTGCCGGCGTTCTCGGCCTCTCTGGGCGCGATCAACACCGCCTTCCAGGGCGCCCTGAACGCCGCCCTGTCGGGCAGCCTGCCCGCCTTCCAGGCTTCCCTGGGCGCCCTGAACGGGGCGTTGCAGGCCGCCTTGTCCGCCGCCCTCAGTGGGGCCCCGGCCCTGTCCGCCGGGTTCAACGCCCTGCTGGCCGCCAGCCAGAACCTCGCCGCCACCTTCGCTGGTGCCCTGCCGGCGTTGGCTGCCCAGCTCTCCGGGGCCTTCGGGGCGACCCTGCCGACCCTGTCGGCCGCGTTCACCGGGGCCATCAACGCCGCCCTGTCGGGCAGCCTGCCCGCCTTCCAAGCGAGCTTGGGTGCCCTGTCCGGGGCGTTCAACGCCGCCCTGTCCGCCGCGTTCGCCGGAGCCCCGGCCCTGCAAGCCGGCCTCAACGCCCTGCTCAACGCCGGAGCCAACCTGGCCGCCAGCTTCACCGGCGCCTTCCCCGCCCTGGCCGCTCAGTTGTCGGCCGCGTTCGGAGGGGCCCTGCCCGCGCTCAACGCCGCCTTCTCCGCCACCCTGAGCGCCGCACTCAGCGGCAGTCTGCCGGCCTTCCAGGCCTCCCTGGGCGCCCTGAACACCGCGTTCCAGGCCGCCCTGAACGCCGCCCTGGCCGGGGCCCCGGCCTTCCAAGCCGGCCTGAGTGCCCTGATCACCGCCGGGCAGAACCTGGCCGCGACCTTCGCCGGCGCCCTGCCGGCCCTCTCGGCCAGCTTCACCGCCTCCCTGCCCGCGCTCAACGCCGCCCTCTCCGCAGCACTGAACGCCGCCTTCTCCGGCAGCCTGCCCGCCTTCCAGGCCTCCCTGGCCGCCCTGTCCGGCGCCTTCAACGCCGCCCTGAACGCCGCCCTGTCCGGCGCACCAGCCCTGCAAGCCGGCCTCAACGCCCTGCTCAACGCCGGAGCCAACCTCGCCGCCAACCTCGCCGCCGCCTTCCCCAACCTCTCCGCCGCGTTGAACGCCATGATCAACATCAACCTCGACCTGGCCGGACTCTCGGCGGCCTTGTCCGGGGCGCTCTCGGGCAGCCTCAACGGCCTGTCCGCGGCACTGAACGCGGCGTTCTCCGGTGCCCTGCCGGCGTTCTCGGCCTCCCTGGGCGCGATCAACACCGCCTTCCAGGGCGCCCTGAACGCCGCCCTGTCGGGCAGCCTGCCCGCGTTCCAGGCCTCCCTGGGCGCCCTGAACGGGGCGTTGCAGGCCGCCTTGTCCGCCGCCCTCAGTGGGGCCCCGGCCCTGTCCGCCGGGTTCAACGCCCTGCTGGCCGCCAGCCAGAACCTCGCCGCCACCTTCGCTGGTGCCCTGCCGGCGTTGGCTGCCCAGCTCTCCGGGGCCTTCGGGGCGACCCTGCCGACCCTGTCGGCCGCGTTCACCGGGGCCATCAACGCCGCCCTGTCGGGCAGCCTGCCCGCCTTCCAAGCGAGCTTGGGTGCCCTGTCCGGGGCGTTCAACGCCGCCCTGTCCGCCGCGTTCGCCGGAGCCCCGGCCCTGCAAGCCGGCCTCAACGCCCTGCTCAACGCCGGAGCCAACCTGGCCGCCAGCTTCACCGGCGCCTTCCCCGCCCTGGCCGCTCAGTTGTCGGCCGCGTTCGGAGGGGCCCTGCCCGCGCTCAACGCCGCCTTCTCCGCCACCCTGAGCGCCGCACTCAGCGGCAGTCTGCCGGCCTTCCAGGCCTCCCTGGGCGCCCTGAACACCGCGTTCCAGGCCGCCCTGAACGCCGCCCTGGCCGGGGCCCCGGCCTTCCAAGCCGGCCTGAGTGCCCTGATCACCGCCGGACAGAACCTGGCCGCGACCTTCGCCGGCGCCCTGCCGGCCCTCTCGGCCAGCTTCACCGCCTCCCTGCCCGCGCTCAACGCCGCCCTCTCCGCAGCACTGAACGCCGCCTTCTCCGGCAGCCTGCCCGCCTTCCAGGCCTCCCTGGCCGCCCTGTCCGGCGCCTTCAACGCCGCCCTGAACGCCGCCCTGTCCGGGGCACCAGCCCTGCAAGCCGGCCTCAACGCCCTGCTCAACGCCGGAGCCAACCTCGCCGCCAACCTCGCCGCCGCCTTCCCCAACCTCTCCGCCGCGTTGAACGCCATGATCAACATCAACCTCGACCTGGCCGGACTCTCGGCGGCCTTGTCCGGGGCGCTCTCGGGCAGCCTCAACGGCCTGTCCGCGGCACTGAACGCGGCGTTCTCCGGTGCCCTGCCGGCGTTCTCGGCCTCCCTGGGCGCGATCAACACCGCCTTCCAGGGCGCCCTGAACGCCGCCCTGTCGGGCAGCCTGCCCGCCTTCCAGGCCTCCCTGGGCGCCCTGAACGGGGCGTTGCAGGCCGCCTTGTCCGCCGCCCTCAGTGGGGCCCCGGCCCTGTCCGCCGGGTTCAACGCCCTGCTGGCCGCCAGCCAGAACCTCGCCGCCACCTTCGCTGGTGCCCTGCCGGCGTTGGCTGCCCAGCTCTCCGGGGCCTTCGGGGCGACCCTGCCGACCCTGTCGGCCGCGTTCACCGGGGCCATCAACGCCGCCCTGTCGGGCAGCCTGCCCGCCTTCCAAGCGAGCTTGGGTGCCCTGTCCGGGGCGTTCAACGCCGCCCTGTCCGCCGCGTTCGCCGGAGCCCCGGCCCTGCAAGCCGGCCTCAACGCCCTGCTCAACGCCGGAGCCAACCTGGCCGCCAGCTTCACCGGCGCCTTCCCCGCCCTGGCCGCTCAGTTGTCGGCCGCGTTCGGAGGGGCCCTGCCCGCGCTCAACGCCGCCTTCTCCGCCACCCTGAGCGCCGCACTCAGCGGCAGTCTGCCGGCCTTCCAGGCCTCCCTGGGCGCCCTGAACACCGCGTTCCAGGCCGCCCTGAACGCCGCCCTGGCCGGGGCCCCGGCCTTCCAAGCCGGCCTGAGTGCCCTGATCACCGCCGGGCAGAACCTGGCCGCGACCTTCGCCGGCGCCCTGCCGGCCCTGTCCGCCAGCTTCACCGCCTCCCTGCCCGCGCTCAACGCCGCCCTCTCCGCAGCACTGAACGCCGCCTTCTCCGGCAGCCTGCCCGCCTTCCAGGCCTCCCTGGCCGCCCTGTCCGGCGCCTTCAACGCCGCCCTGAACGCCGCCCTGTCCGGCGCACCAGCCCTGCAAGCCGGCCTCAACGCCCTGCTCAACGCCGGAGCCAACCTCGCCGCCAACCTCGCCGCCGCCTTCCCCAACCTCTCCGCCGCGTTGAACGCCATGATCAACATCAACCTCGACCTGGCCGGACTCTCCGCCGCCCTCAACAGCGGCATCACCGGCCTGGTTAACGCGGGTGGAGCACTGTCGGCGGGCCTGGCCTCGAGCCTGTCCGGCTTGACCCAGACCGGCGCGGTGATCACCAACAACCTCCTGGCGGCGCTGACCGGCAGCGGCCAGACGGGTGCCACGGTGGCCGGCATCTGGCTCAACGCGCTCAACCAGGCGGCCGCGGTCTTCAACAACGCCCTGGGCGCCAGCTTCGGGGCCAGCCTGTCGGGATTCGGTCAGACCGGCGGAGCCCTTGTCGCGGGCTTCGAGAACGCCCTGGCGGGCCTCACGCAGACCGGCGGAACACTGCTGACGTCGCTCAACAACGCCGGGTTGGGCCTGAGCGCCTCGATTCGCGACATCCTGCTGAACCTGCAGCTGGCGCTGCAGGCCGCGCTGAACGCCAGCTTCGGCGTCTCGGTCGGCACCTAGAATCTGAGCCCCCGACGACGCGGCACCGGAAATCAGGCGGCAGCTTGACGTCCGGTGCCGCGTCCTTGGGTCGCAAGTCCAGACCGCTACACCGCGGCGGCGCGCCGGGAGTAGCGCTGCAACGCCGATCGCGCTCGAGCGACCACCTCGGCTCCGTCGCGTTCGGACTCACCGTGGGAGTCGACGCGCTCCATGCGCGGGCCTACTGCAGCGCAGTCAGTTGACCGGGTTGGAGCAGGATAATTTCCCCTTCGGTCTGCGGCCGGTGCAGGAACGCAACGTCATTCCCCGGCGCCGAGCCGAGCAAGCAATCACGTCACGTAGCGCAGGCTGAGCCACGGTTGGGTCCAGTCCCCTACTCGGCCCCAGTGATCCAGTACGTCGTCGAACAGTTGCGCCGCCGCAGCGGGATCACCGTGCACGGCACGAGCTGCGGCAGCCTCCATCGACGCGATGCCGGACCACCCGGAATTCTGTACATCCCCGGCCGGGCTCGCCGCCTCGTCGAAGAGGGCCCGTGCCCCCGCTTCGGAGGTATCAGGCCGCGGTGTTGGTGTACGCCATTGATTGGGCAACCTGCTGGGGCAACGTGTTCAGCAGGAACGGAATTATCCCGCCGAACTCGGTCCCACCAAGCGGCACGGTGATGTCCGGTAGACCCGGAATCGGCAGTATCTGACTCAATTCCGCCGTAGCCGTGATGCCGTGCGGCGGAACAAGAATGCCGGTGAAGGGCAGGTGAGCGGTAACCGGGATGGTGACGGGAAGGCCGAGCAGCGTCAGAGTCACCGGCAGCGGCTGATCGAGCAAAACCTCACCGTTGAGGAAACCGTTCAGGATAAATGCCGGGGTATTGCCTATCGCGTTAGCCGCTCCCCACAGGTTGCCGGTGGCCAGCGAGCCTGAGAAGGCGTAGGCACCCTCCGCCAGCCCGTTCAAACCGGCGAACGGCGGGCCCAGGATGGCGAAGCCGAGTTGCAACGGCAAACCGAAAATGGCCTCGCCGGTCAGACT
The DNA here is from genome assembly GCF_030755175.1 of Mycobacterium sp. TY814. Lineage (NCBI taxonomy): Bacteria > Bacillati > Actinomycetota > Actinomycetes > Mycobacteriales > Mycobacteriaceae > Mycobacterium > Mycobacterium sp. TY814. Next base: position 9,106 of record NZ_JAUFRY010000001.1, read on the forward strand.
CGGAGGCAGACCCAGCGTCAGCGCGAAGTCCGCCGAGACGCCTGCGTTGGTCAGCGTGTTGATTCCGTTGGCGATGTTCTGCGCCATCATCCCCGGTATCGAGCCCGCCGGGATCAGGCTGGCGGCTCCCTGTACCTGCTGGCCAAGCGCCGTCAGGATGGGCAGCAGAGCTCCGGCCGGACCTTCGACCCCGATCGGTCCCGAGATCACAACGGAAGGCGGCAGAGCCACGTCCACCGTGATCCCCAGACCGCTCGTGTCGAACCCGGTGATGAACAGGTCAACGAGCGAGCGCGCCCCGTACTGCACCGCCTGGGAATACTGGCCCTGCTGTATCGCCAGGCCGGCCAGGTTCAGGTCCCGCTGGAAGGTCGGGAACGTCTGCTGGATGCCCTGGCCGAACTCCGACAGTTGCGTGCCCAGCGTGGTGTAGAAGCCGGTGGTGCCGTTGACGAACGCCTGAACGCCGACCGCCGGGTTGATTCTCGAAGCTTCCTGCAGAGCGAGCTGGAAGTTCGCCGGCACATTGCCCGGGAAGCCCTGGAGGTTGAGGGCGAGCGCATTTCCGGCCAACTGCGCGTAGTGGGCCTGATTCACCGCGATCTGGTTCAGGATCGGGAACGGGCGATAGTTGGCTCCGAGGTCACTCAGATTCCGGACGGTGTTGTCGAAAAGGACCTGATACGGGTTGGGGTAGGCCGCTACGCCGGGGGTGGCGACCTGCGGGAACAGCAGATTCTGCAGAGAGGTTCCCAGGCCCCCGATGATCGGGCCCAGCTGTCCGGTCGCCCCACTGAGCTCGCCGAGAACCGACGTGAGGGTGGTGGGCGACAACAGCGACGGCACCGACGGCAGAACGAAGTTGATGCCGCCCAGGTTGAACCCCCCGGTGCCGCCGGTCAGCGGGCTCAGGAGACCACCGAGCAACCCTTGTCCACCAGTGGTGGTGGTTCCGCCGGTGATGCCACCGCCCAGCAGGCCGCCCAGCAGCCCGCTGAGGGGGTCGGTGGGTGCTGCCGTCGGCATACCGGACGTGCCACTCAGCAGAATCCGCTCGACGTTGGCGAGTTCGGCGTCGACGTAGGCTGCTGCCCCGCCGTTGAGGAGGCGGATGAACTCGGCATGAAACGCCGCCGCCTGGGAGTTGAGCGCCTGGAATTCCTGTCCATAGGTTCCGAACAGTCGCGAGATCGCTGCCGAGATTTCGTCTGCGGCCGCCTGGGCGATTCCCGTCGTCGGCGCAGCGGCTGCCTCCGCAGCCGAGCCGACCGACGAGCGAATTCCATCCAGCTGCCCGGCAGCCGCGGTCACGAGATCCGGCTCGATCACGAATGACATATTCAACCCCCGTCGAAGTACACCCGATGTAGCCGCGGAGGTACCCGATTCAGGGAGATCCCAAACCTCAGTTCAGCAGGTCAGAGTGAGGCACTGGTCACTGCGGTGAGACCGTCGAATTTGAATACAAACGGCGTTCGTGGAGCAGTGGTCACGCGATGGCGTTGGCGAGCTGCGCGGGCGCGTAGCTCAGCAACGCGGGGATGATGCCGCCGGCAGGTGTGCCGCCGAGGGTGATGGAAACCTTGCCGATGACCGGGGCGTCGACGACGGCAACCAGCGGCCGCAGAGGCGCCAGAATACCTCCGACGGGTATGTCGAGCGTCACCGGAATGCCCGCCGTGGCCGACAGCGGGAGCGCCAGCGGAAGCTCGGCCTCGCCGTTGAGGAAGCCGTTGACGATATTGGCTGGGGCACCGACCAGTGCGGTCGCCGCCGCCTGCACGTTTCCGGCCCGCAAAGCATCGGTGATGGTCGTGGCGCTGTCCGCGAACGCGAGTGCGGTGGTGATGGGAGACCCCACCGCGTTGAGAGTCATCGCGAGCGGCAGTCCGACGGTGGCTGACCCGGTGAATTCCGCAGTATCGATCGTGAAGGCGATATTGGTGTCCAGCACCGTTCTGACCACATTGGTGAAGTTCTGCGCGATGTTGCCCGGGATGGCCAACGGCGGGAACAGGTCTCCGATGGTGCCGAGCAGCTGAATGTTCGCGAAGTCACTGGCGTTGATGCCGCTGACGAACAGACCCACCAACGCACCCGCCACGTCGCCGGCCCGCAGGCTCGCAGGCACATTGGCCAGCCCAATCGTGAAGTCCCGGGTGGCACTGGTGAGCGCCGTAAAGGTCAGCGACGCGTAATTGAACTGGTTGGTGAGGAACTGGTTTAGGAATGGCACGGGATCGGCCAGCCACGTATCGCCGATGCTCTGCAGGTTGGCGCGCGTGTTGTTCAGCAGGTCTTGATATGGCCCCAGAGGCGAAGCGGTGCTCGCAGCGGAGTAGGACATCGCGGCCGCACCTGGTGAGCCGCCCGTGCCGAACAGCCCGTTGGTGCCGGGGTTGCCCGGAACTCCCGCGGCGCCTCCGCCCGGGGTTCCACCGGGACCGGCTGCGCCGCCGGCGCCGCCGGTACCGAATAACGTGGCATTACCGCCGTCACCGCCGTTGGCACCGGTCCCGCCTGATGCGCCAACGCTTCCGCGGGGTCCGCCGCCTCCACCGGCCCCGCCGTCACCGCCATTGCCGTACAGCAGTCCGCCATCGCCGCCGACGCCGGCGGTGCCGCCGGCACCGCCCTTACCGAGGGTGGAACCGCCTACTCCGCCGGTACCACCGGCCCCACCTGCGCCACCGTTGCCGACCAGCAAACCGGCGGTGCCGCCGTTACCACCCGCGCCGCCCGCGCCGCCGGCGAGGGCAAGGAAGCCGCTGCCGCCGGCACCGGCGGCGCCGCCGGTGCCACCGTTACCGAACAAGCCGGCATTACCGCCGGCACCACCGTCGCCGCCGGCGCCAGCTCCGCCGATACCGCCGGCCCCACCTGTGCCGCCGGCCCCACCGGCCCCGCCGTTACCACCGAAAAGTCCGCCGCTGCCACCGGCCCCACCGAAGCCACCACTGAGACCGATGACGTTGGCAACGGCAACGCCGGCGCCGCCGGCCGCGCCATTCCCGCCGGAGCCGTAGAGCCCGACGCTGCCGCCGCTACCGCCGGCCGCGCTGGCGGCGCCACCGGCCGCACCGCCATTGCCACCCTGGCCAATCATGGTGTTTCCGCCGGCACCACCCGCACCCGCAAGGCTCGAGCCGCCGTCGCCCCCGTCGCCGAAGAAGGCGTTACCGCCGGCACCGCCGGCCGCTGTGTCACTGGACGCGCCATTGCCGCCATTGCCGAACAGACCGCCGGCCGCACCCGCCTGCCCGGACCCTGCGCCGCCGTCACCACCGTTGCCGTAGAAGACTCCCGCACGGCCCGCGGTGCCGCCGGTCGGGCCACTGCCGCCGTTGCCACCGTCACCGAACAGCACGGCATTCCCGCCGGCACCGCCGGCTCCGGTCCCGGTCGCGCCGACGCCGCCGGCACCGCCAGCACCGCCATTGCCGAACAACAAACCACCGGTTCCCCCGGCGCCGCCGGCCCCGCCAGCCGCCGCTCCACCGCCGCCGGCCCCGCCGATGCCGCCGTTGCCGATCAACCCCGCGGCTCCACCGTTGCCGCCGGCGCCGCCCGAGGGCCCACCCGCACCGCCGTTGCCGCCATTGCCGTAGAGGAGCCCGCCCGGCGCCCCGTTGGTTCCCGCGTTCGACCCGGTCCCGTCCTGGCCGTTGGCGCCGTTGCCGATCAGCGGGCGACCCAACAGCGACTGGGTGGGCGCGTTCACGGCGTCGAGCACGGCCTGCAGCGGTGACGCATTGGCCGCCTCGGCCGCGGCGTAGGCCGCCGCACCGCCGTTCAGCAAACTCACGAATTCGGCGTGAAACGCTGTCGCCTGGCTGTTGAGCGCTTGGAACTGCTCGCCGTAACTGCCGAACAACTGCGAGATGGCCGCCGATATCTCATCGCCCGCAGCAACGGCCAGACTCGTCGTGGGACCCGCCGCGGCCGAGGCTGCCGCGCCCAGTGCCGTGCGAATCCCTGCCAGATTGTCCGCTGCGGCTGTAACCAGATCAGGCGTAGCAACCAAATACGACATAGCGGGCTCCCCTCGCTGCACTGCGGTGTTCACCTGACGGTCATCAGGGCACGAGGCAGCCTAAAGCCGACGCATATCGCTGCGTGGCAAAACCGACGGATTCACACCGGAACCTTCGACTGCTCATCAACAGGAGCGTCTTGGCGCACCCGATCACACCGGCGGCAGCGGCGGGATCACCGGCGCCGGACCACCGAGTGCAGCGGCAAGGCTTCGGGGCAGGAAGTCCAGCAGGCCCGGAATGAGGCCACCGATCGGCGTGCCGGTGACGGTCGAGTTGAAGGTCAGGCCCGGGACACCGAGAAGTCCGCTGGCGTCCACGAGCGCGGTGTACGGCGCGGCAGGAACGAGCAGCCCGCTCAACGGAAGATTGAGGGTGGTTGGGGCACCCAACGCCTCTATCGTGATCGGCAGGGTCAGCTGACCGTTGAGAAACCCATCCGCAAAAGCCGCGGGCGCGCCGAAGACCGCCGCCGCCGCCCCGAATGGGTTGCCGCTCTGAATTGCGGTCGTAAACGTTGTCGCGCTGACGGCCAACGCGTGGAGGCCGTTCGCCGGGGCACCCAGCGCCTCGATGCCCAGGGCCAGCGGCAGTCCCATGTGAGCGTCGATCGTGACCCCGAGACCGAACGGGCCGTTGGGGTCGACGATCAGTCCGACCGTCGAGGTGACACCGGTATCCGTCAGGGTGTTCACCACATTGGTCAGATGCTGCGACACCTGCGCCGGGATCGAGCCCGCCGGCAGCAAGTTGGTGAAGTCCTGCGCCATCTGACCGGGAATGGAGAAGATCGGCAACAGGTCGCCGACCGCGCCAGTCGGCGTCACGGCGATGACACCATCGGCGCCGGTGACGGTGTTGAAGCCCGAGAAGAACGGGTTGAGGAACCCCCCGCCGATGAGTTGCAGGCCACCGGTGACGTCGCCGACGGCGAAGGCCTGCGAAGCAGCCTGGAAGCTCGACGGCAGCGCGCTGAACCCGGCGACGACGTCGTTGCCGGCATTCTGCAGCGACCCGGCGACAACCTGCGCGAAACCGATCTGCTGGTCGACGATCCCCTGCACCGCCGCCAGCGGGTTGATCGTCGGAAGCGCGGACAAACCGGCCTGGATACTGGCCGGCGCATTCGCCAGACCGGTCAGAATCTGAGGCCCGTAACCCGACAGGTTCGCGGCCAGCTGGCTCAGAACCGGCGCGGGACTGGCGGCCAGCACGCCACCAAGAGCCTGCAGGTTCCCGGCTGTGTTCGCCAAGAGCGCCTGGTACGGCGCGGCCACCGCGTCCGCGAACCCCGCTATGCCCGAACCGACCAGCGGCTGCGCGCCGGCCGCCTCGGCATTCGCGTAGGCGCCCGCACCGGCATTCAGCAACCCCACGAACTCGTCGTGGAACGCCGTCGCCTGCGCGCTCATCGCCTGGAACTCCTGGCCGTGCGTTCCGAACAGTTGCGCGATCGCCGCCGAGACCTCGTCCGCACCGGCAGCCAGCACCGACGTCGTCGGACCCGCGGCTGCCGTCGTCGCCTCGCCCAGCGCCGAGCTGATTCCGGCCAAATTCTGCGCCGCTGCCGCAACCAACTCCGGCGCCGCCACCACATACGACATATCCATCTCCTCACTAGCCCGTTAGTGACCGGCGGTCATCCGCCGCCGCGAAGATGAATTTAAAGCGATATGAAACGCGTGTGCAAAAGCCTCAGCAGACTCGCAGTTTCCGGTAACCAGGCAGGCAGACAGCCGATATAGCCCAACCAGGGATGATCACATTCGGCGATGGTTTACATCTAAAATCGTCATGTCGACGGCCGGGTTCGCGCCGCAGTCCGGCCCGCGGAAATGTCTCGCCGGCAGCTACCTGTCACGGCGCAGCGTGCGCACCTCGGCGAGGAACTCGCGCCGGAGTTCGGCGTCCGAGAACTCGCCGCGCCAGACGGTCGTGGTGGTTCGCGAATGCTCGGCGACCCCCCGAACATGCGTGCACAGGTGTGCGGCTTCCAGGTGCACCGCCACGCCACGAGGCTCGATCAGCGCAGTCAGCCCGTCAGCCACCTGCTCGCCGAGGCGCTCCTGAACCGTGAACCGGCGCGCGAACAGCCGGACCAATCGCGTCAGCTTGGAGATACCGATGATCTGGTCGCCCGCGATGTAACCGATGAAGGCGGTCCCGAAAAACGGCAACGCGTGGTGTTCGCAGAGGCAGTTGAAATCGATGGGCCCCTCGATGATCTGTGAGGGCGCGGCCTCGACGGCGTAGCCGCGTTCGGCGGGAAAGCTCGTCGCGAGCTTGGGATCACCGTCGTAACCGGCAGTGATGTCATAGAGCGCCTTCAGGAACCTCTTCGGCGTGTCCCGGGTGCCCGGTGTCGCCAGGTCCAGGCCGAACGCGGTGAAGATCTCGGCGATCGAGGCCTCGAACCGCTCCCACTCAAACGGGGAGATCGAACGGGACGGACTGTCGAAGCACCGACTGGTCAGGTTTGCCGTCATCCCGGCGGCCGGACCCGCCATCTCGATGACATTGTCGGGTTGGCTGGCCACGTCCGTCATAAAGCCTCCTCGCCGGTGGCGCGGGACAGCAGGATGGAATCTGTCAGCAAACTGACGAGATAAACTTACGCAGCTGCCGACTGCAGACACAACCGTCTTAACTCAATAAAAGCAACGGGCTGGGTGACCGGATCGCCGATCGCCGGCCCAGTCAGCTACGCAGTTCGGCGCCGACCCGTTCGGCCGCGCAGCGCACCGCCGCGTCACGGGCCGCGGTGGCGTCGTCCTCGGTGAGGGTGCGGTCCGGGGCCCGGAACCGCAGGGCGAATGTCAGCGATTTGCGATTCTCGCCGATCTGCGCGCCGGCGAAGACGTCGAACAATTGCAGATGCTCGAGCAACTCGCCTGCTCCGTCGCGCACCGCGTCTTCGACGGCCTGAGCCGGAACATCGGCAGCCACCACCAGGCTCACGTCCTGGAACACCGCCGGGAAAGGCGACACGCGCGGCGCGGGGAGGACGCCGCCGAGGGGAATCGCCGCCAGGTCCAGTTCGATCGCGCAGGTCCCCTTCGGAAGCCCGGCCCGTTCGATGACGGCCGGGTGCAGCTGACCCGCGTGCCCGACGACGGTGCCGCCGGCGAGAACTTCCGCACACCGGCCCGGATGCCACGGCAGGTACTGGGCGGCTCGCAGCGTGACGTCCACGCCGCCGGCTCGCGCAATGATCCGCACCGCCTCGAACGCGTCCGCGGCTTCCACGGAACGGCCCGGTCCCCAGGGACCGCGCGGCTCGCGCAATCCCGCCAGGACCGCGGCGACGTGCTGCGGTTGGCGTGGCAACGATGCGTCCAGGGTGGCGATCTCGGCATCGGTGGGCCGCCGGTGGACCGGGATGAGGTCGACGGCGCGGGTCTGGTCGGTGGGCTGCACCACCTGCGCGATGGCGAACAGCGCCACGTCGCCGAGTCCCCGGGAGACATTGCGGTGCAACGCCTCCAGCAGGGCCGGCAACAACGTGGTGGCCAGCTGCGGCCGGTCGGCTTCCAGGGGGTTGACCACGTTGGTCGTGCTGCGCCGAGGGTCGTCGGCGGGCAATCCCCAGAGATCGAACACACCCGCCGGCAGGAAGGGCGTCGGAAGGATCTCGACGTAACCCGACAGGGCCAGCGATTTCCCGATCGCCCGGCGTCGCTGCTGGGTGGCGGTCAGCCCCCGGCCCGCGGGTGCCGACGGCAGGACCGACGGGATCGCCTCGAGACCCTCGAGCCGCAGCACCTCTTCCACGAGGTCTGCGGGTTGACGCAGGTCGGGACGCCAACTCGGCGGCGTGACCGTCAGGGTGTCACCGTCTTGCGCCACCTCCGCGCCGACCTGGCGGAGCCGCCGGGCGGTGGTGCCGGGCGGGTAAGCCACGCCGGCGATGCGGTCCGGCAGGTCGGCCAGGATCTCGACCGGCGGTGGCGACCAGTCGGTACGCGGTGGATCGCCCCGCCAGTCGGTGAGAGTGGGTTCGGCGACTCCCCCGGCGATGTCGACGAGCAGCCGGGCACACCGGTCCAGGACTGCCACCGAGATGGCCGGGTCAACGGCGCGTTCATACCGGCGCGCCGCTTCGCTGGGCAGATGCAGCCGTCGCTGGGTTCGCGATATCGCCGCGGGGTCCCAGACGGCTGCCTCGAGCAGCACCTCGGTGGAGGTGGCGCGAACCTCGGTGCTGTCCGCGCCCATCACACCGCCGATCGCCGCGGTCGCGACGTCATCGACGATCAGGACGTCGACCGGTTCCAGCTTGCGTTCGATGTCGTCCAGGGTGACGACGGTCTCGCCAGGCTGAGCGAAGCGCACCCGGAATCCGCCGGTGATGCGGGCGCGGTCGTGAGCATGCATGGGATGGCCGAGTTCAAGCATCACGTAGTTGGTGACGTCCACCGCCGGCGAGGTGGCACGGATGCCGCACAGCAGCAGTCGCCGCTGCAGCCACCACGGCGACACCGCCGCAGGGTCGATCCCGGTCACCGGGCGCAGCGCGAACCGTCGCACGCCCGTGGCAGAGTCCACCGTCAGTGGCCACGCTTCGCCCTGAGCCGGCAACGGCTCCACCGCCGCGGGATCGACGAAGTCCAGGTCGTAGGCGCACGCGATCTCGCGGGCCAGCCCCCGCACCGACAGGCCATAGCCGCGGTCCGGTGTGATCGCGAGGTGGAACACCACATCGTCGAGACCGAGCACCGCAGCCGCGTCGGCCCCGGGTTCCGCGGTACCCGCGGGCAGCACCAGGATCCCGGAATGATCCGCCCCCAAGCCGAGTTCGGCGGCCGAGCAGATCATCCCGTTGGAGTTGCGGCCGTAGGTCTTGCGCGCGGCAATGGTGAAATCGCCAGGCAGCGTCGCTCCGGGCAGCGCCACGACCACCAGGTCGCCCACGACGAAATTCGTCGCGCCGCAAACGATCTCCTGCGGCTCGGGGTTGCCGACGTCGACCAGGCAGGCCCGGATCGGCTTCTTGAAGCCGCTGAGCTCCTCGATCTCGGCCACCCGGCCCACGGCCAGCGGACCCTCGACCGGACCGAGTCCGGCGACGTCCTCCACCTCGTGACCGATCCGCACCAGCGCCTGCGCCAGCTCGGCAGCACCGACATCCCATCCCGGCGCGCCGGCTGAGACCATCTCGCGCAGCCAGCTGTACGGAACGCGCATCAGGCCCCCACCCCGAACGGCAGCGAGAACCGGATGTCGCCTTCCACCATGTCGCGCATGTCGGGTATCCCGTTGCGGAACTGCAGGGTTCGTTCCAGCCCCATCCCGAACGCGAAGCCGGAATAGACCTCAGGGTCGATACCGGCGGCGCGCAGGACGTTGGGGTGCACCATCCCGCAGCCACCCCACTCCACCCAGTCGGCGCCGCCCTTCTTGCCCTCGAACCAGACATCGACCTCGGCGGACGGTTCGGTGAACGGGAAGAAGTGGGGACGCATCCTGGTGCGCGCCAACGGGCCGAATTCGGCGCGGGCGAACGCGTCGAGAGTGCCGCGCAGATGGGCCATGGTCAGTCCACGGTCGACGGCCAATCCCTCCACCTGGTGGAACACCGGCGTGTGGGTGGCGTCGAGTTCGTCGGTGCGGAACGTCCGGCCGATCGAGATGACGTAGACGGGCAACTCGCGCTCCAGCAGGGTCCGTACCTGCACCGGGGACGTGTGGGTCCGCAGTAGTTGCCGCGAGTCCTCGGGCGCGATGTAGAAAGTGTCCTGTTCGCTGCGCGCCGGGTGATCGGGCGGGAAGTTGAGGGCGTCGAAGTTGAACTGCTCGGTTTCGACTTCGGGACCCTCGGCCAGCTCCCATCCCATCGCCACGAACGTGTCGGCGATGTGCTCGGCCAGCATGGTGATCGGGTGTCGTGCGCCGGTCGGCTGGCGGGTCGAAGGCAGCGTGACATCGATGCGCTCGGCGACGAGCACTGCCGCGTCGCGCTCGGCGCGCAGGACCGCCAGGCGCTCGTCGTAGCTGCGCTGGGCTTCAGTGCGGGCCACATTGACCCGCTTGCCCGCATCGGCACGCTGCTCCTTGGGCAGGCTGCCCAGCGCCTGTCGCGCCAGAGCCAGTGGCGAGCGGTCGCCGAGATACTCGGTCTTGGCGTTCGCGAGAGCGTCCAGCGTGCCGGCGGACGCGATGGCCTGCTGGGCAGCCTCGACCGCCTTGGCCAGAGCTTCCGGCGACAGGTCGACGGGTTGATCACCCACGCGGCGGCACTCTCCTTGCTGAGGCTGGTCGGGCTGCCCGGCCTCTACCCCGCGCAATGAGCTCCAGCGCGGCCCGCGTGGTCAGCGGGAGGGGTCACGGCACGGGTATGACGCAACTGCCGATCATAAGTCATCGTCAGTTGTGTCCCGGATCACGGAAGATCAGGAATCGAATTGTTCGAAGGTCTGGGAGAACTCCCAAGGGTTCTGCGCCACTCCACTGCTGACATTCGTCAGCACACCCAGCGGGCCCGGGAAGTCGCGGTTGGCCGACCATATGTGCAGTCCACCGATATTGTTCTGCTCGGCGAAGGTGGTGAGCTTCTGGGCGTCGGCCAGGGTGAAGATCTCGGCCGGATCGTCGTTGACTCCGATCATCGGGGTCACGTCAACCATCGACCAGATCTGCGCGCTAGTTTTCGACGGGTACAACGTCGTCAATTGATCATGGACGGCGGTGGCCGCCTGAATCGCGTAGTCGCCCATCTTCCCGGCGTACGGCAGGGTCGGGTCGTAGTAATCCATCGCCATGATGTTCACGTGGCTGATCTGCACGTTACTGTCGACGGCGATCTGAACGGCCCGCAGACCGTCGGCGGTCAGGCCCGTCGGCATCACCGGCAGCGTGAACGACACCTCGACCGGCCTGCCGGTGGCGACTCCGGTGGTCTGCAGTGCTGCGATCGCCTGCGAGCGGAGCTTGAGCGAGGCCGTGTCACCCAGGGCCGCACCTTCGATATCGAAATCCAGCTTGTGAATTCCGTAGGCGTTCATCACCGAGGTGTACTTCGCGGCCAGTTCGGCCGCTGTCCCGCCGGTCAGGGCGAGTTCCTGGTTCGCCGCGCCGCCGAAGGAGATGGTGGCGTTGATTCCTGCGGCGCGCATGGCGTCCATCTGACTGTTGATCTGGCCGAGCAGACTGCCGTTCGCGACGGCGCCGCCGTTGCCGATCGTGTACTCGGTGAATCCTCCCCAAGCCGGCTGGCCGGCGGCATTGGCGGTGATGAAGCCCAAAGTGACGTCCTCGATGCTGCCGATCCGGCTGGCACCGGTGAAGTCGAACTGGGGCCACAGCGTCATGTCGACGTACGGAGAGAACACACCCGTGCCGACCGGTGGCGGCGGCGTGACGCTGCCGGGCAGCCCGGCGATTCCGGGCCGGCCGAACAGCAGCCCGGCCCGCCCGCCGGCACCGCCGGGCGCTCCGGTGCCGCCGTTACCGCCGGCACCGCCGTTGCCGAATAGTCCGGCGTCGCCACCGGCACCGCCGGCCTGTCCGCCGGCACCGGCCGCCCCCCGGCCGCCATTTCCGATCAGCAGCCCCCCGTCGCCGCCACGGCCGCCGGCCACCGACGCGTCGGCACCGTCGCCGATCAAGGGCCGGCCCAGCAGCAGTTGGGTGGGCGCGTTGACAACTCTGAGCAGCTGCTCCTGCAGGGTCTGCACAATCGAGGCGTTGGCCGCCTCGGCAGTGGCGAAGGAGTCCGCGCTCGCGGCCAGGGCCTGCACGAATCGGGCGTGATAGGCCTCCACCTGAGAGCTGAGCGCGCGGTACTCCTGGCCGTAGGCTCCGAACATCCCCGCGACCGCCGCGGACACCTCGTCGGCGGCGGCCGGCGCGAGTCGTGTGGTCAGACCTGCCGTCGCCCCAGCGGACGCCACGGCGGAGCGGATGTCTTCCAGATCCGTCGCGGCGGCCAACAACATGCCCGGATCGGCGATCAGAAAACTCATGGCATCCTCCGGTCGGTTCGGCGCGCCCGGGTTACGTTGCCACGTGCCTCGGTGATTTTCAATCGTCGCGCCTCGTCCGGCTCGTTCGACATCACTAGATCAGCCGACAGAGCAGCCAATACGGCGAAATTTCAGACCTTGGTCCGCTGGTTCAGTCGAACAAACGCGAAGCGGATTCTAGTTTGCTATTCGGTGGCGTTCAGACCGTTACAGGCTGCACGCCGGCCGCCACCTCATCCAGAACGGCGTTCTCCGTCGCGCGCGAGCCGAATCGGTTGCTCACGACATGGGCGATGAGGGCCGCGGACGCGCCGAATGCAAGGCCGCCGGCCATCCCCCACATGCTGTGCGCCAGCATCAGGAAGCCGAAGCCCGCCGACCCCAGCAGCATCAGGCACCGCACGGGCGTCCAGTGGATCGGCGCCCGGAACCGCAGCGAGACCAGGACACCCAGCGTGACCGCGACGGCGTGCCCCGCGTTGGTGAACTCGCCGCCCATGACCGCGGCCGTCACACTCACCGTGATCCACCACGCGATCCATGCTGACCGGAACGACCGCGGGATCGTGGCGGTCAACGCGCCGAGCGCCGCCAGCGCGCCGTAGCTCATTCCGACGTCGCTGGCGTGGGTGATCGACCACGGCATCCAGCCCATCTTCACCGCCGTCGCCAGCGCTGCGGCGACAACCAGGGTGGCGCCGATGTGGCCGACCATAAACGCCACGAGCAGCCGGATGGTGCGCAGGTGCAGTTCCGCCAGGACCAGCAGGCAGGTCAGAAAGGGCAGCCAGAACCACAGCGGCCCCGCCTCGACCACGAAGGCACTGCCAACCAGGGTGCCGATCCGGCCGTGCGACAGGTTGTGCAGGTTCGTGCTGGCGTGTCGGATGACGCTGTCATGGGCCTGGGGGCTCAACATCAGCATTGTGGTGCTGACAGCGAACAGCGCCGCCACGTAGCCGACCGTGAAACGGACCCGCGACCGGCGGGTGAGAAAGGTAGAAAACATCACCTTCCACTATGCATGGACGTTTGTCTCATTTGTGTTATCGCTGGTTGACAACTCTTTGTGAGTTTTCAGGCGATAAATAGCCAAGTCGGGCGGAATGCCGGTGAGTTTGCTGGCGAACATCGGCCTGCGCGCCCGCTTGGCCGTGACACCCATCGCGTCCAGATCGCTCTGAGGAATCAGGTCCAGCGTCGGGCTCGAGATCATCACGCCGCCTTTGGTGGCACGCTCCATGACCCGGGCCGCGATGTTCACGTCGACGCCCAACCAGTCCGCACCCAGCCGCTGCGGCCGCCCGGTGTGGATACCAACCCGCATGCGTGGCCGATAACCCTGCACCTCAACGGATTTGATCGCCTCCTGAGCGGCGAGCACTGCCTTCACGGCGACGGCGGGACGACGAAAGACGGCCATGATGCCGTCACCCATTCGCTTGACGATGTGCCCGCCGGCGTCCAACATCGGGGACTCGACCGCCCGGGCGACCTGGCGCAGCAACGTGAGCGCGGCGTCGTCCCCGGCCTGCAGCGACCAGGTGGAAAAACCCACCAGGTCGGTGAAGACAAGCGTCACCTCGGGATTTGCCGGCTTGCGCGAAACGGCCTCGGTCATCGCCTGCCACACCTGTAACACACCAAGGCTGACCTCGCGCGATGCCGCGTCGCGGTCGCCCAGCAGCCGGTCGGCAGCGCGTGCGGCAGCCCGGGGACCGCCCTCTCCGGCCGTCGACAAGGGATCACCGAACTCGGGGTCGCCGGGCAGCAGCCGTCGCGCCCTCTTGACGAAGGCCACCACGTTCGGACTGTGATTGGTGCTGCGAAGCCACTTTCCGGGAGAACGACGGGGCGCGGCTTCCTGGTGGGCCACCGCAGTCGCGGTCTCGTCGGGCACGCCGGACTCCGCTTCGCCAGACCCGACCTCCACTCGGCAAGGGTAGGTGGTCCGGACTGAGGCAGGCAACGAGGCCCACGCCACTTGTGTCACACGTCGCAGCAAACGCCCTGATCACACGAGTGCGGCGGCGCTGTGGAGAGTCCGTAACACAGATGCGACGCATACGCCGATGTGCTAGACAACGTACGTTGTCACCGTTTATCGTGAGCCCACAATGAGGCGCTTTGGAGGCCGTGATGACTGTTCCTGCAACGACAGCGGCTGATCCCCTCGGGCCGGACTCGCTGACCTGGAAGTATTTCGGAGACCTGCGCACCGGCATGATGGGGATCTGGATCGGCGCGATCCAGAACATGTATCCGGAACTGGGCGCCGGGGTCGAGGAGCACTCCATCCTGCTGCGCGAACCTCTGCAGCGGGTGGCCAGGTCCGTCTACCCGATCATGGGGGTCGTCTATGACGGCGACCGGGCGGCCCAGACCGGCCAGCAGATCAAGAGCTACCACCGCACCATCAAAGGCACCGACGGCGCGGGCCGACGCTATCACGCGCTGAACCCCGAAACGTTCTACTGGGCCCACGCGACGTTCTTCATGCTCGTCATCAAGGTCGCGGAATACTTCTGCGGCGGGCTGACCGAGGCCGAGAAACGCCAACTGTTCGACGAGCATGTGCAGTGGTACCGAATGTACGGAATGAGCATGCGGCCGGTGCCCAAGTCGTGGGAGGACTTCCAGGAGTACTGGGAGCGGGTCGGGCGCGAGGAGCTGGAGATCAACCAGGCGGTGCTGGACATTTTCCAGATCCGGATCCCCAAGCCGAAATTCGTGCTGATCCCGACGCCGGTCTGGGACCAGATGTTCAAGCCGATGGTCGCCGGTCAGCGCTGGATAGCGGCCGGCCTTTTCGAGCCCGCAGTCCGGGAAAAAGCCGGCATGCGCTGGACACCCGGAGACGAAATCCTGCTGCGGTTGTTCGGCAAGCTGGTCGAACTGGCCTTCCTGGCGGTGCCCGACGAGATCCGGCTGCACCCGCGCGCGCTGGCGGCCTACCGTCGTGCGGAGGGTCGGACCCGCAGTGACGCACCGTTGGTGGAAGCGCCCGCGTTCATGGCGCCGCCGCGGGACCGCCGTGGACTGCCGATGCACTACTTTCCGCCCCGGCCCCGCTCCCCCCTCGAGCCGGCCCGGGTGATCA
The DNA here is from genome assembly GCF_030755175.1 of Mycobacterium sp. TY814. NCBI lineage: Bacteria > Bacillati > Actinomycetota > Actinomycetes > Mycobacteriales > Mycobacteriaceae > Mycobacterium > Mycobacterium sp. TY814. The sequence continues at coordinate 24,201 of NZ_JAUFRY010000001.1, forward strand.
TGGAGCGGGCCGGCGCGCTGGTGCACAGCACCCTGTCGATCGCCGGGCTGCGACCGGCGCGCGGGCGCAGCCGGGCCGCCTGAGCCTGCTGAGCCTGCCCGGCCTGCGGCCGGCGCGCGGGCGCAACCCGGCGGCCCGAGGCTGCTACGCCAGCCCGAGCGGCCGCAGGAACAGCGGGACGACGCCGAACTGGTTGCCCTGGAACCAGAACTCCCAGCCCAAAGCCGTAATCGACCCCCCGGTGATGGTGGGTACGGTTCCGTTCAGCGTGACCGCAGTGGGCCCGAACGGTGTCAAGCCACCCAACGACCCCGCGAAGCCGCCAGTCGGCGATACCAGCACATTGCCGTTGGCCGACATCCACGTCAGCGGGCCGAACGCGGTGTTCAGGGTTCCGGTTGCGTTGGCGACGAGCCCCAGATTTCCACCTGTGCTCGTCGGAAAAATCGGGGTGCCGCTGAGCGAGAACGACCCGATCTGGCCGAACGGCCCGTTGAGGATCGCGGACTGATAGAGGCCACCCAGGCCATAGCTCGAGGACAGCTGCAGCGGGCCGAGATTCGAGCTCTGACTGACGGTGGAGAGGCTGATGAGCGTGTCCAGTGGGCTGGCCTCGGCGACACCGGCACCACTCGAACTCGCCAAAGTTTGCTGCACATTGGCGAATTCGGCACTCACGTACTGCGCGGCACCGCCGTTCAACAGGCTGACGAAGGTGTCGTGATAAGCCGCGGTCTGCGCACTCAACGCCTGGAATTGCTGGCCGTGCTTACCCAGAAGGTTCGAGATCGCCACCGAGATTTCATCCAGGGCTGGTGCCGCGATTGCGGTCGTTCGCGCGGCCGCTGCCGCATTCGCAGTGCGTATGCCGTCGCCCATGGACTCCAGGCACCCACTGGCCGACTTCAGAATTTCCGGAACGACGTTCAAATATGACATAGCTGCCCCCTGCCCCGACAGTCTTGCGACATCACGCCGACTATTCGACGTGTGACAAATATTAACAGTCAGGAGTGAAATTTCCGCTAACCAATTTCACATGTCTTACCAAAGTGGGGATGTGCGAATGATTTGCTAGAGCGGCTGAACGGTCAGCGTGAGGCCCGTGCGCTCAGGTACAGGCAGATGGCCGCGGCCGCGGCAACGTTCAGGCTCTCCGCTCCCCCCGCCATCGGGATGCGCAACCGGCGGTCGGCCTGCGCGGCGACCTCAGCCGGGAGTCCCTGCGCCTCCGGCCCGAACAGCCAGGCCGTCGGCCGCGCGAGGATCGGGTCGGCGTCGTCGAGGGACGTCTCGCCGTCCACCGCGGTGGCCAGCACCTGCAGCCCGGCGCGCCGCAGCGAAGCGAGCACCAACTCGGTGTCGGGAGCGACCACGACGGGGATGGAGAAGATGCTGCCGGTCGATGCGCGCAGGCACTTGCCGTTGTACGGATCGACGCTGTGACCGGCCAGAACCACCGCCGCGACGCCCATCGCGTCGGCGATGCGGATGAGTGTGCCGGCATTGCCCGGCTCGCCGATGTCCACGGCAACCGCGATCAGGCTCGGCGAGTCCGGCAGCACATCGTCCAGATTCGTCGCCGGGATCTCGCACACCGCGACCAGACCGGTCGGCGTCACGGTGTCGGACAACGCTTTTGCGGCCCGCTCGGTCACCAGATGGACGGGCGTTGCCTGCCCGGAAACCAGCGCGTCATGCCGGAGCGCCGCGTCCTCGGTGACGAACAGGTCCCGGACCAGCCCACGCTGCAGGGCCCCCGCGACGAGATTGGGCCCTTCGGCGAGGAACAGTCCCGCGCGGCGCCGGCCGACGTGACGGTGCAGTTTGACCGCGGCAGCCACCCGGGCCGAGCGTTCGGTGAGCGCGGCCTTCATGGTGTGCGGACCCGGGTGGTGTTAGGCAGCCTCTCCCGAGGGTGCGTTGACATCCTCGGGCAGCGCGGCCCGAGCGACCTCGACCAGCGCGGTGAACGCCGCGGGATCGCTGATCGCGATGTCGGCCAGGTTCTTCCGGTCCACCTCGACGCCGGCGGCCTTGAGGCCCTGGATCAGGCGGTTGTAGGTGATGTCGTTGGCACGCGCGGCGGCGTTGATCCGCGAGATCCACAGTTTGCGGAACTCGCCCTTGCGGGCGCGACGGTCACGGTAAGCGTAATTGAGCGAATGCAGCTGCTGCTCTTTGGCTTTGCGGTAGAGCCGGGATCGCTGACCGCGATAACCCTTCGAAGCTTTCAGGACGCTGCGCCGCTTCTTGTGGGCGTTGACCGCCCGCTTCACGCGTGCCATGGGTGTTCCTACTCTCGTTCAAAATCGGTCGGGGGCTGCCGAAAGCCCGCTGTCGATGGGGGTTTCGTATGGGGGATGCGATGCGGCGCTAGCCGTTGAGCAGCGAGTTGACCCGCTTGGTGTCGTTGGCCGACACGACGGTGCGACCGTCTAGACGACGGGTGCGCTTGGTCGCCTTGTGCTCGAGCAGATGCCTGCGGTTGGCTTTCTGCCGGACGATCTTCCCGGTGCCGGTGCGCCGGAACCGCTTCGAAGCCCCGCTGTGGGTCTTGGCCTTGGGCATGTTTCCTCGATTTTCCTGGTTCTGTGAGCTGTTCTGGTGGTGCTGCGGGTATTGCTAGGACGGTTGGGCGTCGCCGGCCGAATCGGCCGGCCCTCCCGCACTCCCCGGGTGTTGCGCCCTGGCGCGCGTTTTCGCGCCACGGTGCGGTGCCAGCACCATCGTCATGTTGCGGCCATCCTGCTTGGCCGACGTTTCGACGAATCCGTACTCGGCGACGTCCGCGCCCAGCCGCTGGAGCAGTCGATAGCCCAACTCCGGCCGTGACTGCTCGCGGCCACGGAACATGATGGTGACCTTCACCTTCGACCCCGCTTCGAGGAAGCGGACCACGTGGCCCTTCTTGGTCTCGTAGTCGTGGTCGTCGATCTTGGGTCGCAGCTTCTGTTCCTTGACGACGGTCTGCTGCTGATTCCTGCGGGATTCACGCGCCTTCTGCGCCGCCTCGTATTTGTACTTGCCGTAGTCCATGATCTTGCAGACCGGCGGCCTGGCATTGGGAGCAACTTCGACAAGGTCGAGATCGGCGTCCGCGGCAACGCGGAGTGCGTCTTCGATACGCACGATGCCTACCTGCTCTCCCCCAGGGCCGATCAATCGAACTTCAGGCACGCGAATGCGCTCGTTGACGCGGGTCTCAGTGCTGATGGGGCCTCCCTCGTTGGCTTCTACTTCAGTACGACCCGTGGACGGGGCCGGAAACAGCCGAGGAGGCACACCAACCATCAGCAAGAAAGCCCTGCAGATGCAGGGCCCATTGCCGACCGATCGCGGCTTGACCTGGTCAAACCGCCTGCGCAATGCACAGAACAAGCATCGTGTCGATGCCTGTGACCGGACCGGATTGCCTTGAGATATCTCGTGGCAACCGGTGGGAGTGGGACTCCTCTTCACTGTCCCTGGCCTGACGCCGGGATGGTCGCAGCGCTCAGTCTAGCAGGCAGAACGCGTGACCCTGCCAACCCGCGTGCGGGCGTATCACGCTTCCAATTATTGCGGGCGTATCGCGCTTCCATTATCAAGCCAGTTATCAAGCCAGCCTTAGCAAGTCGGCGGCTCAGCATGCCTAAGCCGGGAATTTCCTAGCTGGAGGGCATATCCTCGCGGTCTGTGACAATCACTAAGCCGCGCCCGACGCGCAGGCCGACTTCCCGGTATCACTGGCTACCCGCGGTAGCCGGCTGGACCGTCGGCGTCATCGCGACGGTGTCGCTGCTGGCCAGCCTTTCTCCACTGATCCGGTGGCTCATCCACGAGCCGCGCGAATTCATCAACAGCTATCTGTTCAACTTCCCCGATACCAGCTTCGCGTGGTCATTCGTGCTGGCCCTGCTGGCGGCGGCGCTGGCGGCTCGCAAACGCATCGCCTGGTGGGTGCTGCTGGGCAACATGGTCGTAGCCGCGGTGATCAACGCCGCCGATATCGCCGCCGGCGGCAACACTCCCGCCGAGGCGTTCGGCGAGAACCTCGGGTTTGCCTTCCACGTCGTGACCATCGTGCTGCTGGTGCTGGGCTACCGGGAGTTCTGGGCCAAGGTCCGCCGCGGCGCGCTGTTCCGCGCGGCGGGTGTGTTGCTGATCGGCGGCGCCATCGGGATCCTGCTGTCCTGGGGTCTGGTGGAGATGTTCCCCGGGACGCTGGCGGCGCCCGACCGGTTGCCCTACGTGGCAAACCGCGTCGTCGGCTTCGGATTCGCCGATCCCGATTTGTTTACCGGCCGGCCGCACGTTTTCCTCAACGCGATCTTCGGGTTGTTCGGCGCGTTCGCACTGATCGCCGCCACTATCGTGCTGTTCCTGTCCCAGCGCGCCGACAACGCCCTGACTGGTGAGGACGAGTCAGCGATTCGTGGACTCGTCGAACTCTGGGGGAAGAACGATTCGCTGGCCTACTTCGCCACCCGCCGCGACAAGTCGGTGATCTTTGCCCCCAGCGGCCGCGCCGCGATCGCCTATCGGGTCGAACTCGGGGTCTGCCTGGCCAGTGGCGACCCGATCGGCGACCCGCGGGCGTGGCCGCAGGCAGTCGCAGCCTGGATGGACCTCTGCCAAACCTACGGCTGGTCGCCGGGGGTCATGGGCGCAAGCACGGAAGGTGCCCGCGTTTATCGGGAAGCCGGCCTGAACGCCTTGGTGCTCGGCGACGAGGCGATTCTGCGGCCGGCCGAGTTCAAGTTGTCCGGCCCGGAAATGCGAGGGGTGCGACAGGCCGTCACGCGCGCTCGCCGGGCCGGGCTGACGGTGCGTATCCGCCGGCACCGCGACATTCCCCGCGACGAGATGGCGCAGACCGTCGAGCGCGCGGACGCCTGGCGGGACACCGAAACCGAGCGGGGCTTCTCCATGGCGCTGGGCCGGCTCGGTGACCCGGCTGACGGTGACTGCCTTTTGGTGGAGGCAATCGGACCTGCCAACCAGGTGGTTGCCATGCTTTCGCTGGTGCCGTGGGGCAACACGGGTGCCTCGCTGGACGTAATGCGCCGCTCCCGGGAATCACCCAACGGCACCATCGAACTCATGGTCAGCGAACTTGCGCTGCACGCTGAAAGCCTTGGGATCAATCGCATTTCGCTGAATTTCGCAATGTTTCGCTCGGCGTTCGAGCAGGGCGAGCAATTGGGAGCGGGCCCGGTTGCGCGGCTGTGGCGGGGACTGTTGATCTTCTTCTCACGCTGGTGGCAGATCGAGACTCTGTATCGCTCGAATATGAAGTATCAGCCCGAATGGGTGCCGCGCTTTGCCTGCTACGACGACGCTCGGTTGATTCCCAAAGTCGGCGTCGCATCCGCGTTCGCCGAGGGCTTTCTGACGCTGCCCTTCACCCGGCGCGACAAGATTCACACGGGCCATCACCCGGCCGTGCCGCAGCAGCTGGTGGACAGCGGGCTGTTGCACCCCGACGGCACTGCGCCCGATGTCAGCGGACTGCAGGTGGCAGACCTGCCGGCGGGCGACGACATGCGGCGTCGTCAGCCCGAACAGGTGCGGGTCCGCTTAGCCAAGCTGAAGAAGCTGCAGGACGACGGTGTCGAGGCGTACCCGGTAGGCGAGCCGCCCAGTCACACCGTCGCACAGGCGCTCGCCGCCGAGGACGGGGCTCCTGTCTCGGTGGCCGGCCGCATCCTGCGGGTCCGCAATTACGGCGGCGTGCTGTTCGCGCACCTGCGCGACTGGTCGGGCGAGATGCAGGTGCTGCTGGACAACTCGCGCCTGCAGCAGGGCCGGGCGGCCGACTTCAACGCGGCGATCGATCTCGGCGACCTGGTGGAAGCCACCGGGCAGATGGGGTTCAGCGACAAGGGGACCCGATCGCTGCTCGTCACGCACTGGCGACTGATCGGCAAATGCCTGCGCCCGTTGCCGGACAAGTGGAAGGGACTCACCGACCCGGAAGCCCGGGTTCGGACCCGCTATGTCGACCTCGCCGTCAACGCGGACTCACGCCAGCTGATCACCGCCCGCAGCAGCGCCCTGCGGTCGATTCGCGAGACCTTGTTCGCCAAGGGGTTCATCGAAGTCGAAACACCCATGCTCCAGCAGGTCCACGGCGGTGCCACCGCTCGTCCGTTCGTGACCCACATCAACGCCTACGCGATGGACCTGTTTCTGCGGATCGCCCCGGAGTTGTACCTCAAGCGTTTGTGCGTCGGCGGCGTGGAGCGGGTCTTCGAACTCGGCCGGGCCTTCCGCAACGAGGGCGTCGACTTCAGCCACAACCCCGAGTTCACGCTGCTGGAGGCCTATCAGGCGCACGCCGATTACACGGTCTGGATCGACGGGTGCCGCGAACTGATCCAGAACGCCGCCGAAGCAGCCAACGGCGCCCAGATCGCGATGCGGCCCAGAACTCAGGATGATTCGATTAGCTACGGGGCGCGACTGGAGCCAGTCGACATCTCCGGTGTGTGGCCGGTGAAAACCGTCCACGACGCCGTCTCCGAGGCCCTCGGCGAGCACATCGACGCCGACACGAACTTGAAGACGCTGCGCAAGCTGTGCGACGCCGCCCGCATTCCGTACCGCGCTTATTGGGACGCCGGCGCCGTGGTGCTGGAGCTGTACGAGCACCTGGTCGAGGACCGCACCGAGCACCCGACGTTCTACATCGACTTCCCCACCTCGGTATCGCCGCTGACCAGGCCACATCGCAGTAAGCGGGGGGTGGCCGAACGCTGGGATCTGGTGGCCTGGGGTGTCGAGCTGGGCACCGCCTACAGCGAACTCACCGACCCGGTGGAACAGCGCCGCCGCCTCGAGGAGCAGTCGCTGCTGGCTGCGGGTGGCGACCCCGAAGCGATGGAACTCGACGAGGATTTCCTGCAGGCGATGGAGTACGCGATGCCACCCACCGGCGGCCTGGGAATGGGCGTCGACCGCGTCGTCATGCTGATCACCGGCCGCAGTATCCGCGAGACCCTGCCGTTCCCGCTCGCCAAACCGCATTAGCCCCTTCTTAGCTGACGCGCCCGGGTTCAGTTAACTCACAGGAAATAGTCCGGAAACATGATTCCGGATGGGAACCCGGCGAACGAGAATGAACCTGTGACCGCGTCGACGCCTCATGCTCTGGCGCCCGCTGCGTCGGCTGAAGGGTTCTCCACGCAGGCCTTCAGCCACACCTCCCTGATGCACGGGTGGGTGCCGATCACCGTTCAGATCGTGACGGGTGTTGCGTTGTTGCTGGCCATCGGCTGGCGGACGCGAACCTGGCGGCTGCGCTGGCTGCCCCTGGCGGCGCTGGCCGGGGCCGCGGCGGCCTACGGAACCCGCGCGTACGTCAGCCGGCTGTCCACCGAACCGGCCCCGGGTGCGCTGTGGGCCTGGGCCGGGTTGGCCGGAATGGCGGTCACGGTGCTGGTGCTCGGGTGGCGCAGCGCGCACTGGTGGCGGCGCGGCATCGCGCTGCTGGCCGTGCCGCTGTGCCTGTTCAGCACGGCGCTCACGCTCAATATGTGGGTCGGCTACTTCCCGACGGTGCAAGCCGCCTGGGGTCAGCTCACCTCCGGCCCGCTGCCCGACCAGACCGATCCCGCGACTGTCGCCGCGATGATGGGCAAGGGTGTCCGCCCGTCGCACGGCAGTGTCGTTCCCGTCGTGATTCCCTCCGACGCATCGCATTTCAAGCATCGCGGGGAACTCGTGTACCTGCCGCCGGCCTGGTTCGCCAGTACGCCGCCACCACGGTTGCCGACCGTGATGATGATCGGCGGTCAGTACAACACCCCCGCGGACTGGGTACGCGCCGGCAACGCCGTGCGGACCGCCGATGCCTTCGCCGCCGCCCATGAGGGCAACGCTCCGGTACTGGTGTTCGTGGACTCCGGCGGCGCCTTCAACAACGACACCGAGTGCGTGAACGGGCGACGCGGTAATGCCGCCGATCACCTGACCAAAGATGTTGTGCCATTTATGGTTTCAAACTTCGCGTCCAGCTCCGAACAGTCCAGTTGGGGAATCGTCGGCTGGTCGATGGGCGGGACCTGCGCGGTGGATCTGGCCGTCATGCACCCCGGGATGTTCAGCTCGTTCGTCGACATCGCGGGCGACCTGTACCCCAACGCGGGAAACAAGCAGGAGACCATCTCGAGGCTGTTCGGCGGCAACGCTGAGGCCTGGGCCGCCTTCGACCCGACCACCGTGATCACCCGGCATGGCCCGTACACCGGCATAACCGGCTGGTTCGCCATCCCCGCGCACCGCGAACTGCCGATCGCCGATACCGCTGCCATGCGGCTGGCCGGCCGCGACGCGGCAGCCAATCCCAGTGACCAGACGGCGGCCGCCAACGCCTTGTGTGCGCTGGGCCGCTCCTACGACATCGACTGCGCGGTGGTTCCGCAACCAGGCAAACATGACTGGCCGTTCGCCGACCAGGCCTTTGCCAGGTCGCTGCCCTGGCTGGCCGGTCGGCTGGGCACCCCTGGCGTGCCGCCAATCCCACTGCCGGGCACCGCCACTCCCCCGGCGCCCGCCACACCGTCGAACGCGCAAGTCGTCGCAGCCGGACGGTAACCGGGTGCTTTCGGTCGCCGGGGTCCGCCGCGCCATCTTCGCGCGGCACTGCCATCCCTGGAGCGCGTGGACCCGCTGGGCGAGTACACCCCTGATCCTGATTCCGGTCTGGACCCGGCGGCGACGGGATGCGGCGCTAGTCGGGGCGTGGCTGGCGATCAATCCCTTCGTATTCGGCAAGCCGCGCGACCACCGCGCCTGGGCGACGCGGGCAATGCTCGGCGAGGAATTGTGGATCACCCGCCGCCCACGGGATGCCGCCCTGGCGGTCAGCGCGGTGACGTCGGTGGCCGCGGCGGTGGGGGTGGTCTCCGCGCGCCGCCGTCGACTGCGTCCGGCGGTGATCGCCGTGGCGGCCCAGATGGCACTGACGATGCTCTATTGGCACCAAATGGTGCGCTACCTCGAGCGGCAGGACGGTATCGGCGGCGGGCAGCAGTAACGTGGCGGTCATGCCCGACCAACCGTCCCCTCCCGACCCCGGATATGACGACTCAGGTGTGCCGACGTTCGACTCGGTGCGCGAGAAGATCGAAACGCGGTTCGGCGCAGCCCAGGGCGCCGAAGAACTCGCCGCCGAGACCGCCGAAGGCAAATCCGTCGAGGAGCAGTACGAGGAGCGGCAGCGGGCGGCCGCCGAGCGCCTGGCCAGAATTCGGGAGTCCATGCGCGCCGATGACTGACAGTCTGCCGCACCCGGCCGCGATACGGTCGGTGTCACCCGGCGCGCGGCAGCTGATGCACCGTGCGTAAGTTCAGCATCGCGGAGCGCCGGAACCGGTTGGCGCGCAGGCATTTCCTGTCCGGTGCAGGGTCAGTGTCCCGGGTCACCGCCGGTTTGATCGGGCTGCACGCGACCGATCCCGCGACCCCGTATCTGTCGCTGTGGTCGCGCTGCCGCGGCTTCTGCACCGCCGACCTGGACCGGGTGCTGTACGAAAAGCGTTCGGCGCTCAAGTATCTGGCGATGCGCAGGACGTTGTGGGTGGTGAACTCCGGTGACGTGACGCTGGTGCAGGCGGCGGCCAGCAGCCAGGTGGCCGACACCGAGCGGCGCCGGCTGATCGCGGACCTGCACAAGGCCGGGGTCACCACGGACGGCGAACAATGGCTGACCCAGGCGTCCGACGCGGTGATACGCCATTTAGCCGAGCACGGACCGGCCAGCAGCACCGAACTGCGGACCGCGCTGCCCGAACTGGCCGGCAGCTACGATCCGGCGCCCGGAAAGCGTTGGGGCGGTCTGGTTCCGGTAGCCCCGCGGGTACTGACCGTGTTAGCCGCATGCGGCGAGATCGTCCGCGGCCCCAATGACGGAAGCTGGACGGCGTCGCGTCCCCGGTGGAGCGCCACGACGGAGTGGCTGGCCGAGCGCGGCGAACCGGTACCCGAAGCCGCCGCCCGGGCGGAGTTGATCCGCCGCTGGCTGCAGACGTTCGGGCCGGCGACGATCACCGATATCAAGTGGTGGTTCGGCACCACATTGACGGCGGTGCGCGCGGCGCTGGCCACCATCGGGGCCGTGGAGGTGGACCTGCACGGCGGCGCCGGCTATGCACTGGCCAACGACCTGGCCGTCGAACCGGAGGTGCCGCCGTGGGGCGCGCTGCTCCCGGGTCTGGACTGCACCACGATGGGCTGGTCGGAGCGGGACTGGTACCTGGGCGAGCACCGCGGACAGGTCTTCGACAGCAACGGCAACGCCGGTCCCACGGCGTGGTGGAACGGGCGGGTGGTCGGCGGCTGGTGCCAGGATGACGAGGCCCGCGTCCACCTGCAGTTGCTGGAGGACGCCGGCGCCGAGGCGCAGCGGGCGTTGCAGCAACGGGCCGATCAACTCACCGAGTGGCTGAACGGGGTCCGGATCAACGCGCGCTTCCCGTCACCGTTGTCGAAGTCGGGCCTTCGGTGAGTGACATCGAAGCACGAGATATGAGGATGTCTGAGCCATGGATTGGGTGACGTCACACGCTTTAGCGATCGGCTCGGCGTTGCTGGCATCGTTCGTCGCGGCGGTGGGCATCGTCGTCCGGCAGACCGCCCTGCAGAATCCCGCGGTCGAAAGTGGAACCGCGGGTGCCGTCACCGTTCTGCGTGACCGGCTGTGGTGGGCGGGCACGGCGGCAGCCGTCGCCGCCTACGGGTTCCAGGCTGTGGCCCTGGCGCACGGATCTTTGCTGTTGGTGCAACCGATGCTGGTCTCCTCGCTGCTGTTCGTGCTGCCGCTCAGCGCAGTGCGATTGGGGAATCGGGTGCCGGGGTCCGAATGGGGATGGGCGACGCTGCTGACGGCCGCGCTCGCGGTGTTCGTGCTGGTCGGGCGGCCGCGGGAGGGACACTATCGGCCTGAGACGCCGGCGTGGACGCTGGCGCTCGGCCTGGTGGTGCCGGTGGTTGTCGCGGTGGTGGCCGCCCGGCACAGTGCGGGCAGAGTCCGGGCCACGTGGCTGGGGGTCGCCGTGGCGCTGTTGCTCGGGATGATCGCGGTGTTGACCAAGACCTGCACGCACCGTTACGCGGTGGGAGGCTGGCACGCCCTGTTCACCTCGCCGGCACCGTACGTGCTGGTTACCTTGGCGGTCGCGGCGACGGTGCTGCAGCAGTGGGCGTTTCGGGCCGGAGCCCTGCAGGCCTCCGTGCCGATCATGCTGGTCGGCGAGCCGGTCGTCGCCGTTTTGCTCGGCTCCGTCGTGCTGGGCGAACACCTGGCGGCGCATGGCATCGGGGTTGTAGCGCTGCCGGCAGCGATCGCGGCGATGCTGGCGGCCACCATCGCGCTGGCCCGTGGGGAGGGTGCTCAAATCGAAGAGGCGGCATCAACGCTGCGGCGGTGACTCAGCGATCGCGCCAGCCCCGCCGGAACCGGTCGTCGTAGTACGTGTCGTCGTCGTCCTCGCTCGCGGACCGCGCGCATTCGGCGTGCAGGCGGGCCGAATTGGCTTCGACGAAAGTGGACATCGCCTCGACGCGAGGATCGGCGCGGACCTCACGCATCGCTTGCTCGATCAAGGGGCGTACGTCGTCCACTGCCGCGTTGTAGGCGGCCAGGATGGCCTCCTCGTCCGGTGCCGTCACCGACAGCAATCGGTTCTCGGCATCGACGACTACCCGGATACCGTTGGCCGTACCGACGCCGCGGGCGTGCTCCAGCCCGTGCTGAGCCCGCTGCACCTTGCGACCAAGCTCCTCGAAGTCATTGCTTGCCACCACCGCTCACCCCGCCTTCTTGTCCCGCGGCAGCCGGCAGCCGGTGTAGCCCGCCACTCCGAGATTGCCGGCGTATCCGATCTTGATGGAGATACCGGTCGGCCCGGTGAACCAGACGTCGTGATTCCCCGGCTGGTCCTTCATGACCTGGATATCGGTGGCGCCGATCTTGGCAGCGGAATCCTTGGCCACCCTGAGGATGGCCGCCCACTTCTCCTCGGACAGCGCCACATTCTCCGCGACGCGGTGCGGCAGGATGTACCGCTGCCCGTCCGTCTGTTCGTAGGGGCGCTCACAATTGCCGCTGGATCCCTCATGGGGCGTTTGCCACGTGATCGAGGGAACCAGCGTGCTTGCGGCGGCGGTGATCTCGTCCATCGCCCGCTGCACCTGGGCCGTGGTGTCTTCGAGCGAGGGCAGGCCCTGAAGTTCGCGCAGGGCCTGGGTGGCCTCCGACGGCGGAGTGGGTTCATACGGTTGCTTCACGTGGCATCCTGTTAGCGCGAGGAGGGCTGCGAACACCGCCACCCACAGCGTGGTGTGGCGACGCGCATCGATGTGAGCTCTCATGTGATGGTTTCAGCTCCCGGGGATCGCCTGGCCGCTCAGGCCGGCCACAACGGCAGCGATGTTGTAGCCCGTCGTGCGCGGCAGGCCGTTGCCACCCTGGCGAGGGTAGTCGCTGTGGCCGTGTGCACCCTCGAGATTGAGGGTGCCGCCGTGGCCGTCCGCGATGGCGGACGGACCGGTGCCCAGGCGGGTGAACTCGGGGTTGGTGGCTGGATTGGGCCCGAAGTGACCGGCTCCGGACGCGTCCAGCACCGACAACCCGCCCAGCGCGCCGACGTTGAACGGGAATGGCAGCAGCGGCGCGCCGGCATGGACGAGCGGCGGGGTGTCGTAGGTCAGCTGAATCGGGTCGTCAGGGGTTTCCATGGCAAATACATGCCCGGGCTGCAGCTGCAACCGCTGCGGGGTCGAGGCTTCAATGCCCGGGGAGCCGTAGAACAGTGCATCGCTGACTCCGTGGTTACCGGGCTCCTGCAGGGCCAACCCCGTGGTCAGCGAGCCGTACGAATGTCCGATCGCTGTCAGATGGGCAGGGTCACCGTCATGGGCGGCGCCGATACCGTCGTAAAAACGGGCCAGATTGTGTGCTCCCACTCGGGCCATGTCGTCGTGGCTGACTCCCCAGGCACCGGCCAGCGACCTGCCCGTCTCGTCCAACCCCGGAATCTGGGGCGCGTCATAGCCGATCCAGGCAATGGTCGACACCGTGTCATGGAGATGCCCAGGCGTGTTGCCCAGTTGACGCAGGGCTTCGTCTCTGACCTGCCAGGCCTCTTCCGACATGCCGACGATCGCGCCGTGGACGGTGGTGTTGAGTCCCGGGGCGGTCACCGAGACGTGGGTGGCGGTGTCGGGATCCCCGATAGCGACGGCGGCATGTGCCTGAGCTCCGTTCTGCGTGTCGAGCAGCAGCAGCTTGCGGTCGGGCTTGCCACCGACCGCCTTGTCGACAGCTTGCAGGTCCGGCAGGTTCTTCGTTCCGGCCAGCGCGGCATCGTAGCGACGCTGCCATGCCTCATAGGCGAGGCGGTCATCGAAGATCGCCCCGGGTTCGTTGGGTGACGGGATATTGCGGCCCGCCGCCCAGTCGGGATGCTGGGCTTGGAGGGCGTCGGCCTGCGCTGCGGCGGAGTGCGCCCTGGCCAACTCGTCGCTCAGGTTCTCCCGGTTGTAGTAGTCCCGATCCACGGCGGGCATGCCGTCACGGTTTCCTATGTAGTGGTCGCGCCCATAGAGCACGTCCTTCTCGGCGGGGGTTAAGCCCTCCCAGAAGTCGTGGAACTGCTTGGGATCGGCGGGCGGCTGGGCACTGCCGTCGAGGATGGCCTGTACGTGCGGGCGGAACGGCGCGCCGTCCGGACGCTGCCGGTAACCGGCCAGGTCCTGAAGACCAGTCGAGATCGCTTGTGCCGCTTTATTTTCACCGTCTTCGAACTCAGTCAGCAGATCCTTGACGCGAGCCTGGAAATCGGCCGCCTGGCTGTCGAGCTGCGCTTGCAACAGATACGCGAGCAAGTCGCCAGAACGAGCGCCGGGCACGTGTGGGGCCTTGACATTGCCCACGTCGTCCACGGTCATGCCGGCAGCGGGAATGTCGCCGTCGACGATGCTCAGCAGCGCGGCGCGGCAGGCGCCCAACTGCGCGCCGTAGGTGTTGAACGTGTCCGCCAGCGTGATGACGGTGGAGCCGATGTGATTGGCGGCCAGCTTCTCCGACAGCGCGCGGACCGAGGTGGCGCTCGCGGCCTCGCCCTTCCAGCTGTCCATCGCGGTGTCCACGTCGCGGTTCACCTGGTCGACCCGCGCATTGAACGTATTGCTTTGCGCGCTCAGGTCTTTCGCGAAGCCGGTCATCGACTCCGGCTTACAGCCGCGAACGTGACTGATCGTGGTCACTGCGACTAGCGACCGCCGGCGTACTGACGTCGCTGGTCGGCGAACCCCCGGTCGACCGCCTCGTAGGTGGTCGCCGCATTCGTCGAGAAATCGGCCATCCGGCGGACACCGGCACCGACCACACCGAATCCCTTGATGACGGCGTCGTTGACCTGAGCGGAAGCCTCCTGCACCGGCGAACCCGGCATCTCCACCGCGGCGGTGATCTGCAATGCGGCTATTGCGTCTGCGTGCCCGGCCAGGGTGGCGCCGAGCCTGTGCAAGTTGTCCAGATCAACCTGAAACAGATCGCCCATCGCGCGAATTTTACCGGCACCGCGGCGCTGAACTACGCACTGACTTTGCGGCGCTTGGGGTTCGCACTCCGGGCGGCCGGCGGTGCGACGACTTCGGCCAGGAATTTGCCGGTGTAGCTTTCCGGCACCGCCGCCACGTCCTCCGGAGTGCCTTGCGCCACAACGGTTCCGCCGCCTGCTCCACCTTCGGGTCCCATGTCGACGATCCAGTCCGAGGTCTTGATCACGTCCAGGTTGTGTTCGATGACGATCACCGTGTTGCCCTTGTCGACAAGGCCGTTGATCACCTTCAGCAGCTTGCGGATGTCGTCGAAATGCAGCCCGGTGGTGGGTTCGTCGAGGATGTAGATCGTCCGCCCGGTCGAACGCTTCTGCAATTCGGAGGCCAACTTCACCCGCTGGGCCTCCCCTCCGGACAGCGTCGGCGCGGGTTGTCCCAGCCGCACATACCCGAGCCCGACGTCGACCAGGGTGCGCAGATAGCGATGGATGCCGCTGATCGGCTCGAAGAACTCCGCGGCCTCCTCGATCGACATGTCCAGCACCTCGGAGATGGTCTTGCCCTTGTAGTGCACCTCGAGGGTCTCCCGGTTGTAGCGGGCACCCTGGCAGACCTCACACGGCACATACACGTCGGGCAGGAAGTTCATCTCGATCTTGATCGTGCCGTCACCGGTACAGGCTTCGCAGCGCCCACCCTTGACGTTGAACGAGAACCGGCCGGGTTGGTAGCCGCGGACTTTCGCTTCGGTGGTCGCGGCGAACAGGGTGCGGATCTTGTCGAACACCCCGGTGTAGGTGGCCGGGTTGGACCGCGGGGTGCGGCCGATCGGCGACTGGTCGACCCGGACGAGCTTGTCCAGGTGGTCCAAGCCGGTGACGCGGGTGTGCCGGCCGGGCACCTGCCGCGCGCCGTTGAGGCGGTTGGCCAGCACGGCGGCCAGAATGTCGTTCACCAGCGTCGATTTACCCGATCCGGATACGCCGGTCACCGACGTCAAGACCCCGAGCGGGAACGAGACGTCGATGCCGCGCAGGTTGTGTTCACGGGCGCCGACCACGGTGATCTGGCGCTTGCGGTCGGTGGGCCGCCGCAGGGCGGGCATCTCGATGCTTTCGCGCCCGGACAGGTAGGCGCCGGTGATCGAGTCCTTGTTGGTCAGCAGTTCTTTGTAGGGACCGCTGTGCACGATGAGGCCGCCGTGTTCACCGGCTCGGGGCCCGATGTCGACGACCCAGTCGGCGTGCTCGATGGTGTCCTCGTCATGCTCGACAACGATCAGCGTGTTACCCAAATCCCTTAGCCGCGTAAGGGTTTCGATAAGGCGGCGGTTGTCGCGCTGGTGCAGGCCGATGGACGGCTCGTCGAGCACGTAGAGCACACCGACCAACCCCGAGCCGATCTGGGTGGCAAGCCGGATCCGCTGGGCTTCACCGCCGGACAGCGTGGCCGCCGCCCGCGACAGCGACAGGTATTCAAGTCCGACGTCGAGCAGGAACCCCAGCCGCGACTGGATCTCCTTGAGCACCTGCCCGGCGATCGCGGCCTCGCGGGTGCCCAGGGTCAGTGCGTTCAGGAAGTCCGAGCAGTCCGCTATCGACAGTTCACACACTTCGGCGATGGACTTCGGGCCGTACTCCCCCGCCGTCAGCATCACCGCCAGGATTTCCGGCTTGAGCCGCGTGCCGTTGCATACCGGGCACGGGATGTCCCGCATGAAGCCCTCGTAGCGTTCCTTCATCTGCTCGGACTCGGTCTGAGCCATCTTGCGTTGCAGGAACGCCAGAACGCCTTCGAACTCCGCGTAGTAGGACCGGGTGCGCCCGTACCGGTTGCGGTACCGCACATGCACCTGTTCGTCGGCGCCCTCGAGAATCGCCTTGCGGGCTTTGGCGGGAAGTTTTCGCCACGGGGTGTTGACGTCGAAACCGAGGGCGTCGCCCAGGCCGGCCATCATCCGGGTGAAGTACTCGGCGGTGTGACCCGACGACCACGGCGCCACCGCGCCGTCGGCCAGGGTCAGATCGGGATCGGGCACCACCAGGTCCGGATCGACTTCCTTGCGGATGCCCAGACCGACGCACTCGGGGCAGGCGCCGTACGGCGAGTTGAAGGAAAAGGAGCGCGGCTCCAGGTCGTCCACCGCCAGGGCGTGCCCGTTCGGGCAGGCCAGCTTCTCGGAGAAGCGCTGCTCGCGGGGGTGATCGTGTTCGTCCCGGTCGTCCGGGAATTCCAGCACCACGATGCCGTCGGCCAGATTCAGCGCGGTCTCGACTGAGTCGGTGAGCCGCTGTTTGGCGCTGGCTTTGACAGTGAGGCGGTCCACCACCACCTCGATGTCGTGTTTCTCCTGCTTTTTGAGTTTCGGCGGCTCGGTCAGGGGGTGCACCACACCGTCGACCCGAACCCGGCTGTAACCCTGCGCGTTGAGCTTGTCGAAGAGGTCGGCGAACTCCCCTTTCCGGGTGCGCACCACCGGGGCGAGCACCAGGAAGCGAATACCCTCCTCCATCGCCAGCACCTGGTCCACGATTTGCTGGGGCGTCTGCCGCGCGATCCGCTCACCACAGATCGGGCAGTGCGGAGTGCCGGCCCGGGCGTACAGCAACCGCAGGTAGTCGTACACCTCGGTGATGGTGCCGACCGTCGAGCGCGGATTGCGGTTGGTCGACTTCTGGTCGATGGACACTGCCGGGGAGAGACCCTCGATGAAGTCGACGTCCGGCTTGTCCATCTGTCCGAGGAACTGCCGGGCGTAGGCCGACAGCGATTCCACGTAGCGGCGCTGACCCTCGGCGAAGATGGTGTCGAACGCGAGCGACGACTTGCCCGACCCCGACAACCCGGTGAAAACGATCAGGGCGTCCCGGGGTAGATCAAGGTCGACGCTGCGCAGGTTGTGCTCGCGCGCACCCTTGACGATGAGGCGGTCAGCCACGCTGTCCCTTTCAGCTGAAACGTGTGCGGCCCTGGCGTTGAACGATCAGAGCGGGGGCCGCATTCCATGCTAGGTGTCCCTACCGACAGGAAGTCGGCCAAGCCGCTCGAGCCAGCCGTAACCAAGTAGCGTGCATGGGTATGACCGCTCCCAACGAGCTCAGCGACGACTACACCGGACACGTCGACCCGGGTACGGCGGCCCGACGCACGCTGCCCGGAGCGACGATCGTAAAGGCCTCGGTAGGCCCGATGGACAACAACGCATACCTGGTCACTTGTTCCGAGACCGGCAAAACGCTGCTGATCGACGCCGCGAACGACGCCGAAGTCCTGATCGACTTGATTCGACGGTACGCGCCGACGTTATCGCTGATTCTGACCAGTCACCAACACTTCGACCATTGGCAGGCCCTGGAAGCCGTGGTCGAGGCGACCGGAGCGCCGACGGCGGCCCACGAAATCGACGCGGAGCCGCTGCCGGTGCAGCCGGACCGTTTGCTGGCGCACGGCGACACAGTGCAGATCGGTGAGCTGACGTTCGACGTGATCCATTTGCGCGGGCACACCCCGGGATCGGTCGCGCTGGCACTGGACGGCGCTGCAACCGGCGGCGTGACCCATCTTTTCACCGGCGACTGCCTGTTCCCCGGTGGTGTGGGCAAGACCTGGCAGCCCGGCGACTTCGAGCAGCTGCTCGATGACGTGACCACCCGGGTCTTCGACGTCTACGACGACTCCACCGTGATCTATCCCGGCCACGGCGACGACACGGTACTGGGCGCCGAACGCCCGCACATTCAGGAATGGCGCGAGCGCGGGTGGTGATTCCCTCGCTCTAGGGTTTCTGTCTGCCAGACGGCGATCCCCGCACTGCAAGCGCATCGTCCGAACTCACGCGCCACGCGCCGGGACGTTCGACCCTATGCCCGCCACGGCCCGGAGCGAACGATGAGAAGCCATGAAGCGCGACATTCTCAAGTTCCTGTCGGGCATGTTTGCCGGGTTCGCGATCGAACATGCGGTCCTCGCCGTATACCTGTCAGCAGGCGTTTTCAACCTGCCTCAGTTCATGGGCAGGCATTGGCCCGATTGGTCTCCATGGCTGGGGGCTGCTCTCTACGCGGCCATTAGTGTCTGGCTCGGTTACTTCGGCTGGCGGAAAAAGGGCTCTGCGCATCATGAAGCGTGATGCGTACACGTTCCTATCGGGATCAGCGTTCGCGCTGGCATATGCGCATGCCGCCTACGCGGTGGCCGCGTCCAAGGGTTCCCGGGTGGTGTGGGCAGGAGCGGCCCGGCGACGCCGAGCAGCTGCTCGCCAACATCACCACCCGGGTCTTCGGCGTCTGCGACGACTCCACCGTGATCTGTCCAGGCCACGGCGATGACACGGTGTTAGGCGCCGAACGCCCGCACATTCAGGAATGGCGCGAGCGCGGCTGGTAAGTCTCCTGGTCTCAGGTGGTGTGCACGATCAGCACGTCGACCTTGGCCTTGCGCGAGACGTTGGCCGGAACCGAACCCAGGAGCCGACCCGCGATCGTGCTCAACCCGACGTTGCCGACCACCAGCAGGTCCGCTTTCTCCGACTCGGCCAGGTGCACCAATGCGTCCACGGGGGCACCCTCGATGGCTCGCTCCTCGACGTTCTTGGCGCCGGCGTTGTGCGCCCGCTCCTTGGCGTCGTGCAGGATCTCGTAAATCGGACCGGTGCCGGTGACCTTGTAACTTTCGCTCTTCAGGGCGTCGACGGCGCGAGCGTCCTCGTGCTGCGGCAAATACGCCGACGCGATGATCAGTTTGGCGTCCGACCCCGCGATCGCAGCTGCCCTGTCTACCGCGCGCAACGACGAGTCTGAGCCGTCAGTCCCTACGACCACGGTTTGATAGGCGCTCATTTACCCTCCCAGGTGTCGGTTTCCGCCAACCCAAGACCCTATCGCGTTGCTGGACGTAGACGGGAGAGGTTTGCGGCGCGGGTCACGTCCGGACCGCCCGTGCACATAAAGTTGAAACCAATCATGTCTGTGTCAATCGTCGAAAATCCCGTGGCCGACGACGCCGAGCCGGCCGCCGCGGCACACCCGAGGGGCCGCTTTCTGGACCCCTGGGCCATCGCGGCCCTGACCATGGTCATCAGCGCCGCCTGGGCGGGCCGACCGTCGCTGTGGTTCGACGAGGGCGCGACCATCACCGCGTCGGCCAGCCGCACGCTGCCGGAACTGTGGAAGTTGCTGGGCCACATCGACGCCGTGCACGGCTTCTACTACCTGCTGATGCACGGCTGGTTCGCCATCTTCCCGCCGACCGAGTTCTGGTCGCGGGTCCCCAGCACGCTGGCCGTGGGAGCCGCCGCGGCCGGCGTCGTGGTTTTCGCCAAGCAGTTCTCGGGGCGCACCACCGCGCTGACCGCGGGCACCGTCTTCGCCATCCTCCCGAGGGTGACCTGGGCCGGTATCGAGGCGCGCTCGTCGGCGCTGGTGGTGGCGGTGGCAGCCTGGCTGACGGTGCTGGTGGTGGCCGCGGCCCGGCGGAACCGGGCCGGGCTCTGGGTGTCCTACTCGCTGCTGTTGATGGTGGCCGTCCTGGTCAACGTCAACATGGTGCTGTTGGTATTGGTCTACGCCGCGATACTGCCGTTCACAGCGAGGGGGCCGGCCCCCGAAGGGGCGCGCAAGTGGCCCGCCATCTGGCTCGCCGTGGCATCGGTAGTTGCTCTCGGCGCCATGACGCCGTTCATGCTGTTTGCCCACAAACAGGTGTGGCAGGTCGGATGGATCAACGGACTCAACCGAAATCTCTTCCTCGACGTCGTGCACCGGCAGTACTTCGACCACAGTGTCCCGTTCGCGATCCTGACGGGGGTTCTCCTGCTGACCGCGGCGGGCTTGCGTGTCGCCGGCAAAGCCCGCGCCGAGAACGGCCGGCTGTTGCTCATCAGCGCCCTTTGGGTGGTGATTCCCACTGCTACCGTCCTGATCTACTCAGCCGTCAGCGAGCCGATCTACTATCCGCGCTACCTGATCTTCACCACCCCGGGCGCCGCGGTCGTCCTGGCCGTCTGCATCGTCGCCATCGCCCGCAAGCGCTGGCAGGTGGTCGGCCTCCTGGTGCTCCTGGCCATTGCGGCCTTTCCCAACTATTTCTTCACGCAGCGGGGACCGTATGCCAAGGAGGGCTGGGACTACAGCCAGGTCGCCGATGTCATCAGCGCGCACGCCTCTCCCGGCGACTGCCTGCTGGTGGACAACACGGTGCCATGGCGTCCCGGCCCGATTCGTGCCCTGCTGGCGACCCGGCCGGCGGCCTTCCGGTCGCTGATCGACGTCGAGCGGGGTTTCTACGGCCCCAAGGTCGGGGCACTGTGGGACGGCCACGTCGCGGTGTGGCTGACGACGGCGAAGATCAACAAGTGTCCCGCGTTGTGGACGATCACCAACCGGGACACGTCACTGCCCGACCATCAGGTGGGACAGGCGTTACCGCCGGGCACGGCGTTCGGGCGGGCCCCGGTCTACCAGTTCCCGAGCTACCTCGGTTTCCACATCGTGGAGCGCTGGCAGTTCCACTACTCCCAGGTCGTCAAGTCGACGCGCTGACGAAGCACCGCGGTCAGCCCGTGGCCCGGCGGTCGCGGTGGGTGGCCTGGTAGGACGCAACGAAGCCGAGCGCCGCCAGCGCCGTGAAGACCGAGAACAACCAGCGTGCGGAGGTCACCTCACCGCCGGGCGCGGTGTTGACCACCACACCGGCCAGTCCGGCCCCAAAGGCTCCGGCACTGAGCTGGATGATGTTGATCGCCGCGGCCGCCGCGCTGCTCTCCGCCTCGTCGTCAACGGCGGTCATGGCCCGCACGGCCAGGTGCGGCCACGCGATTCCGATGCCCGCCCCGGTGATGAGCAGGGCGAGCGCCCAGATCGCGACGATGCCGAGGGGCGCGTAGGGGCGCTGGGTGACGGCACCCAGGGCCAGCCCGGTCGCCATGATCAGCGGCGCGACCGCAACGACGTGCCCGATCACCTGGCGATTGGTCAGTGACGCACTGGCGATTTCGCCAATGGTCCAACCGGTGGCCAGAGCTGCTCCCAGGAATCCCGACTCCACCGGGCTCAGGTCGGCCAGTTGCTGGCCGAACAGCGGCACATAGGTGTTGGCCATCGCCGCGATCATCTGCACGGCCATCGTCAGGTAAATCCACTTCAACGGCCCGCGGCCGAACACGCTGCGCGGCAACACCGCGACGTGCATCCGCCAGTCAACCACCAGGAAGACGACCACCAACAGCACCGCGGCGGCCAGCAGGCCCAGCGTCTGCACCAGGTAATGCGGCAGAGCCGCGACGCTGACGGCCAGAGCGGCGGCCCCCATCAACAGCAGCGACCAGATGGGCACCGCGCGGTTGGGCTTTTCTTCCTCTTCCATGCCCGCCCGAGCCGTCACGACCCTCGCCACCAGCACGGCCATCAGCGCGGCGGCCAGTCCCATCACGACGAAAGCCCAGCGCCACCAACCGAATTGAGCGAAAATCCCGCCCGCGGTGGGCCCGATCAATGTCGCGACACCCCACATGGTCGACACCAGCGCCGAGCCACGGGTCCACAGGTGACGCGGCAATGCACGGTTGATCAGCGCGTATCCGAGACCGGCCAGCAGGCCGCCGGCCACGCCCTGCAGCATTCGTCCGGCCACCAGCACTTCCATCGTCGGCGCCAGCGCGGAGACGAGGCCGGCGAGGCCGAATACGGTGAGGCCCATCAGGTATGACAACCGCGCCCCGACGCGCAGCAACATGGGATTGACGGTGGTGGCTGCGACCACCGAACCAATCAGATAAAGCGTTGTCGCCCAGGAGAAGAGGCGGTCGCCGCCGATGTCGGCGACGACGCTCGGCAACATGCTGACGGTCAGAAATTCGTTGGTGGCGTACAGCGCAACGCCCCCGGCCAGCACGGTACAGGTGCCCAGGTGCTGACCGAGCAGCTCACGCCAGCTGCCGGTCTCGCTGACCGTCTCCGTCACCATTCCACCGTAAGAGGTCCGGCGGCGTTACGGCCGCAACCCCGCTGCGGCCGGACGTGCCGTTCGACGGGTCGCGCGGTAGGACGCCAGCACACCGAGTGCGGCCAGCACGGTGAACACGGCATACAGCCAGCGGGCCTCCATCAGCTCGCCGCCGGTTGCGGAGTTCACCACCACACCCGCCAGCCCCGCGCCGAAGGACGCGGAGATGAGTTGCACGGTGTTGATCGCCGCGGCCGCCGCGCCGCTCTCGGCAGGATCGTCGACGGAGTCCATCGCCCGCGCCGACAGATGCGGCCAGGCCATTCCGATGCCGGTGCCGGCGATCAGCAGCGCCAGGGCCCATACCGCGATCAGACCGGGCGATGCGTCGGCACGCTGGGTGAGGGCGCTGAATGCCAGCCCGGCAGCCATCAGCAGCGGCGCGACCAGGACGACGCGGTTGATCACCCGAGGGTTGCTGAGCGAGGCGCTGACGATCTCGCTGAAGGTCCAGCCGACCGCGAGTGAAGCACCGAGGAATCCGGCCGCGACCGGCGTCAGGTGTCCCAACCGCTGGCCGAACAACGGCACGTAGGTGTCCACCATGACGGCCATCATCAGCACCGCGAGTGTCAGGTATATCCATTTGAGGGGCCCGGTTCCAAACACACTGGGCGGCAGGACGGTTGCGCGGCTACGGCGATCGACGACGACGAATCCCGCGATCAACAGCAGGGCGACCGCGAGTAGGCCCGCGATCGCCATGGCATTGTGCGGCAACTGCGCGACGCTGACCGCCAGCGCGGCCGCGCCGACCAACAGCAGCGACCCAACCGGCACCCGAAGCGCAGGGGCCGCTGAGTCGTCCTGGTGGGTCGCGCTCGCCGCCAGGACCGCCGGGACCAGCACGGCAAGCAGCGCGGCAAGGACGGCCATCGCACCGAAAGCCCAACGCCACAAACCGAATTGCGCGAACAGGCCACCCATCGCCGGGCCTACCACCGTTGCGACGCCCCACATCGCAGAGACCAGGGCCGAGCCTCGGGTCCACAGTTCTCGCGGCAACGCGGCGTTGATCAGCGCGTAGCCCAGCCCTGCCAGGGTGCCGCCGGCGACTCCCTGCAGCGCGCGGCCCGCGATCAGCACCTCCATCGTCGGAGCGACCGCGCACGCGACGCTGGCCACTCCGAAAACGGCCAGACCCAGCAAGAACGACGAGCGCGCCCCGAACCGGCGCAGGATGGTGTTGACGGTAGTCGCCGCGACCACCGATCCGACCAGGTAGAGGGTGACCACCCAGGCGTACAGGCGGTCGCCGCCGATGTCGGCGATGGTGCTCGGTAACAGGCTGACCGTCAGGAACTCGTTCGTGGCGTACATGGCGACACCGCCCGCCAGCACCGTGGCCGTGCCCAGGTGCTGACCGAGTAGTTGCCGCCAGCTTCCGGTCTCGCTCGTCGTCTGCGTCACTTGAGACCGGCGGCGTCCATCCCGCGCAACTCCTTCTTGAGGTCGGCGATCTCGTCGCGGAACCGGGCGGCCAGTTCGAACTGCAGGTCGCGCGCGGCGGCCATCATCTGCGCGGTCAGGTCCTTGATCAGGTCCGCCAGCTCGGCGCGCGGCATCGTGGAGGTGTCGCGGCCCTCGATCACGCCGGCGCTCACAGCCCGGCCTGCTTCACCCTGCGCGCGCCGGCCGCGGGAGGCGTTGCGTCCGGATCCGCCGATCTCGACGTCCGTGTCGTCGGCCTCGCGGTAGACCTGGTCGAGGATGTCGGCGATCTTCTTGCGCAGCGGCTGCGGGTCGATTCCATTCGCCTCGTTGTAGGCGATCTGCTTGGCGCGGCGGCGTTCGGTCTCGTCGATCGCCTCTTTCATCGAGTCGGTGATCTTATCGGCGTACATGTGCACTTCGCCCGAGACGTTTCGCGCCGCACGGCCGATGGTCTGGATCAGGCTGCGCACCGAGCGCAGGAAGCCCTCCTTGTCGGCGTCGAGGATCGACACCAACGACACTTCGGGAAGGTCGAGACCTTCGCGCAGCAGGTTGATGCCGACCAGAACGTCGTACTCGCCGAGCCGCAGTTGCCGCAACAACTCGACGCGGCGCAGGGTGTCGACCTCGGAATGCAAGTAGCGGACCCGGATGCCCATCTCCAGCAGGTAGTCGGTGAGGTCCTCGGCCATCTTCTTGGTGAGCGTGGTGACCAGCACCCGTTCGTCGCGCTCGGTGCGCTTGCGGATCTCACCGATGAGGTCGTCGATCTGGCCCTTGGTCGGCTTGACCACGACCTGCGGGTCGACGAGGCCGGTCGGGCGGATCACCTGCTCGACGAACTCCCCGCCGGTCTGGCTTAGCTCATAGGGCCCCGGCGTGGCGGACAGGTACACCGTCTGCCCAATTCGGTCGGCGAACTCCTCCCACGTCAGGGGGCGGTTGTCGACCGCCGACGGCAACCGGAACCCGTATTCGACGAGGTTACGTTTGCGGGACATGTCGCCCTCGTACATGCCGCCGATCTGCGGCACGGTGACGTGCGACTCGTCGATGACCATCAGAAAGTCTTCGGGGAAGTAGTCCAGCAGTGTGGCAGGTGCGGACCCGGCCGGCCTCCCGTCTATGTGGCGCGAGTAGTTCTCGATGCCGGAGCAGAACCCGACCTGTCGCATCATCTCGATGTCGTAGTTGGTGCGCATCCGCAGCCGCTGGGCTTCGAGCAACTTGCCCTGCCCCTCCAGCTCGGCGAGCCGGTCGGCCAGCTCCTGCTCGATCGTCGAGATGGCCTGCGCCATCCGCTCGGGACCGGCCACGTAGTGGGTGGCCGGGAAGATGCGCAGCGAGTCGACCTGGCGAACCACGTCGCCGGTCAGCGGGTGCAGGTAATAAAGCGCCTCGACCTCGTCGCCGAAGAACTCGATGCGCACGGCCAGTTCTTCGTAGGACGGGATGATCTCCACGGTGTCGCCGCGAACCCGGAAGGAGCCGCGGGTGAACGACAGGTCATTGCGCGTGTACTGAACGTCGACCAGCAGCCGCAGCAGCCCGTCGCGCGGCACCTCCATGCCGACCTGCAGCTCGACGGAGCGATCCAGATAGGACTGCGGCGTGCCCAGGCCGTAGATGCAGGACACCGATGCCACCACCACGACGTCGCGACGCGACAGCAGCGACGACGTGGCGGAGTGCCGCAGTCGTTCGACGTCGTCGTTGATCGAGCTGTCCTTTTCGATGTAGGTGTCGGTCTGCGCGATGTACGCCTCGGGCTGGTAGTAGTCGTAGTACGAGACGAAGTACTCGACTGCGTTGTGCGGCAACATCTCTCGCAGCTCATTGGCCAGCTGGGCGGCCAGCGTCTTGTTCGGCGCCATCACCAGGGTGGGCCGTTGCAGCCGTTCGATCAGCCAGGCGGTGGTCGCCGACTTCCCGGTGCCGGTGGCGCCGAGCAGCACGACGTCGCGCTCCCCCGCTCTGATCCGGCGCTCCAGCTCGTCGATGGCGGCGGGCTGGTCGCCGGCGGGTTGATGCGGGCTGACCACCTCGAAGCGGGCACCGGAGCGCACGACCTCGTCGACGGCCCGGTATTCCGAGTGGGCGAGTACTGGGTGTTCGGTGGCGAAAGCCATAGCACCAGGGTAGAACCAGCCACCGACAAGCTTTGTTCCGCGCAGGAACGCTGAGCGTTGGGCCGCTACCGTTCAGTTCTGCCGCTAGGACGGCCCGTTCGCGCCGGCTTTACCGGCCAGGCTTCCGCCCCGCCCGCCGACGCCGCCGACCGCACCGCCACCGCCGCCGGCGCCGCCGTTGCCGCCGTCACCGATCAGTTGCGCATTGCCGCCGTTACCGCCGTCTTTGCCCACACCGTCGTCACCCGTGCCGCCGAAACCGGTACCACCGGCACCGCCGGTACCGCCCGCAGCGCCGCTGCCTCCGTTGCCATACAGCGCTCCGCCTTGACCGCCGTTCGAACCTGCCCCGCCGTCACCGCCGGCGCCACCGACAGCGTTGGTACTCAACCCGCCTTGAGCGCCCCTGCCGCCGGCGCCCCCACCGCCGCCGTTGCCGATCAGCCCGGTACCTCCACCCGCTGCGCCGGCTCCGCCGCTGCCGCCGATGCCGCCGTTGGGACCGTTGAAGGAATTGCCGCCCGCTGCCCCGTCACCGCCTGCTCCGCCTGCTCCACCGTCCCCGGACAGGAATCCGCCCATGCCCCCGGCGCCGCCCGTTCCGCCGTTGCCGCCGGTCTCCCCAGGCGCATCGCCGAAGTTCCCTCCGCCGATGCCGCCGTTGCCGCCACCGCCGCCGGCACCGCCGTTACCGATCAAGCCGGCGGCGCCGCCCTTTGCCCCCGCCCCGCCGGCACCGCCCTTCCCAACGAGGTCGTTAGGAGTGAAGGCACCACCGCCGCTGCCGCCCGCACCGCCGGCGCCACCGTTGCCAAGCACCAATCCGGCTGCGCCACCGTAAGCGCCATCTCCGCCGGCACCACTCGCCCCGCCGACGTCGCCGGTGCCACCCATTCCGCCGCGGCCGCCTACGCCACCTGCGCCACCGTCGCCGATCCACCCGCCCGCACCACCATGTCCGCCGGCGGCACCGGTGCCACCAGCCCCGCCAACCAGGTTGCCGGCACCACCGACACCGCCCTGGCCGCCTGCGCCACCGGCTCCGCCGTTGCCGAACAGCCCGCTGGCCCCGCCGTGCCCCCCGACGCCACCCGATCCGGCGTACCCGCCGGTGAAATTGGGGCCGATACCCATGCCGCCACTTCCGCCGTCACCGCCGGCCCCGCCCACACCGCCGTTTCCGTACAGACGACCGCCGGCACCACCCGTACCGCCCGCTCCCGCGGCACCACCGTCGCTTGCAGCGGCGCCGGCAGCGCCGAAACCACCGCTCCCACCGGCGCCACCAGCTCCGAACAGCCCAGCCGACCCACCATTACCGCCGATTCCCCCGGCGCCGCCAGCCGTGACAGCTGTTCCGCCGGCCCCGCCGGCGCCACCGTTGCCGTACAACCAACCGCCCTGGCCACCGGCTCCGCCCGCAGCACCGGCGCCGCCTGCGCCGCCAACGCCGCCCGATCCGATCAATCCGGCGTTGCCACCGGCTCCACCGGCGACCCCGTTGGCTCCACCGGCGCCGCCGGCCCCGCCGCTGCCGAATAGCCACCCGCCGTCGCCGCCGCGCTGGCCGGGCGCACCGGTTGCGCCGTCACCGATCAGGGGGCGCCCGGTCCAGGTCTGCACTGGCGCGTTGATCGCATCGAGCAACGCCTGCTGGACATTGGCGGCCTCCGCCGTCGCATACGCGTTTGCGTTCGCATTCAAATTACGAAGAAACTGTCCATGAAACGAAAGCGCCTCCGCGCTCAGCACCTGATATTGGCGAGCGTGGGCGTTGAACACCGCAGTGATGGCCGTTGATACCTCGTCGGCGGCAGCAGAAACCACATTTGTCGTCGGGCCGACCGCGCCCTCATTGGCGACTGTCAAGGACGACGCGATTCCGGCCAACTGTTCTGTCGTAGCGGCGATGAGCTGCGGCGATACCAAAAGAAACGACATTGTGACCCTCCCCAAATCAGGATGACCGCAATTTATCAACTCTGATCTCGACAATCTCGGGGAATGGAAGAAATTCTTTCGGGGTAACGAACACGGCCATCGGCTACACACTGGATAGGAGCCGAGTGACATTCAGCGGGCGGATTTCGCCTGCATTTTGAGGCGACCAATCCCACCCGATCAGCTATGCCGCGCCCATACCCGGGTGCCCGGGTTGCATTCAATCAGGTAGCCGTCGTTGGACGCCGACAGTGCGAAGACCGGAATGTCCGGTCGGTCACACGAACTGCCGGCGGCATGCACGCCGGTCGTGATCGGCGCCTTGCTCCACACTCCGCCCTCGCAGACGACCTGCTCGTTGCTGGTCTGGTCGTAGCCGAGCTTGTCCACGTCGCTGCACACCCCGCCCAACACGGGCGGCATCGGGCGGGTCGCCGGAAGCGTGGCCGCGCCGGCCACCCGCGCCGGATCGGCGAGAACCACGTTGGCCGGCGCGTCGCCCACCCGCGTCGCCACCACGGGCACCCGCAGCACCGCGCCCTGGGCACCGCATTCGTTGCTGCCGACGGTCTCGGTCTGCACGCCACGCAGTGTGCCGTCGGCCTGCAGGGCCAGCGACAGCGCCACCGTCTCCTGCTGGGTGGCTCCATCCGCCTGGTTCGCCTGGTGGCAGTGGACCCGGATCTGTTGTGCGGCCCCCTGCCAGTACCCCGCCACGAACCGCAGGGCGTCGTGCTGTCCCCCGTCGGTGGTGTCGGCGACCTGATGGGTGGCGTCATCCAGGCGGACACCGGTGGCGGCACATCCGCCGGTCGTGCACACGGAATGGAATGCCCACCAGTAGGTGGTGCCCCCGTCGTGCCGGACCGGGGTGCCGTTCGTCGTGCGTTTGGCCCGGTTGAGGTCGAGTCGATAGGTGCCGTCGAGGACCTTGCCCGGCGTAGGCGTCACGGGCGCCGCCGCCGCGGGCGGCGCAGGCTCAGCCGGCCGGGCTGCCAGCGCGGGGCTGGGCTGCGACGGGTCGGTCTCGAAGCTGTACAACGTGGACCAGGTGGCCGCCACCGCGATCAGCACCGCACAGACCAGGGCGGCCGCCATCCGCACGCGCGAGGGAACCCGTGGGCTGCGGGCACCCTGACCTGGCGGCTCGGATGGATCGACGTCGGAGGTCGGCACCGATCCTGCGCGGACCGCGGCGGCGAACATCCGGCACCGCTCGAAGCGGTCTTCCGGTTTCTTGGACAGTGCCTTGGCGAACACGTCATCGAGGTGCGCGAGGTCCGGACGGCGTTCGCTGAGCCGGGGCGGCTCGTCATGCAAGTGCTGGCTGATGACCGCGACCGGATTGGCGTTGCGGAACGGCGGTGCCCCGGTCAGCAGGTGAAACGCCGTGGCGGCCAACGCATATTGGTCGGCGCGCCGATCGATGTTGGAACCCGCCAATTGTTCCGGCGCCGCATAGGCGACGGTTCCGACCGCGACGTTGGTCTGGGTGATGCCGCTGATGTCAGCGAGGTGACGCGCGACCCCGAAGTCCGCCAACAGGATTCGGCGTTCTTGGCTTTGGTCGGTATCGGGATGGGTGAGCAGGATGTTGGCGGGCTTGACGTCGCGGTGCAGCAGTCCGCGGTCGTGGGCGTAATCGAGGGCTCCGGCAACAGCGTCCAGAATGGCGCACACGTCATCGACCGGCATCCCCTCCGGGTGAGCCTCCCGCACCAGCCGGGCGGCATCGGTGCCTTCGACGTAGTCCATGGAAATCCAGAGCTGGCCCTGGAATTCGCCGCGATCGTGCACCCCGACGATGTGCGGATGCCACAATGTCGCCGCGAGATCGGCCTCCCGGTTGAACCTTTCGCGGAACTCGGTGTCCGCGGTGATCGCCTCGGCGAGCACCTTGATCACGTCGCGGCGCGGCAACCGCGGATGAAGGGCGAGATACACCTCGGCCATTCCCCCGGCGCCGAGCTGTCGCAGGATCGTGTAGCCGGCGAACGACGCGCCGCGAGTCATCCCCGGCCGCGCCGGGCCGTCGGAACCCGAAGCGGGTGCCGAGCCGGATGCAGAGACGCGGCGCCGCCGGTGCGTGACGGTTGTCACAAGCCCGCGGCCGGCCTTGAGCCCGGCTCGAAGACGCCGGGTGGCGCCTGGTCGTTCATCCATCCGCAAGATGCCCCCTCCTCCATTCGCATGATGCATGAAAAGCATTGGTGCAGGACGGGATGCAAGCTATGAAACAGCTATGTATGACCGCCCGGGACACATAGGGACGTCACAGCTGGCACACAACCAGCAACGCAGGAGCGGGCTAATCTGGGTCTGGTGAGTCGACCAGCCCCGCCGGCACTGACGATTCGGCATGACGGGTCTCAACGTTCCTTCGCTCCCGGCCATGAAGTGGTGATCGGGCGCGACCTGCATGCCGATCTCCGTATCCCGGACCCCCGCATCTCGCGCGCGCATCTCATCCTGCGCTTCGAGCAGGGCCGCTGGCTGGCGATCGACAACGGCTCCCTCAACGGCACCTACGTCAACGGCTACCGGATGCCCGTCGTCGACGTTCACGACGGGCAGAGCATCAACGTCGGCAATCCTGCCGGGCCGCGGCTGACCTTCGAGATCGGCCGGCAGCGCCCGCAGACCAAACCACGCAGCACGTTCAACGATGGCGCCCGCCACGACAGCGGCCCGCCCACGCTGGCGTGGTCGACGAACGTCCCGCGTCCGCCTGCCCGCCAGCCCAATGGACGACCGGTGTCACCGCCGCCCAGGCGCCCGCCGGCGCGTCCAATGCCGCCCGAGGAAGTCACCACGGTGAACGCCGGGCCGCCGCCGGCCGAGGTCACGGCGATCGATGCCAAGCTGGCGGACGTATCGAGCCTGGCCACCAGGATGGTCAGGATCCTGTCACCGCGTTCGGGGATTGCCGGGGCCCCGAAGTCGACCGGCGCCATCACCATCGGTCGTGCCAACGACAACGACATCGTCGTGTCCGACGTGCTCGCCAGCCGCCAGCACGCCACACTGCGGACCACACCGCTGGGCACCGAGATCCAGGATCGCAGCGTCAACGGGACTTTCGTCAACGGCACCCGGGTCGGCTCGGCAATACTCTCCCAGGGCGACGTGGTCACTATCGGCAACGTCGACCTGCAGTTCAACGACGGCACGCTCGTCCCGCGTAGCGAAACCGCAACGCGCACCGGCGGTCTCGAGGTCCGCGGAGTCAACTACACCGTGGACAACGGCAAACAGCTGCTCGACGGCATCTCCCTGACGGCGCGGCCCGGGACGCTGACCGCCGTCATCGGCGGGTCGGGCGCCGGCAAAAGCACGCTGGCCCGGCTCATTGCCGGCTACGCCCGCCCCAGCAAAGGTTCGGTCAGCTTCGAAGGCCATGACGTTCACGGCGAATACGCGTCGCTGCGCAGCCGGATCGGGATGGTCCCGCAGGACGACGTGGTGCACCGCCAGCTCACGGTGCACCAGGCGCTCGGCTACGCCGCCGAACTCCGGCTGCCGCCGGACACCAGCAAATCCGACCGCGCGCGGGTGGTGGCCCAGGTTCTCGAGGAACTCGATCTGACCAAGCACGCCGACACCCGCGTCGACAAACTCTCGGGCGGCCAGCGCAAACGAGCTTCGGTGGCGCTGGAACTGCTGACCGGGCCGTCGCTGCTGATCCTCGACGAGCCCACATCCGGGCTGGACCCCGCGCTCGACCACCAGGTCATGATGATGCTGCGGCAACTGGCCGACGCCGGCCGGGTGGTGATCGTGGTCACCCACATGCTGTCGTACCTGGATATCTGTGACCAGCTACTGCTGGTGGCGCCTGGCGGCAAGACCGCGTACTGCGGTCCGCCCGACCAGATCGGTGGCGCCATGGGCACCACGAACTGGGCCAAGATCTTCAGCCAGGTGGGCGCCGACCCGGCGGAAGCCAATCGCCGGTTCCTCGAGCGGAGCCAGTCACAGGACCGGCCTGACCCCGACACAGCCCCGGCCGACCTGGGCGAACCGGTGCACACCAGCATGCGTCGACAGATCTCGACGGTCGCTCGACGGCAAGTTCGCCTGGTGGTTGCCGATCGCGCCTACTTTGTGTTCCTGGCCCTGTTGCCGTTCATCCTCGGCGCACTATCGCTGACCGTGCCCGGGTCGAACGGATTCCGCGCGGTCGGCGAGCACGGCGGCACTCCGGACGAGTCGGCTCAGATTTTGAACCTGCTGCTGCTGGCCGCGGCGTTCATGGGCACCGCCCTGACGATTCGCGACCTGGTCGGTGAGCGGGCGATCTTCCAGCGCGAACAGGCGGTTGGTCTGTCGACGACGGCGTACCTACTGGCAAAAACCGGCGTGTTCTGTGTGTTCGCCGTGCTGCAGGCCGCGATCGCCACAGCGATCGTCGTCGTCGGCAAAGGTGCACCGACGCGCGGCGGACTGGTGCTTGGGCATGGCAACACCGCGGCCACCTTCGAGTTGTTTCTCACCGTCGCCGCGACCTGCGTGGCTTCGGCGCTACTGGGCCTGGGCATTTCGGCGGTGGTTCGCTCCACGGAGCAGATCATGCCGCTGTTCGTGGTGTCGATCATGGCGCAGCTGGTGCTGTGCGGCGGGATGGTCCCGGTGACCAACCGGGTTGTGCTGGAACAGGTTTCCACAGTGGTGCCGGCACGGTGGGGCTATGCCGCGGCCGCATCGACGGTCGATGTGCGGTCTCTGGTACCGGGCTCGCTGGTCCCCCAGGACAGATTCTGGCAGCACACCTCCAAGATCTGGTTGCTGGACATGGGGATGCTGGTGGCGCTGTCGGTGTTCTATGCCGGCTTTGTGCGGTGGAAATTGCGGCTCCGTAGATAAGGGCGCAGGTAGAGTCTTGACATCCATCCGCCGAAGCACGAGACATTCGACCTGACCGCCCGCACCAACACGGATCCGAAAGGGATCGTGCGGGCGGTCGACGAGTACGCGGTGCATCCGTGGGGGCTCTACCTGGCCCGTCCGACGCCGGGGCGCGAGCAGTTCCGCTATCTGGAGTCGTGGCTGCTGCCGTCATTGGGTCTGCGCGCCACGGTGTTTCACTTCAACCCGGGTCACGAAAGAGACCATGACTTCTATCTCGACATCGGCGAATACAGCCCCGGGGAGACGGTGTGGCGGTCGGAAGACCATTATCTCGATATCGAGGTACGCACCGGTAGCGGCGCGGAACTGGCCGACGTCGACGAACTCTTGGACGCCGTGCACCAGGGCTTGTTGAGCCAGACCATCGCCGAACTGGCGATCCGGCGCGCCGTCACCGCCATCGATGGGTTGGCCTGCAACGGATATGACCTGACTACGTGGCTGGCGGGACAGGGTATGACGCTCCGGTGGCACGGATCTGACGCCAAAACGCTTCCTGCTCAATGACGCTCGGAATGTAGTCGAATCCACAGTTTTCCCGGCTAACGGCCGGGTACCTAAATACCATGGCTGTAAGCAACTATGAGCAAGGTGGCCGGCATCGACGACAGCGCCGAACTCCGGTTGACGGACCGTGCTTCGTGGTTCAGCATCGTCTGGCACACAGCGATCACTATGACTTCCGCCTGGAAATCGACGGAGTGCTGGTGTCGTGGACGATAGCCGACGGCCCGTCGGTCAGCCCCGCCGAGCAGCGCATGGCCCGACGCGCCGAAGACCATCCGCTCGAGTATGCGACGTTTGAGGGCGTGATCCCCGAGGGCCGACACGGCCCCGCCGGAGTAGTCGTCTGGGACCATGGCACATACGCCAACGGAACTCGTCACGACATGGCCAAGGGCCTTGCCTGTGGCCATGTTTCGTTCCATCTGCGCGGCGACAGGCTGCGCGGGCGGTACGCCATGACCCGGATTCGAGAGGGTGACGAGGAAACCTGGCTGCTGGTCAAACGCCGTGACGAGAGTGCGCACAGCTTGTCATGACAGGTGCCGCACGAATTTCCTTAAGCCTCCGCATCGTGCGGGCTTTCGCGTAGGAAGCCGCCTAGCCGGCGAACCCCCTCCCTGATCTGCTCAGCCGGCACGTGGCTGCACGACAGCCTCAATGTCGTGTCCCCCTCATGGCCGGCGTAGAAGTCACGCATCGGGGTCCACAGCACGCGATGGTGCGCAGCGCAGCGTTGCAGGGTGGCGTGGTCCAAATCCCGTCGGGTCTGCATCATGACGAAAAAGCCGCCCGTGGGCCGGTTCCAGCTGAGCCCGAGTTCGCCTGCGTCGGGGAACTCGTCGTCCAATGCGGCCAACAGCAGGCTCCGCTTGTCGCGGTAGGACTGTCTCAGCACCCGCTCGCGCTCGGCCAGGGCAGCCGCATCTGACAGCACCAGGCCCGCGACCATGGCCTGGCTGATTGGAGAGGTGTTCACCGTGGTGGTGTTCTTCAGGGTGGCCAGCCAGCTGGCCAGGGTGGACCCGTCGTGCCAGGGCTGATCGGCGACCACATAGCCGACGCGGGCACCGGGGAAGCACACCTTGGAGAAGGTGCCCACCTGGATCACCATCCCGTCCTCGTCCAGAGCCTTCAGGCACGGCGGGACGTCAGGATCGGTGAAGCCGTAGGTCGTATCTTCGATCAAGAACACCTGCCGCTCCCGAGCGGTGCGCAGCAGTTCCAGCCGGGCCGGCCGAGGAATCACCGTCCCTGAGGGATTGGCGCAATCGGGTGCGACGTACAACGCTCGCAGCGGTTCTCCCAGGGCTTCGGCTTGCTCACACGCCGCCTCGAGGTCCGCCGCGGTGACGCCCTCGGGGCCCTCGAGAATGTCCATGGTCCGGGCACCCATGAAGGTCGCCGCACCTCGGATCCCGGCGAACGCGGGGGCAACGATGCCGAGAGTCCCGCGGCGATGCAGTTCCAGTGCACGAAGAATGAGGATGAACCCCTCCTGCGCGCCGACGGTGATGGTGATATCGGAGGCGCCCACCGCCAGGGCGGCGGTGGCGGAGAGCGCGCGGGCGAGGTCCGCGTTGACGATCCCCTGGCTGGGACCGTACTGAAACAGGGCGTCCCACCCCGGCGCTTCGCTGCCCAGCCGAGCGGCCACCTCGTCGACAGCCGCGATCAGGCGCTCGCGGGTGATGCCGTCCAGCAGCGGCGCTCCCGGGGCGAACGAGATTGCGCGCGGGTAGCGGCCCATCACCTCGTTGAGAAATCCGATGGCGCCCAGAATCTGGGCTTCGGCCCTGCCCGTCTCTGGCGTGCCTGTCACAGCCGGCTCGACAGCGTGTGACGCACATCGGGGGCGTGCATGCGATCCGCTTGGACGATGGCGAAGTCGGCCAGGTACGTCGCGAACTCGTCTTCGGGCTCGATGCCGTGGGCGAGCATCAGCTTGTTGGGCATCACGGCGGGCGCCGACAGCGCCGCGGCCACCGACGCCACTGTGGCATCCACATCGGCCGCCCGCACCACGGCGTCGACCAGGCCGGCCTGCATCGCCTCGGTACCGCTCAGACGCCTGCCACGCAGGATCAGCTCCCGGGCGAGCGGCACCCCAACCCGGCCGGGGAGCCGCAGGTTGGCTACGCCGGGAACGATGCCCTCGCTGGCGGCCGGCAAACTCATCCAGGCGTCATCGACGGCGATCACGTGGTCGGTCACCAGGGTGAGTTGCATGCCGCCGCCGATGGCGAAGGAATCGACCACGCAGATCCACGGCTGGGCGACGTCGCGCCCGGTCTCCGGATCGCGCACGCCGCGCGCCAACTTCGACAGCAGGCCCGCTTCGCGACCGATAAAGAAATCGAGGTACGAAATCTTGCCGGCGGCAAGGTGCTTGAGGTTGATCCCCGCGCAGAACACCCGCTTGCCGGCATACGACGCGTATTCCATTGGGGCGCCGCGGATCACGCCGACCGAGGAGGAGGGGTCCAGTGTCACCACGTCGACGGCCACCTCGAGATCGCGCATGAGCTGGTTCGTTTCCGCGTTCAGTGTCATGGTGTTGGCCAGGGTCACTTCGGTCAGCTCGGCAAAGCCGTCCGCGCGTCGTAGGGTGACGGTTTCCAGGACGACCTCACCGCTTTCCCGGAACTCGTCGGCGTGGGCCGACGACTCGGGAAGCGGCGTGCGCATGTCAACCAGTGCCGGAATGGCAGTGGCCGGGTTGCGCAACAAGGCCCGCAGAAACCGGCCTTGGTCGCGCTCCACCTGCAGCCGTTCGCTCGGGGCCAGCGCGTCGTCGTGACGTCTGGTCGCCCGGTCAGGCAGCAGATCGGGCAGCTGGTCACCGGCGGCGCGCACCAGGTCACCCAGCCTGGCTGGCCCGCGGTTATCGCCGTTAGCCGCCGTCAGCGTCCGGTAGACGTCGTCAATGTGCTCCTCAAACCAGGCCGCGGCTTCCCGAAGCTCTGCTTCTGTCGAGGGCCGGTCCCATGGCGTGGGCCGGCTGTGTCGGGCCGCGATGCCCGGGGAGGCGCCGTTCGCAGGGCGAATGCGGTCGGTCATCTAGTCTTTCCCGCGCCGCCGCAGATAGCGCTCACACGCAGCGAGGTGGGCCCCCACGGCTTCTTCGTAGCTGGTGTGGACGGCCTCGGCGATCAGCTGGCGGACGACCCGCAGGTCGTCGAGGCCGGCCACCCCGGCGCGCAGGGTCGCCACCTCGGCCTCGGGTTTGTCGGTGATGATGTCCACCAGGCCGCTGCCGAGTGCCGCGTCGGCGTGCACCGGTTCGCCGAGCAGTGCCAGCCGAATGGTCTGGGCGGGGCCGATCAGTTGGACCAGACGGAACAGCGCGGTGCCCGGCCAGACCGCGCCCTCGTTGCGCCAGATCACCTGGGAGTCGGGGGCGGCGAAGCGGAAGTCGCAGGTCAGCCCCACCTCCAGCGCGGATCCGCCGACCTGGCGCCCGAACAGTGCCACTGTGGCCGCCGGCGAACGCTCGACCAGACGCAGCGCACGCTCCCAACCGTTCACCTCGCCGATGCCGTCATCCGGCGACAGGTGCTCTGCTCCTGCGTCGCGCAGATCGATGACGGCCAAACCGCTGCCCACGGACCGGATGAAGTCGTTCAGCGCCCGCGTGCGGCAGGCAAGGTCGCCCGCCGGCAGAGTGAAGTAACCGGCATGCTCCCCGGGCGGCTCGATCATCGAGTCCTCGTCACGTCCACTGGACCAGGGCCATCTCGATGGTCGAGCCGGGGCCCATCGTCGTGATCACTCCGTAGTCCCCCGGCTGCACGACGTTCTCCCGGTTCAGTCGCTCGAGGCTGAACAGGAACGACCCGCTGGCCAGGTTGCCGTAGTCGCGCAGCACGCTGGTGGCGTGGCGGACGGCGTGGCGGCTCAGCCCCAGGTTCACCCGTAGCGCGTCGAGGACCTTCTTGCCTCCGGAGTGCACCACCCAATGGTCGATGTCGGTGATGTCCAGACCGGTGCCAGACAACAGGCGGCTCAGGGCGAACTCGGCGTTGGCCCCGATCACGTACGGAATCTGCGGGTCGAGGTAGAAACTGAACAGCCCCTGGCTGTCGTCCCAGTCATAGCGCATCGCCTCGAGCGCTTCCAGAATGATGTGGCTGCTGGTCTTGAGTACCAACGGGTGTGGCGTGGCGGCCAGCTTCGGGTCAGTGCTGACTGCCAGCGCGGCGGCGCCGTCGCCGAACAGGGAATTGACCACGGCGGTCCGCATGGTGCCATCGAAGACGTAGGCGGCCGAGCAGGTCTCGACGCAGATCATCACGGCGAGTTTGTCGGGATGCGCCTCGGCCCAGGCGGTTACCGGCGCCAACCCGTTGAGTCCGCCATTACAGCCCATGCCGACCACGTCGAGTCGCGCACAATCCGGCCGCATATCCCGATGCCTCATGAGCCACGCGGACAACCCGGGCGTCATGAATCCCGTGGAGGTCACACAGCACAGGTAGTCGACGTCGGCAGGGGTGCGGCCGATGTTCGCCAGGCACTTGCCCAGAGCTTCGGCGGCCATCTTGATGCCCCACTCGCGGTGTTTGACAAGCAGTTCGCCCTGGCTTTCGGGCCGGGGTCGGCCGTCGGCGTCGCGCGGCGGCAGGACCAGGTGCCGGGACGCGATCGCGCTGTTCTTGAACAGCGAGCGGATCTTGTCGTCCTCGATATCGAAGTGCTCGATGAGTTCGTCTTGGGTGTACCGAAACGGTGGGACGCTGGTACCGACCGCACAAAGACGCGCCTGCATCAGACGTCCCCGTCGCGCGGCGATAACGGTCGGGCCGGCACGGTCCGGCCTAATCTGGTGGCGTGCCCGCTGCGTTGGACCAGTTCGAGTTCGTCGAATACGAGAAGCGTGATCGCGTCGCCACGATCACCATGCGGCGCCCCGAGGTCCTTAACGCCATGAACGTGCGCATGCATGAGGAGCTCAGGCTGGTCTGGGAGGACTTTGAGAGCGATCCGCAGGTCTGGGTCGGCGTCCTGACGGGTTCGGGTGATCGCGCCTTCAGCGTCGGACAGGACCTCAAAGAACTCGCGGATCGCGACGCGCGCGGAGCCGCGGGGTTGTCGTCGTTCGGGAGCAAGGACAAGCCGGGTGCACCGCGGCTCACCGACCGGTTCGACATCACCAAACCCCTGGTCGCCAAGGTGCGCGGATACGCGTTGGGTGGCGGCTTCGAACTTGCGCTCGCCTGCGACCTGATCATCGCCGCCAGCGACGCGCAGTTCGGATTGCCCGAGGTCCGCTTGGGTTTGGTGGCCGGGGCCGGAGGCGTGTTCCGGCTGGGCCGTCAGCTGCCGGCGCGGGTGGCGGCCGGCTACCTGCTCACCGGCCGCCGCATGACCGCGCACGACGCGCTGCACCACGGCTTGGTCAACGAGGTGGTCGCGCCCGAGCGCCTCGACGACGCGACGCAGGCCTGGGTCGACGACCTGTTGCGCGGCGCTCCGCTGGCCGTGCGGGCGACCAAGGAGGCCCTGTGGCGCTCGCTGGACCTGCCGTTGCGAGACGCCTTCGACGAGGTCTATCCGTGTGAAGAACGGCGTAAGCGCAGCAGCGATGCCATGGAGGGTCCCCGCGCCTTCACCGAGGGCCGGCCGCCGTCGTGGACTGGGACGTGAAGGCTTGCGCAAGGTAGTCCTGGAACCCACCGGTGCGGGCGGAGTCGCACGAGAACCGGTGTAAGCCACCACCGAGCAGGTTGCAGCGGTAGTTAGCGGCCGAAACGTAGCCCCTGCCATATGATCTCGAATCCTACGTCCTACGTCGACGCGTTACAGATTATCCCCGTCCGGTCCTTCTCATCTGGCAAATCAGCGGAACAGTCGTGCCGCATCCTGTTCTTTACCTGCCGCCTGCCGATCCTTTCCCGCTCTTCGGGGCCGGCCTAGGGCCGTTTGTCCCCAATCTGCGCATCGTTGGTCCCTCCTGGATTGCTTGGTGAGCTTCCGTCGTCGCGCCGGCCACCGACGATCTCTTCTCACGGCGGCGTGAGCTGATCTTGTTGCGGTGGGTGCTATTCCGGCGTTCATCACCTGCTTGATAAACCACCAATTCGACTCAGCGCCTTCCTACCCGGTGGCCAGCGGTGACCGTGACCCTTGCCGCTTTGCCCGCCTGGCTGCACACTCACCTCGCGGCCGAGAGACCTCGACGGCCGGAACCCGCCGGCCGTATCCGATTCGCGTTGCGGAATCCAGCGCGCGCAAGGGTTTTCGGTGTCACATAGGCTACGAGCGCCCGGTAGAGGCGGTATTCATGCACGTGGGCCACGATTGTGCCCCACGCGTCAGGAATTGATGTGCGAATTCCAGTCCGATACTGACCCTGAGTCCTGGTCTGCTGGTTACGCTCTGCGATGAGTTCAATCGGTGCTCGTTGTGATCACTCGAGTCCACACGTGAAAACTGAGGGACGGTGTCCAGATACCTGAATCGCGGGCTGAACGGGCGCCAGCCCCTTTGGTCGCTTGACGGAACGGCTGCCGACCCGGCCGATCCGTCCTTCCACGCATCGCCGGACCGATTCAGCGCGTGGCAAGCGGCGCGCCGCGAGCATCCGCTTGCGTGGACTCATTCACCCACTTACGGAGAATTTTGGTCGGTCACCACCCACGACCTCGGGCGCCAAGTACTGCAGAACCCTTCTCATTTCACCTCGACCGCAGGCATGCGTCTGGGCGGCAACGCTCGCGCTGTCGCCCTGGCTTCCGGAAAAATGCTGGTCGTCACGGACGGTGGCGCTCATCGACGATTGCGGGCCGCCCATTCGGCGTGGCTCTCCAAATCGGCCGTTGATCGGATGTCTTTCGCTGTTGAACGCGATATCGAGAAGCTGCTCGCCGACCTGATCGCGCAGGGCGGCTCCTTTGACGCCGTAAGAGACTTCGGCACCGTGATCGCACGCCTGGTTCTAGGGCAGGTACTGGGGATACCGGACGCGGACTGGGCAGAACTGGGCAGACTGACCGACGCCGCTTACGCAACCAATGTTGAGCAGGAAGCCGCCCAGGCACACGGTGAATTGCTCATGTATCTCTTCGGCTTGCTCGAGCAGCGTCGAGCAGAGCCTCAGGACGACTTTGTGACGGCGCTGTCCAATACCGATGTAGACGGCCATCGCCTTACCGATGATGAGATCTTGCTCAATTGCGATGGCATGCTCAGCGGCGGGCTTGAAACGACACCGCTCGCGGTCGCCGGTGCCCTGGTGGCCTTCGCCGAAAATCCCGATGCCTGGCAACAGCTTCGTGGGTGCCCAGAGCTGTTCGACTCGGCTGTCGAAGAAATCTTGCGCTGGACTTGCCCTGCGGCACATCTGATGCGGACCGCCCTCGTCGACGTGTCGGTTGGGGAGGCCGAGATTCGATCGGGTGACCGAATCGTCGTATGGCTCCCTTCCGCTAACCGTGACGAAGCCGTGTTTCCCGATCAGGGTTTCGTCATCGGCCGTAATCCGAACCCGCACTTATCCTTTGGCTCCGGTCCGCACTCGTGTGTCGGTGCTGTCCTGGCTCGCCTGGAGTTGCGCTGCCTGTTAAAGGTCTTGGCTCGGCTCGTGTCGTCCATAGAGGTGACTGGGCGGGAAGAACGCCGGCATTCCAACTTCCTTCACGGTCACGAGGTGGCCGAAGTCACCACGCTGGCCGCGAGTGATTCTTGAACCCTTAAAGCACAAGCTAACTCGGCGGCAGCACTACCGGCCGTATTGCCAAGGATGACAGCTGCCAGGGATCACCCCTAATGCCGCCTGCGCCGACGGCGGCGCCACCAGGTCCACGTAAACAGGTCCGATATCGGCCGAGTTCTCCTGCCGCCGAACACGATCGGGTGTCGACTGCGCACTAGTGCGGTCACCACGAGCCGGCACGGTGTGCGCTAGTGGGAAGCGAGTTCGTGCTCGATGAGTTCGCGGTAGACGGGCATGCCCAACAGTTCAGCGTGCGTGCCCCTTGCATAGATCCGGCCGTGCCGAAGAACCAGGATCTGGTCGGCGTTGGTGACGGTGGAGAGTCTGTGAGCAACGACGAGGAGGCTGCGATGGCCGCGCGCTTGCAGCAGGTTGTTCATGACGTCGTATTCGTTGGCGCGGTCGAGGTGCGCAGTTGGCTCGTCCATGAGGATGAGCTGCGACCGGGACAGCAGGGCGCGGGCCAAGGCGAGTCGCTGGCGTTGGCCACCGGACAGACCGCGCCCGCGTTCAAGGACGGGGGTGTCGAGTTGTTCGGGAAGACGGGCGATTTCGTCGGCGATATTTGCCTGTTCGAGGACACGCCATAAGTCGGCGTCGCCGGCGTCCGGATCGGCAATGAGCAGGTTGTCGCGGACGGTGCCATGGAGCACGGGTGCGTCTTGTTCCAGAAGTCCGAGGCGGCCGCGGAGTTCCTTGAGTCCAATGCTGCGGAAGTCGCGGCCTTCCCAGCTCACGGTCCCGGAACTCGGGTCGTGGAAACGGCAGAGCAACGCCAGAATGGTTGACTTTCCCGCACCAGAAGGCCCGATCAGCGCGGTGGTCTGATCCCGCAGGAGCGTGAAGGAAACGTCGTCCAGGACGGGGTCGTTGCCGTAGGAGAACGACACATGGTCGAATTCGACCAGCGGAGCGCTGTTCTCGTCCTCGGCCGAGAACTCCGACGCGCTCGGCGCGTTCACACCGCCCGCGACGGCAAGCGAAGCCTGGTCGCCCTCCGGCAGTTCGTGCAGTGTGGCGATGAGATGTTGATGTGCGCCTGCTGCGATACGCACATTGGTGAATGCGACAAAGGCAGCGGTGACAGGAAAAATCGCGTACAGGGCGAAAGCAAACAGGCTGACGAATTGGCCAACGGCCAAGGTGCCGTCCGCGACGCGCTGCCCATCGATGATCATGATTGCCACAAATGAGCCGGTGACGCCCAACCGGAATACAAGAACACTCAAGGCGGTGGATGCCGCGATGCGGACGCCATACTCATAGGCGGCGTGTGCACTGCCGCCGATGGACTGCGCTTCGCGGTCTTCGGCGCCGTAGAGCTTGATGGTGCGTGCGGCGCCGAGGGCTCGCTCCAATCCGGCTGTGTAGTCGCCCAGCGCGGCCTGACAATTCAATGAAGCGCGTTGGATCCGGGAAAGAAATGGATTGCCGGCAGCGAACGCCAGCCCCATGGCCACCACCACGATACCCACGGTGAGCGCATCGATGGTCAGCATGAAGATGACGGCACCGAGCAAGGTCAACGCCCCAAAGAAGACGTCGCTGACGGCGCGTGGCATCTCACGCAACAGACTTGCGTCGCTTGTTGCGCGGGCCAGCAGGGTTCCGGTGCGAGTCCCGTCCAATAGTCCGATCGGCAGGCGGACAACGTGACTGGTGAAGACGGCTCGCACCTGCAACACGATTTTCGCGCCGATCCGGCCCAGCCGATAATGCCCTGACGCCTCCGCCAGCAGCTGCCCGACAAGCATGATCACCAGCAAGACTGCCAACGTGAAAATCGGTGTGCCGGCCGATGCCCGGTCGACGAGCCGGCCGATCAGCAGCGGCTGCAGCAGGCTGAGCGCGGTCGCAACGCCGAGTAGAAACAGGCTCACCGTCATCGAGACCCAATGGACGCGAAGCAGACTGATCATGCGAGGGTCGTCGGCTACGAAGCTTTTGGCTGGCGCCATTAACACTTATCCTTTCTGGCGCTGGTCAGCCTTTACCGAGTGTGTCCCGAGTGTCGCGGAACTTCGGTGGCCGTCCTTGGCGAATTCTAGACGATCGCCGACTCGGTGGGATAGCGTCGCGTCAGGAATCCCGAAGGCTTCTCATTTGACTCGATACCATGCAGGCCATTTTGCGGTGACCCGCTCAATATGTGGTCCAATCCCCTTTGCCGGCTTGATTTTGACGCTAAATAGGGTACCTGTTGAAATTCTTCTCGTTGGGGCGCCAAGCGACTACGATCCGATTCCCCGACGGCAAGAATTTCAGCTGCATCAATACGATGGGTGAACGCCTTCATGCGATTACACCGGTGGCAGGCCCGGTGCCCGCGACTGAGCAGATGCACGCCGCTTTCCTGACCGCCGCGGGGCCCTTGACAGCGCCCGAGCACTGGCTAGTCTGCCGCTATGCGCGAGAGGCGACGCACTACCGCGAAGCGCATCGCAACATTTCCCTCCTTCCGTCACACGGCAGCGCAGATCGATCATCTGATGGGCGCGCATGCGCGGCAGGCTCTCTCAGGCACGGAGGTGTGCTGGTGACCCCCACCTCGCAGAGTGGGGTTCCGGCCCGACCGGTTGTTCTGTTCGTCCTGGGCTCGGGCCGGTCCGGAACGTCGGCGCTGACGCGGGTTCTGTCGCTATGCGGCGGTACGCTCCCGCCCGGGATGTTGGGCGCCAATTCGGGCAATCCGCATGGCTTTTGGGAGCCTCGCAAAGCCATCGTTCTCAATGAGCGAATCCTGCGGCGCCTCGGCAGCGCGTCGGAAGACCCGACACTGCGACTGTACGAGGAAGTAGCGTTGGACGCCGAAGCCAGGACCGCTTGCATCACCAAAGTCAGGGCTTACCTCAGCACGCTGCCGGCCGCACCGCTCGTCGTCATTAAGGAACCGAAGATCACGCTGCTGTCCGGCGTGTGGTTCGAGGCGGCGCGTCTGGCCGGTTTCCACGTCGTCGCCGTGATTGCGATGCGCCACCC
Organism: Mycobacterium sp. TY814; assembly: GCF_030755175.1. Lineage (NCBI taxonomy): Bacteria > Bacillati > Actinomycetota > Actinomycetes > Mycobacteriales > Mycobacteriaceae > Mycobacterium > Mycobacterium sp. TY814. The sequence goes on from NZ_JAUFRY010000001.1 coordinate 68,361, forward strand.
GCAGGAGGCCATCGCGTCGCTCAGGAAGATGGGAACCTCCTTTGAGCTCTCGAGTGCTTTGTGGCTGAAGGCCAACCTCCTGGCCGAGAGACATACGCGGGGCACGCCGCGAGTGTTTGTGGAGTACACCAACCTTCTGAATGACTGGCGCCGGGAAGTATTTCGCATTTCCGCTGGGCTCGCGATCGACCTTCACACCCGGGATGAGGGCGCGATCGAGGAGTTCCTCAATCTTGATCTCCGCCGTCAGCGCCGCCGCGGTCCGGTGACAGACCCCTTCGGCACAGACTGGATTTCTACCGTTTACGAAACGCTGCACTCAGCTTCGCAAGACGAGCCTTGGGATACGTCTGCGCTGGATCGAGTTTTCGAGGAGTATCGAGCGAGCGAACAAACATTCCGAACGGCGTTGGAGGAGTTCCGCCGGATTCGCCGGCTGAATGTGGGGATGCGGCCGTCCATGCTGACGCTGATCTACGAGGTCAGTGCGATCGCTCACCGGCGCAGCGGGACCTGGGCCTAGACTCGCCGGACTGCAGAAAATCGCACACGAATCGCTGCCTAAAAGTCACGGTGAGATAAGTTTCACTTTAGTGTCACTCTGAGCTGTTCGCCGAATGTTTTGAGCACGTCCCTTTGCAGCATTTCGTGATGATCGCAGTCCACAGGGCATTCGCTGATGTCGCCAGAAATGTATGGCCGCCAGCTTTGAACAAGCGACGAACCGTTCGGAGGCCGGCGGGCCGAGAAGATAACGACATCACCATCGAACATTTCCGGCGTATGCTCCAAAAGGAGACGCACGCCGACGTTCATGTTATTGACGATGATTTCCACGAGCTGTCTCGGTGGGAGAATAATGTCGGCCGTGGCATGTTGGCGAACCAACTCCTCGGCCTCTTGGTAAGTGAGCGTTCTGGACCCTTGTCCGTAGTCGAGGCCTTCAATCTCGATGCCGGCCGCCGTCAACATCATCTTGAGGGCATCGCTTTCCGACGCGAGATCTGGCACCTCTTGAACGTCACTCGGATCGTCGAGGTTAGCGTCGAAAATGATCAGACGCCCGACTACGCAGCCCCGTCGGCGCAGCTCAACGGCGAGCTGATGCGCGATGACGCCGCCAAGAGAGTAACCGAGAATGTTGTAGGGGCCGTCGGGGTGAACCGCCTGGAGCGTGTCGGCATATTTCTCGGCCATTTCCCGTATTGAACTCGGTCCATATCCCCCTGGTTGCGCTGCTTGTTGGATTCCAATGATCGGGCAGTCCAGATACGGACCTAGGTTTCGGTACGGCCAGGCGATACCTCCTAGAGGATGAATACAGAACAGCGGAACCCCTGCGCCATCCTTGAATATCTCGAAAGGAACAACCTCGACCGAACTATGCGGTGAGTCCAGCTCTCGGCTCAGGGCTTCAACCGTGGGAGCTTCAAACAAGGCGCGGACCGCTAGATCGGCGCCCAAGGTCTTGTTGATCGTCGCGATCACCCGTATCGCCAGCAGCGAATCCCCGCCGAGTTCGAAAAATGAATCGTCGACCCCGACGCGCTGCAAGCCCAGGACGCGGGCGTAGATGTCGGCCAGGATCTCTTCGGTGGCGGTGGCGGGGGCGCGATACTGGCCTGCGCCTTGGTATTCGGGGGTGGGCAGGGCGCGGGTGTCGAGTTTGCCGTTGGGTGTCAGTGGTAGCGCGTCGAGCACCACCACGGCCGCCGGCACCATGTATGCCGGCAGCCGCTCGGCCAGCGTGGCACGCAACGTCGTCGGGTCGGCGATCCCGGTGACGTATCCGATCAGACGCTTGTCGCCGGGGTGGTCCTCGCGGGCGATGACGACGGCCTGCTCCACCTCGTCCAGGGCGGCCAGGGCGGCGCGGACTTCGCCGAGTTCGATGCGGTAGCCGCGGATCTTGACTTGCTCATCGGCGCGCCCGTGATATTCCAGCTGTCCGTCCGGGCGCCAGCACACCAGATCCCCGGTGCGATACATGCGCGCCCCTGGCCCGCCGAACGGGCACGCCACAAACCGTGACGCCGTCAACTTGCGGCGGCGCCAATAGCCGACCCCGACTCCGGCGCCGGCGACATACAACTCCCCGACCACCCCGGCCGGCACCGGGCGCAACCACTCGTCCAGGACGAACAGCGCCGCCCCTGGTACCGGGGAACCGATCGGCGGCACCCCGGTCCCCGCGGTCAACGGGGCACTCCGGGACGCATACACGGTGGTCTCGGTCGGACCGTAGGCATTGATCATCACCCGCCCGGTCGCCCAGCGGTCTACTAGCTCCGCCGGGCAGGCCTCGGCGCCGATCAGCAACGCCGCCGACCCCAAACCCTCAGGGGAAAGCGCCGCCACCTCCGAAGGAGTCTGGGTTACGACGCTGACCTGTTCGGCGACCAGCAGGGAGTGCAAGTCCTCCGGTGAGCCGGCCAGTTCCTCGGGTATCACCACCAGCCGACCACCGTGGAGCAGTGCGGCCCAGATCTCCCACACCGAGAAGTCGAAGGCATACGAGTGCCACTGCGTCCACACCCCCGCCGCCGGCAGGTGTGCATGCTGCGACGCCAGCAGTTGGGTGAGGTTGTGGTGGGTGATGGCGACGGCTTTGGGTGTGCCCGTGGTGCCTGAGGTGTAGATCAGATATGCGATGTCGTCCGGTTCCGGCGGCGGCAAAGACGTCTCCGGATTGTCCTCGAGAGGGGCCTCGACATCAGCGATATCGAGGACGGTGAGGTCGTAGCTGTCGAGTCGGGGGGAGAGCGCGGTGGTGGTCAGCACGGCGGTTGGGGTGGTGTCGGTGAGCATGAAGTGGATCCGGGCATCGGGCAGGCTTGGATCAATAGGCAGGTAGGCCGCACCGGTTTTGAGGACCGCCAGGATCGCGATGATCGCCTCGGCCGAGCGCGACATCAGCAGCGCCACATACTGTCCCGGGCGCGCGGCCAGCAGGTGCGCCACCCGGTTCGCCGCCTCCTCGAGTTCGCGGTAGGTCATCGAGCGGCCCTGGCAGGTGACCGCGACCGAATCGGGGGTGCGTTGGGCTTGCGCGGTGAACAGCGCCGGGATCGAGGCCGGGGTGGGTGCGGGGTGGGTCAGCACGGCGCGGTGGCCGAGCTGATCGAGCCGGGTGTGCTCGTCATCATCGAGCAGATCGATCGCCGACAGCCGCGCGGTGGGGTCGGCGGTGATCGCGGTCAACACCCGCCGTAGGCGCTGGATCAGCGTGTCGATGCTGGCGGTGTCGTAGACGTCGGTGCGGAATTCGACCATGCCGCCGATCCCGGCGGGCTCCCCGGTCGGGGTCCAGCGTTCGGCCAGGGAGAACACCAAATCCATGCGGGCGGTGTGAGTCTCGACCGGCAGCGCGGTGACCGACAAATCGCCCAGAGCCAGCCCAGCCAGGTCGTCAGTGGGCCCGGCGAGGTTCTGCCAGGCCAGCATCACCTGGATCAGCGGGTGATGCGCCAGAGACCGGGTCGGGTTCAGCCGCTCCACCAGCAGTTCGAAGGGCACGTCCTGGTTGTCAAAGGCGCCCAGACTGCGCGCCCGGACCTGGCCCACCAGCTCGGCCACGGTGGGATCACCGCCCACATCGATCCGCAGCACCAGGGTGTTGACGAACAACCCGATCAGATCGTCGAGGGCCGGGTCGCGGCGCCCGGCGATCGGGAACCCCACCGCCACATCCGAACTGCCGCTCAGGGTGGCCAGCAGGACCGCCAACCCGGCCTGAATCACCATGAAACTGGTCGCATTGTGATCGCGCGCCAGCTGCGCCACCTGCTGCTGTAACTCAGCCGGCCAGTCCACCGCCACGCTGGCGCCGCGGTAATCGGCCACTGCCGGATACGGCCGATCGGTGGGCAACACCAGACGTTCCGGCAACCCGGCCAGCGCCTGCTGCCAGTAGCCCAGCTGGGTGGCGATGCGGCTGCCCGGATCGCCCAGGTCACCGAACTGGGCCCGCTGCCACAGCGTGTAATCGGCGTACTGCACCGCCAACGGCGCCCAACCCGGGGCTTGTCCCGCGCACCGGGCGCCGTACGCGGTACTCAGGTCGTAGAGCAGCGGGGCGATCGACAGGCCGTCCGCGGCGATGTGATGGGCCACCGCCACCAACACATACTCGTCCTCACCAACCCGGAGAAGCCTTGCCTGCAAGGGGATCTCGGATCCCAGATCGAACCGGTAAGCGGCCACCGCACCGATCGCTGCACCCAACCGCTCCGCCGGCCAGCCGCTGGCGTCGATCACGTCCCAGCCGACATCAGACACGTCAGGTGACACCACCTGCTGGCGCGGAATCCCCTCAGGCGCGGGAAACAGTGTGCGCAAACTTTCCTGCCGGTCCATCACATCGGCCAGCGCGGCACCGAGTGCCTCGGCATCTAGCGGGCCGCTCAGCCGCACGGCCACCGGCAGGTTGTAGACCGGCGAGGGCCCCTGCAACTGCGCCAAGAACCACAACCGCTGCTGGGCGAACGACAACGGCACCACCGCCGGGCGCTCGGTAGCCACCAGCGGCGCCAATCCAGCGCCGCCTTCGCCGATGCGGGCCGCCAACCCCGCGACCGTGGGAGTTTCAAAGACTGCACGCACCCCCAGATCGGTGTTCAAGGCCTTGTTGACCGCGACGATCAGCCGCATCGCCGACAGCGAATCCCCACCCAGGACCGTGAACGAGTCATCAACCCCAACCCGCTCCAGGCCCAGTACCCGCGCGTAGATGCCGGCCAGAATCTCCTCGGTGGGAGTGGCCGGAGCGCGGTAACGGTCGCTGTCGTGGTATTCGGGGGCGGGCAGGGCGTGGGTGTCGAGTTTGCCGCTCGCTGTCAGCGGCAGCGCCTCGAGCACCACCACCGCCGCCGGCACCATATAGGCGGGCAGCCGCTCGGCCGCCGCGGCGCGGATTGCGGACGGGTCCACGGTGCCGGTGACATAGCCGACCAGGCGCTTATCCCCCAGATGGTCCTCACGGGCGATCACCACCGCGCTCTGCACCCCATCCAGCCCGGACAGGGCGGCCCGGACTTCGCCGCACTCGATGCGGTAACCGCGGATCTTCACCTGCTCATCAGCGCGCCCCACAAACTGCAGCTGCCCGTCAGGACGCCAACACACCAGATCCCCGGTGCGATACATGCGTATGCCCGGCGCCCCGAATGGGCAGGCCACAAACCGCGACCCGGTCAACCCCGCCCGGCGCCAATACCCGACCCCCACCCCCGCACCAGCCACATACAACTCCCCCACCACCCCCGCCGGCACCGGACGCAACCACCCATCCAGCACAAACACCGCCACCCCCGAAATCGGGGCACCGATCGGCGGCGACCCCGACCCCACACTCAGCGGCGCACTGCGCGTGGCACACACCGTCGTCTCCGTCGGGCCGTAAGCATTGACCAGCACCCGCCCCGACGCCCACCGCTCCACCACCTCGGCCGGGCACGCCTCACCAGCCACCAACAACGCCGTCGACCCCAACCCCTGCGGGTCCAGCGCCGCCACCGCCGACGGAGTCTGACTCAACACCCCGACCTGCTCAGCCACCAGCAGGTCGTGCAAGTCCGCCGGGGAACGGCCCACCTCCTCAGGCACCACCACCAACCGACCCCCACCCAGCAGCGCGCCCCAAATCTCTTCCACCGACGCGTCGAAACTCAACGAATGCGACTGCGCCCACACCCGCCCCGACCCCAAACCCGCACCCTCAAGAGAGCCGATGAAACCGACCACATTGCGATGGGTGACCGCCACAGCCTTCGGCACCCCGGAACTGCCCGAGGTGTAGATCAGATACGCGACATCCTCAGCAGCCGGCCACGGCAAAGCGGTGTGCGGGTAGCCGTCGATGCGGGGATCAGCGACATCGATGACGGCTAGGTCCAACCCCGCCAGCCGCTCAGCCAACCCGGCGGTGGTGAGCGCGGCGACCGGCGCAGCATCGGCGAGCATCAACTCGACACGGGCGTCGGGCAGCGCCGGGTCGATCGGCAGGTAAGCGGCCCCGGTCTTCAGCACCGCCAACATCGCCACCACCGCCTGCGCAGAGCGCTCCACCAGCAGCGCCACCACATCCCCCGGCCCCACACCCCCGTCAAACAGCACGTGCGCCAACCGATTAGCCGCCTGCTCCAGCTCTTGATACGACATGCAGCGGTCCTCGAAGGACACCGCCACCGCGTCCGGCGTCCGCGCCACCTGCGCGGCAAACGCCGCCGGAATCGACACCAGCGCCGGCGCCGGCTGGGTCAACACCGCCCGATTGCCCCACCCATCCAGCCGGGCATGCTCGGCTTCGTCGAGGAGATCGATCGAGGACAGCCGTGCAGTGGAGTCGGCGGTGATCGCGACCAGTACCCGCTCCAAACGCTCGATCAGCCTTTCGATGCTTTCGGCGTCGAACACGTCGGTGCGAAACTCCACCGCCCCACCAATCCCAGCGGGCTCCCCAGCCTCATCCCAACGCTCAGCCAGGAAAAAATCCAGATCCGTGCGCGCAGTGTGAGCCTCCACCGCCACCGGTGTGACCTCCACCTCACCCAACCCCACCCCGGGCGTCTGAGCAGGCAGGTTCTGCCAGGACAACACCACCTGAACCAGCGGGTGATGCGCCAGAGACCGGGTCGGGTTCAGCCGCTCCACCAGCAGCTCAAAAGGCACATCCTGATGCTCAAAGGCACCCAGACTGCGCGCGCGCACCCGGCCCAACAGCTCGCCCACGCTGGGATCACCACCCAGATCGACCCGCAGTACCAAGGTGTTGATGAAAAGCCCGACCAGCTCATCGAGAGCGGGGTCACTTCGCCCGGCGATCGGGAACCCGACCGCCACATCCGCACTGCCACTGAGCGTGCCCAGCAACACCGCCAACCCGGCCTGCATCACCATGAAACTGGTCGCATTGCACTCACGGGCCAGTCGACGAACCTTCCGCTGCAGCTCCGGCGGCCAGTCGATCGGCACCCGGGCGCCCCGGTAATCGGCCACCGGCAGATAGGGCCGATCGGTGGGCAGCACCAGGCGCTCAGGCAGCCCGGCCAAAGCCTGTTCCCAGTACCCCAACTGGGCGGCGATGCGACTATCAGGATCATCCAGATCACCAAGCTGCGCGCGCTGCCACAACGTGTAATCGACGTACTGCACCGCCAACGGCGCCCAACCCGGAGCCTGCCCGGCACACCGGGCGACATAGGCGGCACTCAGATCGCGCAGCAACGGGGAGATCGACCAGCCATCAGCGGCAACATGGTGGACCACCACCACCAACACGTACTCATCCTCGGCAAGCCGGAAAAGCCGCGCCCGCAACGGGACCTCCGTCGCCAGATCGAACTGGTGACCCACCACCGAGGCAATAGCCTCACCCAGCAGTTCTCCAGACCAACCGACAGCATCGACAACCTGCCAGCCGAAATCAGCCGCTGCAGGCGCCACCACCTGCTGCTGCGGCATTCCCTCCGACGATGGGAACCGTGTGCGCAGACTCTCGTGACGGGCCACCACATCACCCAGCGCTGCGCCCAGCGCACCGTCCTCCACCCGGCCGCTCAGCCTTACCGCGACCGGGATGTTGTAGACCGGTGAAGGCCCATGCAACTGCTCCAAGAACCACAACCGGGACTGGGCGAACGACAACGGCACCACCGCGGGCCGCTTCATCGCCACCAACGGCGCGAGCCGACGACCACCCTCGCCGATCCGCGTCGCCAAACCCGCCACTGTGGGCGCCTCGAACACTGCACGCACCGATAGACCGCCATCCAGGCCGGTGTTGATCGCGGCGACCAGGCGCATCGCCGAAATGCTGTCCCCACCCAAATCGAAAAACGAATCGTCGACCCCAACCCGCTCCAGGCGCAGCACCTGGGCGTAGATGCCGGCCAGGATCTCCTCGACTGCGGTGGCCGGGGCGCGGTAACGGTAGCCGTCTTGGTAGTCGGGGGCGGGCAGGGCGTGGATGTCGAGTTTGCCGTTGGGTGTCAGCGGCAGCGCGTCAAGTGTCACCACAGCGGCGGGCACCATGTAGGCCGGCAGCCGCTCGGCCAGCGCAGCGCGGATAGCGGCCGGATCCGCGGTGCCAGTGACATAACCGACCAGGCGCTTATCCCCAGGACGGTCCTCACGGGCGATCACCACCGCGGTCGTGACCCCGGGCAGCCCGGCCAGCGCGGCCCTCACCTCACCCAACTCGATGCGGTAGCCGCGGATCTTGACCTGCTCATCGGCGCGCCCGAGATAATCCAACTGCCCGTCAGGACGCCAACACACCAGATCCCCAGTGCGATACATCCGTTGTCCCGGCGCCCCGAACGGGCACGCCACAAACCGCGACCCCGTCAACCCGGCCCGAGGCCAATACCCGACACCCACCCCCGCGCCGGCCACATACAACTCCCCGACCACGCCAACCGGCACCGGCCGCAACCAGCCGTCCAGCACGAACACCGCCGCACCCGAGATCGGCGAGCCGATGGGAGGCGGCCCCGACCCCGCCACCAGCGGTCCGCTGATCGAGGCATACACCGTGGTCTCGGTCGGGCCGTAGGCGTTGACCATCACCCGCCCTGGCGCCCACCGATCCACCACCTCGGCCGGACATTGCTCGGCGGCAATCACCAACGCCGTCGACTCCAACCCCTGCGGTGACAATGCCCCTACCGCCGACGGAGTTTGACTCAGCACGCCGATCCGCTCAGCCACCAGCAAAACGTGGAACTCTTCCGGTGCGCGGGCCACCTCCTCGGGTACCACCACGAGCCGACCGCCGTGCAGCAGCGCGGCCCAGATCTCCCACACCGAGTAGTCGAAGGCTAGGGAATGGCATTGCGTCCACACCTGTCCGGGCGCCAGCGGCAGGCCGACGTCTAGTGCGTCGAACAGCCGGGTGACGTTGTGGTGGGTGATGGCGACGCCTTTGGGTTTTCCGGTGGTTCCCGAGGTGTAGATGAGGTAGGCGACATCGTCAGGGCTCGGTACCGGTAGGGCGGCGTTGGGTTGGGTGTGCGCGGCGGGGGCGTTGATGTCGATGACCGGGCGGTCGCGCGTTTCGAGGCGGTGGGCCAGTGCGGTGGTGGTGATCGCGGCGATCGGGGTGGTGTCGGTGAGCATGAATTCGATGCGGGCGTCGGGCAGGCTCGGGTCGATGGGCAGGTAGGCGGCGCCGGTTTTGAGGACCGCGACGATCGCGACGATCGCCTCGGTCGACCGCGGCATCAGCAGCGCCACGTACCGTCCGGGGCGGGCGCCGTGGCTGGAGAGCAGGTGCGCCACCCGGTTAGCCGCCTCGTCGAGTTCGCGGTAGGTCATCGAGCGGCCTTCGCAGGTGACCGCGACCGAATCGGGGGTGCGTTGGGCTTGCGCGGTGAACAGCGCCGGGATCGAGGCCGGGGTGGGTGCGGGGTGGGTCAGCACGGCGCGGTGGCCGAGCTGATCGAGCCGGGTGTGCTCGTCATCATCGAGCAGATCGATCGCCGACAGCCGCGCGGTGGGGTCGGCGGTGATCGCGGTCAACACCCGCCGTAGGCGCTGGATCAGCGTGTCGATGCTGGTGGTGTCGTAGACGTCGGTGCGGAATTCGACCATGCCGCCGATCCCGGCGGGCTCCCCGGCTTCGCTCCATCGTTCGGCCAGGGAGAACACCAAATCCATGCGGGCGGTGTGGGTGTCGACCGGCAGCGGGGTGACCTGCAGATCCCCCAGGGGCAGCCCGGCAAGGGTATTGGTGGGCCCGGCGAGGTTCTGCCAGGCCAGCATCACCTGGATCAGCGGGTGATGAGCCAGGCTGCGGGCCGGGTTGAGCCGGTCGACGAGCAGTTCGAAGGGCACGTCCTGGTTGTCGTAGGCGGCCAGGCTGCGGGCCCGGACCCGGGCCAGCAACTCCGCCACGCGGGGGTCACCGCTGACATCCACGCGCAGTACCAGGGTGTTGACGAAAAACCCGACCAGCTCCTCGAGGGCCGGGTCGCGGCGCCCGGCGATCGGGAACCCCACCGCCACATCCGAACTGCCGCTCAGGGTGCCCAGCAGCACCGCCAACCCGGCCTGCACCACCATGAAACTGGTCGCGTTGTGTTCCCGGCCCAGGCGACGAACTTGCCGTTGCAGCTCGGACGGCCAGTTGACTTCCACACTGGCCCCGCGGTAGTCGGCCACCGGCGGATAGGGCCTATCGGTAGGCAACGCCAGGCGCTCAGGCATCCCGGCCAAAGCCTGTTCCCAGTATCCCAACTGAGCGGCGATGCGGCTACCAGGATCGTCCAGATCACCAAGCTGCGCGCGCTGCCACAACGTGTAATCGACATACTGCACCGGCAACGGCGCCCAACCCGGAGCTTGCCCGGCGCACCGGGCGGCATAGGCGGCGCTCAGATCACGGAGCAGCGGCGAGATCGACCACCCGTCAGCGGCGATATGGTGGACCACCACCACCAACACGTGCTCATCCTCGCCAATCTGAAAAAGTGTTGCCCGCAAAGGGATCTCGGCCGCCAAGTCAAACGCGTGGCCCGCCACCGCGCCGATAGCCGCAGCCAAGCGTTCCGCCGACCAACCCACCGCATCAATGACCTCCCAGTGAAAGTCGGCCTGCTCGGCGGGAATGATCAGCTGGCGCGGTATCCCGTCGACAGCCGGATACAAAGTCCGCAGACTCTCCTGCCGCCCCACCACATCAGCCAGCGCCGCACCGAGTGCCCCAGCATCGACCCGGCCGGTCAGACGCAGCGCCGCCGGCATGTTGTAGACCGGCGAAGGCCCATGCAACTGCTCCAAGAACCACAACCGGTTTTGGGCGAACGACAACGGCACCACCGCCGGGCGCTGTGTGGCCACCAGCGGCGCCAGCCCACCGCCACCCTCGCCGATGCGGGCCGCCAGTCCGCTAATCGTGGGCGCCTCAAACACCGCACGCACCGACAGACCGCCATCCAGGCCGGTGTTGATCGCGGCGACCAGGCGCATCGCCGAAATGCTGTCCCCACCCAAATCGAAAAACGAATCGTCGACCCCAACCCGCTCCAGGCCCAGCACCTGGGCGTAGATGCCGGCCAGGATCTCCTCGACTGCGGTGGCCGGGGCGCGGTAACGGTAGCCGTCGATGTAGTCGGGGGCGGGCAGGGCGCGGATGTCGAGTTTGCCGCTGGGTGTCAACGGCAGCGCATCGAGGACAACGACCGCCGCCGGAACCATGTAGGCCGCCAGCTGCTCGGCCACCGCAGCTCGGATAGCGGCCGGGTCTGCGGTGCCGGTGACATAACCGACCAGGCGCTTATCCCCAGGACGGTCCTCACGGGCGATGACCACCGCGGTCGTGACCCCGGGCAGCCCGGACAGAGCGGCCCTCACCTCACCCAACTCGATGCGGTAGCCGCGGATTTTCACCTGCTCATCAGCGCGACCCACGTACTGCAGCTGCCCGTCAGGACGCCAACACACCAGATCCCCAGTGCGATACATCCGTTGTCCCGGCGCTGCCGGGCCGGCGAAGGGGCAGGCCACAAACCGCGACCCGGTCAACCCCGCCCGCCGCCAATACCCAACCCCCACCCCCGCACCAGCCACATACAACTCCCCGACCACCCCCGCCGGCACCGGCCGCAACCACCCATCCAGCACAAACACCGCCGCACCCGAAATCGGGGCACCAATCGGCGGCGACCCCGACCCCACACTCAACGGCGCACTGCGCGTGGCACACACCGTCGTCTCCGTCGGGCCGTAAGCATTGACCAGCACCCGCCCCGACGCCCACCGCTCCACCACCCCGGCCGGACACGCCTCACCAGCCACCAACAACGCCGTCGACCCCAACCCCGCAGGGTCCAACGCCGCCACCGCCGAGGGGGTCTGACTGAGCACAACGACCTGCTCCGCCACCAGCAGGTCGTGCAAGTCCGCCGGCGAGCGGCCCACCTCCTCAGGCACCACCACCAACCGACCCCCACCCAGCAGCGCGCCCCAAATCTCTTCCACCGACGCGTCGAAACTCAACGAATGCGACTGCGCCCACACCCGCCCCGACCCCAAACCCGCACCCTCAAGAGAGCCGATGAAACCGACCACATTGCGATGGGTGATCGCCACAGCTTTAGGCACCCCGGAACTGCCCGAGGTGTAAATCAGATACGCGACATCCTCCGCAGCCGGCCACGGCAAAGCGGTGCGCGGGCAGCCGTCGATGCGGGGATCGGCGACATCGATCACCGCCAGGTCCAACCCCGCCAGCCGCTCAGCCAACCCGGCGGTGGTGAGCGCGGCGATCGGCGCGGCATCAGCGAGCATCAACTCGACACGGGCGTCGGGCAGCGCCGAGTCGATCGGCAGGTAGGCGGCCCCGGTCTTCAGCACCGCCAGCATCGCCACCACCGCCTGCGCAGAGCGCTCCACCAGCAGGGCCACCACATCCCCCGGCCCCACACCCCCGTCAAACAACAAGTGCGCCAACCGGTTAGCCGCCTCATCCACCTCCCGGTAAGTCAGGCCGCGACCCTGGAAGCTGACCGCCACCGCCTCCGGGGTGCGCGCACACTGCTCGGCGAACAACGCCGGAATCGACACCACCGGGGCCACCGGCCGGGTCAACACCGCCCCGTTGCCCCACCCGTCCAGCCGGGCATGCTCGGGCCCGTCCAGCACATCGATCGAGGACAGCCGTGCCATGGGGTCGGCGGCCATAGCCGTCAGCACCCGGTAGAGGCGTGCGACGAGGGTGGCGATGCTGGCCGAGTCGAACACGTCGGTGCGGAACTCGACCATGCCGCCGATGCCGGCGAGCTCACCGGTCGGGGTCCATCGTTCGGCCAGGGAGAACACCACGTCCATGCGGGCGGTGTGGGTGTCGACCGGCAGCGGGGTGACCTGCAGATCCCCCAGGGGCAGCCCGGCAAGGGTATTGGTGGGCCCGGCGAGGTTCTGCCATGCCAGCATCACCTGGATCAGCGGGTGATGAGCCAGGCTGCGGGCCGGGTTGAGCCGGTCGACGAGCAGTTCGAAGGGGACGTCCTGGTTGTCGTAGGCGGCCAGGCTGCGGGCCCGGACCCGGGCCAGCAACTCCGCCACGCGGGGGTCACCGCTGACATCCACGCGCAGTACCAGGGTGTTGACGAAAAACCCGACCAACTCCTCGAGGGCCGGATCGCGGCGTCCGGCGATCGGGAACCCGACCGCCACATCCGAACTGCCGCTCAGCCCCGCCAGCAGCACCGCCAACCCGGCCTGCACCACCATGAAACTGGTCGCATTGTGCTCGCGCGCCAGGTGCGCCACCTGCTGCTGCAACTCAGCCGGCCAGTCCACCGCCACGCTGGCACCGCGGTAATCCGCCACCGCCGGATACGGCCGGTCGGTGGGCAACGCCAGCCGCTCGGGCATCCCGGCCAGGGTCTGCCGCCAGTACTCCAGCTGGGTAGCGATGCGGCTGCCCGGATCGCCCAGGTCACCGAACTGCGCGCGCTGCCACAGCGTGTAATCGGCGTACTGCACCGCCAGCGGCGCCCAGCCCGGGGCTTGTCCCGCGCACCGGGCGCCATAGGCGGTGCTGAGATCGCGTAGCAGCGGGGAGATCGACAAGCCATCCGCGGCGATATGGTGCACCGCCACCGCCAACACGTGTTCATCCTCAGCAATCCGGAATAGGTGGGCGCGCAACGGGATCTCGGATGCCAAGTCAAACGCGTGGCCGGCCACCGCGCGGATCGCCGCACTCAACCGCTCCGCCGGCCAGCCGGCAGCATCGACGACCCGCCAACCGCAATCGGCCCGCGCTGCGGGAATGATCAGCTGACGCGGAATCCCCTCGACCGCGGGGAATTGTGTGCGCAGGCTTTCCTGGCGGTCCACCACATCGGCCAGCGCGGCACCGAGGGCCTCGGCATCCACCGGGCCGTTCAGCCGCACCGCCACCGGCAGGTTGTAGACCGGAGAAGGCCCCTGCAGCTGCGCCAAGAACCACAACCGGTTTTGGGCGAACGACAACGGCACCACCGCCGGGCGCTCGGTAGCCACCAGCGGCGCCAATCCAGCGCCACCCTCGCCGATCCGGGCCGCCAGCCCCGCGACCGTGGGCGCCTCGAACACCGTGCGCACCGACACGCCGCCATCCAGGCCAGTGTTGATCGCGGCCACCAAGCGCATCGCCGACAGCGAATCCCCACCCAGGTCGAAAAACGAGTCATCAACCCCAACCCGGCCCAGGCCCAGGCCCAAGACATGGGCGTAGGTGCCGGCCAGGATCTCCTCGACCGCAGTGGCCGGGGCCCGATAGTGATCACCATCGGCATAGTCAGGGGCGGGCAAGGCGCGGACGTCGAGCTTGCCGTTGACCGTCAACGGCAGCACCTCAAGCACCACCACCGCCGCGGGCACCATATAGGCGGGCAGCTGCTCGACCAGCGCGGCTCGGATTGCGGACGGGTCCACGGTGCCGGTGACATAGCCGACCAGGCGCTGATCCCCCGGATGGTCCTCACGCGCGATCACCACCGCGCTCTGCACCCCATCCAGCCCGGACAGCGCGGCCCGGACTTCTCCGCACTCGATGCGGTAACCGCGGATCTTCACCTGCTCATCGGCGCGCCCCACAAACTGCAGCTGCCCGTCAGGACGCCAGCACACCAGATCCCCGGTGCGATACATGCGTGTTCCTGGCCCGCCGAACGGACACGCCACAAACCGCGACCCGGTCAACCCCGCCCGACGCCAATACCCAACCCCCACCCCGGCGCCGGCCACATACAACTCCCCGACCACCCCCACCGGCACCGGCCGCAACCAGCCATCCAGCACAAACAACGCCGCCCCCGCCACCGGAAAACCGATCGGCGGCACCCCCGACCCCGCCACCAACGGGGCACTCCTGGCCGCCCACACCGTGACCTCGGTCGGACCGCAGGCGTTGATCATCACCCGCCCCGGCGCCCACCGATCCACCAACTCCGGCGGGCACGCCTCCCCGCCCACCAACAACGCCACCGACCCCAACCCCTCAGGGCAGAGCATCCCCAGCGCCGACGGGGTCTGACTCACCACGCTGACCCCTTCAGCGACCACCAAAGCCTGGAACTCAACCGGTGAGCGGGCCACCTCCTCAGGCACCACCACCAACCGCCCACCGCCCAGCAGCGCGCCCCAGATCTCCTGCACCGAAACGTCGAACACCAGCGAGTGCCACTGCGTCCACACCCCCGCACGCCCGACGTCAGCGTGCAACGACTCCAGCAATCGGGTCACATTGTGGTGAGTGATCGCCACACCCTTGGGCACTCCCGTGGTGCCCGAGGTGTAAATCAGATACGCCACATCCTCAGCGGCCGGGACCGGCAAGGCCGCGCTGGATTGAACAACCACAGCCGGGTCCTCGACATCGATCACGGCCACGTCCCAGCCGGTCATCCGGTCGGCCAACCCGGTGGCCGTGAGCACGGCGATCGGAGCCGCATCGGCGAGCATGAACCCGATCCGCGCCTGCGGGTACGCCGGATCAATGGCCAGGTAAGCCGCACCCGTCTTAAGCACCGCCAAAATCGCGACCACCGCCTCGATCGAGCGCTCCATCAGCAGCGCCACGTACCGTCCGGGGCCGGCGCCGTGGCCGGCGAGCAGGCGCGCCAACCGGTTAGCCGCCTCGTCCAGCTCTCGGTAGGTCATCGAGCGGCCTTCGCAGGTCACCGCCACCGCATCGGGCGTGCGTTGGGCTTGCGCGGTGAACAGCGCCGGGATCGAGGCCGGGGTGGGTGCGGGGTGGGTCAGCACCGCCCGATTGCCCAGCCGGTCCAGACGGATGTGCTCGATCTCCTCGAGCAGATCGATCGAGGACAGCCGTGCGGTGGGATCGGCGGCCATCGCGCTCAACACCCGGTAGAGGCGTGCGATCAGTGCCTCGATGCTGGCGACGTCGAACACGTCGGTGCGGAATTCGACCATGCCGGCGATCCCGGCGGACTCCCCGGCTTCGCTCCAGCGTTCGGCCAGGGAGAACACCACGTCCATGCGGGCGGTGTGGGTGTCGACCGGCAGCGGGGTGACCTGCAGATCCCCCAGGGGCAGCCTGGCAAGGGTATTGGTGGGCCCGGCGAGGTTCTGCCAGGCCAGCATCACCTGGATCAGCGGGTGATGAGCCAGGCTGCGGGCCGGGTTGACCCGGTCGACGAGCAGTTCGAAGGGCACGTCCTGGTTGTCGTAGGCGGCCAGGCTGCGGGCCCGGACATGGGCCAGCAGTTTGGCGACACTGGGGTCACCGCTGACGTCGACCCGTAACACCAGGGTGTTGACGAAAAACCCGACCAACTCATCGAGGGCCGGGGCGCGGCGCCCGGCGATCGGGAACCCCACCGCGACATCGGTGCTGGCGCTCAGGGTGGCCAGCAGCACCGCCAACCCGGCCTGCACCACCATGAAACTGGTCGCATTGTGCTCGCGCGCCAGGTGCGCCACCTGCTGCTGCAGCTCAGCCGGCCAGTTGACTTCCACACTGGCGCCGCGGTAATCAGCCACCGCCGGATACGGCCGATCGGTGGGCAACGCCAGCCGCTCAGGCAGCCCGGCCAGGGTCTGCTGCCAGTAGGCCAGCTGGGTGGCGATGCGGCTGCCGGGGTCATCCAGGTCACCGAACTGCGCGCGCTGCCACAGCGTGTAGTCGGCGTACTGCACCGGCAGCGGCGCCCAGCCCGGGGCGCGGCCCGCGCACCGGGCGGCATAGGCGGTGCTGAGGTCGTGTAGCAGCGGGGAGATCGACAAGCCATCCGCGGCGATATGGTGCACCGCCACCGCCAACACGTGCTCATCCTCGGCAATCCGGAAAAGCATTGCCCGCAAAGGGATCTCGGCCGCCAAGTCAAACTCGTGGCCCGCCACCGCGCCGATGGCCGCCGCCAAGCGTTCCGCCGACCAGCCGGCAGCATCGACGACCTGCCAACCGCATTCGGCCCGCTCGGCGGGAATGATCAGCTGACGCGGAATCCCCTCGACCGCGGGGAATCGTGTACGCAGGCTTTCCTGACGGGCCACGACGTCGGCCAGCGCCGCACCGAGGGCCTCGGCATCCACCGGGCCGTTCAGCCGCACCGCCACCGGCAGGTTGTAGACCGGAGAAGGCCCCTGCAACTGCGCCAAGAACCACAACCGCTGCTGGGCGAACGACAACGGCACCACCGCCGGGCGCTCGGTAGCCACCAGCGGCGCCAATCCAGCGCCACCCTCGCCGATCCGGGCCGCCAGCCCCGCGACCGTGGGCGCCTCGAACACCGTGCGCACCGACACGCCGCCATCCAGGCCAGTGTTGATCGCGGCCACCAAGCGCATCGCCGACAGCGAATCCCCACCCAGGTCGAAAAACGAGTCATCAACCCCAACCCGGCCCAGGCCCAGGCCCAAGACATGGGCGTAGGTGCCGGCCAGGATCTCCTCGACCGCAGTGGCCGGGGCCCGATAGTGATCACCATCGGCATAGTCAGGGGCGGGCAAGGCGCGGACGTCGAGTTTGCCGTTGACCGTCAACGGCAGCACCTCAAGCACCACCACCGCCGCGGGCACCATATAGGCGGGCAGCTGCTCGACCAGCGCGGCTCGGATTGCGGACGGGTCCACGGTGCCGGTGACATAGCCGACCAGGCGCTGATCCCCCGGATGGTCCTCACGCGCGATCACCACCGCGCTCTGCACCCCATCCAGCCCGGACAGCGCGGCCCGGACTTCTCCGCACTCGATGCGGTAACCGCGGATCTTCACCTGCTCATCGGCGCGCCCCACAAACTGCAGCTGCCCGTCAGGACGCCAGCACACCAGATCCCCGGTGCGATACATGCGTGTTCCTGGCCCGCCGAACGGACACGCCACAAACCGCGACCCGGTCAACCCCGCCCGACGCCAATACCCAACCCCCACCCCGGCGCCGGCCACATACAACTCCCCGACCACCCCCACCGGCACCGGCCGCAACCAGCCATCCAGCACAAACAACGCCGCCCCCGCCACCGGAAAACCGATCGGCGGCACCCCCGACCCCGCCACCAACGGGGCACTCCTGGCCGCCCACACCGTGACCTCGGTCGGACCGCAGGCGTTGATCATCACCCGCCCCGGCGCCCACCGATCCACCAACTCCGGCGGGCACGCCTCCCCGCCCACCAACAACGCCACCGACCCCAACCCCTCAGGGCAGAGCATCCCCAGCGCCGACGGGGTCTGACTCACCACGCTGACCCCTTCAGCGACCACCAAAGCCTGGAACTCAACCGGTGAGCGGGCCACCTCCTCAGGCACCACCACCAACCGCCCACCGCCCAGCAGCGCGCCCCAGATCTCCTGCACCGAAACGTCGAACACCAGCGAGTGCCACTGCGTCCACACCCCCGCACGCCCGACGTCAGCGTGCAACGACTCCAGCAGTCGGGTCACATTGTGGTGAGTGATCGCCACGCCTTTAGGCACCCCAGTGGTCCCCGAGGTGTAGATGAGGTAGGCGACATCGTCAGGGCTCGGTACGTGTAGGGCGGCGTTGGGTTGGGTGTGCACGGCGGGGGCGTTGATGTCGATGACCGGCAGGTCGCGCGTGTCGAGGCGGTGGGCCAGTGCGGTAGTGGTAATCGCGGCGATCGGGGCGACATCGGCGAGCATGAACCCGATCCGGGCGTCGGGCAGGTTCGGGTCGATGGGCAGGTAGGCCGCGCCGGTCTTAAGCACCGCCAAAATCGCGACGATCGCCTCGGTCGACCGCGGCATCAGCAGCGCCACGTACCGTCCGGGGCGCCCGCCATGACCGGCCAACAGGCGCGCCAACCGGTTCGCCGCATCATCCAACTCGCGGTAGGTCATCGAACGGCCTTCACAAGTCACCGCCACCGCATCGGGCGTGCGTTCGACCTGCGCGGCAAACAGCGCCGGGATCGACGCCCGGGTGGGTGCGGGGTGGGTCAGCACCGCCCGATTGCCCAGCCGGTCCAGACGGATGTGCTCGATCTCCTCGAGCAGATCGATCGACGACAGCCGTGCAGTGCAATCGGCGGTCATCGCGCTCAACACCCGGTAGAGGCGTGCGATCAGTGCCTCGATGCTGGCGGCGTCGAACACATCGGTGCGGAACTCCACCATGCCGCCGATCCCGGCGGACTCCCCGGCTTCGCTCCAGCGTTCGGTCAGCGAAACCGTCAGGTCCATGCGGGCGGTGTGAATGTCGACCGGCACCCGGCTGATCGCCAGTTCACCCAGGGCCAACCCGGCGTCGGGGTCGAAGTTTTGTCCGGCGAAGTTTTGCCAGGCCAGCATCACCTGGATCAGCGGATGATGAGCCAGGGACCTGGCCGGATGCAGTCGCTCCACCAGCAGCTCAAAGGGCACGTCCTGGTGTTCAAAGGCGGCCAGACTGCGGGCCCGGACCCGGGCCAGCAACTCCGCCACGGTGGGATTACCGCCCACGTCGACGCGCAGCACCAGCGTGTTGACGAAAAACCCGACCAACTCCTCGAGGGCCGGATCGCGGCGACCGGCGATCGGAAACCCCACCGCCACATCCACACTGCCGCTCAGGGCGCCCAACAGCACCGCCAACCCGGCCTGCACCACCATGAAACTGGTCGCATTGTGCTCGCGCGCCACCCGCGCCACCTGCTGCTGCAACTCAGCCGGCCAGTCCACCGCCACGCTGGCACCGCGGTAATCGGCCACCGCCGGATACGGCCGATCGGTGGGCAGCGCCAGGCGTTCGGGCATCCCGGCCAGGGCGTCCTCCCAGTAGGCCAACTCCGCCGCTATCCCACTGTCGGGGTCGGCCAGATTGCCGAACTGAGCCCGCTGCCACAACGTGTAATCGGCGTACTGCACCGGCAACGGCACCCAACCGGGGACTTGTCCCGCACAACGAGTGCTGTATGCGGTGCTCAGATCGCGTAGCAGCGGGGTCAGTGACCAACCGTCGGCGGCAATGTGGTGGACCACGGCCACCAGCACATGCTCGTCCCCGGCAATCCGGAAAAGCCTTACCTGCAAAGGGATCTCGGCCGCCAGATCGAAACGGTGAGCCGCCACCGCGCCAATGGCCGCGCCCAACCGGTCCGCCGGCCAACCGGCGGCATCAATGACCTGCCAATCACAGTCGGCCTGCTCGGCGGGGATGACCAGCTGGCACGGAACCCCGTCGGCCGCCGGGTAAAGCGTGCGCAGACTTTCCTGGCGGGCCACCACATCGGCTAGTGCCGCACCCAACGCCTGGGCATCCAGCCTTCCCCGCAGCCGCAGCGCGGCCGCCATGTTGTAGACCGGCGAAGGCCCGTGCAACTGGTCAAGGAACCACAACCGGGACTGCGCAAACGACAACGGCACCACCGAAGGCCGCTCCACCGCCACCAGCGGTGCCAGCCCGCCCCCACCCTCGCCGATCCGGGCTGCCAGCCCCGCGACCGTGGGCGCTTCGAAGACCGTGCGCACCGACAGGCCGGCGTCCAATGCGGTGTTGATCGCGGCGACCAGGCGCATCGCCGACAATGAATCCCCGCCCAGGTCGAAGAACGAGTCGTCGACCCCGACCCGCGCCACACCCAAAACGTGGGCGTAGATCCCAGCCAGGATCTCCTCGGTGGGCGTGGCCGGGGCGCGGTAGCGATCGACATCCTGGTATTCGGGGGCAGGCAGGGCGCGCGTGTCGAGTTTGCCGTTCGCTGTCAGCGGCAGCGCCTCAAGCACCACCACCGCCGCCGGAACCATGTAGGCCGGCAGCCGCTCAGCCAGCGCGGCACGCGCCGCGGCCGGCTCCACCGGCCCGGTGACGTACCCCACCAGGCGCTTATCGCCGAGGCGGTCCTCGCGGGCGATGACGACCGCTTGATCCACCCCGGCCACACCGGCCAGCGCCGCGCGCACCTCACCCAACTCGATCCGATACCCGCGGATCTTGACCTGCTCATCGGCACGCCCCACATACCGCAACTGCCCATCAGCACCCCAACACACCAAATCCCCGGTCCGATACATGCGTGTTCCGGGCGCTGCCGCGCCACCGAACGGACACGCCACAAACCGCGACCCGGTCAACCCCGCCCGACGCCAATACCCGGCACCCACCCCCACACCGGCCACATACAACTCCCCCACCACCCCCACCGGCACCGGCCGCAACCACCCATCCAGCACAAAAAACGCCGCCCCCGGGACGGGCGAGCCGATCGGCGGCACCCCCGAGCCCGCCACCAACGCCGGCGTGACCGACGCCCACATCGTCGTCTCGGTCGGACCGTAGGTGTTGACCACCACCCGCCCCGGAGCCCACCGATCCACCACCTCACCCGGACAGAACTCCGAACCCAACACCAACGCCACCGACCCCAACCCCTGCGGCGACAACCCCCCCACCGCAGACGGCGTCTGACTCAACACACTGACCCGCTCCGCGGCCAGCAAAGCGTGAAAATCCTGCGGTGAACGAGTCACCTCCTCGGGCACCACCACCAACCGCCCCCCACCCAACAACGCACCGAAGATCTCCCACACCGAGGCGTCAAAGGCATAGGAATGCCACTGCGACCACACCCCCGCCCGCTCCACATCCACCGGCAACGACCCCAACAACTGAGTCACATTGCGATGAGTCGTAGCCACCCCCTTAGGCACCCCCGTCGTGCCCGACGTGTAAATCAGGTAGGCGACATCGTCAGCGGCCGGGGCCGGTAGCCCCGTGCCCGGGTAGGTGCCGATGCGGGGTTCTTCAACGTCGATTACCAGCAGGCCGGACCCGTCCAGCCGCGACCGCAGGCCGGCCGAGGTGATCGCGGCCAGCGGAGCAGCATCAGCAAGCACAAACCCCACCCGCGCCGCCGGCCACCCCACATCAATCGGCACATACGCCGCCCCCGACTTCAGCACCCCCACCATCGCCACGACCGCCTGCGCCGAACGCTCCACCAACAGCCCCACCACATCCCCCGGCCCCACACCCTGGTCACACAGCAAGTGCGCCAACCGGTTCGCCGCCTCATCCAGCTCCCGGTAGGTCATCGAGCGGCCTTCGCAAGTCACCGCCACGGCCCCCGGGGTGCGCGCGGCCTGCGTGGCCAACAACGCTGGAATCGAGCCCGCCCCGGGGCCCGGCACACTCAACACCGCCCGATTGCCCAGCCGGTCCAGGCGGATGTGCTCGTTCTCGTCGAGCAGATCGATCCCGGACAGCCGGGTGGTGGTATTGGCGGTCATCGCCACCAGCACTCGTCGGAGGCGTTCGACGAGGATTTCGATGCTTCCGGCGTTGAACACATCGGTGCGAAACTCGACCGTTCCGCCGATGCCGGCGGGCTCACCGGCCTCGGTGAAACGCTCGGCCAGCGAAAACGCCAAATCCATACGGGCGGCTTGGGTATCCACGGGCAGGGCGGTGATGTTCAGTCCTGCGAGGTTGAGTTCGGCGGCGGGCTGGTTGGTGAGGTCGCCGAAGTTCTGCCAAGCCAGCATCACCTGGATCAGCGGGTGATGGGTCAGACTTCGGGTGGGGTTGAGCCGCTCGACGAGGACCTCGAAGGGCACGTCCTGGTTTTCGTAGGCGGCCAGGCTGCGCTGGCGCACTTGGGCCAGCAACTCGGCGACGGTGAGATCCGCGGCCAGATCAACACGAAGCACCAGGGTGTTGACGAAAAGCCCCACCAACCCGTCTAGCGCCTGATCGCCGCGCCCGGAGATCGGGAACCCGACCGCCACGTCGGTGCTGCCACTCAGTGACGCCAGCAGCACCGCTAACCCGGCCTGCACCACCATGAAACTGGTCGCATTGTGTTCCCGGGCCACCCCGGCCACCTGTTGCTGCAGTTCAGCCGGCCAGTCCACCTCGACGCTGGCGCCGCGATGGTCGGCCACCAGCGGATAGGGCCGATCGGTGGGCAGCTCCAGGCGTTCGGGCAGCTCGGCCAGGGCCTGCTCCCAGTACCCCAGCTGTGCGGCAATCGCGCTGTGGGGATCGGCGAGATCGCCCAATTGCGCCCGCTGCCACAGCGTGTAGTCGGCGTACTGCACCGGCAACGGCGCCCAGGTAGGCGCCTGTCCATTACATCGGCTGGCATACGCCACCCCCAGATCACCCACCAGCGGCCTCAGCGATCCGCCGTCCGCGGCGATGTGTTGTACCACCACCACCAGCACATGCTCGTCGTCGTTGATCCGGAAAAGCTCTGCGCGCAAAGGGATCTCGGTCGCAAGGTCGAACGCATAGCGTGTGGCTGCCTCGATGGCCGCTTCCAGCCGGCCCGCTGGCCAACCGGCGGCGTCGACGACATGCCAACCGAAATCCGCCCCTTCAGGCGACACCACCAACTGCTGGGGCACACCGCCAGGCGCCGGGTAAAGCGTGCGCAGGCTTTCATGACGCCCGAGCACATCGGCTAGTGCCGCACCCAGCGCCTGGGCATCCAGCCTTCCCCGTAGCCGCAGCGCGGCCGCCATGTTGTAGACCGGCGAAGGTCCCTGCAACTGTTCGAGGAACCACAGCCGCTGCTGGGCGAATGACAACGGCACCACGTCAGGGCGCACCGCGGCCACCAAGGGCTCACGCCGACCCGAACCCGCACTGACATGCCGCGCCAACTGGCCAACCGTGGGGGTTTCGAAGACCGCGCGCACCGACAGGCCGGTGTCCAATGCGGTGTTGATCGCGGCGACCAGGCGCATCGCCGACAGCGAGTCCCCGCCCAGGTCGAAAAACGAGTCATCCACCCCGACGCGCGCCACACCCAGCACCTGGGCGTAGATCCCAGCCAGGATCTCCTCGGAGGGCGTGGCCGGGGCGCGGTAGCGATCGACATCCTGGTATTCGGGGGCAGGCAGGGCGCGGGTGTCGAGTTTGCCGTTCGCTGTCAGCGGCAGCGCCTCGAGCACGACCACCGCTGCGGGCACCATGTAGGCCGGCAGCCGCTGGGCCAGCACCGCCCGCACCCCGGCCGACTCCACCGCACCGGTGACATAACCCACCAGGCGCCTGTGCCCGGGGCGGTCCTCGCGGGCGATGACGACCGCTTGATCCACCCCGGCCAGCCCGGCCAGCGCCGCGCGCACCTCACCCAACTCGATCCGATACCCGCGGATCTTGACCTGCTCATCAGCACGCCCCACATACCGCAGCTGCCCATCAGCACCCCAGCGCACCAGATCCCCGGTGCGATACATGCGCCTCCCGGAACCCCCGAACGGGCACGCCACAAACCGCGACCCGGTCAACCCCGCCCGCCGCCAATACCCGGCACCCACCCCCACACCGGCCACATACAACTCCCCCACCACCCCCACCGGCACCGGCCGCAACCACCCATCCAGCACAAAAAACGCCGCCCCCGGGACGGGCGAGCCGATCGGCGGCACCCCCGAGCCCGCCACCAACGCCGGCGTGACCGACGCCCACATCGTCGTCTCGGTCGGACCGTAGGTGTTGACCACCACCCGCCCCGGCGCCCACCGATCCACCACCTCACCCGGACAGAACTCCGAACCCAACACCAACGCCACCGACCCCAACCCCTGCGGCGACAACCCCCCCACCGCAGACGGCGTCTGACTCAACACACTGACCCGCTCCGCGGCCAGCAAAGCGTGAAAATCCTGCGGTGAACGAGTCACCTCCTCGGGCACCACCACCAACCGCCCCCCACCCAACAACGCACCGAAGATCTCCCACACCGAGGCGTCAAAGGCATAGGAATGCCACTGCGACCACACCCCCGCCCGCTCCACATCCACCGGCAACGACCCCAACAACTGAGTCACATTGCGATGAGTCGTAGCCACCCCCTTAGGCACCCCCGTCGTGCCCGACGTGTAAATCAAATACGCCACATCCTCAGGCGCAGGCCCCGACAAACCGATCCCCGCGCAGTCCCGGACGCGGGGATCGGCGATATCGATCACCGCCACGTCCGAGCCGGCCAGCCAATCAGCCAACCCCGCGCTGGTCAGCACCGCCACCGGAGCAGCATCAGCAAGCACAAACCCCACCCGCGCCGCCGGCCACCCCACATCAATCGGCACATACGCCGCCCCAGACTTCAGCACCCCCACCATCGCCACGACCGCCTGCGCCGAACGCTCCACCAACAGGCCCACCACATCCCCCGGGCCCACACCCTGGTCACACAGCAAGTGCGCCAACCGGTTCGCCGCCTCATCCAACTCCCGGTAGGACATACAGCCACCCCGGAAACTGACCGCCACCGCCTCCGGCGTCAACGCGGCCTGGGCGGTGAACAACGCTGGAATCGACACCGCCGCCGACGCCGACTCAGTCAGCACCGCCCGATTACCCCACCCATCCAGCCGGGCGTGCTCATCCACACCCAACAAATCAAGAGACGACACCCGCCGGGCCGGGTCAGCAGCCATCGCCACCAACACCCGCCCCAACCGCTCAACCAACGCCTCAACGCTCGCCGCATAGAAAACGTCGGTGTCGAATTCGACACGAAGGCCTAGCTCATTGCCCGGGGCGGCCAGCACGGTCAGCGGGTAGTGGTTGTGTTCGCGAATGGTGAAGTCAGCGACGGCCAACCCGTCGCTGCTCACCAATGCGCTGGTGTCGATCGGGAAGTTTTCGTAGACGAAGAATGTGTCGAAAAGTTGCTCGTGGCCGGTGATGCGGTGGATCTCGCTCAACGCCAGGTGCTGGTGCTCCACGGTGTGGGTGTGGGCGCGTTGCAGCTGATCGAGCAGGTCGGCGGTGGTGGTTTCCGGGGTGATGCGCCCCCGGACCGGCACCGTGTTGATGAGCAGACCCACAATCGATTCCGCGCCGGGCACCTCATCGGGCCGCCCGGAGACTGCGGTGCCGAACGCGACATCGTGCCGGCCGGTCAGCTGGCACAACAGTTGCGCGAAGGCGCCCTGCAGCACGATGTTGACGGTGGTGTGGTGCGAGCGCGCCAGTTCGGTAATGGCCCGCGTGGTTTGCTCAGCCACCCGATGCGATGCCATGCCGCGCCGCCCCGGCCCCAACCGGCGTGGCGGACCCACCAAGGTGGGGGCCTCGAAGCCGGCGAAGACGTCGCCCCAGGCCGCGCGAGCGGCATCGAGGTCCTGATTGGCCAGCCAGGTGACAAAGCTGCGATACGACCCGGCCGCGGGTAGCCACTGGCCGTAATAACTGGCGAATAGTTCCCGCAGCAGGATCGGCATCGACCAGCCATCCATCACGATGTGGTGATTCGTGAAAACCAGCCGGTGCCGATCGGGTGCGGTGCGGATCAATGCCACCCGAAGTGCCGGGTGGTCGGCCAGATCGCAGACCGCGGCGCGTTCGGCGGCACACACCCGCTGGACCTGCTCGTCGATGTCGATGTCGGGTTTTCCGGTGTCCAGGTCGACGTAACGCCACGGCGCCTCGGGATCGGCCGGAATGATCTGCACCGGCTTGTCGAACTGTGCGCTGAATCGAGCGGCCAGGTTCGGATGGCGGTTCATCACCGTGTGCACCGCGTCGCGCAGTCGGTGGGGGTCTAGAGGACCGGTCACGGTGACGTCGAGCTGCACCGCGTACACGTCCTCGCCGACCCGCGCAGTGTTCGCATGAAACAGCAACCCCTGCTGCAGCGGGGTCAACGGCAGAACGTCAGCTATCCGCATATTGCCGCTCAAGTTCGGCGATCTGCTGCTGGCTCAGCTGGGTAAGCGCGACATCCGACGGCGTCAACCCACCCCCACCGCCGCGCACGTGCGCGCAGATACCGGTCAGAGCCTCAAACCACAACCGGCCCAACCGGCTCACCTTGGCGTGATCGATTGCCGATGGCGCCCACGTCCAGTTGGCGTGCAGCTGCGGGCCGGCGTCGGTCTCCACGGTGGCGGCGTTGAGCTCCACGGTGTGCGCCAACGCCATGGGTATGGCCGCGGCCGCGCCGATCGAGGACAGGCCCTCCAAACTGATGTGCCACAAGTCGTCGGAAAGGCCGGTCGGCGCGCCCAGCCGGCCCAGGTAGTTGAACCCGATCCGCGGGTCAGGCCCGGCCAGCGCAACCTCGGCGTTCAGATAGCGCAACACCCCGTAGCTGAGGGGGTCGGGCAGGGCCCGCAGCTGCTCTTTGGCGTCCTTGACCACCGCCCCCAACGCAGCCTGCCCTGCGGTCACGTTCGCCCAGCCCAGCCCGCCGACGGCCAACGACACCGGGTATTTGGTGGTGAACCATCCCACCGTGCGTGACAGGTCCACATCGGGCGCCAATTCCTCGTGGCGCCCGTGTCCCTCGACGTCGATGCCGATCGGCGCGTCACCAGTACCCAAAAACTCCGCCAACGCCAAGCCGAACGCGATCAGCAAAATGTCTTGCACCCCGGCATGAAACGCCGCAGGAACCTCCCCGAGCAGCATCCGGGTGGTCTCGGCATCCAGCGACATGGACAAATGCCCGGCGGTGGCAAAGGTATCCACCGCAGGTTGCACCGCCGGCAGTGCGGCCGGGGTCGAGGCGACCGGCCGCCACGCCTCGGCCTGGGCAACCACCACCGGTGTGCGTGCGTATTCGGCCAGATGCGTCGCCCACCGGGCAAACGACGTTCCGCCTGCCGGCAGGACGATCGGCTGCCCGCTGTAGTGCTGGGCCCAGGCGATGTTGAGATCTTCGAGCAGGATGTGCCACGACACCGTGTCGACGGCCAGATGGTGAATGATCAGCGCCAGCTGACCACGGTCGGCCACCCACAGCGCGCTGAGCATCACCCCGGCCGCCGGGTCCAACCGCGACTGAGCCGTCACCAGCGCCGACTCGGACAACGCGTCCACTGTGTGGAGGCACCGCTGCGCTTGCACCGAGCCCGCCTCGGGCACCGTCAATGACCACTCGGTGGACCCGGCAACGCCCCAATTGTCGGCGCGCAGCCGCAACATGGCGTGCCGATCCAGCAAGGCCTGCAACACCACCACCACGTCGGTCTCGCTGACCCCATGGGGGGCCTGAACCACCATCGTCTGGTTGAACTGCTCCACCGGGCCCTGCATACCGCGCAGCCAACACATGATGGGGGTCGTCAACACCGGCCCAACGCCGTCATCCTCGGTACCCCGACCGTCGACGATCCCGGCCACGCGAGCCAGTCCCGCTACGGTCTGCTCCCCGAAAACATCCCGAGGCCTCAACGACAGGCCGGCATTGCGAGCCTGCGACACCACCTGCATGGACGAAATGCTGTCCCCGCCCAACTCAAAAAATGAGTCATCAACCCCAACCTGCTCGACTCCGAGGACCCGGGCGTAGATGCCGGCCAGGATCTCCTCGGTGGGGGTGGCCGGGGCGCGATACTGGCCTGCACCTTGGTATTCGGGGGCGGGCAGGGCGCGGGTGTCGAGCTTGCCGCTCGCTGTCAGCGGCAGGGCGTCGAGCACCACCACGGCGGAGGGCACCATGTAGGCCGGCAGCCGTTCGGCCAGCCCGGCGCGCAGCATGGCCGGCTCCCCCGTGCCGGTGACGTAGCCGACCAGGCGCTTGTGCCCGGGGTGGTCTTCGCGGGCGATGACGACGGCCTGCTCCACCTCGTTTAGGGCGGCCAGGGCGGCGCGGACCTCCCCGAGTTCGATGCGGTAACCGCGGATCTTGACCTGCTCATCCGCGCGCCCGAGATAGTCCAGCTGCCCGTCCGGGCGCCAGCACACCAAATCCCCAGTGCGATACATGCGTGTTCCTGGCCCGCCGAACGGACACGCCACAAACCGCGACCCGGTCAACCCCGCCCGCCGCCAATACCCGACCCCCACCCCCGCACCAGCCACATACAACTCCCCCACCACCCCCGCCGGCACCGGACGCAACCACCCATCCAGCACAAACACCGCCACCCCCGAAATCGGGGCACCAATCGGCGGTGACCCCGACCCCACACTCAGCGGCGCACTGCGCGTGGCACACACCGTCGTCTCCGTCGGGCCGTAGGCATTGACCAGCACCCGCCCCGGCGCCCACCGCTCCACCACCTCCGGCGGGCACGGCTCACCAGCCACCAACAACCCCGTCGACCCCAACCCCGCAGGGTCCAGCGCCGCCACCGCCGAGGGCGTCTGACTGAGCACATCGACCTGCTCAGCCACCAGCAGGTCGTGCAAGTCCGCCGGCGAGCGGCCCACCTCCTCAGGCACCACCACCAACCGACCCCCACCCAGCAGCGCACCCCAAATCTCTTCCACCGACGCGTCGAAACTCAACGAATGCGACTGCGCCCACACCCGCCCCGCACCCTCAAAAGAACCGACGAGTCCGACAACACTGCGATGGGTGATCGCCACAGCTTTCGGCACCCCGGTACTGCCCGAGGTGTACATCAGATAGGCGACATCGTCAGCAGCCGGTGACGGCAACGCGGTGCGCGGGTAGCCGTCGATGCGGGGGTCGGCGACATCGATGACGGCCAGGTCCAACCCCGCCAGCCGATCAGCCAACCCAGCGGTGGTGAGCACGGCCACCGGCGCGGCATCGGCGAGCATGAACTCGATCCGCGCCGCCGGCAGCCCCGGATCAATCGGCAAGTACGCCGCCCCGGTCTTGAGCACCGCCAGCATCGCCACCACCGCCTGCGCCGACCGTGACACCAGCAGCGCCACCACATCCCCCGCCCCCACACCCCGGTCAAACAGCAAGTGCGCCAACCGGTTAGCGGCTTCCGCCAGCTCCCGGTACGTCAGGCCGCGACCCTGGCAGCTGACCGCCACCGCCTCCGGGGTGCGCGCACATTGCTCGGCGAACAACGCTGGAATCGACACCGCCGGGGCAAGCCAATGGGTCAACACCGCCCGGTGACCCCACCCGTTCAGCCGGGCATGCTCAGACTCATCCAGCACATCGATCGACGACAACCGCCGAGCCGGGTCGGCGGCCATCGCCATCACCAGACTTTCCAGCTGTCTCGCCAACTCAGGGACGGTGAAGACCGACAATGGCCCGTGGCCTTCGGTGCTGAAGAAAAGCCGGCCGCCGGCCCTGGCAAAGACAAAGTTGAAACGCCCGGATACCGCACGGCTGCTGTACACCGCCGACACCGTCGCGTTGTGAAACGGCGCCGGAGTCGTGAATGGAATGAAATTGATCCACGCCCGATTCTGCGGCTGCGCGGTAGCGCGAAGACCGGCCCGTCCCTCCAGAGCGTGCACCGGAAATCTCTGGTGATATATCGCTTGCTGCAACCGTTGGTCGACGTGCTCCCAAAAGTCGGCAACGCTGAATTCCGGAGATGCCTGCAACACCAGCGGCACCCAGCCGGCGACCATTCCAGCAAACGTATGCGATTCCGGACTCACCCGCCTGCTGACCGGAAAGTCGATCACCATCTCCGAGCCGGCCGCGTACCAGCTATGAATCAGCAGGGCGCACGCCGCGGTGATCAGCGCCTGTTGGCTGATGTCCGACCGGCCGGCCACCTCTTGGATGCGCGCCACGACAACGGGATCCAGTTGCACCGGCAGCGCAGGCGTCCACACCTGTTGGGAGGAAGCCGGTGGCAACGTCAATGACGAGGTGGTTTCCCGGGGCAGGTTGTCTCTCCAGTAAGCCCGATCCCGCGCATAGTCGTCGGATGCTTCGTATTGCAGTTCACCGTCCACCATGTCCTGCAACGAACCAAACGGCGAGGGTGGGATAGAAGTGCCGCGAACAACAGCGGAATAGACGGTAGCAATCCGATTGATAAGAAGCCCCATGCTATATCCGTCCATCACGATGTGATGGCCGCAGAGGAATAGATAAAATTCATCGACCCGCGTCCGCATCAACGCGAATTTGAATAGTGGGCCTGTCAACGGCATCGGCGTCTTCTGTATTTCCGATGCCAGCCGATGGACTTCCCGCACCGGATGCTGTTCGTGGCGAAGGTCGTGAAATTCCGTTTCGACGGTCGAGTAGTCCATTACCTGCTGAACGACACGACCGTCTTCCTCGAAAACTGCGACTCGCACCGGTTCGGCATCGTGCACGGCCCGCCGGATCGCTACGTTGAGCACATCGGCATCGAGCAAGCCGTCAATGGCCACGAACATGCCGACCTGCCACTCGGCGTCCATAGTGCTCGTTTCGTCAGCAAACCAGACGTCGCGTTGCGGCCGCGTCAGCGGTAACGGTGGGGGCTGTGGGGAGCCCCCGGCTCCCTCGAGGGGTTGGTACTCGGGTCGTGTGGTCGCGGCGGTGAGCAGCCCGACCAGGTGGGTGGCCAGTGCGGCGGGGGTGGGCTGGTCCAGGACTAGGCCGGCCGGCAGGGCCAGCCCGGTTTGCGCCGACAAGGTGTTGCGCAGTTCCAGGGCGGTCAGCGAATCGATACCGAGGTCCTTGAACGGCCGCCCGGGATCAAGTGCAGCCGGATCGGGGTGCGCCAACACGATGGCGGTGGTGCTGGTCACCAGGGCGGTTAACGTGGCGAGTTGTTGGTCGGGCGTGGACCCGGCCAGCCGGGCGGTCAACGTGTCGGAGCCGACGCGCGCGGCCTGGCGCAAGGTGGTGGTCAATGCGGACAGGATTGCGGGCAACGCGTTGGTGCGTGCCAGGTGGTCTAACGCCGACGCGCTGATCGGAGCAGTGATCAAGGCGGGCTGACCACAGGCCAGCGCGGCATCGAAGAGGGCCAGGCCATCGCTGGTGCTGATCGGGGTCATACCGGTGCGGGTGAAACGGGCCCGCTCGATCAGGCCCACCTGCGCCGTCGCTGCCGAGGCGGTCTGCCAGTAACCCCAAGCCAAACTGGTGGCCGGAAGCCGGCGGTAATGACGCAGCAGAGCCAGCGCGTCGAGGAAAGCGTTGGCGGCGGCGTAGTTGGCTTGACCGGGGCCACCCAATACTCCTGCGGCCGACGAGAACACGACGAACGCATCCAGTTCCAGCTCAGCGGTCAGGCGGTGCAGATGCCAGGCACTGTCGGCCTTGGCGGCCAGAACCGCGTCCAGTTGCGCACTGGTCATGTCGCTGACCAGGGCATCATCGAGCACCGCGGCGGTATGGATCACCGCACGCAACCGATGCGCGGAAGGGATAGCCGCCAGCAACGCGCTGACCTCGGCGGGCTCGGTCACATCACAAGC
This sequence comes from Mycobacterium sp. TY814, assembly GCF_030755175.1. Lineage (NCBI taxonomy): Bacteria > Bacillati > Actinomycetota > Actinomycetes > Mycobacteriales > Mycobacteriaceae > Mycobacterium > Mycobacterium sp. TY814. Next base: position 100,363 of record NZ_JAUFRY010000001.1, read on the forward strand.
AGCGATGGTGACCCGGGCGCCTAGTTGGGTCAGCCGCCGCTGCAGTTCGCCCGCACCCGATGCTGCCGGCCCCTGGCGTGAGACCAACAGCAGATGGCGCACGCCGTAATGGGTCACCAGATGCTCGGCGAAAAGCCCGCCCAACATTCCGGTGCCACCGGTGATCAACACCGTGCCATCGGGATCGAAGACCGTCGAATGACGTCTACCGGGGCTGTGCGGCGGTGCCGGCTGCGGGGTTCGGACCACACGAGCAACATGAACAACACCGCCGCGCACAGCCAGCTGCGGCTCAGCACCCGATCGCCGTGACAGGACGGTCATCAAGATCTCACCGGAGTCGGCGCTGTCGTCGATATCCACCAGCCTGATGCGGCCCGGATGCTCGTTTTGGGCGCTGTGGATCAAGGCCCACAACGCGGCTTGGGGCAGATCCGGGGGGTCGTCCTCGACGCTGACCCGCACCGCCCGACGGGTCACCACAACCAACGGAATATTCACGGTGTCCGGACGCGCCAGCCAAACCTGCAGTCCGGCAAGGGCTTTGCGGGTCAGCGCATGCACCTCAGGCAGCACATGGGCGTCACCGGATGGATCGGACAACCCCAACGCCCACACCACCCCGTCGGCCTGACCCAGATCGGGGTGGGTCACATCGGCATAGATCCGGTGCTGGTGCAATCCGGCCGGCAGTCGATCACACTGATGGCCGAGCACCATCCATCCCGACGCGGCGGCAGGCAGCGCGAAGGTGTTCTCCGGCACCGCCGGCCAGGACAGCTCCAACAAGCCGGGGACGTCCGCCGCGACGGGCTCGGCGATCGTGTCGGGCAGTTCACGAACACTCAGCGAGTCGATGCTGACCACCGCCGCTCCGGCGGGATCCACGGCCTGCAGACGGTACCGATCCGCGCCCGTGCGCACGAGTTGCACGTACAACCGGGTGGCCGCCGTCGCGAACAACCTCACTCCGGCAAACGCGAACGGCACCCGCAACACCGCAGGCTGGGCATCCAGACCGGTGCGGTCAAACACCGCCAGCGGTTGCAGCGCCGCATCCAGCAACGCCGGGTGGATGCCGTAGCCGTCGACGTCGGTGCCGGCGGGCAGTTCCACCTCGGCGCACACCACATCCGGGCAGGCCGGGTCGTGTCCGACACCGCGCACCGACCGAAACAACCCACCGCAATCCAGACCGTGACCAGCCAATCCCTCATAGAAGCCGTCGGAGTCGATAGCCTCCACGGCCGCCAACGACAGCGCGGCCGGCGCCACGGGCTGCTGCGGACTGAACACCCCGCCGGCATGCAACGTCCAAGTACCCCGCTGCCCACTGGCCCGGGAGTGCACGTCAAAAGCCCGCCGCCCGTCAGGATCAGCGGGCTGGACCAGGATCTGCACATCGGTGGGCCCACGCTCAGCAAGCCGCAGCGCGGTATGCACCACCAACTCCTCGATGACCGGGCACCCGGCCGTCACGCCGGCGGCCAACGCCAGATCGATCAATCCGGCCGCTGGGAACTCCACACCGTCGCCGACCCGATGACCGGCCAGCCAGCCCTGCGTGCCGCACCACAACCGTCCGCTGAGCATGACCTGGTCTTGACCGGCCAGCTCGCTGACAGCACCCAACAGCGGATGCTCAACAGCGCCCAGCCCCGCAGCGCCGACGTCGACGGCCGGGGTGGGGGTCAGCCAGTAACGACGACGCTCGAACGGATAAGTCGGCAACCCCACCGTGTTGGCATGCGGGTAAAGACGCCGCCAGGACGGGCTGTGCCCATGGATGTGCAATGCGGCCAACGCCGCGTTGAGGCTGTCCACATCGGGCCGGTCGCGACGCAGCGTGGTGATCACCGCCGAGCAGGTCCGTTCAGCGACACCGGCCAGGGTGTCGGTGATCCCTGGAGCCAACACGGGATGCGCCGACAGTTCGACAAACGTGCGCTCGCCGCCGCCGAGCAGCGCGAGCACGCCGTCATGGAAGCGGACCGGTTCCCGCAGGTTGGCATACCAGTAGTCGGCGTTCATGGTGGTGGTGTCCAAGGACTCACCCGACAGGACGCTCTGCACCGTGGAATACAGCGGTATGCGTGCAGGCTGTGGCGTCAAACCGGCCAGCTCGTGCAGGAGCTGTGGGCGCAGTGCTTCAACCTGAGCTGAGTGCGACGCGTAATCCACCGCGAGACGGCGGATCTGGATGCCGTCACCATCGCAGGCATCGATGAACCTGGTCACCGCGTCAACGTCACCGCTCACCACCGCGTGTGCGGGGCCGTTGACCGCGGCAATACTGACCGCGCCACCCCAACGGTGCAACCGCGACCGCAGTTGCTCGACGGGTAGCAGCACCGACGCCATCGCCCCGGCACCGGACAGCCGCGTGAGCGCGCGACTGCGCAGCGCCACCACCTGCGCAGCCTGTTCCAGCGGAAGCGCCCCGGCCACATACGCGGCGGCGATCTCTCCCTGGGAATGCCCAAGCACCGCGTCGGGCACGATCCCGTAGCTCTCCAGCACTTCGGCGAGCGCGACCATCACCGCAAACAGCACCGGCTGAATCACATCCACCCGCTCCAACGAGGCAGACTCGGGGCGCTGACAGATCACATCGCGCACCGACCAACCAGTCCACGGTTGCAGCGCCCGATCACACGCATCCACCGCACGCGCAAACACGTGGTGCTGCTGGTAGAGCCCCGCGGCCATGGCCGGATACTGAGCGCCCTGGCCAGGGAATACGAAGACGAGGCGGCCGCCCTGCGCGACCAGCTGATGACGACTCAAAGCGGGATGAGGCCGCTGCGCACGCAGCGCGGTCAAAGCCGCCAACACCTCCGCGCGCGGGTCAACGCCGGCGCCGGCCACGGTGATCGCGGCCCGATACGGATGGTGGGTGCGGGTGGTGGCCAAGCTGTAGGCCACGTCGGTGAGGTCCAGCTCCGGATTCGCGCTCACATGCTGGTAAAGCCGCTCGGCCTGATCGCTCAACGCGGCAGCGCTACGCGCCGAGACCGGCCAGAACCGCAGCACCTCTGGCGGACCTTCCGCGGCAGCCGTCGCTGACGCCGGCGGGGGTGCCTCCTGCAGAATCAGATGTGCGTTGGTGCCCGAGATACCGAAACTGGATACCCCTGCACGACGCACGGACGCCCGGTCCTGTGGCCAGGGCTGAGACTGCTGTAGGAGGGAAAGCCCACCTGCGTCCCAATCGATGTGCTCGCTGGGCTTGTGCGCATGCAGAGTTTTCGGCAAACACTCGTGTTGCAGAGCCAGCACCATCTTGATTACGCCCAGCACCCCGGCGGCGGCCTGCGCGTGACCGATGTTGGATTTCGACGAGCCCAACCACAACGGACGCTCAGCGTCGCGGGTCGGCCCGAACACCTGCGCGAGGGCGCCGGCCTCGACCGGGTCCCCTAACGCGGTACCGGTGCCATGGGCCTCGACCGCGTCGATATCGTCGGGGGTCAACCCGCTGGACTGCAGGGCTGCCCGGATGACGCGCTGCTGGCTGGATCCGTTGGGTGCAGTCAACCCCAGGCTGCGCCCGTCCTGGTTGACCGCCGATCCCCGGATCAACGCCAACACCCGGTCCCCGTCACGCTGGGCATCGCGGAGCCTTTTGAGTACCACCAACCCGGCGCCCTCTGACCAACCCGCGCCATCAGCAGCAGCCGAGAACGCTTTACACCGCCCGTCCGGGGCCACCGCGCGCAGCCGGCTGAACTCCACGAACATTGCCGGGGTGCACATCACCTGCACGCCGCCGGCCAGCGCGAGATCACACTCACCCTGACGCAACGCCGACGCCGCCAGATGCACGGCCACCAGCGACGACGAACACGCCGTATCCACGGTCATGGCCGGACCCTGCAAACCCAGTGCATACGACACCCGCCCCGAGACCGCGCTGATGGTCCGCCCGGTCAAGCGGTAGCCGTCCAGATCCCGCAACGAATACCCGTCCGAACCGTAATCGCTGGATTGAACGCCCAGATACACCCCGGTGACGGATCCCTCCAGCCCATCCGGGGGCAGGCCGGCACGTTCCAGTGCCTCCCAAGCCAGTTCCAGCACCAACCGTTGCTGGGGGTCCATCGCCGTAGCCTCACGCGCGGAGATGCCGAAAAACTGCGCGTCGAAAAACTCCACGTCAGACAAAAAACCGCCCTCGCGGGCGTAGGTCTTGCCCACCGCGTCGGGATCCGGATCGTAGAGGTCCCCGGCATCCCAACGCTCGGGCAACCCGCCGATAGCATCACGACCCTGATCGAGCAGGGCCCAATAACCCTCGGGATCTCTTACCCCGCCCGGCGTCCGACACGCCATTGAGACGATGGCGATCGGCTCCTCAGCATCCCCGGGTTCGGTACTGCGCGGGCCAACCCGCTCGGCAGCACTGACAGCGAGCATCCCGGCCAAGCCCGCGACGGTGGGATGGTCAAAAACCTCCACCGCGGACACCTCACGGCCCACCTCCCGGGTCAGCCGTGCGGCCAACTCGCTGACGCCGATCGAGCTGAGACCCTGATCCCCTAACGGTCGGTCGACCTCGACAAGGCCAACACTCACACCCAGGACCGCGGCCGCCTGTTGGCGCACCGTGTCAATCAACTGCCCGGCCCGGCGCGCCTCACCGCTGCCGGCAGCCACGTCCGTCCGGCCGGCCTGCGAATTCGCCTCGGGCACCGGCACGGCGCTGCTGACTTCTTCGCCCGTGTAGCGATCCACCAACAACGCTTGGGCCTGCAGGCTGCCGTCAAGGAATCGCGCGCGGCACCGGGACCGCTGCACCTTGCCGCTGGTGGTCTTGCTCACGCTGCCCGGCGGCCCCAAAATCACTACCGCACAACGCAATTGGTGCTCGCGCAACACCGCTGCCCGCACGGCCTCAACCACCCCTGACAGGAGCTCTGGTGAAGCATCTCGGCGTACCTCCACCAGGACCGCCACGGCTTCGCCGGCACCTTCCTCGACGGCGAAGGCCGCGATGCCACCGGGCCTGATCGCGCGATGGCAATCGCGCAGGCTGTCTTCGATATCTTGCGGATGGATGTTGCGACCGGCTGTGATCAGCAGATCCTTGATGCGTCCGCACACATACAGCTCGCCGTCGTAGCGGAATCCCATATCGCCGGTACGCAGATAGCCGCGGCCGCCGTCGGCGCCGGCCAAGCGAGCGTGGAAGGTAGCCCGGCTGGCCTCCGGGGCCCCCCAATAGCCGGCGGCCTTACTCGGCGAATCCACCCAGATCTCGCCGACCTGCCCATCGCCCAGTTCCGCACCGGACTCGCCGTCCACAATGCGCACATCGATGTCATCAGTGGGCTTGCCACATCCCATCAGCACGTGAGAATCGGAACCCTCGCCGACAGCAGCGATCCGCTGGTTTTCGAGCTGGTTGCGGTCCAGCTGCATACGCGAGCGCCCACAGACGGTCACTCCCACGGTGTGTTCGGCCAGACCATAAGCCGGGCAGAAGGCGTCCGGACGCAATCCGGTCACCGCGAATGCGTCCAGGAAGCGGTCGGTGGTGTCCGCGCGCACCGGTTCAGCAGCACTCATCACCACCTGCAGCGAGCTCAGGTCCCACGTAGCGCGCTGCTCAGCGGTGGTTCTGCGCACCGCCAACTCGTAGCCGAAGTTGGGGGCAGCGGTATGGGTCGCGCGCACCCGATCCATGGCCTCAAACCACAGCGCGGGGCGCTGCAGAAAACTCAGCGGCGACATCATCGTCAACTCCGCATTGCCTGCCAACGCGCTCAAGATGCCGCTGATAAGCCCGAAGTCGTGATAGGGCGGCACCCAGAACACGGCCCGGGCCTCGAGCCCCAATCCCAGCAGCCTGCGGTTGAAATCGAGCTGGTGGGCCAGGTTGCCATGGGTGATCACCACACCTTTGGGATCTGCGGTCGAACCCGAGGTGTACTGCAGTAGAGCCGGCGTATCCGGGCCGGGGACCCAATCCGGCACTGTTTCGGGGACGGAGCCCGAACGCACGCGGCCACCGACCCCTCGCGAGGTCACATGCCAGGAAAGGCCGGCGGGCCAGTCGACCGATTTCGCGGTCACCAACGATTTGGCCGCGCCCAACCGTCGGGCGCCGGCATAACGCCGACTGGTCAGCACCGTATTGGCGCCACAGTCAGCCGCCACCCGCCGAAAGCTATCGATGGACTTTCGCGGGTTGAACGGATCCGGCGGATACACCGGCACCGCAATCACTCCCGCCGCCATGCACCCCAGCACGCTGCGCACGAAGTCCAAACCAGGCGGATACACCAGCAACGCCCGATCACCGGGCGCCAGACCGCAACGCTCCCTGAGGAACTCGGCCACCTCATTCATCTCGGTCACCACACCCGCGCGAGTCACCGACTCACTGACCCGACCTTGACCATTCACGAAGGAGATGGCCGCGGCGTCGGGGATTTGCGCCCCCAGTTGCCGAACCCGGTCTAGCAGCGACATGACGCCCCCCGAGCCAGGCGTTTCTGACATAGCCGCGCACGAAGAGGAACGCATGGCATGTCCGCGGAATCGGCGAATATTGTTGCGCGGCGCCGAATCCGACACCGCGCGACGTCACGTGACAGATTTCTCACGCGGCGCCGCTCCGCATAGCTCCATGGGTCAGCTTCGAGACGGCCTCGGGTGCAACGAACTGCGCCGAGTGCTCAATGTTGGTCATCACGTATCGCGTTCTTCTGCCGCCCCGGCCCGATATAGACCGCGCCATTTCAGCACGTCACAGACCGCGCCAACAAGAGGCGAAAGTCCCAACATCACCGTCCCGGCCGGCCGGGATTCCGACCCTGAACAGCATGAACCTCGATGATCACGGGGGGCGCCGTCGCTGATGACGACGTGGCCGGCCTGATCGACTACCAATCAGGTGAGATCAAAGAGAACCCGGTACTTCGATTCTGGCGAAGCCGCGGTGAAACGACGTTCAGTTATCGCTCGGCCGTTGCTCGGCAAGCCGGTCCCGCAGACTCTTGGGCCGGATATCGGGCCAGTTTTGCTCGATGTAGTCCAGGCAGTCAGCTCGGGCCGCCTCGCCGTAGACCACCCGCCAGCCGTCGGGGACATCGGCAAAAGTCGGCCACAAGCTGTGTTGTTCTTCGTCGTTGATCAAGACAAAGAAGCTGCCATTCTCGTCGTCAAATGGATTGACGCTCACGGGTCAACTCCTGATCGTCGAGCTGAGGGTGCCGCTTCACGTCCGCCCGAGGTCCTCAGCATTGGGGTGCCTTGCGTGTCGACAAGATACCTGTGTCGATCGGATGAAGTCGACAGGCCCGTCAGGTCGGTTGACGAAGACCAGAGTCCCATGGTGACGGCTCGAGGAGCGCGTCCAGATCGGCGATCGCGCGCAGGGTGTCGTTGAGGTGGGTGCACGTGCTGGTGCCGACCAACTCACCACGGACGCGGTCACGAAGCTCGCGGAGCGTCATGCCTTCGATGCGGCCCGCACTACCGATCGCTCCCGGGCACTCCTGCCACGGCAGCACCCGCACCTGGGCATCGACCGAGGTGATAGAGCGCGACGAGGTGTCGACCGTGCCCGCCACCGTGTACTCGTGCACGATCGTCTCGTTGAGCTCGTCGTCCATGTGGGAATCACGGAAACGCGCGTCGAATGCCGCCGCACCCCCGTCGACCGGCCACAATTCCAGGCGACGGAATCTACGCATCCCGTGCGCTCGCAACGGTTCGACGTCGTGCAGCCCGTCCAGCGCCGGTGCCGCCGGCCCGCGGCCCGTCGGGATGACATCGTGGCGACGCGTGTACTGGATCAACGACGCCTGCGGCGCGAAACCCGCACAGATCCCGGCTATCCGATCGGCGACGCCGGGCGGCATCTTCTGCTCCGTGCCCGTGACGATCGCCGCGTGCTGGACGCCGTAGCCCGACACCAGTGCCGCACCAACCCAGTCGTCGAGCAGCAGATGAAACAGGCTCGACCGCGCGATCTCTTCCGGGAACAGCGTCGCAACCGTCGATCGGAAACCACGGCCGACCCGTTCACCCAGCAGCCGATCCACGCCGCTGACCTGCGGCGTTACCGAGATCTCCGCGATGACCTGATCAACCAGCCGGGCACCGAGGCGGACCTCTGCCCGTGTACCAATGCCGTCGGCGTCGCGGGCGCGCAGGTCGACGTGCGAGCCGCCCGTGTCATCCGGGTGGGTGTCGATGGTGCTGGTGCGACGTCGCCGCCCCGCCACCAAGGGCGCCGCCGCGTCGGCAACAGGGCGCCGCGGCCCGAGAATGTCCGTCACGAACGGCATGAAACGACGTTACCGGGCCGGTGACTGGGTCGGTGCTAGGGCTTCCAGCCGGTGGTGTCCGCCCACTCCCATGCGCGCCGGTACGCGTCGAGGAACCACGGTTCCTTGGCGGTCGCATAACGCGCCGTGTCGCCTGCACCGTGCGCTTCCGCCGCCCGCTTGATCGCCAGATAGTCTTCGCGCACCGCGGGATTGGCTTTCAACCAGTCGACGAACAACAGCGCGAACTGCTGATTGGGCCAGCCGGCCACCCGAATGTGCACATTGGTGGGCCGCCCAGGGTCAGCAGAAGCATGAATCCTCTTGTGCCACAATGCCGCATCGTCAGTGCGGTCGAAGCCGGGCACGGTACTGCGGGCATCGGCCTTCGCGGTGTCCTGCGTGATGTGCTCGAGACGCGGGTAACCGGCGGCCAACAGTGAATCAGCGAGTTCGTCGGCCATATCCAGGGATTCGACGGTCACCTGGATGTCGATGACATCCTTCGCGTCGTAGTCCGGCACCGCCGTCGAGCCGATGTGGTCGACCCGCACCACCCGATGGCCGCCCGCGGTCTTCAACCGGTTGACGATGCGGCGAGCCTGGTGCGGCCATGTCGAGTCGGCAGGAGCCAGGTGCGCCGGCGGGCGCGCAGGCCGGCGTTCGGTCAGGTTGTGCGCGAACGGCAGGACGCGGTTGTGCCATACGTCGCGGGCACGCAGCACCAGATCTTGCTGGGTGCCTGAGTTGTCCAGCCAGATGTCCGCGACGGCACGACGCTGATCGTCGTTGGCCTGTGCGGCAATCCGCGCGCGGGCGTCGCTCTCGGTCATGCCGCGTTGCTCCACCAGGCGCCGCACCCGCAGTTCCACGTCGGCGTGCACGATTACGACGAGCGGGAACAGCGGCGCCATACCCGATTCCACGAGCAGTGGAATGTCTTCCACGACAACGGAATCCTGAGCGACGGCGTCGATGATCTCCGCCCGGCGCTTGGCGACCAGAGGATGCACGATGCCGTTGAGCTTCTTGCGCTCTTCCTCATCGGCAAAAGCCTTGGCCGCCAACGCCGGCCGATCCAGGGCACCGTCGGGACGGAGAATGTCTTCGCCGAAGGCGTCTACCAGCGACGCCAGTCCTTCGGTCCCTGGTTCGACCACCTCGCGCGCGATGACATCCCCGTCCACGATGATTCCACCGCAGTCGGAGAAGGTCTTCGACAGCGCCGACTTCCCGGCGCCGATACCGCCGGTCAGCCCGATGCGCAGCATCTGCGCCGGTTACGCGCTGCCGGCGAGCTTTTCCCGCAGAGCCGCCAATTGGGCGTCGCTGGCCAGCGACCCACCCGCGGACTTCTCCGAGGAGCTGCTGCTGGACGACGACGAACCGCCGCTGGCGTGGTCCGCCGCCTCCGCAGCAGCGAACTTCTCCATCTGCGCGGTGTGCATCTTGTGCCGGCGCTCGGCCTCGGCGTAACGGGCCTCCCACTCGTTGCGCTGCGCGTCGAAACCTTCGATCCACTCGTTGGTCTCGGCGTCGAAGCCCTCGGGGAAGATGTAGTTGCCCTGCTCGTCGTAGCTGTCGGCCATGCCGTACTTCGCGGGGTCGAACTCTTCGGTGTAGTCCTCGTTGGCCTGCTTGAGCGACAACGAGATTCGGCGCCGCTCCAGGTCGATGTCGATGACCTTGACCATCGCGTCGTCGCCGACGGCAACCACCTGGTCGGGCACCTCGACGTGGCGCTCGGCCAGCTCGGAGATGTGCACCAGACCCTCGATGCCCTCCTCGACACGGACGAACGCACCGAAGGGCACCAGCTTGGTGACCTTGCCCGGCACGATCTGGCCGATGGCGTGGGTGCGGGCGAAGTGACGCCACGGGTCTTCCTGAGTCGCCTTGAGCGACAACGAAACCCGCTCGCGGTCCATGTCGACGTCGAGCACCTCGACGGTGACCTCGTCGCCCACCTGCACCACCTCGGACGGGTGGTCGATGTGCTTCCACGAGAGCTCGGAGACGTGCACCAGGCCGTCCACCCCGCCCAGATCGACGAAGGCGCCGAAGTTGACGATGGAGGAGACGACACCCTTGCGGATGGTGCCCTTCTGCAGCTGGTTGAGGAATTCGCTGCGCACCTCGGACTGGGTCTGCTCCAGCCACGCGCGGCGGGACAGGACCACGTTGTTGCGGTTCTTGTCCAGCTCGATGATCTTGGCTTCGATCTCCTTGCCGATGTACGGCTGCAGGTCGCGCACGCGGCGCATCTCGACGAGCGAGGCGGGCAGGAAGCCACGCAGCCCGATGTCGAGGATCAGGCCACCCTTGACGACCTCGATGACGGTGCCCTTGACGGCCTCGTCCTTCTCCTTGAGCTCCTCGATGGTGCCCCAGGCGCGCTCGTACTGCGCACGCTTCTTGGAGAGGATGAGCCGGCCCTCTTTGTCCTCTTTGGTGAGAACCAGGGCCTCGACCTCGTCGCCGACGGAAACGACCTCATTGGGGTCGACGTCGTGCTTGATGGAGAGCTCGCGGGCGGGGATGACCCCTTCGGTCTTGTAGCCGATGTCGAGGAGCACCTCGTCCCGGTCCACTTTGACGATGGTTCCCTCGACGATGTCGCCATCGTTGAAGTACTTGATCGTTTTGTCTATTGCGGCTAGAAAGTCCTCGCTGGTGCCAATGTCGTTGATGGCTACTTGCGGCGAGGTGACGGTGGGACTCGGCATATTGTTGGGTTGCTCCGGACAGGGTTCATCGAAGGGACATTTGGGTTTACCCGTTGAGGCTACTCGACGGGGCGCAAGCTGGACAAACTCGCCCCCCACCGAAGCGTGGTCAGCGGCCGCGCCCGATCGAATCGGACACCAGTCCCCCGGGCATCAGCCACTGCTGCGGCTCGCGCTCGATGAAGAGCGCGATTGCGTCCGCCACTCGCTGTGAGGTCTCCTGCACCGCGTCTCGCACGTTCTGATCGTCACCGCCGAGCGGGACTTCGGCAGGGATCGGCTGGCCGAAAACCGGCTCACGCTGGTGTTTGTGCTGGAAAACCGCGCCCGGCACGATCAGTGCGCCGGTGCGCAACGCCAGCAACGCCGGTCCCGGCCCTATCGAGCGTTTGATTCCGGCCAGGTCGACCTGGATTCCGCTGCCGCCTCCTTCGCGGGCCCGAAAGTAGTCGCCGGCGATCGCGACGATGCGACCGCGCTTGATGGCATCGGCCATGGCCGAGGTGATACTGACGCCGCCGGTGCGCTCGACGACGATGAGCTCCAAACCGGCCTTATGTGCACCGCGGGTGATCACCCACTGCATCAGCGCACGCTGCCGATTGGCGACCACCGTGGTGGGCAAACCGTTGAGCGCGAGCACGATCGGCAGCGCCGCGTAGGAACCCAGATGAGGGAAGGCGACGATGGCGCCAACTCCGGCGGGGCGGCCGGCATCGAGCGCGGCATGAATGGGTGACGGGTCGGCGATGTGGAAGCGCCGCCGCGCGGCGCTATGCGGGGCCGCGAGGAACCAGATGGCGTCGTTGGCGTTGCGGACCAGAGCGCGGTACATCGCGCGGACCGGCTGCCACTTGCGGGTCGAGAACTGGGCCGTCGGGTCAACGTTGTCGCGAAAATCCTGCAGGACGTTCAGATGCTGGGCGCGGCCGCGCCAGTACACGAGTCGGGCCACCACGGCCAGGAACGCGTCGGCCACCGGTGCCGGCAGCAGCGCGAACATCTTCGACGCCACCATCAGCGGGTAACGAAGGAGCGGGCGGCGCTCAGCGACCTCCGACATCTCAGCAGTCTAGATTCGCGAGCCACATTTAATGGGCGGCGGCGTCCCAGCTGCGGCCGTAGCCGACCGACACCTCGAGCGGCACGTCGAGCGGATAGGCCCCGCCCATTTTGTCGCGGACCAGCGCCTCGAGCTGGTCACGTTCCCCGGGTGCGATCTCGAACAGCAATTCGTCGTGGACTTGCAGCAACATGCGCGACGCCAGTCCGCTGGCCTTGATCGCCTTGTCCACCTCGATCATCGCCACCTTGATGATGTCGGCGGCACTGCCCTGGATCGGGGCGTTGAGCGCGGCCCGTTCGGCGGCCTCGCGCACCTGGCGGTTGCTGCTGTCCAACTCGGGCAGGTAGCGCCGCCGGCCCAGCACCGTCGAGGTGTAGCCGTCCTTGCGGGCTTGCTCGACGACGGCGAGCAGATAGTCGCGCACGCCGCCGAATCGGGCGAAGTACTGGTCCATCTGCTCTTTGGCCTCCTCGGTGGAGATCTTGAGCTGGGCGGACAGCCCGTAGGCGCTCAGCCCGTAGGCCAACCCGTAGGACATGGCCTTGACCCGGCGCCGCAGTTCACCGGTCACCTCGGTGATCGGCACCCCGAAGGCCCGCGAGGCGACGAAGGAGTGCAGGTCCTCGCCCGTGTTGAACGCCTCGATCAGCCCCTCGTCGCGCGACAGGTGCGCCATGATCCGCATTTCGATCTGGCTGTAGTCGGCGGTCATCAACTCGGTGTAGTCACCCTTACCGACGACAAAAGCGTCGCGGATCTGCCGTCCGGCGTCCGTGCGGATCGGAATGTTCTGCAGGTTGGGTTCGGTGGAGGACAGCCGGCCGGTCGCGGCGATGGTCTGGTTGAAGGTGGTGTGGATCCGCCCGTCGGCGGCCACCGAGTTCAGTAAACCGTCCACCGTGACCTTGAGCCGGGTGACGTCGCGGTGGGTCAGCAGGTGCTGCAGGAACGGGTGGCCGGTCTTGTCGAACAGTGATTGCAGGGCGTCGGCGTCGGTGGTGTAACCGGTCTTGGTGCGTTTGGTCTTGGGCATGCCGAGTTCGTCGAACAGCACCACCTGCAGCTGTTTGGGCGAGCCCAGGTTGATCTGCTTGCCGATCACTGCGTAGGCGGCTTCGGCAGCGTCGCGGATCTCGTCGGCGAACTGGCTCTGCAGCTCGGTGAGCATGGTCAGGTCGACGGCGATGCCGACGCCTTCCATATCCGCCAGCACCCGCTGCACCGGAAGCTCCATCTCGCCCAGCAGAGCGGTGGAATCGATCCGGTCCAACTCGGCGTCAAGCGCGTCAGCCAGGTCGATGACGGCACGCGCCCGCAGGATCGCGGTCTGCACGGCCTGGTCGTCGGTGCCGTCGGTGTCGTCGAGCAGCGAAAGTTGTTGTTGCTCAGCGGTTTCCGCGCGCAGTTCACGCCTGAGGTAGCGCAGCGAAAGGTCGTCGAGGGTGAAGCTGCGCTGGCCCGGCCGCACCAGGTAGGCGGCGAGCGCGGTGTCGGACGTGATCCCCTGCAGCGACCAACCGCGGCCGCGCAGGTCGTGGATCGCCAACTTGGCCTCGTGCAGGGCCTTGGGTTTGTCGGGGTCGGCCAGCCAGGCCGCCAGCGCCGCGTCGTCCTCGGGTGTCAGGGTGGCGGTGTCGATGTAGGCGCCGTCCCCATCGGCGGCGGCGATGGCCAGCGCGGTAGCGTCCCCGCCGTGCGGCAGGTGGGTGCCCACCACCGTCAGGCCGGATCGACGGCCGTCACTGGCGTGATCAGCCAGCCACTGCCCGACGGTGCCAGGTGCCAGGGCGCCCCCGCGCACGTCGAAGCCCTCGTCGACTTCGGGTTCGACGGCGGCCAGTGTGTCGAAAAGCCGGTCCCGCAGCACGCGGAATTCCAGATCGTCGAAGAGCCGGTGGATGTGGTCGCGGTCCCAGGGCTGCAGCCGCAACGTGTCCGGTGTCTGCGCCAGCGGCACATCCTTGACCAGTTCGGTGAGTTCCCGGTTGAGGACGACGTTGGCCACGTGCGCCCGCAGTGCGTCCCCGACCTTGCCGCGCACCGACTCCACGTTGTCGACCAGTCCCTGCAGCGAGCCGTACTCGATAATCCACTTCGAGGCCGTCTTCTCCCCCACCCCCGGGATGCCCGGCAAGTTGTCGGACGGGTCGCCGCGCAACGCGGCGAAATCCGGATACTGCCGCGGGGTCAGGCCGTATTTCTCGACGACGGCGTCGGGGGTGAAGCGGGTGAGCTCGCTGACGCCCTTGCGCGGGTAGAGCACCGTGACGTCCTCGCTGACCAGCTGCAGCGAATCCCGGTCGCCGGTGACCACCAGCACCCGGTAGCCCTCGTTCTCGGCCTGGGTAGCCAGCGTGGCGATGATGTCGTCGGCCTCGAAGCCGGGCTCGGCCAGGACCGTGATGCCCAGGGCGCCGAGCACCTCTTTGGTGATGTCGATCTGGCCGTGGAACTCGTCAGGGGTAGAGGACCGGTTCGCCTTGTACTCGGGGTAGCGCTCCGACCGGAACGTCTGCCGGGATACATCGAATGCCGCCGCGATGTGCGTCGGGCCCTCGTCGCGCAGCAGGTTGATCAGCATGGCGGTGAAGCCGTAGACCGCATTGGTGGTCAGGCCGCCCCGGGTTTTGAAGTTCTCGGCCGGCAGGGCGTAGAAGGCGCGGAATGCCAGCGAGTTGCCGTCCAGCAGCATCAGGGTGGGTTTGTCGTTGGCCGTGTCTGCGGGATTGGCCGCGGCGGCTGCGGTCCTTGCTGGGCTCACGGCCCCACTCTAGGCACCGCCGCCGACATCACAGCAGCCGACGCTGGGCAGCTATCTCGTACTCGCAGACACAGCCGGAAACTATGGCGTCTTGTTGATCGTCGCTCGGTCCGCTGCCGCGAAAGGTGTCGACGGCGGCCTGCGACTCCCACCGTTCGATGATGTTGACGCGACCAGGATTCAGCGGGTCGGCGCTGATGGCGAAATCCAGACAGCCCGGTGTGCGCCGGGCCTGTGCGACGACTTCTGTGCAAGTAGCCAGGTAGCTGTCGCGCTGCAGTGGGTCGACGACGATGTGGCCCGCGATGATCAACATGAAATGCTCCTTCGTGCGCGTGGTCAGTTTCCCGGTATGACCGCCTGCGCCCGCCGATCTCACCGGGTGACCGGCGAGTCGGCGACCCGGTGACTGGAACACGTTTCAGTTTTCCGGCCCTCGTTCAGTAATCTGGCCTGGTGCCAGAGGTCACCAGCCAAGAACCGGCCATCGACGGGTGGTTCGCCACCGATGACGCCGGACACCCCCATCTGATCGGCAGCAAGTGCCCCGCGTGCGGCACTTACGTCTTCCCGCCGCGCGAGAACAACTGCCCGAACCCGGGCTGCGCCAGCGACTCGTTGGAGTCGGTGGAGTTGTCGCGGCGCGGGAAGCTGTGGAGCTATACCGAGAACCGGTATCCGCCGCCGGCGCCCTACCCCGCCGCGGACCCGTTCGAGCCCTTCGCCATCGCCGCCGTCGAACTCGCCGACGAGGGAATCATCGTGCTGGGCAAGGTAATTGAGGGCACGCTCGCCGCGGATCTGAAAGTCGGCATGGAGATGGAGTTGACGACCATGACCCTGTTCACCGACAACGACGGAGTCGAACGCATCGTGCACGCGTGGAGGCCTGCCGGCGACGATGCAGAGCGAAGCGATGAGGAGGAGCGGCAGAAATGAGGATCGCATCATGAGTACTCCGGAGCCGCTGTACATCCTCGGCGCGGGCATGCACCCGTGGGGCAAGTGGGGCCGCGACTTCACCGAATACGGCGTGGTGGCCGCCCGGGCGGCGCTGGCCGAAGCCGGGCTGGATTGGCGCCAGATCCAGCTGGTCGCCGGGGCTGACACGATTCGGAACGGCTACCCAGGATTTATTGCCGGGTCGACGTTTGCGCAGAAGCTCGGCTGGAACGGTGTGCCGGTCAGCTCCAGCTACGCCGCGTGCGCCAGCGGCTCGCAGGCGCTACAGAGTGCCCGTGCGCACATCCTGGCCGGCTTCTGCGACGTGGCGCTGGTCATCGGCGCCGACACCACCCCCAAGGGCGCATTCGCCCCGGTCGGCGGTGAACGCAAAAACGACCCGGACTGGCAGCGGTTCCACCTGATCGGTGCGATGAACCCGGTGTACTTCGCGCTGCTGGCGCGGCGCCGGATGGACCTGTACGGGGCCACCTCCGAGGACTTCGCTCAGGTCAAGGTGAAGAACTCCCAGCACGGCCTGCAGAACCCGAATGCCCGCTACCGCAAGGAATCCTCGGTGGAGGACGTGCTGGCCAGCCCCGTCGTGTCCGACCCGTTGCGCCAGCTGGACATCTGCGCCACCTCTGACGGCGCGGCCGCGCTCATCGTGGCCAGCGCGGAGTTCGCCCGCAAGCATCTCGGTTCGCTGGAGGGTGTGCCGTCGGTGCGCGCGGTGAGTACGGTGACCCCGCAGTACCCGCAGCACCTCCCTGAATTGCCCGATATCGCAACGGATTCCACCGCTGTGGTGCCGGCGCCCGAGCGGGTGTTCAAAGACCAGATCCTCGATGCCGCCTATGCCGAGGCCGGTATCGGCCCCGAAGACGTCAGCCTGGCCGAGGTCTACGACCTGTCGACTGCGTTGGAGCTCGACTGGTATGAGCATTTGGGGCTGTGCCCCAAGGGCGAGGCCGAGGCGCTATTGCGTTCTGGCGACACCGCTTTGGGCGGCCGTGTTCCGGTCAACCCGTCGGGTGGGCTGGCGTGCTTCGGCGAGGCGATTCCGGCCCAGGCGATCGCTCAGGTCTGCGAGTTGACCTGGCAGCTGCGTGGCCAGGCGACGGGCCGGCAGGTAGAGGGTGCGCGCGTCGGCGTCACCGCGAACCAGGGGTTGTTCGGGCACGGGTCGTCGGTGATCGTCGCCCGCTAGCGCTTCTCCCTGTTTCGGGCTGCGCGAGCGTGCACAAAATGCCACCGCCAACGGCGTGTCGCTGTACATCTGCGCACGCTCGCGGTCAGGCGTCCTTGGCTTGGCTGCGCGAGCGTGCACAAAATGCCACCGCCAACGACGTGTCGCCGTACATCTGCGCACGCTCGCGGTCAGGCGTCCTTGGCTTGGCTGCGCGAGCGTGCACAAAATGCCACCGCCAACGACGTGTCGCCGTACATCTGCGCACGCTCGCGGTCAGGCGTCCTTGGCTTGGCTGCGCGAGCGTGCACAAAATGCCACCGCCAACGGCGTGTCGCTGTACATCTGCGCACGCTCGCGGTCAGGCGTCCTTGGCTTGGCTGCGCGAGCGTGCACAAAATGCCACCGCCAACGGCGTGTCGCTGTACGTCTGCGCACGCTCGCGGTCAGGCGTCCTTGGGCGTGTCGAGGGTTTCCAGCACCACCTCGGCGACCCGCTTCATCGACGTGCGCCGGTCCATGGCGGCGCGCTGAATCCACTTGAAGGCTTCCGGCTCGGTCATGCCCTGCTTGACCTGCAGCAGGCCCTTGGCGCGCTCGACCAGCTTGCGGGTCTCCAGCCGGTCCGACAGCGTCTCGACTTCCCGCTCGAGCGCAGTCAGCTCGCTAAATCGGCTGACCGCCAATTCGATGGCCGGAACCAGGTCGCTCGCGGTGAACGGCTTGACCAGATAGGCCATCGCCCCGGCATCGCGCGCCCGCTCGACCAGATCGCGCTGACTGAACGCGGTCAGCACCACGATCGGCGCGATGCGCTTACTGGCGATCTCGGCCGCCGCGTCGATGCCGTCACGACGTGGCATCTTCACGTCCATGATCACCAGGTCGGGCTTGTGCTGTTCGGCCAGTTCAACAGCTTCCTGCCCATCGCCGGCCTCGCCGACGATGTCATACCCCTCCTCTCGCAGCATCTCGGCCAGGTCCATACGGATGAGCGCTTCGTCTTCCGCAATGAGGACCCGGCGCGGCGGCGGAGCGGCGGCGGCATCGGTGGTGGGGCCGGTCATGACGGACATTGTGACGTGACGGCTGTGCGCGGTCACTCGGGGGGTTGCTCTAAGGTGGGAGACCGGCATCAGCCCTCGTATCCCAACTGGCAGAGGAAACGGATTCAAAACCCGTCCAGTGTGAGTTCGAATCTCACCGAGGGCACCAGGACGACAGCGAATGTTGTTGCAGGTCAGCGGCACACCGTCGCCGCGCCGAGGGCGTGACTACGGCCGGCGTGACTACATATTGACTACATTCGTCGGGAAAACGACCGCTCCGAGGCGCTGGTCATGGGCGTCGGCGACCGCCTCGGCGTCCCGGTCGAACAGGTCGGCGTAGGTGTCGAGCGTCATCACCGCCGACTTGTGCCCGAGCATCTTCTGTACCGCCTTGACGTTCGCGCCCGCCGACACGGCCAGCGAGGCGGCGGTGTGTCGAAGATCATGCGGCGTGACGCGCGGGAACACGGCGGAGACCGGCTCGCGGTCGGGCGCAGCCTCGCGCTCGACGGCGCGCGCTCGGCCGGCGGCGGCGACACAGCGAGTCACAGCTCCGTCAAACCACGTTTTCATGCCCGGCGACTTGGCGTAGCCACCGCTGCCGGCCGGGAACACGATGCCGTCGCGACTCTTGCCCTGGCAGGCCGCAGCCAGCGGGTCGACCAGGAATTTCGGGAACGGGATCGAGCGACGTTCGTGCGTCTTCGGGGTGCCGACCTCGACCGTGCCGCCCACGTCGACCGCGTTGCGCCTGACGTGGATGCGGCGGCGCAGCATGTCGATGTCGGCAACGTGCAAACCGGCCAGCTCGCCCCACCGCAGCCCGCAGTACGCGAGAAGCAGGACAACGACCCCCTTATCGGGACCGGCCTCGGTGGCCAGCGCCATTACCTGGTCATCGGTCAGGTAGCTGTGCTCTCGCTTCACCTTGCGGGGCAGCTTCACGCCACGTGCCGGGTTGCTGACCAGGCGGCGGTCCCGCACGGCGTCATCGAGAATGCCCGCGAGCACGTTGTACGCGCGGATGATGGTCACTGGCCCGCTGGCTGACTTGGTGACCTTGCCCTCGGCGTCGGTGACCTCGCGACCCATCGCCGCCACCCACGTCTGCACGGCGCTGTGCCGGACATCGGCGAGCTTCACCGAACCCCATTTCGGCGCGACGTGGACACGCCAGGCGACTTCCTCGACGCGCCGACTCGACGGTTTGAGGTGCGTCCTGCGTGCCAGCCATGCCGGCCCGAGGTCGCCCATCGTGACCCGCGCGTCGGCGGGGTCGATGTACTCGCCGCGCGCCTTGCTCACGGTGACGGTCGCGGCGTAGTTCTCGGCGTCGCGCTTGTTCTTGAAGCCTCGCGCGCCGGTTAGTTTGTTGTCCGGTGTCCGATATTGCACGCGCCACAGCTGCTCGCCGGCCTTTGTCTTGTACTTGGTAATGCTGGCCATCGCTAGCAGTCCTCTCCCTTGGCGGTGGTGCTGGGTGTTCGCGGCCGGCGCAATTCGTCGCGACCGAGTAGCGGCGGCTCGACCTGCTTGCATCGCCGTATCCACCCCTTCACGGTGTCGTCCGGCACGGCGTGGTCGATGCCGAGGTGGGCAGCAGCGCGTGCGCCCACAAAGGGATAAACGGCGGCATCGCGGTCACGGCCCTCGCGTGCCCAATCAGCGACCAACGCCAGGAACTCTCGCGTGATAGTCGGAGGACGACCGCCCCGGCGGCGCTTCGGGATCGGCACCTCCGCACCAGGCGGCGCGTTCCTGATCAGGGCATCGGCAAGACCGTCGGTGAACCGCAGTGCCTCGATACCGCTGGTGTCCACGTCGGTGCTCCCGAGCGCGGCGTCAAACGTCGCGCGCAGCTTGCGGCCGGCCTCGGCGGCGGTGGCGGTGTCGTACCTGCGCGCTGCCCGCAGCAGCTTGTCTGTCCTAATCCGCTTGAGGCTGTCGGTCTTGATGGGAGCGCCGTTGGCCGATGTGACGCGCAGATCAGTGATGACCGGACCATTGGCGGTGTCGTGCCAGGCGATTTCGTAGGTGTGCGCGTGGTCGTGGACCGTGATCCAGACGGGTCGAGGTTCGTCGGCGTGCACCGCGACATCGACCACCTCATTCGTTCGACGGGGTGAATATCCGCGCGGGGTCTCACTCACAGTTATTAACCGTAGACCGTTCTTCATTACGGTGCAATATAGATGATATGCCAACAACCACAGTCAGCCCCGCAATCCCTTTCGATGAACCCGAAGCCCTAGTGCCGCCGAGGAATGTCGCTCGGCACTTTCACACGACCGAGGCGGTGCTGGCGCAGGAACGTTATCGCGGCGTCGGTATCCCCTATGTGCGTCACGGTCGGCGAATCTTCTACCGCGTCAAGGACATTCGCGCGTATATCGACGCCAACACCGAGACGCCGCGCGCCTGACCGCAAACATGCGAGCGCCCCGCCGGTCACCGAGTCCGACGGGGCGCTATCACCGAGAAAGGCAGCCGAGCCATTGACCGCCAACAGGTCTCAGAATACCGCCGACGACGCCGCGAGGAAGGGTCCGTTCGGCAAACGCGATGCCGACGACTACGAGCAGCGCGAACGCGACATCGCGGCCCTGTTCGACGCCGACCCGGTGCCGCTGCGCGCTGGGAGCTTGCCGCCGTTTCCGGCCGACGCGCTGCCAGGACCGTATGCCGCGATGGTCGCGGCGACCGCCGCCGCGCTGCAGGTCGATACCGCGATGGTTGGCCCGATGGTGCTCGGTGCGTTGTCGGCGGCGTGCGGCGGCTGCGTCGAGGCCGAGGTGCAGCACGACTGGCGCGAGGTCGTCGTACTGCACCTGGCCATCGTCGCTGGGCCGAGCGAGCGCAAGAGTCCGGTACTGTCTCGCGCCGTCGAGCCGCTGCGGGCCGCTGAGCGGCAAATGGCCGAGGTCATCCAGCCGCGCCGGACCGAGGCGTTGGCACGACAGCGCATCGCCAAGCAGCGCGCCGAGAACGCCGAGCGCGAAGCGTCCAAGCTCGACGCGAGCAAGCGGAGCAGCGGTGAGGACAGCGGGTATGCCGGAGCCGGCCTCGACCCCGTGGAGCGTGCGGTCAGGCTGGCGGCTGCGGCTGCCGAAATCGTTGTGCCCGAGCTGCCGCGCCTGCTCGCCGACGATGCGACGCCCGAGGCGCTGACCGCGCGCCTGGCGGCGAACAGCGGTCGTTTGGCCGTGGTATCGGCCGAGGGCGGCGTGTTTGGCACGCTCGCGGGCCGGTACTCGCGCGGGATGGCGAATCTGGACACCTGGCTCAAGGGTTATGTCGGCGATCAGATCATCGTGGACCGTGCCGGCCGAACAGGTGAGGTGATCGACCGGCCGGCATTGACGGTCTGCGTGGCCCTGCAACCCGCCGTGCTGGCCGAGGTGCGCGCCGATCAGCGATTCGAGGGCTTCGGGTTGCTCTCGCGGCTGTCCGTCGCGCAACCGCGCTCGATGGCAGGCCACCGCGATCCCGACGCCGCTGTGCCGACGCCCGAGCATGTCAGTGCCGCATACGCCGCAGCTCTGACCGATCTGGCGCGGCGGCTGCACGAACGCGAAGCCGGGCCGGTCGCGGTCAAATTCAGCCCGGCAGCGCGTGAGCAGATCGCAGAATTACAGCGCCGCGTGGAACGGCGGCTGACCGGCGGCGGTGACCTGAGCGGCGACATGGAAGCGTGGGGTGGCAAGCACGTTGGCCGTGTGATCCGCGTGGCGCTGCTGCGGCACATGGCGGAGCACGGCGCTGACGGTGCCGACAAGCTGGTGTCAGCCGAGACGGTCGCCGCCGCGTGGCGCATCGGGGAGTTCTTCGCCGCCCACACACGTGCCGCATTCGGGATCGCCGACACGGGCATGGTGAAGCTGTCTGACCTCGCCGCCGCGCTCGACTACCTCCGCAAGCGACACCAGGTGATGCCAATGTATCCGATACGGCTGCGCGAGGTGAGTAAGAACGGACCGATTGTGTTGCGCCGCAAGAGCACTCGCGATCCGGTGCTAGACGTGCTTGGTGACTACAACATCGTTCGGCTCAAGATCGTTGACGGCGTGACGGTGGTCTACCTGCACCCGCTTGCTGCGCCGCCGCATGGTTCGGAGCTGTTGTGACGCCGCACGGTGCCGCACGATGCCGCATGGATGCCGCACGCAATGCCGCATTGACGCTAGGCATTCTGAGCTGGGAAAACGTCCCCGTGCCGCATATGCCGCACGATTTTAGGCAATATGCCGCAGCTACCGCAGCCCTCTTGAAATTAGGCAGAAGGACTTATTGTCTGTCTGCCCAGCGTGTTTGTGCGTCGCTGAGCAGCGAGGCGGCGGCGGATCGTACGAAATCGTGCGGCATATGCGGCATTTCACCGTTTCCGCAGGTGAGGCGGCGTCCAACCAATGCGGCATTGCGTGCGGCACCGATGCGGCATCATGCGGCACCTGCGAGAGCGGCGGGTCAGAGCGCGGGCGTTGCTGCTGGTCAGGACACGTTAGGTCGACGCCGCACAGTGCCGCACGGTGCCGCATTGGCTGTGAGAGGCGGCGAGCCTTGACCTAATGACCGCCGCGACGCCGCCGTTGGTTGACCTCGGGAGAGGCGGCGTCATCGACTCAATTCACCGACTGCCCGGCGACCGACGCCGAGCTAACTGCAACCGAGGAAACCGAGATGACCGTCAACAGCAACACCCAATCGACCCAACCGACCGATGACCAGCTAGACGCCGCGATCCTGGCCGCACTCACCGAAGCGCAGACCAGCAGCGGCGGCGAGGAATTGCACCCGTGGGCTGCGATCCGGCAGCGGCTGCCCGGCTCGCTGGACCGTGCGAACGAACGTCTGATCGCGCTGCACTTCGCGGGCCGCGTCTGGACGTGCAAGATCCGAGGCCGCAACTACGTCGCGTTGGGCGACGCCGACGACATGCGGCTCGCCGAGGCCAACCGTGCCCGTGCCCCCCTGGCGCTGTGAACCGGCCGAGCTGTCCGCTCTGGCCTGTCCGACCACCCGAATACCGAGAGGAACGAAACGATGAGCGATCCGACCCAGAACCGGCCCGACGCAGACGAGAGGCAGCGTGCCGCGCAAGCCCTTGAGCTGCGAACTTCGGGCTTGACCTATGCCGCCATCGCGGCCGAGCTGAAATACAGCGACGAGTCGGGACCGCGCAAGGCGGTCGACCGACTGCTGTCGCGGATCGAGTGCGAGGGTGCCGAGGAACTGCGACAGCTTGAAGGGCAGCGGCTCGATGCCATGCAGCGCGCCATCTGGCCGAAGGCGTGCAGCGGCGATATGGACGCGATCAGGACGGCGCTGTCGATCATGGGCCGGCGGGCCAAGCTGCTCGGACTGGACGCCCCGACTCGCGTCGCGGTGGGCACTTCACCCAGCGATGTCGAGTTCGCGAACGAAGCGGCCCGCCTGATCGAGCGCATTGCTGCGCACGGAGAGCTGGGCGAGTTCGTGGGCGGGCTGCGCGCGCAGGCGGTGGCTGACGCTTACGGCCAAACAGCGACGGCCGAGGGCAGTGACCCCGGCGCGCAGCCCGATTCGCTCAGCGAGGCATACAGCGGCGAAGTGCCGGACGATCTGGCCGGCTGGTCGAACATCGGCGACCCCGCGCCCGCGCCGGCCGATCCTGCGGCACCACCCGCGATAGCTTCGGTGCCCGAGCCGGAACCTGAGCCGCTGCCCGCCCCGCAGCCGATCCAGTCCGCGCAGTCCGCCGCACCGCCGGCGTGGATGCGGCGCAACATCGGCGGCAATGGCTACGACCCGACATCTGGTTGGCGTCCATAGCTGCGAGTCGCCGGCTTGAACGGGCGACCGCCACAACGGGTTTCGCCAGCCGTCTATCTGGACTGTAGCCATTCGAGACGGTCGCTCCGGCGGCATTCGCCGTCTAATTAGGGCCGGATTGCGGTCTGATTGACAGTGCTCTACTATGACTCTTGAGTCCATTTAGACAACTAAGGGGTACACGTGAGTAAGGGTCAAACCGTCGGCTACGTCCGCGTTAGCACTGCTGACCAGAATACCGAACGCCAACTAGACGGCCTCCAATTAGACAGAATCTTCACCGACCACGCCAGCGGCAAGAACACCGACCGGCCGGCGCTGACCGAGTGCCTCGGATATGTCCGTGACCGCGACGAATTGGTGGTTCACAGCATGGACCGGCTGGCCCGGTCGCTAGTCGACCTACGGCGCACGGTGGACGACCTGACCGCACGGGGCGTCAACGTCCGATTCGTCAAGGAAGGTCTGACTTTCACCAGCGACACCGCCGAACCGTGCGCCGTCCTAATGCTGTCAGTGATGGGAGCGGTCGCCGAGTTCGAGCGCGCGTTATTGCTTGAACGCCAACGCGAAGGCATCGCCATCGCCAAGGACAAAGGTGTCTACAAAGGCCGGATGCCGTCGCTGACCGAGGAACAGGCCGAGGCGGTGGCACAGCGGCTAGCCGAGGGTGAGTCCGCTTCGGCGTTGGCCCGAGAGTACGGCGTCAGCAGGGCGACGGTTTACAACACGCGGGAACGGGTGGTGGCACAGCCCTGGACCCTGGAACACGTCATCAGGGTGGACGACCTGTTTCGCCGGTGCGGAAAGCTCACCGCCCAGCACGCCGAGATAAGGGAGCTGGCCAAACAGCTTGGACGCACCCCGACGGCGGTGTCCGCAAGGATGCGCAATCTTCAAGCCGCCCACCAAGAGCCGGGCCAGTGGCCGGGCACTAGCTGGCACTTCACCCAGATGGACCGCCAGGTGGCCGACCGATGATCCCTGCCAACCTGGTCGAGCAGTTGTCCACCGCCCTAGCGCGGTGGGACGGTCGTGGCCCGACCGACGACGACATGCTGCACGCGGGCAAGGCCCTGGCCAGCGCCGCGATGGCGGTGCTCAGCTGGGACGCCGAGCAGTGAGAATAGGAACCACCATGAACGGCATCGACGGTATTGACTGGACGGGCGACAGCGTGCGGTCGGACATAGCGGGCGACCCCGACGCCTGGCTGCTCGCCGTGGGCTTTCTGGGCGGCGTCCCCGTTGTCACCGCCGAGGCGTTCCGCCGCTACGTCGAGCACTGGACGATGGGGCCGGACACGGTAATCGAGGGCGACGGGGCGTTGATCCACGATTCCTACACCGAGCGGTTCGTGTTCCCTGCCGTGGGCATGGTCGGTGGTGTGCCCGTCTACGCCATCGACGGTTACGGGCACTTCGAGCGTTAGCCGCTGACGGCGGCGCGGACGGCTTCGGCCACCTCGGCGGGCGGCTGGTGCGCCCAGAAGCGCAGCACGGTCCAGCCCGCCGCCGTCAGCGTCTGGTCCGTCGCGGCGTCGCGTGCTTGGTTGCGCGCCACCTTCGCTGACCAGTAGTCGGCGTTGGCGCGCGGCTGGCGGTGGTGTTCGGGGCATCCGTGCCAATAGCAGCCGTCGATGAACACCGCGATCCTGCGGCGGGTGAAGACAAGATCGGCAGTGCGGCGCAGCGCCGGCAGCGGCCGGGCGTTGACCCGGTAACGCAGGCCCATCGCATGGACCAACCGTCGCACCGCCATCTCCGGCGCGGTGTCGCGACTGCGGTTCCCTTGCATCGACCGGCGGGCGTGTTCGCTGCTCGCCCACGACTTGGCCACCTCGGTGACGCTACTCAGTGCGACCTGGTGCGACCTGGTGTGACCTGGTGTGACCTGGTGCAGTTTGGTGCGACTCGGTGCAGCCTCACGCGACTTGACGGGATCGGGCGATACTGTCTGTCCCGTGGGGAACGTCCGTTCGATTCGCGCTGCCCGGTCCAAGCCCAAGGCCATCGAATTCTTCGCAGGGATAGGGCTGGCCCGAATGGGGTTGGAGAAGGCCGGTTTTCGGGTTGCTTGGGCTAACGACTACGAGCGCGACAAACGCGACATGTACCTCGCCCAGTTCGGGGAGTCCGCCGGGCATGCCTTCGTCTTAGGGGACGTTGCGAAGGTTAAAGGGACTGATCTGCCGACCGACGCCGCGCTCGCGTGGGCGTCGTCGCCATGCACCGACTTGTCGTTGGCTGGTGGCCGCGCCGGTTTAGCCGGCCGCGAGTCGGGCGCTTTTTGGGGATTTGTCGAAGTGCTGCGACTGCTACGGCAAACATTGCCCGAGGTCGTCGTGTTGGAAAACGTCACCGGCTTGGCCACCTCGCACGGCGGCGATGACCTCGCCGCCGCTATAACCGCGTTCAACGAACTGGGTTATTCGGTCGATGTCCTGGCCCTCGACGCGCGCAGGTTTCTGCCGCAGTCGCGCCCGCGCATGTTCGTCGTCGGTGCGCTCAACCCGCCCGCTGATACGACTGAGCCGCACTCCGAATTGCGTCCCGACTACCTTCAATGGGTCTATGGCGATCCCAAGCTGCGCACTCACCGCGCCCACCTGCCAGCGCCGCCCGCGCCCCTGACTGACGGTCTGTCAGAACTGATCGAGGAAATGCCGGCCAGTGATGAGCGGTGGTGGGACGCCGAGCGCACGGCGGCGTTCGTGTCATCGCTGTCGCCGATGCAGCGTGACCGGGTAGCTCAACTCAAGCGCGAGGCCGGCACCAAGTACCGCACCGCCTACAGGCGCACCCGCGCCGGCGTGGCCGTTTGGGAAGTTCGGCCCGACGACATCTCTGGCTGCCTACGCACCGCACGCGGCGGGTCATCAAAGCAGGCCGTGGTCCGGCTCGGCAACAAGCGCCTGCAGGTGCGGTGGATGACCCCGCTGGAATACGCCCGGCTGATGGGCGCGCCTGCGTACAACTTGGCTGGCGCGCGCACTAACCAGGCGCTGTTCGGGTTCGGTGATGCCGTGGCCGTGCCGGTCGTCGCGTGGCTAGGCAAGCACTACCTGATGCCGCTGCTTCGGGGTGAGCTGGCGGCGTCAGTAGTTAACCTGGAAACAGCTGCATATGTCCAGTAAGGGCACCGCTTCCCCGAATCCAACCCCGTCGAGGCCCCGCAAGGGTTTACTTCCCGCAGATGATGTCCGCCGGTTTCGCGGCGAGTTGCGAAAGTTCGTCAACGCAACAGACGGCCAGGGCCGAAAGTGGGCCGGTGCTCAATGGGGCGTCTACGCCTTTTACGACTACGACGGCGAGCCGATCTATGTCGGCCAAACCAACGAGCGGCTGAGCGCCCGCATCGGCCGGCACCTCACTAACCAACGCACCGATGTCGTAGCGATGCGGATTCTCGACCCTTTCGAGGTAGCCGAAGTGGAGGTGTGGCCCCTCTGGGACCTGGAAGGCGTGAACAGCAAGAGCGCGAACTACGCCGACGCCAGGAAACGGCTCGACGCATGCGAATACACCGCCTACATCCTTGCTATCGGAGGCAGCCGCTTCAAAGCCATCCTCAACGAGAAAATTCCGCCAATTTCCGAGTCCGTCGAACTACCACAGTCGTTGCGCTGGAAGGTCGTTGACGACGAGGTTCGCAAAGAACGCGGTCATCCAGACATTCGCATCGCCCGGCGCGCTGAGACCATTTCGAGGCTAGCAGCGGTTGCGCGCGAGCGCGGTGAAGTCTCCGAAGGCCTTCGTCGTGTGCTGGTGATTCAGGCCGTCCGTTTGGCATACATTTCGGCAGAGCGGCTAGCGTTCGTTGAAGGCCGCCCGATGCCTGACCCGACGGCGATTGCGGTCGAACGACTGGTCGGTTCGGTGCTCTATGAGTTCACCGATCCGTATGGGGAAGACAACGCCGACGACCTATCAGACAGCGAGGCCGACGGGTAGAACGCACTTACCCGACTTGAACGGGTAACTGCCACAACGAGTTTGGCGACACGCCGACCGTCACAGCGTGGCAGCCCGGCTGCACGGCGCTGTGCTCTCATGGGGTTATGACCGCTGTTGTTCCGCACTCGCTGACCGACCCGGCCGCGCTCACGCCGAGTCAGTGGTCGGCTCGCCTGGCCGCGTATCTGAGCCGTGGCCGTGGCAACGACGACCCCGAGGTGGTCGCCTGCCGGCAGGCGTTGGCGTTCTGGCGCGCACGCCGTGCCATCGACGCCGAGGCCGGCCAGATCGCGCCCGACCACCTCGACGCCCTGACGGCCCGGTTGCGTGAGGCGGTGATCGCGTGATCCCCAACGCCCGCAACAGGACACCCGCGTTCCTTGCTTCTCAGCGTCCGCAGGCCGCGCCGGTCTATACCCAGACGGAGCTACGCGACCGGCGTCGGAAGGTGCTGCCGATCTATGCGTGGACGGCTGACTGGTCGCTGACCGACGAGGTGGCCGCGATCTGCTCGCAGCTGGCCGAGCGTGTCGCCGACGCGCCGAATCCGGTCGCCTATCTGCGCGCGGTCGTCGAGCTGGCCGACGCGGTGCACCAGGCCGTGCACGTCGTGGTCGGGTTGCTCGCGCAGGCCGACGCCGAGCGCCGGACCCGCCACCTCGGGACCGAGGACCGGGGGCGCAGCATTACCGCGTTGGTCGACCTGACCCCTCGCCCCGCAGCGCCCGAGGTCACCGCCGACATGCTGGTTTCCGGCACCTGGCCGGCCACCCTGGTCACGCTCGCCGAGCCGTACGACACCGCCCTGGCCGCGCTGTTGGGCAATGCGGGAACACCGAACGTCGCCGACCGGCTGCTCGCGGCATTGTCCGAGGTGGACCGCGCAGCACTCGCACTGACCCGCCGGCTCGACCGCGACCGGGTTTACCGAATGAACCGCCCCGACCACCACACCCTGTCGCCGGCCGACCGCGCCCGCGATGAGCTTCGAGAGCTGGGAGTCCTGCAGTGACCGCACCACCCGTCGAGACCTACGGCAGCTTGCTCCCGGCGATGTTCGACGCCCCGCCGGTCAACCCCTCGCCGCAAGGGTTGTACCAGGTCACAGCGTGGTCCGAGGTGACAGGCCCGACTCGCTTCCTGGCCGGCGTCGAGGTGCGCGGCCCCAACTTCGGCGGCGAAGACGCCTCGGGTGTGTGGGGCACCGACTGGTGCCCGGTCCCACCGTTGAACAACCCCGAGCGCAAGGAAGGCGACCGGCCCGACATCTTGGACCCGTTCGCGCCGATGACCGTGTGGGCCTACGACGAGTGCGACCTGACGGCCCCGAGCCGCGCCGAGGTCGAGCGCCGCGCTGCTCAGATTCTGCGCCTGCAGGAACAGACCGCCGTCGAGCATGAGTTCAGCAACCGGCTGCTGACCGACGCCGGCACGCCGGCATCGGCGGACGATCTGCAATGGGCCGTGGCCACCCTCGAAGCCCAGTTGGCCGAGGTCGGGGTGCTCGGAGTCATCCACGCCAGTCCGCATTTCGCGGTGTACGCAGCTCAGGCGCAATTGCTGATCCGTTCGGGCACCAAGCTGACGACTCCGCTCGGGCACACGTGGGTCTTCGGTGGCGGCTATGGCCCTGGTCTGCAGAGCACCATCGTGGCCACCAGTCAGCCCTACGGCTGGCGGAATGAAGCGCAGGTCAGAACCGCGATTGACCAGGAACACAACATCTTCGCCGCCGTCGCGGAGCGCACGGTAGCCATCGGCTACGAGGCCGTGATCGGCGCGGCGACGGTGACGCCGTGAGCACCGCGACCATCGGGAACGCCCGGCCCGACAATTACGCCGGTCCGCGCTGCCAGTCCTGCGGCGGGCCGTGCTGGCGGTGGAAGGGCAGCGTGTGGGGCTACACCTGCACGACCTGCCTAGATACCTACCTCGATGCCGGCGCTGCGAAGGCTGCCGAACGCGACCAGCGCGAGCGTGCCCAAACGCTGCGCAGACTGTTCGGCAACGACACCCCGACTCCGGTCACTGCGGAAGGCCGGCGTCGGGACGGTGCTGGCCCGAGTTATGTACCGCAGCACCGCCCGGCGTCGGTCACTAGATCGAAAGGACAAGCAGCGCAATGCCTTTAACCCTGGCCGACATTACAGCCGGCGAACGCGAACACCTCGAAACGTGCATCCACGAAGCCGGCCACGCCGTCGCTGGCGTAGTGCTCGGCGCGGAGCTGCGCAACGCCGTCGTCGTGTCGAGCAAGGTCACTGGCACCACCGAAGGGCTGACCACCTTCGCCGACCGGCCCCACGGAACCGATCCGCTGGTCGCCTACGCCGGGCCGTGGGCACAAGCGCGCTGGCGTGCCGGCCGGCGACCGACACAGCGGGAGTTCTACGCCGTCTTGGACACCACCGGTCATAAGGACAGCCGGGTGCTGACGGCCAGCGGCGGCATATATACCGGTGCCGATGTCGTGCCGCTGCTGACCTGGTGTTGGCCGGCGGTGGCGCGAACCGCGACGCATCTTCACCGAACCGGCGAAGTTGACCAACGCGCCGTGCTTGCCGCGCTGGGTGTCACTGACGGCGGCGGCATGACCTCCGTGCAGTTGGCCGGCATCCGGTCGCGCTGCCGCACGGTGCCGCCTATCGCCGCCTAGTCGACGTGGTGGTCTGGCTGACCCAACGGTGTCGGGGGTATCTGATCTAGGCCCGGCACGACAAAGCAATTTTGGACCGGCGGCACGTTGTAGGACCCCTTTGCGAACAGGCAGCGTTTCCACGATCCATCGGGCCGAATGGGGCCGTCGCAGTAGGTGGCGAACAACTGGGTTTCGCAGCCGGGCATCGGGTCACCGGGGTAAGCGGTGGCAGTCGGGCTGACTGGCAGCGCCATACCGGCTGCGGCAGCTAGAGCCGCCCACGCAAAAACAGCGGCGATCCTCATGGTGGTTTCCTCCCCGTTTCGGCCCCTCCCCTGGTTTGTGTATCAGACAGGATCAGCAACCGTCAGCGGTTTCGATTGACCTCTTACCGAACACCCGTTCGGCGTGACTACTCCGTGACTACATTCTCAGTTGCGGAGCGTTAATCGCGGTTGAAGTCAATTTAGGTCGAATCCGCTGGCAATCGGTTCGCTCGCTGCATTCGCCGAGGTCGCCCGCAAACCTGGTTTAGAGTTCGAATCTCACCGAGGGCACTACCTACCCGGGCCGCGAATGGTCTTTGTGGGAAGCAGCAGGATTGGTGGGCAACGCTGTGCGCGGGGCCCGTTTGGGGACGTTCAAGGCGTTTCCCGCCTGGCCACCGACGACGGCGCCTAATCGCCCCACATGGTGACGTTGGTGTTCGCCGCGCCGCTGTAGTTGGCGTGAGCGACCTGGGCGCCTTCGCGGATCTTCCGCAACCCCTCTTGGAGTTCGTCGACGCCCGAGCGCCACAGGGCGTGAAACTGCTTGTGGGCTTGTTCGGTGGCGCCCTCCCACGGCATCTGGGCCACAAATGCGTCGACGTGCTCCACAGCGGAATCGGTGGCGCTGGTGAAGCGGGCCAGGTGCTCGATCAGCGCGTCGAGCGCGTCGAGATCAACGGTGAATGTGTCGTCGTTGTTGGCCATCGCCTAGTTCGCCTCGTCGGATTGCTGAAACTGTTGGGCGGCTTGGGCCACCAGCCCGTTGACCTGGTCCAGGGCCCGGGTGATCTTTCCGGCACCGTCCTGCCATTCGCGCCAGCCGTCGTGCACCTTGTCCGCGGCAGTGCCGGTCCAACTGCCCTTGATGACGGCGTCCGCCTCGCGTTTGAGTTGGGCGAAGGCTTCCTTGATCTCGGTGTTCACGACATCGATCCCCTTGGCCGACGTGATTACGCCGGCAACATCAACGCTCAGTTGCGGCGCTGGCCGGGCGTTGCCGCTCTCCGTTGCCATCCTGCTTGACCTTTCTGGGGTCGGTGACGCCAGCCGCCAGTCGTACGGCGGCCGGCTTGAGGAAGTTTAGTGGGAGGACGAGGGTCGGATCGGGTTTGCGCCGACGCGGCCGGCTTCCCGGTCCCGCGTGGTGTTCATATTCCGCGTCGCAGCGGATCTCTTGCGGGATCCCATTCCGGCGGTTCCTCCCACCCGGACTCTGCGTGGGCGTGTTGCTGCCGGCGTTTCAGGATGGCCTTGAGGCCGGCCAGGTCGGTGTACTGGGCGCGAATTTGTTTGATCCGCGCGACCAGGTTCGCGTTGCTCTCGACGTCCTGGACGATCCGGTCCAGGATCTTTTCAACGTCGAGCAACGCGGCCTGGTAGGCCTGCACGTAGGCGCGCTCAATCGCTTGTCCGAGTTGTTCGGGCGTCAGCGTCATTGCCAAATCAGTGAGTTGGACGCGCTCGAGTTCACCCGAGACCGAGACGGTGAGCTGACCGGCCTCGGCTGGCGCTTCGATGGGAACCTTTCCGGCGACATCGCCGAGCCAGCCGCGAAGCCATCGGATCAACTCGTCGCCGGGCAGCTCTTCGAATCCCATGGAGCCTGGTGTAGCACGGGGCAACGTTGCATGTTTACTACGGCGGGGTCTCCTCTGGTCGCACCGGAAACTCCGCAGCCTTGAAACAAGGTCAATTTTGAATTTCGAGTTCCTCTAACGACGACCATAAAGGCGGGATTCCGCGATGCTTAAAAAATTCTGTTAATTGCTCGAATCCTGGCGCCATGAGGCCTGCGCCTGTCGGCCAAAGCGCCTCGCATTCGTCACAGAGCTGAATCTCTTCACCTGTGTCGATGACCCTCATCGCGAGCACTTCTCCTTGCTCGCAGCGTGGGCAAATAGCGGGATTATTCATGACTTGGGCACCGAGCCAGGGCTCCTTTCGAGGGCCTGAAGGCGTACGATTAGGTCAGGGATGGCACTTCTCGAATTATCGGAATCGCTCAGATCCCTCGGCCGCAACCACTTTATATGCGTCCTAGATTGAGCTTCAGCCTAATCTTCGCGCTTCCTAAGTTCATCCCACTGGTTAACCGTTGCGATTTCCTCAGGGGTCAGCGAGACAAAACATACGCCCACCAATTCGTCCATTCGAAGAAGAAATCGTACTCGATCTACGGCCAGGCACTTCGTCGCGGAGGCCCACTTGCCCCATACGGCACATACACCTCCGTTAGATCGCAGTAGTCGCACCCTGACGTGTTGCCTGAATACTTTTCCCTTAACAGCACTTGCGTTAGTAACCGGTATGCCAAACTCCTTATCAAACAAACCGCAGGGCAAATCCTTGACCTGATCGAACGGTTGCAACGAGGAAACCAGAGTTATTCCGTAGATTTCGCCTGTCTGACGATCGATTTGAAATTCAAAGATTCCCCCTGAATTATCGGCATAATGCCAAGTAATCGAATCTTGTACAGACGTGCCTTCCAGTAGGTGAAAACTGAATGGCACGACGGAGTCGACTACCAGCGTTCCAGTTGGCGGGCTGTGTGTTCCTATTACGGCCAGCAATTTTTAACCTCTCTCATCGCCTGGACTAGTCAAAGTCGGCTAGTACAGCATGGAAGACTGTGGGAAATCCGCTCGCTAATTGAGACTTACCTCTTACAATACTCCACTGGTCAATAATAAACTCATTACCGTAACTGATTCCCCTTTCTGCGATAGCCGCTAGCGCGCTGTGAAGGCTACTAGTGGTTGTTGTCGTCACGGCCCTTGATCACCCGACGCGAACCTATCTCAGCTTGAACAGCCACGTTCAGGTGCGCAATCAAGTAGCCGCCGTCGTGTATAAATTTCGCATACTCAAAAAGAGGCTTGGTCGCGTTTCCATGCAACCAAAATGATCCGCGATTGGTCTCGGATGATGAAGGACCTGGAAATGGGTGTGCCCGGATAATTCGGTTGGGTGGGCGTGATGTGGTCCCATACGGGTGCCAGTACGAGGGAAACTAGAACCAGGCATTTCCTCTCCGGGGCACGGCATCAGTCCCAACGGATCCGTCCCGACGGTCGGATTCCGCGGATAGCCATACGGATTCGCGCCGGAGCCAACCCCAACGGATCAGCCGTGCAGTACCGCCCAGTCGGCCGGCTGGTAGCGGTCCCGATTCTCTCACACCCTTGATTATCGCGAAACTCCACTGCCAATTGACCGATAAAATTGGCCAGGCTTGATTGATCGCCGACTTTTAGCGCCATATCATCGATGTTTGTCACGGCCTCCCCTTAATGGCCGGTGATCTCTAATTGGTCGCTCCGAACAAGCAGTTCCACATCATCAATATGACCGGAGCCTCTCAACTTGGTATTGATAGGATTGGCTGCTAGCCGGATTTATACGTATCATTGCGCTAAAAAACTGGATCCCAGCTATTATCAGAGCGCTTACCAATTCTGCTTCGCCCGCGACTGCCGTAGTAACGACGTCGCCGACATAGGACGTCACACGAACTTGGTTGTTGCGGGTTCTTTCAAAGGACAACTTTATCGGCTGATCTGGAAACAATGTTTGCGCTCGGCCGGATTTGCGCAGATCGTCGATCATGTTAGTGATATAAGCCCAGAGGTCATCGATAGTATCCCACATGGTCCTATCAACCACTGCTATTCCGTCGATGACGAGTTCGATTGCACCGTCAATATAACGATCATTTTGCACCATATAGTCGCTGTCGTTACAGATTTCACGAAACTCTTTACCATGGTGATCGCAGAGATAAGATGTAATCGAGATCATATGCCATAATCCTTACTGCTCCAACGGGAACAACTGCCGAATGTGTCCTTCACCTATTCCGACTGTATATTGCGTGCCATCGACCAAACCATTGATTTGATATCTATTAATCGATCCATGCTCAATAACAGCGGCACGATTCTCGCGTAGTACATCCGCTACGATACTCGCAAGTTCATCTGTCGTTGGACTTCCCGCAAAGAAAGTTTGGGTCCTTTTAACAGATCCATCCCAGTATTCCAGATGATGACGAGTGAGGATATGTTCGAGATCGCGCTGGTCCAGAATTAATCGAATATTGCCAATGGTGAAGGATCGGTTCACCCAGTCCCGCAGCGCATTCTGCAAGGCAATTGCTCTGCACGGCATCAGCCCCAACGGATCCGTCTCGACGGTCGGATTCCGCGGATAGCCATAGGGATTCGGCGCCGCAGCTAACCCCAAAGGATCAGCAGTGCAGTACCGCCCAGTCGCCGGCTGGTAGTACCGATGCCGGTTGTAATGCCACCCGGTCTCGGCATCAAAATATTGCCCGGGGAACCGCAGCGGCGTGGACACCTCCCCCGCCCAACTCGTCTGCCCCCACAGCCCACCACTGGCCCGCCCAGCCACCGTCGCCGCATCCGGATCCACCAGATGCGTCGGCGTACCCAGATGATCGGTCACCAACGCATAAAACGCACGATCGACCTCCGGTTGCGACCACACGCCACCACCACAGCCAACCCCCGCCGCAACCGGCGCACCGCCCAGACGCAACGGCACATCCACACTTGACTCAACAGCCGTATGAACCTGCGCCAACGGCGTCACCGCCCCCGGCAGATAACACCACGTAGTCGTCGCGCCACCCACCCCGCCGGTCGCAGTCTGCTCCACAAGCTGATCGCCGAGCCACGCAAACACCACCGACTCCCCGGTGCTCCCGTTGGTCTTACGGGTCCGCCGACTCGCCGGGTCGTACCCATAGGTCCAGGTCTGACCATCCGGAGTCGTGACACTGCGTAACCGGTCATAGGCATCCCACCGGTAATGCCACACCTGCGCCGTGCGGCTCAACCGCCGGCTCACCGTCCGCACCAGCCGCCCCGCCCGGTCATAGCTGTAACGCGAACGCCCATCATCAACCAACAGCGTGCCGCGATACTCCCAACGCCCAGCACCACCAGAAGACCCCGCCACCACCGCAGTGCGAATGTTGTCACTGGCGTCATAACCGAACCGCTCGGCCACCACACCACCCACCGCCACCGCATCCACCCGGCCCACCGCATCCAACCCGTACCGCATCTGCACCTGATCGACAATGCGCACACTCAACGCGCCATCAGGCCGATAACCAAACGACGACCCAGTCAACACACGACCAACCGGCGCCGAACCAGCCCCCAAAAACAGCCGCCCCTCAGCCGACGCGATCCACGACTGCGCCGACAACCGCCCCACCGGATCAAACTCACACTCAACACTGGTGCGGCCGACCTCCATACGAGTAATCCGCCCCGCCGCATCACTGCCCACATCAACGACCCGCCCCGCCACCCGAAGACCACTGAGCACACCACGGCTGTCATAGCCGTACTCCGTGCGCACACCACTGGGACTACCCACACCCACCAACTGCCCCGCAGCGTTAAACGACGCCGTCACCAACTGCTCATCCCACACCCCCACCCGCACCCGCGAACCCACATCAAACGAGTACGTTCCGGCACCGTGGACGTTGGCCGCCCCCAACAACTCCCCACCCACCCCATACCGATACCGGGTGACCTCACCGGCAAAATCCCCGGACTCGGCTTACCATTCGCACCAATCACGCAGCTCAGTCTTAGCAGTGGTGCGAGCGCCCTCAGCGCCGGCGCGATGGTGGATCAGTCCCCTGCGTCCGCCGGTAAACCTCCACCTGCTGTACGCCTTCGCCTCCGACAAGTTCTTCTCAATGGCCGAACAGTAAAGAAACAAGCTAATTTTGGATCTCAACGAATTCCAGTGACGACCACAAAGGCGGAATTCCGCGATCCTCTAGAAAGTCCGCTAACTGCTCGAAACCCGGGACAGCAAGAGGTGCCCCTGCCGGCCATACCGCCTCGCATTCGTCACAGACCCGGAGTTCCTCGCCCGTGTCGATTACCCGCATCTGCAAAACTTCACCTTGTTCGCAAGTTGGGCAGATAATGGAACTATTCATCGCATATGTACCGGGTAAGCAGTTATAATTTAATTTGT
The DNA here is from genome assembly GCF_030755175.1 of Mycobacterium sp. TY814. Lineage (NCBI taxonomy): Bacteria > Bacillati > Actinomycetota > Actinomycetes > Mycobacteriales > Mycobacteriaceae > Mycobacterium > Mycobacterium sp. TY814. The sequence continues at coordinate 137,073 of NZ_JAUFRY010000001.1, forward strand.
TCCTTCTTCTATAACGATTCGCACTTCGGTCTCGCCATCGGTTGCTACGCTCCAAATTGACTTCAAAACTATCTGGATCTCCCCGGCACAGGTGTTCCTCTCTTGGACCAGGCCTCATCCACCGTGCGCCGCTGACGCTCGAAGATAATTTCTATTTCCTTTTATTCGTAAATCTTGGCCGCTAGCATCATTTCAGCAAAAAACGACCACGTTGCTTGTTGCGATAACTCGCGGCCTGTATTTATGTACAATTGTTCCACGGATCCGAGCCAGGCCGACAGAGCATCTAGGAACGAAAAGATGTCTCTATTTTCCCACGACTCTTGATCATCGAGAAAATCGTAAGCCAATTGTTCTATGAATTGTGCTAAACTTGATCGGTCGATGACCTTCAATGCCATATCATCGATACTTGTCATGGCCTCCCTCTCACTCTCACAGACACTCCATCATTTTTTGTACCGAACTTGCGACCCCATTCGACCAGGTTGTCTTCAATGGGGACTCGCTTAAACGGTATCTCCATTACGCCTGCCTGTTGATATGCCCACAGCCTCCGATTATCAAAGCTGTAGATCTTTTCGTTATATTCAACAATCCTGATCGGAGGCACATCGGTAGGATGGAGGCGGCCACTTTCTAACATACCGATGAATTCTTGGACACTGGCGCCGTTACTGAATTTAGAGCCAATTGAGTCCTGGGTGAACCTTACATGGTGGGGATTGATGAACCCAGAAGTAGGGACGCTGCCGGTCTCACCTGTCGGACACGGCATCAACCCCAACGGATCCGTCTCGACGGTCGGATTCCGCGGATAGCCATAGGGATTCGGCGCCGGAGCCAACCCCAAAGGATCAGCAGTGCAGTACCGCCCAGTCGCCGGCTGGTAGTACCGATGCCGGTTGTAATGCCACCCGGTCTCGGCATCAAAATATTGCCCGGGGAACCGCAGCGGCGTGGACACCTCCCCCGCCCAACTCGTCTGCCCCCACAGCCCACCACTGGCCCGCCCAGCCACCGTCGCCGCATCCGGATCCACCAGATGCGTCGGCGTACCCAGATGATCGGTCACCAACGCATAAAACGCACGATCCACCTCCGGTTGCGACCACACGCCACCACCAGAACCAACCCCCGCCGCAACCGGCGCACCGCCCAGACGCAACGGCACATCCACACTTGACTCAACAGCCGTATGAACCTGCGCCAACGGCGTCACCGCCCCCGGCAAATAACACCACGTAGTCGTCGCGCCACCCACCCCGCCGGTCGCAGTCTGCTCCACAAGCTGATCGCCCAGCCACGCAAACACCACCGACTCCCCGGTGCTCCCGTTGGTCTTACGGGTCCGCCGACTCGCCGGGTCATACCCATACGTCCAGGTCTGACCATCCGGAGTCGTGACACTACGCAACCGGTCATAGGCATCCCACCGGTAATGCCACACCTGCGCCGTGCGGCTCAACCGCCGGCTCACCGTCCGCACCAACCGCCCCGCCCGGTCATAGCTGTAACGCGAACGCCCATCATCAACCAACAGCGTGCCGCGATACTCCCAACGCCCAGCACCACCAGAAGACCCCGCCACCACCGCAGTGCGAATGTTGTCACTGGCGTCATAACCGAACCGCTCGGCCACCACACCACCCACCGCCACCGCATCCACCCGGCCCACCGCATCCAACCCGTACCGCATCTGCACCTGATCGACAATGCGCACACTCAACGCGCCATCAGGCCGATAACCAAACGACGACCCAGTCAACACACGACCAACCGGCGCCGAACCAGCCCCCAAAAACAGCCGCCCCTCAGCCGACGCGATCCACGACTGCGCCGACAACCGCCCCACCGGATCAAACTCACACTCAACACTGGTGCGGCCGACCTCCATACGAGTAATCCGCCCCGCCGCATCACTGCCCACATCAACGACCCGCCCCGCCACCCGAAGACCACTGAGCACACCACGGCTGTCATAGCCGTACTCCGTGCGCACACCACTGGGACTACCCACACCCACCAACTGACCCGCAGCGTTAAACGACGCCGTCACCAACTGCTCATCCCACACCCCCACCCGCACCCGCGAACCCACATCAAACGAGTACGTTCCGGCACCGTGGACGTTGGCCGCCCCCAACAACTCCCCACCCACCCCATACCGATACCGGGTGACCTCACCGGCAAAATCCCCGGACTCACCGAAACCGGCTGCCGCACCGGTGATTTCCTCGACCGGCCTACCAAGCGCATCGTAGGAGTAGCTGATCGACTGGCCCGCGGCGTTGGTTTTCTCGGCCAGACGGCCCGCGTCGTCGTAACGGTACGTCGTGGTCGCGCCATTGAAGTCGGTCTCCGACTGCAGGCGACCGTCGGCGTAATACGTGTAGCGCCAAATCAATCCGTCGGGATTGACGACCTCGATGAGTCGACGCGCGCGGTCGTATCGGTATTCGGTGCGCGCACCGTCTGGCGCAATCTGGGCGGTCACCTTGTCGTAGAAGCCGTACTCGAACCTGGTAGTGGCGCCCAACTCATCGGTCTGCGCGACGCAGTTACCCTCGCCGTCGTATGTCCAGGAACGAACGGTTCCGTCGCCGGCAACGCGCTGCAGCACACGACCTTCGGCATCCCTGGTGACAGCGGTGCGGTATCCGCGCGGGTCGGTCGCTGACACCGCCCGACCGAACCCGTCGTATTGGATGACCGTCGTGTTGCCGTCCGCGTCGGTGAGCCTCGTGGGTAACCCGGCGGCGTTGACGACGATGTCGGTGCGTCGCCCTTCTTCGTCGACCGTCGCAACAACAGCGCCGGTCCGGTTGTACTCGAACCGCTTACTCGCTCCCTGGGATGTCGCCTCCACCACGTTCCCGAAGGCGTCGTAGGTCAACAGCACCGGTGAGTGGCCTTCGCGCAGAATCCGATTGGGGTGACGCGGACTGGCGTATTCGTAGCGTGTCACCGCGCCGAGCGCATCGGTGATCGTAGCGATGTCACCGTGCTCGGTGTACTCATAGCGTGTCACCGCACCGGACGGGTCGGTTACCACCAGCGGATCACGCCATCGGTTGAATTCCGTTGTGGTGAGCCGTCCGTCGGGATCCATCACCCGCCGGGGCCGTAGGTCGGCGTCGAACTCGTACGCCGTCTGTGCGCCGTAGGCGTCGGTGAAGGTCGACACCAGCCCGTCGGCGGTGGACAGGAAATCGAAGGTACCGGCCCACACCCCGTCGGTGCCCTGCTGGCTGGCGATCCGTCCTTCGGCGTCGTAGACGTTGTCGTAGTGCGAGCCCACCGAATCCGTCCAGGCGGTCATCTGATGGTCACCGTCATAGACGAAAGTTGTTGTCGCACCGCATCCGTCGGTGACCGTAGCCAGATCACCGCCGGCGTAACCGAAGCGGCGGATCGCAACACCTGCGCCGTCGACGGGACCGGCCAGGTCGTAGCCGGTTATCCGGGCGCCGTCCGAATGCACGTCGATGCGGTAGCCGCCCGAATGCGTGACAGCCCTCGGTATGCCGTTGTCGGTGTAATCGAACAGGATTCGGTTCTGGTGACGGTCGGTGATCGCCGAGATCAACAGCACTCCGACGCCCAGATCGGTTCCGTTGAGCCCAAGCTTGGGTTCGAAGTGATAACTGTGTTCGGTGTCCTGGCTGAACAACCGGTATCCACCGCCAGTTGTCCTGAACAACAACCAGTTCCGGCCGTGTCTCGGTTGCTGTGGCGCATCGATGCTCGGATGGGCGAATGCCAGCATCGTTCCGTCGGCGTCGACCGTGGTGACGCCGTCGTCGCTGACCACCACCCGCGCATCGAACGTCGAGGTCCACGACGGCCCGAACCAGATGCCGCGGCGATACTGCGACCGGTGCTGGCGCCGCAATACCAGTGGCAGGACCCCGGGCAATTCGATATCGGTCATCGGCAGGAAGTACTCGCCGGTCGCCATGTCCACCGGCTCACCGTTCGCGCAGCGATCAGACGGTTGGTTGGAACTGCCCGGCTCCCGGGCATCGTCGGCGATGTCACGATCCCGCTCGGCCTGCGTCAGCGGATCGTGTTCGTTGTCGGGAAGGTGCGGGTCCCCCGGTCGCCCCTCGTGTGGGCCCGCAGCAGCCGGCGCTCTCTCACCCGCGAGTGCAGTTCTGTCCCCGACGCCGACCGGGGTGTCGGTCGGGCCATGCGCACCGCCGTCGGTCAGCGGACTCTTGACATGCGAGGGCGCACTGCGGGCGCCCGCAGCGTCGCTCGGCGCCACCGGTGCAGCCTTGGCGGCTTCGGCCGCCTGACCCGCCGTATGCGCTGCTCCCCCAGCTGCCGCGCCCGGCTTGGTTGGCACATCGGATAGGGCGTGAGGCGCGGGATCGGGCGGACGAACCGGCACTCCCGACGGCTCGACCGGGTGCACCTGGACAGGCGGGATCGGTGCATGCTCGGGCGGATGCGCGCCCGGCGCCGACTCGGAATGCGGCGTCACCACGGGATCCGAGGCCACCGGAGGCTCGTCATGGGGTGGTTTCACCAGTTCGGATGGCGCCGGCTCGGCAGTGCGCGGGATCGCCTCGGTGCGCGGTGACTCCACCGGCTCGACGGGGACATGCGCGGCGGGACGCTCGCTCAGCGGCGCCTCATGAGGCTGGGCCGGTGCGTGAACCTGCGCCGGCGGTTCGCTCCGTGGTACCTCCGACGCCACCGGATGCACCGGCTCGGCGGGCGCCGGCTCCGCCCGCGGTACCGGGCTCGGTTCAGCAGGGCGCTCAACCGGCGGATGCGGCGCCGGCTCCGCCGCCGTCGGCTTGACCTCCGCGGCCGGTATCCCAGGCTGCGACGGCGGCGCGGGCCCGTCCGGATGCTCGGCCGGCAACGCGCTCCGCGACGGCGGTTCCGGGCCGGGCGGGGGCTTGGGCGGCTCGATGATCGGAGCTTTCATCTGATCCAGGTCGTGAGCGACCTGGCCGGCCCGCGAACCGATGTCTCCGCCAACCTCTCCGGCGCGCCCAAGCAGACCGACACCGTCGTGGGTGGTCGCTCCCAACTTCGACTCCAACCCCACTCCGGCTTCCCCGGCGCGCGCTGAGGTCTCGGCAGCGGTCACCGCGGGCTTGGCCTCACCCACGCCCGGGATGAAGAACTGCGCGATATCACCAACGTTGTGGCCCAAGCCACGCAACGGGTGATCGGAATTCCAGTCGTTGTAGTCGATCAACGCTTTAACCCGATCCAGCACACCCTGCGGGTTGGTAGCCAGCTGGGAGGCGAGGATTGGCGGGACGGCCATACCCAACGTGTCCGACATGCCTTTCCAGCTGTCCAGCGCGCCACTGAAGTCATAGAGGAAGCGACTCGGGTCCAGCGCCTCAATGCCCTGCACCGCCCCGGCGACGCTGTGGATCACGCCGTTCTCGATGTCGATGTAGCCGTTGACCACCGGTGCTACCACGGGGAACTCTTTGCTGACCCACCGCTCCAGGTCGTCGGTGACCCCGTCGACACCGCTCATGACCTGCTGAAACGCCCACGCAGCGGCGTCCGCTTCATCTTTCATGTGGCTCAGCACCACTTTGATGTCGTTGGCTATCGCTTTGACGGTCGCCAGTGGATCGCCGTCCTGGAAAAGGGATACCGCCAGACCGACCAGGCCCCCGCTCATCGGGTTCAACCGGTTGAGTAGGTCCCGAATCGCGTTCTGGGTGGCCTCGACCTTGTCGGCAAACGCCGTCAGCGAGTCCGCGACCTTGCGACACTGGTCCGCAACGGCGCCTACCTTGTGGCCGAGATCGTCAATGGCCGAGGACATGAGGTCGGCCTCGGGCAGCTGCTGAGCAGCGAAAAGAGCCTTCCTGCCGCCCACATCTGCGGAGGTGTGGCTCAATGCGTCGGCGTAGGAGGTCCAGGCCCGGGCCGCCGCCCGCATCGAAGCTGGATCGCCGTCCGGCCACAGGTCCCCGACGAAAGCCTCCACCACCGCCCACAACGCCGGAGCCGCGATGCCCGGACCGAACGGACTCGGCATTGCGGGTGCCTGCGCTGGGGCAGGACACGGAGGAATCGGCAGTGACGGCTGGCCTCCACCCGGCACGGACATCGCGTTGCTCAGCGCATAGTTGTACGCCGACATCTTGACGCCGTAGCCCATCCGCTGACACGCGCTGATCGCCGCAGCTCCGGCGGCGAGCACCTTCGTACCGGAGTTGAGGTACTGCGTCCCGAACTTGACCCCGGCTCCATCGTGACCCGAATTCACCCGCGAAAAGCCGCCGGTCAGGGCCGATAGCGCGGCGGCCAGCGCGCCGGCGTCGCCGGACAGCTTGTCCCCGACGGCCGACAACTCACCCGGGTTCACCTCCAGCGGCGCCACCGATCACCTCCCTTCGCGGCGTCAGCAACAGTATGGCGATTTGTGCAGGCAGGCCGTCCCCGCACGGACAAGCCGGAATGCGGACGCCGGTCGTGATGTTGCTCACTGAGCAGAACGCGGCGGCAAGACCGCTCGTCTGGCCAGGTCAACAGTTAGGCTTTATCCGTGGCCGCTAAAAAATGCGGAGCCCGATCGGTCGGCGCGGACGGCGTAGAACGCCGGCCGAACTGTGTGGCCGCCGTCCGCTCGCCGGCTCGCGACCTGCGGCAGCACTACGCCGCCAGCGCCGCTCGCCGGGCACGCATTCTCAATATCGCTGCCTGGATGTCGGTCGTGGTCAGCGCCAGCTTCATCGGCGTGCAGTTCTTCATGGGTTCGTGGCTGTGGGAAGTCCTCTGGATCAACATCGCCGCCATGGTGATTTTTGCGATCGTTCCGTTGCTGCACCGCTTCGGGGAACTGGTGGCGCCGCTGACGTTCATCTTCACGGCGTACACCACGGTCTTCGCCAGTTGCTGGGAAGTCGGCACCGGCTCGGGCGCCAAACTGTTCTTCCTGGTCGGTGCCTGCCTGGTGGTGCTCGTGCTGGGCATCGAGCACATCGTGCTGGCCGGCTTCCTGGCCGCGCTCGCCGCCGCTCTGGTCATCACCGCCGAGCTGGTGATACCCCGAGACACCGGCCTGCAGCCGCCCTGGGCGCAGACAACAGGCTTCGTCATCACCACGCTGTCGGCATGTGTCGTGGTGGTGGTGACCGTCTGGTTCGCCCTGCGTGACACCGCACGCGCCGAGGCGGCGATGGAAGACCAGTACGAACGCTCGGAAGCGCTCCTGGCCAACATGCTGCCCGCCAGCATCGCCGAACGCCTCAAGGAACCGGAGCGGCGCGTTATCGCCGACAAGTACGACGAAGCCTCGGTCCTTTTCGCCGACATCGTGGGCTTCACCGAACGCGCCAGCAGCACCCCGCCCGCCGAGCTGGTCAAATTTCTCGACCGCCTGTACAGCGCCTTCGACGAACTGGTGGACAAGCATGGCCTGGAGAAGATCAAGGTCAGCGGCGACTCCTACATGGTGGTCAGCGGCGTCCCCCGGCCCCGGCCGGACCACGTCCAAGCTCTGGCCGACTTCGCCCTCGACATGGCCGACGTCGCAGCCGCGCTGAAAGACCCGCACGGCCGCGCGGTGCCGCTGCGGGTCGGCCTGGCGACCGGACCCGTGGTGGCCGGCGTAGTCGGATCGCGCCGCTTCTTCTACGACGTCTGGGGTGACGCGGTCAACGTCGCATCCAGGATGGAGTCCACCGATTCGGTCGGCCAGATTCAGGTTCCCGACGAGGTCTATGAGCGCCTCAAGGACGATTTCGTACTGCGCGAGCGCGGGCACATCGACGTCAAGGGCAAGGGTGTGATGCGCACCTGGTATCTGGTCGGCCGCAAGACGCCCGAGGAGACCGCCGACCTGCGGACCGAGGACGCCGAAGCCGCGCACGTCTGAGGTCAAAAGCCCCTACCCCGGAACCACCACATGCGCCACACTGGTGCTCATGGAAAACAGTTCCGCAACGTTGCCTCCTCCGAGTTTGCTGCCACATCTCTGGAAGACCACGCTGATTTCGGGCGTTTTGTCACTGGTCGTCGGCGTAGTGATCGTGGCGTGGCCAGGTATGTCCGTGCTGGTCGCCGCCATTGCGTTCGGCGTATACCTGCTGATCACCGGCGCCGCGCAAGTCGCCTTCGCCTTCGCGCTGCATGTGTCCGCGGGCAGCCGCATCCTGCTATTCATCAGCGGCGCAGCGTCACTGATTCTGGCCGTGCTGGCCTTCCGGCACTTCGGTAATGCCGTTCTGCTGCTTGCCATTTGGATCGGTGTCGGCTTCATTTTCCGCGGTGTCGCGACGACGGTCTCGGCCATCAGCGATCCGGCTCTGCCCGGTCGTGGCTGGCAGATTTTCATCGGCGTCATCAGCCTGCTTGCCGGAATCGTGGTAATGGCCTCACCGTTCGACTCGATCCTCACCCTGGCTCTGGTCGTCGGCGTCTGGTGCATCGTCATCGGCGTGTTCGAGATCGTGTCGGCATTCGGCATCCGCAAGGCGTCCCAGAACCTCAGGTAACCAGTCCCCCAATTCACAGACGTTAGCGATGGCCAACCACAACTACTACACTCTGTCGTAGATGCAGCCTGGGGAGTAAACAGATGAACGTCGTCGATATTTCGCGGTGGCAGTTCGGTATCACGACCGTCTACCACTTCCTTTTCGTGCCGCTGACCATCGGCCTGGCCCCGCTGCTCGCGATCATGCAGACCGCATGGGTGGCGACCGGCAACGTCGCCTGGTATCGCTTGACGAAGTTCTTCGGCAAGTTGTTCCTGATCAACTTCGCGATCGGGGTGGCAACCGGGATTGTGCAGGAATTCCAGTTCGGCATGAATTGGAGCGAGTACTCGCGGTTCGTCGGCGACGTCTTCGGCGCGCCGCTGGCCATGGAGGGCCTGCTCGCGTTCTTCTTCGAATCGACGTTCCTGGGCTTGTGGATCTTCGGCTGGAGCCGGTTGCCGCGCCTGGTGCATCTGGCCTGCATCTGGATCGTCGCGATCTCGGTGAACGTGTCCGCGTTCTTCATCATCTCGGCGAACTCGTTCATGCAGCACCCGGTGGGCGTGCACTACAACCCGCAGACCAAGCGCGCCGAGCTCAACAGCATCGTGGCGCTGCTGACCAACAACACCGGTCTAACCGCGTTCAGCCACACCGTCACCGGCGCGTTGCTGACGGCCGGTACGTTCGTCGCCGCCGTCAGCGCGTGGTGGCTGGTCCGGTCACAAACCACCACCGTCGACCCGGGGACCCGGGCCATGTACCGGCCTGCCACCGCATTAGGCTGCTGGGTCGTCCTCGTGGCGACCGTCGGCCTGTTCTTCACCGGCGACCACCAGGGCAAGCTGATGTTTCAACAGCAGCCGATGAAGATGGCGTCCGCAGAGTCGTTGTGCGACACGCAAACTGATCCGGACTTCTCGATTCTGACGGTCGGCCGGCAGAACAACTGCGACTCCCTGACCCGGGTCATCGAGGTGCCTTACGTTCTGCCCTTCCTCGCCGAAGGCAAGACCGAGGGCGTCACGCTCCGGGGCGTGCGCGACATCCAACAGGACTATGTCCAGCGATTCGGGCCAAATGACTACCGGCCCAACCTCTTTGTCACCTACTGGTCGTTCCGCGCGATGATCGGGTTCCTGGCCATCCCGGTGTTGTTCGCCCTGCTGGCGCTGTGGCTCACCCGGGGTGGGCGGATCCCCAGCCAGCGGTGGTTCGCCCGGTTCGCGCTGCTCACCATCCCGACGCCGTTCCTGGCCAACATCGCCGGCTGGGTGTTCACCGAAATGGGCCGACAACCATGGATTGTGGCGCCGAACCCCACCGGAGACCAGAACGTGCACCTCACCGTCGCCGCCGGCGTCTCACACAACACCTTCGCCATGGTCGTCACCTCGCTGGCCACCTTCACGCTGGTTTACGCCGTCCTGGCGGTCATCTGGTTCTGGCTGCTTAAGCGCTACATCGTCGAAGGACCGCAGGAGCACGACGCCGAACCGGCCGCGCCGCCGCCCGAGGACCAGGACTCCGACCAAGAGCACGTGAAAACCCTGTCCTTCGCCTACTGACTGAGCCCGAAAGGAGCTGACACATGAACCTGCAACAGTTGTGGTTCGGCCTGATCGCGGCGCTGTTCCTCGGCTTTTTCGTCCTCGAAGGCTTCGACTTCGGCGTGGGCATGCTGATGGAGCCTTTTGCCCGGGTCAGCAAGGGTGACCGAGAAGCACACCGGCGCGCCGCCCTGAACACCATCGGCCCGGTGTGGGACGGCAACGAGGTCTGGCTGATCACCGGCGGCGCCGCGATGTTCGCGGCGTTTCCGGGTTGGTACGCCACCGTGTTCTCGACGCTGTACCTGCCGCTGCTGGCGATCCTGTTCGGCATGATCCTGCGGGTCGTGGCGATCGAGTGGCGTGGCAAAGTCGACGACACCAGGTGGCGCGGCTGGGCCGACTTCGGCATCGCCGTCGGATCATGGCTGCCCGCAATCCTGTGGGGCACGGCCTTCGCGATCCTGGTGCGCGGCTTGCCCGTGGACGCCGACGGTCAGGTCAACCTGTCGATCACCGATGTGCTCAACCCCTACACGCTGCTCGGTGGCGTGGCCACCGCCGCGTTGTTCCTGTTCTACGGCGCGTTGTTCGTGGCGTTGAAGACGGCGGGCGACATCCGTGACGACGCACACCGATTCGCGCGCTGGTTCGCACTGCCGGCCACCGTTTTCGTTGCGGGTTTCGGGGTCTGGACGCAGCTGAGCTACGGCAAGGACTGGACCTGGGCCGTGCTGGGAGTCGCTGTTCTCGCGCAACTGGTGGCCGTGTTGCTGGCGTGGCGGCAGGCCTCCGACGGGTGGGCCTTCGTATGTGCCTTGCTGGTCGTGGCGAGCGTGGTGGTGCTGCTGTTCGGCGCGCTGTTCCCGAACCTGGTGCCGTCAACCCTCAACAGCCAGTGGAACGTCACGATCTACAACGCATCGTCGACGCCCTACACGCTCAAGATCATGACCTGGGTGGCCGCGATCATGACACCCTTGACGGTGGCCTATCAGGGATGGACGTATTGGGTTTTCCGGCAACGTATCTCGGCTGACGGCATCCCTCCGTCGATCGGCCTGACCAGGCGCCCGTCCTGAGCGACAGAGGCTCTCGGGCACCGCTGGACCCACGACTGTGGCGGGCATCGGGCGCGCTGCGTCGGTTTCTGGCCGCCGAGGTGGCCTGTGGGGTAATTATCAGCGGCTGCGCGATAGGGTCGGCGATCGTCCTGGGCAGCATCGTCGCCCGGGTGGCGATGGATCCGTCGGCACGTAACCTGCGCAGCTGGCTCGGACCGCTGTCAATCCTGGCCGCGTTCTGGTCTTTCCGCGCGATCACGCACTGGCTGCAGGCGCGGCTAGGGCAACGGGGGGCCAGTGCCGTGATCGCCGACCTGAGCGGTCAGGTGTTGACCGCAGTCACCGCACGTCAGCCCGGCGAACTGGCGGCCCAGCGTGACGACGCAGCGGTCGTGGTCACCCGGGGACTGGATGGTCTGCGCCCCTACTTCACCGGCTACCTGCCCAACCTGCTGCTGGCCGCGATCCTGACACCGGCCACCGTGGCCGTGATCGCCCTCTACGACCTGAAATCGACGCTGATCGTGGTGATCACGTTGCCCCTCATCCCGATCTTCATGGTGCTCATCGGATTGGCCACCGCGCAGCGATCGGCGTCCTCGCTGGCCGCCATGACCACGCTGCAATCACGCCTACTGGATCTGGTCGCCGGCATTCCGACGCTGCGTGCCCTGGGCCGCGCGTCAGGCCCCGAGCAGCGCATCGCCGAACTCAGTGCCGCCCATCGCCGTTCGGCGATGGCCACCCTGAGAATCGCGTTTCTGTCGGCACTCGTGCTGGAATTGCTGGCCACCCTGGGTGTTGCGCTGGTCGCGGTCAGCATCGGCCTCCGCCTGGTTTTCGGTGAGATGAGCCTGACCGTTGGCCTCACCGTGCTTCTGCTGGCACCTGACGTCTACTGGCCGCTGCGACGCATCGGAGTGGAATACCATGCGGCCCAGGACGGCAGGGCAGCCGCGGACAAAGCTTTCGCGCTCATCGGCGAACAGGTGCCGGTCGGACCGAACCAGGGGTCGGTGGTCGCTCGCGGGGCACAGATCCGCGTCGAGAATATGAGCGTGGCCGGACGCGACGGTTACGCGCCGCGGCAGCTGAATGCGGTCATCGAACCGGGTGAGGTGACCGTGCTGACCGGACGCAACGGCGCCGGGAAAAGCACCACCCTTCAGGTGATCGCCGCCCTCACCACGCCGTCTTCGGGCCGGGTCACCGTGGCCGGAATCGACCTCGCCGCACTGGAACCCACGCGATGGTGGCCCCAGATCTCGTGGCTACCTCAACGCCCGGTGCTGATACCGGGCACCGTCCGGGCCAACCTCGAGCTGTTCAGCCCGCTGGTCAATCTCGAGGATGCTTGCCGTGCAGCCGGATTCGACGCGGTGCTGGCTGAATTGCCGGCTGGGCTGGATACCGTACTGGGCCGCGGCGGCGTCGGACTGTCGCTCGGGCAGCGGCAACGGTTGGGCCTGGCGCGGGCCCTGGGCTCGCCGGCGCCGGTGCTGCTGCTCGACGAGCCGACCGCACACCTGGACGCCGACACCGAACAACGGGTGCTGACCGCCGTCGTTGCGCGCGCCCGCGCCGGCGCGACGGTGGTGGTGGTCGGGCACCGTGGCCCGGTGGTCGCGATCGGCGACCGGGTCGTGGACGTGACCGCCGGGCGTGAGGTGCGCTATGCGCCGGTCTGATTCTGCAGAGGGTCGCCGCCAGAATCTACTGAGCACCGCAGATCTGTTGCGGCCCCGACTCCCCCGCCTCCTGGCCGCCATCGCACTGGGCGTGCTGGCGCTGGGCAGCGCGCTTGCGCTGGCCGGGGTGTCGGCATGGCTGATCACGCGCGCCTCGCAGATGCCGCCCGTTCTCGACCTGTCCATCGCAGTGGTCGCCGTCCGCACCTTCGCCATCTCCCGTGGCGTGCTGCGCTACTGCGAACGACTGGTCACCCACGACGTCGCCTTGAGGGCTGCGGGCACGGCCCGCGAACAGATCTATCACCGTCTCGCTAATGGTCCGGCGGCGGCGGCCGTCCGGCTGCACAGCGGAGAGTTGGTCGCGCGAGTCGGATCCGACGTCGACACGCTTGCCGATGTGCTGGTGCGGGCCCTGGTGCCTATCGGTGTCGCGGCGGTGCTGTCGGTGGCGGCCGTGGCGGTCGTCGGGATCATCTCGTTGCCGGCAGCGGTGGTCTTGGCGCTATGTCTGGCCTTGGCCGGTGTGGTGGCACCCCGGCTGGCGGGACGCGCCGCCGCCACGCAGGAAGCGATTGCCCGTCAACATCATTCGCAGCGCGATACCGCGGCCATGCTCGCCCTCGACCATGCGCCCGAACTCCGCGTCGCGGGTGCACTGCCGAATGTCATCACCGAATCACAACGGCAACAACGGGCTTGGGGCGCAGCGTTGGATGCCGCCGCCAAACCGGCCGCCTTCGCCGAGGCCGTACCGACCGCCGCCATCGGGGTCAGCGTGATCGGCGCGGTGGTGGCCGCACTGGGCATGGCACCCACCACGGCCCCGACGACGCTGGCCGTCTTGATGTTGTTGCCGCTGTCGGCCTTCGAAGCCACCAGCGTCCTGCCGGCCGCCGCGATCCAATTGACGCGGTCACGAATTGCGGCACGTCGCCTGCTGGAGCTGGCGCCGCCGGTCGCCGAACCCGACATGGAAAAAGTATCCCCAGCCAGGCCGCTGGGACGGCTGTGCGCGCGGATGACGGCGGGCCACGAGGCAACACGCACCCTCGACGCCACGATCGATCTGCCGCCGGGTGCGAGGCTGGCCGTGACTGGTCCCAGCGGCTCAGGCAAGACGACCCTGCTGATGACACTGGCCGGGCTCATCCCGCCGGTGCAGGGACAGGTGACCCTGGACGGAATCGACCTGCAGCGCATCCGGGAGGACGAGTTGCGGCGCGCAGTCAGCTTCTTCGCCGAAGATGCGCATCTGTTCGCGACCACCGTCCGGGACAACCTGCTGGTGGCCCGCGGCGACTGCGATGACGAAGAGCTGACGAAGGCCCTGACGGCGGTCGGCCTGGGTGACTGGCTGTCCGGACTACCGGAGGGTCTGTCCACCGTGTTGACTGCGGGCGCGCAGGCGGTGTCGGCCGGTCAGCGCCGGCGGCTGTTGCTGGCCCGCGCGCTACTCTCCCCCGCGTCCATCGTGCTGCTCGACGAACCCACCGAACACCTCGATGCGGCGGATGCTGACCGGATCCTGCACGAGTTGCTCGACCCTGGCCGCGATCTGATGCCCGCCACCAGAACCGTGGTGGTGGCGACTCATCACCTGCCCGGTGATCTCGATTGCGCGGTCACAGCTGTCGCCGGCGCGGCATGAATTCCAGAGAGAGCAACACGAAGGCCAACGGCACGATCTGCGTCAACGACAGCAGCGCATAGCGCCGGGCGTCCTCGGCGTGGAACTTGTGCAGGTACCGGGCAAGTGACTCAAGAGCGATCAACGGGTCCAGCACATGGATCAGGACGTAGCAGCACCGCTTGAACCAGCCTTGCCTGTCGTCACCGAACAGCTCCGGAAAAGCCGCAAAGGCCAGCGACACTCGTTGGGCTCCTTGCTCTTTAGCGGCGTTGATCATATCGACGCTGAGCCGCTCGTCGATTCCGTTCGGCGACCCGCGACGCCGCCACGGCACGTCCAGGGTGACATCGGCGCCGGCGCCGGCGGTCGCGTATCGGTGGAAGCCCTGCACGATTCCGTCGGCGTCCCTGGCGATGATCAACTTCGTCCCGGGATAGCGACCCTCCAGCACCCCGTCGAGATTCATGCAGAAGCCGCGGTCGGTATGGGCGCCTTTGGCCGAAGCCAGCAGCACCGCCGTCAGCTCGGCACGCAGCTGCGCATCGAGGTCCTGCTCGGCCACGATCTCGGTGGTGATGCCGGCATTGTGCGTCCGGTTCACCGCCTGCCGCAAGTTGCGGAACCTGCGGCCCACGAGCTCGAAACTGGTGGCGTCGACGACCACGTCCCGGCCAATCGGTATGGGGCGCAACGACTGTCCGACCGCTGAGGGGGTCCACAGCGCGAGCCGGCGCTCGCTGCATCCCAATACCACCATCCGCCAGCCCCGGGAATGACACACGGCGGCGAAATCGGCGACCAGAGCCGGGAATCGCTTTTCATCACCGATCGGGTCCCCGCTGACCACCGCGAACCCGAACCTGGTCCGGTATGCGAGCGCCGCGGTGGCGTCGTCGTTGAAGTGATAGCACTTGCCGGTCTGCATCACAAAGGGCGCCAACGGGTCCTGTTGGGTGGCATCGACCAATGCCCACACCCGGGGCAGGTCCTCCGGCCGGGCACGTGCGGGCATCGGCCACATCAGTGCCAGCCCCGAACCGGCAATCAGCAGTTGGCCCAGCAGGTTCATCGCCAGCACGTGGGCGCCCAGGCCGACCACAAGAAGCGATCCGGCGGACATCGCGTGCACCGCCGTCACCGGACGTCCCAGGTAAATGCCGCGCGCGATCAACGCCACCGCGGCCAGCATGGTCAGCGACCACACCAGACCTCCGCCGTCCTGCCAGTCCTCGTGCCGACGGTCGCGGGCGAATATCGCGATCAGCCAGCAGGCCGCGACGAGCACCCCCAGCGCGCCGACACAGCGGGCTGCAAGGGAATCGACCTGAACCACAACGCGTTCGTGCCGGTGGATGCGGGGCACCAGACCAATTGACGGTTGTTTCATTCGCACCTCCCGACTCTCGAGCTGCGCTTACCAAAAACGTTACGCCTGATCACGTCGGGTTTAGTATCGGAGCGTGCCAGCAAAACGTTTCGCCGCAGGCGTCGCGGTGATCGCGGCGGCAACCGTCATGACTGCCATGTGGCCTGCGGACGTGATCACAACCCGGGTCCAGCCCGTCGCCTTCGGGGCGCCGCTCCCGCTCGACCCGGCAACCGGATTGCCCACTGCCGGACAGTTATTCGACCTTCTCAACGCCCTGCAGGACCCGAACGTCCCGTTTTCCGACAAGAGCCATCTCGTCGAGGGTGGCATCAGCCCCATGGAGGCTCACCTGGCCGACGCCCGGCTCAAACAAGCTGTCGCGCATGGCGAGTTGCCGCTGAAGGCCACGGTGAGCAACATCCAGCCCGCCGGCGCCGACACGGTTTCGGCTGACGTCACGATCTCGGGCCCCAAGCTGAACCCGGTGACACAGAATCTGACGTTCGTCGACCAGGGTGGCTGGAAGATCTCTCGCGCGTCTGCGGTGACGCTGCTGGAGGAAACGGGCGCCGTCAGAAGCTAATCGGGTGCGATCGGCAGGCGCGGGCACACCGTGCGGTAGCCGATGTCCGGCGATACCCAGTCCCGCCAATGCCGGTGACTCATGTTGGCAGTTATCTTGTCGCACAACAACTCTGACCATGCGGTGGGCCCCGGCCATACCCGCAGCGTCTGGTCCTGGCTGCCGGACGCCAACTGGCGGCTGTCCGGACTGAACGCCACACTGGTCACCACCCCGGTGTGACCGGTCAGTGGCGCACCAACCGCCGCGCCGGTGCCCGCGTCCCACAAGCGAACGGTGCGGTCGGCGCTGGCCGAGACGATGTGCCGCCCGTCGGAGCTGTAGGCCACCGCACGCACCACCTCGGTGTGACCCGTCAGCGGCGCACCGATCGAAGCGCCGGTGACCGCGTCCCACCGTCGCAGCGTCTTGTCCCAACTTGCGCTCACGATGCGTGTCCCGTCCGGGCTGAACGCCACGCCACGCACGGGTGCGGTATGCCCGGTCAGTGGTGACCCGACGGGTGCCCGGGTGACGGCGTCCCACAGGCGCAGCGTCTTGTCCCAGCTCGCGGAGACGATCCGCCGCCCGTCCGGACTGAACGCGACAGCTTCCACAAAGCCGCTGTGACCGGTCAGTGGCGCACCGACCGGGGCGCCGGTGGCGACGTCCCACAACCGCAGTGTCTTGTCGGTGCTGCCGGATGCAATACGTCGGCCGTCTGGGCTGAAGGCCACGCTGGTCACGGCGCTGGTGTGCCCGGTCAGCGGGGCGCCGATTGCCGCCCCGGTGGCCGCGTCCCACTGTCGCAGCGTGCTGTCGTCTCCGCCGGATGCGATGCGCGTGCCGTCCGGGCTGAACGCCACGCTATTCACCTTGTTCGTGTGCCCGACGAGCGGGGCGCCGATCGGCGCGCCGCTGCCCGCATCCCACAACCGCAGCGTCCCGTCGGTACTGCCGGAGGCGATGCGCCGGCCGTCCGGACTGAACGCCACACTCTCGACGCCGTTGCTGTGCCCGGTAAGCGCGAGACCGAGCGGCGCGTCGACGACGGCGTCCCACCACCGCACGGTGTCGTCGGTGCTGCCCGAGACGATGCGCCGTCCGTCGGGGCTGAATTCGACGTCGAACACCGGGTTGCTGTGCCCGGTCAGCGGCGCACCCAGCGCGGCCCCGGTGGCGGAGTCCCACAACCGCACGGTGTCGTCGGCACTGGCTGAGGCGAGACGTCGCCCGTCCGGGCTGAACGCCACGCTCAGCACCTGATCGGTGTGCCCGACCAGCGGCGCGCCCACCGGGGCGCCGGTGCCGACGTCCCACAACCGCACGGTGCCGTCCCAGCTCGCCGACGCGAGGCGGCGGCCGTCGGCGCCGAACGCGACGTCAACGACGTCGTCGGTGTGGCCGGCCAATATCGGTGCCGCCTCAGCACCGGTGTCGGCGTCCCAGAGTCGTGCCGTGTTGTCAGCGCTTCCCGAGGCGACTCGGCGCCCGTCCGGGCTGAACGCCACAGAAGTGACCTGGTCGGCGTGCCCGCGCAGCGGTCCGCCGATCGGCGCGCCGGTGCCGGCATCCCAGAGCCGGACGGTCTTGTCCCAGCTGCCGGACACGATGCGCCGGCCGTCCGGGCTGACGGCAACTCCCGACACGGCATCGGTATGCCCGGTCATCGGCGCACCGATCGCCGCTCCGGTCGCGGCATCCCAGATCCGCACGGTGTCGTCGCGTCCGCCCGAGACGATCCGGGTTCCGTCGGGAGTGAAGGCGACACTCGACACGGCTTCGGTATGCCCGATCAGGGGCGCTCCGATCGGCGCACCGCTGCTGGCGTCCCACAAGCGCAGCGCGTTGTCGCTGGCCGAGACGATGCGCCGGCCGTCCGGGCTGAGCGCCATCACCCCGGACGATGGAGCCAGCGGAAAAATCTTGAGGGTGCTGCGCCGCGCGACCAGTGTGTCCAGCAGGGCACCGAGTTCGGTGGCGGGCGCGATCACCGGGGCGGCGAGAATCTGCTGGATCGCCCGCACGTCGCCGCCGGGCGCGATACCGGCCAGCATCGTCTGCGCCTGCGAGGTCAACTTCAGCGCCACCGCCTGGTCGCGTTGCCGTAACGCCTGCTGGCGCTGGTGAACCGCTTCGCGCTGCTGGACGACCGCGAAGACCGCTGCGACCACGGCCACCACTGTCAGCACGGCCATCCCGGCGATTGCAGCGGCCCGCAGGCGCCGAAACCGTTGTCGCTCGCGCAGGTCGTCGCTGGCCAGTTGATCTTTGGGCACGCCGTGGATCGGCGCCGCGAGGGCGGTGATCTTCTCCCGCAGCGTTCCGGCGTGCGGATTCCAGGGAGCGTTGTCGCTGACGTCGATGAAGAACGGCTCGGCGGGCAACACACCCGGCTCGGTCAGCACCGGCAGCGCGGCGTTCGACACCTCAGGGTCGAAACGTTGATGCTCGGCATCCCAGTGCAGCCGGCCACCGGCGAGCACCAACAGCAGCCGCTCCCGGCCGCCCCGCTCCAGCCAGTAGCTGACTTCCCGGTTCACCCAATAGGATTCGGCCGCTTTTGGCGATAGCACCGCCACCAGGAATCGGGACCGGTCCAGCGCGTCGGTGATCTTGCCCCACAGATCCGGACTGACCGTGAGATCCGTATCGTCGCGGAACACCCGCAGAGCGCGAAGCTGGCCCAGCCGCCGCCCGATGCGGTGCATGCCCTGCTGGATGCCGGCGGCGGCGGCGCGGTCGGGGCGGGTGTAGGACAGGAACGCGTCGTAGTCGCGGGTGCGCGATGTGGCGGCCGCAGGCACGGCTATCTGCTCGGTGCGGGAAAGTACTTCAACACGCCCTCCTGCACGACGGTGGCGACGGCCAGCCCGGAGCGATCGAAAAAGTGGCCAGTACCCAGACCGCGGGAGTCGGCGGCGACCGGCGACGACGTCGAGTACAACACCCAGTCGTCGAAATCGACCTGGCGGTGAAACCACACCGAGTGATTCGCCGAGGCCGCGAAGATGCGGTCGTATCCCCAGGACAGGCCGTGCCGGGTGATCACCGAGTCCAGCACGGTGGTGTCCGACGAGTACAGCATGGTCGCGGTGTGCAGTACCGGATCGTCGGG
Source organism: Mycobacterium sp. TY814 (assembly GCF_030755175.1). Lineage (NCBI taxonomy): Bacteria > Bacillati > Actinomycetota > Actinomycetes > Mycobacteriales > Mycobacteriaceae > Mycobacterium > Mycobacterium sp. TY814. The sequence goes on from NZ_JAUFRY010000001.1 coordinate 156,528, forward strand.
CAGACGGCCCGATGCTTTGAGCCAAACCCGGTTGTAGGCAAGGCTTTCGCCCTTGTCCCGCATCACCCAGGACGGGTCGTTCGTGTAGCGCCAGTCGACCGGCTGTAGCGCGTTGACGAAATGCGGCAGCGTCTTCTCATAGCCACGCAGGAGTTCGCTCAGCGGCGGCACCGATTCCGGCTCGGCGACCTGCGGCGGTTCGAGGCTGTGCTCCAGGCCGCGGCCCCCCGCCATGTAGGAGATCATCGCCGTCGACAGCAACGTACCGTCCTGGACGGCGTCCACGCGCCGGTTGGCGAAGCGCCGTTCGTCGCGTAGCCGCACGACGTGGAATTCGATGTCCTTGTGGGTGTCGCCACCGTTGATGAAATGCACCGACAGCGCACTGGGCGGCAGGTTTCCGCGGATCAGCGTGCGGGTGCTCGCCACGAACGACTGCGCCACCAGCTGACCGCCGAACGTGCGCATCGGGTTCTTGGTGGGATGAGATCCGACGAAGCGGTCGTCGGCGACACAGTCGAGATCCAGTACCGCCAGCAATTCGTCGAAGTCGGACACGCTGCTAGACGTCGTCCTCACCGATGCGGTGCACGTGGATCAGGTTGGTCGAGCCGACCGTGCCGGGAGGCGCGCCCGCGACGATGACCACGAGATCCCCGCGCTTGTAGCGGCCCAGTTCGAGCAGCGACTTGTCCACCTCGCGGATCATGCCGTCGGTGGACTTCATGTGCGGGACGATGAAGGTCTCGGTGCCCCATGTCATGGCCAGCTGGCTGCGCACCTCGGGCAGGTCGGTGAACGCCAGCAACGGAAGTGGGGTGTGCAGGCGGGCGAGTCGCCGGACGGTGTCTCCGGACTGGGTGAAGGCCACCAGGGCCTTGGCGTCCAGCCGCTCGCCGATGTCACGCGCGGCATAGGAGATCACTCCCCGCTTGGTGCGCGGTACGTGCGTCAGTGGCGGCGCAGCCGTCGAATTCTCCTCGACCGCACACACGATGCGTGACATGGTCTTGACCGCCAGAAGCGGGTACTTGCCGACGGAGGTTTCGCCGGACAACATCAGCGCGTCGGCGCCGTCGAGCACCGCGTTGGCGACGTCGGAAGCCTCGGCCCGGGTGGGCCGGGAATTCTCGATCATCGAGTCGAGCATCTGGGTGGCCACGATGACGGGCTTGGCGTTCTCGCGAGCCATCTGGATGGCCCGCTTTTGCACCAGCGGCACTTCCTCCAGTGGCAGCTCGACGCCGAGGTCACCGCGCGCCACCATCACCGCGTCGAACGCCAGCACGATGGCCTCGAGATTGTCGATGGCTTCGGGCTTCTCCAGCTTGGCGATCACCGGTACCCGCCGCCCGACGCGGTCCATCACTTCGTGGACCAGTTCGACGTCGGAGGGTGAGCGCACGAACGACAGGGCCACCATGTCGACGCCCAACTCGAGCGCGAACGTCAGATCCTGGATGTCCTTTTCGGACAGCGCCGGGGCGGACACGTTCATCCCCGGCAGCGAGATTCCCTTGTTGTTGCTGACCGGTCCGCCCTCGACGACCTTGCACACCACGTCGTCACCCTCGACGCGGTCAACGACGAGTCCGACCTTGCCGTCGTCGACCAGCACCCGGTCACCAGCTGTCGCATCTTGCGCCAGCCGCTTGTAGGTGGTGGAAACCCGGTCATGGCTTCCTTCGCAGTCGGCGACGGTGATGCGCACCGTCTCACCGTCGGCCCAGTAGGTGGGCCCGTCAGCGAAACGTCCGAGCCTGAGTTTGGGGCCTTGCAGGTCGCACAGGATGCCGACGGCCCGGCCGGTGGCGTTGGACGCGCGGCGGACGCGGTTGTAAGCGGCTTCGTGATCCACGTAATCGCCGTGGCTGAAGTTCATTCGGGCGACGTCCATTCCGGCTTCAACCAGTTCACGGACTAAGTCGTCGGTGGGGGTGGCCGGCCCGAGGGTGCAGACGATCTTTCCGCGTCTAGTCACGACGACAAAGCATAGTCGCGCCGGCTGGCATCACGGCGACTGGAAGGTACGGCGCGCGTCGCGGTCATGGGTGCCGAGCGTGAATCTGGTTTCACGTTCGGCGCCGAACGTGAAACCAGCGTCACGTTCGCGGTGGTCGAAACGAAGGGCGCGGTGTGCGCCGATCAGCCGCTCAGGACGGTCGGCATCAGCGGGAAACCGGGCAGATTGCGCACTACCGTCCACGCCGTGGCGGCGACGACCAGCGTGACCACGGTCGGAATCGGCAACCAGGATCGGCCGCTGAACCGGCGCAGCAGAATCCAGGCCGCCAGCAGAGGCAGCAGGACGAGCAGGAACACGTTGTCGTAGACGCTGGCCATCAGGTGACCGTGGAGCAGGTCGTGGGTCATCCGGAGGCCACCGCAGGCCGGACAATTCCAACCGGTGAGAAATTTGAACGGACACTGCGGATAAACCGAATCCGGGTTGTGCGGATCGGCGAGCCCCACGTATGCCAGCGCACCGGCCAACAGGACAGCAGATCCTGCGGCGATGATCTTCGGCGCTGCCGGGGCCCGGTGCTCAGGTTCCATCGCGCAACGGCCGACCCTGAGGGTCGGTGACTTTGTCGGTCAGGATCAGCACTGCGTCGACGATGCCCCATATCCAGGCGCCGAGCCCGCAGGTCACCCAGCCGACCACCAGTTGTGCGATACCCAGCCCCACGTACCCCGCATAGATCCGCCCGATTCCGACAAGACCGAACAGCCCACAGAGCTGCAGCAGGCCCGCGACGGTCTTCGACTTGTCCGAATACGGTTGCCCGGTCACGGGATGCCGGCCGTACGGCGCCGACGGGTCGTATCCGGCCCCGTATTGCGGATACGACGGGTAGGGCGGAGGAAAGGGCGGCGGCGGATATCCCGGGTCCTGCGGCCCAGAGCCCGGCTCGCTCGCGCCGGCCCACGGCTGGTCAGTCACGGTTTCAGCATGCCAGATACCGCGGGCCATCGCTGCGTGCTCACTTCAGCCACCCGGGCAACGACCAATCAGCTGCTCACCCGCCACGATGTTGAAGTCGTTGCAGCGCAATGAATTAGACGTGCGGGCGTCAGGACCGCTGCCGTCTCAGCCGCAATCGCCAGCGCTGCCGGGCTGCGCCGTCGGGTAGCGGAGTCTCCGGCGATGACTCGTCGCCCTCGGATTCGTCCGCGCCTTCCTCGACCGCCTCAGCGGGTGCGGCCTCGGACTCGACGGCGCGGGGCGCGACGACCTCCGGCTCGGTCGAGTCGGGTTCGTCGGACTGTTCCTGGTCGGCAGGCTCGTCGGGCTCTTCGATCTCGTCAGGCTTTTCGGCCTCGGCGGGCTTTTCCGCCTCATCAGGCTCTTCAAGTGCGTTGCCTTCAGCGACTTCAGCCTCAGTCGCCGCGGCCGATTCCTCGGCTTCATCGACGTCCTCGGACGCCGCCGGGCCGGCACCGAGCAATGGGTGGCCACCGGACTTGGCGACGGGCACCTCCCCGGACGGTTCAGCGTCTACCGGCTCTGCTTCAGCCGGTTCAGCCGGCGTTGCCCCCGCGCTTTCGGACTCAGCGTCCGGCTGCTCGGACTCATCGATCACCGCTTCGGCCGCGTCCTGCGGTACGGCTGCAGGCTCGTCCCGCTCGACCTCGTCCGCCTCGGCCCCGACGGCTCCTGCCGCCTCATGACCGGCGGGCTCAGCGTCCGCCGGCTCTTCAGCCTCGGCGGCGTCGGTCTCCCCGACCTCACCCACGGCCTCGGCTTCCTCCGCCACGACAGCGTCAGCATGCTCTGGTGCCTCAGCCTGCGCCTCGGCAACCTCCGACTCCTCGTCGGCCTCGACGCTTTCGGCCTCAACAACCTCGTCGGCGCCCTCCGGCTCGCCCGCTACATCCGCGGCCTCGACAGCCTCATCGGACTCGGCGGTAGCCTCTTCGACGCCCTCTTCGGCGTCCTCATCGATCGCGCCTTCTGCCACCTCAGCCTGCGCCTCGGCAACCTCCGACTCCTCGCCCGCCTCGCCACTTTCCGCCTCGGCCACCTCGGGCTCGTCGGCGCTCCCGGGCTCGCCCGCTACCTCTGGGGCCTCGACAGCCTCATCGGTCTCGGCAAAATCCCCTTCGACGCCCTCGTCGCCGTCCTCGACGACCGCGCCCTCTGCCACCTCGGCCTGCGCCTCGGCGACCGCGCCCTCTGCCACCTCAGCCTCCGCCTCGGCAATCTCCGGCTCCTCGCCACCCTCGGACGTCTCACCGTCGGCAGCCGCTACATCCGGACCATCGGCTCCGCCGACGCCGCCTGCCGCCGCCCCCGCGGCAGATGCCGCACCGACCGCGGCCAATTCCTGGTCGGGCTCTGCGACTTCCTCGGCCTCTGCGACTTCCTCGGCCTCTTCGGCCCCGCGGCCGCGCAGCAACGCCGGATCCTCCCGGCCCTTCGGCGCCAGGATGATGTAGACGACCGCGCCGATGAAGACGAACGTCGACGTGAACGTGTTGATCCGAATCCCGGCGATGTGTGTCGCGGTGTCGTCGCGAAGCAGCTCGACACCGAATCGCCCGACGCAGTACAGCGCGACATACGAGGCGAACAGACGCCCATGCCCAAGGGTGAAACGCCGGTCCAGCATCAGCAGAATGCCGAAAACCAGCAGATTCCACAGCAATTCGTAGAGGAACGTGGGCTGTACGACGAGTGCCACCTGGCCCGTCGACACGCCGTCGAGCGAGTGGACGTCGACATACCCGGCAGGGTCGCGCCGATAGAAGATCTCCAGCCCCCACGGCATCGTTGTTTCGCGCCCGTAGAGCTCCTGATTGAAATAGTTCCCGAGCCGTCCGATGGCCTGCGCCAACACAACTCCCGGAGCCACCGCGTCGACGAAGGCGGGCAACGGAACCCCATGCCGCCGGCAGCCGATCCACGCACCGACGACACCGAGCGCCACCGCACCCCAGATGCCCAGGCCGCCGTCCCAGATCCGAAGCGCCGCAGCCAGACCGGCACCACCGGGGCCCCAATATGTCTGCCAGTCGGTGGCCAGGTGATAGAGACGGCCACCGACCAATCCGAACGGCACCATCCACAGCGCAATGTCGTAGACCACGCCCCGCTGACCGCCGCGGGCCGCCCAGCGCCGGTCCCCGATCAGCAGGGCCACCAATATGCCGGTGATGATGAAGAACGCGTAAGCACGAATGGGCAGCGGCCCCAGATGCCAGACGCCGCGCGGCGGACTGGGTATGTAGGCGAGGTAGCTGATTGTCATGCCGAATCCCTCTGGCGTACGCCGGCGGCGAGCTCCTCGGTGAGCGCCCGCAGGGCGGGCAATCCCTCACCCAGCGCCGAAACCAGGGCCGATCCGACGATCACTCCGTCGGCGTAGCTGCCGATCTGCGCCGCCTGCGCTCCCGACCGCACGCCCAGGCCGACGCCGACCGGTATGTCAGCCACCGCCTTGACCCTTCTGACAAGTTCGGGCGCGGCCGACGAAACCGCATCGCGCGCGCCCGTCACACCCATCGTCGAAGCCGCGTAGACGAATCCGCGCGAGGCTTCGACAGTGGTCACCAACCGTTCCGGCGTCGACGACGGCGCAACCAGGAAGATGCGATCCAATCCGTGCTCGTCCGACGCCGCAATCCACTGCGTCGCCTCGTCGGGAATGAGGTCGGGCGTGATCAGGCCCTTACCTCCCGCCGCGGCGAGATCGCGGGCGAACGCCTCGATCCCGTACCGCAACACCGGATTCCAGTAGGTCATCACCACGGCATGGCCACCGGCGGCGCTGATCGCCTCGACCGCTGCCAGTGTGTCGCGTACCCGGACTCCCCCGCTCAACGCCCGCTCGGTCGCCCGCTGAATAGTGGGGCCGTCCATCCCCGGATCGGAGTACGGCACACCCACTTCGATGATGTCGCAACCGGATTCGACCAGTGCGGTCATCGCCTGCAGCGATGTCGGCACGTCCGGGTAGCCGGTGGGCAGGTAACCGATCAACGCGGCCCGACTTTCGGCGCGGCACGTATCGAACAGCGGGCCCAGCTTGCTGGCCGCACCCTGTTGTAGTGTCACGACTCGTCCATCAGCCCGAACCACTTTGCAGCGGTCTCCACGTCCTTGTCGCCGCGGCCCGAGAGGTTCACCACAATGACCGCGCCCCTTCCCAATTCGGCACCCAATTTGAGGGCGCCGGCCACCGCGTGCGCGGATTCGATCGCCGGGATGATCCCCTCCGTGCGGGACAGCAGTCCGAACGCATCCATCGCCTCGGTGTCGGTGATGGGCTCGTACTGAACGCGGCCCGCCTCCTTGAGCCAGGCGTGTTCGGGACCCACGCCGGGGTAGTCCAAACCTGCTGAGATGGAATGCGATTCGATGGTCTGCCCGTCCGCGTCCTGCAGCAGGTAGGAGAACGAACCCTGGAAAGCGCCGGGCGAGCCGCCAGTGAACGTCGCCGCATGCCGACCGGTCTCGACGCCATCGCCGGCGGCCTCGTAACCCACCAACCGCACACCGGGATCGTCGAGGAAGGCGTGGAAGATACCGATCGCGTTGGAACCGCCACCGACACAGGCGACCACCGCGTCGGGCAACCTGCCCGCCTGCTGCTGGATCTGTACCCGTGCCTCCATGCCGATGATGCGCTGGAAGTCACGCACCATCGTCGGGAAGGGATGCGGTCCGGCGGCCGTGCCGAAGCAGTAGTAGGTGTTGTCGGCGTTGGTGACCCAGTCCCGAAATGCCTCGTTGATGGCGTCTTTCAGGGTTCGCGAACCGGTCTCCACCGAAACGACCTGCGCGCCCAGCAGGCGCATGCGGGCCACGTTCAATGCCTGGCGTGCAGTGTCGACCGCACCCATGTAGATGATGCAGTCCAGGCCCATCAGGGCGCAGGCGGTGGCGGTGGCGACGCCGTGCTGGCCGGCGCCCGTCTCGGCGATGACTCGCGTCTTGCCCATCCGGCGAGCCAGCAACGCCTGACCCAGCACGTTGTTGATCTTGTGAGAACCTGTGTGGTTCAAGTCTTCTCGCTTGAGAAAGATCCGTGCCGACCCGGCGTGCTCGCCCAATCTGGTCGTCTCGTACAGCGGCGACGGACGCCCGGCGTAGTGCGTCTGCAACTTGTCCAGGGTGTCCAGGAAATCCTGGTTGACGCGTTCCTTCTCGTAGGCGACGGTGACTTCCTCGATGACGGCCATCAGCGCCTCAGGCACGTAACGTCCGCCGTACACACCGAAATGACCGCCCGCGTCGGGGTCGTAGTGGGTGCGTTCGACGATGGCGGCGCTGGTGCGCGGAATATCCGGATTCGACAGGTCGGCCATCACAAAGACTCAGAACGTGCGCGGTACATCAACGGCTAGCGAGCCGGTTTCGGACAGGACGGATGGGTTCCGGCGGTGACCAGGTCGGCGACCGCCGCACGGGGGTCTCCGCTCTTCACCAGGCCTTCGCCGACGAGCACGGCGTCGGCGCCCGCGCCGGCGTACGCCAGCAGGTCACCGGTGTGCCGTACACCGGATTCGGCGATCCTGATCACCTTGCTGGGCAGCCCGGGAGCGATCCGCGCGAAGCAGTCGCGGTCGACCTCCAGCGTGGTGAGATCGCGGGCGTTGACCCCGATCACGTTGGCGCCCGCCTTCAATGCCCGGTCGGCTTCCTCTTCGGTGTGAACCTCGACGAGCGCCGTCATGCCGAGCGACTCGGTGCGGTCAAGCATCGAAACCAGCGCCGACTGGTCCAGCGCGGCGACGATGAGCAACAACATGTCGGCGCCGTGCGCACGGGCCTCGTGGATCTGGTAGGGCTGCACCACAAAGTCTTTGCGCAACACCGGAATCGACACCGCGGCACGCACCGCGTCGAGGTCGTCGAGCGAACCGTGAAAACGCCGTTCCTCGGTCAGCACGCTGATGATCCGAGCGCCGCCGTCCTCATAGGCACGGGCCAGCTTCGCCGGGTCCGCGATGGTCGCCAGCGGACCCTTGGACGGGCTGGCGCGCTTGACCTCGGCGATGACGCCGATACCGGGCTCGCGCAGCGCGGCCATCACGTCTCGTGGCGGCGGGGCGGCTGCGGCGGCGGCCTTGATTTCAGAAAGACTCACGCGGGCTTCGCGCGCGGCAACATCGGCCCGGACTCCCTCAAGAATGGAGTCAAGCACGTTGGCCGGACTCATACCTGCGGTTCCTTCCTCCTGTAACCCACTGTGACTCTGGATCACCCCACGCTCGCCAACCGATTTCGACGGCGTGCAAGAAGGGTAGCGACTGTCACGATGGGGTCCGTCACCGCCCCTCGGTGTCCGGGTCGCGCGGCCGATCGGTAAGGTCGCGGCCCTCGTCGAGAGCGTCCCAAATCATGCGTTCGGAGAGCTGCGACTGCCCGTCCCGCTCCTGCGAGGGTTCCTCCGTCGGTGTCCCCTCGATGTCCCGCGCGGCCGATCGACGCGCCCCGGGTGCCAGGTACTTCGTGCTGGTCGACCGGGTGGACCCGGCAACCGACGCCGAGCGCATCAGCAGCGCCGCGGCGATCAGGGTGCACGTCGCGGCCGCCACCGTCGCCACCGCTCCGGTGTACTGGCGGGCACTGCCCACCAGGGTCGCAACAGGAACGTGCGCCAGATCGGCACCGCGCGCCGCAACATCCGGGAGGGCCCACAGGCCGAAGCCGAGATAGCCGATCGCGAAACTCGCAACCGCCAGCAGCGCCGCCAGCGCACGCAGCTGCCAGCCGCGCACCGCCAACGCCGCGACCGCGGCGGCCAGGTTCACGATCGCCAGGGGCAGCAGCGCGGTCGACCAGGAGGCACCCGACAGCGCGATCTCCTTGGGCGGCCCCAACCCGTCGAACGATCGGATGACGACCCAGGTGAACCGAGAGGCCCCCCACAGCGCACCGGCCGCCACCACGAGCAACACCTGGGCGACGCCGATGATCAGCCGGCCACGGCGAGCCGTGTCAGCCACCGGGCATACCGGGCACGGTCAGCGTCTCGGCCGCGGCGATCGCATTGAGCACCGCCCGCGCCTTGTTTCGTGACTCGTTGTACTCGTAGGGCCCGTTGGAGTCGGCCACCACGCCTCCCCCGGCCTGCACGTACGCAATGCCGTCGCGCATCAACGCGGTACGGATGGCGATCGCGAAGTCGGCGTTACCGGCGAAGTCGAGGTAGCCCACCACGCCGCCATACAGGCCGCGGCGGGTCTTCTCGACCTCCTCGATCAGTTCCATCGCCCGCACCTTCGGAGCACCGGACAGGGTCCCGGCCGGAAAACAGGCCGTCACCGCGTCCAGGGCAGTCCTACCCTCCGCCAACACCCCCGTCACGGTGGACACCAGGTGCATCACATGGCTGTAGCGCTCGATGTGGCTGTAGTCCTCCACACGGACGGTGCCCGGCGTGCACACCCGGCCCAGGTCGTTGCGGCCCAGGTCCACCAGCATCAGGTGCTCGGCGAGCTCCTTCTGGTCGGCCAGCAACTCCTTTTCCAGCAGCACGTCTTCTTCTTCGGTCTCGCCGCGCCACCGCGTCCCGGCGATCGGGTGCGTCGTGGCCCGTCCGTCCTGCACCGTGACCAGCGCCTCGGGACTCGACCCGACGATCGAGAAATCCACTGCGCCTTCACTATCGGGAATCTGCAGCAGGTACATGTACGGGCTCGGGTTACTCACCCGCAGCATCCGGTAGACGTCGATCGGGTCGACGTCGGTGTCCATCTCGAAACGCTGCGACGGCACGACCTGAAAGGCTTCACCGGCGGCGATCTGTTCCACCAGATGGTCGACGATGGCGCCGTACTCTTCAACCGTCCGTTGCGAGCGGTACACCGGCTCCGGCTTGCTGAATGTGGAGACCGTCGAGGGCAGCGGCTGCCCTAGTGCCACGGTCATCACGTCGAGTCGCGCGACCGCGTCGTCGTAGGCCCAGTCCACCCGCTCGTCGGTGCCGTTCCAGTTGACCGCATTGGCGATCAGGGTGATGGTGCCCTCGTGGTGGTCCACCGCGGCCACGTCGGTGGCCAGCAGCAACAGCATGTCCGGCAGCCGGAGGTCGTCGACGGCAAGCTCGGGCAGCCGCTCCAGGCGCCGCACCATGTCATAGGCGAAGTAGCCGACCATGCCACCGGACAGCGGCGGCAACCCCGGCCTCGAATCCTGGGGCGCGGCGGTCGCCAGCACCTCCAGGGTGGCGCGCAGCGCCTCCAGCGGGTCGCCGCCGGCCGGAGCGTCCTGGGGCACCGCGCCCAGCCACACTGCCTGGCCGTCTCGCACGCTCAACGCCGTCGGCGCCCCGGCCCCGATAAACGACCAGCGCGACCACGACCGGCCGTTCTCCGCCGATTCGAGCAGAAAAGTCCCGGGACGGCTGGCGGCGAGCTTGCGATACGCCGACAGCGGAGTTTCGCTGTCGGCCAGTACCTTGCGAGTCACCGGAACTACCCGGTGCTCGGCCGCCAGCACGCGGAAATCCTCCCGCGTTGTCGTGGCTGCGAGGTTGGCTTGCACCGGACCATCCAATCAGATTGCGGGGCGGCCGCCCGCGTAGCGTGGCGCCCATGAAAATTGGTGACACCGTGGCCGACTTCGAGCTTCCCGACCAGACGGGCACGCCGCGCAGACTCAGCGAGCTGCTGAGCAACGGGCCCGTGGTGCTGTTCTTCTATCCGGCGGCGATGACGCCGGGCTGCACCAAAGAAGCCTGCCACTTCCGGGATCTGGCTGCCGAATTCGCGGCCGTGGGCGCCAACCGGGTCGGTATCAGCACCGATCCCGTGCAGAAGCAGGCCAAGTTCTCCGATACGCAGAACTTCGACTATCCGCTGCTGTCGGACAACGACGGCACGGTGGCCACTCAATTCGGCGTCAAGCGCGGTCTGCTCGGCAAGCTGATGCCCGTCAAGCGCACCACGTTCGTCATCGACACCGACCGCACGGTTCTCAACGTGATTTCCAGCGAGATCAGCATGGACACTCACGCGGACAAGGCACTGGAGACGCTGCGCGGCCGGTGAGCCGCCGTCCCGCATCCCCGGCGGTCTCGTGGTCCCCTGCCCGCACGGACTCGGGCCGCAGCGACGCGACCCGCACCGCGTCTAGGGGCTGATCGCCAGGAACAACCAGGCGGCCAGCACCACCAGATGCACCTCGCCCTCCAGCCGGGTCGCCCGGCCGGGCACCACCGTCAGCACGCTGACCACCATGGTCAGCGCCAGCAGCACCAGCTGGGTGGGCCCGAGCCCCAGGTGCAGCGGTCCACGGATCCAGAGGGACGCCAGGGCGATCGCCGGGATGGTGAGCCCGATACTGGCCATCGCGGAGCCGTAAGCGAGGTTGAGGCTGATCTGCATGCGGCCCTGCCGTGCCGCACGCCCGGCCGCGAGTGTTTCCGGCAGCAAGACGACGAGAGCGATCACCACACCGACGAACGAGTGCGGAAAACCGGCGGCGGCCACCATCCGCTCGATGATCGGCGATTCCACCTTGGCCAGGCCCACCACCGCCACCAGGGCGACCAGCAGCACTCCGAGGCTCAGCAGCGCCGACTTCGTACTCGGCGGCTCGGCGTGGTGGTTTTCGTCGACCGCCCCCTTCTGCGCCACCGGCAGGAAAAAGTCGCGATGCCGGACGGTCTGGGTGAAGACGAACATCAGATACAGGGCCAGGGAGGCGACGGCCGCGAACGCGAGCTGCCCGGGCGAGAACTCGGGGCCGGGATGACTCGTGGTGAACGTCGGCAGCACCAGGCCCAGCGTCGCCAGAGTGGCGACGGTGGCCAGCGCCGAGCCGCTGCCGTGGGCGTTGAACTGCGTCACGCCGTAGCGGCGGGAGCCGAGCAGCAGCGACAGCCCGACGATCCCGTTCGTGGTGATCATGACCGCGGCGAACACGGTGTCACGGGCAAGGGTCGCCGCCTTGTCACCGCCGGAGGTCATCAGCGTGACGATCAGCGCGACTTCGATGACGGTCACGGCGACGGCCAGCACCAGCGATCCGAACGGCTCCCCGACCCGGTGCGCCACCACCTCGGCGTGATGCACCGCGGCCAGCACGGCACCGCCGAGCAGCACCGCCGCCAGCGCGCCCACCACCGGGCCGATCTCCTGCCCCCAGGTGAACGCCAGCGCGACCAGAGCGATCAGCGGCGCCAGCACGTTCCAGGACATGCGTTTGACCATCGATCGCCCCTTTCCTCATCAGGTCGCCAAAATATTTGCCGCACAGGCAAATTGCGGACCACTTCATCGCGTTCGGCCGGCGAGACGCATGCCGCGAATCAGGTTGCCGTGCAACGCCTGAGCGGCCATACCCGACTCGGCGCTGCCGAAACACGTTCACACGCAACCGATTAGGATTATCCGACCGCCGGCCACCGCTTCAGCGGATCGCAACCGGACCGGTCCCTGTCAGCGAAAACTCCCGGCGCCTCGATTGTACCAGTGCGTTAATTCCGCCTAACTGCGCCTCAGTAACATGCTCCCATGCCGACCAGCGCAGACCGTGACCCCGCGAAGGGCCTACAGGAAGGCGAGCTCTTCGCCGGGTACACCATCGTGCGGCGGCTCGGTGCCGGTGGAATGGGCGAGGTGTACCTGGCGCAGCATCCACGGCTGCCCCGCCGGGATGCCCTGAAGATCCTGCCCGCGGAGTTCACCTCGAACCAGGAGTTCCGGCAGCGGTTCAACCGCGAAGCCGACCTGGCCGGCAGCCTGTACAACGAACACATCGTCGGCATTCACGACCGCGGTGAGTACCAGGGTCAGCTGTGGCTGTCGATGGACTACGTGGAAGGAACCGACGCTGCCAGGTTGCTCCGCGACCGATATCCGTCCGGAATGCCCCTGCCGGATGTCGTGGAGATCGTCTCGGCCGTGGCCGAGGCGCTCGACTACGCGCACTCCCGGGGCTTGCTGCACCGCGACGTCAAACCGGCCAACATCCTGTTGGGCGACACCGCGCCGCGACGGCGGATCCTGCTCGCCGACTTCGGCATCGCGCGTGAACTCGGCGAGATCAGCGGGCTGACCGCGACCAACATGATGATGGGCACCACCGCCTACTGCCCGCCGGAGCAGCTGCAAGGTTCCGACCTCGACGGGCGCTCCGACCAGTACGCGCTGGGGTGCACCGCGTACCAGTTGCTCACGGGCATGGCCCCGTTCCAGAATTCCAATCCCGCCGTGGTGATCAGTCAGCATCTGTCGGCGCCGCCACCACTGCTGAGCGAGCGTCGGCCTGAGCTGGCCTACCTGGATCCCATCGTCACCCGGGTACTCGCGAAGGACCGGTCCGCGCGCTTCGCGTCCTGCTCGGATTTCGCCGCGGCGCTGGCCGCCCCGGCGGGCACGGTCGCCGCCGCAGCCGAAACGGCGGACGCCGCACAGCCGACGGTCGCCGTCGAAGTGCCGACCCAGGCGATCGCGACATCATCGGCCGCCGCTGGCCGCCGTCGGGGCGCGATGATCGCCACGCTGGTGGCCGTTGCGCTGGTGGTGGTGGCCGCGGTTCTCGCGGTGGTCGTGATGCGCGGCCATTCGGGCGGGCAGCCGTCCGCGGGCTCCGCGTCCTCATCGGCCGGCGCGGCGCCGACGAGCGGCAACCCGGCTCCCCCGGCGCTCACACTGGCCGACCAGATCACCGATCAGGCCCACGTACTCGGGCCCGGCGAACGCCTCGTGATCGAGCGCGCCGTCAATAAGCTCTATCAGCAGCAGGGGACTCGGCTCTGGGTGGTCTACGTCAACGATTTCGGTGGCGCGAAATCTGCGAAGTGGGCCGAAAACGTGATCCGCGCCAACGGTTTGAGCGACAGCGACGTCCTGCTGGCCATCACCATCGACAAGCCGTCTTTCGTCTTCCACGTGCCGGCGGCCGTCACCGCGGGTCGGCCCATCGACCTGGAGGCACTCCGCAGAGACCGCATCAAGCCGGACGTCGACCGTCGCGAATGGACCCGCGCCGCGCTGGCCGCCGCCACCGGCTTGGACGTGCCGGCGGGCTAACCCTCGGGTTCGAGCAATACCGCGGCGTCGAAGCAGCTGTGGTCGCCGGTGTGGCAGGCCGCACCGACCTGATCGACCGTCAACAGCACGGTGTCGCCATCGCAGTCCAACCGCACCGAGTGCACGTACTGGGTGTGTCCGGAGGTCGCTCCCTTGATCCACTGCTCGCCGCGCGAGCGCGAAAAGTAGGTCGCTTCCCGGGTTTCCAGGGTCCGGGCCAGCGCGTCGTCGTCCATCCAGGCGACCATCAGCACATCACCGCTGCCACGCTCCTGCACCACCGCGGCGAACAATCCGTCCGCGTTGCGTTTCAACCGTGCGGCGATTGCCGGGTCGAGGGTCATGATGTCGTGATCCGAACCGTGATGTCGTGCGCGGCCATGGCGGATTTGACCTGTCCGATGGTCAGCTCGCGGAAGTGAAACACGCTGGCCGCCAACACCGCATCCGCCCCGGCGTCGACCGCGGGCGCGAAATGTTCTGCCGCCCCCGCCCCGCCGCTGGCAATCACCGGCACGGTGACCGCCGCCCGCACCGCCCGCAGCATGGCCAGATCGAATCCGGCCTTCGTGCCGTCGGCATCCATGGAGTTCAACAGGATCTCGCCCACGCCCAACTCGGCGCCGCGGGCCGCCCACTGCACCGCGTCGATGCCGGTGCCCTGCCGGCCACCGTGGGTGGTGACTTCCCACCCCGATGGCGTCGGTGCCGCGCCCTCGGGCACCGTGCGCGCGTCGACGGACAGCACGATGCACTGCGAGCCGAACTGCCGCGCCATTTCCGCCAGCAGGTCAGGCCGGGCGATGGCGGCGGTGTTGACCGACACCTTGTCGGCTCCGGCACGCAACAAGGTGTCCACGTCGGCCACGGTGCGCACCCCGCCACCGACGGTGAGCGGGATGAACACCTGCTCGGCGGTGCGGCGCACCACATCCAGCATGGTGGCCCGGCCCGAGGAAGATGCGGTCACGTCGAGGAAGGTGAGTTCATCGGCACCCTCGGCGTCATATGCTGCTGCCAGTTCGACGGGATCACCGGCGTCCCGGAGGTTTTCGAAGTTGACACCCTTGACGACGCGGCCCGCGTCGACGTCCAGGCATGGGATCACGCGCACCGCGAGTCCGTCACCGGAGTGATGCTGCATCTCAGTAATCCTCCGGTTGTCCCGTGCTGCGCAGGATTTCAAGTATCTCCGCATGCACCCCGGGCGCGGCTGCGAGCGCCGAGCGGGAGGCCGGGGTCCACTGCTCGCCCGCCAGGTCGGTGACGATGCCGCCCGCGGATCGCACCAGCGCCACTCCTGCGGCATGGTCCCACACATGACTGCCGAAACTTATTGCTCCACCCAGGATTCCGTCAGCGACGTAGGCCAGGTCCAGTCCGGTGGAGCCGTGCATGCGCAGTCGCGAGGACAGCCGGCTGAGGTTCTCCAGCACCGCCACCCGGTAGCGCCCCGGGAACCGGCCCCGCGAGTCCGCGCTGAACGACCCGGCTCCGACCAGTGCGTCAGCCAACTCGGCAGGTGCCAACTTCGGTTGCGGCTCACCGTTCTTCACCAGCGGACCACCGGCCACCGCGGTGTAGCGCTGGCCGGTGAAGGGCAGCCAGGTCAGCCCGGCCACGGGTTCGCCGTCACGCAGCAGCCCAAGCAGAATGCCCGCCATCGGAGACCCGGCGGCGTAGTTGAAGGTCCCGTCCACCGGGTCGAGCACCCACACCCACGGCGAGTCGACGTCGGCACCGCCGAATTCTTCGCCGTGCACCTCGATCCCCGTCTCGGTCACCAGGGCGTCGACGACCTGGCGCTCGATGGCCAGGTCGACCTCGGTGGCGAAGTCGTTGCCCTTCTTGCTGACCGCGGACTCTGCGCGGTGGCCCGCGAGGAACGGCTCAACGGCGTCGTCCAGGATGTCCGATGCTTGTTGGACAAGCACATCCAGATCCATGGCGCTACTCCCGCACCGCGTCCAGCGCCTGCGGCAGCGTGAACCGGCCGGCATAGAGCGCCTTGCCCACGATGGCCCCTTCAATCCCCCGGTCGGTCAGCGTCGCAATGGCGCGCAGGTCGTCCAGGCTGGACACCCCACCGGAGGCGATCACCGGCGCATCGGTGCGTTCAGCGACCCTGGCCAGCAGGTCGAGGTTGGGCCCGCCCAGCGTGCCGTCCTTGGTGACGTCGGTGACGACGTAGCGCGAACAGCCCTCGGAGTTCAGGCGGTCCAGCACCTCCCAGAGGTCGCCGCCGTCAGTTTCCCAGCCACGGCCGCGCAATCGGTGTGCGCCGCCCGAAACTCCCTGCAGAATCTGGACGTCCAGCCCCACGGCGACCTTGTCGCCGTGCTCGGCGATGGCCCGGGCACACCACTCGGGGTTTTCCAGCGCGGCCGTGCCCACGTTGACCCGGGCACACCCGGTGGCCAACGCGGCGGCCAGCGAATCGTCATCGCGGATGCCTCCGGACAGTTCGACCTGCACGTCGAGCTTGCCCACCACCTCGGCCAGCAGTTCACGATTGGACCCGCGCCCGAAGGCGGCGTCCAGATCCACCAGGTGGATCCAGTCGGTGCCGTCGCGCTGCCAGCCCAGCGCGGCGTCCAGCGCCGAGCCGTACTCGGTTTCACTACCCGCCTTGCCCTGTACCAGACGCACGGCGCGGCCCTCGACGACGTCGACGGCCGGCAACAGAATCAGCGACATGACTACAGCCCTTCAACCCAGTTGTGCAGGATCGCGGCGCCGGCATCACCGCTCTTCTCCGGGTGGAACTGGGTAGCGGACAGCGGACCGTCCTCCACCGCCGCCAGAAACGGCACCTGATGTGTCGCCCACGTCAACATCGCTTCGGGTGAACCTTCCCACCGCTGCGCGGCGTAGGAGTGTACGAAATAAAACCGGGTGTCGGCGCTCATGCCCTTGAACAGCACACTGTCCGGCGGGGCATCGACCACATTCCACCCCATGTGCGGGATGACGGGCGCATCCAGCCGGGTCACCGCTCCCGGCCACTGACCGCACCCCGTGGTTTCGACGCCGAACTCGACGCCGCGCGCGAACAGGATCTGCATGCCCACGCAAACGCCGAGCACCGGCCGTCCGCCGGCAACCCGCTCGGCGATGATCCGCTCGCCGCCGATCTTGCGCAGGCCGGTCATGCACGCCTCGAAGGCACCGACGCCGGGCACCACGAGTCCGTCTGCGGCCAGTGCCTTTTCGGCATCCGCGGTGACGTCGACGTCAGCACCCACCCGCTCCAGCGCACGTTGCGCGGAGCGCAGATTGCCGGAGCCGTAGTCGAGAACAACGACGGATTTGGAAGTCACAGAACACCTTTGGTGGACGGAACGCCGGACACCCGGGGGTCGGGCTCAACAGCCTGGCGCAGTGCCCGGGCCACCGCCTTGTACTGCGCTTCGGTGATGTGGTGCGGGTCGCGCCCGTACAGGACCCGTACGTGCAGCGCGATGCGGGCGTTGGAGGCCAGCGTCTCGAACACATGCCGGTTGATGACGGTGTGGTAGGGCACCGAATTGCCGGCGATAGTGGTGTGCTGCAGGTGATCCGGCTCCCCGGTGTGCACGCAGTAGGGCCGCCCGGAGACGTCGACGGCAGCATGCGCCAGCGTCTCGTCCATCGGGATGAACGCGTCGCCGAACCGGCGGATGCCCTTCTTGTCGCCCAGGGCCTGTCCGAGAGCGGTGCCCAGCACGATCGCGGTGTCTTCGATGGTGTGATGCGCTTCGATCTCCACGTCGCCCTTGGTGCGCACCATCAGGTCGAAGCTGGCGTGCGAGCCCAGGGCGGTGAGCATGTGGTCGTAGAACGGGACGCCGGTGTCGACGTCCACCTCGCCGGTGCCGTCGAGGTCGAGTTCGACGACGATGTCGGATTCACGGGTGCGACGTTCGATGCGCGCACGCCGGTTTGCGGTTGTCACGGTGCTCCTAAGAATTGTTCACGATCCGCGGCACCCGATGTGGCCGCGCCGGCTAGATCGGTGGTGGCGATCTGGGCGCTCACCTTCAGAAACGCGTCGTTCTCGTCGGCCATTCCGATGGTGGTGCGCAGATATCCGGGAATGCCGACGTCGCGGATCAGGACGCCGGCCTCCAGGTAATGCTGCCAGGCAGCCGGCGCGTCGGCGAATTCGCCGAACAGGACGAAGTTAGCGTCACTGGGGATAACCCGGAACCCCATGTGGGTCAATGCCGTTGACACCCGCTCCCGCTCGGCGATCAGGGTGGCGACGCTGGCCAGGGTGTCGTCGGCGTGCCGTAGCGCAGCCCGCGCTGCCGCCTGGGTGACCGACGACAGGTGGTACGGCAGCCGGACCAGCAGCATCGCGTCGACCAGGGCGGGAGTCGCGACCAGGTAGCCCAGTCGGCCGCCGGCGAAGGCGAACGCCTTGCTCATGGTGCGGGTGACGACGAGCTTGGTCGGATATTCCTCGACCAGGGTGATGGCGCTGGGCTGCGAGGAGAACTCTCCGTAGGCTTCGTCGACGATCACGATGCCCGGCGCCACGTCGAGCAGCCTGCGCAGGTCGGCCAGCGAAATACTCTGTCCCGAGGGGTTGTTCGGGCTGGCGATGAACACCACGTCAGGCTGGCGGTCCACCACGGCGGCGACGGCCCGGTCGACGTCGAGACTGAAGTCGTCCGCGCGGGCGGCTTCGAGCCACTGGGTACGTGTGCTGTCGGAGATGATCGGGTGCATCGAATACGACGGGACGAAACCGATGGCACTGCGTCCCGGCCCGCCGAATGCCTGCAGCAACTGTTGCAGAATCTCATTGGAACCGTTTGCGGCCCAGACGCTTTCGACGGCCACCGGCGTGCCGGTCTGGGCGCTGAGGTAAGCGGCCAGATCGGTGCGCAGCGCCACGGCGTCGCGGTCGGGGTAACGATGCAGATCGGCGGCGGCCTCCCTTACCGAGCGCACCACATCGTCGATCAGCGCCTGAGTGGGCGGGTGCGGGTTCTCGTTGGTATTGAGCCGCACGGGAACATCCAATTGCGGTGCGCCGTAAGGGGACTTGCCCCGCAGATCGTCGCGCAGCGGCAGGTCGTCAAGGGTGGGTCGAGTCACCGCTCGAACCTCCGGCGTACCGCCTCGCCGTGCGACGGCAGGTCTTCGGCCTTGGCCAGCGTGACGACGTGGCCGGAGACGTCTTTGAGCGCGGCCTCGGTGTAGTCGACGACGTGGATTCCCCGCAGGAAGGTCTGCACCGACAGGCCACTCGAGTGGCGGGCGCTGCCCGCGGTGGGCAGCACGTGGTTGGACCCGGCGCAGTAGTCGCCGAGGCTCACCGGTGCGTACGGTCCGACGAAAATGGCTCCGGCCGAACGGATCCGGGCCGCGACCTGTGCCGCGTCGGCGGTCTGGATCTCCAGGTGCTCGGCGGCATAGGCGTTGACCACCTTGACCGCGGCATCGAGGTCGTCGGTCAGGATGATCTTGGACTGCGGGCCGGACAGCGCAGTGGTCACGCGCTCGCGGTGCACGGTGGTCTGCAGCTGGGCGGTGAGTTCGGTGTCGGTGGCGTCGGCCAGCTCGGGGCTGGGGGTGACCAGGACGCTGGCCGCCATCTCGTCGTGTTCGGCCTGGCTGATCAGGTCGGCGGCCACGTGCGCGGGGTCGGCGGTGTGGTCGGCGAGGATGGCGATCTCGGTAGGGCCGGCTTCGGCGTCGATACCGACCTGGGAGCGGCACAGCCGCTTGGCGGCGGTGACGTAGATGTTGCCGGGTCCGGTGATCATGTCGACCGGGACGAGCTCGCCCCCGCCGGTGTCGGTGCCTCCGTAGGCCAGCAACGCCACCGCCTGTGCCCCACCAACCGCCCAGACCTCCTCGACACCCAGCAGCTTGGCCGCGGCCAGGATGGTCGGGTGCGGCAGCCCCCCGAAGGCCGCCTGGGGCGGGCTGGCGACCACCAGCGAGTCGACACCGGCCTCCTGGGCCGGCACCACATTCATCACCACACTGGACGGGTACACGGCATTGCCGCCCGGCACGTACAGGCCGACCCGTTCGACAGGGACCCAGCGTTCGGTGACGGTGGCACCCGGGCCGAGCGTGGTCGTCGTGTCGGCACGGCGCTGATCGGCGTGGACGGCGCGGGTCCGTTCGATCATCACCTGCAGCGCTTCCCGCACGTCGTCATCGAGGCCGGCCACTGCCGCTTCGAGCGCGCTGTCGGGCACCCGCACGGCCGCCGGCCGCACACCGTCGAACTCTTCGCCGTAATTCAGCGCCGCCACCGCCCCGCGCTCGGCCACCGCCTCGACGATCGGCCGCACCCTGGGCAGCACCGCTTCCACGTCGACGCCGCCACGTGGCAGCTCAGCCCGCAACCGCGCAGCGGTCAACTCCACGCCCCGCAAATCGATACGGGACAGTGGCGAAGGCGATGGGGTCACGTCGACCATTGTCCCAGAGCAGCTCAAGTCGATATTCGACCGGTACAGTGCGCGGGTAAATGCGCGGGTAAAGAAGGAGCCAGCCATGTCTGCAAGGGATCGACACCCCAACAACGCCCCCGGCGTCCCGATGATCTTCCCGGTGTGGTTCGAGAACATCCAGGTCAAGTACCTCAACCCGCTGATCAAGCCGATCGCCCGGTTCCTGCCCGGTACCGCAACCATCGAACACCGCGGCCGCAAGTCCGGTAAGGCCTACAAGACGGTCGTGACCACCTACCGCAAGGGCAATGTGCTGGCGATCGCATTGGGCCACGGCAAGACGGACTGGGTGAAGAACGTGCTGGCTGCCGGCCAGGCCGACGTGCACTATGCCCGCCAGACCGTGCACCTCACCAACACGCGCATCCTGCCTGCGGGCACCGACGGCCCAGAGGCCGAAGGTCTGCCCAAGATGGCGCGGGCGCAGTTGCGCCGGATGGCCGTTTTCGTCGGCGACATCGCCTGAATCACGGCGTCGAGTGTGCGCCTACCGCCCTCGGCGTGCGTCTTCCGAGGCGAAATGGCTGTTTCACCGCCGTAGTCGCACACTTGATCAGCTCCTGACGAAGACGGTCTTGCCCGTCATCTCGGCCCACCCCGCCGGTGCGTCCTCCCACGGCACCACACGGTCGACGGCCGGCGACAGGTCGCAGCCGTCAGCCAGCATCCCCAGTACCTGCGGGATGGCGGCGCGGGCGTTGACCCGGCCGGTGACGAACCGCACGCCACGGGTGTAAAGCGGCAACAGCGCCAGCTCGACGGTCGGTTGGTAGTAGATGCCGGTGTCGGTGCACACGCCGTCGGGCCAGGTCGCGCGCAGTGTGGCAGCCAGCAGCGCCGGGTCGGCCGAGGTGTTCACCGTCACGGGGTACGGATCCCATTGCTTAGCGGGCTTCACCCGGTCGTGCACCGCGGCGCCCAGTTTCTCGGCGGCCGACAAACGGTGCGGGTCGGTGTCGACGTAGTCGACGTGGGCTCCCAGGGCCGCGGCGAACGCCGCCGCATACAACCCGATCGAGGCCCGGCCGACCACCAGAACCCGGCGATCCACCGCATCGACAGCGCTGAGTTCTTCCGCGAACGGCGCCACCGTTCGCCACCCGTCGGGGATGTTGTCCGACAGGGACGCGATGGCCACGGGATCCACCCCGTCCGGCACCGGGATAAGCATGGCGTCGGCGTAGGGCACCAGCACCAGATCCGACATGAAACCACCGCCATCCAGACCCGCGATGGGTCCCATCCCGTACATCGCCAGCAGCGGCAGCGAGGCGCACGACCCGGTGACGCCACGACGACACTCGCGACAGGTTCCGCAGTTGATCTGAAACGGCACCACCACCCGGTCGCCCACCCGCACGCCGGACACCTCATCGCCGACCGCCACCACCTCGGCCAGCCCCTCATGCCCGACGGCATATCCCGGCGGCAGGGGCAACCGGCCCGCACAGACCGCCACGTCCAGGTCGCAGCACGCCACCGCCAATGGCCGGACCAGGGCCTGACCGGGGGCCGAAATTTGCAGGTCCGCGGCGTCCCGCCACTCGTAGCGACCCGGATCGACATGCATCAGTTGCCTCATTGCAACATTCTTGAGTGATTACTCAAGTAAAGTCAAGACCATGCCGAGACCCGACCGCAGCCGCACCGCGCTCGTCGACACCGCCGCCACCCTGTTCCGGCGCCAGGGCTACGCGGCGACCGGCCTGAGCCAGATCCTCGAAGTGGCGGGCGTCAAACCAGGGTCGCTGTATCACCACTTCCCGCAGGGCAAGCAGCAGCTCGCCGCGGCGGCCGTCGACACCACCGGCTCGGCCATCGAACAGCTGCTGCGCCAGCTGCTGTCCACCGACAGACCGGTCAGCGACATCGTCGACCGCTGGATCGACGTGCTGGCAGCCGGACTGGCCGGCGACCCCCGCGACGGCTGTCCCGTGGAACCACTGGCCACCGAGGCCGTGCACGGCAGTCCCGCGATACGCGACGCCGCCGCCCGTGCCTTCGCGGGATGGTGCGCGGCGATCACCGACCGGCTGCGCCGGGACGGCTGGCCGGCGGCCCGCGCCGAGCAGGCCGGGTTTGCGGTGATCTCGCTGATCGAGGGAGCGCTGATCCTCTCGCGCACCAGCGGAGACACGACCGCACTCAACGCCGCGAAGGCCGCGGCCAGGCTGCTGCTGACGGTTTAACGTATTGGCGTGACCGACACCGTTGGCGAATTCCTCCGGGTCATCGACCTGGCCGGAGTCTTCGGCAACGCCATCCTTGGCGGGATCGTGGCGCGCGAGATGCATCTGGATCCCATCGGATTCGCCGCGCTGGCCACGCTGTCGGGCCTGGGCGGCGGACTGATCCGCGATACGTTGCTGCAGCACGGCCCGCCGGTCGCACTGACCGACTACCTTTATGCGCTGGCGGTCATCGCGGGAGCGATCGTCGCGTTCCTGACGCCGGTGCACGACCGCGCGTGGGCGCTGGTGTTCCCGGTGGTCGACGCGCTGGCCCTGGGGTGCTGGGCAGCGGCCGGCGCCCAGAAGACCCTGCACGTCGGCCTGGGCTGGCTGCCCGCGGTTCTGCTCGGCACCATCACCGCGGTCGGTGGCGGCGCCCTGCGAGACCTGGCCGTGCGACGGACGCCGCAGATCTTCGGGGGCAATACCCTCTACGCCACGTGCGCGGCGGCCGCCAGTGTTGTGGCGGTGGCCTTCGACTACGTAGGCCGGGCGTCGGCGGGCATGGTGATCGCCACTTTGGTCGGCGCCGGCTTCGTCCTGCTGGCCCGCTGGCGTGGCTGGCAGCTCTGGACGGGACTGGACTGGGATTACGACATCCAGCGGTCACCGGGCAGGCTGCTCCCGCGGATCGCGGTCCGGGTCAACCGCCGGCCGGCGCCCCCACCCACGCCCTGATCGGGCGACGATGCGCGTCGGAACGGACGCGGGCGGTCGAGGTCGGGCCTACATGTCCAGGCCGACGTCCAGCACCCGTACCGAGTGGGTCAGTGCGCCCACGGCGAGGTAGTCCACCCCGGTCCCGGCATAGGTTTTCGCGGTGTCCAGGCTGAGCCCTCCGGAGGATTCCAGCAGCACATCGGGCGCGTGAGCGTCGCGGCGCTGCACCGCGATCTGGGTCTGCCACACCGGAAAGTTGTCCAGCAGGATCAACTCGGGCTGCTCCGGCAGCACTTCATCCAGCTGCTCGAGGGAGTCGACTTCGACCTCGCAGGACAACTCCGGTACGGCGGCACGCACCGCACGCAGCGCCGCCAACACCGATCCCGCGGCCGCGACGTGGTTGTCCTTGATCAGCGCCGCGTCACCCAGGCCCAGGCGGTGGTTCACGCCGCCACCCACGCGCACCGCGTACTTCTGCAGTGCCCGCAGTCCGGGCAGCGTCTTTCGGGTGTCACGGATCTTGGCCTTGGTGCCCTCCACGGCGTCCACCCACGCAGCGGTCGCCGTGGCGATGCCGGACAAGTGGCACACCAGGTTGAGCATGGTCCGCTCGGCCGTCAACAGGCCGCGTGTCTCGGCCCGCACGGTCAGCAGCGGCTCACCCGGCACCACCCGCGCGCCATCATCTACCCGGTGCAGCACCTGGTAACCGTCACTGCCGATCACCTCGTCGAGCGCCAGCAGCGCCACGTCCACTCCGGCGATCACGCCGGGCTCGCGCGGCACCATCGACGCCGTGGCGACGGCGCTCGCCGACACCGTTGCCAGGGTCGTGGCATCCGGCCCGTAGCGCAGGTCCTCGTCCAGGCCACGGCGAATGGTCGCTATCGCATCGGCCCGCTCGGCGGCATCCAGTTTCATCAGCCCACCGCCGCCAGGGTCTCCACCTGAACGGAGCTGCGGTCGGGGCCGAGCCGTACCAGCGCGCTGCGTCCCTGGTCAGTGGCGGCAGCCGGGGACTCGGCGCGGTGATGGCAACCCCTGCTCTCGGTGCGCGCCCGCGCAGCGGCCGTGACCGTGCGCGCGGCCAGCGTCAACGCCGCATCCTCGGCATCCTGCCGGCACGTCACGGTGCGCGTCGCGGCCGCGTTCAGCATGTCGGCCAACCGGTTCAGGCCCTCGGCGTCGCGTACCACCGAGGCGTCGCGGCTCATCGCGTGCTGCAGGTCGCTGCGCCGCAGCGAGGTGCGCGTGATCGGCTCGGCCGGCTGTGCGCACGGACGACCGGACGCCACCGCGTGGGCGGCTGCCCCCTGCCCGGCACGGCCACCGACAACCAGGCCTTCCAGCAGGCTGTTGGAGGCCAGCCGATTGGCGCCGTGCATTCCGGTGCGGGCCACCTCACCCGCCGCGTAGAGACCTGGCAGCTCCGTTTGGCCGTACACGTCGGTGACGATGCCGCCACAGCTGTAATGCGCTCCAGGGACGATCGGGATGGGCTGGCGGACCGGGTCGATGCCGGCTGCCCGGCACGCGGCCGTCACGGTCGGGAAGCGCGAGGCGAACTCGGCGATGCCGCGCGCGTCGAGGTAGGCGCACGGGTCGCCGGTGGCTTTCAGCCGCGCGTCGATGGCGGCCGCAACCACATCGCGCGGGGCCAGGTCGCCCATCGGGTGCAAACCGGCGGTGATCGAATTGCCTTGACTGTCAAGCAGTATCGCGCCCTCGCCGCGGATGGCCTCGGTGATCAGCGGACGCCGCCCCTGCGCACCGGGAATGAAGAGCATGGTCGGGTGGAACTGGATGAACTCCAGATCGCTGACCGCCAGGCCCGCCCACAGGGCCAGAGCGATGCCGTCGCCGGTGGATCCGTTCGGGTTGGTGGTCGCGCTGTAGAGATGTCCCAGACCGCCGGTGGCCAGGATCACCGAGGGTGCGCTGATGATGCCGGTACCGTCCGGACGGGCCACCGACAGGCCGGTCACGCCCGCATCGTCGTGCAGGACTTGCAGCGCGACATGGCCGCTGCGGATGTCCAGGGTCCGGGCGGCATGGTCGAGCGTGCGCTGCACCTCGGCTCCGGTGGCATCGCCACCGGCGTGCACCACCCGCCGACGGGAGTGGCCGCCTTCGCGGGTCACATCCCAGGTGCCGGGCACGGCTTCGTCGAATCGTGCTCCGTCCCCGACCAATTCGGTGACGGCGCGGTAGCCGTCGGCGACGATCGAGTACACCGCGTCCGGGTCGCACAGTCCCGCACCCGCCGTCAGCGTGTCACTGACGTGGGCATCGACGGAATCGTCGTTGTCGGGCAGCACGACGGCGATGCCGCCCTGGGCGTAATGGGTCGCGGTGACCCCACGTGTCTGCGCCGCCTTGTTCAGGACCACGACCCGGGCTCCCGCGCGGTGGGCGGCCAGCGCGGCGGCCAGGCCTGCCACGCCCATCCCCACGACGACGACATCGGCGCTGTCACGCCACACCGGCCGGGTGCTCATTCGCCACCGCCGGGCTGACCGATCGCGATCATCCGCTGCACACTGCGCCGGCCCGCCGCGGCGACATCCGGATCGACGTGGACTTCGTCGGCGCCTTCCACCAGGCAGCGCAGCAGCGCCGCCGGGGTGATCATCTTCATGTACTTGCACGACGCGCGGTCGTTGACCGCCTGGAAGTCGACCTCCGGTGCCGCCCTGCGCAATTGGTGCAGCATGCCGACCTCGGTGGCGACTAGTACCTTCTGCGCGCGGGTCTGGTGCGCGGCGTCGAGCATGCCGCCGGTGGACAGGATCTTGACCCGTTCGGCCGGGAAGGCCCCCTCGCCCGCAAGGTACAAAGCCGAAGTGGCGCAACCACATTCGGGATGCACGTACAGCTCGGCGTCAGGGTTGGCACGCGCCCGTTCGGCGAGCTCGTCGCCGTTGATGCCGGCGTGCACGTGGCATTCACCGGCCCACACGTGCAGGTTCTTGCGGCCGGTCACCCGCCGCACATGCGCGCCCAGGAACTGGTCCGGGCAGAACAGCACCTCACGGTCGGGGTCGATGGAGGCGACGACGTCGACGGCGTTCGAGGACGTGCAGCAGATGTCGGTGAGCGCCTTGACCTCGGCCGTGGTGTTGACGTAGGAGACGACCACGGCGTCGGGGTGCTCGGCCTTCCAGGCGCGCAGGTCGTCCGGCGTGATCGAGTCGGCCAGGGAGCATCCGGCCCGCTGATCCGGGATCAGCACGGTCTTGTCCGGGCTGAGGATCTTCGCCGTCTCGGCCATGAAGTGCACGCCACAGAACACGATGGTGTCCTCGGGCGCCTCGGCGGCGATCCGCGACAGCGCCAGCGAATCCCCTACGTGGTCGGCGACGTCTTGGATCGCGGGCAGCTGATAGTTGTGCGCCAGCACGGTGGCGCCGCGCAACCGTGCCAGCCGGCGGATCTCGGCAGCCCACTGCGCGTCGCCGTCGACCCCGGTATAGCCGGTGGGCGTGCTGATGATGCGGGCCGCGAGCTCATCACAGATGGCGCCGACCCCCAGCGCCCGGCTGCGCCGTGCTTGCGATCGCCGCTCCGCGAGCGTGTCCATGCGATTCAAAATCGTCATGGCGGCTCCTTTCGCACTCGGGAGGTTTTCGACTTACAATCGAAAACATGCCCAATGGTAGCACCGCCCACGAAGTGCTCGCCGTCGTGTTCCAGGTTGGGATGGTTACCGGCGGCTCACACAAGGGAAAACCCCAGTTGAACGTGCTGTTATGGCAGCGCGCCCAGGATCCGCAGCGCGGCGCGTGGTCGCTGCCCGGTGGACGGCTGCGCAACGACGAGGACATGACCACCTCGGTCCGCCGGCAGCTGGCCGAGAAGGTCGATCTGCGCGAACTGTCCCACCTCGAACAGCTCGCGGTGTTCTCCGATCCACAGCGGGTGCCGGGCGGGCGGATGATCGCCTCGACGTTCCTGGGGCTGGTGCCCTCCCCCGCGACACCCGAGTTACCCCCGGACACGCGCTGGCATCCAGTCAATGCGCTGCCACCGATGGCCTTTGACCACGGACCGATGGTGGCCCACGCGCGCACCCGCCTGGTCGCCAAGATGTCCTACACGAACATCGGATTTGCCTTGGCGCCAAAGGAATTCGCACTGTCCACGCTGCGCGACATTTACGGCGCGGCGCTGGGCTATCAGGTCGACGCGACCAATCTGCAGCGGGTGCTGGCCCGCCGCAAAGTCATCACCGCCACCGGGACCATCGCCCAGTCCGGCCGCAGCGGCGGGCGACCGGCCGCGCTCTACCGCTTCACCGACTCCCAACTGCGGGTCACCGACGAATTTGCTGCACTGAAGCCCCCCGGATAGGGCCGACAATGGATTGTGACGAGCGGCACCCGGCGCGGTTTTAGGCGTGTCGACGGTTTGTACAGTAGCTTGTATAAGAGAAGAATAAGGCGAATTAAGATACTGGTAAGAGGCGCTGGCCGCCACGCGCAGCCGGCGCCGCATTATGACTAGCCTGAACTCCGCCCTCATTCGGGATCGCTGGGCGCGACGAAGGCCACGAAGGGAGCCTTAATGGTCGAGCTCGCAAAGCTGGGAGGCGAAACCGGGGCGGAATGGATCGGGCGACCCCCGCATGAAGAGCTGCAGCGCAAGGTCCGCCCGCTGCTCCCGGCCGACGACCCGTTCTACCAGCCGCCCGCCGGCTTCCAGCACGCCGCGCCGGGGACCGTGCTGCGCTCCCGCGAGGTCGAACTGGCGTTCATGGGGCTGATCCCGCAGTCCATCACGGCGACGCAGTTGCTCTACCGGACCACGGACATGAACGGAAATCCTGAGGCGACGGTCACCACCGTCCTGCTCCCGAAGGAACCCGCCCCCGGCAAGACCATGCCGCTGCTGTCGTACCAGTGCGCCATCGACGCCATCTCGTCCCGGTGCTTTCCGTCCTACGCGCTGCGCCGCCGCGCCAAGGCGGTCGGCTCGCTGACCCAGCTGGAGCTGCTGCTGATCAGCGCGGCCGTCGCCGAAGGGTGGGCGGTGTCGGTGCCTGACCACGAGGGCGTGCGCGGGTTGTGGGGGACCCCGTACGAACCCGGCTACCGGGTCCTCGACGGTCTGCGGGCCGTGCTCAGTTCGGAACGGCTCGGTGTGCCCGCGTCGGCACCGATCGGGCTGTGGGGCTACTCCGGCGGCGGGCTGGCCAGCGCGTGGGCCGCGGAAATGTGCGGCCAGTACGCCCCTGAGCTCGACATCGTCGGTGCGGTGCTCGGATCGCCCGTCGGCAACCTCGGGAACACCTTCAAGCGACTCAACGGCAGTCTGCTCGCCGGCCTGCCCGCCATGGTCGTGGCCGCGCTGACGCACGCCTACCCCGACCTGGACGCCGTGATTAAGGAACACGCCAACGAAGACGGCCTGGCCATGCTCGAGAGCATGGAGCGGATGACGACCGCGCAGGCCGTCATCTCGATGGCCAAGAAGAACATGGCCGACTACCTGGACGAGCCACTGGACGACATCCTGGCCACCCCGGCGGTCGCGCATGTCTTCGACAGCACCACCCTGGGAGTCGCCGTGCCGACGCCGCCGGTGCTGATCGTGCAGGCCGTGCACGACTACCTCATCGGTGTCGACGACATCGACGCGCTGGCCGACGCCTACTCAGCTGGCGGCGCCGACGTCACCTACCACCGCGACGCCTTCAACGAGCACATGCTGCTGCACCCGTTGTCCTCACCGATGGCGTTGCGCTGGCTCATCGACCGGTTCGCCGGCCGGCCCATCACCGACAACCTCATCCGGACCACCTGGCCCACCATGTTCAACCCGATGACCTACGCCGGGATGGCACGTCTGGCCGTGATCGCGGCCAAGGTCATCACCGGCAGGAAGATCCACCGGCGTCCCCTCTAGGGGGCGACCGGTCCGGCAGGAACGGGCGGCACCACAGCAGGACGCGGGTCGACGGGCGGGTAACCGCCCAGGTCGTCGCGCACCGTCCCGGTTGCCGCGAGGGCATAGATCAGGGCCGCGGTCGCCGTCGGCGACAGCAGCGTGGCGGCGATCTGCAGCGGCAGGTGACCGAAGAAAACCGGTGGCGCCTGTCTGACATAGGTCACGTTGTGATCGCCTGACGCGAGCGCAACCGTGTCGAAATTCAGTGCGCCGTAACGAAACAGGACCAGGAGCGCGCCGACGCCCGCGGCGGCCGCCGCGGCCCCGATCAGCCCGACGGTCAGCGCGGCGACCATCTGCGGTCCCCGGTGGTCGCGCCACTGCCACACCGCCACGGCGCCGACCACCGCAAGCACGCCGAGCAGACCGAGCAACATGAACGGCGCCACGAAGAAGTTCTGCGATTCGCTGCCCAGGTAATCGTGCACCCGCTCACCCTTGCGGCTGACCGCGACCACGGCGTGGATCGGCGGGGCGATCCACGCCCAGAGCGCACCGACCAAGACACCGGCAGCACTCAGTGCCAGCACGACGGTGAGCAGCGCGCGATTGCGGGGCGTGCGCGGCCCCACCGGGCGATCCAGGGGTGGAGAAACGTCGGTTACCGCTTCCTCGGTCATCTCTGCGCCTCCAGATCTGCCGAGTCCACCTGGCCATGTCGGGAGCATCGTGCCCACCAGCCGTCGGGCCGGACCTGCACGATCATCCGTCGTCCGCATTCGGCGCAGAACCGGGGCGGCTCCAGCCCCAGTTGTGCTGCCGTGGGCGTGGCCGAGCCCGCCGGTTCCCCGGTGTAGACGTTGTAGACACCGGCTCCGACCGGAGCACCCAGATTTCCCGCCACGCTTCTCTTTCTACAAACTCGCGTTGAGCGCCTTGAGCGGCATCTGCAGGTCGTCGAGCAGCTCCAGATCGGCCTCGGCGGGGCGACCCAGCGTGGTGAGGTAGTTGCCGACGATCACGGCGTTGATTCCGCCCAGGATGCCCTGCTTGGCGCCCAGGTCGCCGAGGGTGATCTCCCGGCCGCCGGCGAAGCGCAGCATGGTCCGCGGCAACGCCAGCCGAAACGCTGCCACCGCCTTGAGAGCCTCGCTGGCCGGCAGCACCTCCAGGTCGCCGAACGGGGTGCCGGGGCGCGGGTTGAGGAAGTTCAGCGGCACCTCGTGCGGGTCCAGTTCGGCCAGCTCAGCGGCGAATTCCGCGCGCTGCTCCAGCGTCTCCCCCATGCCCAGGATCCCGCCGCAGCACACCTCCATGCCCGCTTCGCGCACCATCGACAGGGTTTGCCAGCGTTCTTCCCAGGTGTGCGTGGTGACCACGTTGGTGAAGAACGAGCGGGCCGTCTCCAGGTTGTGGTTGTAGCGGTGCACACCCATCGCCGCCAGCCGCTCCACCTGCTCGGCGTTGAGCATCCCCAGCGAGCAGGCGATGTGGATCTCGACCTCGTTGCGGATCGCTTCGATTCCGGCGGCGACCTGGGCGAGCAGCCGCTCGTCGGGTCCGCGCACCGCGGCCACGATGCAGAACTCAGTCGCACCGGACTTGGCCGTCTGCTTGGCCGCCTCGACCAGGCTGGGGACGTCCAGCCAGGCGCTGCGCACCGGGGACTGGAACAGGCCCGACTGTGAGCAGAAGTGGCAGTCCTCCGGGCAGCCGCCGGTTTTGAGGCTGATGATTCCCTCGACCTCGACCTCCGGGCCGCACCAGCGCATCCGCACCTCGTGGGCCAGTGCGAGCAGCTCTTCCAGCCGGGCATCGGGCAACTGCAGGACCTGCAGCACCTGGTCTTTGCTCAGTCCCTGGCCACCGTCGAGCACTTGCCGGCGGGCAACCGCGAGGATGTCGTCGCTGTCTTTGCCATCCTGGCCGGTGTCGCTGGTCGGTCGAGTTGGCGCTTGAGTCACCGGGTACTCCCCTGTTTGTTGATCGCGTCCGAGCACGGTCGGACCTGTTCGCGGCCGCGGCGTTCGTGGCAGCCGGAATGAAATGGTGTTCAGGTTAGGGTAGCGGGCGCCCGGTCGGCGGATGCCGTGCGGTTGCCGGGATACGACCGGTTCCGGGAGGGTATGGAAGCACCATGAGCAATCCGCCCGTCACCTACCTGGCCGACCACGGGATCTGGCTGGCCATACCGGCGTTTCTGCCGGCGCTGATCGTCGCGGGAGTGGTGCTGTACGTCGCAATGAAAAACCGGCGAAGCTCCGGCAAAAAGCAGGATTGACCTGCCCGTCTTTTGGGCATTACAGGTTCGTCCCAGTCAGCCGTGCGCAACGGGAGGCGATCGCGGTGATATTGACAGTTGTTGCGGAGGCACCGGCGGCCGGTGGAGCCGCCATCAACCAGGTAATCGGGCTTTCGGTCGCCGCGCTGGTCATCACGTTGATCATGCTGGCCATCGGGTATGCGCACCGCACCCGCCGGATTACGTGGCTGGGGCGGTTCGCCGACTGGCTCGGCGTCAAGTTCAAGCGCCCGTCGTGGGTGGCGCTACCGGTGCTGGTGTACACCTCGTCGATCATCTGCGCGCTGTTCGGTTTCATCTGGGACGTCAGCTGGCATATCGGCGAGGGCCGCGACCCGGGCCCACTGGCCAATCCGGCGCACTACTTCATCATTTTCGGCCTGTTCGGGATATTCCTGGCCGGCATGATCGCCATCGTGCTGCCGTTCGACGAGCCTGGCCCGGCGCCGGTGCGCATCACTGACAACTGGCATGCACCCGTCGGCGGCATCTTGATGGCGGGCTGCGGAATGTACGCCCTGTTCGGGTTCCCGCTCGATGACATCTGGCACCGCATCTTCGGCCAGGACGTCACGCTGTGGGGACCAACGCACCTGATGATGATCGGCGGCGCCGGGCTCTCGCTGTTCTCGGTGCTCATGCTCGAATACGAGGGCGGACGGGCGCTGCCGGATGCGCCGCCGGAGAAGCCGTTCGTGCGGTTCCTGCGCTATCTGTCCTGCGGCGGGCTGCTGATCGGCCTGTCCGTCTACCAGATCGAATACGACTTCGGCGTCCAGCAGTTCCGCCTGGCGTTTCACCCGATGATGATCGCCGGCGTGGCATCGCTGGCGCTGGTCGTGGCCCGCGTGACGCTGGGCAAGGGCGCGGCGATCATCGCGGCGCTGTTCGCCATCGCACTGCGTGGTGCGGTCGCATTCACCGTCGGCCCAATTTTGGGAGCTCCGATCAACTGGTTCCCGCTGTACCTCGGGCCGGCGCTGATCGTCGAGTTGCTCGCCCTCAGTCCCCTGTTCAAGCGCCCCATCGCCTTCGGCGCCGTCGCCGGTCTGCTGATCGGAACCGTCGGCCTCTGGCTGAGTTCACTGTGGGTGGGCGCGGTTTACCACTACCCATGGCCGACCAGCATGTGGGGCGAGGCCCTCGCGATGTCGGTGCCCGTGGCGGTGATGATGGGCCTCTGCGGCGCGCTGACCGGGATGGTGCTCACCGGGCAACCGCTGCCGCGTCGGGCGATCGGCATCGCCATTGTCGCGGCGACCGTCGTCGTAATCGGTGGCGCGGTGGCCAACGGGCTGCACATCGTCATCCCGAGCAAGAACACCGCGACCATCAAATTGACCGACCTGCCCAGCGAGCCCGGCAAGCAGATGGTGTCCGCGGACGTCCAGATCAATCCGCCTGACCTGATCAAGGACGAACCTGACTGGGTGTCGATCACGTCCTGGCAGGGCAAGATGGAGAACCAGCGTGGTCTGGTCATCGATCGGCTGCAGCGGGTCGGCCCGGGGCACTACCGCAGCACTCAACCCATCCCGGTCTGGGGCTCCTGGAAGACCCTGCTGCGCGTCCAGGACGGCTACACCATGACCGCCGTTCCGATCTACGCTCCGGCCGACGAGGCGATCCCCGCTCCCGAGATCCCTGCCCAGCCCGTGATCACCCGGCCGTTCGTCCTGGAGAACACGATCCTGCAGCGCGAACGCGACCCGAACGCCCCAGAGTGGCTCTTCACGGCCGGCTCGATACTGGTGCTGATTTTCACGCTGATGGTGATCGCGGCCCTGACCTGGGGTGCCGGACGGATCAACGGCGAGACCAGCAAACCCAAACGAGCGGAGGAAGAACGACACCCGCTCCCGCGGGCGGCATGAGTTGATGACTGCACGCATCTTCGCCGCTGCCTGGGCAGCCGTGGTGGCCTGCGCGCTGGTCGGCTGCGGTGGCAGTTCGCACCGTGACCATCAGACCAGTGGTGCGGTGGGTCCGGGCCTGACGATCGAGGTCACCATCGCCAACGGACAGGTGAACCCGACCAACGCCACGCTGCAAGCCAGGGTGAAAGAACAGATCACGCTGAAGATCACCAGCGACGTCACCGACGAGCTGCATGTTCATTCGGTGCCCGACCACAAGTTCGAGATCGCGGCGGCGCCCAACCAAACATTCCAGTTCTCCGTCGACGTGCCCGGCAATGTCGACGTCGAGCTGCACCACCTCAAGCGCACTATCGCCACCATCCAGATCCAGCCGTGACCACCGCCGGGGCGGTGCTGGCGCATGGCCTCGGCGGGTCGAACGATCTTCCGGTCCCCTACACCTTCGCGTTGATCGGTGCGGCGTGGGCCCTGACGTTCACATTCGCACTGGTTGCCCTGGCGTGGAAGAAGCCCCGGTTCGATCCGGCCAAGCCGGGACACGCCCTGCCCGACGCGGTCACCCGCTTGGTCGATGCCCGTGTCACCCGCTGGACGGTGGCGGCACTGGCGTTGCTGTTGGCAGTGTGGGTGCTGCTGGCCGGGCTGTTCGGCCCGCAGACGCAGGCCAACGGTCTCCTCGGGGCGTTCTACGTTGTGCTATGGGTCGGGTTGGTGGCTCTCTCATTGGTTTTCGGGCCGGTATGGCGGATGGTCTCGCCGGTCCGCACGGTGTACGTCATGCTGCGGCGGTGCCTGCCGGAGCGGCTGGGACGGGCGCGGTTCGCCTATCCGGAGAGCTGGGGTTACCGTCCTGCCGCGCTGGGGCTGTTCGCGTTTGTCTGGATGGAGTTGGCCAGCCCCGACTCGGCGTCGGTGTTCGCCGTGAAGATCTGGTTGCTGGTTTACACCGTCGTTCTCCTGGTGGGCGCCTGGCTATGCGGTCAGCGCTGGCTGGCCCGGGCCGACCCGTTCGGCGTCTACAGCATGGCGGTGTCCCGGTTGTCGCCTTTTCGGCGTGATGCCGGCACCGGAAAGATCGTCGTCGGCAACCCGTTCGACCATCTGCCGTCGCTGCCGGTGCGGCCGGGCGTCGTGGTGGTACTGGCGGTGCTGCTGGGCTCCACGGCGTTCGACAGCTTCTCCGCATCGCCGACATGGCGCAACTTCTCCGACGGGGTGGCACGGGAGGCATCCGGGGTGCCGGAGACGCTGACGTCGTCGGCGCTGCGCACCGCCGGCCTGATCGTCTTCATTTCCGTTGTAGCACTGACATTTTCGCTTGCAGCTCGGGCCACCGGCGGAGTGGATGCCGAGCAGCGTCGGGCGTTGCCCGGCCAGATGGCGCACTCGCTGATCCCCATCGTGGTCGGCTACATTTTCGCGCACTACCTCACATACCTGGTGGAGCGTGGCCAGCAGGCCGTGATCGCGCTGGCCGACCCGCTCAGCCGTGACTGGCAGGTCGCCTACATCCTGTCGATGCACCCCGCCGTGCTGTCCACCATCAAAGTGACCTGCGTAGTTACCGGGCACATCGTGGCGGTCATAGCCGCGCACGACAAGGCTTTGCGGTTGCTGCCATCGGCACATCAGCTGACCGGGCAGCTCACCATGATGCTGGTGATGGTCGGCTACACCTTCATGGGCTTATATCTGTTGTTCGGCGGTTAGCCGAGACTGAATTCGACGCGCTCGTCACCGTCCCAGCGGCGGAGTCCGGCGAAGCGGCCCTCGAACTGCGCCGGCCGGCCCGCAACGGCCAGTGCCGAACCGAGATGCGCGGCGTCCATGCGCCGGGCCAGGGTCACATGTGCCGTCCACTGCCCCGGCAGGCTGTTCGCCATCGGCTCGGGGATCAGATGTGGGCCGCACAGCCGATGTACTTCGGCGTGCAGATCCAGCAACTCTCGTGACGGCACGATCAGCCGGGTGAACACGACGTTGGCCCGGCCGAACAACACCGGTGCGCCGATGGTGCAGCGCAACGGCAACTGCTGCGCCACCGGAACCAGCAATTCGTCGACGGCCGGGTCGATGCGCTGGGCGACCGCAACCGTCACGTGCGGACGGCCGGGCGGGACGCGGATGGGCAGCCCCGCCTTCTTCAACGCGCCGACGTCGTCCCACATCCGACGCAACTCGGCCTCGGTGTCAGAGTCGAAGAGCAGCTCGATCGAATGCGCCATCAGGACACCACCGACCTCACCCAGTCGCCGTCGAACGCGGCCGCACTCATCGCCGCAAAGCCGGCGGCCGTGCCGGCGCCCTCTGGCAGCGCGGCGCGCACCGGCGCCAGTCGGTTCAACTCCGGGCGGTTCGAACGCTCCACCGCTCCGGGTTGCGCCGGCCAACTGCCGATCACCAATCCGGCACACGGAACGTCATGTGTTGCAAGCGCTTCCAGTGTCAGCGCGGTGTGGTTGAGGGTCCCCAGACCGGCTCTGGTCACGACGAGCACGGGGGCCTCGAGGTCCGCCGCGAGATCACGCAGTGTGACGCCGCCGGCGGCGAGTTCCACCAGTAATCCGCCGGCACCCTCTACCAAGGTCAACCGGCCCGGTCGGTCCATGCCGCGGATCAGTGCCACCATCTCGTCGCGAGCCGGCAGCGACGTCCCGGCCTGCTCGGCAGCCGCCGCCGGAGACATGGGTAGCGGGTAGCGCGCCAAGCCCGCGAGTTCGGTCACACCGGCCAGGCGCCGCACCTCGGCCAGGTCGTCGTCGCCATCGGCGGTGCCGGTCTGGGCGGGCTTGCAAACAGCCACATCGATGCCCAGTTGACGGGCGCAGGACGCCAGCGCGGCGGTGGCGACCGTCTTCCCGACGCCGGTGTCGGTGCCGGTGACGACCAGGACCGTCAACGGCGGGCGCCGGACAGCACGTCGGCGAACACCCGCCGGGCCAGGTCGAGTTCGTCGGCGCTCAGCGAGGCCCGCGCGGTCAGGCGAAGGCGGGAGGTCCCGGCGGGTACGGTCGGCGGCCGGAAGCAACCCACCTTGACGCCCGCCTCCAGGCATGCCGTGGCCGCGGCCAGCGCGACCTCGGGATCACCCAGGATGACCGACACGACCGCCGACTGCGGAACCTCGGCGACACCACACGCCTGGGCCAGCGTGTCGGCATGGCTGAGTACCGCCGCCGGCCGCCACGGCTCGGAAATGAGCAGACGCAGCGCCGCCAGTGCGGCGCCCACCGCGGCGGGCGCCAGGCCGGTGTCGAAGATGAATGGTCGTGCCGCGTCGATCAGGTGGGCGCGCACCTCGGCCGGGCCGAGTACCACCCCGCCCTGACTCCCGAGCGCCTTCGACAGGGTGGTGGTGACCACCACGTCGGGCGCTCCGGCCAGCCCAGCCTCGTGCAGCAGGCCGCGGCCGCCGCCCCGCACGCCGAGTCCATGAGCCTCGTCGACGATCAGCAGCGCGCGGTGTCGCCGGCACACGTCGTGCAGTTCGCGCAGCGGCGCCAATGAGCCGTCGGCGCTGAACACCGAGTCGGTGACGACCACGGCGCGCTCTTCGTCGCGGGCGGCCAAAGCCGACTCCACCGCGCCGACATCGCGATTGGGCGTCACCACCACCCGAGCCCGGGACAGCCGGCAGGCGTCGACCAGGGATGCGTGCGAGTAGGCATCGGACACCAGCAACGAGCCCGGACCGGACAGGCTGACCACCGCACCCAGGTTGGCGGTGTAACCCGAGGAGAAAACCAGCCCGGCGGCGGCACCGACATACTCGGCGAGTTCGGCCTCGAACTGCGCGTGCAGTTCGGTGTCGCCGGTGACCAGCCGGGAACCCGTGGCCCCGGCACCCCACACCCGCAGCGCCTGGACGCCGCCTTCGATGACGTCGGGATGCTGAGACAAGCCCAGGTAGTCATTCGAGGCCAGGTCGAGTTCGGTGCTCACCGGCGGACGAGGCCGCAGGGATCGGCGCAAACCGGCCTGACGGCGCTGGATCTCCACCGCTTCCAGCCAGGCCAGCGGGGACGTCTCGGTTGACTTCATCGCTGATCAGACTACGAGCCGGGCAACCTGCACCATCGCCGAGGTGATCTGAGCGATCTCGTCGGGTGTGCAGACATACGGGGGCATTGCGTAAACCAGGTTGCGGAACGGGCGCAGCCACACACCGCAGTCCAGCGCCGTGGGCGTGGCAACCGCCAAATCAACCGCGCGGTCGCATTCGATGACGCCGATGCCGCCGCACACCCGCACGTCGGTGACCCCCGGCAGCGCGCGGGCCGGTGCCAGCCCGGCGCTCAGTCCGGCAGCGATCTCGGTGACCCGGGATCGCCAGTCCTGACTCAGCAGAACCTCGACACTGGCCACCGAAACCGCGCACGCCAGCGGATTGGCCATGAACGTCGGCCCGTGCATCAGCGCTCCCGCGCTACCGGCGCTGATGGTGTGGGCGATGTCGGTGGTGCACAGGGTCGCGGCCAGGCTCAGATATCCGCCGGTGAGGGCCTTGCCGACGCACATGATGTCCGGGCTGACGCCGGCGTGGTCGGCGGCGAACAGCTCGCCGGTGCGCCCAAAGCCGGTGGCGATCTCATCGAAGATCAGCAGCACCCGCTGGCGACGGCAGATCTCGCGCAGGTCGGACAGGTACCGCGGGTCGTGAAATCGCATCCCGCCGGCTCCCTGCACCACGGGTTCGACGATGACGGCTGCCAACTCGGCGGCATGGTCGGCCACCTGGGCTTCGAACGCCGCACTGTAGGCGGGGTCGTAGTCCCGCGGCACCTGCGGGGCGAACACCTGGGGCACCAGCACGTCGGACCACAGCGAGTGCATGCCTCCTTCGGGGTCGCAGACGCTCATCGGCGTGAACGTGTCGCCGTGGTAGCCGCCTCGCCAGGTCATCAGGCGATGCTTGGCCGGTTGGTCCAGGCTGCGCCAGTACTGCAACGCCATCTTCACCGCGACCTCCACCGACACCGAACCGGAGTCGCTGAAGAACACGGTCTCCAGGCCCGGCGGGGTGATCTGCACCAGCAGTTGGGCCAGCCGGGCGGCCGGTTCGTGGGTCAGACCACCGAACATGACGTGGTTCATGGTGTTCAGCTGGGCGATCATCGCCGCATCCAGGGTCGGGTGCCCGTGGCCGTGAATGGCGGTCCACCAGGAGCTCATCGCGTCCAGCACCTCGACCGGGCGACCGTCGCGGACCAGTGTCAGCCAGGCGCCACGCGCAGCGACGGCCACCACCGGCGGTATCGCTTCCCTGCCGATCGTGCTGTATGGATGCCAGAGATGTGCGGCATCGATCGCGCTGATCTGCGCGGGCGTCAATCGGGTTGGTGATTGTCCGGCCGCTGCCACGAAAGCCGACCTTAGTCGGTTGCGGTCGCAGAAAACCCGTTCATCGGGAAGCATGCAGGGCATGGCAGCACCGGAACAGTCCCGCGACCCGGACCAGGATCAGCGCCGGGTCATCCGGCTCCGCCTGGTTCCGTGGGACGTCATCACCATGTTTGTGCTGCTGGGGTTGCTGATCGCCGCGGTCACCATGACGACTTGGCCGACCCGGTTGTTCGCCTTCACCGACAACGTCTGCCAGGGTGACGACTGCCCGATGGTGCCGTTCGGGGTGAACTACTACATCTACCCCTTGGTGTGGGGCGGTATCGGCGCCGCCGGGACCGCCGCCCTGGTGGGTCCATTCGTGTCACTGGTCAAGGGCTGGTTCATGTCCTTCTGGCCGATCGTCGCGGTCGGCGTGCTCAGCCTGGCCTCGGTGCTGGGCCACGCCCTGACGGATTTCAGCAACACGTTCGGGCGCTGAACACGTTCTCGCGACATCACGTGGCGGCAACGTCTTTGAGACCGAAATCACAACTGCCATCACAAGATTGACCCTCTCCATCACCGTCGGGTCACGTTCCTACAAATAATGTTTCGCCACTCTGGCGGTCACTTATCTCTGTTGTCAAAGTGTCTGTAGTGACTGGTGTGATTTGGGCTCGGCTAACGGGGTCGGTCACGCCATCAGGTCCAGCGGCGCTCGGCCCCGAAGAGGCGGCCCATCGCTCCTGAACGCCGGCGGATGCGCGCGGTCACCGCGCTGAGGCACAGAGGGGCCACCCGGCCCCAGGAAACGAGGGAACGAAATGAAACGCGTCTACGCCTTCGCGATCGGGCTGCTGATGTTCGTGGCGCCAATGGTGACTGCCGCGGGGATAGCGTCCGCAGATCCTTACACCCGGTCCAACGACTACCAGCAGCTCGCCGACACGGTGATCGCGCGCG
The DNA here is from genome assembly GCF_030755175.1 of Mycobacterium sp. TY814. Classification (NCBI taxonomy): domain Bacteria; kingdom Bacillati; phylum Actinomycetota; class Actinomycetes; order Mycobacteriales; family Mycobacteriaceae; genus Mycobacterium; species Mycobacterium sp. TY814. The sequence continues at coordinate 196,225 of NZ_JAUFRY010000001.1, forward strand.
GACTCTCCCAGCGCGGCGTGCCGTTCTCGTGGGCCGGCGGCGGTGTCACCGGACCCACCCGCGGCACCGGTTCGGGCATCAACACCGTCGGGTTCGACGCCTCGGGCCTGATCCAGTACGCCTATGCCGGCGCCGGGCTCAAGCTGCCGCGTTCCTCGGGTCAGATGTACCGGGTCGGTGAGAAAGTCCTTCCCCAGCAGGCCCGCAAGGCCGATCTGATCTTCTACGGCCCCGAAGGCACCCAGAGCGTCGCGATGTACCTGGGGAACGGGCAGATGCTCGAGGTCGGTGACGTCGTGCAGGTCTCGCCGGTGCGCGCCAGCGGTATGGCGCCGTACCTGGTCCGGATCCTGGGGACGAATTCGTTGCAGACCGGACCGGTGCAGCCGGCGCCGGCGCAGACGGTGCCCGGACAGCAGGCTCCGGCCCAGACGATCCCCGGCCAACAGGCTCCAGCTCAGACCGTGCCCGGTCAACAGGCCCCGGCCCAGGCGGTGCCCGGTCAGCAGGCCCCAGCCCAGGCGGTGCCCGGTCAACAGGCCCCAGCCCAGACGATCCCCGGCCAACAGGCCCCAGCCCAGACGATCCCCGGCCAACAGGCCCCAGCCCAGACGATCCCCGGCCAACAGGCTCCCGTTCAGCAGGCGCCGCTGCAGCAGCAGGCCCTCCCGCAGGCACCGTTGCAGCAGGTGATCCCCCAGCCGCCGAATCCACTGGTTCCCACGCCGCAGCCGCCGCTGCAGCTGATGCCGGCGCAACCGGCCCCGGGAGCCACCGCCCCGCGCTGACCGACCGGGTTCCCGGGTTTCCCCCAAGCCGCCGCTTGCTCCGCACGGAGCGGGCGGCGGTTTTCGGTAAGTTAGCGGTGATCATGCCGACACCGCCGCCTCCTCCGATCCCGGCTGCCACCACGCAGGCCGCGGGCATGGGCACGCGCTCGTCCGGCTTCTACCGGCACGATCTCGACGGTCTACGCGGCATCGCGATCGCTCTGGTCGCCGTGTTCCACATCTGGTTCGGCCGGGTGTCCGGCGGGGTGGACGTGTTCCTGGCCCTGTCCGGATTCTTCTTCGGCGGCAAGGTGCTGCGGGCCGGATTGGGCGGGAAGCTGTCCCCGGCCACCGAGGTGGTCCGCCTGATCCGACGGTTGTTGCCGGCGCTGGTCGTGGTGCTGGCGGGGTGCGCGCTGCTGACCGTTCTGATCCAGCCGCAGACCCGGTGGGAGGCATTCGCCGACCAGAGCCTGGCCAGTCTCGGCTACTACCAGAACTGGGAACTGGCCCACTCGGCGGCCGACTACCTGCGCGCCGGCGAGGCGGTCAGCCCGTTGCAGCACATCTGGTCCATGTCGGTGCAGGGCCAGTTCTACGTGGCGTTCCTGGTACTGATCGCGGCCGTCGCCTATCTGGGCAGGCCGCTGGGCAGGCACCTGCGCACGGTTTTCGTGGTGCTGCTCAGCGTGCTGACGGTGGCGTCGTTCGTGTACGCGATCATCGCCCACCAGGCCTATCAGGCGACCGCGTACTACAACAGCTTCGCCCGGGCCTGGGAACTGTTGCTGGGAGCGCTGGTGGGCGCGGTGGTCCCCTACATCCGCTGGCCCATGTGGCTACGGACGGCGACCGCCACGGTGGCACTGGCGGCGATCCTGTCGTGCGGTGCCCTGATCGACGGTGTCAAGGAATTTCCTGGACCGTGGGCCCTGGTACCGGTCGGCGCCGCGATGCTGATGATCATGGCGGGAGCCAACATGGCCGGCGAGCCTGCCACCCGCGGCCGGATGCCCCTGCCCAACCGGGTACTGGCGGTCGGACCCCTGGTGACACTGGGCGCGATGGCCTACTCGCTGTACCTGTGGCACTGGCCGCTGCTGATCTTCTGGCTCTCCTACACCGGTCACCGCCAGGCCAATTTCCTCGAGGGGATGGGCGTGCTGCTGGTGTCGGGGGTGTTGGCCTATCTCACCACCCGCCACGTCGAGGACCCGTTGCGTTACCGGGCAGCCGCGGCACCGTCCGCGCCGGTGCCTTGGCGGCTGAGGTGGCGCCGGCCGACGATCGCGCTGGGATCAGTGGTGGCGCTGCTCGGTGTCACCCTGACCGCGACGTCATTCACCTGGCGCGAACATCTCGTCGCCGAGCGCGCCGGTGGCAAAGAGCTCAGTGGACTCAGCTCCGCCGACTACCCGGGCGCGCGGGCACTGGTCAACCACGTGCGGGTACCGAAACTGCGGATGCGGCCCACGGTGCTCGAAGTCAAGGAAGACCTGCCCGCCTCCACCCGGGACGGGTGCATCAGCGACTTCGTCAACCCGACGGTGGTCAACTGCACCTACGGCGACACCGATGCTCCGCGAACCATTGCCCTGGCAGGCGGGTCACACGCCGAGCACTGGCTGCCCGCGCTGGATCTGCTGGGCCGGCTGCACCACTTCAAGGTGGTGACCTACCTCAAAATGGGCTGCGCGTTGTCCACCGAGCAGGTCCCGCTGATCATGGGCAACAATGCGCCCTACCCCCAGTGCCGGCAGTGGGTGGAGACGACGATGGCCAAGCTGGTCACCGACCGCCCCGACTACGTCTTCACCACCTCGACCCGGCCCTGGAACATCAGGGCCGGCGACGTGATGCCCGCCACCTACATCGGCATCTGGCAAACGTTGTCCGACAACAACATTCCGATCCTGGGCGTGCGTGACACACCCTGGCTGGTCAAGGACGGTCAACCGTTCAACCCCGCCGACTGCCTGGCCAAGGCCGGCAATGCGGAGTCCTGCGGAGTGAAGCGCTCCGAGTTGCTGTCCGATCACAACGGCACGCTGGACTTCGTCGCTCAGTTCCCGCTGCTCAAGCCGATCGACCTGTCAGACGCGATCTGCCGGCCCGATACGTGCCGCGCCGTCGAGGGAAACGTGCTGATCTACCGGGATCCGCACCACCTGACGCCCACCTACATGCGGACGCTGGCACCGGAACTGGGACGGCAGATCGCGGCGATCACCGGTTGGTGGTGACACGCGACCAAGGGCGGCCGACACGGATAAGGTTTGGTGATGTCGTCGACGGAGCGCGGGAACCAGGGTGCATATGACGGCGCGGACGCCTCACCCGAACTGGCGACGGTATGGCCCGGGGCGCCATTTCCCTTGGGAGCCACTTATGACGGCGCCGGCACCAACTTCTCGTTGTTCTCCGAAGTCGCCGAGAAGGTCGAGCTGTGCTTGATCGCGCGCGACGGGAGCGAAACCCGGATCAATCTCGACGAAGTCGACGGCTATCTCTGGCACTGCTATCTGCCGACCGTTACCCCTGGGCAGCGGTACGGGTTTCGCGTGCACGGACCGTTCGATCCGGCGGCGGGTCACCGCTGCGATCCGAGCAAGCTGCTGCTCGACCCGTACGGCAAATCCTTCGTGGGCGACTTCGATTTCACTCAGGCGCTGTTTTCCTACGACCTGGAGGTGGCGGCCGAGGACCCGTCCGAAACCGGTACTCCCCCGATGGTCGACTCGCTGGGCCACACCATGACCAGCGTCGTGATCAACCCGTTCTTCGACTGGGCCTCTGATCGGGCGCCCTGCACGCCGTATCACGAAACGATCATCTACGAGGCGCACGTCAAGGGCATGACCCAGACTCATCCGGGTATCCCACACGAACTGCGCGGCACGTATGCCGGGCTGGCGCATCCGGCGATCATCGACCACCTCAAATCGCTCAATGTCACCGCCATCGAGCTGATGCCGGTCCACCAGTTCATGCACGACCACCGGCTGCTCGACCTGGGTTTGCGAAATTACTGGGGGTACAACACCTTCGGCTTTCTGGCTCCGCACTATCAATATGCGGCGACGCGCAAACCGGGTGGTGCGGTAGCCGAGTTCAAGTCGATGGTGCGCACTTTCCACGAGGCCGGCATCGAGGTGATCCTCGACGTCGTCTACAACCACACCGCCGAGGGAAACCATTTAGGCCCGACGATCAACTTCCGCGGCATCGACAACGCCGCCTACTACCGCCTGGTCGACGGTGACCTTCGCCACTACAAGGACTTCACCGGCACCGGCAACAGCCTCAACGTGCGGCACCCGCACACCCTGCAGCTCATCATGGACTCGCTGCGCTACTGGGTGCTGGAAATGCACGTCGACGGCTTCCGGTTCGACCTGGCCGCCACCCTGGCCCGCGAGTTCTACGACGTCGACCGGCTGTCAGCGTTTTTCGACCTGGTCCAGCAGGACCCGGTGGTCAGCCAGGTCAAGTTGATCGCCGAACCGTGGGACGTCGGCGAGGGTGGTTACCAGGTTGGGAATTTCCCAGGTTTGTGGACGGAGTGGAACGGGAAATACCGCGACACTGTGCGCGACTACTGGCGGGGCGAGCCCGCAACCCTCGGCGAGTTCGCTTCCCGGCTGACCGGGTCGTCGGACCTGTACGAAGCGACCGGCCGGCGGCCCGGCGCGAGCATCAACTTCGTCACCGCCCATGACGGTTTCACCCTGCAGGATCTGGTGTCCTACAACGAAAAACACAATGCCGCCAACGGTGAAGACAACCGCGACGGTGAGAGCCACAACCGGTCCTGGAACTGCGGCGTGGAAGGACCTACCGACGATCCCGACGTCGTCGCGCTGCGTTGCCAACAGATGCGCAACTTCTGGGCGACGTTGATGGTCAGTCAGGGCACCCCGATGATCTCCCACGGCGACGAGATCGGGCGCACCCAGTTCGGCAACAACAACGTCTACTGCCAGGACTCCGAGTTGTCCTGGATGGATTGGTCGTTAATCGAGAAGAACGCCGATCAGCTGACCTTCGCGCGCAAGGTAACGCGGCTGCGCAAGAAGCATCCGGTGTTTCGCCGCCGCCGCTTCCTCAAGGGCCGGCCCATCCGCAGTGGCGAGTCGGAAGTCCACGACATTTCCTGGCTGACGCCTGCCGGGCAGGAGATGACAGAGCAGGACTGGGACAACGATTTCGGCAAGAGCATCGCGGTGTTCCTCAACGGCCAGGCCCTGCCCGAACCGAACCGCCGTGGCGAACGGATCGTCGATGACTCGTTCCTGCTGTGTTTCAACGCCCACGACCAGGAAGTCACATTTGTCATGCCGCACGGCGACTATGCACAGCAGTGGACAGTGGAGCTGGACACCACCAGCCCGACCGGAGTGACCGAACGGGTGGTCGACGAGGGCGACGAGGTCGCACTGCCCGGACGCTCCGTGCTCATTTTACGTAAGACGTTGTGACGTATGCCTTTACCGGTCTCCGCAACCTATCGGTTGCAGTTGCGCGGCGCGTCCAGCGGCTTCGCGTTCACCCTTGGCGATGCTGAAAAGCTCCTGGATTACCTCGACGAACTCGGGGTGTCCCACGTCTACCTGTCCCCGATCCTGACCGCGACCGAGGGCTCCTCGCACGGTTACGACGTCACGGATCCGACCACGGTGTCGCCCGAAATCGGCGGCCCGGAAGGGCTGGCACGGCTGTCCGAAGCGGCGCAGGCACGCGGTATGGGCCTGGTGATCGACGTTGTGCCCAACCATGTGGGCATCGACCAGCCGGATCAGAACGCCTGGTGGTGGGATGTGCTGCGGCACGGGCGCGAATCCAACTACGCCGGGTACTTCGATATCGACTGGACCTTGGATGATGCGGGCCGAATCGTTTTGCCGCTGTTGGGTTCTGACGATGATGCGGCCGATCTGACGGTGGATGGCGACCTGCTGCGACTGGGTGACCTGGCGCTTCCCATCGCCCCGGGCACCGGCGACGGCCCCGGCCCCGAGGTGCACGAGCGCCAGCACTACCGGCTGGTGGGATGGCGCAACGGGGTGGTCGGATACCGCCGATTCTTTTCGATCACCTCGCTGGCCGGTCTACGTCAGGAGGACCGCAGCGTCTTCGACGCCAGCCACGCCGAAGTTGCCCGCTGGTTCAGCGAGCGGCTCGTCGACGGGGTGCGCATCGACCATCCGGACGGATTAGCAGATCCGGCAGGCTATTTGATCTGGCTGCGCGAGACGGTCGGACCCGACGCCTGGATCGTCATCGAGAAGATCCTGGGCGTCGACGAGGCGCTGGAACCCACGCTGCCGGTCGCCGGCACCACCGGCTATGACGTGCTGCGGGAGGTCGGCGGGCTTTTCGTCGACCCGGCAGGCGAGACCACGCTCACCGAACTCGTCGGGTCCGCGGGCGTGGACTACAGTGCAATGCCGGATATGTTGGCGCAACTGAAGATCCGCGCCGCCACCGACACCCTGGGCAGTGAGCTGGCCAGGTTGCGGCGCAGCATCGTCGCGAGCGCAGGTGCCGATGATCCGCGGTTGTCCGACGCCGTGGCCGCCCTGCTCACCCACATCGACGTCTACCGGTGCGACTACCAGTCTTTGTCGGCGATCCTGCCCACTGCCCTGGCGGAAACCCAAGCAGCGCAACCGGATCTGGGTCCCGCGCTGACGGTGCTGGCGGCGGCACTGGCCCGGGGCGGCGAGCCGGCCACCCGCCTGCAGCAACTCTGCGGCGCGGTCACGGCCAAGGCTGTCGAAGACTGCCTGTTCTACCGCGACGCCCGGTTGGTGTCGCTCAACGAGGTCGGCGGCGAACCGCACCGGTTCGGAGTCGGAGCCGCCGAGTTCCACCAGAGTTCGGCCACCCGCGCACGGCTGTGGCCGGCCGCGATGACGACGCTGACCACGCACGACACCAAACGCGGCGAGGACGTGCGGGCCCGGATCGGAGTGCTCTCTCAGGTGCCGTCGCTGTGGGCCGAGTTCGTCGGGCGCTGGGAGACTCATGCCCCCTCCCCCGATCCCGCAACCGGACAGTTCCTGTGGCAGAACATCTTCGGCGTCTGGCCGGTGAGCGGCGAAGTCACCGGCGAACTGCGCGAGCGGCTGCACGCCTACGCCGAGAAGGCGATTCGAGAGGCCGCCTGGCACACGTCGTGGAATGACCCGGACTCCGACTTCGAAGGCGCCGTGCACAGCTGGCTGGATACCGTGCTGGACGGGCCGGTGGCCGGCGAGCTGACCAGACTCGTGGGGCAACTCAACCCGCATGCCGCCAGCGACGCGCTGGGCCAGAAGCTGTTGGCCCTGACCGTGCCCGGCATCCCGGATGTTTACCAGGGCACCGAGCTGTGGGATGACAGTCTGGTCGATCCGGACAATCGCCGCGAGGTCGACTACACGACGCGGCGCAACGCACTGAAAGAATTGCAGCACCCCAAGATTCGCGTGGTCACCACCGCACTGCGGCTACGGCGGTCGCGGCCGGACTGTTTCCTGAACGGCGATTACGTGCCGGTGCTCGCCGCGGGTCAGGCCCGCGATCATGTCGTGGCGTTCCGCCGTGGTCCGGGCATTCTGGTGGCGGTGACCCGCTGGACGGTGGCCCTGGCCGACACCGGTTGGGGCGACACGGTAGTGCCGCTGCCGGAGGGGTCGTGGACCGATCGACTGACGGGCGCGGTGGCCAGCGGGCCGACGTCAGCCGCGCAATTGTTCGGTGAGTTGCCCGTGGTGCTGCTGGAGCGTCGTGATGACTGAATTCAAAGTATGGGCACCGAAACCCGAGCTGGTGCGACTGGACGTCGACGGCACGGTGCACGACATGGTCCGCTCCGACGACGGCTGGTGGCACACCGACGTCGACGCGCCCGCGGACGCCCGCTACGGCTTCCTGCTCGACGACGACGACACGGTGCTGCCGGACCCGCGCTCGGCCCGCCAGCCCGACGGGGTGCACGAACGTTCCCAGCTCTGGGACCCGTCGAACGCGGCCTGGACCGACAGTGACTGGTCGGGTCGGTCGGTCGAAGGCGCGGTGATCTATGAACTGCACGTCGGCACTTTCACGCCCGCGGGTACCTTCGACTCCGCCATCGAAAAGCTCGACTACCTGGTCGATCTCGGCGTCGACTTCGTCGAGCTGATGCCGGTGAACTCTTTTGCCGGTACGCACGGCTGGGGGTACGACGGCGTGCTGTGGTACAGCGTGCACGAACCCTATGGCGGTCCCGACGGCCTGGTCAGACTGGTCGACGCGTGTCACGCCCGCGGCCTTGGCGTGCTGATCGACGCGGTGTTCAACCACCTCGGCCCGTCGGGCAACTACCTGCCGAAGTTCGCACCATATCTGTCGTCGGCCAGCAATCCGTGGGGCGAGGGCATCAACATCGCCGACGCCGACTCCGACGAGGTGCGCCGGTACATCATCGGATGTGCGTTGCGGTGGATGCGCGACTTCCACGCCGACGGTCTGCGGCTGGACGCGGTGCACGCGTTGGTAGACCTCACCGCAGTGCACCTGCTCGAGGAGCTCGCCACCGAAACTGACTGGCTGTCAAGGCAGTTGGGCCGCCCCCTGGCTCTGGTCGCCGAGAGCGACCTGAATGATCCGCGGCTGATCACTGCACGCGAACGCGGCGGATACGGCCTGACCGCGCAGTGGGCCGACGACATCCACCACGCCATCCACACCGCGGTATCCGGCGAGCGGCAGGGCTATTACGGCGACTTCGGGTCCCTCGCCACGCTGGCCCAGACGCTTCGCCACGGTTTCTTCCACGCCGGCACCTACTCGTCGTTCCGGCGGCGCCGCCACGGTCGCCCGCTGGACACCACCGAGGACACCGGCATCCCGGCGACCCGACTGCTGGCCTACACCTGTACCCACGACCAGGTCGGCAACCGCGCCCTCGGAGACCGCCCGTCGCAGAACCTGACGCCGGGACAATTGGCCGTCAAAGCCGCTCTGGTGCTGGCATCTCCCTACACCGCAATGCTTTTCATGGGTGAGGAGTGGGGAGCATCCACGCCGTTCCAGTTCTTCAGCTCGCATCCTGAGCCGGAACTGGCCGAGGCTACCCGCAAGGGACGCAAAGCGGAGTTCGCCGAACACGGGTGGGACGCCGATGAGATCCCCGACCCCCAGGATCCGCAGACGTTCGAGCGGTCGAAGCTGAACTGGGGTGAAATCGCATCGGGAGCGCACACCCGGCTCCTGGCGTTCTACCGCGATCTGATCAACCTGCGGCACAACGAGCCCGACTTCGCCGACCCGTGGCTCGACCATCTGGTCGTCGACTACGACGAGGATCAGCGCTGGATCGTGCTGCGGCGCGGCGGCCTGACGGTCGCGTGCAACCTCGGCGAGGAGGCGGTATCCATACCCGTCAGCGGTGAGCTGGTGCTCGCCTGGGACGCCCCCGAGATCGGCAAGGACGCCACCCGGGTTCCCGGGCATTCCGTAGCCATCCTGCGGTAGCGTCCCCGCGCGAGCAGTCCCTGCGGTAGCGTCCCCGCGCGAGCAGTCGCAAAATCGCCCTAATCGCGCCCGATTTGGGCGATTTTGCGACTGCTCGCTGGCTGACCCGGCCCCGCGGGAACGATGACGGTCAGCTCGTTCCCGCTGCGCTCCACCCGCAGGCCGGCTCTGCGGGCGACGGCCGCGACGGCCGCCGCGTCGTCGGGCTCGGCCCTGGTCGCGGCCAGAACACGGGCCAGCCGTCCTTTGTGCGCCTTGTTGAAATGGGTCACCACCGCCCGCCGCCCATCGGGATACTCGGCCAGCACGTTCACCCCGACGGCCTCAGGCGCCCTGCCCAGCGCAACGTAGGACCCCGAACGGAGATCGACGATCAGGTGCTCGGCGGCCAACTCGCGAAGCAGCGGCTCCAGGACCGGGCGCCACCGGGTGGCCAAAGTGGGCTTGCCCGGCAGTTTCGACGTCGCCGAGAGCCGATAGGCGGGCACCTGATCGTCGGCGGCAAGCAGCCCGAACAATGCCGACACGATGAACAAGCGGGCACCCGCGCGCTTCGCCTCGGCGCCGCGCAGCGAATCGATGTCCAGCGCGTCGTAGAGGACCCCGGTGTAGCGGCGGATGGCCGGCAGCGTCGGCGCCACGCGCAGGGCTGCGTTGCGCTCGATCTCGGCGAGCTGCGACGGCGAGACGCCCAGTGCCGCCCTACTCGCCGCCGGGTCCGCCGCCAGCTCGACGAGCTCCGCCACCAGCGCCGACCGTAAGGGATTCAGCGCCGGGTGACCCAGGCTGTCGATGTGCAGAGGTGGGCCGTCGCCCCCCGCTCGCTTGGTCTCCGACGGGGGCAGCAGCACGATCACGGGTGCAGACGATAGTCGGCGCCCGCCACGCCCTCCCCGCGAGCAGACGCGAAATCAGCAGGCTCCAAGAATCCTTCAAGCGCCGTGGGCGACGCTATCTCCCATGACGACGATCGCCCCCCAGTTGGTAGCCCCCGCCCCCGCCGTCAAGGTCCCCACCGTCAAGCGCGCTGCCGTCACCCGGATCAGCGGCCTCGCCGTGATGAGCCTCGTCCTGGGCGTCCTGCAGTACGTGTTTCTCTTCATCCCCTGCTGGCTGGTCACGATCCCGTTCGGAGTACACGCGCTGCACCAGGCCGACAAGGCCAACGCCCCCAGCCGCGCGGTGGCGATCGCCGGCCTGGCGCTGTCGGTCATCCACTTCGCCGTCTACACCTTCGTCTTCATCTGGCTGCTCACCACCAGCTAACTCACACGCTCGCCGGTCCGGTGCCGTGAACGGCTTCCGCGATGGCATCCGCCAGCGGTTCGATCTCCTCGTCCGTCAAGTCGGCGATCGTGATGCGCATGCCCGGCGGCGTGTCCATCCGGAACCGTGTCCCCGGCGCCGCCGCCCAGCCCGCGTTGAGCAGCCTGGTGATGGCGACCGTCTCGTCGGGCACCGGAATCCACACGTTGAGGCCGGATCGGCCGTGAGCGGCAACGTCCCGCTCCGCCAGTGCTTCACACAGCGCGGTGCGGTTGCCGGCGTATTGTTTCCGCGCAGCGTGCACCAGCGTCGTCGCCGCGTCGTCCGACCACATGCGAACCGCGAGATCCTGCAGCAGCCGACTCACCCATCCCGGGCCCAGCCGCAGACGTCCGTGCACTCGCTCGATGGTGCGCCGGTCGCCGGCCAGCACGGCCAGGCGCAGGTCGGGACCGTATGCCTTGGACACCGAGCGGACAAATGCCCAGCGGCGCGTACATCCGGCCAGGGCGTGCAGCGGCACGCCGGAGATCTTGGCGCAGTGGTCGTCTTCGATGACCAGCACGTCGCTGGTCTTCGCGGCCAGCAGACTGCGCAGCGCCTTGGCACGCTCCTTCGACAATGCCGCGCCGGTCGGGTTCTGCGCGCGGGTGGTGACGATGACGGCCTTCACGCCGCGGCGCAGCGCCCGCGCCATGCTGAGCACCACCGGCCCGTCGTCGTCGACTCGGACGGGTTCTGGCGAAAGACCAAGTGCTGCAACGAGATCGAGCATATTCGCCCAACCCGGATCCTCCACCGCCACCCGGTCGCCGGGTCGCAGATGAGCACTGAGCACCCGCTCGATGCCGTCGAGTGCTCCACTGGTCACCGCGAGATGCTCGGCCGGAACCCCGTCGCCGCCCAGATCCAGACGGGCGCGATCGACCAGTTCGGCCGACATCGCGGACTGCCCGTACAACAACGGCCGCTCCTGCTTCGCCGGATCCAGCCTGGCGGTGGCGATGGGCAGCAGCGCCGGGTCCGGGTTGCCGGTCGACAGGTCGCGTGCGCCGTCGGGAACCGCGAGCCCCAGCAGCGACCGCGGCGTGGTCGCCGGCCGGTTGCGCACCCGGGTTCCACGGCGGCCCGCGGTCTCGACGGCCCCGCGGTCACGCAGCAGCCGGTATGCGGCGGCAACGGTGTTGGCGTTCACCCCGAGTTCGGCGGCCACTTCCCGGATCGACGGCAGCGCATCACCGGGCGCGAGGGCGCCCTCTGAGATGCCCTCTTCGATGCTGGCGGCGATCGACTCGGCACCCGTCCCGGAAATGGTGTATCGTACTGGCACAGTCTCAATTATGTACTAGAACAATAGCGAAGGCAAGCGGATGGACACGGCTTTTCACCCGACCCCACGCACCACCCCGACCCGCTACCGGGAGCGGGCCCGTTATGACCGCGAGACGGTGCACCGCATCCTCGATGAGTCGCTGATCTGCCACCTCGCATACATCAGGGACGGACAGCCGGTGGTCCTGCCGACCATCCACACCCGCATCGACGAGACCCTCTACATTCACGGCTCGTCCGGCAGCGGACCGATGCTGGCGACTCGGTTGTCCGGCATGCCGGTGTGCGTCACCGTCACGCTGGTGGACGGACTCGTGCTGGCCCGTGCAGCGATGCACCACTCGATGAACTACCGCTCGGTGGTCGCGGTCGGGACCGCGCGCCTCGTCGACGACCCGGACGAGAAGGGGCGTGCGCTGCACGCCGTCCTCGACCACATCCAGGCGGGCCGTGCCGACGATTGCCGACCGCCGAACGCCCGCGAACTCGCGGCGACCGCGGTGCTCGCACTGGATCTGGTGGAAGTCTCGGCCAAAATCCGCGAAGGCGGGGTGTCCGACGACGAGGAGGATCTGACGCTGCCGTACTGGGCCGGCGTGGTGCCGTTGCGGGTGACGGCCGAATCGCCCATTGCCGACGGCGATCTGGACCCCGCTACCCCGCTACCTGCGTATCTGCGCTAGACCGCCGCGCGTCAGAGCAGCAGGTAGCGGTACGCCGGCGAGCCGGGAAGCAGCGTTTCGACGTGAATCTCGGTCGCCCTCATCCGGGCGAGCAGACCATCGAGGTCCGCGGCCGAACCCAACTGGACCCCGACCAGCGCCTCGCCGGTCTCCCGGTTGTTGCGCTTGACGTACTCGAACAGCGTGATGTCGTCATTGGGACCCAGCACCTCGTCCAGGAACCGCCGCAGCGCGCCCGGCTCCTGCGGGAAGTCGACCAGGAAGTAGTGCTTGAGACCCAGGTGAACCAGGGATCGCTCGAGCACCTCGCCGTAGCGGGACACGTCGTTGTTGCCGCCCGAGATCAGACACACCACGGTGGAACCGGGCGCGACGTCGGCCTCCAGCAGACCGGCCACCGACAGCGCCCCGGCGGGCTCGGCGATGATGCCTTCGTTCTGATACAGGTCCAGCATCGCGGTGCACACCGCGCCCTCGTCGACCGTGGTGATCGAAACCATGTCCCCGGCGGCGGCCAGCGCGGCGTAGGTCAGCGTTCCCGCGCGCGCCACCGCGGCACCGTCGACGAACTGGTCGACGTGTTCCAGGGTCACCGGCTCGCCGGCGGCCAGTGCCGCCATCATCGCCGCGGCGCCGGCCGGCTCGATGCCCAGGACCGCGGTCTTCGACGTCCGTTCGGCCAGGTAGCTGGTGATACCGGCGATGCACCCGCCGCCACCGACGGGCACCACGACCAGGTCCGGCTCGTCGCCCAGGGCGTCCAGGATCTCGACGGCGATGGTGCCCTGACCGGCCATGGTGCGCAGGTCGTCATACGGCGGGACCAGCGTGGCGCCGGTACGTGCCACGTCTTCGCGGGCGGCCGCGGCGGCCATGTCGTACGTTGAGCCGCCCACGATCAGTTCGATGAACTCGCGCCCGTGATACCGGATCCGGTCCCGTTTCTGCTTGGGCGTCTTGGCCGGCACGTAGATGCGGCCGTGCACACCCAGTGAGCGGCAGGCGTATGCGAACCCCTGCGCGTGGTTGCCGGCCGAGGAGCATACGACTCCGGCGGACAGCTCCTCTTCGGAGAGCTGAACCAGCAGGTTGTAGGCGCCACGCAGCTTGTACGAGCGCACTACCTGCAGGTCTTCGCGCTTGAGGTAGACGGTGGCGCCGGTGATCTCGGACAACCGGTCGCTGTACTGCAGGGGCGTCGGCGTGACCACCGGAGCAATTCGCTTGGCCGCGCCGTCGATGTCAGCCGCGCACAGCGGCAGCTCGCGAGGGTTCTGGCTCAGTTCGGCGGACACCGGTCAATGGTGCCATGTCCCCAGGGGCCGCGTGCCGCCCCTATTCCTGACGACGGGCCAGTTCCGCGATCACGTTGACCCGGCGACACGCCGTCGCGATCTCGTCGGCGAACTCCCGCCGCCGCTTGGCGATGTCGGCCTGATCGGCACCGTCGACCAGCTCGCGATGGTGCGCCAGCCGCAGCGCGGTCTTGAACAGTTCCATCGAACGCGACTCGGCGTTGGCGATCCGGCGCTGCAACTCCCACTGCTTGCCCACTTCCAGGCACTCGGTGAGGAACGCGTCTTCGTCCAGCGCCTCGTCCTCGAGCGCGGCCAACCGGTCGGCGACGATGTGATACGCGTCCAGGAAGGGGCGCAGCACCAGGTGCGCCAGCAGCAGATCGGCGTCTTCCAGCAGGCGCCGCACATCGGCCGCGATGACTTCCTTGGACGTGTCCTCCACCGGCCCGATCAGCTTGACTTCGTCGGCGAGTTCGACCTCGAACTGCGCGCGCGCCGAGAACAGGAACTCGAACTTCAGCAACTCGCGCAGACTCAGCGCTTCGTCACGCACCGCCGCGGGAGAGACGAAACCGTCCCCGGAGCTCTCCGCGGTTTCCGACGCCGCCAGCAGAGCCAGCTCGGCGATCGCGCGGTCAACCAGGATGTGGATGGCGGTGTTGCGGTAGAACGCTGCGACCAGATGCTGGTCGGCGCCAACTCCCCACACCGCCTCGGTGCCGGCGTCATAGACACTCACCACCCCTGAATTGACCATCTGGTGCAGGGTCCAGCGGATCGTCGAGCGGTTCGTCAGGTCGGCGGCCCCGGCGACCGCCCAATTGCGGGCGGTGATGTAGCTGGCCAGCGGGCTCACCGTGGCCAAGACCTCGCTGATGGACAAGGACCGGTCAGCACCCAGCAACGCCAGACTCACCACCGCGGTGGGCGTCACCGGGGTGGCGCGGTTGATGCGGTGCTCGACGTCCAGCGCGATGCGTTCGACCACCGTGCCGGTTCCCGACGGGTCGGCCCTTAATTCCTCCAGGCGTTTGCGCAGCGGAAGTGGCTCACCGAAATCGAGATAGGCGCGGCCCAGTCGCTCCCCTTGCTGACGGGACAGCCGCACCAGGAAGCGCAGGTCCTCCGGGCGCTTGGTCGCCCCGTAGGCCTCGGTGGTCATCGCCTCCACTTCGTGCAGCTGGTCGTAGACGATTGATGTCGGCACCAAATACACTTCGGGACCGTCGATTTCGTCGACGGCGTCGGTGAGGTAGCGCAGGATGCCGAACACCGGCGGCCGCAGTTTGCCAGTGCGGGTGCGGCCGCCTTCGATCGACCAGGTCAGGTTGGTGTGGTTCTGCACCAGCTGGGCGGTGTAGGCGCGCAGCACGAACCGGTAGACCGGAATGTCCTTGGTCTGACGGCGAATGAAGATGGTGCCGGTGCGCTTGGCGAAGCCGCCCATCGGGAAGAAGTTCAGATTGGCGCCGCCGAAGGTGAACGCCGACGACAGGCGGTTGGCGGCGATCTCCTCGGGCAGCAGCATGCCGTCCAGGTAGGACCGATGAGAGAAGGCGAACGCCAGCGTCGCTTTGCGGTCCAGCGAACGCAACTGCGCGATCTGGTCCTCGTCGACGAGCACGTCGTAGGCCCGCATCAGCCATCGGCTGAAACCCCGCCACGCCTGCACCGCGCGCTCGTCGAGCGACGCAGCCACCTCACGCAGATATCCCGCGGCCTCCACCCGCACGCTGGCGGGATCGCGCCCGAGTTCGGCGGCCAGCGCTTCCAGCCGCTCACCGAACCAGTCGGCGTCCAGCAGCTGGGTCACCGCTTCGGGATCGGTGCCCAAGGCCGTTGTCGATTCGTCGACCAATCCGGTGCGCTGCAGCAGCTTTCGCACTCCGCTGCGACCGACCTCCCGTGCCGTCATCGCCCCTCCCTATGCCGGCTGCGGCGCCGGTGTGGCGCTGGGCTCGTGGATGTGCGGTCCGGGTTCACTCACGTAAAGCTCCTCAATCTCGGCGGAGTACTTGGCGTGGATCGGTTTGCGTTTGAGCTTCATGGTCAGCGTGATCTCGTCACCGCCGGGCTCCCACACGGTCGGCAGGATGCGGAACCGCTTGATCTGCTCCACCCGCGACAACTTGCCGTTCCCCTCGGCAACGCCCGCCGCGATCTCCGCGATCACATCGGGATGCGACGCCAGTGCCTCCGGCGAGGGATCGAGCCCCCGCTGCGCGGCGTAGGGGGCGACCGAGTCGGCATCGAAAACCATCAGCGCGGTGTTGTACGGCCGCCCGTCCCCGATCACGATCATCACACCGATCATGCCGCAGGCGGCGACGATGGTGTTCTCAATGTTGGCCGGGGACATGTTCTTTCCGGCCGCATTGATGATCAGTTCCTTCTTGCGGTCCACCACCCGGAGATAACCGTCGTCGTCGACCTCGAAGATGTCGCCGGTGTGTAACCAGCCCTCTCCGTCGATCGCTTCCGCGGTCTTCTCCGGTTCCTTGCGGTAACCCTTCATCACCAGCGGCCCCCGGACCAGATACTCGCCGTCCTCGGCGACCCTGCCCTCCAGCCCGGGCAGCAACCTGCCGACGGTGCCCAGCTTCGCGTCACGCGGGTGAGATGCGGTGGCCACACAGCTGAGCTCGGACATACCCCACACCTCAGACAGCGGGATACCGATACCCATGAAAAAGGCGAGTGTTTCGCGGGGAATCGGGGCTGCGCCCGACACCGCCCAGCGCAGCTCGCCGAAACCGATTCGCTCGCGCAGCTTGGACAACACCAGCTCATCGGCCGTGGCCCACTCGGCTGCCAGGTCCGCGGGCATGGTGTCGCCGGCCAGCTCGACCGCCGCGCGTTTGGCGGCGACCGACATCGCCCACTGCAGGGCCCGCCGCCTGGTGTCGTCGGTTTCCTGACTCACCGCGAATTCGATTCCGGCCCTGAGCTTTTCCCATACCCGGGGCACCGCACCCCAGACGTTGGGCTGCACGTCGGGCAGCACCGCGGCGATGGTGCGCACGTCCGCAACCGCCGTCACCTGGGTACCGAACATCTCTTGCGAGTACACGCCGGTCATCCGGTCGGCGATGTGGGCCGATGGCAGAAACGAGGTGATGCGGTCGCCGCGTTGCACTCCCAGCACCTCGTCCAGCGCGTATCCCTCGAAAAGCAAGTTGGCGTGCGTCATTTCGACGCCCTTCGGATTCCCGGTGGTGCCGGAGGTGTAAATGAGGGTGACGACGTCGTCGGGTTGCACGGCCTGCCAGGTTGCTTCGAAGTCGAAGTCCGCGGGTGCGGCCGCATAAAGGTCGGCTATGGACAGTGCGCCTTCGGGTGTGCCGTCGATACAGATGAGGTGCTCGATCGGTGCGCCGCTGGCCCGGATCCGCTCGACATATTGTTCTTCGCACATCACCACCCGGGTACCGGCGTTGCCGAACACATAGGTCAGCTGCTCGGCGGGCAAGGTGTTGTAGACCGAAAACGATGTCGCCCCAACGTGTTGGGCGCCGACCTCGAGTGGGTAAAACTCGACGCGGTTGGCCATCATCAGGGACACGGTGTCGCCGCGGCGAACGCCCAGACCGGTCAGCCCGGCGGCGACCTTGCGAACCTGTTCGGCGTAGTCGCGCCACGTCAGTTCTTGTGTGCCGCCTGGAGTGCGCAGGGCGACGGCGTCCGGGTCGACCAACGCGGCACGCTGGAAGGCCTCACACATGGTGCGCGGACGCTGGGTCGGGCTCATCTTCCGCACTCCTCGGCAGCAGATCGCTTCTCACCGCTGAGCCTACGTCCGCACTCGTGGCCCACGGAACACGGGACCGGGCGGACGTCGGTGCGCATTTGGATCGGGGATCGCTCAATGCCGAGCTGACGCTGCTGTGCCGCTCGGCCGGGCGTCGCCCTCACGCCGGCAGCGCGTGGTGGATTCCGCAGCTGCAGTCGTCGATGGACGGACAGGTGCAGCGCATTCCCCACTCGATGACCTCCCGCGCGCGCGCCAATGACGCCATCTGCGCGTCGATCTGCGCGAGTTTGGCCTCGGCGAGCGCACGGCTGGCGGGGCGCCCGGGCGCGTCGTCGGCGAACAACAGTTGGATCTCCTCCAGCGCGAATCCCGCGGACTTGCAGAGCCGGATCACCTCCAGCCGAGTCAGCACCGAGCCGTCGTAACGACGCTGGCCGCCCTGGCGGGCCGGTGGCGGTACCAAACCGATCTGTTCGTAGTAGCGCAACGTGGTCGCCGCGATACCGGCTCGGCGGGCCACTTCTCCGATGGTCAGGCGCATCGAGACCTCCAGGGCTTGACTTCGAGTTAACTCTAAGTCGTTGACTGTCGGTTATGCACACACTTCTGAACACCTCGCGGTACGCCATGCTGCGGTCGTTCCGTCGCGACGGCACGGCTGCCGACACCCCGATCTGGTTCGCATTCGACGGTGACGCGGTGGTCTTCCGCACCAAAATCGGGCCGAAGACCACGCGGCTGGCGCGACGCCCCGACGTTGCACTCGCCGCCTGCGACTACCGCGGCCGCGGCGCCACGGACTGGGCGCCCGGCCGCGCCACAGTGCTGTCCGGGGCCGACGCGCAGCGGGCCAATCGGCTGCTACACCAGCGCTATGGCTGGCAGTGGAATATCGTGCCGCTACTGAAGATTCCGGGCGTCACGAATGTGCACCGCGACCTCGGGCTGCGTGAGAAGCTGCGTCGGGCGCGGCACCGCGAGGTGTGGCCTGACAGCGCCATCGTCCGGGTTGAGCTGTAGCCCGACGAGAGCCCCGGACCGAGCGTGAAGCTAGCCGCACACTCGACGCCGAACGTGAAGCTGGCCGCACACTCGCGGCGGCCGCGAGCCGACTCAGCTACCCAGGCACCCCGGGCCGAGCAACTCCTTGAGGTCACCCATCAGCGCCGGCGACGGCGTCACACGCAGCGATTGATCCAGCTCCAGCGTGGTGATCCGGTCGCCGCTGATCAACCGCAGATGCACCTGCGATGTGCCCGGGTGCCGGGCCAGCACCTGCTTGAGCGCCGTCACCTTGTCGATGGTGCACTGCCGGGTGGGCAGACTCACGGCCAGCGGACGGTTCGGCTGAGCGTTGGAAAAGTCGGGCACCACAAGCTCATTGGCGATCAGGCTGATGCGGTCGTCGCGGATCGCGACCTTGGCGTTTACCAGTACCACCACGTCGTCGGCGATCTCGGCACCGTAGTTGGAATAAGTGTGCGGGAAGAACATCACCTCGATACCACCGGTGAGGTCTTCCAATTGCGCTGAGGCCCAGGGCATTCCGTTCTTATTGACGCGCCGGTTCACAGAGGCCAGAATGCCGCCGACCCGCACCTGGGTCTCGTTGGCGACGTCGCCGTCCAGGATCGCCGGGATGGCGGTGTCGACCTGCGTCGCCAGCAGATGCGCTACGCCGTTGAGCGGATGCCCGGAAACGTAGAGACCCAGCATCTCCCGCTCCAGGGCGAGTTTGTGTTTGTCTTCCCACTCGTCGTCGGGCACCTTGATGGTGAACACCGACTCGGTGCACCCGTCATCCCCCCCGAACAGGTCAAACTGGCCCATCGCCTCGGCTTTTTTGGTCCCGAGCACCGAGTCGACGGCGTCGGTGTGCACCAGGAACAGACCCTTGCGGGCATGCTTCAACGAATCGAAGGCACCGGCCTTGATCAACGACTCGGTGACCTTCTTGTTGCATGCCGAAATATCGATCTTGTTGAGGTAGTCCGAGAAGTCGGTGAATTTGCCTTTCTCGTTGCGGGTCTTGATCAGCGAACCGACCACGTTGGCGCCGACGTTGCGCACCGCACCCAGACCGAAGCGGATGTCCTCACCCACCGACGCGAAGTTCACCAAGGACTCGTTCACGTCCGGCGGAAGCACGGTGATACCCAGCTTGCGGCAGTCGGCCAGGTACACCGCGGCCTTGTCCTTGTCGTCGCCGACGGAGGTGAGCAGGCCGGCCATGTACTCGGCGGGATAGTTGGCTTTCAGATACGCCGTCCAGTAGGACACCAACCCGTATCCGGCGGCATGCGACTTGTTGAATGCGTAACCGGCGAACGGAAGAATGGTGTCCCACAACGCTTTCACGGCCTTTTCGGAGAAGCCGTTGGCGGTCATGCCCTCGTAGAAGCCTTTGTACTCGGCTTCGAGTACCTCGAGTTTCTTCTTACCCATGGCCTTACGCAGCGCATCGGCCTTGCCCATCGTGTACGAGGCGACCTTCTGGGCGATGAACATGATCTGCTCTTGGTAGACGATCAGACCGTAAGTCTCCGAGAGGATTTCGCGCAGTGGCTCCTCGAGCTCGGGATGGATCGGCTTGATCGCCTGACGGCCGTTCTTGCGGTCGGCGTAGTCGTTGTGGGCGTTCATACCCATCGGTCCCGGCCGGTACAGCGCCAGCACGGCGACGATGTCGTTGAACTCGGTAGGTTGCATGCGGCGCAGCAGATCGCGCATCGGGCCACCGTCGAGCTGGAACACGCCCAGGGTGTCGCCGCGGCCCAGCAGCTCATAAGTGGCCTTGTCGTCCAGCGGCAACGACTCCAGATCGAGGTCGATCCCTCTGTTGGCCTTGATGTTTTCCAGCGCGTCGCCGATGATCGTCAGGTTCCGCAGGCCCAGGAAGTCCATCTTCAGCAGGCCGATGGCCTCACAGGACGGGTAGTCCCAGCCGGTGATGATGGCGCCGTCCTGCGGCCGCTTCCACAGCGGAATGGCCTCCGTCAGCGGCTCACTGCTCATGATCACCGCACACGCGTGTACGCCGGCGTTGCGGATCAAGCCTTCCAACCCCCGCGCCGTCTGATAGATCGTGCGCACGTCGGGGTCGGTCTCGATCAGGCCGCGCACCTCGGCGGCCTCTTTGTAGCGTTCGTGGGCCGGGTCGGTGATGCCGGACAGCGGAATGTCCTTGGCCATGATCGGCGGCGGCAGGGCCTTGGTGATCCGGTCGGCGATCGCGAAGCCGGGCTGGCCGTAGTGAATCCGCGCCGAGTCCTTCAGCGCAGCTTTGGTTTTGATGGTGCCGAAGGTGATGACCTGGGCGACGCGGTCCTGCCCCCACTTGTCGGCGGCGTAGCGCACCATCTCACCGCGACGGCGGTCGTCGAAGTCGATGTCGATATCGGGAGCCGACGGACGCTCCGGGTTGAGGAAGCGCTCGAACAGCAGGCCGTGCGGGATGGGGTCGATATTGGTGATACCCATCGCGTAGGCCACCAGCGACCCCGCGGCCGAACCACGGCCCGGTCCCACCCGGATGTCGACCGAGCGTGCGTAGTTGATCAGGTCGGCCACGATCAGGAAGTACGCCGGGAAACCCTTGTCGCAGATGACCTTGATCTCGTACTCGGCGCGGTCAATGTAGTCCTGGCCGACACCATCGGGAAAGCGCCGCTGCAAACCTGCCATCACCTCGTGGTGCAGCCATGAACCCTGGTCGTGGCCATCGGGCACCGGGAAGATCGGCATCCGGTCGCGCGGCGTCCATACGTCGGCGTAGGACTGCACCCGCTCGGCGATCAGCAACGTGGAATCGCAGGCACCAGGGACCTGGCTGTCCCACAGCCGGCGCATCTCGTCAGCCGACTTGATGTAGTAGCCGTCGCCGTCGAACTTGAACCGGTTCGGGTCCGAGAGCGTCTTGCCGGTCTGCACACAGAGCAGGGCTTCGTGGTTGTGCGAGGCATCGCGGGTGACGTAGTGACAGTCGTTGGTGGCCAGCGGCGGAATGCCCAACTTGCGCCCGATTTCCAGCAGGCCTTCGCGGACCCGGTGCTCGATCGAGATACCGTGGTCCATCAGCTCGAGGAAGAAGTTCTCGGCGCCAAAGATCTCCCGCCACTTGGCGGCCGCCTCCAGCGCTTCGCGGTCATGCCCCAGGCGCAGCCGCGTCTGCACCTCCCCCGAGGGGCAGCCGGTGGTGGCGATGATGCCTTCGGCGTGTTCGGCAATCAGTTCGGCATCCATCCGCGACCACTTGCCGAGTTGACCTTCGAAGGACGCCAGTGACGACAGCCTGAACAGGTTGCGCAGGCCGGTCGCGTTCTCGGCCATCATCGTCATGTGCGTGTAGGAACCACTGCCGGAAACGTCGTCGGACTTCTGGCTGGGATCGCCCCAGGTGATGCGCCGGGTGTCGAACCGGGAAGCGGGAGCGATGTACGCCTCGACGCCGATGATCGGCTTGATCCCGGCCTTGGTGGCCGAGTTGTAGAACTCGCTGGCGCCGAACATGTTTCCGTGGTCGGTCATGCCGATCGCGGGCATCTCCAACCGTTGCGCCTCGGCCAGCATCGGCGAGATCTTCGCGGCACCGTCGAGCATCGAATACTCGGTGTGGTTGTGCAGGTGCACGAACGACGATTGGTTCATAGGGGAGCCAGTCTATGACCGGGCACCGACGCCTTTCGGGCGTGTCGCGCAAGTGTGTCTTGGCGGATTTACGCGTACCGCTCGACGAACAATTGCAGCGACTTTTCTACGTCCCCTTTGACCGCCCGCGCCGCGGCCGAGCCGACCGGGCCGAACAAGGCACGCCCGCCCAGCTCAAGGCGCAGACCCATGGTCGAACCGTCTTCGTGGGGCGCGACCGTGACGGTCACACCGTACTTTGCTCCGCCTTTGCCCGACCCTGACATGGCGACCTCGTGGGGCGGGTCCCACTTGGTCACGGTCCACGTCACCCGGTTGCGCAACCCCTTCGATCGCGCCACGCCGATGATCTCGGTTCCCACGGTGATCTCGTCGGGGATGTCGCTGCGCCATCCCTCGTGCATGACGAGCCATTCACCCAACTCGGAAAGGTCCGACACGCGCTCCCACATGTCCTGCGGGGCCATCGGAACGTTTGAGGTCAACTCAACGGAAGCCATCGGTTGAGACTAGCGAGGGTCGCAAGCCCGGCGAAGCCGGGCGCTGCGGGCCCGAGCCAACAACCCAGCGAGGGTCGCAAGCCCGGCGAAGCCGGGCGCTGCGGGCCCGAGCCAACAACCCAGCGAGGGTCGCAAGGCCGGCACAGCCGGCCGCCGCGGGCCCGAGCAATGCGGCTGGCCGCCGCGGGATGGTCCGCGATGCCGTTACGCTCAGCAACAGAGGAGGGGCGAGTGGTCGAGGATCGGGCGGGTTCGCAGTTCGGGCCGTATCGGTTGATCCGGATGTTGGGTAGCGGTGGGTTCGGCGAGGTCTACGAAGCCGAGGACACCGCCATGCACCGCACCGTGGCGCTCAAGCTGCTGAGCAATACGTACTCAAAGGACCCGGTGTTCCGCGAGCGCCTCTTCCGGGAGGCCCACACCGCCGGACGCCTCCGCGAACCCCACGTGCTGCCGATCCACAGCTGCGGCGAGATCGACGGCCAGGTCTACATCGACATGCGGCTGGTCCGGGGCGTCGACCTGGAGACGCTGCTCAAACGGGACGGGCCGCTCGACCCGGCGCGCGCGGTGAAGCTGATCCGCCAAGTGGCCGCCGCCCTTGATGCCGCCCACGCCGAAACCGTGCTGCACCGCGACGTCAAGCCGGCCAACATCCTGCTGTCCGGCGACGACTTCGCCAGCCTGGTCGATTTCGGTCTGGCCAGCGCGGCCGGCGACGCCCGGCTGACCAAGACGGGGAAAGCCGTCGGCACCTTCGATTACGTTGCTCCGGAACGGCTTTCGGAGGCCCCGGTAGACCATCGCTGTGATGTGTACGCGCTCGCCTGCGTCCTTTATGAACTGCTCACCGGCAAGGCGCCGTACGAAGAGCACCGGGATCTGTCCGCACTGATGACGGCGCACCTGACCGCGCCGATTCCGCGGCCCAGCCAACAGCGCCCGGGCATCCCGGCAGGGCTGGACGACGTCATTGCACGGGGCATGGCAAAGAATCCCGACGCGCGCTACCACAGCGCCGGGGAACTGGCCACGGCCGCGGAGAACGCCCTGAACCCGGCCGGCCCGACCCGCGAGTGGGCCGTCGAACCACCGCCGCCGCCGATCCAGCACGCCCCACCGCCACCCCCGACACAACCCGATCCCCGGCCGCCGTGGGCGCAGCCGCCCAGCCGGAAGCGCCGCAGTCGCGCCGCGCTGGTTGTGGCCGCGATCGCGCTGGTGGCCGTCGCGGTCACGGTCGGGGTTGTGGCCCTCACCCACCGGCACGAGGCTGCTCATTCCTCCATGTCCAGCGCGCCACGGCCCTCTTCGACGGTCCCGACGGTCCTGAAATTCCCCAACCTGGTGCTGGCGCGGGGAGTGGCAGTCAGCGGCGACGGGACGGTTTACGTCGCGGAGATGACCAGACACTCTCCGGAGGGCCGGGTGCTGAAACTCTCGCCCGGACAGGCCTCCCCCACCGAATTGGCATTCGGAGAGGTTTACGGCATAGACGTCGCGGTGGATTCAGCAGCAAACGTGTACCTCGCCGACGTTCACGCGCCCGGGGTATGGAAGCTCGCGCCGGGCGCCCGCGGCCCGATCTTGCTGCCATTCGGCCACGTTGGTCGGCCGGCCGGTGTCGCGGTGGGCGGGGACGGCAGCGTCTACATGACCGACAACGCCCTCAAACAGGTGCTGAAGCTGGCGCCCGGTGCAACCAGCGCCACCCAACTGATGCCCACCGTTCCGATGAACGGGCCCGGCGGCATTGCGGTGGACAAGGACGGCAACGTCTACATTGCTGACAGCGATGACCGCCGCGTGCTGAAGTTGCCCGTCGGCGCCGCCACTCCCACGGAGTTACCGTTCGCCGGCCTCGAAAAACCTTACGGTGTGGCGGTGGATCCGAGTGGCAACGTTTACGTCTCCGATTTGGAGGGTCACGGGATCATCAGATTGGCCAACGGCGCCACCAGCGCCGGTCGACTCACCTTCCCCGGCCTGAACTATCCGCTCGGCATCGCTGTGGACAACAGGGGCGATATCTTCGTCGTCGACTGCCACCGCACCGACGACTGCGCGACCGGGAAGGTGCTGGAACTGGGGCCGCCGCAATGACCGACGATCCCACCGTCCGCCACTCATCGAGTTCGCGGGTCGGCACCCGCTTCGGGCCGTATCTGCTGCGCCGCCTGCTCGGCACCGGCGGGTTCGGCGAGGTGTATGAGGCCGAGGACACCGTCATGCACCGGGTGGTGGCACTGAAGCTGTTGTCCAGCAGCTATTCTCACAATCCGGCTTTCCGGGAACGGCTCTTCCGCGAAGCCCGCACTGCCGGGCGTCTGCACGACCCGCACGTGGTGCCCATCCACGGTTGCGGAGAGATCGACGGGCAGCTCTACATCGACATGCGGCTCATCGACGGAACCGACCTGCAGAGCACGCTGGAGCGCGACGGCGCGCTGGGGCCGGCGCGGTCGGTGAACATCGTGCGCCAGATCGCGGCGGCCCTCGATGCCGCCCACGCCGAAACGGTGATTCACCGCGACGTCAAACCGGCCAACATCCTGCTCGGCAAAGACGATTTCGCCTGCCTCGTCGACTTCGGGCTGGCCAACGCCGCCACCGACACCAAGCTCACCAGCGAAGGCACCACAATCGGTTCGTTCGCCTATCTGGCCCCCGAGCGCCTCGCCTCGGGTGAGGCCACTCCCGCCGCCGATATCTACGCACTGGCCTGCGTACTCCACGAATGCCTGACCGGAGCGTCGCCCTTCGAGAACCGGACCGAGATACCCGCCCTGGTCGCCGCCCACCTGACCTCGCCGCCGCCGCGTCCCAGCCAGCAACGGCCCGGGACTCCGATCGGCTTCGACGAGGTGATCGCCCGGGGGATGGCCAAGGAGCCCGAGCGTCGTTACCGGACCGCCGGCGAACTGGGGGCCGCTGCCCAGCGCGCGCTGAATACACCGGTACCCAACCCGTCCTGGCCGCCCCAGGCGGCTCCGCCGACGCAGGCCTGGCATCCGCCGGCACCAGCGTTACCACCGAAATCGCAAGTGCCCGAGGCATTCCGGCGTAACTCCCGTCGCCGCATCGCGGTCGTCGTCGGCGCCTTGGCCGCCGTTGCCGTGATCACCGCCGTCGTGGTGGCGGTCTCCGGCACACCGAACTCCTCCAGCCCGGCCTCCAACTCAACGAGCGCCGCGCCCAGCCCGAGCACCCCGGCCGTCAACGCCGCACCTCCCCTGAACGCCACCCCGGTGACGACGATCGGCTACGGCGATCTGGGCGGTGTGGCGATCGACGCCGCCGGCAATGTGTTCGTGGTCGACACGGGCAACAAAAAGGTATTCAAACTTGCCTCGAACTCCAACGCCCCCACCGAGATTCCGATTCGCGGGCTGACCAAACCGAAGTCCGTGGCCGTGGACTCGGCCGGAACGCTGTATCTCACCGACTGGTCCAGACCCGGTACGGGTCAGGTGTGGAAACTTCCCCCCGGCGCCACCTCACCCATCGAACTGCCCTTCGGCGAGATACTTCCGTCCGGTCTCGCGGTCGACGGTGGCGGCAACGTCTATGTCACGGCACGGGATCAGGTGCTTCGGCTCGCCGTCGACGCTCCGGCTCCCGCCGTGCTTCCGTTCGGAGCCGGTTTGTTCGAGAGTGTCGCCCTGGACGCCGCCGGCAACGTCTATGGCCTGC
This sequence comes from Mycobacterium sp. TY814, assembly GCF_030755175.1. Lineage (NCBI taxonomy): Bacteria > Bacillati > Actinomycetota > Actinomycetes > Mycobacteriales > Mycobacteriaceae > Mycobacterium > Mycobacterium sp. TY814. The sequence goes on from NZ_JAUFRY010000001.1 coordinate 222,667, forward strand.
AGATGGGCCGCGTCCTGAAACTGGCGCCCGGCGCAACCAGTCCCACACAGTTGCCCTTTGCGCAGCTGGGCCGGGCGCAAGGCATCGCCATCGACGCCAAGTCCACGATCTACGTAGTCGACAACTCCGACAATCTGGGGAAGCTCTTGAAACTCCCGGCGGGTGCCGCAATGTCGACAGCGCCCACCGTGCCCGAGAATCAGTCCTTCGACGGTATTGCGGTCGACGCAGCGGGGACCGTCTACCTGACCGAAAGCAACAGACTGCTCAAAATTGGAGCCGGTTGATGGGCGACTTGAAAACCCAACTGGCGCAACACGGTCCACTTGAGCCGGGTCGTGCGGTCGACGTTATTCGCCAGATCGCGGCGGCGATCGACGATGCCCACGCGCACCGAAGCGTGCACCACGGCGTGACGACCGAAACAGTCCTGTTGGCCGACGACGGCTCGGCACGTCTGGCGGACACGGAGGGCACAACACCGTCCACCGAGCGGACCCGCACGTTGGTCACCGATACCCAGGCGGCTTACGGCGCCGACATCTCGGCGCTGACTGCCGTGCTGTACGAGTGCCTCACCGGACACCCACCCAACGCCTCGGCGATGCCGCCGAGTCAGCAGAAGCCCGGCGTCCCAGCCGGTTTCGACGCCGTCATCGCCCGCGGCCTGGCGGCCAACCCCGATGACCGATACCGCAGCACCACCGAGTTGGTTGAGGCCGCACAAGCTGCGCTGTCGGCGGCGGTCACCCAGACGATCGATCTGCCACCACGCCAGCCCAATCCGCCTCCTCCACAATGGGATCCGGCGCACAACCGCACGATATCCTACCCACACACACGTCCCGTGGCGTTTCCACCGCCCCCGCGCCGACGAAACTTCGCGCCGCTCATCGCGGTGATCGCGATCGTCGTCGTGGTCGTGGTCGCTGCCTTCGCGATTCCCAAACTGGTCCACCACCCAGGGAATTCGGCAGCCCCCAAAACCACAACCACATCGACCCCACCCCAGCGCAACTACACCGGACTGCCCACCGCGCTACCGTTTCCCGGTCTGGGCGTGACGACAAGCGTGGGCGTCGATGGTGCCGGCAACATCTACGCGCTGGCTTCCCTCATCGGTGACGGGTCATTCGACACGATGCCGACGATGCTGTTCAAGCTGGCACCCGGTGCCGGGGATGCGGCCGCCGTCGACATCCCCGGTGTGAATGTTCGCTCGGCAACGGACTTCAAGGTCGACCAGGCCGGCAACATTTACTACAGCGAGGGCGCCCAGGTGTGGATGTTGGAGGCCGGCAAGACCAGCCCGATGCGGTTACAGTTCCGCGGCTTCTCCAAGATCGACGCCATCACGTTCGATTCGGCGGGCAACGTCTATGCGGTCGGCGGCATGCTGTCGTCCGACCTCAAACTCAAGTACGGGGTGAAGAAACTGGCCCCGGGCGAAAACCGCCCGACCGACCTGTCATTCGGCGGCCTGTACGTGCCCAAAGGCATCGCGGTCGATAAAGCCGGCAACGTCTACGTCAGTTCCGGCATCGAGAACACCGGCCACGGCAAGGTCGTCAAACTAGCGCCCGGCGCCACCTCGACGACCACGCTGCCCATTCCCGATATCTTGGAACCTCGCCAGATTGCTTTCGACAGCGCGGGCAATGTTTTCGTCGCTGACGGCTTCGGCAGGCGATTCTTCGAATTGCCGGCCGGTGGCGGCAGCGCCATTTCGATACCGATCCCCGCGAGCTCACACGGTGTCGCTGTCGACTCGGCCGACAATCTCTACGTCCTTACGGGCGCGATTGCCGATCAATCGGACAAGTCCGTGCGCCCAGGTCAAGTGCTCAAGGTCGTGCCCGAGAAGTAACCGCTTGGCGGCCGGGCTCAGTGGCTGGGGCCGCCGCGCAGTTTGTTTCCGATCCGGATCGCCGGCAGCAGCACGCTGCGCGGCAGCAACCGGCCGGTGGTGCTGGCGACCTTGGGCACCAAACCCGGTACCACGCCCCGCTTTCCGGACAACATGCCCTGAATGGCTTGTTCGGCGACTTCTTCCGGGGACACCTGCGCGAGCGGTACGCTGAACCGCTCGGCATTGGCGATCTCGGCCCACTCGGTGGGAACGGGACCGGGACACAGCGCCGTGACGGATACTCCCGTCCCGTGCAACTCCTCCTGGACGGCTTCGGAGAAGGTCAGCACGAACGCCTTGCTCGCCGAATACACCGCCATGAACGGAAGCGGCTGGAACCCGGCGATAGACGCGATGTTCAGCACGGCACCTGCGCCCCGCTCCACCATGCCGGGCAGTACCGCGCGGGTGAGCTCCATCAACGCCAGCGCGTTAAGGGTGACCTGCTCGCTCTCGCGCTCGGCGGGCAGTTCGTAGAAACGCCCACTGGTACCGAATCCGGCACTGTTGCACAGCCCGGCAATGGGATCGGTGCTGAGCCGCTGCGCGAGCTTGGCCCGTGAATCGGCGTCCGACAGGTCCAGGGGCAAGACCTCGACTTCAACCCCGTCGCTGTCTCGCAGCTGGTCGGCCAGCTCGTCGAGGCGCTCGCGGCGCCGGGCCACCAGCATCAGCGGAAAGCCGCGCCGCGCCAGGCCTTTCGCGAGTTCAGTACCGATTCCCGACGAGGCGCCGGTGATGACGACCGTACTCTGCTTGGTGGGCTTGGGAAGGCTCATGACGTCACCAATGGATCCCTCTGGTCGCCTGCAGGAAGGTCTCGCTTCGCTTGTCGAGATCTGTTTCGTCGGTTGGCTTTTCGCTGCCCTTGGCCGCCGAGGAGTCGTCGAACATGCCGAATGCGCGGTTACGCACCCGGTCCATCACCGCCGGGTTGACGGCGTCGGCGACGGCGGCGAATTGCCCGAAGGGCGAACTGGCCCGCCGCGGCCGGTGGATCAGCGCGTCGGTGATCACCCCGGCCGCCTGATCGGGCGTCAGGGTCGGGAAGTGGTCGTACATTGTCGTCGGGCTGATCATCGGTGTGCGCACCAGCGCCATGTGCACCGTGGTGAACCGGACGTTGTCGCTGACAGTCTCCGCCTGCAGCGCGTCGCACAGGCTGTCCAGCGCGGCCTTGCTGGCGATGTAGGCGCCGAAGCGTGGCGCGCGCGTCTGTACGCCGACCGAGGAGACGTTGACGATGTGGCCGAAGCCGCGTTCGCGCATGCCGGGGATGAACTTGAGGATCAGCTGGACCGCGCCCAGGTAATTCAATTGAATCGTGCGCTGGTAGTCATGAATCCGGTCGTAGGACAGAGCCAGCGACCGCCGGATCGAGCGGCCCGCGTTGTTGATCAGGATGTCGACCCCACCGAGGTCGTCGAGCACCTTGTCGGCCATGGCGGCGATCGCATCGGTGTCCGACAGATCGCACGGGTAGACATGGGCGGTGCCACCGTTGGCACGGATGTCGTCGGCGACTTTCTCGAGATTTTCCAGAGTGCGCGCGACGAGCACCACGGTGCCACCGGCCTCCGCGATCTTGTGCGCAGCCGCCTCGCCGATTCCCGAGGACCCGCCCGTGATGAGAACGACCCTGCCCTGCACCGCGTCGCTGAGTTTGCGACCCTGCACGGCGTCGAGCAGGTTCCTCAAATAGAAGGGCCGGTAGCGGCCCGCGGAGTTCGGCGTGTTGATCATGTTCGACATCGCCGCGAACGGTTTTTCGACCAGATGCGTGAGGTCCCCAAGATTCATCGGCAGTTGCTCCTGATGGCGGTGTGGAAGGTGTGACGGGGCGTCATGATGCCAACCTAGGACATCGCCCGGTGAATAGGTATACGGGTTGTCATTCCGGGAAGCGACGGCCGCGACGGCGATCGCGCCCCCGCCGTTGTCACACACCCTCGTCGTGAGCCCATTCTCGTGGGCCGGCATTCGGTCCCGGTGGTCCGCCCACCGGATGGGTTGACTGACACGTTTGCGCACGCGAGCCGGGCGAGCGGCGCGGTGAAAGTCGGGACGCTGTCCACGGCGTGTCGAGGACGTGCTAATCCCCGCCACCCGGTAGTCAGCAGGTATGAGACTGTTGGTCGTCGTCCTGGCCGTTCTGCTCGTCAGCGCCTGCAGCAGCAAGTCAGGGGGAACCCGGCCGACGACGCAGTCGAGCTCGTCGTCGGCGACCACCAGCACCCAGCCGCCCGCCCCGGCGATGACCTTCGACTGCGCCAAGCCGGCGAACAAAGCTCAGCAGTCAGTATGCGACGACCCCCAACTGACCGACCTCGACCGCCGGCTACAGGCCGCCTACCAGCAGGCCCTGGCACGACCGGGCGCCGACCAGGCGACGCTGACCACCGCACAGAGCGCGTTCGCGACCATCCGCGACGGGTGCGCCGATCGGGTCGAAATGCGGACCTGCGTATTGGAGGCCTATCAGACGCGGCTGGTCGAGTTGACGATCGCGGATCCGGCCACCGTCGCGCCGCCGGTCGTCACCTACACCTGCCCCGCTGACGCCGGAACGTTGACCGCGCAGTTCTACAACCAACTCGATCCCAAGACGGCGGTGCTGGACTGGAAGGGCGTGCAGGTCATTCTGTTCCTGCAGCCCTCGGGCAGCGGCGCCCGGTACGGCCGGCAGGGATCGGAGTACTGGGAGCACCAGGGCGAAGTGACGCTCGACCTCAGCGGCACCAAGTTCGTCTGCCGCACCCAGTAGCTGGTCGAAGACGACGACGGGTAGTTAGTCGAAAACGACGACGGCCCGTCCGACGATGTCGCCCCGGCCCAGTGCCTCCGGGTTCACATATGACAATGCGTAGGTGGGCAGGACCTTCGAAGAGCTGGTGGCCGGGGCCGATTGCGGGTCGAGGCGCGCAAGCGTGAGTGACAATGCTGAGCATGCGCTCGTTTGAGGAGCTGGTCGAAGAAGCCGTGGCCGTGCCGGTAGAAGGTTGGGACTTCTCCTGGCTGGACGGCCGGGCGACCGAGCAGCGGCCCTCGTGGGGGTATCAGCGGCTGATGAGTCGCAGACTGGCGAATGTGTCGGCGGCGCTGGACATTCACACCGGCGGCGGCGAGGTGCTCGCGGGCGCGGAAAAGTTCCCGCCAACCATGGCGGCCACCGAATCATGGCCTCCCAATGCGGCATTGGCCAGCAAGCGACTCCATCCCCGCGGCGTGGTCGTGATCGCCACCGGCAACGAGCCGCCGTTGCCGTTCGCGGACGAGGCCTTCGATCTGGTGATCAGCCGCCACCCGACAGCGGTGTGGTGGAGCGAGATCGCCCGGGTGTTGCGACCCGGTGGCACCTATTTCGCACAGCATCCCGGTCCGGCGACGGTGTCGGAGTTGGTGACCCACGTTGTGGGCCCGCAGCCACAACTTTGGGCACTCTACGAGCCGGATGCCCAGCGCGCCGGCGCGCAAGCTGCCGGGCTGCAGGTGCTGGATATGCGGATGGAGCGGCTGCGGGCAGAGTTCTTCGACATCGGCGCGGTTATTTATTTCCTGCGCAAGCTGATCTGGACGGTGCCCGATTTCACCGCCGAACCGTATTACTCGCGACTGCGCGAACTGCACGACCTGATTTCGGCGGAGGGCCGTTTCGTCACGCACCCGACGCGGGTGTTGGTGGAGGCACGCAAGCCCGCGCCGTCAGCCCTCGGCGCGTAGTACGTCCAGTGCATGCTGCAGATCGGCCGGGTAGGGACTGACGATCTCGATCCGCCGGCCGTCGGCCGGATGCGCAAAGGCCAGTGATCGTGCATGCAACCATTGCCGTTCCAGCCCAAGCTTTTTCGCCAGCTTCGGGTCGGCGCCGTAAACGAGGTCGCCGCAGCAGGGATGGTGCAGCGCGGAGAAGTGGACCCGAATCTGATGGGTGCGCCCGGTTTCCAGGTGCACGTCGAGCAGGCTGGCGGCGACGAACGCTTCCATGGTGTCGTAATGAGTGATGCTGTGCCGGCCGTCCCTGGTGACCGCGAACTTCCACTCGGGGCCGGGGTGACGGCCGATCGGTGCGTCGATAGTTCCGCTGGACGGGTCCGGATGGCCTTGGACCAGAGCGTGATAACGCTTTTCCACGGTCCGCTGTTTGAATGCCCGCTTGAGCACGGTATAGGCGCGTTCGGAGATGGCGACCACCATCACCCCGGAGGTGCCGACGTCGAGGCGGTGCACGATCCCCTGACGTTCATGCACACCGGAGGCGGTGATGCGGTAGCCCGCGGCCGCCAACCCACCCAGCACTGTCGGGCCCGTCCAGCCCACCGAGGCGTGCGCAGCGACCGCAGCCGGCTTGTCGACGGCGACGATGTCGTCGTCGGAGTAGAGGATCGTCATTCCCTCGATGTCGACAGGAGTGTTCTCCGGCGGTTTCGGCGGCTCCGGCAGCCGCACCTGCAGCCAGGCGCCGGCGTTGAGCCGGTCGGATTTACCCGCCGTCACGCCGTCGAGCTCGACACCGCCGTCTTCGGCGATGGCCGCCGCGGCGCTGCGGGACAGCCCGAGCAGGCGGGCCAGGCCGGCGTCCACGCGCATGCCCGCCAATCCGTCCGGGACCGGCAGCGAGCGCTCAGTCAACGGCGTCCTGGTCCTTGTCCCCGTTGGACTTCCGTCGCCCCACCGTGTCGAAATCGAAGCCGAAGATGGAGAGCACCACCAGCAGGATGGCGCCGCCGACCACCGACGGGTCGGCCACATTGAACACCGGCCACCACCCGACCGACAGGAAGTCGACGACGTGGCCGCGCAGTGGCCCGGGAGCCCGGAAGAAGCGGTCGACCAGGTTGCCCATCGCGCCGCCCAGGATCATGCCCAGGCCCAGCGCCCACCATGGCGAGACCAGCCGCCGCCCCATCCAGAAGATCCCGACCACTACGCCGGTCGCGATCAGGGTCAGCACCCACGTGTAACCGGTCGCCATCGAGAACGCGGCACCCGAGTTACGCACCAGCGTCCAGGTCACGGTGTCCCCGATGATCGACACCGGCTGGCCCGGCGGCAGAAGTTTGACCGCCAGAACCTTGGTGATGATGTCGAGCGCCAGCACCACTCCCGCGACCGACAAGAGCAGGCGCAATCGACGGGGCGGCGCCTGAGGCGCGGGGGCACCGCTGTCGCGGGCTCCTTCGGCGTCACCGGCTGAAGTCAGCGGATCAGCGGATCCCGTTGGTTCGTCAGGCACCCCACCATCATCCACTAAGAGGTGTTCATGCCCGTCACGCGGATGGGCCCGCGCGTGCGGAATGATCCCCTCATGGTCCGCATCACCGTCATCACCACCGGAGGGACGATCTCGACGACCACCGGCGCCGACGGCGTCCGCCGGCCCGCCCACCGCGGCGCCCAGCTCACCAGCGGTCTCAGCCCGGCATTCGAGGTCGACGTCATCGACCTGATGGCGGTTTACAGCTCGGAACTGGTCACCACCGACTGGGACCTGATCCGCGCCGCGGTGCTCACCGCGATCGACGACGGAGCCGCGGGAATCGTCATCGCCCATGGCACCGACACCATGGAGGAAACCGCGCTGTGGCTGGAGCTGGGGTACTCCGGCGCGGCGCCGGTGGTGCTGACCGGGGCGATGCGCAGCTCCGACGCCCCCGACTCCGACGGTCCGGCCAACCTGCGCGACGCGATCACGGTGGCAGGCAGTGCGCAGGCCCGTGGTCTGGGTGTGCTGTTGTGTTTCGCCGGCCGGGTGTTGCAGCCGTTGGGCCTGCGCAAGGCGTCAACCCAGGATCTGAGCGGTTTCGCCGGGCACCTGCTCGGCACCGTGTCCGGCGCGATGACCGCTCCCAAGGTGCGGCCGTTTCTCGGCGACCTGCGCGCAGCGGAGGCGCCGCGCGTCGACATCGCGGCCGCCTACCTGGGCAGCGACGCGGTAGCGCTGGACGCCTTCGCCGCGGCCGGTGCACGGGGCGTGGTGCTCGAAGCGTTGGGAACGGGCAACGCCGGGCCGGCCGTGGTCGATGGGGTACGTCGTCTCTGCCGCGACGGCGTAGTCGTGGCGGTGTCGACCCGGGTTCCCAACGGCCGGGTCAGTGCGCATTACGGCCCCGGCCACGATTTGGTCGAAGCGGGTGCCGTACTGGTGCCGCAGCTGGCCCCGCCACAGGCCCGGGTCCTGGTGATGGCGGCGCTGGCGCTGGAGTTACCGGTCGCCGATGTCGTCGGCCGATGGGGTTGACCGCACCTGGACCCTGCCCGGTTCGAGGTGACGTGGCTGCGCCGATCTGGCGAGAGCCACGTCAGAGGATGACTGTCCGGGGTAGACGCGAGGCTCGCCTACAGCAGGGCACGGGCGCTATTGCGGCGCAGCTTGCCAGACGTGGTCTTCGGAAGGCTCCCAGGCTGAAGGAGCCGCACCTCGCGCGGCGGGTGGCCTACATGACTGCTCACCCGTGCCGCGACGGCCCGACGGATTCCGGCCCGCTCGGACTCGTTGAAGCGTTCGTAGACTTCTGCGAGAACCGCAAAACCTTCACGTTCGGTGTCCAACCGCAGCGCTACGACGCAGCCTTTGCGCACACCCTCAACGCTCGCCGCGGCGCGCTCGATGTCGTGAGGATGAAGATTGCGGCCGGCTAGCACGATGACATCCTTGAGGCGTCCACAGACGTGGATCCGACCGAGTTCATCGAGATATCCGAGGTCTCCTGTGTCGAACCAACCTGTGTCGTCGAGCACCGGAACCGTACCGTCAACGGTGACGTATTGCCGGCCGATGGAGGGGCTGCAGAGCTCGATGGCGCCGACCTGCCTGGCCTCATGCAGCACCTGACCATTTCTGGCGATGCGGACCTGCATATCCGGGATCGGTAATCCCAAACACACCACGGGCTGGGCGTCCTCTGAGTCGGGATCGATCGGTTCGGCGCGGTGGTTCTCGGCGAGGCTCCGGCGGGAAACGTAATCGACGACCGCCGGCGCCCGGAAGTCGCCCGCGGAAACCGTGAGAGTTGCTTCGGCCAATCCGAAAAATGGCGTCGCCACGCCGGCACCCATACCGAACCGCGATCCCACCGAGGTCAGATATTCCAGGTCACGATGGTCGATCGGTTCGGCACCGTTGACCGCAACTCGCAAGCTTGACAAGTCAATTGAATCGGGGTCGGCCTTTTCGAGCACACGAGCCAGAACTGAATAGGCGAAGTTGGGACCAGCCGTCACCTCGGCGCGAAACTTACTGAGCATCTCAGCCCAGACAATGGGCCGCCGAAGGAACGCGTCGGTTCGAATGACGATCACTTCATTGCCGGTCTTCATCGGCAGGCAGATGAAGCCGACCATACCCATGTCGTGGCAGAGCGGCAGCCAGCTGGCCATCACGGTGTCGATGTTGATCTCGACTGCACGACATGACGCTTCGACGTTGGCGGCCAGATTCCCATGGCTGATTTCCACCGCTTTGGGCACTCCGGTGGAGCCAGACGTGAGCTGGCGCATTGCGATGTCGTCGTCGTCGGTTTCCACCAACGCGATCGGACCCGCGCCACGCAGAGAATTGACGGTGCAGACGCGCAATCCCTCTGCAGTGAGGGCCTCTGCCGCCACCTCGAACGGATCGCCCAGCACCACCAACGGGGCATTCAACATCCGGCACGCTTGTACGGTGTCGGCGGTCCACACCGCCAGATCGTTGCGTGGGGTGGGTTGCTGCAACATCGTCAACGCGGCTCCGCGAATCCACAGGGCCTGCGCCAGGGGCGCCACGTCAGATGCCTCCGCAGCCAACACGGCGACGGTGTCGTTGCGACCGATATCCATGCTGGACAGAACATTTGACATGCCGCAAGCCTGCTTGTGAACCTCCTGCCAGGTTATCGATAGAGGTTCATCGATCGAACCGACGCGCAGGGCGTGGGGCGAGGTTTCGGCGGTTAGGAAGATGTCGCGGAGTAGCGTGCTCAAGACATCAGGCCCTCTCTCGATACACTTGTCAAACGCAATTGCATTGGGCGGCGACTGATTTAAAACAGCCACAACCTCCGCCGCGCCTGCGGAGTCCCTACCGGCCCCGGAGCTTAATTCCCGGCAAACCTTCACGCTGTCACAACCGATCAATTGTTGTTCTTAGCGCGCGACTTCGCACCAAATATTTTGGAAAAAAAGTCATAGTGTCCATCCCGGAACTTAGCCACCAATCAGGTCAAGAAAGGCGCGCGCAGCAGGCATTCATGACACATACATGCGACCGCTCTCCGCCCTCACAGATATGAGATGCGCAGACAATGCCGTAATAGTTGGGTAGTCCCAGGCGATAGTTGCATCCGCCTCGATGTCGAGCTCGCGTTGCAGATCGGCACACAGCGAAAGACTCATTGTCGAGTCGAAACCATATTCCGGCAACGGGGTTTCGACGTCGATGGAGTCGCGCGGTGTGTTAAGATAACCGGCAACTCTTTCACTAAGCCAATCGGCAAGCTGAGCTTGGTTCACGTTTGTTGCTCCTGTTAACGAGTGCGTGCCGATGGGCCGTTAGTAATTGAGTACTCTACTTCCCGTACCTGCAGTCGTCACCCACCCGATCAACTGCGACTTATATGACACATATCGGTCTTATATGGGCATCGCTTGCTCATTCTGAGACAGCTTTTTCCGTAATTCCACTCTTGTCTACATCACCGAAACCGTCGTCGCCGACGTCATTGACAGCTCTTCGGCGCATCAGGCTGGTCGGGCGCTGGGGATGAAGGCGCCGGCACCGAATCCTGATCCCGGTCGCGCAGCTCACCGACGTAGTCGGGCCAGTCCAGGCTGTCAACCGGGTTAGCGGCGGTGATGTCGCCGGTATCGATCGGAAAGGTGCGGGCCAGCCCCGGTCCCGAACCGCGGGTCTCGAATCGGACGGTGACGACGCCGTGGCCCGCGCCCTGTACCCAGCCGTGTCCGAAGTCGCGGTGCGTGACGTCGTCGCCGATGCGCCACGACGAGCCGTCCTGTCCGGTGAGCAGTGCGGCGCGCATCGTCTCGAAATCCTGGTGTGCCTCCGTGGGTGACACGTCCAGCTCGGGAAACAACGATTCCTGCCGCACGTCGCTGAGACCCGAAAACCCAACGCCGAGAAGGCGGATCGGGCCGATCTGCAGTGGGTCCAGCAGCAGCCTGCGGGCCACCGCCGTCAGCGCGCTCGCTTCGGCCGTCGCATAGGGCAACGTCGCCGAGCGGGTGAGGGTACTCATGTCGGACTTCTTCAGTTTCACCGTCACCGTGCGCGCGCCGCGGCCGTCTTTGAGTAGCCGCCGATGCGCGTGCTCGGCGATCGGCTCGATCGCCTCCCGCAGCTGGTCCAGGGTGGTCAGATCAGTCGCGAACGTGGACTCGGCGCTGATCTGTTTGGCTTCGGCGCGTTCGGCGACGGGGCGGTCGTCGATCCCGCGGGCCAGCCGGTGCAGCGCGGGACCGATGGTGGCACCGAGAATGTTGGACACTTCCGCGTCGGACAGCGCCGCCAACTGTCCGATGGTCTCGATGCCGAGTCGGTGCAGTTTCTCCTCGGCGACCGGACCGATCCCCCACAGCCGCCGCACCGGCAGGCCGTCGAGCAGCAGCCGCTCTTCGGCACGGCGCACCACGCGAATACCGTCGGGTTTGGCCAGGCCCGAGGCAATCTTGGCGATCTGTTTGCCCGAACCCGCGCCCACCGACGCGATCAGACCGGTCTCATCGCGAACCCTGCGGCGCAGCATTTCGCAGAATTCTTCCGCGTCGGACGCCGAGGCCCCGACCAGTTGCGACGGCTCGCCGAACGCCTCGTCGAACGAGAGCTGCTCGACAACGGGAACCACACTGCGCACGGTGTCGAAGACGCGCCGGCTGGCCACGCCGTAAACGACTCCGCGCGGCGGCAACACGACCGCGCTCACCCCGACCAGCCGACGCGCCTGGTGCATCGGCATGGCAGAACGGGCACCGAACACGCGCGATTCGTAGCTGGCTCCGGCCACTACCCCTCGGCCACCCAAGCCGCCCACCAACACCGGACGGCCCCGCAGGGTCGGCCGGGTGAGTTGTTCGACTGAGGCGAAGAACGCGTCCATGTCCAGGTGCAGCACCCAACGGGACTCCACGACTGTCGATGCTATTGCGGCACGGCTGAGCCCTTGCGGCCGAGGCGCATCAGGGACTTCCGATCGCCGTACAAGCCAATTTGCGAAGGAAATACGGATTACGCAGGAGTAAATATTTCGTTGCGCACACGTTTAAGAAGTCCCATTCGGGGTCACTTCTCTTGAGGCGAGTGCGCTTGCCAAAGGCATGCATCAAGGGGGATGGCTATGTCGGTGTTGATCGCTCCTGAATGGGTTCAGTCGGCGGCTCAGGAATTGTCCGGCATTCGCTCGACGATAGAGCAGGCCGCCAAATCCATCGCGGGTTCCACTACATCGATTTCACCGGCAGCAGCCGACGAGGTTTCGGCCGCCGTCGCCGCGATGTTCGGCGACCTGGGCCGGGAGTTCCAGACACTCAGTGCGCAGACTCACGCATTCCACGCCGAGTTCGTCAAGACCCTGAACTCGAGCGTCAGCGCGTACCTCGGCGCCGAAATCGCCAACGCCCAAAAGACTTTGGCAAGCCTGGTACCCGCGGCCGCAGCCGCCTCGGCCGCCTCGATCCTGGACGGTCTCACCGGCAGCCTGGGCAACCTCGGCGGACTGCTGGGCGGCTCCGGCAGCCTCTTGAGCGGTCTCGGGACTTTCCCGTCCCTTCAATCCCTACTGCCCGGCATATTCGGTGCCACTCCCGGACCCACGCCGCCCAGCTTGGCCGCGATCACCGGACCCTACGAGGCATTTGTCTCCAACACGATCACCAATCTGCAAAGCCTCGGCACTGGTCTGGCCACCAACCCATTTCCGTTCCTGCACCAATTCATCACTAACCAGTCGAACTACGGGCAGATAATCACGTCGGCTTTTTCGAACGCGGCTCAGCACTTGAACAACGGGGCCGCCGCGACCCAGATCCTGGCCGATCTGGCGCCCATCGCCTCGATACCGGGCCGGATCGGTCAGAACGCGGTCAACCTGCTCGCGACCGTCACCGACTTCTCCTACTCCGTCGGCGTCAACCTGACCGATCCCCTGCAAATCGGGGCCGCCTTCTTCGGGATGCCCATAGCGCTCGGCATCGATGCCATCGGTTCGCCCGTCACCACGGCGAATGCCATCGCCTCCGTCGGTGCGGCCTTCAGCAGCGCCGTGCAGAGCGGAGACGGTTTCGGGGCCGCTGTCGCGGTCCTGACCTCCCCTGCCGTCGTCGCGAACGGGTTCCTGAACGGCCAGTACACGCTGGGGGTGACCCTGCCCGGGGTGCCCCTGCCCGTGCTCGGCGGTCTCCCTGCCATCACTGTCCCGCTGCACGCCAGCATCCCCCTGGGCGGGATATTGACCCCGTTGTCGACCGTGACGGTCAACATCGATCCGCTACCCGGCAGTCCCATCGTCAGCGTCCCGATGGGCGGCACGCCCACTGGCGGGATTCTGCCGGGGCTCCTGCTCTACGCACCTCAGCAGCTCGCCCAGGCGATAGGCGCGCCACCGCTGCCGAGCCCGCTGCTGCCCCTGCCGCAGATCACCGTGCCGGGTCTGCCGTCGCTGGGATCTCTGCTGCCCGGTCTGAGCCTGCCGACCCTGCCTGGGCTGACCGGATCGCCGCTGCCGCCGCTCCTGGGTGGGCTGCTGTAGCGGCGTCAGGTAGCCGCAAGCTCAATCTCGTTGTCCGACTGGCTTATCGCCCAGTCGACGTAGCGGTCGATCCCGGTCCAGATCTCGACCTGAGGCGCAAAACCGATGCTGCGCGCCAGCTGGATATCCGCGGGGTAGCGTGCGACCTCCCCGGGTCGCGCCGGCCCCCTGACTACGTCCACCTGGAATTTGGTGGCAATGTACTCGGCGATGTCGCGCACGCTCGTGTTGATACCGCTGGCGAAGTTGATTGCGCGGCCTTTGAGTTCCGGATTGTCCAGAACCAGCAGGTAGGCCCGCACCACGTCACTGACGTGGAGGTAGTCGCGCGTCGCGGTCCCTTCACCGAAGACGGTGAGATCCCTGCCCGCCATCGCCTGGCGCACGAGTATCGGGATCAGCGCACCGAATGCGCCGCTCTTCTGCCGCTCGCCGAAAATGTTGAACGGGCGGACCACGGTGATATCCATGTCGTAGGAACGGAAGTAGGAATAACAGAGCCGGTCGGCCGCCGCCTTGGACGCGCCGTAGGGACTGTTCGGCATCAGCTCGGCGGTCTCGTCCAGCAGCTCATCCGCGCCGAGGTCCTGCCCGTCGCCGTACACCTCACACGTCGAGGCGTAGACGACGCGCGATCCGCTCCGGCGGGCCGCCTCGAGAATGTTGTAGGTGCCCATCACATTGGTGTCCAGAAAGCTCTTCGGATCGCTGAGCGACTTGTCGACATTGACGTTGGCAGCCAGATGGAAGACGACCTCGTGCTCCGGCACCGTCTTGGCGGTCAGTTCGGCGTCAGTCACCGAACCGAAGACCACATCGGCCCGACTGTCGGCCTGCAGTCGTCTGGTATTGCGCTTGGCGGCGCTGGACAACGTATTGAGAACGGTCACTTGATGTCCCACGGCGAGCAGCACCTCGGCAAGGTGGCTTCCCTGGAAACCCGCTCCCCCAGTCACGAGAATTCTCACTGCACAAAGCCCCCCGCGTTCCGTGCCGTTCTTCGCTGAACCGGCTCATAGCTTACTGGCCCGCCGTGGCACATCCGGTTAGCCGGTCGCGACACGTACGGTGGCCGATAGAGATTGAGAGGGGGGTTTCTCGGTGTGTCCGTCGAATACCGGATCCGCTGACGTCGCGGCCCATGTCCGCGAGGAGATCCACGCCTGGGCTACGCATCCGGCTCTGACGGAGTTGGTGGAGATGTTCGGCGGGGCCGTTCCGTCAGACCTTGACCTCGTCGAGCGCCTCGGCTGGCTCGACGATTTCAGCACCGTGTGGGATTACCGGGCGCGGGCACGGGCAGGAGCGGGGCGGGTGAACAGCCAGGACGCTGCCGGAGCCGTGCGGTGGCTCATTCCCCGCCTGGACGTACCTGCCGGCCAGCAGCAGAAGATCGTCGCACTGGCAGACGAACTCGGCCTGATCGGCGAATCGATGCCCAGCGCAACCGATTTCGATTACCTGCTGGTGATCGGCGGCGGCCGGTACACGAACCGGCTGCGCGTCGGCTACGCACGAGAGGTGGCGGCGGGGCGGCAAATCGGGCATGTGGTGTTGGCTGCGGCCTCACGCCCCCTCATGGATTCCGAGCGGGACGCGGTAGCCGTCCTCGCGCCGGCGGCCCGCAGCGAGTTCGACCTGGTGGCCGCGGCCGCCGGTGAAATGCTGGGGCTCGATATCCGCGAGGTTGAGGATCATGCACGACGACGCGTCGATCGGCCGCACCGCGACCGAGCCGTCTGGCGGTTCCCAGCGGACAGCAACGAACTGGGCGTGCCGGTCACTCTGCTGGAAACGCCGTCACCCGATCCGGACAACCGCCGGGCGAATTCCGGTGACACGTATACCTTCGCCGCGCAGACGGTAGGTATGCGCGGGTCGACGTGCCTGCTGGTGACCGGCCAACCGGTGGTTCCCTATCTGCACTTCGAGGCGTTGCGCACGCTGGCGCTGCCGTTCGGAATCCGTTTGGAGTCTGCGGGATTCGGGATCGAGCGGTACAACCGTCTCGGCGAGCTGGACGAGCAGCATCCGGCCAAGATCCTGCAGGAGGCGCGATCGGCGATCCGGTCCGCGCGGGCCGTGGCCGAGCGGCTCACCCGGCAACGGTGATGGTGCACGGAGTGGCCGCCGGATAGGTACCCGACACCGGCCGCGGCCGGCCCTGCGGTGGCCACGGCTGCAAACCCCGGTTGCCCAGATAACGCAGCGGGCTGGTGTGCCCGCCGCCCGCGTGGACCTCGAAATGCAGGTAGCCGTCCGCTGATTCGGCTTCCAGACCAACGGCGCCGATCTGTGCCCCGGCAGCGATCTCATCGCCCACTCGGTGCTCGCCGCCGCGGAACACATAGACGAGGTCGGCCTCTGCGTTCGACACCGTCACCGACCGGAGCCCACGGTCATCGAGATCGTCTGTGCGAGTGACGGTTCCGGACGAGACAGCGTGGATGGCGGTGCCCGGCGCAGCGGCGAAATCGATACCGGGGTGGAATGTGCCGGCCCGTGGACCGTAACCCGCTCCGATTGACAGCTTTTCACGGTCGATCGGCAAGCGGGCATCGACGTCGACCGGATCGAAATCGCCTCGGCGGCGTCGACCGTAGTCAGCCGTGAGCAGGTCGACCTCGTCGCGCGCATAACCGAACAACAGCGCGCGGTCGTAGGGGACGCCGTAGTTCAGCCGGCAATCCGGGTCGATTCTGCGGTAGTGGTCGACCTTGGCCACTCGTTCGGCAAGCGTGGACCAGCCGTGGTGCACCAGGCGAACGTCGTACACCATCCCGATGCGACCGCGTTCGGTGATGTTGGCGGGCCAGTGCGGATTGTGAATCATCCTGGTCCCCGCCCGAAGTTCCGGACGCCAGCGCCAGAACGGTCCGCGCACCGACTCCGCCGGCCCCATGATCGGGATCATGTCCGGGAATTCCGGATCATGCCACGTCGGGATCATCGGGCACATCAGCGCCGCCACGTCGGCCGGAATATCGGCCAGCATGCCGCGCACGTCGACGTCGGCCTCGACCACCTGGTCGGAGTCGATCATGGCGATCCAGTCGGGACGGCAGAAATCGGCCATGCGATACAACAATTCCAGCCCCGGGGGTTCCGGGATGAGCCATGGCGTCTGCGGCAGATCCGACCGGGCGCGAACGACATTCGTCACCGCGGGATGCTCAGCCAGGATGTCGGCGGAGTTGTCGGTACTGCGGTCGTCGATCACATAGATGTCGTCGCACCAGCCGGACAACGAGTCCAGGACTCGCGGCAGGATGTCCTCGCCGTTGTGCACCCGGAACAGCCCCAGAACCCGCATCGTCCCCCTCCGTTCGGCCCGTGCCTCACGCGGAGGCACGTTGAATGAATACCCGCACTCCGTCCCCGATTTCGGCGGCCCCGTCCGCGGGTTCACCGAACTCGAAACTCGTGGCCAAGATTTCACCCGCGATCAGATCACGGTGCGTGGACGCCCACTCGGCCCGCCCGGCAGGCACCGACATCACCACAGTGATCCGGTCGGACACCTCGAGGCCGGTCGACTTACGCAGCTCCTGCAGTTCGCGGATGCGGTCTTTGGCCCAGCCCTCTGCCTCGAGCTCCGGGGTTACCGTTCCGTCCAGTACCACCAGCCCGGCACCACCCGGCAGGGCCGCGGTGAATTCCGGGTCGGCGGCCACCAATCGGGAGCTGTACTCCTCCGGCTGCAGGATCGCGGGTCCCGCGGTCAGGGTGCCGTCCGGGTTGACCACGCCCTCCCCCGCTTTGACGGCCTTGATCGCGGCCTGCACGTCCTTGCCCAGCCGCGGGCCGGCGACCCGCGCGTTGACGGTCAGCTCGAACCGGCCGTAGGTGTCGATCGCATCGGTCAGCTCGACCTGCTTGACGTTGAGTTCGTCCCCGATCAGCCCGGTGAACGGCTGCAACTGAGACGGGTTCTCCACGGCCACCGTCAGTTTGGGCAACGGCAACCGCACCCGCAGCTTCTTGGCCTTGCGCAGCGACGACGCCGCCGAGCACACGTCCCGCACCTGGTCCATGGCGGCCACCAGCTCGGGGTCGGCGGGCAGTTCGGCCGCCTCGGGCCAGTCCGTCAGGTGCACCGAACGGCCGCCGGTCAGCCCGCGCCAGATCAGCTCGGTCATGAGCGGCAGTAGCGGTGCCGCCAGTCGTGCCGTCACCTCCAGCACCGTGTGCAGTGTGTCGATGGCGTCGACGTCTTCCACCCAGAAGCGTGAACGTGACCGTCGCACATACCAGTTCGTCAACGCCTCGGTGAACTGGCGCAGCTGTTCGCAGGCGCCTGAGATGTCGCAGATATCCAGCGAAGCGGTCAGGTCGTCGCGCAGTACCGCAAGTTTGGCCAGGATGTAGCGGTCCAGCACATGCGCCGAATCGGTGCGCCATACACCGACCTTCGGCGCGTAGAGCGCCAGGAACGTGTACGCGTTCCAGAACGGCAGCAATACCTGCCGCACCCCGTCGCGGATACCTTGCTCGGTGACAATCAGGTTGCCGCCGCGCAGGATCGGTGACGCCATCAGGAACCAGCGCATGGCATCGGAGCCGTCGCGGTCGAACACCTCGGTGACATCCGGGTAGTTGCGCAGCGACTTGCTCATCTTCTGGCCGTCCGAGCCCAGCACAATGCCATGCGCCACACAGGTTTTGAACGATGGCCTGTCGAACAACGCGGTGGCCAGCACGTGCAGCGTGTAGAACCAGCCGCGGGTCTGGCCGATGTACTCGACGATGAAGTCGCCCGGATAGTGGCCGTCGACCTGCTTGTCAGGGTCGTCGCTCTGGACCCCGTCGAACCACTCCTTGTTCTCGAACGGGTAATGGACCTGTGCGTAAGGCATCGAACCGGAGTCGAACCACACGTCGAGCACGTCGGAGATGCGCCGCATCGTGCTGTGGCCCGTGGGGTCGTCGGGGTTGGGCCGGGTGAGTTCGTCGATGAATGGCCGGTGCAGGTTGTCCGGGCGCACTCCGAAGTCCCGTTCCAACTCGTCCAGGCTTCCGTAGACGTCGATGCGCGGATAGGCCGGGTCGTCGGACTTCCACACCGGAATCGGGGTGCCCCAGTAGCGGTTTCGCGAGATGGACCAGTCGCGGGCGCCCTGCAGCCACTTCCCGAACTGTCCGTCCTTGACGTGTTCGGGGTACCAGGTGATCTGCTGGTTGAGCTCCACCATCCGGTCCCGGAACTGGGTCACCCGCACGAACCACGACGACACCGCACGGTAGATCAGCGGGTTGCGGCAGCGCCAGCAGTGCGGGTAGGGGTGCTCGTAGGTCTCGTGCCGTAGCAGCACCGCGCCGTTGGTCGCGGCGGGACCGCTCTGGCTTTTCAGGTCGCGGATGATCTGCGGGTTGGCGTCAAAGACATGCTGCCCCTGGTAGTCCGGAACCGTCGCGTCGAATCGGCCCTTGGAATCGACGGGCGTAACAGGCACGATGCCGACCGGGTCGGTGGTGGCCATGTCGTCCTCGCCGTAGGCCGGCGCCATGTGCACCAGCCCGGTGCCGTCCTCCGTGGTGACGAAGTCGGCGGACAACACCTGAAAGGCCTTGGGCGAGTCCAGGAAATAGGCGAACGGCGGCAGGTACCGGGTGCCCAACAACTCGGCGCCGCGATAGGTGCCGAGAACTTCGGGGTCCTCCCCGAGTTCGCGGGAATATGCGGCCAGCCGCGCCTCGGCCAGGACGAAGCGCCGATCGCCGGACTGCACCTGGACGTAGCTCACGTCGGGATTGACCGCGACGGCGAGGTTCGACGGCAGGGTCCACGGCGTCGTCGTCCAGATCAGCAGGTAGGCACCGTCCAGTCCATTTTGTGAGTCGCCACCCACGACCTTGAACCCGACCGTGAGGGCGGGGTCCTGGCGGCTCTGATAGACGTCGTCGTCCATCCGCAGTTCGTGATTGGACAACGGGGTCTCGTCACGCCAGCAGTACGGCAACACCCGGTAGCCCTCGTAGGCCAGGCCCTTGTCCCACAGCTGTTTGAAGGCCCAGATCACCGACTCCATGTAGCTGGGATCGAGCGTCTTGTAGTCGTTGTCGAAATCGACCCAGCGCGCCTGGCGGGTCACATACTGCTGCCACTCGTCGGTGTAGCGCAGTACTGAGGCACGGCAGGCATCGTTGAAGGCGGCGATGCCCATCGAGTCGATCTGGGACTTGTCGGTGATGCCCAGTTGCCGCTCGACTTCCAGCTCGGCAGGCAGACCATGTGTGTCCCAGCCGAATCGGCGTTCTACCTTGTTTCCGCGCATGGTGCGATAGCGCGGCACGATGTCTTTGACGTAGCCGGTCAGCAGGTGCCCGTAGTGCGGCAGGCCATTGGCGAACGGCGGGCCGTCGTAGAACACATATTCCGGAGCGCCGTCGCGGCGGGCGATGCTGGCCCGGAACGTGTCGTCCCGGAACCAGTAATCGAGCACCTCGAGTTCGAGCGCCGGGAAATCCGGCGCGCCGCTGGCCAGCTTGGGGTAGGCCGTACGGCCGGCTTCGAGTTCAGCCTCGAATTCAGCTTCGTCGCTCACGTGGGTCGTCTCCGGTGCCTCGAGATCTTCAGGCACGGGGACGACGGGCGCGCTGGTGCGCGAACGCCGCGGTACCACCCCGCTTGCCACGCTGACGCGTGACCACTCGAAAGGCTGTGACGGGCCCGCCCGTTCGGTTCTACTGGGCCGATTGGCTGTTCTTCCGAAAGCTCCCCGGTGATGGCCGGATCGACGCTGGTCTGCCGCTGATTCTAATTGCGATCGCAAACCCGGCGAAGCCGGGTGCCGCGGGTCGCAATCAGAAGACGGGAAGCACTCCAAGGGGCCGGCCCGCCGCAGGACGCTCCTGCGGTCGGCTAGCCCCTTGGAGTGCCGGGTAGCGCACTATCCATGGGCGTCACGCCTGGACTTCGAGAACGCCGATGCGCCACAGCGCGGCGTACATGTGCCGCAGCGGGATGTTCAGCAGGCGGGCGGCGCCGGCCACCAGCGGGTCGCCCCCGGCCGCGAGCACCTGCTCGGTGCGACGGGCTTTCTTCGGCGCCGGAGCGACCGGCAGGTCGCGCACCACGTGCAGCTTGGGCGCAGCGGGAACGGCAACTACTTCGTCATACAGTGCAGCGGTCATGATCGCCTCCTCGGATAAGACGTTGGCAGGTGGAACTCAAAGGAATCTTGGGAAGTCCCGTCCCGCAACGGTTCCGACGTGAAGGCTGTGTGAAGACTCAGCCGAGAACGTCGCGCCGGAGACCGGTCAGGGACGAAACAGCGCCCGGATATCGACCCGGACTGCCACTGGAACTCATGCGTCCCTCACCTCCTCTCGGTCACGACCCACGCGAGTGTTCGCGTGATCTGCTGCGCGCACAAGGAGAACAGAATGCCGGCGTTCCGCCGGAAATCCGCACCCCTCTCGTCAGAGCTTTGGCACTACCCGACGTGTCCGGTAACCCGGAAGCCACCTGGGCTCAACCCTTAAGCCGGGAGGAGCTGTCCTGACCCGGGGCGTCTTTCGACGTTCGGGGTCAGTGGCCTGTGTTCGTGTAGCCGCCTCACCTAACGAGGTGCCTGCCTGACCGATAATGCACGACGTACGGGCGCGGGTCAACGCGGCACCCCCGGGTTTCGGGATCTTTATGCTTTCACTACGCACGCCCACAGCTTCCATTCAGCAATAACGCATCTGAGCTGCGGAAACGAGAAGGCCGCGGGACGATCTCCCAGGTTACGTTTCGGTATGAGTTCGCTATGTCACATCATTGAGCCGGCCGATGGTGTCGATGTATTCCTCCACCATGTCGAGCACCACCGCGCGGGTCGGACGGACCCGGTCCAGCGAGCCGACCACCTGGCCGACGAAGTACGTCGCCAGCTCGCGCGCTTTCGCCCCGGGATGGGCAGCCGCCTGGTTGATCCGGACCTGAGAGTCGGTAATCAGCGCCGTCTGCAGCGGCATTCCCAACGGGTTGGGGGTGTCGGGGCGTTCCCATTCTTCGGTCCAGGCGGTGCGCAGCATGCGGGCCGGCTTCCCGGTCATGGACCGCGACCGCACGGTGTCCGACGACGTCGCCGCCAGGAACTTGTCCTTCACCACTGGCGCGGTCTCGGCTTCCTCGGTGGTGAGCCATACCGAACCGCACCACACCCCCTCGGCACCCAGGGCCATGGCGGCCGCGATCTGGCGTCCGCGGGCGATCCCACCGGCCGCCAGCACGGGCGTCGGGGCCACCGCGTCCACCACCTCGGGCACCAGCACCATGGTCGCGACCTCACCGGTGTGTCCGCCTGCCTCGGTGCCCTGCGCGACGATCAGGTCGACCCCGGCCGCCGCGTGCCGGCGGGCATGTTCGGTGGTGCCGGCCAGCGCGGCCACCAGGACGTCGTGGCTGTGCGCCCGCTCGACGAGATCGTGCGGCGGCGGACCGAGTGCACTGGCGATCAGCCGTATCTTGTGGGCGAAGGCCACCTCCAGCAGCGGTTCGTAGCCCTTGGGTGAGATGTTGAGCCCACCTCTGATCGTCTGCTCCTGTTCGCCATGTGGCGCAACGCCGTAACGGTTCAGCATCTCCTCGACGAAAGCGCGGTGCTCGGCCGGCAACAGGTCCTGGGCCTGCCGTGAGTTGACGCCACCGGTGTCGGCGCCGACGTATTTCGGCGGTAGCAGCAGATCGACACCGTAGGGCTTGCCGTGCGTCTGCTCCTCGATCCAGGTGAGCTCGCTTTCCAGCCGTTTCGGGCTGTGGGCGGTGGCACCGAGCACCCCGAACCCGCCCGCATTGGTCACTGCGGCCACCACGTCGCGGCAGTGACTGAAGGCGCAAATCGGAAACTCGACGCCGAGCATCTCGGCAACTCTGGTTCGCATGTCGCCGACGCTACGCCCTACCGATCAGGGGAGGACGGAGCCCGGCCGTCGGGCGGCCACGCGGCCACCCCGTCTTCCAGCGGCACCTCAAGGCTCTGCAAAATCGACGCAACCATCCGCCACGCACCGATGACGGTGACCAGTTCGATGAGAACGGCTTTGCCGCCGCCCAATTCGTGTTCGCAGGCAGCCCAGTTCGCGGCACTCACCGCGCCGTCGTGCACGACGTCGTCGGTCGCCGCCAATACGGCTCGCTCGGTGGGCCCGAAACCGCCGTAGCCCTGCCAATCTCGCACGCCCAGCAGGTCCTCTGCCGAGACGCCGAGGCGGGTGGCCACCCGCCAGTGCTGCGTCCACTCATAGGTGCACTCGGTAAGCCACCCGATCCGCATGATGACCAGTTCGCGCAGCCTGCGGTCCAGGACACCGTGCCAGAGCATGCTGGCGAGCAGGTCGTTGAATGGTCCCGCCAACACTGGATGGTTCAGCAGCGTCTGAAAGATGCTGAGTTCGGCCATGTAGTCCGGGACGCCGGCCTGGTCGGCGGCGGCTTTGGCCTCTTCGACAGGCAGCAACGGTATCCGGGCGGGCTTGCTCATGCGGGCCTGTCAGGCGTCCAACCGGGCGAAGGCCTTGTCCTCGTACATCTGAACCGACTGCTGCCGGCGGATCTTGCCGCTGGTGGTGATGGGGATGGACCCGGGTGACACGAGCACCAGGTCGGCCACATTCAGCCCGTGCGAGTCGAAGATGGCGGCAGTGATGTCGCGTTTGAGCACAGCCAGTCGCTCCGCCAGCTCCTGCGCCGATTCGTCGGATTTCTGCTTGACTTCCACGATCGCCGCCAGCTTTTCGACACCGTCCTGCGGAACGGCGATTGCGGCGCAACGGCCGGCGCTGATCTCCTGAATGGTCGCTTCGATGTCGTCGGGAGAATGGTTGCGCCCGTAGACAATCAGCAGGTCCTTGATCCGGCCCATGATGAAAAGCTCACCGTTGGAAAAGAAACCGGAGTCTCCGGTACGCAACCACGGGCCTTCGGGAGTTCCCTCCGGCGGATTGACGATCGTCGCACCAAACGTGTCCGCTGTGGTCTCCGGTTTGTCCCAGTACCCCGACGCGACGTTGCCGCCCTGCACCCAGATCTCGCCGACCTTGCCTTCCGGGCACTCGGTGCGGGTGTCGCCGTCGACGATGCGAACCAGCTGTGATTTCGGCACTCCGTAGCTGACAAGCGGTGTGCCGCTGCCGCTTTCGACCCGCACGGCCTCCCCGTCCGGCAGCTTCTGTGAGTCGAAATCGACGATCTCCGGTGGATCACCCACCTTGCGCGTGGCGATGTACACGGTCGCTTCGGCCATGCCGTAGGCCGGGCGTAATGCCTTGGCGGCGAATCCGAAGCGGGCGAACCGGTCGGCGAAGCGCTTGAGGGTCGCGGGCTGGACCCTCTCGCTGCCGTTGAGCACGGTGTGCACGCCGCTGAGGTCGAACCCGGTCAGGTCCTCGTCGGAGGTCTTGCGTACCGCGATGTCGAACGCGAAGTTCGGCCCCGCCGAGATGGTGGTCCCGTAGCGCGCCAGCAACTGCGGCCAGCGGGCCGGGCGCTGCAGAAACGCCACCGGGCTGGTGAGCACCGTCCGTCGGCCGGCGAGGATCGGCATGATCGCCCCGAGCAGGAGACCCATGTCGTGGTATAGCGGAAGCCAGGACACCACGTCCAGGTCCGCCGGCGGCACTCCCCCTTCGTTGACGAAGAAGTCGGCCATGATCTGCTCGAAATTGGCGAAAACGTTCGCGTTCGAGACGGTGACGCCGGCTGGCGTCCGGGTCGATCCGGACGTGTATTGCAGATACGACGTGCGCGCACCCTCGTCTGCGATGCGTTCCGGCCGGGAAGATTTCGGCCGGGAATCCAGGTCCAGCAGGTCGACCTCGATGATGGCCGGTGGATTTTCGCCGGCCTGCGGTTCGACGCACTCCTTGACGTTGGTGATGGCGGCCGACGTCGTCAGGATCACCGACGGCGCGGTATCGGCCAGCACCGAAATGGTGCGCTCGTCGTGGGCGCCGCCGTAGGGCACCGAGAGCGGTACCCCGATGAATCCGGCCTGCAGCGCACCGAGGAATCCGACGACGTACTCGAGTCCCTGCGGGGCCAGGATCAGCGCGCGGTCACCGGGCGAACCGGTCTGCTTGAGCTGCTCGGCGATGTTGAGGGTGCGACGGTGCAGCTGCGCCCAGGTGAGCGTCTCCTCGACGCCTTCCCAGTCCAGGTCGTAGTTGAGGTAGGTGAGCGCCGCACCGTTCGGATTGAGACTCGCGCGTTCGCGCAGCACAGCAGGGATAGAAGAGCCAACCACGGGATCGCACACTACCCGCCGGAACACGCCCCTCGTGGTCCGTATCGCCGAAGTCAGGCGGCCACGTCCCGGAATCACACCGGAAGCGATCACGGCGGCCCCGCGGCCAGCGCTACCCACACGGCCTGTTGGCACTGGTGGCCGATCTCTACAGCGCAGGTGCCGCCCCGGATTTCGCGGCGCTCAATCCGGACGGCCGCCTGGTGGACGCACCGCTGCCGGCATAGACCAAGCGGCCGCTGCTGCCGACTGCGCAGCCGGGCCCCGGCCACGGCCACGGCCACGGCCACGGCCACGGCCACGAATACCGTTGCAGCACAACCGCTTCCTTCCCGCGCAATCCGATCGCTTAGGATTCCGTCGCCCGGTATCTGGACACGGTGAAATCGGTCTTTCGGCGGGTGGCCGCGGGACACGAACGCGCGCCATTGCGCGACACCGCACGATTGCAGTCACAGCCGTATTGAGCCATGCCGGAAACAGGTCGACCGGATGACGCCGGTTCACCATCTCAAGGCAGGGAAGGCTGCTGCGGGCCGGATACCGCCCGGCCGTGTCGGCACAACCGTCCCACTTTCCGGTTCGAGGGCCCTATGCTGGCGTTTTGCCGCTGATCGCGAGGCTTATCCGGCCGGCTGCGAGCGGTGTGATCAGCGTCACCTTGATCGAAATTTTTTGTACGTTCGCACGATTTTTCTACATGCGGCGGAGCGACCCGATACGCTTCTGATCGCGCCTGACTATGACGTGGGCGCCGAAATGTGGGGGTCGGCGATTGCGTCCGCTGCTGCGGGTTGGGGCAGCAGGGAGCGAAGTTCGACGAGAACTTGCCGAAGATGACTTGGACGCGGGCTAAGGAGATGACGTACCACCGTGGAAAAAGCACGCGTAACGCCGGTTGCGGTCATTGGTCTGGCGTGCCGGCTGCCGGGGGGCATCGACTCACCTGACCAGCTGTGGCAGGCGTTGCTCCGAGGCGAAGACTTCGTCACCGAGGTCCCGCTCGACCGCTGGGACATCGACGAGTACTACGACCCCGAACCCGGCGTGCCCGGCCGCTCCCACTGCAAGTGGGGCGCCTTCATGGACAACCTCGGCGACTTCGATCCCGAGTTCTTCGGCATCTCCGAACGCGAAGCCATCGCCATGGATCCCCAGCACCGTCTGTTGCTGGAGACCTCATGGGAGGCCATGGAGCACGCCGGCCTCACCCCCACCCAGATGGCTGACTCCCTCACCGGAGTGTTCATCGGCTTCACCCACGCCGACTACCAGTTCGTGCAAGCCGAGACCGGCGCCCTGGAAGGCCCGTACGGCAACACCGGCACCAACTCCTGCATGGCCTCCGGCCGGGTGTCCTATGCCCTCGGACTGCGTGGTCCCGCGGTCACCGTCGACACCGCGTGCTCGTCGGGTCTGTTCGCCGCACATCTGGCCGCCCGCAGCTTGAGCGAGGGCGAAAGCGACCTGGCCTTCGCCGGCGGTGTCTACGCGATGCTCGAGCCACGCCGCTTCGCGTCTGGTTCGGCCAACGGCATGCTGTCGCGCAGCGGCCGCTGCCACGCGTTCGACGTCGAGGCCGACGGGTTCGTCTCCGGCGAGGGCGCCGTGATGCTGCTCCTCAAGCGACTTCCGGACGCGCAGCGCGACGGCGACCGGATCCTGGCGGTCATCCGCGGAACGGCCGCCAATCAGGACGGCCACACCGTCAACATCGTCACGCCCTCGGCTGAAGCGCAGGAAGCGGTGTACCGGGCGGCGCTGGCGGCCGGCGGCGTGGACCCCGCCACCGTCGGCATGGTCGAAGCCCACGGACCCGGCACCCCGGTGGGTGACCCCCTGGAATACGCGAGCCTGGCTGCCGTCTACGGGATTGACGGGCCGTGCGCGGTCGGTTCGGTCAAGACAAACTTCGGCCACACCCAATCGACCGCCGGTGCGCTCGGGTTGTTGAAGGCCATCCTGGCCGTCCAGCACGGGGTGGTGCCGCAGAACCTGCACTTCCACACCATGCCGGACAAGATGGCCGAGATTGAGACCAATCTTTTTGTGCCACAAGAGGTTACAGCGTGGCCGATCAGCGACCCTGATCAGCCGCGACGGGCCGCCGTCTCGTCGTACGGCATGTCGGGCACCAACGTGCACGCCGTGTTGGAGCAGGCCCCGGCGCCGACCCCGGAACCCGTCACCGTGTCCCCGGACGGCAGCACCGGCCTGGAAGGCACGCTGGTCTTTCCCGTGTCGGCGAGTTCGGAAGAGGCGCTGCGCACGACGGCCGGGCGGCTTGCCGACTGGATCGACGCGCAGGAGGACCTGTCGCTGCCGGATCTCGCCTACACACTGGCACGCCGCCGCGGTCACCGCTCGGTGCGCACGGCCGTGCTGGCCGGCACCACAACCGAGTTGTCCGAGGCGCTGCGCGAGCTCGCCGGTGGCGAGCTGCCCCTTCCGCCCGCGGTGAGCCAGGATTACCGCGGTCCGGTCTGGGTGTTCTCCGGGCAGGGTTCGCAGTGGGCCGGGATGGGCAAGGACCTGCTGGCCAACGAGCCGGTGTTCGCGGCCACCATCGCCGAGATCGAGCCGCTGATTGCCGCGGAGTCCGGCTTCTCGGTCACCGAGGCGCTGACCGCACCCGAGAAGGTCACCGGCATCGACCGCGTCCAGCCCACCATCTTCGCCATGCAGGTGGCCCTGGCCGCCACCATGAAGGACTACGGCGTCACCCCCGGCGCGGTGATCGGGCACTCCCTCGGGGAGTCCGCAGCCTCCGTCGTCGCCGGCGCGCTGTCGCTGGAAGACGGCGTCAAGGTGATCTGCCGGCGCTCCAAGCTGATGACCCGCATCGCCGGCGCCGGCGCCATGGCATCGGTGGAACTGCCCGCGCAGCAAGTCTTTTCGGAGCTCCTGGGCAGCGGCATCACCGATGTGACCGTCGCGGTGGTCGCCTCGCCGCAGTCCACCGTGATCGGCGGGGCCACGGATGCGGTCCGCGAGTTGATCGCCGCCTGGGAAGAGCGCGACGTGATGGCCCGCGAGGTGGCCGTCGACGTGGCCTCCCACTCCCCCCAGGTCGACCCGATCCTCGACGACCTGACCGAGGCGTTGGAAGACATCAGCGGCCAGGAGCTCGCAGTCCCCTATTACTCGTCGACCTCCTTCGACCCGCGCGAGGAGCCCTACTTCGACGCGTACTACTGGGCCGACAACCTGCGCCACACCGTGCGGTTTGCCGCCGCGGTCCAGGCCGCCCTCGAAGACGGCTACCGGGTCTTCACCGAGCTGTCCCCGCACCCGTTGCTCACCCACGCCGTCGACCAGACCGCCCGGGGTATCGACATGTCGGCGGCCGCACTGGCCGCCATGCGCCGCGAGCAACCGCTGCCACACGGCCTGCGCGGCCTGGTCGGCAACCTGTACATCGCGGGCGCCGCGGTGGACTTCGCCGTGCTCTACCCGAATGGCAATCTGCTGGAGACACCGCTGCCGGCGTGGACCCACCGCCGCCTGCTGCTCGAAGAGAGCACCGACCGGCTCGCCCACGCCAACACCGTGGCAGTGCACCCGCTGCTGGGCGCGCACGTGCGCCTGCCCGAGGAGCCGGAGCGCCACGTCTGGCAGGGCGACGTCGGCACCGAAGCGCAGCCCTGGCTGGGCGATCATCAAATCCACCGCGCCGCAGCGCTTCCCGGCGCCGCGTACTGCGAGATGGCACTGGCCGCAGCCCGTACGGTGCTCGGCGACAACGCCGAGGTCCGTGACGTCCGATTCGAGCGGTTGCTGCTCCTCGACGAGGTGAGTCTTGTCGGGGCTACCGCGACGGTCGAGGCACCCGGTGTCGTTCCGTTCGTGGTGGAGACCAACGACGATGGCGAACGGTCCCGGCGGGCCTCGGCAATGCTGCATGCCGGGTCCGACGAAGACGCCGGCGCAGCACCGGCCGCCCATGACATCGAGGCGTTGCTGGCGTCGCACACGAACCCCGCCGACGGCGACGACCTTCGCCACGAGTTCGACGGGCGGGGCATCCAGTACGGTCCGGCCTTCAGCGGCCTGACCGCGGCGCACGTCACCGAGGAAGCCGGTGACACGGTGCTGGCCGAGGTCGCCGTTCCCAGCTCGATCCGCGCCCAGCAGGGCGCCTACGGCGTGCACCCCGCACTGCTGGACGCATGCTTCCAATCGGTGGCCGCGCACCCCAGCGTCGCCAGCGCCGGCGGTGGCGGCCTGCTGCTCCCGCTGGGGGTCCGGCGACTGCGGGCCTACGGTTCGGCCCGCCATGCCCGCTACTGCCTGACGACGGTGACCCCGGACGGTTCGGGGGTCAACGCCGATATCGACATCCTCGACGAGCACGGCACCGTGCTCCTGACGGTCCGCGGCCTGCAGATGGGCACCGGCGCCGCGCCCGGCAGCGAGCGCGACCGCGTGCTGGCCGAGCGGCTGCTGACTATCGAATGGCAGCAGCGCGACCTGCCGGACAAGACCGTGACCGAGCCCGGCAACTGGTTGTTGATCAGCACTTCCGACGCGGCCGACATGATGGCGACCCAGCTGACCGACACCCTGAAGATGCACGACGCCGACAGCGCGACGATCTCCTGGCTGCTGCGCGACGATCACCAGGCGCAGGCCGGACTCCTGCGCGACCAGCTCAGCGCCAACGCGTTCAACGGCGTGGTCGTTCTCACCGCACCGCAGAGCGCGGACGCGGAGGCCGGCGGCTTCGTCGACCGGGGCAGGGAATACGTCGAGCACCTCGTGCGCATCGCGCGTGAACTACCCGACATCGAGGGCCAGACCGCTCGCCTGTACGTCGTGACCCGCAACGCCCAGACGGTGCTGACCGACGATTGCGCAAATCTCGAACAAGGCGGTCTGCGGGGCCTGCTGCGCGTCATCAGCGCCGAACACCCCCACCTGAAGGTCACCTACGTCGACGTCGACGAGCACACCGGCGCCGAGCA
Source organism: Mycobacterium sp. TY814 (assembly GCF_030755175.1). Classification (NCBI taxonomy): domain Bacteria; kingdom Bacillati; phylum Actinomycetota; class Actinomycetes; order Mycobacteriales; family Mycobacteriaceae; genus Mycobacterium; species Mycobacterium sp. TY814. The sequence continues at coordinate 252,509 of NZ_JAUFRY010000001.1, forward strand.
GGTGACCCGCCAGCTCCTGCTCACCGAGTCCGAGGAAGACGAGACGGCCTGGCGCCACGACGAGTGGTACACCGCGCGCCTGAGCCCGACCCCGCTGGGACCCGACGAGCGCCGGACCACTGTGGTCGAACACGAGAACCAGGGCATGCGCCTGCAGATCCGCACCCCGGGTGACCTGCAGACGCTGGAGTTCGCCGCATTCCAGCGCGTGGCACCCGGGCCCGGCGAAATCGAGGTCGCCGTCGGTGCCTCCAGCATCAACTTCGCCGATGTGCTGGTCACTTTCGGCCGCTACCAGACGGCCGACGGGCAGCAGCCCCAGTTGGGTACCGACTTCGCCGGGGTGGTGACCGCGGTGGGACCCGACGTCACCGACATCAAGGTCGGCGACCGCGTCGGCGGCCTGTCCGCCAGCGGCTGCTGGGCCACCTTCGTCACCTGTGACGCGCGCCTGGCCACCCCCATTCCCGACGGCCTGACCGATGCCCAGGCGGCCGCGATCACCACCGCGTCGGCCACCGCCTGGTACGGCCTGCAGGATCTGGCCCGCATCAGGCCGGGCGACAAGGTGCTCATCCACTCCGCGACCGGCGGTGTCGGGCAGGCCGCGATCGCGATCGCGCGCGCCGTCGGCGCCGAGATCTTTGCCACCGCGGGCAGCGAGCAGCGGCGAGAACTGTTGCGCTCCATGGGAATCGAGCACGTCTACGATTCGCGCAGCGTCGAGTTCGCCGAGCAGATCCGCCACGACACCGACGGCTACGGCGTGGACATCGTGCTGAACTCGGTGTTCGGCGCCGCCCAATTGGCGGGGGTCAAGCTGCTGGCCCGCGGCGGACAGTTCGTCGAGATCGGCAAGCGCGACATCTACGGCGACACCAAGCTCGGTCTCTTCCCGTTCCGGCAGAACCTGTCGTTCCACGGCCTGGACCTCGGCTTGCTGTCTGCCACCGACCCGGCCGCGGTCCGCGAGTTGTTGACCACGGTGTACAACGCGACCGCCGAAGGCGTGTTGCCGATCCCCGAGAGCACCAGTTACCCGCTGGCCGATGCGGCGACGGCGATCCGCGTGATGGGTGCGGCCGAACACACCGGCAAGCTCATCCTCGAGGTCCCGCACGCGGGCCGCAGCAGCGTGGTGTTGCCACCCGAGCAGTCGCGGGTGTTCCGTGGTGACGGCGCCTACATCATCACCGGCGGCCTGGGTGGTCTCGGATTGTTCCTGGCCGAGAAGATGGCCGATGCCGGCGCCGGGCGCATCGTGCTCAGCTCGCGCTCTACGCCCAGCGAAAAAGCCTTGGAGACAATCGAATTGATTCGCTCCATCGGGTCGGACGTCGTCGTGGAATGCGGTGACATCACCCAGGCCGGCACGGCCGGCCGGCTGGTGTCCGCGGCCACCGCCACGGGCCTGCCGTTGCGCGGGATTCTGCACGCGGCCGCGGTCGTGGAGGACGCCACCCTGCCCAACATCACCGAAGAGCTCATCCAGCGCGACTGGGCTCCCAAGGTGCACGGCGCCTGGCACCTGCACGAGGCGACCGCAGGACATGACCTGGACTGGTTCTGCTCCTTCTCGTCGGCGGCGGCGCTGGTGGGATCGCCGGGCCAGGGTGCCTACGCCGCCGCCAACAGCTGGCTGGACGCCTTCACCCTGTGGCGGCGCGCCCAGGGGCTGCCGGCGATTTCGATCGCCTGGGGCGCCTGGGAGGAGATCGGCCGGGCGACGGCGTTCGTCGAGCAGTCCAGCGAAGGCGAGGCCATCGCCCCGGACGAAGGCGCGTACGCGTTCGATGCGCTGCTGCGTCACAACCGGGCGTACACGGGTTATGCGCCGGTGATCGGCTCGCCCTGGCTGACCGCCTTCGCTCAGCGCAGTCCGTTCGCCGAATTGTTCAAGTCGGCGAAAGGCCGCTCGGGCACCAATAAGCTCGTCGCCAAGCTCATGGAGATGCCGGTCGAGGAGTGGCCGGGCCAGTTGCGGCGGGTCATCTCCGAGGGTGTGAGCCTGATTCTGCGGCGTGCGGTCGACCCCGACTGGGCACTGTCGGAGTACGGACTCGACTCGCTGGGCAACCTCGAACTGCGCACGCACATCGAGACGGAAACCGGAATCCGGTTGACGTCCAACGAGATCACCACGGTGCGTGACCTGGCTGACCGGATCGCGGAAAGGCTCGCGGCGGCCCAGGATGTCTCGACGCCTGCTTGACGGTCGGCGGGCAACGCCGCTCCCCGGTCAGCTTGCCGCGCTGGTGTGCGAGTCGTTAACTGCACTCAAGCCGCGAGCCCAGGTTGCGCCGACTGAATCGCCCTGGAAATCCCGGAGACTGGCCTTGCAAACGGGGATGCAGGTGTGCCAAAGGAACAGTCGTCGCGGAACCTTGAGGCGCGTCGCTAGAGCCCGGCGGAACAGGCCGCGTGCCTGGGTGCGCCAGGCAGACATCGACGATGGGTATGCGCCCGGGGTGTCTACCGCGGAGTCTCAGCGTGTCAATTTCAAGGCCGAATGGATTACCGACTGCCCGCAACGGCCCCTGGATGGACCGTCGAGGACGTCGAATTAGCGACCCTGGGCTGGGCGCACTGGCACAACATCGCCCGGCTAACTCGGCGACCTTCCGGCGGCCGAGTTCGAAGCCGGCCAACCACTGGTCGAAGTCCAATTACCGGAGCCTCCAGCACAATCAGGGCTATCCACTTGGCTCACTCTCTCCATTTGAGTCAACGCCAACGCAGGCCGAAAAAGGCATTTGTCCCATTCTCTCCTAGGCTGCCACCCGACGCACCGCCACCAGTGCCGGCCCAGCCGAGATATAGGGCATTGCCGCCATTCCCTCCGTTGCCCGACCCAACAAAGGGAAATCCACCCGTCCCACCCCTCCCGCCGAAGCCGATCACCGCATCGCCGCCGTTTCCACCCTGACCCATTGCAGAGAAGGACGCCCCCGTCCCGCCCCATCCGCCGAGGCCGATCAGCGCGTTACCGCCGTTACCCCCGACCGTGCCACCGCCTCCGCTTCCACCGACGCCGAAGATGCGGGCATCGCCGCCGGCCGCACCGGTCCCGCCTTTCCCGCCCATACCGAAAAGACCTACGTCGCCGCCGACACCACTGGCGTAGCTGCTGTTTCCCGAAGCGCCGCCTTCCCCACCGAAACCGAATACCGGAGCGAGCCCGCCGGTGCCACCCCTACCGTCGACGGCGAACCCGCCCCTGCCACCCGTCCCGAACAGCCCGGCGGCACCGCCTGTGCCCCCGGCCACTCCGGCCGCTGTGCTCGCGCCCCCGCGACCGCCGTTGCCCAGCAACCACCCACCGTCACCGCCGGCCTGCCCAACTCCGTCAACTGTTCCTCCGTCGACACCGTCGCCGATCATCGGACGACCCAACAACGCCATCGAGGGCGCATTGACCACATCCAACAGCTGTCCCTCAAACCGCTCCAACCATCCCGCCGCCGCCTGCTCGGTCTGCTCGTAAGCTCCCACCCCCGCGCCCAGCAACTGCACGAAATCTTGGTGAAACAGCGCTGCCTGCGCACCGGCCGCCTGATACTCACGCCCTAAACCGCCGAACAGCGCCGCAATCGCTGCCGACACTTCATCCCCCGCCGCCGGCAACACACCCACCGTCGCCTCCAACGCGACCACATTCGCCTGCTGCAGCCCCTCTCCCAAGCCCACAAAATCGCGCACAGCTGCGTGCACCACATCTGGAACCACACCAACGAACGACACCACACCACTCCCCTCAGCAACGGCAACATAGACGCAATATGGGCCGACCCACAGAGCGCATAAGGTCTGCAGGACAGTACAAGTCGATTCGCCCGACGACGGTTTCTAAAGCCAGACCGGACTAGATTCGCCGCACTCGAGTCGTAACTGCGCATGAATCAGACTCAGAAGCGACGAACCCGTCTTCGCCAGTGTCTCGAGCGCCGCCCTCCGCCGATGTCGGCGAGCAAGTCAGAAACCCCCCGCGTGACAACGAACACGAACAAACACCCGGCTACGCCATAACGATGACCGGCGCTCAACGCGCTACTGACACACGCGACTTCGTGTTGCATCACCTACCTGCTCCGCGCACAGTGTGCTGACCGAAACCCTGGTCAACTCGTTCTTGCTCTATGCGACAGGAACTTTGGCATCTCAATACCCGCAGGTGAGATCCTCGCTCGAGACGTTTAGAGGGAGGGCCAGCTACCTAAATCGATGCATCCACAAAGGACCGTTCACCATCACGGCGCCGGGCTTGACCAAGCGGGCCGCGCGCCGCCCAGCGACCACCGACTGGACCTCCGCGTGGATTGCCACCTCTGTAACCTGCGGTTTTGTTGCCACCCAACGACCGGACCAGTGAGCGCGCGTTCGATGTGATTGCTGTCACCTTGGCTGATTATTTTTGTACGTTCGCACGATTTTTCCACATGTGACCAATCAACCGGTTACGCTTCTGAACGCGCCCAACTATGTAGTTGGCGCCGAAATCTGGGGGTCGGTGTACGCGTCCGTAGCTGCGGTTGGGGCAGTGCGGACCGAAGTTCGACGAGAACTTTACCGAAGAGGGTTCGAAGCGCGGGCTAAGGAGATGACGTACCACCGTGGATAAGACACGCGTACCGGTTGCGGTCATTGGTCTGGCGTGCCGGTTGCCGGGGGGCATCAATTCACCTGAACAGCTCTGGCAGGCGCTGCTGCGGGGCGAGGATTTCGTCACCGAGGTGCCGCTCGACCGCTGGGATATCGACGAGTACTACGACCCCGAGCCTGGCGTGCCCGGTCGCTCCCACTGCAAGTGGGGCGCCTTCGTGGACAATATCGGCGACTTCGACCCCGAGTTCTTCGCTATCGCGGAGAAAGAAGCAGTGGCGATGGACCCCCAGCACCGCATGCTGCTGGAAACGTCCTGGGAAGCCATGGAACATGCCGGCCTGACTCCGGCGCAGCTGGCCAACACTCAAACCGGGGTGTTCATCGGCCTCAACCACGGCGACTACCAGTTCGTGCAGGCCGAGACCGGCACCCTGGAAGGCCCGTACGGCAACACCGGCACCAACTCCTGCATGGCGTCCGGCCGGGTGTCCTATGCCCTGAGCCTGCGCGGCCCGTCGGTCACCGTGGACACCGCGTGCTCCTCCGGTCTGTTCGCCGCGCATCTGGCGTTCCGCAGCATCAATGACGGCGAGAGCGACCTCGCCTTTGCCGGTGGTGTCTACGCGATGCTCGAGCCGCGCCGCTTCGCGTCGGGTTCGGCCAACGGCATGCTGTCGCGCAGCGGCCGCTGCCACGCGTTCGACGTCGAGGCCGACGGGTTCGTCTCCGGCGAGGGCGCGGCCGTGCTGCTGCTCAAGCGCCTCGACCACGCCCAGCGCGACGGCGACCGGATTCTGGCCGTGCTGCGTGGCACCGCGGCCAACCAGGACGGTCACACCGTCAACATCGTGACTCCCTCGGTTGAGGCCCAGGAGGCCGTGTACCGCACCGCACTGGACGCCGCCGACGTCGACCCCGGCACCGTCGGCATGGTCGAGGCGCACGGGACCGGAACGCCGGTCGGCGACCCCGTCGAGTTCGAGAGCCTGGCCGCCGTCTACGGCAACGACGGCCCGTGCGCGCTCGGGTCGGTGAAGACCAACTTCGGGCACACTCAGTCGACCGCCGGTGCGCTGGGGCTCATGAAGGCGGTGCTGGCCGTTCAGCACGGCGTGGTGCCGCAGAACCTGCACTTCAACACGATGCCCGAAAAGATTGCCGCGATCGAGAGCAATCTTTTTGTGCCGCAAGAAGTTACGCCATGGCCCAAGGACGACCAGGCCGTTCCCCGGCGGGCGGCGGTGTCGTCCTACGGCATGTCGGGTACCAACGTCCACGCCATCCTGGAGCAAGCGCCGGCGGAAGCGCCCCGGGCCGGGGACGCGGGCGCCACCGGGCTGGCAGGCACCTTGATCTTCCCGGTATCGGCCAGCTCCGAGGAAGCGCTGCGCACGACCGCCGGCCAGCTCGCGGACTGGGTCGAAGCGCAGGGCCCGGACCTTCAGATCTCCGACCTGGCCTACACGCTGGCCCGTCGGCGTAGTCACCGGCCGATGCGCACCTCGGTGCTGGCCGCGTCCTCCACCGAGCTGCGAGACGCCCTGCGTGCGGTGGCCGACGGCGAAACGCCGTACCCGCCCGCGGTCGGCCAGGACAAGCTGGGGCCCGTCTGGGTGTTCTCCGGGCAGGGTTCGCAGTGGGCCGGGATGGGCAAGGACCTGCTGGCCAACGAGTCGGTGTTCGCGGCCACCATCGCCGAGATCGAGCCGCTGATCGCCGCGGAGTCCGGTTTCTCGGTCACCGAGGCGCTGACCGCACCCGAGAAGGTCACCGGCATCGACCGCGTCCAGCCCACCATCTTCGCCATGCAGGTGGCCCTGGCCGCCACCATGAAGGACTACGGCGTCACCCCCGGCGCGGTGATCGGGCACTCCCTCGGGGAGTCCGCAGCCTCCGTCGTCGCCGGCGCGCTGTCGCTGGAAGACGGCGTCAAGGTGATCTGCCGGCGCTCCAAGCTGATGACCCGCATCGCCGGAGCCGGCGCCATGGCATCGGTCGAACTGCCCGCCCAACAGGTGCTGTCGGAACTGATGGCGCGCGGTGTCAACGACGCCGTGGTCGCCGTCGTCGCCTCGCCGCAGTCCACCGTGATCGGCGGGGCCACCCACACGGTGCGCGAGCTGGTCGCCGCCTGGGAAGAGCGCGACGTGATGGCCCGCGAAGTGGCCGTCGATGTGGCCTCCCACTCCCCCCAGGTCGACCCCATCCTTGACGACCTGACCGAGGCACTCGAAGACATCACCGCACTGGAACCGCAGGTTCCCTACTACTCCGCCACGTCGTTCGACCCCCGTGAAGAGCCGTACTGCGACGCCTACTACTGGGCCGACAACCTGCGCCACACCGTACGTTTCGCCGCCGCGGTGCAGGCCGCCCTCGAAGATGGCTACCGGGTCTTCACCGAGCTGTCCCCGCACCCGCTGCTCACCCACGCCGTCGACCAGACCGCCCGCAGCCTGGACATGTCGGCTGCCGCACTGGCCGCCATGCGCCGCGAGCAACCGCTGCCGCACGGCCTGCGCGGCCTGGTGGGCGACCTGTACGCAGCGGGTGCCGCCGTGGACTTCGCGGAGCTTTACCCGGCCGGGCGCCTGGTCGATGCGACGCTGCCGGCGTGGGCCCACCGGCGTCTGATGCTGCTGGAAAGCACCGACCGCCTCGCGCACACCCATGCCGTCGCCGTGCATCCGCTGCTGGGGGCGCATGTACGCCTGCCCGAGGAGCCGGAGCGCCACGTCTGGCAGAGCGACATCGGCACCGAGGCCCTGCCCTGGCTCGCCGACCACCAGATCCACGGTGCCGCCGCGCTTCCCGGCGCCGCGTACTGCGAGATGGCGCTGACCGCGGCCCGCACCGTGCTGGGCGACGCGGCCGAGGTGCGTGACGTCACCTTCGAGCAGCTGCTGCTGCTGGACGAAGAAACCTACGTCGGCGCCACCGCCACGGTCGAGGCACCCGGAACGGTTCCGTTCACGGTGGAGACCACCCAGGGCGGGGAACGCACCCGGCGGGCGTCGGCCGTCCTGCACGCCCTGAGCGACGAAGAGGCTGCCGATCAGCCGGCTCCACGCGACATCGCTGCCCTTCTGGCCAGCCACCAGAGCGCCGTCGAGGGCGATGACCTCCGGCTCGAAGCCGACCTGCGCGGCATCCAGTTCGGGCCCGCCTTCTGCGGCCTGGCCACCGCCTACACCGCCGAAACCGACGACACCGTGCTGGCCGAGGTCGCACTGCCCGGATCCATCCGGTCACAGCAGGGCGGTTACGGCATCCATCCGGCCCTGCTGGACGCGTGCTTCCAGTCCGTCGCGGCGCACCCCAGCGCCCGCACCGCCGGTAATGGCGGCCTACTGCTGCCGTTGGGCGTCAGCCGGATTCGCTCGTACGGCTCCGCGCGCAACGCTCACTACTGCCTCACCACGGTGACCCCCGACGGCACCGGGGTGCTCGCCGACATCGACGTCCTCGACGAGCAGGGCACCGTGCTCCTGGCGGTGCGCGGCCTGCAGATGGGCACCGGCGTATCCCAGAGCGATGAGCGCGATCGCCTGCTGAGTGAGCGGCTGCTGGCCATCGAATGGCAGCAACGCGAGCTGCCCGAGAAGACCGTCACGGAGCCCGGCAACTGGCTGCTGATCAGCACCTCCGAAGCCACCGACATGATGGCCACCCAGTTGACCGACGCCCTGAAGATGCACGACGCACAGAGCACCACGATGTCCTGGCCGCTGCACGGCGACCACGACGCCGCTGCCGAGCGGCTGCGCACGCAATTCGAATCCGCCAGCTTCTCCGGTTTGGTGGTGCTCACCGAACGGCAGAGCGGCACCGATGCGGATTCGATCGTCCGCGGCCAGGAGTACGTCAAGCTTGCGGTGCGCATCGCCCGCGAACTTCCCGAACTGGTAGGCCAAGCGCCGCGGCTGTACGTGGTGACGCGCAACGCCCAGACGGTGCTGGCCGACGACTGCCCGAATCTCGAACAGGGCGGACTGCGTGGCCTGCTGCGGGTGATCGGTGCCGAACACCCCCACCTGAAGGTCAGCTACGTCGATTTGCCAAACGAGCTTGGCGACCAGAGCACCGAGAACGTGGCGCGCCAGTTGCTGCTGGCCACCGAAGAAGACGAGACCGCCTGGCGCGATGGCCAGTGGTACACCGCGCGGCTGTACCCGACGCCGCTGCGACCGGAGGAACGCCGCAACACCGTCGTCGACCACCGGGAAGAGGGCATGCGGCTGCAGGTCCGTGTTCCCGGTGACCTACAGACGATGGAGTTCACCGCGTTCGACCGGGTGCCACCGGGCCCGAACGAGATCGAGGTTGCGGTCAACGCCGCCAGCATCAACTTCGCCGACGTGCTGGCGGCCTACGGCCGCTGCCCGACCTTCGACGGCAAGCAGCCGCCACTCGGCCTCGATTTCGCCGGTGTGGTGACCGCGATCGGCTCCGACGTCACCGACCACAAGGTGGGTGACCACGTGGGCGGCCTGTCTCCGGACGGCTGCTGGTCGACTTTCGTCACGTGTGACGCAGGCCTGGCCGCCACGTTGCCCGAAGGGCTGACCGATGCCCAGGCTGCCGCTGTGACGACGGCCTCGGCCACCGCCTGGTACGGCCTGCAGGATCTGGCCCGGATCCGTTCCGGCGACAAGGTGCTCATTCACTCCGGCACGGGCGGTGTTGGCCAGGCGGCAATCGCGATCGCGCGCGCCGCCGGCGCCGAGATCTTCGCCACCGCCGGTAGCGAGAAGCGCCGGCAGATTCTGCGAGACATGGGTATCGAGCACGTCTACGACTCCCGCAGCACCGACTTCGCCGAGCAGATCCGGCGCGACACCGACGGCTACGGCGTCGACATCGTGCTCAACTCCGTGACCGGGGCCGCCCAGCTGGCCGGGATAAGGCTGCTGGCCATGGGCGGGCGGTTCGTCGAGATCGGCAAGCTGGACATCTATCAGGACACGAAGGTCGGCCTCTTCCCGTTCCGGCAGAACCTCGCGTTCTTCGGCGTCGACCTGGCGCTGATGTCGCGCACGCATCCCGCCCAGGTCCGCGGACTGCTGCAGCAGGTCTACCAGCAGACCGCCGACGGCGTGCTGCCGCTGCCCGAGGCCACCCACTACCCGTTGGCCGAGGCCGCCACCGCGGTACGGATCATGGGCGCGGCCGAGCACACCGGCAAGCTGATCCTCGACGTCCCGCACGCCGGCCGGAGCAGCGTCGTGCTTCCTCCGGAGCACGCGCAGGTGTTCCGCGGCGACGCCTCCTACATCATCACCGGTGGCCTCGGCGGCCTTGGACTGTTCCTGGCAGAGAAGATGGCCGGCGCCGGCGCGGGCCGGATAGTGCTCAGCTCCCGCTCACAGCCCAGCCAGAAGGCGCTGGAAACCATCGAGTTGATCCGCTCCATCGGCGCCGACGTCGTCGTGGAATGCGGCGACATCGCCGAACCCGGCACCGCGCAGCGGCTGGTGTCCGCCGCCACCGCTACCGGCCTGCCGCTGCGCGGTGTGCTGCACGGAGCCGCCGTGGTCGAGGACGCCACCCTGCCCAACATCACCGAGGAACTCATCGAGCGCGACTGGGCACCCAAGGTGCGTGGCGCGTGGCATCTGCACGAAGCGACCCAGGGCTGTGACCTTGACTGGTTCTGCTCCTTCTCCTCGGCGGCAGCGCTGGCCGGCTCTCCCGGTCAGGGCGCCTACGCGGCAGCCAACAGCTGGCTGGACGCCTTCACCCTGTGGCGGCGTGCTCAGGGACTCCCGGCCACCTCGGTCGCGTGGGGAGCCTGGGGCGAGATCGGCCGCGGCACCGACTTCGCCGAGACCTCGGGCGACGCGATCGAGCCGGAGGAGGGCGCCTACGCCTTCGAGGCGTTGCTGCGGCACAACCGCGCCTACACCGGCTACGCCCCTGTCATCGGGTCGGCGTGGCTCACCGCCTTTGCCCAGCGCACTCCGTTCGCCGAGGCATTCAAGTCCGCCGGAAAGGGTCGGTCAGGCACCAGCAAGTTCCTGGCCGAGCTCGCCGAGCTGGACCGTGAGGAATGGCCGGCCCGGCTGCGCCGGATGATCTCCGAACAAGTCGGCCTGATTCTGCGTCGATCGGTCGACGTCGACCGTCCGATTTCCGAGTTCGGTATGGACTCGCTGGGCAACCTGGAACTGCGCACCCATATCGAGTCTGAGGTCAAGATCCGCGTCACGACTACCGACATCACCACCGTTCGGGGCTTGGCAGATCACCTTTACGAGCAATTGACATCAAAAGGCGACGCAGCAACACCTGTATGAGGTAGAAAAGACCAAGCGCCGCTGCTTGGCAGCCGGCAGAAATCGAGGAGGAAGCGTGATCATAGGCGGGGGATCAGCAGACGTCACTCTCGGCGTAGGAATCGTCTACGACTGGGAGCCTGGCCCTGGTTCGGTCGTGACGTGGCAGCCGACACCGGCCTCACGCGCGAAAGCTGCAAAAGCGCCTGTCGTTGACGTGCCGCCCAGTTCGATGCAGGCCGGCCATTTGCGCGGCTATGTGGAATTCGGCGAGCGCGGACTCGACTATTCGCGTTTGGTAATGGGCTCGTGGGAAATTCCGGGCAAGTGCGATATCCGGACTATGACGCACGTCATCAACGCGCACGTGCGCCGGCACGAAACGTACCGCAGCTGGTTCGAATACAACGGTCCGAAGGACATTGTTCGGCACAAGATTCAAAACCCGCGCGACATCCAGCTCGCTCCGGTTCAGCACGGTGAAATGACGCAGCCGGAATGGCGTGAGCTGGTCGTCTCCACTCCGCCTCCGCTGGAATGGGACTGCTTCCGCTTCGGTCTGATTCAGCACGAGAACCACTGCTCGTTGTTCGCCATTGTCGACCACCTGCATTGCGACCCGGCCGTGGTCTCGTCGCTGTACGTCGAGATTCTGACCAACTACCGCGCGCTGCTTGAGGGCAAACCGCCGCTGGTCATGCCGGAACCGGGCAGCCACGACAACTTCTGCATTCGTGAAGCGAAGATCTCGGCCGAGGCGACGCTGGACACCCCCGAGGTCCGCAAATGGATCGACTTCGCCGAGAGCAACGGCGGTGGCCTGCCGGAATTCCCGTTGCCGCTGGGTGAGCAGTCACACGCCTGCGGTGGCGACATCATGATTGAGAAGCTGATGACTCCGCAGCAAACGGCCAAGTTCGAGGCCACCTGCATGGCGGCGAATGCTCGCTTCAGCGGCGGGCTGTTCGGCTGCGTGGCGCTGGCGCACTACGAGCTGACCGGCCAGGAAACCTACAGCGGCATGACTCCGGTCGACAAACGGAATTCGCCCGAGGAATACCTCTCGATGGGCTGGTTCACCGGCGCGGTGCCTTTCACCGTTGCCGTCGACCCGAATTCCTTCGCGGAAACCGCTCGCTCCACCCAGGCGTCATTCGACGACAACATGGACATGGCGAACGTGCCTTACGAGCGGGTTCTGGAATTGGCCCCCTGGCTCAAGCGGAATTCGTCGCAGTTCTTCATGACGAATTACATGGACGCCGGCCTGCCGCCCCTTTCCGCCGTAGTTGCCACCGCACTGAAGGGTGCGAATGCAACGGCTTACAACGACGGCCGGAACCCCGCTTATCTGTACTTCTCGGTGATCCGGCTTTTCGACGAGGTTTCCATCATGGTGAACTTCCCGAACAACCCGGTGGCCCGCGAATCGGTGAGCCGCTACCTTGAGGTTCTGAAGTCCGTATTCGCCCGCGCCTGCGAGGGTCAGTACGCAAAGGCAGCTGTCCAGCTGGCGCAATAGCCCTTTGTTTTACGGCCCCGTCAATCGGAACTCATCCGAATGGCGGGGCCGTAAAACGAAAAAGGGCCGGACACGGCCCGTATTCAAGCACCAAAAATCGAATTGGAACGCGCGAGAATAGAATGGTCGCGCGCTGAGCGATAACCGTCAGCAACATCGAGCGATAGCAACGCTCCAGCTACGAAGCTGCGGTGCTGAGAACCGAAGTCTATGACGCCGCTGCGCGGCTCGTGGGCGGTTTCGCAAAATCCGGCCAACTTTGCCGGTGGCGGGCGCCCAGCCGCGGGCGCATCCCGAACCGTCGCGCGGGCAGGTAAACCGCCCGGTAGCTACGTTTGCCGAACCGGCCGTTTCGGTCGTTCCTCCTTACGAACGGGTCCGCCGGCCCCGGGCGCACCGCTGCCAGACCCCACCCGGAGCGCTCGGTCCGTTCGTCACGGCGATCGTCGGCGCAGCACGCGAAGCACAGGATCCCGCAACCGCGAAAGGTCCCGCCGGCGAACCGCGAAAAAAGCCTCTACCAGCAACGTTCGCCCAGGACGCGGATGTGCGACCTGGTCTCTGATCCCTGGCGACCACGCATTCAGCCGGTTGATTGCCACTCGATTGCGGGCCCGGCCACCGCGCACGGTGCCGACCTGGCGACGAGGTGAAGATACGCACAATTCTTGTACGTCTGCACGATTTTTCCACATCCACCGAGCAAAGCGGATACGCTGCTGATCACCTCATGAATGTGAGTTGGCTTCGGCGCGGGGGCAGAGCTTGTTCGGGGCTTGATGGACGGGCTCGCTCACTCGCGCAGCGCAGCGGCGCCCCCCGAAACGAATCGAGATTCGAGCTGACCGCCGGGAAAAGCTGCACCGAGGCCTGGGTTGGACGCGCGGGTATGCACGCGGGTATGGAGAGGTGAACGACGTGGACAGGACGGGTGTCACTCCGGTTGCCGTCATCGGTATGGCGTGCAGACTGCCGGGAGGCATCGACTCCCCGGAACGGCTGTGGGAAGCGTTGCTCCGCGGCGAAGACTTCGTCACCGAGGTTCCCTCCCACCGCTGGGACGTCGAGGAGTTCTACGACCCCGAGCCGGGTGTGCCGGGCCGTACGGTCTGCAAGTGGGGCGCCTTCCTGGACGACGTCGCCGACTTCGACCCGGAGTTCTTCGGCATCACCGAGCGCGAAGCCACCGAGATGGACCCGCAGCACCGTCTGCTGCTGCAGACGTCGTGGGAGGCCATGGAGCACGCCGGCCTCACCCGTGACGCGCTGACCGCCGTCCAGACCGGCGTTTTCGTCGGTCTGATGCACGACGACTACCTGTTCATGCACGCCGATGCCGACACCCTGAGCGGCCCCTACGGATACATGGGCAACAGCTTCGCGATGGGCTCGGGCCGGGTCTCCTACGCCATGGGCCTCAGCGGCCCGGCGATGACGGTCGACACCGCGTGTTCGTCGGGTTTGTCGGCCATCCACCTGGCCTGCCAGAGCCTGGACGACGGTGAAAGCGACATCGCGCTGGCCGGCGGCGCCTCGGTGACGCTGGAGCCCCGCAAGGCGGCGTCGGGTTCTGCCATCGGGATGCTGTCCGCCACCGGCCATTGTCACGCGTTCGACGTGAAAGCAGACGGCTTCGTGTCCGGCGAGGGCGCCGTGATGCTGCTGCTCAAGCGACTCGCGGACGCCGAGCGCGACGGCGACCGGATCCTCGCGGTGATCCGCGGCACGGCCGCGAACCAGGACGGCCGCACCGTCAACATAGTCACCCCGTCGCTGCCCGCGCAGGTCGCGGCGTACCGGGCTGCGCTGGCCGCCGGCGGCGTCGACCCGGCTACCGTCGGCATGGTCGAGGCGCATGGCACCGGCACCCCGATCGGCGATCCGATCGAATACGCCAGCCTCGCCGAAGTCTACGGCACTACCGGGCCGTGCGCCCTGGCGTCGGTGAAGACCAACTTCGGGCACACCCAGTCTGCGGCCGGCGCGCTGGGCATGATGAAGGCCGTGCTGGCCGTGCAGCACGGGGTGATCCCACAGAATCTGCACTTCACCCAGCTGCCTGAGAAGTTCGCCGAGATTGAAACCAATCTCTTTGTGCCGCAAGAGAACACACCGTGGCCCCGGGGCGACGAGTCGACGCCGCGGCGGGCCGCCGTGTCGTCGTACGGCTTCTCGGGCACCAACGTGCACGCCATCATCGAACAAGCACCGCAACCACAGGCGCCCAAGACCGTCGAGCCGGACGGCGCCTCCGCGTTGCAGGGCGCGCTGATCTTCCCGATCTCGGCGAGCTCGGAAGACGGCCTGCACCAAACGGCCACCCGCCTGGCCGATTGGGTAGACGCCCAGGAGCACCTGGACATCCGGGATCTGGCGTACACACTGGCCCGGCGACGTTCCCCACGCGCGGTGCGCACCACCGTCATCGCCGAAAGCCGCAGCGAGCTGACCGAGGCACTGCGCGCGGTCGCCCGGGGCGAGGTGCCCTACCCGCCGGCCACCGGGCAGGACGACAAGGGCCCGGTCTGGGTGTTCTCCGGACAGGGATCGCAGTGGGCCGAGATGGGCAAGGACCTGCTGGCCACCGAACCGGTGTTCGCGGCCAAGGTCGCCGAGATCGAGCCGCTGATCGCCGAGGAGTCCGGCTTCTCGGTCGCCGAGGCGATGACCGCACCGGAGAAGGTGACCGGCATCGACCGCGTCCAGCCCACGATCTTCGCCATGCAGGTGGCGCTGGCCGCGGCGATGAAGTCCTACGGCGCCAACCCCGGCGCCGTCATCGGACACTCGCTCGGCGAGTCCGCCGCATCCGTCGTCGCCGGCGCGCTGTCGCTCGAAGACGGCGTCAGGGTGATCTGCCGGCGGTCCAAGCTGATGACCAGGATCTCCGGCGCGGGTGCCATGGCATCGGTCGAACTGCCCGCCGAGGAAGTGATCACCCAACTGGTGGCGCGCGGGGTCAGTGACGTCGTGGTCGCGGTGGTCGCCTCGCCGCAGTCCACCGTGATCGGCGGCGACACCCAGTCCGTGCGTGACCTCGTCGCCGCCTGGGAAGAGCGCGGCGTGATGGCCCGCGAAGTGGCCGTGGACGTGGCTTCGCACTCGCCGCAGGTGGACCCGATCCTCGACGAACTCTACGAAGTGCTCGCCGACATCGAA
Organism: Mycobacterium sp. TY814; assembly: GCF_030755175.1. Lineage (NCBI taxonomy): Bacteria > Bacillati > Actinomycetota > Actinomycetes > Mycobacteriales > Mycobacteriaceae > Mycobacterium > Mycobacterium sp. TY814. The sequence continues at coordinate 268,067 of NZ_JAUFRY010000001.1, forward strand.
CCGCTGGAGCCGGAGGTGCCCTACTACTCGGCGACCTCCTTCGACCCGCGCGAAGAACCGTACTGCGACGCCGGCTACTGGGCCGACAACCTGCGCCACACCGTGCGGTTCGCCGCGGCGGTACAGGCCGCGCTGGAGGACGACTACCGAGTGTTCACCGAGTTGTCCCCGCACCCGCTGCTGACCAATGCGGTGGACCAGACGGCGCGCAGCCTGGACAAGGCGGCCGCCGCGCTGGCGAGCATGCGCCGCGAACAGCCGCTGCCGCACGGCCTGCGCGCGCTGCTGGGCGACCTGTATGCCGCCGGCGCCGCGCTCGACTGGTCGGTGCTCTACCCCGACGGCCGGCTGCTGGATGCGCCGCTGCCCGTCTGGAGCCAGCGGTCGCTGTTCCTGGCCGGCAGCGGCCTGGACTCGGTGGCTCGCCGCAGCGCGCTGGTGCCCGCGCATCCTTTGATGGGCGTGCACGTGCGGCTGCCCGAGGAGCCGGAGCGCCACGTGTGGCAGGGCGAGGTCGGCACCGACGCACTGCCGTGGCTGGGCGATCACCAGATTCGCAACGCCGACGTGTTGCCCGGCGCCGCGTACTGCGAAATGGCGCTGGTCGCGGCCCGCACCGTGCTCGGCGACGCCGCGGAGGTACGCGAGCTGCGCTTCGAACAGACGCTGCCCCTGGACAAGCAGACCCCCGTCGGAATCACCGCCACCTTCCAGGGACCCGACGTCGTCGACTTCACGGTGGAGAGCAACCGGGAAGGGCGTTACGAGCGGCAGGCCACGGCGGTGCTGCATGCGGCCGACCCGACGGATCAGCCGCCCGCGCTCAACCTGACCGAGCTGCTCGCCAACCACCCGCGCCCAGTGGACGGCGACGACATCCGCAAGTGGATGGACAAGCGCGGCCACCGGCTGGGGCCCGCGTTCGCGGGCCTCGGTGGCGCGCACATCGCCGAGAACGCCGGCAACACCGTGCTGGCCGAGGTCTCGCTGCCGGGTCCGCTGCGTCCGCAGCAGGGCACCTACGGCCTGGTGCACCCGGCGTTGCTGGATGCCTGCTTCCAGGCGGTGGCCGCACACCCCAGCGTGGGCAGCGCCCTCAACGGCGGCCTGCTGCTGCCGTTGAGCATCCGCCGGCTACGCGCCTACGGTTCGGTTCGGCACGCCCGCTACTGCTACGCGACGGTGACGGCATGCGGTGCCGGCGGCGTGGAAGCCGACCTGGACATCGTCGACGAGAGCGGCACCGTCCTGATGACGGTGCGCGGCCTGCAGATGGGCACCGGCGCTTCGCCGGACAGCGAGCGCGACCGCGTCCTGGGTGAGCGGTTGCTGACCATCGAATGGCAACCGCGCGAGCTGCCCGACGTCACGGTGACCGAACCCGGCAGCTGGCTGCTGGTCACCACCTCCGAGACCGCCGACCTGACGGCCACGGCACTGACCGACGCCTTGAAGGTGTACGACGCCCAGGCCACCACGCTGTTCTGGCCGTTCGCCGGCGACCACGCCGCACACGCCGAGCAACTGCGCGCTCACCTGCAGGAAGGCGCCTTCCACGGCGTCGTGCTGGTCACCGCACCGCAGCAGAACGCCGTCAACGAGTCCGGCGACCGCGGCGGGCAGTACGTCGAGCACGTGGTGCGCATCGCCCGTGAGCTGCCGGAACTACTCGGATCCCCGCCGCGGCTGTACGCGTTGACGCGCAACGCGCAAACGGTGCTGGCCGAGGACCACGCCAACCTCGAGCAGGGCGGTCTGCGCGGCCTGCTGCGGGTGATCAGCTCGGAGAACCCGCAGTTGAAGGTCAGCTACATCGACCTGCCGAACGACCTTGGCGACCAGGGCGCCGAGCAGGTGGCGCGCCAGTTGTTGCAGAACACCGGCGAGGACGAGACCGCGTGGCGCAACGACGAGTGGTACACCGCCCGGATGCTGCCCACTCCCCTGCAGCCCGAGGAGCGACGCTCCACGGTCGTCGATCATGCGGACGCCGGCATGCGCCTGCAGATCCGTACGCCAGGCGATCTGGAAACGCTGGAGTTCGCCGCGTTCGACCGGGTGCCACCCGGGCCGAATGAGATCGAGGTCGCGGTGAGCGCGTCCAGCGTCAACTTCGCCGACGTGCTGGCCACCTTCGGCCGCTATCAGACGTTCGACGGCCAATTGCCCGATCTGGGACTCGATTTCGGCGGCGTGGTGACCGCGGTCGGCTCCGACGTCAGCGACCACAAGGTCGGCGATCGCGTGGCCGGGCTGTCCACCAACGGCTGCTGGGCCACCTTCGTCACCTGCGACGCCCGGCTCGCCGCCACCGTGCCGGACGGCATGACCGACGCCGAAGCGGCCGCGGCGACCACCGCGTACGCCACCGCCTGGTACGGCCTGACAGACCTGGCCCGGATCCGCTCCGGGGACAAGGTGTTGATCCACTCGGCCACGGGTGGCGTCGGCCAGGCGGCCATCGCCATCGCGCGCACGGTCGGAGCCCAGATCTTCGCCACGGCGGGTAGTCCGGAACGCCGGGAGAAGTTGCGCGCCATGGGAATCGAGCATGTCTACGACTCCCGCAGCAACGAGTTCGCCGAACAGATCCGCCGCGACACCGACGGCTACGGCGTAGACATCGTGCTCAACTCGCTGACCGGCGCCGCGCAACAGGCTGGGATCAAGCTGCTGGCTCTCGGTGGACGCTTCATCGAGATCGGCAAGCGCGACATCTACTCCAACACGCGGCTGGAGCTGTTCCCGTTCCGGCAGAACCTGGCGTTCTACGGTGTCGACCTGGCCCTGATGGCCGAGAGCCACCCGGCGCAGGTCCACGACTTGCTGAGCACCGTCTACCAGCAGATCGCCGCCGGCGCGCTGCCGACGCCGGAGGTCACGCACTACCCGATGGCCGACGCCGCGACCGCGATCCGGGTGATGGGCGCCGCCGAGCACACCGGCAAGCTGGTACTCGACGTTCCGCATGTCGGGCGCAGCAGCGTGGTGATGCCGCCCGAGCAGGCGCCGGTCTTCCGGGGCGACGGTTCCTACATCATCACCGGTGGCCTCGGCGGCCTCGGCCTGTTCCTGGCCGAAAAGATGGCCAGCGCCGGCGCCGGCCGCATCGTGCTCACCTCACGCTCCCAGCCCAACCAAAAGGCTTTGGAGACAATCGAATTGGTCCGGTCCATCGGATCCGACGTGGTGGTGGAGTGCGGCGACATCGCTGCAGCCGGTACCGCGGAAAAGCTGGTGGCCACCGCCACCGCGACGGGTCTGCCGCTGCGCGGCGTGCTGCACGCGGCCGCCGTCGTCGAGGACGCCACACTGCCCAACATCACCGAGGAACTCATCCGCCGGGACTGGGCGCCCAAGGTGCACGGCGCATGGAACCTGCACGAGGCCACGACGGCACAACCACTGGACTGGTTCTGCTCGTTCTCCTCGGCGGCAGCCCTGGTGGGTTCACCCGGTCAGGGTGCCTACGCGGCGGCCAACAGCTGGCTGGATGCCTTCACCCACTGGCGGCGGGCCCAGGGTCTGCCGGCCACTTCGATCGCGTGGGGACCGTGGGGCGAGATCGGCCGCGCCACCTCGTTCGCCGAGGCGGCGGGCGACGCGATCCAGCCCGAGGAGGGGGCCTACGCGTTCGAGGCGCTGCTGCGGCACAACCGCGCGTACACCGGCTACGCCCCCATCATCGGATCACCGTGGCTGAATGCGTTCGCCCAGCACAGTCCGTTCGCGGAAGCGTTCAAGGCGACCGTCAAGCACGGCGGCAACAGCAAGTTCCTCAGCGAACTGGACAAGCTTCCGCAGGAAGAGTGGCCGGCCCGGTTGCGACGCATGGTTTCCGAGCAGATCGGGCTGATCCTGCGCCGGACCATCGATGTGGACAAGATGCTCACCGAGTACGGCCTGGATTCGCTGAGCAGCCAGGAACTGCGAACCCGCATCGAGTCGGAGACGGGTGTCCGCATCACGGCGACCAACATCAACACCACGGTGCGCAGCCTGGCCGACCTGCTGTACGAGGAGCTGGCGGGGGAAGCAGTCGCGTCGGCGTGAAGTTCGTACTGGCAGTCCACGGCACCCGCGGCGATGTCGAACCCTGCGCCGCCGTCGGTATGGAGTTACAGCGGCGCGGCCATGACGTGCGAATGGCGGTGCCGCCCAACCTGATCGGGTTCGTCGAGGCGGCGGGTCTGAGCGGCGTGGCGTACGGACCGGACTCCGGGATCCAGATCAACCAGGTCGCGGCGTTCGTCCGCAACCTGACCAAGGCGCAGAACCCGCTGAACCTGGCGCAGGCGGGCAAGGAGCTGTTCGTCGAAGGCTGGGCCGAGATGGGCGCGACGCTGGCCGAGCTGGCCGAGGGTGCCGACCTGTTGATGACGGGCCAGACCTATCACGGCGTCGTCGCCAATGTCGCTGAATACCATGACATTCCGATGGCGGCATTGCATCATTTCCCGATGCACGTCAACGGGCAGGTCGGCATCCCGTCGCTTCCACTGCCCAGCACCGTGGTCCGTACCGTCGCCAAAGCATCATGGCGACTGTATTCGTACACCACCGGCGACGCCGATCGCACCCAGCGCCGCGAACTGGGCCTGCCGTCCACCTCGGTCCCCGCCCTGCAGCGGATCGTGAGCCGTGGTGCGCCCGAGATCCAGGCGTACGACCCGGCGCTGTTTCCGGGAATCGCGCACGAATGGAAAGTGCAGCGGCCCTTCGTCGGTGCGTTGTCGATGCGGCTGCACACCGAGCCGAACCCCGAGCTGGAGGAATGGATCGCCGCGGGCACTGCCCCGATCTATTTCGGTTTCGGCAGCACCCCGGTCCAATCGCCCACCGAGACCGTCGACATGATCGCCGATGTGTGTGCCGAACTGGGCGAGCGCGCGCTGGTGTACTCCCCCGCCGCGACTGCCGCGGTACAGCCCGATCATGTGAAATTGGTTGGGCTGGTCGACTATTCGACGGTGCTGCCGCAGTGCCGTGCGGTGGTCCACCACGGCGGGGCCGGCACCACCGCGGCCGGGTTGCGTGCCGGGATGCCCACGATGATCCTGTGGGACGTCGCCGATCAACCGATCTGGGCGGCCGCGGTGCAGCGCGTGAAAGTCGGCACGGCGAAACGTTTTGCACACGTCACCCGAAAGTCGCTACTGCGCGGGGTGAAGACCATTCTCGAGCCAAGCTACGCCGCGCGCGCCCGCGAGATATCAACGCGGATGAGCGATCCGGCCGACGCCGTGGCCAAGGCCGCCGACCTCTTGGAAGAGGCGGTACGGGTCAGCGCTTAGCAGCTGGTGGTGCAGTTGAGCGGAAACGACTTGTACCACTTGCGCCGATGGGCAGCACCCATCTCCCGCAGGATCCCCATCGCCGCGGGCCAGCCGTGGGTGCGACTCAACCCCCGGATCATCGACGCACTCGCGCCGTACTGGTAACGCCGACCACCGAAATGGGTGTTGGCCGTCTTGCGTCCGAAGTGGTTGATGTAGGCCATTTCGGTTGTGTACAAGCCGAACCCAGCCTTGCGCGCCCGCAGCGCCAGATCGAGGTCGAGCCCCCAACCGTAGCGGCCGAAGGTGGTCAGATCCATACCGCCGACCGCATCCCAGCATTGGCGGGACATCACCAGCGCGGTTCCCTCGACAGCGGGCACGACGCGGTACAACGGTCGCGGAGTGTAGTTTTCGGCGTCCGGCTTCTCATCGGTGACCGAGTACGGGAATCCCAGATCGAACATCGGTCCCACGATTCCCACGTCGGCCGGCAGCCGCCGGTCCAGCAGGGCGTCGACGAATCCCTTAGAAATGCGGGTGTCGTTGTTCAACGTCATCGCGTGGGAGTAGCCCTCGGAGAACGCAATTCGGAAGCCGAGCTCGCTGCCGCCGGCCCAGCCCAGGTTCTCTCCGGGAGTGTTGACCCGCTCGTTGCCGATCTTGGGGTAGTCGCCACGATTGTCGACGATCAGGTACTCGGCGCCCTCCCGCTCCAAGTCGGCCACGAGTGCATGCGTGTACTCGTGCTGACCGAATACCGGCACCGTAATCAGTAGGGACACAGGCGAAGCCTACACCGACGGCCCCATGTCCGAGGCCCGTTCGGGAAGCCCTAACGGCGGCGCCGGAAGGTGTCTTCCAGCAGGTCCGCGACGGCGCAGACACTGGCGGCGGGTTTGGTCATCCGGCCCGCGAGGTCGCGGGCCCGGGATACGAATTCCGGCGCGAGAACCTTCTCCAGGTCGGACGCCAGCGAATCCGCGGTGCTGCTCGAGAAGCGCCTGCCCCAGCCGACTTTCAACTGTTTGATCTGAGCCGACCAGATCGGTTGATCGGAGGTGACCCACAGAACCAGGGTCGGAACTCCGGCGCGCAATCCCGCGGCAGTGGTCCCGGCGCCACCATGGTGAACGACGGCACGGCAGGTGGGAAAGACCGCGGCGTGGCTGACCGCACTCACCACCTTGACGTGGTCGGGCAACCGCATCCCCGCGGCGTCGTCGCGGGGGCCCGAACAGATCAACGCCCGCTCCCCCAGCCGCGCGCACGCCGCACTGATCATCGCGACCCGGTCGGCCAGTGAGCCGACCGGCATACTGCCGAATCCGAAATAGATCGGCGGTGTGCCCGCCGCGATCCACGACGCGACTTCGTCGTCCACTTCGGTGGGCCGCTCCATGGTCAGGGCGCCGACGAACGGTCGTCGCTCATCCCACTCGGCCGCCAGGCCGGGGAAGCAGAGTTCGTCATAGGCCTGGATCTCCAGCACCCCACGTTCGGCCATCCGCTGCGGCGCCGGACTCGACGCGTCCGGCAGGCCCAAGTCTCGACGCTGGGCATTCTCGACGCCCTTGGTCATGCGCCAGTACAGCTGGTCGAGCGTCTTCATCGTGGCGCGCACCACCGGGGCGGGAAACCGCGCCGGGAACGCGACCTGGCCGTTGGGCCGCATCGGGAAGAAATGCAGCGCGGCCAGCGGAATGTCATGGCGCTCAGCGACATTGGCGACGACTTCCTGATAGATCTGGCCGGTCAACAAAACGTCGGCGCCCTCGGCCAGCGGGGCCAGCGTCGTAGCCAGCTCCGCCCAGCCCCGGGTGACCGGCGCCATCGCTTCGCGCGCCAGCTTCACCGGGTTCTGAAACCGCCACCCGTTATGCAGAAACTGCTCGTCCAACTCCTGCTGCGAGTCGCGCCGCCCGTATGCGGCGGCCGCCAGACCGGCCGACTCGACGAAGCCGATCAAGTTCGGCGGGACCGCCAGCAGCACGTCATGGCCGCGACGCTGCAATTCGAGCCCCACCGCGGCGCACGGCTCGATATCGCCGCGGGTGCCGTAGCTGGCGACGACGGCCTTCATCGTCGAAGCATTTCTGAAGTGACCGTCAATCCTTCACGAAGTGGTAGATGCGGTAGGTGAAGCCGCCGTCCTTGCGCAGGTCGCGGTCCATCAGGTTGGCGGCATAGCGGGTCACTGCCCCGACGAATGCCGGCGCCCGGCTGCCGACCTGTTCCTGCGTCCGCCGGGTGATGGCAGCAAGGCCGCGCTTGGCCTCCGCCTCGATGTCGCGTTCGGAGACCTTGCGCAGTGGGGCGGCCGCCAAGACCGCTTCCCATCCGGCGATATGGGGAATCCGGCGCGAGTCGGTGTACAGGAAGTGGCCGCCCGGACGGAGCACCCGCACCACCTCTTCGAGGAACTTCGGGAAGTCGGGGTACTGGTGCGAGGCCTCGACATTGAGCAGCACGTCAAACGATCCGTCGGGGAACGGCAGGTTCATCGCATCGCCCTGGACGAAGTCCAGCCCGGGCAGCTTGTGCCGCTTCTGGCACAGCTCGATGCTGGCCGGATTGAGGTCGAGACCGGTGTACGACGCCGGGCCCAGGGTGCGCACGATGTAGGACGCTCCGCCGCCGGCGCCACAGCTGACTTCCAGCACCTTCTTGCCGGTGAGATCGATCTGGCTGGCGGTCTGGTGGTAGAGCTGGATGCCGTACCGGTTCTGCTCGTCGGCGTCTGACAGGGGCAGACCCAGCGGCGGATCTTCCTCGTAGCCGAAGTTGAAGAACACCACGTCATTGCCCACCTGGCGGGTGCCTAGCGGCAGAAAGTACTTCGTGGTGAGCTTCGCGACGATCGGGTTGGATTGCAGGCGGTATCTGAGAGCCACCGGGAGAGTGTCGCATGACTCCCGCGCGCGGCGGGCCGAAAGCGGCAACCTCGATGACCCCCGGATCAGCACATCCGTCCAACTTTACGCATGTCAAGCAACCGTTCGAGCCCGCTGAATTGAGGCCGGAAACTTCGCGAATCCTCGGCGTCGCGGCCGATCGCAAAGCTCTGATCAGGAGTTTTGTCCGGAAGGGTGTCGACACCCGAGCGTTGGAGCCGCGCAGTCTCCGAAACTCCGGAATCTTCCGTTCCCCCACCTGACCAGCGCTCCTGCCTGTACGGTGATTACGTGGCGCGGCAGGTGAAATCGCACGACGAGGCCAAGGTCGGGGGGATCTTCGACCGCGTAGGCGACTTCGTCGTCAAGCAACCATGGCTGGTGATCGGTTCCTGGATCGCGGTGGCCGTGGTGCTCGTCCTGAGTTTCCCGCCTCTGCAGGTTCAGGCCGCCAAGCACGAACCGAAGCAGCTTCCCGACAATGCGCCGACCATGATCGCCCAGCACGAGATGGCCAAGGCATTCAGCGGCGGTTCCAGCGTCGGCGGCAAGGGCGGCTCACTGCTGCTGGTCATCCTGACCGACGAAAAGGGTCTCAGTGCCGCCGACGAGGACACCTATCACAAACTGATCGACAACCTGCACGCCGATACGGCAGACAAGATGCAGGTGCAGGATTTCCTGGGCACGCCGAAAGCGCGTGAGATCTTCGAAAGCAAGGATAAGAAGGCCTGGAACCTTCCTATTCAACTTCCGGGTGACGCCACCTCCCCCGAAAGCCAGGCGGCGCTGCGCAACATCACCGCGATCACCAAGAAGACCGTCGCGGGAACCTCGCTCAACGCCTACATGAGCGGGCCGGTCGCGACCGTCGCCGACGTGCAGAAGATCGGCGAAGAGGACGTCCAGATCATCGAGACCGGCACCATCATCAGCGTGCTGGTCATCCTGATCATCGTCTACCGAAATCTGGTCACGATGATGATGCCGCTGGCCACCATCGGTGTGTCCATCGTCGGTGCACAGGGACTGTTGTCCGCACTGGCCGAGATGGGCTTTGTGGTCAACATGCAGAGCATCGTGTTCATGAGCGCCGTCATGATCGGTGCCGGGACCGACTATGCCGTCTTCTTGATAAGCCGATATCACGACTTCGTCAGACACGGCGAAACATCGGACGTCGCCGTCAAAAAGGCGTTGATGTCGATCGGCAAGGTGATCGCCGCATCGGCGGCCACGGTCGCGGTCACCTTCCTCGCGATGATCTTCACCAAGCTGGAAGTGTTCTCGGCCGTCGGCCCGGCGATCTCGATCTCGATCGTGGTGACGCTGATCGCCGCGACCACCTTCCTGCCGGCCGTCCTGGTGATCGTCGGACGACGGGGCTGGATCAAGCCGCGTCGCGATATGACCACTCGGTTCTGGCGCATCTCGGGATCGCGCATTGTGCGGCGTCCCGTAATTCACCTGGTCGGCAGCCTGGTCATCCTGCTCGCCCTGGCCGGCAGCACCAGCCTGATCAGGTTCAACTACGACGACCTCAAGACCGTCCCGCAGGACATGGACAGCGTCCGGGGGTTCAACGCCCTCAACCGGCACTTCCCGATGAACTCGATGAGTCCGATGGTGCTGTTCGTCCAGTCCAAGAACGACCTGCGGACCCCGGCAGCGCTGGCCGACCTGGAGATGATGTCCCGCCGGATCGCCGACCTACCGGACATCGTGATGGTGCGTGGCCTGACCCGGCCCAACGGCGAACCGCTGAAAGAGACCAAGGTGTCCTTCCAGGCCGGTGAGGTCGGCAGCAAGCTCAACGAGGCGTCCTCGGCCATCTCCGAACACGGCGGTGAGCTGGACCATCTGGTCGGGGGCTCCCGGCAATTGGCCGACGCGCTGGCCCAGATCAGGAGCCAGGTCAACGAAGCTGTCGCCAGCTCGGCCGGCCTGGTCAGCATGCTGCAGAACATGCTGCAGCTGATGGGTGGCGACAAGACCATCCAGCAGCTCGACCAAGCGTCCGGCGCTGTCAGCCGCATGCGGGCGCTCGGCAACAATCTGAGCGGGACCGTCAGCGATGCCCAGACCACGGCGGTGTGGGCCGCCCCCATGGTGACGGCCCTCAACGAAAGTCCGTCCTGCAACGCAGACCCCGCGTGTGTGCGATCGCGCGGACAGCTGGCGGCCATCGTCGAGTCCGGCAACAACGGCCTGCTTCGCTCGATTCAAGCGTTTGCCGTCACGCTGCAGCAGACCGATCAGTACCAGACGTTGGCGCAGACGGTCGGCAAGCTGGATGACCAACTGAAGCAGATCGTCAACACCATGAAGATGGTGAAGGGCCTGCCCAATACCCTCTCGCAACTGCAGCAGGGTGCCGGCGCCCTCGCCGACGGCAGTGGCGCCGTCGCGGACGGCGTCCAGGCTCTGGTCGACCAGGTGAAAAAGATGGGCGGCGGTCTGAACGAGGCCTCCGACTTCCTGTTGGGAATGCGGCGCGATGCCGAACGCCCGAATATGGCCGGGTTCAACATTCCGCCGCAGATCCTGACCCGTGACGACTTCAAGCAGGGCGCCCAGGCGTTCCTGTCGCCCGACGGGCACGCCGCGCAGTACCTGGTGCAGAGCGGGCTGAACGGGTTCACCGTCGAGGGCATGAACCAGATCAGAAAGATCGTGGAAGTCGCCAACTCCGCGTTGCCGAATACCGAGCTCTCGGACGCCAAGATCGCCCTGATCGGCATGCCGACCGTGATGGCAGATACCCGCGATTACTACAACAGCGACATCCGGTTCATCGTCATCGCGACCATCATCATCGTGTTCCTGATTCTGGTGGCGCTGCTGCGTGCCGTCGTGGCGCCTTTGTATCTCATTGCGTCCGTTCTGGTTTCGTACCTCTCGGCGCTGGGTCTGGGCGTCATCGTCTTCCAGCTGATCCTGGGCCAGGACCTGCACTGGAGCCTGCCCGGTCTGTCGTTCATCCTCTTGGTCGCCGTCGGCGCCGACTACAACATGCTGCTTATTTCCCGAATACGTGATGAGTCGCCGCACGGGGTGCGGGTCGGCGTCATCCGTACCGTAGGCTCCACCGGTGGGGTGATTACCTCGGCGGGTCTGATCTTTGCCGCGTCCATGTTCGGTTTGTTGGCCGCCAGTGTGACCACGATGGCTCAGGCCGGCTTCACCATCGGTATCGGCATCGTGATCGACACCTTCCTGGTGCGCACCATCACCGTTCCCGCGCTGGCCGCGATGATCGGCCAGAAGAACTGGTGGCCGTCAAAGATGGGCCAGAGCAACAAGTTCCGCAAGAAGAGCAAGTGGGAGCAGCAGGCCGAGGTGTGGGTCGACCGCACCAAGCGGTTTGTCACGGGCAAAGCCCCGGCCCCACCGCCGCCCAAACCCCGCGTGGTACGGCCACCGAAACCGAAACCGGTGGGCAGCACCATCGACCTGCTGCCGGCGCATTCGCTCCCGTTGTTCGGCCTGAGCACGGTGCCCGACTACGATCTGTCGAAGTGCGCATCGCAGACCAAGCGCAAGCGCAAGGCGAAAAATATGCGCTTGGGCAAGCAACAGGCCGACCAGCTCCTCACTCATTCGTTGCCACTGTTCGGGCTCGCCGAAATGCCGGGTTATCAAGAGCTGCAACGGGAATTGAACGGCGACAGCCCGGTGGTCAAGCCCAAGCCGGACACGCCGGTCATTACCTGACTCCGTCTGCCGACCGCCTGCCCGGGTATTGCCGCCGGCCGCAGGCCGAATCTGCAGTAGCGCACTACGTAAATCGTTTCCCCTGCCACGCGTGACGATTCCCTTGGCGGGCCGCACAGTCCGCGGCCGCAGCGGGGAGACGTACGGTGGCAACTCATCCTTCAAGCCATTCGATCAGGTCCACCACGGTGGCCGCCGCCCGCCCTGTTCAGATTCTGGCGGCACAGCACCGTGTCGCACACGTAGTGGTCGCCGGTTGGACAGCGGCGTGGGCGGTCGTGCATCTCTACGTGGTGACGGTCGGATTCTCCAACGCCCTCTTCTGGCTGACGTATTACGTACCCAACTATCGGTTCGGTTTCGTGCGCCGGGGTTTGGGCGGCCAGATCATTTCCTGGCTGCCCGAGTCCTATTACTTCGCGGCCGCCCGTACCCTGCTGTGGACGTCGACCGTTTTGTGGCTGGTCTCCCTGGCCGTACTGATGTGGCGGGTGAAGTCTGCGGGCGCCAGTTGCGAGCGCCGGACGATGCTGATTCTGGCGATACCGGTACTGCCCTTCGGGTTGTCCTATGCGCTGTATTCGCCGCACCCCGAACTGTTCGGAATGGCAGCGCTGCTGGCCTTCGCCAACGGCCTCACCCGCTGTCGAACTCCCCGTGCCAGAACGGTTCTGAGCGCAGCCTATGGCGGCGCGATCGCCGTTTTGGCCCTGGCGCACGAGGCGATCCCCCTGCAACTCGCACTGGGTGCCGTGCTGGCGATCGTGGCGCTGCCCGACGGGGCGACGCGTGCCGGTACACGCGTGTGCGCCGCATTGGCCGTGGGCCCGGGCCTCGTCGCTACTGCCCTGGTGGCGGCGTTCGGCCACCGCGACGTATCGGCGAAACTGTGTGCTCAACTGCCACACGGGAAGCTCGACAATCCCTGGGCGGTCGTCAAAACGCCTGGCGCAGCAATTGATTACCTGTTCGGCCGGATAGAAAATACGTCGGACTTCCACGACTGGGTGTGCGAGAACGCGTTGCCGATTCTTGATGCCGACACCACCGCCGCGATGCATCTGGTGGCGAGTTACGGCGCGGTACGACTGCTCGGTTCGTTCACCCTCGGACTGCTCTTCTTCCTCGGCACGATGTGGGCAATTCGCTACATCTGCGCCGTCCCGATCCAGGTTTTGTCGGGCGCGGTGCGAAGCAACACCGTGTTGGTCGCGACGGCGGCGGCGTTGTATGTCCCGATATTCGCGACCGGTGTGGACTGGACCCGTTGGTGGATCATCATCACCGCCGATGTCGCGATCGTCTACATCGTCTGCGCCGGCGCACGCCCGGAAATCGATCGAGCCCCGTCACACAGAACCGTCACCGTTTTCGTCTGGGCGGTGATGGCGTTGGCGGTGCTTCCCCTCGGCGCCGCCAATAACGTTGGCGTATAAGGGCTAAGCGTCCAGGCGGACGAACTCGCCCCTGCGGTAGAGCTCCCCGCACTGCGCGCGCCGGGGCTTGCCGCTGGTGGTGATCGGAATCGAACCCTGGGCCACCAGCACGAGGTCGGAGGCGCTCAGCCCGTGCGCCTTCGAAATGGCAGACGTCACTTCACGTTTCACGAAGCTGTAGCGCTCGGCCGCCTCCTCGGGCGTCTCGTCCTTTTGCTTGAGTTCGATAATGGCGACGAGTTTCTCGACCCCGTCCTGGGGAACCGCGATCGCCACACACCGGCCCGGACTGACCGTCTGGATGGTCGCCTCGATGTCGTCGGGCGAATGATTGCGCCCGTACACGATCAACAGGTCCTTGATGCGGCCCAGGATGAACAACTCACCCTCGGAATAGAACCCGGAATCGCCGGTGCGCAGCCACGGACCCTCCGGTGTACCGGGGGTGGGGTTGACGATCGACGCGCCGAAGGTGGCCGCGGTGGTCTCGGGGTTCTGCCAGTAGCCGGACGCGACGTTGCCGCCGTGCACCCACAGTTCACCGACGGTCCCCTCCGGGCATTCGATGCCGGTGTCGGGATCGACGATGCGCACTTCCTGGGTGTCCACCACGCCGTAGCTGACCAGCGGTGTGCTGCTTTCGCTGTCGCCTTCGATCCGTTCGGCGTGGCCGTCCGGCAACTTCGTCGCGTCGAAGTTGACGATCTTCGGCGGTTGCCCCGCCTGGCGGGTCGCGACGTACACCGTGGTTTCGGCCATCCCGTAGGACGGGCGGATGACCTTGGGGTCCAGCCCGTACGGGGCGAACCGGTCGACGAAACGCTTCAGCGTGACGGGCTGCACCCGCTCACTGCCGTTGAGGATCGCGTGGATCTTGCTGAGGTCGAGGCCTTCGAGGTCTTCGTCCTTGGTCTTGCGCGAGGCCAGATCGAAGGCGAAGTTCGGCGCGGCGGTGAATCCCAGTGTGTTGTTGGCAAGCATCTGCATCCACCGGGCGGGGCGCTGCAGAAATCCGATGGGGCTGGTCAGCTTCGCCGGCATGCCGGTGAGGATGGGCATGATCAGACCCAGGATGAATCCCATGTCGTGATAGAAGGGCAGCCACGACACCACGGTCGATCCCGGCGGGGCGAGTTTCCCGTAGACGCCGTAGTAGGCGGTCATGATCTGCTCGAAGTTGGCCATCAGATTCTTGTTCGACACCATGACCCCGGCCGGGGTGCGGGTGGAGCCGGACGTGTACTGCAGATAGATGGTTTCCGGCTGCTCGTAGCGGGCGCGGCCGGCCGCACCGGGCCGACCGTCCAGCTGCAGCTTGTCGAGCTCGATGATCTCGGTGTTGACGTCGCCAGGCTGCGCTCGCACGTACTCGGCCACGTTGTCGACGATCGAGGAGGCGGTGAAGACCACCGCCGGCGAGGTGTCAGCGAGCACCGATGCCGTGCGTTCGTCGTGGGCGCCGCCCATCGGAACGGAAAGGGGCACCGCGATCACGCCGGCGTGCAATGACGCGAGGAAGCTCACGATGTAATCCAGGCTTTGCGGCGCCAGGATCAGCGCACGATCTCCGGTCGTCGCATGCTCCCGGATCAGCGCGGCAAGGTTGAGCATTCGCACATACAGCTGTGACCACGTCAGAGTCAGCTCGACGCCGTCCCAGGAGTGGTCATAGTCGATATAGGTCAGCGCAATGTCGTTGGGCTGCAGACTCGCACGCTCGCGCACGACATTGGGAAGTGAGGATTCAACCACGGACATCAGACTACCGTTGACGGGGACTCATCTTGGGAAAACGGGATTGCGACCTTCCACATCGCCCGGGCGGACACACCCCGGTGAATAATCGCCATATCGTGGACAACCGGCTTGCGCACATGGATCAGGTGTCGTTTCTGGGTGTGCGGGCGCTCGGTTACGGGACGCTGGCCCAGGTTGTCTGGTTGTACAACCGCCAAGTCGATATCGATGCGCTGCGCCGATTCCACCGCAACCTGGGCCGCGGTCTTTTGGGCCGTCGAATCGAGCGGTCCCCCTTGCCCTTCGCGCGTGATCGATGGGTGCTGTCGCCGGGTCCCGCGGACATCGAGTCAGCAGAAGCACCACGTCCGCGGAGTGAAGTGAACGCGTGGGCCTACGAGCGGGCCTGCCTACCGATCGATCCCGAATTCGGCCCCGGCTGGCACCTTGGCGTGCTGCCGCTGCATGACAGCGGGACGGCCATCAGTCTGGTGGCCTCACACACGCTGGTCGACGGACTGGGGTTGGTGGAGGTGATCGCCGACGCGGTCACAGGTAAGACCCGCGATCTGGGCTATCCCCTGCCGGGCTCGCGCAACCGGCGGCGGGCGGTACTCGAGGATGCCCGCCTGACCCTGGCCTCCGTGCCCGAACTGGCTAAAGCGCTGGCCGCGGGGCTGCGACTGGCCCGTCAGGGTCGGCAAGAGTTCGCTTCCTCGATCGCGGGGGCTCCGCCCGCTCCGCGCGCGGCTCGCGACAACGAGCCCGTGGTGGTGCCGACCCTGGTCGCCTATGTCGACCTGGCCGAGTGGGACGCGTGCGCGGCACGCCTGGGTGGCACCAGCAACTCGCTGTTCGCCGGATTCGCTGCCAAGCTCGGTGTGCGGATGGGACGCCAGGCCGCCGACGGGACCGTCGCCCTGGCGTTTCCGGTGGGACAACGGCTGCCGGACGATACCCGCGGCAACGCGATGACCTTCGCCAATATCACCGTCGACCCCGCCGGCGCGGCATCGGATCTGGCCGAGATACGTGCCAAGCTCAAGCTCGCGCTCACCGAACGGGCAGCTCAGGCCTACGAGCTGTTGGCGCCGCTGCCGCTGGCCGCGCTCACCCCTACGTGGGCGGCGCGCAAGCTCGTGGGTGTCGGCCTGGGCTCGTCCGTCCTGCCGGTCGGCTGTTCCAACCTGGGGCCACTCGATCCTGCGGTGATCCGACCGGATGGCTCCGAGGCCGACTACGCCTACGGGCGACTGATCGAACCCGGCATCAGCAAGCGCGCGTTGGAAGGCATGGGCGGCCAGCTTTTCGTGGCGTCCGGACGTACGCCCGGAAAGGTCTTCGTCAGCGTGGTCGCCTACCAACCCGGCCGGGAGAACTCTCCGGAGGCGTTGCGCAGGCTCGTATCCGAGACGTTTGCCGAGTTCGGACTGACGGCCGACCTCGACGATTAACCGATCGTGTCGCGGATCTGGCGCGCGAGACGGAATTCCCGGAAGGGCGCCGTCGCCAACGTCGTGACGTGCAGGCGCCGCTGCGGCCCGAGAATGGCGACTTCGATCAGCAGCGCGAGCCACGCCGGGATCCACCAGAGCGCCGCGGCGATGCGAATCCGCTTGGGCGACAACGGGTCCACCATCAACCAGGTGAGAACGCGCTGCCGGTCGAGCAGGTTGCGCCGGGTAGCCATGACTCGCGTCGTCGCCGTTGCGGTGGTGTGATTGCGCACCGAAAGCTCTTGCGGGACAAAGCGCACCGCCGATCGCAGCATCAGGCGCATCCAGAAGTCCACATCGACCAATTGAAAGATGTCGGTGCGGAAACCGCCGGCATCCAGCGCCAGCCGCCTGCGGAACATGACGCACGTCGGTTCGCCGATCCAGTTGTCCTTGGCTCCACGCGCCACCATCTGGGCGACCAACGACGCCCCCTGGTTGTACTCGCCGAGCTTGCGGAAGTGGGTGTGAATGCTGCCGTAGCGCCGCGCCCAGTCCCGGTCGTCGGTCTCCACCTGCCGGGGCGCGAACGCCACGCCCACACCCGGGTCGTCGAAGCATGCGACCAGGGTTTTCAGCGCGCCGGGAAGCAGCCAGTCGTCGCCGTGCACGAACTGGATGAGGTCGCCGCGCGCGGCCTGCAGGCACCTGTTGTGATTGGCGTTGAGACCCAGTCGGGGCTGGTTGCGAATCAATCGGTCCCCGGGTCGCAGCATCGCCGCAGCGATGGCGGCGCAATCGTCAGTGGAGTCGTCGTCGACAACCACGATCTCGAAATCGGTGCCGTCCTGATCCAGGATGCTGCGCAGGGCGCGCTCGATTGTGTCGCTGTTGTTGTACATGGGAATGCACACCGACACCCGCGGACAAGCTTCTGATTCATCCATGCTGTCGGGCTGCAACGATCATCCTCGATGCGTCAGCGCGCATCCGGCAACGGCTCAGAGAGCCGCCACACCCTGGGCCAGGAAAATGCATCCCACGCCGAAGAGGATGGTCAGGGTCATCTGACGACGGTAGGTGCGGACCCAGTTCTGGACCCGCAGCATCACCTGCTCGGTCTTCTGGGGCACCGTCAGATGTGCGATCAGGGGAATTTCGATGACCGCGAGCACCAGGAGGACGAAGACGAAGAAGGCACTGAGCTGGGTCCCGATTCCTGAACCGGACGCCATGATGAAGGTCAGCGCGATCAGGCTCTCCAACGGCGGCACCGATGTCGCGATCCCGACGAGGAACGCCGGCCAGACCACGTCGCAGTTCAGCATCTCCTGCATGCGGGCCGACGTGCGGGCGACCAGTCCCGGCGGGCGCTGTTCCAGCACCATCGTCGGCATGCCGGGACCCCCCACGGGCACCGGGATGCCGGCCTGCGCGCGCGACCGGGCCACCGAGCGCGCCGCCAGCAGCAGGATGATCACGCCGACGATGACCTGCAGGCGTCCACCCGACAACACCACGGTCGCTTCTCTGAAGTCCTGGGCCATCGCGCCTGCGCTGTGGATCACGACGATGGCGAATTCACGAATGAAGAGCAGCACTGCCAGTGCCACCGCCGCGGCCGCCACGATGCCGCCAAGCCAGAAGGCAAACAGGTTGGTCATCGGGCGTTTGCGGGACAGCATGACCAGGGCGAGCCCCAGCCGAGCGGGGTCCAACGCCATCCCGAAGCCCATGTACAGCACCATTTGCCACATCACCGAGGACGTTACTAAAACCAAACGTCTCCCGTGGCGTTACTGAGAAACTGCTAAAAAATCGTGCCTGAGCAGCAAGGATATCCGTGTCGCGCGCCCACCCGACGCGGGCGTGGATCGAACACCCGGGCGAGTTGGCAGCACTGCACCGCCGCAGGTTCGCCAATGGTGAACACACGTTCGGTTGCGAACGGCGCCGCCGACCGCTGGCTATACTCCGCGAGCGTATGGCGGTGCCCGCCCTCTGATCCCTGGCGCAGCACATAAAGGAGGCTCGCGGTGACCGAACCAGCCGCCGGCCTGCCCGAAGCCAGCCCCAAAGTCAGCCCCAAAGTCAGCATCGTCACGACCACGCACAACCAGGAGGAGTACGTCCGGCAGGCCTTCGACAGCTTCGTCGAACAGCAGACCGACTTTCCTGTGGAGATCGTTGTCGCCGACGACGCCTCGACCGACAGCACCCCCGCGATCATCCGTGAGTACACCGACCGGCATCCGCACCTGTTCCGCCCGATCTTCCGGCCGCAGAATCTGGGTCTCAACCGCAACCTGGTGGGAGCACTGGCGGCGTCCCGCGGCGAGTACATCGCGCTGTGCGAGGGCGACGACTACTGGATCGACCCCTTGAAGCTGAGCAAGCAGGTGGCGTTTCTCGATGAGCATCCGCAGACGGCGGTGTGCTTCCACCCGGTGCGGGTGGTGTGGGAGGACGGCTACGCCAAAGACTCGAAGTTCCCTCCGGTGCACGTGCGGGGCAACCTCAGCGTCGACGGGCTCATCCTGATGAACTTCATCCAGACAAACTCGGTCATGTACCGGCGCCTGCCCCGCTATGACGACATCCCCGCGGATGTCATGCCGCTGGACTGGCACCTGCATGTCCGGCATGCCGCCCGCGGCGAGATCGCGATGCTGCCCGACACCATGTCCGTCTATCGCCGCCACGCTCAGGGCATGTGGCACAACCAGGTGATGGACCCGGCGAAGTTCTGGCTGACGCAGGGCCCCGGCCATGCGGCGACGTTCGACGCGATGCTCGACGTGTTCGAAGGCGATGCGCCGCGCGAGGAGTTGATCGCGTTCATGGCCGACTGGGTGCTGCGCCACATCGCCGATATCCCAGGCCCGGACGGCGAAGCGGCTTTGCAAAACACCATCGCCGCACACCCCAGATTTGCCATGCTGGCTCTGCAACACCGCTGGGCGACGCCGGCGCGGCGGCTTAAGATCCAGTGGCGCAAGCTAGCCGCCGCCGCCCCGACCCGGAAAGGGTTGGTGGATGTTTGGCCATCCCGACTGCGACACTCAGCCGGGTCCCGCTGATCGCTCAGCAGGCACGACAAGACTACGGAAGGATCTGAGCAACACCATGGGGGCAGGAAAATCCGAGGCCGCGGTGCAATTCACCGCGCACAATGTGCGCCTTGACGACGGCACTTTCACCATCCCCGGGGCAGCGCAGTCGGTGGACGAGTATTCGTGGTTCAAGTCCTCGCGCGGGATCCTCGAGACCGTATTTCCCGGAGACAAGAGCCACTTGCGTCTGGTCGACATCGGATGCCTGGAAGGCGGGTACGCAACCGAGTTCGCACGCTTGGGCTTTCAGGCCCTGGGCATCGAGATACGCGAGCTGAACATCGCTGCGTGCAACTACATCAAGTCGAAGACCGATCTGCCCAATCTGCAGTTCGTCCAAGACAACGCGCTGAACGTCGCAAATCACGGCGTCTTCGACGCAGTGTTCTGCTGCGGCCTGTACTACCACCTGGATAACCCCAGGGAATACCTGGAAACGCTGTCGTCCGTCACCAACAAGCTGCTGATTCTGCAGACGCATTTCTCGCTCATCAACCGCAGCGACAAGCTGCTGCGGCTACCCACGACGGCGCGGCAGTTCACCGACCGGGTGCTCAGAAGGCCCGAACCGGTGAAGTTCATGCTCTCGGCGCCTACCGAACACGAGGGACTGCCGGGCAGGTGGTTCACCGAATTTTCCGACGACCGATCATTCGGCAAACGGGAAACCGCAAAATGGGCATCCTGGGACAACCGCCGATCGTTCTGGATTCAGCGCGAATACCTGCTTCAGGCGATGAAAGACGTCGGATTCGACCTGGTGTTGGAGGAGTACGCCAACCTGGAGCCCAGCATCGCGGAGTCGTTGCTCGGCGGTTCATACGCGGCGAATCTGCGCGGAACCTTCATCGGCATCAAGACCAGTTGACTTCGCGGATCGTCGCGGCGGCATTAAGGGGGAATTCGGTGACGTCGGCTCCGACCGTCTCGGTGATCACGATCTCCTTCAAAGACCTCGACGGGCTGAAGCGCACTGTCGAAAGCGTGCGGGCCCAGCGCTATGAGGGACGCATCGAGCACATCATCATCGACGGCGGGTCCGGCGACGAGGTGCGCGACTATCTGTCCGGGGTGGAGCCGCCGTTCACGTATTGGCAGTCCGAGCCCGACGGTGGACGCTACGACGCGATGAACCAGGGCATTGCGCGAGCCTCGGGTGATCTGTTGTGGTTCCTGCATTCCGCCGACCGTTTCTCCGAGCCCGACGTGGTCGCATGCGCGGTAGAAGCGCTTTCCGGCAAGGGTCCGGCCCGCGACGTGTGGGGCTTCGGCATGGATCGCCTGATCGGGATGGACCGGGTGCGCGGGCCGATACCTTTCAGCCTCCGCAAGTTCCTGGCCGGCAAGCAGGTGGTCCCGCACCAGGCTTCGTTCTTCGGGTCTGCGCTGGTGGACAAGATCGGCGGCTATGACCTGGATTTCGGAATCGCCGCCGACCAGGAATTCATTCTGCGGGCGGCGTTACAACGCGAGCCCGTCACAATCCAGCGGGTGTTCTGCGAGTTCGACACCACCGGCGTGGGATCGCACCGGGAACCCAGCGCGGTGTTCGGCGACCTGCGCCGCATGGGCGATCTGCATGGCCGCTATCCCTATGGGGGAAAGCTGCTTTCGCGGGCGTACCTGCGCGGTCGCGAGCTTTACGCCTACAACAGCCGATTCTGGGAGAACGCGTTCGGACGGTTGTCGGCGCGTAACACCGGTTAGCGGCGCGCGCGTTCAGGTCAGTCGCTGCCCCGGAAGAAGATGCCGTCGGCCTGCAACATTCGGCCGTTGCGGGGATCTGTGAAGCCGGGCACCAGGCCGGCGAGGGTGAAGCCCAGCGATTCCACCAGCTCGAGCGCTTCCCGGATCAGCATGCCCCCCTCATAGAGGGGCTGGAAGGACAGCTCGAGCTGCATACCGACACAACGGTCGCTCACTGTCGACTTAGCCCCGTCTATCACATGTTTCTCGAAGCCTTGGACGTCGATCTTCAGGAACGCAACATCGTTCGGCCCCAGAATCTCCGGAGCAACGGAGTCAAGGCGATGAATCGGTACCTGTTCGGTGCCAACGTAATTGGCCGGCGGAAACGCGTCCTGGTGCCGCTGCAACATCGGCAGTGCCGAGCTGCTGGCGCCCTCGTTGCCTGCGACGTTGATGGAAATGGTCCCGTCGGTGTCACCCAGTGCGCAGTGCCGGGTGTCCCACTTGGGGTCGGCCGAAGCGCTGCGCTGCATCACGGAATACGGCCCGGAGAGCGGTTCGAACGACACGATGCGGCCGGTGTATCCGGTCTCGCGCAGACCAGTGGCGTACTGGCCGGAGTTGGCTCCCACGTCGAGCACCACATTGACCTGATGCGCGTGCAGTTGACGCAGAAAGTTGAGTTCCCAGTCCAGCTCCGGGAAATAGTGCGAAACCTCGATGCCTCTGCGACGCAGCGTGTTTCGCAGAATGCGCTCCAGCCTGTTCACTGCCGGACCGTGTCCGCATGCTCGCGATACCAGGCCACCGTCGCCTCAACCCCCTCGCGCAGCCCGACTTTCGGCTGCCATCCTGAATTCCGCAGTAGTGAAACGTCAAGCAGCTTGCGCGGTGTCCCATCGGGCTTGGTTGTGTCCCAACGGGTTTCGCCACTGTATCCCACCGCGTCGGCGACCATCTGTGCGATCTCGCTGATGGTGTGGTCGATGCCGGTTCCGACGTTGACCTGGGTGGGCCCGTCGAAGTGCTCGAGCAGGTGCAGACACGCGCCGGCCATGTCGTCGACGTGCAGCAGTTCGCGCCGGGGAGTTCCGGTGCCCCAGTTGGTCACTGCCGGGGCCCCGCTGGCTCTCGCCTCCTCATACCGGCGGATCAGCGCCGGCAGCAGGTGGGAGCCGGACGGTGAGAAGTTGTCGCCGGGCCCGTAGAGGTTGGTGGGCATCGCCGAGATCCACGGCAGGCCGTGCTGCCGGCGCACCGCCTGAACCTGAAGGATCCCGGCGATCTTGGCGATGGCGTACGCGTCGTTGGTCGGCTCCAGCGGGCCGGTGAGCAGGGCGCTCTCCGGGATCGGCTGGGGGCTCAGCTTCGGGTAGATGCACGACGAGCCGAGGAACAGCAATCGGGGAACCCGCGCGGCCACCGCTGCATCGAGCAGGTTGACTTGAATCTGCAGGTTTTCCGATAGGAAGTCGGCGGGATAGGTGTTGTTGGCCATGATGCCGCCGACCCTGGCCGCCGCGTCGATGACCACCTGCGGGCGCGCCTCACGGATGAAGTCGAAGGTGGCCGCGCGGTCGGTCAGATCGAGTTCAGTGCGCGACCGCAGCAGCAGATTGCTGAAGCCCTCCTGTTGAAACCGGCGCAGCAGGGCCGATCCGACGAGGCCGCGATGCCCGGCGATGTAGACCGGGGCCGAGCGGTCCAGCTTGCCGATCGGGCCGGTCACGTAAGGCCCGCCAGCATCGGCTTGTCGATCCAGGGCTTGCCCTCGCACTCGAGCGCGGCGATGTCGGCATCCACCATGATCCTGGCCAATTCGCCGGTGTGCACCGACGCGCGCCAGCCCAGCGAATCAGCAGCCTTGGTCGCGTCGCCGATCAACGAGTCCACCTCGGTGGGCCGCAGATAGCGTTCGTCGAATTTGACATATTGCTGCCAGTCCAGACCGGCGTGCCGGAATGCCGCCTCGGCGAAATCGCGCACGGTGTAACCGCGCCCGGTCGCCAGCACATAATCGTCGGGCTCGGGGGCCTGCAGCATGCGCCACATTCCTTCGACGTACTCGGGCGCGTAGCCCCAGTCCCGGACCGCGTCGAGATTGCCCATGTAAAGCTCGGATTGGACGCCGGCCTTGATCCGCGCCACCGCCCGGGTGATCTTGCGGGTTACGAATGTCTCACCGCGCCGCGGTGATTCGTGATTGAACAGGATGCCGTTGACGGCGAACAAGCCGTAGGCCTCACGGTAATTCCTTGTCGCCCAATAGGAGTAGACCTTGGCCGCGCCATACGGCGACCGCGGGTAGAAAGGGGTCAACTCGTTCTGCGGTGGTGGCGTGGCGCCGAACATCTCCGACGACGACGCTTGATAGAAGCGGCACTGCACGCGAGACAGCCGAACGGCTTCGAGCAGGCGCATGGATCCCATGCCGGTGGTGTCGCCGGTGTGCACCGGTTCGTCGAAGCTGACTCTCACATGTGACTGTGCCGCAAGGTTGTAGACCTCGTCGGGTTCGATGGTGCTCAACAGGGTGACCAGGCGGGTTCCGTCGATGAGGTCGCCGTAGTGCAGGAACAGTCTGGCGTCCGGCTGGTGTGGGTCGACGTAGAGATGATCGATCCGGGATGTGTTGAACGTCGAGGCACGGCGGATGAGCCCGTGCACCTCGTAACCCTTGCTGAGCAGCAGTTCGGCGAGATACGAGCCGTCCTGACCAGTGATTCCGGTGATGAGCGCCCGTTTCATCCGATTGCCTTTTCTGTCGGTGCATGCGCGTCGTCGCATGTCCGGCGATTCATCATTGAGGCCGTCTCACTTCTCGTTGGCTGCCGCGGCACGGCGCCGCTGTGGATTCATAGTAAATGTCGGGGGCGGGCGGCCGTGGAGCGATGAAGAATTGGAAGCCAGACTGCCCGTTGGCTGACCTGACGGCCACCGCTCCTGCTACCGTGTCGCGCAGAACTGGGGAGGAGCATCCAGATGAATCGACCCCTCGAGGTGCTGCGTGGTGCGGCAACCGCGACCCGGGAGCGGATCTCGACGGTCACCTCCCAGTCCGAGCGGACGCTGCTACTCGGCACGATCCTGCTGGTGTCGGCGTTGTCGGCGGCGACGGCCTACGTCCTCACCCAGCTCTATTCGGTCGACGTGTTCTCCACACTCCTGTTGGTCCCCCAGGACTGTTGGATCGATTGGGGCATGCAGATCGGTCGGCACTGTTTCAGCGACTATGCGATGATGGCCGTCGGTGGCACGCAGCCCGACCCCGAACACTATGCAATTGCTTTGCCCCCGAATTACGAACCGACCCCGATCGGGACTTGGGCGCCAGCGCGGATCCCGTACGTGCTGTTCGGGTTTCCCGCACATTGGCTAGGCGCGCCACGCTTGGGATTGGTGATTTATCTTCTCGCATTAACGCTCGCGGTCATTTCTCCTGCCATCTGGGCCGCCCGAGGGACGCACGGCCTTGAGCGAGTTGTGGTCTTTGTCGCGCTTGGCGTCGCAGCTGTGCCTGCGTGGGGAGTGATCGACCGGGGCAACTCGACGGGGTTCCTGGTTCCTATCGCGTTGGCCTTCTTCGTGTCGTTATGCCGACAACGGTGGGGCCTTGTCACACTCATGGTCATCATGGCCGCCCTATTGAAACCACAATTCGCGATCCTATTACTGGTGTTTGTGGCGGCACGCCAATGGCGGTGGGGCGGTATAGCACTTGCCGGCATTGCCGTCTCCAATATCGCCGCTTTTCTGCTGTGGCCTCGAGGTTTTCCGCTTACCATCGTTCAGTCTATTAAGAACATCATCGAATTTAATAGTTCATGGGGCCTTCAAGATCCGCGGAACGTCTCGTTCGGCAAAGCGCTACTTCTCATTCCGGATAGCATCAAAAGTCTTCAAACCGGTGAAGTGCCGAAGGAATTTCTCGCAGGCCCGAGGGCAATGATCGGTTTTGCCGTGTTGGTTATAGTCGGCGTCTGTGTATCGGCCATGGGAAGGCGTATCCCACCCGTGGCAGTTGGTATCGTGCTATTGGGCGTCGCGACGCTCGCTCCCTCTTACGCCGCGTTCTACTATCTAGTATTCGCGCTGCCAATCGCTGCGCTCATCGTGCGCGACCCCAATGGGCCGCCGGGCGTCGGCATTTTCGACGAATTCGCACGGCACCGCGACCGTCGACGTGCGGTAGGGATCGCCGTAAGTCTAGCCGCGGCCGTAAGTATCGCTCACGTGGCAATCCCCGGACAGCCATTTACGGTACCGATCTACGGTCAGCTGGGCGCCAGGGGGATAATCGGCACAGCGCAGTTAGTCCCGACCACGGTCACATGGGCACCGCTTCTGTGGCTGTTTGCCTCCGCTGCGGTCATCATCTCCTACGCGCGGAAACGTTGGTACCCGCAAGACTTTGAAAATAGCCCTATTGAAACCCCCGACCAGGCCAATGCTCTCGATAGCACCTCGCCCGTCTCGAAACTGGTAGCAGACGACGGCCCCCGGAACTAGTTGCCGAAACTTTTAGTGATACGTGAATTACGGCTAAGCCCTCCCTAGCGGCCCAGCAGGGAAGGGCAACCGACCTCATTCGTCGAGACGACGCCGCCTGCCGATCCGGGATGTATGGGGAGAAGACTATTTGAATATCGTCATCATGATTGATCGGCCACTGCGGAGTTCGTGTGAGTGGCTGGGCGCCCCAACGCGGTCAGATGGATGACGGTTCCGACTAGCGGACCGCACAGGAGGGCGATTACCGTGCGTGTTTCTAATTCCGTTGGCAGCATCAATAGCAAAGTCGACACTAGTGTGGCACCGACCCAACCGATCGAATAGGCCCGATGAAGCGCTGCGGCGACGACCGCGTTTCCGGTAAGCGCGAGCAAGGCGAGCGCGACCGCTCCCACGGTCAACCAAGCAAGTAGTTGCCCGCTCGCGTGGTAGTTGGCACTAAAACCGACTTTGAGTAACCAGGGACCTAAAAATCCCGCGATTATTGCTCCGCCCCCGCCTATTACACCGATAACCACTGCCGGTGCAATTAGTGCGCGGAGGCGTTCTGTGGGTCGGTCGACAAAATGCGCGATCAGATTGCTTTGCAGCCCGCCCATCGGCACCAGCAGCGGTGCGCGAGTCAAGGTGACTAATAGAATGAGAACTCCGCCCTCCGCGCCCAACTCGCTAGAGGTCAGCTTGAGCAGAACGGGAAATCCCATCACCAAAACTCCACTTGCCAAGGCGGCGGTAACCGAGTGCGCAGTACCGCGCAAGAATGTCAGAAGTTCCCCGTGCGTCCACACCCGCATGCCTGCGCGCGCCGTGGATGACATCAGCAGAAGGACCAGCCACGCAACAGCACCGGCTGCAGTCGCCCACAAGAATCCTCCCAATCCCCAGCCGATCACTACCGTAAACGCGGCGACCGTTACACGGACCGAAGCGTCGCCTACCATCAACACGCCGTAATGAGTCCATTGGTTGCTGCTGGCAAATGTGCCCATCAGGGCAGAGTGCACACAGAACCCAGCGAATCCGACACTGAGAAGTCCCACGCACAACCAACGATTCTCTGAAAATATCTGTGCGCTCCACAGCGGTGAGCTACCAGCGATCACGCACGCCGCTATGACGCCGACCATCCCCGCTATATAAACCGGATGAATCCGGAGAGTCCGCGACATCTTGATGTTGCGTCGCGCGTAAGTCTCCCGGATCGTTTCCTGCATCAGGCCATTTGAGGCGCTGGTAATGAGCCCGAACGTTCCCCAGAACACCCCGAAGACCGAAAAAGCAGTCGGGGCGAGGTCTCGGGCGGCCAGATACACGACGGAATAACCGCAGAACGCGGTGATAGCAGTGGCAATGCCCACTCGGGCAACGCTGCTCCGTCCAATTGGCCCCGCGGCGGCCGGGTCTGTCACTACAACGACACATCCTTCGCGTCTGACGGTACTCGCCGGGCAGAGAACTTTGCCAATCGCCGATTCACGCGACTCCCGGAATGCCGGACGTCCCTTCCGCTCACTCGCGACACCTTTTCATGCGCCAGAGCCCCAAAAATTGGGCATTGTTGCACCCTTAGCTTCCATTCAGGCGAGATTAGCGTCTTTGCACGATCCGAAAAAATCAACATGTCTTACCAAGGGCCGGCCGACTACACCTCTTAGTGCGTCCCGCCGCAAGGTGGAGTGCACTCCACCATTAGCCAAACGTTCGATGACGTGAAACATCACTTCTCCTCTGTGTACGTGCGCCGCCATCGCTACCGGCGAGGCCGCTCGCTCACGGTTGCCTACCATAAGGGCTCGCGTTGGAGATGGGTCAAGTGAGCGCGAATCACGCTGCAAGGCCGTGGAATCGACCCGTGTGTCGTGTGCGACTGGCGAACGACGCGCACGACTGCACTTGCTTCCCGCAGGTTCACCAACGGCACCGACAGGAGGTTCCCCCGCTCCGTGCTGCCCACGGCGTCTCGGCAGCAGTCGACTGCACCACACCCAAAATCATGGCAGTATCGCAGATCTCCTGCGATGGTCGGCGGTTTGCTGATAGACATAGGACTGATGACCATCCGCATCCCCTTCAACAAGCCGTCCCTTGTGGGCTCTGAGCTGACCTATGTCGGCCAGGCAGTCGCGGGCGGCCACGCGAGCGGGAACGGGCCGTTCACACAACGCGCCGAGGGCATACTGGAGAGAGCTTTTGACGCCAGGCGTGTGTTGCTGACTACGTCGTGCACCTCCGCACTCGAATTGGCCGCGCTTCTATGTGACCTACGACCCGGCGATGAAGTAATTCTCCCCTCCTACACATTCGTATCCACGGCCAACGCGTTTGTACTCCGCGGGGCCACGCCGGTGTTCGTAGATGTCAGACCCGACACTCTCAATATTGACGAACGACTCATTGAGCGAGCTATCACGCCGCGCACGCGCGCCATTGTTCCCGTGCACTACGGCGGCGTTGCCTGCGAAATGGATACCATCATGGACATCGCGGGCCGGCATGATCTGCTTGTCGTCGAGGACGCAGCGCAGGGTGTTTTCGCGACGTATAAGGGCCGATGGCTAGGCACGATCGGCCACCTTGGCTGCTACAGCTTTCACGAGACGAAGAACTTCTCGTGCGGAGAGGGCGGCGCCCTTGTCATAAACGATTCGACCATGGAACATCGCGCGGAAATCCTGCGCGAAAAGGGCACAAACCGTAGCCAATTTCTGCGCGGCCAAGCTGACAAGTACACATGGGTCGATGCGGGCTCGTCGTTCCTGCCGTCCGATATGCTCGCGGCCTTCCTCGTCGGTCAGATTGAAAATATGGAGAAGATCACCAGGCGACGAGGCGAGATATTTCGTCGTTATGCCGAGATGTTGGCACCGCTAGTTGAGCGTGGTTTGGTCCGAACTCCGGCCGAAATGCCTGATTGCGTAACGAACTATCACATGTTTTATCTTTTGACCGCCAACATCGAAGAGCGGACAGCGCTCATTAGATATCTGCGCGAAGCTAGCATTCTCGCCGTATTTCATTATGTCCCCTTGCACTCTTCGCCGTACGCTCAACAACTCGGCCTAGGGCATGTGGACCTCCCGGTGACAGATGAACTAAGCGCTCGACTCGTAAGGTTGCCTATGTATTACGACCTCACCGATCACGAGGTTGAGGAAGTCGCCAACGCTGTCATGGACTTCTACCGGATCCACAACGCCTAGCTTGTCCACCGCAAAATGACATTTGATGTTTGTAGCTTGGCGCCTGACCTTGAACGGCGCGAAGATGGCATATGGTTTGCTCGGCACAAGTCCTCGGTGTCTTATCCTGACGACGGACATGCGGCCTGTCTGCAACTTGAGGACCGCTCGTTCTGGTTCCGTCACAGAAACCGATGCATCGCAAGCGTTGCGCGCCGGTTCCCGCCAGAGGGCGTGCTGCTCGACATCGGCGGCGGCAACGGATACGTCTCCAAGGGACTGACGGACGCTGGGTTTAGCTGCGCACTAGTCGAACCAGGCGTCAATGGCGCGCGAGCAGCGTTTGAGCGGGGCGTCGATCCGGTGATTTGTGCACGACTGGAAGATATCGGTTTGGCCCGCGGGAGCATCAGCGCCGCCGGCATGTTCGACGTGCTCGAGCACATCGAGGACGAGGCCGGTGCTCTCCGACGAATACACTCGTTGCTGCGGCCGGGTGGAAGACTGTTTCTAACCGTGCCAGCCTACGCGTTTCTTTTTTCCACCGATGATGTTGTAGCAGGCCACTTCCGCCGCTATACGCTCCGAAGCCTGAAGCACGCTTTAGCAGGCAGTGGCTTCAGGCCGGAGTACGCCACCTATATATTTGCGCCTCTGCCGCCATTTATTTTCGCGATGCGGACTTTACCGAGTTTGCGAGGGCGACGGCGACCAGAAGATGAGGAGAAACAGACGTTTGAGCATGTGCGTGAGGGTGTTTCAGCACGAGTCGTCGACCGAATACTTGAGGCTGAGGCACAACGCGTCGAAGCGGGCCGCCCTATTCCGTTCGGTTCCAGCTGCCTTGCGGTCTACGTGAGGGATTGAGCTGTGGCAACGGAGCGGTCACGTGGGTTGTATGCTGCCCTCAGGAACCCGATCTTGTACGAAACCGTTCAGCGAGTCATGGGAGCGGACAAGGGGCGACGCGATTTCGCGCTGCAATTCGTCCGCGCCAAACCCGGAGATCGAGTGTTAGATATAGGCTGCGGTCCAGCGGACTTGCTCGGCCATCTGCCAGATGTCGAGTACTTCGGCTGGGAACCCAATGCCGCTTACGTCGAGAAGGCACGAACGACCTACCGCGGGCGAGGCAAGTTCCACGTTGGTTTCTTTGGACCTGAAGAAGCCCGGTCGCTGCCTCCCGTCGATATTGCAATCGTCTCAGCCGTGCTCCACCATATGGACGACGCTCAAGTGAAAGGATTGTTCACGCTGTTGCGAGGGGTTTTAAAGCCAGAAGGGCGAGTGATCACGGCCGATAATGTGTTTATCAAGCGGCAGAATCCGATCGCCCGGCTACTTATAAGTCTGGATCGTGGTCGCCACGTGCGCACGCCGGAAGGCTACGAAACGTTGGCGCGCAGCACATTCGCACGTGTTGAAAGCGTTATCGTGAAAAAAGCGTTTCCACCGTACACTCTTTTCTTTATGACGGCGCAACATTCCGTTCCTGATGACTCACTCGAAACGAGTGCACCCTAGCGAAACACAGAAACCGCTTGAGCCCAGGGCAGGTCACACCAATCATCTCCCAGTTTTCGCACTTTCCTCTTTGCGGCGAGCCTGGACAACGTAATTATCGGCGGAGTTCCACTCTTCCCACTTCACTTCCGGCTTGTCGTAACAGAAAACGCCAGCAATGCGGTTTGTTCCCGGCTCGACCGGCCGCACCCGGTGAAGAGCCAACCAGCCACGCATCATGACGAGGCGACCGGGCTTGGCTTCGATGACTTCGCGGCGGCCACGCACAAGTCTGAGCGCGAGAGGCGTTCGCCAGACAAGGTCAAAGAAACGCTGAAAAGGCTTCACATACCACTTGTAGCGATTCGGTAGTAGGACCCGATAGTGTGGATAACATTCGAGTTCGCCACCAGTGCATCCTTGCAAGTAAAGAACTCCTGTGACTTCGTTGCGATCATAATGAAACGAGATCTGTCCCGAACGCTCAGTAATATTAAGGTTTAACCCGATCGCAGCATCGTTGATGGGCGTGAGGTCAATGCCTGCCAATTCAGTCGAAAGCGCTAAGATGCGCCTGCGCCACAAGTCGGACAACAGCGCGATATTTGCCTCGCAATCCTCACCAACAATCGTCTTGAAGACTTGTGTCGCAATTAGATCTCGGCGTTCCACTTGCAGCATGTCACCGTCACGCTCTTGATACAATCGAATGCTGTCGAGTATCTTGTTCACCTCCGCAGGCGAAAGAAAATCGTCGAAAATTGCGTAACCCTTGTACAGAAAATCTTTCCGCTCAGCCGAAATCTTCATTTATTCACCTAACTAAATCCGTGCTACCCCGACCTATGATACGTGATGCCGGCCGCAGAAACATCAGTCCGCAGGGACTGGCGGACGGAATCATTCGAGCGCGGGCGGCGACGTCCGTAGCCCAGCCACTGCTTCTCTTGCCTTGTCAAACGATTCTTAACAAGAGGGCCGCCCGAGCTTCGTCGATCGCCAGGTCAGCAGCCTGCCGCGTTGGCCCTTGGACGACAATCTCGCCGAATCTGTGCCGGCCGTTCATGAAAGGCACGACCATCTTCCCTGGATCGTGATCGAGGACAATACGCTTAATACCGCTGATGGCCAGAGCGGTGCGCAACCGCGCCGGATCGTACTCGAGTCTCCCTCCCTCTTCGGAATGCAACAGTTCGACTTTCGACGCACCAACGTATGGTGGACGGTCAACGACGGATGTAGTGCCGGTCAGCGCCAAATCGATCGCCATGTCTTCAATGGATATACCGTAGTGAAAGCGGATTAACTGACTTAGCGAATTACCCCCTAAACGAGGCGTGAGTTCTAAAAATATTGGAGCTTCACCGCTCCAAACGAAATCCGCATCGAACACCGAGTTGAAGATTGACAGAGACGTGAGGATATTTCTCACGTCTTTCAGGACTTGCTCGATTTGCGCGGGGGCCAGCCCTGAAGGCACGGAGTGGCCAGCCGTGGCGACCACGGGCGGCGCAGGGAGGTGTCTTTGCGTCACACATGAAAAAATAATCTCGCCGTCGAGCAAGCAACCCTCAACGGTGCCTTGAAAACCGGCTTCGTAGTGCTGCGCAAGCGCTATCCCGGAGCGAGAATGCTCCAACGCCGCTGCAATAGCGGACGCAAAGCTGGCACGATGGCTGACCAAGGTCACACCTTTGCTGCCCGACGAGTCGTCAGGTTTGACAATGCACGGCAACGAAACGGCCGTGGGTGCGCCGCTCGGAGGGTTAGATACGAAAGTTTCGAACGGCGGTACGGGATAGTGGAGCTTTAATAGGTAATCGAAAAATGCGGATTTGCTAGTCAAAAGGCGCGCCGCTTGAGGTGGCGGTCCGCTCAACCCCAACTGCTCCGCTACTACGGCTTGAGTCACGACGCCGACATCAGTTGCCGGTGCAATAATCCCATTTATGTTGGACCGTCGGGCGATCCGCAGGACTGTGGTGATGTCCGTAGTGCTAGCTACGTGTGCTTCCTCTGCGAGAGTGTGACCAGGATTCTCTGCGGACCAGTCAACCACCACAACGCGGACACCCCGTTCTTTGGCGCGCTGGATGACGCTGCATTGATAATTAGACGCACCGAGAACGAGAAGTGTAGGATATTTCGCCACAGGTCATCTATTCTATCTCGGCTAATCGATTGCTAAGCCGGCCGGATACAATCGTCAGGTAAATCCGAGAAAGATAAATTCCAAATACAACGAGCGCTAAGAGAATCAGACCACTCATGAATGACGTCACGACAATCATACTTGCCCAACCCGGAACACCGTTATTTTCGTAGATGGCGCGCCAAACAGTATGAATACCCAGAATGGTTGAGCATCCCAAGGCCAAGGCGCAGAGTGCGCCAACAAATACTATAGGATATGCGGAGTACGAAAAAATTAGGCTCGCGGCGAGGGACAAACTTTTGCCAACAGTGTAGTTCGACGTACCGTGGGCTCGCTGCTCATGAACAACCGGGATATTTACCCGATTGGACGAGTTAGCTAGCAGCATCGCGGTAATATAAGGCCGCTCGCTGACTTGTGTAAGTGCTCCTTCCGCGACTGATCGTTTCATCGCACGAAAGCTGGTCAGCTCAAATGAACGGGGTAGCTGGAAGAGGCGTTTAATTAATTGATCTATGAAAGTGCCCGCGGTGTTGCGCACGGCGCTGTGCTTCTTCTGAGAATAGCTGCCGATAGCAAGGTCGTATCCCGAGAACACCGCATCCACCAAGTTAATGACGTCCTCTGCCCGGTGTTGAAGGTCGTCGTCCATCGTTACCACTATGTCGCCTGTGACGAGCGATAGTCCGGCCTGGATAGCCCGGTGTTGGCCTCCATTCGTAAGCGCTCGAGCAATACGGAGTTTGCCTCCGTAGGCCTCTTTCGCTGCTTTTAGCGTTGCCCACGTATCGTCGGGGCTCGCATCGTCAACCACGACAACCTGCAGATCCCAGTCGGTTGTCGCTTCGATCTCAAAGAGCTGCTGCAGCAGGGTTGGAAGCGATGCGGCAGACTTGTATGCAGGGATGACAATGCTCACCTTTAGCTGCGAGGCGGCAGGGTGCGACTGGGTGGGTTTAACGGTCATAAGCGATTTGGAACCGCGCTGTGGCCTAACCAGTTGCCCGCGGGTCGGGCACCTTCAACAACCCAGAGGTACACGCCCGTGGCTCCAACAGGGCGGACCTCTTGAAGCTCACGCTTACGGTCTGTTGCACTGGTTTCTGTCCTTTAACGTAACCACGATCGCGTGCCGTCAGTAAATCTAGCAGCCGCTGAGGATGGCCCCTGCCCCAGACGCCTGCGGCGACATCGCCGCAGCGATTGTGGTTGAGGTCCGGACCTCAAACAGCCTCGCAGCATACGTGTGTTCGGGCGGCCAGCAGCACCAGGTGTCGTAACAATCCTCTTGGCGGCGTTGCCGGCGAGAATGGCCAACCCCTTCATGCACTCGATGCATCGGAACTCGGGCCTGTCGACCTTGATGAGCGTTCGCAGCCCAGCGAGTTTTTGCACCTCGTCAAGGCCGGTGCGGTCTTGGAGGTAATTTGAGTCGCCGGTAGGTTCCTATTTGTGGCTGAGTGGGTCGGCAGTGGGTCGCGCGGCAAGCGAGTGCCTTACATAGAGCTGGACGCTCTGGTTTGGCGCCTCGAAAATAAGGCCGGGAAGTAACATGAATGCGCTAGAGGCCTCGTCATGATTT
Source organism: Mycobacterium sp. TY814 (assembly GCF_030755175.1). NCBI lineage: Bacteria > Bacillati > Actinomycetota > Actinomycetes > Mycobacteriales > Mycobacteriaceae > Mycobacterium > Mycobacterium sp. TY814. The sequence goes on from NZ_JAUFRY010000001.1 coordinate 302,293, forward strand.
CGCGCACGCGGCCGAGCTTCACCGCGCTGGAACTAACGAAGGCGCTGCTCGTAGCCCGCAACGGAAACGCACTAGGGACGCTCAGTCGGGACCTCGCTGCATACTTCGGCGTCGCAGACGTGGTCCTCACGGGTTCAGGTCGTGCCGGGCTATTCGCGGTACTGCGGGCCATGGGCAGGAGGCGCGTAGTCGTGCCCGCCTACACATGTAACGCGGTCGTGGAGGCCGCGTTGCTGGCAGGGTGCGAGATCACCTTTGTTGACTGCGCACCCAACTCTTTTCAGACCGATCCGTCTGACCTGGGGCCGGTCCTCGGAGAAGATTGCGTCTACGTCGCTACCCACCAGTTTGGTATCCCCTGCGCTATCGAAGAAACGGTGCAGGTCTGTCACGACCACGGCGCCTTCGTAGTCGAGGACTGCGCTGCGTCGCTCGGCACTCGCGTGAATGGTCAACTTACGGGCACATTTGGTGACGCCGCCTTCTTCAGCTTCGACATGTCGAAGCTGCTTACAGTTCCGCTTAAGGGAGGCGCAGTGATCACGCCAGATACGCTGCTTCTCGAGGCGATCCGGCACGCTCACCATGCGAGCACCCAAGCGCTGCCGAAGCAACTGGAGTTGCGTTCGTTCGCCATGGGGGCCGCCCTGCTTACGCTGCAGCATCCCAAGCTTTATCGCGCATTTCATCGCAACCGATTTCATGAAGGGGGCACCTTCACTGCCGAGACTCCGCTCGGCGTGGTCGAACGCGGCCCGTTCTATCGCTACACGATGACCAACGCCCAAGCTCAGGTGGTCCTAGCACAATTCGCCCGCATCGAAGCTCTGATCGCTGAAAGGCGATCCCTCTATGCCTTCTATCGTGGCGCCCTTTCCCCCGCGATCGGTTTTTCTCTGCCGCCCGCCGACGAGCACAGCGCGTGGGCGCCGATTCGGTTTCCGATTCGCGTGCACGACGATAAGCTCGCATTTTACCGGGAATCGGCACGTCGTGGAGTTGACTTTGCTTTCAGCTTCACGTTCATCGAAGCGCCGGCCACATGCGCCCGGGCGCACGCGCACGCTCGCCAAGTGCTCGATCTTCCCTTCTACAGCGGCCTCACCGAGGGGCAGCGCCAGCAGGTGGTCGACACCATCCTCGCGGTCGATCGCGACCTGTCTCACGCGCGATGCTAAGGTGCTGTGAAAATGTGGAAAAAGATCACGCAGCGGATTGCGTTTGGGAGCAAGGGTTTCGACCCTGTCGCTTACTGGCGCCAGCGGGCTGATGACCCCGGCACGGTAAGTGTGATGTGGGAGAATCGCGCATTCAACGATCTTGTCGACCGTGACGAATGGGCAGTGATCAAAGCAACACTGCCCGAACGGCGTGGTGCTGTTCTCGACCTCGGCTGCGGCACTGGCCGTGTCGCGCAGCGGCTTGCCTCGGAGTTCGATGATTACACCGGAGTCGATCTTGATACCATGGTGGCCGAGGCCCGCCGCCGGTTGCCAGCGCTAGCGTCGTCGTTTGTCGCCTCAACCGTCGGGGACTACGACTTCCCGTCCGAAAAATTCGACTTCGTCCTTTCTCTTGGATGTGTTGCCACGGCGTGCACCAACTCGACGCTTCCGCAAGTTGCTCGCAAGATCGTTGGATCAATCAGGCCTGGCGGTCGAGTCACGCTTATCGAACCCTTCCATACCAGCCCAGTGCTCACGCGTGGCTGCAAGATGAAGCCCCAAGAGGTCTCCTCGCTCTTCACATCGTTAGGCATGAGGGGAGTGCGGCACGGCGGAATTCTTTGCTTTCCTGCGCGAATGCTGTTGTCCGAGCCCATCTTTGAACGTACGCCACGCTTAACCAAAGGAGTCTACGAATTAAGTGAGCGGCTCGCCCGACGATTTCCATCAGCGCTCGCCGACTACGCCGTGCTTTCGTTCGAAAAGCGCTGATTCGCGCCGCTCGATGCGGGTGACCACGCGCATCTTGCCTGGGGAAACCCAGCCGAATCAAATTGGCCTGTAAGGGCCCGGTGAGTTTTCAGTGGGAGGCATCCGACCCCGCAAGCTCCCTGTAATGACAGGCAGCCGGCGATCCGATATCCAAGGGCTCAGGGCCGTCGCGGTGCTGCTGGTCGCGTGTTTTCACGGTGGACTTCCGGTGCCCGGGGGATTCGTGGGTGTCGACGTATTTTTCGTGATTTCCGGTTTTGTCATCACCGGGATGATTTATCGCGAGCGCTCGGCATCCGGAGGTTTCAGGTTGCGCCACTTCTATTTCAGGCGCTTCAAACGGCTTACACCGGCTCTAGCACTCACCGTCGCGGTGACAATCGTCTTGTCTTTCTGCCTGATGTCACCCTTCGAAGTGCAGCAAAAGGCAGCTCAGGCGGGAGCTGCCGCGATGTTACTAGTCGCTAACTTCGAGATCGCGCGCAACACAGGAGACTATTTCGCGCAACCAGCCAAAGTTAACCCGATGCTGCACACTTGGTCGCTGTCAGTGGAAGAACAGTTTTACCTTGTATTCCCAGCGCTACTCCTGCTTAGCTGGGCGTTATCCAAACACGGACCGCGACGCCCGGGTCGAGCAATCGTGCTGGTCAGTATCGTATCGGCCGTATCTTTTTGGCTTGCGGTGGTGCACCCAGGAGGGCAGAAAGCCGCCCAGATGAACATCACGGGCTTCTACAGCCCTTTCACGCGGGCGTGGGAGTTCGCGGTGGGCGCGCTGCTCGCCCTTTTCCTGACGACCCGATCGCTGCGCTCCGACAAGTTCGCGGAGGTTCTGGCTTGGCTCGGCATAGCGCTAATAGTTCTTTCAGCCGCCGAGATCGATGAGGCGACGCCGTTTCCCAGTACGTGGACTTTACTTCCAGTTGTCGCAACACTGCTGCTGATCGCAGCGGGCACGCATCATGTCACCACGGTCGGCCGTGTTCTCACCCTTGCACCCATTGTGAAGTTGGGCGACTGGTCGTACTCGATATATCTCTGGCACTGGCCGCTGGACGTGTTCGCCATTCAGCTATGGCCGGGGTCCTCGTACGCAACGTTGATTTCCTCGTCACTCGCAATCCCGATCGCCGCAGCCTCGTATCACTGGGTCGAACAGCCCATTCAACGGCTACCTCCGCTTAACCGCGCACGCAGTGCAGCTCTGATCGCCGCTGTCGTCCTACCCCCTGTGCTGTTAGCAGAAATCGGAGTATTCGCCGCGAACGACTTCTGGATACCACGGTACAGATCGGGTGTCGTCCCCACGGCGCACCACGGCAGCACCGATTGGGACGACTTTTACCACTTTTTAAACCGCGTATCGGTCCCCTGCTTCGACCAACCTTCACGAGATAGCGCTGTGCAATGGAAGGGGCTCAGCCATTGTCGGCAGTCCAAAACTGGTTCAAAAGTGGATATTGCCATTATCGGCGATAGTCATGCTGAACACCTATTCCTCGGATTGGCCGAAGCCTTACCCGATAAAAATATCCTCTACTACATGGCAAATGGATTGCCAGTCGCAACTACAAATGGCATGGCTGACGTTATCGCCCATTTCGCCGCAGACCCAATACTTGAAACAGTTGTCATCAACGGCGATTGGCCCAGTCGAGGCGTAGGCGAAAAAGACCAGCTAGCGACAACCTTGAACGCCTTTGCATCGAAGGGCAAATCAGTTTTCGTGACAGACGATGTTCCCTGGTTCCGCTTCGATGCGGTCGTTTGCAAGTACCGCATCGCCCCCATATTGCCGTTCTCGAAATGCACTCAGAGCCGGCAACGTTTCGAGGATGATTACGCTACGTACTTCCCCGCACTGCGATCCACCGTCAACAAGGTGCCGGGAGCAACCCTGCTCGAGACAGCACAGTATTTCTGCGACCGATACTCTTGCCGCATGAACCAAGGCGACGCTCTCTTGTTCCGCGACTCAAACCACCTCAACGAGACGGGCAGCAGATACCTGGCCGGCCGGATGCTCGCCGATAATCCGCAATTCCGGGCTGCCGTCTCACGCTCGTCGAATTAATTACTGCCGATCAGATGCAGAGGCGACCAGACTTTGAGCCGTCCCAACACCGAAGAACAATCCGACGCCGATTGCCAGAACAGCAGGTCCGCCCATCAGTAGGCTGCGAGCAACCGTCGCCGTAGCGGCGGCGGGCGCACCCCGAAGCAGCAGGTGACTGCGCACCACGCGGTTGTCCGCATCGGCAGGCCGGATATCGGGCGGCAGGATTGCCCTCAGATCAGGATCGCCGAGCACCTGTGCCTGTCGTTCTGGATACGGATGGGCAAGTGTGACACCGTGATTGGCGCTCCCGCGCTCCTTGAGCTGTTTCAGGTCTCCGGTCGCCAGATAGGCCCGAACATTGGCGGTCTGTTGATCTGCCGCCTTGCTCCAGTAACTGCAGGCGAGCACCGACACGCAACCTGCCACCGTGAATGCGACGGCAACGGCGACCACCCAGAACACCGGGCCACGTTGGACCCTTTTGCCCGCCTCGGCGCTGCGCGCCCTGTCCGACAGTGCGAACACGCTTACGAACGCCATGGGATACACCATCAGCACCACGTCTAAATAGCGGGGGGGTCTGCTGCACGAATAGGTGACATCTGAGTTGGCTTGCCCAGCATGGGCGGGCTGGAAGGATGTCCCCATGGCAAGGCCCTACCCCCGCGAGTTCCGCGACGACGTCGTCCGGGTCGCTCGCAACCGCGATGACGGTGTAACGATCGAGCAGATCGCCACCGATTTCGGAGTGCACCCGATGACGCTGCAGAAATGGCTCCGTCAGGCCGACATCGACGAAGGCACCAAGCCCGGCAAGAGCGCCAGCGAGTCCGGTGAGCTGCGCGAAGCCCGACGGCGGATCAAACTGCTAGAGCAAGAGAACGAGGTGCTGCGCCGGGCCGCAGCGTATTTATCGCAGGCCAATCTGCCGGGAAAAGGGTCTACCCGCTCGTGAAAGAGCTCGCCGCCGACGGGATCCCCGTCGCGGTGACGTGCCGGGTACTCAAGCTCTCCCGCCAACCGTATTACCGCTGGCTGGCCGACCCCATCACCGAGGCCGAACTCATCGAGGCCTACCGCGCCAATGCGCTGTTCGACGCGCACGCAGACGATCCGGAGTTCGGCTACCGCTACCTCGTGGAGGAGGCGCGCGATGCCGGCGAGCCGATGGCCGAGCGCACCGCATGGCGGATCTGCTCGCAGAATCGACTGTGGAGCGTGTTTGGTAAGAAACGCGGCAAGAACGGCAAAGTCGGGCCGCCGGTGCACGACGATCTTGTCGAGCGTGACTTCACCGCTGAAGGGCCAAATCAGTTGTGGCTCAGTGACATCACTGAGCACCGCACCGGTGAGGGCAAGCTCTACCTCTGTGCGATTAAGGACGTGTTCTCCAACCGGATCGTCGGCTACAGCATCGACTCCCGAATGAAGTCACAACTGGCCATCCGGGCACTACACAGCGCGGTAGCCCGACGCGGAGATGTCGCGGGGTGCATTCTGCACTCGGATCGCGGATCTCAGTTCCGGTCAAGGAAATTCGTACACGCCTTGAATCAACACGAGATGGTCGGCTCTATGGGCCGTGTCGGAGCCGCCGGCGACAACGCCGCCATCGAGAGCTTCTTTAGCCTGCTGCAGAAGAACGTGCTCGACCGCCGCCGCTGGGACACCCGAGAACAACTCCGCATCGCGATCGTCACCTGGATCGAGCGCACCTACCACCGGCGCCGCCGCCAGTCCGGCCTCGGGCGGTTGACCCCGATCGAATTCGAAGCAATCATGACCACACCGGCCAGTCAGGCCGCGTGACCGAAACTGTCACCTGATCGTGCAGCAGACCCGGGCGCTACCACACTTCCGCGTCCGTAGGCGAACAGAACTAGTTGAATGGTGACCCAACCGGAGATTCCGAGGACGACCCAGGCGCCGTCGGAAATACTCGGGCGGGTCTTCAAGGTACGCCGACAGTACAGGGCGATCGGGATTCCTCCGGCAATCGTCAGAGCCGCGAAAATCCCAAGTCCTGCAACGAAACCCGCAGGGGTGGACATTGACTTGGCGCTTTCAGCTCCCCACGCGGTCATCGCGACGGCGATCGACGCCATTACGACGACAGCTGCGATTTCGCGGTTGCTGCGCTTCCTGCTGTTCGTCACGATTTGCAGTGCCACCAGCATCGCAGCGGCCGGCAGGGTGGCGACGCCCGTGGCAAAGGTGAAGTAGCTGAGGATTGCCGCCGATAAACCGGCAAACCAGCGCACCGAGAATGCTGGCGCAGTGGAGAAAGCGGCTAGTGCGATCAGGCCGAAGAGCAACGACAGATAGACCTGCGATTGAAATCCCCACACGGTGTTCTCGAAGTCGATCGGAAACGCGAAAATCAGCGCGACAAAACAGGTCAGGAGCACCTGAAGGTGCGGTGCGACAAGAGGAATCAGCAGGGCGGCGAGCAACGTGACTAAACCGGTGAGGACGGCTGCGCCGAAAATCATTTCGAGGCGGGTGTTCCACTCACCGGCCATCTCGAGGTGAGCCAAGGCAACGAGGCGGGTGATCAGGATGCGGTGGCCATTGTGCGATGCGACGAGATCGGCAAAGGATATGGTGCCTTTGAGGTAAGGCGAATACAGGGCTTGCCCCTCAGCGTCCCATTGATCGAGCAGTGGCACTGATGAGCTGAACGCGGAAACGATGATGAGCCGGCACCCGAACACCGTGCAGGCCAAAGCCGCGAGCAAAGCAGACAAGCGTCGTCGTCCGACCGGCGACCCAGTGTTCGCCTCGGTTGATATCACCTCGTCGTCTCCACGCACTGTCAGTCCCCTGGTCGTCCGGGTGCCAACTCGTCAGGACGAAAGGCTTTTTCGCCGTCGGTATCGCTGTAGCGCATTCACCGCCCCCAGTCCGGCGGCACCGCTTCCGGCCCACCGCATCACCGGACGCCGCATCGCGAGGCCATACCAGCGCAGATACGCAGGCAACCACCCGACCAGATCGAATTTGCTTTCTCCGGCGGTACGGTCCTCCCAGCTGCTCGGGACCTCGTCCACCCGGTAGCCCAGCAGATGCGCCTTCGTCGTGAGCTCCAGACCCACCTCGAATCCGCGCTCGCTTTCGACCGCGACTTCGCTGAGGAGTCGACGGCTGTAGCCGCGGAAATTCGTGGTGGCGTCGTGTGTGGGCAAGCGACCGACGTAGTGCAGACTCAGGCCCGCGGTGCGCGACATGGCAGTCTTCAATCGGGGCCCACCGGCCTGCGAGCCACCCGGCATATAGCGCGAACCGCTCACGACGTCTGCGCCCTCGTCGCGAATCTTGGCCGCCATCAACGGAATCACCGATGGCGGGTCCGACAGATCAGCCATACTGCTGACAATGACATCACCCCGCGCTGCCGCAAAGCCGGCGATCAGAGCATTGGCCACGCCCTTGCCCAGGGAGTTGCGCACCAGACGGACCGTGGCGGGGCGGTCGTCCATCGCGGCCAATGCCGGCAGTGTGGTGTCCTCGTCGAAGTCGTAACAGATCAGCAATTCGTGCGGTGTGTCCGCCAGTGTATTAGCGAGCCGCCTGACGCAGACCTGGATGTTCTCGCCTTCGTTGTAGACCGGTATCACCACGCTGATCAGCCGCTCGTTGTCGGCCGAATCGGACGGCTTGCGGGCGCGAATGACGAACTGCTTGCCGAACACCGGCCAGGCCCACCTGGATCGCACGTACAGCTGGACCAGGATCGGCGCCTTGGGCAAGGGTGAGTATGTCGAGTACGGGAGAAAACGTTGGTGGGTGTCGACCACCTCAAATTCGTTGAGCTGCAACAGTTCGGTCAGGGAGCGATCGCTGATCGGGACCGAATGATCCCAGAAATCCCAGTAGGCGCCGGCAAGAAATCTGATATTGGGCCCCAGGGCGATGAAATGTCCCCCCGGTCGCAGCACACGCCGAACTTCGGCGATGGTGCGCTCTACTTGCGCCTTGTCCTGTAGGTGCTCCAGCATGTTGCTGCTGAAGACGACGTCCACCGAGCCGTCGGCGAGAAAGTCGAGTTCGTCTGCCCGGCTTTCGTGAAATTCGATGTCGGCATTGAGCTTGCTCGCGCTGTCGGGGTTCAGATCGACCCCGATCCGCCGTGCGGCCTTGACCTGGTTCAGGAATTCGCCGTAGCCGCAACCCAGGTCGACGACGGTGTCGCTTCTTCTGATCCACGCCTGGAAGAAGTCGTGTACCAGAACGGTCCATATCTCGGATCGCGCCTCGAGGTCATGACCGAATCGGTTGCGGTACAGCTGCTGTAGATCGGTTTCACCAGCGATTCGCATATTGTCCTCTGGGTCAGCTCGACCGCGCGTCAGATAGTGCCCGCTTCAACGGCGCTGACAACCCAGGGGATGACCTCGTCGAGCATGGCATCGAGGGATGTCGCCGCGGAAAACCCAAGCACCTCCGAAGCCTTCTGAACATCCGGCGAGCGCAACTGGACGTCGTGCTCGAACGGCGGGTCGCTTTCGTAGCGAAAAGGCGTTTCCGGCCGCATCTTGCGCCAGATCACTTCCGCGAGTTCCACGACGGTGGTCGCCTCCGGGGTGGACAGGTTGAAGTCGCCGTTGAGCGCCGCCGGGTGTTCCATACAGGTACGGATACCGCGGGCCAGATCCCCGCCGTAGGTGTAGTGCCGCACCTGCGTGCCGTCGCCGAGTATGTGCAGCGGGTCCTGGCCCTTCGCCACCTTCTGGATAAGGTCCGGGACGACGTGACTCATGGCGAGTTTGACGTTGCCACTGGGTATTTCACGGCCGCCGATGGCCCGCTGCTCACCCGTCCCCACGCAGTTGAAGGGACGGATGATGGTGTACGGCAATCCGTACTGTTCGTAGGCGCCGTGCGCGAAGTACTCGCACGCCAGCTTCTGGAATCCGTAAGTGCTTGTCGGAGGCGGGCATTCGGTGATGTGCTTCTCCGGCGTCGGGAAGATGGTCGCGTTCTCGAACACCATCGACGAGCTGATCACGTTGATCTTCTTCAGCCAGCCCTTCTGGTAGGCGTATATGGCCGTATCGAAATGCGCAGCGGCGATGCGCTCGTTCTCGGCCAGCAGGTCGTACGCGTACTCGTGGAAATAGGTGATACCTCCGATCCGCGCCGCGCTGGCGACCATCTGGTCGCAGCCCTCGACCAGCCGGAACATCAGGTCAACGTCTTTGACGTCACCCTCGACGAACTGATAGTTCGGATGATTGTCATAGCTTTTGGCGACGGGGCCGTACTTCGAGTAGTTGTCGATGCCCACAACTTCGTGACCCGCTCGGAGCAACTCGTCGACGACGTAACCGTTGATGAATCCCGCACTGCCTGTGACAAAGACCCTCACCGGGCTGCAGCTCCCATGCCCAGGGTCGCCAATTCGGCTCCGTTCAAAGCGTTGTCGTCCGCCTCGCTGACGTCCAGGCAACCCCACACGTCCTCGACGATCGTCCCCTCCGGCACCCGCAAGCCCCGATACTCCGAATGCGGAACCCCGACCACTATGACGTCGGCCCGTTCGAGAATGGCATCAAGTGGCAGGTAGTCCGGCCCGTCCAGGAACGGGTCGTGACGGATCACCTCTTTGGCTTCGAGCATCAGCAGGTGCCGCAGCTTGAAGCTGAGCGAATCGCGCGTGTCGTCACAGTCCGCCTTGAAGGTCATGCCCAGGATGCCAACGGTCTTGTCGCGCAGGTCGACTCGGCGCTTGAGCATGTTGACGATGAACTGCGGCTGGCCTTCGTTGATCAGCATGGCCGAGTGGCCGAGCATGAAGTTGTTGTTGCTGAAGGCGGCGAGCTGCATGGTGTCTTTCAACAGGCACGGGCCGGCGGCCAGGCCGGCTCTCGGCAGGCTGTCGACCCGACCGTTCTTATACGTTGCGGCATGGTGGACGCGGTTGTAGTCGAGCCCGGCTTCGCGGCTGAGCAGATAGAACTGGTTGGCGACGGCGAACTGGATGTAGCGATAGCTGTTGCAGAACAACTTCGCCAGTTCGGCTTCTTGCGGCTCCACCTCGATGATCTCGCTGGTGATCCCGGAAAACAGCTCCCGCACCACTCGCAGACCCTCGTCGTCGAATCCGCTGATGATCTGCGGAATGATCCTCAATTCACGCAGCGAGTGTCCCTGTGCGATGCGCTCCGGGCAGAAGGTCACGTGCACGCCGATGCCACGCTCCTGAAAAAGGTCATGCACGCGCTGGGTGAGCCCCGGGTACACCGTGCTTCTGAGCACCAGCGTCTGCTCGTCGTGGAAATACGGGCTGATCTCGTTGATGATCCGAAAGAAGGTGTGCGCCTGCGGAGTCAGGAACTCATCGACCGGTGTGCCGACGACACAGATCACGATGTCTGCATTCCTGACGATCCATGAATCTGTGCTCGCCGAGAGACGTCCGGTTGGCAGCAGACGCTTGAGCAGTTCCTCGGCGCCGTTCTCGATGAAGGGCATGTTGCCGGCCATGATCGTCTTCAACGCCAGCGCGTTCGTATCCAGGATGTCGACCGTGTAGCCCTCGTCGGCCAGGACCAGCGCCAGCGGTAAACCGACGTGCCCCGCACCGCCAACGATGCAGATGCGCTTGTTGTGCTGATTCGCCACGCGAATCGCCCCTCCCTTGCATACCCCGTCCCGTCCGGATCCGGACGCGACCAAACTGTCCCCAACAGTCAGGCGAAAGTGCTGGCCTGAGCGTACGAAATTTCTCGCGAGCAGATGCGGCGTTTGGCGCACATACCGCAGGTATGCCGACGGCGGCCGTTCCGTGCCGAATGCATGCTGTAGGTTCGGATGCTGCCCGTCTGACGTGATGCACCGTGAGGAGACCTCATATGCACTACCTCGTCACCGGGCACACCGGATTCAAGGGCCCGTGGCTTTTGTTGCTGCTCCTCGGCCGCGGCCACCAGGTGTCCGGTCTCGCTCTGGATCCACCCGGCGGCAGCCTTTTCACCCGGGCGGGCCTCGCCGACCAGATGCTGAATGACTACCGGGTTGACATCCGCGACGCCACCGCCACCGCATCAGCGATCCAGGCCGCCGCCCCAGACGTCGTGGTGCACATGGCCGCCCAATCGTTGGTACGCGAGTCCTACCGCGAACCACGCTTCACCTATGAGACCAACGCGATGGGCACGATGAACGTGCTGGAGGCGGTCGGAGCCACCCCCTCGGTCCGCGCGCATGTGGTCATCACCACCGACAAGGTCTACCGTAACGTCGACCAGGAAGCCGGCTATGTCGAAACCGATCCACTCGGCGGTGACGATCCCTACAGCGCTTCCAAAGCGATGGCCGATCTGCTGACCCAGTCCTGGATCCGCAGCTTTCCGGGGTGCCCCACCGCAATTGCCCGGGGCGGCAACGTCATCGGAGGCGGCGACGTCAGCCACGAGCGGTTGATGCCCGACCTGGTGCGTGCCTATGCAAGCGGCCGGGCGCCGCTGTTGCGGTTCCCCAAGGCCGTGCGCCCCTGGCAGCACGTGCTCGACTGCCTCAACGGGTACCTCACCATCGCCGACGCACTGCTAAGCGGTACGGGGTTGGGCCAGTGGAACATCGGGCCCGGCCGGGACAGCTTCGTCGAAGTCGGCCGGGTGGCCGGACTGGCCGCGGACCTGTGGGGCGGCGGCGCCCACTGGGACCGCCAACCCGGCGAGCACCCCCACGAGGCCAATCTCCTCGCCCTCGACGCGACCAAAGCACAGACGGAACTCGGCTGGTGCAACCGACTCGGTTTCCGCGATGCCGTGTCATGGACCATCGAATGGGAACGGCGTGTCCACGACGGCGCCGACCCGCTCAGCGTGACCAGAGAGCAAATCGCCGCGTTCGAAAGCCTTGATTGACCCCCGGCCCGTATATCGTCCCCACGATGAGCAACCACACCTACCGCGTGATCGAGATCGTCGGCACCTCACCCGACGGCATCGACGCAGCGATTCAGAGCGGTCTCACCCGAGCGAAGCAGACCATGCGCAACCTGGACTGGTTCGAGGTCGAGTCCGTTCGTGGCCACCTGGTAGACGGGGAGGTCGCGCACTACCAGGTGACCATGAAAGTCGGCTTCCGCCTGGAAGATTCGTAAGCCGGCCTTAACCCGCGACCTGTCCGGGCTCCGTGTACGGCGCACCCAGCCCGTGCACCGGCCGGTAGCCGCGCTTGCGCGCTCTGCCGGCGGCCTGCCGGATCATCTTGTACAGCGCGAGGAACGCGGCGTGGTCAGTGGCGACGAACGGCGTCAACAACCGGTTGTGCACGACGGAAAAGGCGACCCCGGTCTCCGGGTCGTTCCATCCCACCGAGCCGCCCAGACCCACGTGACCGAATCCGGGCATCACGTTGCCGATCGGCAGGCTGTGGTAGCCGAGGTGGAAAGCCATCGGCACGAAGATGTTGCGGTCGCGCTGGACGACCTTCTCCCCCGTCAGGCCGGCCACCAGCCGCCGCGACAGAAACCGGGTGCCGTCGACCTCTCCGCCGTTGGCGATAGCGCCGTACATCCGCGCCAGCGCGCGGGCCGTCACCACCCCGTTGGCCGCGGGGATCTCGGCGTCCAGCATCGCCATGTTGCCCTGCACCGCCGCGATAACGCCGGGGAAGTACATGGACCGGTATCCGCCGGAGAATGAGTTGGCCACCCGCTGCACCGCACAGGTCAGAAGCCGGTTGGCCGCCATGTCCTGCGGCATGATGATCTCGGCCGCGCGGGTGGGCGAGCCGGCGGGTGGGCGGCCCAGGTGGAAACCGTCGGTGCCCAGCGGTTGGGCCAGCTCCTCCCGGAACAGGACGCGCATGTCCTTGCCGGTGACCGCCCGGGCCAGCCCGGACATCAGCCAGCCGAAGGTCAGCGCGTGGTAGGCCGGCTTGCCCAGCAGCCGTCCCGGTGACGCCGCGGCCAGTCGCTCCTCCATCAGCACGTGATCCAGCAGCTCTTCCTGGGTGGCCCCGCGCAGCCCCGACAGGCCGGCGGTGTGCTTCATGACGTCGCGCACCGTCATCTTCGCTTTGCCGTTGGCCCCGAACGAGTGCCAGTACTCGGCGACCGGTGCGTCGTAGTCGATCAGCCCGCGGTCAGCCAGCCGGTGAATCACCGTGGCGGCCATGCCTTTGGTGGCCGAAAAGACCATCGGGGCGGAGTCCGCCGACCACGGCACCTTGCCGTCGCGGTCGGCCCAGCCCTTCCACACGTCGACGACGGGCTGCCCGTCGAGATAGACCGCCAGTGCCCCGCCGCCGAAGCGGTGACCAGGGAACATGGTGGAGAATGCACGAACGACGCAACCAAAGTGGGAGTCCGCGGCACCGAACACACCATGCCCTGCGTCAGGGGCATCGTGAGAAGGAACAGCGCGGCGATCGACTCCGATGTCTACCGTCACGGCTTTGAATTTACTTCGCTTTCGTAGAGTCCATGGGCGAACCCGGACAAATTTACCGATCCGTTAGGTGGTTGCGACCTCAAGTATTAGCTGGGCGGCTAAGGCCGGGGTGAGCTCGCCGTCGCGCACCTGCCGTTCGACGTCCCGGCGGATCTTGCGCACCTCGGGATTGGACATCACCTTGTCCAGCACCGTGTCGCGCACCATCTGCCAGGTCCAGTCGACCTGCTGCTCGCGCCGCCGCGCCTCGAACTGGCCGGCCCCGGTGAGCACTTCGCGATGCTTCTGAATGGTGTCCCACAGCTCGGCCAAGCCGGTACCCTCCACCGCGCTCATGGTGAGAACCGGTGGCCGCCATAGCGATTCGCGCGGATGGATCAGTCTCATCGCCCCGGCGAGTTCCCGGGCCGCCATCCGCGCGTCCTTGAGATGCTCGCCGTCGGCCTTGTTCACCACCACGATGTCGGCGAGCTCCAGCACGCCTTTCTTGATGCCCTGCAACTGATCCCCGGCGCGCGCCAGGGTCAGCAGCACGAATGTGTCGACCATGTTGGCCACCGCCACCTCGGACTGCCCGACACCGACGGTCTCGATCAGGATCACGTCAAAACCGGCCGCTTCCAACAGCACAACGGTCTCCCTGGTGGCCTTTGCTACCCCACCGAGGGTGCCCGACGTCGGAGACGGCCGGATGTAGGCGTCGGGGTGCGTCGCCAGACGCGCCATCCGGGTCTTGTCACCCAGGATGGAGCCCCCGGTGCGCGTCGAGGAGGGGTCGACGGCCAGCACCGCGACCTTGTGGCCCTGCTCGATCAGGTGCATGCCCAGGGCTTCGATGGTGGTGGACTTGCCCACCCCCGGCACCCCGGTGATGCCCACCCGGTGCGCGTTGCCGGCGTCCGGAAGCAGGGCCAGCAGCAGCTGCTGGGACCGCTCGCGATGATCGGCGCGGGTGGATTCGAGCATGGTGATGGCCCGGGGCAGCGCCGCGCGGTCGCCCGAGCGGATCGCATCGGCGAGCTCTTCGACGGATGTCATCTACGCCGCCTGCCGCGCCGTGGCCGCGACACTGAACCTGCGCACCCGACACGCCGCGCGAAGTGTGCGTCGTTGCAGTCTCGGCGAGAACTCAACGTCGCGCGCGCGAGTACGGCGTGGCTCCTGAGACAGGCGTGAAAGTTGTGGCATTCCGCACACTAGTCCAGGTCATACCCCAGTCGGTCGGCCAGCTTGTGCAGCAGGCCGATCGCGGAGTCGGCGATCACGGTCCCCGGCGGGTAGATGGCGGCGGCACCGGCTTCATACAGCTCGTCGAAGTCGCCGGGCGGAATGACCCCGCCGACCACGATCATGATGTCTGGACGTCCCACCTCGGCCAGCGCGTCGCGCAACGCCGGCACCAGCGTGAGGTGGCCCGCGGCCAGCGAGGACACCCCGACGACGTGCACGTCGTTGTCGGCGGCCTGCCGGGCGACCTCGTCCGGCGTGGAGAACAGCGACCCGACGTCCACGTCGAACCCGATGTCGGCGAACGCCGTCGCGATCACCTTCTGACCGCGGTCGTGTCCGTCCTGGCCCATCTTGGCGATCAGGATCCTGGGACGACGGCCGTCGGCCTCGGCGAATTTCTCGACGAGTTCGGTTGCTTTGGCGATGTTCGGGGCCGTTCCCACCTCGTCACGGTAGACGCCGGCGATGGTGCGGATCTCAGCCTGGTGGCGTCCGTAGACCTTTTCCAGCGCGTCGGAAATCTCCCCCACGGTCGCCTTGGCGCGGGCCGCGTTGATGGCCAGCGCCATCAGGTTGTTGCCCAGCCCGTCATCACCGGCAGGACCTTGTGCGGCGGCTGCACGACTCAGCTCGGCCAGAGCCGCCTCGACGGCCCCCGCGTCCCGGTCTGCCCGCAACTGCTCCAGCTTGGCCAACTGCTCGGCGCGCACCCGGCTGTTCTCGACCTTGAGGACCTCGATCTCTTGGTCCTCGACCACCTGATACTTGTTGACCCCGATCACCGGCTGCTGGCCGGAGTCGATGCGGGCCTGGGTCCGCGCGGCCGCTTCCTCGATGCGCAGCTTCGGGATGCCTTCGCCGATGGCCTGGGCCATGCCGCCGTGCTCGGCGACCTCCTCGATGTGCGCCCGCGCCTTCTGGGCCAGCTGATGAGTCAGCCACTCCACGTAATACGAACCCGCCCAGGGGTCGATCGGCCGGGTGGTGCCCGATTCCTGCTGCAACACCAACTGGGTGTTGCGCGCGATACGGGCGGAGAAGTCGGTGGGCAGCGCCAGCGCCTCGTCGAGTGCGTTGGTGTGCAACGACTGGGTGTGGCCCTGGGTGGCGGCCATCGCCTCGATGCAGGTGCGGGCGACGTTGTTGAACACATCCTGAGCCGTCAGCGACCAGCCCGAGGTTTGCGAATGGGTGCGCAGGGACAGCGATTTGGAGCTCTTGGGATCGAACTTGGCCACCAGCTCGCTCCACAGCAGCCGCCCGGCCCGGAGTTTGGCGACCTCCATGAAGAAGTTCATCCCGATCCCCCAGAAGAAGGACAGTCGCGGGGCGAACTTGTCGATGTCCAGGCCGGCATCCAGGCCCGCCTTGATGTACTCGACACCGTCGGCCAGGGTGTAGGCCAGCTCCAAATCGGCTGTGGCGCCGGCCTCTTGGATGTGGTAGCCGGAGATCGAGATGGAGTTGAACTTCGGCATCTTGGCGCTGGTGTAGGCAAAGATGTCAGAGATGATCCGCATCGACGGCTTGGGCGGGTAGATATAGGTGTTGCGGACCATGAACTCTTTGAGGATGTCGTTCTGGATGGTGCCGGCCAGCTTCTCCGGCGGCACCCCCTGCTCCTCGGCGGCCACCACATACAACGCCAGGATCGGCAGCACCGCGCCGTTCATGGTCATCGACACCGACACCGACGACAGGTCGATGCCGTCGAATAGCTGGCGCATGTCGAGGATGGAATCGATTGCCACACCGGCCATTCCGACGTCACCCTGGACGCGCGGGTGGTCGGAGTCGTAGCCGCGGTGAGTCGCCAGGTCGAAGGCCACCGACAGACCCTTCTGGCCCGCGGCCAGGTTGCGGCGATAGAAAGCGTTGGATTCGGCGGCGGTGGAGAACCCCGCGTACTGCCGGATTGTCCACGGCTGGTTGACATACATGGTCGGGTAGGGCCCGCGAAGGAAGGGCACCTCACCGGGGAACGTGTTGAGTGGATAGCCTTCTTCACCGGCCGCGGCACGGTCTTCGGCGATGTATACCGGCTTGACGTCGATGCCCTCCGGGGTCTGCCACTGCAGCTGGTCGGGGGTGTACCAGTGGGCTTTTGCTGCCGCGGCGACGTGCTCTTCGACCGCCGCCTCGGTGGGCTTCGGCAAGGGCCGGTCGCTGTGCAGCGGAACGTCGGCGAAGCTTCCGATTGAAGGAACTGTAGCCGTCACCGTTATGCCCCCAATCTGGTGAGCAGACTCGAAAGCGCTTCGACTGCATTGATTTTCGCGGTCAAATACTCGTCGGGCCGATATTCGGCATCGCCCACGGCTTTTTCGGGCCCGGCCAGGTACACCCGTTCGATTCCGGCATCGCGGGCGGCCTGCACCACACCGGAAACCTCGTCGGGATAGCGCTTGTCGGTTCCGCAGATCACCGCCGCCGTGGGAGACCCCGCTGCCAGGGCGGCCTGTGCGACGCCCGCGGCGTCGACGGTGCCGGGGTTGATCGCTTCAATACCACCGGATGCCAACAGGTTTGCGGCAAAGGTGGTGCGGATGTTGTGTTCGGCCAGCGGACCCATCGGCAGTAGCAACACCTGCGGCCGGTGGTCGTGCTCCGCGAGGTAGGCGTCGGAGCGGTCGCGCAGCGCCTCGAACTCAGCGGCGTAACGCCGCAGTTGCCCAGCCCTGCCGAGCGAATCACCCTGTGGCAGCGGAGCTTCGCCGAGGTTCGGGAATTCGTTGACGCCGGTGATCGCGATCCGGCGGTGCGCGATGTCGTCGGCGCGCCGGGCGGCCAGCGAACCGATCTCGCCGGCCAGAAAATCGTGGGCGTCGACGAATCCACCTCGGGACTCGATGGCCTGGAAGTGTTCCCACGCCCGCTCGGCCAGCTGCCTGGTGAGGTCCTCGACGAACCACGAGCCGCCGGCCGGGTCGAGCACCCGCCCGACGTGCGACTCCTCGAGCAGCAGCAACTGGGTGTTGCGGGCGATGCGGCGCGCGAAGCTGGTGGCCGTGCCCGGCCAGCCACCGGGGATGGACACGTCGAACGCGTAGACCAGCACGGTGTCGGCGCCGCCCACACCCGCGCCGAAGGCCGCCAGCGTGCAGCGCAGCATGTTCACCCAAGGGTCGCGCTGCGTCATCATCGGCAGCGATGTCTCCGCGTGCACGACCGCTGCGCCGCCGTCGGGATCGCCCGCTACCTCGGCGACGCGGGCCCACAACTGTCGCACGGCGCGCATCTTGGCCAGCGTCATGAACTGGTCGTCGTCGGCGGCGAGCCGGAAGCTGATCTGGCGCAGCGCCTGCCCTACCGGCAACCCGGCTTCGGTGAGCTCCCGCAGATAGGCGACCGCCGCGGCGATCGTCGCGCCGAGTTCCCACGCGGCGGTGGCACCCAGGTTGTGGAAGGCGGGTCCGTCGACGGTGACCGCCCGTACACCCTGCTGATCCGCGGCGCGTTTCGCCACCGCGATCACGTCGTCCAGTGTCGGTGCGGCGCGTTCGCTCAGCGTCGCGGTGAGCGGGTCGGCGCCCAGGTCGACCGACACGGTCGCGCGCTGGTCCGCCTCGACCTGCCCCACCAGCGCCAGCATGGCGTCCGCGGCCGCTACGTAATCGGCTCCGGCGTCGATGATGACCGGGGCCATGCTCAGATAGACGCCTTCGAGCAGCCCTGCCAGCTGGTCGGGAGCCACACCGGACTCCCCCACCCGCAGCAGCAGTCCGCTGACTCCTTCACCCAGCGCGGCCAGCAGCGCGCCATTGGCCTCCGCGACGGGCGCGCCGGGCAGCGGAAACGCTTCGACGACCTTCCAGCCGGACTTCACGTCGCGCGACGGGTCGCCGCCGCGCACGAAGGGCCAGTGGCCCGGCAGTGGCGGCTCGGGCAGTTCGTCGAACGCGGTGTACAGCGGCCGGATGACGAACCCGTCGTAGGTCGGGGTCTCCAAGCGCTCTTCGGGGTGGTCGCCCAACTCGGCCGGGTCGATCCGCGCGCTCTTGGCCAACACACCGGCAACTGCACTGCGCCAGCGCCCGCGAACCTGTTCTAGGTCGGCGAGTTCGGGTACGTCAATGGACACCGATTTGCTCCTGTTTCCGCAGCAATAAGCAGTCTTGTTGAGGCTCACTTCCGGGTTGTCGCTTAGCTAATCAGGCTAATTGATCGGCAGCGGAATCCAGGAATCGAGGTGCCGCCGAGCGGAACACCGCGCCGGCGAAACGCCAGCCCTGGGAAACTCGATATTCATTTTCGCCCCGTACCCTTGGAACCCGTGACGACCGCCGCCATCAGCAAAACCACCGATACGGTGCGCGGCATCGCCATTGCTCTGCTCGCGGCCGCACGACAGGCATCGGTGCCGCGAGTGGTGGCAACCGCGGTGGGAATCACAGTTCTGGTGGCCGTCGCACTGCTGGTTCCGCTACCGACAGCGGTGGAAATGCGTGACTGGGCCCGCTCGCTGGGGCCGTGGTTCCCGCTGGTGTTCTGGCTCGTGCACACCGTCGTCACCGTGCCGCCGTTCCCCCGCACCGCATTCACGCTGGCGGCCGGCCTGCTGTTCGGTCCGGTGGTCGGCGTGCTGATCGCGGTGACCGCGAGCACCGCCAGCGCCGTGCTGGCGACGCTGCTGATCCGCGCGACGGGCTGGCGGCTCAACCGCCTGGTGCAAAGCCGCACGATCGGACGGCTCGACCAGCGACTGCGGGAGCGGGGGTGGCTGGCCATCCTGTCGCTGCGGTTCATTCCTTTCGTGCCGTTCTCGGCGATCAACTACGCCGCCGGCGCCTCGGCCGTGCGGGTGATGCCCTACATGTGGTCCACGATCGCCGGCCTGCTGCCCGGCACCGCGGCCGTCGTCATCCTGGGCAACGCGTTCGCCGGCGACGCCAACCCGCTGATGGTGCTGGTGTCGGTGTGCACCGGCGCGCTCGGGTTGTGCGGGCTGGGTTACGAGATCCACCAGTACCGGCAGCACCACCGGCACACGGCGGAGCCGGCGCCGGTCTCCGAGCCCGAGCAAGAACCGGCGGTGACGCCCTGACGGCTGGGCTGGCCGCGCAGGGTCGGTTCTGATGTCTCAGGCGCAGTTTTTGCGCACGGTGGCACTGCTGGCCGGCGCGTTGGTATCGGCGGTGGTCGCGTTGTGGCCGTTGCTCGCGCGTGGACAGTCGCGCGCCTACAGCTGGCGACTGTCGATCGTCGCGCTGCTGAGCACGGCAGCGTTCGTGGCCGCCATCTTTCTGCCCGGAGTCCGCAGGCCCGTCGCGCAACCCCTCGTCGACCTGCCCCCATTGCCCACGATCGGACCAGGCACCGCGGTCGCTGTCGCCTTCGCCGACGGGACCGGCGGAATGGCCTGTACAGCAGGGTTTCTCGTGCGGACCACCGGCGGCGACACCGGACTGCTCACCGCGGGGCACTGCAACAAGGCCGGTGAGGCCAGCCGGGTGAGCATGAACTCCGGCGCCCGTCCGTACCAGAGCGTCGGGACGTTCACCCAGACCGTCAGCGAGGGCACGCGCGGCGAGGCGCACGACATCGGTCTGATCACCCTCGACTCCGACACCATCCCCCGCAGCGCCTCGATAGCCGGCTCGATGCCGGTCGCCCGCGTTGCCGACGCGGTGCAGGTCGGTCAGCAGCTGTGCAAATTCGGCATGAAGACGGGCCGGGTCGAATGCGGACAGGTCACCGAGGTCACCGAGAGCAAGGTGGTCTTTCTGGCGGCCAGCCAGTGTGGCGACTCCGGCGGACCCGTCTACCTCATCCAGCCCGACGGCGCGGCGGCGGTCGGAATACACATCCGCGGCGGGCGAATGAATGACCCGAACCCTGGATGCTCAATTCCCGCAACGTTTTCCGTTGCCGAATTGGTGCGGCCGTGGCTCGATCAGTGGGGGCTGACGGTGGTGACGGGCTGACGCGCCCCTTTCCTCTGACGGCGAGATTGCCACCACGGTTGTGCGGTTTGCCCAATGCACAGCCGTCACTGCAATCTCGACATGGACCCGGGCAGCCTGCCCAGTGGCAGACTCAGCCGGAACCGGGCGCCGCCGTCGTGCGGTAGGCATACCAGGTCACCGCCGTGCGCCCGGGCCAACGCGCGCGCGATCGGGAGTCCGAGCCCGGCGCCGCCGTGGTCGCGGGCGCGCCCCGCGTCCAGACGCACCAACCGCTCGAAAATGCGGTGCCGCTCGTCGTCGGGTATGCCCGGTCCGGTGTCGGTGACGGTCAGCTGTGCCGCCGCCGCATCCGCACTCACGTCGACCGTCACAGCGCCATCCGCGGGCGTGTGCCGCCGCGCGTTGTCCAGCAGGTTGGACAGGATCTGCGCCACCCGGGTCGGGTCCGCCGGGACCGTCAGCTGCTCGAGGCCGGTCCGCGCGACCGAGAGCTGCGGCGCCAGCATCGCGGCCCGCTGCACCTCGGCGTCGGCGACGGCCGCGACGTCGGTGTCGTGGATATCGAGCGGCAGTCCGGCGTCGATACGGCTCAGGTCCAGCATGTCTGCGACCAGCCGGCCCGCACGCCGGGCATCGGACTGCAGCAGGCTGGCCCGCCGGTACTGCGCACTCGCCTCCGACTCGCTCTCGTGGGCGGCGAGTTGTTCTGCGGCGGCTTGCATACCCGCGATCGGGGTGCGCAACTCGTGCGCGGCGTCGACCAGGAACTGCCGGGTCGCGGCTTCGGCCCGCTGTGCGGCTTCGGCCGCCTGCTGCGCACGCAACTCCGAATCTTCCAGCGCATCCAGCATGCCGTCGAAAGCGGTTGCCGCTCTGCCCAATTCGGTGTCAGCCCGAGACGGGCGCAGCCGCCGGCCACGATCACCGGTGGCAATGTCCCCGGCCAGCGTGGTCAATCGATCCAACGGCCGCAACGCGGCCTTGCTGACGGCGACGAGCAACAGCGCCGCCACCACAAGCGTCACCAACCCGGCGCCGATCATCAACTGTCGCAGCTGCCGGGTCACCTGGGTGGTCTGCGTGGTGTCCGCAACCAGGATCAAGCGGGCGCCGTCGGGCAACGGGTGCACCACCACGGTGGCACTGCCGTCGGGCGGCGGTCCGGGCGGCGGTGGCGGGGGCATCATCGGCGGCCCCGAATCCGGGCCCGACGGCGGGATCGGCAACGGCCCCGGCGGGCGACCGAGTGGGGGTGGAAACCCCGGCGGCGGCACCACCGAACCGGCTTTTGTGTCGGGGCTGATGCCGGGATCGCCGTAGGTGGCTCCGTCGGCCATGACCACCAGGGCGCGCACGGTGCCCCCGTTGAGCTGCGCGGCGAGCAGATCGGGCGGCGTGTTGGCGGCCACCAGTGCATCGGCCCTCGACGTCGCTGCGAGCAACCGGTCGTGCAAGTCGCGGCGGGCCTGCATGCCCAGCGTGACATCGATGGTCACGCCGAGCACCGCCAGCAGCACGCCGAGCAGCGCCACCACCAGCAGCACCACCCGACGCTGCAGCGACGGGGTGGCGGTGGTGGGGTCGGCGGTCATGATCGCTGCGGCTGCAGGCGGTATCCGATGCCGCGCACGGTCTGCAGAATCCGTGGCCCGTGGGTTTCGAGTTTGCGCCGCAGGCTGCTGACGTGGACCTGCACCAGATTCGCGTCGTAGGCGTCGTAACCCCACACCGCGTTCAGGATCTGGTTGGCGCTGACGATCCGGCCGCGCTGTTCGACCAGGAACTGCAGCAGCCGCAATTCGGTGGCGGTGAGGTCCAGCGGGTGTCCGTCGCGCGCCGCCACCCCGGCGTCGGCGTCGAGGATCACGTCGCCGAACTGCACCACTTTCGGCAGGCGTCCCCGTCGCCGCAGTACCGCGCCCACCCGTGACACCAGCTCGGCGAGTTCGAAGGGTTTGACGACGTAATCGTCGGCACCGCCGTCGAGGCCGCGCAGCCGGTCGGGCAGACCGTCACGCGCCGTGATCAACACGATTCCGACGTCACCGTAGTCGCGCACGACGTCGATGAGTTCGAATCCGTCCCGGCCCGGCAGCATCACGTCCAGCACCACCAGATCGGGACGAAGGCCCGCCAGCGCTTCCTCCAATCCCTCACCGTCGCAACGGGTGTCGGTGTGATAGCCGACGTCGGCCAGGGCCTCGCTGACCATTTCGCGGATGGTCTCGGAGTCCTCGACCACCAATACCCGGGGAGTGCCGACACTGAACTGATCCGTCGCCGTTCGGCTGTCCGTCATGCCCCCATTCTTATGCGCGACCACGACGTGGCCGCGAATTTGGCGCCGTTTTCGCGGTGACGGCGCACAATCCACACATGACCTCCGACCGCACCAACCCCCCAGCACCAGCTCGACGGTATTCCACCGGCGCGCTGGTGGGCGCCGGCCTGGCCGGCGTAGCAATCGGCGCGGCTGCCGCATTCGCGGTGACCGGCCTGGTCTTCACGGTTCGCGTCGAACTACCCCCGCCGCCCTACCCCCAGTTCTCGTCTGCTGTACCGACCCCGCCCCCGGCGTTGTCGAGCGTGGTGCCGACATCGACGTCGCCCGGGCTGCTACCCGAGCGGCCCGCGCTGCCCGGACCACCCGGGCCGCCCTGATTTCTTCAGATCCACTTCAAGTTCGGCTTCTACCGTCGCGGTTACCAACTCATCCAACGACGTGAGGAGTCGCATGACCTCCGACGACAACACGACTGATCCCGCTGCCGCCCCGTCTTCAGCACCCGTTGCACCCGTTGCACCCGTCGCTGCGGACAAACGCCGCTTCTCCACCCGCGTGGTGCTCGGCGCGGGGCTGCTCGGCGGGCTTTTCGGCGCAGTCTTCACCGCCGGCGCCGCCTTTCTGATCATGGCGTTCGGTTTCGGGCCTCCCCCGCCACCGCCAGGACCCGGATTCGGCCCGCCCGGGATGTCGCACTACGGCTTCCCGCCGGGCGGCCCAGGCGGACCGGGGGGACCGGGCGGTCCCGGCGGGCCGATGGCCGCACCGAAAGGCCCGCTGGGCATGGCACCGCCGATGGGACCGGGTGGCCCCGGCTTGCGGCCGCCATTCCCCGGCGGACCGCCTCCGATGGGGCCAGGCGGACCGGGTGGACAGCCGCCGCCTGCACCGGGTCAGGTGCCGGCGCCTCCGTCAGCCGGCCCGAGCCCGTCCCCCACGGCCCCGCGGTAGTCAGTCCCCAGACCGGCGAGGGTGCGCACGGTGCGCACCCTCGCCGGTCGCGGGTATGCGCGGCGGCACGACCCTCCCCGCTGGCGCGGCGGTGCGACCCGCCCCGCTGGTGCGACCCTCCCCATTGGCGCGAGCGTGCACACAATGCCACGCCCAACGGCGTGTCGTTGTACCTACCTGCACGCTCGCGGCGTGATGCAGGGCGCGTGGCATCCTCGATTAGAGGGGAGGCTTGCGATGACATCTCACGCATTCGCCCGGACCGGGGCATGGCTGTTGCGCTCGCGCCACCTGGTGCGCGCGCCGATCTGGATCTACCGGGCGCGAGCCGGGGCACTGTTCGGATCCCGCACACTCATGCTCGAGCACATCGGCCGCAAGTCCGGGCGGCCACGCTACGTCGTGCTGGAGGTCGTCGACCGTCCCGCGCCCGGCAGCTACGTAGTCCCCTCGGGATTCGGGCGAAAAGCCCAGTGGTTCCGCAACATTGAAGCCAACCCGCACGTGCGGGTCTTCGTCGGCAGCCATGCGCCGGCACCCGCTACCGCACGGATCCTCAACCCTGACGAGGTGGACCGGGTACTGGCGCGGTACCGCGACCGTCATCCTCGGGCGTGGCAGCAGTTCAAGCATGTGCTGGCGGAGACACTCGGCGCGCCGATCACCGACACCGGCGCCCCGCTGCCGATGGTCGAGCTGCGGCTCGACTAACTGTCCTCGGGGCCCTTCGCCGCCATCGCCGCGAACAGCGCGAGGAACGCCACCGCCGGTGCAGCGTTGGCCACCTTGTCCCGCACCCGGATGTGAGCGCCCACAGCCAGCACGAAATAGAGGGTGAGCATCGCCGTCGTCAGCCGGGCCAACCCCGGGAAGCGGGTGACCGACGCCAGCCCCACCGCGGCGGCGGCCTTGACCACGGGCAGAACGGGCCGCACGTTGTCCGGAACTTCGACGGTGTCCAGCACCTTCTTGATCGGGGGCACCTGGACGGCGCACGCTACCGCGTCGACGGCATGAAAAGTTGCCAGCGCCGCATAGGTTTTCGGTGAAGTCAGAGTGCTCATCCCCTGATCCTATTGACGCAACTCCGGGGGCGCGCCCAGCGGCCGGTCTACCGGCTTGTTCGCGATCGCCTCGGCCTTGGCGACCGCCTGAGCGACGGTCGGGTCGGTTTCAGTGGAGAACCAGTCCGCGACCTCGGCGTCCTCGGCATCAGCGGCATGCCGCGGCGGCTCGTCGACGGGAGACGGTTCGAACCGGAACACCCCGTCCTCACCGGGCTTGCCCAGCATGCGGGTGAAGCCCTGCAACGCCGCATTGAAATCGCTGGGCACCACCCACACCTTGTTCGCGTCGCCGCGGGCCATCTCCGGCAGGGTCTGCAGGTACTGGTAGGCCAGCATCTCGGGTGTGGGCCGACCGGCTTTGATCGCGGCAAACGTCTTCTCGATGGCTTTGGCCTCACCCTGGGCACGCAGATAGGCCGCGGCGCGCTCACCCTGGGCGCGCAGCACCCGGGACTGCCGGTCGGCTTCGGCGGACAGGATCGCGGCCTGCTTGGCGCCCTCAGCGGCCAGGATCTGGGACGCTTTCTGGCCTTCTGCCTGCATGATTGCGGCCTGTCGGGTGCCTTCGGCGGTGAGGATCATCGCGCGCTTCTCACGGTCGGCCTTCATCTGCTTTTCCATCGACGCCTGGATGGACGGCGGCGGGTCGATGCTGCGCAGCTCCACGCGGGCGACTCGCAGGCCCCACCGGCCGGTCGCCTCGTCGAGCACGCCACGCAACTGGGCATTGATCTGGTCGCGCGACGTCAGGGTCTGCTCGAGGGTCATGCCGCCGACCACGTTGCGCAACGTAGTGGTGGTCAGCTGCTCGACCCCGACGATGTAGTTGCTGATCTCGTAGACCGCCGCCTGCGGCACGGTGACCTGGAAGTAGACGACGGTGTCGATGTTGAGGGTCAGGTTGTCCTCGGTAATGACGGGCTGCGGCGGGAAGGAGACCACGCGCTCCCGCAGGTCCACCCGTGCCCGGATGCGGTCGATGAACGGCACCAACAAAGTCAGCTGACCGCTGACCGTGCGGCTATAACGGCCCAGCCGCTCAATGACCGCCGCCTCGGCCTGCGGGATCAACGCCACCGACTTGGCCACCACAATGATCGCGAAGATCACCAGAACGGCCAGCAACACCAGACCAGCTACCGCACCTTCCACCGGGATTCCCTTTCTCGAAAGCCCTACATACTCTGAAACACCACCGCGGTGGCCCCGTCGATCCTCACCACGGTGACCGACTGTCCGGGTTCGTAGACGTCGGTGTCGTTGAGCGGGCGCGCCGTCCACATCTGGCCGTCCAGCTTCACCCGTCCCTCATCCCGGGCGACCCGGTCGAGGACCACCGCATTCTTGCCCTCCAGCGCCTTGATGCCCATTGGCGGAACTTTCGCCGGCAGCAGCCGCCGCCTGAGGGTCGGGCGAACCACGGAAAGCAGCAGCACAGAGACGATCAGAAACACCAGTCCGTCGGCCCACACCGGCCAGTCGGTCAGCCAGCTGGCGCCGGCCGCGGCCAGCGCGCCACCGCCCAGCATCAGCAGAAACATGTCTCCGGTGAGCGCTTCGGCACCGGCCAGCACCAGTGCGGCGATCAACCAGATCAGCGCGGCGGGCATGGGCACAGAATACGCGCGATCCACCTTGATGTCGGTGAACAACTACACTGCGAGGTCATGTGGTGCCCAAGTGTTTCGCTGTCCATGTGGGCCAACGCCTGGCTCGCCGGCAAGGCCGCGCCCGACGACGTCTTGGACGCGTTATCACTTTGGGCGCCAAGGCAATCGGTCGCCGCGTATGATGCGGTCGCGGCGGGTCACACCGGCCTGCCCTGGCCTGATGTCAACGATGCCGGTACGGTGTGTCTGCTGCAGACACTGCGTGGGGCGGTTGGCCGCTCCACGTCTTCGCTCCGCGGCTCGATCAACGTGGTGCTGCCGGTACCCGGTGACGTGCGGGGGCTTTTCGCCGGAACGCAGTTCGCCACCGACGCACTGACCGCCGGTGAGGCCGTGATCATCAGCCATCCGACCGATCCTCAGACGGCGATCGGCCTGGTGCCCGATTTCACCTACAGCGATACCGAAGACGGCCACGAAGTCTCGGAGCCCGAATTGTGTGCGCTCACCTGGATGGTGTACTCGCTGCCCGGCCCTCCGGCCTTCGACTACCACGATCTCGGCGGTGCCGAATACGACCTGCGGTCAGCCGTGCGGTCGGCCGCCGACGCGCTGAGTGCGATGGGACTGGGATCGTCCAGCGGCGTCGACAATCCACGCGAACTGGTCGAACAGTTGATGGAATCCCAACGCCAGCACCGGGTTCCCGATCATGCACCATCACGTGCGCTGCGCGTGCTGGAGAACGCGGCACATGTCGACGCAATCATCGCCGTCAGCGCCGGGCTCAGCCGGCTGCCCGACCGGATGACCGCCGCGCCGGAACTCGTTGGCACCCAATCGTCCTCAGAGGGTCAGATCGCCAACGATGCGTTGCGGCCGTTGACTGCCGTGGTGCGCTCAGCCCGGATGGCCGCGGTCGATGCCATCCTCCACTCGGCGTGGACTGACTAGCCGGCTGCGCAGTGCGGTGGACGGCACGGGGCGCCGTCGACACTGCCCAGACAGCCCGGCACCGGGCCGGGACCGGTGACCCGCACCGGCTCTCGGCCGTCGCGCAGTTCGTCGATCAAATCGATTGCCAGCCTTGCGAATCGAGGATCGGCGTTGGGTGTGCCGGCGCGCGCCAAAGCGACGCCCAATTCGTCGGCCTGCAGGCGCAGTTCATGATCGAGATCCCAGACCACCTCGATGTGGTCGGCGACGAACCCGATGGGACAGACGACGATGGCTTCGGTGCCGGCACCGGCGAGCGCCGCGAGATGGTCGCCGACATCCGGCTCCAGCCACGGCACCTGCGGCGGTCCGGAACGTGACTGCCACACCAGGTCGTGTTCGGCGTACCCGGCCGCCTCGGCGACAAGCCTTGCCGCATAGGCGACTTGGCGACTGTAAAGGTTCGGCCCGCAACGCTGGTCGGCGCCGGTGGGGATGGAATGGGCGGTGAAGACCAGGCGCGCGCCCGGGGGCACCGTCGCGGCGGCCGTGGTGACCGCCTCGGCGAACATCCCGACGAACAGCGGGTGGTCGAAGTAGGTGCGCAGCTTGACCAGCTCCGGTGCCCCGGAACCGGCTGCCGCGCGCGCCCGGGCGATGTCCTCGACGTACTGGGTGCAGCTGGAGTAGCCACTCCACGCCGAGGTGGTGAAGGTGGCCGCACGGCGGATACCGTTGTCCCGCATAGCCGCAACGGTGTCCTCGATGTAAGGCGCCCAGTTCCTGTTGCCGAAGTACACCGGCAGGTCCTGCTGCCTCTGCAACTCGGCTATCAGCGCACGGTTGATGCCGTTGATCGGTGAGACACCGCCGAAATGCAGGTAGTGCTCGGCGACGTCATCGAGGCGTTCCGGCGGCACATTCCTGCCGCGGGTGACGTTCTCGAGGAACGGCCGGACCTGTTCGGGCCCTTCCGGTCCGCCGAACGACAGCAGCAAGACCGCATCGAATTGCATTGTGTGTCAGAGCAACTGAGTGTGGGCGCCGCCGTCGGCGTAGATGATGTCACCCGTGGTCGCCGGGAGCCATTCAGACAGCAGCGCGCACACCGTCTTGGCGACCGGGGTCGGATCCTTCATGTTCCAGCCGATCGGCGCGCGCTGGTCCCAGCCCTCTTCGAGCAGCTGGATCTGGGCACCCGCTTCGTCGCCCAGCGCACCGCCGACGATAGCGGCCATGGCCAGCGTCCGGATCGGCCCTGCCGCAACGAGGTTCGAACGCACGCCGTACTTACCCGCCTCGCGCGCGACGAACCGGTTGACCGATTCCAGTGCGCTCTTGGCAACCGTCATCCAGTTGTAGGCCGGCATCGCGCGGGTGGGGTCGAAGTCCATGCCGACGATGCCGCCGCCCGGATTCATGATCGGCAGCAACGCTTTTGCCAAGGATGCGTACGAGTACGCGGAGATGTGGATGCCCTTGGACACGTCCTCGTAGGGCGCGTCGAAGAACGGGTTGATACCCATCCCGCTCTGCGGCATGAACCCGATCGAGTGCACGACACCGTCGAGCTTGTTGCCCTCGCCGATGACCTCGGTCACCCGGGCAGCCAGACTGTCCAGGTGGTCCTGGTTCTGCACGTCGAGTTCGATCAACGGCGCCTTCTCCGGAAGCCGGTCGCAGATCCGCTGGATCAGCCGCAGCCGGTCGAATCCCGTCAACACCAGCGAAGCGCCCTGCTCCTGAGCGACTTTGGCGATGTGGAACGCGATCGACGAGTCGGTGATGATCCCGGACACCAGGATCCGTTTGCCTTCGAGCAGTCCTGCCATTATTTCGTCCCCTCTTTGCTTCTAGTGGCCCATGCCCATGCCGCCGTCGACCGGGATGACCGCACCGGAGATGTAGCTCGCGTCCTCCGACGCCAGGAAGCTGACCACCCCGGCGACCTCGGCAGCGGTGCCCACCCGTTTCGCCGGGATGAATTGCAATGCGCCCTCCTGGATCCGCTCGTCCAGGGCACGGGTCATGTCCGTGTCGATGTAGCCCGGCGCGACCACATTCGCGGTCACGTTGACCTTCGACAGCTCCCGGGCTATCGAGCGCGCCATCCCGATCACACCGGCCTTGGAAGCCGCGTAGTTGGCCTGGTTGCCGATGCCCCAGCTGCCGGAGACCGACCCGATGTAGATCAGCCGGCCGAACTTCTTGCGCTGCATGCTGCGTGCGGCGCGCTGGGTCACCCGGAAGGCGCCGGTGAGGTTGGCGTCGATGACCTTCTCAAACCGCTCTTCGGTCATCCGGATGAGGAACGCGTCCGCGGACAGACCGGCGTTGGAGACCAGCACCTCGACCGGGCCCTGGTGCTCCTCGACCTCCTTGAAGGCGCGGTCGACGGCGTCGTTGTCGGTGACGTCACACTCGACGGCGAACAGACCCTCGGGCGCGCCCGATCCGCGGTGCGTGACGGCTACCTTGTGGCCGTCGGCGGCCAGCCGCTGCGCGATCGCCAGGCCGATCCCCCGGTTTCCGCCGGTGACCAGGACTGAACGGGATACGAAAGGGGGTCTGCCGCCCTCGGTGGCGGCCTCGCTCGTGGTGTCGGTGGCTGTGTCAGTCACCCCGACAACCTAGCGCCTCGGGGCTTTGCGGCCGAAATTGGGCCTGGGGACGGACGGGCACGTCCGCCGGGGTCACCGACCAGCGGTTCGGCGCACGTTGCACAACACCATGTCCACCGCCGCCTCGATGACGTCGTCGTCGGGCACCGTGCCGAACATCAGCGACGGGCACGCGACCACCCCGGAGAGCATCGAGATCGCCGCTTCCAGTTGCGCACCGCCGAAGGCACCTTCCAGGATGCCGCGGATGGTCCGCTGACCGTCGGTGTTGATTTTGTCGCGGACCTCTTTCATCACGTCGTCCGTCGCCCACTGCGTCATCGCGGACAGCACCTGATCGAGCCGGTGGTCGAGCACCGCCTGCCGGAACGTGGTGAGCTCGCCGATCAGGTCGGTGCGGAGATCTCCCGTGGGAACGTGATGCTCAACCTCGCCGAGGGCCTCCAGGGCGATCGCAGCAAGGTCGAACCGGGTAGGCCAGTGCTTGTAGAGCGTGGTCTTGGAGTAGCCGGCCCGCTGGGCCACGTGAGCGTGAGTCAGCGCGTCGGAGCCTTCCTGAACCAGTACGTCGAACGCGGTGCGCGCGACGTCGGCACGGGTTCGGATGATCCGGGCGTCCTCGCCCTGCTCACCACCCGGGGCGCCGCGGCCAGGTGTCATCGAAACGCGTCCTTCCCGCTGCCAACGTTCGCGAACGATCATGGAGAAAGTTAGCTGATGAACATCCAGGCCAGAAGCGTATTGCCCATTCATTAATGAACGAGTAGTACATTAATGAAAGATCTGTACTGCAATGCTGCCGAGTCAGAAGGTTCGCCGATGAGTCCGAAAATCGATGCCGGCGCGGTGCTGGGCCGCCAGGCCGACGAGATCGATACCCGCTATCACCCGTCCGCGGCGCTCCGGCGTCAGTTGAACAAGGTCTTCCCGACGCACTGGTCGTTCCTGCTGGGCGAGATCGCGCTGTACAGCTTCGTCGTCCTGCTGCTGACTGGCGTCTACCTGACCTTGTTCTTCGACCCGTCGATGAGCGAAGTCACCTACAACGGCGTCTACCAGCCGTTGCGGGGAGTCGAGATGTCGCGAGCCTACGAAACGGCACTCAACATCTCGTTCGAGGTGCGGGGCGGGCTGTTCGTGCGCCAGGTTCACCACTGGGCGGCATTGCTGTTCGCCGCTTCGATCATGGTTCACATGGCGCGCATCTTCTTCACCGGCGCGTTCCGCCGGCCGCGCGAGGCCAACTGGGTGGTCGGGTCGCTGCTGCTGATCCTGGCCATGTTCGAGGGCTTCTTCGGCTACTCGCTGCCCGACGACCTGCTGTCGGGCACCGGACTGCGCGCGGCGCTGTCGTCGATCACCTTGGGAATTCCGGTGGTCGGCACCTGGCTGCACTGGCTGTTGTTCGGCGGCGATTTCCCGGGCAACATCCTGATCCCGCGGCTGTACGCCATCCACATTCTGGTCTTCCCCGGCATCATGCTGGCGCTGATCGGCGTGCACCTGGCGTTGGTGTGGTTCCAGAAGCACACCCAGTTCCCCGGCCCGCGCCGCACCGAACACAACGTCGTCGGCGTGCGGGTGATGCCGGTGTTCGCGATCAAATCGGGAGCCTTCTTCGCCGCGATCGTCGGCGTGCTCGGCCTGATGGGTGGACTGCTGCAGATCAACCCGATCTGGAACCTGGGCCCCTACAAGCCTTCTCAGGTCGCGGCGGGCTCACAACCGGATTTCTACATGATGTGGACCGACGGCCTGGTCCGGCTGTGGCCGGCCTGGGAGTTGTACATCGGCCATTACACCGTTCCGGCCGCCGTCGCCGTAGCCGTGCTGATGGGCGTCATCCTGGGCACGCTCGTGGTGTATCCGTTCCTGGAGAAGCGGTTCACCGGTGACAACGCGCATCACAACCTGTTGCAGCGGCCCCGCGACGTTCCGGTGCGAACTTCGATCGGCGCCATGGCAATCGCGTTCTACATCGTGCTGACCTTCTCGTCGTTCAACGACATCATCGCCTACCAGTTCCACATCTCCTTGAACGCGATGACGTGGATTGGGCGGATCGGCATGGTGATACTGCCGCCGGTTGTGTACTTCGTCAGCTACCGCTGGTGCATCAGCCTGCAGCGCAGTGACCGCGCCGTGCTCGAGCACGGTGTCGAGACGGGCATCATCAGACGCCTGCCGCACGGCGCCTACGTCGAACTGCACCAACCGCTGGGCGCGGTCGACAAGCACGGGCATCCGATCCCGCTGGAATATCAGGGCACGCCAATTCCCAAGCGGATGAACAAACTTGGCCTGGGCGGACGACCCGGCTCGGGCAGCTTCCTGTTCGCCGATCCGCCGGCCGAAGCGGCCGCTCTGCGCGAGGCTGCCCACGCCGGGGAGCAGCGGGCCCTGACCGCGCTACGCGAGCGCCGCAATGGCGCCGGGGCCAATGGCGCCGGGGTCAATGGCGCCGACCTCAATGGCGCCCGGGGCAACGGTCACCACGCGGAGGACAGCGAGTCTTCGGTGGAGACGCCAAGATTGCGCTGAGCGCGCGCAGTGCGGCGCCGGGCCCTGTGCTTCATCGCCAGAGGCGCAGGCTCGCCGCCAGAGGCTCTGGCTTGTAGGCGCAGGCTCACCCGGGGAAGATCAGCCAGACCTTTCCGGCTGCGCAGCTGGACTACGTCGGCAAGCGGCGGTTGATCAGCAACGCAGCCAGACCGGCGATAGCCAGGACCAGAGCGCCGAGCCGCAGCCAACCCACGCTCGCGTCGCCCTTGATGGTCTCGTAGCCGATCTGCTGCTGCAGCGACGAGTACACCGCCTTGAGCTCGGCCAACGTGGCGGCGTTATAGGCGTTACCGCCGGACAGTTGCGCGACCTTCTTCAATGTCTCGTCGTCGACTGGCACGGGCTGACGCTGGTCGTTGATCTCGACGAAGCCGTACGGGGTGCCGAAGGAGATCGTCGAGATCGGCACGCCCTGGTCCTTGGCGGTGCGCGCGGCGGTGAAGGCGCCCTTGGGGTTGTCCGGGTTGGTCGGCATCGTCTCCTTGCCGTCGGAGAACAACACGATGCGCGCCGGCGGCGGCGTGTCGCCGCCACCGATCACCGCGCCGACGGTGGCGATCGCCTGCAGCGCGGTGAAGATGCCCTCCCCGGTAGCGGTCCGGTCGGCGAACTGGAGCTTGTCCAGAGCGTTCTTGGTGGCTTCCCGGTTGGTCGTCGGCGACACCAGCACGGTCGCCGTGCCTGCGTAGGCGATCAGCCCCAGGTTGATTCCGGGAGTCAGCTCGTCGGCGAACTGCTTGGCCGCTTCCTGCGCGGCCACCATCCGGTTGGGTTCGACGTCGGTGGCACGCATCGACTGCGACACGTCGATCACCAGCATCACCACGGCGCGGTTACGCGGAATCCGCACATCGTTCGTCGGCCCCGCCATCGCGATGGTGAAGAGCACCAGCGACGCCGCCAACAGAATCGCCGGAATATGCCGCCACTTCGAAGGCCGTTTCGGCGCAACGCTTTCCAGCAACTCCATGTTGGCGAAGCGCAGCATGCGCCGCTGCCGCGCCAGTTGCAGCACCACATACAGCGCGATCAGCCCGGCGACGACGAGCAGAAACAGGAAGAACCAGGAGTGTTCGAAGCCGGACAGCGACATCGGCCCCAGCAGCG
Source organism: Mycobacterium sp. TY814 (assembly GCF_030755175.1). Taxonomy (NCBI): domain Bacteria; kingdom Bacillati; phylum Actinomycetota; class Actinomycetes; order Mycobacteriales; family Mycobacteriaceae; genus Mycobacterium; species Mycobacterium sp. TY814. Next base: position 335,970 of record NZ_JAUFRY010000001.1, read on the forward strand.
GCAACGTCATAACAGACCCGTCATGTTGTAGAAGTCCGTCACCGGCGTCCCGCCATTGCCCCGCGCCGGCGGGAGGAGATGAAACGGACGATGTCTTCGATCCAGTCGCGGTCGGTGCGCAGCGTCATCACCGGGGCGCCGCAACCACGAATGGTGCGGGCCACGTCGTCACGATGTTTCGCCGCAGCCCGAGCGAAATCCGTCTGCAACTGGGCGTCGATGGTGAATTCGCGTACCGCCCCGGATTCGGCGTCCTGCAGCACCACGTCGCCGATGTCGGGCAGTTCAACGTCGCGAGGGTCGAGGACCTCGATGGCGAGCACCTCGTGACGGGCCGCGATCGCCCGCAGCGGACGCATCCAGTTGATCGGGCCCAGGAAGTCACTGATGACCACCGCCATTCCGCGCCGGCGTTCCGGCCGGCGTAGCGCGTCGATCGCCGCGGCCAGGTCGCCGCGTACCCCGACCGGCGCCTTGGGCGTGGTCGCGATGGAGCGCAACAAATTGTGCACGTGCTCCCGGCCGGACCGGGCCGGAACCCGAATCATGTTGTCGCCGTTGGAAATCAACGCGCCAAGACGATTGCCGCCGCCGACGTTGAGGTAAGCGATCGCCGCCGCGGCGGCCACCGCGAGGTCCCGCTTCTCACACACCGAGGTGCCGAAGTCGAGGCTGGCCGACATGTCGACGACCAGCCAGGTTTCCAGCTCACGGTCGGCGATCATCTGCCGGACGTGCGGATGGGTGGTGCGCGCGGTGACCGCCCAGTCCATCCGTCGCACATCGTCACCGGGCTGGTAGATCCGCGACTCCCCCGGCTCGCTGCCCGGCCCCGGGATCAAACCCAGGTGGTCGCCGTGCAGGATGCCGTCCAGCTTGCGGTTGATCGTCAGCTCGAGGGTGCGCAGCGCCGCCGACAACTTCGGGTCGTCGATGGTGCCGCGCAGCATCGAGGGCGGATGGCGAACCGCCTTTTTATCCGTCACCGACCGCCCGCCGCGGCGCCCTGCATCACCGGTGCCACCGAATGTCCTTGCTGCGGAACGGCATTCACCTGCGGCAAGGCCACCGTCTGCAGGACCCGGTTGATCACCGTCTCGGCGGTGATCTCGTCGGCGAGCGCGTCGTAGGTGAGCACCAGCCGGTGCCGCAGCACGTCGGGGATGACGTCGATGATGTCCTGCGGGATCACATAGTCGCGACCGCGCACCAGGCCAAGCGCCCGGGCCGCGGCGATGATGCCCAGCGAGGCACGGGGCGAGGCGCCGAACGCGATCCAGGTCTTGACGTCGTTCATCCCGAGTTGCTCCGGGTGGCGGGTAGCGGTCACGATGCGGACCACGTAGTCGACCAGCGCGTGGTGGACGAAGCTGTTGGCCGCGACACCCTGCAAACGCAGCAGGTCGCCGGTGTCGAGGATCTGCTTGGGCTGCGGCGGGGTGACGCCCATCCGGTAGATGATCTCGCGCTCTTCTTCGGGCGAGGGGTAGCCGACGTTGATCTTGAACAGGAAGCGGTCGCGCTGCGCCTCAGGCAGCGGGTAGACGCCCTCCTGCTCGATCGGGTTCTGCGTCGCCATCACCAGGAACGGGTTGGGCAGCGGGAACGTCTTACCGCCGATCGAGACGTGGCGCTCGGCCATCACCTCGAGCAACGCCGACTGCACCTTGGCGGGTGCACGGTTGATCTCGTCAGCGAGCAGGAAGTTGACCACCACGGGGCCCAGCTCAGTGTCGAATTCCTCTTTGCCCTGCCGGTAGATGCGGGTACCGACGATGTCGGTGGGCACCAGGTCGGGCGTGAACTGGATGCGCGCGAACGTCCCGCCGACCACGCGCGCGAAGGTCTCTACCGCGAGCGTCTTGGCGACGCCCGGAACGCCTTCCAGAAGCACGTGCCCCTTGGCGAGCAGGCCGACCAGCATCCGCTCCACCAGCTGGTCCTGGCCCACAATGATGCGCTTGACCTCGAAGATGGCCCGCTCCAGAGTGTGCACCTCGGCGGCCAACCCGTCGGCACCGCCGATTGGCGCCTCATGGGTGGGTGGGCCCGAATGAGCACCCTGGCCCGGGTAACCGCCACCTGCCGTTGTCATCAATAACCCTCCAGAGCTCATGCGGGACACAACTGCTGTCACGACCACTGTCGCGGGGCAGCGACGTGCCCGCGTTCAACTATTCCAGGCGTCTGGAATTCCGTCGACGTCGCCGGTTCCCTATTAGGCGACTCTCAGGGTCGCCCCACCGGCTCAGTACTCGATAATCCTAGTCAGATACGGCGTCATTCCCGGCTTGCGCACCGGGCTGACGGTGACTTTGCCCGCCAGGCTCGATGCCTCCAGCATCTGACCGTTACCCAGATACATGGTGACGTGCTGGCCGCCGTTCGGGCCGTAGAAGATGAGGTCTCCGCGCCGTGCCTCGTTCTGCGGAATGTGGCGCCCGGCGTTGTACTGGTCGCCGGAGAACCGCGGGATCAGCACGCCGACCCCGGCGAAGGCGTACCGCATCAAGCCGGAGCAGTCGAAACCGGTGGTGCCAGCACCGTCGTCGACGCCTTTGCTCGGACCATCCAGCGAGCCGCCACCCCAGGAGTACGGAACCCCCATCTGGGATCCGGCGCGCCGGATTACGTGCTCGATGGCCTGCCGCCCGTTGGCCCGCGGGATCCGGCTACCGCTGGTGTTGGCGGCCGCCGGAGCGGCCGAACCGCCCAGGTTGATGCCCAGCCCGGAAAGGAACTGCTGGCCGAGGTTGAGCGTGGTCTGGGTCGCCTGAGCGGTGGCCTGCAGCGAGGCGTTAGCCACGGCCAGCGGGTCGCCGGGAGCGCCCGCGCTGATCGCGGCAGGCAGGGTGGGATCCCACTCACCCGGTTCGGCCGAAGCCGGGGCCGGAGCGGCAACAGCGATCAACAGCCCGGTCACCAAGGCGGTGATCCAGACCAAGGAGAAGCGAAATCGCTTGTGACGCATGGAACCTCGTTAATACTCGATGTAGCGGATCACGAACGGCGTCATGCCGCTGGTGCGGACCGGCGCGGTGCGCACCTTCAAACCGATATCGGGCGCCTCGAGCATCTGGCCGTTGCCCAGGTAGATCGTCACGTGCTGGCTACCGCCGGGGCCGTAGAAGATGACGTCACCACGGCGCATCTGGGCGGTCGGGATCTTGCGGCCCAGGTTGTACTGCGAGCCCGAATAGTGCGGCAGCTTGATTCCCACGCCGGCAAACGAGTAGAGGACCAGTCCAGAACAGTCGAAGCCGGTGATGCCGGCACCCGAGTCGATTCCTTTGCTGGGACCCGCCGCGTTGCCACCACCCCAGGAGTAGGGCACCCCGATCTGTGACATGCCGCGCCGAATGACGTACTCGGAGGCCTGTCGCCCGTAGACCCGCGGGATGCGGCCCGACGTCGCCGCCGCCGGCGCATTGGTGATGCCGGTGTCGTCAGGTTTGAGGATGCCGAGCTGCTGCAGGAAGTTGCGCCCCATCTGGGCGGTCACCTGCGCCGACGTCGCCGAATAGCCCAGCACCTGATTCACCACGGCGATCGGGTCACCGGGGATGTTCGCGCTGGGCACCTGCGGCAGCGTGGGGTCCCAGCCGTCCCAGCGACGCCCGCCACCGGGTCCGTCGGCCGAGTCCCACATGCCTGACGGCGGCGTGCCCTGCCCGCCGGCCGCGTGCCATGCGACCAGTTGCGCGGCCTGCAGCTTGGCTTCGGCCTGCTCACGCTCAGCGGCGGCGCGGTTGACCTCTTCGCGCTGCTCGTCGAACTTGCGCCGGGTGTCACCGAGCGCCGCGACCGCCGCGTCTTGGCTGGACTTGGCGTCGGCGGCGGCTTTGTCGGCCTTCTGCTTGGCCTGGCGCGCAACGGATTCCTTATTCACCTGCTCGGTGCGCGCCCGCTGAAGCCTGGCCATCACCGCCTGCGAACTGGTGGTCATGGTCTGGGCCGCCGACGCGGCGGCGATCATGTCTTCGGGACTGCGAGCAGTGAGGAAGCCGTCCGACGGTCCGTTCATGTAGGTGGCCGCGGCGAAGGAGTTGAATCGCTGCTGGGCCGCGGCGATTGCCGCATTCGCGTCCTTGACCGATTGCTGGCTGGTTTCCAGCTCCCGCCCGGCGACCTCAGCCTGTTCCCGTGCTTCTTCGACGGCCACCAGCGCCTTGTTGACGCCCTCTTGCTCCATCTCGACGGCGTTGGCCAGGTCTTCCAGACGCTGGCTCGCCTTGGCGACGTTGGCGATGAGCACCGCCATCGAGTCAGCCGCCGGGTCCGCCCTGGCCATTCCGAGCTCGGGCGTGCCGAACAGCAGCGCGACGCTGAGCACGGTCGGCACAGCTGGCCTGACCAACCTGGCGGCGGTTCGCGAAGCAGAGCCCGGGCGTGTCCGTCTCATGCGACTTGGGTCTCCTATGGGCAAATCGGGTGTACGACGCGGGTTTTCACCTAGAGAGCAATTGGCATCAAGAGCATCAATCGCACCGTACGTCACACTTGTCGCTAAAGAAACGCAAGTCACAAATCGCACTCTGGAAGTGCGTTTACTGTGACCGAACAGTGACCTGTGGGGTTTGCCGCGATGAGCGGAGCAGGCGTCGTATCAACGAAGACGAATAGGTGAAAGCCAGGTTAAGTGCCCTGGCCACCCTCTACCGAGGCAGTCTCGCTCGGCGCCTCCGAGGTTGCTGGCTGGCGGTTACCGAGCTGCAGCAACCTGGTTCCTACGGCTGCCGCAAACACCCCGATCAGCAAAACAATCGTCAGAGCCGTCCAGGGGAACTCAGGCGTGTTGAGTTCGTTGAGGAAATTCTGCGCAGACTGCACGGGATTGCCGGTTTTCGAGTGGTCCTCGCCGGCTTCGAGGGTCACCCGCGGGTAGTGGCTGCTGTAGCTGCCGACGTAGCTCGGACTGAGCACCAACACCGTGGAATCCGGGTAGTCGGCGCCGACAACGGTCGCGATATCGCGCAGTGGCGTGTCATTGGGCGGGTTGTGGTCGAGCAGGACGATCTTGAGGTTGATGCCATCACCGCGGGCCTGGCTGACCACTTCTTGCAGACCGGGTTCGACGTTCGGCGTGGCCGCGACACCGTCGGCGGCGACTTGCGCCTTGATCGAGTTGATGTCGACGTCCTGCGGGATGTATTCGGGCAGGAACGGGATCGTCTGCGGCAAATAGGTCTGCGGCAAATAAGTCAAAGTCGTCGCTCCTCCCACGGTGCTAGGAGCACCGTACCGGCTCCGCTTCGGGCGGCCGCGCCCCCCGCACCGCGACACTGCAACCACGCCCACGACACGCCGCCGACGGTGTGCGTGTGTTCAGTTTCGATGAACAGGGCAGCCGCCCTTTCCCCGCGAAGCCCACTGGACAAGACTGGGGGCTACGGGCAGCCCCCCGCATTGCAGGACAAGCGTACTGTTAAAGTTGCACGGCACCGTCGACACGGCCCGTCGGCGGCACAAACTGAATTTTCGGGAGTTGATGTGAGCAGCAAGAATTCGTTCGGAGCCCGCGACACACTCAAGGTCGGCGACAACAGTTACGAGATTTATCGCCTCGACGCCGTTGAGGGCACCAAGAAACTCCCCTACAGCCTCAAAGTTCTGGCCGAGAACCTGTTGCGCACCGAAGACGGCGCCAATATCACCAAAGAACACATCGAGGCGATCGCCAACTGGGACCCCGACGCCAACCCGAGCATCGAGATCCAGTTCACCCCCGCCCGGGTGGTCATGCAGGACTTCACCGGCGTCCCGTGCATCGTCGACCTGGCCACCATGCGTGAGGCCGTCGCAGATCTGGGTGGCGACCCGGAGAAGGTGAACCCGCTGGCCCCCGCCGAGCTGGTGATCGACCACTCGGTGATCCTCGACGTGTTCGGCCGCGCGGACGCCTTCGAGCGCAACGTCGAGCTGGAATACGAGCGCAACGGCGAGCGCTACCAGTTCCTGCGTTGGGGCCAAGGAGCTTTCGACGACTTCAAGGTGGTGCCCCCGGGCACCGGCATCGTGCACCAGGTCAACATCGAGTACCTGGCCCGTACGGTCATGGTCCGCGACGGCGTGGCCTACCCGGACACCTGCGTAGGCACCGACAGCCACACCACCATGGTCAACGGCCTAGGCGTGCTGGGCTGGGGTGTCGGAGGCATCGAGGCCGAGGCCGCCATGCTGGGCCAGCCCGTGTCGATGCTGATTCCGCGGGTTGTCGGCTTCAAGCTGACCGGTGAAATCAAGCCCGGCGTCACCGCCACCGACGTGGTGCTCACCGTCACCGACATGCTGCGCAAGCACGGCGTCGTCGGCAAGTTCGTCGAGTTCTACGGCAACGGCGTGGCCGAGGTGCCGTTGGCCAACCGCGCCACCCTAGGCAACATGAGCCCCGAATTCGGTTCTACCGCAGCGATTTTCCCGATCGACGAAGAGACCATCAAGTACCTGACCCTGACCGGCCGGTCCGAGGAGCAGCTCGCGCTCGTCGAGGCCTACGCCAAGGCGCAGGGCATGTGGCACGACCCCGACCATGAGCCGAAGTACTCCGAGTACCTCGAACTCGACTTGTCCACGGTGGTGCCCTCGATCGCCGGACCGAAGCGTCCGCAGGACCGGATCCCGTTGTCGGAGGCCAAGGTTGCCTTCCGCAAAGACATTCACAACTACGTGGAGGAGAACCACCCGGCGCCGGAGACCAAGCTCGACGAGGCAGTCGAGGAGTCCTTCCCGGCCAGCGACTCGGCAACGCTGTCCTTCGCCGACGACGGCGAGGGCGACCGGGTTCCCTCCGCCGCGAACGGCCACTCCGGTCGGCCCTCCAAGCCGGTCGACGTGAAGTCGGCCGACCGCGGCGAGTTCGTGCTCGACCATGGCGCCGTCGTTGTCGCGGGCATCACGTCGTGCACCAACACCTCCAACCCGTCGGTGATGCTGGGGGCCGCGCTGCTGGCCCGCAATGCCGTCGAGAAGGGCCTGACGTCCAAGCCGTGGGTGAAGACCAACATGGCTCCCGGCTCGCAGGTGGTGACCGACTACTACAACAAGGCCGGTCTGTGGCCCTACCTGGAGAAGCTGGGCTTCTACCTGGGCGGCTACGGGTGCACCACATGCATCGGCAACACCGGCCCGCTGCCCGACGAGATCTCCCAGGCGATCAACGACAACGACCTGTCGGTGACCGCGGTGCTCTCCGGTAACCGCAATTTCGAGGGCCGCATCTCCCCCGACGTCAAGATGAACTACCTGGCCTCGCCGCCGCTGGTCATCGCCTACGCCATCGCCGGCACCATGGACTTCGACTTCGAAACGGACCCGCTCGGGGTCGACAAGGATGGCACCGAGGTCTATCTCAAGGACATCTGGCCCACCACCCAGGAGATCGAGGAGACGATCGCCTCCTCGATCAACCGGGACATGTTCACCGAGTCCTACGCCGACGTCTTCAAGGGCGACGATCGCTGGCGGTCGCTGCCAACCCCGGAGGGCAACACCTTCGAATGGTCCGACGACTCGACCTACGTCCGCAAGGCGCCGTACTTCGACGGCATGCCCGCCGAGCCGGAGCCGGTCAAGGACATCAAGGGCGCCAGAGTCCTTGCACTGCTGGGTGATTCGGTGACCACCGACCACATCTCGCCGGCCGGCGCGATCAAGAAGGGCACCCCTGCGGCGCAGTACCTCGAGGAGCACGGGGTGCAGCCGAAGGACTTCAACTCCCTCGGCTCGCGACGCGGCAACCACGAGGTGATGATCCGCGGCACGTTCGCCAACATCCGGCTAAGCAACCAGGTGCTTGCCGGATTAGGGGAAGTTGTCTCCGGCGGCTACACCCGCGACTTCACCCAGGACGGCGGTCCGCAGGCGTTCATCTTCGACGCGGCGCAGAACTACGCGGCGCAGAAGATTCCGCTGGTGGTGCTGGGCGGCAAGGAGTACGGATCCGGATCGTCGCGAGACTGGGCGGCCAAGGGCACCTTGCTGCTGGGCGTGCGTGCGGTGATCACCGAATCGTTCGAGCGCATCCACCGGTCCAACCTGATCGGCATGGGCGTCATCCCGCTGCAGTTCCCCGAGGGCGAGTCGGCTAAGTCCCTGAAGCTGGACGGCACCGAGACCTACGACATCACCGGCATCGAGGCGCTCAACGAGGGCAAAACGCCGAAGACGGTGAAGGTGACCGCCACCAAGGAAGACGGCAACAAGGTCGAGTTCGACGCGGTGGTCCGCATCGACACACCTGGTGAAGCCGACTACTACCGCAACGGCGGCATCCTGCAGTACGTGCTGCGCAACATGCTCAAGTCCAGCAAGTCCGGCTAACCGAGCGCTCACACCCGCCAGTGCCGAAGGTCAGCGAGGACCATCTGGAGGCTCGGCGCCGTCAGATCCTCGACGGTGCACGCCGCTGTTTCGCCGAGTACGGCTACGAGCAAGCCACGGTGCGACGGCTGGAGCAAGAGATCGGGATGTCGCGCGGCGCGATCTTCCACCATTACCGGGACAAGGACGCCCTGTTCTTCGCGCTGGCGCGCGAGGACACCCAGCGAATGGCGGAGGTCGCGTCGCGCTCTGGTCTCATCCAGGTGATGCGCGAGATGCTCGCCGCACCCGAGCAGTTCGACTGGCTGGCAACCCGACTGGAGATCGCCCGCAAGCTGCGCCATGACCCCGAGTTCAGTCGCGGCTGGGAAGAACGGTCAGCGGAACTGGCGGCGGCGACCACCGATCGGCTGCACCGGCAAAAGCAGGCGGGCCGGGTGCGCGAGGACGTCCCCGCCGACGTGCTGCACTGCTACCTGGATCTAGTGCTGGACGGACTGGTGGCCCGGTTGGCCTCAGGCGAGGATCCGCAGCGCCTGGCAGCGGTGCTCGATCTCGTCGAGAACTCGGTGCGTAGTTCCCGGTCTTGACGGTCAGGCCGGGGGTTTGACTGCGCGGTGATTGGGACCGCCACGGCTGCGCATTGTGGTTCCCGACTCGCGCAGCAAGCTGTGTACCGAGCCGTACGACCGCCCGGTCGAAGCGGCCAGTTTACGGATGCTGGCGCCCTTCTCGTAGGCGTTGCGCAACTCATGCAACAGCTGATCGCGGGTCTCCTTTGACTTCCGCATGGCAACAGGGTAGGAATCCGCGACCCTTGGCGTGCCGCTTTGACGCAATTCGGGTGAGCGGACGCTCAGGCCAGCTCAATGAGGTCCCGATACTCCTCTGACCAGTAATCCTCGGTGCCGTCGGGCAAGAGCACGACGCGTTGCGGGTCGAGCGCCTCGGCCGCGCCCGGGTCGTGGGTGACCAGCACCACCGCGCCCTGGTAGCTGCGCAGCGCGTCGAGCACCTGCTCGCGGGAGGCGGGGTCGAGGTTGTTGGTCGGTTCGTCGAGCAGCAGGACGTTGGCCGTCGAGGCGACCAAGCCGGCCAGTGCGAGGCGGGTTTTTTCGCCGCCGGACAACGTGCCCGCGGGCTGGTCGAGTTGCGGTCCGGTGAACATGAAGGCGCCGAGCAGACCGCGCAGGTCCTGTTCGCCGGATTCGGGCGCGGCGTGCCGGATGTTCTGCCAGACGGTCGCGTCGTTGTCGAGGGTGTCGTGCTCCTGGGCGAAATAGCCGATCCGCAACCCGTGACCGGGCTCTAGGCCGCCGGTGTCCGGGGTCTCTACACCGGCCAGCAAACGCAGCAGCGTGGTCTTGCCGGCACCGTTGAGCCCGAGCACCACCACGCGCGAGCCGCGGTCGATGGCCAGGTCGAGGCCGGTGAAGACCTCAAGCGAGCCGTACGTCCGGCTCAGCCCCTTGACCACCAACGGCGTCCGCCCGCAGGGGGCCGGCGTGGGGAATTTGATGCGGGCCACCTTGTCGGCGACGCGCTCTTCGTCGAGGGCCGCCATCATGCGGTCGGCACGACGCAACATATTCTGTGCCGCAACAGCTTTCGTCGCTTTCGCACCCAGCTTCGCAGCCTGGTTGCGCAGCGCCGTGGCCTTGCGTTCGGCATTCGCCCGTTCCCGTCGGCGGCGCTGCTCGTCGGTGGCGCGCGCGTCGAGGTACTTCTGCCAGGTCATGTTGTAGACGTCGACCTCGCCCCGCACCGCGTCGAGGAACCAGACCCGGTTGACCACGTCGGCCAGCAGGTCGACGTTGTGGCTGATGATCACCAGTCCCCCGTTATGGGAGCGCAGGAAATCCCGAAGCCAGCCAACCGAATCCGCGTCCAGGTGGTTGGTCGGCTCGTCGAGCAGCAACGTCGTGGAGGACCCGGAACCGCTGTCGGATGCCGCGAACAGGATTCGCGCGAGTTCGACACGGCGGCGCTGCCCACCAGACAGGGTGCGCAGTTGCTGGGTCAGCACCCGGTCGGGCAGTCCGAGGCTGGCGCAGATGCGGCCCGCTTCGCTTTCGGCGCCGTAACCGCCGAGCGCGACGAACCGCTCCTCAAGCTGGCCGTAGCGGCGGATGGCGCGGTCGCGCGCGTCGTCGTCAGCAACCTCGGCCATCAGCGCCTGTTGCTTCTCCAGGTCGGTGAGCAACACGTCCAGACCACGGGCGGACAGCACCCGGTCGCGGGCCAGCACGTCGAGGTCGCCCTCTTTGGGATCCTGTGGCAGATAACCGATGTCGCCCTTACGCGTCACCGAGCCGGCGTATGGCTGGCCCTCCCCCGCCAAAATGCGCATGGTCGTCGTCTTGCCTGCGCCGTTCCGTCCGACCAATCCGATTCGGTCGCCGGGCTGCACCCGCAAGTCCGGACCGTCCGGGGAGAGCAGGATGCGCGCACCAGCGCGGACCTCGAGGTCCGTAGCCGTGATCACATTCGCTCCTTTTGTCCGGCGCTACTCGCCGGCGTTATTTGTCGTCAGTGAATACCGCTGGGCGCTTCTCTGCGCGTGCGGCAACCGCTTCTTCGAAGTTGGAGGTGAGCAGACGGACGAAAAGCTGTCCGAGGCCTTCGGCCTGCATGTGTCCCTCGAGGCTGCTGGCGTCCAGTCCACTCCATAGCGTGCGTTTGGTCAACTCGATACCCGGCCGCGAGAACGCCGCCATGCGCGCGGCAATCGCATAACAGGTGTCCAGCAACTGGGCTTCCGGCACCTGACAGGACACCAATCCGATCCGTTCGGCCTCCTCGGCGGAGACGTCACGGCCGGTCAGCATGATCTCGAATGCCCGCGAGGACCCGATGGCCCGGGGCAGCAGATAACTCAGGCCGAGTTCGCTGGCGGTGAGACCGTTGTTGATGCCGGCCGCCCGGAAATACGCGCTGGTCGAGGCCACCCGGATGTCGGATGCCAGCGCCAGGCACAGTCCCCCGCCGATCGCCGCGCCGTTGACCGCGGCGATCACCGGTTGGTGCAGGCGCCGCAGCTTCAGAATGATCTCGTCGAGCAGTTCCATCGACCGCAGCGCGTACGTCGGGCGGGTGAGGTCTTCGACGTGCGGGACGGTGCCGGCGGACTTGTGGTCGGCGCCCGACGAGAACCCCCGTCCCGCCCCGGTGAGGACCACCACACGCACCGAATTGTCGTAGGTGACCTCGTCGAGAGCCTCCTTGAGCGGCACCATGACGTCGAACGCCATCGAGTTCATCCGCTCGGGACGGTTCAGCGTGATCAGAGCAATCTCGGGCCGCGGGTGTTCCAGGAGGACCAAACTCACCGTGAAACGGTAACGCAGAACGGGCCCGAGTCCGCGAACGTAACCCCGGCCGGGTTCGCGCTCAGACTTCGGTCGCCTCTTCGATGTCGTAGGCCTTGAGCTGCTGCACCAGGTCCTCCAGCGCCGCCGGGGGCAGCGCACCGGCCTGGTTGAAGAGCAGCTTGCCCTTCTTGAAGGCCATCAGGGTAGGGATCGAGCGGATCTGGGCGGCCGCGGCGAGTTCCTGCTCGGCCTCGGTGTCGACCTTGGCGAAGACCACGTCGGGATGCTTCTCCGACGCAGCCTTGAAGGTGGGCGCGAAGGCGCGACACGGGCCGCACCAGGAGGCCCAGAAGTCGACCAGCACCATGTCGTTGCCGTTGACCGTTTCGTTGAACTGCGAGGCAGTGAGGTCTTGGGTAGTCACAACTGCGCTAACGCCGACGTCGTGATCGTTGTTCCCGAGCCGCTCACAACAAGCTCGGCGTCGTCTGCTGATGCCGATAGGCCCGCAACTGCTTGACCAATTCGGCCATCACCCTCGGATTGGCGATCCCCGGCTGCTTGAACACCAATGCGCCCTTTTTGAAAGCCATCAATGTCGGCAACAATGTGACCCCTGCCGTTTCGACCAATTCCTTTTCGGTTTCGAAGTTCACTTTGCCGTGCACGATGTCCGGGCAATTCTGCGCGGAAGTCTCGTAGGTAGGCGTGAACACGTCGCACGGCTGGCACAACGGCGCCCAGAAGTAAACGAACACGTTCTCGTTGCCCCTAACCGCCTGCCGGAAGTCGGCGGCGGTCAGATCACGTGTCGACCCGGTGCCCATCAGCAGTAGAGCGTACGTCAACGCGACGCGGCAGACCGCCAGCTTCGCTTACTCAACAGGCGCATCCCGTTGAGCGCCACCAGCAGTGTGGATCCCTCGTGACCGGCCACTCCCAGCGGTAACGGCAGCTGCCCAAAGAGATCCCACAGCACCAGCACCGCGATGATGCTGCTGGCGAGCGCAAGGTTGACGGTCACCACGCGGCGCGCCTGCCGGGCCAGCCCGATGATCGTCGGGATGGTGTGCAGTTCATCGCGCACCGTCACCGCGTCGGCGGTCTGCAGGGCGATGTCGGAGCCCGCACCCATCGCCATCGAGGCACACGCCGCGGCCATCGCCGGCGCGTCGTTGACGCCATCACCCACCAACAGGACCCGGTGACCGTCCGCCTGCAGCGCACGTACCGCGGCCACCTTCTGCTCGGGCAGCAGCCCGGCGCGCACGTCGGCGATCCCGGCGTCGCGGGCGACAAGTCGGGCCGCGCGGGCATTGTCGCCGGTCAGCAGCACCGGAGGTGCCGACGTCACGGCCGTCATGGCCGCGACGGAGTCCACGGCGTCGGAGCGGATCTGATCGGCGAGTCCCAGCACACCGACGGCCGCCCCGTTGAGGACGATGACCGCGGCTGTGGCCCCGGTATCGACGAGATGTGCCACTTCCCGCGGGAGCGTTCCGCGGAAGCTGTGCGGGCTGCAGACCTCGACGAAATCGCGTCCGACCATCGCACGCACCCCGCGGCCCGGCACCGCGCGGAAGTCATCGGCGGCGGGGATGGCCACACCGCGCCGGCGCGCTTCCCCGACGATCGCCCGGCCCAGCGGATGTTCGCTGAATTGCTCTGCAGCAGCGGCTAATTCGAGCAACCGCGATATGCCGACCGACTCCGGCCGCAGCGCCTGGACGGACGTCAGCCGCGGCGTCCCGCAGGTCAGCGTGCCGGTCTTGTCCAACGCGACGACGGTGGTGTCGGCAAGGCGTTCGACGACGACCGCCGACTTCACCAGGATGCCGTGCCGGCCGGCGTTGGCGATCACCGAAAGCAGCGGCGGCATGGTGGCCAACACCACCGCGCACGGGGAAGCGACGATCATGAACGTCATGGCGCGCAACAGGGTTGGCTGCAACGCAGAGCCCAGCAGCAGCGGACCCGCGATCAGAGCCAGCGAGGCCACCACCACTCCCACCGAGTATCGCTGCTCGATTTTCTCAATGAACAGTTGGGTTTTGGCCTTGGTTGCGGACGCCTCGGATACCAACTCGACGATCCTCGCGACGACGCTCTGAGATGGGTCGCGGGCGACGACCATCTGCAGCACGCCGGACCCGTTGACCGTGCCGGCGAAGACATCGTCACCGGCAGCCTTGATGACCGGCATCGATTCACCGGTGATCGAGCACTGGTCCACCTCGGACTCACCGGACAGCACCACGCCGTCGGCAGGCATCCGTTCTCCCGGCCGCACCACCAACCGGTCGCCCACCTCGAGTTCGCTCGCAGGCACCACCCGCTCGAGGCCTGCCGCGTCGACGATTACGGCCTGATCGGGCGCGAGGTCCATCAGGCCCTGCACCGAATCCGCGGTGTGCTTTGTCGCAACCTCGTCGAGGGCACCCGAGGTCGCGAAAATCACGATGAGCAAAGCTCCGTCGAATATCTGACCGATCGCCACCGCACCGATCGCCGCCACGATCATCAGCAGGTCGACGTCGAGCGCCTTGTTCCGAAGCGCCTGCGCGCCTGCCCATGCCGAGCCCCAGCCGCCGGCCAGATAACAGGCCAGATACAGCGTCCACCAGACGACGGGTGGCGCACTGGCGAGTTGCGCCGCCAGCCCGCCCAGGAACAGTGTCAACGCGACGGTGGCCCAGCGCACCGACATGACCGACCACAACGCGACGCGCCAACTCATCCGGCGGACGGCGGGAACGCGGTCGAAGGAAACCTCCGGGGCGGTCTCTTCGAGAGCGGTCAAGGTCATTCCGGCGGCCTCACAACGGCTTGGGACTACGTCTGGATGCACCGAGTCTATTGACGCGGGCGTCGCCGGAGGTCTCGGTTTGGTTCCGTTATGTCATTGAATTGGCTTCTGGCACTTGGGCATACAGACCCGCACCGCAGCAGCCGCCAACTCGTTCAGCTCGGTCGGGATACGGCGCCGAATTCCTTTGATGGACTACTTAAATTCGCCGAAAAATGGTTGCCGAAAAGGATTCATCATTGCCGAATCGCGATACGATTCTGGGATCGCCGGCTCTTCGCTGTGGAGGTGCGAGATGTCGTTTGTGGTCGCCAATACCGATTTCGTATCGCAAGCAGCGGGCAATCTCGCCCGGGTCGGATCACTGATCAGCGAAGCCAACAACGCCGCGGCGGCCCAGACGACCGCCGTCGCCGCCGCCGGCGCGGACGAGGTGTCGGCCGCCGTCGCCGCCATTTTCGGTGCGCACGCGCAGACGTATCAGACCCTCAGCGCCGGAGCCACCGCATTCCACGAACAGTTCGTGCAGTTGCTCTCCGGCGGCGCCAATGCTTATGCCCTCGCCGAAGCGACCAATATCGGTCCGCTGCAGCCGATCCTGGACCTGATCAACGCACCCACCAACGCGCTGTTGGGCCGCCCGCTGATCGGCAACGGCGCTGACGGAACCGCGGCGAACCCGAACGGCCAGGCGGGCGGCCTTCTGTTCGGCAATGGCGGCAACGGATTCTCGTCGGGCGTCGCGGGAGTAGGCGGAGGCAACGGCGGGGCCGCGGGACTGCTCGGTTTCGGCGGGGCCGGCGGCGTGGGCGGGTTGGGCGCCAACGGCGGCGCCGGTGGTGCCGGCGGCTGGCTGTTCGGCGGTGGCGGCGCCGGCGGTAACAGCGGCGGTGGCGGCGGCGCCGGCGGTGCCGGCGGCTCCGCATTCTTGTTCGGGAATGGCGGCCTCGGCGGTACCAGCCCCAACGGGATGGGGGCGGGCGGCGCCGGAGGCAACGGCGGACTGCTGTACGGCAACGGCGGTGGCGGCGGCGGCAGTTCCCTCACCGGCCCCGCCGGCAACGGCGGCAGGGCTTTCCTGTTCGGCGACGGCGGCAGTGGCGGGGCGGCATCCAACGCCGCCCCGGCCGGAGCCGGAGGCGCCGGGGGGGTCTTCGTCGGTAACGGCGGCGCCGGCGGCAACGCCCCGATGGGCGGCGTCGGCGGGCCCGGTGGGCAGGCCGGGCTGATCGGCAACGGCGGAGCCGGAGGCAATGCCAATATCAACGCCGGTAACGGCGGTAATGCGATTTTGATCGGTAACGGCGGGGCGGGTGGCAGTCCAAACGGCCTCGGCGGCCAGCGCGGGCTGCTGTTCGGCCAGAACGGCGCGCCAACGGCTAAGAGCCGTCGCAAGTCAGGAGGTTTCCTGGTTACGGTTGCGTACGTTTTCTCCCAGCAGCAAGACTGTGCCCGATCACCGGGCCGATCAGACTGAGTGGAAGGAACCACAGTGGGGCACTACATCGCCAACGTGCGCGATCTCGAGTTCAATCTGTTCGAGGTTCTTGACGTCGGTGCCGTACTGGGGACCGGCAAGTATGCCGACCTCGACGAAGACACGGTGCGCACCATCCTCTCGGAAGCGGCCCGGTTGGCCGAAGGCCCGGTCGCCGAGTCCTTCGCCTTCGCCGACCGCCATCCTCCGGTCTTCGACCCGGCTACGCACTCCATCAGCGTCGCACCGGAATTGGTGAAGACCGTGCAGGCCATCAAGGACGCGGAATGGTGGCGACTGGGCCTCGCCGAGGAGATCGGCGGCATGGCCGCGCCTCCGCCGCTCACCTGGGCGGTCAACGAGATGATCTACTGCGCCAACCCGTCGGTCTGCTTCTTCAACCTCGGCCCCATTCTTTCGCAATCACTGTTCGTCGAGGGCAACGACGAGCAGAAGCGTTGGGCCGCAATGGGAGTCGAGCGCGGCTGGCAATCGACCATGGTACTCACCGAACCCGACGCCGGCTCGGATGTCGGAGCGGGCCGGACCAAGGCCATCGAACAGCCCGACGGCACCTGGCACATCGAGGGCGTCAAGCGATTCATCTCCGGTGGCGACGTCGGCGACACGACCGAGAACATCTTCCATCTGGTGTTGGCTCGCCCTGAGGGCGCGGGACCGGGTACCAAGGGTTTGAGCCTGTTCTACGTTCCCAACTTCCTGTTCGACCCGGACACCGGCGAGCTCGGTGCGCGCAACGGGGTCTACGTCACCGGGGTGGAACACAAGATGGGTCTGAAGTCCTCCCCCACCTGCGAGCTGACCTTCGGGGCCACCGACGTTCCGGCCGTCGGATATCTGGTCGGCGGTGTCCACGACGGGATCGCGCAGATGTTCCACGTGATCGAGAACGCGCGCATGACAATCGGCGTCAAGTCTGCGGGGACCCTGTCGACGGGCTACCTCAACGCCCTCGCCTATGCGAAGGAACGGGTGCAGGGCGCGGACATGACGCAGATGACGGACAAGACCGCGCCGCGCGTCACGATCATGCACCACCCCGACGTGCGTCGCAGCCTGATGACTCAGAAGGCGTACGCGGAGGGCCTGCGAGCCGTCTACATGTATGCCGCAGCGCATCAGGACAGCGCTGTGGCACAACATGTTTCGGGCGCCGACCCCGACCTGGCGCACCGCGTCGACGACCTGCTGCTGCCCATCGTCAAGGGCGTGGGCTCGGAGCGGGCCTACGAGGTGCTGACCGAATCGCTGCAGACGCTCGGCGGGTCCGGTTTCCTCACCGACTACCCGCTGGAGCAGTACATCCGCGACTCGAAGATCGACTCGCTCTACGAAGGCACCACCGCGATCCAGGCGATGGACTTCTTCTTCCGCAAGATCGTGCGCGACCACGGGCAGTCTCTGCAGCACGTGACGACGCAGATCAACAAGACCATCGAGACCACCACGGAGTCATTGAAGGACCAGGCCGAGCTGCTGCAGGCCGCCGTCGAAGACGTCACCGGCATGACTGGTGCGCTGATGGGATACCTGATGTCGGCCGCCCAACACCCCACTGACATCTACAAGGTAGGCCTGGGCTCGGTGCGCTACCTGCTTGCCGTCGGTGACCTGATGATCGGCTGGCGGTTGTTGGCGCAGGCCAACGTGGCGGCGGCGGCGCTGGAGGGCGATCCGTCCGCGAGCGACAAGGCCTTTTACGAGGGCAAGGTCGGTGTGTCGGCGTTCTTCGCCAAGAACATGTTGCCGAAGCTGGCCGGGGTGCGGGCGGTGCTGGAGAACATCGACGACGACATCATGCGGGTCTCCGAAGACGTCTTCTGACGCATAGGGTCCGCACAGCTCCGAGGGGTAGACCGGATCGTCAAGAACCACCGACGATTTGGGGAGACATGTTGTCATTCACTCGTATCGCGATACTTGCCGGCGCCACGGCGCTGTCGGTCGCGTCGTGCAGCTCATCCACCACCTCCAGCCCGACCACATCGCCGAGCACCGTGGTGGCGTTGCCGACGACGTCGGCCCCGGGCAAGGGCGACGCACAAGTTCGTGGCCTAATCGCGTCCGTGGCGGGCAACGCGGCGCAGGTGACGCAGCAAAGCGGAACGGCCACAGTCGACTTCACCGGGTCGACCAAGGTGACCGAGATGACGACGGCGGCCCTGACGGACGTCACTGCGGGCAGCTGTGTCACGGTGAGGACCAACGATGCCGGTCAGGCAGCGACCTGGGTGCGCGTCAGCCCGGCGGTCGACGGCAAATGCCCACAGGGCAAGCAACCCACGACTCCCGGCAAGCATGCGCCGATCCAGGGCAGCGTGGCTTCCGTTGCGGGACAAACTATTACGATCAACACCGCCGCCGCGCCCCAGACGGTGACAGTTACCGACCAGACGAAGTACACCAAAATGGCCCCGGCGACGTCACAGGCGATCGCGCAAGGCAAATGCATCACAGCCCGCGGCAGCGAGGACAACGGCACGTTGCAGGCGACGGTGATCAGCCTGCGCCCGGCCGCCAACGGCAAGTGCCCGGACGGCGTTGGGCCGCACGGGCACTAGGGGGTGCTCCGCGCCCGCCGGCTAGACCGTAAACCCGAGGGCGCGCAACTGCTCGCGGCCGTCCTCGGTGATCTTGTCCGGGCCCCACGGCGGGTTCCAGACCCAATTGATCTTGATTTCGTCGACCAGGCCCGCGCCAACCAGCGCCGACCGCGACTGGTCTTCGATGACGTCGGTCAGCGGGCAGGCCGCCGACGTCAGGGTCATATCGACCAGGGCGACGGTTCCCTCGTCACCCTTCTCCAGATTCAGACCGTAGACGAGGCCGAGGTCGACGACGTTGATCCCCAGTTCCGGGTCGACGACGTCGCGCATCGCCTCTTCCACGTCGGCGAGCAGTAGCTCGTCAGATGCAGCGGCGTCGCTCATTGTGCAACCTCCTCGAAGCCGGCGTGCGCCTGCGCAGGCGCTTGCTTTGCCGCGCTGGCCCGCGCCAGCGCATCCTTGAACGCCATCCAGCCCAGCAGTGCGCATTTGACCCGCGCCGGATACTTGGCCACCCCCGCGAACGCGATCCCGTCCCCCAGCACGTCCTCGTCGCCCTGCACGGTGCCGCGCGAGGAGACCATCTCAGTGAAGGCGTCGATGGTGTCGAGGGCCTGCGACACGCTCTGCCCGATCACCTGTTCGGTGAGCACCGATGTCGCCGCCTGGCTAATCGAACAGCCCTGCCCGTCGTAGGAGATGTCGGCGACTGTCTGGCCGTCCTCAGAGAGGCTGACACGCAGCGTGACCTCGTCACCACAGACCGGGTTGACGTGGAAGACCTCGGCACCGAACGGTTCCCGCAGCCCGCGGTGGTGCGGGTGCTTGTAGTGGTCCAGGATCACGTCCTGGTACATCTGCTCGAGACGCAACGTCAGCCTCTCCCAAAGAATTCGAGGGATCGTTTCACGCCGGCGATCAGGCGGTCGACTTCCTCCTCGGTGTTGTACAGGGCGAAGGATGCCCGGGCCGTGGCTGCCAGGCCGAACCGGCGGTGCAGTGGCAACGCACAGTGGTGGCCGACGCGCACGGCCACGCCCTCGTCGTCGAGCACTTGGCCGACGTCGTGCGCGTGCACGCCGTCGACGATGAACGAGACTGGCGAGCCGCGGTTCTCCATCGACGTGGGTCCGACGATGCGCACACCGTCGATGCCGGACAGGCCCTCGATGGTCTTGGCGACCAGCTCACGTTCGTGCGCCTCAACGGCTTCCATGCCGACAGCGCTCAAATAGCGCGCCGCAGCCGCCAGTCCGACCACCTGTGACGTCATCGGCGTTCCCGCTTCGAAGCGCTGCGGGGCGGGCGCATAGGTCGAGGTCTCCATGGTGACGGTCTCGATCATCGACCCGCCGGTGAGAAACGGCGGCATCGTGTTGAGCAACTCGCCGCGGGCGTAGAGGACCCCGATACCGTTGGGCCCCAACATCTTGTGCCCGGAGAAGGCGGCGAAGTCCACCCCGAGTGCGTGGAAGTCGACCGGCTGGTGCGGCACCGACTGGCAGGCGTCGAGCACCGTGAGGGCACCGACGGACCGGGCTCGCCCGACCAGCTCGCCGACCGGCGCCAGCGCGCCGGTGACGTTCGAATGATGGCTGAATGTCACGACTTTGACGTTCTCGTCGAGCTGCAACGAGTCGATGTCGATACGACCGTCTTCGGTCACCCCGAACCACTTGAGAGTGGCGCCGGTGCGCCGCGCCAGCTCCTGCCAGGGCACCAGATTGGCGTGGTGCTCGAGTTCGGTGGTGACGATCACGTCGCCGGGCCCGAGGGCGCTGTCGAACCGGCTGTCTCCCAACACATACGACACGAGGTTCAGCGACTCGGTGGCGTTCTTGGTGAACACCAATTCGTCGGGTTCGGCACCCACGAAGGCAGCGATGTCGGCGCGGCCCTGCTCGTAGGCGTCGGTGGCTTCTTCCATCAGCTGGTGCGCGCCCCGGTGCACGCCGCCGTTGGAGGTGACGAGGAACTCACGCTCGGCGTCGAGCACCTGCAGGGGTCGCTGCGACGTCGCTCCGGAATCCAGATACGCCAACTGATTTCCACCGCGCATGACGCGCTTGAGGATGGGGAAATCGGCGCGGATCGCCGTGAGGTCCAACATGCTTACGCGCCTGCGGTCGCCTGCGTGAAGCGCACGTAGCCGTTCTGCTCGAGTTCGTCGGCCAGCTCCGAGCCGCCCGATTCGGCGATGCGGCCGCCGACGAAGACGTGCACATACTCCGGCTTGATGTAGCGCAGGATGCGGGTGTAGTGCGTGATCAGCAGGATGCCGCCGTTCTCCGCCTCGGCATAACGATTGACGCCCTCGCTGACCACCCGCAGCGCATCGACGTCCAGGCCGGAGTCGGTCTCGTCGAGGATCGCGATCTTGGGCTTGAGCAACTCGAGTTGCAGGATCTCGTGCCGCTTCTTCTCACCGCCGGAGAAGCCCTCGTTGACGTTGCGCTCTGCGAACGCCGGGTCGATCTCCAGGGCGGACATCGCGGCCTTGACCTCTTTGACCCAGTGGCGCAGCTTGGGCGCCTCACCACGGATGGCGGTGGCGGCCGAGCGCAGGAAGTTCGACACCGAGACCCCGGGCACCTCGACCGGGTACTGCATGGCCAGGAACAGGCCGGCCCGCGCCCGCTCGTCGACGCTCATCGCCAGCACATCTTCGCCGTCCAGCGTGATCGAGCCTGAGGTGACGACGTATTTGGGGTGTCCGGCGATGGCGTAGGACAGCGTCGATTTGCCGGAACCGTTGGGCCCCATCAAGGCATGCTTCTCACCGGATTTCACGGTCAGGTCGACGCCCTTGAGGATCGGGATCTCGCGTTCGCCTTCGACGCCGCTCGGGTTTTCGACGCTGACGTGCAGGTCTCTGATTTCCAGGATTGTCATGCGGTTGTTGCCTTCTCCGTCATTTCCAGTTCGTGTTCGATGGCCGCGGTGAGGCGCTCCCGCACTTCGGGCACCGCGATCTTCGAGATGATCTCGCCGAAGAAACCGCGGATCACCAGCCGGCGGGCCTGCTCTTCAGGAATGCCGCGGGAGCGCAGGTAGAACAATTGTTCGTCGTCGAATCGCCCGGTGGCGCTGGCGTGTCCGGCGCCGGCGATTTCGCCGGTCTCGATTTCCAGGTTGGGCACCGAGTCGGCGCGCGCCCCGTCGGTGAGCACCAGGTTGCGATTCATCTCGAAAGTGTCGGTGCCGGTGGCCTCGGCGCGGATCAGCACGTCACCGATCCACACAGTGTGCGCGTCGGGCAGCTTCGACGACGGATCTCCTTGCAGCGCACCCTTATACAGCACATTGGATCGGCAGTCCGGCTGGGCGTGGTCCACCAGCAGCCGCGATTCGAGGTGCTGACCGTCGTCGGCGAAGTACAGGCCCAGTAGCTCGGCGTCCCCACCCGGTCCGGCGAACCGCACGTTGGCGGCCAACCGCACCACCTCACCGCCCAGGGTGACGGTGACGTGGCGCAGCACCGCATCTCTGCCGAGGCGGGCGTGGTGTGCGCTGACGTGCACCGTGTCGTCGGCCCAGTCAGCGATCCAGATGACGGTGAGCCGGGCGGCGTCACCGACGACGAATTCGACGTTGTCGGCGTACGTTCCGCTGCCCCGGTGGTCGATGACGACCACGGCCTCGCCGAGTTCTTCGACCCGGATCTGCAGGTGCCCGTAGGCGGTGGCGCCCTGGCCCGGTCCGGCAACGGTGATGTTGACCGGTTCGCTGACCTGGGTGTCGCGCCCGACGGTCACCAGCGTCGCGGCATTGAACGACGAAAAAGCCTGAGCCGCAACCCGGTCCGCGGGAACGCCGCCCTGACCGAGGCGCTCGTCGCCGCGGCGCACTGACTCGGTCTGCACACCGTCGTGTTCGCTGACGGTGATGGTCGCGGTTCCGGTGGCTACCGCGCTGCCGTCGTGCAGCCCGCGCAGGCGCTTCAGTGGGGTGAAGCGCCACAGTTCGTCGCGGCCGTGCGGGACTTCGAAGGCGTCAACGTCGAAAGACGCGAACAGTTCCCCTTTGTTGAGCGCGGCCGTCATCCGACCGCGCCCTCCATCTGCAACTCGATCAGCCGGTTGAGCTCCAGCGCGTACTCCATCGGCAGTTCTTTGGCGATCGGCTCGACGAACCCGCGCACCACCATCGCCATGGCCTCGTCCTCGGTCATGCCGCGGCTCATCAGGTAGAACAGCTGGTTCTCGCTGACCTTCGAGACGGTGGCCTCGTGGCCCATCGTGACGTCGTCCTCGCGGATGTCGACGTAGGGGTAGGTGTCGCTGCGGCTGATCGTATCGACCAGCAGCGCATCGCATTTCACGCTCGACTTGGAGCCGTGCGCGCCTTTGTTCACCTGAACCAGGCCGCGGTAGGAGGTGCGCCCGCCGCCGCGCGCCACCGACTTGGACACGATGTTGCTCGACGTGTTCGGGGCCAGGTGCAGCATCTTGGCGCCGGTGTCCTGGTGCTGGTCCTCACCGGCGAAAGCGATCGACAGCACCTCCCCCTTGGCGTGCTCGCCGGTCATCCAGACCGCCGGGTACTTCATGGTCACCTTGGATCCGATGTTGCCGTCGACCCACTCCATGGTGGCGCCGGCCTCGGCCCGGGCCCGCTTGGTAACCAGGTTGTAGACGTTGTTCGACCAGTTCTGGATCGTCGTGTAACGGCAACGGCCACCGGGCTTTACGATGATCTCCACCACCGCGGAGTGCAGTGAGTCCGACTTGTAGATCGGCGCGGTACAACCCTCGATGTAGTGCACGTAGGCGTTTTCGTCGACGATGATCAGCGTCCGCTCGAACTGGCCCATGTTCTCGGTGTTGATCCGGAAGTAGGCCTGCAGCGGGATGTCGACGTGCACGCCCGGCGGCACGTAGATGAAGCTGCCGCCCGACCACACGGCCGTGTTCAGCGCGGAGAACTTGTTGTCACCCGCCGGGATCACGGTGCCGAAGTACTTCTTGAAGATGTCGGGGTGTTCCCGTAATCCGGTGTCGGTGTCGAGGAAGATGACGCCCTGAGCCTCGAGGTCTTCCCGGATCTGGTGGTACACCACCTCCGACTCGTACTGGGCGGCCACACCGGCGACCAGGCGCTGCTTTTCTGCTTCGGGGATGCCCAGCCGGTCGTAGGTGTTTTTGATGTCCTCCGGCAGTTCATCCCAGCTGGCGGCCTGCTTCTCGGTCGAGCGCACGAAGTACTTGATGTTGTCGAAGTCGATGCCCTCGAGGTTGGAGCCCCAGTTCGGCATGGGCTTCTTGTCGAAGATGCCCAGCGCCTTGAGCCGGATGTTCAGCATCCACTCCGGCTCGTTCTTCTTGGCTGAGATGTCACGCACGACCGCCTCGGACAGCCCGCGTTGCGCGCTGGCGCCCGCGATGTCCGAGTCGGCCCAGCCGTAGCCGTATTTGCCCAGCGACTCGATGGTCTGCTCCTGGGTCAATGGCTCGACGGTCCGTGCAGCTTCGAGTGTCATGAGGACGCTCCCTTGGTGCTCGTTGCGGTTGGGCGCGGGCTGGGCGCCGGGGCTAGAGGTACGTGGGTGGTGCAGGCGCAGTCACCGTTGACGATCGTCGCCAACAACTGCACGTGGGAGCCGAGCACCTCGGACATGGCCTGCTGCTCGGCTTCGCACAACTCGGGGAATTCCTCGGCGACGTGCGACACCGGGCAGTGGTGCTGGCAGATTTGCACACCGTGGATGGGGCCGCCCACCCGGGTGGTGGTGGCGACATATCCGGCTTTGGTCAGCGCTTGGGCGATCCGGTCGGCGGTTTCTTCGACGGCATCCTCGTCGTGGCCGTCAGCCGCCTCGACCCCGGACAGAATCGCGTCGATGCGGCGCGCCGCGCGAACGTCTTCACCGCGTCCTCGCCGCCGATCTCACGCAATTGCCGCATTGCAGCGGAGGCGAGGTCGTCGTAGGCGTGGTCAAGCTTGGCGCGACCGGCCGCGGTCAATCGGTACCGTTTGGCGGGCCGTCCGCGCCCCACCTGCTGCCAGGACGCCGCCGCAACCGACTCCGCCTCTCCCGCCTCGATCAGCGCGTCGAGATGCCGGCGGACACCCGCGGGCGCCAGGCTTAGCCGGTCGCCGATTTCGGTGGCGGTGATGGAGCCTGATTCGAGCAGCAGGCGTACGATCGTGCGCCGGGTGTGACCGTCCGAACCGACAGCACCGGCTGCGGGCGCCGCAGCAGGCTGTGTGGATTGGATTTTCACAACACCAGTGTGTCGCAATTCCGGTAATCGGTCCAGCAAGGGTGCCCTTACGTGACGAGGGCAACAGCGCTGGTTTCCCGCTCCTCGACCGGCCGCATTTTGCGGCCGGCATCGTCGCCGGCCCGATCGATGGCCCCGCTCCTCAACCGGCCGCATTTTGCGGCCGGCATCGTCGCCGGGGCTAGTCTGCTCTGATGGCAGCCCGCCACCACACCCTGAGCTCGTCGATCGCCAGTCTGCACGGCGACGAGCAGACGGTGGGCAAGCCGCTCAACGCCGCCGAGTTCACCGCGATGAAGCGGACCCGGCTGTTCGGCGCCACCGGCACGGTGCTGATGGCGATCGGGGCCCTGGGCGACGGCGCCAGGCCGGTGGTCCAGGATCCGACCTTCGGCGTGCGTCTGCTGAATCTGCCGTCGCGCATCCAGACGGTGTCGCTGACCATGACCACCACCGGCGCGGTGATGATGGCGCTGGCCTGGCTGATGCTCGGGCGGTTCGCGTCCGGCAAGCGCCGGATGTCGCGCGGCGAACTGGACCGCACGCTGGTGTTGTGGATGCTGCCGCTGTTGATCGCACCACCGATGTACAGCAAGGACGTCTATTCCTATTTGGCCCAGAGCCAGATCTCACTGGAAGGACTCGACCCCTACCGGGTGGGGCCGGCGTCCGGACTGGGCCTGGGGCATGTGTTCACGCTGTCGGTGCCGAGCCTCTGGCGAGAGACGCCGGCGCCCTACGGCCCGCTGTTCCTGTGGATCGGGCGTGGCATCTCGGGTCTCACCGGGGAGAACATCGTCGCCGCCGTGCTGTGTCACCGACTGGTGGTGCTGTGCGGTGTCGCGTTGATCGTGTGGGCGACGCCCCGGCTGGCCCGCCGGTGCGGAGTCGCCGAGGTCAGCGCACTGTGGCTCGGCGCGGCCAATCCGCTGCTGTTCATGCACCTGGTCGCCGGTATCCACAATGAGGCGCTGATGCTGGGGCTGATGCTGACGGGTGCGGAGTTCGCGTTGCGCGGCCTGGACGGACAGCGGTCGGATCGCCTTATGCCTCAGTCGTGGCGGATCGGCCCGGACTGGCAACCCCTGGGGCTCCTGCTGGGCGGTTCGATCCTCATCGTGCTCTCGTCGCAGGTGAAGCTGCCGTCGCTGCTGGCGCTGGGATTCGTCACCATGGCACTGGCCTACCGGCTCGGCAGCACGGTGAAGTCCTTCTTGCTGTCGGGCACCGCAATGGCGGCGTTGACGCTGGCGGTGATGGGCCTGGTCGGCTGGGCCAGCGGGCTGGGCTTCGGCTGGATTTTCACCCTCGGCACCGCCAATGTGGTGCGCAGCTGGATGTCGCCGCCGACGCTGTTGGCACTCGGCACCGGACAGGTGGGCATTCTGCTCGGCCTAGGCGATCACACCACCGCCATCTTGTCGCTGACCCGTGCGATCGGCGTGCTGATCATCATGGTCATGGTCTGCTGGCTGCTGTTGGCGGTGTTCCGCGGTCGGCTGCACCCGATCGGCGGCCTGGGGGTTGCGCTGGGCCTCACGGTGCTGCTGTTCCCGGTCGTCCAGCCCTGGTACCTGCTGTGGGCCATCATCCCGCTCGCCGCCTGGGCCACCCGGACGAAATTCCGGGCAGCGGCGATCATCGTCACCCTCATCGTCGGCATCTTCGGCCCGACCGCCAATGGCGACCGCTTCGCGCTGTTCCAGATCGTCGACGCGACCTTGGCCAGTGCCTTCATCGTCGTCGTGCTCATCGCATTGACCTATCACCGGCTACCGTGGCAGCCCCTTCCGGAGGAAACCGTCGAACCGGAGCCCTCGGTGACACCCGTCACTGCGACGCCCACCCCTTCCCCCGCGGCGGCGCCGGACGCCTACGCTGACTCCACGTGAGCTCCATCCCCCACGACCGCGACATCGCGGTACGACTGCGCGGGGTTTGCAAGCAGTACGGATCCGTAAAGGCCGTTTCGAGCCTCGATCTCGAGGTGCATGCCGCCGAGGTGTTCGCGCTGCTGGGTCCCAACGGCGCCGGAAAGACGACCACCGTCGAGATGTGCGAGGGCTTCATTCGCCCCGACTCCGGCAGCATCGAGGTGCTCGGATTGGACCCGATCGCCGACAACGCGCGCCTGCGCCCCCGCATCGGGGTGATGTTGCAGGGCGGCGGCGGTTACCCGGCAGCCCGCGCCGGCGAAATGCTGAACCTGGTGGCGTCCTACGCGGCCGATCCGCTGGACCCGAAGTGGCTGCTGGAAACCCTCGGCCTCACCGAAGCCGCGCGTACGACGTACCGGCGCCTCTCCGGTGGCCAGCAGCAACGCCTCGCGTTGGCGTGTGCACTGGTCGGACGGCCCGAGCTGGTTTTCCTCGACGAACCCACCGCGGGCATGGACGCCCACGCCCGGCTGCTGGTGTGGGAGCTGATTGACGCGCTGCGCCGCGACGGCGTCACGGTGGTGCTGACCACCCACCAGCTCAAAGAGGCCGAGGAACTGGCCGATCGGCTGGTGATCATCGACAACGGAACGACAGTCGCCGCGGGGACGCCGGCGGAGCTGATGCGCAGCGGCGCCAAGGACCAGCTGCGGTTCAGCGCACCGCCGCGCCTTGACCTTTCGTTGCTGACCGCTGCGTTGCCCGAGGGATACCGGGCTAGCGAGGTGTCACCCGGCGAGTACCTCGTCGAAGGCGCGGTCGGCCCGCAGGTGCTGGCGACGGTGACGGCATGGTGCGCCCGAATCGACGTCCTGGCCACCGACCTGCGCGTCGAACAGCGCAGCCTGGAGGACGTCTTCCTCGATCTGACCGGCAGGAGTCTGCGATCGTGAGCGACGTCTTCCCGCCCGGCACCTTCACCCCGGACCCGCGTCCCAGTGCCGTACCCCGCATGCTGGCCGCGCAGTTCAGCCTGGAGGCCAAGCTGCTGCTACGCAACGGCGAGCAGTTGCTCTTGACGATGTTCATCCCGATCACGCTGCTGATCGGACTCACCCTGCTGCCCTTCGGATCATTCGGCGAGCATCGCGCCGCGGTGTTCACGCCGGCGATCATGGCGCTCGCGGTGATCTCTACCGCCTTCACCGGCCAGGCGATCGCCGTCGCGTTCGACCGGCGCTACGGCGCATTGAAGCGGCTCGGGGCGACTCCGCTGCCAGTGTGGGGAATCATCGCCGGCAAGGCTCTGGCGGTGGTGTTCACCGTCTTCCTGCAGTCAATTGTCCTGGGCGCCATCGGTTTTGCTTTGGGCTGGCGACCGCCGCTGGCGGCGCTGGCACTCGGTGGCGCAGTGATCGCGCTGGGCACTGCCGGGTTCGCGGCACTGGGCCTGCTGCTCGGTGGCACCCTGCGCGCCGAGATCGTGCTCGCGCTGGCCAACCTGTTGTGGTTCGCCTTCGCCGGGTTCGGCGCGCTGACCCTGGAGACGGGCATGATCCCGTCCGGAGTGAAATGGGCCGCGCGGCTGACACCGTCGGGCGCGCTGACCGAGTCGCTGTCGCAGGCCATGAACCTGTCGGTGGACTGGTTCGGGCTGGCGGTGCTCGCAGTGTGGGGCGGTGCGGGCGCGCTGGCCGCACGACGCTTTTTCCGCTTCACCTGACCTCCCGGCCGCGACACTGCCACCAGGGACACGACACGCGGTCGCGGTTGTGCGTGGCTTCAATTTCGCTGGAACCGGCGCACCGTCTGGCTCATCCAAGCCCGTATGGATCGAATGTGGATTGGCAGCGAGGCGTTGCGGCAGGGAAAAGTCAGCCGGTACCAACTACGAACGCAGTACCGGGCGATCTACCCCGACATCTACGTGGCACGCGACACGCAACTTTCGTTACGCGTTCGCTCGGCTGCGGCATGGTTATGGACCGGTCGCCGCGGGACCCTGGCCGGGTTGACCGCTGCGGCGTTGCACGGCTCGGACTGGATCGACGAGGACGAAGCCGTCGAATTGTTGTGGCGCAATCCTCGGCCGCCCACCGGAATAATCACCCGCAATGACCGGGTGGGCATTGACGAAGTCACCCGGATTGCGGGTTTGCCCGTGACCACATCTGCCCGCACGGCGTTCGACCTGGGGCGGCAACTGACCGCCGCCGATGCGATCGCCCGTCTCGACGCATTGATGCGCGCAACACCGTTCTCCACAGCAACGACGTTGATGCTGAGCACGCGATACGCCGGAGCCCGCGGCGTGCGACAGCTCAGAACGCTGCTTCCCAAGATCGACCCGGGTGCCGCATCACCGAAGGAGACATGGCTCCGGATGCTGCTGGTCGACGCTGGACTGCCCACACCGGAGACCCAGATTCCTGTCGTCGTCAATTACCGGACAGTGGCCCTGCTCGACATGGGATGGGAGCGATTCAAAGTCGCCGTCGAATACGACGGCGACCAGCACCGCACCGACCGGCGCCAATACGTGCGTGACGTGCGCAGATTGAAGGAGCTTGGCGACCTCGGCTGGATCGTCATCCGGGTGATCGCCGAGGATCGACCCGACCAGATTGTGCGGCAGGTAGCCGCGGCACTGCAGGCCCGCGGCTACCGCAACACTGAAGGCCCGCGGCTGCCGCGACACTGACGCCACGTACACGACGCGCCGTCACGGGAGTGCGTAGCGTCAATCTCGCCGCAGATAGCGCGAGAGCCCGCCACTATGAGCGCGAGGCCCAGTTCTACTACGTGACGTAGTGGTCGTTACGATCGGGCGGTGGCCGTCGGACGATCGCTGATGCGGTTGGTGGACCTGCTCCCCAACCCCAGCCTGCGTGTCCAGCGCATTATCGCGGCACTCGTCATCCTCACCCAGGGCGGCATCGCGGTCACCGGGGCGATCGTGCGGGTCACCGCCTCGGGGCTGGGCTGCCCTACCTGGCCGCAGTGTTTCCCCGGCAGCTTCACCCCGGTCGCGGTATCCGAGGTACCGCGCATCCATCAGGCCGTCGAGTTCGGCAATCGCATGATCACCTTCGCGGTCGTCATCACCGCAGCGCTGGCCGTATTGGCGGTCACCCGGGCCTGCCGGCGCAAAGAGGTGCTGTTCTACGCCTGGCTGATGCCCGCCTCGACCGTCGTACAGGCCGTGATCGGCGGCATCACCGTGCGCACCGGGCTGCTGTGGTGGACGGTGGCGATCCACCTGTTGGCGTCGATGACGATGGTGTGGTTGTCCGTATTGCTGTTCGTCAAGGTCGGTGAGCCCGACGACGGCGAGGTACACCAGCGGGTCGCCAGGCCGTTGCGGTTGCTGACGGCGCTGACCGCGATGAACCTGTCGGTGGTGCTGGTCACCGGCACTCTGGTAACCGCGGCCGGACCGCACGCGGGCGACAAGAGCCCGAGCCGGACGGTCCCGCGGCTCAAAATCGAGATCAACACCCTCGTGCACGCACACTCGTCGCTGCTGGTCTCGTATCTGTCGCTGCTGATCGGCCTGGGCTTCGGGTTGTGGGCAATACAGGCCGACCGCGTGGTGCTGAAGCGGCTCGGCGTACTGGTAGCACTCGTTGTCGCGCAGGCCGGGGTGGGCACCGCGCAGTACTACACGGGGGTGCCCGCCGTGCTGGTGGCGCTCCACGTGGCCGGGGCCGCCGCCTGTACCGCTGCCACCGCGGCGCTATGGGCGTCGATGCGAGAAAGGGCCCAGCCCGAGACGCTCCAGGGCTGACTCGACCCCCAGAGCGAACTCGCGCTGGGCGAGGCCCCGCGTTTCGGCGTCCAGTCGCAGCCACCCGAGCGACGGGTCAATCAGCTGCAACTCCAGCAGTCGCTGCCCGGCCAGGTGGGCCCGCGCATACAGCACCTCCCCCGGTGCGGCTGCCACCGCGGCTGCTCCCACATCCCACAGTTCGAAGTCCGCCTCCCCCTGATGAAGGCCGCCGTCCTGCGCGGTGAACGCGTGTGAGGGCTTCCCCCCGACGAAGATGAGCACCGTTTCCGGCTCGCCGCCGGCTACTTGCACGAACACACTCCCGTCGCACCCGTTGATGTACGCCTCGGCGTCCAACCGGTCGGTGAAGCGCATCAGCCCGGCGCCGGCCGCGGCACCGACGTAAACGGGGCCGTCAGACGGTAGCCGGACGGGTTGGCCGGGCTGGTGGACCTGATGCGGCACGGTCGGTACCGCCTGCAGCGCAAGCTCGTCCAGATAGCTGAGCTGGGCGTTCCAAGCGACGACGGACGGCGGGTTCAGCAGGTGCTGCACGCTGGTGGTCCAGGCGAGGAATTCGTCGAGCCGGGGGGCGTAGTCGCCGGCGTCCCGCAGGATCACCAGGTGTGCGTCAGTGACCTGCGGGTCGTCCCAGGCAAGCCACCGCGCGTGCAGGCCGCGGGTGCGCAACGCGGCCACCAATCCGGCGTCGTCTCCGGCGGCACGCTGCGCACCGCCGGCAAGCACGATGCGCGGATGGAAGGTGTCCGGTCGGGCTAGCTTCATGCCCGGGCATGATATCGGCATGCATGCGATCGAAGTCAGCGAAGCCGGCGGCCCTGAAGTCCTGAACTACCACGACATCTCCGACCCTCAACCGGGTCCGGGCGAGCTGCTGATCCGCTCCGAAGCGATCGGCGTCAACTTCATCGACACCTACTTCCGCTCCGGGCAGTACCCACGCCCGCTCCCGTTCGTCCTGGGTTCGGAGGTGTGCGGCACGGTGGTGGCGGTAGGCCCGGACACCGCAGGTGACATCGGCGTCGGGGACCGGGTGGTGAGCGCCTCGGCCAACGGTTCCTACGCCGAATCATGCACTGCGCCAGCATTTTTAACAGCCAAAGTGCCCGACGGCATCAGCTCGGAAGTGGCCGCGTCGGCCCTGCTGAAGGGTCTGACGGCGCAGTACCTGGTGAAGTCGGTGTATCCGGTGCAGCGCGGTGACGCCGTGCTGGTGCACGCCGGCGCCGGAGGCGTCGGGCTGATTCTGACGCAGTGGGCGACTCACCTGGGGGCACGGGTCATCACCACGGTGTCGACGCCCGAGAAGGAGCGGCTGTCCCGGGAGGCGGGCGCCGCCGAGGTGCTGGCCTACCCCACCGACGCTTACCAGTTCGGCCAGCAGATTCGCGGTCTCACCAACGGCGCCGGGGTGGCCGCGGTCTACGACGGCGTGGGTGCCAGTACCTTCGACGCCAGCCTGGCCAGCCTGGCCGTCCGCGGGACGCTGGCCCTGTTCGGCGCGGCGAGCGGGCCCGTTCCGCCGTTCGATCCGCAGCAACTGAACTACGCCGGATCGGTGTACCTCACCCGGCCCTCGCTGGCCCACTTCATCCGTACCGGCGAGGAGTTCAGCGGGCGGGCCACCGAGCTATTCGACGCGATCGGCAGCGGGGCCGTTCGGGTCGAGATCGGCGGGACTTATCCCCTGGCCGAAGCCGCGCGTGCCCACACCGACCTGGAGGGCCGCAAGACCACCGGCTCGATCGTGTTGCTGCCTTAACTGCCTATTGAGACGTGCGGCGCACGTATGCGCGAACGGCCATCGGCGCTAACACTGCGGTGAAAGTGATGGAGTAGATCAGCGTGAACAGCGCCGGGTGGTGCATCGGTAATTGTGCGCTCGGCGGCGCAGGCGGAGCATGCGTCGTGAGTTCACGCAAGGCCTGAGAAGCAGCGGATAGCGGGTTCCACTCGGCGATGACGCGCAGCGCGTGCGGCATCGGCTGTGTTGGCGCGAAGGCATTCGACAGTGCGATGACTGGCAGTGTGATTAGGAACGTTATCGTGCCTATTCCCTCGACTGTCTTCATCAACAGTCCGACGGCCATTCCGAGCCACATAAAGCCCAGACCGAACGTCAGCACCAACCCTAGGGCCAGCGCGACATCGGCAACGCTGCAGTTGAACCGCCAACCGACAAGGAATCCGACCAGACCGATGACAACATACCCGATCATTGAATAGAGCAATGCAATCAGGCCGCGTGCGATGAGTGGCGAATAATTGGAAATTGGAAGCGATCGAAATCTTATGAAGATGCAATTTTCGAGATCAAAGGAAATTGCGGTACCCACAATTACTATTGTGGTGACAATGGCTTGGGCCTGAATTCCAGGCAACAGAAATTCGCGGTACCGCGGCACCACATCCGCGCTGATCGATCGGCCCACGACAAAAGTGAAGAACAGCACGAAGGCAACCGGCTGCAGCAGCAATTGCAGGAGTGTCGCGGGCTTCCGCCTGACGCTGATCAGGTGTCGCTTCAACATAACCGATATCTGCCGCGCGATACCAGAGCCGTGCCCATTGGAGTAGTGCACAGATTGGGGATGAGTTGTGGATGCATCCCGCACAATAGTCATGCTGTCTTACCTTCCCAGGAGCCGGTGCAACGTCGGGTCAGCGCGATGAACACTTCATCAAGAGTCGGCCGCGAAAGGCGGATGTCTTCAATCCGAATCCCGCTGTGATGCAATGCTTTAGCAATTTCAGAAAGGTCCGCCAAACCGTCAGAGGTCACCATCAGCCGCCGGGCGTTTGCGTCGATAAGGACCTCCGCAGCACTCCTCCGCAACACCGCCTCGACCGGTGCGAGATCACTCGCATGAGAAACGGTTACAACCACATTCGCTTCCCCGGCTTGTTGCTTGAGCTCGAACGGTGAGCCCTGCGCGATGACCCTGCCATTGTCTATAACGACGATATTGTCGGCGAGCCGATCGGCTTCCTCGAGGTACTGGGTAGTTACGACCAAGGTCAGTCCATCATCGACGAGACTGCGCAGCAGCTTCCACAACTCGACGCGACTGTGCGGATCCAGCCCGGCGGATGGCTCATCGAGGAACAGCACCTGCGGCCGCGCAAACAGGCTCACGGCGATATCGAATCGACGGCGCATCCCCCCGGAGTAGGAATCAACACGCCTATCGGCAATTTCAGCGACGGAGAATTGTTCCAAAAGCTGATTACTTAAGCGCGTCAACTCTTTTCGCCGAAATCCGTACAAGCTGCCAATCATGTCGATGTTCTCGCGGCCCGTTAGTAGCCCATCGAGAGTTGCTTCCTGGCAGACCAATCCGATTTTTCTGCGGACCATGTCGGGAGCCATGCACACATCGTGGCCAGCGACGCGTGCGGTACCACTCGTCGGGCGCGTCAACGTGGTCAGCAACTTCATTGTCGTGGTCTTGCCGGCACCGTTGGGTCCGAGCAGGCCCAGAACACCACCTTGCGGCACAGTGAAGCTGACGCCGTCGACAGCTGTGACGTGACCGTACTTCTTACCGAGGTCGATCACTTCCACTGCCGGATCGGACCGCAACATAACCTTCTCCTTTGCAGCGTTCTGGATCAGCAGCGCCGTCACTGTTTCGCACTATTCTTTGGTCCTACTAATTTACTCGAATAATCAGATAACTGGATGCACAAGAATCAAGGTAGAAAAGTGTGTCTGTCTGTAGACGAAAATATATATTCTGCGACGTTTACGTTTCAAAATATCGGGTCATCCGCTCACCACGAACAACTGGTACTACGCCGGTGCCAGCACATGGACGCCGAGTCGCCAGGCGTATCGCCGAAAGCCGGGGAAATCAGCGCTGCCAACGAAAACCACACGGGCGGGCAGACATTACCCCGGATGTATTTGCTCGAAGCTGCAGAGAAAGTCGCATAAACTTCCGAATCATGCCGGAGAGGTGATGAGGTTGTCGGTGGCGGGTTGCGACGGTGCGGAACTGGGTGCAGGTCTCGGCCAGGCTTGCGGGGCGGGGCGGGGGCGTACGCGTTGTGGCCACCAGAACCAACGTCCGAGCAGTACGGCGATCGAGGGTGTGATCAGTGCGCGCACGATCAGGGTGTCAAAGAGCAGGCCCATGCCGATCGTGGTGCCGATCTGGGCGATGGTGGTCAGTTCACTGACGGCCATCGAGATCATGGTGAAGGCGAACACCAGGCCGGCGGAGGTGACCACCGATCCGGTAGCGCCCAGGGTGCGGATGATCGCCGTGCCGATCCCGGCGTGAATTTCTTCTTTCAGCCGCGAGACCAGCAACAAGTTGTAGTCCGCTCCGACCGCCAATAACACGATCACCGATATCGACAGAACCAGCCAGTTCAGCTCGATGCCCAACAGGTGTTGCCACAGCAGCACCGACAACCCCAACGAGGCACCCAGTGAAGCCGCCACGGTGCCCACGATCACCAAAGCCGCGATCGCGCTGCGGGTGATGACGAGCATGATGATGAAAATCAAGCTCAACGCTGCGATGGCGGCGATCAACAAGTCATAGTCATTGCCGTCGTTGATGTCCTTGACGGCGGCGGCGGTGCCGGCGAGATAGACCTTGGCGCCTTCCAACGGAGTGCCCTTGATCGCCTCCGCAGCCGCCCGCTTGATCGCTTGCGTACTGGCCATCCCCTCCGGGCTCACCGGATCGCTTTGATGGGAAATGATGAACCGCACCGACTTGCCGTCCGGAGAAATAAAATTCTTCATAACGCGCTGGAAGTTCTCATTTTTGAATACTTCTGGAGGCAGGTAGAACGAGTCGTCGTTCATCGAGGCATCGAATGCCTTCCCCATGGCATTGGTGCTGTCCATGGTGGCCGCCATCTGATCCAGCATCCCTTTCTGCGAGGCATACATCGTCAGCGTAAGCGCTTTCATGTCCCGCACGGCCTGGGTCATCTGGGGCATCAGGGCCACCATTTGGGGCATCAGCACATCCAGGCGATCCATCTCCGGAATGATCTGCTGCAGATCTCCGGTCATCACGTCCACTCCATCAATGGCGTCAAAGATCGACCGCAGCGACCAGCACACCGGAATGTCGGCGCAGTGTTTCTCCCAATAAAAATAGCTGCGGATCGGCCGGAACGTATCCTCGAAATTCGCCACCGCGTCACGCAGTTCTTCGACGTCAGCCAGCATTGCATGAGTTTTCAGCACCAACCGGTGCGTGGCCGCGGCCATCTCAGCAGCGAGGTGGGTCATCTGCTCCATCGTGTCGATACTGGTTTGCATCTCGTCGGCCTGCGTCAACAGATCAGCCATCCGCTGCTGCTGATAAGGCTGATCAAGCTGCATCATGGAGCCTTGCATCCCGATCATGAACGGAATCGAGGTGTGCTTGATCGGTTTACCGTCCGGGCGGGTGATCACCTGAACCCGGGAAATCCCCTCCACCCGAAACAACGCCTTGGCGATCTTGTCGATCACCAACAAATCCGCGGAGTTCCGCAGATCATGACCCGACTCCACCAACAACACATCCGGATTCATCCGCGCCGCACCGAAACCCCGCTCCGCCGCCGCATACCCGACGTTGGCGGGTGCGCTTTTCGGCAGATAATTTCGGTCATTGAAATTCGCCCGATAACCCGGCAACGCCAACAACCCCACCAACGACAACGCACCAGCCCCGATCAGGATCGGACCCGGCCACCGCGCAATCGCCGCACCCAGCTTGCGCCACCGACGCACCCGCAACTGCCGCCGCGGCTCCAACACCGCGCCAAACCGGCCAGCCACCACAACCACCGCCGGCCCCAACGTCAACGCCGCCAAGACCCCCACCGTCATCCCCACCGCCAAGGGAACACCCAACGTCTGCAAATACGGCAAACGAGTAAAACTCAAACACAACATCGCCCCCGCGATCGTCAACCCCGACCCCAACACCACATGCGCAGTCCCACCAAACATCGTGAAATACGCTGACTCCCGATCCTGACCCGCCCCCCGCGCCTCCTGATACCGCCCCACCAAAAAAATCGCATAATCAGTACCCGCCGCAATCACCAACGTCACCAACACACTGGTGGCAAACGCCGAAAGCCCGATCAGCTCTTGGTAACCGAGCAAAGCGACCACACCCCGGGCCGCCATCATCTGCAGCACCACCATCACCAACACCACCACCACCGTGGTGACCGAACGGTAAACCAACAACAGCATCACCACGATCACCGCAAGGGTCGCCAGCTCGACGGTTTCCAGACTCCGCTTTGCGGCGATCTGCTGATCCACCATCAACGCCGCGGGCCCGGTGACATACGTTTTGACGCCCTTTGGAGCCGCCGTGCTATCGACGATCCGTTGAATGGCCTTAACCGCGCTCAGAGACCGCGCCTGCCCTTGCAGGCCAACGAGATTGACTGCGACATAAGAGAATTTCCCGTCGGCACTCTCTGCGCCTGACTCGGTGATCGGATCGCTCCAATAGTCCCGCACGTTTATCACGTGCTCTTGGTCAGCCCTGAGCTTCGTGACGAGCTGGTCATAGTAGGCGTGAGCATCGTCGCCGAGCGGTTCCTTGCCTTCAAGTACGAGCATTATCGTGCTGTCCGCACCATGCTCGGCGAACAGCTGGTTGATGCGTTTTGCGCCAATTACGGAGGGAGCGTGAACGGCAGAAGTCGACACCGCACGCATTTCCGCGACCACCTCAAGTGGGGGTACGAAGAGGATGAGGACCGCAACGAGAGCTATCCACCCTACGATGATGGGGATCGCGAGCCGGCGAATCATACTCGCGACCAAGAACCGCCTCGAGTGAGGTCCCGCCAGCTTTTTCTGGCCTACTGTCTCCGTCGATGCGGACGTCATCCCACTTTCACCAAACAAGAGGTCCCCGCATCAGGTCCTGACGCGGTTCGCCCCCGCCGGCCGTGCAATGTATAGCGGTATCCACAGAGGTGACTTCGCCTGGGAACCACTCGGGACTCAATATTCGAAGTGGCAGCTGAATTTTGCGAGCAAACATCCAGACATCATCTCCTGAAATATTTTGACAAGGCTAGTGTGGTTGGCGAGCTCGTGGCCATGAGAATAGTAGCCAGCAAAACCCACGCGCAGAGGTGACCGTTAGCTAACCGAGTGATCAGTTGAGGGCTAATCTTTCCTTCAGGCTCTTGGGCCGTATATCCGTCCAGTTCTGGTCCACGTATTCGACGCAGTCAGCGCGACTGGCTTCACCATAAATTACACGCCAGCCGGCTGGAACTTCAGCGAAAGTTGGCCACAAGCTATGCTGCTCCTCGTCGTTAATCAGGACGAAGAACAAGCCGTCCTCATTGTCGAAAGGATTATCGCTCATTTTCTCTCTACTTTCTCCCAATAATCTCAGCGCTGAAAGCTGAGGTTGTCATCGGACTTATTGATTTGTTTGACGAATGCGGCCGCTCTCAGAGCCCGCTGATGCTTCTTACCCTGACCAATTTCACCTCGCTTCCTGATGCTCACGTATTCCAAGCGCGGCCTGCCGGACAGCGGAGTTGTTGCATCTGTGATGGTTGTCCGCAGATTGGGACGGTTCAGGCCAGGCTTGCGGGGCGGGGCGGGGGCGCGCGCGTTGTGGCCACCAGAACCAGCGTCCGAGCAGTACGGCGATCGAGGGTGTGATCAGTGCGCGCACAATCAGGGTGTCAAAGAGCAGGCCCAGGCCGATGGTGGTGCCGATCTGGGCGATGGTGGTCAATTCGCTGACGGCCATCGAGATCATGGTGAAGGCGAATACCAGGCCGGCGGAGGTGACTACCGATCCGGTGGCGCCCAGGGTGCGGATGATCGCGGTGCGGATCCCGGCCTGAATTTCTTCTCTCAGCCGCGAGACCAGCAACAGGTTGTAGTCGGCACCGACCGCCAGCAACACGATCACCGACATCGACAGAACCAGCCAATGGAGCTCGATGCCCAACACGTGTTGCCACAACAGCACCGACAACCCCAATGAGGCACCCAGTGAAGCCGCCACGGTGCCCACGATCACCAAGGCCGCGATCGCGCTGCGGGTGATGACGAGCATGATGATGAAAATCAAGCTCAACGCTGCGATGGCGGCGATCAACAAGTCATAGTCATTGCCGTCGTTGATGTCCTTGATGACAGCGGCGGTGCCGGCGAGATAGATCTTGGCGCCTTCCAACGGGGTGCCCTTGATCGCCTCAGTAGCCGCCCGCTTGATCGCCTGCGTACTGGCCATCCCCTCCGGACTCATCGGATCACTTTGATGGGAAATGATGAACCGCACCGACTTGCCATCCGGAGAAATAAAATTCTTCATGGCCCGCTGAAAATCGGCATTCTGGAGGACTTCTGGGGGCAGATAGAACGAGTCGTCGTTCATCGAGGCATCGAACGCCTCACCCATGGCATTGGTGTTGTCCATGGTGGCGGCCATCTGATCCAGCATCCCTTTCTGGGTGGCATACATCGTCAGGGCCGCGACCTTCATCGCCCGCATTACCTGGGTCATCTGGGGCATTAGGGCCACCATCTGGGGCAGCAGCACATCCAGTCGATCCATTTCCGGAATGATCTGCTGCAGATCTCCGGTCAGCACGTCCACTCCATCAATGGCGTCAAAGATCGACCGCAGCGACCAACACACCGGAATATCGGCGCAGTGTTTCTCCCAATAAAAATAGCTGCGGATCGGCCGGAACGTATCCTCGAAATTCGCCACCGCGTCACGCAGTTCTTCGACGTCCGCCAGCATTGCATGAGTTTTCAGCACCAACCGGTGCGTGGCCGCGGCCATCTCAGCAGTGAGGGTAGTCATCTGCTCCATCGTGTCGATTGTGGTTTGCATCTCGTCGGCCTGCGTCAACAGATCGGCCATGCGCTGCTGCTGATAGGGCTGGTTGAGCTTTATCACCGAGCTTTGCATTCCGATCATGAACGGAATCGAGGTGTGCTTGATCGGTTTACCATCGGGGCGGGTGATCGCCTGAACCCGAGAAATCCCCTCCACCCGAAACAACGCCTTGGCGATCTTGTCGATTACCAACAAATCCGCCGAATTCCGCAGATCATGACTCGATTCCACCAACAACACATCCGGATTCATCCGGGCTGCACCGAAACCCCGCTCCGCCGCCGCATACCCGACATTGGCGGGTGCGCTTTTCGGCAGATAATTACGGTCATTGAAATTCGCCCGATAACCGGGCAACGCCGACAACCCCACCAACGACAACGCACCGGCCCCGATCAGGATCGGACCCGGCCAGCGTGCAATCGCCGCACCCAGCTTGCGCCACCGACGCACCCGCAACTGCCGCCGCGGCTCCAACACCGCGCCAAACCGGCCAGCCACCGCAACAACCGCCGGCCCCAACGTCAACGCCGCCAAAACCCCCACCGTCATGCCCACCGCCAAGGGAACACCCAGCGTCTGCAAATACGGCAAACGAGTAAAACTCAAACACAACATCGCCCCCGCGATCGTCAACCCCGACCCCAACACCACATGCGCAGTCCCACCAAACATCGTGAAATACGCCGACTCACGATCCTGACCCGCCCCGCGCGCCTCCTGATACCGCCCCACCAAAAAAATCGCGTAATCAGTACCCGCCGCAATCACCAACGTCACCAACATGTTTGTCGTGAAGATGGAGAGACCGATTAATTCGTGATAGGCGAGCAGTGCAAC
Source organism: Mycobacterium sp. TY814 (assembly GCF_030755175.1). Lineage (NCBI taxonomy): Bacteria > Bacillati > Actinomycetota > Actinomycetes > Mycobacteriales > Mycobacteriaceae > Mycobacterium > Mycobacterium sp. TY814. Next base: position 376,042 of record NZ_JAUFRY010000001.1, read on the forward strand.
CACACCCCGGGCCGCCGCCAACTGCAGCACCACCATCACCAACACCAACACCACCGTGGTGACCGAACGGTAAACCAACAACAGCATCACCACGATCACCGCAAAAGTGACCACCACGATGACCCGCATGCTGCGGTCGCCGGCAAGCTGCTGATCGGCGATCACTACTGCAGGACCCGTCAGGAATGCTTTGAGTCCGCTGGGTCCGGGCGTGCCATGCAGCATCGCCTGCACGGCTTCCACTGATTCATTGGCCAGCGCCTCCCCTTGTGTGCCATTGAGGTACACCTGCGCATAGACAGATCGACCATCATTGCTTTCCGCGCCGGGAGCGGTAAGCGGGTCGCTCCACAAATCCTGCACATACTGCACATGACGGGTGTCCGCTCTCAGTTTGGCGATTAGCTCGTTGTAATACTTGCGGGAGCGGTCACTGAGCGGCGCTGTGTCCTCAATCAGCAGCATTGCCACGCTGTCGGTGTGATGTTCATTGAACATCGCACCCAGTCGTTGTATCGCGATGATGCCGGGAGCTTTGGTCGGACTCAGCGATACCGAGCGGAGATGACCGACGGTTTCCAGTTGCGGAACGAGGATGTTGAGGGCCGCTACGACGCCGATCCAGGCGACAATGATCGCAACCGCATGCCGGCGGACAAAGGAGGCCACAGAATGCGGGACTGTATCGCCGCCCAGACGCTCGTTGCTGACTTTGTGGCCTGGGTGCGAACTCATCCGGCTTTCACCAGGCAAAAGGTTTGTGCACTGGCGCCGGTCGACGTGCGTTCGTCTTTGATCTTGCCGTCGACGAAGATCCGACACCGAATCGTATCGCCGTCGCCCTGGGCCACCAGGATGGGTGCCACTGATGCGGCGACCGCGGTGATAGTGAGCGACCACGGCAGGCTTGTGTTTTTGAGGTCGCGTGGTATGGCTTCAGGGTCGAGGTAGTTGATGTCGGCGTACGTTCCCGAACCAGACACCTCGTAGGTGACTTTCTTTGGATTATGCGGATCGGGATCCTCACCGAAAACCACTGGGGTAACAATTACCGGAGTCGCCCCGAAAAAGGTACGAATACGGGAGACCGCGACGCCGGAAGCTGCGACGACAACCGCGATTAAGATCGGAATCCATACTCGTTTAATCACGATCATCGCGACATTCCCACCGTCGCAACCAAATCAGCGATTCCAGCATATTTAGCTGTAGAAAAATGCTGTCTACGCGTGTCGCCATTTTGTTGCCAGCGACGTTGTAAAATATGCGGCGCTGCAGAAAAATGCAACCTCACCGAAACCCCGCGCATAAGTCGTTCGGGACGGCAGATTCCCACGCTGCACGCCACCGATCGCAACCGCATGCCTGGCTCCCGATCACGCCGATCCTCGCTTTACTCCAAAAGATCACCACGTAACCCACCAGCCGTCGGTGGAACCTGTGTGCGAAGTGGGTGTACACAGCGGTGCGACCGACGATAGCGGCCTTCTTATACCTTGAACAGCGCGAATACATTTTCCTCTCATTCGAGACGAGACGTACTCACCAACGCCGTGGCAACGGGCCATCGACTACACGTTGCCTGCTTCACTGAGATTCGCGAGCAAGGTCAAAGCGTCTTGCATCCCCCGGCACCGGTCAGTGGGTCAATCGACTACTCAGCCCAGCTGAGAGCATTGACATATGGTCCCGCAGCCTGCGGCGATTCCCCGCCTGAGCACGAATATCTGCCGGCTAGAGGCTCAAAGGACCGAGTGCCTACAGGCCCGCACCGCACAGCGTCAACAGTCCAATTCACCCCTCTTCGCCGCCGCGTGTGCTGCCTTGCGTAGGCGGTCGGCCCAAAGTTCTTGATGAGACGCTTCCGTCGCACAATAGCAATTTGCGTCCAGTACTGGACATTACTATCGCAATTTTTGACACAGCGTTGGCGCCAGGGATCGAGGGGAGGTATCAAACGTGAGAGAACAGAGATTTTTTCGGGCGAAGCCGACACAGCCTCCACTCCAGATCGGTTTCTTTTACTGCTTTTGGCGCGCCAAAATGTAGAAGACGATCGGCGGTCATGGACGGCACAAAATCGACGCCCGCGTTCCGCAGAACCTCGGAGATGGCCTGTGAATATCCTCCGTCTACGCGATGAACAACTCAGGGTGGGGAGAAATGGATCGGCAGCGTTGAAATCAGCTGTCCTGAGGTGAAGCAATGAACACGCAAGGCCCCTCGTTGCCCGTAACCAGGGGACAGCTCGGCATATGGCTTGATCAGCAGATCAATGGCTTCGATTCCCGCTGGCAGCTGGCCAATTTCGCGGTCATTGCCGGCTCGGTGGACCGGGCGGTCCTGATCCGCGCCGTCGAGCATGCGCTCAGTGAATGCGACGCATTACGCGTTGTTTTCGTCGAACACAACGGCGACGTCCGCCAACACATCGTGCCCAGCGCCCAAATCGACATCCCGTATTGCGACTTGCGCCCCTATTTCGATCCCGTCGACGAGGCATACCACCGCGCTGCACTGCTGCGCACCCAACCGATGCCCCTGGACCAACCGCTGTACCGATTCGCTCTCTATCAGCTCAGCACTCACCAGTTCTACTGGTTCGTCGGCGTTCACCACCTCGTCTCTGACGGCTTCGGCTTGATGCTCTTCTGTAACCGGGTTGCATCGATTTACTCCGCCCTGATCACCAGCAAACCAATTGCGCCCACACCCCTGGGATCGCTGCAAGATCTGATCACCCTGGAAGCCGACTACGAAAACTCCCCGGAGTACCACCGCGACCGCACCTACTGGAGCAACCACCTCCGGATCGCCCCCGAGCGACCCGTCCTCAACGCTGCCACCCCAGCCACCCACACCGGCGGCCTCTGCACACCAGCACCACTACCCCAGCAAGCCATCGACCACGTACAGCAACTCAGCCGAACCCTCGGCATCCGCCAATCAGCGATCTGGACCGCCGCCCGTGCCCTGCTCATCGGCAAACAAAACCCCGCCAGTTCACCCATCGTGATCGACTTCCCGCTCACCCGACGCACCCGAGCACAATCGCTGACGCTGCCCGGCCTGATGATCGGCACCGTTCCCCTCGTCCTCACCGCTGCACCGGCTACCAGCGTGGCCGAATTCTGCCAACACACCCACCAGCAGATCCAAGACGCCGTCCGCCATCAACGCTTCCCCGTCCACACACTCCACACCGGGCCCCCGGCCCTGCCCGAACCCAAAAATCGGGTCGTCGTCAATTTCCTGCCCAGCACCGCCTCACACCCCTTCGGAAATGCCCCCGCCCACGCCGAATGCGTGGCCTTCGGCGGCATTACCGGGTTAGGAGTGTTCTTCCACAGCACCGGTGACCAACTGCTGGTGAGCACTCAGTACACCACCGACCCCGCCACAGACTTCGCCACCACCGAGACCCTGGCTCAACGCCTCCACGAGCTCATCTCAGCAATGGCCACCGACCTCCACCAACCGGTGTCCGCCCTGGACCTGCTCACCCCCCTCGAGCACACCCAACTGGACACCTGGGGCAACCACCGGACACTGCACACCCCAGAACCGGCCCCGCCGGTGTCGATCCCGCAGGTCTTCGCCGAGCGCGTGGCAGCCCACCCCGACGCGCCGGCCCTGACCTTCGACGACCGGACCTGGACCTACCACGAACTCGACACGGCCAGCACCGCGCTGGCCCAGCAACTGCACACCGCCTACGGCGCCCGCCCAGGGACCGTCATCGCGCTGCTGCTGCCGCGTAGCGCCCACGCCATCACCGCGATCCTCGCCGTGTTGAAGACCGGCGCCGCCTACCTCCCGATCGATCCGCAGCACCCGAGCGCCCGGGTGGGGTTCATGCTCACCGACACCACCCCGGTCGCGATCCTGACCACCAGCGAACTCAGCGGCCACCTCCCCCGCAGCACGGTCCCGGTGATCACCCTGGACACCCTGACCCTGGACGATTCACCCACCACCACGTCCCCGCTGCCCGGACCCGACCCCCACGACCTGGCGTACCTGATCTACACCTCCGGCACCACCGGCACCCCCAAAGGCGTGGCCACCACCCACCACAACGCCACCGCCCTGATCACCACCTTGTCGCCGCGATTAGGGCTCGACGGCGCCGCCGTCTGGTCCCAATGCCACTCCACCAGCTTCGACTTCTCGGTCTGGGAAATCTTCGGCGCCCTCTTGGGCGGCGGCCGCCTCGTCGTCATCCCCGACCACATCGTGCACTCCCCCACCGACCTGCACCACCTCCTGATCCAGGAGCAGGTCAACATGATCAGCCAAACACCAGCAGCCCTAAACCAACTCCCCTGTGACGGCTTAGACACCGCCTCCATCGTCGTCGGTGGCGAAGCCTACGCACTGGAGTTAATCCATCGCTGGGCGCCACGATGCACACTGCGCGCTGTCTACGGCCCCACCGAAACCACCATCTTCGCAACAGCCAGTACACCCCTGACAGCCGATGAACCAGCAGTGCCCCTCGGCGCCCCCGTCCCCGGAGCTGCCCTGTTCGTCCTGGATGACTGGCTACGTCCCGTGGCCCCGGGAGTGGCCGGGGAGTTGTATGTCGCCGGTAGCGGAGTCGCGGCGGGCTATTGGCTCCGGGGCGGGTTATCGGCAGCCCGGTTTGTGGCGTGCCCGTTCGGGCCGGCGGGGTCGCGGATGTATCGCACCGGAGACCTCGTCTCCTGGGGCCCCGACGGGCAACTGCGCTACCTCGGCCGCGCCGATGAACAAGTCAAAATCCGCGGCTACCGCATCGAATGCGGCGAGATCGCCGCCGCCCTCACCGCACTGGACGGCATCGAGCAAGCCGCCGTCATCGCCCGCCACGACGGCGCGGGTGAACCGCGGCTGGTCGCCTACCTCACCACCACCAACAAGGCCGGCATCAGTGTGGCCCAGGTGCGAGACCAACTCACGCAGATGCTGCCGCCGTATATGGTGCCGGCCGCGTTCGTGACCCTCGAGGAACTGCCGTTGACGGTCAACGGGAAACTCGACCGCCGCGCCCTACCCGCCCCCGACTACACCAGCCTCGCCGAGACCTATGTGGCCCCAGCCGGCCCCGTCCAAGAAGTCCTGGCCGGCATCTTCGCCCAGATCCTCGGCAGTCGCAGCGGGTCGGGGCTACCGATTCGTTCTTCGAGTTGGGGGGCGACTCCCTGTCCGCGATGCGCCTGATCGCGCTCGCCGCCACCACCTTGCACGCCGAGCTGCGGGTGGCCGACCTGTTCGAAGCCCCCACGGTGGCCGGACTCGCCCAACGCCTGACCCCCGACACCACCACCCACCTGCCGCTCGCGGCTGGGCCACGCCCAGCCCATATCCCGGTGTCGTTCGCCCAGTCCCGGCTGTGGTTCCTCCACCAGTTGCAGGGCCCCTCGGCGGTCTACAACATCCCGGCGGTCCTGGACCTGGACGGGCCCCTGAACGGTGATGCTCTTCGGACGGCTCTGGGAGATGTGATCACCCGGCATGAAGCCCTGCGCACCCGCTTCGACTCGATCGACGGGATCGGGTACCAGCACATCGCCGACCCCCAGGGCCTCGACGTGCCCTGGCAGCTCATTGATGCCCGCACCTGGAACGCCCAGCAGGTGGAGGCCGTCCTCGCCGAGTGTGTGGGCTACGGCTTTGACCTCAGTGCGGAGATCCCGATCCGCGCCACCCTGCTGCACACCGGCCACCACCGGCACGTGCTGGTGCTGCTGGTGCATCACATCGCCGCCGACGGCTGGTCGATGGGCCCGCTAGCGCGGGATCTGCAGACCGCCTACAGCGCCCGCCTGACCGGCGCCGCCCCCACCTGGACACCCCTGGCGGTGCAGTACGCCGACTACACCCTGTGGCACCACCAGGTGCTCGGCGACCCCAACCAGCCCGACAGCCGCCTGGCCGGCGAGCTGGCCTACTGGGAACACACCCTGGCCGGCCTACCCGACCGGTTGGAACTGCCCACCGACCGCCCCTACCCGCCCGTCGCGGACTACCGCGGCGCCACCCTGAACTTCGGCTGGCCCGCCGACCTCACCAGTCAGATCCACACCCTGGCCCGCACTCAGCAGGTCTCCCCGTTCATGGTGGTGCACGCCGCCCTGGCCGTGGTCCTGTCCGCGCTGGCCGGCACCACCGATGTCGCAATCGGAGTCCCCACCGCCGGACGCACCCACCCCGCGTTGGATGACCTGATCGGGTTCTTCGTCAACACCCTGATCCTGCGCACCCCCCTCCACCACCACGACACGGTTACCGCGCTGCTGAACCGCATCCGCACCCGCAGCGTGGAGGCCTTCGAACACCAACACACCCCCTTCGAACTCCTGGTGGAGCGCCTGCACCCCACCCGCTCGCGCACCCACCACCCCCTGATCCAAGTCATGCTCGCCTACCAAAACCTGCCCTCGACCCACCCAGAAACCACTCACACCCTGCGACTGGGCGACGCCGACATCACCGCCCACCCGGTCTCGACCGGCACCGCCCGCATGGACCTCGTCCTATCGCTCAGCGAAACCGTCGACGCACACGGGGCCCCTATCCTCACCGGGACTGTCGAGTACCGCACCGACGTCTACGACCCCGCCACCATCGAAAACCTGCTCACCCACTGGCGCCACACCCTGGAAGTCTTCACCACCACCCCCGATACCCCCCTGCACCAGCTCGACCTGCTCACCCCCCTCGAACACACCCAACTACAAACCTGGGGCAACCACCGGACCCTGCACACCCCACCACCCGCCCCCGTCTCGATTCCGCAGGTCTTCGCCCACCAGGTCGCAGCCCACCCCGACGCGCCGGCGTTAACGTTCCAGGACCGGACTTGGACCTACCACCAACTCGACACGGCCAGCACCCAGTTGGCCCACCACCTGCACACCAGCTACGGCGCCGCACCAGGGACCGTCATCGCCCTGCTCCTACCCCGTAGCGACACCGCCATCCTGGCCATCCTCGCCGTGCTCAAAACCGGCGCCGCCTACCTCCCCATCGACCCCCAGCACCCCAGCGCCCGGATCGCGTTCATGCTCACCGACACCACCCCGCTGGCCGTCCTGACCACCACCGCCCTCACCGGCCACCTCCCCCCCACCACCGTGCCGGTCCTCACCCTGGACAGCCTGACCCTGAACGACTCACCCACCACCACGTACCCGCTGCCCGGCCCCGACCCGCACGACCTGGCGTATCTGATCTACACCTCCGGCACCACCGGCACCCCCAAAGGCGTCGCCATCACCCACCACAACCTCACCGCACTCCTGGGCGCTGCACACCCCCGCCTGCCCGAGCACGGGGTGTGGTCGCAATGGCACTCCTACGCCTTCGACGTCTCGGTCTGGGAAATCTTCGGCGCGCTGCTGGGCGGGGGCCGGCTGGTGGTGGTCCCCGACCACGTCGTGCACTCCCCCACCGACCTGCACCAACTCCTGGCCCGGGAGCAGGTCAGCATCCTCAACCAAACCCCCTCAGCGCTAGCGATGCTCTCACCGTCCACCGTGGCCGCCGCCACCGTCATCGTCGCCGGAGAAGCCTGCCCCCCCGACCTGGCCGCGCAATGGGCCCCCGGGCGCGTCATGCGCAACGCCTACGGCCCCACCGAAGCCACCATCTACGCCACCCTGAGCACCCCGCTGGCACCCGACACCCCCACCGTCCCCATCGGCACCCCCGTCCCCGGACGCCGCCCTGTTCGTCCTCGACAACTGGCTACGCCCCGTCGCCCCAGGCGCGGTGGGCGAGTTGTATGTCGCCGGCACCGGCGTCGGGATCGGCTACTGGCGACCGCAGCGCCCTCTCCGCCTCAAGGTTCGTCGCCTGTCCCGACGGCCCACCCGGCTCCCGGATGTATCGCACCGGAGACCTCGTCTCCTGGGGCCCCGACGGGCACCTGCACTACCTCGGCCGCGCCGATGAACAAGTCAAAATCCGCGGCTACCGCATCGAATGCGGCGAAATCACCGCCACCCTCACCGCACTGGACGGCATCGAACAAGCCGCCGTCATCGCCCGCCAGGACGGCGCGGGCGAGCCGCGGCTGGTCGCCTACCTCACCACCCCCGACGGTAGGGCCGGCATCGATGTGGCCCAGAGTGCGCAGACCAACTCACGCGAGATGCTGCCGCCCTATATGGTGCCGGCCGCGTTCGTGGAGCTCAAGGAACTGCCATTGACCGTCAACGGCAAACTCGACCGCCGCGCCCTGCCCGCCCCCGACTACACCCCCACCACCGCGACCTATGTGGCTCCGGCCGGCCCCATCCAAGAAGTCCTGGCCGGCATCTTCGCCCAGATCCTCGGAATCGAGCGGGTCGGGGCTACCGATTCCTTCTTCGAGTTGGGGGGCGACTCGCTGTCGGCGATGCGCCTGATCGCCGCCGCCACCACCACCCTGCACACCGACCTACGCGTCGCCGACCTGTTCGACGCCCCCACCGTCGCCGGACTCGCCCAGCGCCTGACCCCCGACACCACCCAACACCTGCCACTGGTGGCCCAGGAGCGCCCAGCCCGGGTCCCCGTGTCGTTTGCCCAGTCCCGGCTGTGGTTCCTCGAGCAGTTGCAGGGCCCCTCGGCGGTCTACAACATACCGGCGGTCCTGGACCTGGACGGGCCCCTGACCGGCGACGCTCTTCGGACGGCCCTGGGCGATGTGATCGGCCGCCATGAGGCCCTGCGCACCCGTTTTGTCGCGATCGACGGGGTCGGGTATCAACACATTCTCGATGCTGAGGGGCTCGAGGTGCCCTGGCACATGATTGATGCCCGCACCTGCACCCCCGAACAACTCGAAGCCACCCTCACCGCGTGTGCGGGCTACGGCTTTGACCTCAGTGCGGAGATCCCGATCCGCGCCACCCTGCTGCAGACCGGCCCCCACCGGCACGTGCTGGTGCTGCTGGTCCACCACATCGCCGCCGACGGCTGGTCGATGGGCCCCCTAGCGCGGGATCTGCAGACCGCCTACACCGCCCGCCTGACCGGCGCCGCCCCCACCTGGACACCCCTGGCGGTGCAGTACGCCGACTACACCCTGTGGCACCACCAGGTGCTGGGCGACCCGGCCGACCCGCATAGCCGTCTGGGCACCGAGCTGGCCTACTGGGAACACACCCTGGCCGGCCTACCCGACCGCCTCCCCTTACCCACCGACCGCCCCTACCCCGCGGTGGCCGACTACCGCGGCGCCACCCTGGACTTCGGCTGGCCCGCCGAGCTCACCAGTGAGATCCACACCCTGGCCCGCACCCAGCAGGTCTCCCCGTTCATGGTCATCCACGCCGCCCTGGCCGTGGTCCTGTCCACTCTGGCCGGCACCGACGATGTCGCGATCGGAGTCCCCACCGCCGGACGCACCCACCCCGCGTTGGATGACCTGATCGGGTTCTTCGTCAACACCCTGATCCTGCGCACCCCCCTCCACCACCACGCCACCCCCACCGCGCTGCTGACCCGCATCCGCACCCGCAGCGTGGAGGCCTTCGAACACCAACACACCCCCTTCGAACTCCTGGTGGAGCGCCTGCACCCCACCCGCTCGCGCACCCACCACCCCCTGATCCAAGTCATGCTCGCCTACCAAAACCTGCCCTGGACCCACCCCGACACCACCACCGCTCTGAGGCTCGGCGAGGCGCAGGTCACCGCCCACCCGGTCTCGACCGGCACCGCCCGCATGGACCTCGTCCTCTCCCTCACCGAACACCTCGACCAGCACGGGGCCCCCACCCTCACCGGCACCGTCGAATACCGCACCGACGTCTACGACCCCGCCACCATCGAAACCCTGATCACCCGCTGGCGCCACACCCTGCACACCTTCACCACCGACCCCGACATTCCCCTGCACCACCTGGACCTGCTCACCCCGGTTGAGCACACCCAACTAGGCACCTGGGGCAACCACCGGACCCTGCACACCCCACCACCGGCACCTCCGATGTCGATCCCCCAAGTCTTCGCCGCACAGGTCACAACCCACCCCCACGCGCCGGCGCTGACCTTCGACGACCGGACCTGGACCTACCAGCAACTCGATACCGCCAGCACCCAGTTGGCACACCACCTGCACACCAGCCACGGCGCCCGCCCAGGGACCGTCATCGCCCTGCTCCTACCCCGCAGCGACACCGCCATCACCGCGATCCTGGCCGTGTTGAAGACCGGCGCCGCCTACCTGCCCATCGACCCCCACCACCCGAGCGCCCGGGTCGCGTTCATGCTCACCGACACCACCCCGGTCACGATCCTGACCACCAGCGAACTCAGCCGCCACCTCCCCCACACCACCGTCCCGGTGCTCACCCTCGACACCCTGACCCTGGACGACTCACCCACCACGACCCCGCTCCCCGGGCCCAGGCCGCAGGACCTGGCGTATCTGATCTACACCTCCGGCACCACCGGCACCCCCAAAGGCGTCGCCCTCACCCACCACAACCTCACCTCCCTCCTGGACGCAGCACACCCGCACCTGCCCGAGCACGGGGTGTGGTCGCAATGGCACTCCTATGCCTTCGACGTCTCGGTCTGGGAAATCTTCGGCGCGCTGTTGAGCGGGGGCCGGCTGGTGGTGGTCCCCGACCACGTCGTGCACTGCCCCACCGACCTGCACCAACTCCTGGCCCGGGAGCAAGTCAGCATCCTCAACCAAACCCCCTCAGCGCTAGCGATGCTCTCACCGTCCACCGTGGCCGCCGCCACCGTCATCGTCGCCGGAGAAGCCTGCCCCCCCGAGCTGTCCGCGCAGTGGGCCCCGGGTCGGGTGATGCGCAATGCCTACGGCCCCACCGAAGCCACCATTTACGCCACCCTCAGCGCCCCCCTGACCCCCGGCACATCCGTGGTCCCGATCGGTGGCCCCGTCCCCGGAGCGGGCCTGTTCGTTCTGGACGGCTGGCTACGTCCGGTCGTGCCGGGGGTGGCCGGGGAGTTGTATGTGGCCGGTAGCGGGGTGGGGGTCGGCTATTGGCGTCGGGGTGGGTTGTCGGCGTCGAGGTTTGTGGCGTGCCCGTTTGGGCCCGCGGGGTCGCGGATGTATCGCACCGGAGACCTCGTCTCCTGGGGCCCCGACGGGCAGTTGCGGTACCTCGGCCGGGCTGATGAACAGGTCAAGATCCATGGGTACCGGATTGAGTGCGGGGAGATCGCGGCCGCCCTGACCGGATTGGAGGGGATCGAGCAGGCCGCGGTCATCGCCCGCCAGGACGGCGCGGGCGAGCCGCGGCTGGTGGCCTACCTCACCACCACCGACCAGGCCGGAATCGACACCTCCCGGCTCCGCACCCAACTGGGTGAGGTCCTACCCGGCTACATGATCCCGGCGGCGTTCGTGACCCTGGACGTTTTGCCGTTGACGGTCAACGGGAAACTGGACCGCCGCGCCCTGCCCGCCCCCGACTACACCCCCACCACGCAGACTTTTATGGCCCCGGCCGGCCCCGTGCAAGAAGTCCTGGCCGGCATCTTCGCCCAGATACTCGGAGTCGAGCGGGTCGGGGCTACCGATTCCTTTTTCGAGTTGGGGGGCGACTCGCTGTCGGCGATGCGCCTGATCGCGGTGGCCGCCACCACTTTGAACGCCGAGGTGCGGGTGTCCGACTTGTTCGAGGCCCCCACGGTGGCTGGGCTGGCCCAACGCCTGACCCCCGAGACCATCCAACACCTGCCGCTCGCGGCTGGGCCACGTCCAGCGCGGATTCCGGTGTCGTTTGCCCAGTCCCGGCTCTGGTTCCTCCACCAATTGCAGGGCCCCTCGGCGGTCTACAACATCCCCGCCGTCCTCCACCTCGACGGCCCGCTGAACAGTGACGCTCTTCGGACGGCCCTGGGGGATGTGATCGGCCGCCACGAAGCGCTGCGCACCCGCTTCGACACCATCGACGGCATCGGATATCAGCACATCTGCAACCCCGACGAGCTCAAGGTGCCCTGGCAGCTCATTGATGCCCGCACCTTCACCCCCGAACAGCTCGAGGCTGCCCTCGGCGATGCTGTGGGCTACTGCTTCGACCTCAGCTCGCAGATCCCGATCCGCGCCACCCTGCTGCACACCGGCCTCCACCGCCATGTGCTGGTGCTGCTGGTCCACCACATCGCCGCCGACGGCTGGTCGATGGGCCCCCTAGCGCGGGATCTGCAGACCGCCTACACCGCCCGCCTAGCCGGCGCCGCCCCCACCTGGACACCCCTGGCGGTGCAGTACGCCGACTACACCCTGTGGCACCAAAAGGTGCTGGGCGATCCCGCCGACCCGCATAGCCGCCTGTGCGCCGAGCTGGGCTACTGGGAACACACCCTGGCCGGCCTGCCCGAACGCCTGGCCTTGCCTACCGATCGCCCCTACCCGCCGGTCGCGGACTACCGCGGCGCCACCCTGGACTTCGGCTGGCCCGCCGACCTCACCAGTCAGATCCACACCCTGGCCCGCGCCCAGCAGGTCTCCCCGTTCATGGTGCTGCATGCCGCCCTGGCCGTGGTCCTGTCCGCGTTGGCCGGCACCGACGATGTCGCGATCGGAGTCCCCACCGCCGGACGCACCCACCCCGGCCTCGATGACCTGATCGGGTTCTTCGTCAACACCCTGATCCTGCGCACCCCCCTCCACCACCACGACACGGTGACCGCGCTGCTGACCCGCATCCGCACCCGCAGCGTGGAGGCCTTCGAACACCAACACACCCCCTTCGAACTCCTGGTGGAGCGCCTCAACCCGGCCCGCTCCCGGACCCACCACCCCCTGATCCAAGTCATGCTCGCCTACCAAAACCTGCCCTGGACCCACCCCGACACCACCACCGCTCTGAGGCTCGGCGAGGCGCAGGTCACCGCCCACCCGGTCTCGACCGGCACCGCCCGCATGGACCTCGTCCTATCTGTCAGCGAAACCGTCGACCAGCACGGGGCCCCCACACTCACCGGCACTGTCGAATACCGCACCGACGTCTACGACCCCGCCACCATCAACACCCTGCTCACCCGCTGGCAACACACCCTGCACGTCTTCACCACCACCCCCGATACCCCCCTGCACCAGCTCGACCTCCTCACCCCCCTCGAACACACCCACCTGCACACCTGGGGCAACCACCGGACCCTGCACACCCCACCACCCACCCCTGTCTCGATTCCGCAGGTCTTCGCCCACCAGGTCGCAGCCCACCCCGACGCGCCGGCGTTAACGTTCCAGGACCGGACTTGGACCTACCACCAACTCGACACGGCCAGCACCCAGTTGGCCCACCACCTGCACACCAGCTACGGCGCCGCACCAGGGGCCGTCATCGCCCTGCTGCTGCCCCGCAGCGACACCGCCATCCTGGCCATCCTCGCCGTGTTGAAGACCGGCGCCGCCTACCTACCCATCGACCCCCACCACCCGAGCGCGCGGGTCGCGTTCATGCTCACCGACACCACCCCGCTGGCCGTCCTGACCACCACCACCCTCACCACCCACCTCCCCCACACCGCCATCCCAGTCCTCGAACTCGACACCCTGACCCTGAACGACTCGCCCACCACCACCACGTCCCCGCTGCCCGGACCCGACCCCCACGACCTGGCGTACCTGATCTACACCTCCGGCACCACCGGCACCCCCAAAGGCGTGGCCATCACCCACCACAACGTCACCGCATTGATTACCGATCTGCAGCAGATGGACTTATACGGATCTGCAAGCGATTCGCAGAGTTGGTCGCAGTGTCACTCTTACGCCTTCGACGTCTCAGTGCGGGAAATCTTCGGCGCTCTCCTTGGCGGAGGCCGCCTGATCGTGGTCCCCGACCACGCGATGGAGTCCCTGGACAACTTCGGTCAGTGGTTAGAGTCAGCAGGAGCCACGGTGGTCTATCTCACCGCGCCCGCGCTCACAATGCTGTCCAAGCGTGGTTTAGCGACCGTCCATACGCTCATGGTGGGCGCCGAACCCTGCCCCGTGGAGGTAGTGCACCGCTGGGCCGACGAGCGCACGATGATCAACTCCTACGGCCCCACCGAAACCACCATCACAGTCACCATCAGCACCCCGCTGAGACCGGACACACCCGTGGTCCCGATCGGCGCCCCCGTCCCCGGAGCGGGCCTGTTCGTTCTGGATGGCTGGTTGCGTCCGGTCGTGCCGGGGGTGGTGGGTGAGTTGTATGTCGCCGGCAGCGGAGTGGGGGTCGGCTATTGGCGCCGCGGCGGGTTGTCGGCGGCCCGGTTTGTGGCGTGTCCCTACGGCCCTGCCGGGTCGCGGATGTATCGCACCGGAGACCTCGTCTCTTGGGGCCCTGACGGGCAACTACGCTACCTCGGGCGGGCTGATGAACAAGTCAAAATCCGTGGGTATCGAATTGAGTGTGGGGAGATCGCCGCCGCCCTGACCGGGTTGGAGGGGATCGAGCAGGCCGCGGTCATCGCCCGCCAAGACACTCCGGGTGATCCGCGGCTGGTGACCTACCTCACCACCACCGACGGTGCGGCTGGGATCGATACCTCTCGGCTGCGCGCCCAGCTGGGTGAGGTGTTGCCGGGCTATATGGTGCCGGCGGCGTTCGTGGTGCTTGAGGCGCTGCCGTTGACCGTCAACGGGAAACTGGATGGCCGCGCCCTGCCCGCCCCCGACTACACCAGCCTCACCGAGACATTTGTGGCCCCGGCCGGTCCCGTGCAAGAAGTCCTAGCCGGGATCTTCGCGCAGATCCTCGGGGTCGAGCGGGTCGGGGCAGGTGATTCGTTCTTCGAGCTGGGCGGCGACTCGCTGTCGGCGATGCGCCTGATCGCCTCCGCCGCCACCACCCTTAACACCGACGTGCGGGTCGCAGACTTGTTCGAAGCCCCCACCGTGGCCGGACTGGCCCAGCGAATAATCCCCGAGACCGCTACCCAGCTGCCACTGGAGGCTCGGGAGCGCCCAGCCCGGATCCCGGTGTCGTTCGCCCAGTCCCGCTTGTGGTTCCTGCACCACCTGCAGGGACCTTCGGCGGTCTACAACATCCCCGCCGTCCTCCACCTCGACGGCCCACTGAACGGTGACGCTCTTCGGACGGCGCTGAGCGATGTGATCGGCCGCCACGAAACCCTGCGCACCCGCTTCGACACGATCGACGGCATCGGCTACCAGCACATCTGCAACCCCGAGAACCTCGACGTGCCCTGGCAGACCGTCGATGCCCGCACCTTCACCCCCGAACAGCTCAAGACCGCCGTCGCCGAGGCTGTGAGCTACGGCTTTGACCTCAGTTCAGAGATCCCGATCCGCGCCACCCTGCTCCACACTGGCCAGAACCGGCACGTGCTGGTGCTGCTGGTCCATCACATCGCCGCCGACGGCTGGTCACTCGGACCCCTAGCGCGGGATCTGCGGACCGCCTACACCGCCCGCCTGACCGGCGCCGCCCCCACCTGGACACCCCTGGCGGTGCAGTACACCGACTACACCCTGTGGCACCAAAAGGTGCTCGGCGACCCCACCGACCCCGACAGCCGCCTGGCCACCGAACTGGCCTACTGGGAACACACCCTGGCCGGCCTGCCCGACCGGTTAGAACTGCCCACCGACCGCCCCTACCCGCCGGTCGCGGACTACCGCGGCGCCACCCTGGACTTCGGCTGGCCCGCCGAGCTCACCCGTGAGATCCACGCGCTGGCCCGCACCCAGCAGGTCTCCCCGTTCATGGTGGTGCACGCCGCGCTGGCCGTGGTCCTCTCTGCGCTGGCCGGCACCGACGATGTCGCGATCGGGGTCCCCACCGCCGGACGCACCCACCCCGCGTTGGATGACCTGATCGGGTTCTTCGTCAACACCCTCGTCCTGCGCACCCCCATCGACCACCACGCCACCCCCACCGCGCTGCTGGCCCGCATCCGCACCCGCAGCGTGGAGGCGTTCGAACACCAACACGTCCCCTTCGAACTCCTGGTGGAGCGCCTGCACCCCACCCGCTCGCGCACCCACCACCCCCTGATCCAAGTCATGCTCGCCTACCAAAACCTGCCCTGGACCCACCCAGGAACCTCAGACACCCTGCGGCTGGGCGATGCGCAGATCACCGCCCACCCGGTCTCGACCGGCACCGCCCGCATGGACCTCGTCCTATCGCTCAGCGAAACCGTCGACGCACACGGGGCCCCTATCCTCACCGGGACTGTCGAGTACCGCACCGACGTCTACGACCCCGCCACCATCGAAAACCTGCTCACCCACTGGCGCCACACCCTGGAAGTCTTCACCACCACCCCCGACATTCCCCTGCACCAACTCGACCTTCTCACCCCGGTTGAGCACACCCAACTGGACACCTGGGGCAACCACCGGACCCTGCACACCCCACCACCCGCCCCCGTCTCGATTCCGCAGGTCTTCGCCCACCAGGTCGCAGCCCACCCCGACGCGCCGGCGTTAACGTTCCAGGACCGGACTTGGACCTACCACCAACTCGACACGGCCAGCACCCAGTTGGCCCACCACCTGCACACCAGCTACGGCGCCGCACCAGGGGCCGTCATCGCCCTGCTGCTGCCCCGCAGCGACACCGCCATCCTGGCCATCCTCGCCGTGCTCAAAACCGGCGCCGCCTACCTCCCCATCGACCCCCAGCACCCCAGCGCCCGAGTGGGGTTCATGCTCACCGACACCACCCCGCTGGCCGTCCTGACCACCACCACCCTCACCAGCCACCTCCCCCCCACCACCGTGCCGGTCCTCACCCTGGACAGCCTGACCCTGGACGACTCGCCCACCACCACGACCCCGCTGCCCGGACCCGACCCCCGCGACCTGGCGTACCTGATCTACACCTCCGGCACCACCGGCACCCCCAAAGGCGTCGCCACCACCCACCACAACATCACTACCCTGCTCACCTCACTGCACCGCCAGCCCCACATCTACCGATCCCTGGCCGGCCCGCAAACCTGGACCCAATGCCACTCCTACGCCTTCGACTACACCATGTGGCAAATCTTCGGCGCCCTCCTCGGCGGCAGCCGGCTCGTCGTCATCCCCGAACACATCGTCAGCTCCCCCCACGACCTGCACGCCCTCCTGATTCAGGAGCAAGTCAGCGTCCTGAGCCACACCCCCACCGCCCTGCAACACCTCAGCGCCGAGGGACTCGACGGCATCACCGTCATCACCTCCGGTGAACCCTGTCCTCCCACCGTCGCCGCCCAATGGGCACCGGGCCGCACACTGCTCAACACCTACGGCCCCACCGAAACCACCATGCACACCACCGCCGCACCCCCACTCACACCCGACACCCCCATCGTCCCCATCGGCACCCCCGTCCCCGGAGCCGCCCTCTTCGTCCTCGACCACTGCCTGCGCCCTGTCCCACCCGGAGTGACCGGGGAGTTGTATGTCGCCGGCAGCGGAGTCGCGACCGGCTACTGGCGCCGCGCAGCCTTGAGCGCGGCCCGGTTTGTGGCCTGCCCCTACGGGCCGCCCGGGTCGCGGATGTACCGCACCGGGGACCTCGTCTCCTGGGGCCCCGACGGACAATTGCAGTACCTCGGCCGCGCGGATGAACAAGTCAAAATCCGCGGCTACCGCATCGAATGCGGCGAGATCGCCACCGCCCTGACCGGATTAGACGGGATCGAACACGCCGCGGTCATCGCCCGCCAAGACACCCCCGGTGAGCCGCGGCTGGTCGCCTACCTCACCACCACCACCGGCGCCGGCATCGACACCTCCCGGCTCCGCAACCAGCTGAGCGAGGTCCTACCCGGCTACATGGTGCCGACCGCGTTCGTAACCCTGGACGTCTTGCCGTTGACCGTCAACGGGAAACTGGACCGCCGCGCTCTACCAGCCCCCGACTACAGCACCACCGCACAGGCTTATGTGGCCCCGGCCGGCCCAATTGAAGAGATGCTCTCCACTCTCTACGCCCACATCCTCGGCGCAGAGCAAATCTCAGCCACCGACTCGTTCTTCGACCTCGGTGGGGACTCCCTGTCCGCGATGCGCCTGATCGCCGCCGCCAACACCACCCTCAACACCGACCTCCGCGTCACAGACCTCTTCGATGCCCCTACCCTCACCGCCCTCGCCCGGCGCGTCGAAGGACGCTCCCAAACCACCGACATACCGCCGGTCCAGACCCTGCGCACCGGCAGCGGCACCCCGCTGTTCTGCATTCACGCCACCAGCGGCATCAGCTGGCCCTACCAAACCCTCGGCCACCACCTGACCACCCCCCTGATCGCCATCCACCAACCGCTCGAACCCCACGAAACCCCACCGCAGACCCTCCAAGAAATGGCGAAAAACTACGCCCAACGCATCCACACCGCCCACCCCCACGGCCCCTACCACCTCATCGGCTGGTCCTACGGCGGCGTTCTTGCCCACCACATCGCCATCGAACTCCGCCACCAAGGCCACACCAACACCCGCCTCATCCTGCTCGACTCCCTCCCCGCCCTACCGACCGTCAACCAGGACGACAACCTGCCCCCCCTGCGCTTACCCGACAACGTCGTCCCCGACGACCAACTCATCACCGACCTCACAACCAACCACCATCGAAACATCGCCCTCTACCGAAACCACCAACCCGCCGTCTACGACGGCCCCACCCTGCTCATCGCCGCCGAACACACCCCACCCCCCACCCACACCACCTACGAATCCACCCGCACCAAAGCCGCCCACCTCCTCCGATCCTGGCAACCCCACCTCACCGGCCCCACCACCGCCCACTCCATCAACTGCACACACCACCAACTCCTCAACCCCGACATCGTCATCACCTACGCCCACCACCTCAAAGCCTTCCTTCGCACGACCACCGAGCAAGCCCCACCAACATGACGACACATTCCGCATGAGGACCCCACTCATCTCAGACCCACACGCTGACTGGACGCCTCTGCCGATGCGGTCGCCGGCTACGACACATGTCACAGACCACCATGACGCGCACCGGGCCTGATCGCGACTACTGCCCCAAGCGTTCCCAAGGCACTGTTCACAACCAGGCTGTCATCGCCCCAACCGGCCAACACACTGAAGGGCTGCGGGCCTGCTCCGCGCGAATTGAATCTAAACCGCATTAGCGCGACCGGGTGCTCGCGCGGCTTGACAGCACCATCGAGATAGCCGAAGGCCAGTCGATCGGCGCGAAGCGCGAAGAGCCAGTCGCGGTCAGCATCGGCTGTTGAAACTGCCACCGGCGCCAACGTGCCCGACGTTCAGCTCGACCGATGCGTAGCAGCGAACGCCGGGACGGCACAAACCGTAAACGCCGCGACAAGCGCGAATTAGATTGATAGACAGCCTAATACGTTCTTTCCGGCATGCCCACATCGATGGATCATTGAGAAAGCGGAGGAACCACGCCGCTGGGCTGGTCCTTGGCGTCGACCCGATGTCGGTGATTACGCGCTCAACGACCGGTTGCGCGCCAATGCAACCCCCAGAACCCCGAGACGCGTCGCCACCACACCGTGAAACCACCGGACACATGCCTTCTGCGACTTGGCGGTTCACGAACGCGATTGCGGTCCCGGTCGGATAGGGGACATGGCATGACGGTCAGCCTTCGCGCGGGCTGTCACGTGATCACCGCATCTGGGACCCGAAAAAAGCTCGGCTAAGACGTCACCGGTTGGTGAGGCAGACCCGCACTTCTGGGCCGCGGCGCTTCCCGCCTAGCGGTCAGCAGAAACTCTGCTTCCGACCACGAAATGCCTTGCAATCAGATCGCTTTTACTCTGCACCCAAACCCGGCCCAGTGCGCCACGCTTGTCCGCGAGCCTGATCTGAGCGGAACCAGTACGCTGACTCTCCAAGTTGCGCAGGGCAAGACTGTATTTGAAAAGCACCATGAGCAGGAACGCGTATACCGGGTTTACTCGGCACGGAGAATCCTCCGTGTTGCCTAGTATGTCCAACGCTGCCAGCATCGTGGACTCGGCCCGCCAACAAGCCGGGAAAATCCCGTCCATCAGGGGACCGCGGTCGTCCATTTCCAGCACTTGTTGAGAATCCAAAATGTCCTGGACGCCAGCAAGATCGCGATTCGCCAGGTCACCGGCCACCCTCAGCTCAAGCTCATCCAACTGGCGGCAAAATTCTACAATCTGATCTGACGTCAGTCGCATCCTCGCACTTGTCATCTATTTCTCTTTCCGTACGTCTCGTTGAATTCATGTTCTGGATGACGTTCCAGGCAGCACGATCGCAACAGAGAGCCGTCACTCGACCGCAAGCCCCGGAACGCGGTCAGCTTCTGACACACGTCCGGCCGACGGGCATTAAGCCATGGGTCCCGCGTTACGGGCACCCGCGTCAAAGCTGCTATGTAAGAGCAAATCCCGACGTCGACATGGGAAAGACTGCTACATATCGCCGCACGCTACCGAGGTGGAATGATCGACCTACGCCGATCGTGACCACTGCCGATACGGTATCCCGTTCTCGTGCAACTCTTTCCGAACGACTCCGCTCAAGGCACTACCCGTGGTGAGGTCCATGAGTATGCAACACGTTCGTTGGCCCGTAGTAGCGAGAACATGAACCAAATGTGCACTCAAAACTACTGTGACACAAGTTGAATAGCGCGACTGTGCCGATGTTCACATGCGAAAGTCACAGTTGTGCTGATGCTCACACCCGCCGATGACATTTTTCGGGATTGAGCAGTAAACGGAGCTGCAGTCGCTTGTCAAGCAGGCATCGTGAACCAGACCAGAACCGGACGAACTCACTACGCCTATCCGGTCCGGTCACCAGCTCGGCAAAGCGCGACACACTTCCGCGGTGCGGAGATACCCTTTGCATCAACACTATTCGGCTTGCCCCAGTCATGCGCGACCCGTCATCACCACTCGACTCAACTCCACAATAGGGTCGGCGTCACCGTGCGCTGCGAATCTCCGTCCGATCTGCTGCTGCAGTAGCAACGGCGCTCAGCACTATTGGCGGCCGGCACACGAAGCGTGCGATCACGGCCGCCGCTGCGGGACCCTCCGGGTCGAGTTCGGCGGGACTTATCCCCCGGCCGAAGCCGCGCGTGCGCACACCGACTTGGATGGCCGCAAGACCACCGGCTCGATCGTGTTGCTGCCCTACGCCTCCTCGGGCCCCTCGGTGTCCCACGTCGTCGGGATCATCGGCAATGTCGGCCCGCCGCCGAACGAGTCGCCGGCCAGGGTGATCAGACCAGCCGCCCGCACACCGCCCTTGCGGGCCGTGCCGGTGAAGCCCAGCGACCCGGCGCCCTGATCGGATTCCACTGCCTGCGGATCCGAATCGTCTGTTATGTCGGCGAATTCGTCGGCATAGGCGCGCTGCGGCTCCCCCTGCTGACGTCGCTTGCGCGCCTTTCTGCGGGCGGCGGCGGCGGCCGCGGCGGCGGCGCTGTCGGGTTCCGGTGCTTTGGCGCGGGCGCTTGCACTCGCGGCGCCGCGATGCACCGGCCCGAGGCCAGGACCCGGGCCGGCTCCGATGGCATAGGGCAGAAACGCGTGCCCGGCAAGTGCGGGCGGCGGCGCGGACGGCGGCGTGCTGACGGTGCTCACCGTCGTCGCGGGAGCGCCCGCCGGAACGGACGGAGATACCGAACCGGCCAGCGCCGGGGCGACAACGGCCGGCGCCGCCGACGCCGCGGCCGCAACAGGCGCCAGTACCGGCATGACGACGGGCGCGGCGGCGGGTATCGCGGCCAGCGCGGCCAGCGCCGCCACACTGGCCGTGGCCGCGACCGCGGGCAACGTGGCGAGCGTCGACCACAACGGGGACGTTGCGAGCGCCGCCGCCAGCACCGGATGGGCGACCAGGTAGACGATGATCTGCGCGGGGGTGATGCCGCCGAGGGACTGCAGGGCCGCGACGGGGTTGGTCAACAGCAGCTGGATCCAGTTCTGCAGTCCCTGGAAGTCCTGGGCGAACAGGAAGAGTCGGGAAATCCAGTAGCCGGGCTGGCCCGGCACCGTATACGAGGCATACGGAATGCCGTTGAGGGTGCCCGCGGCGGGGTCCCAGTTGATTCCGATCAGCCGCAGGGCGAGCTGGAAGACCTGCTGCGGGATCTGCTGGAGCTGTTCAAGAGGGTTTGAGGCCGCCGCGGGCGAATTGAGAATGGGCGGCGCGGGCTGGCCGGGCGGGACTGACGCCACCGCCGCGGCGGAAACGGCTTCATACCCTGTCATGATGCCGGCGGCCTGGATCCACATGCGGACGTAGTCGGCTTCGTTGAGGGCTATCGGGATGGTGTTGATGCCGAAGAAGTTCGTTGCCACCAGCACCCCGTGTATGGCGTGGTTGGCGGCCAATTCGAGCAGCGTGGGCATGGCCGCCAGCGCGGCGGTGTACGCCGCGGCCGCCGCCTCGTGCTGTAGGGCCGTCGTGGCGCTCTGCGCGGCGGTCGCGGTCAGCCACTGCAGGTACGGCAGGTGGGCGGCGGCATACTCCTGCGCACTCGGACCCTGCCATGCGCCGGCCTGAACCGACGCCAGAATTGTGACGAGTTCGTCTGCTGCTGAGGCATATTCGGCGCTGAGTGCGCTCCATGTCTGCGCAGCGGCCAGCAGCGGGCCGGGGCCCGGGCCGTTACTCAGCAATGCCGAATGCACCTCTGGAGGCGAAGCCATCCAGATGGGGGCGGTCATGGTCAGCCGGCGGTCAACAGATACCCAGTGACCGAACAGGAGATGCACGGCCCTGTGGGAACGACGCAAGACGTCATGCCGAACACTCCTCTCGTTGTCGGGGTACCACAAAATTCGATATCGCGACGGGCGGTATCGCAAATCGTGCACGCCCAGACGGAAGGCAGCGGACGCTGCTGGCCGTTACGCGAAATACGTTGTTAGTAAACGTATTTAGTGATGACCATCGACCCGGACCGCACGCGCACGGGATTTGAATCGGGCTGGTTCTGGATCGACGGAACAACCCGCCGAGAGTGAAAACCACGACGCGTCCACCGGCGAGTCGCGTCGTAAAATTCACAGTCGGCGCCGGGTGGGGCCTGGTCGGCGCCGGGTGGGGCCTGGTCGGCGCCCGGGTGGGGCCTGGTCGGCGCCGGGTCGGCGTCGGATAGGCGCCGAGGTGCAGGCGGGTCAGAACAGAGTCGGCAGCGCGATCGCCGAGTCAACGGCCAAAGCGCAGAAGACCAGCGCCAAATAGTTATTCGATTGCAGGAACAGCCGCAGCGGCTTCACCGACTCCCCCGCCCGCACTCCCGCATACAACTGGTGGGCCATCGTGAGGAACCACACGCCGGCCACCAGCGCCACCGCCGCGTACAGCCATCCGGCCGCCAGAGCCAGCACGAACGTCGCCAGCACCGTCAGCCAGGTGTAGATCACAATCTGCTTGGTGACCTGACGCTCGGTCGCCACGGCGGGCAGCATCGGCACACCGGCGACTTTGTAGTCCTCCTTGTACCGCATGGCCAGGGCCCAGGTGTGCGGCGGAGTCCAGAAGAAGATGATCGCGAACATCGCCAGCGCCGGCCAGCCGATGGTGCCGGTGACGGCCGACCACCCAATCATGACCGGCATACAGCCGGCAGCGCCGCCCCACACCACGTTCTGCGCAGTGCGCCGCTTGAGCAGCAGCGTGTAGACGAACACGTAGAACGCGATCGTGGCCACCGCCAGCAGACCAGATAGCAGGTTCGTGGTCCACCACAGCCAGCAGAACGAGGCCACGCTCAATGCCAGGCCGAAGATCAGCGCGTGGCGCGTCGGCACCGCAGCCCGGGCCAGCGGCCGTCGCGCGGTCCGCTTCATCACTTTGTCGATGTCCGCATCGGCCACACAGTTGAGCGTGTTGGCGCCACCGGCGGCCATCATGCCGCCGACCAGTGTGTTGAGGATGAGCAGCGGGTTGACCGAGCCGCGGTGCGCGAGCAGCATCGCCGGTATCGCGGTGACCAGCAGCAGCTCGATCACCCGCGGTTTGGTCAACGCCAGGTACGCCAGAACGGTGCCGGTGATCCGGCCTGAAGTCCGGCTGGGCGCCGCAATCTCTGGGCGGCCGCGAACGCTCACGCATTAACTCCTCGGGAAATCGCAGCCGCGCGCAGCTTCTACTACGCATGATGGTAGACCGCGCCAGCACTGCCACAGCCCCGCAGGGTCGATCTGCCCGAAATTTCTCGACCTGTCTGCCTCCGCGGCGCTGATGACAGCCACCAAACCGCGACACGATATTTTCACACAGGCTTCCGCGGGTACACGCAATCTGGGCCTGCATGCGCCAGCAATCCCGCACTAGGGTGGGATTGATCAGTTTGATGACCCCAGGACTGAGGACTGAATGACCACACTTGAAGAGATCTCCGAGCTCACCCGCCCGCACCACCCCGACGACTGGACCGAGATCGATTCGGCTGCGGTCGACACGGTCCGGGTGCTGGCCGCCGACGCCGTCCAGAAAGTCGGCAACGGTCACCCCGGAACGGCGATGAGCCTGGCTCCACTGGCGTACACGCTGTTTCAGCGCGCGATGCGCCACGACCCGAGTGACGTCCACTGGCTGGGCCGTGACCGCTTCGTCCTGTCGGCCGGACACAGCAGCCTGACCCTCTACCTGCAGCTCTACCTGGGCGGCTTTGGGCTCGAACTGTCCGACATCGAGGCACTGCGCACGTGGAAGTCCAAGACTCCCGGGCACCCGGAATTCCGGCACACCGACGGGGTCGAGATCACTACCGGCCCGCTGGGCCAGGGGTTGGCCTCGGCCGTCGGCATGGCGATGGCGTCCCGCTACGAGCGCGGCCTGTTCGACCCGGACGCCGAACCCGGCACGAGTCCGTTCGACCACTACATCTACGTGATCGCCTCTGACGGCGACATCGAGGAAGGCGTTACGTCGGAAGCGTGTTCGCTGGCCGGGGTGCAGCAGCTGGGCAACCTGATCGTGTTCTACGACCGCAACCAGATCTCCATCGAGGACGACACGAACATCGCCCTCTGTGAAGACACCGCCGAGCGCTACCGCGCGTACGGCTGGCACGTGCAGGAAGTTGAGGGTGGCGAGAACGTCATCGGAATCGAGGAGGCGATCGCGAACGCGAAGGCCGAAACCGGCCGGCCGTCGTTCATCTCGCTGCGTACCATCATCGGCTTCCCGGCGCCCAACCTGATGAACACCGGCAAGGCGCACGGCGCCGCGCTCGGTGAGGACGAGGTGGCGGCCACCAAGAAGATTCTCGGGTTCGACCCGGACAAGACGTTCGAGGTTCGCGACGAGGTCATCGCGCACACCCGCAAGCTGGTGGACCGGGGCCGCGAAGCGCACCAGAAGTGGCAGACCGACCTCGACGCGTGGGCGGAGCGCGAACCCGAGCGCAAGGCACTGCTGGACCGGTTGACGGCCGAGAAGATGCCCGACGGCTGGGATGCCGACCTGCCGCACTGGGAGCCCGGCTCGGACGAGGTCGCCACCCGCAAAGCCTCCAACGAGGTGCTCAACGCGGTGGGCCCGAAACTGCCGGAACTGTGGGGCGGTTCGGCCGACCTGGCCGGAAGCAACAACACCACGATCAAGGGCGCCGATTCCTTCGGTCCCCCGTCGATTTCGACCAAGGACTACACGGCGCACTGGTACGGGCGCACGCTGCACTTCGGTGTGCGTGAGCACGCGATGGGCGCCATCCTGTCCGGCATCGTGCTGCACGGCCCCACCCGGGCCTATGGCGGCACGTTCCTGCAGTTCTCCGACTACATGCGCCCCGCGGTGCGGCTCGCGTCGCTGATGGACATCGACACCATCTACGTGTGGACGCACGACTCGGTCGGCCTCGGCGAGGACGGCCCGACCCACCAGCCGATCGAGCACCTTTCGGCACTGCGGGCCATCCCGAACCTGTCGGTGGTCCGCCCGGCCGACGCCAACGAGACGGCCTACGCCTGGCGCACGGTCCTGGCCCGCGGCAACGGCAGCGGACCGGTCGGCCTGATTCTCACGCGTCAGAACGTGCCGGTGCTGGAGGGCACGAATCTGGACGGCGTGGCCCGCGGCGGCTATGTCCTCGGTGGCACTGACGGCGATGAGGAGCCCGACGTGGTGCTGATCGGCACGGGCTCGGAGGTCCAGCTCGCCGTCGAGGCGCAGAAGTTGTTGGCAGAGCGCGACATTCTCGCGCGAGTCGTCTCGATGCCGTGTGTCGAGTGGTTCGAGTCGCAACCGCAGGACTACCGCGACAGCGTGCTGCCGCCCTCGGTGTCGGCCCGGGTGGCCGTCGAAGCCGGTGTTGCCCAGTCATGGCACAAACTTGTCGGCGACACGGGCAAGATCGTGTCGATCGAGCATTTCGGGGAATCCGCCGATTACAAGACGCTGTTCCGCGAGTACGGCTTCACCGCCGAAGCCGTTGCTGCCGCCGCGGAAGAAGCAATGGATAACTGAGAAAAGGTGATCAGATGACCCAGAACCCCAACCTTGCCGCGCTCAGCGCTGCGGGCGTATCCGTCTGGCTCGACGACTTGTCCCGGGACCGGATCAAATCGGGCAACCTGCAGGAACTGATCGACACCAAGTCCGTCGTCGGGGTGACCACCAACCCGTCGATCTTCCAGAAGGCGCTGGCCGACAGCGATACCTATGACGACCAGATCGCCGAATTGGCCGAGCGGGGCGCCGACGTCGACGCCACCATCCGCACCGTCACCACCGACGACGTCCGCAACGCCTGTGATGTGCTGAGGCCGCAGTGGGAGTCCTCCGACGGGGTCGACGGCCGGGTGTCGATCGAGGTCGACCCGCGCCTGGCCCACGACACCGACAAGACCACCCAGCAGGCGGTCGAGTTGTGGAAGATCGTCGACCGGCCGAATCTGCTGATCAAGATCCCGGCCACCGAGGAGGGCATTCCTGCCATCGCTTCGACCCTGGCGGAAGGCATTTCGGTCAACGTCACGCTGATCTTCTCCGTCGAGCGTTACCGCGCGGTGATGGGCGCCTATCTGGACGGGCTGGAGAAGGCCAAGCAAGCCGGCCACGACCTGTCCAAGATCCATTCGGTGGCTTCGTTTTTCGTCTCGCGGGTGGACACCGAGATCGACAAGCGCCTGGAGAAGATCGACTCCGACGAGGCCCGCGCCCTGCTCGGCCAGGCCGCCGTCGCCAACGCCCGACTGGCTTACGCGGCCTATCAGGAGATCTTCGAGGGCGGCGAGCGATTCAAGGGGCTGCAGGCGGACGGAGCCCGGGTGCAGCGGCCGTTGTGGGCGTCGACCGGCGTCAAGAACCCCGATTACTCCGACACGCTGTACGTCACCGAGTTGGTGGCCCCGAACACGGTGAACACCATGCCGGAGAAGACGATTGACGCCGTCGCCGATCACGGTACGATCCACGGCGACACGATCACCGGGACCGCGTCCGAAGCCCAGAAAGTGTTCGACAAGCTGGACGCGATCGGCATCGATCTGACCGACGTGTTCCTGGTGCTGGAGAACGAAGGGGTGGAGAAGTTCGAGGCTTCCTGGGGCGAACTGCTCGAGGAGACTCAGGCGCAGCTCGACTCCGCCGACAAATGAGCCCAGCCGCACCCGAGGCGCAGTGGCAGAACCCCCTGCGCGACAAGCGGGATAAGCGGCTGCCCAGGATCGCCGGCCCTTGCGGCATGGTGATTTTCGGCGTCACCGGGGACCTGGCGCGCAAGAAGGTGATGCCGGCGATCTACGACCTGGCCAACCGGGGGCTGCTGCCCCCCACCTTCTCGCTGGTGGGATTCGCGCGCCGCGACTGGGACACCGAGGACTTCGGCCAGGTGGTGCATGACGCCGTCAAGGAACACTGCCGAACCCCGTTCCGGCAGGAGAACTGGGACCGGCTGGCCGAGGGGTTCCGTTTCGTACCAGGTGCTTTCGACGACGACGATGCGTTCAGCCGGCTCGCCGAAACGCTGGAGAAGCTCGATGCCGAACGCGGCACGGGCGGGAACCACGCGTTCTATCTGGCGATTCCGCCCAAGTCCTTCCCGGTGGTCTGCGAACAGCTGGAGAAATCGGGTTTGGCTCGGCCGCAAGGTAATCGGTGGAGCCGAGTGGTTATCGAAAAGCCCTTCGGCCACGACTTGAAGAGCGCGCAGGATCTCAACAAAACCGTCAACTCCGTCTTCCCGGAGGAGTCGGTCTTCCGCATTGACCACTACCTCGGCAAGGAGACGGTGCAGAACATCCTGGCTCTGCGCTTCGCCAACCAGTTGTTCGATCCGATCTGGAACTCCCACTACGTCGACCACGTGCAGATCACCATGGCCGAAGACATCGGCCTCGGTGGGCGGGCCGGCTACTACGACGGCATCGGCGCCGCCCGCGATGTCATCCAGAACCACTTGATGCAACTGCTGGCGCTCACCGCGATGGAGGAGCCGGTCAGCTTCACTCCGAAAGCGTTGCAGACGGAGAAGATCAAGGTGCTCTCGGCGACACAGCTGGCGCAGCCGCTCGACCAGACCACCAGCCGCGGCCAGTACACCGCCGGTTGGCAGGGCGGCGAGAAGGTGGTCGGACTGCTCGACGAAGAGGGGTTCGCCAAGGACTCCGTGACCGAGACGTTCGCCGCCATCACCCTCGAGGTGGACACCCGGCGCTGGGCCGGGGTGCCGTTCTACCTGCGGACCGGAAAGAGGTTGGGGCGCAGAGTCACTGAGATCGCGCTGGTTTTCAAACGGGCACCGCACCTGCCGTTCGACGCCACCATGACCGATGAGCTCGGCACCAACGCCATGGTCATTCGGGTGCAGCCCGACGAGGGAATCACATTGCGCTTCGGTTCCAAAGTGCCCGGCACCGCGATGGAAGTCCGCGACGTCAACATGGACTTCTCCTACGGCTCGGCGTTCGCCGAGGAGTCACCGGAAGCATACGAGCGGCTGATCCTCGACGTGCTGCTCGGTGAGCCGTCGCTGTTCCCGGTGAACGAAGAAGTCGAATTGGCCTGGGAGATACTCGATCCCGCTTTGGACAACTGGGCGTCGCACGGTAAACCCGATCCGTACGAAGCGGGCACCTGGGGGCCCGATTCGGCGTTCGAGATGCTGCGCCGCACCGGCCGGGAATGGCGGCGGCCATGAGTCGCGCTGAGAACGAGGAGCGGCGCACATGATTCGCGCCGGCGACGATGCAGAACGAGTGATGCTGAGGAGCGGCGCACATGATCGTCGAACTGCCTGACACCACCACCACGGCGGTCAACAAGAAGCTCGACGAGATGCGCGAAATGGCCGGCGTGGTCACCATGGGCCGGGTCTTGACGCTGATCATCGCGCCGGACAGCGAAGCCGTGGTGGAGGATTCGATCCAGGCCGCCAACGACGCCAGTCACGAGCATCCGAGCCGCATCATCGTGACGATGCGGGGCAACGCCTACGCCGACGAGCCCCGCCTGGACGCGCAGATCCGCGTAGGCGGTGACGCGGGCGCCGGTGAGGTGGTGGTGCTGCGACTTTCCGGGCCGCTCTCCGGGCACGCCGCCAGCGTCGTCATCCCCTTCCTGCTGCCCGACATCCCGGTGGTGGCCTGGTGGCCGGACAACGCTCCGGCGGTGCCCGCCCAGGATCCGTTGGGCAAGTTGGCTATTCGCCGCATCACCGACGCCACCAACGCGGTCGACCCGTTGGCCGCGATCAAGAGCCGGTTGCCCGGTTACAGCGCCGGCGACACCGACCTGGCCTGGAGCCGCATCACGTACTGGCGCGCGTTGTTGACCTCGGCGATCGACCTGCCACCACACGAACCGATCGAGTCGGCCCGGATCAGCGGCCTGGAAACAGAACCCGCACTTGATATTCTGGCGGGCTGGCTGGCCAGCCGGATCGACGGCCCGGTTCACCGGGAGGTCGGTGAGCTCACGGTGGAACTGGTGCGCAAGAGCGAGACCATCGTACTCAGCCGGCCGCAGGACGGAACCACAGCAACACTGAGCCGCACGGCCAAGCCCGACGCGCTGGTTCCGTTGGCGCGCAGGGTGACTGGCGAGTGCCTCGCCGAAGACCTGCGTCGGCTGGATGCCGACGAGATCTACCACGCGGCCCTGGAGGGCATCAAGAAGGTGCAATACCAATGAGCTCCGAGATCGAAGTATTCCCCGACAGCGAACGTCTGGCGCAGGCCGCGGCGCGGCGCCTGGTCGACACGATCGCCCAGGCGATGACGGCGCGGGGCCGGGCGCTGATCGTGTTGACCGGCGGCGGCAACGGCGTAGCGCTGCTGCGCGAACTCGCTTCGCATCCGGTCGACTGGTCCGGCGTGCACCTGTTCTGGGGGGACGAGCGCTACGTTCCCGAGGACGACGAGGAGCGCAACGAAAGGCAGACCCGCGAGGCGTTGCTCGATCACATCGACATTCCGGCCAGCCAGGTGCACCCGATGGCGGCCAGCGACGGCGAGTTCGGCTCCGATCTCGAGGCTGCGGCTCTGGCGTACGAGCAACTGCTGGCGGCCAACGCCGCACCCGGCGAACTGGCACCGCACTTCGACGTTCACCTCCTCGGTATGGGACCCGAAGGCCACATCAATTCGCTGTTCCCGGACACCACCGCAGTGCGGGAAACCAGCCGCATGGTGGTCTCGGTGGACGACTCCCCCAAGCCGCCACCACAACGAATCACCTTGACCTTGCCCGCAATTCAGCGTTCCCGCGAGGTGTGGCTGTTGGTCTCGGGTGAAGGCAAGGCCGACGCGGTGGCGGCGGCCGTCGGCGGCGCCGACCCGGTGTCGCTACCGGCCGCCGGGGCCATTGGTCGCGAGATCACCCGCTGGCTGCTGGACGAGGCTGCGGCGGGCAAACTCGCTCGTTGACATTGCGGGTGTTCTGACGGGTCTATATCCGCCGGTGTCAAGCTGGTATTAATGACCGCATGGCAGACAGAAGCGGCGGCCGCCCGACTCCGGCTCGGCAAAGAATGAAGACCCTCACCCAGGCGGCATTGAATGCCGACAAGACGGTCGAGCAGGTCGAAGACGTCCTCGACGGACTCGGCACCTCCCTGGTGGAACTGAACAAGTCGCTATCGGCGCTGAACCAGACCGTCTCGCGGCTGGAGAACGGCCTGGACCACCTGGATGGAACCCTGTCCAGCCTCGACGATCTCGCCAAGCGTCTGCTCACCGTGCTGCAGCCGGTGGAGGCCATCCTGGAACGGATGGACAACATCGTGAGCTGGGGCGAGACGATGATGATGCCGATCAACGCCACCGAGCACGTGATGCGCGGGGTACTGGACAGGCTCCGCAATCGGAGTGTGCGCTGACTCCGTGACCCGACCGGTTCCCACCCCGCCGCTTGCGGAAGGTACCGGCCTGCCCTGGGATGTGGCCGTCACAGATGCGGTCGCCACCATCGCTGCTGCCCGCGACCGGTACGGCGACACATTCGCGGTCGAGAGCGGCGGCGACCGCTACCTGTTCACCTTCTCCCCCACCGGCGTCGAGTCGTTCTACGCGCTGCCGGAGGAGAAGGCCAGCAAGGGCGTCGCCGATTTCCTGATGTTGCGCCGCAAGCTACCTGATGAGATCTTCGTCGGCCGCCGCACCTTGCCCACCAACCTTTTTCGCCGCGACGACGTCGCCGGCTATCTCGCAAATCTGGACATCGCGCTGCGGCAGACGACCGCCGAACTGGGTTCGGCCGGTTCCGTCGACGTTTTCGACCTCACCCGCCGGCTCGGCCACCGAATGGGCCTCGCCTCCTGGGCGGGCCCCGGATGCTCCGATGGTGCGGCCTTCGAGCGCCTGGTCCATGCCTTCGACACCTTGGACGGCTCCGATGCGTTCGTCCATCCAGACCGGATGGCGGCCGTGGCGGCCTCGGACAAGCGCGCCGAACGGGGGGCGCTGGCCGATGTCACCGCAACGGTGGCCGAGGCGGTGCGGCGTTACCAGGCCGGCGACCACGAGGGCCAGGATCTGTTCGGCAGGATCGTCAGCGCTTGGACGGGTGAGCCCGACCAGGTGCTCGGCATCGCACACGACGTCGCGCTCATACACGTCGCGTCCATGTCCAACCTCGCCGCCGCACTCGGCTGGGCGCTGGTCGACCTGATCGAACACCCCGCGCACCATCCCCGACTTCGCCACGGCGACAACGACTTTGCGCAACGCTGTGCGCTGGAGTCCACGCGGTTGGCACAGCGTTCGATCATGAGCCGAACGGTGCTCGCCCCGGTCGACCTGGACACCGGCGCCATCACCTACCGGGTGCCGCCGGGCTGGACCATCGCCACGCTGTTGCCGCTGCTCAACACCTCCGCGGCGCCCGGGCTGGCCGTGTGGGATCCGGAGAGATGGACCCGTCACCGGCTCACCGACCCCCCTGACCTGCCGTCTCCGATGCTGGTGACGGCATTCGGCCACGGACGGCATTCCTGCCCGGCGCAACCATTTTCACTGTCCGCGATGACGGCTGCGGTGACGCATCTGCTGCGCGAGTACGAGCTGACAGCAGGCTGGACCGCGCATCCACGGCCGGTCCCGGCTCAGATCGGCGGCGTAGCACGGGCCGACGGCCCCTGCCCGATCGAGTACGTCGCCGTTCGATGACCCAAGCACGCCGATCCGCGTAGCCAACACCCCGATAAGATCGCGTCATGCCGGAATTCGCCACCGCACCGCCGTGCCGCCTGCGGCGCCGCCCGATGTCCTGATCCGGAGCTTCGATGCCCACCGTCGTCGCCTTCCACGCCCATCCTGACGATGAGGTCATCCTCACCGGCGGCACCCTGGCCAAGGCGGTTGCTGCCGGTCATCGGGTAATCGTCGTCACCGCCACCGACGGCCGCATCGACAGCGAGCCCGACCCTACCCGGCTGAACGAATTGCATTCGAGCACAGCCATTCTCGGTGTGCAGCGCACGGAGTGCCTAGGCTACGCCGACAGCGGGTACGGTCCCGATTTCTACCCGGACCCACCGGGCCGGGTGCGATTCGCCAGAGCCGATGTCGAAGAGGCCGCACAACGGCTGGCGGAGATACTTCGCACCGAGGACGCCGACCTCTTGCTGGGCTATCAGGCCAACGGCGGATACGGCCACCGCGACCATATACAGGTGCATCATGTCGGCAAGCGGGCCGCTGAACTGGCCCGCACCCCAAGGGTTCTCGAGGCGACCATGCCGCGCGAAGTACTGCGCCGGTTCAACGACCTCTGCAGTCGGCTGCGGCTGCCCCCGCCGTATGACCCCGACGTGCTCGACGATGCCTATGCGCCCGGTGCCACCATCACACACCGGGTCGACGTCCGGAGGTTCGCCCGGCAGAAGCGGGACGCGGTGGCCGCCCATCGGTCCCAACTCGGTACCGGTCTAGGTGCACGTGTTTACCAGTCGCTGCTACGACTGCCACCGCCGTTGCTGGGCGCGGTTTTCCGGCACGAATGGTTTGTCGATCCCGCGGCCACGCACGGGCCGCTGCGCGACAACATCTTTGCGGGCACCAACCCCTGAGCGCGCACATCGTGGTCGAGCGGGCCGGCACAACACTGTGCGGGTCAAGGCGGCAGCGGGAATCGCCCGTTATCCGCTGTTGCGTAACGCGCTGGCGAGTCCGTTCATCGTCAGCAGGATGCCACGCTGCATCAGTTCGTCGTCTTCACCCGAGCGATAGCGGCGCAGCAGCTCCACCTGCAGGTGGTTCAGCGGCTCCAGGTACGGGAACCGGTTGAACACCGAACGCGCGAGCGCTGGGTTGTCGGCCAGCAGGTCCTCCTGGCCGGTGATGCGCTTGTACATCGCGATCGTGCGGTGGTGCTCGTCGACGATCTTGTCGAAGACCCTGCTGCGCAACGATTCGTCGTCGACCAGCTCGGAGTAGCGGGCGGCCAGCCCCAGGTCGCTCTTGGCCATCACCTGCGCCATGTTGGACAGCACGCTGCGGAAGAACGGCCACCGCTCGTACAGCTCGTGCAGCACCGCGAGCCGATCCTCTTCGCTTTCCGGTCCCGCGGTGATCCACTGCTCGAACGCCGAACCGGTGCCGTACCACCCGGGCAGCATCACCCGCGACTGGCTCCATGCCAGCACCCATGGAATGGCGCGCAGGTCCGAGATGGATTCCGTCGGCTTGCGCGACGACGGCCGGCTGCCGATGTTGAGTGACCCGATCTCACTCACCGGGGTGGAGGCCTTGAAGTACTCGACGAAACCCGGTGTGTCGTGCACCAATTCGGCGTAGGCGCGCTGGGCCAAGGTGGCGATCTCCTCGAGCACCCCATAGGCGGGCTCGGCGGCGTCACCGAGTCCTTCGACGTCGAGCAACGTCGACTCCAGGGTCGCGGCCAGCAGGCTCTCCAGGTTGCGCCGGGCCGTCTGCGGCTCGGCATACTTGGCGGCGATCACCTCGCCCTGCTCGGTGAGCCGCAGGGATCCGTTCACCGCGCCCGGCGGCTGGGCCAGGATGGCCTGGTAACTGGGGCCGCCGCCGCGTCCGACGGTGCCGCCGCGACCATGAAAGAGCCGCAGCCGGATGCCGCCCTTGCGGGCGGCTTCCACCAGGGCCAGTTCGGCGCGGTAGACCGCCCAGTTCGCGGCCAGGTAGCCGCCGTCCTTGTTGGAGTCGGAGTACCCCAGCATGACTTCCTGCATGTCGCCGCGGGCGGCCACCATGCCCCGGTAGAGCGGAAGATCCAGCATCGCCTGCAGGATCGACGCCCCGTTGTGCAAGTCGTCGATCGTCTCGAACAGCGGCGAAATGCCGACCGGGCAATACGGGTCGTCTCCCGACGCGTCCAGCAGTCCGGCCTCCTTCATCAGGATGGCCGCTTCGAGCACGTCCGACACCGACCGGCACATCGAGATGACGTAGTTGGGAACCGCTGCGGGACCGTAGGTTTGGACCGCGTGCGTGGCCGCCCCGATGATGTCGAGTTCCTTTCGGGCCAGCTCCGAGAGCTTGGCGCCGGCGCGTACCAGCGGGCGGCGGGTGCTGAGCTCGCCGACCAGCAATTCGACGCGTTCGTTTTCGGGTAGCGCGGCGTAGTCGGGGTGCACACCGGACCAGGCCAGCAGTTCGGCGACCACTTCCTCGTGCACGTCGGAGTTCTGCCGCAGGTCGAGGGCGGACAGGTGAAAACCAAAGACGTGCACGGCTTCCCGCAAGAGGGCCAGCCGGTCGTCGGCCAGCACCGTGCTGCCGTGCGTGCGCAGCGAGGCGTCGATGGTGTCGAGATCCGCCCGCAGCTCGCCGGGTGCGGCATACGCCGGCAGGCCGAGGTCGAGGGTGTGCAGCGGTTGCTCGTCGAGGATGTCGGTCGCGGTGGCGCTCAGCCGGGAACGGATCACCCGCAACGCGCGCCGGTACGGCTCGTCGTCGCGGGCCTTGTCCTGGCAGCCCTCGGCGAGTTCGGCGAGTTCGGGCGTCACCCGGAGCAGCCGCGACGACATCGACAACTCCTGCTCGAGCTGGTCGAGTTCGGCCAGGTAGTGGGCGAGCGCGGTGTAGGCCGCGCTGCCGGTCGCGAGCCGGACCACGTCGGCAGTGACATTGGGATTGCCGTCCCGGTCGCCACCGATCCAGGATCCCGGCTGCAGTATCGGGCCGGACAGCAGATCGGCGTCGGGCCAGCGGGCCCGCAGTGCCTCTCGGACTTCGGCGTTGACCTTGGGCATCACCTCGAAGAACGAGGCGGGGTAATAGCGCAGGCCCGCGGCGATCTCGTCACTGATCTGCAACCGGGACAACCGGATTATCGCGGTCTGCCACAGGGTGAGAATCTGGCGGCGCAGTTCGGTTTCCACACTGCGGCCGCTGTCGGTCTGGGTGTGACCCTCCGCGTGCAACCGCATCAGCTCGGTGATCCGGTGCTGGGTCACGAAGACGGTTCGCCGCCGGGTCTCGGTGGGGTGTGCGGTGATCACCGGAGCGACCAGCGCGCCCCTCAGGGCACCTGCGACGGTCGCCGAATCCAGTTCCGCACGATCGAGTTTCGCGTAGGTGGCGGCCAGACTACTGTCCTGCGGCGGCTCACCGGCGGCGACGTGAATGCTGCGGCGACGCTCGCGGTGGATGTCCTCGGCGACGTTGGCCAGCAGGGCGAAGTGGGTGAACGCGCGGATGACGGGGATGGCCTGGTGGATGTCGATGCCGTCGAACATGCGGGACACCTCGTTGCGGTCGATCTCCGATCGCCGCACCCGAAACGATTCCACCCGCGCTCGTTCGACGAGGTCGAAGACCTCTTCACCGTTCTGCTCGCGCACGGTGTCGCCGAGGATGGCGCCCAGCATCCTGATGTCGGCGCGCATCGGCTCGGTCGCCTCGCGTCCCAACTTGGTGCGATGGACGTCGCCGATCGGGTCCAGGGCGGTGTCGGTCACGTCAACCATGCGTCTAAGTATCAGTGCAGACCGTCGAGTCGGCTATTTGGGCGCGGGTACCGCCCTGCGCCTTGCCGGTCGTGAGCCTTTTGTCCCCGTTCGGTAGGCTGCCCGGTATGGAATTGGCTCTACAGATCACTCTGGTGGTCACCAGCGTGCTGGTGGTGTTGCTGGTGCTGCTGCACCGCGCCAAGGGTGGTGGTCTGTCGACGCTGTTCGGTGGCGGGGTTCAGTCCAGCCTTTCCGGGTCGACGGTCGTGGAGAAGAACCTGGACCGGTTGACGCTGTTCATCGTCGGTATCTGGCTGGTTTCCATCGTGGGCATGGCCCTGCTGATCAAGTACCGCTAGCCGCAGCATGAGCTGGCCCGCCCAGCAGGGACACCCGGCCTGGTCGGCTGAGGGCGTCGTTATCACCACCCAGTACATGCCGCTGTCGTTCATGCTGGCGCTGTTCAAGCCCAAACTTCTGATCGACGGCTACCAGGGGCCGCCGATGTCGTGGGGTCGCAACGTCGTGCCGGTGCGGCCCGGTCAGCACCGGGTCCACGTGCACGTGCCGTACTGGCTGCCGCCTCAGATCGGGCCGGCGGACACCCTGGTCGACATCTACCCGGGGCGATGGGTCGAACTCGAATACAAGGCGCCGGTGTGGGGCTTCAGCCCCGGTTCGCTGGGCACCCCGCCGCAGAGCTACAACGGCGTCGGAATCACCGTGGCAATGCTGGTGATCCTGCTGGCTCTGGCGTTCGTGTTTCCGCTGTTGCTGTTGCTCATCGCGATCTGACGTCGCGATATCGCGCGGTTTACGGCAGCGGTCCCCCGGCGGCGATCGCCGCCAGCGTCGCGAACTGTTCCCCGTCCAAGGACGCACCGCCGACCAGACCGCCGTCGATGTCGTCCTGAGCGACCAGGTCGCCGACGTTCTTGGCGTTCATCGAGCCGCCGTAGAGCACCCGGACGGACTGGGCGATCTGCGGTGAGGCTAGCGCGGCAAGCTCTTTGCGGATCGCCGCGCACACCTCCTGAGCGTCGGCCGAACTGGCCACCCGGCCGGTGCCGATCGCCCAGACCGGTTCGTAGGCGATGACGACCTTGTCGATCTGCTCGGCAGACAATCCGGCCAGGGACCCGCGCAGCTGCTCGACATTGTGCGACACGTGGTTTCCGGCCTCGCGGACCTCGAGATGCTCGCCGACGCAGACGATGGGGGTCAGCTCGTGCTTGAGAGCGGCAGCGGCTTTGGCGGCCACCAGCGCGTCGTCCTCGTGGTGGTAGGTGCGGCGTTCGGAGTGCCCGACCACCACGAAGCTGCATCCCAGCTTCGCCAGGAATGCCCCGCTGATCTCACCCGTGTAGGCGCCGGAGTCGTGCTGCGACAGGTCCTGCGCGCCGTAGGTCAGGCGCAGTTTGTCGCCGTCGACCAGGGTCTGCACGCTGCGCAGGTCGGTGAACGGCGGGATGACCGTGACGTCGACGTTGTCGAAGTACTTGTCCGGCAACGAGAACGCGATCTTCTGCACCAGCGCGATCGCCTCGAAGTGATTGAGGTTCATCTTCCAGTTGCCGGCGATCAACGGCTTGCGGCTCACGAGTCTCCTCCGGTCGGCTGGGGCTCACCGAGCACTTCGATGCCCGGGAGTGATTTGCCCTCAAGGTATTCCAGCGACGCGCCGCCGCCGGTGGATATGTGGGAGAACGCGTCTTCGGGGATCTTCAGGGCGCGGACCGCAGCAGCGGAGTCGCCGCCGCCGACGACGCTGAACGCGCCCTTTCCGGTCGCCTTGACGATGGCCTCGGCAACACCCCGGGTGCCCTCCGCGTAGGCCGGAAACTCGAACACCCCCATCGGCCCGTTCCAGAACACCGTCTTGGCGTTGGACAGCAGGGTGGTGAACCGCTTGACCGATCCCGGGCCGATGTCCAGACCCATCAGGTCATCCGGAATCTCGTTGGCGGACACCGTCTGTGGCGGTGATCCGGCCTCGAACTTCTCGGTCACCACGATGTCGACCGGCAGCCGCAACACGTCGTGGTAGGTCTCCAGCAGATTGCGGCAGGTCTCAACCATCTCTTCTTCCAGCAGCGACTTGCCGACCGAATAGCCTTGGGCGGCAAGGAAGGTGAAGCACATGCCGCCACCGATCACGATGCTGTCGGCTTTGGTCGCCAGCGATTCGATCACGCCCAGCTTGTCCGACACCTTCGACCCGCCCAGCACCACCGCATACGGCCGCTCGGTGGAACTGGTCAACTGCTGCAGCACCTTGATCTCGTCGGCGACGAGGTTGCCCGCATAGTGCGGAAGAAGCGTCGCGACGTCGTACACCGATGCCTGTTTGCGGTGCACCACACCGAAGCCGTCGGAGACGAAAGCTCCCCCGGGCCATACCAATTCGGCGAGCTGCCGGGCCAGGGCGAGGCGTTCTCCGTCGTCCTTGCTGGTCTCACGCTTGTCGAAGCGGATGTTCTCCAGCAGCAGGATGTCGCCGTCGGTGAGTCCTTCGGCGCGCGCCAGCGCGTCGGTGCCGACCACATCTCCGGCCAACTGCACATGCCGGCCCAACTGCTCACCGAGCGCCGCGGCCACCGGCGCCAGCGAGTACTTCGGGTCGGGCCCGTCCTTGGGACGGCCGAGGTGCGCGGTGACGACCACCTTGGCGCCGGCGTCCAGCAGCGCCTTCAACGTCGGCACCGATGCGGTGATCCGTCCGGCGTCGGTGATGTTGCCTTGCCCACCAGCAGAGTCGTCCAGTGGCACGTTCAGGTCCGAACGCACCAGCACCCCGCGGCCCGAAACACCCTCGGCCAGCAGGTCTTTGAGAGTCGGGACGCCCACGGCTAGAGCGACTTGCCGACGAGCTTGACGAGGTCGATGAGGCGGTTGGAGTAGCCCCATTCGTTGTCGTACCAGGAGACGACCTTGGCCTGGTTGTCGATGACCTTGGTCAGCCCGGAGTCGAAGATCGAGCTGTGTGGGTCGGTGACGATGTCGCTGGAGACGATCGGGGCGTCGTAGTACTTCAGGATACCCTTCATCGGCCCGTCGGCGGCGGCCTTCATCGCGGCGTTGATCTGCTCGGCGGTGCCCGGCTTGGCCAGCTCGGCAGTCAGGTCGGTCACCGAGCCGGTCGGGATCGGCACCCGCAGCGCGTACCCGTCGAGCTTGCCCTTGAGCTCGGGCAACACCAGTCCGATGGCCTTGGCCGCCCCGGTGGAGGTCGGCACGATGTTCAGCGCCGCCGCCCGCGCGCGCCGCAGGTCCTTGTGCGGGCCGTCCTGCAGGTTCTGGTCCTGGGTGTAGGCGTGGATGGTGGTCATCAGGCCCTTGACGATGCCGAACTCGTCGTTGAGGACCTTGGCGATCGGGCCCAGGCAGTTTGTGGTGCACGAGGCGTTGGAGATGATGTTCTGGCTGCCGTCGTACTTGTCGTCATTGACCCCGAGCACGATGGTGATGTCCTCATCGGTGGCCGGGGCAGAGATGATGACTTTCTTGGCACCGGCGTCGAGGTGCCCCTTGGCCTTGGCCGCATTGGTGAACAGGCCGGTGGATTCGACCACCACGTCCACGCCCAGATCACCCCAGGGCAGCGCGGCCGGTCCCTCGCGGACCTCCAGCGCCTTGATCTTGGCCGGACCCACCACGATGGTGTCCTCGCCCTCCAGGCTGACGTCGTAGGGCAGCCGACCCAGGATCGAGTCGAACTTCAACAGATGCGCCAGGGTGTGGTTGTCGGTGATGTCGTTGACGGCCACCACCTCAATGTCGGCGGTGCCCTTCTCCTGCTGAGCCAGAAGGGCCCGGTAGAAGTTGCGTCCGATTCGACCAAAGCCGTTGATGCCAACTCGGACCGTCACGTGTCTCTCCTCTTTCCTTGTGTCCGCTGCTAAGCGCTCGTGGTCAGCCTAGATCAGTGCGGAAATCGTGGCGCGGCCTGACCGGTGACGGCGTTGTCATTTAACGATCGCAACGTGTGACGGGAGTCAAATCATCCCGAACGTCACCATTTGGAAACGGCACGGTGCGGCGCGGTTGGAGTCTTGGATCGGCGTCTAACAATCGAACCGGTCATCACGACCAGACGGATCTGCTGGAGCGCGAATAAAGGAGTTGACGTTGATGACGATCTTCGATCGATTCAACCTCAAAGTGATCGCTGCCGCCGCGGGGGTGTGCGGGGCCGCATTGTCGCTGAGCCCGACTGCGGCGGCCGTGCCGCTGAAGACGGGTGGCCACGCGTGCATCCAGGGAATGTCGGGAACGGCCGGCGCGGTCGAAGGCGCGCCCGCGGGAGCCGCCGGCGCCGCCGGAGCCGGAGCGGGAGGAGCCGCGGCCGGAGCACCGGCGTGCTGCGCCTACGGAGGCCCGGCCGCAGCTGCGGGCGGAGCGCCGGCCGCTGGCGGAGCCGCCGGGGCCGGTGGAGCCCCGGCCGGTGGGCCGGCAGCCCCCGCAGGTGGGCCCGGTGGACCGGCCCCCGCCGCGGGAACCACGCCGGTGGAGAACTGCGGCCCGGCAAGCGCTCCCATCACCGGCATGTCCGGCGTCGGTGCGCCTGTGGTGGTGCCCGGACCAGTGGGCGCAGCAGCCGTACCGGCCGCCGCCCCGGTCGTGGTGCCCGGGCCGATCGCGGCTCCCGTGCCGGTAGGCGCCCCGGTCCCGATCGGCGCACCCGTGCCCGTCGGCGCACCGGTCCCCGTCGGCGCACCCGTGCCGGTCGGGGCACCCGTGCCGATCGGCGCGCCCGTGCCCGTCGGCGCCCCCGTCCCCATCGGCGCGCCCGTCCCCATCGGCGCACCCGTGCCCGTCGGGGCCCCGGTCCCCGTCGCCGGACCCGTCCCGGTGGGGGCACCAGTGCCGGCCGGCGTGCCGGTGGCCCCGATCACCACGATGTCCGGGACCGGGAAGGGCGCACCGACCGGACCGGCGCCGGCGGGTGGACCGGTGGCCGGCCAGCCCGTCATGCCCGGTCCGACCGGGTGACTCTTCCCGCAGCTGACGCTGAGGGGGCGGTGTCACGTCGTCTGCAGCCAGCGCAGCGCTGACTCGGCGGCGTGGTAACCGCACAGACCGTGAATGCCGGCTCCCGGCGGCGCCGATTGTGAGCAGAGGTACACCCCCGGCACGCCGATCCGGTAGGGATCGACGGCGATCCGCGGCCGGAACAGGATCTGCAGCTTGTCGTTGGCACCGCCGATGATGTCGCCGCCGATGTGGGTGGCGTTGCGGGCCTCCAATTCGGCCGTGCCGGTGCTCACGGTGGCGACGATGCGGTCGCGGAATCCCGGGGCGAACCGCTCGATCTGGTCCACGATCGCCGCGGTCGCGTCGCCGGTGTAACCGAACGGCACATGCGCGTAGGCGTAGATCGGGTTGATGTTGCCCGCCGATCGCGTCGGGTCGGCCAGATACTGCTGACCGAGCAGCACAAACGGGCGCTCGACCATGGCGCCTTGGGCGCGCCGCCGCTCGGTGTCGGCGACCTCCGCAAAGCTGCCGCCGAGATGCACGGTGCCCGCTTTGGCACAGTCGGGATTGGTCCAGGGGATGTCACCTTCGATGGCGAAGTCGACTTTGAAAGCCGAGGAACCTTCGCGGTACCGGCGATAGGACCGCCTGATCCGGGTGGGCATCGCATCGCCGTAGATCCCCAGCACCTGGGCGGGACTCAGGTCGAGCATGACGATGTCGGCGGTCGGGATGTCGCGACGGCGGGTCACCTTGACACCGGTGGTGACCCGTCCGCCCGCGGCGTCCAGGGCCGCGGCCAGCGCCCGGGTGATCGCGCCGGACCCGCCTTCGGCCACGGGCCAGCCGTACCGGTGCCCACTGGCCAGGATCATCAACCCCAGGGAGGCGGTCAGTGGCCGGTCCAGCCGGGTGTAGGCGTGCGCGGCCGCTCCGCCGTACAGCGCGCGTGCCTGCTCGGTGCGGAAATAGCCGGCCACCGTGGTGGCGGGCAGCAGTGCGCGCGGACCGAACGACGCAAGCCGCAGCGGATGCCGCGGAATATTGATGACCGGCCGCAGCAGGTCCTCGGCCAGGTCGTCGAAACCCTTGGCCAACCCGCCCACGGCAGCCCGCCAGCGTCGGCGGTCGGCACCCAACCCCTTGGCAGTCTTGGCGACCGACTGATACAACACCCCGGCGGAACCGTCGTCGAGCGGATGGGCGCAGTCGGCCTCCGGCCATTTCCAGGTCAATCCGTAGCTGAGCAGGTCGATCTCCTGCCAGAACGGTGATCCGACACCCAGCGGGTGGAAGGCGGAGCAGTGGTCGTGGATCACGCCGGGCACCGTCAGTTCGCCCGACCGCACTCCCCCGCCGATGGTGTCCTGCGCTTCCAGGACGTGCACGTCGATGCCCTGGCGGGCAAGGTGGATCGCCGCGGCCAGACCATTGGGACCGGCGCCGACGATGATCGCCTTCGTCATGAGGTTCCGTGCACGACGGGCTCGGTCGTGACGTGCACCGGAAACCGATCACCCGGCTCGGGCCACGGTTGACGCGTCAGCATGTCGCTGACGTCGACGTAGCCGGACTCGATGAGACCGGTCTTGGCGTCGACGATCCGGTACCACTGCTTCTGAATGTGGATCGGCTGACCCTCGAGGACGATGACACGGACGTCGCCGTCCTCGAAGTTGCAGCGCCGCTGCAGCGCCTCCAGGAGTTGCTCATTGTGCAGGTGCCCTTCGCCGAAGTTCCATCCGACCAACGGTCCGGCCACGATTTCGCCGTCCCGCACCCGGTAGTCGGCTTCGTTGTCGATTGCCCGGGCCAGCAGGCCGTTGAGCGCGCGTCCGTGGGTATGCATGGCCCGGAACGCCCCCACTTTGTCCGACATCACCTCGGCGGTGGCCGCGCCGTACAGCTTGGTGAGCTGATTGACCACCAGCGCAGAGCTTTTCACCACGTCGGCTTCGATCTTGTCCTCCGCCCCGGCGCGGAAGCACCAGGTACTCGTCGCCCAGTTGCCGGCGTAGTAGCGCATCGACGGCAGGAACGAAATCTTTTCGGGGAACATGTTTCCTACGATGACAATGGCGACCGCGATCGCGATCAGCGCCAGCAACAGCGGCGATCTCAGGTCGGTGGCGCGGATCGCGCCGTAATGCCCGAACAGATAGAACAGCGAAAAGATGAAGAACACGTTCCACTCCAACGGCACCCCCATCGGGAGGTTGGACAGGATGTTGAGGTGGAACAGCACCATGAAGCCGATCAGGAACCACCGCCACGGATGGTCGCCGGCGAAGAAGACCAGCACCGTGGGAACGATGAATTCCGCTGTGGTGCCGCCGACATGGGCCATCAGTTTCGGTAACCAGGTGGGTCGCAGGTCGTTGACGTGGTCCCGGTAGAGCAGGTGCTTGACCGGGAGGAACAGCCGGCTGCGCAGTAGCGCGTTGTTGCTCGTCATCACGGCCACGACATAGGGGAAGTGGTGGTTGAGCTTGGACGTCGCCGCGCCCCACCACAGGCACAGCATGATGATCTTGAACGCCGCGACCTGGTCGGTGAACGGGAAGAAGAAGACGAACAGCTTGAGCCAATAGTGTTCGCCGCGCGCGGCCAGAAATATGGTCTTGTCACGCAAGCCGAGTAGCGCCAGCGCGACGATCGTCGGGATGACCAGGACCGGGTCGATCAGGCCGACGTCACCGGTACCGGTCACCGGGCCGCCGTGTCCGGGCGATATCAGCGCCCACACCGCGCTGGCCAGCACGATGGCATACAACGCAACGTCGACGATGCCGCGGGAATCGCCACGGGTCAAGGGCACCTTGTCAGGCCAGGCCGGCAGGCGAATTGTCTTGGGACGCAACCAGTACAGGACACCGCCGATCGGCGGCATGAAGCGCCCGGTGAGTGGTCCGGACCCGCAACCCAACCCGAGCACCTCGAACAGCAGCGTGAAGACAACGACCTTCTGATACACGATCGGTTGCGTCCACCACTGGGCGATGTGGCTGAGCCCGCCCAGACCAGGAGTCAGCGAGATGATCGCGGCCGGAACCGCCACATACAGGCCGATCTTGATCAGGTAGAGCAGGTAGACCGCATACGGCGTACCGAAGCCGTTCTCCGCCCAGTGCC
Source organism: Mycobacterium sp. TY814 (assembly GCF_030755175.1). Classification (NCBI taxonomy): domain Bacteria; kingdom Bacillati; phylum Actinomycetota; class Actinomycetes; order Mycobacteriales; family Mycobacteriaceae; genus Mycobacterium; species Mycobacterium sp. TY814. The sequence goes on from NZ_JAUFRY010000001.1 coordinate 420,429, forward strand.
GGGTGACGACCTGCAGTCGCGTTGCCCGTGGCAGCGTCAGCCAGGTTTCGTGATCGACGTCGGGAAGGTCCGGTGAGATGAATCCCATGGCTGGCCCCATTCCAAGAGCGTTCGTGGCCATTCCAATGTATCGGCACGATAAGGCCCACCCGAAGGCCCATCGGCGAGTTCTCGGAAGCCCGACCCCGTCCCGGTGAAAGCTATTGCCATAAAGGGTGATTCACCGAGACACCGGACCTCCCGCGCCTTCAGGGCCGGACAGCGCCGGCCGGTCACCCGGTCGGACGCGCTGTGCCGCCCCGGAAGCCTGCCGGCGGGAACGCCATCCGCGCGACCCCTCAGCGCGCACGGATGGCTTGCCCGCCGCCACCCCCAGCGGCCGCGGGCGGTCACCACCCGCACACCGTGGCCGCTGCGAAACCTTCGGATCCCTCAATCGTTCAATCAACTCCAGCAGGAGTTTTCGGTCCTGGCGCTGGATGCCGAGAAACCGCCGCAGATCACGTACCTGGTCAGGACGGCCCGCTGCCTCGGCGAGGACGATCGCTCTGTGATAGATGTCCATCTGCAAGTTGGTTCTCTTGCAGATCTGGGTGATCAGGCGCAGCACAACATCGGCCTGGCTACTGCTATCGGTGGCCCGGTCCATGTGTGCCTCTTTCGGTTTGGCGCTTGACGTTGGCAAACGCTAACCGGCCGGAGCCGTTGCACGGCTATGCGCCGAAACCGAACTTGACCTTTACTTTTGTGCGCGCAGCACAGCCGGCGACATCCAGCGGCAGACCTCCAGCGCGGTCTGGACCTTGAACACCGCGTCAGGGTCGTCGAAATCCTGACCGCACAGTTCCATTGCCTGGCCAACGCGGTATTGAATAGTGTTGCGGTGCAGGATCATTGCGTCCGCCGTCGCCACATAGCTGCGGTTGCGGACCAGGAATTCGCGCAGTGTGGCACGCAACCATTCGTTGCGCTCGTCGGCGCCGGCCAGGTCGCCCAATACGTCACCGACGAACCGCCGCAGCTCGTCCACGTCGCCGGCCATCAACGCCACCGGGGCGACGTCGTCGTAGAAGACAACGGGCTCGCCGTGACGGTCCCCGCCCGCCAGCACGACCGTCTTCACCAGCTCGGCCTGCTTTATGGACGCCCGGAAACCGCGCAACCCGCTACCGGACCGGCCGCACGCCACCCGGGCACCGATACATGCCGACTCGAACGCGCCGCGCAGGGCCGACAGATCGGGGGTACCCGCGACCGAGAACCACAGCTTGGCCTCCCGCTCGTCGGTGGGCACCAGCAGCGATCGGCCGGCCGCATCCAGCTCGGCGGCCATCAGGCAGCGCACCTCGTCGAAGCGTGCCACGACCTGGTCGATCGGCACCGCGTCGTCCACCCACACCACGGCGGCCACGTGCCGTCCGTCAAGCCCGTAGCGCAGCACCTTTTCGGCACGCTGCACATCGACCGGAGTCCCGGCGAGCACCTCGCTGATCCAGTGCTGCTGCAATCCGCTGCGCCGGCTCAGCCAGCGGTCGTGCTCCTCCTCATAGGCGCGGATCAGCTGGTCAGCGACCAGATCGATCACCCGGGCGGACCGGTTCACCAAGGCGATGATCGTCGGAAGCTGCTGGTGGGGCTCCAGACGCAGCACATACTGCATCGCCACTTCCAGGAACCGCGCGTGCCCGAGCCGATGTGCCCGGACCAACGGCGCCAACGGGATGTCCCGCTGCGCGGAGGCCCGCGCGTAGGCGAGTGCGGCAGCGGGCGCCTCGAGCAGCGCTGTCGGCACATCCCGCTCCAGGTAGTGCACCGCGGCGACGAAGTTCTCGGTCAGGCTCGCGCGCCACAGCTCCATCATCCGCGGGTCGTGTTTGAGCCCTTGAATCTCGCCCTTCATCATGTCGAACAGCTCGGCGGTGAAAGTGTCGCGGATCGCGTCCATCTGTCGGGCGATCACCGAAACGCACCCGGGACCCACCGCATTGCCCGCTTCGGCCACCCTCGGTGTCCCTTCTACAGCCGCGTGAACCTGGAACCCAAGCACACTGTGCACCTTCGGGCGCTTCCACGCGACCGTTTCGGGCACGATGCCGGCACACAATCGCAGAGGTGGTCGCTACGATCTGAGGGACTCGACGGCAAGGGAGCCTCAGTGAGCAACGAGAACGACGACCCGCACAGCGGCGATATCGCGAAGTTCGATCCGGGAATGACCCGACGCATGATCAGCGTCATGCGGCCCGTCCTGAAGACCTATTTCCGGTCGGAGGTGCACGGGCTCGACGGCTTCCCGCCCGGAGGGGCGCTGGTGGTCGCCAATCACTCCGGCGGTCAATTCCCGATGGACGTCCCGATCTTCAGCACCGACTTCTACGACAAGTTCGGCTACGACCGCCCGGTACTGACACTGAGCCACGACATCCTCTTCATGGGTCCGACCGCCGACTTCTTCCGCAAGACGGGCTACATCCGGGCCAACCGGGAGAACGCCGCGGCGGCGCTGCGCTCCGGCGGCGTGGTCGTCGTCTTCCCGGGCGGCGACTACGACGCCTACCGCCCGACCACGGTGGAGAACGTCATCGACTTCAACGGCCGCAAGGGCTACGTCCGCACCGCGATCGAGGCGGGCGTTCCCATCGTGCCGATGGTCGGAATCGGCGGTCAGGAAACCCAGCTGTATCTCACCCGCGGTACCTGGCTGGCGCGCAATCTGGGCATCAAGAAGTTGCTCCGCAGCGATATCCTGCCGCTCTCTTTCGGATTCCCGTTTGGCTTCAGCGCCGCCATCCCGCCCAATCTGCCCCTGCCGGCCAAGATTGTGATGCAGGTGCTCAAACCCATCGACATCGCAGCACAATTCGGCGACGACCCGGACGTCGACCAAGTCGACGAGTATGTGCGGTCGGTGATGCAAGAGGGGCTCAACCAGCTCGCCGCCAAGCGTCGATTCCCGATTGTGGGCTGAGCCATGGCATCTCGTCTTGAAGAGGGCCTCGCAGAGATGCTGGGCGTGTTCTCCACGCTGAGGCGTGCGGGCATGATCGCGCCCATGCGCCCCGACCGCTACCTGCGGGTGGTTGCGGCGATGCGCCGTGAGGGCATCGGTTTCACCTCGGGCTTCGCCGGCGCGGCGCAACGCTGCCCTGATCGCCCCGGCTTCATCGACGAACTCGGCACTCTGACCTGGCGGGAGCTCGACGACCGCGGCGACGCCTTCGCTGCCGCGCTGCAAGCCCAGCCGGGTGGACCTCCCAAGGTGGTCGGCATCATGTGCCGCAATCACCGCGGATTCGTCGATGCACTCCTGGCGGCCAATCGGGTCGGCGCCGACGTCCTGCTGCTCAACACCTCCTTCGCCGGTCCCGCGCTGGCCGAGGTGGTCAGCCGCGAGGGTGTCGACGCGATCGTGTACGACGAGGAGTTCACCCCCACGGTGGATCGGGCACTGGCCGACGCGCCGAACGCGACCCGCATCGTGGCGTGGGCCGACCAGCCGCACGAGCTGACCGTGGAGAAACTCATCACATCGCATGCCGGCCAGCGGCCGCAGCGCACCGGCGGCAAGGGCAAGTTGATTCTGCTCACCTCCGGAACCACCGGAACACCGAAGGGCGCCAAGCATTCCGGCGGCAGCGGAGGGATCAAGACCCTCAAGGGGGTGCTGGACCGCACGCCCTGGCGCGCCGAGGAGCCGATCGTGATCGTGGCGCCGATGTTCCACGCCTGGGGTTTCTCGCAATTGGTGCTCGCCTCGTCGCTGGCCTGCACGGTGGTGACCAGACGCAAGTTCGATCCGGAGGCCACGCTGGCACTGGTCGACAAGTACCGGGCGACCGGTTTGGCGGTGGTGCCGGTGATGTTCGACCGCATCATGGAGTTGCCCGAAGAGGTCCGAAACAAGTACAGCTGCCGGTCGTTGCGTTTCGCCGCGGCATCGGGTTCGCGGATGCGGCCCGACGTCGTCGTTGCTTTCATGGACCAGTTCGGCGACGTGATCTACAACAACTACAACGCCACCGAAGCGGGAATGATCGCGACCGCCACTCCGGCCGACCTGCGCGCGGCCCCCGATACCGCGGGCAAGCCGGCCGACGGAACCGACATCCGGATCCTGGACTCCGATTTCAAGGAAGTGCCCACCGGCGAGGTCGGAACCATCTACGTGCACAACGGCAGTCAGTTCGACGGCTATACGTCCGGCACCACCAAGGATTTTCACGCCGGCTACATGTCGTCGGGTGACGTCGGCTACCTCGACGCGAACGGGCGGCTGTTCGTGGTGGGCCGTGACGACGAGATGATCGTCTCCGGCGGGGAGAACATCTATCCGATCGAAGTGGAGAAGACGCTGGCCGCCCACCCCGAGGTCGCCGAGGCGTCGGTGATCGGCGTGGACGACGAGCAGTACGGCCAGCGGTTGTCGGCGTTCGTGGTGCTCGAGCCGGGTGCCTCGGCGACGGTCGAGACGCTCAAGCAGCATGTCCGGGACAACCTCGCCAACTACAAAGTGCCGCGCGAAATCACGGTGCTCGACGAGCTCCCCCGCGGCAGTACCGGCAAGATCCTGCGCAACGAGCTCAAGGCCCGGGTGAGCGGCTCATGATGCGGCGGCTGTTGCAGCAACTGCGCCGGCCCCGCCCGCTGACCCGGGCGACAGTGGAACTGGTGAATGCGGCCAACGGATTACACCCGATCACCCGCAACCCGTACGCGTCGCCGACGGTGTTCTGGTTCGGCTGGCCCACTTCCGAGGTGCCCGGCCTGTATGCGTCGGTGTCCGCGCTGGACGCGGTGCGCCGGGGCCGCCGGGGTGACTTCGCCGGCCCGAAGGGCAAGCTGGCGCTGGCAATGACGGCGGCGTCCTGGGCGATCCTGGCCGTCATCCGCTATCGCGGAATCACCACTCCGGGACCGATATTGGAAGCCGGGCTGACCGAGCAGCTCGGGTCCGACTACGCCGACCAGCTCAAGGCCCTGCCCACCGAGCCGACCCGGCGGGGGCGGCGCAATCTGCCGCTGCGCACCACCGTGGCACGGCGCCGCTTCGTCGACAAGCAGAACATCGTCTCCTACGGACCGCACGGCCGAGCGAACCTGGCCGACATATGGCGCCGCAGGGATCTGCCGCGGGACGGCAAAGCACCTGTCCTGCTACAGATTCCCGGCGGCGCCTGGATGATCGGGTGGCGCCGTCCACAGGCGTATCCCTTGATGAGTCACCTGGTTTCACGGGGCTGGGTGTGTGTGTCGATGAACTACCGCGTGTCACCCTGGCACACCTGGCCCGCCCACATCGTCGACGTCAAACGCGCGCTGGCCTGGGTCAAGGAGAACATCGCCGCCTACGGGGGTGACCCGAATTTCGTTGTGCTCAGCGGTGGTTCGGCTGGCGGTCACCTGACCGCACTGGCCGCGCTGACCCCCAACGACCCCAAGTTCCAGCCCGGCTTCGAAGACGCCGATACGTCGGTGATGGCGGCCGTGCCGTTCTACGGCCGCTACGACTGGTACTCCACCGAGGCCCCCGGGCGCGCCCAGTTCGTGCAGGTGCTCGAAAGATTGGTGGTCAAGCACAAACTCGACACCCACCGGGAGATCTACGAAGAGGCGTCGCCGTTGCGCTACGTCCACGTGGACGCCCCACCGTTTTTCGTGTTGCACGGTACCGACGACTCCCTGATCCCGGTGGCCGAGGCACGGGAGTTCGTCGAAGAGCTGCGATCGGTGTCGAAGGCCCCGGTCGCGTACGCCGAGCTGCCCAACGCGCAGCACGCATTCGACATCTTCGGATCCCCGCGCGCCAACAAAGCCGCCGAGGCGGTCGCGCGGTTCCTGTCCTGGGTGTACGTGACGAACTATTCCAGCGACCGCTAAAGGCCGGCGGCGCGCTCCAGCTCGGCCAGCGCAGGCTCGATGGCATCGGCCATTTCGTCGATGTCGCTGGCAACCTCCGGCGTCGTGACGAATCCGAAGTCCAGGTGCTTCTGGTAGGAGAAGCAGGTGATGTTGAGCGCCACGTCCATCACCGGCGGTCCCAGCGGAACCAGCGAATCGAGCTTGGCCCCGGCCATGTAGAGCGGGATCGGCGGGCCGGGCACATTGGACACGACCAGGTTGATCGGAGCCAGGTTGCGCGACAGCCCGGTGGCTGTGTAGGCGCGCGCCGCCAGCTGCAACAGGCCCGGGGGTGTGGTCTCGGTGAGGCCCATGATCTGGTGCGCGGACAGCGCTTTGGCCATCTCCTTGGCGTTCTGCGTGCTCTCGTGAATGGCTTTGAGCCGCTCGGCCGGGTCGTCGATGTCGGTGGCCAGCGATGCGGTCATCGAGCTGATCTGGTTGCCGACGTCCGATTTGCTCTCCTCGGTGCGGGTGGACACCGGAATCTGGGCGATCAGCGGCTTGTAGGGCAGCTCGTCGCGCTTCTGCAGGTATTCGCGCGCCGCACCGGCCACCAGGGCGAGAACCACGTCGTTGAGCTTGACCCCGAAGGCGTCCTTGACCGCCTTGACCCTGTCCAGCTCCACCCGGCACCCCGTGATGCGCCGGTGCGGCGACACCGGTGCGTTGAACCGGGTCTTGGGGGCCTCGAAGTAGCGTGGCGGCCGCGCGCCGACGCCGAGGGCGGCGATCTGCTGGCGCACCGTCTGCTCGAGCAACCGGGCGATACGGAACGGGGTCATGACGCCGACGTTGATCAGTGCGCCGAGCGCACGCCGCTCCAGTCCGGGGATGGTGAAGCCGACGAATCCCACCGTTTCCTTCTGCGGCGGCCGCGGTTCGACAGTGACGTCCAGCAGGATCTCGCCGAGGCCGGCGCCCGAGACGCCGTCGACGATCGCGTGGTGCATCTTGGTCAAGGTGGCGATACGGCCGCCTTCGACGCCTTCGATGACCCACAGTTCCCACAGTGGCCGCGAGCGGTCCAGCTTGTAGGACATCAGTCGGCCGACGAGTTCCTCGAGTTCGCGCCGGCCACCCGGAGCCGGTACACCGATTCGCCGGACGTGGAAGTCGATGTCGAGTTCTTCGTCCTCGACGAACCACGGCCGGTCCAGGCCGAGCGGAGCGCCGGTCACCCGCCAGCGCAACTGAGGTATCTCGGGCAACCGCTCGATGAGCAGTTCACGCAGGCGTTGGAAGCTGTAGTCGGGCGCTTTGCGTGGATCGCAGATCGCCAGGGCACCGACATGCATGTGCCAGCCTGCAGTTTCGGCAGACCAGAACGCCGCGTCAACACTCGAGAGCCGTTTCATCCCACGACCGTAGCCCGCAGCCACCCGACGAAGCCAATATTTCTTTCTCCCCGGGCGCGCCAGTCGTTCTCACAGCGCGCATCAGTCAGGCCGAGCAGACGGAAACTCGCACAGAAACTAGCGGTTCTGTGCGAGTTTCCGTCTGCTCGCCGAAATTAGGCGACTCAGGCGTCTTCGAGGAGGTCCGGAGTGACCGCGGATTCGGTGTCCGGAATCCCGTCCACTTTCGCCTTCCGGTCGGCCATCGACAGTAAGCGCCGAATCCGTCCTGCCACAGCATCTTTGGTCATCGGCGGATCGGCGAGCCGGCCGAGTTCTTCCAGCGATGCCTGCCGGTGCTCGACCCGCAGCTGGCCCGCGGTGGCCAGGTGGTCGGGCACCGTGTCACCGAGTATCTCCAGCGCGCGCTCCACCCGGGCCGCTGCGGCCACGGCTGCACGCGCCGAGCGGCGCAGGTTGGCGTCGTCGAAATTCGCCAGGCGGTTGGCCGTGGCGCGAACCTCACGACGCAGCCGCCGCTCCTCCCAGACCAGCCGGGTGTCCTGGGCACCCATCCGGGTGAGCAGGGCGCCGATCGCCTCGCCGTCGCGCACCACCACCCGGTCCGCGCCGCGCACCTCGCGGGCCTTGGCGCTGACCCCGAGCCGCCGCGCCGCACCGACAAGCGCCAGGGCCGCCTCCGGCCCGGGGCAGCTCACCTCCAGAGCCGAGGAACGCCCGGGTTCGGTCAGCGACCCGTGCGCCAGGAAAGCTCCCCGCCACGCGGCCTCGGCGTCCGCGATGCTGCCGCCGACGACCTGCGCCGGCAGGCCGCGCACCGGACGTCCGCGCATGTCCAGCAAGCCGGTCTGCCGGGCCAGCGCCTCACCATCGTTGGCCACCCGCAACACATACCGGGTGTTCTTGCGGATTCCACTGGCCGACAACACATGCACCACCGCGTTGTAGCCGTACAGGTCGAAGATGTCCTTGCGCAGCCGCCGCGCGATGCTGCCCAGATCGACCTCGGCCTCGACGACCACGCGGCCCGCCACGATGTGCAGGCCGCCGGCGAACCGAAGCAAGGACGTGACTTCCGCACGCCGCGCGCTGACCGACTTGACTACCAGACGGCTCAGCTCGTCCTTGACTTCAGTCGTCATCGCCACGCGTCGTCACCCCTCGGTAGTACACCGTCGATCGGTATCTCTTCTGTGGCCTTCACCGCGGGCGCCGCCGGATCCCTGTCTCGCACACGCACCCCGTCCAGGACTGCCGCCAGCTTGCCCGGGTCATGTAAAGGTGTACCAGGTCGGGCCACGTCGGCGAAGTGGACCTCGGCCTGCAGCAGTGTCGCGGTGCGTCGCAGTTGGTCGCGTTCGCGGTCGCTGGGGACTCGCTCGGCGTCGATGATGATGTCGTCCACGGTGAATCCCGGCGCATGCTGCGCCAGGACGTGGAGATGACGTTCCACCGAGAAACCCGCCGTCTCCCCCGGCTCGGCGACGAGGTTGAGCACCAGGGCCTTGCGGGCCGTCGTGGCCTGCAACGCCTGCAGCAGGCCGGGAACCATGACGTGAGGGATCACGCTGGTGAACCAGGAACCCGGTCCCAGCACCACCAACTCGGCCGCCATGATGGCGTCGACGGCCTGCCGGGTCGCCGGCGGAGCGGCCGGCAACAGGCGCACCCGGCGCACCTTGCCCGGCGTCGATGCGATGGCGACCTGACCGCGGATGACCCGGAACATGCGCGGGTCGGACTCCAGCCCGGACACGTCGGCCTCGATCTGCAGGGCGATTGGGCACATCGGCAGCACCCGGCCTTTGACGCCGAGAATGCGCCCGATCTCGTCGAGGGCGGCGACCGGATCGGCCAGCACCTCCGAGAGCCCGGCCAGCAACAGGTTTCCGATCGGGTGCCCGGCCAGCGCGCCGCTCCCGCCGAACCGGTGTTGCAGGATGGTGGCCCACAGCCTGCCGTGCGGACTGTCGGATGCCAACGCGGCCAACGCCATTCGTAAATCACCCGGCGGAACCACGTCCAGCTCGCTGCGGAGCCGGCCCGATGAGCCGCCGTCGTCGGCGACCGTCACGATCGCGGTCACGTGCGGGGTCAGGCGGCGCGCCGCCGACAGCGTCGCGTACAGGCCGTGTCCGCCGCCGAGCGCGACGATGCTGTCACTCATTCGCGACCCAGATCCCGGTGCAGCGCCCGTACGGTCAGCTGCGGATCGGATCCCAGCAGGCCCATCAAGGCCTCCGCGATCGCCACGCTGCGGTGCTTACCGCCGGTGCAGCCGATCGCGACCGTCATGTAACGCTTCCCCTCCCGGCGGTAGCCGTCGACCACCAGCGATAGCAACCGATGGTAAGTCTCCAGGAACTCCGCCGCGCCCGGTTGGCTCAAGACGTAGTCGCGCACCGGCTCATGCTGGCCGGTCAGCGGGCGCAACTCGTCCACCCAGTGCGGGTTGGGCAGGAACCGCACATCCATCACCATGTCTGCGTCCATCGGCAGGCCGTATTTGAAGCCGAAGGACTCGACCGTGACGCTGGTGGTCGCGCCCCCGTTGCCGCCGAACGCCCGCTCGATGCTCTCCCGCAGACCGCGCACCGACAGGGTCGACGTGTCGATGATCAGATCCGCGGTGGCACGCACCGGAGCCAGCATCCGACGTTCCGCGGCGATGCCTTCGGCCAGGGTCTGTTCGCCCTGCAGTGGATGACTGCGGCGATTGTTCTCATAGCGGCGCACCAGCATGTCGTCGGACGCCTCCATGAACACCACCCGCGGCGTGATGTTGCGGGTCGCCAATTCGTTGCGCACCTCGTCCAGATCCCCGGTGAACCCGCGGGACCGCACGTCCATGACGACCGCGAGCTGGGTGATCCGGGATCCGGCGGCCAAGCCGAAATCGACCATGCGAGTGATCAACTGGGGTGGCAGATTGTCGGCCACGTACCACCCGAGGTCCTCGAGCACCTTGGCGGCGGTGCCGCGTCCGGCACCCGACAATCCGGTCACCAGAACGACATCGATGCCGCTGGAGTTCTCGCCGTTGGTCATTCCGCAGCTCCCGTCGCGTCAGGCCGTAGTGCCTCGAGTACGGCGGTGGCGGTGGCGACACCGATACCCGGAACGGCGGTGATCTGGTCGACAGTGGCCTCCTTGAGGCGGGCTATCGATCCGAAGTGGGTGACCAGCGCCTTGCGCCGGTGCTCGCCCAATCCGGGTACGGAGTCCAGCGCCGACGCCGTCATTCGCTTGGATCGCTTGCTGCGATGGTAGGCGATGGCGAAACGGTGCGCCTCGTCGCGCACCCGCTGCAACAGGTACAGCCCCTCGCTGTTGCGGGGCATGATGACCGGATCGGGCTCGGCGGGCACCCAGATCTCTTCGAGCCGCTTGGCCAGCCCGATCACCGCGACGTCGGTGATGCCCAGCTCCTCCAGCACGGCGCTGGCCGCGTTGACCTGCGGCGCCCCGCCGTCCACCACGTAGAGGTTGGGCGGGTAGGCGAACCGGCGCGACTTGCCTTCTGGGGAAAGCACATTCGTGTCACTCTGGTCGCTGAGATGCCGCACGAAGCGGCGCCGCGTCACCTCGGCGATCGAGGCCACATCATCCGAGCGACCCTCCCCCGCGGCCTCCCGGATGCCGAAGTGCCGGTAATCGGACTTGCGCGGCAGGCCGTCTTCGAACACCACCAATGAGCCGACGACGTCGGTGCCCTGCACGTGGCTGATATCGACGCACTCGATGCGCAACGGCGCGTCGGCCAGACCGAGCGCGTCCTGAATGTTTTGCAGCGCAGCCGATCTGGCGTTGAAGTCACCCGCCCGTTTCAGCTTGTGTTGCTGCAGAGCCTCTTTCGCATTGCGTTCCACCGTTTCGGCGAGCGCGCGCTTGTCGCCGCGGCGCGGCACCCGCAGGGTGACCTTGGCGCCACGCAGCCCGGACAGCCAGCTGGCCAGCTCATCGTGGTTGGACGGCAGGCACGGCACCAGCACCTCGCGCGGCACCGGATTGACGGATTCGTCGGCCGCTCCGCCCAATTCAGCCTGCTCACCGTAGAACTGCGTCAGGAACTGCTCGACCAGCTGCTCGGCGCCGGAATCCCCCGGGTCGCCGGACTTTTCGACGATCCAGCCCCGCTGACCCCGGACCCGTCCCCCGCGGACGTGGAAGACCTGCACCGCGGCCTCGAGATCGTCGTCGGCGAAGGCGACGACGTCGGCGTCGGTACCGTCGCCGAACACAACGGCCTGCTTCTCCATCGCCCGCCGCAACGCACCCAGGTCGTCACGTAACCGGGCCGCGCGCTCGAAGTCCAGCTCGGCGGACGCTGCGTGCATCTGTTGCTCCAGCTCGCGCGCGAAGCGTTCGGTCTTGCCGGACAGGAAGTCGCAGAAGTCGAGCACGATCTGGCGGTGCTGCTCGGCACTCACCCGGCCGACGCACGGCGCCGAGCATTTGTCGATGTAGCCGAGCAAGCAGGGACGGTCGATCTGGTTGTGCCGCTTGAAGACTCCGTTGGAGCAGGTGCGGGCGGGGAACACCCGGGTGAGTAGGTCGAGCGTTTCGCGGATGGCCCACGCGTGGGAGTAGGGCCCGAAATAGCGCACCCCTTTGCGCCGCGGTCCGCGGTAGACCATCAACCGCGGGTACTCCTCGTTGAGGGTGACGGCCAGCACCGGGTAGGACTTGTCGTCGCGGTAGCGGACGTTGAAGCGCGGGTCGAATTCTTTGATCCAGTTGTATTCCAGCTGGAGCGCCTCGACCTCGGTGTTGACCACCGTCCACTCGACCTTGGCGGCCGTGGTCACCATCTGTCGGGTCCGTGGGTGCAGTCCGGCGATGTCGGCGAAGTATGAGGTGAGCCGACTGCGCAGGCTCTTGGCCTTTCCGACGTAGATCACGCGGCCGTGCGTATCCCGGAACCGGTAGACGCCCGGCTCGACCGGGATGGACCCGGGCGCGGGACGGTAAGTAGCGGGATCTGGCACGTGTCCAGGCTAATGGTCGGCGGAAGACGACTTGGAGAGACCGTAGCTCTGTCGCGCGGGTGGTCCCGCAGCCAGAAGGCATTTTACGACTTGCGCGAACTCCCATGAAACACGAACGGAGCGCAGGTCTTTCTGTTTATCGTGGATGGGCCAGGGGGGCATGCACGTAACACTGCGTGGGGGGTCAAATGTCTTTTCTCACAGTCGTGCCGGACATCGTGACGGGCGCGGCGGCCGATGTCGCCGGCATCGAGTCGGTGCTTCGCAGGGCCAATCAAGCGGCCGCCGCTTCCACCACCGAGGTCCTGTCCGCAGCCGGCGACGAAGTGTCCAGGGCGATCGCCCAAATGTTCTCCGGTCACGCCCAGGAGTACCAGGCGCTCAGCATGCGGGCAACGGCCTTTCAGAGCGAGCTGGCGCGGACGCTGAGCGCGGCCGCGAGCCGGTACGTGGCGGCCGAGGCCGCCGCCGCTGCTGACATGTCGGCGCAGAGCATCGAGCAGGGCCTGCTCGACGTCATCAACCTGCCCACCAATGCGTTGCTGGGGCGGCCCCTGATCGGGGACGGCGCCAGCGGGACGACGAACGCGCAGGGGGTCGGAACGCCCGGTGGCGGCGGTGGCCTCCTGATCGGAAACGGCGGCCGCGGCGGCGACAGCATCGCAGCGGGCGTCGTGGGGGGCGCCGGCGGTCCGGCCGGGCTGCTGGGCACGGGCGGCACCGGCGGCATGGGCGGCTTCGGTGCCGCAGGCGGAGTCGGCGGCACCGGAGGCTGGCTGTACGGAAACGGCGGTATCGGTGGCATCGGCGGTCCCTACAGCACCGGCGGCACCGGCGGTAGCGCACTGTTGTTCGGCGCCGGAGGAACCGGTGGCCTGGGTGGGGCACTCGGCGGCGCCGGCGGGATGGGTGGCCGCGGCGGGTGGCTGATCGGAGATGGCGGCACCGGCGGCACCGGCGGAGTCTCCGGCGGGCCCGGTGGAGCCGCCGCGGGCCCGGGCGGAGCTGGAGGCGCCGCGAGCCTCGGCGCACCCGGCGCTACCGGCGCCACCGGCGGCCCGCCCGCCATTGCGGTAGTGGTTGACCAGCAGTTGCACCGACCGTATGTCAACGTGTCCATCGGTGGCGGTCCGATTTCGCAGGTGGTTCTCGACACCGGCTCGGTAGGCCTGATCGTTCCGCCGCAGGATGTGAACTTCGCGTCGCTCGGGCCGGTCACTCATGCGGGGTACAGCATCACCTACGGCGACTTCGCCAATCAGATCACCGAAACGTACGACACCTACGCGACGACTGTGAATTTCGGGAACGGGATCATCACCGCGCCCACCACCATCGGGGTGATCACGTCCGTCGCCCAGACAGTCAACGGTGTGACCACCTTTCTCCCGACATCAGCAGGGGTGCCAGTGCTCGGAATCGGAGCAACCCAGTTGGGCGGGTCACCCATTGCCGGTCCGATACAGGCACTTCCGGGCACCTTGAACCAGGGCATCCTGATCAACGAGCCCGCGGGGCTCGTTCAGTTCGGTGCTAACCCGGGCACCGCCTTCGCCCTCTCGAATGGCGCTCCGATCACCAACCTGCTGGTGAGCGTCAACGGAGGCGCTCCGCTGCCGGTCTTCGGCGCGCTGGTCGATACCGGTGGCCTGTCGGGTCTCCTGCCCTTTTACCTGGGGACCGGAGCGGTCAACGGGTTGGTACCGGCCGGCACCCACCTGACGTTCTACAACGACGGCGGCGTGCTGCTGTATCAGCAGACCGTCGGCACGGGCTCCGACGCGCCGCGCGTCGGGTTCCTGAGTCTGAATACCGGCAACACACCCTTCGAACTGATGCCGATCTATTTCTCCTACAGCACGCCGGCGGGAACCATTTTCTACAACCGCTAAGCCACGCGACTGTTCAACTGCGCCTTGCGGATTGGCGCCCACTCGGCCATCGGGAAACCAGCCGAGGAATTGCACGCCGTGATCACCAGGACCACCTTGGGCACGGCGACCAAGCCAAAACTGCATGTCCAGTCCGGACGCCCCATGCTCCACATCATGACGTCGTCCTGTGGCGCGCCGAACTCGGTGACACGCATCGGCTGGAAGTCGCCGCGCGGGCTTACCCCGATCGCGTCGTCCCGGCAGTCGGAGACTTCACTGAAAGCCCGCCAGGCCACACCGTAGGGATTCAGTTCGTAGTCGTACACGCTGATCGATTCGGCGTACATCGACGGACCGCCGAACGTATAGGCCGACTCGGCGTAGTCCGCAGCATCCGACGGCCGCAGCGGTGATCCCCGGAAAAGCAGGGCCGCCGCGCATTCCTTGGGGCGGACGCTGGTGAAATAGTCGTCGCCCACCGGCGCCGCCCGGCCGGGCCCCCACGGCGTCTCGTCCCCGTCCCGGAGCAGCAAGTCGCGAGCCGAAGCCGCTTGTCCAGACTGGCCAGTCGCTCGCATGCCGTGCCCGTCGACCGCTCGGGTGCAGCCGACCAGCATCAGCGCGGCGAGACAGACGGTGATGATCCGGCGCTGCCGGGCACGTGTCATCAGCGAGCGTGCAGGTCCGGCCGGTAGCGGGCCAGTTGCGCGCGAACGGCGTCCATTGCCTGCACGGCGCGCTCCTTGTCCACCGACTGAATCGCCATGATGGGAATGTATTCGTCGTCGGGTAGATCCACGCGAGCCCAGCGGCTGCCCACCGGGAAGGACACACCGACCACGTCGCCCCACGGTATCAGCTTGTCGCTGAACACATTCCGCACCGAAAGCCCGGCGGCGCCGACGCGCAACCGGGGCCGCGTGAACAGTAGGGCCAGGCCGGCCAGCACCACACCCAGCACACCCATCGCCACCTGGTCGGCCGTCTGGAAAACGACGCCACTGGAGCCGACCTTGAGCACCAACCCGATCGCGATGTGCGCCACCACGAGCAGAACCGCCGCGGCGTAGGCGAACATCGGCGTCAGGTGGGGACGGCAGACCAGGTCCCAGGTGGGGCTCCGGTCGTCGGGCGACTCGGTCACGATCGAGCGCGCAGATCGCGCAGGGTCAGCGCGGTGGTCAGGGCCGCGGCGGCCGCCTGGGCGCCCTTGTCTTCGGCGGACGACGGCAGGCCGGCCCGATCCAGGGCCTGCGCCTCGGTGTTAGTGGTCAGCACGCCGTTGGCGACCGGCGTCGACGCGTCCAACGAGACCCGTGTGAGGCCCTGGGTGACCGCGTCGCAGACGTAGTCGAAGTGCGGTGTCTCGCCCCGGATTACCACCCCGAGCGCGACGACGGCGTCATGAGTGCGGGCCAACTCCTGGGCGACCACCGGGATCTCGATCGCGCCGAGCACCCGCACCACTGTCGGATTGTCGATGCCGGAGTCGGTTGCCACCTTGCGGGCGCCGGCCAACAGGGCGTCGCAGATCTTGTCGTGCCAGGTGCTGGCGACGATGGCCAGCTTGGTGCCGGACGCGTCCAGCACCGGCATGTCCGGCACGCCGGCGCCACCACTCATTTGCGCCGCTCCTTCTCATTGCTGCGCAATGCATCGTCGCCGCCGCGCCCGCTCATTTGCGCCGCTCCTTCTCATTGCTGCGCAATGCATCGTCGCCGCCGCGCCCACTCATTTGCGCCTCACAGAGCACCGCCGAATTCGCCTGGCAGATGCACGGATTCGTGGAAGTCGTCCAGGCCGGCCAGGTCGTGGCCCATCTTGTCGCGCTTGGTCATCAGGTACCGGATGTTCTCCGCGTTGGCGCGCACCGGCAACGGCACCCTTTCGATGATGTGCAATCCGTAACCGTCCAGGCCGACCCGCTTGGCCGGATTGTTGGTCAGCAACCGCATCGAGCGGACCCCGAGGTCGACGAGGATCTGCGCACCGATGCCGTAATCCCTTGCGTCAGCCGGCAATCCGAGCTTGAGGTTGGCGTCCACGGTGTCTTCGCCGGCGTCCTGCAGCTGATAGGCCTGCAATTTGTGCATCAGGCCGATGCCACGGCCCTCGTGTCCGCGCATGTACAGCACCACACCACGCCCCTCACGGGCCACCATGGCCATCGCGGCGTCCAGCTGCGGCCCGCAGTCGCACCGGCGCGACCCGAACACGTCGCCGGTCAGGCACTCCGAGTGCACGCGCACCAGCACGTCGTCGCCGTCACCGGTGGGCCCGGCGATGTCACCGCGGACCAGCGCCACATGCTCGACGTCCTCGTAAAGGCTGGAATATCCGATCGCGCGGAACTCCCCGTGCCGGGTGGGGATCCGGGCCTCGGCGATGCGCTCGATGTGCTTTTCGTGCTTGCGGCGCCACTCGATCAGGTCCGCGATGGTGATCAGGGCGAGCCCGTGTTCGTCGGCGAACACCCGCAACTCATCGGTCTGGGCCATCGAGCCCTCGTCTTTTTGGCTGACGATCTCGCAGATCGCGCCGGCCGGTTGCAGTCCGGCCATCCGGGCCAGGTCGACCGCAGCCTCGGTGTGTCCGGGGCGGCGCAGCACCCCGCCGTCCTTGGCCCGCAACGGAACCACGTGCCCGGGGCGGGTGAAATCGGTCGCGATACTGGCCGGATCGGCCAGCAGGCGCATCGTCGTCGCCCGGTCGGAGGCCGAAATTCCGGTTCCCACACCAATTCTCGCGTCGACCGTCACGGTGTAGGCGGTGCCGTGCTTGTCCTGGTTCACCGCGTACATGGGCAACAGACCCAGCCGGTCGCAGATATCGCCGTCCAACGGCACGCATAGATATCCGGAGGTGTAGCGGACCATGAAGGCGACCAGTTCGGGAGTGGCCTTTTCGGCCGCAAAGATCAGGTCGCCTTCGTTCTCGCGATCCTCGTCATCGATGACGACGACGGCCTTGCCCGCCGCAATGTCGGCAACCGCCCTTTCGACGGAGTCCAACCTCGTCATCTTGTGTCCTCACCTGGCTGCTGTTGCTCTCAAGTATGAACCACCGCAGCCCCGCAGTTATTGCCCCTGCTCGTTGAGCGGGAGCCGCAGCCTCAGCTTCCGGCCTGCAAAAGCCGTTCCACGTACTTTGCAATCACGTCCACCTCGAGGTTCACCTGGGTGCCCACCGGCGCCGAACCGAGCGTCGTCAGCTCGCGCGTGGTCGGGATCAGCGAGACCTCGAACCAGTCCCTGGGCTCGGCGCCCAGCCCGGAGACGGTCAGCGATATCCCGTCGACGGTGATCGAGCCCTTCTCCACCACGTAGCGCGCCACCGGGGCGGGCATCTCGATCCGCACCACCTCCCAGTGCTCGGAGGGGGTCCGGGCCACGATCTCGCCGGTGCCGTCGACGTGCCCCTGCACGATGTGCCCACCCAGCCGGCTGTTGATCGCCGCGGCGCGTTCCAGGTTCACCCGGCTGCCGGGCCGCAGCTCACCCAGGTTGGACCGATTAAGCGTCTCGGCCATCACGTCGGCGCTGAACTGGCCGTCCGGCAGCACGTCCACCACGGTCAGGCACACCCCGTTGACGGCGATCGAGTCCCCGTGGCCGGCATCGGAGGTGACCCGCGGACCGCGGATGATCAGTCGCGAAGCGTCGGCCAGCGCATCGCGGCCGGTCACCTCTCCGAGCTCCTCGACAATTCCGGTGAACATCGCACCAGGTTAATGAGTGTCCGACCGGGCCTGCACCCGCCTGGCTCCCTGGCCGGGTCGGGGGCACCCTCTACGATGCAGGGTATGCAAAAATCCCGCCGCCTTCTGGCTGTCCTGGCTGCGCTGGTCGTCGCGATCACGTTTGCCGCAGGGTGCTCGATCAAAAAGAAAGACAGCGGCGGGCCACTTCCGGACGCCGCAGCCACCCAGACTCTGGTCACCCAGGCCACCCAAACCAGCAAGGGCGTCAAGAGCGCACACATCGTTCTGACGGTCAACGGCAAGATCCCGGGACTGTCTATCAAGACCCTGACCGGCGACCTCAACACCGAGCCCACCGCCGCCAAGGGCAACGTCAAGCTGACGTTCGCCGGATCGGACATCGACGCCGACTTCGTGGTGATCGACGGAATCCTGTACGCCACGCTCACCCCGAACAAATGGAGCGACTTCGGAAAGGCGTCGGACGTCTACGACCCCTCGCAGATCCTGAGCCAGGACAAGGGCGTGGCCAACGTGCTGGCGAACTTCAGCGAGGCGAAAGCCGATGGGCGCGAGAACATCAACGGCCTGAACACCGTGCGGATCACCGGGAAGACCACTGCCGAGGCGGTGAACGCGATCGCACCGCCGTTCAGCGCGTCGGAGGCGGTCCCGACGACGATCTGGGTTCAAGACGGCGGTGATCACCAGCTGGTGCAGGCCCGATTGGAGCGCGGCACCGGCAACTGGGTGCAGATGACCCTGTCGAACTGGGGCCAGCAGGTCCAGGTCACCAAGCCCCCGCTGAGCTGATGACCATGCGGGCAGGACGTCGAATCGCAATCAGTGCGGGCAGCCTCGCGGTGCTGCTGGGTGCCCTCGACACCTATGTCGTGGTCACGATCATGCGCGACATCATGAACAGCGTCGGCATTCCGGTGAACCAGCTGCAGCGGATCACCTGGATCGTGACGATGTACCTGCTGGGTTACATCGCCGCGATGCCGCTTCTGGGCCGGGCCTCTGACCGGTTCGGCCGCAAGTTCGTGCTGCAGGCCAGTCTGCTGATGTTCATTGTCGGCTCGGTGGTGACCGCGCTGTCGGTGCAGATCGGAAACTGGACCATCGAGGCCGGCGACTACATCCTGCTGTCACCGGATCCGAACCGGGCTTTCCACGTGCTGATCGTCGGCCGCACCATTCAGGGCATCGCCAGCGGCGCCCTGTTGCCGGTGACGCTGGCCCTGGGTGCCGACCTGTGGTCGGAGCGCAACCGCGCCGGCGTCCTCGGCGGCATCGGAGCGGCACAGGAACTGGGCAGCGTGCTGGGCCCGCTGTACGGCATCTTCATCGTCTTTCTGTTCCACGACTGGCGCCACGTGTTCTGGATCAACGTCCCGTTGACCCTGATCGCCATGGTGATGATCCATTTCAGCCTGCCCTCGCACGACCGCAGCGACTCGCCGGAGAAGATCGACATCACCGGCGGCCTGCTGCTGGCGCTCGCGCTGGGTCTGGCCGTGATCGGTCTGTACAACCCCAACCCCGACGGCAAGCAGGTGCTGCCGAGTTACGGGTTGCCGCTGGTGATCGGGGCGGTCGTCGCCGCCGTCGCGTTCTTCGCCTGGGAGCGTTTCGCCCGTACCCGGCTCATCGAGCCCGCCGGCGTCCATTTCCGTCCGTTCCTGTCTGCGCTGGGCACGTCGGTCTGCGCCGGCGCGGCCCTGATGGTGACGCTGGTGAACGTCGAGTTGTTCGGCCAGGGCGTGCTGCAGATGGACCAGACCCAGGCGGCGGGCCTGCTGTTGTGGTTCCTGATCGCGCTGCCGATCGGCGCGGTACTCGGCGGGTGGATCGCCACCCGGGCCGGCGACCGGGTCGTGGCGTTCGTCGGGATGCTGATCGCGGGCGCCGGCTACTGGCTGATCTCGCACTGGCGCGGCGACCTGATGCAGCGCAAGCACGACATCTTGGGGCTGATGCTGCCCGCCGTACACACCGACCTGCTGGTCGCAGGCCTGGGACTCGGTCTGGTGATCGGACCGCTGTCCTCGGCGGCGCTGCGCGTGGTGCCCGCGGCCCAGCACGGTATCGCCTCAGCCGCCGTGGTGGTGGCCCGCATGACCGGCATGCTGATCGGCGTCGCGGCACTGAGCGCGTGGGGGCTCTACCGGTTCAACCAGAACCTGGCTCACCTCTCGGCGACCATTCCTCCGGACGCCAGCGTGTTGGAGCGCGTCAGCATTCAGGGCAAGCAGTACCTGCAGGCGTTCGCCGATATGTACGGCGACATCTTCGAGGTCACCGTGGTGATCTGCGTCGTGGGTGCGCTGCTGGGACTGCTGATCGGCGGCCGCAATGAGCACGCCGACGACGACGTGGACGACGTGGACGAGCGGCCGGCCGTCGAGGCGCAGCCGGTGCGGGAGCCCGCTAGCGAGCCACCAGGCTGAGCAGCAGGTCCGGTCCGACCTGCTCGACGCTGTCGAACTGCCAGCGCAACGCGTGCGACATGCTGGACACTCCGACATCGTCGACGGCCGTCACCGGACCGCCCAGCAGGATCGGCGCGACATAGGCCAGGATCCGGTTGATCGCACCCGCCCGCAGGAACGCCCCGGCCAGGGTGGGTCCGCCTTCCAACAGCACATCGGTGCGGTCCGCGAGCGCCCTGAGCACCTCGATGGGTTCACGGGTGCGGATCACCATGGTGCGTGAATCGTCGTTGAGCACATTGGCTTCCGGCGGGATATCGCGTCTGCCCACCACCACCCGCAGCGGTTGCTGCGGGGCCAACGAACCGTCCGGCAACCGCGCGGTCAGGGTCGGATTGTCGGCCAGCACGGTGCCGGTGCCGACGATGATCGCGTCCGCGATCGCGCGGCGCCGATGCAAATCTGCGCGCGCGGCCTCGCTGGAAATCCACTGACTCGATCCGTCGGCCGCGGCGCTGCGCCCGTCGATGCTGGTCGCGTACTTCCAGGTGACATGCGGAAAACCGGTGCGCTGCTTGAACAGCCACTCCCGTAGCGGACCGGCGGCCACCTGATCGGCCATGATGCCCGACCGCACCTGCAGCCCCGCCGCCGTCAGTCGCCCGGCCCCGCCACCGGCAATGCCGTTCGGGTCGTTGAGGGCGTAGATCACCGTGCCCACCCGCGCCTCGATGAGTGCGTTCACGCACGGCGGTGTCTTGCCGTAGTGGTTGCACGGCTCCATGGTGATCACCGCGATACCACCGGCGGCCAGACCGCCGGCCCGGCGCAGCGCGATGACCTCGGCGTGGTCGCCGCCGGCCGGCTGGGTGGCGCCGACGCCGACGACCCGGCCTTCCTGGTCCACGATCACGGCCCCGACCGGCGGATTCGGATAGGTTGTGCCCTTGACCTGGTAGGAGTGCTCGATGGCCAGCTTCATGGCCTCTTCGATGCTTTTGACCTGCTCGGGGACGTTCGGTCCGGTCATGACCGGCTCCCCAGGTGGCGGGATGCCGCGCTGGCCTGCCGGCGCAGCGCCGCCACCGCGGCGGCCGGATCCTGCGCGCCGTACACCGACGAACCGGCGACGAAACAGTCGACGCCGGCTTCGGCGGCCTGCTCGATGGTGTCCTCGTTGATACCGCCGTCGATCTCGACCAGGATCGTCAGCTCCCCCGCGTCGACCAGCTTGCGCACTGTCCGCACCTTGCTCAGCACCTCCGGGATGAAGCTCTGCCCGCCGAAACCGGGCTCGACGGACATGATCAGCAGGGTGTCGAACTGGGGCAGGATTTCCAGGTACGGCTCCAACGAGGTGCCGGGCTTGACGCTGATTCCGGCCTTGGCCCCGGCGGCGCGGATGTCACGGGCGACGCCGACCGGGTTGTCGGTGGCCTCGGCGTGGAAGGTGACGTTGTAAGCGCCGGCCTCGGCGTACGGCGGTGCCCAGCGGTCCGGGTTCTCGATCATCAGATGGCAGTCCATCGGAATGTCGGTGGCCGCCAGCAGGCTCTCCACCACCGGCAGACCGATGGTCAGGTTGGGCACGAAGTGAGCGTCCATCACGTCGACGTGCAGCCAGTCGGCGCCGTGCACTGCGGCGGCTTCGTCGGCAAGCCGAGCGAAGTCAGCCGCCAGGATTGACGGCGCTATCAGCGGACCCCCCGTACCAGGCATGTGCGACAGACTACTAATCCTCCGGAAGCCGGCGCAGGGCAGCCGCGAACATGGCGTCCGTGCCGTGCCGGTGCGGCCACAACTGCACGTAGGGGCCCTCACCCAGTCCGTCCACCGGTTCGAACAGCGGCCGGGTGTCCAGCGCCGCCACCGGGTGCCGGCGCAGCGCGTCGGCGACCACTCCCACCGTCTCGGCCAGGTGTGGGGAGCACGTCGCGTACAGCACCACCCCACCCGGGCGGGTGAGCGAGATCGCGGCGGCCAGCAGTTCACGTTGCAACCTGGCCAGTGCGGGCACGTCCGACGGCTGTCGTCGCCAGCGTGCCTCGGGCCTGCGTCGCAGCGCGCCCAGCCCGGTGCACGGCACGTCGACCAATACCCGGTCGAACACCGGTTCCAGTCCCGTCTCCCGACCGTCGGCCCGCAATACCTCGACGGGCAGGCCCCGGGTGTTCTCCACGACCAGATCCGCCCGATGCTCGGCGGGTTCCACCGCGGTCACCGTCGCGCCCCGTTGCGCGGCGAGGGCGGCCAGCAGTGCGGTCTTGCCGCCCGGGCCCGCGCACAGATCCAGCCAGTGCCCGGTGTCGCCGTCGACCGGAACCAGGGTCAGCGCCCGCGCCACCAACTGGCTGCCCTCGTCCTGCACCAGCGCCTGCGCCTGGCGTACCGGGTCCAGCTGCCCGGGGTCACCTCCGGGCAGGTATACCGCGTAGGGCGAGTACCGCCCGACGGTGCCGTGCACCGTCTCGGCGAGATCGGCGGCCGACAGTACCCCGGGGCGGGCCGCCAGATGCACCAGGGGTCGTTCGTCGTCGCTGGCCAGCACGTCGTCCAGCTCGGCGGCCGATGCTCCCAGCGCATCGGCGAACGCCTGAGCGATCCAGCGTGGGTGAGCGTGCACGAAGGCCGAGTGACCGACCGGGTCGTTGCGCGGCGCCAATTCCTGCACCCAGGACTGCTCGTCCCTGCCCGAGATGGTGCGCAACACGCCGTTGACGAAACCGGCTCGCGCCGAATCGAATTCGATACCCGCCTGGTCGACGGTGGTCGATACCGCGGCATGCGCATCCACCCGGGTGCGCAGCAGCTGATATGCCCCGAGCCGCAGCAGGTCAAGCAGAACCGGACTGATCGTGTCCGGCGCACGGCCGGCGGCGGCCCCGATCACGGCG
The DNA here is from genome assembly GCF_030755175.1 of Mycobacterium sp. TY814. NCBI lineage: Bacteria > Bacillati > Actinomycetota > Actinomycetes > Mycobacteriales > Mycobacteriaceae > Mycobacterium > Mycobacterium sp. TY814. The sequence continues at coordinate 443,576 of NZ_JAUFRY010000001.1, forward strand.
TCCAGCAGCCCGGCGCTGCGGCACGTTCCGTAGGTGAGTTCGGTGGCGAACGCGGCGTCACGGCCGGTGATCCCGCGTTCGCGCAGCAGCGCCGGCAGCACCAGATTCGCGTAGGCGTTGCGTTCCCGGACCGCACGCAGCGCATCGAACGCGGCCCGGCGAGCGGGGTCCAGCGGCTTCCGGCGCGGTCGCTGCTGGGGCTTCTGCGGTTTGCGGTCGGGCCGTTTGTGGTAGGACCGGTCCTGGGTCATGACGCCCGGATCTCAGGGGCGAGCCGGGCACCTCGCGCCCAGTCGGCGGCGTTCATCGGCTTCTTCCCGGGAGGCTGGATCTGGCCGAGCCGCACCGGTTGGGACGCCGTGCCGACCCACACCTGCTTGCGGCCGATGTGCATGCCACCCGGCGACAGGGGCTGCGGAGCTTCCGAATCCACTTGCACCGGACCAACTTTCACTCTCATGTCACCGATGAGGGTCCACGCCCCGGGGTTCGGTGTGACGGCCCGGATGCGCCGCTCGACCACCTGCGCAGGCAGGTCCCAGCGCACCCGGGCCTGCTCGACGGTGATCTTGGGCGCCAGGCTGACCCCGTCGGCGGGCTGCGGGCGTGGGGTCAACGCCCGGTCCTCGATACCGTCCATGGTCGCCGCCAGGAGCTCCGCACCGGACGCCGCAAGTCGCCCCAGCAGATCACCGGCCGTGTCGGTCGGCCGGATGGTTTCGGTGACGGTGCCATACACCGGCCCGGAGTCCAGGCTCGGCTCGATCTGGAAGGTGGTGGCCCCGGTGACGGTGTCACCCGCGGCGATCGCGGCCTGTACCGGTGCGGCGCCTCGCCAGGCCGGCAGCAGCGAGAAGTGCAGGTTGACCCAACCGTCCGGAGGAACCGCCAGCAGCGGACCGCCGAGCAGCGCGCCGTAGGCCACCACCGCGCAACACTGCGGGGCCAGCTCCGCCAGTTCGGCCACGAACTCCGGCGAGTTCGGCCGCGCAGGCCGCAACACCGGGATCCCGCGGTCGAGGGCCTCCCGCGCCACCGGCGACGGTTGCGGTGTGCCGCGGCGCCCCGCCGCCGCATCGGGCCGGGTCAGGACCGCGATGACCTCGTGTCGGGGCGAGTCCATGAGCCGACGTAGGGCGGGCAACGCGGGTTCGGGGGTACCGGCGAAGACGAGGCGCACCGGCACAGTCTATGAACTTCGGACTCAGGCAACGCGCCCCGCAGTCACCCAGCGACATCACAGCTATCTACAAACTTGCCTATGCATACTGTGTCCGTACGACACAAATTCCGGGTCTTTACTCCCTCAAAGGAGCCACGCATGACAATTGACACCCCCGTTCTCGCCTACGAGACACTCGAGGCCACCCACCGGGCCATGTGGGCGCTGGGCGACTACGCACTGATGGCCGAAGAGGTGATGGCACCCCTGGGTCCCCTGCTGGTGGCCGCCGCAGGTATCGGACCGGGTGTCCGGGTGCTCGACGTCGCCGCCGGGTCGGGCAACATCTCGCTGCCCGCGGCCCGGACGGGCGCCACCGTCACGTCGACCGATCTCACCCCGGAGCTGCTGCAGCGCTCCCAGACGCGCGCGTTCGCGGAGCGCCTGAAGCTGCACTACCAGGAGGCCAACGCTCAGGCACTTCCGTTCGGCGACAACACATTCGACGCAGTGATCTCCGCGATCGGGGTGATGTTCGCTCCGGATCACCAGTGTGCCGCCGATGAGCTTGTCCGGGTGTGCCGGCCGGACGGAACGATCGGGCTGATCAGCTGGACACAGGAGGGCTTCTTCGGCCGGATGCTGGCGACCATCAGGCCCTACCGGCCCAGTCTGTCGTCGGACCTGCCGCCCTCTGCGCTGTGGGGGCGTGAGGCCTACATCACCGGACTGCTCGGCGACCGGGTCACCGACGTCGACACGCGGCGCGGGCTGCTCGAGGTGACGCGGTTCGACACCGCCCGCGACGTGCACGACTACTTCAAGAACAACTACGGCCCGACGATCGAGGCGTACGAGAACATCGGTGGGAATCGGGTGCTGGCAGCCGAACTCGACGCCCAGCTCGTCGAACTCGCCGACGAATACCTGACGAACGGCGTGATGGAGTGGGAGTACCTGCTGCTCACCGCACACAAGCGCTGAGAGCCGCGGCGGTCCGGCGCTTACAGCTCGCTGAAGTCGACGTGAGCGTCGGGTTCGCCGCCGGCGGCGGTGAACGCGGTGAGCGCCCGGACCAGTCCGTGGCGCTCCGCCGGCGGCATCTTCTCGACGATGCGGGCGATCTCGCTCCGCCGGTTTGCCGTCACCTTTGCGACCACTTCACGACCGCGCTTGGTCAGCGAAGCGAGCAACTCCCGGCGGGATGTCGGATGTGGCAGGCGGTCGATCAAGCCGGCGCTGACCAGCCGGTCGACCATCCGGCCGGTGGCCGAGGGTTGCACACCCAGGGAAGTCGCCAGTGTCGCCAGATTCACCGGACCGCGGTTGGACAGGATGACCAAGGTGCGGAACTGCGGGATGGTGATGGAGTCGTCTACTGCCGCAATCGAATTCGCCGAAATCCCAACTAACAGCCTGGACGCTGTCAACAACGCGTCGGTGATCATGTCCAGCGACTCTGTCGTCGCGTTCTCTGTTGCCATCGAAGCCCCCTTCCCCGGTGCCGAGCTAGAGCACAGAAATTGTAACAGCCTCCTACAATCGAACACCTTAATTGTTGCTTGCCCATATAATTTCCTATGGATCCGTTCGCGACCGGGGCAGGCGCCACAACCGCAGGAGATCCGATGACCAGCTACGTCTGTGAGGCGCCCGTCACCGTCACCCGATGTGCAGCGGATCGATCTGGACCCGAACCGGCTCACTGGTCTGCCGGGCACTGAGCACCCCGACGGCGCCGCGCAGCGCCGCCGCCAGTCGCAGTCCGTCCGCACGCGGGACCCGCACCAGCATCCTGGTGACCGCGGCATCGGCCGCGATGCCCGCCGGGCGGCGTGCGCCCGCCGGCAGGTCCACCGGGCCCAGCAACTCCGCGTGGTCGGGCAGCCGCGCTTCCTCGAGCAGGGCGGCCACCGCCTCGGCGGTGCCGTCCAAGGCGGCGATGTGCACACTCGGCGGTAGGCCCACTTCGGCGCGCGCCGCGAGTTCGGCATCGGCGTGGCCCACCGGATCCCAGCGAATCAGCGACTGAACCGTCGGAAGCGCCGACTCGGCGATCACCGTCACCACCCCGCCGTCACCGCGGGGCCGCACCAGGGCGGCCGCGTTCATCCATCGCCATAACGCGTCCTCGGCCGCGCGCAGGTCCTGGCGGCCCAGCAGCGCCCAGGTATCCAGCAGCAGCGCCGCCCCGTAACCACCCGCGGCGCACGGTTCGGCGCCGGGCGTGGCGACGACCAGGGCCGGACGTGCCGGAACCTGAGGCACGATGACATCAGCCGCTGAGGTCACCACGGGGGTGCCCGGGAACGCCCTGCCGAGTTCCTCAGCGGTGCGGCGGGCACCGACCACCACCGCACGTACCGCGTCGGACCCGCATTTCGAGCAGCGCACCGCCGGATCCACCCGACCGCACCACCGGCACATCGCAGCGCCGCCGCGATCCGTCAACGCCAATGGACCGGTGCAGTGCCGGCAGCGTGCGATCGTCCGGCAGCGCCCACACGCCAGCGACGGCACATATCCGCGCCGGGGCACCTGGACCAGCACCGGCGCCCCTGCCTCCAGCGCGGAGCGGGCGGCGCGCAGCGCGATCGAGGGCAGCCGTGCCGTGTGCGCCGCCGGGTCGCGCTCCTCGGCATATCCGCTGTCGTCGAGCGCCACCACTCGCGGCGTACGGGCGCGCACCACCGGCCGTGGCGCGACCACATCCTGGGCCCACCCGCTGCGCACCAGCGCCTGCGCCTCCGCGGTACGGCTGTAGCCGCCGATCAGCGCGGCGCAGCGGGCCTGGTGTGCGCGCAGCATCGCCACCTCACGGGCATGCGGGTAGGGCGCCCGCGGCTCGGCCAGGCTGTCGTCGGCGTCGGACCAGACCATGACCAGCCCGAGGTCGGTGACCGGCGCAAAGACCGCACTACGGGTGCCGATCACCACGCGTGCGCCGCCGCGGAGCGCGGCCAGCCACCGCCGGTAGCGAGCCGCGGGCCCGAGCCCGGCTGTTAACGCCACGACGCTGGACTCGTCGACCCATGCCACGGCCGCCTGCCATAACGTGTCCAGATCGCGCTGATCGGGCACGATCGCCAGCACCGAATGCCCGGCCGCGACCGTCTGGGCCGCCGCCTCGGCGAACCGGTCCGCCCACCGCTCCCCCGGCAACGCCTGCCACACAGCGCGAGCGGCCCGCGATTGCGCCAGCGCATCCAGGAACTGACCGCCCCGGCCGTAGCCCTGCCAGCAGGCGGGGTCCACCGGCTGCACCACCGGCAGGGCCGGAATCGGGGCTAGTTCCTTCTCGACCCTGGCGTGCCGGGCCGGCACCGCCAGGCGCAGCACGTCCGGCCTGGTGCCGGCGTAGCGGGCGGCGACCGCTTCGACCAGTCGGCGGATCTCCGGAGTGAGAACGGGCTCGGCCGATACCACCCGGTCCAGCCAGCCAAGCCTGCCCTGATGGTCGGTGTCGTGGCGGCGTTCCAGCACGAACGCGTCGACCAGCCGCCCGTGGAAACGCACCCGGACCCGCACCCCGGGCTGGGCATCGTCGGACTGCTCCGGCGGTACCAGGTAGTCGAATTCGCGATCCAGGTGTGGCACCGACAGCATGGGCAGCACCCGCGCGATCGGCTCCACGTCGGCGACCGCGCCGGCGGTATGCCGAGTTATGTTGTCAGACAGGCTTTTTCTCGTCACGGTGGGTCCACCGTAACCACAGGCAGCGACAACTAGCTGTCGGCGGCCGCGGCAATGTCGGTACGACCGAAGAAGAAACCGGCCGTGATCAGGATCTCGGCGGCGGCGTACGACCACCAGATCGGCACCGCCAATGCCTCGTTGCCGAGGATGAATCGGCTGATCGCGATCATCGAATCCGATGCCGCGAAGCACACCGCGCCCACGGCGGTCCAGATGGTGGGCAGCTTGGCCAGCAGCGCGGCGCACACCATTGCCGACAACACGGTGATGTAGACCGTCACGGGCAGAGCCAGGTTTTCCTTGCCGTCGTCCAGGTGTGGCCAGAACCAGATCAGCATCGACGCCGACGCCACCACCATCAGCGCGGCAGCGGCGACGCGGGGCCGCGTCGGAGCGGCGTGGGGTACCAGCGCTCCGAGAAAACAGATGTGCGCCAACAGGAATGAACCAAGGCCGAGGACGAACGACTGCGTCCACCACGGGATCGCCAGCAGCCAGTCACCGCCGGCCGAGAACAGCAACGCCGGCACCAGCCAGCGCCGCTCGCGGACGACGGGGTGCGCGAACGCGGCGACCATCAGCAGCAGCGCCATCGACGCCTTGAACGGCGGCTGCAGGATCCAATGTCCGGTGAGTTCGCTGCCGGGCGGCACGCGCAGTGCGATGACCGTCAGATAGACGCCGTAGGCGATCCCCGCCCAGCCGGCCGCCACCCAGCCGCCGACCATCAGACGCGATGCGTACGGTACCTCCATGCCGAATTTCGACAACACCGCATTACCTCGGGATGATGAGAAACCCGGAGTCGATCCCATCCTGCTGAAGGTACTGGATGCGGTTCCGTTTCGGCTATCAACCGACGACGGAATCGATGCGGTGCGACAGCGGCTGCGCGACCTGCCGCGCCGGGCGCTTCATCCCGAGCTACGCGTCGAAGACCGGGCGATCCCGGGACCGGCCGGGTCCATCGGTGTGCGAATCTATTGGCCACCAACGGAATCGGTTGCGCCGATCGTATTGTTCTTCCACGGCGGCGGCTTCGTGATGGGTGACCTCGACACGCACGACGGCACCTCACGCCAGCACGCCGTCGGCGCCGACGCCATCGTGGTGTCCGTCGACTACCGGCTGGCACCCGAGCACCCCTACCCCGCCGCCGTCGAGGACGCCTGGGCCGCAACGCGGTGGGTGGCCGAGTTCGGCGCCGAAATCGGCGGCGACACCAGCCGCATCGCCGTCTCGGGGGATTCGGCGGGCGGCACGATCGCCGCGGCGGTGGCACAGCGGGCCCGCGACGAAGGCGCGCCGGCCATCACCTTTCAATTGCTGTGGTACCCCTCCACCATGTGGGACTCGTCGCTGCCGTCGTTCACCGAGAATGCCGACGCGCTGATCCTGGACGCGAAGGCCATTTCCGACTTCTCCCGTTGGTACGCAGGCGAAGTCGACATGGCCAACCCACCGGCAGCCATGGCGCCGGGACGGGCTGACGACTTGTCGGGGCTGCCGGCCGCCTATATCGCCGTCGCCGGTTTCGACCCGCTGCGCGACGACGGCATCAAGTACGGCGAGCTGCTGGCGAACGCCGGCGTGCCCACCGAGGTGCACAACGCGGAGACGATGGTGCACGGCTACGTGGGCTACGCCGGAGTGGTGCCCGCAGCCACCGCAGCGATGGAGCGCGGTCTGTCCGCATTGCGCGTTGCGCTACATGGATAATTGCCCGCATGCATACGCTAGTTGCATGACGGAGCCGACCGATGCCCGACCAGAGATCGATCCGCTGCTGAAGATGCTGCTCGATGCCGTGCCGATGACGTTCAAGGCGTCCGACGGCGTCGAAGTGGCCCGCGCCCAGCTCGCCGCGCTGAAGGCGCCACCCGAGTTGCTGCCGGACCTGCGCATCGAGGACCGGACGGTGGGATACGGCGAACACGCCGACATCCCGGTGCGGATCTACTGGCCGCCCACCGCAGCGGTGGACAACCTGCCGGTGGTCGTCTTCTATCACGGTGGCGGGTGGGCACTGGGCGACCTGGACACCCACGACCACGTGGCGAGGGCCCATGCCGTGGGCGCGGAGGCCATCGTGGTGTCGGTGGACTACCGGCTTGCCCCGGAGCACCCGCACCCGGCCGCAGTCGAGGACAGTTGGGCCGCCCTGCGCTGGGTCGGCGAGAACGCCGCGGAGCTGGGTGGTGACCCGAACCGGATCGCCGTGGCCGGCGACTCGGCCGGCGGGAATCTTTCCGCGATCATGGCGCACTTGGCCCGCGACCACGGCGGACCGTCGGTGGTCTTCCAACTGCTGTGGTACCCGTCGTGCATCGGCGATCGAACGCTGCCCTCGTTCAGCGAGAACGCCAACGCGCACATCCTCGACGACGACGTGATCGACGCATTCCTGAGCTGGTACGTCCCCCATCTCGACGTCAGCGACCACACCACCCTGCCGGTCAACCTGGCGCCCGGCAACGGCGTGCTGGCCGACCTGCCACCGGCGTTCATCGGCACGGCCCATCACGATCCGCTGCGGGACGACGGCGCGCTGTATGCCGAGATGCTCAGTGCCGCAGGCGTTCCGGTGGAATTGGTCAACGAGCCGAACATGGTGCACGGCTACGTCAGCTTCGGCCTGGTGGTGCCGGCGGCCGCCGAGGCGACCAACCGCGGCCTGGCCGCGCTGAAGAAGGCGCTCTACCCCTGAGATTCGCTCTCTGACAACGTCTTCCGCGCATTTCCGCGGAATCCGCACTCTAACGCAGTGGTGACAATACGATATCCCGATCGGGCTTGACGCTACCTGTCGGGAGGTACGCAATGTCGTTTGTGATCGCTGCGCCGGAGTGGGTGGCTGCGGCAGCTTCGGACCTGGCGAATATCGGGTCGACGCTCAGCGCGGCCAATGCCGCCGCAGCGTTTCCCACCAGCACCGTGCTGGCCGCTGGCGCCGACGAGGTGTCCGTGCTCATCGCGGCCATGTTCGGCGGTCACGCGCAGGCGTATCAAGCGTTGAGCGTGCAGGCATCGGCCTTCCACGCCCAGTTCGTCGAGTTGATGACCGGCGGTGCGGGCGCCTATGCGGCCGCCGAAGCCTCCAACGTCGAGCAGACGCTGCTCAACGCCATCAACACCCCCACTCAGTTGCTGCTCGGTCGGCCGCTGATCGGCAACGGCGCCGACGGCGCCACACCCGGGGCGGCCGGCGGGGCGGGCGGGCTGCTGTACGGCAATGGCGGCAACGGAGCGGCCGGAGTGTTTGGCGGGGTGGCCGGCGGCCCGGGCGGGTCTGCCGGTCTGATCGGCAATGGTGGCGCCGGCGGGGTCGGTGGCGCCGGGGCGGCGGGCGGTGCCGGGGGCAATGGGGGGTGGCTGTACGGCAACGGCGGCGCCGGCGGGACGGGCGGTACAGGCATCGTCTCCACCGGTATCGGTCGTGCCGGTGGACTCGGAGGAGCCGGCGGCATGGCCGGTTTGTTCGGTGACGGGGGCGCCGGCGGGGCGGGCGGTGCGGGCGGCGGCGGCCCCGACGCCGGTTTCGGTGGTGCCGGTGCGGCTGGCGGTGCGGGTGGTATGGCGTTCTTCGGCAATGGTGGCGCCGGCGGATCGGGCGGCACCGGGGGTGCCGGCTCGCTCGGCGCCGCCGCTGGCGGCGCGGGGGGCACTGGCGGCGCGGTTCAGTTGGTCGGTCACGGTGGCGCCGGCGGCAACGGCGGCACCGAAGTCGGCGGCGGCAGTAGCGGCGGCGGCGCAGGTGGTGCGGGTGGTTCCGTCGGCCTCCTCGGCGATGGTGGGGCAGGTGGCGCCGGTGGAACCGGCGTGTCCAGCGACGCGGGCGGCGGCGGCAATGGGGGCATCGGCGGGTTGCTGGGAGGCAACGGAGGGGCCGGCGGAATTGGCGGCGAGACGGACTACAGTGCCGGCGGTGCCGGCGGGTCCGGCGGCGCAGCCCGGCTGTTCGGCAATGGCGGTGCTGGCGGCGCAGGCGGCTTCGGGCCTCGGGCCGGCGGAAACGGCGGCGCGGGTGGCACCGCCGGGCAGTTCGGAGACGGTGGGTCTGGTGGGAACGCCGGAGATGGAACGGGCTCACGGGGCCTCGGCGGAATCGGCGGGGTCGGCGGTTCGGCCAACCTGTTCGGCAACGGTGGGGTCGGCGGTGCCGGCGGAACCAGCGGCTTTGAGCCCCTTGCCTTTGCCGGTCTCAAGGGCGGCGCAGGCGGCGCGGGTGGATCCGCCGGCCTAATCGGTGCTGGTGGGGCAGGCGGCGCCGGGGGTGCCGGAGGAGATGCCAGCGCATTCCTCAACGCTGACGGAGGTGCCGGTGGGCCGGGCGGAACTGGCGGCGCCGCAAAACTGCTGGGCACTGGCGGCAACGGCGGGAACGGCGGGTCCGGTGGGGCTGCCGGTGGGGGTGGCGCCCCCGGAGCTGGCGGAACCGCCGGCAACGGAGGCATTCGGGGCTTGCTGCTAGGCGGCGATGGCGCTACCGGCCTGCCCGGCGCGCCGGGCTGACCTCAGCGCGAATATCCGCTGGGCGCAACGCCATACCAGCGTTTGAAGGCGTGCGAGAAGGTCGAGACTTCGGTGTAACCCAGCCGCCTGGACACCTCGTCGACGGTCAGCCCCACATTGCACAGCAAATCGACCGCCACCGCCGAGCGCGCCTCGTTGAGCAGGTCACGAAAGGACGTGCCCTCCTCGGCCAGCCGGCGCCGCAGCGTCCGCGGATGCATGTCGAGCCCGGCGGCGATGTCGGAAAGCGTTGGGAATGAACCGGAGTCGCGAAACAGTTTGGTGCGCACCAATGCGGTAATGCCGCGTCGCTGCTCGTTGCGCTGCATCAGCACGTCGCATTGCGCAATACACATCTCCAAGGTGTGCCGGTCGGCCTGCGGCAGTGGCTCGTCGAACATGGCGCGCGGGAAGTGCAGCCGGTTGTGGGCGCGGCCGAACGCGACGTCGTGCACGGGGATCACCCCGAGCAGCGGGCGCAGCAGTTCCTCGTCGATGGCCAGTTCGGCCGACACCTGTTCCGCGTATTTCTCGGCCACCGATATCGCGAAGCTCATTGTCGTGGTGAGTATTCCGGCGATGTCGCGTTCGATGAAAAAGGTGCGGACATCGTCAGGGAGGTGGCTGGCGTCCAGTTCGATCAGGCAGTCGTCGGCGGTTTCGAGGAAGGTGATGCCGATATGCATGGTGGTCAGGGCGAAGTAGCGCATCGCGATACCGAGTAGTTCGCGCAGGGTGCCGCAGGACATCACCGCGAACCCGAACAAGCCGAAGTGGGTAAGCGTGAACCGGCTCCCCACGTCGATGCCCAGGCCGGTTGCGTCGGGCAGTCGGCTCAGCACCCGGCGAACCACCGTGATTTCATCCAGCCCACTGACCACGGCGTCGGGATCGTCCAGGTCCGCCGGGCCGATCGCCGTGCCCGCCAGGACGTCGGCGGTCGGGACTCCCCGCTCGCGGGCGACCTCGCACAGCACCCGGGTCGGATACACCGGATGCCGTACCTCGGCCGGCGGTGGCAAGTGCTGCATGTGTCCCAAAATCCCAACTCTGTGTCCCATAGTCCCATTACGGGTCGCGGTCACCGTCCCTAGGGTGGGGACCATGGCCACCCTCACCGCCGAACGGCCCCTGCGCGGCCCGGCCAGAAGACTGAGCACCTGGACGATGACCCGGGAGGCACTCACCATCGGATTCGACGCCGGCGACGGGTTCCTGGGCCGGTTGCGCGGCAGCGATATCACCAGGTTCCGTTGTGGTGGAAGGCGATTCGTTGCGCTCAGCCATCCCGACTACGTCGACCATGTGCTGCACGAGGCCCGGCTGAAGTACGTCAAGTCCAACGAGTACGCGCCGATCAAGGCTGCCGCCGGCATCAATCTGCTGACCGACGAGGGCGACTCGTGGGCCGGTCACCGCGGTGTGCTGAACCCGACGTTCGCCCGCCGCCACCTCAACGAACTCGTCGACCTGATGATCGACCCGATCGCCGACGTCACCGCAGCGCTGCCCGTCGGCGCACCGTTCGACATGCACGAGATCATGGTCGAAACGACGTTACGGGTGGTGGCCAACGCCTTGTTCAGCCAGGACTTCGGGCCGCTGATCGAGAGCATGAACGATCTCGCCACCCGCGGATTGCGCCGGGCCGAGAAGCTGGAGCGCCTGGGGCTGTGGGGACTGATGCCGCAGCCGGTTTACGACGCCCTGGTGTGGTGCACCTATTCGGGTGTGCACCTGCCTCCGCCGTTACGTGAGGTCCAGGAGATCACCCTCGAACTCGACCGCGCGGTGAATGCGGTGATCGACCAGCGGTTGGCGGCGCCGACCGAATCCGCCGACCTGCTCAACGTGCTGTTGCGGGCCGACGGCGGCACGTGGCCACGACAGCGCGTCCGTGACGAGGCGCTGACGTTCATGCTGGCCGGTCATGAGACCACCGCCAACGCCATGTCCTGGTTCTGGCATCTGATGACGCTCAACCCGGCAGCCCGCGACCGGATGATCGCCGAGGTCGACGACGTGCTGGGCACGCGCCGCCCGGTCGCCGCGGATCTGGGCAACCTCCCGTGGACTACCGCATGCTTGCAGGAGGCGCAGCGCTATTTCTCCGCGGTGTGGATCATCGCGCGTGAGGCCGTCGAGGACGACGTGATCGACGGGCACCACATCCGCCGGGGCACCACCGTCGTCATCCCGATCCATCACATTCACCACGACCCGCGGTGGTGGCCCGACCCGGAAACGTTCGACCCGAACAGGTTTCTTGATACCGTCCGGGCTCGCCCCCGGTCGGCCTACTTGCCGTTCGGCGGCGGCCGGCGCATCTGCATCGGGCAGAGCTTCGCGCTGATGGAGATGGTGCTGATCGCCGCGATCATGAGCCAGCGGTTCACTATGGCCACCGCACCTGGCCATCCGGTCGAACTCGAAGCAACATTGACACTGCGCCCCAAATACGGGGTCCACCTCATCGCGGAGAGCCGTTCATGACAATCACGCCTGACCACCAAGTCCTGATCGTCGGCGCCGGGTTCTCCGGCATCGGCGCCGCCATCAAGCTCGATGAGGCGGGATTCTCCGATTACCAGATCGTCGAGGCCGGCGACGGCGTCGGCGGCACCTGGTACTGGAACACCTACCCGGGGATCGCCGTCGACATCCCATCGTTCTCTTACCAGTTCTCGTTCGAGCAGAGCCCGGACTGGTCGCGCACCTACGCGCCCGGGCGCGAACTACGCGCCTACGCCGAGCACTGCGTCGACAAGTACCGCATTCGCTCCCGAATCCGGTTCAACACCAAGGTGATTGCCGCCGAGTTCGACGAACAACACAATCTGTGGCGGGTCCAGACCGACCCGGGCGGTGAAATCACCGCGCGCTACATCATCAGCGCCAGCGGCGTCCTGACGGTGCCCAAGCTGCCCGACATCGACGGAGTCGACTCGTTCGACGGCATCACCATGCACACCGCGCGCTGGGATCACAGCCAGGACTTGACCGGCAAGCGCGTCGGGATCATCGGCACCGGCGCCTCGGCCGTCCAGATCATTCCGGAGATCGCACCCGTCGTCTCGAACCTGACCGTTTTCCAGCGCACACCGATCTGGTGCTTCCCCAAGTTCGATGTCCCGCTGCCCGCCGCGGCGCGCTGGGCAATGCGGATTCCCGGCGGCAAAGCGGTGCAGCGGGCACTCAGCCAGGCTTTCGTCGAAGCGACATTCCCGATCTCGGCGCACTACTTCAAGGTGTTCCCGCTGGCCAAGTGGACGGCGGCGGCGGGACGGCGGTACCTGCGTCAGGAGGTCGACGACCCCGAGGTTCGTGCGCAACTCACGCCGCAATATGCGGTCGGATGCAAACGGCCGGGTTTCCACAACACGTACCTGTCCACCTTCAACCGCGACAACGTGCAGCTGGTCACCACCCCTATCGACAAGATCACCCCGTCGTCGGTCGCCACCGACGACGGCACGCATTTCGACGTCGACGTGCTGATCCTGGCCACCGGGTTCAAGGTGCTCGACAGCGACGACGTGCTGACCTACGCCGTGTCCGGCGTCGGCGGGCAGTCGTTGAGCCGGTTCTGGGACGAGCACCGCACGCAGGCCTACGAGGGCGTCAGCGTTCCGGGTTTCCCGAACTTCTTCGCCGTGTTCGGGCCCTACGGTTACGTCGGCTCGTCGTACTTCGCGCTGATCGAGACCCAGACGCATCACATCCTGCGTTGTTTGAAGCGGGCGCGCGCCAAGGGTTCGACGCGGGTGGAGGTCACCGCGGAGGCCAACGACCGCTACTTCGCCGAGATGATGCGCAAGCGCTACCGTCAGGTGTTCTGGCAGGACAGCTGCCGGCTGGCCAACAGCTACTACTTCGACAAGAACGGCGACGTACCGCTGCGGCCCACGACGACCGTCGAGGCACACTGGCGGAGTAGGCATTTCGATCTGGACGACTACCGATACACGGGATAGCCCGCGCCGCTCTCGCGACACTGAACCTGCGCACATGACACGCGGTGCGAGGTGTACCTGGTTTATGTTTCGACGAGGCCGTCGGCTGCCAGCGGCCTGCCGCTAGGCTTTGGCCATGGCGAAAGTGTTCTCCCATATCGACGACTCGCTGCGGGCATTCATCGACGAACAGGCGATGTTCTTCGTCGCCACCGCTCCGTCTGAGGGTGGCCGAATCAATCTGTCGCCCAAGGGATACGCCGATACCTTCGCGGTGCTCGACGACCACACGGTCGCCTATCTGGACCTGTTCGGCAGCGGCGTGGAGACCATCGCACACCTGCGGGACAACGGCCGCATCACGCTGATGTTCTGCTCGTTCACCCGCAACTCACGCATTCTGCGGCTGTTCGGCACCGGGCGGGTGCTGCGCCCGGACGACGACGAATTCGCTCGCGTGCGAAGCCATTTCGGGGAACTGCGGCCGGGCATTCGGGCGGCCATTGTCGTCGACGTGGAACGGATCGCGGACGCGTGCGGGTTCGCGGTGCCCTACTACGAGCTCGTCGATGACCGGCCGGTGCTCGACAACTATCACGGCAAGCAGCCGCTCGAGGCCTACGCCGGCACGATCGGGCGCAATCAGCACAGCATCGATGGCCTGGCCGGGCTGGAACCGGACCACCCGCTACCGCCCCGTTAGTTGCCCAGCAGACGCAAACTCGCACGAACCCTAGGGGGTTTCGTGCGAGTTTGCGACTGCTCGCGGTGAAACGCTAGATCGCGCGCTTGAGGTCGTCGACCTTGTTCAGCTGCTCCCACGGCAACTCGATGTCGGTCCGCCCGAAGTGCCCGTACGCGGCGGTCGGCGCGTAAATGGGGCGCAGCAGGTCCAGGTCGCGGATGATCGCGCCGGGCCGCAGGTCGAACACCTCCGGAATGATCTTCTCGATCTTGACCGGGTCGACCGCCTCGGTGCCAAAGGTCTCGATGAACAGCCCCACCGGGGCGGCCTTGCCGATGGCGTAGGCCACCTGCACCTCGACGCGCTCCGCGAGCCCGGCGGCGACGACGTTCTTGGCCACCCAGCGCATCGCGTACGCAGCCGAGCGGTCCACCTTCGACGGGTCCTTGCCGGAGAAGGCGCCACCACCGTGCCGGGCCCAGCCGCCGTAGGTGTCGACGATGATCTTGCGGCCGGTCAGGCCGGCGTCGCCCATCGGGCCGCCGAGGACGAACTTGCCGGTCGGGTTCACCAGCACGCGTGTCGACGACGAGTCCAGGGTTTCGTGGGCCAGTTCCTCGAGGACGGTCTGCAGCACGTGCCGGCGGATGTCTGGGTCCAGCGTGTTCTCCAGGTCGATGCCGTCGGCGTGCTGGGTGGAGACGACGACGGTGTCCAGCCGCACCGGGACGTTGTCCTCGTAGGCGATGGTGACCTGGGTCTTGCCGTCCGGCCGCAGATAGTCCAGCGTGCCGTTCTTGCGAACCTCGGTCAGCTTCCGCGACAGCCGGTGCGCCAGCGCGATCGGCAGCGGCATCAGCTCCGGGGTGTCGTTGATCGCATAGCCGAACATCAGGCCCTGGTCGCCGGCGCCCTGGGAGTCCAGCGGGTCCGCCGCGCCCTCGACGCGTGCCTCGTGGGCGGTGTCAACGCCCTGGGCGATGTCCGGCGACTGCGCGCCGATCCCGATGTTGACCCCGCACGACGCGCCGTCGAAGCCCTTGTCCGACGAGTCGTAGCCGATGTCGAGGATGCGGGCGCGCACCGTGTTGGTGATGTCGGCGAACGCCTCCTTCGCCGAGGTCGTCACCTCCCCCACCACGTGCACCTGCCCGGTGGTCACCAGCGTCTCGACCGCCACACGTGAGCGCGGGTCGCTTGCCAGCAGCGCGTCGAGGACCGAGTCACTGATCGCGTCACAGATCTTGTCTGGATGCCCCTCGGTCACCGACTCGCTGGTAAATAGCCGACCCTTCTCGCTCACCCTGGTACGTCCTTCCAGTCCATGCCCGCCCAACGGTTAGTTAGGCGAATTATTTTCCGATGCCTTCAAGCAAACCGGACCTGACGGCCCGTCTGCAAATTCTCGGGGGTTCCCGACGGGCCACGCTGCCCGGCACACGTTATCTGTCTGAGGCCCCGTCCCCATGCAAGTCCCCGTGCAGGAACGTGGCGATCGCATCAACGATACGACTCGCCATCAAAGTCTTGGACCCATGCTGCAGCGCCGATTCGGTTCCATCGGCAGCCAGCAGCCAGCCGTCGTTGCTGTCCACCTCGAACGCCCTGCCGTCACCGACCGCGTTGACGACCAGCAGGTCGCACCCCTTGCGCCGGAGTTTGGCGCGGGCGTGGAACAGCACGTCGCCGTTGGCGTCACCGGTCTCGGCCGCGAACCCGACGATCGCCCGCATATTGGGCAGCTGACCGTGTGAGCGGGCCTGCACCGCGCCGGCCAGCACGTCGTCGTTGCGAACCAGCTCGATGGTCGGGGGGCCCTGGTCACTCTTTTTGATCTTTGCGGTGGCAACCTGGGTCGGCCGGAAATCGGCCACCGCCGCCGCCATCACCAGCACGTTGGCCTCCGGGGCGTGCTTGGACACCGCACTGCCGAGCTGTTCGGCGGAGCTGACGTGCACCACGTTCACCCCGGCCGGATCGATGAGCCCCGCGGTGTGTCCGGCGATGAGCGTGACCTCGGCGCCACGCTGTGCGGCCACCCGCGCGACGGCATAGCCCTGCTTGCCGGAGCTGCGGTTGCCGATGAAGCGCACCGGGTCGATCGCCTCGCGGGTACCGCCGGCCGTCACCAGCATCTTGCAGCCCGCCAGGTCATACGGCAGCGCATCATGGCGCTCCAGCAACAGGTGGGCCAGCGTGGTGATCTCCTCGGCCTCGGGCAGGCGGCCCGCGCCGCTGTCCGAGCCGGTGAGACGACCCGAGGCGGGTTCCAGCACCACCGCGCCGCGGCGCCGCAAAGTCGCGACGTTGTCGACGGTGGCGGGGTGCAACCACATTTCGGTGTGCATGGCCGGTGCGAACATCACCGGACAGCGGGCGGTGAGCAGTGTTCCGGTCAGCAGGTCGTCAGCGCGGCCGGCGACCGCTCGGGCCAGCAGATCCGCGGTCGCCGGAGCGACAACCACCAGATCGGCCTGCTGGCCGAGCCGGACGTGCGGCACTTCGGGGACGTCCTGGAAGACACCGGTGCGCACCGGCTCGCCCGACAGCGCCTCGAAAGTGGCGGCTCCGACGAAGTTCAGCGCGGAGTCGGTGGGGATGACCCGGACGCGGTGGCCGGCTTCAGCGAGCTGACGGACGACAGTGCAGGCCTTGTAGGCCGCGATACCGCCGGATACGCCGACGATGACGCGCTTGCTGAGCTCACTGTCCACGGCGCGCCAGACCCTGTTACTCGCCCTCGGTGTGTTCGAGCAGGTCGGCGTGGATTTCGCGCATCGCGATCGAAAGCGGCTTCTCCTGCAAACCGGGCTCGACCAACGGGCCGACGTACTCGAGGATGCCTTCGCCGAGCTGGTTGTAGTAGTCGTTGATCTGGCGGGCCCGCTTGGCCGCGTAGATCACCAGCGCGTACTTGCTCGAGACGCGGTCCAGCAACTCGTCGATGGGCGGGTTGGTGATGCCCAGCGGGGTGTCGTAGGCGCCCGCCACACCGGCCGACGAATCGAACTGATCTGCGGCTGCGACGGCGGCCAACGACGTGTCGGACTGCGGAATGGTCACGTAAAAAATCTCCTGGCGCTCGGACGTTCGTAGTGCGTTCAAAGGTTTTGAACGGTTGAAAAAATCGATTGTGAAATTTCGGGGACCCGTTAAACGGAGTCAGGGACGGTTCCCACCAGCAAGGATACCAATTCGGCGCACGCAGACTCTAATCGACTGTTCACCACCACCACGTCGAAGTCGCCTTGTGCAGCCAATTCGATGCGGGCGGTGTCCAGCCGGCGCTCGATGACGTCGGGTGTTTCGGTGCCCCGGCCGATCAGCCGGGCTTCCAGATCCGCCCAGCTGGGCGGGGCCAGAAACACGGTGAGAGCTTCCGGCATTGCCTGCTTGACCGCGCGGGCCCCGGCCAGATCGACCTCGATCAGTACCGGAAAACCGGCCGCCGTAGCGGCACGCACCGGCGCGGCCAGAGTGCCCGAGCGGTGCAATCCCCCGTGGATTTCCGCCCATTCCAGCAGTTCGCCCTGATCAATGAGCTGCTGGAATCGGGCGGGGCTGACGAAGTGATAGTCGACGCCGTCGACCTCCCCCGGCCTTGGTGCTCGCGTCGTGGCCGAGACGCTGAAGTGCAGGTTCGGTATCTGCTCGCGCAGACACCGGACCACCGTCGACTTGCCGACCGCGGAGGGACCGGACAGTACGACTGTTCTCCCAACAGGCGTCGTACCTTCCGGTCCCTCGCCGGCGCTCACCGGCGCTCCTGGGTCGGGGGCCCGACTAGGAGCCGAACTTTTCCAGCAGAGCCTTGCGCTGGCGGTCACCCAGACCGCGCAGGCGACGGGTCGGCGCGATCTCGAGCTCGGTCATGATCTCCTGCGCCTTGACCTTGCCCACCTTCGGCAACGCTTCCAGCAGCGCAGAGACCTTCATCTTGCCGAGAACTTCGTCGCTCTCGGCGTCCTTGAGCACCTGGGTGAGGTTGGTGCCGCCACGCTTGAGCCGATCCTTGAGCTCAGCTCGTGCTCGACGTGCGGCAGCAGCCTTCTCCAACGCGGCAGCGCGCTGCTCGTCGGTCAACTGGGGAAGGGCCACGATTCCTCCGTCTCTCGTCGATAACTATCGATCGTTTCTTGTCTTGGCCGGGTACTCCAGCCAGCGCAGACGACCGTACCCACGCTTCCTGACGAAATCTAACCCGACCCCCCGGTTGCCGGGTCATTTGTCCAGCGTGGCGAGGCAGGGAGGCACCTGACGCGCCCGCGCGGCGATCCACCCAGCAACGTCGGCGAACGGTCCTCAAACGGCGCGCGACGGGTGCCCACGGCGCCGCTGCGATCCCGAAAAAGCGCCTTCACCTGCGAATTATTGGTTTCCGGCGAGGCCCGCCGGTCGACCGGGAGCTCCCGAGGTGGCGACGGCAGCAGACACCCGCAGGTCACAGTGCCGCGGATCACGCATTTGCGCGGCGCGTCGCGCGTGTCGCGCCGTCAGCTCCCGTTCAGGTAGCCGACAGCGTCGAGCATGCGTTCACCGGCGGCACGCAACTCGGCCACGCCGGGCCCGGCCCTCAGCACCTCGCGCGACACCGCGGGCCACAGCTGGCTCAACGGCGCCCCGCCCAGGCCGGCCAGCGCCTCGGCACGCCCGCCCTGGGCCCCCACGCCGGGCACCAGCACCGGGCCGCCCAGTTCGCTCAGATCGGGGGCCTGCAGCACCGTGGCGCCGACGACCACGCCCACGGAACCCGGGCTGGCCCCCTTATTAGCCGACGCCACGTGGTCCACGATCAGCTGCGCCACCGTCCGTCCACCGGCATCGGCGCGCTGCACCGTCGGGCCCTCGGGGTTGGAGGTTGCCGCCAGGACGAACACTCCGCGGTCGTGTGCCGCGGCGACTTCCAGCAACGGCCGCAGCGAGCCGAACCCCAGATAGGGCGACGCCGTCACCGCGTCGGCGGCCAGCGGCGAGTCGCCGGCCCATGCAGTCGCATAGGCCGCCATGGTCGACCCGATGTCGCCGCGCTTGGCGTCGGCCAGCACCAGCACACCGTTGGAACGCAGCGCGGCGGTGGTGCGCTCGAGCACCGCGAAACCGGCCGACCCGTACGCCTCGAAGAACGCGACTTGGGGCTTCACCATCGCGAAGCCCGCGTAGGCCTCGACGCAGACGTCGCAGAACGCGGCGAGACCCTCGGCAGTGACCGGCAGCTCCCAGGCCCGCAACAGCTCGGGATGCGGGTCGATGCCCAGGCACAGCGGTCCGCGACTCGACCGCGCCTGCGCCAGCCGCGCCCCGAAACCGGTCACCTTCTGGTACCGATGGCGCGATGCAGTTCCTGCAGCGATTGCACGTCGATGTCGCCGCGGATCCCGGCTTCGATCCCCTGCACGGCGGCCGAGGCGCCCTGCACCGTGGTGATGCACGGGATGTTGACGGCCACCGCCACCGACCGGATCTCATAGCCGTCCACCCGGGGACCCGAGTTGCCGTAGGGCGTGTTGATCACCATGTCGACCTCACCGGCCCGGATGGCGTCGACCGCCGACATCGCCGGACGGCCTTCCTGCGGCGCCTCGAAGTGCTTTCGCACCTCGTCGCAGGGAATCCCGTTGCGCCGCAGCATCTCTGCCGTCCCCTCGGTGGCCAGCACCCGAAAGCCCAAGTCCGCCAGCCGTTTCACCGGAAACACCAGGGATCGCTTGTCCCGGTTGGCAACCGAGACGAACACCGTGCCCTGGGCGGGCAATGAGCCGTAGGCGGCCGTCTGGCTCTTGGCGAAGGCGCTGCCGAAGTCCCGGTCGATGCCCATCACCTCGCCGGTGGACTTCATCTCAGGGCCGAGCAGCGAGTCGATCGCGGCACCGTCGGCGCGCCGGAACCGGTGGAATGGCAGCACCGCTTCCTTGACCGCGATCGGGGCGTCCGGCGGAACACTCGCGCCGTCTCCGGACTCGGCCAGCAATCCCTCTTCACGCAGCTTAGAAATGCTGGCGCCCAACATGACTCGTGCGCAGGCTTTGGCCAGCGGGATCGCGGTGGCCTTGGACACGAAGGGAACGGTACGGCTCGCTCTCGGATTGGCTTCCAGCACGTAGAGCACGTCGTCCTTGAGGGCGTACTGCACGTTGAGCAGGCCGACCACACCGATACCGTGCGCGATGGCCTCGGTGGCCTTGCGCACCTTCTCGATATCGCTGCGGCCCAGCGTCACCGGCGGGAGCGCGCACGCCGAGTCCCCGGAGTGGATTCCGGCCTCCTCGATGTGCTCCATGATGCCGCCGATGTAGACCTCGGTGCCGTCGCACAGCGCGTCGACGTCGATCTCGACCGCGTCCTCGAGGAAGCGGTCGACGAGCACCGGATGTTCCGGGGACAGTTCGGTGGCCCGGGTGATGTAGCCCTTGAGGGTCTCCTCGTCGTAGACGATCTCCATACCGCGACCGCCGAGCACGTAGGAGGGCCGCACCAGCACCGGGTATCCGATGTCGGCGGCGATGCGGCGGGCCTGCTCGAATGTGGTTGCCGTGCCGTACTTGGGCGCGGGCAGACCGGCCGAGTTCAGCACGTCACCAAAGGCGCCGCGGTCCTCGGCCAGGTCGATGGCTTCCGGCGGGGTGCCGACGATGGGCACCCCGGCATCAGCGAGCCGTTGCGCCAGACCGAGAGGGGTCTGGCCGCCCAGCTGCACGATGACCCCGACCACGCCTGGTCCGCCGGTGCCGGACTGTTCCTCGGCGTGGTAGACCTCGAGCACGTCCTCGAACGTCAGCGGCTCGAAGTACAACCGGTCGGCGGTGTCGTAGTCGGTGGACACCGTCTCCGGGTTGCAGTTGACCATCACCGTCTCAAAACCGGCCTGGCTCAACGTGGTTGCCGCGTGCACACAGCTGTAGTCGAACTCGATGCCCTGTCCGATGCGGTTGGGCCCGGAACCCAGGATCAGCACTTTGGGCCGCTCGGTCTGCGGGGCCACCTCGGTCTCGGCGGCGGGGTCGAGTTCGTAGCTGCTGTAGTGATACGGCGTCCTGGCTTCGAACTCGGCCGCACAGGTGTCCACTGTTTTGTAGACGGGGTGGATGCCCAGCCGCTCACGTAGCGACCGCACCCCGTTCTCGCCCGCCAATTCCGGCCGCAGAGCCGCGATCTGGCGGTCGGACAGCCCGCAATGCTTGGCGTGGCGCAGCAGCTCGGCATCGAGGACGGGGGCGTCGACGAGTTCGGCTCGCAGCGCCACCAGTTCGTCGATCTGGGCGACGAACCACGGGTCGACGCCGCTGGCCTGGGCCAACTGTTCCACCGACCCGCCCAGCCGCAGCGCCAGTTCGATGTCGTAGAGCCTGCCCTCGGTGGGAGTCTGCAGCCGGGTCAGCACGTCGTCGAGTTGACCTTCGGCGTCCGGTTTCGTCCAGAATCCCGCGCGGGTAGTTTCCAGCGAGCGCATCACCTTGCCGAGCGCCTCGACGAAGTTGCGGCCCAACGACATCGCCTCACCGACCGACTTCATGGTGGTGGTCAGCGTGTCGTCGGCACCGGGGAACTTCTCGAAGGCGAAGCGCGGCGCCTTGACCACGACGTAGTCGAGCGTCGGCTCGAAGCAGGCCGGGGTTTCCTTGGTGATGTCGTTGACGATCTCGTCGAGGGTGTAGCCGATGGCCAGTTTGGCGGCGATCTTGGCGATCGGGAATCCGGTGGCCTTGGACGCCAGCGCGCTCGATCGCGAGACCCGCGGGTTCATCTCGATGACGATGAGCCGGCCGTCTTTGGGGTTGACCGCGAACTGGATGTTGCAGCCGCCGGTGTCGACGCCGACTTCGCGCAGAATCGCGATGCCCAGATCCCGCATCCGCTGGTATTCGCGGTCGGTCAGCGTCATCGCGGGCGCCACGGTGACCGAGTCACCGGTGTGCACGCCCATGGGGTCCACGTTCTCGATCGAGCACACCACCACCACGTTGTCGTGGCCGTCGCGCATCAGCTCGAGTTCGAATTCCTTCCAGCCGTAGATCGATTCCTCGATGAGCACGTTGGCGCTGGGGCTGGCGGCCAGCCCGGCGCCGGCCATCCGGTCGACCTCCTCGACCGACCGCGCCATGCCCGAACCGAGCCCACCCATGGTGAAACTGGGCCGCACCACGACCGGCAGACCGACCTCCTCGACCGTCTCACGCACTTCTTCCATCGTGAAACAGACTCGGCTGCGGGCAGATTCGCCACCGACCTTGGCGACGATGTCCTTGAACTTCTGCCGGTCCTCGCCGCGCTGAATGGCCTCGAAGTCGGCGCCGATGAGTTCGATCCCGTAGCGCTCCAGCGCCCCGTTCTCGTAGAGCGCGACCGCGGTGTTCAGGGCGGTCTGGCCGCCCAGGGTGGCCAACAGTGCGTCGATCTTGTTGCCACGCTCGGCCTGCTGGGCCATCACCCGCTCGACGAATGCGGGCGTGATGGGCTCGACATAGGTGTGATCGGCGAACTCCGGGTCCGTCATGATGGTTGCCGGGTTGGAGTTCACCAGGCTGACCTGCAGCCCCTCGGCTCGCAACACCCGGCAGGCCTGGGTGCCGGAGTAGTCGAACTCGCAGGCCTGGCCGATGACGATCGGCCCGGAGCCGATCACCAGCACGTGGTTGAGGTCAGTGCGGCGCGGCACTAGCGGTTCCCTTCCATGAGGTCGATGAACTGGTCGAACAGGTATTCCGCATCGTGCGGTCCGGCCGCGGCCTCCGGGTGGTACTGCACCGAAAAGGCGCGCCCGTCAACGAGTCTGACTCCTTCGACCACCCCGTCGTTGGCACAGGTATGACTGACCTGCGCGGCGCCGAACGGGGTGTCGAACGTCTGGCCGGCCTCCCCTTCCAGTGCGAAGCCGTGATTCTGGGAGGTCACGGCGACCCGGCCGGTGGCATGGTCGATGACCGGGATGTTGATGCCCCGGTGGCCGAACACCATCTTGTAGGTCGACAAGCCGAGCGCGCGGCCCAGGATCTGGTTCCCGAAACAGATTCCGAACAGCGGTATCCCGGCACCGAGTACCTCGCGGGTGAGCGCGACGGTGTGGTCGGCGGTGGCCGGGTCGCCCGGCCCGTTGGACAGAAACACCCCGTCCGGCTTGATCGCGGCGATCTGGTCGAAGGTTGCCGAACTCGGCAGCACATGGCTGCGGATGCCGCGGCGGGCGAAGTTGCGCGGCGTGTTGGTCTTGATGCCGAGGTCGAGCGCGGCCACGGTGAAGCGCTGTGGGACTTCGGGTTCGACGATGTATGTCTCCGGTGTGCTGACCTCGCCGGCCAGGTCGGCGCCCAGCATCGGCTGCTGTCCGCGGACGCGTTCGACCAGCTGCTCGGGGTCGGCCAGCGCCGCGCCCGAGAAGACACCCGCCTTCATCGAGCCGCGGCTGCGCAGATGGCGCACCACCGCCCGGGTGTCGATTCCGGCGATGCCGACGATGCGCTGGCGGACCAGTTCGGCCTCCAGCGTGCTGGTGGCGCGCCAGTTGGAGGCGCGCGGCGACGGGTCGCGCACCGCATAGCCGGCCACCCAGATCTTGTCGCCGCGACTTTCGGCGTCCTCGTCGTTCCACCCGGTGTTGCCGATCTGCGGGGCGGTGGCCACCACGATCTGACGGTGGTAGCTGGGGTCGGTCAGGGTTTCCTGGTAGCCCGACATGCCGGTGCTGAACACGGCTTCGCCCAGCGTCTGGCCGATCGCCCCGAATGTGGTGCCGGTGAAGACGCGGCCGTCTTCGAGCACCAGCAGAGCTTTACTCATCTGCGCCACTCCTCACGCGGCATCCTCCTCTATCCAATGCACGTACTCGTCCCGGTTGTCCGCCCGGAACCCGGTGTCGATCTCGGTGCCCGACGGCAGGCGCCAGCGGATCGCCAGGATCCCGTTGCGGGCCGCGACCTTTCCGGCGACTCCGCGCTCGGTGCGGATAGCCGTGATGGACTCCGCCGGAATCCAAATAGGTTGCGCACGAATGCGTTCCACCAGAACGCCCTCGGGGTAGCGGATCAGAAACGCCTTACTCCGGTAACCCAGATCACCCACCGCGACCCGGTCGTTCCAGGCCGGCGACAACGTAGTGCCGACATACAGGCCCTGGGTGGTGACCGCCGGGGCGCCGACCGCGTCGGGCAGGCGGGGCAGCTCGCCGATCAGCTCGACCTGGGCTTCGGCCCGTCGCCGCCAGCCTCGCATCATCAGCTGGATCGCCACCGCCAGCACCACCACCAGCACCGCCGCGAAAATCAGCGAACCCACCAGGGTGCCTGAATTCATGCGGGACTCTTCCCGTCCCGGGCGGTGATCTTGCCGCGCAGCATTGTCGCCGTCACCGTGGCCGGCAGCGTCATCGACTCGTAGGGAGTGTTGTCCGAGCGGCTGGCCAGGTCGGAGCCGGCGACGGTCCAGCTGCCCTCGGGATCGACGACGGTCAGATTCGCCGGCTCGCCCACTTCGAGGGGACGGCCGTGGTCAGGCAGTCCGACGATGCGCGCCGGATTCTCACTCATCACCCGCGCGACATCGCGCCAGGTGAGCAATCCGGGCTGCACCATCGTCTGCACCACCACCGACAGCGCGGTCTGCAGCCCCAGCATGCCCGGGCGGGCGGCGGCGAACTCCACACACTTCTCGTGTTCGGCGTGCGGCGCGTGATCGGTCGCCACACAATCGATGACCCCTTCGGCCAGCGCCTGGCGAAGCGCCTGCGCGTCGGAGGCCTCACGCAGCGGCGGGTTGACCCGGTTACGCCCGTCGTAGCTGACCAGCCGGGCGTCATCGAGCAGCAGGTGGTGCGGTGTGACCTCAGCGGTGATCGAAATGCCTTGTTCCTTGGCCCATTTCACGATCTCCACGGTGCCCGCGGTGGAAGCGTGGCAGATGTGCACCCGGGCGCCGGCATCACGGGCCAGCAGGGCGTCGCGGGCCACGATGGATTCCTCGGCGGCCCTGGGCCATCCGGCGAGTCCGAGGCGGGCGGCGGTAGGCCCTTCGTGCGCGACCGCGCCGACGGTGAGCCGGGGTTCCTCGGCGTGCTGGGCGATCAGCACGCCCAGGCCGGTGGCGTATTCCAGCGCCCGGCGCATCACCAGCGGATCGTGCACGCAGATGCCGTCATCGGAGAACATCCGCACCTGCGCGGCGCCGGCGTGCATCATGCCCATCTCGGTCAGCTCGACGCCGGCCAATCCGACGGTGACCGCACCGACGGGATGGACGTCGACCAGGCCGATCTGGCGACCGCGGTGCCACACATGGTCGGTCACCACCGGGCTGTCGGCCACCGGGTTGGTGTTCGCCATCGCGAACACCGCGGTGTAACCGCCCAGAGCCGCTGCCGCCGAACCGGTTTCGATGTCTTCGGCGTATTCCCGGCCGGGTTCACGCAGGTGGGTGTGCAGGTCGACGAAGCCGGGCAACAGCACCTGGCCGGTGGCGTCGATGACATCTGCAGTGTCGGGAATGTCGAGCCCGGCACCGATGTCCGCGATCTGACCGTCATCGACCAGGACGTCGACCGGGTCTCCTTCGCCGTACAACCGGACACCCCGGATCAGCACACTCATGCCGCGACTTCCTCCGCCCCGACCAGCACGTGGAACAGCACCGCCATCCGCACGTGCACTCCGTTGGAAACCTGTTGCAGCACAGCGGATTGCGACGAGTCAGCCACCGACGACGAGATCTCCATGCCGCGCAGCATCGGCCCCGGGTGCAGCACCACGGCGTGATCGGGCAGCAGCGCCTGGCGCCGGGCGGACAAACCGTAGAGCGTCGAGTACTCCCGCACCGACGGGAAGAAGCCGCCGTTCATCCGCTCGGCCTGCACCCGCAGCATCAGGACTGCGTCCGCGGCGGGAAGTTCGGCGTCGAAGTCGTTGGAGACGGTGACCGGCCACCCCTCGACGCCGCGCGGCAGCAGCGTCGGCGGAGCCACCAGCACGACCTCGGCGCCCAGCGTGTCCAGCAGCATCACATTGGAACGCGCGACCCGGCTGTGCAGGATGTCGCCGACGATCACGATGCGCCGCCCCTCGATCCCGCCGAGGCGCTGGCGGATGGTCAACGCGTCCAGCAACGCCTGGGTGGGGTGCTCGTGCGTGCCGTCCCCGGCGTTGATCACCGATGGAGACCCATCGGCGACGCGGGTCCAGTCGGCGAGCAGGTGCGCGGCCCCCGATGCGGGGTGCCGGATGATCAGCGCGTCGGCGCCGGCGGCCCGCAGCGTGAGCGCGGTGTCGCGCAGCGACTCTCCTTTGCCCACAGACGATCCGGATGCGCTGACGTTGACCACGTCGGCGCTCATCCACTTGCCGGCCACCTCGAACGACACCCGCGTGCGGGTGGAGTTCTCGTAGAACATCGTGACCACGGTGCGGCCGCGCAGCGTCGGCAGCTTCTTGACGTCCCTGCCGACCAGCGCCTGGGCGAAGCGGTCGGCGTCGTCGAGGATCGCGGTGGCTTCGTCGCGGCTCAGGTCGCCCGCGGCCAGCAGATGTCTTGGGGTCATCGGGTGATCACCACGCCGTCTCGTCCGTCGTCTTCCTTGAGTTGCACGTGCACGCTTTCGTTACGTGAGGTGGGCACGTTCTTGCCGACGTAGTCGGCACGTATCGGTAGTTCGCGGTGGCCGCGGTCGACCAGTACGGCCAGCTGCACGGCCCGCGGCCGGCCCACGTCACGCAGCGCGTCAAGAGCGGAGCGGGTGGAGCGTCCGGAGTACAGCACGTCGTCGACGAGGATCACCAGCGCGTCGTCGATGCCGCCGGCCGGGATCGAGGTGGCTTCCAGCGGACGCGGCGGTTTGATCATCAGGTCGTCGCGGTAGAGCGTGATGTCCAGCGAGCCGTGGCCGACGTCCACGCCGCTGTATTCGGCGATGTTGGCGGCCAGGCGGCTGGCCAGCGTCACTCCGCGTGTCGGAATCCCGAGCAGCACCACCCGGTTGGAATCAGGATTGTCCAGCGCGGTCTTTTCGATGATCTGGTGCGCCATACGGGAAATGGTGCGACCGACATCGGCCGCTGACATCAATTCCCGCGGATCGTTAGCACCCATGCGAGATCTTGACCTCCTTCTCCGCCTCTCCGGACGGATCGTTAAAGGATGTCGACTTGCGGGGGCAGCCTAACACGGTCTGACCCCGGGTACGCGAGGCGCTCAGCCGGCGCGGGCGCGACGGACGGCATCGCCGTATCGATCGCCGTCTGATCTACTGGCCGAACGAGATGTCGAGCAGAACCTTCTTCTGCTCGGTGTATTCCTGTTCGCTCAGCAGTCCAGCGGCGCGCTGTGCGGCGATATCGCGGATCGCGGCGGCAACGCCGGTCATGACGGTCCGCGGCGCTGGCATTACCTCGACCTCCTCAGCCGGCGCATCCTCGTTGCGGCCAATGAGCTGCGCCGCAGCGGTGTTCTTCTGCCCACCCGCGGCGGCAGGTGGGCCTACCATCGGTTGCCCGGCCATGGCGCCGATTCCCATCTGATTCAACGTGTTCGCCTCGTTGAATTCTGCCGCAGGCCCCGCTGCCGTGTTCGCACTCGTCAGCGGTGTGACCAGTGCGGTCGGGCGTACTTCGGATACGGCAGGGGCGATTTGGGTCCAGCTCGGCGGCACCCTCAATCCCCCGACCGTGTTCGCCGCGCCGAAGGCCGCTGACATCGTCGCCGTGGAAATGCCTACAGTCGGCAGGTTCGCAACGGGCGCCACAAACGGCTCTTCCGGCGTCGGTTCGGTCCCCAACAAGGGCTCTACCCCGTCCCAGTCACTGACGGTCTCATCGTCATCGGCACCGGAAACAGCCATGAAGGCGGCGAGAGGAAAATCCCCGAATGTACCGATCACGTCCGCCGGGACGATCGCGAAGAGGGCCGCCGCGTCGATTGGCGCAATGAAAAAGAGATCGAGCAAGAGCGTCACGAATTCCAACTCGACCGGTACCGCCATCGCCGACAAGGCCTGTGGCACAACCGATATGGCATCTTGCGCGGCACCGGCGAGGGTGCCGATCTGGCTGATCGCGGCGGCCTGGCCGGCCGTCCCGCCCGGGTCGGTGTTCTGGTGCGGAGGGGTGAAGGGAGTCAGCACCGACGCGGCCGCCGACGAAGCTGCGTAGTTGTACATCGCCAGGCTGTCCTGCGCCCACATCTCGGCGTAAACCGCCTCGGTGGCCGCGATCGCCGGTGTGTTCTGTCCCAGAAAGTTGGTCGCCACCAGCACCGTCAGCAGGGCACGGTTGGCGGCGATCTCCGGCGGTGGCACCGTGGCTGCGAACGCCGCCTCGTAGGCGGCGACCGCGGTCCATGCCTGGGCGGCGGTCTGTTCCGTCCGCGCAGCGGTGGCGCTCAGCCATTCCACGTAGGAACCCGCCGCTGCGCTCATCGCCGCGGCCGACGGACCCGACCAAGCCCCCTCCGTGAGTTCGGACACCGCCGACTGATATCCGCCGACCGTCGTGTACAGCTGGTCCGCCACGCTCTGCCAGGCCTGTGCGGCCGCCAGCATCGGCCCCGCGCCCGGACCGGCATAGATCCGACCGGAGTTGATCTCCGGCGGATAGATCCCGAAATCCATTGCTGCGCTTACCTTTTCTCGATGACCGCGGCAGTTGCCCGACGGGCGGTTCAGCGACCGAGCAACCGGTTCTTCTGCTCGGTGTATTCCTCGTCGGTCAAAATCCCCTCGTCACGGAGCTTGGTGAACTCACGTAGCTCGGCCGCGACTCCGGTGACCACAGCCCGAGGCTTGTCGCTGGGTGCCTCGTCGACTTCGCGAGATGCCTTATCACCGGCGGCCGCCGCGGTTCTGGCGCGAGCGGCCCCGGTTGCCTCCTTGGCCTCCTTGCCGGCGCTCCGGCCGGTACCAACAGTTCCGGCCATCGCCCGTCCGGCCATGCCCGCCATCGCCATCTGGGCCAGCATGGTGCCTGTCCCGGCTCCCGCCGCCGGCGCGGCGGCGGCGCCGGACGGGGTCCCGCCCAGCGCCGGCAGCGAGTACGCCACTGGGCGCACCGCCGGCGTTGCAGCGGTCCACGCTGCCGGCACCGATAACGCCCCGACGGCGTTCGCCTCGCCCAGTCCCGCCGACAACCTTTGCGCCGGAACGGCGCCTGCCTGCAAGTTGAGCGGCGGCGACGGCAACGGCTTCACTGGCGCCACCTCCGAACCCGGAAAGGCCTCCACGTCATCCAAATCGCTGAGGACCTCGTCGCTGTGTAATCCCACCAGGGTGCTGTAGACAGCCACCGGAAGATTCACTATGCCGAGCACAGCGGCAGGCACGCCGATACCAATGGTGGCGACTCCCGCCGATACGCCGAAGGTGAGGGCGGACAGATCGGCCAGCAGGGACAGCAGGAACAAAGGGTCGTCCGTGGCCGCTGCCGGGGCCGCCGCGCTCTGCAGCGCGCTGGGCACCGCGGAGAAGGCTTGCTGGACTTTGCTCGCCACGGTGCCGGCGATACCGTTGGCAGGGACAGCGGCGGCTTGGTTGGCCAGGCCCTCCGGGTTAGTGGTCTGCGGGGGTGGGTTGAACGGCGTCAGCGACGTCGACGAGGCCGACGAGGCGGCGTAGCCGTACATCGCCGCCGCGTCCTGGGCCCACATCTCCGCGTACTGCGCTTCGGTGGCCGCGATCGCCGGGGTGTTTATTCCGAACACATCGGTCGCTATCAGGATCATCAGTTGACTGCGGTTGGCCGCCACGATCGGCGGCGGAACCGTCGCGGAAAATGCGGTTTGATAGGCAGCGGCCGCGACCTTGGCCTGCGCAGAGGTTTCTTCGGCCTGTGCGGCGGTGACTCGCAACCACGCCGCATACGACGCCGCTGCGGCGCTCATCGACGCCGACGACGGCCCCAACCAGGGACCAGCGGTCAATGCCGATACCACCGACTGGAAAGAATTCGCCGCCGATTGCAGTCCGGCGGCAAGCGCAGCCCACGCCTCGGCCGCGGCCAAGAACGGTCCTGACCCGGCACCGGCATACATGCGGCCCGAGTTGACCTCCGGCGGATAGCTCCCGAAATCCATGGCTCGTTGCTCCCTGTAACGCACCGCGGTCACGGCGAGCTTAGCGGCACCGCTCACGCTCTGCGACCCGACAGCGAAACCCCCTGCGAGTCAACGCTACATTAGCTGGCCGGGTGGCGGGCTGCGTTCGGCTACGGGATGCGCCGCAACCATTTTCGCCACTGCGACAACTTCGCCTCCCGATCTTGTGCGCCTCGGCGCGAAAATGACCGGGCTGAAGGCACTCTCAACACGCGCGAGAGTGCCCCCAGCCCGCACAGGCTTACCATGGCGGAAATGAGCTCTTCCAGTTCCACCCCACACATCGATTTCGACGCCCTCTACCGCGGTGAGAGTCCGGGCGAAGGACTTGCGCCGGTGCACACGCCACCGTGGGATACCAAGGCGCCCAAGGAGAACGTCGTCGCCTGGCACAACGCCGGTTGGGTGCATGGCGATGTGCTCGACATCGGCTGCGGGCTCGGCGACAACGCGATCTACCTGGCTCAGCAGGGCTACCACGTGACGGGTCTGGACATCTCCCCGACGGCGCTGATCACCGCCGAGCGGCGCGCCCACGACGCCGGCGTCGATATCCGGTTCGCGGTGGCCGACTCCACCAAACTCGACGGCTACTCCGACCGATTCGACACCGTCATCGACAGCGGCATGTTCCACTGCCTGGACGACGACGGCAAACGCAGCTACGCCGCCGCTGTACATGGGGCGACCCGGTCCGGCGCGACCTTGTTGATCAGCTGCTTCTCCGACGCCAACCAGCCTAGCGAGCAGTGGCCGCGGCCCTCGGTGTCAGAGCAGACCCTTCATGACGTCCTGGGCGGCGCCGGTTGGGACATCGACTCGGCCGATCAGGTCACGCTGACCCGCGAGATGGACGGCGCCGAGGTCGAGATGACGTTCTGGTACGTGCGCGCACTGCGGCACGATTTAACCGGGTAAGCCGGCTAAACCAGCGGTGCCGAACAGCGACCCACCGTTGCCGCCAAGCCCGCCGGCCGCATCGACCCCGTCCGTCCCGCCGCTGTTGCCGGCCCCGCCGGACCCGCCCGCGCCACCGGACCCGCCATTGCCGATCAGTTGTGCGGTGCCGCCGACACCGCCGGCACCGCCGTCGCCGCCGTCGCTGGTGGCACCGACGCCGTTGTTCCCGCCGCCTCCGCCGGCGCCACCGGACCCACCGGCACCGCCGTTGCCGTTGAGCATTCCGCCACTGCCGCCGCCACCGCCGGCTCCGCCAGCACCGCCGTCGCCGCCGGGGATCCCGAGAGCGTTTCCTGGGCCGATGCCGATCCGGCCGCCCTTGCCGCCGCCGCCGCCGGACCCACCCGCGCCGCCATTGCCGATCAGTGTTCCGCCGGCACCGCCGCTGCCGCCGGCCCCGCCCCGACTGCCGTTACCGCCGGCGCCATTGTTGCCACCGCCTCCGGGTCCCCCGTCACCACCGTTGCTGCCGAGCCCGCCGGAGCCTCCTGCCCCACCGTCGCCGAACATCCCAGCGGAACCGCCCCTGCCGCCACCGCCGGCGGCGCCGGCCGAACCGCCGGCGGCTCCTTCGCCACCTTTGCCAGGGCCGGCACCAAGCCCGCCGGAGCCAGCGTTTCCGCCCTCCGCACCGGTCCCGCCAGTGCCGCCGGCCCCCCCGTTGCCATAGAGCATGCCGCCGTCACCGCCCAGGCCACCGGTGCCGCCCGCCCCTCCGTTACCGCCGGCGCCGGCGGCTCCCCCGACCGTGCCGTCCGTGCCGTTGCCACCCAACCCACCGACCCCGCCGGCCCCACCGCTGCCACCGGCACCGCCATGTCCGAACAGCATTCCGCCACGAGCACCCGCGCCGGCGGCCCCGCCGGTGCCGCCGTTGCCGGCAGCCCCGCCGGCCGAGCCTGCGGATGTCGGGTCGATACCGGCGCTACCGGCCCCGCCATGCCCACCGGCCCCACCCACCCCGCCGTTGCCTATCAATCCGGCCACACCACCGGTCCCACCAACGCCGCCGATGCCGCCGTCCCCACTGGGTAGTCCGACAACACTGGCCGCGCCGGCCCCGCCTGCTCCCCCGGCGCCGCCCGCCCCACCATTGCCGGACAAGGAGCCGCCAGAACCTCCAGCACCACCCGCACCGCCCAGGCCGCCGGTCCCCCCCGCCGGGCCAAATATCGCGCCCTGACCACCGACCCCGCCCTGCCCGGCGTCACCGCCATTGCCCCAGAGGCCCGCATTTCCGCCGGCACCGCCTACCCCGCCGGCTCCGCCGGCGGCCCCGACAGGCGCATTGCCCTCTCCGCCCATACCGCCTCCCCCGCCGTAACCGCCCATCCCGCCGTCACCCCACAACCACCCACCGTGCCCACCTGCCCCACCTATCCCACCAATCCCACCAGCACCGCCAATGGCCTGCGGGCCCGACGGACTCATCGTCGTGCCGCCAATGCCACCGGTGCCGGCCATACCCCCAGCTCCACCCGCACCGATCAATCCGGCGGCACCGCCGTGGCCGCCGTTGCCCCCGGCCCCACCAATTACCGCGAGGGCGGGACCCATTTCGCCCCGAAAGCCGGCACCGCCAGAGCCGCCGGTCCCTCCGTCGCCGAGAAGCCAACCGCCGGCTCCTCCATTGCCGCCCGCGCCTCCGGCCATGCCGAACTCGCCGTTAGGGCCGAGCCCGGCGTTGCCGCCATTCCCGCCCGCCCCACCGTTGCCGATAAGACCCGCGGCACCACCGTTGCCGCCCTTTTGACCTGCCGCGCCCGATCCACCGGCCCCGCCGTTGCCGTACAACAGACCGCCGGCCCCGCCGTCGGCCCCGGTCCCTGCCGCGCCGTCGGTGCCGTTACCGATCAACGGACGGCCCAGGAGCAGCTGGGTGGGCCCGTTGATCGCGTCGAGGACTTGCTGAGCGACATTGGCCGATTCGGCTGCCGCATAAGCGTTTCCGCCTGCATGGAGCGCCTGCACGAATTGCTCGTGCACCGCCGCCGCCTGGACGCTGATCGCTTGATATGCCTGCCCGTGCGACCCGAACAGCGCCGCGATGGCCCGCGACACCTCATCGGCGCCCGCGGCCAACACCGCAGTGGTTGAGCGCGCGGCGGCCGCATTGACCGCGTTGATCGTGGAACCGATATCGGCTGCCTGCGCGGCCGCCGCCACCATCACCTCGGGCATCACCACGACATATGACATCGACTGTCCTCCGAACGCCCGCGCAATGCATTTAATTCCGGGTATTTTTTTCGCGCGCGAAATAACGGCGTCCACGCATCAATCCAACGCCCGTAATCGCGAGATCAGCTCAGCGTAGAGACCTTTCGGAAAGTCACGCCGATGCGTTATGGATATGAAATTATTTCGTTATACGAAAGTTATCAGAAATACCGCACCTGACAAATTGCTTTACAAAATCGCCAAAATGCCATTTGGAAGCATTCCAGTTTTCGCCCTGCCGCACGAATCTCGCGGCAACGCCTCGATGGAACCGCTCAACAAAAAACGCCAGCGGCGGCGGGTTCGCGCCCGCGACGACCCTCATGCGCCCACGCCAACAGGTCCGGCGGGGCGAGCTGGTTGATGCGGTCGTTGTAACGCCGGTACTCGGCGGGACCGAAATAGTGTTGCCACTCCCCACAGCCCCCGTTGCGGAAAAACCGCTCGTTGCTGTGCCAGATGCCGTCGGTGGTGTTCGGCGCGACGTCGGCCGCTCGCGAGCGCATCTCATCCAATGACGCGTACCGGGCCAACTCGCGCGCCCGATCGTCATTGACATCGAAACCGAGGACAGCGCCGAGCCGGATCAGTTCACCGACCAGGTCTTGCTGGAGATCCGCGTAGTGGAACAACGCGACGTTGGGCAGATGCCGGCGCTCCCAGCTCTTGCCGAACTGGTCGAGAATGTTGGCGAGCGTTCCGATTCCCCTCGGCGGCGCGAAACCGACACCCGGGGGCGGGTGCGCAGGACCTTCCATCCAGTCGCGGAACTCCTCGACAGGGCCGCGTTCAGCGGGCTCGTGGGCGGGTGCGGGGCCGGGCGGTCCATGCCGGTGCTGCGCGGGTACGGCGGCATCATGCAGCACGCGCATCCGGTCCCGATCCATATTGGCGGTTTGGAACAACATCGACACCGCCGCGTCGCGCGGATCGCGTCCGACACAGATGTAGGTCACCCGGTCGTCGAGGATCAGCCCGTCCAGTGGGGTGTGCGTCTTCATGAACCGGCGATGGGTCTGAGCCTCCAGAACCGCGACCACCTCATCGAGCGGCCGGATGGTCTGGTCGAACCAGGGCGACACCGTCGACAGCGGCCCCGGCAGGTCCGGCCCGTCGAAGACGAGCAGCGACACCAGCCGCTGCATCCAGGTCATCCCGCACTTCGACGGCGTCGAGATGATGATGTCGCCCTCGCGCAACCGCAGTGCGTCCCAACGCAGGTTGTCGCTCATCAGCGAGCGGTACAAGACACGGGTCATCTCAGTCACCGCCGGACGATGTCGAAGAGGATGCCCTCGACGGTAACCCCCGGCGCGAACGCGAAGGCGATGCCCGTCGAAATGGGTTTGGCCGATTCCTGTTGCCGCACCATCGTTTCCAGCACGAAGATCAGCGACACGCTCAGCATGTTGCCGAACCGGGCCAGCACATCCCAGCTCTGGGCCGCACAGTCAGCCGGAATCCCCAGCGATCGCACGGACTGCTCGATGATCTTCGGCCCACCCGGATGAACGGCCCACAGATCGATGTCGGATTTCGCCAAGCCGTTGTCCCGCAACACCTCCGCGACCACCGGTTCGACTCCGCGGTAGATGTAGTCGGGCAGATTCTCGGATAGCTCGCAGGTGATGCCGTTGTGGTTGACGCCGAGCACGATGCCGTCTTCGGCGTCGTCGAGCAACTGGGTGAAGCTGCTGCGGATCACCACACTGCCGACCGGCAGCGGCTGCTGAACCTGGCTGGCGCCGATCACCAGCGCACCGCAACCGTCGCCGAACAGGCTGTGAATGACGACGTCGTTGATGTCGTCAGCGAAAACGGCGTTCACCGAGCACAATTCGATGCACACCACCAACGCCTTCATGCTCGGATGAGCGCGCACATAGGTAGCGGCGGTACGGATCGCGTTCATCGCGGCCGCGCACCCCATGAAGTTGACCACCACGCGCGACACCGAGCGGGACAACCCCAGCTCCTTGACGACCGCGACATCCACTCCCGGCGCGATGAACCCGGTGCTGGTGACAAACACCAGCAGACCGATCTCGTCGGCGCCGTACGGGAGGCCGGCCAGTGCACGCCTGGCCGTGTCGACCGCCAGTGGCACCGCGTTCTCGAAGAAGAGGTTCATCCGGTCCCGGATGGTCCCGGGATTGCGCCGGAATTCGTCGAAATCAGGATTGAGCGGGTCGACCGCCATGCGGCGGGTGTCGATTCGCGTCTTCTGGTATAGGCGCGGAATTCGTTCCCGCTGTTCGGGATCGACGAAAAGCTCGGCGACCCGGCCGGCGGCGGAAGTCTGCTCCACTTCACGCTGCGGGCCACCAGTCGCGATGCCCTCGATAACCGCCACCGTTGTCGGTGGAGCGGGCGGCAACTGGGTCAGATCGATTGCGGACTGCTCTGCACGCGGCGACACGATGCCGCTCTCGGCTGCGGTGCTCATACCGACCCGATTCCAACGAATCCGGCGGCCACGTACTGGGCACTCTCTTTGAAGGCCGCGGGCGACAGGTGCTCGCGCACAACACCCCAGCGGTTTTCGCGGGCAACACGCGACGGCGACAACAGGTAGGTGCGGCACAGCTTGGGCAGCCGGTCGGTGAGGAAACTCTTCGCGGGTAGCCACTCGACACCGGACTTCGCCGCTTCTTCGCGCAACACATCCTCGGTGACGATGTTGGCGAATCCACTGCGCTGGAACGGCAGTACGTGATGGACGCGGTGCGAACTGAGCCCCGCCGACAGGAAGCAGTCGACATAGCGGTTTCCGATCACCATAAGGTCGTTGGCGTGCTCGACCTGATCGACTCCCCAATCCGGCCCGGCTGCGTCATCGGAATCGTCGTCCTCGAACTCGTGGCTGGCCACGACCAGGAACGTGCTGACCCACAACGTCGCCACGAATTGCAGTGCCCAGGCCCAGAAATCGCCGGCTGCAAGGAAGATGACCATCTCCGTCACCAGCATCAGACGCACCCCCGACGAGCCGAGAAAGTGCGGCAACGCGTTGCGCCAGCTTCCATACCCTTCCTGCACACCGACTTTGCGTGTCATGTTCCACACGTCGGCAATCCGGATGGCCATACCGGTGACCAGGTGGCCGAACTTGTGCAGGGTATGCACCGGAACGCGATACAGCCGCGGCAGCCGCATCATCATGGTGAACACGTTCTTCTTGATGTCCACGTCGCTCTGGGTGTAGGGATGGTGCAGCAGCGTGTGCCCGTCGGCGACCACCAGGGCGAGCGCGATGTAGTTCAGATCGAAGGTGTTGGAGAACACCCGATTCAGTCCGCGCTGGGCCCGGTGCAACGCGTAGTGACCGTACCCCACCAGCGAGCTGCGCAGTAGCACCATCGCAATCACGAAGGCCCACAGCGGCATCCACGCCGGTTCGACCAGTCGCACACCCTGAACGGCGAAGTAGGCGACGGCCAGCAGGGCGACCACGATGTTGAAAAGCCGGTCCATCCACTTGATCCGGGCGGCCAGCGCGGGTTCGGTCAGCCGCGCCTTGACCCGATGCATCAGGTCGTCTTTGTTGTCGAAGCAGTATTTCGGAGTGTCGCGCCAGCTGTTGAAGTCGTCCTTGAACAGGAAAGGCGGTGCGTTGTGCTTGGGGTGAATATCGCGCGGCTTCGCCTCACGGCCGAGCGAGTACCTGCTTTCCAGGATCCGCTCCACGACGGCCGGGTCGCGATGATAGGAGGCGATGATCGCAGTGATGTCACGGTTTTTGGTGCGCCCGATAAAGAAGGCGCCGCCCGGATGCTTGGATATCCAGTCACTCAGGTCGTAGGCCCGCCCGTTGTACACCCACACATCCGGCAGCACGGGAGGCCCACCCGGCGGCGGCCCGAGGTGTGGACCCGGGCCGCGCTCCTGAACTTCAGGGAGGTCGTTGGTCATTCGTGCTCCTGCAGATTCGTCGGGGTGATGTCGGCTGCGCGCCGGCAAGCCCGGCGAGCTGGCCCAATCGTCGGAGCGCGACCTCAAAGGATTCTCGGCGGATTCTCAAAGGGTGTGTGCCGATCACCAAACCGTCACTGCCCCAAGCACGCTCACCCGACTGAAGCGTGACCAGAACCCCCCGGCCCGTAGTAAGGCCGGCTCCGACGCCGATCGAGCCGCGCCGCGGAAGTGAACCGACCCGGCGCGCATGACTTGTCGCCATGCCGCACGTCCGGGCCGGTTCCTGATCCGCCGCTACCCGGCCGGGTTCGGGATGGTAACCGGCGCTCCCCAGTTGGACAGCGTGATCGTGACGTGGCCCTGGTCCTTGTCGATCACCATTCGGACCAGGTAGGCGCTCGGCGGCGTTCCGGGCGCACCTGGCGCCTTGACGTCGGCGATGTACAGGGTCACCGGGAGCGGGCCCTTCGCGTCCTTGCCGATCTGCGGCACCAGCGGGTCGATGATCGCCGGGTCGATGGTCCCCGTCACCTTGGTGGTGGCGACGCCGTCGATGGTTTCACTGCCGCCGGCCTGCGGGTTCGCGACCTTGCCGATCACCGCACCGATGCCCTTGTCCTTGTCCAAAACGACACCCGGGTCATAGATCTTGTCGGCCGGCCCGACCGACGTGTAGGCCCCGGACTCGTTCTTGGTGTACATGGTCTTGTTGGTGACGATGAACTGCTTGGGCACCGCCGGGGTCTTGGGCTGCAGCCTGATCATGGCGTCACCGACGGCCTGGCCGTTGCCTTCCGGCTGATTGGTGACGTCGGCGTTGACCGCTTCCATCGGCAAGGTGGTGATATCGGCGGTCTGCAGGTTGACGTGCAGGGAGTGCAACGCGGTGGTCGCCTTGGAGGCGTCCTTGAGGAGCTGCTGCGCTTCCGGCGACTGGGCGGCGGAAGTTCCGGATGCTCCGGAGGTCGCCCCGGACGACGTCGCAGCAGAGGTTCCCGATGAACCTGAAGTCTGGGAGGTCGCAGTGGAGGATTTGTGTCCACATCCGGCGATCGCCGCGACAAGAGCTGCTGCGAACACGATCGCAACAACGGGAGTCGAGTGTCGACGGGAGACACGTCGGTGGGAGATTTGCGCTTGTGACATCAAGCCATTCATGGCCAGCCTTTGCTGAGTTATCCAACCGGTGGTGATGACCAGCGGGTCGCTACCTTCGTCGTACGGTTTGAACGAGGCCCGTTATCCGGCCCCCGGCCAATGGTCGCGGATCTCGGTGACTGCACACCCGCACCCTGGTTCACCAGCAACGACAATGCGGTCTACCGCACGCCGCCGCCCTCGCAGCACGTTCCCCAGATTGCTTTTGCCGGAGAGCGCGACACTAACACGAGGCTGCTGCCCTGCAAACCGATTCGCGGAAGTAACTGTCGCCGGACCACCAGGCCCGCTGCGAGCCGCTCCGTTCTTTGCCGCAGTTCATATAGATTTCATACTCGCGCAGCGGCGATCCCACCTCGAGCACGATTACTTCGACCGGCTAACCTCATCCCGGTGAAGCTCGAAGGCAATCAGGCAACCATCCGTGAGGTCTGCGACGCGGGGCTGCTCTCGGGCGCGGTCACCGTCGTCTGGCAGCACGGAGAAATGTTGCAGGTCAACGAGATCGGCTACCGCGACGTCGACGCGAAGCTGCCGATGCAGCGCGACACCCTGTTTCGTATCGCATCGATGACCAAGCCCGTCACCGTAGCGGTGATCATGAGCATGGTCGACGAAGGGAAACTCGCGCTGCACGATCCGATCGCCCGGTGGGTGCCGGAGCTGGCGAACCTGCGGGTGCTCGACGACCCGCATGGCGAGCTGGACCGCACCCACCCCGCCCGGCGCCCCATCGTGATCGAAGATCTGCTCACCCACACCAGCGGTCTGGCCTACGGCTTCTCGGTGACCGGGCCGATCGCGCGGGCCTACCTGCGGCTGCCGTTCAACCAGGGCTCGGATGTCTGGCTGTCCGAGCTGGCCGCGCTCCCCCTCGTTCACCAGCCCGGCGAGAAGATGACCTACAGCCACTCCACCGATGTGTTGGGCGTGATCGCGTCCCGCATCGACGGCAAGCCGCTGTACGAGGTGTTCGACGATCGGGTGCTGGGCCCGGTGGGGATGCCGGACACCGGCTTCTTCGTCACGCCCGAGTCGCGACCGCGGGCGGCGACCATGTACCGCCATGACGAGCACGACCGCCTGCAGCACGACGTGATGGGGCCGCCGCACGTCAAACCCCCGTCGTTCTGCAACGCAGGAGGCGGGTTGTGGTCGTCGGCAGACGACTACCTGCGCTTTGCGCGAATGCTGCTGGGCGACGGTTCAATCGACGGCGTGCAGGTGCTGTCGCAGGACTCGGCGCGGCTGATGCGTACCGACCAATTGACGGACGACCACAAACGCCACAATTTTCTAGGGGCGCCGTACTGGGTGGGCCGGGGGTTCGGGCTGAACCTGTCGGTGGTGACCGATCCCGTCAAGTCCACGCCGTTGTTCGGACCGGGCGGCGTCGGGACATTCGGCTGGCCCGGCGCGTACGGAACGTGGTGGCAGGCCGACCCGGGCGCGGACCTGATTCTGCTGTACCTCATTCAGTACTGCCCCGACATAACCGCCAACGCCGCCGCCGCCGTCGCGGGCAACCCGGTAATGGCCCGGCTGCGTACCGCGCAGCCGAACTTCGTTCGCCACACCTATCGCGCTCTCGGCCTGCTGTGAGCGGTTACTCCTACAGCCGGCCGCCGACGCATCTGGAAGGGCCCCGGCTGCTGCTGCGCCCAGCCGTCGTCGAGGACGCCGACGAGATATTCGAAAGCGTGTCCGGCGATCCCGAAGTCACGCGGTTCCTGCTGTGGACCGCCCACCCGGATGCGGTCGAGACGCGCCGGGTGCTCATCGAGCAGCTCATCTCGACGAAGAACGACCGGAACTGGGTGATCGCGTTGCGCAACACCGGCGATATCGTCGGCCTGATCAGCTGCCGTCGTCCGGTGAGCCACTCCGTCGAGGTCGGCTACTGCCTCGGCCGTCGCTGGTGGGACATGGGCTACATGGCGGAAGCGATCAAGCTGGTGCTCGACGAGTTGGCAGCCGACCCCAGCGTGTTCCGCGTATGGGCGACCTGCCATGTCGACAACTCGCGGTCGGCGCGACTGCTGCAGCGTGCGGGGTTCGTCCTGGAAGGACGGCTACGCCGGCACGCGGTTTACCCCATGATGGGGACCGACCCGCACGACAGCCTGATCTACGCCAAGATCATGCACTGAGCGCTCCCGCCCGCCGCCAGCGCCGAGCGTGAAGCTGGCCGCACGTTCGGCGCCGAGCGTGAAGCTGGCCGCACGTTCGGCGGGTGCGGGGACCGCCGCTAATTCACCTGGACCGCATGCTCGTTGGCCAGCATCGGCGCTTCGGGCGCCCGGGCGGGCTCGGAGGACCCATTCGCGGACACTTTGGTGGCGCGGGTGACCGCTTCGCGGGCCGCCTCCATACGGGCCAGCGCCTCCTGGGTGAACACCGAAAGACCGAGCTCGTGGTTGTAGCCGTGGATCTCCTTGACGTCGAGCTGGGCCAGGAAGTACACGATCTCCTTGGACACCACCTGACCCGGCACCAGCACCGGGAAGCCCGGCGGATACGGCACCACAAAAGTAGTGGAAACCAACGTCTTTCCCTCGGCGATGCGACGTCCCGCCGTGCCGATCAGCACGTATTCGCGGTCCTTCTCCTCGTAGCCCGCGTAGAACGCCGAGCGGGTGTCGCCGTAGACGCTGCCCTCGTCGGGCCGGAAGGCCACGTCGAACTGGCTGAAGTCGGGCAGGTGCGGGAGATCCTCGGTGATCTCCTCGACCCGGCGCTCGTGCAGTTTCCAGTCGGCGGCGCTGGCTGCGGCTTGCGTGCGATCGAAATCGGTTGCCACCCTGCGCAGTACATCCAGCAGATGGTGAACGCTCGACCAGGTGACGCCGATGGTGAAGATCAGTAGCACGCTGTTGATCGACGTCTTGTTGATCTGAATGCCGAAGCGGTCCATCAGGATCTTCTCGCGGAAGTCGTAGCCGTTCATCCCGGTCTTGCCCAGGAACAGCGTGACCCGCGTCGGGTCCAGCACGAACTGATCCGAACGCCACGCCTCGTTCCACTCGTCGAGTGCGCCCTGCCTGACTTCGCGGTAGGAGCTGACATGGGAGGCTTGGCGATACTCCTCGGGCACCAGATCGGACTCGTCGAGGATGCGGAACCACTTGCTGATCAGGCGGTCCTTGCGGACCCGGTGCCGAAATACCAGGGCCATGTCGTAGGTCTGCCGCACCAGTTGGAAGCCTTCGATGTCGACCTGGCGGCGGGCCAGGTCCAGCGACGCCAGCAGTTGCTGGTTCGGCGACGTCGACGTGTGCGTCAGGAACGCCTCGCCGAACGCGTCCCGGGCCAGGGCGTTGAAGTCCTGGTCGCGCACGTGGATCATCGAGGCCTGCCGGAACGCGGAAAGCGATTTGTGGGTGGAGTGCGTGGCATATACCCGCACCCTGGCCTTCGCGGGATCGGGCAGCAGGCGGTGGTTCACCCACTCCGAACGGGGCACCCCTTCCATGGACGCCTGCCAATTGCGGTATTCCTCAGCGTATTCCGGCGACGCGAGCATCTGCTCGAGCCGCTCGGCCGACACCATCGCGGTGCGCTGCCGGGCCCAGGGCACGGCGGTAGCGAACGCGTACCACGCCTCGTCCCAGAGGAAGACGATGTCGGGCTTGATCGCCAGCACCTCTTCCATCACCCGCCGCGGGTTGTAGACGACACCGTCGAAGATGCAGTTGGTCAGCAGCAGCATGCGGACCTTGTCCAGGTGCCCGGCCTCTTCGAGATCGAGCAGCGCCTTCTTGATGGTGCTCAGCGGCACCGCCCCGTAGATGGCGAACTCCGGCAGCGCGTAGGACTCCAGGTACCGGGGATACGCGCCGGCCAGTACCAGGCCGTAGTGGTGGGATTTGTGGCAGTTCCGGTCGATCAGCACGATGTCACCCGGCCGCGTCAACGACTGCACCACAATCTTGTTGGCGGTGGAGGTGCCGTTGGTGACGAAGTAGGTGTGGTTGGCGTTCCAGGTGACCGCGGCCTTGTCCATCGCCTTCTTGATGTTGCCGTGCGGGTCCAGCAGCGAGTCCAATCCACCTGAGGTGGTTGATGTTTCGGCCATAAATATGTTGCGGCCGTAGAACTCGCCCATGTCCTGCAACGACTTCGAGTTGAAGATGCTGGCGCCGCGCGCGACGGGCAACGCGTGGAACTGACCGACCGGCGCCGACGCATACGCCCGCAATGCGTCGAAAAACGGTGTGGAGAACCGGTTGCGGAGTCCTGCGATCACGGTGCTGTGCAGGTCGGTGACGTCGTTGAGCCGGTAGAAGGTGCGGTCGTAGACATCGGGCTCGTCGTCGTTGCCCGCGGCGATCGACTCGTCGGTGAGCAGGTAGAGGTCGATGTGGGGCCGCAGTTCGCGGATCCACGCGCCGCATTCGACCCAGTCGTGCGACCGGTCGGACACCCTGGATGTCGAAGTGTCGTCGTTGGCGCCCAGCAACGTGTTCATCAACGGCACCCGGTCGCGCGAGCGCAGCGGCAGGTCGTGGCGGATGATGGCGGCCTGGATTTCACCGTTGAGGGCCACCGCGGTGATGGCGTCCTCGACGCTGGGGGCCAACAACACCTCGAACTGAATGTCGTCGGACGCGGTGCGCAGCGCGCGCAGCGCTTCGGCCAGGCAGTCGGGCGCCGTGCACGGGGAATCGTCGGCGAGCAGCACCGTGTAGAACTGCTGCTGTTTGGCCTGCGCTACCAGTTCCTGGTCGGCGAGCGGCGCCGAGAGGTCGAATAGCGCTGTGCGGTCGCCGTATTCGGACAGCAGCCGCACGGCCTGCGACACCTCTTCGGCAAGGCGGACCGTGGACAGGCTTTCCAGGTGCGCGCGGAAGATGGCCAGGTTTGCCGCGCCGGGGTACAGCCAGTACCGCTCGTAGGCCGCGATGCGGTCCATCAGCCGCTTTACCTTGGCCAGGTCGTGGGTTTTGTCGAGGCCGGCCAGATCCACCTCGGCGAGGTGACGGCAGGCGTCGTCGAGCAGGTTCCAGGTGTCGACGCGCGTGTACGACGGATTGGCCACCGCCGCAAGAGCGGAGACGCGGAGTCGTCGGGTGCGGGCACTGTCACGATTCATGTCGTCACCTGTTCTCG
The DNA here is from genome assembly GCF_030755175.1 of Mycobacterium sp. TY814. Lineage (NCBI taxonomy): Bacteria > Bacillati > Actinomycetota > Actinomycetes > Mycobacteriales > Mycobacteriaceae > Mycobacterium > Mycobacterium sp. TY814. The sequence continues at coordinate 487,005 of NZ_JAUFRY010000001.1, forward strand.
AGCGTCAGTTCAGCTCGTAGGTATCGCGGGAGAGTTGGAAAGAATGGCCCGAAGCGTCGTCAGTACATGTGATGCCGGACTGCCGGCTCTCGCAGGTTATCGAGTTGAGTGAGCGGGTCTGGCCGTACTGCAGCACCGGGTATCCGGTGCCCCGGACAGTATCGCTGTGGCAGCTCATCTTGGCCGCGCTGCCCTGGCGCAAGCTGAGCCGATCCCCGAACGCGCCCATGCAGGGCGACGGGCGCGCCGGCACCGCATAGGTGTAATCGCTGATCTCGCACTGGGCAAGGGCGGAGCCGTCCACCAGGCCCAGGGCGCAGCCGATGTTGCCCGACGGCGTCTGGAAGAACTCGAAGCCGTCGGCGTGCGCCGTGGCCGGCGCAACAGCTGCCACCGCCATCCAGGCGGCGATCAGAACGACCGCGGATCTCATTGACTTCACTGTCGACAGCTTTCCGTTGGTAACCAACGGCCATTCTGTCGCGCCCGCGCGCAAAGCGCGATCATTTCGATCGGTTATTTTGACGGCCGCGACCTCACCGAGGAATCAGCCCTCGAACTCGTCGTCGCTGTCGATGATCTGTCGATTGCCTTTGCTCAGCGGGTTTTCCATCCACTTGAACAGCGGCAGTTGCGGAAGCTCGAACCGCTTGCCGGGCAGGTCGGTGACGTCACCGAGCGAACGCACCACGCCCTGGGTCAGGCCCATGATCGCTGCCATGACCGGCAGCAGCGGCTGCAGCGGCTTGGCGGCGGTGCGCACGGTACTGATGCGGCGGGCCAGGATCAGACGTTCGACCGTGTGGTAAACCGCGGCACCCACGCCAAGCCCGAAGATCGCCAGCACCGAGGCGACGATCGTCCAGCCGAAGGCGGCGCTGACCACCGCTCCCACGACGACCGTCACCGCGGCCACGACGGCCATGACGACACGCAGTTCCAGCCGGGTCATGAGGCACCTCCTCGCACGGCCCGAGCAGCCGCGCGGATTTGCGGTGTCACCAACATCACCTGACCCAGCACGCCGTTGATGAAGCCCGGGGAATCATCGGTGGACAGTTCCTTGGCCAGCTCCACAGCCTCGTCGACGGCGACCGGCTCCGGTACGTCGTCGGCGTAGAGCAACTCCCACACGGCGACCCGCAGGATCGCGCGGTCCACCGCGGGCAGGCGGTCCAATGTCCAGGACTGCAGGTGCGAGGTGATCAGCTCGTCGACGTGTGCCGCGTGCTCGGCGACACCGCGAGCGACGACCGCAGCGTACGGAAGCAACGGGGACACGTCGGAATTCGACTGCGCCAACGCGTTGCGCATGTCGACCATCTCGAGTGGACTCAGGCCGCGTGCCTCGGCCTCGAACAGCACATCGACCGCGCCCTTGCGCGCCAGATGCCGGCCTTTGAAAGGTCGCGCCGGTCGCGACGGCCGCTCAGCCCGTTTAGCCGCGTGTTCATCCTGCATGGTCAGGTGTTGACCCGCCCCAGGTAGCTGCCGTCGCGGGTGTCCACCTTGAGCTTGTCGCCGGTGTTGATGAACAACGGCACCTGGATCTCCGCACCGGTTTCCACGGTGGCCGGCTTGGTTCCCGCGCTGGACCGGTCGCCCTGCAATCCGGGCTCGGTGTGGGACACCACGAGTTCGACGGACACCGGCAGCTCGATGTAGAGCGGCGCGCCGTTGTGGAACGCCACCTGCACCGGCAGGCCCTCCAGCAGGAACCGGGCGGCGTCGCCGACCAACGACTCGGGCAGCGGGTGCTGCTCGTAGTCCTGGCTGTCCATGAACACGAAGTCCGAACCGTCGCGGTACAGGTAGGTGGTGTCGCGCCGGTCGACGGTGGCGGTGTCGACCTTGACGCCGGCGTTATAGGTCTTGTCGACGACCTTGCCGGAGAGCACGTTCTTCAGCTTGGTCCGCACGAAGGCGGGACCCTTGCCGGGTTTGACGTGCTGGAACTCGGTAATGGTCCACAGCTGGCCGTCGATCACCAGGACGAGTCCGTTCTTGAAGTCAGCAGTGGTCGCCACGTCTTCTAAATCTCCTACAAAATGGCCAGTTCCTTCGGGAACCGGGTCAACAATTCCGGGGTCTGCCCGGGGTGCGGGGTGTTGCTGGGCACCACCAATGTGTCCTCGATGCGGACACCGCCACGGCCGGGTAAATAGACGCCGGGCTCCACGGTCACCACGGAGCCCGCAAGTAGTGTACCGGCGGATGTCGCCCCGATGCCCGGCGCTTCGTGTATCTGCAGGCCGACGCCGTGTCCCAGGCCGTGGCCGAAGTGGTCGCCGTAGCCCGCGTCCGCGATCATCCGCCGCGCGGCGCCGTCCACCTCGCGCAGCTCGATGCCGGGGCGCAGCGCCTCCCGGCCCGCGCGTTGGGCCTCGGCGACCAGCTCATAGATCTCCAGCTGCCAGTCGGCGGCGTTGCCGAGCACGAAGGTGCGGGTCATATCGGAGTGGTAGCCCGCGACCAGGGCGCCGAAGTCGATCTTGACGAAGTCGCCCGACGCCAGCACCGCGTCGGTGGGCCGGTGGTGCGGGATGGCCGAATTCGGCCCGGCCGCCACGATCGTCTCGAACGAGATGGCGTCGGCGCCGTGGTCGAGCATCAGACCTTCGAGCTCGCGGCTCACCTCGCGCTCGGTGCGGCCCGGCCGCAGACCACCGCGCTCCACCAGGTCGGCCAGCGCGGCGTCGGCCGCTTCACAGGCCAGGCGCAACAGCGCCAGCTCACCGGCGTCTTTGATTTCGCGCAGCGTCTCCACCGTCCCGGACGCCCGCACCAATTCGGTGTTGCAGCCGTCCAGCTCGCCGGCCAGCGCGTCCAGGCCGTCAACGGTGACCACGTGGCTCTCGTAGCCCAGCTTTCCGACGCCGTCCTGTCCTGCCCGCGCGGCCAGTGAGCGCCCGACTGCGCGCTCGATGGCGACCTCGAGATCGGGTGCCTGCTGCGCGGCCTGGGTGCGGTAGCGACCATCGGTGGCCAGCACGGCCTCGCGGTCGTCAGCAAACACCAGCAACGCGCCGTTGGACCCGCTGAAGCCGGATAGATACCGCACATTTATCAAGTCCGTGACCAGCATCGCGTCTAGTCCGGCGGCACTGATTTTGGTTTTCAGGTTGTGTCGGCGCTGGGAATGTGTCACGACCCTTGACCGTACTCGCTACGCTGTTTGCCCATGAACAAGTGGATGCTGCGTGGATTGATCTTTGCCGCCGGGATGGTCGTTCTTCGCCTGTTTCAAGGGGCGCTGATCAACGCGTGGCAGACACAGTCGGCGCTGATCAGCATAGTGCTGCTGACGATATTCGTAATCTGTGCCGCGATATGGGGCTATTTCGACGGCCGGGCCGACGCGAAGGCCAATCCGGACCCCGACCGCCGCGAGGACCTGGCCATGGTCTGGTTGCTCGGCGGTTTGGTGGCCGGTGTGGTCAGCGGGCTGGTGGCCTGGATCATCGCCCTCTTCTACAAGGGCATCTACACCGGCGGTTTGCTCAACGAGCTAACTACTTTTGCGGCATTCACCGCGCTGATCGTGTTCTTGTTCGCGATCGTCGGGGTGGCCGTCGGACGCTGGCGCGTCGACCGTAACGCCCCCCCTCTGGAGAAGCCCGACCACGACCCGAACCGTGATCGCAGCGCCGACACCGATGTGTTCTCCGCGGTGCGCGCCGACGACAGTCCCACCGGGGAGATCCGGACGTCCGGCGCCCAGACCGAGGAGCGGACGTCGTCGGTGGCCACCGTCGAGCGCGAGCACGACGCTCCCACTGAGGTCATCCGCACCGGCGACCACGGCGAAGACTCCAAGACCGAGGTCATACGCACCGGCAGCCACGGTCACGAGGACAAGACCGAGGTCATCCGTACCGGCGACAACAGTGACGCCAAGACCGAGGTAATCAACCTCGACAAGCCGGACAAGAAGTAGCTACGGCGCTGCCAGGTAGCGCAGGGCGAGCAGGTAGCCCTGCACACCCAGGCCCACGATCACCCCGGTCGCCACGGGGCTGAGGTAGGAGTGGTGCCGAAACTCCTCGCGCGCATGCACGTTGGAGATGTGCACCTCGATAAGGGGTGCACTCAACTCCGCGCAGGCGTCGCGCAGGGCCACCGACGTATGCGTCAGACCGCCGGCGTTGAGGATCACCGGTTCCGACGCATCGGCGGCCCGGTGAATCCAGTCCAGGAGTTCGGCTTCGCTGTCGCTCTGCCGCACAACGACTTCGAGTCCGAGTTGGGCGGCTTCGGCTTCGATCAGGGCGACCAGGTCGTCATGCGTCGTGCTGCCGTAGACGGCGGGCTCCCGCTTGCCGAGCCGGCCCAGGTTTGGGCCGTTGATCACGTTGATCGTCATGGGGCACACACTCCCGCGTAGGCCGTGACCAGCAGACCCGGGTCTGGTCCCACCAGCCGGCCGGGCTTGGCCAGGCCGTCCAGCACTACGAACCGCAACACACCGGCGCGGGTTTTCTTGTCTCCCGCCATGTATTCCAGCAGCTGCGGCAGCGCGTCCGGGTCGTAGCTCACCGGCAGGCCCAGCGACGTCAGGATGTCGCGGTGGCGTGCGGCGGTCGCGTCGTCGAGGCGGCCGGTGAGGCGGGCCAGCTCAGCGGCGAACACCAGTCCCACCGAAACGGCGGCCCCGTGGCGCCACTGGTATCGCTCGCGGCGTTCGATCGCGTGGGCCAAAGTGTGCCCGTAGTTCAGGATTTCGCGCAGCTCGGATTCCTTCTCGTCAGCCGCGACCACTTCGGCCTTGACGGCGATCGCGCGGCGGACAAGTTCGGGCAGCACGTCGCCTTCGGGATCCACTGCCGCTTCCGGGTCGGCCTCGATGAGGTCCAGGATTACCGGGTCGGCGATGAATCCGGCCTTCACCACCTCGGCCATGCCCGCGACGATCTCGTTGTGCGGCAACGTTTTCAGCGTCGAAAGATCGACCAGTACGGCCAGCGGCTGGTGGAACGCGCCGACCAGGTTCTTGCCTGCGTCGGTGTTGATGCCGGTCTTGCCGCCGACGGCGGCGTCGACCATGCCGAGCAGCGTGGTGGGCACGTGCACGATCGAGACGCCGCGCAGCCAGGTGGCGGCCGCGAATCCGGCGACGTCGGTGGCGGCCCCGCCACCCAGGCTGACCAGCGCATCCTTGCGGCCAATCCCGATGCGGCCCAACACTTCCCAGATGAAGCCCACGACCGGCAGCTCTTTACCCGCCTCGGCGTCCGGGATTTCGATGCGATGCGCGTCGATCCCGTTGTCCGCCAAGCGAGCTCGCATTTCCTCTGCGGTGTGCGCCAGCACCGGCTGGTGCAGGATCGCGACCTTGTGCCGTCCGGCCAGCAGCTGCTGCAGCTGATCGAGCAGTCCGGTGCCGATCACCACGGGATACGGCGGATCGACGGCCACCTCGACGGTGACCGGTGCGTTGTCTGTCATTTGGTTGCCTCTACCTGGGTCTGCAGCCGGGACACGATGTAGCGGACCACCGCGCCGGGATTGCGGCGGTTGGTGTCCACCCGGATCGTCGCGACCCGGCGGTACAACGGAATGCGTTTGGACATCAGCTCTCGGAACTTCTCGGCGCGGTCGGGCCCGGCCAACAGCGGCCGGACGGTGTTGCCACCGGTGCGCCGCACGCCTTCGGCGGCGCTGATCTCGAGATAGACGACCGTGTGTCCGGCCAGCGCCGCGCACACCCCCGGGCTGGTGACCGCGCCACCGCCCAGCGACAGCACACCGTCGTGCTCGTCGAGCGCCGCACGGATCACCTCTTCCTCGATGCGCCGGAACTCCGGTTCGCCGTCGGTGGCGAAGATGTCGGCAATGGTGCGCCCGGTCTGCTGCTCGATGGCCGCATCGGTGTCGAGCAGACTCACCCCGAGCGCCTTGGCCAACCGACGGCCGATGGTCGACTTGCCCGAACCCGGTAGGCCGACAAGTACCGCCCTGGGAGCCATCTCCGGCTAGCTTCCGGCGGCCCGGGCGGCCGGCGCCTCCCGGTCGGCGACCGTGCGCTGGTAGGAATCGATGTTGCGGCGGGTCTCGGCCAGCGAATCGCCACCGAACTTCTCCAGTGCCGCGCGAGCCAGGACCAGCGCCACCATCGTCTCGACGACCACTCCCGCCGCCGGCACCGCGCACACGTCCGAGCGCTGGTGAATGGCGACAGCCTCGTCGCCCGTCGCCAGATCGACGGTGGCCAGCGCCCGCGGCACGGTGGAGATGGGCTTCATCGCCGCGCGCACCCGCAGCGGCTGCCCGTTGGTCATGCCGCCTTCGAGCCCGCCGGCCCGGTTGGTCGACCGGACCACCCCGTCGGGCCCGGGATACATCTCGTCGTGGGCGCGGCTGCCCCGACGGCGGGCGGTCTCGAAGCCGTCGCCGATCTCGACGCCCTTGATCGCCTGAATGCCCATCACCGCCGCGGCCAGCTGGCTGTCCAGCCGGTTGTCGCCGCTGGTGAACGAGCCCAAGCCGACCGGCAGGCCCGATGCCACTACCTCGACCACGCCACCGAGGGTGTCGCCGTCCTTCTTGGCCGCCTCGATCTCGCTGATCATCGACTTCTCGGCCTCGGCGTCATAGGCGCGGACCGGGCTGGCATCGATCGCGGCCAAGTCCTCGGGGCGCGGCGGCGGGCCGTCGTACGGCGTCGAGGCACCGATGGAGATGACGTGCGAGAGCACCTCCACACCCAGCGCCTGGCGCAGGAACGCCCGGGCGATGGTGCCGGCTGCGACGCGGGCCGCGGTCTCGCGGGCGCTGGCACGCTCGAGCACCGGCCGGGCGTCATCGAATCCGTACTTGAGCATGCCGGCGTAGTCGGCGTGGCCGGGCCGCGGCCGAGTCAGCGGTTCGTTGCGCGCGCTGTCGGCCAGCTGTGCCGGATCGACGGGGTCGGGCGCCATCACCGTCTCCCACTTCGGCCACTCGGTGTTGCCGATCTCGATGGCGATGGGCCCACCCAGCGTGAGGCCGTGCCGAACGCCGGACAACATGGTCACCGCGTCGCGCTCGAACTTCATCCGGGCGCCGCGGCCGTAGCCCAAGCGGCGACGGGCCAACTCGTCGGCGATTTCAGAGGACGTCACCTCGACGCCGGCGACCATGCCCTCGACCATGGCCACCAGCGCGCGGCCATGGGATTCCCCAGCAGTGATCCAGCGCAACACCCGAACATCTTCCCACGTGTGCGGCGGTGTGCTTTCACGCCCTTGAGTCTGCAGCCAGGGTGAAGAAGTTCGAGTAGAAGCGGCACAGGCGCAGAACCAGCGCCACGCCGCGGGGCGCTACGCGATGGCAAGCGCCATTGCGAACCCCGTCGCCACACACATGGACGGCCCGTGCGGCACGGTCCGCAACCCGCAGAGCAACCCGACCGCGGCGGTCAGCAGCGGCGCGCCCAGCGCCGCCAGCAGCCACACCTCGACCCCGAAACAGCCGCTCAACTCGCCGAGGCCCACCGCGAGCTTGACGTCTCCGGCTCCCATGGCCGCCGGCGCCGCCAGATGGACGGCGAGGTACACCGCCGTCAACGCCAACCCACCCATCAGCGCCTGTGTGCCGCGACCGGCCAGCACCGCCCCGATCAGGATCACCGCACCGCCGGGCAGCGTCAGCCGGTTGGGCAGTCGCCGCTCCCGAACGTCGTAATAGCTGAGGGCGACCAGCCACGCCGCCACGATCCCGATCCCGATCCCGATCCGCATGCGCGGCAGGCTAAATCAATTCCTCGAGTGCGCAAGTCATGGCCTCACGGGGCGCGGGCATCCCGGTGAACTGCTCCACCTGCGCGAAGGCCTGGTGCAGCAGCATCTGCAGGCCGCTGATCACCCGTCCGCCGGCGTCGCGCACCGCGGCGGCAAGCGGTGTGGGCCACGGGTTGTAGATGGCGTCCAGCAGCACCGGGACGGCGGCGAAAGTGGTGGCATAGTGAGCGGCGACATCGGCCGGCAGGGTGCTGACCAGGACCTGCGCGGCCGCCACCTCCTCGGGCAGCGCGCCGTCGTCCAGGCCGCAGTGCCGCATCGCAACGCCCAACCGGGTGCCCAGCTCCACCAGTCGGGCCGCCTTCTCCGCATTGCGGGCCACCACCGCGATGCTGGCGATCCCGAGGTTGGCCAGCCCCACCACGGCCGCCGGCGCGGTGCCACCCGACCCGGCGACCAGGGCATGTCCCGACGCCTGACCGAGCGCGCCCGCGACACCGTCGATGTCGGTGTTGTCCGCGCGCCACCCGGTGGCCGTGCGTACCAGGGTGTTGGCGGAACCGACCTGCTCGGCGCGGGCGGTGCGCTCGTCGGCGAATCGCAGCGCGGCGAATTTGCCCGGCATGGTCACCGACACGCCGACCCACTCGGGGCCGAATCCCCCGACGATGCCCGGCAGTTGCTCGGCGCTGCACTCGATGCGGTCGTAGGTCCAGTCGTGCAGGCCCAGCGCGCGGTAGGCGGCCAGGTGCAACTGAGGGGACTTAGAATGGGCGATCGGCGAGCCGAGCACCCCGGCCTTTCTAGCGCCGCTCATCGCGCGGAGTCCTCATCGCGCGGAGTCTTCATCGCGCGGAGTCTTCATCGCGCGGAGTCGAGCACACCGTTGCGTTTGGCCAGTTCAATGTTCGCCAGATGCTGCTGATAGTCGCGGGTGAACAGCGTGGTCCCCTGGGCGTCGATGGTGACGAAGTACAACCAGTCACCCGCCGCCGGATGCTCGGCCGCGCGCAGCGCGTCGATCCCGGGTGAGCAGATCGCGGTGGCCGGCAGGCCTTCGGACATGTAGGTGTTCCACGGGGTCCGCTGCGCGCGATCGGCGTCGCTGGTGGCGACCTCCCGGCGGTCCAGCGGATAGTTCACCGTCGAGTCGAACTCCAGCTTCCGGTGCTCATGCAGCCGGTTGTAGATCACCTGCGCGACCTTGGTGAAGTCCTGCACGTTGGCTTCCTGCTGCACCAGCGACGCCACCACCAGGATGTCGTAGGGCGACAGGCCGATCGCCTTGGCGGTGTCCTCCAGCCCCGACGTCAGGTATTCCACGGTGCCCGCGCTGATGAGGCTGGCCAGGATGGTTTCCGCCGAAGCGGCCGGGTCGATGTTGAAGGTGCCGGGTGCGATCAGACCCTCCAGCCGGCGGTGATCATCGCGCAGCTCCCCGACCGGCTCAAGAGCCCACTTCGGCACCTGCAGCGCCGCTGGAGTGCTCTTGCTCGCCGACGCCTTGAGGTCGGCCAGCGACACGCACCGCTGATTGCCATCCAGATCCACGCACGTGGCCCGCGAGATCAGGGTGAGGATCCCCGGCGTCGTCTTGTTGGTCTTCATGTCGGTGGTGTCGTCGAGCTGGCGGCCCTCCGGAATCACCAGCTTGCCCACCCGGCTGTTCGGGTCGGCCAGGCGCGACACCGCGTTGGCCGCCGGGATCTCGGTACGCATCCGGTAGTACCCGGGCTGAATCGCCGATATCGCGGCGTTGCCGTGGGCGGCATCGACGAACGCCCGCACGGTGCGCACCACCCCACGCTTGAGCAGCGTCTCCCCCACCGCGGTCGTGGAGTCACCGGCCTGGATCTGGATCACCACGTCGTTCTTGCCGGTACCGGTGTAGTCGTCCTCGTTGCCGGAGAAGACCTGCCAGAGCTTCGCGCCGACGACGACGGCCGCCACCACCACGACGACGAGCACCCCGGCGGCGAACCCGCCGGCCACCCGGCGGCGACGGCGGGTGCGTTGCTCCTTCTTGCGGGCCGCGCGCGTACGGCGGTGCCGGCTCGGCTCGACTGCCATCGGCTTGGCCTTTTCCCGCTCAGACATCGGAGGCCTCTCTGCCGGCGGGGCCTGCGATGAGGGTGCGGCGCTGATCGAGCCAGCCCTGCAGAATCGCCACGGCCGCAGCCTGGTCGATAACCGACCGCTGCTGTTTGGCCCTGACTCCCGCGTCGCGCAGGGACCGTTGCGCGGTGACCGTGGTCAGCCGCTCGTCGGCAAGCCGGACCGGTGTGGGCGCGACCCGTTCGGCCAGTGCGTCGGCCACCTCGATGGCGTCCTGTGCCGACTGGCCGATGCGGTCGGCGAGGGTGCGCGGCAGGCCCACGATCACCTCGACGACCTCGAGATCGGCCGCCAGCGTCGCCAACCGGCGCAGGTGCCTGCCGGACCGGTCGCGGCGCACGGTTTCCACCGGGGTGGCCAGAATGCCGTCCGGATCGCTGGCGGCCACACCGATACGCACCGTGCCCACGTCGACGCCGAGTCGCCGGCCCCTGCCGGGGTCTGATTCGCCTGGCCGGTCAGGCTGTCGCTGCGGCGATCGCGAGGGCGGCGAAGCCGGGCGAAGCGGGTCGCCGCCGTGTGCCTGCGGTAATTCGACCACTCAAGCGACCCGCGCTATCACGGCGATCTCCGAGCGCAGCGCGTCCAGGGCCGCGTCGATGCCGGCCGGGTTCTTGCCCGAACCCTGGGCCAGGTCAGCCTTGCCGCCGCCCCGGCCGTCAACACTTCCGGCGAGCTGTTTGACCAGTTCGTTGGCATTGAGCCCCAGATCCTGAGCGGCCGGGTTGGCGGCCACCGCGTACGGAACCGTCGGCCCGTCACCTTCGGCGATCAGGGCGACCACCGCGGGGTCGCTGCCCAGCTTGCCGCGAATGTCGCCGGCCAAGGAGCGCAGATCCGCCGCCGTCATCCCGGCCGACATGCGCTGCGCGACCACCCGGACATTGCCGATGCGCTCGGCCCCGGCGGCGGCGTTGGTAGCTGCCGCGCGGGCGGTGGCCAGCCGGGCGCGTTCCAGTTCTTTTTCGGCTGCCTTGAGCCGTTCCACCAGACTCGCCACCCGCGCCGGCACCTCCTCGGACGGCACCTTCAGTGACGACGCCAATCCGGCCATCAGGGCCCGTTCCTTGGCAAGGTGCCGGAAGGAATCCAGCCCGACGTAGGCCTCCACGCGTCGCACCCCGGAACCGATCGAGGATTCGCCGAGGATGGTCACCGGCCCGATCTGCGCCGTGTTGTGCACGTGGGTACCTCCGCACAGCTCCAGCGAGAACGGCCCACCCATCTCCACCACGCGCACCTGTTCGGGGTAGGCCTCGCCGAACAGCGCCATGGCGCCCATCGCCTTGGCCTTCTCGAGTTTCTCGAGGAACGTGTGCACCTCGAAGTCGGCCTGGACGGCCTCGTTGGTCACCTCTTCTATCTGGGTGCGCTGGTCCTCCGAGAGCGGTCCCTGCCAGTTGAAGTCGAAGCGCAGGTAGCCCGGGCGGTTCAGCGATCCGGCCTGAACAGCGTTGGGGCCCAACACCTGTCGCAGCGCAGCGTGCACCATGTGGGTGCCCGAATGCCCTTGCGTCGCGCCCTTGCGCCAGCCGGGGTCCACCGCCGCGACAACGGTGTCGCCTTCGACGAACTCCCCGGACTCGACGTTGACGCGGTGAGCGTGCAAGGTCTTGGCGATCTTCTGCACGTCGGTGACCGCGGCGCGGGCGCTGGATCCCGAACCGGTGCCGCTGATGCTGCCGGCGTCGGCGATCTGGCCGCCCGACTCGGCGTACAGCGGTGTGCGGTCCAGGATCAGTTCCACCCGGTCGGCGTTCACCGCGTCGGCATGGGCCACCACGGGCACTCGCTTGCCGTCCACGAAGATGCCGAGAATCTTTGCCTCGGAGGTCAATTCGTCGAAGCCGGTGAACTCGGTGGGTCCCGCGTCGACCAGTTCGCGGTAGGCGGTGAGGTCGGTATGCGCGTGCTTACGCGCGGCGGCGTCGGCCTTGGCGCGCCGGCGCTGCTCGGCCATCAGTTCGCGAAAGCCTGCCTCGTCGACCGTCAGGCCGGATTCGGCGGCCATCTCCAGGGTGAGCTCGATCGGGAAGCCGTAGGTGTCGTGCAGGGTGAAGGCATCGGAGCCTTTGACGACCGTGGAGCCCGCGGACTTGGTGGCGCCGGCCACGTCGTCGAACAACTTCGAGCCCGAGGCCAGGGTGCGGTTGAACGCGGTCTCCTCGGCGACGGCGATGCGGTTGATCCGCTCGAAGTCGTTGACCAGTTCGGGATACGACGGGCCCATCGCGTCGCGCACGGTGGCCATCAGGTCGGCGACGATCGGGGTGTCGATGCCCAGCAGTTTGGCCGACCGGATGACCCGGCGCAGCAGCCGCCGCAGCACGTAGCCGCGGCCGTCGTTGCCGGGGCTGACGCCGTCGCCGATCAGGATCGCAGCGGTGCGGCTGTGGTCGGCGATGATGCGGTAGCGCACGTCGTCGGCATGGTTGCCGACGTCATAGCCGCGCGGCGCCCGGCCGGCGACCAGGTCGATGACCGGACGCAGCAGGTCGGTCTCGTAGACGTTGTGCACGTTCTGCAGCACCAGCGCGATGCGCTCGACGCCCATGCCGGTGTCGATGTTCTTGCGGGGCAACGGCCCGAGGATCTCGTAGTCCTCTTTCGAGGTGCCCTCGCCGCGCTCGTTCTGCATGAACACGAGGTTCCACACCTCGAGATAGCGGTCCTCGTTGGCGATCGGGCCGCCGTCGACGCCGAACTCGGGACCGCGGTCGTAGTAGATCTCCGAGGACGGCCCGCACGGACCGGGTATCCCCATCGACCAGTAGTTGTCGGCCATGCCGCGGCGCTGAATGCGCTCGGGCGGCAGACCCGCGATGTCCTGCCACAGCTGAGCGGCCTCGTCATCGTCGAGATAGACTGTCGCCCAGAGCTTTTCGGGATCAAGACCGTAGCCGCCGTCGGCAACCGGATTGGTCAGCAGTGCCCAGGCCAGCTCGATGGCGCCACGCTTGAAGTAGTCGCCGAAAGAGAAGTTGCCGGCCATCTGGAAGAAGGTGTTGTGCCGGGTGGTGATCCCGACCTCGTCGATGTCAGGGGTGCGGATGCACTTCTGGATGCTGGTGGCCGTGGCGTAGGGAGGCGTGCGCTGGCCGAGGAAGAATGGCACGAACTGGACCATGCCGGCGTTGACGAACAACAGGTTGGGGTCGTCGAGGATCACCGAGGCGCTGGGCACCTCGGTGTGGCCCGCCTTCACGAAATGATCAAGGAACCGCTTCCTGATCTCGTGTGTCTGCACTGTGCTTCTTCCTTAGTTTCCTGGGCTGGCTGGCGACAGTCGGGTATCAGCCTATTCGCCGGAGCTTCCCGCCGAACACGCAATGAGGCCCGCTTAGCCTTCCATCTAGCCGTCGACGAAGGTCAACCGGACCGACCGCCGCGGATTATCGCGGTTCAGGTCGACCAGCACGACGCTCTGCCACGTGCCCAACAGCGGCTCGCCGCCACTGACCGGCACCGTCACCGAGGGCGAAACAATCGCCGGCAACACGTGGTCGGCGCCGTGCCCCGGCGAGCCGTGCGAGTGCCGGTACCGGTCGTCGCGGGGCAACAGCCGCTCCAGTGTCTCCACCAGGTCGTCGTCGGACCCGGCACCAGTTTCGATGATGGCCAGCCCGGCGGTCGCGTGGGGGACGAACACATTGCACAGCCCGTCCACGTGGTTGCCGCAAAATTCGCGTACCTCGTCGGTGAGGTCAACGATGCGGCGACGCGCGGTGTCCACATCCAGCACATCGGTATCCATCCTGACCAGCCTACGGGGCTTGATCAGCCGACAGTGCCGGAGGAAGGTGGTGGTGGACCGGTGGCGCCGCCGGTGGCGCCGCCCCGACCGAGAGGAGGGGTCGATCGTGTTTGCACGTTCCACAACCATCCAGGCGCAGCGCTCGTCGATCAACATGGGCATCGAATATGTTCGCGACGTGGTGATGCCGGCCCTCGATGACATGGAGGGCTGCCTGGGCCTCTCGCTGTTGGTCGATCGCGAGTCGGGCCGCTGCATCGCCACCAGCTCATGGGAAACCGAATCGGCGATGCAGCGCAGCGCCGAGCGCGTATGGCCGGTGCGCTACCGCGCGGTCGAGATCTTCGGCGGCAGCGCCGTCGTCGACCAGTGGCGCATCGCGGTGTTGCATCGCGACCACCGCTCCGCCCCGGGCGCCTGTGTGCGCGCCACGTGGTTGCGAACGCGGCCCGAGCAGTTCGAGCGCGGCATCGACTACTACCGGTGGGCGGTGCTGCCGGCCATCGAGGAGTTCGACGGGTTCTGCAGCGCCAGCCTGATGGTCGACCAGACGTCGGCACGGGCTGTCGTCTCGGTGACCTACGACAGCCATGAGGCGATGGAGCGCTGCACAGACGCCGCCCGCTCGATGCGGACGGCGATGATGCGCGATCTCGGCCTCGACCAGGACGACGTCGGGGAGTTCGAGCTGGCGCTGGCGCACCTGCGGGTGCCGGAATTGGTCTGAGGGGCCCAGGCTCACCGAGCCTGCACGATTGGCGGGAAAGTACGCGTAACGCCCACCCGATCTACAGGCTCGACGGGACACGTGGGTTTCTCATGACCTCCCCCGCTTTCCGCGGATCGCGCGCAACCGGTCCAGCCGGCCGGCGATCTCCCGTTCCCCACCCCGCCCGGTCGGCCGATAGTAGTCCACACCTACCAGCTCATCCGGTGAATACTGTTGTGCGACAACGCCATCGGGGTCATCGTGGGAGTACTTGTAGCCTTGCGCGTTGCCCAGCTTGGCCGCACCGGAATAGTGTCCGTCGCGCAGATGGGGCGGCACCAGACCGGCCTTACCCGCCTTGATGTCGGCCATCGCCGCGCCCAGCGCCGTCGTCACCGCGTTGGACTTCGGCGCGGTGGCCAGATGGATGGTGGCGTGGGCCAGCGTCAACTGCGCCTCGGGCATGCCGATCAGCGCAACCGTCTGTGCCGCGGAGACGGCCACCAGCAGTGCCGTCGAATCCGCCATGCCGATGTCCTCGCTGGCCAGGATCATCAGCCGCCGGGCAATGAACCGCGGGTCTTCGCCCGCCACCAGCATCCGGGCCAAATAGTGCAGTGCCGCGTCGACGTCCGAGCCGCGCACCGACTTGATGAAGGCGCTGACGACGTCGTAGTGCTGATCGCCGTCCCGGTCGTAGCGCACCGCTGCCCGGTCCAGGGACTGCTCGATGGTTTCGACGACAACGTGATCGGAAGCCTCGGCGGCCACCTCGAGCGCGGTCAGCGCGCGCCGGGCATCACCGGCGGCCAGTTGCACCAACAGCTCGAGAGCCTCGGGCGCGACCGTCACCTTGCCGCCCAGTCCGCGCGGGTCGTCGATCGCCCGCTGCACCACCGTGCGGATGTCGTCGGGGGTCAGCGGCCGCAGCTGCAGGATCAGCGAGCGCGACAGCAACGGGGCGACCACCGAGAACGACGGATTCTCGGTGGTGGCCGCGACCAGCAGCACCACCCGGTTCTCCACCGCAGCCAGCAGGGCGTCCTGCTGGGTCTTGGAGAACCGGTGCACCTCGTCGATGAACAACACCGTCTGCTCGCCACGGAGCAGCCCGGTTCGAGCCGAATCAATAACGGCCCGAACATCCTTGACACCGGCCGACAACGCCGACAGCGCCTCGAAACGTCGTCCGGTGGCGTGTGAGATGAGCGCCGCCAGCGTCGTCTTCCCGCTCCCCGGCGGCCCGTAGAGGATGGCCGACGCGACACCCGACCCTTCAACCAGGCGCCGCAGGGGTGACCCGGCGGCCAGCAGGTGCTCCTGACCCACCACCTCTTCGAGCGAGGCCGGGCGCATCCGCACCGCCAACGGGGCACCGGCACCCGACACACTCAACGCGGAATCGGTCGATTTCGGCGCACCGGGCAGGTCGAACAGACCGTCGGACACGACTTCAGGCATACCACGCAGCGCGGACACGCCAACCACAAGGAAGCCGCCCACGACCAATGCGAGCATCCAGGGCGCACATTTGCTAAGTTCCCGTTTGCTACGCCCCGATCGACCCGAGCGAACTACGAGGCAACGAGGACAGCCATGAGCCAGCCGCCAGAACATCCCGGCAACCCGGCCGACCCTCAGGGCGGCAACCCGCCGGGCTACCAACCCCCGCCGCGGTACAGCCCACCGCCGCCTCCCGGTTACGGGGCGCCCCCGCCCCCGCCGCCCGGCTACGGCGCTCCCCCGCCACCGCCCGAATACGGCCAGCAGAGCCCCGGCGGCTACCAGGCTCCGGGATACGGGACTCCCCCTCCGCCGCCACCACCGCCGGGTTACGGCGCTCCGCCGCAGGGTTACCCGCCGCAGTCAGGCCTGGGAGGAGGTCCCGGCGGCCCACCGTTCAGCGTCGGCGACGCCTTCAACTGGTCGTGGGGCAAGTTCAAGAACAACGCCGCCGCGCTGGCCGCGCCGGTCGCGATCTACTTCCTGATCCTCGCCGCCGTCATCGGCATCCCGCTGGGGATCGCATTCGCGACCGCCGACACCACGACCACCACCACGGATTACGGGTACGGCGTCAGCTACGAGTCGAGCAGCACCGAGTTCGGCCTGATCAGCTGGATCGTGATGACGGTCGGCATCATCCTCGCCCTGGTCGTCGCGGCATTCCTGCAGGCCGGCCTGACCACCGCTGCCCTGGACCTCGCCGACGGCCGTCCAGTCAGCATCGGGACCTTCTTCAAGCCGCGCAACGTGGTCGGAGTGCTGCTCACCACCCTGCTGATCGTGCTGGCGTCGTCGCTGCTGTCCTGCACCATCATCGGGCCGCTGGTCATCGCCTTCTTCACCCAGTTCGCCGTCGCGTACGTCGTCGACAAGAACCTGTCGCCGTTGGACGCGATCAAGGCCAGCTTTGCGACCGTGCGCGCCAACATGGGGCCGAGCGCATTGTCCTGGCTGGTTCAGTACGCGGCCGTGGCGGTCGGCCAGCTCGCCTGCTACATCGGTCTGGTGGTGGGGGCGCCCGTCGCGGCCCTGGTGCAGATCTACACCTACCGCAAGCTGACGGGCGGACACGTCGCCGAGCTGGAGCAGGCCGGTGTTCCGGGCCAGTACCCGCCGGGCCCACCGCCGGGACAGTACCCGCCGGGTCCGCCGCCCGGGCAGTACCCGCCGCCGCAGCAGTATTCCTAACTGTCGGGCACAGCTGCCACCAGCGGTAAAACGACCGAAACAGGCCGTTCACACGGAGCGGCCGGACAGCCGAATGACAGCCGCCCGCAACGCAAGCCACCATAGGCGCGCGCTGCGGGCGGCTGTCTCTTGTGATGGGATCAGCGGTTATGAGCATCAAAGTTGCACTGGAGCACCGCACCAGTTACACCTTTGACAAGCTGGTCCAGGTCTATCCGCACGTGGTGCGCCTGCGCCCGGCTCCGCACTCCCGCACGCCCATCGAGGCCTATTCGCTGCGGGTCGAGCCGGCCGAACACTTCATCAACTGGCAGCAGGACGCGCTGGGCAACTTCCTCGCCCGGTTGGTGTTCCCCAAACCCACCCGCGAGCTGACCATCACCGTCGGCCTCATCGCCGACCTCAAGGTGATCAACCCGTTCGACTTCTTCATCGAGGACTGGGCCGAGACGTGGCACCCGGACCGGTCGCTGTACCCCAAGCCGCTGGCCGACGACCTGGAGCCGTACCTGCGGCCCGTCGACGAGGACGGCGAGGGATCCGGTCCCGGTGACCTGGCACAGGCCTGGGTGCGCAACTTCTCGGTGCCCGAGGGCACCCGCACCATCGACTTCCTCGTCGCGCTGAACCGAGCGATCAACGTCGACGTCACCTACAGCCTGCGGATGGAGCCCGGCGTCCAGACTCCGGACTTCACCTTGCGCAGCGGCGTCGGCTCGTGCCGCGACTCGGCGTGGCTGCTGGTGTCGATCCTGCGGCAGCTCGGGCTCGCCGCCCGGTTCGTCTCGGGCTACCTGGTCCAGTTGACCTCCGACATCGAAGCCCTCGACGGCCCGTCCGGGCCCGCCGCCGACTTCACCGACCTGCACGCGTGGACCGAGGTGTACATCCCGGGCGCCGGCTGGATCGGCCTGGACCCGACGTCAGGGCTGTTTGCCGGGGAAGGACACATCCCGCTGGCGGCCACCCCGCACCCGGCGTCCGCGGCTCCCATCACCGGCAGCACCGAACCCTGCAGTTCGGTGATGGAGTTCTCCAACACGGTCACCCGCGTCCACGAGGACCCGCGGGTCACGTTGCCCTACAGCGACGACGCGTGGGACACCATCTGCGCGGTGGGCCACCACGTCGACGAGCGGCTGGCCGCCGGCGATGTCCGGCTGACCGTCGGCGGTGAGCCGACGTTCGTGTCGGTGGACAACCAGGTCGACCCGGAGTGGCGCACCGCCGCCGACGGCCCGCACAAGCGGAAGCTGGCATCGGAACTGGCCGCCCGGTTGAAGGCGCAGTGGGCGCCGCAGGGCCTGGTGCAGCGCAGCCAGGGCAAGTGGTATCCGGGAGAGCCGTTGCCGCGCTGGCAGATCGGGCTGTACTGGCGCACCGACGGCCGGCCGCTGTGGACCAACGAGGCACTGTTCGCCGATCCCTGGGGGCCTGACGAGGTCGATCCGGTCGAGATCGACACCGCGCACGAGGTGCTGGCCGGCATCGCCGAGAGCCTGGGGCTGCCGCTGTCGCAGGTGCGCCCGGCCTTCGAGGACCCGCTGGCCCGGCTGTCCGCCGCGGTGCGGTTGCCGGCGGGCGACGCGGTGGCACCCGACGACGACCTGGCTGACGACGGGGTCGCGCGCCGGGCCGAGTTGCTGGCGCGTCTGGACGAAGCCGTCACCAGCCCGTCGGCCTTCGTGCTCCCCCTGCACCGCCGCGACGACGGCAGCGGCTGGGCCAGCGCCGACTGGCGCCTGCGCCGGGGCCGTCTGGTGCTGACCGAAGGCGACTCGCCGGCAGGTCTGCGGCTGCCGCTGAACTCGATCAGCTGGAGCCCGCCGCCGGCCTCGTTCGCCGTCGACCCGGTGGCCATCAGCGACCCGCTGCCCCCCGCCGCACCCGATCAGGCCGTCCTCGTCGAACCCCACAACGCACCGACGACCGCGCTCGTCGCCGAGGTCCGCGACGGCTTGCTCTATGTGTTCATGCCGCCGACCGAAGCACTGGAAGACTTCGTCGACCTGGTCGCGCGCATCGAGACCGCCGTGGCGAAGGTCGATACCACGGTGGTGATCGAGGGGTACGGCCCGCCGCCGGACCCACGGCTGACCTCGACGACGATCACCCCGGACCCGGGCGTGATCGAGGTCAATGTCGCGCCGACAGCCAGCTTCGACGATCAGCGCCAGCAGCTGGAAACCCTGTACGCGCAGGCGCGGCTGGCGCGGCTGTCCACCGAGTCGTTCGACATCGACGGCACCCACGGCGGCACCGGCGGCGGCAATCACATCACGCTGGGCGGAGTGACTCCCGCCGATTCACCGCTGCTGCGCCGTCCGGACCTGCTGGTGTCGCTGCTGACCTACTGGCAGCGGCACCCGTCGCTGTCGTACCTGTTCGCGGGGCGGTTCGTCGGCACCACTTCACAGGCTCCCCGGGTCGACGAGGGCCGCGCCGAGGCCCTCTACGAACTCGAGATCGCCTTCGCCGAGATCGCCCGCCTGAGTGCGGGTGGGGCCGCCAAGCCGTGGGTGACCGACCGCGCGCTGCGCCATCTGCTCACCGACATCACCGGCAACACCCACCGCGCCGAGTTCTGCATCGACAAGCTCTACAGCCCCGAAGGTGCCCGCGGCCGGCTCGGGCTGCTGGAGCTGCGCGGCTTCGAGATGCCGCCGCACCTGCGGATGGCGATGGTGCAGTCGCTGCTGGTGCGCTCGCTGGTGGCGTGGTTCTGGGAGCAGCCGCTGCGTGCCCCGCTGATCCGGCACGGCGCCAACCTGCACGGGCGATACCTGTTGCCGCACTTTCTGATTCACGATATCGCCGATGTGGCGGCCGATCTGCGCGCCCACGGTATCGCGTTCGAGACCAGCTGGCTGGACCCGTTCACCGAGTTCCGGTTCCCGCGGATCGGCACGGCCGTCTTCGACGGCGTGGAGATCGAGTTGCGGGGTGCCATCGAACCGTGGAACACCCTGGGCGAGGAGTCGACCGCCACCGGAACGGCCCGCTACGTCGACTCGTCGGTGGAACGCGTCCAGGTCCGCGTCATCGGGGCCGACCGGCACCGCTATGCCGTGATCTGCAACGGATATCCCGTCCCCCTGCTGGCCACCGACAACCCCGACATCCACGTCGGCGGGGTGCGGTTCAAGGCCTGGCAGCCGCCCAGCGCCCTGCACCCGACCATCTCGACCGACGTCCCGCTGCAGTTCGAGCTGGTCGACCTGACCGCCGGGACCTCGCGCGGCGGCTGCACCTACCATGTCGCCCACCCCGGCGGGCGCGCCTACGACGAGCCGCCGGTCAACGCCGTGGAAGCCGAATCCCGCCGCGCACGCCGCTTCGAAGCGGCCGGGTTCACCCCCGGGAAATTCGATCTCGCCGGGCTGCGGGAGAAGCAGGCCCGATTCCTCACCGACATCGGCGCGCCGGGCATCCTCGATCTGCGGCGCGTGCGTACCGTGCAGCAGTAATGGCGCTTCCAGATTTCTCGGTCGGTGACCGCTACGACGTCGACCGCCTGCTGGCCGGTTACCGGACCGCGCGCGCCCAGGAAGCCCTGTTCGACCTGCGAGACGGCCCGGGCGGCGGGTACGACGAGTTCGTCGACGCCGACGGCGACGTGCGCGAGACCTGGACGGAGCTGGCCGACACCATCTCCCACGGCGGCCGGATGGGGCTGGACCGGATGCGTTCGGTGGTGCACAGCCTCATCGACCATGACGGCATCACCTACACCGGTGTGGACCCGTCGCGCGAGGCGCAGCCGGCCCCCGGCCACGGGCCGGAGCCGGGGCCCTGGAGTCTGGACACGTTGCCACTGGTGGTCTCCGCAGCCGACTGGGAAGTGCTGGAAGCCGGGCTGGTACAACGCTCGCGCCTGCTCGATGCCGTGCTCGCCGATCTGTACGGGCCGCGCAGCCTGCTCACCGAGGGCCTGCTGCCGGCCCCGCTGGTGTTCGCCCATCCGGGCTATGTGCGGCTCGCCAACGGCATCAAGGTGCCCGGACACCACCAGCTGTTCATGCACGGCTGCGATCTGAGCCGGTTGCCTTATGGCGGGTTCCAGGTCAACGCCGACTGGACACAGGCTCCCTCGGGCGCCGGTTATGCGCTGGCCGACCGCCGGGTGCTGGCCCACGCGATTCCCGATCTGTACGAGCGCATCGCACCGCGGCCGACCACGCCGTTCGCGCAGGCGCTGCGGCTCGGCCTGATCGATGCCGCGCCCGACGTGGTGCAGGACCCGGTGGTGGTGGTACTGAGCCCCGGCATCTACTCCGAGACGGCATTCGACCAGGCGTATCTGGCGACCCTGCTGGGCTTCCCGTTGGTGGAAAGCGCCGACCTGGTGGTGCGCGAGGGCAAGTTGTGGATGCGCTCGCTGGGCACCCTCAAGCGTGTCGACGTCGTGCTGCGGCGGGTCGACGCGCTGTACGCGGACCCGCTGGATCTGCGTGCCGACTCCCGGCTCGGCGTGGTCGGACTGGTCGAAGCGCTGCATCGCGGGACGGTGACCGTGGTCAACACACTGGGCAGCGGCATCCTGGAAAGCCCTGGGCTGCTTCGGTTTCTGCCCGAGATGGCCGAGCGCCTGCTCGGCGAAGAGCCGCTGCTGCCCACCGCGCCGGTCTACTGGGGCGGCATTCCCAACGAACTCTCCCACCTGCTGGCCAACCTGTCGTCGCTGCTGATCAAACCGACCGATGGCGGGGAAACCCTTGTCGGACCGACACTTTCGTCGGCGCAGTTGGCCGAGCTGGCGGCCCAGATCGAGGCGGTGCCCTGGCGCTGGGCCGGCCAGGAACTGCCGACGTTCTCCTCGGCCCCCACCGACCACGCGGGCGTGTTGTCCTCTGCCGGGGTGGGAATGCGGTTGTTCACGGTCGCTCAACGCAGCGGATACGCGCCGATGATCGGCGGACTGGGCTACGTGGTGGCTCCGGAGCCGGATGCCTTCACGCTGAAAACGGTTGCCGCGAAAGATATCTGGGTTCGGCCGACGGAACGGGCGATCGCCGAGAAGGTGATCTCCCTCCCGTCGGCGCCGCAACCCGCCGCCGCGGCCGGCGCGGGGCGATGGACCGTCAGTTCTCCGCGTGTGCTGTCCGACCTGTTCTGGATGGGGCGTTACGGCGAGCGGGCGGAGAACATGGCCCGGTTGCTGATCGTGGCGCGCGAGCGCTACCACGTTTACCGCCACCATCAGGACACCGAAGAAAGCGAGTGCGTGCCGGTCCTGATGGCCGCGCTGGGCCAGATCACCGGGACCGACACCGGGGCCAGCGGCGACGGCGACTCCGACAAGGCCGAGATGATCGCCGTGGCCCCCTCCATGCTGTGGTCGATGACGGTGGATCTGGACCGGCCGGGTTCGCTGATCCAGTCGGTGGAAGGGCTGGCATTGTCCGCCCGGGCGGTGCGCGACCAACTGTCCAACGACACCTGGATGGTGCTGGCCAACGTGGAACGTGCCGTGGGACTGCGATCTGATCCGCCGCAGTCGCTGGCCGAGGCGGACGCGTTGCTGGCCTCGGCACAGTCGCAGGCGCTGGCCGGCATGCTGACGCTGTCCGGGGTGGCCGGCGAGTCCATGGTGCACGACGTCGGCTGGACCATGATGGACATCGGCAAACGCATCGAACGGGGACTGTGGCTGACCGCGTTGCTGGCCGACACACTGAGCGAAGTGCGGGGCACCGTCGCCGAACAGTCGGTGGTCGAGGCGATGCTGGAGGCCTGCGAATCGTCGGTCATCTACCGGCGGCGCACGTTGGGCAAGATCAGCATCGCCGCGGTGACCGACCTGATGCTGTTCGACGGACAGAACCCGCGCTCGCTGCAGTTCCAGCTGGAGCGGCTGCGCATCAACCTCAAAAACCTGCCCAGTTCGACCGGTTCGTCGCGCCCGGAACGGATCGTCGATGAGATCAGCGCCCGGCTGCGGCGTTCGGATCCCGCCGAGCTGGAAGAGATCACCGACGGCGCCCGCGAGGAACTGGCTGAGCTGCTCGGCGCGGTGCATGCCGGGCTGCGCGACCTCTCCGACGTGATCACCGCGACACAGTTGGCCCTGCCCGGCGGGATGCAGCCGCTGTGGGGCGGACCCGACGAGCGCCGGACGATGCCGGCCTAAGTCCGGCAGGTTGCGCGAGCAGACACAAAATCACCACGGAGCGTGCGCTCCACGGTGATTTTGTGTCTGCTCGGCTCGGGGAGGTGACCCCTGCCGCATTTCTCACATTTTGTGAGAAATGGGTGCTACGGTGAGTGCATGTCCGATTACGAGTTCTTCGCCCTCGACACCGAAGCCTTGACACCCGAACCGATCGAGGTGTTCGCCTACCCGATGGGTGACGTGACGGTGCGGCGCACCGGCGACGCCGAACTCTCCCCTGGATTCCAGGTGCTGTGGGTTCGCACGCCGGCCCCGGATTGGTCCGTCGTCTTCAACTGGGCATCGCTGGTCGGTGACAGCGACCGACGGGTGCTGGTGATGCCTTACCTGCCGAGCGCACGGGGCGACAAGGATCTGCCGAGCCCCGCCCGCACCAACGCCAGGCTGGCGGCCCTGTCCGGTATCACCGACATCGTCACCGTCGATCCACACTCGACGGTGTGGTTGGACGCGTTGAGTGCCGCTAATCCGGCCGTCGGCCGCTGGGAACTCGACCTGGCGACAATCGTCGGGGACGCCGTCGCCGCCAGCGGCCCCTACCAGGGCGTCATCGGGCCGGATGCCGGATCGAAAGCTCGTGCGTCGCTGGTGGGCGAGCAGCTGGAGATACCGGTACTCATCGCTTCCAAGTCACGAGACCAGGCCACCGGGAAGCTCAAGGGATACCAGGCGCCTGACGGCGTGCAGACCGGCCGGTATCTGGTGATGGACGACATTTGCGACGGTGGAGGGACGTTCGCGTTGTTGCGGGACGCGATGCCTCCCGAGGTGACGCTGGACCTGTGGGTGACCCATGGCGGGTTCACCGGTCCGGAACACTCCCGCAAGGCGCTGTCCGGGTACCGCCGCGTCCACACCACCGACTCACTGTCCGGGGCCCGTGACGCGCACGTCCACATCACCAGGCTGGCGCCGTACGTGACGCAAACCATCCGCCGCATCGCCGGCAATTCCGAAGGGACACAACGATGATGAACGACCGGCAGGACCGCGCCCTGGACACGCTGCTGTCCACCGACGCCTACAAGCTGGACCACCGCCGCCAGTACCCGAAGGGCACCGAGTTCGTCTACTCGAATCTGACCGCACGCGGAAGCCGGCTTCCCGACGTCGACGCCACCGTGTTCTTCGGGCTGCAAGCCTATCTGCGCCAACTGCAGAAACGCTGGCAAGTGTTCTTCGACCTCTCCCCCGACGAACTCGACGCGGTACTGGCCGGATACGAGGAGTTCGTGACGGCGCTGCTCGGCACGAATGATATTGGTGCAGAACACTTCCGGCAGCTGCACACACTGGGTTACCTACCGCTTCGGGTGCGGGCCGCCAAGGAAGGGGCGCTGATCCCGTTGCGGGTGCCCTACCTGACGGTGGAGAACACCGACAGCCGGTTCTTCTGGCTGACCAACTATCTGGAGACCGAGATGTCGGCCCAGCTGTGGCAGCCGATCACCAGCGCCACCCTCGCCTGGCGCAACCGCGTACTGCTGGACGAGCGCGCGGCGGAGTCCGGCGACGAGGACGCGGTGAAATTCCAGGGGCACGAGTTCGCCTATCGCGGCATGAGCGGTACCGAGGCGGCAGCGGCATCGGGCGCCGGCCACCTGATCAGTTTCAGCGGCACCGACACCCTGCCGGCCATCCGGTATATCCAGCAGTACTACCCGGGGAACGACGGGGAACTGATCGGGGCCAGTGTCCCGGCCACCGAGCACTCGGTGATGTGCGCCGGCGGCCAAGACGGCGAACTGCAGACCTTCGACCGGCTGCTCCAGCTGTACCCGACGGGCACTCTGTCCGTAGTGTCCGACACCTGGAATCTGTGGCGGGTGCTCACCGAGTACCTGCCCGCGCGCGCCGAGGAGATCAGGACCCGCGACGGCAAGCTGGTGATCAGGCCAGACTCCGGCGACCCCGAGCTCATCCTGTGTGGCGATCCGGATGCCCCGGCCGGCACACCCGAAAACAAGGGCGTCGTGCGGCTGCTCGCGGAGACGTTCGGCACCGTCGTCAACGACAAGGGCTACCGCGAACTGGATCCGCACGTGGGCGCGATCTACGGCGACTCGATCACCTATGAACGGGCCGACTCCATCACCGGGAACCTGATGGCCCAGGGATTCGCCTCTACGGCAGTCGTTTTCGGTTTCGGCTCGTACACCTACCAGTATCAGACCCGGGACACGTTCAAAATGGCCGTCAAAGCCACCTGGGTTCAGGTCGACGGGCAGGGCCGCGACATTCTCAAGGATCCCATCACCGACGACGGCTCCAAGAAGTCGGCCACCGGGCGCCTCGCGGTCCGTCGCGACACTGACGGCCGCCCGTACCTGATCGAACACGCCGATCGGGAAGCCGACGATGAACTGCAGCTCGTCTTCGAAGACGGAAAGTTGCTGCGCACCCAGACTTTCGCCGAGGTACGCGCAAACCTGAGGCAGGAGAACGCGATCCGCGATCGCTGGAGCCGACCGTGACACAGACCTGGCTCAGCGTCGACGTGGTGGCGCTCACCGGAGACGAGCCGGTGCCGCGCATCGTTCTGATTCGGCGCGCCGGCACCCCGCACCGCGGGGCCACCACCCTGCCGGGGGGACTGCTGGCCGCCCAGGCCGGTGAAACCGTCGAGCAGGCCGCCAGGAGGATCGTGCGGGAAAAGGCCGGCGCGGAGATCACCAGCGGCGTCACGGTCGTCGACGTGGTCAGCGACCCGGCACGCGACGAACGCGGACACACCGTGTCGATCGTCGTGGCCGCCCGGGTCGCCGCCGGTACCGAGGGCGCGGTATCTGTGACCGAGATCCCCGACGCGATGCCGTTCCACCACACCGCGATGGCGAGGTCTGCGCTGTCCCGGATCGGTGAGCGCCTGCTCACCGATGCCGGCACAACCTACGCGCTGTTGGGCCCGGAAACGACCTTCGTGGAGGTCTTTTCGTTGCTACGGGCCTGCACCTCGATCACCGATACGGCCGCGCGCGCACGCCTGGACCGCTCCCCGCTCTATGTCCGGACCGACCGGTACCGCAAACCCGCCGGGGCCGGCCGGCCCGCCCGCATCTACCGCGCCAGACCCGCCTAGGCGGCACCTAGGTGTGAAGCCTAGGTGGAGCCGCTTCAGTGGCGCCAGCAGACGCAGAATCGCCCTGGAACGGATGTTCCAGGGCGATTCTGCGTCTGCTCGCCAGGGTCAGCTAGCCGCCTGCAACTGCGAGGTCACTTGCTCAATCACGTTATGGACGAACTGCATCTTGTCGAGCACCGCGGGCGGCAACACGAACGGATACAGGTCATCGTGACCCATCGACCGGTTCACCATGTTCAGCGACCACGACAGCGGCAGCCACATCTCGATGATGGTGGGAAACGCGCTGGGCCCCAGGGGCGGTCGATCGAACGTGGCGGCCGCCGGGGCCAGACCGCAGGATGCCGAGGTGTCCAGAGTGTCCCGGATGTGCAGGTAGTGCGCGAACGTCTCGGCCCAGTCCTCGGCCGGGTGCATGGTCGCGTACGAGGAGACGAACGTCTCCTGCCAGCCCTCCGGCGCGCCCTGGCTGTAATGACGGTCCAGCGCGGCCTGGTAGTCGGCGTCGGGATCGCCGAACAACTCATTGAACCGCTGCAGGTACTCGGGCGACCTGATCAGCCGGTAGAAGTAGTAGTGCCCGACCTCATGGCGGAAGTGCCCCAGCAGGGTGCGGTACGGCTCTTCCATCTCGACCCGCAACTGCTCGCGGTGCACATCGTCGCCCTCGGCCAAATCCAAAGTGATGACGCCGTTTTCGTGCCCGGTGATCACATTCTCGTGCGCACTGGACAGCAGCCGAAACGCCAGTCCGTAGTCCGGGTCCTGGTCGCGTCCGATGATCGGCAGGTGCAGTTCGTGCAGTTCGGCGACCAGCCGCCGTTTGGCCGCCTCGGCGCGGGCGAATTCCGCCAGCCCGACGGTGTCATTGTCATTAGGACGTTCGATGGTCAGCGCGCACGACTCGCACAACCCGCCCGGATGACCCACCGGAACGAGCCAATTACATTCGGCGACGTAAAGATTCGCGCAGAGTTGATACTGGTCCGCGGGCACCGCACCGGCGTGGTCGCTTTCTTCGTCGCGTTTGGCGATCACCAGCAGCGCCATCTGGTCCAGGGAGAACCCCAGCGAGCTGCCGCACGACAGGCATTCGGAGTTCTCGAACGCCAGTCGCTGGCCGCAGTTGGGGCAATGGAAGTCACGCATGCAGCGCATCTCCTTCGAACGGGACGACGTCGACACCGACGTCGATCACGCTACGTTCCGAGTTCGTGTAGATGATGCCGCGCAACGGTGGAACGTCTGCGTAGTCGCGGCCGCGGCCGACCACGATGTAGCGCTGGTCGACCAGTTGGTCGTTGGTCGGGTCAAGTCCAAGCCATTCGAACTGACCCGGCTGCTGCGGCGTCCACACCGACGCCCAGGCGTGGGTGGCGTCAATGCCTATCATGCGATCCTTTCCAGGGGGTGGGTCAGTAGCCAGATAACCGGATACGTAGCAGGCCGCCAACCCATGGGCACGCAAGCAGGCGATCGCCAGCCGCGCGAAGTCCTGGCATACCCCTTCCCGGGCCGTCAGAACCTCATTGACGCGTGTCGAAACCGTCGTCGACCCCGAACGGTAGGTGAAATCGCGGAAAATCCGTGATGCGAGGTCACGCAACACCTCCACGAGCGGACGTCCGGGCTCGAAGCTGGGAGCCGCATACTCGCGAACCGCATCGGTGATTTCCGGCGGTGTCAGGTCCAGGACGAAGTCGCTGGCCAGCGCGCCTTGCGCTCCGGTGGGACGCGCCTTCTCCCACGGCTGCAGCGCCGGCCCGGTGGTGTAGATGCCGGTCGCCTGCGGCGCGACGTCGACGATCGAGTCGCTGACGATGGTCAGGGCCCGGTGCGGCTCGGTGACGTGGAAGTAGGAGCTGATGTTGCCGTACGTGTCGCGGCTGGTCGAGCTGTCGGCCGGAGCCGGGTCGATGATCAGTTCGTGCGCCACGCAGCGCTGCCGCAACGAGTCCCGGGGGGTGAGGAACCCGCGCCCGTATGAGCTGGTCACGACGTCGGAGTAGCGGTACTCCGTGCGGTGTGTGACCCGGTAGCGTTTCGCGGCCAACGGCGCCGACCAGCCGTTTAACTCCTCGGACGGCTCCTCAGACGGCAAGACCAACCTCCATGTCTACGGGTGGCGGCATGTAGGGCTCACACCGCATGCTGACAGTCTGTACTCCTGGTCTAGTCCCGGGCGAAACGGGAACCCTATCCGACAAGTCAGAAAGGAGTTGGCCCGTGCAGGGACACGAAATGAAGTCGCTGGCCGACCTTGCGGGTGAAGGCACGCGGGTACTGACGACGCTGGTCCGTGATGTGCATCACGGCATCGCCAGTCGCGTGTTCACCTCGATCGGCCCGGCGGCCAAACCCGTGCAGCTGATCCACGACACCACCGCCTCGACGATCTACACCCTGGTCGACGGCGCGGTCCGCGGTTCTCTCTACGGCGCGGGGGCGCTGGCGGCGCACACCTTGAGCAATGACGACGACGAGACCGTCCTGGCACGCCCGCGAGTTGCCGGGGCGCTCGCCGCGGTCAACGGGATCTACGGCGACGAGATGACCAACCGGGAGAACGGATTCGCGCTGTCCATGCAGGTCCGGCGTCGGGGCCAGCCGGTCGAATTGACCCCCGAGGGAATCGCCGAGGCCTTCCCTCGTGCCACCGGGCGGATCGCGGTGTTCGTCCACGGCTGGTGCATGACCGAACGGTCATGGTGGCGCACGCCGCGCACCGGGGAGACGCTGCGTCCGTACGGAAAACGGCTGCGCAAGGACCTCGGATTCACCCCGGTATTCGTGCGGTACAACAGCGGTCATCACATCTCCGAAAACGGTCATGCGCTGGCCGGTTTGCTGCACCGGCTGCACGAGGTGTGGCCGACGGCGGTGGAAGACGTCGTGCTGGTCGGCCACTCGATGGGTGGCCTGGTGTCCCGCAGTGCCTGCCACTACGGCCGTGAGCAGCAACACGCCTGGACCGACGCCATCCGGCATGTCGTGTGCCTCGGGTCCCCGCACCTGGGCGCCGACTTGGAGAAGGGCGTCAACATCGCCGCATGGGCGCTGGCCAAGCTGCCCGAGACGCGGGGCGTGGCGGCGTTTCTGAACACCCGCAGCGCCGGGGTGAAGGACCTGCGGTTCGGCGCACTGGTCCACGAGGACTGGCGCGACTGCGACCCGGACGAGTTCCTGCGCGACCGCTGCCGGGAAGTGCCCTTCCTGCCCCACGCGGTGTACCACTTCGTCTCCACCACCGCCGCCCCCAAGGCGGTCGGCCTGCTCATGGGCGACCATCTGGTGCGGCCCAGAAGCGCGTCCGGTCGGGGCAGGTCACGCAAGGTTCCGTTCGAGGCCGCACACGGGCTCACGTTGACCGGTCTCAACCACTTCGACCTGCTCAACCATCCGTCGATCTACGACAGGCTGGTGACGTGGCTCAGTCATTCGCCGGCGCGGCCGCACGACGACTCGCTGGTTATGAGCACGGCTCTCGAAGCGGGCAGTTCCCCGTGAGTCAGCTGAGCGGCAAGACGGCGCTCGTCACCGGCGGCAACTCGGGCATCGGCCTGGCGGCCGCCCAGCGGCTGGCAGCCGAAGGCGCGCATGTCTTCCTGACCGGCCGCAACCAGCAAACGATCGAGGCCGCGGTGGCCTCGATCGGTGACAATGCGAGCCGCGAGCAAGGCGGCGATTCGCTCGTTCGGCCGTACCTGGGCTGCCGAACTCGTGAGCCGCGGCATCCGCGTCAACACCGTCGTACCGGGACCGGTAGAGACACCGGGCCTCAAAGGCCTCGCGGCCGCCGGCCAGGAGCAGGAACTCCTGGACAACGAGGCTGCGAAAGTTCCGATGGGCCGCCTCGGCAGGCCGGAAGAGATCGCGGCCGCGGTGCTCTTCCTCGCCTCAGATCAAAGTAGCTTCATGACAGGCACCGAATTGTTCGTCGACGGCGGCGCCGAACAGATCTGACCGTGCACGTTTGCCGCCCAGGCAATTCCGGATAATGCGCCGAACTGCGGCGTTGGGGCGCACAATCGAACTGTGGCCACCTGGGAAGACGTGGCCCGCGTCGTCGGTGCACTGCCGCTGACCGCCGAGCAGTCACCGCGCGACTGGCGGGTGGGTAAGAAGTTGATCGCGTGGGAGCGTCCGCTGCGAAAATCCGACATCGACGCGCTGATGAGTAACGGGGTGCATCCCCCGTCTGGCGACATCCTGGGCGTGCGGGTACCGGACGAAGGGGTCAAGTTCGCGCTGGTTGCCGACGAGCCGGAGGTGTACTTCACCACCCCGCACTTTGACGGTTACCCGGCGGTGCTGGTTCGGCTGGCCGAGATCGGCGTCCGTGACCTGCGTGAGCTGATCACCGAAGCCTGGCTGGCCCAGGCGCCGAAACAGCTGGTCAAGGAGTTTTTGGCGCAGTCACCGGCCGATCGATGACCTGTTGCAGATCGTCGGCGCACCCCGAGACGACGTCGGCGACCACCACTTCGGCCCGGTCTCGGGCGCCGGCCTGCAGCTCCGCGGCATAGCGGCGCGCGGCTGCCAGGTGGGCGGCCGCCGCCGCAGGATCGGCATCGGCCAGACCGGTCGCGTGGGTGAGTTCCGCCACCGCTGTCTTCAGCGCCGGTGCGGCTTCTCTCCCCCGCGGCCGGGTGACCGAGCGCGCGAGATGCAGTACGCAACTGGCGAACAGACCCAGCTGCGCGGACTGGGCGTCGATCTCCCGAATCAACCCGCGCGACGCCCACCGGCGTGGTGCGCGACGCGCGGCCACTTCCGCCGTTGACCGCGCCTCGATCAGCGCACCGACCTCCTGATGCAGGTGATCGGAGATCGTCCGGAGCCAAGCCGGAGTGCTGGCGTCGGAATTCTCGAGGATTTCCGCGGTCTGCAGCAGCGTCTGGTGGGCCGCCGCCAGGACAGCCGCACGCGCATCGCTCAACAGCCGCTCGGGATCGGCGGGGAACAGCAGCAGGGCGAACACCAGCGCCAGACCGCCGCCGATCAGCGAGTCGAACAGGCGCTCGGTCACCACGATGCCGGTGTGCGAGAAGACGAGGACCAGCAACGCCGAGACGGCGGTCTGGTTGGCGAACATCAAGCCCTGCCCGATCGCGCCCCGGCCGACGAGCATCGCCACCGTCAGCGCCGCGAATACGGCCACGCCGATACCGAACTGTCCGGGACCGAAGAAGCCGTCCGCCCCGCCACCCACCGCGATACCCAGAGCGACGCCCACCATCATCTGGGTGGCGCGGCGCGCACGCAGGACATTGCTCGCCGACATGCACACCACCGCCGAGATCGGCGCGAAGAACGGTTGCTTGTGGTGCAGCAGGTCGTGGGTCAGGTACCACGCCAGCGCGGCGGCGACCGATGTCTGGGTGATCGGCCACAGCGCGGCACGCAGTCGGTGGACGGCCGCGGTTCCTTCGCCGGCCGCCCCGGCCAGCAGCGAGCTTTTCATCCCGCTTGCTTACCGCATGCCAGGCCCGGCGCGCCTGCCGGGACAATCGCCCAACAGAAGCATCCCCCGGGGCGCTGTGTCGGCCTATACGCGCCGCAACTCGAACAGCGGGATGACCCGTCTGGTCTTGGCCTGGTACTCGGCGAAGCCCGGTGCGGCCGCGGTGATCTGGTCGAAGATCGCGTCACGCTCGGCGCGGTCCAGCTCGTGCGCGGTCGCGTCGAACGCCTCGGTGCCGACTTCCACATGTGCCTGAGGCCGGGCACGTAGGTTGTGCACCCAGCCCGGGTCGACCGGTGCGCCGGCGAACGACCCGATGATGATCAGCCGCCCGTCGACGCGGAAGTAGGCCAGCGGCGCGATCCGGAGCTGGCCCGACTTGGCACCGGTGGTGGTGAGCAGCAGCAGGTCGGCATTGGCGAATTGGCCGCCGACTTTGCCGCCGTTGGCGCGGAATTCCTCGACGATGCCCTGGTTGAACGCTTTGAGGGTGTCGGTGTCAGGCGTTGTCATGCTTGGTCAAGCCGCTTGGGCTTGGCGTCTATTCCCGATTCCTTGCGCTGCTGAGCCGTGATGGGGGCCGGCGCATCGGTCAGCGGGTCGACGCCCCCGCCGGTCTTGGGGAACGCGATCACCTCGCGGATCGAGTCGACGCGCGACAGCAGCGCGTTGATCCGGTCCCAGCCGAAGGCGATTCCGCCGTGCGGCGGCGCACCAAAGGTGAACGCCTCCAACAGGAATCCGAACTTCTCCTCGGCCTCGGCCCGATCCAGGCCCATCACCGCGAACACCCGTTCCTGAATGTCGCGACGGTGGATACGGATCGAACCTCCGCCGATCTCGTTGCCGTTGCAGACGATGTCGTAGGCATCGGCCAGCACGGCACCGGGGTCGTTTTCGATGCTGCCCTCGTGTTCACGCTTGGGCGAGGTGAATGCGTGGTGCACCGCCGTCCAGGCTCCTGCACCGACGGCCACGTCACCCGAGGCAGTGGCGTCCTCCGCGGGCTCGAACAGCGGCGGGTCGACGATCCACACGAACTTCCAGTCGTCCGGATCGATCAGGCCCAGACGGTGCGCGATCTCGATGCGCGCCGCGCCCAACAGCGCCCGAGACGTCTTGACCGGCCCGGCGGAGAAGAAGATGCAGTCACCGGGGTTGGCGCCGACGTGGCCGGCCAGGCCGTCGCGCTCGGCGTCGGACAGGTTCTTGGCCACCGGGCCACCCAGCGTCCCGTCCTCGCCGACGAGGACATAGGCCAGGCCGCGGTGTCCGCGCTGCTTGGCCCACTCCTGCCAACCGTCCAGCGTGCGCCGCGGTTGCGAGGCGCCGCCCGGCATCACGACGGCACCGACGTAGGGCGCCTGGAACACCCGGAATGTGGTGTCTTTGAAGAACTCTGCGCATTCGACCAGCTCCAGTCCGAACCGCAGATCGGGTTTGTCGGACCCGTACCGGCGCATCGCCTCGGCATACGTCATCCGCGGGATGGGCGTCGGGATCTGGTAGCCGATCAGCGCCCAGAGCGCGGACAGGATCTCCTCGGAGACCGCGATGACGTCCTCGACGTCGACGAAGCTGAGCTCCATGTCGAGTTGGGTGAATTCCGGCTGGCGGTCGGCGCGGAAATCCTCGTCTCGGTAGCAGCGTGCGATCTGGTAGTACCGCTCCATCCCGGCCACCATCAGCAGCTGCTTGAACAGCTGGGGGCTCTGCGGCAGCGCGTAGAACATCCCGGGATGCAGCCGCGCCGGGACCAGGAAGTCGCGCGCCCCTTCCGGCGTCGACCGGGTGATCGTCGGCGTCTCGACCTCCACGAAGTCGTGCCGCCCCAGCACCTCACGCGCGGCGGCATTGACCTTGGAGCGCAACCGAATTGCCGCAGCCGGGCCCTCGCGGCGCAGGTCCAGGTAGCGGTATTTCAGCCGCAGCTCCTCCCCCGCCGGCTCATCGAGCTGGAACGGCAGCGGCGCGGATTCACCCAGCACGGTCAGCGACGTGGCGTTGACCTCGATGTCACCGGTGGCGATGTCGGGGTTGGCGTTGCCTTCCGGACGGATCTCGACGACACCGGTGACCGCGACGCAGAACTCCGAGCGCAGCCGGTGCGCCTGCGCCAGCACCTCAGGTTCACGAAACACCACCTGGGCGACGCCCGACGCGTCCCGGAGATCGATGAAGATGACACCGCCGTGGTCGCGGCGGCGGGCCACCCACCCGGCCAAGGTCACCTGCTGCCCGGCATCGCCGTCCCGAAGCGATCCCGCGGCGTGGCTGCGCAGCACAAATACTCCTTTACACCGGGTGAGATTGACTGCTTAGTCTAGAGGGCCGGTTGATTTGCCCGATCCTGCCGGTACTTTTGGCTGCATCGCAACCGAAATTGCACTCGTTGGCCCCGGCGCCGTCGGCACGACCGTCGCGGCGTTGCTTCACGCCGCCGGACACCATGTGCTGCTGTGCGGGCACACACCGCGTGACGGCATCGAACTGCGCCCGGACGACGCCGAACCGATCGTGGTACCGGGCCCGGTGCATACCGATCCCGACGCCGTCAGCGGTCCGGTGGACGTGCTCATCCTCGCGGTCAAAGCCACCCAGAACGCCGCCGCGGCCGGCTGGCTCGCCCGGTTGTGCGACGAAAACACCATCGTCGCCGTCCTGCAGAACGGCGTCGAACAGGTCGAACAGGTCGCGCCGCTGTCCCCGTCTCCGCACGTCATACCGGGCAGCGTGTGGTTCTCGGCCGAGACCCAGCCGGCCGGCTGGGTGCGGTTGCGCGGTGAGGCCGCGCTGGTGGTGCCTACCGGGCGCGCCGCGGAATCATTCGCCGAACTGCTGCGCGGCGCGGGATGCCAAGTGGAGTGCAACGCCGACTTCGTCACGGTCAACTGGCGCAAACTGCTGCTCAACGCGCTGGCCGGACTGATGGCATTGTCGGGCCGACGCTCCGGCATGTTCCGCCGCGACGACGTGGCCGAACTGGGTCGCCAATACATGGCCGAGTGTGTGGCGGTGGCGCGCGCCGAGGGCGCCCAACTCAGCGACGATGTGGCCGAGCAACTGGTCGAGTCCTTCCGCGCGGTACCGGAAGACATGGGCACCTCGATCCTGACCGACCGGGAAGCACACCGCCGGATGGAGTGGGACCTGCGCAATGGGGTGATCGTCCGCAAAGCCCGGGCGCACGGCCTGCCCACTCCGATCAGCGACGTAGTGGTGCCGCTGCTCGCCGCGGCCAGTGACGGGCCGGGTTAGGTTTGCAGGCATGCATCCCTGCGAACGCGTCGACCTGAGCTTCATCGAGACGGCGCCCTACCGCTTCCGCAACAGTGTCGATCTGGCCATCACACCCGAGCAGCTCTTCGAAGTGCTCGCGGACGCCGAGTCCTGGCCGCGCTGGGCCAAGGTGATCACCAAGGTCACCTGGACCAGTCCGGAACCCCGGGGCATCGGCACCACCCGCGTTGTCGAGATGCGGGGCGGAATCGTCGGCGACGAAGAGTTCATCGCCTGGGAGCCGTTCACGCACATGGCATTCCGGTTCAACGAGTGCTCCACCAAGGCGGTCGCGGCGTTCGCCGAGGACTACTTGGTACAGGCGACACCCGGTGGCTGCCGACTCACCTGGACCATGGCCCAGCGGCCGGCCCGCGGCGCGGGCCTGGGCATGGTGCTGTTCGGCCCGCTGCTCAACCTGTCGCTGCGCCGGTTCCTGCGCAACCTGCGGACTTACACCGACACCCGGTTCGCTGCCACACAGCAGCGATAGGCTGTGTCGGCGCGGTTGAAACTCTAGCTCCGGGGAGCGTGCGATGACCTTCAACGAGGGTATGCAGATCGACACCAGTTCCGCGACGTCCTCGGGCGGCGGCGGAATGGGCCGGATGGCCATCGGTGGCGGCATCGGCGGCCTGCTGCTTGTCGTCGTGGCCATGCTGCTCGGCGTCGATCCCGGCGGCGTGATCAGCCAGCAGCCGCTGGACTCCCGCGAGGACGTGGCGCCCGGTTTCGACTTGAACCGGTGCAAGACGGGTGCGGACGCCAACAAATACGTGCAGTGCCGCGTGGTCGCCACCAGCAACTCGCTGGACGCGGTGTGGAAGCAGCTGATGCCGAAGTACACCCGCCCACACCTGCGGCTGTTCAGCGGCCAGGTGAGCACCGGGTGCGGGCCCGCCAGCAGTGACGTCGGTCCGTTCTACTGCCCGGTGGACAAGACGGCCTACTTCGACACCGATTTCTTCCAGGTTCTCGTCACCCAATTCGGTTCCAGCGGAGGGCCTTTCGCGGAGGAATACGTGGTGGCCCACGAATACGGGCACCACGTGCAGAACCTGCTCGGGGTGCTCGGACGGGCCCAGTCCGGGGCGCAGGGCGCCACCGGCAGCGGGGTTCGCACCGAGCTGCAGGCCGACTGTTACGCCGGGGTGTGGGCGCACTACGCCTCCACCGTCAAGCAGGACAGCACCGGCCAGCCGTTCCTTCAGCCGTTGACCGACAAGGACATTCAGGATGCCCTGTCGGCGGCGGCATCGGTGGGTGACGACCGGATTCAGCAGCAGGTGAACGGGCGGGTGAACCCGGAGTCCTGGACGCACGGCTCGTCCGCGCAGCGGCAGAAGTGGTTCACCACCGGGTACTCCACCGGCGAACCCAACAAGTGCGACACGTTCAACACCAACGATCTGGGGTGAATCTCGAGCACCCGATCACGGTCGGGACGGCTGAGTTCAACGCGGACCAGCACCGGTATTACGACTGGATGCGCCGGGAGGCGCCGGTTTACCGGGGGCGGCTGGCGCTGCGCCCACCCGATCAGGACGTCTATTTCGTCTCCCGCTACCAGGATTGCGCGAACCTGGTCACCGATCCGCGGATCCGCCGCGTGCTGGACGGTGCCGCCGAAGACGCCTCGGTGGTACCCGAGGCGATCCGCGTGCTGACCACCGACACCATGGTCTACCAGGACGACCCGTCGCACCTGCGCCTGCGCAAGCTGGTGAGCCGGCCGTTCACCCCGCGCGCAATCGAGCGGCTCGGTGACCGGATTCGCACGGTCGCGCGCGAACTGCTGGACGGTTTCGAGCCCGGGCAGCGCATCGAGTTGCATCAGCAGTACGCGCTGCCGGTGCCGACCACAGTGATCAGCGAAATAGTGGGTGTCGCAAGCGAAGACCGGTCCACGTTCTACGCCTTCATCGAGCTGCTGTTCGAGGCGATGCTGAACCACAACGCGGCCGGCGCCGCCCAGCAGATGGAAGCCTTCGTCGCCTATCTGCGCGAAATGGTCGAGCAACGTCGGGCCGACCCCGGCGCGGACATCATCACCGAGTTGATCACCGCCAGGGAAGATGGTGGCCTCACCGACGACGAAATCGTCGCGATGGTGTTCCTGCTCATCACCGGCGACTACCAAACCACCCCCAACGTGATCACCAACGGCGTCGCGGCACTACTCGCCCACCCTGACCAACTGCGCCTGCTGCACCAGCGACCCGAACTCATCGGCAGCGCCGTGGAAGAGATCCTCCGCTACTCCGGCACCGTCGGCGGTACCGAAGCCACCACGTTCGCCGGTGAGGACATCACGCTGCACGGAGTCACGATCCCCCGGGGGTCCATGGTGACGACGCTTCTCACGTCAGCCAATCGCGACCCCGCTCAATTTCCCGACCCCGACCGCTTCGACATCACCCGCAGCCCGAACAACCACCTCGCATTCAGCAAGGGCACCCACTTCTGTCTCGGTTCACATCTGGCACGGCTGGAAACGGGGATCATCATCGGCGAGCTGATCGGGCGTTTCCCGAATCTGACGCTGGCGTTTGCCCCGGAAGATCTTCGGCTGCAACCGATTCCGCTGCTCAACCGGTTCGACGAGGTGCCCTTGGTACTGGCTTGAGGTTCACGAACCGGCCAGCAGAGCCTGCAACTCGGCACGACGCCGCTCGTCGAGTGCCAGCAGCGGCGGCCGCGGGTCGCCGGCCGGGAAGCAGAGCAGATCCAGGCCGGCCTTGACGGTGGTGGGCAGCCCGCCCGCAACGATGAACTGCAGCAACGGCTTTAGGTCGTCGTAGCGGAGCTGCGCCTTCTCGAGGTCGTCGGCTCGCACCGCGTTGTACAGGTCGATACACGGCTGCGGGCGCAGATTCGGTGCGGCCGTGCACCATCCGGACGCGCCCACCCTGAGCGCGTCGAGCACAAGCGGATTGCTGCCGTTGTAGAAGGGCAACTCGCCGCCGCTGAGTTCGGCGATGCGCCGCATCCGGTTCAGGTCACCGGTGGATTCTTTCACCATGGTGACGTTGTCGATGTTGTCGAACAGGGTGACCAGCAGTTCGGGGCTCATGTCCACACCACTGGTGGCCGGGTTGTTGTAGGCCATGATCGGGATTCCGATCGACTCACCGATGCTGCGGTAGTGCTGAGCGATCTCGCGATCGCTGAGCTTCCAGTACGAGACGGGCAGGATCATCACCGCGTCGGCGCCGGCCTGCTCCGCGTACCGGGCGCGCCGAATTGTGTTGGTGGTGGTCAGATCTGACACCCCGACCACCACCGGAGCGCGGCCGTTGACGGCGGTCAGCGTGGTGTCGACGACGGCATCGAACTCGGGTTCATCGAGATAGGCCAGTTCGCCGGTGCTGCCGAGCGGGGCGATCGCGTGAACACCGGAGGCCACCAGCCGGTCGACGAGGGCGGCGAGCCGGTCGGTGTCGACGCCGGACGTGTCGGCTGTGAACGGGGTGATCGGGTAGGCGATGATGCCGTGGATCTCGGGCACGTTTCCTCGAATTCAGTTGGCGGGCAGAGTAGTCAGGGCGTCGGGGTGCCGCGTCAGCGCACGCCGGGCGTAGTAGGCGAAATTGGCGCGGCTGCGTGAAGGCGTCAGCGTCCAGTCATGGGCCTCTCGGGCGAGTGCTTCGGGGAGCTCTTTGACGTCGCCTGC
Organism: Mycobacterium sp. TY814; assembly: GCF_030755175.1. Classification (NCBI taxonomy): domain Bacteria; kingdom Bacillati; phylum Actinomycetota; class Actinomycetes; order Mycobacteriales; family Mycobacteriaceae; genus Mycobacterium; species Mycobacterium sp. TY814. The sequence goes on from NZ_JAUFRY010000001.1 coordinate 525,665, forward strand.
GGCCATCGCGGCGAGCTGCAACTTGGCGGCACGTTCCATCAGCACCGCCAGGGAACAGGCCTCCTCGATGCTGGCGCCGGCCACCACCTGTCCGTGATGCGCGAGCAGGACGGCCTTCTTGTCGCCCAGCGCGGCGGAGATGATCTCGCCCTCCTCGTTACCGACGGGCACGCCGGGCCACTGCGCCAGGAACGCGCAATCGTCATAGAGCGGGGTGGTGTCCATGTGCGACACGACCAGGGGCACCTCCAGCATCGACAGGGCTGCCACATGGAAGGGATGCGTGTGCACGATGCACTGGACGTCAGCTCGGGCGCGGTAGATCCAGCTGTGAAAACGATTGGCCGGGTTGGCGATTCCGGAACCTTCCAGGACATCGAGATCCTCGTCGACGAGCAGCAGATTGTCCTCGGTGATCTCGTCGAAGCCCAGACCCAGCCGCTGGGTGTAGTAGGTGCCCGGCTTTCCGGCACGTGCGGTGATCTGACCGGCCAAACCGGAGTCATGACCGGCGTCGAACAGCGCGCGGCAGGTGAGCGCGATCTTCTGGCGGGTACTCAGTCCGGAATCGGCATTCTCGGCATCGAGGAGTTCCTGGGCGCGACGCATCAGGTCGGCTTTTGCCGCGGAAAAAGTGGTTGCCATCAACGACTCCCTCGATCGGGAAAGTGTGACACAATAGTAGCACTATAGGAAACTTTGTGTCATAGGGGGCCTCGCCGATGACCGCTCTCCTGCGGACGGTGCGCAAGCAGCGCGGGCTCACCCTCGAGCAACTGGCCGATCAGACCGGCCTGACCAAGAGCTACCTGTCCAAGATCGAGCGCGGCCAGAGCACGCCGTCGATCGCGGTGGCCCTCAAGGTGGCACGGGCACTCGACGTCGATGTCGGTCGGCTGTTCTCCGACGATGCCACTGAGGAGCGGATCACCGTCGACCGCGCCGATCCGGCCGGCGGTCGCTACCGGGCACTGGCCACCACGCTGCTGGGCAAATCGATGTCACCCTTCCTGGTACGGCCGACCCACGATGCCTCCGACGATCCCCACCCCGAGCACACCGGCCAGGAATTCATTTTCGTGCACGCCGGGAGCATCGAACTGAGCTACGGCGAGCACGTCATCTCATTGGCGCCGGGCGACAGCGCATACTTCGACGCGTCCGTGGGCCACCGACTCAGAGCCGTCGGCGGGCCCGCTGAGGTCGTCGTCATCACCGCACCCGGCCCGTAGCCCGCTGTCCCCCGATTGGGGGACAGAAGACGACCCGGTCGTGGGATACACACCGGGTCGGACTTCGCCCACACTTGACGTTACAGATTGACATGTTTCGTCACTATGTAATGACCACCGGGTCAGAGATTCGTGAAGGAGAAGGATTATGTCCTACGAAATGCTGTTCGCCGCCGAGGAGGCCACGTACGGTTTGATCTCGTTCATCGTCGACGAGATCGCCGAGTGAACACGGCCCGCGGCCGACGGAAGGCCTTCGTCTCCGCGGGCACTCGCCGGCAAACCTCACACGAGTTCGGAACCACTATGGCCTCAGACAACACTTCCGCCAGCCCGATCACCCGCGACGGCAGCCTCGTCGAGATCTACCGACGCGTGTCGGTGACCGACGAGATCAGCCTCATCACCACGCTGCTCGAGCCCGGCGGCTCGGTACTGGACCTGGGCTCCGGCGCCGGACGCATCGCTAATCCGTTGGGAGAAAAAGGATTCGAGGTCACGGCGGTAGACGACTCGGCCGATATGCTCGCGCACGTGCGCGCCGCGAGGACCGTTGAGGCCCGCATCGAGGACCTGCGACTGTCCGAGAAGTACGACCTCGTGCTGCTGGCGAGCAGCCTGGTCAACCACCCCGGCGTGGACGGGCGAAGGGGCCTGCTGGCCACGGTTGCCCACCATCTCAAGCCGACCGGCAAAGCGCTCATCCAGTGGCGACCACCGGAGTGGTTCACCTTGCGACCGGCGGGCAGCTACCACCGCGCCGACGGCGACATGCAGCAGACCATGACCATCCTGCACAACGATGGCGACCGGGTCCTCGGCGAGTTCACCCTCGCCTACGGCGGGCAGAGCCTGACCCAGTCGTTCGAGGCACACCGGATCGGCGTCGACGAGTTCCGCTCGTTGCTCGACGAGGTCGGCCTGACGCTGGAGACTGAGAACCCCGAATCCTCCGAATGGCTCACCGTCTCCGCTCGGAGTTGATCCGCCCGGTGGAGGGCTCTGTACGTCGTTCGGGGGACCAGAATTAGGACCATCCGTAGGCTGCCCAGAACCCCTGGGCGCGTTGCACCATTGAGGCTCAATCACATTGAGCGAAAGGTGGTGTGTGCACCCATGGCACACGAAGTTCTGTTCTTCGACGAAGAGGCCTCGTACTCGTTGTTCGGCTTCGTCGTCGGCGAGATCGCGGAGTAAGCCTGCGAACCCGTCAAGGACTGACGACGCCGGCGGGACCGCATTCCCCCGCCGGCGTTTGTCTGTCTGCTACCAGGGCCGCGTCGAGCAGGTGACGCCGGTGGTGGCGCTGCGGGTATCCACCACCTGGCCGTCGACGGAAATCTCACAGCGCAACTCCGGCGTGCTTCCCGAGCCGCAGTCCGGCCAGTGGCAGCCGCCGCTGGCGCTGACGAAGGCCCACTGGCTCGGGTTCGCGAGAGTGGCGGTGTAGACCAATGGTTGGTCGGCGCTGAAAGTGGCCGCCACGGTCGTCAAGAATTGCGAGGAGTTCGCGTCGAAAGCTCCCTGACTGGGCGGATCGGCGCTCATGTAACGGACGTTGCCGGTGAGGTTGCCGGTGGTGGTGATCGTGTAGGTCACCTGGTGGCCGGCAGGGTCCGCGTGCGCGGTCGGGCTTACGGCCACGAAAGCCGCACCCAGGAGTCCCGCGGCGACCGCGCTGGCCAGTTTGTGCACGTTCGTCATATCGGAAACGCTACCGGATTCGTTACCCGCCGATTTTGGACAAACGTCTCTACCATCTAGCTGTGCCCACAGCGTTCGTGTTGTCCGGTGGCGCCAGCCTGGGAGCAATCCATGTAGGGATGCTGCGTGCCCTCGCCGACGAGGGGATCACCCCTGACCTGATCGTGGGCACGTCCGTGGGCGCGGTCAACGGCGGCTGGCTCGCCTCCCGGGCCGACGCCGCCGGCATCCGCGGGCTCGCCGACCTGTGGATATCGCTGACCCGCCAGCAGGTGTTTCCCGCTCACCCGCTGTCGGGTGTGCTGGGCATGTTCGGGCGACGAACACACCTGGTGCCCAATTCCGGCCTGCGACGCATCCTCTCCGAGAAGCTGCAGTTCGCCCGCCTCGAGGACGCCCCGATCCCGCTGCACGTGGTGGCGACGGACGTGGTCTCGGGCACCGACGTGTTGCTGTCGTCGGGCGACGCGGTGGACGCGATCGCGGCCAGCGCCGCCATCCCGGGCATCTTCCCCCCGGTCAAGATCAACGGACGCGACCTGATGGACGGAGGTGTCGTGAACAACACACCGGTTTCGCACGCCGTCGCCCTCGGCGCCGATCGGGTCTGGGTTTTGCCGACGGGCTACTCCTGCAACCTGCCCGCGACACCGAAGTCGGCGGTCAACATGGCGCTGCACGCCATGACGATCGCCCTGAACCACCGCCTCGCTGACGACATCTCCCGCTACGAAACCACCTGCGAGCTGCACGTCATTCGCCCGCTGTGCCCGGTCAGCATCTCCGGGTCGGACTTCTCGCAGGCGGCGACGTTGATCGAGCGCTCGCACGCCGCGACCCGCGACTGGCTGTCGGAGCACCGGCCGTCCACGGGTCAGGGTGCGTTGCTGGAGCCACACCGGCACTAGCTGCCCTTGCTCACCCAGTTCTGGCGACGTTCACCCGGGTCGGGTAAGAAGCACCCCATGAGCGAGGATCCGGAACAGGGCGAACCGCCGGGCTTCAGCCGCCGCGCGCTGATTACGACCGGCGCGGTGGCCGGTGTGCTCGGTGCGGGCGTCGGGGTGGGCGGCGCCACGCTGCTGCGGTCGAATCGCTCGGAGGTCTGGTCGCAGCCGGATCGCGCCGGCGCGCCGCCCGTGGGCGGGCTACATCTGCAGTTCGGCCGGGATGCCGGCACTGAGGCGGTGGTGTCCTGGCACACCACCGACGCCGTCCGCAATCCGCGAGTGATGGTGGGCGCGCCGACGTCCGGATTCGGCAGCACGGTGACGGCCGAAACCCGGACCTACCGAGATGCCAAGTCCAATACGGAGGTTCGCGTCAATCACGCGCGTCTGACGGGCCTTCAGCCGGACACCGACTACATCTATGCCGCGGTGCACGACGGCGCCCAACCCGAGCTGGGCACTTTGCGAACGGCGCCGACGGGACGAAAGCCCTTCCGCTTCACCAGTTTCGGCGATCAGTCGACACCGACGCTGAGCACCCTGACCGACGGCCGCTACGTCAACGACCACCTCGGATCGCCGGCGGCCGGCGACACCACGGCGGCAATCGAACGGATGGCGCCGCTGTTCAACCTCGTCAACGGCGACCTCTGTTACGCCAACCTGGCTCAAGACCGGATTCGCACCTGGTCGGACTGGTTCGTCAACAACAGCCGTTCGGCACGCCACCGGCCGTGGATGCCTGCCGCGGGCAACCATGAGAACGAATTGGGTAACGGCCCCGTGGGTTACGGCGCCTACCAGACATACTTCGCGGTGCCGGACTCAGGAGCGAGTACGCAATTCCGGGGGTTGTGGTACTCGTTCACCGCGGGGGCCGTGCGGGTGATCAGCCTCAACAATGACGACGTGGCCTACCAGGACGGTGGCAACTCCTACATCCACGCCTACTCCGGTGGAGAGCAGAAGCGTTGGCTAGCAGCCGAATTGGACGCCGCGCGGCACGATCCAGGGATCGACTGGGTGGTGGTGTGCATGCACCAGACGGCGATCTCCACCGCCAAAGCCAACGGGGCGGACCTGGGCATCCGCCAGGAGTGGCTGCCGCTGTTCGATCAGTACCAGGTCGACCTGGTGGTGTGCGGGCACGAACACCACTACGAGCGGTCGCATCCGTTGCGCGGCGCCCTCGGTGGTGATACGCGGACACCGATACCCGTGGACACCCGCATGGATGTGATTGACGTGACCAAGGGCACCGTGCACCTGGTGATCGGCGGGGGCGGTACGTCGCACCCGACCAACGGTCTGTTCTTCCCCGACCTGCGCTGCCAGGTGATCACCGGGGTGGGCGCCTTCGACCCGGCGGTCAGGCGCAAGCCGCCGATCTACGTGATGGAGGACGCGCCGTGGTCGGCATTCCGTGACCGCGACAACGCGTACGGATTCGTGGCGTTCGACGTCGATCCGGGTACGCCGGGCGGCCGGACGTCGATCAAGGCGACCTACTACGCGGTGCGGGGACCGTACGGCGCCGTTGTCCCGATCGACCAGTTCACCTTGACCAAGCCGCGCGGGGGCTAGAAGAGGGCCTGCTGCAACGGTTCCGGGTTAGTTGCGATTGCGGCCGGCGGTGTCGACGGTCGCGGATCGCTGCCCAGCCGATATTTGGCGATCAGCGGTCTGGCGCGTTCCCGAAGCATGTCCCGGTAGCTCTGCGGCAGGTACGCACCGCGGCGATAGAGGTCGCGGTACCGGCCGGTCAGCTCAGGGTGCGCGCGAGCCAGCCAGGCCATGAACCAGCCCCGGGTGGCACCGCGCAGGTGTAGCCCGAACACGGTGACGCTGGTGGCGCCGGCGGACGCGATCTGTCCGAGTAGAGCGTCGAGGTGTTCGGTCGAATCGGTCAGGTGCGGCAGCACCGGCGCGACCATGACGTGACAGCCGAGACCTGCTTCGCGAATGGCGGTGATGAGCGCCAGCCGAGCCTGCGGCGTCGGCGTGCCCGGCTCGACATCGCGGTGCAGGTCCGGATCGCCTACCGCGAGCGAGATCGCGACCGACAGCGGAACCTGTTGAGCGGCTTGGGCTATCAGCGGCAGGTCGCGGCGGAGCAGGGTGCCTTTGGTGAGGATGGACATCGGCGTGCCCGACTCGGCGAGCGCCGAGATGATGCCGGGCATCAGTGCGTAGCGGCCCTCGGCGCGCTGGTAAGGGTCGGTGTTGGTGCCCAGCGCGACCGTTTCGCGTTGCCACGACGGCCTGCGCAGTTCCTGCCGCAATACCTCGACGACGTTGGTTTTGACGACGATCTGCGTGTCGAAATCGGTGCCGACGTCGAAGTCCAGGTATTCGTGGGTGGGACGCGCGAAGCAGTATCGGCAGGCGTGTGAGCAGCCGCGATAGCCGTTGACCGTGTAGCGGAATGGCAGGGCGGACGCGTTGGGCACCTTGTTCAGCGCCGACTTGCACAGCACCTCGTGAAACGTCATGCCCTCGAACTGCGGCACCCGCACGCTCTTGACCAGGCCCAGCCGCTGCAGCCCCGGCAGCGCTCCGTCGTCGACCGGCGTCCCGTTGACCGCCACCGCTTGGCCTGCCCAGCGCATGCCTCCATTCGAACAATAGTTCGATGCGGCGTCAAGTGGGTGAGCGAGGCGCGCCGTCGGGTGGCTTGGCGAGGGTGCGCAGATGAACGCGATCGACGACGTGTCGCCGGCATTATGCGCACCCTCGCCGCCCGGCAGCCCAGGCCCCCTCGCCACCGGGCAGCCCAGGCCCCAGTAGCTACAACCGCGAGAGCACCTCAGCGACGACCGAATCCACCGGCACCGACACCTGCTCCCCCGACCTCAGGTCCTTGACGCCGATCGTGCCGGCACCCAGATCCCGATCTCCGGCAACGAGCGCCACCACCGCACCCGAGCGGTCGGCTGCGCGCATCGCACCCTTGAGGCCGCGGTCTCCGTAGGCCAAGTCGACCCGAACTCCGGCGCCCCGCAGCGCGGCACCCAGCACCGCCAGCCGCAACTTGGCGGCCTCGCTCAACGGCACACCGAACACGTCACATCGTGCCGCGGACCCCACGCTCTTGCCCTCGGCGCGCAGAGCCAGCAGCGTCCGGTCCACCCCGAGTCCGAAACCGATGCCGGAAAGGTCTTGCCCGCCAAGCTGTTTCATCAGGCCGTCGTAGCGGCCGCCGCCACCGATGCCGGACTGCGCGCCCAATCCGTCGTGCACGAACTCGAAGGTGGTCTTGGTGTAGTAATCCAGGCCGCGGACCATGCGCGGGTTGATGACGTAGGGAACCCCGAGCGCATCCAGATGCGCCAGCACCGTGTCGAAGTGTTGTTTGGCGGCATCGGACAGGTGATCGAGCAGCACCGGCGCATCGGCGGTCATCGCCTTCACCTCCGGACGCTTGTCGTCGAGCACCCGCAGCGGGTTCAACGCAGCCCGCTGTCTGGTCGGCTCATCGAGGTCGAGGCGGAAAAGGAACTCCTGCAACAATTCCCGGTATTGCGGACGGCAGCTCTCGTCACCGAGCGAGGTGATCTCCAACCGGAACCCGTCGAGCCCCAGCGACCGGAACCCGGCGTCGGCCACTGCGATCACCTCGGCGTCCAACGCGGGGTCGTCGACCCCGATCGCTTCGACACCCACCTGCTGCAACTGCCGGTACCGGCCGGCCTGCGGACGTTCGTAGCGGAAGAACGGACCCGCGTAGCACAGCTTGACCGGCAGCGCTCCCCGGTCGAGGCTGTGCTCGATCACCGCGCGCACCACACCGGCAGTGCCCTCGGGTCGCAGCGTCACCGAGCGGTCGCCGCGGTCGGAGAACGTGTACATCTCTTTGGACACCACATCGGTGGACTCCCCCACCCCCCGCGCGAACAGCGCGGTGTCCTCGAAGATCGGTAGCTCGATGTGTCCGTAGCCGGCCCGCCGGGCCGACGCGAGCAACCCGTCGCGCACCGCGACGAACTCCGCTGAATCCGGCGGGATGTAATCCGGAACACCCTTGGGAGCAACGAATTCCGTCACGGGCTCAGGCCTTCGATGAACGGGTTGAAGCGGCGTTCGGCGCCGATCGTGGTGGAGTTGCCATGTCCGGGTAGTACCACGGTCTTGTCCTCGAGCACCAACAGTTTATTGACGATCGAGCGCAACAGGTCCCGTCCACTGCCGCCGAACAGGTCGCTGCGGCCGATGGACCGTTCGAACAAGGTGTCGCCACTGAATACGACGTCAGCCTCCTTCTCCGCCGCCTGCAGCACGCGGAAACACACCGAACCGCGGGTGTGCCCCGGGGTGTGGTCGATATTGACCGAGATGCCTCCCAGGTCGATCTTGTCGCCGTCGCGGTCCAGTTCGACGACCTGCTTGGGCTCCCGGAAGAACGCGCCGGCGAACACCTGCGCCACCCGCGGCCCCATGCCGTAGATCGGGTCTTTCAGCATGAACCGGTCCTCGGGATGAATGTAGGTGGGGCACCCGAAGGTGTCCGAGACCTTCTGGGCCGACCACATGTGGTCGATGTGACCGTGGGTGATCAACACCGCCGCCGGAGTCAACCGATTCTTGTCGAGTATCTGCCGCAACTGGCCCATCGCGCGCTGGCCGGGGTCGACGATGATGGCGTCGGCGCCTGGCCGCTCGGCCAGCACATAGCAGTTGCACTGCAACAACCCGGCCGGAAATCCGGTGATCAACACGGTCCCAGTTTCCCATCCCGCAAGCCATGGAAAGATAGCGGCCGTGCCGACCAATCAGCAGCGACGTGCGACAGCAAAGCGCAAACTCGAGCGGCAGCTGGAGCGCCGCGCCAAGCAGGCCAAGAGGCGCCGCATCTTGACGATCGCCGGTGGCGCGGTCGCCGCGGTGGCGGTGGTGGCGGCCGTGGTGGTTGCCGTCGTCGTCACCAAGGACGACAACAAAGGCAACCCGTCGGCGTCGAGCACGTCGAGCAGCGCCGCGCCCAGCTCGTCGGCCGCCGGCCTGCCGCCGGTGCAGCTCGGCAATGCCGTGCCGTTGCCGCAGTTCAAGGCGCCGGCCAACCTTGGCGCCAACTGCCAATACCCGGCGTCCCCGGACAAGGCCGTCAAGCCCGTCAAGCCGCCGCGCACCGGCAAGGTCCCGACCGAGCCCGCACAGGTCAGCGTCAGCATGGTGACCAGTCAGGGCAATCTGGGCCTGATGCTGGCCAACAACGAATCGCCTTGCACGGTCAACAGTTTCGCCAGCCTGACCAACCAAGGGTTCTTCAAGGACACCAAATGCCACCGGTTGACCACCTCACCGTCGCTGTCGGTGCTGCAGTGCGGCGACCCCAAGGGCGACGGCACCGGCGGGCCGGGCTACCAGTTCGCCAACGAATACCCCACCGACCAGTACCCCGCCAATGACCCGAAGCTCAAGGAGCCGGTGATCTATCCCCGCGGCACCCTGGCCATGGCCAACGCGGGACCCAACACCAACAGCAGTCAGTTCTTCCTGGTCTACCGCGACTCGGCGCTGCCGCCGGAGTACACGGTGTTCGGCAAAATTCAGGACGACGGGCTGGCCACGCTGGACAAGATCGCTGCGGCGGGTGTCGCCGGAGGCGGGGAGGACGGCCCGCCCGCCCTCGACGTGACCATCACCTCGATGTTGCTCGACTAACCTGGGACCCCGGGGCGGCGGCGGCTTACCGGGAGGAGATTCGTGGCCGAGAGCTCGTTCGGTCGGTACCAGCTGCAGGGGCTGCTGGGTCGAGGCGGCATGGGTCAGGTGTATCGCGCCTACGACACCCAGACTGACCGCGTCGTCGCCATCAAGCTGCTGCCACCGAATCTGGCCGAGGACAAAGAGTTCGAGCACCGATTCCGCCGCGAGGCGCGCATCGCAGCCAGCCTCAACGACCCGCACGTGGTGCCGATCCACAGCTTCGGTGAGATCGACGGCCAACTCTATGTCGACATGCGTCTGGTCGAGGGCCGCGATCTGGCGCGGTTTATCGCCGAGAACGGCGGCCGGCTCAGCCCGGCGCAGACCGTCGCGATCATCGAACAGGCCGCGGCTGCGCTCGACAGCGCGCACCAGGCGGGGTTGGTGCACCGCGACGTCAAGCCGTCGAACATCCTGGTCGCCAAAGCCCGCGACTTCGTCTACCTGATCGACTTCGGCATCGCCCGCGCGACCACCGACACGGCCCTGACGCAGACCGGGCTCACGATGGGCACGCTGGCCTATCTGGCTCCCGAACGCTTCCGCGGCATCACCGACCCACGCGCCGATGTCTATGCGCTGGCCTGCACCCTCTATGAATGCCTCACCGGCAAGCGGCCCTATCCCGGTGACAGCTTCGAAGAGCAGATCTCCGGGCACCTCCACGCACCGCCGCCGCGCCCCACGGCCATCGCTCGTGATGTGCCGCCAGCCTTCGACGCGGTGATCGCGCGCGGGATGGCCAAGGACCCGGAGGCCCGGTACCAGACGGTGACCGACCTCGCCGATGCCGCCCGGGCGGCGTTGGGTGGCGCCGGCCTGGCATTGCCTCCCCCGCCGCCCCCCGAGGCACACACCGGCCTGGCCCCGGCGGGCCCCGACGCGCCGGCCCCGGACAAGGCGAGCCGCACCATGCTGATCGCAACGGTCGCGGGCTCAGGGCTGGCGCTGGTCCTGGTCGCTGCCCTGGTCGCGTTTTTCGCCGGCGGCGACGACAACGGCTCGAACACCCCCACGACCCGCACGACAGTGACGACTACGACGCAGGCGCCAGAGACGACCACCGAGACAACCGCGGACCAGTCGGACAGGGGCAAAACCGAGTCCACCGACACGGTCGACACGACCGACGTGTCGGGTACGCCCTAGACGTACACCCAGCAACCCGAGATAAATATTCTGGGGCGGCCATCATCGCCAATAAAGGCCCCAGTCTGCGCTTATTACGCCAGATATTGAATTCAAATTTCACGCGGGGTCGAAGGCACAAACTTTGAGCTGGGAGTGCCCGATGCAATGTCAGCGTGACGCCTAAACTCCGCTTTCATTGTGTAAGGGCGCAAATCTGTCGGCAGACGGATAGCGAACTTCGCATCGTGTCCATTCGAGACAGTAGGTGGTTGCCGTGTCGTGGGTGAACGTTGGGCTGGACAACTTGGCAACGGCCGCAACGGATCTGGGCACGATAAGCGTCGCAATCCAGACTGCCGGCACCGCCGCCGCCCTACCCACGACCGCCATCCTGCCGGCGGCCGCTGATGACGTATCGGCAGCCATTGCGGCATTGTTCGGCGGCTACGCCGTGGATTTTCAACAACTGAATAACCGCCTGGTGGCAATACAGGAACAATTCGCATCGGGCATCAATGCCGCGGCGAATGCCTACGCGCAGACAGAACTGGCCAACGTGCAACGGCAGCTCCTGGATGCGACGAATGCGCAGTCGCGGGCGCTGTTAGGCCGGCCACTCATCGGCAACGGTGTCGACGCCACGGCGCCGGGCCAAGCGGGCGAACCCGGTGGGCTGCTGTACGGCAATGGCGGAAACGGCATGGCCGGGTCCACTCCGGGGATGGCCGGTGGCGCCGGCGGCGCTGCGGGACTGCTCGGAAGCGGCGGACAAGGGGCCGCAGGGGGTGCGGGCGCCCCGGGAGGCGCGGGCGGCGCGGGCGGCTGGTTGTTCGGCAACGGCGGCAGCGGCGGGGTGGCGGGTGGATCAGGTGGGCTGGGCGGACGCGCCTGGCTGGTGGGCAACGGTGGCGCGGGTGGCGCCGGAGGGGCGACAGCGGTTGGCGGCGCAGGCGGCGTAGGCGGATGGCTGTTCGGCAACGGCGGCGCCGGCGGCAGCGCAGCGGCCGGCGGGGTTGGCGGCCAGGGTGGCCAAGCCTGGTTGTTCGGCAACGGCGGCGCCGGCGGTGACGGAGGTGGTGGAGCCGCCGGCGGCAACGGCGGCCGAGGCGGCTGGCTGATCGGCGACGGCGGTGACGGCGGGATCGGCGGGGCGGCCCTCGACCCCGGCCAGGCCGGCGGGAGCGGCGGAAACGGCGGTGCCGCGGGACTGATCGGGGCCGGCGGATTCGGCGGCGCCGGGGGTAACGGCCTGGCCGGAAAGGCCGGACTGGCGGCCACTGTCGCAGGCAACTCCGGCACTGCCGGTAGCACGGGCGGGGCCGGGGGCGACGGGGGTGCAGGCGGCGCCGGCGGGTTGCTGTTCGGCAAAGGCGGACCGGGCGGAGACGGCGGCCTGGGCGGCGCCGGTGGTGCCGCCGGTGCCGGCGCGAACGGAGTAGATGCTGCGGCTGTGCCCGGCGGTACCGGTGGCACGGGTGGTGACGGGGGCGCCGGCGGGACGGGCGGCGCCGGCGGCAATGGCGGGGTCGGTGGTGCCGGTGGTCTGACCGGTAGTGCCGGCAAGAACGGCGTCGGTGGCGCAGGCGGCGCAGGCGGCGCGGGCGGAGACGGCGGTAACGGCGCCGTCGGTGCCCGCGGCATCGACGGCGGTCCCAACGGAGGAACCGGTGGTGACGGCCGGGACGGAGGCGCCGGCGGTGCCGGCGGAAAAGGCGGCGACGGCGGCGCGGGTGGCGCGACGCCGGCGGGCAAGGCCGGCCTACAGGGCGCTGGTGGGGCCGGCGGCAAGGGCGGATCCGGGGCCGCCGGTGGTGACGGCGGGCGCGGTGGCGACGGGTCTGTGGGCCCTGGCGCCGGCGGCAGAGGCGGCAACGGCGGAAATCCGGGTGGCGGCGGCGCAGGCGGGCTAGGCGGCTCTGGCTCCACTCCTGGCACCAAGGGTCTCGACGGCAGCGCGGCCCTGACCGGGGGTAACGGCGGCGCGGGCGGCAACGGCGGCAACGGTTTCGAATTCGCCGGTGTGAGCAGACCTGGTGGTGCCGGTGGCGACGGCGGCAACGGCGGGCTGGTGGGCAATGGCGGGGCAGGCGGCAACGGCGGCGAAGGAGGCCCCGGCGGCGAGGGCGCGATCGAGACCCAACCAGGCGCGAAAGGGCAGGTCGGCGCTACCGGCGCCGCCGGGGGCGACGGCGGGAAAGGGGGCGCCGGCGGAGCACTCGCGGGCAACGGCGGCGCCGGCGGACATGGCGGAACCGGCGGGTCCGGCGGGACTGGCGGCCAAGGCGCCGACGGAGCCGATGCCACAGTCCTGGGTGGCGACGGAAACCGGGGCGGTGACGGAGGCAAAGGGGGTACCGGCGGAGCGGGCGGCAACGGCGGCCTCGGTGGCGCCGCGCCGGCGGGCAAAGCGGGCGCTCAAGGGGTTGGCGGGGCCGGTGGCCAAGGTGGGACCGGTGGCGTCGCGGGCAACGGCGGCAAAGGCCAGCTCGGCGTTCAGGGCACCAACAGCGGCGCGGGCGGCAACGGCGGAAACGGCGGCGATCCCGGACAGGGCGGGGACGGTGGAATCGGAGGTCTCGGGTCCACCCCCGGCGCGAAAGGCGGAATCGGCGCCGGCGCCGTCAGCGGGGGCAACGGCGGCGAGGGCGGACAGGGCGCGGCAGCCACCACGGTCGGCGGCACGGGTGCGACCGGCGGCAAGGGCGGCGACGGCGGTTTGGTCGGCAACGGCGGCAAAGGCGGAACCGGCGGCACCGGCGGGCCGGGCTCGGTATCGAGTGATCCAAACGCGCCGGGTGGCGCCGGTGGAACGGGCGGGATCGGAGGCAGCGGCGGCCGGGGTGGGTCATGGGCCGGCGACGGCGGCGCCGGCGGCGTCGGTGGTACCGGAGGGACCGGCGGCACCGGCGCCAACGGCACCAACGGTGGCCTCGGTGCGCCGTCTGGCGGGGCCGGCGGCGACGGCGGCAAAGGCAGCGATGGCGGCATCGGTGGGAAGGGCGGGACCGGCGGAAGCGGCGGGGCAGCCCCCGTCGGCAAGGCCGGAATCCAGGGTGCCGGCGGAACCGGAGGTCTGGGCGGCACCGGGGGCAACGGCGGAAACGGCGGCAACGGCGGACCCGGGCCCGGGGTCACGATCAACACGCCGCCGAACGGTAGCGGCGGCACCGGCGGACGGGGTGGCGACGCCGGCAACGGCGGAACCGGCGGCGCCGGCGGGTCGGGCTCCAGCGTGGGAGCCACCGGCGCCACTGGCATCCGCGGCAATGGTGGAGACGGCGGAAACGGCGGCAACGGTGGCGACGGCGTCGCAATCTTCTTCCCCGACCCCGGCAACGGTGGTAACGGCGGTTTCGGAGGCAGCGGCAACATCGGCGGTAACGGCGGAAACGGCGGTACCGGCGGCGACGGGGTGCAGGCGCGAATCGGCGGCAAAGGCGGCAGAGGCGGAGACGGCGGCGCCGGTGTGGTCAACGGGGGTAACGGCGGCAACGGCGGCAACGGCGGCAGAGGCTCGGACGGTAGTTCCGGAATCTTTGGCTTTCCCGGCGAAGCCGGGGGTTCCGGGGGTGATGGGGGTAGCGGCGGCAGCGTTTCCGTCAATGGAAAAGCGGTGCCGGGAGGCTTCCCGAGCGGGGGCTTGTCCGGCAACCCGCCCACCGGAATCGGTGGCATCTTCGGCGGGAGCGGCGGCGCCGGCGGAAAGGGTGGGACCGGCGCGAAGGCCTAGGCGGCATCAGACAGCGGACATCACTCGTATCCGTGGTGCACCCCGCAACGGTCGTCCGCGTGTTTCGGCACCGGCGCCTCATGCGCCCGCAGGACGAACTACGAAGCTGACGTCACCCGGTACACGTCGTACACACCCTCGACGTTGCGCACCACGTTGAGCAGATGCCCCAGATGCTTGGGGTCGCCCATCTCGAAAGTGAATCGGCTGATCGCCACCCGGTCACCTGATGTGGTGACCGACGCCGACAGGATGTTCACCTTCTCGTCGGCCAGCACCCGGGTGATGTCGGACAGCAAGCGGTGCCGGTCGAGCGCCTCGACCTGGATCGCCACCAGGAATACCGAGGACGCCGACGGCGCCCACAGCACCTCGATGATGCGCTCGGCCTGCTGCTGGAGCGACGCGGCGTTGGTGCAGTCGGTGCGGTGCACGCTGACACCGCCGCCGCGGGTGACGAACCCCATGATCTGGTCGCCGGGCACCGGCGTGCAGCACTTGGCCAGCTTGGTCAGCACACCCGGCGCCCCGGGCACCGACACCCCGACATCCTCGGTACTGCGGGGACGGCGCAGCATGGTCGTCGGAGTGGAGCGCTCGGCCAGTTCCTCTTCGGCCTGGTCGATGCCGCCGAGTTCGGCCAGCAGCCGCTGTACCACGTGGCGGGCCGAGACGTGACCCTCCCCAATCGCGGTGTACATCGCCGACACGTCGGTATAGTGCAGTTCGCGGGCCACCGCGGCCATCGACTCACCATTGACCAAGCGCTGCAACGGAAGTCCGCCCCGGCGCACCTCGCGGGCCATGACTTCCTTGCCGGCCTCCAGCGCCTCCTCACGGCGCTCCTTGGCGAACCACTGCCGGATCTTCGTCTTCGCCCGCGGCGACACCACGAACTGCTGCCAGTCCCGCGACGGCCCCGCGTTCTGCGCCTTGGAGGTGAAAACCTCGACGACTTCCCCGTTCTCCAGCTTGCGTTCCAGCGCCACCAGTCGTCCATTGACCCGGGCGCCGATGCAGCGGTGGCCGACTTCGGTGTGCACCGCGTACGCGAAGTCCACCGGCGTGGACCCCGCCGGCAACGTGAAGACGTCACCCTTGGGCGAGAACACGAAAATCTCTTGCACCGCAAGGTCGTAACGCAACGACTCGAGGAACTCCCCGGGGTCGGCGGCCTCCCGCTGCCAGTCGAGCAGCTGACGCATCCAGGCCATGTCGTCGATCTCGGCGGCAGCGTGGGGATGCGGAACACCGTTGCGGCCCTTGGCTTCCTTGTACCGCCAGTGCGCGGCGATACCGAACTCGGCCGTCTTGTGCATGTCGCGGGTGCGGATCTGCACCTCCAGCGGCTTGCCCTCCGGTCCGACGACCGTGGTGTGCAGCGACTGGTACACGCCGTAGCGGGGCTGGGCGATGTAGTCCTTGAACCGCCCCGCCATCGGCTGCCACAGCGAATGCACCACGCCCACAGCGGCGTAGCAGTCGCGGATCTCATCGCACAGGATGCGGATGCCGACCAGGTCGTGGATGTCGTCGAAGTCACGGCCCTTGACGATCATCTTCTGATAGATCGACCAGTAGTGCTTGGGCCGGCCCTCCACCGTCGCCTTGATCTTCGACCCGTTCAAGGTGTTGGTGATCTCGGTGCGCACCTTGGCCAGGTAGGTGTCCCGGGACGGAGCGCGGCCGGCGACCAGGCGGACGATCTCTTCGTACTTCTTGGGGTGCAGGATCGCGAACGACAGGTCTTCCAGTTCCCACTTGACGCTCGCCATGCCGAGTCGATGGGCAAGCGGGGCAATGACTTCCAGTGTTTCACGGGCCTTGCGTGCCTGCTTCTCCGGCGGCAGGAAGCGCATGGTGCGCATGTTGTGCAGCCGGTCGGCCACTTTGATCACCAGCACGCGCGGATCGCGGGCCATGGCGGTGATCATTTTGCGGATCGTCTCGCCCTCGGCTGCGCTGCCCAACACGACCCGGTCCAGCTTGGTCACGCCGTCGACGAGGTGGCCCACCTCGTCGCCGAAGTCCTCGGACAGTTGCTCGATGGTGTAGCCGGTGTCCTCGACGGTGTCGTGCAGCAGAGCGGCCACCAGCGTGGTGGTGTCCATGCCCAACTCGGCCAGGATGTTGGCGACGGCCAGCGGGTGGGTGATGTAGGGGTCGCCGGAGTGGCGGAACTGGGTAGCGTGCCGTTGGTCGGCGACCTCGTAGGCACGCTGCAGGATTGCCAGATCCGCTTTCGGATAGACCTCGCGGTGTACCGCCACCAACGGCTCGAGAACCGGGTTGATGGCGCCGCTGCGTGCGGTCATGCGTCGCGCCAACCGGGCGCGAACCCGTCGGGATGCGCTGGTGGTCGTCTTCAGCGGCTCTGCCGGCGGCTCGGGGATCTCCGCGACGGGCAGCGGCTCGGTCGGTGGCGCGGCAGCCTGCAACGTGCTCTGGTCTTCCGCCACGTCAGTCACCTCCGCCTAGAGGATATCCGGTCCGCGCACATCGTTCAGTTATCCGTTGTTCTCGTCGGGGCGGGCTTCATGGTGTGGCCGGCCGGCCGTGCGGCGGTCTTCCTTCATCTCCGATTCGAAAAGATGCCGCAGGCCGCCCTGCAGCTCGTCGCGCACCCGGCGCTCGTGATCGCGTAACACCGACCAGTAGTCGTCGTCGAACTCCTCGACGATCTGAAAGGTCCATCGCCCCTGAAGCACGTTGCGGCCCACCATGTCGGTCTCCAGCCGATCGGCGATGTCGTCGTGTCCTGCGGCACGCAATTTGTCGCACGCTTCGCCGAGCAGCAGATCCGCGTGCCCCATCAATTGGTGAAACGAATACAGGTGTCCGCGGGCCCGTTCCACCCACTCCAGCGCTTCGGTCACCGCCCCGACCGCCTCTACCGTGTCGTCGCTCACCCCGGCGGGACGCGGCCGCGGGTTCTTGGCACCGCTCATCAGACTCCCCTTCCGTTGGCGAACCGCTTACGAGCGGCTCAAGCTGTGCAGGGGCAGCGGAGCGATCGCGTCGCGACCGCCCAGTGCCTCCAGTTCCATGACCACCGCCGCGCCGGTGACGACAGCGCCGACCCGCTCGAGCAACCGCTGCGCGGCTCCCACGCTGCCTCCGGTGGCCAGCACGTCGTCGATGACCATGACGCGCAGACCCGCCAATTCGATTCCGTCGGCGGGAATCTCGATGGTGGCGGCGCCGTACTCCCGCTGGTAGTCCTCGCTCAAGACCGGCGGCGGGAGCTTTCCGCCCTTGCGGATCGCCAGCACGCCGGTGTGCAGCCGGGTGGCGACGGCGGCGGCAAGCAGGAACCCTCGCGAATCGATGCCGGCCACCAGGTCGGCTCCCTCGGAAGCTCGGGCCAGCCCGTCGGTGATGGCGGCCATCGCGTCGCGGTCGGCGAACACCGGGGTGAGGTCGCGAAACAGCACGCCGGGTTCGGGGAAATCAGGGACGGTGCGGGCGAGTGAGGTGATCATGGCGGGGACGCTGCTCACTGCGACCTCATTGCATCAGGGCCCATCGGTCCATGTTCCAGCCGACCCCCCAGCGCGTGGGGTTGCGGCTGACGGCGTACATCTTCTTGGACATCAGCAATGTGCGCTGCTGCCGGTACAGCGGCAAGGTCGGCATGTCACCCCACAGGATCGGGGCGCCTTCACCCAGCAGCCGGGCCCGTTCGGCAGGGTCGGCCGAGACCGCGAGCGCACCGATGATGCCGTCGACCTGCGGGTTCGCATAGCCGGACAAGTTGTTTCCGTTGCCGCTGTGCAGGTCGTAGGCATCTATCGACGACGATCCGGTGGACCCGCTGCCGCTCGCTCCCCCGGTGCTGGCCAGCAGCACGTCGATCTTGCCGTCGCGCAGTGCCTGTGGCCCGGACGTGTCCAGCGTCACGTTGGAGACGGTGATTCCGGCCGGCGCGCACGAGGCCGCGATGGATCCGACGGTGGCGGCCAGGCGGGCATTGGGTCCGCGGTAGCCGATCCGTACCGTCAGCGCCGCGTTGTTCAGCGCAGCCCGTGCGGCGTTCGGGTCGGCCTTGGTGAACTGGGCCGCCTCGTTGGCGCCCTCGGCCGCGGACAGCGCGTCCTCCGCAGCCGGCGACAGCCGCGAGTTGGCGATCGGCACGCCGGCGTCGCGGGCGATCGTGTCCCGCGGTGTGCACAGTGCGAACGCGTGCCGGGCAGCGCTGGTCGCAAGTGGGCCCTGCGCGGCGAAGATCAGCTGCTCGATGCCGGCCGACGGCGCGTCGGAGCGCTCGTAGTTATCCGGAGTGGCCAGCGATCCCGACGATCCGGCGGCCACGTCGACGACGTCGACGCTGCGGTTGTTCACCCGGTCCTGGATGTCACCGCCCTGCGGCCACACCGTGATGCGTTTGGTGATCGCCTTGGCGCCCCACCAGCGGTCGTTGGCCACGAGCACCACCGCGCCGCCGTCGAGCACCCGCTCGATCTTGTACGGGCCGGATGACGGGAAGCGCTTGAGGTCCACACCCGGTTTGAGGTCCCAGGTGCTGTTCCACACCTTCGCGACCTGTTCCACCACCGCGCCCTTGTTGGTCAGGAGCGCCGTGGTGATGTCGGTGCCGAGGGTGTCGGCGATGACGTGTGACGGCATCATCGAGGTGGCGGTGAACAGCTGCGTGTAGTCGACGACGCCGCGATCCGGGATGAACGAGACCCGGGCTTTCTTCTGGCCGGGTGTGCACTCGATGTTGGCGATGTCGACGTAGCCCGCCTGAGTCGCGGCGTCGAACCCGCCGAAGCGCCCGGACTGCGCCGCCCAGGCCAGTACCAGGTCGTCACACGTCACCGGCTTGCCGTCGGAATAGACCGCGTTGTCCGCGATCTGGTAGTCGAGCACCAGCGGCGAGCCGCCCACCACCGAGATGGTTCCGAAGTCGTGGTCAGCGACCACCTGCCCGTCGGGACCGTGATAGCCGAACCCGGTGAGGGTGCGGGCGAACGCCTGGGCACCGGCCGAGGCCGCACCGACCACGGTGTTGGCGTTGTAGGTCGACAGGACGCCGTCCACCACGTAATCGACGCGCCCCGCGGCGCTACCCGAGCATGCGGTGAGGGTGGACGCCGCCAGCACTGCCGTCGCTCCAGTGGCCAGCATGGCGCCCCGCCAGCGAGACCAGGTGGACATGCGAGCTACCGCTTGCCGGCGTTTCGCTTGCCGGTGGGACGCCGCGTGCCGGTGGGACGAGCCGGCCGCGCACCGGGTGCCGGTTTGTTGGTGGCGGCGGGCTTGCTGACGGTGACGGCCTCGGTGACCTGCTCCGGCGCGTCAGAGGCGTCCTCGTCGTCACTGTCGGCGGGCTCATCCTTGGGGGCGGGGTGCTCGGTGACCGCACCGGCACTGCGCCGTCTGAGCACCCGCCGGGTGTGCGTGCGCACCAACTCGGTGCGTTCCCGCAGCGTGACCAACAGCGGGGTGGCGAAGAAGATCGACGAGTAGGTGCCCACGATGATGCCGATGAGCTGTACCAGAGCCAGGTCCTTCAGCGTGCCCACACCCAGCAACCACACCGCCACCACCATCAGCGCCAGCACCGGCAACACCGAGATCAGGCTGGTGTTGATGGAGCGCATGAACGTCTGGTTGACGGCCAGATTGGCCTGTTCGGCGAAGGTGCGCCGGGTGGTGTGCTGGAAACCGTGGGTGTTCTCCTCGACCTTGTCGAACACGATGACCGTGTCGTAGAGGGAGAACCCGAGGATGGTCAGCAGGCCGATCACCGTCGCCGGGGTGACCTCGAATCCCACCAGTGCATAGACGCCCGCAGTGACGGTCAGGTCGAAGACCATGGCCGCCAGCGCCGACATCGTCATGTAGCGCTCGTAGCGCACGGTGATGTAGACGGCGACCAGCACCAGGAACACCACCAGGGCGATCACCGCCTTGGTGGTGATCTGACCGCCCCAGGTCTCTGACACCGCCGCGTCGCTGATGGCCTTCTTGCTGGGGTTACCGTCGGTGCCCTTGGGGTGGAACGCGTCGAACAGGGCGTTGCGAAGTTGCTCGGTCTGCTGGTTGGACAGGGTCTCCGACCGGATCTGCACGGTGGCCGAGGATCCCTTGCCGACCGTGACCACCGATTCGGGGTCCTTGCCGATCGTCTTGTGGAAGACGTCCACCACCTGGCTGACCTGGATCGTGCCCGACGTGCCCGCAGACGGCATGGAGACCGTTGTGCCGCCCTTGAAGTCGATACCGAACGTGAATCCGCGGATCAGGATCGCCAGGATGGCGATGGCCATGATCGCCCCGCTGACGCCGTACCAGAGCTTGCGACGCCCGACCACCTCGAAAGCGCCGGTGCCGGTGTACAGCCGGGAGAGGAAACTGTGTTGCGACCCAGCAGTTTTCGAGTCGTCGTCGGGTCCGATGACTGTTGTCTTCGTGTCGGCCTTGGACGCCATGGCTTAACCCCGTCCCGTCTTGGCGGCCGAACTCGACGCCCGGCGCTCACGTGCGACCTGCTGGACTGCACCCAGGCCGTTGTACGCCGGCTTGCCCAGCCTCGGGGACTTGGAAGCCAGGTACACCAGCGGCCAGGTGACCAGGAATACGACCACGAGGTCGAGGATCGTGGTGAGGCCCAGCGTGAAGGCGAATCCCTTGACCTGCCCGATCGCGAGGAAGTACAGCACGGCGGCGGCCAGGAAGGTCACCGCGTTGCCGGACACGATGGTCTTGCGCGCCCGCGCCCACCCTCGCGGAACCGCTGAGCGGAACGAACGGCCTTCGCGTATCTCATCTTTGATGCGTTCGAAGAACACCACGAACGAGTCGGCGGTGGTACCGATACCGATGATCAGACCCGCAATGCCGGCTAGGTCCAGGGTGTAGTTGATGTACCGGCCCAGCAACACCAGGATCGCGAAAATCATTGCGCCGGAAGCAACCAACGACAACGCGGTGAGCAGTCCCAGCACCCGGTAGTACAGCAGCGAGTACACCAGGACCAGCAGCAGTCCGATTCCGCCGGCGATCAGCCCGGCGCGCAGCGACGTCAGACCCAGTGTCGCCGAGACGGTTTGGGCTTCCGACGACTCGAATGACAGCGGCAGCGACCCGTACTTCAGGACGTTGGCCAGCTGCTTGGCGGTGGCCGCGCTGAACGGTGGATCACCGCCACTGATCTGGGTCCGGCCGCCGGGGATGGGTTCCCGGATCATCGGGGCACTGACCACCTGAGAGTCCAGCGTGAAGGCGGTCTGGGTGCCGGTATGGGCTGCGGTGTAGTCGGCCCAGACGTTGGCTGCGGCGCTCTTGAACTGCAGGTCCACCACGTAGCCCAGGCTGCTCTGGTTCATCCCGGAGGTCGCGTCCTGAATCTGGTCACCGCTGATGATCGACGGCCCCAGCAGGTAGGCGGTCTTGTGGTCGGTGGAGCAGGTAACCAACGGCAACTTGGGGTCGTCGTTGCCGGCCAAGATGTCGTCCTTGTCGCACCGGGTGGCCTCGAACTGCAGGGCGATCATCTGGATGTACTGGCTGGTGTTCTGCCGCCACTTCTTCTCCTGCGCAATGCGCTCGGCGAGGTCCTTGCGTGGATCCGGTGCGGCAGGTGCATCCGTCGGCGGCACGTCGGACGGTGGCGCCTGACCGGTCGGCGACGGCGCGGGGGCCGGGCTGGGCGCCGGCGAACCGCTGGGCGCCGGGGAACCGCTGGGCGCCGGCGCGGGACTCGGGGCGGGCGAGGGGCTGGGCGCCGGATCTTGCGGGTAGGGCCTGGGCTGCCCGCGGGGCGGCGCCGGAGCGGGGGCGCCCGACTGTGGCGGCGCGGGAGCGGGAGCACCCGGAGCCGGAGCCGGAGCCGGAGCGCCCGGCGCGCCGGCACCGGGGGCGCCCGGAGCGGGACCGGGACCGCCTGGCTCACCGCCGGCGGGCGGTTGACCGGGCTTCGGCTCTTCGGGAGCTTTCTGGGCCGGCATCGAGTTGAGCACCGGCCGGATGTACAGCCGCGCAGTCTGACCGAGGTCACGCGCCTCGTTGCCGTCACTGCCGGGCACGGTGATGACCAGGTTGTCGCCGTCGACGACGACCTCCGAGCCGGAGACACCCAGCCCGTTTACCCGGGAACTGATGATCTGTTGAGCCTGCGCCAGCGCGTCCCGGCTCGGCCGCGAGCCATCCGGGGTGCGCGCCGTCAGCGTCACGCGGGTGCCGCCCTGCAGATCGATGCCCAGCTTGGGCGTGGCCTTTTTATCCCCGGTGAGAAACACCAGCAGGTAGACGCCGACGAGCATGAGCAGGAACACCGACAGGTAGCGGGCAGGCTGCACCGGCGCCGAAGACGATGCCACGTTCCTTCTGTCTCCTTGAGAATCGGTCTTGAGGATCCGTCCAGCCCTGGACAGAACCTCCGAAAAGACTACGTGCCGCGGTGGGGCGCATGTCCCGCACGCGGCAGTCGGTGTCGGTCAGGAGTCCTTGATGACGCGGCTGGTGTCCGAATCCGCGTCTTCGTCTTCATCGGCCGCCTCGAGCGCGGGACTCTCCTCGTAGTCCTCATCGTCGTCGGGCAGGATCCGGTCCCGCACCGCCAGCTTCATCCACGTCGTGACGACGCCGGGTGCGATCTCGAGGTCGACGGTGTCGTCGGTGAAGCTGACGACGGTCGCTTCCAGTCCGGATGTCGTGTGCACCCGATCCCCCGGCTGCAACGACTCGTGCAGGTCGATGGTCGCCTGCATCGCCTTGCGTTGCCGCCGCGACGCGAAGTACATGAACCCGCCCATGATGAGCAGGAACGGCAGAAACAGGACAAAACTCTCCATCAGAACGCCCGTCTTTCATATCGGTGGTGCTCGAATTTCCCCGCATAATCCGGGGCTGGCGCCGGTCTGACCCGGGCTCGCTCGCGTCGCTAGGGGTCCAGTCTGCCATTCCCGCAGGTCGCAAACCGACCGGCATCGTCCTGGCCGGGGGTCGGCACAGCTGAAGCCGCTTGCGCGCCGGTCACCGGCTAGGCTTTTGATCGCGACGTGACCTGCGCGTCCGCGGGAGGAGGAGTCCGTGGCCAGCCTCGAGCAGAGCCGTCATTTGGCCACTGAAATCCCTGGTCCCGCGTCTTTGGAGCTGAACAAGCGACGGACCGCCGCGGTGTCGCACGGCGTCGGGGTCACCCTGCCGGTGTTCGTGGCACGCGCCGGCGGGGGCATCGTCGAGGACGTAGACGGCAACCGGCTCATCGACTTGGGCTCCGGCATCGCCGTGACCACGATCGGCAACGCGGCGCCACCCGTTGTGGAAGCGGTACGCCAGCAGGTAGCCGAGTTCACCCACACCTGCTTCATGGTGACGCCGTACGAGGGTTACGTCGCCGTGGCCGAGGAACTGAACCGGATCACCCCGGGCGAGGGCGAGAAGCGTTCGGTGCTGTTCAACTCCGGCGCCGAGGCGGTCGAGAGTGCGATCAAGGTCGCGCGGTCCTACACCGGCAGGTCCGCCGTCGTTGCGTTCGACCACGCCTACCACGGCCGCACCAACCTCACGATGGCGCTGACCGCCAAGTCCATGCCCTACAAGAGCGGCTTCGGTCCGTTCGCCCCGGAGATCTACCGGGCGCCGCTGTCCTATCCTTACCGCGACAGCCTGCTCGACAAGGAATTGGCCACCGACGGCGAGAAGGCCGCGGCGCGTGCCATCAGCATGATCGACAAGCAGGTCGGGGCGAAAAACCTGGCGGCGGTCATCATCGAGCCCATCCAGGGCGAGGGCGGGTTCATCGTCCCCGCCGAGGGATTCCTTCCCGCTCTGCTGCGCTGGTGCCGCGAAAACGACGTGGTGTTCATCGCCGACGAGGTGCAATCCGGCTTTGCGCGCACCGGCGCCATGTTCGCCTGCGAGCACGAAGGCATCCAGCCCGACGTCATCGTGACGGCCAAAGGGATTGCCGACGGGCTGCCGCTGTCGGGAATCACCGGCCGGGCCGAGGTGATGGATGCGCCGCACGCGGGCGGCCTGGGCGGAACGTTCGGCGGCAATCCCGTCGCGTGTGCGGCGGCGCTGGCCACCATCGCGACCATCGAGTCCGAGGGACTTATCGGGCGCGCGCAGGAGATCGAGCGCCTGATCACCGAGCCACTGCTGCGATTGCAGGCGGGAGACGACCGGGTCGGTGATGTACGTGGGCGCGGCGCGATGATCGCCATGGAGCTGGTCAAGTCCGGCACCTCCGACCCCGATCCTGAGCTCACGTCGAAGCTCGCCACCGCCGCGCACGCGGCTGGGATCATCGTGTTGACCTGCGGGATGTACGGCAACATCATCCGCCTGTTGCCGCCCCTGACGATCAGCGACGAGCTGCTGACCGAGGGACTGGACGTGCTGACCGGGCTACTCGCGGACCTCTGAGCCGACCCGGCGTTCGAGATTGACACCAGGCACACCCTCGGCGGCGTGTCGTGCGCCTTGGTTCAGTGTCGCGGCGGAGCGGTCGCGGTAGACCAGAAGTCGACCAACGTCCGCGCGATCGTCTGCGCGTCGATCAGCAGGGGCGCCACCCGGCCGCCACCCCTCACGACGCCGACGCGGGCGTCGCGCATCGCGGCGCAGGCTGCCCTGGCCTGTTCCGGCGGCCAGCCTTCGTCGTCGTCGTGAGCGGCAAGCATCAGGGTCGGTGCCGCGATCTGCGGCAGTCGGTTATGCAGGCTCGGGCGCTTGAGCATCATCGAGCGCACGGCGTGATACATCCCGACGCGGTCGGCCTGGCGGAACGCCTCCATCACGCCGGTCGAGCCATCCGGCCCCAGCAGCGCGTCCGACAGCGGATCGCAGACGAGGCTGACAGGTCCGAAAAGGCGATACAGGGCCACCAGGGGCAACCCCTTCGTCAGGCGAAATCGGGTGTCGGTGCCGTGTACGGGGGTGCCGATGGTGGTGAGCGTTCGGATCCGCTGCGGTTGCGACGCGGCGAGCACGATGCCGACGTGACCGCCCCAGGCGTTGCCCACCCAATCCACCGGCCCGCCGCCACACATCCCGTCCAAGACGTCGGCAGCGGCCTGCGCACACTCGTCGAATGTGAAGTCGCGGTTCAGTGGCTCGCTGCGCCCGTGTGACGGCCCGTCGACGGCGATGACGGTGCGATCCGGCGCCAGATCGGCGAGCGCGCCGATCAGCGGAACCCACGAGCGGGAGTCCAGGAACAGGCTGTGCCACAGGAGGGTGACCGGTCCGGTGCCCCGGCGCAGTACGTGAAGCCGCCCCAGATCAGTCTCGACATACTCGTCGTTAAGGCTGCTCATGATCACCCCATTTACTTCGGAAACCGAAACTTCGGTATCCGTAGTATCTTCGTGAACCATGGCGGCGTCAAGTGGGCTCCCGACGGATCGGCAGGCGATCGGTCAATTGCTGGTGCGGCTGACGCGGCAGTTCCGCACCGATCTCGCGGCACCGCATATCGACCAGGGCTACGGCGACATCCGGGACCCGCACCTGCAGATATTCGGCAACATCCGGATGGGCGGCATCCGGCTGACCGAGCTGGCGGCGCGGGCGCAGCTGAGCCTGGCGGCGACGTCTGAACTGGTCAACGACCTCGCAACACTGGGATATCTGACCCGCCGCCCCGACCCGAACGACGGCCGCGCCAAACTCATCGATCTGACCGACCGCGGACGACGCCTGCTCGCCGATGCCGGCGATCGGGTAGCCGACATTGAGACTCGGTGGTCACAACTGGTCGGCCCCGATGACTTCGCGCACATGTGCGCCACCATGCAACGACTACTCGACGCTCTCGACCCGGCCGACTCCCGGGCGTGAGGCTGGTGGCGCAACTCACAGCGAACTCGCAGTGGCCCACCATTGAGGAATATCTTTACTTTAGCTAACGTTCTTTCTATCAGCGCAGCGTTGCGCCCACTTAGATTTCATTCTCTCCAGTTCATTTCAAAGAGGATCTGATATGACGACCACACAAGACGAGCGGATCGCCCGCCGCGCCGAGGAGCTTGCTGCCACCGACCCCCAGTTCGCCGCCGCCCAGCCCGACCCTGCGGTGGCCGAAGCGCTGGAGAACCCCGACCTGCGACTCCCCCAGGTCATCCAGACCGTCCTCGACGGCTACGCCGACCGGCCGGCGCTGGGCCAGCGTGCAGTCGAGTTGGTCGCGGACCCGGTGACCGGCCGCACTTCGCTGAACCTGCTCCCCCGGTTCGAGACCGTCACCTACCGCGAACTGGGCGATCGGATCGCGTCATTCGGGCGCGCCGTGACCGCCGCTGATGTTCAACCGGGCGACCGCGTCTGCGTGCTGGGCTTCAACAGCGTGGACTACGCCACGATCGACATGGCGCTGGGGCAGATCGGGGCCATCTCGGTGCCGCTGCAGACCAGCGCCGCGATCGCCCAGCTACAGCCGATCGTCACGGAGACCGAGCCCAGCCTGATCGCCGCGAGTGTCAACCAGTTGAGCGACGCGGTCGAGCTGATCCGCCGGGCCGAGCAGGCACCCCGGAAGCTGGTGGTGTTCGACTACCACCCGCAGGTCGACGACGAGCGGGAGGCTGTGGACTCCGCCGTGGCCGCCCTGGCGAACACCGGTGTCGCGGTCGAAACGCTGGCCGACATCCTGCAGCGCGGCGCGGACTCGCCGGCGCAACCGCTTACCGAACTGGCCGACGACGCGCTCGCCCTGCTGATCTACACCTCCGGCAGCACCGGCGCCCCCAAGGGCGCGATGTACCCGCAGCAAAACGTCGGCAAAATGTTCCGCCGGTCCGCTAAGAACTGGTTCGGACCGACCGCCGCGTCGATCACGCTGAACTTCATGCCGATGAGCCACGTCATGGGCCGCGGCATCCTGTACGGCACGCTCGGCAACGGTGGCACCGCATACTTCGCCGCCAAGAGCGACCTGTCCACCTTCCTGGAAGACCTGGCCCTGGTGCGGCCCACGGAGATGAACTTCGTGCCGCGAATCTGGGAGACCTTGTACGGCGAATTCCAGAGCGAGGTGGACCGCCGCCTGGCGACGATGCCGACGAGGCACGAGTCGGAGGAGGAGTCAGGCCATCAAGCCCGGCTTCTCGAGGGGGGCGACCGTGCCGCCGTCGAGGCCGAGGTCCTGGTGGACCAACGGGAGAACCTGCTCGGCGGACGATTCATCTTCGCGATGACGGGATCAGCGCCCATCTCCCCCGAGCTCAAGACCTGGGTGGAATCGCTGCTGGAAATGCACCTGCTGGACGGCTACGGCTCCACCGAAGCCGGAATGGTGCTCTTCGACGGCGAGGTGCAGCGCCCGCCGGTGATCGACTACAAGCTGGTCGACGTTCCGGACCTGGGTTACTTCACCACCGACCGGCCTCACCCACGGGGTGAGCTGCTACTGAAGACCGAGAACCTGTTCCCCGGCTACTACAAGCGCCCCGAGATCACGGAAAGCGTGTTCGACGAGGACGGGTACTACCGCACCGGCGACGTCGTGGCCGAGGTGGCGCCGAATCAGGTGCGCTACGTCGACCGCCGCAACAACGTGCTCAAGCTCGCTCAGGGCGAGTTCGTCACCGTCGCCAAGCTGGAGGCGGTGTTCGGCAACAGCCCGCTGGTCCGGCAGATCTACGTCTATGGCAACAGCGCGCACCCTTACCTGCTGGCAGTCGTGGTGCCGACCGCGGACGCACTGGCCGCGCACGGCGTCGAAGCGCTCAAGCCGATGATCGCCGATTCGCTGCAGAGCGTCGCCAAGGAGGCCGGACTGCAGTCCTACGAGGTGCCGCGCGACTTCCTCCTCGAGACCACCCCGTTCACCCTGGAGAACGGTCTGCTGACCGGTATCCGCAAGCTGGCGTGGCCGAAGCTGAAGGCGCACTACGGCGAGCGGCTGGAGCAGCTCTACGCCGACCTGGCCGCCGGCCAGGCCAGCGAACTCAGCGAGCTGCGTCGCGGCGGGGCCGACGGGCCGGTGCTGGAGACGGTGAGCCGGGCCGCGGCCGCAATGCTGGGCACAGCCAGCAGCGATCTGTCCCCCGACTCGCACTTCACCGATCTCGGCGGAGACTCGTTGTCCGCGTTGACCTTCGCCAACCTGCTGCAGGAGATCTTCGGGGTCGAGGTGCCGGTCGGCGTCATCGTCAGCCCGGCCAACGACCTGCAGGCGCTGGCCGCCTACATCGAGGCGGAGCGTCAGCCCGGTTCCAAGCGGCCCACGTTCACCTCGGTGCACGGCCGGGACGCCGTCGAGGTGCACGCCAGTGACCTCACGCTGGACAAGTTCATCGACGCCGACACCCTGGCCGCGGCACCCGGCCTGCCGGCGCCGAGCGACCAGGTGCGCACCGTGCTGCTGACCGGAGCCACCGGCTTCCTGGGCCGCTACCTGGCGCTGGAATGGCTGCAGCGGATGTCCCTGGTCGACGGCAAGGTGATCTGCCTGGTTCGGGCCAAGTCGGACGAGGACGCCCGCGCCCGCCTGGACAGCACCTTCGACAGCGGGGACCCCAAGCTGCTGGCGCACTACCGGGAACTGGCCGACAAGCACCTCGAGGTGCTCGCCGGCGACAAGGGTGAGGCCGACCTCGGCCTGGACCGCGTCACCTGGCAGCGGCTGGCCGACACCGTCGACGTCATCGTGGACCCGGCGGCCCTGGTCAACCACGTGCTGCCCTACAGCCAGTTGTTCGGGCCCAACGCGCTGGGAACCGCGGAGCTGATCCGGTTGGCCCTGACCACCAAGATCAAGCCCTTCAGCTACACCTCGACGATCGCGGTGGGCGGCGGAATCGAGCCGGGTGCGTTCACCGAGGACGCCGACATCCGGACGATCAGTGCCACACGCCAGATCGACGACGGCTACGCCAACGGCTACGCGAACAGCAAGTGGGCCGGCGAGGTGCTGCTGCGGGAGGCGCACGACCTGTGTGGCCTGCCGGTCGCGGTGTTCCGCTGCGACATGATCCTGGCCGACACCACCTGGGCGGGTCAGCTCAACGTGCCGGACATGTTCACCCGGACGATCTTGAGCCTGGCCGCCACCGGTATCGCCCCCGGATCGTTCTACGAACTGGACGACGACGGCAACCGGCAGCGCGCCCACTATGACGGTCTGCCGGTCGAGTTCATCGCCGAAGCCGTGGCCGTGCTCGGCGCACAGAGCGGCGACGGGTTCGCCACCTACCACGTGATGAACCCCTACGACGACGGCATCGGGTTCGACGAGTTCGTCGATTGGATGATCTCTCCGACTAACGGTGCCGGATGCGCCATCCAGCGGATCGCCGACTACGGCGAATGGTTGCAGCGGTTCGAGACGTCGCTGCGGTCGCTGCCGGAGAAGCAGCGTCAGGCCTCGTTGCTGCCGCTGCTGCACAACTACCAGAAGCCGGAACGGCCGATCAACGGATCGATCGCACCGACCGTCGTGTTCCGCTCGGCGGTGCAGGAGGCGAAGATCGGCCCGGACAAGGACATCCCGCATGTCACCCCGGCGATCATCGCCAAGTACGTCAGCGATCTGCGGTTGCTCGGGCTGCTCTGATTCCACAGCCGGGGGCAGGCGTTCGGAGATTTCCGCCGAATGCCTGCCCCCGGCTTTTGGATCGTGGGTCGGTTTGACGACCGGTGGCGGTGGGGAAACTCAAGGCCATGTCTGAGCCGTCCAACCACGATCTGGCAGTGCGCATGGCCGACCTGGCTCGCGTCGTCGCGGCGCCCCGGCGGGCCGGGGACATCCTCGCCGAGGTCACCGCGGCGGCCGTGGAACTGATTGCCGGTGTCGACACCGCGGGCATTCTTCTGATCAGCAAAGGCGGCCAGTTCGAGTCGGTCGCCACCACCGATAACGTGCCGCACGAACTCGACGAACTGCAGTATGCGCTCAACGAAGGACCCTGTATCGAGGCGGCGTCATCGTCGGACTACGACGTAGTGCGCACCGACGACTTTCGTCACGAGACGCGCTGGCCCTCCTACTCGGCAGCCGTCTGCAAGCTGGGCGTGCTCAGCGGCCTGTCTTTCCGGCTGTACACCCATGAGCGCACCGCCGGCGCGCTGAACTTGTTCGGGTACCAGCCGACGACCTGGGATGTCGAGCAGCAGACGATCGGGACGGTCCTGGCCGCCCATGCCGCCGCGGCCATCATGTCGAACAGACAGAGCGAGAATCTGCGCTCCGCGGTGGCCAGCAGGGACCGGATCGGACAGGCCAAGGGCATCATCATGGAACGCTATGACGTCGACGACGTGCGGGCCTTCGACATGCTGCGGCGGCTGTCCCAGGAGAGCAACACCTCGTTGGTGGAGATCGCGCAACGGGTCGTCAACACGCGCGGTGACCGCTGAGCGCTGCGGGTTCGCTCAATTCGCGGCGATCATCCTTGCGGGTGGGGCCACCGCAGATACGCGTTGGAGCGGCCCGCCCCGACGTTTTCACGCGGACGGCGAACCTCCCGCCAGCGCCGGGGGTCGTTGGCGGGGGTGACCTGTCCGCGGGGCTTTGTCGCTGCGTCCGGAGTCGGCTCGGTCTTGGGCGCCACAGCAGCGACGGGCTCGCGGGTGACG
The DNA here is from genome assembly GCF_030755175.1 of Mycobacterium sp. TY814. Taxonomy (NCBI): domain Bacteria; kingdom Bacillati; phylum Actinomycetota; class Actinomycetes; order Mycobacteriales; family Mycobacteriaceae; genus Mycobacterium; species Mycobacterium sp. TY814. The sequence goes on from NZ_JAUFRY010000001.1 coordinate 556,651, forward strand.
TCCTGCGCAACCGGCGCCGGGAGGTCGCGTGCCAACCGGGCGGCGGTGCCGGCCAGCGCGAATCCGCCGATCAAGACGATCAGGGTTCCTAAGCCGGTGAAGTAGCAAAGCTCCAGGACGGCGCGCTTACGTTCGGTCGATGCGACGGGATCGCCGATGGTTCCCAGGTGCAGCAGCGGCGCGATCCGCTGACCGAGAACGAACCAGGCACCGGCCAGCGCCGCCACGAAGCCGCCGGCCATGGCGACAACCCGGTTCCGGGACAGGATCAGGAGCAGACCGCCCAACACCGCGGCCGCTCCGGGCAGCACTTCGAACCACCCGCGTGCCGCTGTCCACGCCCAATCCTGGGCGGGTGTGAAGGCGAAGTGAAAGCGCGGCCCGACGAACGGGATCAGCGCCCCCCAAGCACCCGCGACAACCAGCAGCAGTCCACTGACGGCGCCGCGGGACCGGGGCATCTGCAGTCGATGTTCATGCTCTGCACTTTTCATGGCCGCCGGGTACCCGACATCGCTCGATATAACCGGCGATGCCGACAAGATCATTGCGCCGCCGACGACGACTCCGGATCCGTCCGCATAGGCACGACGCTTGGTCGCCGGTCGCTCCCAAGTGCTCCCGTCCGCGGCCGCAAGAAGGTTGCTGCAAGACGGGACCATAACCAGTGATCGCCGGGATGAATTGAAAACTGATTCTAAAATGAGGTCGGCACATTTTTCGCGCGCCGTCCAAACGCGACCGGCTGACACCACGAAGGTCGACCAGCGACTCTCCAAATTGCTTGCTTCAAAAGCATTTACACGCGATTTCACTGCTTAGTGACCTTTCAACGGTGACCGCCACAGCAATCGCACGAGCGGCGCAAGGTTGACGAGAGCTTTTTTGCGCAACCGGGATCTTTGATTTTGTATGCAAATTGACGGAATCGCTGAAAATTCCTCACGACGCGCGATAACGTTCGCGGCGCAGTCCCATCGGGGATCTGTCCCAAGCGAGGCCAAGGGAGCCGGATTTGTCTTCTTACGTGATCGCTACACCCGAGACCTTGGCCGCAGCGGCGAGCAATTTACGCGGGATCGGAGAGGTACTGCGGGCCGCCGGCGCGACCGCGGCGCCCCTCACGACGAACATCGCCGCGTTGGGCGGTGACGAGGTCTCGGCGGCGGTGACACGACTGTTCGGCGCCTTAGGCGAGGAGTACCAGGCACTCAGCGCACAGGTGGCCCAGTTCCATGGCCAGTTCACGCAAACCGTTGCTGGCGGCGCACACGCCTACGCTGCCGCTGAAGCTCTGAACGCTGCACCGCTGCGCGTGCTTGAGCAGAACGTGCTGGGGTTCATCAATGCACCGACCAACACGTTCTTGGGGCGCCCGCTTATCGGTGACGGCGTCAACGGCGCCGCGGGCACCGGGGCGGCAGGCGGGGCGGGCGGGATTCTCTGGGGCAACGGCGGCGCGGGCGGATCGGGCGCGCCCGGCTCAATCGGTGGGCGTGGTGGCGATGCGGGCCTCTTCGGCAACGGCGGCGCTGGCGGCGCCGGGGGCGTGGGTGCGGCCGGCCTGGTGGGCGGTACCGGTGGAGCGGGCGGCTCCGGTGGTCTGCTGAGTGGGTTCGGTGGAGTGGGAGGTGCCGGAGGCGCCGGCGGTGTTGGTGTGGCTGGTGTCGGGGGTGCCGGCGGGACCGGCGGCCTCGGAGGGGCAGGGCGAGCCCTGTTCGGCGGCGGCGCCGGAGCCGGCGGCGCTGGCGGAACCGGAGGTGCAGGTGCGATCGGCGCTGCCGGCGCCGACGGGGCAGGTCCGCTGGGCGGCAAGGGTGGCCTCGGTTTTGCCGGCGGTGCAGGCGGAGCGGGCGGCGATGGCGGCGCCAGCTCCGGGTTGATGAGTGCAGGTGGCGCCGGCGGAGCCGGCGGACTGGGCGGAGCCGGCGGCCAAGGCGGGTTCGGCGGCAGCGGCGTGGGGTTCGACGCCGACGGCGGCAACGGCGGTACCGGCGGTCACGGCGGCGCGGCAGGGGTAGGAGGAGCCGGCGGATCCGGCGGCTACCTCGGGGCAGCAGGTCACGCGGGTGGCACCGGATCCGGCGGCGTCGGTGGCACCGGCGGCACCGGCGGCCAGGGCGACGCCGGGGCGATCGGCAGCTCCACTGCGACCCCGACGGCCGGCGGCATGGGCCGAATGGGGGGCGCCGGCGGCCAGGGAGGTGGCGGCGGCGCGGGTATCGGCGGACTCAACGGAGGAGCTGGCGGCCAGGGCGGCGACGGTGGCGGCGGCGGCGCCGGCGGCCACGGCGGCAATGCCACCGCCACGACAACCACCGGCGCGACCGGAGGCGGCGCGGGCGCCGACGGCGGACATGGCGGCGCCGGGGGTGCCGCGGGGGCCGCAGGAAGCGGCTTAGACGGCGGGGCAAACGGGGGTGTCGGCACCGGCGGGACGGGCGGCGAGGGTGGTGCCGGCGGATCGGGAGCGAGCGGAGCCAGTGGTACCGACGGCGCCACCACGCCCACGGTCGGTTTACAGGGCGGCCACGGAGGCACCGGCGGGACGGGCGGCGACGGCGGCGCCGGGATCGGCGGAATCGGTGGCGGCAAAGCCGGTGCCGGCGGCTCCGGGGGCGAGGGCGGTGCGGGCGGCCAAGGTGGTTCATTTCTGGGCACCACGTCGACCGGAGCCACCGGTGGCGGTATCGGCGCCGCGGGCGGCCAGGGCGGCAACGGCGGCGCTGCCGGTGCCGCCGGCCAGGTCACCGACGGCGGAGCTGTCGGCCTCAACGGCACCGGCGGCGCCGGCGGGCACGGCGGCGCAGGCGGCGACGGCGCGACCGGCACTGCCGGCAAGAACTCCATCGCCAACCCGACCTCGGGTAACCAGGGCGGCCAAGGTGGAGCCGGTGGTGCCGGCGGCACCGGCGGTGCCGGGATCAACGGCCTCGGCGGCGGCCAAGCCGGCGACGGCGGCGACGGCGGACGCGGCGGGGGCGGCGGCAACGGCGGTACCAACACCGGCATCACTACGACCGGAGCAACCGGCGGAGGCATCGGCGGCCAGGGCGGACAAGGCGGAACGGGCGGCAGTGCGGGAGCCGCCGGCACCCGCGCCGACGGCGGTGCCGCCGGCGCTCACGGTACCGGCGGCACCGGTGGTCTCGGTGGCAATGGCGGCAACGGCGCCACGGGCGCCAACGGCTCCGATGACGTCATCAACCCGACCGCCGGTCGCCAGGGCGGCCAAGGCGGCACCGGCGGCGCCGGAGGTACCGGCGGTGCGGGCATTGACGGCGCCGGTGGCGGCAAAGCCGGCGGTGGCGGCCGCGGCGGAAACGGGGGCGCCGGCGGAAACGGTGGCACCAACACCGGTGTTACGGGCGGCGACGGCGGAGCAGGCGGCCAGGGCGGCAACGGCGGCACGGCCGGCTCGGCCGGCGCCACTCGCGACGGCGGCGCGACCGGCCTCAATGGCACCGGCGGCAACGGCGGCCTGGGGGGTAACGGCGGAAACGGCGCCGCTGGCGGCAGCGGCACATCCGGCAACCTGGCAACCGCCGGCCAACAAGGCGGCCAGGGCGGCGGAGGCGGCCAAGGCGGCACCAGCGGCGCCGGCCTCAACGGCACCGGCGGCGGCCAAGCCGGCAACGGCGGCAACGGCGGAACCGGCGGAACCGGCGGCAACGGCGGCACCAACTCCGGCACCACCGGCGGCGACGGCGCCGCGGGTGGTCAGGGCGGCACCGGCGGAACGGCCGGCTCGGCCGGAACCACCCGCGACGGCGGCGCGACCGGGCTCAATGGCACCGGCGGCAATGGCGGCCTGGGGGGCAACGGCGGAAACGGCGGCACCGGAACAACCGGCACCTCTAGCGCAGCCCCCTCCGACGGAGGCCAAGGCGGCCGCGGCGGTGACGGCGGGCAAGGTGGCACGGCCGGCGCTGGTATCGACGGCATCGGCGGCGGCAAAGCCGGCAACGGCGGCAACGGCGCCGACGGCGGTCTAGGCGGCACCGGCGGTACCAACACAGGCACCACCAGCGGCGCCGGCGGCGCCGGCGGCCAAGGCGGCGCCGGCGGCAAAGCCGGCGTGGCCGGCACCGTCCAAGGCGGCGGCACCCGAGGCTCCAACGGCACCGGCGGTAACGGCGGTTTGGGCGGCAATGGTGGTGACGGCGCCGCAGGAACCAGCGGAACTAGCGGCACCACGTCTACGGCCGGCGGGATCGGCGGGACCGGCGGTGCAGGCGGCAAGGGTGGCACCGGGGGCGACGGCATCGACGGTATCGGGGGTGGCGCCGGAGGCAACGGCGGAACCGGTGGCAACGGTGGAGACGGCGGTCTCGGCGGCCAAACAACAGGTCCCAGCGGCACCACTAGCTCCCGTGGCGGAAGCGGTGGCGACGGCGGCAGAGGCGGTGACGGCGGCGCACCCGGTGCGGGCAACATGCTGGCCGGCGACGGCGGCAACGGCGGCAAAGGCGGCAACGGTAATAACGGCGGCGCGAATACCTCCGGCACCTCAACCAGCAATGGCTATTCGGGCGCAGGTGGCGGCGGCGGCGTAGGCGGCGCCGGTGGAAACGGCGGCAGCATCACCGCTGTTGGCGGCACTGGCGGCTTCGGCGGCAATGGAGGTAATGGCGGATTTGCCACCGACACGACTGGGGCGGCCCTCGCCTCCGGTGGTCGTGCCGGCGGCGGTGGTGGAGGCGCAACCGCCAGCGACTCGCTCGGCGGTGCCGGAGGCGGCGGCGGTGGCGGCGGCGCGGGTGCTGCGGCCGGTGGAAGCGGTCAGTTGGGCTTCGCCGCCTACGGAGGCGGCGGCGGAGGAGGCGGTGCAGCGGGCGGCCCCGGCGGCAACGGAGGAAGCGGCGGCAAGGGCGGCACCGCATCCCTCGTTATCGCCGGAAGTCAAACTTCCGGCGCGGGAGGCGATGGCGGAGGCGATGGCGATACCGGTTATGGCGGCGGCGGTGGTGGCGGCGGCCTTGCGGCCGCCAAAGGATACCCCGGCGTATCCGGAAGAAGCGGTGCGGACGGTAGTGGGAGCGGCGAGGGAGCTTTTGGCGCCTTCTACGGACTGGACGGAGGTGCAGGTGCTCGTTTAGCGGCCTCAGGGGGCGAAGGCGGTTGGGGATATAGCTCGCTCGCTGCCCTTCGTGGTTCTGATGGCCGCTCGGGCTGAAAGTCCGACGAAGCGCCGGACTGCTAGTGCGCGGCTGCTAGTGCGCGATAGCGGCGCCGCACGCGGCGCCCCCCACTGCCTCACGCGGGGCGGCTGCTAGGGGTGCGAGACCGGCGTCCGATGCCGCCGGAACAGCCCCCGCCGCTGCTCGGTCCCCTCGGCCGGCGCCGCAAATCGGTCCCGCGGCGTGGTCAATGCGTCGGTCGACACCTCGCGTTCGGGTTCGACCAATCCGCTGTACTGCGGCTGCGCCGGGACCTGCTCCACCGGGTGGGCGACGGGCGCAACGGGTTCAAGGGGCCGGACGTCACGTGCCAGCCGGAACGCCATCCGCGCCAGCGCAGCTCCGGCAAGGAAGGCGATCAGGACGCCTAACCCGGAGAAGTACGCGAGTTCCACCGCGACCCGCTTGCGATCGGTGGCACCGACCGGGTCACCGACCGAGCCGATGCCCGACAACGGCGCGAAGGTACGGCCGACCACGAACCAGGCCCCGCCCAGCGCCGCCAGCCAACCACCGAGCATGGCGCTGCCGCGATTACGCGAAACGATGAGCAGCAGGCCGCCGACCGCGGTGGCAACACCGGGCAGGACCTCCAGCCAGCCGCGGGCGGCGGTCCAGGCCTGGCCGGGCGTATAAGAAAAGTCGAAGTTCGGGCCGATGAATGGGATCAGTGCTCCCCAGACGCCCAGGATCACCAGCAGCAGTCCGATCACGGCGCCACGTGAGCGCGGGATTCGTCCCCGGGTGGGCCGGTCCTCGATGGTTTTCATGACATCTCCCTCGGTAGGTACCGGGGTGGGTACCCGGACGCGGAGACGTTGAAGCATGCCGCTCAGCGTGTCCTGGTGGCGAAGAAAGTGCCTGATCGCCGCCGTGAGCGCCCGTCCGAGGTGAGCGACTACCGGAGCCCGATCAGCAGCAGCGCAACCGCGATCACCGGGAACAGGCCCTGCGTCACCGCCGCCCGTGCCTTGTCTCGCGCCGAGAGCAGCAACACCACCGCGGCCGCTGCCATCGATCCGACGCCGGCGAAAACCAGCGCCGCCCCGACGTCACGGTGACCGGCGAACATCGCGGCGATACCGATCCCGGAGACGATGGCCAGGAACAGGTTGTAGAAACCCTGGTTGAACGCCAGCAGCTTGGTGGTCTCGGCTTCCTCCGCCGTGGTGCCGAAGGTGGCACGGGTGCGCTTGGAGGTCCACGTCAGCGACTCCATGGTGAAGATGTAGACGTGCAGGACCGCGGCCAGCGCGGCGAAAATCAAAGCGGCGGTGACCATCTGCGTTCTCCTAGTCGAAAAGCCCGGGCTGCGAGACCCCGGCCGGCGGCGTCATGCCCAGATGTGTCCAGGCCAACGCCGTGGCCACCCGGCCTCGCGGCGTGCGCGCGACCATACCGGCGCGCACCAGGAAAGGCTCGCACACCTCTTCCACCGTCGCAGCCTCTTCCCCCACCGCCACCGCCAGCGTCGACACCCCCACCGGACCGCCGCCGAAACTGCGGGTCAACGCCGACAGCACCGCCCGGTCCAGCCGGTCCAACCCCAACTCGTCGACGTCGTAGACCTGCAGCGCGAATTTCGCAACGTCCCGGGTGATGATGCCGTCGGCGCGCACCTCGGCGTAGTCCCGCACCCGGCGCAGCAACCGGTTGGCGATCCGCGGTGTGCCCCGCGAGCGGCGCGCGATCTCCGCCCCCGCCTCGGCACCCAACTCGATACCCAGGATCCGGGCGGAGCGAGCCAGCACCCGCTCCAGTTCGGACGGCTCATAGAAGTCCATATGCGCGGTGAAGCCGAAGCGGTCGCGCAGGGGGCCGGTCAGAGCGCCGGACCGCGTGGTCGCCCCGACCAGCGTGAACGGCGCCACCTCCAGCGGAATCGACGTCGCGCCCGGGCCTTTGCCGACGACCACGTCGACCCGGAAGTCCTCCATCGCCAGATACAGCATCTCCTCGGCGGGCCGGGCAATGCGGTGGATCTCATCGATGAACAGCACGTCGTGTTCCACCAGGTTGGACAGCATGGCGGCCAGGTCGCCGGCGCGTTCCAGCGCCGGCCCCGACGTCACCCGCAGTGAGGACCCGAGTTCTGCGGCGATGATCATGGCCAACGACGTCTTGCCCAGGCCGGGCGGCCCGGACAGCAGAATGTGGTCCGGGGTGCCGCCGCGGTTCTTGGCTCCCTCGATAACCAGTTGCAGCTGCTCACGTACCCGCGGCTGACCGATGAACTCCTGCAGCGAGCGGGGCCGCAGGCTGCCGTCGATGTCGCCTTCGCCGACCGCCAGGGCCGGTGACACGTCGCGCTCGTCGAAGTCTTCGGGATCGTTCATTTCGCCTTGCCCAGCAGCGACAACGCGGCCCGCAGGGCCGTCGACGTCGACGCCTCACGATCGGCGGCGAGCACCTTGTCGGTGGCGTCTTCGGCCTGCTTGGCCGCAAACCCCAGGCCGACCAGCGCCTCCACCACCGGGGCACGCACGGCGTGACCGTTCACCGCCGGTGCGGCGCCGGACCCGGTGACCAGGCCCACCTTGTCGCGCAGTTCCAGCACCATCCGCTCGGCACTGCGCTTGCCGATGCCGGGCACCCGGCAGAGCGCGGTGACGTCGCCGTCTGCCAGGGCCTGGCGCAGCGCCGTCGCATCGTGCACGGCCAGGGTCGCCATCGCCAGCCGCGGCCCGACGCCCGAGACCGACAACAGCGTCTGGAACAGGTCGCGGGTCTCCGCGTCGCAGAACCCGTACAGCGTCATCGAATCCTCGCGCACAATCATCGCCGTGATCAGCCGCGCCTCGCTGCCCGACCGCAGCGTGGCCAGCGTCGACGGCGTCGCATTGACCCGGTATCCGACCCCCGCGGCCTCGATCACGACGTGGTCCAGCGCCACCTCCAGCACCTCACCGCGCACCGAGGCGATCATCGGGCCGCCTTCAACTTGGCCAGATACTTGCTGCGCTGCTGCGCGGCCTGCGCCTCGGCAGCGGCCATCCGAGTCAGCATCGGCGCCCGCCAGCAGTGACAGATCGCCAGCGCCAGCGCGTCGGCGGCGTCGGCCGGGGTCGGTTTGGCCTGTAGCGCAAGGATTCTGGTGACCATCGCGGTGACCTGCGCCTTATCAGCGTTGCCATTGCCGGTGACCGCCGCCTTAACCTCGCTCGGCGTATGGAAGTGGACGTCGATGCCGCGTTTGGCGGCCGCCAGCGCAATCACCCCGCCGGCCTGCGCCGTACCCATCACCGTGCTGACATTCAGCTGCGAGAACACCCGCTCGATGGCAAGCACATCCGGGTGGTGGGTATCGAGCCAGTGATCGACGGCGTCGCTGATGGCCAGCAACCGCCGGTGCAGCGGCTCGCCCGACGGAGTGCGCACCACGTCGACGTCCAGCGCGGTGATCTGCCGCCCGCGCCCGCTTTCCACCAGCGACAACCCGCACCGTGTCAAGCCGGGGTCGACGCCCATCACCCGCACCGTAGCTCCCCACGTCATCGTCAGCCGAAGTTCCGAACAGCTGTTCGATAGCGTAGCCGCTGGATGCGACATCACCGATGAGGGACACGCGCTGGGGGCGTGAGTTACGTTATGCGCACTACGGAAGGGTTCGCGTGGGAGCACAACTGATCGTGATAGCGATGGCGCTGTTCATCGCATCGCTTCTGGTTCTCGTCTACGCCCTCAAGAAGAAGCCCAAAACGCCCAAGACGCCCGCACCCCGGCAGGACCCACTCGCGTTCGCCACGCCGCACGAATACGGTCCCCGCCAGCTCGGCCCCGGTGCCATCGTCAGCTACGGCGGCGTCGACTATGTGGTGCGCGGATCGGTCACCTACCGCGAAGGCCCGTTCGTGTGGTGGGAACACCTGCTCGAAGGTGGACCGGAAACCAGCAGCGAGCCGATCTGGTTCAGCGTCGAGGAGGACGACGGCCGACTCGAGCTGGCGATGTGGTTCAAACGTACTGACCTCGACCTGCAACCCGGCGGGCCGCACACGGTCGACGGCACCGCTCTGCATGAAGTGGAGCGCGGTCACGCCGGTTACACAACCGAGGGCACCACCGGCCTCCCGCCCGGCGGCGAGATGGATTACGTCGACTACGCGAGCGCCGACAATGCAGCGCTGCTCTCCTTCGAGCGGTGGGCCCCGGACATGCCGTGGGAGATATCCACCGGCAAGACCGTGCGCACCGGGGAAATGACCGTCTACCCCGCGCCCGCGGGCTGATCGAGGTGCCGCTTCACCACCTGGCGGTGGCTCCGGCCGATGTGTCCGGAGCCCGACTGGCGTTGGTGCTCAACGCGGCGGCGCCGCCCACCCTGGCCAGCTACCGGCTGGAGCACCCCCGCGGCGGCGCCCTGGTGCTCGGCGTCCTGGGCGCCTCGCATGTCGTCACCGTGCAACACGGCATGGGCGAGTTCTCCGAACAGGTCTCCTGCGCCGCGGGGGACGGTCTGCCCGCCCGATCGGAGGCGCCGGGCTATCACCTGGAATCACACAGCACGACGCATAACGAAGCCGCGTTCCGCGCGCTGGCCAGGGACTTGCGGCAACGGTGTGCCCGCGAACCCGGCTGGCTGGGCGGCGTGTTCCCGGGCGACGATGCCGCACTGACCGCCCTGGGCGCCGAGCCCGACGGCGACGGCTGGCAGTGGCGGACCTGGCACCTCTACCCCACCGGCGCGGGGGGGACGGTGGTCTACACGGCAAGCCGGTGGCATCCGTGAGCCGCAACCGACTGCTGCTGCTCGCATTCGGGCTGGCCGTCGCCGGGAGCGCATTCCTGGGCGTCGGGCTGGTGCTGGTCAACCGCGACGTCGGCTCCTACATCGCCGACCACTATCAGGAATACGTGCACGACGCCAATGCACGTCGCTACATCTGCTCGGGATCACCCAGGCAGGTTGCCGACACGCTGGCCCACTACAAAACCCCCGCGGCGCGGGCGTCCAGTGGCGGCACCGAATATCTGCGGTACCGCGACCACATAGTGGTGATCGGACCCGACGGCACGCGCCCCTGCAGCATCCGGGTTGAAGACCTGGGCGCCGGTTACAGCCACGGCTCCTATGTCTTCCTCGGCCCCGGGTTCACCCCCGGATCCCCGTCTGGCGGCTCGGGCGGCAGACCCGGTGGGCCGGGTGGCGTCAAGTAGGTAATCGCGAAGGAGGACTGTCATGTACAACAGCGCGGTGGAGTTCGGCAGCGTCAGCGTCGATCCGATCCTGCACGGGGCCGTCGCCACCGTCCTCTACTTCGCGGTCGGCGTCGTCGTGCTCATCGCAGGGTTCGTGATGGTCGACGTCCTGACACCGGGAAATCTGCGTCGGCTGGTGTTCATCGAGCGCCGGCCCAACGCCGCCATCCTGGCTACCGCGATGTACGCGGCTCTGGGCACGGTGATCATCGCGGCCATCTCCACCAGCTCCAATCAGCTGGGCGAGGGCCTGCTCGGTGTGGCGATCTACGGCGGCATCGGCGTCATCCTGCAGGGACTGGCTCTGGTCATATTGCGGGTCGCGGTGCCGGGCAACTTCCACGAACATGTCCAGGAACCTCAGCTGCATCCGGCGGCCTTCGCCACAGCGGCGATGCTGCTGGCGGTGGGAGGGGTCAACGCGGCCGCGTTGTTATGACGACGACCGCTGCGGCCGAACCCGTCTCGCCGTCACTGGGCCGGTGGCGCGCAGTCCTGCTGGCCGCCGTGGCGGCGTGCGCGGCCTGCGGGATCGTCTACGAGCTGGCGATGCTGACACTCTCGACCAGCCTGAACGGCGGCGGCATCGTGGCGACGTCGCTGATCGTGGCAGGGTATATCGCCGCACTCGGGCTGGGCGCGCTGCTGATCAAGCCGTTGCTGGCGCGCGCTGCGATCACTTTCATCGCAGTGGAGGTGCTGCTCGGCATCGTCGGCGGCCTGTCCGCCGCAGCCCTGTACATCGCCTTCGCCTTCGTCGACGGCTCGACGTTGGTGCTGGCCGTCAGCACCGGGCTGATCGGGTGCCTGGTGGGTGCCGAAGTGCCGCTGCTGATGACGCTGTTGCAGCGCGGACGGGCATCAGGCCCCACCGATCTGGCCACCGACACCGGTCGCACGCTGGCCAATCTGAACGCGGCCGACTACCTGGGCGCACTGGTGGGCGGCCTGGCATGGCCCTTCCTGCTGCTTCCGCATCTGGGGATGATCCGCGGCGCGGCGGCCACCGGCATCATCAACCTGGCGGCAGCGGCGATCGTCGCCGTTTTCCTGCTCCGCCGCGTCGGCTCGGCGCGGCAGTTGGCGGCGGCGCTGACGGCGCTGGCTGCGGCGTTGGCCGTACTGGTGACGCTGCTGATCCGCGCGCAGGACATCGAGGTCTCCACCCGCCAACAGCTCTACGCCGACCCGATCATCGCCCACCGGCACTCGGCGTACCAGGACATCGTGGTCACCCGCCGCGACAGCGATATGCGCCTGTATCTGGACGGCGACCTGCAGTTCTCCACTCGCGACGAATACCGCTACACCGAGAGCCTGGTCTACCCGGCGCTCGGGGCCGGCACCCGCTCGGTGCTGGTGCTCGGCGGCGGCGACGGGCTGGCGGCGCGCGAGCTGCTGCGCCTGCCGGGTCTGCAGCGGATCGTCCAGGTGGAGCTGGACCCGGCGGTCGTCGAACTGGCGCGCACCACCATGCGCGACGCCAACGGCGGGTCGCTGGACAACCCACGGGTGCAGGTGGTGATCGACGACGCGATGACCTGGCTGCGGGGCGGCCGGTCCGACCGCTTCGACGCGGTAATCGTCGATCTGCCCGATCCGGACACCCCGGTGCTCGGGCGCCTCTATTCGACCGAGTTCTATGCGCTGGTCGGGCGGGTGCTGTCCCCCGGCGGGCTGCTGGTGGTGCAGGCAGGCAGCCCCTTCTCGACGCGCACGGCGTTCTGGCGCACCGTCTCGACGATCCATTCCGGCGGCTACGCGGTCACGCCCTACCACGTCTACGTGCCCACCTTCGGCGACTGGGGATTCGTCCTGGCCCGCCGCGGTGATGCCGCTCCCGTGGCGGCGCTCCCGCGAGACGTCCCGCCACTGCGCTACCTCGACCAGCACGTGCTGGACGCCGCCACAGTGTTCTCCGAGGACGTACGGCCGCGTCCGGTGGAGCCGTCGACACTGGAAAACCCGCGGATCGTCGACGACATGCGGCGCGGATACGACTGACTCAGCTGGCGCCCCCGCCACCGGCGCCGCCCTGACCGCCAGTGGTCCCATTCGGCAGCCCTCCGGCTTCTGCCTGGCCCGGGAACTCTCCGTCGCCACTGAAGCCGCCGGCGCCTCCGCCACCGCCCTTGCCGCCGACGCCGGAGCCGAGCGGCACACCGATGCCGTTGCCGCCGTTGCCGCCGCGCCCACCGTTGCCGCCCGCTCCGCCGAGGCCGGGCAAACTCCCCTTGCCCCCGCCTCCGGCGTTGCCGCCGATGCCACCGTCACCTGCATCGAACGCGACAGACGCGTCCCCGCCGTTGCCGCTGTCGCCTCCGTTACCGCCCCTGCCGCCGAAGCCCTGCAGGCCGGTGCCGCCGACACCGCCGGTGCCACCGCGCGCACCGTCGGCGTTGATACCGGTGCCGCCATCACCGCCGCGACCACCGGCGCCGGCGTTGCCACCGTTGGCTCCGGTTCCGCCATTGCCACCGTTACCGCCCTGTCCGCCGGCGGGGTTGATGACGCCACCCACGTCGCCGTTGCCGCCGCTGCCGCCGTTGCCGCCCTGGCCGCCGTTGCCCTGAATACCGGCTCCGCCCGTAACGCCCTGGTTCGCGCCCGACCCGCCACCGATTCCGCCTGCTCCGGCGGCACCGCCCTCGCCACCGTCACCTCCCCGGCCGCCCTGACCGGCCTGGGGCCGGCCTGCGGTGGACTCGCCCCCGTCGCCGCCGGTGCCCCCGGTGCCGCCGGTGCCACCGGTCCCGCCCTGGCCGCCGGCGCCACCCATGCCGATGGCGCCGTCTTTGCCGTTACCGATGAAACTGCCCTTGCCGGCTGCGCCGCCTTCTCCGCCGGTACCGCCCTGCCCGCCTCTGCCCCCGGTACCGCCGTTGTCGGCAATGCCACCGTCGCCGCCACCGGGACCCCGGTCAGCGCCGTTTCCGCCGGTCGTACCCTGTCCGCCCTGGCCACCCTTGCCGCCGACCCCGCCGGCACCACCGTCGCCGCCGTCACCGCCGAACAGTCCGCCGTTGCCGCCGGCGCCGCCCTTGCCGCCGCTCCCGCCGGTGCCGCCCGTCGCCGCGGTGGCAGTCACGTTGGTACCGATGCCACCCCTGCCGCCCGTTCCGCCGTCGCCGCCGTTACCGACGATGCCCGCGTTGCCACCGGCTCCACCGTTGCCGCCGGTCCCGGTGACGGCGTCGGCACCGTTGCCGCCCTTGCCACCGTCCCCACCGCTGGTACCGAAACTGCCGGACCCCCCGGCGCCGCCGGCGCTTGCACCGGGGCCGCCACCGGCACCTCCTGCGCCGCCGGTACCGCCCGCCCCGCGGTCCCCACCATTGCCGCCCGCTCCGCCGGTGCCATCGCCGCCGGTGAAGGTGCCCCTGGCGCCGTTTCCGCCGTTTCCTGCGTTGCCGCCGTTGCCGCCCTTGCCGCCGGCCCCACCGGTGCCCGCGACACCGTTGCCGTCCTTACCGGTGCCCGCCGCGCCGCCCTTTCCGCCCTGCCCGCCTTGTCCGCCGACGCCGCCGTCCCCACCGTCGCCACCCGCGGCTCCGTTCGAGTTGGCCGAGTTGTCGAGGCCGTTGGTGCCGCTGGCGGCGTTCCCGCCATTGCCACCGATACCGCCGGTCCCCCCGTTTCCGCCCTTGCCGGCGACGCTGCCGCCCTTGCCGCCGGCGCCGCCCGCTCCGCCGGTCCCACCGGTCCCGCCGTCGCCGCCGTTCAGTCCGGCGCCGGCGACCGGAATGCCTGAATTGCCCACTCCACCGGATCCGCCGGTGCCCCCGTTGCCGCCGTTGCCGACCGATCCGCCGTTGCCTCCCGCGCCGCCGGCGGCGCCGCTGAGGCCGGCGGCGGGCGCGTCGGCACCCCTGCCGCCGTTGCCCCCGTTTCCGCCGCTGGTGGGTGCGCTTCCGGCCTTGCCGCCGGCGGCGAAGGTGCCGCCACCGCTGCTGCCGCCGGCGCCACCTGCCCCGCCGTAACCCGGGTTGCCACCGTCACCTCCCCGGCCGCCGACACCGCCATTGACGCTGATCGTGCCGTCGCGGCCGTGACCGCCGTCACCAGGTGTTCCGCCGTTACCGCCATCGCCGCCGGCTCCGCCCACGCCGTGCGCACCGGCTTTGCCGGCGGGCGCGCTGCCGCCGGCGCCACCGGCGCCGCCGGCGCCGCCGTGGCCGCCGTTTCCGCCGCTGGCGCCGTTGCCTCCGTTTGCACCGGGGCTGAACCCGTCGAAGCCGTCGAAACCGTTGCCGCCGTCCGCGCCCCGGCCACCCAGGCCGCCCGCACCACCGGCGCCACCGTTGCCGGCGGCCGCTCCCCCGTTGCCGCCGGCGCCGCCCGCGCCACCTGCGCCGCCGTCGCCACCGTTGCCGGGGGTCGCGCTGGAGAAGGCGGGATTGCCGGACATGCCCCTGCCGCCATCGCCGCCCGCCCCGCCGTTGCCGAACGTTCCGCCGTTGCCGCCGCGCCCGCCGTTGCCGCCGGCCTGACTGGTGCCGATCGCGTCGGAACCGTTGCCCCCGTGGCCGCCGTCGCCGCCACTGGTGGGACGGCTACCCGTCAGCCCGTTCGGACCGGCCCCACCCTTGGCGCTCGTCCCGCCGGCGCCGCCCGCCCCGCCGAAGCCCGGGTTACCGCCGTCGCCGCCATTGCCGCCGGCCCCGCCGTTGGTGCCGTTGGCACCGTTGCCGCCGTTGCCCGGCATGCCGCCGTTACCACCGTTGCCGCCGCTACCGCCCGGGCCTTCGCCGCCGGTAGGTGTCAACAGGCTGTTCAGCCAGCCGCCAGTGCCGCCCGCTCCACCGGTCCCGCCGGCGCCGCCGTTGCCGCCGTTGCCGCCGGACTGGCCATGAGCGCCGGCGGCCGACGGACTGGCGCCGCTGCCGCCCGCACCGCCGTCGCCACCGTGACCGCCGAGACCGCCCGCTCCGCCGGTGCCGATGAGCGCGCCACCGCGGCCGCCCACACCACCCGCGCCGCCAGTTCCCCCGATCAAACCGGACTCTCCCGCTGAGCCAGTGGCGCCCGCGGCCCCGTTGCCCCCGAAGCCGCCGGCACCACCATTGCCGTAGAGAATGCCGCCGAGGCCGCCGCTGCCGCCGGTGCCACCATGTGGGGTTCCCGTGGCGCTACCGTCTCCGCCGGCCCCTCCGGCCCCACCCATTCCCAGGAACCGGGCGTTACCGCCGAGCCCTCCGGCACCACCAGCCTGACCGGCACCTCCCACACCGCCGTCACCGAACCAACCGGCCGTGCCTCCGGCGCCGCCAGCGCCGCCTTGGCCACCGACACCGGCACCGCCCGTCCCACCCGCACCGCCGTTGCCGAACGCGCCGCCTTCACCCCCGGCGCCCCCGGCGCCGCCGAACCGTCCCTCCCCGCCGGCGCCACCGACGGCTCCGGGTCCGAACAATCCGGCGGTACCGCCACCCCCTCCGGCCCCGGCCGTTCCCCCGGGCGCGTTTCCGCCGGCGCCTCCGGCCCCGGGAGCACCAATCAGGTAGGAGTGTCCGCCGCCACCGCCGTTGCCGGCGACACCGAGAGCACCCGCCTGTCCGCCGGTGCCGCCGACGCCGCCGTTGCCCCAGAGCAAGCCGCCGCTACCGCCACTGCCACCGCTGCCGGCACCGCCGTTCGGCGTGGCCGCCGCGCCACCGGCACCGCCGGCACCGCCGTGGCCGATGAGCCCTCCCGCACCACCGGCGCCGCCGGATTGTCCGGCCGCTCCGGACCCGCCGGCGCCACCATTGCCGTACAGAAGCCCCCCGGGCGCGCCTGCCTGACCGGTTCCCGGCGCTCCGTTGGCCCCGTCGCCGATCAGCGCGCGCCCGAACAACAACCGCGTGGGCGCGTTGATCGCGCCCAGTGCCTGCTCTTGGACGGACTGCAGCGGGTTGGCGTTGATCGCCTCGGCCAGGGCATAGGTACCGCTCGATGAGATCATGAGCTGGACGAAACGCTCGTGGAACAGCGCCGCCTGAGCGCTCGCCGCCTGATACTGCTGGGCGTGGGTGCCGAACAGTGCCGCGATGGCGGCGGACACTTCGTCGGCGCCGGCGGCCAGCAAGTCCACCGTCGGCGCCAGCGCGACCGCGTTGGCGGCCTCCACCGCCGTGCCGATTCCGTACAGGTCGGCGGCTGCTGCGCTCAACAATTCTGAATCAGCGACCAAAAAAGCCATCGGACTGCCTCTCATCCCCCCGGGCGACACAGAAATTGGGAATCCCGATGAAGATGATCACGAGCGCCGGACAGGACCCGCAAAGTCAAATTGCACAGAGCCCCGGGGCTGAATAGGGCAATGTGCACAGCGCCCTAGAACACCGCAACGCGGTCAAACGCCGGCGTTGCGGGCGGGGTCCTCCGAAGGTGTGCAGAGTGCACACGCGCGCGTGGCTGGCGAGCAGCTTCTCCGCAGGTCTATGGGGCCTGCTTCCGGCTAACCCGGGCTCAGTCCTCGTCGAGCGCGGCCAGCACCTCGTCGGACAAATCGACGTTGGTCCACACGTTCTGCACGTCGTCGCTGTCCTCCAGCGCGTCGACCAGTTTGAACACCTTGCGGGCACCTTCGACGTCCACCGGGACACTCACGGAGGGCTGGAAGCTCGCCTCGGCCGACTCGTAGTCGATGCCGGCCTCCTGCAGCGCGGTTCGCACGGCCACCAGGTCGGTCGGCTCGGAGATGACCTCGAAACTGTCGCCGAGGTCGTTGACGTCCTCGGCGCCGGCCTCGAGCACGGCGGTCAACACGTCGTCTTCGGTGAGGCCGTTCTTCTCCAACGTCACCATGCCTTTGCGGGAGAACAGGTAGGCGACCGAACCGGGATCGGCCATGGTGCCGCCGTTGCGGGTCATCGCCACCCGCACCTCGCTGGCCGCGCGGTTGCGGTTGTCGGTCAGGCACTCGACCAGAACCGCGACGCCGTTGGGCCCGTAGCCCTCGTACATGATCGTCTGGTAGTCGGCGCCGCCGGCTTCCTCACCCGCGCCGCGCTTGCGCGCCCGCTCGATGTTGTCGTTGGGCACCGAGGTCTTCTTCGCCTTCTGGATGGCGTCGTACAGCGTCGGGTTGCCCGCCGGGTCGCCGCCGCCGGTGCGGGCGGCGACCTCGATGTTCTTGATCAGCCGGGCGAACTCCTTGCCACGGCGCGCGTCTTTCACGGCCTTCTGGTGCTTGGTGGTTGCCCACTTGGAATGGCCGCTCATCGGTGCCTCGTACCTCTTTCGCCGGAAAAGTCGCCTTCAGAGTCTACGTGGCCACTCGGCGACGCCGTCCGCCAGCGCGGCGCCGCCCGGCGAACGTCGCGCGCGATCGCCGATATGAGTTCAACCCACCGAGAACGCGGTCGCAGCCGTCAGTCGACCACCCCTGCCGTACATCCGGAAGAGTTTCATCTTGTGTTGAAACTAGTTTCAACGTACGGTGAAATTAACCTGTTGAGCATTGGTGAGGACCTGAGGATCGCAATGAACGCAACTGTTTCGACGCCCATCTCGACGAACTTTTCGACAACCTTTTCCGCGAAGCCGCATTACACCGAGTTGCCCGAGCGCATCGTGCCGGCGTTGGCCTCCTACCGAGCCGATCCCTCCCTGGTCGAGGAACGGCTCGCGAGACTGGGCGTCCCGGCCCCGCGCGACCCCGACGTCGAGGGCGCCACCGAACTACTCGACGACGTGACCTTCACCCACCGGTTCGTCGACGTCGACGGCACGGACGGCGAACCTGTCCGATTCCACTGCGTGGAAGCCGGGCCGGCCGACTCCGAAATAGTCGTCTTTCTCCATGGCCTACCCGACTCCTGGTACCAGTGGCACCACCAGATGGCGGCGTTCGCCGGCGAATACCGTTGCATCGCCTTCGATCTCAAGGGCTACGGACAGTCGAGCAAGGCCGAGGGCGACTACCGCCACGAGGCGGCGGCCGAGCAACTGGTGGCCGCACTCGACCGCGTCGGCGTCGACCGATTCAACTTGATCGCCCACGACCGCGGCAGCGTGCAGGGCGACTTCATCGCCGCCAATCATCCCGACCGCGTGCTGCGGTACGGCCGCGGCGAGCAGCACCTCTACCACTTCCACCCGGCACTGGCCCCGCAGGCCGCGATGTTCCGGGATGCGCCGTTCACCGGACTGATGGCCGACCGGACCCGGTTCGTCGTCCTGGTGTACGCGTGGATAGGCCGCATCGACCTGCCGGACCACGAAATGCTCCGGGTGATCCAGGAATTCAGCTACCCCGACATCGAGAAGGCCGTACCGCGCTACTTCAACACCACCACGTTCCACATGGAGTGGATTGCCCGGCGAACGCGACTCCTCGAGCGCTGGACATGCCCGGTCATGGTGCTACAGAGCTACGAAGGCACCGTCCAGCCCCGCGAGTACTACGTGGACGCCCGCGACCACATCCCCCACGCGGCCGAAGTCCTGGTCCGTTTCGTCGACGCGGGCCACTTCTGGAGTCTGGAAGACCCGACGACCACCACCGCGCATCTGCGCGAACTGCTGGCCCTGCCCATCGCCGGCGTATCGGGGAGCTAGCGCTTCCTGACCATGTCCACGAACAACTGGTGCACCCGCCGGTCGCCCGTCACCTCCGGATGGAACGCCGTCGCCAACACGGCACCTTGGCGCACCGCGACGGGGTGCCCCGCGGCCTCGGCGAGCACCCGCACACCGGCGCCGATCCGCTCGACCCACGGCGCCCGGATGAACACCGCGCGCACCGTCCCGTCCAGCCCCTCGAACCGGATGTCGCCCTCGAACGAATCGACCTGACGTCCGAAAGCGTTGCGCCGCACCGTCATATCGATCCCGCTGAGGGGCACCGCTGCCCGGCCCTCCGCGCCGGCGTCCAGGATCTCGCTGGCCAGCAGAATCATTCCGGCACACGCCCCATAGGCGGGCAGCCCCTCGGCCAACCGGGCCCGCAGCGGGTCGAGCAGATCGAAGTCACGCAGCAGGTGACTCATCGCTGTGGACTCGCCGCCGGGTAGCACCAACCCGTCCACGGCGTCCAGTTCGGCGCGGCGGCGCACCGTGACGGCCTCGGCGCCGGCTTCGCGCAGCGCGGCCAGGTGCTCGCGGGTGTCGCCCTGCAGCGCCAGCACACCGACCAGCGGCGCACTCACGGGGTGGCCGGCTGGTATCCGCGCTTGAAGCGGGTCAGCCCCTCCTGCATCACCGCGGCCACCATCTCACCGCTCTGGTTGAAGATCTTGCCCTGGCACAGCGAGCGGCCCCCACTGGCGGACGGCGAGGACTGGTCGTAGAGCAGCCATTCGTCAGCCCGGAAGGCCCGCATGAACCACATCGCGTGGTCCAGTGACGACACCTGCAGGTGCTCGCGCTCGGCCATGTGGGTGACCTGCGCCGAACCCAGCAGCGTCAGATCGCTCATGTAGGCCAGCGCGCAGATGTGCAGGACCGGGTCGTCAGGCAGCGGATCACGATGCCGGAACCATACCTGCTGCTGAGAAGCCTTGCCGGGCAACAGTTTCAAGCGATCACGGGGGACGATGCAGACGTCCCATTCCTCGAACTGCTTGAAACCCGCGTCATCGAAGACCTTGACCGAGGACAGGCCCGGCAGCCCGTCCGGT
The DNA here is from genome assembly GCF_030755175.1 of Mycobacterium sp. TY814. NCBI lineage: Bacteria > Bacillati > Actinomycetota > Actinomycetes > Mycobacteriales > Mycobacteriaceae > Mycobacterium > Mycobacterium sp. TY814. The sequence continues at coordinate 576,635 of NZ_JAUFRY010000001.1, forward strand.
GGCGGCGCCGCGGGCATGGCGTCCTGGTGGTTGATGCCTTCCTGGTCGACCTGGAAGGAGGCCCCCATGCTGAAGATGATCTCGCCGTGCTGGATCGCGTTGACCCGCCGGGTGGCGAACGATCCGCCGTCTCGGGTGCGCTCCACGATGAAAACCGTGGGCTCCTTTGCGTCCCCGGGCCGCAGGAAATAGCCGTGCAGCGAATGCACCTGGTAGCGCGGGTCGACGGTACGCACCGCCGACACCAGCGACTGCCCGGCCACGTGCCCGCCGAAGGTGCGCTGCAGGAATCCCGATTCGGGGCTGAACACGCTGCCGCGGTAGATATTGACCTCGAGTTGTTCGAGATCGAGGATCTCTTCGATCGCCACGGACTGTTTTTACCAGCCGCCCGTCATCAGCCGCCCGTCACCAACCGCGTTGTGCCAGGCGATGCGGCTGCGGGATCTCCTCCACGTTGATGCCGACCATCGCCTCGCCCAGCCCGCGTGACACCTTGGCCAGCACATCCGGGTCGTCGAAGAACGTGGTCGCCTTGACGATCGCCGCGGCGCGCTGCTCCGGGTCGCCGGCCTTGAAGATCCCGGACCCGACGAACACCCCTTCGGCGCCGAGCTGCATCATCATCGCGGCGTCGGCGGGGGTGGCGATACCGCCGGCGGTGAACAACGTGACCGGCAGCTTGCCGGCCCGGGCCACCTCCACCACCAGATCGTAGGGCGCCTGTAATTCCTTTGCGGCGACAAACAATTCGTCCTCGGACAGCGACGTGAGCCGACGGATCTCCCCACCGATCGCGCGCATGTGCGTCGTGGCATTGGAGACGTCGCCGGTGCCGGCCTCACCCTTGGAGCGGATCATCGCCGCGCCCTCGGCGATACGCCGCAGCGCCTCTCCGAGGTTGGTGGCCCCACACACGAACGGCACGGTGAACTTCCACTTGTCGATGTGGTGGATGTAGTCGGCCGGGGTGAGCACCTCGGACTCGTCGATGTAGTCCACCCCGAGGCTCTGCAGGATCTGCGCCTCGACGAAATGCCCGATGCGGGCCTTGGCCATGACCGGAATGGTCACCGCGTCGATGATGCCCTCGATCATGTCGGGGTCGCTCATCCGCGACACCCCGCCCTGGGCCCGGATATCGGCGGGCACCCGTTCCAGCGCCATGACGGCGACGGCACCCGCGCCTTCGGCGATGCGGGCCTGCTCAGGAGTGACGACGTCCATGATGACGCCGCCCTTGAGCATTTCTGCCATGCCGCGCTTGACGCGCGCGGTTCCGGTTTGGGCCCCGGTTTTGCTCAAAGCCGGCTGGGCGCCGTTCTGCTGGCTGTTCACTACGCTCCTTGAATTTCGGGAAGTGACCACCAGTCTAAAGGGGACCGACAACCGGATTTACCCGCAGCGAAGGCCCACGTTGCCTTAAGCTCCGCGTTGTTGGCCAGCGAGTTGGGGAGCCTCGCGATGAATTTCGCTGTTCTGCCGCCGGAACTCACGTCGGCGCGCATCTTCGCAGGTGCGGGGCTGCAGCCCTTGCTGTCCGCGGCCGGCTCGTGGGACGGGTTGGCAGCCGAGCTGGAGGCCGCGGCGCGCTCGTTCAGCGCGGTCACCTCGGGGCTGGTTGACAGTGCCTGGCAGGGCCCGGCGATGCTGGCGATGACCCGCGCCGCGGCCCCGTATGTGACGTGGTTAACGACGGCGGCGACGCAGGCGGGCCAGACGGCCGCACAGGCGCGAGCGGCGGCGGCCGCGTTCGAGACCGCGCAGGCGGCCGTCGTGCACCCCGCGATGGTCGCCGCCAACCGGTCGGGACTGGTGTCACTGGTGGCGGGCAACCTGTTCGGCCAGAACAGCCCGGCGATCGCCGCCGCCGAGGCCCACTACGAGCAGATGTGGGCCCAGGACGTCGCCGCCATGGCCGGCTATCACGCCGAAGCGTCGGAGGTGGCCGCCCAGCTGGCCGGCGCCTATGCCGCCACCGGGCTGCCGGGCCTGAGCATCGACTGGGCCAACGGCACCGTCAACCTGGGCTCGGGCAACAAGGGCGCCAACAACATCGGGTTCGACAACGTCGGCAACGGAAACATCGGGATCGGAAACCGCGGCGACGGCAACATCGGCGTCCAGAACCGGGGCAACTGGAACGTCGGGCTGATCAACACGGGTAACCGGCTGATCGGGTACGGACTTCCGGGCGACGGCAACATCGGCGTCAACCTCATCGACCTCAACCCGGTGGGCGGTGGCAGCCCGACGACAACCGCCCTGCTGATGGGCGGGACGGGGCCCAGCCCGCTGCCCTGGTCAGGCTTCCAGACGCTGGCGAACAGCTTCATCACCCCGACCCATCCGTCCTACGACGCGCAGTTCCTGGTGACGCCGTCGAAGATGTTCCCACTCACCGGGCCGACCAGCCTGACCTTCGATGCCTCGATCGCCGAGGGCATGCAGCGTCTGAACGCCGCGATCATGAGCCTGCACGCGGCGGGCAAAGACACCGTGGTCTTCGGCCTGTCGCAGAGCTCCACGGTGGCGACGCTGGAAATGCGCTACCTGCAGTCGCTGCCGGCGGCATTGCGCCCGGGGACCGACGAATTGTCTTTCGTGCTGGTGGCCAACCCCAACCGGCCCGACGGCGGCCTGTTGTCGCGCTTTCCGGGCCTGTCGATACCGTTCATGGGCTTCACGTTCAACGGCGCGACGCCGGCCAACGTCTACCCCACCATCGATTACGCGATCCAGTACGACGGCGCCGCCGACTTCCCGCGCTACCCCCTCAATCTGCTGGCAACGGCCAACGCGCTGGCCGGCTTCGCCTACATCCACCCCTCGTACTCGCTGTCAGCGGCCCAGTTCGCGACGGGCATCGTGCAGCCGGTGTCCCCGGACAGCCTCACCACGTACATCCTGATCCCGACGCACGACCTGCCCCTGCTCAACCCGCTGCGCGCCGTGCCGTTCGTGGGCAACCCGCTGGCCGACCTGATCCAGCCGGACCTGCGGGTGCTCGTCGAGCTGGGCTACGACCGCACCGCCTACCAGGATGTGCCGGCGCCGTTCGGGCTGTTCCCGCAGATCGATCCGGCAGCGCTCGCCGCGCAGCTGCAGCAGGGCGCGGTGCAAGGAGTCGACGACGCGCTGAGCGGCCTGGGGTGGCCGCTGCGCTTACCGTGAGGCGGCGGCCGCGGGACTGACTACAGAGCGCCGTAATCCGGGCTCGCAGTCTGCGCGAACGGGGCCTCAGCTGATGGACTGCGGGACGACGGCGTCGCGCGGGGCCGAGTCGACCAGCTCGTTGGCGGTGGGCAGCAGCTCCGCCAGTTGCCGCGGGTACACGATTTCACCGGAGGCGACCAACTCGGCAATATCGGCCGGGCCGCACCACCGGGCGCCGTGAATGTAGCTGCGTTCCAACGCCGTTCGGCCGTCCAGCGCCGGCTCGAAACGCCGGGTGCGGTGCACGAGGTAGAACTCTTCGCTGTCGATCATCGAACCGTTGAACTCGAATACCTCGTCGCGCCGCCAGACGGGTCCGACCAGCGCGGCCGGCGGGACCTGCAGGCCGGTCTCCTCCGCCAGCTCCCGGGCCGCCGCTTCGGCCAGCCGCTCCCCCGGCCTGACTTCGCCGCCGACGGTGAACCACCACCGCGGGGCATGGGCGATCGCGGGATCCGACCCGCACAACAACAACACCGCGCCGCACTCATCGAGCAGTACCACCCGCGCCGAGGTGCGATGGTTGAGCTTGTCGCCGGTATGCCGCTGCGCGTGCGGCCGCTCGGCGATCTCGAAATAGGTTGGCAGCGGCGCCCTTCCGCCCAGATGGAACAACCGCACCATACGGCGCTCGGCCAGCACCAGGGTGTCGCGCACCGCGTCGTTGTGGAACCGGCGAGCCAGCAACACCCGTGCCTCGGCGTCGGCCAGCTCGGCCACCAGGGCCGCCGGCACCGACGCCGGGTCGACCAGTGCCAGGGCGGCCGACAGCTCGTTCTCCGCGGTCTCCCGCATGCCGCGCGGCGCCCGCTCGGCGACATCGGCCAGCGTCGCCAACCGTTGCCCCTCCGGCGAGCCGCCGTAGGCATCGATGGCGACCGCGCGCGCCACCACCGCGCGCCGCGCCAGCGCGCTGTCCAGTGCCTGCCAGGACAGGTCGTAGCGGACGTTGAGCCGGTCCAGCCGGTTGGCCCGCTGGTAGCCCCAGGCGCCGAACACCACCAGCACCACGAACAGCCCGGCAGCCAGAGCCCACAGCAGCCACGTCATCAGCTGGCCACCTGGACCTTCACGCCCGACCCGGCAACCGTCTCGTACACCCGCATGATCTGGCTCGCCACCACCGACCAGTCGTAGCGGTGCACCGCCTCACTGCCCGCGGCGACGTAACGCTCGCGCAGCGCGTCGTCCTGCAGCACCGCGATCAACGCCTCGGCCAGGGCATCTCCATCTTCGATCGGAACCAGCCGTCCGAGTTCACCGTCCTGAAGCACCCGCCGGAACGCGTCGAGATCACTGGCCACCACGGCGGTGCCGGCGGCCATGGCCTCCACCAGGACGATGCCGAAGCTCTCACCGCCGGTGTTCGGTGCGCAGTACACGTCGGCGCTGCGCATCGCCGACGCCTTTCCGGCGTCGTCAACCTGACCCAGGAATTTCAGGTGGTCCACGAATCCCGTTGCTTGAGAACGTAATTCGTCCTCATCACCGCGGCCCACGATAAGCAGTTGCACGTCCGGAAAACGCTGCACGACGGCAGGCATGGCGGCCAGCAGCGTCGCCATGCCCTTACGCGGCTCGTCGTAGCGCCCGAGGAACAGCACCGTCTTGCCGGGCCGCGGATATCCCTCCAAGAGTGGTGCTGACGCGAAGGAACCGACGTCGACGCCGTTGGGGATCTCCACCGCATCCGATCCCACCGACTCCATCTGCCAGCGCCGCGCCAGGTCGGACACCGCGATCCGGCCGACGATCTTTTCGAACCTGGGGCGCAGCATGCCGCCCAGGACCGACATGGCCATCGACTTGGTGGTCGAGGTGTGAAACGTCGCCACGATCGGGCCTTCGGCGATGTCCAGAGCCAGCAGGGACAGGCTCGGAGCGCCCGGCTCGTGCAGGTGCAGCACGTCGAAATCGCCTTCGGCGAGCCACTTCTTCACCTTGCGATAGGTGACCGGGCCGAACCGCAGCCGGGCCACCGACCCGTTGTAGGGAATCGGGACGGCCTTGCCGGCGGACACGACGTAGTCCGGCAGAGAGGTCTCCGGAGACATCGGCGCCAGCACGCTGACCTGGTGTCCGCGCTCGATCATGACCTCGGCCAGCTGCAACACGTGCGACTGCACCCCGCCGGGCACGTCGAACGAGTAGGGGCAGACCATCCCGATCCGCATCAGCCGTCCTTCAACCAGGCCTGCCGGTCGTCCGACAGATCCGCCAGCCACTGCGGTTGCAGCATGTGCCAGTCTGCGGGATGGGCAGCGATATTGCGCGCGAACTCATCGGCCAGCGCCTGGGTGATGGCGCCGACGTCGCCGCTGCTGCAGTCCAGGGGCTCCTGCATCTTGCATTCCCAGCCGTCGCCGGAGAACCAGCAGTGCGAAGGCAGCAACGCCGCGCCCGTCTCGATCGCAAGCTTGGCCGGCCCGGCGGGCATCCGGGTGGGTTCGCCGAAGAACTCGACCTCGACGCCGGTGCGGGTGAGGTCGCGCTCGGCCATCAAAGCCACGATTTGGTTGCTGCGCAACCGGTCACAGAGCACCTCGAACGGCGGTCGTTTCCCGCCGGTGTGCGGAATGACCTCGAATCCGAGGGTCTCCCGGTAGTCGATGAAGCGCTGGTACAGCGATTCCGGTTTGAGACGCTCGGCCACCGTGGCGAAGGTGCTGTAGGTCTGCGCCAGCCAGACACCGTTCATGTCCCAGTTGCCGCTGTGCGGTAGTGCCAAGACCACGCCGCGGCCAGCGGCCAGCCCGCCGTTGAGATTGTCCTGGCCGTGGGTACCGCTGTCGAGCTGGCGCGTCAGCTCCTGCAGATCCATCGTCGGCAGCCGAAACGCCTCACGCCAGTACCGCGCGTAGGACGCCAGCGAGGCGCGCATCAGCGAGTCCGGAACCCGCGCAGGCGGCACCCCGGTGACCCGCGCCAGGTTCTTGCGTAGCTGCTCGGGCCCCCCGTTGCGGGCCGCATAGCGGGCACCGGCCTCAAAAGCGTTGCGCGCGGCGAACTCCGGCAGCACCCGCACAGCCCGCCATCCGGTGGCATAGGCCCAGTCGGTGGCCTTGCCGGTCAACAGATCACGGGGGCGGCCGGGCAGTTTGAGGCCTACTGATGGCGGAATCACTGCTCGTTCTTTCCTGGGATCTCGTTCTTTCCTGGGATGGGGATACGGTCGACGGCCCCGGGCGAGGTGCGGACCGCGTACAGGCGCTGCCCGCAGGTAACCACGCTGAGCACAGCCAGCAACCACATCGCGATCGGCAGCGCCGGCGGCCAGGGCACGAACGGGAAATCCGAAACCCCGGCCCCGACCAGCACGATGATGAGCCGCTCGGGGCGCTCGATGAACCCGCCGTCACCTCGCAGACCGCTGGCTTCGGCCCGGGCCTTGATATAGGAGATGACCTGCGAGGTAACCAGGCAGATCAATGTCGCCGCGGTCAACAGCATGTCGTGCATGTGGAAGGCGATCCACCACGCCAGTCCGCAGAACACCGCTCCGTCGCTGATGCGGTCGCAGGTGGCGTCCAGCACCGCGCCGAACCTCGTGCCGCCGCCGCGGATGCGCGCCATCGCCCCGTCAGCCATGTCGAACAGCGTGAAGAACCACACCACACACCCGCCGACGAACAGCTTGCCCATCGGAAAGAACACCAGGGCGCCCGCCATCGAGCCGACGGTGCCGATGACGGTGACGAGGTCCGGGGTCAGGCCGACCTTCAAGGCGCCCTTGGCGACCGGGTCGGTGGCGCGGGCGAAAAACGCCCGGGACAGGAACGGCAATTTGCTCATGAGTGCCTCATGGCTGGTTCGCCCACTCGTCGGCGAGCAACCGGCGGGTTTCGCGCAGCAACTGCGGTATCACCTTGGAGCCGCCGACGATGGTGATGAAGTTGGCGTCGCCGCCCCACCGCGGGACGACGTGTACATGCAGGTGTTCGGCCAGCGAACCGCCTGCCGAGGTGCCCAGATTCATGCCGACGTTGAAGCCGTGCGGACGCGACACCTTCTTGATCACCCGGATCGCCTTCTGGGTGAAGGCCATAACCTCGGCACTCTCGGCTTCGGAGAGGTCCTCGAGCTCCGACACCCGCCGGTAGGGCACCACCATCAGGTGACCCGGGTTGTACGGGTAGAGGTTCAGCACGGCGTAGACCAGTTCGCCGCGCGCCACCACCAGTCCCTCTTCGTCGGACATTCGCGGGATGTCAGTGAACGGCTCGCCGCGGCTGGCACTGTCGCGGGTCGCGGGCGCTTCGGCCAGATAGTTCATCCGGTACGGAGTCCACAACCGCTGCAGGTGGTCGCGCTCGCCGGCGCCGCGGTCGTGAATGGTGTCTTCGCCACTCGGATCAGTCACTGCCACTCTCCACGACTTTCACCAGTTCGGCTGTGGGAGTGGCGTTCTCGCGGCGGGCGATCCAGTCGACGATGGCCGCCACCGCGGTGTCCCGGGGCACCCCGTTGATCTGGGTGCGGTCACCGAAGCGGAAACTCACCGCCCCGGCCTGCACGTCGCGGTCACCGGCCAGCAGCATGAACGGCACCTTCTGGTTGGTGTGGTTCACGATCTTCTTGGCCATCCGGTCGTCGCTGGTGTCCACCTCGACCCGCACACCATGCGATCTCAGTTGTGCCGCAACATCTTCCAGGTACGGGATGTGCTCGTCTGCCACGGGTATGCCGACCACTTGATGCGGCGCCAGCCAGGCCGGGAACGCGCCCGCATAGTGTTCGGTGAGGATGCCGAAGAACCGTTCGATCGATCCGAACAGCGCCCGGTGGATCAGCACCGGACGCTGCCGGGTTCCATCGCTGGCGGTGTATTCCAGCTCGAAGCGGTCCGGCATGTTGAAGTCGACCTGCAGCGTCGACATCTGCCAACTGCGACCCAGCGCGTCCTTGACCTGCACGGAGATCTTGGGGCCGTAGAACGCCGCGCCACCCGGGTCGGGCACCAGTTCCAGGCCGGAAGCCTCACCGACCTCTCGCAGGATCTCGGTGGCCTGCTCCCACACCTCGTCGGAGCCGACGTACTTGTCCGGGTCCTTGGTGGAGAGCTCCAGGTAGTAGTCGTCCAGGCCGTAGTCGGCCAGCAGGTCGAGCACGAACCGCAGCACCGAGGTGAGCTCGTCGCGCATCTGGTCGAGGGTGCAGTAGATGTGCGCGTCGTCCTGGGTCATGCCGCGCACCCGGGTCAGGCCGTGGATGACGCCGGATTTCTCATAGCGGTAGACGCTGCCGAACTCGAAGAGCCGCAACGGAAGTTCGCGGTAGGACCGGCCGCGGGAGCGGTAGATCAGGTGGTGCATCGGGCAGTTCATCGGCTTGAGGTAGTAGTCCTGGCCGGGCTTGCGCACGGTGCCGTCCGGGTTGAACTCGGCGTCGAGTTGCATCGGCGGATACATCCCGTCGGCGTACCACTCCAGGTGTCCCGAGGTGATGTACAGCTGTTCCTTGGTGATATGCGGGGTATTGACGAACTCGTACCCGGCCTGCTCGTGCTTACGCCGCGAGTACTCCTCCAGTTCCCGACGGATGATGCCACCCTTGGGGTGGAAAACCGCCAGGCCGGAACCGATTTCGTCCGGGAAGCTGAACAGGTCGAGCTCGACGCCCAGCTTGCGGTGGTCGCGGCGCTGGGCTTCGGCGATCAGCTCCAAATGGTGGTCGAGGGCCTCCTGCGACTCCCATGCGGTGCCGTAGATGCGTTGCAGGCTCGCGTTGTTCTGGTCTCCGCGCCAGTACGCGGCCGAGCTTCGGGTCAGCTTGAACGCGGGGATGTGCTTGGTGGTGGGGATGTGCGGTCCGCGGCACAGATCGCCCCACACCCGTTCGCGGGTGCGCGGATTGAGGTTGTCGTAGGCGGTGAGCTCGTCTCCCCCGACTTCCATGACGTCCGGGTCACCGGACTTGTCGTCGACGAGCTCGAGCTTGAACGGCTCGTTGGCCAGTTCCTCGCGCGCCTCGTCCTTGGACGCGAAGACGCGGCGGTCGAAAAGCTGGCCTTCCTTGACGATCTGGCGCATCCGCTTTTCCAGCTTGTCCAGATCGTCGGGGGTGAACGGTTCGGCGACGTCGAAGTCGTAGTAGAAGCCGTCGGTGATGGGCGGGCCGATGCCGAGTTTGGCGTGTGGAAACAGGTCCTGCACGGCCTGGGCCAGCACGTGTGCCGCCGAGTGCCGGATGACGCTGCGGCCGTCGTCGGTGTTGGCTGCCACCGGGGTGACCTCGGCGTCGGCGTCCGGCACCCAGCTGAGGTCGCGCAGCTTGCCGTCCGCGTCCCGGACGACCACGATCGCGTCGGGCGAACCACGCCTGGGCAGCCCGGCCTCGCCGACAGCGGCCGCCGCGGTAGTCCCGGCGGGAACCCGGATCGGGGCTTCAACGGCTCCTGAGACGGGCTGTGCGGGGACGCTCATTGCGTGGTTCTCCGTGGCTTGGGCATGTTCGCGGGCATGGCGGAATCGATCGCGACCATGCTATGCCGAACGAGACGGGCCCGAGCCGATGCCCCCGGAGCGGTTCACAAATCGGCGGGGCGGGCCCAGTAGCCGCCCAAGAGCGTCCTAGTGGCCGAGCATCGCCACTGCCACTGCCGGCCGCAGCGCGTGGGCGGGCCGGAACGAGCCGGTCCGCGCGCCGACGAGCCTGCCGCTTACCTGCCGGTGCGTGCGCCCGTGGCGCCTCGAGTCGTGCAGCTTCGCCAACGTAAATCGGTTGCTCTCGCCGTCGTAAAACAAGCGCAAGATATGAGCCGGAAAGTATCCCATCAACAGAATCGCGATGGTCATCAGCGCAGTGCGGCTGTTGACGCGGTGCACCTTGGTGGTTCGCAGATAGCGCGTCGCATAGCGATAGAAATCGCGCGGCGAATTCTCCACCCGCCGTCCGGACAGGCCGGCGATCAAGCTGCGCTCGTATTCGATGTCACAGCCATTCTTGAACAACGCCAGGGCGAGGTCGATATCTTCATGCAGTTGGTCTTCGAGGTCCAGCCGGGTGAGGTGGCGAACCGCGCGCCACGCCGACGCCCGGACCGCCATATTGGAGCCGAACAGGAACCGTTGGTCTTTCGCCTTGCGGTGCAACCTGTCGCGCACGGCACGGTCGAGACGAAAGGTCGCTTGCCGCAACGGCATATCGTAATAGAACACCGGACCGGTGACCGCGTCGACAGCCGGATCGCGGAATCGGCGGCGTATCGTCGCGACCCAGTTGGGCGCTATGACGGAATCAGCGTCGATCCGGCCGATGACCGTGCTGCGCACCTGGTCGAAGCCGCAGTTGCGGGTGGGCGTGATGCCCTGATATTCGTTTTGGGTCAATATCCGGATAGGGATATGACGGTTCTCGGCTTGCAGCCGACGCACAATCGTTTCGGTGCCGTCGGTGGACCTGTTGTTGACGACGATGATTTCGTCCGGAAGCGATGTCTGGCGGAGACAGGACGCGACGCACCTGCCGATAAAACGTTCCTCGTTATAGGCGGGAATGACGATTGCGACGGAGGGTCCCGATCGCTCGGCTGACCGCGCTGGACGATTTACCGCATTCACGATTTCGGTCATGGTCCCGACCCATTGCCTCTGCTGCCGCATATTGCCCGATGCGTCCCCACGAGATGCGACAGGGACGCCCAGGTCGATCAGCGAGCGGCCATCGATCGACCTTCATCAATATTCGACACCTATGCAATGATTTGTCAAGGACATTATTTCTGACGAATATTCAGTTTTCGGACAGGTGCATCAACCGCCCCGTGTTACGGCTGCCCCGGCTTGAGTCGCACGAAAAGGGCGTTCGCCTCGGTCAGCAAGGTGTCCCCGTCGCGCAACCGGCCGGACACGAAGATCTTGCGTCCGTCCTCGACATCGACTCCCGCGTCGAACTGCAACTCCCTTTCGATCGGCACGATATTGCGGTAGTCGATCTTGAGGTATGCGGTGCGCTGACGGCGGCTGCCGGTGAGCACCGACGCCGTCAGCCCGAGCACCGTGTCGAACAGCATGCCGAGCGATCCGCCGTGTACGGCTCCGTTGCGGCCGAGGTGGAAGCGGGCGAACCGGGCCCAGCCCTCGATGCGGCCCGCGTCGGTCTTGTGCGCCTGCATCGGGATGGTCAGGACGTTGCCCCGCATCGGCAGGTCCATCCGCCGCCCCGACGGCGACTGCCATTCGTCGGCGTCGAACGGGGCCAGCAGTGCGGACAGTTCTTCGAGCCGGTTGGCTGCTTCCGTGATCACCTCGTCCGGCGCGTCGACAGCCCGGGCGTGGTCCTGCAGCCTGCGCACCCCTTCGATGAAACGGTGGTAATCCGGGCCGCCCTTGTCGGTGGGTTCAGGGGGGTTGAATCCCCCGCCGGGGTGCGGGGCCGCGTTGCTCGTCACCAAGACACCGTATGCGAGCCCCGAGGGGCGCCGGTCGCGCTAACCGGGTTGGCCGGGGGCGCCCTGAACGCCCGCTTTCCCGGAGGCACCGCCGGCTCCGACGCCGGACGACCCGTCACCGCCCTTGCCGCCGGCGCCCAGGGCACCGCCCGCCCCTCCGGCGCCGCCCCCGCCACCCCCGCTGGCCGCACCGTTTGTGCCCGTATGACCAAACAACATGCCGGCCGATCCGCCGATCCCACCGCCACCGCTGCCGCCGCCATCGCCGCCGGCGCCACCGGCACCGCCGTCGCCACCCGCGCCGCCCGGTCCGCCCTGTCCGCCCTGACCGGCAAAGCCGCCGCCGCCGTTGCCACCAGTTGCTCCGGCGCCACCCACGCCGCCTGTGCCGCCGACGCCGCCCAGACCCGACCCACCGCCGCTGCCGCCGTCACCGATCAACAGGCCGCCGCGTCCGCCGTTGCCGCCGTCGCCGCCCAGACCGCCGACGCCTCCGGTGCCGCCGGCGCCACCGGGACCCGCGTTGCCGCCAAAACCACCGCTGGCAAAGTTGGCCCCGCCTGCGGTAGCGGAGCCGCCCTCACCGCCACTGCCTGCAGTACCGCCCGTGGCTCCCGAGCCACCTCCACCGCCCGTGCCCCCCAGGCCGCCGGCACCGCCGTTCCCGATAAGCAGCCCCGCATTGCCGCCGTGACCGCCCGCGCCACCGGTCCCGCCGGCACCGCCCGACACCCCGGTTGCGCCACCGCCACCCGCTCCGCCACTGCCGCCAACGCTGTTGCCGGAAATGTTGCTGAGCGCCCCGCCGCCGGCACCGCCTGCACCGCCTGCACCACCGGGCGCGCTGGCGATGTTCCCATTGCCGCCGATGCCTCCATTGCTGGCCCCGTTGTCAACGAACACGAACCCACCCTCGCCGCCGGCGCCGCCGTTTCCGCCCGCTCCGCCCGTGCCCCCGTTGCCACCGATACCGTCTCCGACCGCGCCGGCGAAGATTCCCGCGAAACCGCCGGCACCACCGGTACCGCCGGTGGAGCCGAGGCCGACGTCCGCCCCGTCTCCCCCGGTGCCCCCGACCACTCTTCCGTTGACACCGCTCAACACGTCAATGCTGCCGGGGGCGCCCGTGGCGCCGACTCCACTGATGCTCGGATTGATGCCCGCCGCACCGGTGAGGCCGGTACCGCCTTGACCGCCAACTCCGCCGTCGCCGAACAAGAGGGCACTGCCGCCAGCGCCTCCATGCCCGGCGATTCCTCCCTTGATGCCTGCCATCGCCGCCCCGCCGTTTCCTCCCGCGCCACCGTTACCGAACAGCAGTCCACCGGTGCCGCCGGAGCCACCCGCCACGCCGGCGCCACCCGTACCGCCGGCACCGCCGTTACCCAGCAGGCCCGCCGCGCCACCATTGCCGCCCACCTGACCCGGCAGGCCGTCGCCGCCGCGGCCACCGTTGCCGAAGAGCAACCCGCCCGCACCGCCGTTCTGCCCTGGTCCGCCGTTGCTGCCGTCGCCGATCAACGGTCGCCCCAGCAGCGCCTGCGTCGGTGCGTTGACCACACCGAGGATTTGTTGTTCCACGGCTTGCAGCGGCGAGGCGTTGGCCGCCTCGGCGCCCGCGTACGTCCCGGCGCCCGCGATCAATGCCTGCACAAATTGCCCGTGAAACGTCGCGGCCTGCGCGCTGACCACTTGGTACGCCTGCGCGTATCCACCGAATAGAGCTGCAACGGCCTCCGACACCTCGTCGGCCCCGGCGGCAAGCACCGACGTCGTCGGGCCCAGCGCTGTCGCGCCGGCCCCGGCAAGTGCGTCGCCAATACGGCCCACATCCCCTGCCGTGGCGGACAATAACGCCGGTATCGCAACTACGTATGACATGAGAACCTCCTGCAACGAATCAGTGCTGGATGAACACGAACGGCCATATTCAGGGCTCCTTTCGTCGGAGATAGGGAACTCGGAGATAGGGAACAAAGCCCTTCACCGTTGACCATGACGTGGACGCCTGCGTGTCAGGCAACGCATGCATCAACCGTGCTGCCCGGTCCCGCCGGGGCTGCCGGGGCTCCCGTCAGTGCCGTTCAGGCCGCTCGAGGTGTTCCCGACGCCTTTGGCCCCGCCCTTGCCGAAGGCGCCGCCCGCTCCACCCTGCCCACCGGCACCGCCCTGGCCGGCGGTTCCGTTGGTGCCCTCTTCGCCGAAAAGCAGTCCGCCGGCACCGCCCAAGCCCCCGACGCCGCTGCCGCCCCCGGCACCCCCCGTACCACCGGTGCCTCCGTCACCACCTCCGCCCCCGGAGCCGCCCGCGCCGGCAACGCCGGTACCGGTTGCGCCACCTCCGTTACCCCCAAACCCGCCGGCACCGCCCACGCCGCCGGTACCGCCGGCGCCACCAACGCCCGCAGCGCCACCGGCACCGCCATTGCCGATCAGGAAACCGCCGGCACCGCCGTTTCCACCCCGCCCACCCGATCCCCCGCTTCCTCCGAGCCCGCCCGTACCGCCGTCTCCTGCGGCGCCGCCATTGCCGCCCTTGGCGCCGCTACTCCCACCGAGGGCTGTCGCCTTCCCACCATTGCCCGCGTCACCACCGTCACCACCGGCCGCACCAACTCCCCCGATCCCGCCCTGCCCACCGACGCCGCCGTGACCCCCCTGCCCGACGAAGACGCCACCACGCCCGCCGTCACCGCCCGCACCCCCGGCACCACCCGCACCGCCAGCGGTGCCGAAGCCACCGTCACCGCCTCTACCGCCGGCACCGCCGAAACCCCCGGCTCCTATGCTGTCGGCGCTGGCGCCATGGCCTCCGGCCCCGCCAACCCCACCGGACGCCTGCGCGGCGGCGCCATCTCCGCCGATGCCGCCGATTGCGGTACCGCCCCCGCCGTACGCCGTTCCGCCACTGCCGCCATTTCCCCCGTTGCCACCGGCGCCGCCGGCGCCGCCGTTGCCGCCGATCGCGAAATTCGTCAGGGAATTGGCGCTGCCACCATTTCCTCCGGTGCCGCCGCCGGCACTGAGCCCACCGTCGCCGCCGGTGCCTCCTGAGGTGCCGTAGGCGCTGCCGCTCACGGAATCATTCAGGCCCGGCGTCCCGGAAGCGGTCGGGCCGTTCACCACCGGATTCACCCCGTTGACTCCCGCCAGGCCGCTACCGCCCTGTCCGCCGGCCCCACCGTCGCCAAACAGCAGGGCGTTGCCGCCATGGCCGCCCTGGCCGGGAATGCCGCCGTTGATACCGGCCAGCGCGGCGCCACCCTGACCACCCGCGCCGCCGTTGCCGAACAGCCATCCACCGCTGCCGCCGTTGCCGCCGACCGCACCGGCTCCCCCGGTGCCTCCGGCTCCGCCGCTGCCAATCAATCCGGCCGCGCCGCCGTTGCCGCCCACCTGTCCCGGCAGCCCGTCGCCCCCGCGGCCGCCGTTGCCGAACAGCAATCCGCCGGCCCCGCCGTTACGGCCGGGTGCGCCGGCGGCGCCGTCGCCGATCAGCGGGCGGCCCAGCAGCGCTTGGGCGGGCGCATTCACCACGCCCAGCAGAAGTTGGTCAGCGCTGGTGGCCTCGGCACCGGAATACGCCAGGGCACCGGCATTGAGTGCCTGCACGAACTGTGCGTGAAATACGGCGCTCTGCGCGCTGACGGCCTGATAGGCCTGCGCGTGCCGACCGAACACGGTCGCGATCGCCGCCGATACTTCGTCGGCCGCTGCAACCAGCACCTCAGCCGTCGGGGCGAAAGCCGCTGCGTTGGCCGCCCCGAGCGCGGCGCGGATGCTGGCGAGATCCGTTGCTGCGGTGGCTAATAGCTGCGGGTGAGCGACGACAAACGGCATGGCGGCCTCCAGTTAGGACCCACTCCCGGTTCGGGCACACGTATTGTGCGCCGCGGGACCGCTATGCGTTTGCGTTTCGGACTGAACCTAAATCAGTTCGCACTCCACCGGCGAAATTGAATTCAATTGCTTTGTGCGGCACCGGCCGCCGACAATGCCTCGAATTCTTCATCGGTGAGGTCGATGTCCGCGGCAGCGACGTTCTCTTCCAGGTGCGCGACCTTGGACGTGCCCGGGATCGGCAGCATCACCGGTGACCGTTTGAGCAGCCAGGCCAGCGCCAGCTGTGACGGCGTCGCGCCGTGCGCGGCGGCGATCTTGTGCAGCGGCCCGTCCGGTGCCGCCAGCGGACCGGACGCCAGCGGAAACCACGGGATGAATCCGATGCCCTGCGTCGTCGCGGCGTCGAGCAGCGGTTCGGCGGTACGGGTCGTCAGGTTGTACATGTTCTGCACCGACACGATCGCGGCGATCTCGCGGGCGGCGTTGAGTTGGTCCACGTCGATTTCGGACAGGCCGATATGGCGGATCTTGCCTTCGCCCTGCAGCGTCACCAATTCACCCAATTGGTCGCTCAGCGGAAAATTCGGGTCGATGCGATGCAACTGGAACAGATCGATCGTCTCGACGCCGAGCCGACGCAGGCTCATCTCGCACTCTTGCCGGAGATAACTCGGATTCCCCAGGGGAATCCAGACATTCGGCCCGGTGCGCAGCAGCCCGGCCTTAGTGGCGATCACCAGACCCGGGTAAGGGTGCAACGCCTCGCGGATGATCTCTTCGGACACGTAGGGGCCGTAGGAATCGGCGGTGTCGATGAAATTCACGCCGAGGTCGACGGCCCGACGCAGCACACGCACACATTCGTCGCGGTCAGCCGGCGGCCCCCAGACGCCGTCGCCGGTCAACCGCATGGCGCCGAATCCGAGTCGATTGACGGTCAGGTCGCTTCCCAGGGTGAATCTTCCCGATACGTGTGCAGCCACGGTGTCGACCGTACGCGCGTTGGGCGGCGAGTTCTGCTCTACAACCGCGCGACCTCAGCTCAACCACGGCGCGACGAAGCGGCGGACGATCGCCTCTTCCGCGCCGTCAATGCCGGTGACCGGCCAATAGAGCAGGCCCAGCACTACCCGCACCATCCACAATGCGGCGAGCTTGTCATCACCGGGTAGGCCGGCGATAACGGCCGCCGCCTCGGGAATGCGCGGCGAACCGATCAGCGTCTGTTCCACCAGTCGGCCCGTCTCCCGCGAAGCACCTACCGACGCGAATACCGGATGCGAGCGAAGGACCTTGAGTGACACCAGGATTGCTCCCACAGTGCGTTCCTCTGCGGGCAGCGCTTTGACCGTCTGCGCCACCGTTTCGGCCACCTGGTTGGTCGCCCGAATCAAGATCGCATCCCGGATCGCGTCAATCCCGCCCGCGTGCCGGTACACAGTCGCGCGTGAACAACCGACGTTCCGGGCAATCAGATCGATACTGAGCCGATCAAAGCCACGAGTCTCCACCAGTGCAGCAGCGGAATCGTAGATGCGCTCCCGCGCGTGATGACGCCTATCGCCGGCCAGCCAATCCACGGCCCTGATACTAACGACATCGATCGCGCGATCGGCGCGCATTTGTGATCAAATGTTCACGGCGTTGCTCAATTGTCCGTGTGTGCCGATGTTTAGCACCGAATCGAGCCCCGTACACCGTTGATCAATATGTCTCGCGGTGAGACGCCGCCGCGCTGCACCCGGGGCAAAAGCGCTGGTCGAGCGGTCGAGGTGAGACACCGCGGCGCCACCGAATTCACGGCCGATTATCGATTCCCGGCAACCGCTTGACACTTTCCATCACTACACCGAATGATCCTGTTATGCAAATGAATTCGGCCGCGTTGCCACAGCATGGCGGCGTGCCGAATGGGCATTGCGCGGCCCCACAACGGTCGGGCACGGCCGGGGTTGCAGTGCGCGACCTCACCTTCTTTCGTGGACATCGAACCCCACGCCACGAATAGGTGACGCGGCCGGCCCCGAATCCGTAAATCGGATAGTGACAGCTCGCGCTGTGGCCTGCACCCGGATCACTTATTGCCGTCGTGCGCCGGTTAACCGTGCGCACGGCTATTTCCGCTCGGCAGATTGAATTAGTTGGAGGATGGCGATGTCTCTGGTAACCGCGACCCCGGAATTGATTGCAGCGGCGGTGACAGATCTCAACCGGCTGGGTGCTGCGATCAGTACGGCGAATGCGACGGCCGCCCGGTCTACCACCACACTGGCCGCCGCCGCCGAGGACGAGGTATCAGCCGCCATTGCAGCGCTTTTCGGCAACCACGGTCGCGAGTACCAGGCTCTGGGCAGTCGACTGTCGGCATTTCACGAGCAGTTTTCGGCCCTCATGACGTCAAGCGCGCAGTCATATGCGAGCGCCGAGCTCGTCAACGCCGAACAGCTGCTGCTCAACGTGATCAATACGCCCACCGCGACATTGCTGGGACGTCCTTTGATCGGTAAGGGCGCCGACGGCGCGGCGCCGGGCCAGGCGGGCGGCGCCGGCGGGCTGCTGTGGGGCAACGGTGGTAACGGGGCCGACGGGGTCGCCCCCGGGGTCGCCGGCGGCTCCGGAGGCGCAGCCGGGTTGATCGGCCGCGGCGGCGCGGGTGGAACGGGCGGAGCGGGTGCCATGGGCGGCGCGGGCGGCCGCGGTGGGTGGCTGTTCGGTCACGGCGGAACCGGTGGTGCGGGCGGTGTTGCGGCGTTGCCCGGTGCCGTCGGCGGCACCGGGGGTACCGGCGGCGCCGGCGGAATGTTGTGGGGCAACGGCGGAGCGGGTGGCGCGGGCGGAACCGCCACAACGCTCGATGCCGTGGGTGGAGCGGGCGGGCAGGGCGGTCGGGCGGTCCTGTTCGGCAACGGTGGCACCGGCGGCGCGGGCGGCGCCGGCGCCGCCGGCATCGCCGGTATCGCAGGCGGTGTGGGGACAGGCGCCGACGGGACGGCCGGCGGTGCCGGGGGCAACGGTGGTCAGGGCGGCAACGGCGGGTCTGGCGGCTGGCTGATCGGCAACGGCGGCTTCGGCGGCGCAGGCGGGACGGGCGGTGCCGGCGGCTCCGGCGGGGCCGGCGGCAGCGGGGCCGACGCGTTGGTCGCCGGCGGGACGGGCCTGACCGGCGGTAACGGGGGCGACGGCGGGTCCGGCGGAGCCGGTGGCGAAGCCGGCACGGGCGGCAGCGGCGGACTGCTGGGGGTGAGTCGCGGACCCGGTGTCGGCGGGGCAGGCGGAGCCGGTGGCGCCGGCGGTGTGGCCGGCGATGGCGGCGCGGGGGCCAACGGTACGGCGGGCCATGTCGACGGCGGCGCCGGCGGTCAGGGCGGTGACCCGGGCTCCGGTGGCAGGGGCGGCGCCGGCGGGACCGGTGCCAACCCCGGAACTGCCGGCGCAACCGGCAGCACCCCCGGCACCGGTGGCAACGGCGGCTCCGGCGGCCGTGGCGCCGATGCCAACACCCCGGGCGGCACCGGCGGTGCCGGCGGCAGAGGCGGTGACGCGGGCAGCGTCGGCACTGGCGGCGCCGGCGGCAACGGTGGCGACGGCCTGGCCGGCGAGGCGGGCGACACGGCCACCGCAGCGGGAAGTTCGGGTACCGCCGGCACCCACGGCGGGTCCGGCGGCCGCGGTGGGGATGGCGGCCTGGGCGGCACTATTTCCGGTGATGGCGGCGCCGGTGGCGGCGGCGGCAAAGGCGCGGCCGGCGGAGCCGGCGGAGCGGGCGGCTCGGGCACCACCGCGACCACGGCCGGCACCGCAGGCATGACCGGCGGCAATGGCGGCGCCGGCGGGGACGGCGGTGCGGGCGGTGACGGCGGCCAGGGCGGCGCGGCACGGGCCGCCGGCCAGACCGGCAGCCACGGGGCCGGCGGCGTAGGCGGCAACGGAGGGGCCGGCGGTCATGCCGGCGACGGCGGCAACGGCGCCGACGGGACCTTCGCCGGCGGTGACACCGGCAACGGCGGAGCCGGCGGTTCCGGCGGCAATGCCGGGACCGGTGGAACCGGCGGAAGCGGCGGCGCCAGCGGCGCTACCACCCGCGCCGCCCACGGCGCGGCGGGACTCAGCCCGACCAGTGGCAATGGCGGGACCGGCGGCCGCGGAGCAGACGCCACCACCCCGGGCGGCACTGGCGGTGCCGGTGGCAGGGGCGGCAGCGGCGGGTCGTTCGGCAACGGCGGGGACGGCGGCGCGGGTGGTCGCGGTGCGGCCGGCGGTGTCGGCTCGGATGCCGGTACGCCCGGTGGCACCGGCGGAACCGGGCACAGCGGCGGCGTCGGGGGCGCCGGGGGCAGCGGTGGCGACGGCGGAACCCAGGCGGGCAACGGCGGCGCCGGCGGCGCCGGGGGCGGCGGCGGTGACGGCGGTGCAGGAGGTCGCGGCGCACGGGGCGCCGACGCCACTGCGGCGGGCGCGGCCGGCGATGCGGGCGGCACCGGCGGTACGGGCGGAACCGGCGGGGCCGGGGGCACCGGCGGGGCAGGTGGAGCCGCGCGGTCGGCGTCCGGGCTTGCGGGCAGCCAGGGCGTCGGCGGAGCCGGCGGCACCGGCGGGATTGGGGGCGTCGCCGGCGACGGAGGTACCGGGGCCGCCGGCGACCTGACCGTCAACGGCGGTGTCGGCGGAGCCGGGGGTGCCGGTGGCGACCCGGGCACCGGCGGCGCGGGCGGCGCCGGGGGTGCCGGTGCCAGCACCGGTAAGCAGGGCGCCACCGGCGGCACCGCCACCAGCGGCGGCAACGGCGGCAACGGCGGCGCCGGCGCCTCCGCCTCCACGCCCGGCAGCGCCGGGGCGGCCGGCGGCAACGGCGGTGACGGCGGGCGAGTCGGCAACGGCGGAGCGGGCGGCACCGGCGGCAACGGCGCAACCGGCACCACGGGATCAGCTGCGGCCGCGGCGGGGGCAACCGGCGGGACCGGTGGCACTGGCGGCGCCGGTGGTCAGGGCGGCGTCGGCGGTCAGGGCGGAACAGAGGCCGGTAACGGCGGTGCCGGTGGCGCCGGCGGGCTCGGTGGCGCGGGCGGGACGGGAGGCACCGGTGGACGCGGTGCTGATGCCACCGCTCCGGCCGCAACCGGTGGCGAAGGCGGTGACGGCGGCAGCGGCGGAGCCGGTGGCGTAGGCGGTGCCGGTGGAGCGGGCGGCGCCGCCCGCTCCGGTACGGGCCTGGCCGGCGATCGTGGTGCCGGTGGCACCGGCGGCACCGGCGGCACCGGCGGGACGGCCGGTGACGGCGGCACCGGGGGCAACGGCAGCCTGTCGATCAACGGGGGCACCGGCGGGACCGGCGGCACCGGCGGCGACCCCGGCGCCGGTGGTGCCGGCGGGGCCGGCGGAAAGGGCTCCATCGCCGGCAAAGACGGTGCGGCCGGCAACGCCGCCACCACCGGCGGCAACGGCGGCCGGGGCGGCACTGGCGCCGATGCGACCGTGCTGGGTGGCACGGGCGCGGCGGGGGGTAGAGGTGGCGACGGCGGGCTGGTCGGCAACGGCGGCATGGGCGGGACCGGCGGCGCCGGCGGCACCGGTGTTGCCGGCGACTCGGCGGTCGCCTTCGGCGACTCGGGTCACCAGGGCAAGACCGGCGGTACAGGCGGCGTCGGCGGCGCCGGAGGTAGGGGTGGCGCCCTCGCCGGCGACGGCGGAGCCGGCGGCATGGGCGGGACCGGCGGGGTCGGCGGTGCCGGCGGCTTCGGCCAGTCGGGCTTGTCCGGCCTGTTCGCCGACGGCTCGGGGCAAAACGGTGGCAGTGGCGGCGCTGGGGGAACTGGCGGAACCGGCGGGGCGGGCGGCGCCGGCGGAACCGCGCTGGCCGCGAGTGGGAAGAACGGCAGCCAGGGCGCGGGCGGGACCGGCGGGGCGGGCGGTGCCGGAGGTGCCCCCGGTTATGGCGGCGCCGGTCTCGCGGGCGACTGGGCAGTCAACAATGGCGTCGGCGGCACCGGCGGCAACGGTGGCAACCCCGGCGCTGGTGGAACCGGCGGGGCCGGCGGCGCCGGCTCCAGTGCCGGTAAGCAGGGCGCTACCGGCAGCGCTCCCGGCAGCGGCGGCGACGGTGGTGCGGGCGGCGCCGGCGCGAACGCCACCACTCCCGGGGGCACCGGCGCGGCCGGCGGCCGAGGCGGCAACGGCGGTCTCGTCGGCAACGGAGGTAACGGCGGCAACGGCGGCAACGGCGGAACCGGCAACGCGGGCGCTGACACCTCCCCCGGCGGTACCGGGAATACGGGCGGAGTTGGCGGCACCGGCGGAGCCGGCGGTCAGGGCGGCAAGGGTGGGACCCTGGCCGGCAACGGCGGGAACGGCGGCACGGGCGGAACAGGCGGCACCGGCGGCACCGGCGGCACCGGCGGTCGCGGCACCGACGGCAGCTTGTTCGGCGCAGCAGGCGGCGACGGCGGCGACGGCGGCAAGGGCGGATTCGGTGGTGGCGGCGGCGCCGGCGGAGCCGGTGGCGTCGCCCAGTCCGCGACCGGCAAGGCCGGCAGCCAGGGCGCCGGCGGCGCGGGCGGAGCGGGCGGCACCGGCGGCGTCGCGGGCGACGGCGGCAACGGCGCGGCGAACATCAACGGTGACACGGGCGGTGCGGGCGGCAACGGCGGTGACCCAGGCTCCGGCGGCACCGGCGGCCTGGGCGGGTCCGGCTCGAGCGCCGGCAAACAGGGCGCCACCGGCGTGTCCCCCACCAGCGGCGGCAACGGCGGGAAGGGCGGCAACGGCGGCGTCGCCGGCACGCCTGGCGGCACCGGCGGCATCGGCGGCAAGGGCGGCAACGGCGGCCTGGTCGGCAATGGCGGCGCCGGAGGGAACGGCGGCGCGGGCGGCCAAGGTCAGCAGGGTCCTGGGGGCGCCTCGCCCGGGGCGTCGGGAGGATCCGGAAGCACCGGTGGAATCGGCGGCGCCGGCGGCGCCGGCGGGTTGGGTGGCGCGCAGGCCGGCAATGGCGGAGCCGGCGGAACCGGTGGCGTCGGCGGAGTCGGCGGCACCGGCGGCACGGGTGCCGACGGCTCTGACGCCACCGCCGCCGGCGCCACCGGCGGGAAAGGTGGCGGCGGCGGTGTCGGAGGCACCGGCGGTAAAGGTGGTGCCGGAGGCCAGGGCGGCCAGGCGCTGGCCGGTTCGAGCAAGAGCGGCGGCCAAGGCGCTGGTGGAGCGGGTGGCGCGGGCGGCACCGGAGGAACTGCCGGTGACGGCGGCCGTGGTGGCGACGGCGACGTGACGGTCAACGGCGGTGTGGGCGGTCGTGGTGGCGACGGCGGTAACCCCGGCACTGGCGGCTCCGGCGGAGCCGGCGGCACCGGTTCGAGCACCGGCAAGCAGGGTGCCGCGGGTGCCGTGCCTACCAGTGGCGGCAACGGTGGAACGGGCGGCACCGGTGCGGCCGCCACCACGCCGGGCGGTGCCGGAGCTGCTGGCGGCCGAGGTGGTGACGGCGGACAGGTCGGCAACGGCGGAACCGGCGGTACCGGCGGTGCCGGCGCTGACGGCGTCGACGGCGAGAACGGCAGCGCCCCGGGCATCCGCGGTACCGATGCGAGTGCCGGTGGGACAGGCGGCATCGGCGGGGCCGGCGGCAAGGGCGGCACGCTGGCCGGCAACGGCGGACTGGGTGGCGCCGGCGGCGCCGGCGGGAACGGCGGCACCGGCGGGAACGGCGTGGACGGCATGGACGGAATCGGTACCGGCGTGAGCGGTCAGAGCGGCGGCAGCGGAGGGCGCGGCGCAGACGGCGGCGCGGGCGGCGCCGGGGGCGCCGGAGGAGCCGCGCAAGCCGCCACCGGCAAGGCTGGAATCCAGGGCGTCGGCGGGGCCGGCGGCAACGGCGGTAACGGTGGCACCGCAGGCAACGGCGGCAATGGCACCGACGGCAAGGGCGGCGGTGAAGGCGGCGGTTACGGCGGGGCCGGCGGCTACGCAAGCAAGGGCGGCGTGGGCGGTGTCGGGGGCGCCGGCTCCACAGCCGGCAAGACGGGCGCGGCCGGCGTGCAACAAGCGGGCGGCAACGGCGGTCGCGGGGGTGACGGTGGAGGCGCCGGCCTCTCCGGCAAGGGCGGCATGGGTGGCTGGGGCGGCTCCGGCGGCGACGGTGCGACGGGTGGCCACGGCGGCGACGCGGGCAATGGCGGTGCCGGCGGGCTGGTCGGCACGGGCGGTCAGGGCGGAAAGGGCGGCCATGGGGGCTACGGCCAAGTCGGCGCCGGCGGCTCCGGCGGCGACGGCGGCGACGGCGGCAAAGGATCGCAGGGCACCGGCAACGGCGGTGCCGGCGGGGACGGCGGGACCGGCACCACCACGGGCGGCCGCGGCGGCAATGGCGGGCGAGGTGGTGATGGCCTCGGCGGTGAGGCCACCGGAACGGGCGGCGACGGCGGCGACGGCGGCAACGGCGGCTCGGGCCTGACCGGGGCCGGCGGCAAGGGCGGCAACGGCGGTGCCGGCGGTACAGGCGGCAGTGGTCCGTTACCGCCGTTCGGACAGGGTGGCTCACCGGGTGGCAAGGGCGGCGACGGCGGCAACGGCGGCAGCGGCAACATCCTCGGCAACCTGGAACCCGGCGGCGGCGGCCGGACGGGCCAGGACGGCCTCCCCCCCGATGGCTTCAGCGGTGCGGGTGGCAGAGGCGGCGCCGGCGGCACCGGAGGATCCGGCGGCGGATCCTGAGCGGATTAGTGGCAAGCTGGGCCGGGTGGACCTGCACGCGCTCGCCCAGGAACAGCTGACCTATCAGGAAGTGGGCGCCACCGCCGCCGATCAGCTTCCGCCGGGCTACGACCACATGAGCGCGTCGGCGCAGATCGGCACTGGGCGGGACCGCTTCGAGCAGGCAGCCAAGGCGCTCATGCATTGGGGCATGCAACGAGGCGCCGGGCTGCGGGTGAACGCCAGCACCGACACCGTCGCCGTCTCCTCGGTGGTCGTCGTCACGATGCTGGGCGTCCTGCGCGCGCCGTGCCGGGTGGTGTACGTGATCGAAGAGCCCGACGTCCGCGGCTTCGCCTACGGCACACTGCCGGGCCATCCGGAGTCCGGCGAGGAGCGATTCGCCGTCCGCTACGACCCGGGCACCTCGGCGGTCTATGCCGAAGTCTCCGCGTTCTCCCGGCCGGCCACCTGGTACAGCAAGCTGGGCGGGCCTTTCGTCACGGTCGCGCAACGGGTGATCGCCAAGCGCTATCTGCGCGGGGTCTGACGCGCCTTACCCCGTCCACCGGGTCAGCAGGTGTCGGGCTCCCGAACACAGCGCCTCGATGACCTCAGCCACGCTGGCATCGTCGCGAATCATCCCGACCCCCTGGCCCGCGTCGACCGGTGTCAGCGGCCCGGCACACGCCGCCGGGTCGCGGGCAAGAGCCTCCTCACGGCCCGTCCAGCGCGCGACGAACTCGTCGGCCAGCACCCGCGACGGAAACCTCTGCGGCCACGGCAGCCCGGCGGCGACATCGAAGACGCGGGTGACCCGCGTGTCGGTCGCGGCCGCGTCGATCAGGGCTTGCCGGCCCGGGGCGCCGGTCAGCGCCTCCGGACAGGCGGCCAACCGGGTGCCGATCCACGCCCCGTCGGCGCCGGCGGCCAGCACCGCCGCCAGACTTCGCGGTGACGCGATCCCGCCGCCCGCCAGGACCGGGACATCCACGGCATCGAGCACGACGTCCAGCAACGGCAGCGTCGCCAACCGCACCTCGCCGTGGCCGCCGCCTTCCGCCCCGCGCGCCACCAGAACGTCCACCCCTGCATCAACTGCCCGGCGGGCGCCTTCCGCGTCGTAAACCTGTGTGGCGGTGGGTATTCCGACGTCGCGCGCGGCAGAAACCCAGGACAGGTCGGTGCCGAAACTGACCGACAACAGCGCCGGCCGGGCGGCCAGCGCGTCGTCGAGCAGTCCGCCCTGACTCCGCATCACCCAGTCGACCAGGCCGATCCCGAACCGCCCGCGCACCTGGCGCAGTTCGGCCGCCAGCGACGACCGGGTTGCGGTACTGCCCATCCCCACCATGCCCAAACCGCCGGCCGCCGTCACCGCCGTCGCCAGCCGTCCCCCCGCGACCCCGCCCATCGGCGCGTTGACGATCGGTACCCGCAACCCGAGGTCTCGCGACCACGGCGTGGCCAACACGGTCAGTGCGAGGCGCCCGGTTGTGACTTCAGCACGGTCAGCATCACCACCGAGTCCTGCACCGCCAGGAGGGCGTGACGCACCTGAGGGATGGCCAGATAGTCACCTGCCTTGCCCTCCCACGTGTCCTCGGCTGCGGTCAACCGCACATGACCCTCCAGCACCTGCAGGGTCGCCTCACCCGGGCTGTCATGTTCGGACAGCTCGTGCTCGGCCAGCAGGGCCAGCACGGTCTGGCGCAGTTCGTGGGTGTGACCCCCGTGGATGGTGTGGGCGGCGCGGCCGCTGTGCGTCGTGCGCGCCTCGGCAAGCTTTTCGGACGCCAGGTCTGTCAGCGAGATAGATTCCACGGCCCTCACCTTTCAGTTGTTCAGTAGCAGTATCCCCGCCACAAGCAACGCCACCACCTTGACCACCTCTAACCCGACGTAGGCGTAGTGGGCCCGGGAACGTGGTGCATCCAGCCCGGCGAGGACTTGGTCGGAGCGCCGGGTCAGACGGGGTCGCACGGCGATCAACTGCGCGGCCAGGACGACGGCGGCGACCGAAAACGCGGCCACGATCCGCGGCGGGGTCGGACCGGCCACCACCAGAGCCCCGATGGTCAGGGCGAATGCGACTTCTACGGTGTTGAGCGCGCGGAAGACCAGTCGGCCGATACCCAGCCCGATCTGCAATGTCACGTTCGGAGCCCGAAACTTCAGCGGAGCCTCCAGGAACGAGATGGCCAGCACCATGCCGAGCCAGACGAAAGTGACAGCGACCTCGATGGAGCGGCCCGCGTTCATGTCGTTGAGACGGCCGGTGCGAGGTGCGCAAGACACAGGTCGGGTGCGGCGAACGCTTCCAGGCGCTCCACGGTCACCGGCGCCGCCCAGGTTTCCAGGGCGCCGCGCATTAACCCGAGATGGACGGGGCAGATCACGCTCGACTGCCGTTCGGCGAGTTCGAGAAACGGGCAATGCCGCAGACCGAGCTGCCGCTTTCCGTCGGCGGCTTGCAGCTCGGGCTCAAAACCCAGATCGTCGAGAACGCCGATCAGGTGGGCGATGGATTGTTCAGCGTCCGGCTGAGGTCCGGGAGATCCGAGCCGCTCGCCCCACGCGCGGCCGGCAGCCACCGCCCGGGAGGCGGAATCGGGTTCGGCGGCAAGCCCGATGGCGAGGATCTCGGCCAACAGCCGGTATTGCCGGGTGCCTTCACGATCCATCTGCGCCACCGCCCGGAACATCAGGGGCGGGCGACCAGGGCCGCGACGAGACGGCTGCACGTGCTCCACGCGCCCCTCACCGACCAGGGTGTCCAGGTGGAAGCGCACGGTATTCGGGTGCACCCCGAGCTTCTTCGCGATCGCAGCGATGCTCAGCGGTGTGCGGGACGCCCGCAGAATCCGCAGCACCTCGCGACGGCGCCCGGTCGACTCTGGTCCCGAATCAGGATCTGCCATGGCGAGTCACTCACCCCTTCCGAGCGCGTGCGGCGTGGACTAGCGAGTTTACACAAGTAATATTGTACAAATACAGCACTGCCGTCTCCGGTATACCGGCTGCGCTACCTTTCTGTTCAGCAACACACTCCACTATGAACTCCGAAAAAGACCCGCTTCCGCTCTCCGCCCGGGACGATGCACACGTCCCCGGCCATTGGCTGCTGGCGCGGTTGGGCAAGCGGGTGCTGCGGCCCGGCGGCGTGGAGCTCACCCGCACCCTGCTGGCCCGCGCCGAGATCGCCAATGCCGACGTGCTGGAGCTGGCTCCGGGGCTGGGCCGCACGGCTGCGGAGATCATTGCCCGGGGGCCCAGGTCCTACGTCGGTGCGGAAGCCGACCCGGACGCGGCGAACCGGGTTCGCGGTGTGGTGGCGGGGCACGGTGAAGTGAAGAACATCGACGCAGCCGATACCGGTCTGCCCGACGCCAGCGCCGACGTGGTGATCGGCGAGGCGATGCTGACCATGCAGAGCGATACGGCCAAGCACGCCATCGTTGCCGAAGCCGCGCGGGTACTGCGGCCACGGGGACGTTACGCGATCCACGAGCTTGCCCTGACACCCGACGATCTGCCCGAAGAGGTGACCACCGATGTGCGGCAGTCGCTGGCCCGCGCGATCAAAGTCAATGCGCGCCCGCTGACGGTCGCGGAGTGGTCGGAGCTGCTCGGGGGCCATGGGCTGGTGGTGCAGCACGTCGCGACAGCGCCGATGGCGCTGCTGGCACCGCGGCGCGTGATTGCCGACGAAGGACTCCGGGGCGCAATCACATTCGGCAAGAACGTGCTCACCCAACCCGACGCCCGTAAACGGGTGCTGGCGATGCGCGAAACGTTCCGCAGGCACCGCGAGCGGTTGGCCGCGGTGGCCATCGTCGCGCAGAAGCCCGGTTAACCTCCCAGAGCGCGCCGGGCTCGCTGCAGGCTCTGCTCGATCAACCTGTCGGTTGCGCCGACGTAGCTCGGCGAAGGCTGCCGCCCGGCGAGTTCGGCGATTGCCTGTTGCTCTCCGAGAACGTCTGCCTTGCAGAGGTTTTCGTTCATCCGACCGGTGTGCACCTGCAGCCCGGCCAGCAGTTCGCCGCATTGCGAACCCGCCACCAGCGTGCGCCGGCCCAACGTGCGCACTGTGTCCCATTCGACATGCCAGGCGCCGTCGGGCCGCTCATCGTTGGCCAGTGCGGCCACCTGATGCAGCGTGGCGGCCACCGGCGGGGCCGCCAGCGCGGCCCGCCGGATCAGGATGGACAGCACGGGGTTTCGCTTGTGGGGCATCGCCGACGAACCGCCCCGACCCTCGGCGGCAGGCTCGCTCAGCTCACCGACCTCGGGGCGGGCCAGGGTGACGACGTCGGAGGCGATGCGACCCCAGCCATCGGTGCATGTCACCAGCGCATCGGCTACGGCGGTGAAGGGAGCCCGTGCGGTATGCCAGGGCGCACGGTAGTCCAGTCCCAACGTCGTCGCTGCGGTGCGCGCGACGCGTTCGGCGAGTTCGCCGGGGTCGGTGGCGCCGGTGCGCAGGGCGGCCAATTCCGCCGTGGCCGCCCACGTTCCGACTGCCCCGCCAAACTGAGCGGGGGTGGACAGGGCAGCAAGCCGGTCATGGGCGTCGAGTACGCCGGCAAGCCAGCCGGCCGCCTTGGCGCCGAACGTGGTCGGCGCGGCATGCTGGGTGAGCGTGCGGGCGACCATGGACGTGTCCCGATGCGTCTCGGCAAGTGCGGACAACGTGCCGATCTGTGTTTCCAGCTGGGTCCGCAGTTCGGCGAGGACGCCGCGCAACGCCAGCATCAGGGCGGTGTCGATGACATCCTGGCTGGTCAGTCCCCGGTGGATCCACGGGCTCACCGCCGGTACTGCCCGCCGGCGCAGCAGGGCCACCAGACCGATCACCGGAGTGCCGCCGTCCTCGGCGGTGACGGCGAGACGCTCGCAGTCCTGCTCCCCCACCAGCTTCCGCAGGTCGGCGCCCGATACGGGTGCCAAGCCGGCAGTCCCCAGCGCGCCCAACCAGGCAGACTCCACCGCGACCATCGACTGCAACAGCGCCCGATCGCTCATCTGCTCACCGGCACGTTCGTCACCGGGCCACAGCAGGTTGCTCACGTCCGGTCGTCCCGATAGGCCAGGAACACCGTCTGGTCAGGACCTTGCAGGCGCACATCGAAACGGTATCGCGTTCGGCGGGAATCACTTTCGGCGACACAGCGCATCGTCATCCGGCGCCGCGGTGCCAGGCCGCCCAGCTCCGGGACGGTGTCCAGGTCGGCATCAGGCAGATAGGCGCGGGTGAACAGCCGATCCAACAATCCCCGGGCGAAGACGGTGACCGCGAAGTACGGCGGCCGCCCGGCACCCGTCGGACCCGGGGCGAGCGTGGTGAACGCGTAGCGTCCGTCCGGGTCGGTCGCCGCCCGGCCCCAGCCGGTGAATGATTGACCGTCACGGCGCAGCAAACCTGACGACCGAAGGATTCGGCCTTCGCTATCGGGCTGCCAGATCTCCACCAATGCGTCCGGCACCGCAGCTCCGGCCCCGTCGTACACCGTGCCGTGCAATTCCAGCGCACCGGGAAATGCGGCGCCGACTAGTTCGCGGTCGCGCGGGAACGGCAGCCCGATGCCGAAGAATGGTCCGACCGTTTGCCCTGGGGTGCAACGGGATTCGGCCATCACATCAACCCCGGCTCAAGACGATGTCCCAGCGGTAGCCGGTTGCGTACTCCGGCTCGGTCACGTCATGGTCGTAGTGGGCCACCAACTGGTGCCGCGCCACGGGATCGAGGACGGACTGGACGATCGGATCCAGCGCGATGAGCGGGTCACCGGGAAAATACATCTGGGTGACCAGGCGCTGGGTGAAAGCGGTTCCGAACACCGAGAAGTGGATGTGCGCCGGCCGCCACGCGTTGTGGTGGTTGCGCCAGGGATAGGGACCCGGCTTGATGGTCGTAAACCGATAGGAACCGTCGGGGCCGGTCAGACAGCGGCCGGCGCCGGTGAAATTCGGGTCGAGCGGGGCGGGGTGCTGGTCACCTTCGTGGCGGTAACGCCCGCCGGCATTGGCCTGCCAGATTTCCAACAGCTGTCCGGCCAGCGGCCGGCCCTTGTCGTCCAACAGGTGTCCGGTCACGATGATGCGTTCCCCGATCGGTTCACCCCGGTGCCCGGCCGTCAGGTCGGCGTCAAGCGGGTCGGCATCCTGATGGCCGAAACACGGTGCCGATCGCTCGATCTCGTCGGGGTCGATGGCCAACAGCGGGTTGTCGGGGTGGCGCAGGATGCTACTGCGATAGGGCGGGTAATTCAGGCGCGGCGTTGCGTCGGCGCTGCCCGGCTGGTGGCCGACCGCGAGGGCGGCAATCTGCGCGGAGATGTCACGCTGCGACGCGACGCGCTCCCCGGCCTCCACACCGCGTGAGGCTACTCGCTGCCAATCGCTGCGCCGCCGCCGGCAAGTCCGGTTTGGTTGATGCCCGCTGCGATCCCGTGTGCCGCCCACGGCGAATTGACGTTTTTATCAAAACGCCAACCCAGAGCAGATGCCGGTGTTAGATTCCGGCACGCTGGCAAACACGTTCGTGGCAATTTCTCTCAACTGATCGTTGGAAGGACATCCATGTCATATGTCGTCACCGTGCCCGAGTTCGTCGGATCTGCCGTCGGCGATCTGACCAACCTCGCGTCATCGATCAACGCGGCCAGGGCTGCGGCGGCAGGCTCGACCACCGGCGTCTTGGCGGCCGGCGCCGACGAGGTGTCGGCGGCTATCGCGAGCGTCTTCAGCTCGCACGCCCACAGCTTTCAGTCGCTGAGCGCGCAGGCTTCGGCCTTCCACAGCCAGTTCGTGCAAACCCTGAGCTCCAGTGCGGCGTCGTACGCCGGCGCCGAAGCCGCGAACTTGGCGAGCATCGCCGCGGCGCAGCCCGGCCTGGAGCTGTTCGGAGTGCTGCTCGTCGGAGACGGCGCAGCTGGGACCGCGGCGAATCCCAACGGCGGCAGGGGCGGCCTGCTGTGGGGTAATGGCGGTGCCGGCTACACCCAAACGGGGGCGTCCGGACTGGCCGGCGGTAACGGCGGCCGCGCGGGTCTGATCGGCAACGGCGGGGCGGGCGGCGGTGGCGGCTTCGGTGCGGCCGGCGGTCAGGGCGGGGCCGGCGGTTGGCTCTACGGCAACGGCGGCGCCGGCGGAGTCGGCGGCGCGGCGGCGTCGGGCTTCAACGGCGGATTGGCCGGCACCGGCGGCCTCGGTGGAAACGCGGTCTTGTTCGGCAGCGGCGGCGCCGGCGGCAGCGGCGGCGCGGGCCTGGCCGGCGCCAACGCGATTACGCCCAACAACGGCACCGCCGCGTCCGGCGGCGATGGGGCAGCAGCCTCGGGTGGTGCATTTCCGCCGGCCGTTAGCGGTGGCTCAGCCCAGCCCGGCGACCCTGGAACGCTCGGCCAGGTTGGTGGCACCGGCGGAGTCGGCGGTAGCGCGTCCTCAGCCAATGGCGGCATCCCGAGCGGGGTCTACCTGGCCCAAGGGGCGCCCGGTGGCCAGGGCGGTTTCGGCGGGGCCGGGATCGACGCAGGTGTCGCCGGCGCCGGTGGCGTCGGTGGAATCGGCGGAGCCGGTGGCAACGCGGGACTCTTTTACGGTGACGGCGGCAATGGCGGACTCGGCGGCGTCGGTGGAATCGGCGGCTCGGGTGGCACCGCCGCCAACGGCGGCGTCGGCGGTACCGGCGGCGCCGCGACGGTCAGTACCATCGCCAACTTCTCCGCAAGCGGTCAGGCCGTCGGTGGCCAGGGCGGCACCGGCGGCCAGGGCGGAACCGGCGGCACCGGCGGCACCGGCGGCACCGGGGGCGCCGGCGGAGCCGGAGGCCGAGGAGCATTCTTCTTCGGCAGCGGCGGGGACGCGGGCTACGGCGGCGCCGGCGGCGGCGGCGGCACCGGCGGAATCGGCGGCGTCGGAGGCGGAGGTGGAGCCGGGGGCAACGCAGCGATCACCGGTGCAAGTGCGTTCAACGCGTCCGACGGCGGTTTCGGCGGCAACGGCGGCCGGGGCGGGACCGGCGGCGACGGGGGTGCCGGCGGCAGCGGCGGCGCGGCCGGCACGGCCGGGGCAGGCGGGTTGTTCGGCCTGGCGGGCGCCGCCGCCACCGGTGGCGCGGGTGGCTTCGGCGGTGACGGCGGGGCGGCCGGTGCTGCGGGCGCCGGATCGACGGTCGTCGGCACCGCGACCGGAACCAACCCGGCACCGGGGCAGCCGGGCGTCGCGGGTCCCGCGGGCAGCAACGGCAACGACGGCGCCCCCGGCGCGAACGGCTGACCATAGCCAGGAGCAGCACCTTCTTCGACACGGCCGGGCATGGCGTCATCCGTCATGCCCGGCCGTGTCGCATTCCCGCACCGTTGCTGCGCGACTCTGGGCCCGATCATCGCTGAACTAATCTTCGTGGTTGAAGATTTGTTCATAATCGGATAAAACCTTCACTAGATCGGTTCCGCCCGGCGGGCAAAGAAGGTTTTCCGCGATGTCATATCTGCTCAGCACACCGGACTTAATCGGAGTCGCCGTCGGTGACCTGACCACGCTGGCGTCGTCCATCGACGCGGCGAGAGCGGCTGCGGCGTGCTCCACCACCACCATCGCGGCAGCCGGCGCCGACGAAGTCTCGTCGGCCATCGCGGCACTGTTCAGTACGCACGCCCAGAGTTTTCAGGCGCTGAGCAGTCAGGTGTCGGCGTTCCACAATCAGTTCGTCCAGACTCTGCACGACAGCGTGGCGTCCTACGCCAGCGCCGAGGCCACCAACCTCGCCGGCCTCGCCGCCGCCGAACCCAGTCTGGATCTGTTCGGTGTGCGGCTCGTCGGCAACGGAGCCAACGGCACCGCGGCGAATCCGGACGGCGGCAACGGCGGGCTGCTGTGGGGCAACGGCGGCGCCGGCTACACCCAGCCGGGTTCATCCGGACTGACCGGCGGCAACGGCGGCAACGCCGGCCTGTTCGGCAACGGCGGACGCGGCGGTGGTGGCGGATACGGCGCCGCCGGTGGCCGCGGTGGCGCCGGCGGGTGGCTCTTCGGCAACGGCGGCGCGGGCGGAACCGGGGGCGCCGCCGTCGCGGGCTTTCACGCCGGATCCGCCGGCAACGGCGGCGCTGGCGGTAGCGCGAATCTGTTCGGCAATGGCGGCGCCGGCGGCCTGGGCGGCACGGGCCTGGCCGGAACGGGTGTTGCGACACCGGTCAGCGGCCCCGCCGCCATTGGTAGCAGCGGTGGCGATCACATCGGCACGGTGCCCGGGCTGTTCACCGGCGGTGACGGCGCTGTCGGCACGTCCGGATCCGCGGGACAGGTTGGTGGCACCGGTGGCAGCGGCGGTACGGGCGGCAATTCCGGCACCAACAACGCGCTCTACCTCGCCGAAGGCGGCGCCGGGGGCCAGGGCGGTATGGGCGGTCTGGGCAGTAACGCCGCCATCGCGGGAGCCGGCGGTCACGGCGGGGCCGGCGGCAATGCCGGGCTGTTGTTCGGAGACGGTGGGGCCGGTGGGGCCGGCGGTGTCGGCGGCCTCGGCGGCTCGGGCGGCGCCGGCGCGACAGGCGGCGCGGGCGGTGCCGGAGGTGCGGCGTCCGTCAGTGCCGCCGCCCCGGGCATCGGGCAGGCTAGCGGCGGTGTCGGCGGCACCGGAGGCGTCGGCGGCACCGGAGGTGTCGGGGGCACCGGCGGGGCCGGCGGTGACGGGGGCAACGGCGGGCGCGGCGGGATGCTGATCGGCCATGGCGGCGATGCCGGGCACGGCGGCGCCGGCGGCATTGGTGGCGCCGGCGGTGTGGGCGCTGCCGGCGGGGCCGGTGGAGTCGGCGGCAACGCCACCGCTGCCGGTACCGGAGACAACGATTCGACCGGCGGCACCGGCGGCACCGGTGGATCAGGCGGCACAGGCGGGGCCGGTGGCACCGGCGGCACCGGCGGTGCGGCTGGCACGGCGGGGGCCGGGGGGTTGCTCGGCTCGGTGGGTGACGGCGCGACCGGCGGCGCAGGCGGTGCGGGCGGTGCCGGTGGTGCGGGCGGCGCGGGCGGCGCCGGAGGGGCGGGTGGTCGCGCCGCCGGCGGCAACGCGACCGCGGGCAGCGTAGGCGGCAACGGCGCCAACGGAAGCACCGGTAGCCAGGGCGCGAGCGGCGCCAGCGGGTGACACGGGACCCTCGCCGACCGATACCCTGAGCGCCATGCCGAGCGACTACGTGTACGACCAGGACTTCGCCGAGGAACGGACCCGGTTGGGCGCCATGGAGAGCCTGTGGGACGCGGGAACCCAGGCGCTGCTCGAAGAACTCGGGCTCGGTCGTTCCGAAAAGTCCTGGCGCTGTTTGGAAGTCGGTGCCGGGGGCGGGTCACTACTGCACTGGATGACCGGTCGCGGCGCTTCCGTGGTGGCCGTCGACATCGACACCCGCTTCATCGAACCACTGGCCAGTGACGCCATCGACGTGCGCCGCCTCGACATCCGCACCGATGAACTCCCCGAAGGCCAATTCGACCTGGTGCACTCGCGCCTGGTGCTCGAGCATCTGCCGGACCGGCGACAGATCATCGACCGCCTGGCGACGACCCTGCGCCCCGGCGGATGGATGGTGATCGAAGATCTGGACTGGACACCGTTCGGCTTCGACAAAGCCGACGCCCAACTCGAGCTCGTCACCGATGCCATCCTGTCGTTCATGCAGCAGGCCGGTTTCGAGCCGCGTTACGGCCGTCGCGTGGTCGCCGATCTTGCCGCCGCCGGGCTGACCGAAGTCCGCGGCGAAGGCCGGGCGCGGGTAATCGATTCCAGCGCAGCGGGTTTCGACTTTTTCAGGTTGTCCTTCGAGAGTCTGCGCGCGGCCGTCGTCGAGGCTGGGCTGATCGCGAGTGCGGACGCCGATGCGGCCGCGGCACGCTTCACCGGCGACGTCCGCGTTTTCACGCCGATCATGATGGCCGGCATCGGACGACGGCCGCTGGACTAAATCGCCTTGAACAGCGCGGCTTTGCCCCGGGTACGCAGCTTGTGCAGGGACGAACCGCGCAACTGGGCGATCCGCGCCGCCATCTTGTTCCCGAGTTCCTCGAGTTCGGCGTCAGTGATCTGCACCGGCGGCGGCGCGGGAATCATGTCGCGTTCCTCTTCGTCGGCATGCGCCTCCAGCACGGTCTTGAACGTGTTCCACTCGTCCTCGTAAGCCGATGAACTCTGCGGGGTCCGCAGCAGCACGCCCAACTGATCCACCACCTGGCGATGTTCGGCGTGGGCAACCGCGATCAACTCACTGGCCGCCGCCAACGCCGGGTAATACAGGTCATCCTCGATCCGGAAGTGAATATCGAGTTCCAGCAGCATCTCATCGAACAGTTCATGGCGCTCCTGACTGTTCACCGGCGCCTCACTGACCTTGCGCCCCAAGCCTTTCAGCACCACATGGTGATCCTTGAGCACTTCATATGCATTCAATTGGCCACTCCGCGCACTTCCACATTTCCCTCCCTCAATCGAGCCTCGTAGCACGGCAACGGTGCGGCCGACGGACCACGCAGCACTTCGCCGGACTCCAGCGCGAATCGTGATCCATGCCAGGGACACACGATCCGACCGCGATCGACCCAGCCGTCGGCCATCGGCGCCGCCAGGTGGGGACAGAACTCGCCGAATGCCGCCACTTCTCCCGGCTTGCTCTGGCACACAACCAGTCCGACGCCGTCCACCTCCACGCGAACCGGCTTGCCGTTGAGTGCGCCGGCCGGCAGCACCGGTGTCCACTGCCGGGTGCGTAACCGCGCACCGCTCTGGTCGACGCCGATGCCGGAATCGAACACCAACGCACCACCGAGGTAGCTGCCGCCCAGCGTGATCGCATACCCGGCCGCCGCCAGCCCCGCTTCCCGCAGACGGTGCCCGTGGTGGCGGTCCCGCCAGGACAGTACGTAGAGCAGCGTCGCGACGGAATTCACCGCACCGTGCACCAACCCGACGCGTCGATCCGCCTGGTGGGTGTGCTGCCAATCGGACACCCCGGTGACCGCCGACGCGATGCTGGCCGCAATCCCGAGGCCGAGGGCATGCGAGGCGATCTGAGCGGTGTTCCGCTCGGCGCCCGGTCGCCGTGCCGGCACCAGACTCAACGCATCCAGCGCCACTGCCGTGCCGAGTGCTCCGCTGGCCAGCGATGCCAGGGGCGGATGCACCGGATGCCCGAGCCAGACGCCGTTCAGCGCGTTCATCACCCGGTCCCTCATCCGCCCCAGAGCGTTGAACAGGAAAGCCATGATGTGCTCGAGGCGATAGCTGGGCCGATCGAGCCACTCCTGTCGTTCGATCATGGCCAGCACCCGCGGACCGAACTTCCGCATGTAATCCTCCCCTGGTGCGACGACCGATTGGGCCGCAAATGCCAGAATTCCCTGTCATCGCCGCGGTTTGAATGTGAGGCGCCTGTGAGTTGCCGTTTGAACTGCTGTGGCCGCAGGGCAGAATGGCTCTCTGTAGAACAGAAGGATGCCGGGAGCGAGGCGAGGTGCAGGTGAGCGATCAACTCTTCGACCATGTCCGTCGGGGCATGATCCCCGCGCACATCTACAACGACGCCGACCTGTTCGCACTGGAAAAGGAGAAGCTTTTCAGCCGAGCGTGGATGTTCGTGGCGCACGAGTCCGAAGTTCCGCACGACGGTGACTACGTGGTGCGCCGGGTGCTCGACGATTCGTTCATCGTCACCCGCGACTCCGGTGGCCGGGTACGGGCCCTGTTCAACATGTGCCTGCACCGCGGGATGCAGGTGTGCCGCGCCGAGATGGGCAACGCCTCCAATTTCCGCTGCCCCTACCACGGTTGGACGTACCGCAACGACGGCCGCCTCACCGGTCTGCCGTTCCATCGGGAAGCCTACGGCGGCGACCAGGGCTTCGACAAAAGCCAAACGCTGCTTCCTGCACCGAATTTGGACAGCTACAACGGCATGATCTTCGTCAGTCTGGACCCGCACGCTCCGCCGTTACGGGAATTTCTCGGCGACTTCGCGTTCTACCTCGACTTCTACACCAAGCAGAGCACCCAGGGACTGCAGGTGCGGGGTCCGCAGCGGTGGCGGATCAAGGCCAACTGGAAGATCGGGGCGGAGAACTTCTCCGGCGACATGTACCACACACCGCACACGCACGCCTCGATCGTCGACATCGGCCTGTTCCGGGAACCCAAGGCGCAGAAGCGCAAAGACGGCGCCACCTACTGGGCCCACCGCGGCGGCGGAACCACCTACAAGCTGCCCCCGGGTGACTTCGACGAGCGCATGCGCTACGTCGGATATCCCGACGAGATGATTGACCGGATCAAGTCGGTCTGGTCGCCGGCACACCAACAGCTGGTGGCCCAGGACGGCTTCATGTTCTCGGCGGCAACCTGTTTCCCGAACCTGAGCTTTGTGCACAACTGGCCCAAGCTCCCTCATAGCGAGCAGGTACTGCCGTTCATCTCGATCAGGCAGTGGCAACCGATCAGCGAGAACGAGACCGAGGTGTGTTCGTGGTTCGCCGTCGACGCGGCCGCCCCGGAGCAGTTCAAGAAAGACTCCTACCAGGCGTATTTGATGTGCTTCGGGTCGACCGGCATGTTCGAGCAGGACGACGTGGAGAACTGGGTGTCGCTGACCACCACCGCGGGCGGTTCGATGGCGCGGCGGCTACTGCTGAACAGCAGGATGGGACTGCTCTCCGACGACAGCCCGGTGATCGAGGCGCTGCCCCCGGAGTCGTTCCACGGGCCCGGCAGGGCGCAGGTCGGCTACAACGAGTACAACCAGCGGGAGCTGCTCAAGCTGTGGGCGCAGCAATTGGAGTCGGTATGAGTAAACCACTGCCTTTCAACGATATTCGGCATAACCAGGCACACCAGTTCTTGGTGGACGAGGCTTACCTGCTGGACGCGCAGCAGTACGAGGCCTGGCTGGACACCATGACCGACGACATCCGCTACGTCATGCCGGTGCGGGTTACCACCGCCCGCAACGCGGGATTCGACACCTCTCCGGGCATGGACCACTTCGCCGAGGACAAGTACTCGCTGACCCAGCGGGTGGCCCGGATGGGCACCGAACACGTATGGGCCGAAGATCCGCCGTCACGACTACGGCACTTCATCACCAACGTGCGCACCTTCGAACAGGATCCGGCGCACCTGCTCGTCGAGTCCGCCGAGCTGCTGTTCCGCAGCCGCGGCGACGTGAACGAGAGCGCCCTGCTGTCCTGCGGGCGCGAAGACCTGCTGCGCTGGGACGAGAGTCAAAGTTCCTGGAAGTTGGCCCGCCGCAGGATCTTTGTCGACGAATCGGTGTTGCGGATGCAGAATTTGGCGGTGTTCCTGTGATCCCTGCCGGTGAGCCCATCATGCTGGCGAATGAATTCACCGAAGTCGTGGTGCAGCGGGTCGACACGCGCAACGGCGCGCGACTGCTGATCCGCTCGCCCCGCATTGGGCGGTCGATCACGCTGGATGCCTTGGAGGTGGAGGCTCTCACCTGGCAGAACCCCCGTACCCTGGCGGCCATGGTCGGCAACTCCCAGGCCCCGCTGCTGCCCGATGAGCCAGAGGACCACGATGACCGGATGGCTTGACGGCAAACGCGCCCTGGTCATCGGCGCCGGGTCGGGAATCGGGCGGGCGGTGGTCGACGCGTTCCTCGGCGAAGGCGCCACAGTGGCTGTGCTGGAACGTGATCCGGACAAATGCGAGCGGCTGCGCGCGGAGCTGCCCGACGTTCCCGTGGTGGAGGGTGACGCCACCACCCGCGCCGACAACGACCGGGCGGTCACCGCGACGGCCGATGCCTATGGCGGCCTGGACACGCTCGTCAACTGCGTCGGAGTGTTCGACTTCTACCGCGGCATCGACGATATCGACGCCGACGACCTGTCCGCCGCGTTCGACGAGATGTTCCGCACCAACGTGCTGAGTCATCTGCAATCGGCCAAAGCCGCGCTGCCGTTGCTGCGTAACGGGACCGGACCCGCGATCGTGCTGACGGAATCCACGTCGGCCTACTACCCGGGCCGTGGCGGCGTGCTGTACGTGCCGTCGAAGTTCGCGGTGCGCGGCCTGG
The DNA here is from genome assembly GCF_030755175.1 of Mycobacterium sp. TY814. Classification (NCBI taxonomy): domain Bacteria; kingdom Bacillati; phylum Actinomycetota; class Actinomycetes; order Mycobacteriales; family Mycobacteriaceae; genus Mycobacterium; species Mycobacterium sp. TY814. Next base: position 615,851 of record NZ_JAUFRY010000001.1, read on the forward strand.
TGACGGCGCTGGCACACGATCTGGCCCCCCTAATCCGGGTCAACGGCGTGGCGCCGGGCGGCACCCTGAACACCGACCTGCGGGGGCTGGCCAGCCTCGGACTCGGCGATGTCCGCCTCGACGACTCTCCTGGCCGGGCAACCGATCTCGCCGCCCGCACCCCGCTCCATGTCGCCCTGACCGGCGCAGATCATGCCTGGAGCTACGTGTTCCTGGCCTCGGATCGGTCACGCGGTATCACCGGCGAGACGGTCCACCCCGACGGCGGATTCCGCTTGGGCGCACCGAAATGAGCCTGGAGGCGCAGCGCGAGCTGGTGGCACAGGGTTGTCGCGTCGCGGCGGCCCGCGGCTTGGTGGACGGCATGCTGGGGCATCTGAGCCTGCGGATCGACGACCATCACTTGCTGGTCCGCTGCCGCAGCGACACCGACACCGGGGTGGCCTTTACCCGGCCCGCCGACATCCGGCTCATCACCTTCGCCGGAACCGAAGGCGCCCCAGGGGAACTCGACGGTTACCGGGTGCCCAACGAGCTACCGATCCACCTCGAAACGATGCGGGCCGACGCCAGGCACCAGGCCGTCGCCCATTTGCACCCGCCGGACGTCGTCGCCGCCGATCTGGCCGGTATCGCCATCCGGCCCCTCTACGGCGCCTTCGATATTCCCGGCGCGTGGCTGGCCCGCGGCGGTGTGCCGGTCTACCAGCGCGCGGTGCTGATCCGGAATGCGCTGCTGGCCAACGAGATGGTGGCCGCCATGGCCGGCAGGCCCGTGGTGATTCTGCGTGGCCACGGCATCACCAGCGCCGCCCCCGGCATCGAACAGGCGGTGTTGCAAGCGATCAGCATCGACGCGCTGGCGCGCATGTCGTTGCGGGTGCGCGCCGCCGGGGGGTCCCTGCGCGATATCGACGACGCCGACTGGGATGAATTGCCGGACTTGGGGTCTGGTTTCAACGTCGAGTCGGCCTGGCGGCATGAGGTCGCTCGGCTGGGTGCTCAGCCCAGCTGATCGCCGATCTCTTCGGCAGCCTCGGTCAGTGCGGCCGCCACCGACGAATACTTCGACGTGGGCAAGCGCTGCAACGGCGCGGCGGCATTGAGCGCGAGGCGCAGGCCGGGCGCGCGGGTCGGAATCTGCACCGCGACCGAGGCGACGCCCTCCTCACTTTCCTCGCGGTTGGTGGCGTAGCCCTGTCTGCGGATGCGGGACAACTCGCCGCGCAGGCGGGCCCGGGTGTCGATCGACCGCTCGGTGACGCGCTCCAGTGGCTCATGCGAAAAGAGTTGCTGCCATTCGTCTTCCGGCAATCCGGCCAGCAGGACCTTGCCCGTCGACGTGCAGTGCGCCGGCATCGTGCGCCCCAGCCGGGAGGCCACCCGCACCGCTTTGGGACCCTCGACCGCGGCGACGAAGCGAACCGTGGCACCGTCGAGCATCCCCACGTGGATCGACTCGCCGAGGCGTTCGCTGAGTCGCCGCATGACGGGCATCGCGGTGCGCGGGATGTCGAGGCGGCCGAAGATCGCGAACGCCACGCTGGTCAGCGCCGGGCCCGGTAGGTATGCCTTGGATTCGGGGTCCTGGCGCACGAAGCCACGGTAGGTCAGCATCGCCAGCAGTCGGTGCGCGGTCGACGACGCGACGCCCAGGTACCGGGTGGCCTCGGTCAACCGGATCTGGGGTTGCTCGCCAAGGAGCAGTAGCAGTTTCAGCGCGTTGTCGACCGACTCGATCGGGTACTGCGGCACCTCATTCGGCACTTCGCGAGCGTAGCCCGCCGCCGGCGGCAATCTCTAAACGAACTGCCCGGCCTTCCCGTTACTGCCCGACACCCCCGACAAGCCGGTGCTCCCGGTGCTGCCACCTGGACCGCCGGCGGCACCGCCGAGGCCGCCCTGTCCACCCAGCGCCAGATTTCCGCCTGAGCCGACCGCGCCACCCGTGGTCGCATCCCCGCCGTTGCCACCGTTGCCGCCAGTGCCACCCTGACCACCGGTGCCACCGGAGCCGCCGGCCCCCGCGGCGCCCGAGGTGCCAGCCCATCCGATCAGACCTCCGGCTCCCCCGCTGCCGCCGCCGGTTCCCCCGGCACCGCCCGCTCCGCCGGCGCCGCCGTCACCGCCGAGGGCACCGTTGTTGCCCTGGCCACCGGTCGCTCCCGACGGCGCGGCCGTCATCATGACTCCACCGCCCCCGCCGCCATCGCCCCCGGCACCACCGATGCCACCGACTCCGCCGACTCCCCCGGCACCGGCGGCGCCACCGGCGCCGCCGATTCCGAGGAATCCGGCCGCACCGCCATTTCCGCCGATGCCACCGATGCCACCCGTGCCGCCCGTTCCACCGATACCGCCGTGGCCTGCGGTCCCGCCGTCACCACCGATCGCGCTTCCGGTCGCGGTGTTGACGGCAGAGCCGCCTCCGCCGCCGTCGCCACCCGCAAAACCGGACGCCCCGGCACCGCCGGTGCCGCCGATCCCTCCGGCTCCCCCGGCACCTCCATTGCCGATGAACAGCCCGCCATGTCCTCCGGTGCCGCCCGCGCCGCCAGTGCCGCCGCTACCGCCGGCGGACCCGGCTGCTGTACCCGCCGCACCACCGGCGCCGCCGTCACCGCCGGTCGCGGTCCCCGCATAGGGGCTGTTCGCGAAGCCGCCCAGGCCGCCCGCGCCACCCGCACCGCCGGTGGGGCCGCCGGAGGCACCGTTTCCGCCGGTCCCGCCGGAAACCGTAGTCACGCCTCCCACGGTGCCGCTGGCCACGATCAGCGAATTGCCGCCCCTTCCGCCCGCGCCCCCGTCGCCGCCAACGCCGGCCGAACCCCCGTTGCCCCCGGCCCCACTGCCGATGGTGAGGGTTCCCGTGATACCGGGCGACCCAACGGTGACAATAAGATCCATCCCGGTTCCACCGGTGCCGCCCGTCTCGCCCACGCCGCCGGTGCCTCCGGTACCGCCGCCGGTGCCCTGCACAGTTACGTTGCCCAGGTTGCTAATGGTTAGTGGAGCGAGGGTGGGACTGTTGCCGGGTGCGGCCGTGCCGGTCGGCACGGGATTCACCCCCGCGACGCCGGTCAGACCCGTACCACCCTGCCCGCCGGCGCCGCCGGAGCCGAACCAGTTGGCATTGCCGCCGTGACCCCCGGTGCCGGGAGTTCCACCGAGCACCCCCGCGGCCGCGGACCCACCCTGCCCACCCGCACCACCGTCGCCGAACAACGTCCCGCCGGCACCGCCGTTCCCGCCGGCGGCGCCCGCCCCTCCATGGCCACCTTCACCGCCGTTTCCGATCAGCAGCGGTCCCGCGCCACCGTCGCCGCCGTGCGCGCCGGCGCCGCCCACACCGCCGACACCACCGCAACCGACAAAACGTGCCGCACCACCTACACCGCCGACCCCACCGACGGCCGTCGCGCCCTGCGCCCCACCGAGTCCACCGGTGCCGCCGTTGCCGAACAACCAGCCACCTCGACCGCCCGCGCCACCGGCGGCACCCGACACGGTCACACCCGCGCCTCCGGCACCGCCGATGCCGCCGTTACCGAACAGGCCCGCATCTCCACCGGCCCCGCCGGCCTGGCCGGGCGCGCCCGAACCACCGCGACCACCGTTGCCGAACAACAACCCGCCGGCACCACCAGGTGCCCCCGAAAAGTCCGGTGCATCAACGCCATTGCCGATCAACGGGCGCCCCAACAGCGTCTGCGTCGGAGCGTTGACCAACCCCAGCAGACTCTCCAGCGGCGACGCGCCGGCCGCATCGGCGGCGGTGTACGCACCCGCCGCAGCGGCCAACGACCGCACAAACTGCTCGTGAAACGCTGCGGCCCGCGCACTGAGAGCCTGGTAACCGCGACCGTGTGCCGCGAACAACGCCGTAACCGCCGCCGACACCTCGTCTCCGGCCGCCGCAACGATCCCGGTCGTCGGCGCGGCCGCCGCCGCGCCGGCCGAAGACAACGCCGATCCGATCCCCGCCAGATCGCCCACGGCCGTCGCGACCAACTCGGGCACAGCAATGACGAACGACATCAGCAACCTCCCGACAGGCCTGGCGACGGCTTCAGAGTAGACCCGACGCGAACACCGCGATGGACATTGCGTGACGAAGCCGCAGAAAAGCAGCGCGGCTACCCCAGGATTCCCGGTCCTGACCGGATGTCGCGCCCACCCGGCGGGTTCACCACAGCAAAGCCGCAAGCGTTTCAGGATGTGGCCTGCGAGTGCTGGATGCACCTGGGCAGTGTTCTGGCTGGCGCTGCCCCCCGAACAAACTCGACCTGGCCCGGGTGCGCCCCGAGTACCACACCTGGGACTGCGCGCTCGAGGACGACGGCCTGCACCTCCACGGGCTTTACCAGACCTGCCCCGAGCCACAGGCGTTCGACCGGCTGCGCCGGCGCCTGCTGCCGACAACGGTTTTCACCGAAAACGCCCCTATGGACTCGTGATTCTCGGTACGGTTGGCCTGCGTCGCGTTGCAGAGTGGTCGGGGAATCAAGACTGGTTGGCAACGCGGCGCCCACTTTGCCGGGTAATGTCGGCCCGGGCCTCAATCCCCTTCTCTAACTTGCCCTTTCGCTGACAAGCGGTGTTCCGGCGCACCATTTCTACGCGTCGGGCGCCCCGGGCGCCGACTCAGCGCGCGATGGCACCGGTCTGTCGCGCCCAGCTGGCAGATGCGGTGCGGCATCCCGAACGATCCAGCGAAACGCGAATATTAGCCAGGCGCGTCATATACAGTCCCGCGGTATGCAAAACCGGTCATGACGTGACCCTGGGGAAGTCGCTGGAGTCTGTTATGAACTTTTTGGTATCGCCGCCGGAGGTGAATTCGCTGCGCATCTTCAGCGGAGCGGGTTCGGCACCGATGTTGGGGGCGTCGGCCGCCTGGGATGGGCTGGCTGCCGAACTGGCCTCGGCGGCCGAGTCCTTCGCATCAGTGACGTCTGTGCTGGCGGGGCAGGCGTGGCAGGGTCCCGCGGCGACGGCCATGACCGCGGTTGCCGCACCCTATGCCCAGTGGCTCAGCGCCGCGGCAACCCGGGCCAGTGAGGCGTCCGGTCAAGCGATGGCGGTGGCCGACTTGTTCGAGGCCGCACGGGCGGGCACCATTCATCCAGCGGTGGTGGCGGCCAATCGCAAAGCGCTTGTCCAGCTGGTGATGTCGAACTTGTTCGGGCAGAACGCGCCCGCGATCGCAGCCGCCGAGAGCAGCTACGAACAGATGTGGATCCAGGACGTGACCGCGATGGTCGGCTATCACTCCGGCGCATCCGCGGCCGCAGCCGAGTTGACACCGTGGCAGTCTCTGGGGGGTCTGGCAGATCTGAACACCAGCATCGGCAACAGCGGTGCATGGAATCTCGGCGTCGGGAACACTGGCGACAACAACCTCGGCAGCGGAAACACCGGAAAAGCCAACGTGGGCAGTGGAAACTACGGCAACGCCAACCTGGGCAGCGGCAACGGCGGCAACACCAATCTGGGCAGCGGAAATACCGGTAACGCCAACCTGGGCAGTGGCAACTGGGGCAACACCAACTTCGGCAACGGCAACTACGGCAATCTCAACCTGGGTGGCGGAAACCAGGGCAATGGAAACCTCGGCCCCGGAAACGTCGGCGACGGCAACCGCGGTGGTGGAAACATCGGCTCCACCAACGTGGGCAGCGGAAGCCTCGGCTCCTTCAACCTCGGTAGCGGCAACGCCGGCGACTCGAATGTCGGCTTCGGGAACAAGGGCAGTTTCAACTTCGGGTTCGGCAACAACGGCAACAACGACGTGGGGTTCGGGCTCACTGGTGACAACCAGGTCGGTATCGGCGCGCTGAATGCCGGCATCGGAAACCTGGGATTCGGCAACTCAGGCAACAACAACATCGGCTTCTTCAACTCCGGCGACAACAACGTCGGCTTCTTCAATTCCGGCAACGGCAACTGGGGATTCGGCAACGCTGGGACCACCAACACCGGCTTCTGGAATGCGGGATCGGTCAACACGGGTTTCGGTAACGGTGGCAGCACCAACTTCGGCTTCGACAACGCCGGCATCGCCAACGTGGGCGCGGGCAACGCGACATACAACAGCGTCGGCTTCGGTAACGCAGGCTCGGGCAACACCGGATTCTTCAACTCGGCCCAATACGGAACGAACACCGGCGCATTCAACTCGGGCTACTGGAACACCGGTCTGTTCAGTTCCGGCAACACCAACACCGGCCTGTTCAATTCAGGAAGTCTGAATACCGGGTTCGCCAGCTCGGAAACACCTGTGGGCGTGACGAATTCAGGATTCGGCAACGTCGGCAGCAATTTGTCCGGCTTCTACAACACCGGCTCGGACTCGTCAGGGTTCCAGAACAGCACCGCTGACGCCTTCGGCTACACCTCCGGTTGGGGCAACTCCGACGGCCGGGGCAATGTCGGGTTCCACAACACGGGCTTCGCACTGTCCGGCTTCGGTAACACGGGTTCCTACAACGCCGGGATCAACAACTCGGGTAGCTCCAACTCCGGTCTGGCCAACGCCGGCAACACCAGTTCCGGCGGCGGGCACCGGGGCGACGACCAGTCGGGATTCTTCAACTAGCCTGTGTCGCCTGCTGTTTCGCCCACCGATAGTCGGCCTTGCCGGACGGCGACCGCTGCAGCTTGGCGCAGAAGATCACCTCTTTGGGCAGCTTGTAGCGCGCGACGTGACGGGCCGCCTCGGCGATGATGCTCTCGGCGTCGACCTGCTCGCCGTCCGCCAGCTGCACCAGCGCGACCACCTCGTTTCCCCACCGCTCACTCGGACGGCCGGTCACCACCACGTCGTAAACGGCAGGGTGCTCGTTGATCGCGGCTTCCACCTCCTCGGCGAAGATCTTCTCGCCGCCAGAGTTGATGGTCACCGAATCCCGGCCCAGCAGTTCGATCTGGCCATCGGCGTCCCACCGGGCGCGATCACCGGGGACCGAATGACGCACCCCGTCGATGACCGGGAACGTCCGGGCGGTCTTGGCCGGATCGCCGAGGTATCCCAACGGGATCGGGCCCTGTTGGGCGAGCCAGCCGATCTCGTCGTCACCGGGTGACAGGATCCGCGTCAGGTCCTCGCTGACCACCACGGCACCCGGATTGGGCGCGAACCTGCCCGACGCCTGCTGGGCCGCACTCGACACCTGGCCCATCTGGGCCCCCGATTCCGACGAGCCGCCCGCGTCCAGGATGGTCAGGTGCGGCAGCAGCTCCACGAACCGCTGCTTCAGCGGGGCGCTCAGCGCCGCACCGCCAGTGACCAGCACGAACAGCCCGGAAAGGTCGTAGTCGCCGGTCTGCAGTTCGTCGAGCAGCGGGCGGCCGAAGGCGTCGCCGACGATCGATAACGACACCACGCGTTCGCGGCTGGCCAGCGCCCACACCTCGGCCGGATCCAGATGGGTGGTTGTCGGCGCCATCACAAACGGCCGTCCCGCGCACAGGTTGATGAACGCCGCCCACTGCGCTGCGCCGTGCATCAGCGGTGCGGCCGTCATCGACCCCGGCCCGTCGGGCCGCGAGCGCTCCACGATCTCCTCCAGGCTGCTCACCGGCTCGCCGGTGCCGAAGGTCCGCCCGCCCATCGCGTTCATGAAGATGTCGTTCTGACGCCACAGCACCGCCTTCGGCATGCCGGTGGTGCCCCCGGTGTAGAGCATGTAGAGGTCGTCGGGTGAGGGCACCACGTCCAGGGGTTCGTCGCACACCGACGCCAGCAGTTCCTCGTAGCGCACCGCCCCGGGCAACGGCGCGTTGCCGGACTCGTCGTCGACGTGGATCAGCCGAACCGGCCGGGACACCCGTTCCAGCGCCTGCGCCAGTGTCGGCGCGAAGCGCGCCTGATAGAGCAGCGCATCCGCATCGGCGTTGCCGATCAGATACACCAACTCGTCGGCGACGTAGCGGTAGTTGACGTTGAACGGAGCGACCCGGGCCTGGTACGCCCCGAGCATCGCCTCCAGAAACTCATTGCAGTTGGCCAGATACAGACCCAGATGACTCTGCCCGGATTCGTGCGGCGCCAACTCGGCGCGTTCCTTGCGGGCACCGAATCCCCACCCGTGCAGCGCACGCGCGAACCGGCGGGCCCGTTCCTCGGTCTGGGCGAAGGTGAAGCGCCGGTCGCCGAACACGATGGCGTCCCGGTCCGGATTAGCCGCGGCGACCGCCGAAACCACCTGGGCGAGGTTGAATTCCACCGGAACCTCCCGAGCCGTCCTGACGTCGTGACCTCACGACAGTATCGACACCGGGATCCGCTGACACCGTTGCGCCGCGCGGCCGGACGCGGTCAGGCATTCTTTATTCATGGATCTGGACGCCCTGCTGCATTCAATCCCGCCGCTTGCGGTCTATCTGCTGGTCGGCGGCGTCGTCGGAGTGGAGAGCCTGGGCATTCCGCTGCCCGGCGAGATCGTGCTCGTCAGCGCGGCGCTGATGTCCTCGCATCACGAAATCGGGGTCAACCCGATCGGTGTCGGCGCGGCTGCGGTGATCGGCGCGGTGGTGGGCGACTCGATCGGTTACTCGATCGGCCGCCGCTTCGGGATGCCCTTGTTCGACCGCCTGGGCCGCAGGTTCCCGAAGCACTTCGGTCCCGGCCATGTCGCGCTCGCCGAGCGAACGTTCGAGCGCTGGGGTGTCCGCGCGGTGTTCTTCGGACGGTTCATCGCCTTGCTGCGTATCTTCGCCGGGCCGCTGGCCGGGGCGCTGAAGATGCCCTACCCGCGCTTCCTGGCAGCCAACGTGAGCGGCGGCATCTGCTGGGCCGGAGGCACCACCGCCCTGGTCTACTACGCCGGTGTCGCCGCCGAACGCTGGATGTCGCGGTTCTCCTGGGTCGCCCTGGTGATCGCGGTCGTCTGCGGCGTCACCGCGGCGATCCTGCTGCGCGAACGCACGTCGCGCGCGATCGCCGAACTCGAGGAAGAGCACTACCGCAAGACCGGGACTCCGGCTCCGGAAAAGGCCGCCTGACTCAGCTGAGCGCCCCTTGGGGGTCGTGCTCAGGTTGAACGCCGTCCCGCGGCCGGTGCTGCTCGATGAGGCCGCGGGCCATGGTGCGCGAGCGCAGGGCGGCGTCGATGTCGCCGACCGCCGCCAGGATGATCGCGCCCTTCATGAGGATCTGCCAGGAGCGCGCGAAGTCCTCGACGTCGCGTAGACCGGCGGCCACCGCCCGCTTAAGGACGATTTCCCGCACGTTGTTGATATGGACGATGCTTGCCTTTCCGGCGGGGTGGTCGGCGCCCAGTTCCAGCAGCACGTTGATGAAGGAGCAGCCCTCGAATCCGTCGCGGTTCTGGAACCACTCGTGCAGGACGTCGAAGATCGCCAGCAACTGTTCCTCCGGGGTGCTGCCGAGCGAGGCGGAGCGCTCCTCGATCAGACCGTGCGTCCACAGCACTTCCCGACGTTCGAGCACCGCCAGGACCAGCGCGTTCTTGGTCGCGAAGTGCCGGTACAGCGTCGCCTTGGCCACGCCGGCGCGCTCGATAACTTCCTCGGTGCCTACCGCCCGGATTCCACGCCGGCTGAACAACTCGTAGGCGGCAGTCAGAATCCGTTCGCGCGCGGGCACGGCGGGCCCCCCGGGACCCGTGACGTCGGGCGTTGTCATAACGAGTTTTACCGTACTCTTACCGAAGCCATGTAGACAGACAGCCCTGTCTTGTTATACAAATGGAACTTACACGGCGATCAAGCTGTCTGTCTTCAGATATGCAGGGCGGGCATCCATCGCGGCGCGATCTGCGCCAGCCGATTAGGAGTGCACCATGAGCCTGGTCATTGCAGAATCTTTTTCCACACATCTCACACTCAGCACCCGCCTGGTCTATCAACTCGGCGAACCACGCAGCACCTTGCGTGCGATCACCGATCGCAGCGGCGATGCGGTGGTGATTCACGCCGGCGGCGAAATTGACGCGTGCAACGAGAACACCTGGCACCAGCTGGTGACCGAAGCGGCCGCCACAGCCACCGCACCGGGTCCCTTCGTCGTCGACGTCACCGACGTCGATTTCATGGGCTGCTGCGCCTACAGCGTGCTCGCCGAAGCCGCCGAGCACTGCCGTCAGCGCGGCGTCGAGTTGCGTCTGGTGAGCCATGCGCCGATCGTCGGCCGCATCGTGGCAGCCTGCGGGCTGAGCGCGGTGCTACCGATCTACCCGACGGTGGACAACGCCCTGGCGATGGCCTGACGACGGTTACGCCGCGCCGTGGCGAGCACCGCTGGTAGCCAGCTCGCGGTCCGGCCCGGCGGGCGGCGGGCCCACCTCCAGCACCGAGCGCACCGCCGCGCGCAGGTACTCACGCAGATTGGGCAGGCTGTACCGCCCGCCACGCAGACCGATCCACTTCGGCAGATCGATGATGCAGGTTGCGATCAGGTCGACCGCCCCGTCGTCGCTGCGTCCCCAAAGCCCTTCTGCCAGTTGGGCCATCACGGCGGCCAGCTCACGCTCGAGAGCCTGCAGGTGCTCGGCGATATCGGCCGGCATCGGCTGACTCACGACGTCGTCACGACGCACGGTCATCAGGCAGGCCGACGAGCCCGGATACAGGTCCGGGTACAGCAACGAGGTCTCGGCGGCGGCGTAGACGGCGTCCAGGGGCTCGCTGCCAGGCTGGGACCTGGCCTCCTCGATCAAACTGATCAGCTGGTCCAGGAAGCGCCGTTCCGCGCGGATCCAGACCCGGCCGAGCAGGCCGCCACGGGATTCAAAGGTGCGGTAGATGGCGCCGTTGGACACGCCGGTGGCCTTGGTGAGCGCACGAATCGTCACCGCTTCGATGCCGTCCTGGGCGACCAGGTCCTCGGTGGAATCAAGGACGTAGTCATGTTCTTGCAACCGGGGACTCAACACTGCTAGATCGCTCCTTCATTGGGACGTGCTTCGCACGCCGCCGAACCCACCCAAGAGACCCCGTAAGAGCCGAACTCTCGGTTCCCTCCGAGGCCATTGTCCCCAACGAGGCGGCTTCGTACTGGGAAATGGCCGACATGGCCAACTTCTCCGTCCTAACGCACATGAACGGCAGGTTTGCCCCGCCGTCGCAGGGGTAGGTTGCGGGCATGAGCACGCGGCGCTCGGGGGGCGGCCTTCCGACGGTGGGTGTGGAGGAAGAGTTTCTCCTGGTCGACCCGGACACCGGGGAACCGGCGCCGCGCAACCGCGAGGTGGCCGCCGAGGCCGCTCGCCGCGGAGTCGAGCTCGAGCTGGAATTGGCCAGCTGCCAGGTGGAGACGACCTCCAGCGTGGCGACCAGCGCCGCACAGCTGCACGAAGAGCTCACCCGGCTGCGGCGCACGGCCGCCCGGGCCGCTGCGGCCGTCGGCGTGCGCCTGCTGGCACTGGGATTGCCTCCCGTGACACCCCACGAGTTCCCGGTCACCGACACACCGCGCTACCGGCAGATCGGTGACCAGTACGGGATGGTGGCCCATGAGCAGGGCATCTGCGGGTGTCACGTCCACGTCGAGGTGCCCGACCGCGCCGCGGCCGTCCACGCCGGCAACTGGCTACGCCCATGGCTCCCGACTTTGCTTGCGCTGTCGGCGAATTCGGCGATCTACCGCAACAGCGACTCCGGTTACGCAAGCTGGCGCAGCGTGCTGTGGCGGCGCTGGCCGGTCGCCGGGGCCCCGCCGTACTTCACCTCCATCGACGAGTACGACCGCACGGTGCGCATGCTGGTCGATACCGGAGTGATCCTGGATAGCGGGATGGTCTACTGGGACGTGCGCCCCTCGGCGGATTTTCCGACCGTAGAGGTCCGGGTGGCCGATGTTCCGGCGACCGCGGCCGACACCGTGCTGCTGGCCACGCTGATCCGGGCGGCCGTGATCACGGCGGTCGACGAGCGCGACCGTAGCGTCGACCGGTTGGCGCCGGCCGCGCTACGGGCCGCGTACTGGAAGGCCGCCCATGACGGTTTGGCCGGCAGCACTTTGGATCTGGTCGGCGACCGCGGGGCAGTGCCGGTGCGCGAGCAATTGAGTGCGTTGGTTCATCGGGTCCGCCCGGCGCTGGACGCGCTCGGCGAATACCACCACGTCGTCGACCAACTCGACCGCGTGACGACGCAGGGCAACGGGGCGATGCGACAACGTCAGGCATGGCACCGCCGGGAGACGGCACTGGACGTCATCGAGGACGCAGCGGCGGCGACGGTCAGCTGAAAAACGTTGCCGCGCCTAGTGTGATGCCTATGGAGTAGGCCGGGTGGTGGTGGTGGGCGCTTGCGCCGGGGCTCCCGGTCGCCCGGGACCCATCGTTGCGCCAGGGCCCATCATTCCCCCCGGTCCCATCCCTCCGCCGGGTTGCATCGTTCCCCCGGAGCCCATCATCGGGCAGGTTCCGGTGCGCCCGCCGCCGGAGCCGCCCTGACCCCATGGGTGGCCATCCTGCGACCACGCCACGGAGAAGCCCGCGAAAAAGACCACCGCAACGATGAAAACGACACCGGCCACGATGCCCACCCAGGCCGCCAATTGCCCCAGCCAACGACCTTCGGTCGCGGAGGCGGCCGCCGAGGTGGATTCGGATTCTTGCGTCATATGTCAACGCTAAGGTGCAGATACCCCTCCGGGGTAGGGCATTAAGTCCCTGATCGTCAGGTGTGCGGCGCTCCCGGGCCACGGTCGACGCCGGCACGCAACTTCACCGACGCGGAGTAGGCCAGGGTGCGGAAGTGCAGCACCGGATCCTCGGAGGGTTCGATGCCGTCGGTGACCCGCATCGGGTCGAAGACCACGATGTCGCCGCCGTGTTCGCGCTCGGTGTCCACGCCGGTGACCTCGATCGTGCCGACGCTGATGGTGTCGGCGCTGTGCCAGGGCGCCGACGGATCAACCGTCGAGTCCTCCGGTCCGGCGAGCTGAACACGGAAATCGAACCGCACCGGACCGTCGCCGAGGCGGGTGTGCAGTTCGTCGTCGAGGAAGTCCCGGTCCTTCTTGCGGGCCGCCCGCAGTGGCAGGTGCTGTACTCCGGCCGCCGGAATCAAGTGGTAGCGAACGAATCTGGCGCTGCCGTCGGCGGCGACCCAGCGAAAAGCGTGCAAACCGTGGTATTCGATGGTGGCGTAACTTGCCGGCGTCTTGCCGGCGGCCGCCAGGACCGGCAGAGCACGCAGCAACGCCGGGCGGGTCGCGAAAAGGCGGGCCAGCCGGGCCGGCATCGCCGGGCCGGGCCGCAGCGCCTTGAGCAGATCGACGAATCCCTCCGGCCCGCTCGCCGCGAACAGCCGGGCAGTCTGGGTGGAGACATCGGTCGTCGTGCCGTCCGGCAGCGTGAACTTCACCGCCAGCCCGCGCACGCCCGGCGCCCCGTCCGGCTGGGCGGGGTTGCCCGATCCGTTGGAGAACCGCACCAGCACCGGCACCGGTGAGCCGTCGAGATGCCTTGCGCGCGAGAGACCTGCGGCCTCTGGCGTCGCAATGAAGGTACCCCGGTACAGGGCGCCTTTGGCGTGCAGCGCCCGATAGCCCGGACACGCGCCGCCGCCGTCCCGGATCGCGGCGATTGCGTCATCAGGAGTAACCGGCATTGCCGAATCGTATGTCCTCGCGACCGCATTTACACGGCGAGCAACCGGTACAGACCGATCAACCCGACCACCACGATGGTGCCGCGCAGCGCATTTGACGAGAGCCTTCGTCCGTAGCGCGCGCCGATCAAACCCCCGATCAGTGACCCTACCGCGATCAGTCCGGCCACCGGCCAGCTGATGCGCTCCCAGGCGACGAGCGTATAGCTCACCGCGGCAACGATATTCACAATCAGCGTGAGCAGATTCTTCGCGGCGTTCATGCGCTGCACCGATTCCGGCAGCAGCGCGCCCATCACCCCGACCAATAGAATGCCCTGCGCCGCGGTGAAATAGCCTCCGTAGGCACCCACCAGGAACGTGCCGATCACCAGGGCCGCCATCCTGGCCGGCGTGATGTGCTCGGCGGAGCGGCCCGCGTCTTCAGCGCGCCGGCGCGCCCACGACTGGATGCGCGGTCCGATGACGACCAGGATCAAGGCCAGCACCAGCAGCACGGGCACGATCCGGGTGAAAACCTTCTCGGGCAGGTGCAGCAGCAGGTATGCGCCCAGCACGGCGCCGGCCAGCGATGCAGGGATTTGCCATCGCAACCGGTTCCACTGCCCGCGCAGTTCCCTGCGGTAGCCCCAGGTGCCCGATACGCTGCCGGCCACCAGCCCGATCGCATTCGACATGGTGGACGTCACCGGCGGATAGCCCAGCGCGACCAGTGTCGGAAAGGTGATGAGGGTGCCCGATCCGACGAGCGCATTGATGGCGCCGGCCCCGAGCCCGGCGAGTCCGATCAGGAGCATGTGGGAAACCGACACCCGAAAACCCTAGACTGCCTAGCGAATCGGTGTCTGACCGCCGTATGCACCGATGCGCTCGGGCCGGTCGATGTGGTGTCGATCAGCGATGACGAGCATCCCTACCCACGGTCTGTATCAGCGGCGACAACGCCTCGATCGACGGTGGCCAGGCCGGGATCAGCGGTGTGCCCGGGCTGGCCGCCCACGGCGAATGGATCGACTGGATCGACCCGGGCACCCGCTGATTCCGCTTAGCTACCGGTGTAGGGAATGTTGGGGATGTTGGGGATGTGGGGAAGGCTGTCCAGCGACGGCATTGGTCCGCCCTGCTGGAATAGCTGGACCGCGGCGTTCTGACCGTTCTCGTTGGCGACCCAATCCCGCACCGTGGTGTACAGGTTGGTGCTGGCCTGGGTGGCCAGCTTCGCCGCCAGGTCATACATCGTCATGCTCGTGCCCGGGATGACCTGGCTGCCCCGCGGGGTGTGTGGGCCGTCCTTGTTCAGCACCGTGTGGCACTCCTGGAATCCGGGCGGCGGTCCGCCGGCCGGGCAGCCCTCGAGGGGGAACTGCTGGGAGAAGTCGATGTTGTAGTAGCCGGTGTGCAGATCCGCCGGGAAGTCCGCCGGGTTGCAGGTCGGGAAGATCGGCGGTGCGAGCCGGTCCAGTTGGCCGATGGCGACGTTCTCCTCGACCCAGTTGGAGTGCGCGTAGAAGTCCTGCTGCGTATGCAGCAGGGCGCCGAAGGCGGCGCGGGCGCCCGGTCCGTCAGCCTCGACGTTGCCGTTGAGCACCGATCCGCTCAGCACGATGGGCGAGAAGACGTCCCAGGCCTGGCGGGCCCGGTTGCAGATGTCAACGGGGTTGATGGAGTTGTCCAGGTGACGGAACTCGTCCGTGGCGAACACGTCACTGCCCATCGCTCCCCCGCCGGGCGGCGGGCCGATGAGGATCTGGTTGACCGCCAGCTGGCTGACCTGGTCGGCGGGCAGGGCGTTGCGGGTGATCGTCTCGTGGTACTTGACGTAGAAGGCTTGCGCCGTCGGGGCCCCGAAAGATGCGACCGCGGCGAGGCTCGCCACTATCGCGACGAGGACACCCATCGGGCGTCTGCGGATGAGCGTCATGAAATCTCCGTGCTAGTAGGACCGAGAAGGACGTGCTGGCGTGCGCTTTCGTAGACGTTTCCTGATGAACCTTACGAAATCAATAAATGGTCGGCGATATCAGCATGGGCGAATACCAGCGACTCTTACTGCGCAAGCGTCAAATAGGAGTCGGCCGACCGTTACGCAGGCGGACCTTCGGAAGCTCGGAAGATGTTGCGCTGGTGCGTATTAGAGGTACGGCAGCGTGGTGGTGCGGTACGTCTCGCCGGTGTCGGCGAGCAGCTCGGTGAACTTCTCCCGCAACGTCACCGTGGCCTCGCCCACCGGCCTGTCGCAGAATCGGCAGTGCGCCGTGAACTGCGTCTGCTCGCTTTCCTCGGGCCAGAACCGGCGGGGTCCGACCGTGGCCCCGGGGTCGTACTGGACCGACTGGTGCGCGGTTTCGCGCAGGATCCTTCCCACCGGATGAGCCTGCGGGCATTCGAGTTTGAGCGTGCCTATGCCTTCGGAAAAGCTCATGCGGATGAGGGTAGGCCGTCGTGCTGGCGCTCGCCCGCCCTAGACGTCTGCGGTGGTGTACCTCGTCTTGTTCGGCGGCGCAGCCAACAGCGGCGGAAGCTCGGTCACCTTGCCTTCACCGGCACGGAAAC
Organism: Mycobacterium sp. TY814; assembly: GCF_030755175.1. Taxonomy (NCBI): domain Bacteria; kingdom Bacillati; phylum Actinomycetota; class Actinomycetes; order Mycobacteriales; family Mycobacteriaceae; genus Mycobacterium; species Mycobacterium sp. TY814. Next base: position 631,988 of record NZ_JAUFRY010000001.1, read on the forward strand.
GGCGGTACGCCTCATCGGCTTCGACGGATTCCCAGACCTCATAGATGAGCCAGTGCGCTTCGTCGTCCTCGTCGATCCACACATCGGTCTGCAGGTTGCCGTCAAACGCACGGGTGACTTCCAGGGTGCGGCCCATCAGCTCGCGGCCGGCAGCCACCGACTCGGGCTTGAACCGGAGCTCGAGAATCACCGTGACCGCCATGTCGTCTCCCTTTCGCGCATCTGGATGCGTTGCTCAGTCAGGCGCATCACCGAGAATGTATTTCTGCAGGCCTCCACTCGCACTTTCGCTGCAGATTTGCAGCCTCGGCGACTGGACGCGTGCTGGTGGTGCGAGCCAGTCTCTAGTTATAGACGGGCCGAAATCTGGGACGTCAGCCGGCAGCCCACTCCTTGGCCTGTTCCAGCTCGTCGAGGCCGAACACGGCAAGCTCGCCGGGAACGAGCCAAGCCAGCGCATGCAGCACGTGAGCGACCCATTCGAGGTCGGTGACGATCGCGATGCGCTTGAAAGCGGCATGGTGCGGCAAGACGGTGCCGAAGCCGAGCTTCAGGTCCTCGATCAGCCCGCCGGGCCCGAAACCCTCGTAGTCGGACGGGATAACCTCGACAATCCTGATCTCGCCGGTGTTCAGCCGCTCCTGCAGGCTTGGCCTCATCTCGCGTAGCTCGTCGCCACGAAGTCGGCCTGATACGCGGATGCCGGTTACTCCCTCCGGCATGTCCGGCAACAGTTCAATCATCGGAATCTTCTTTCTGTGGCGGGGTCCCAACCCCTACCGCCAGTCAACCCCCGCGTCATCATGCGCGCAATGGAGGCCGTTTCATCCGGGCAATGCTGTTGTTCCGTAAGGCATTTCGGGGTGCACGAAGACGTCGTTCAATGTCACGGTGCGGAGCCTGCGCGCGCGGATGATGTCGACCAGTTGACCGTAGACATGCGTGACCGGTGTGTGGTTGAGGTGGCCGATCACGATGTTCTGGGCAGCAAAGTACTGGTATGCCAGCCGGACGATGGTGTCTTCCGGGAGCAGCGCGGAATCCCGCAGGTCGCCGCTCCACAACGTGGGGTTCTGATAGCCCAGATCGGCAGCTACCGCGTCGACCGACGCGTTGTGGTGGCCGTACGGCGGGCGGAAGTACGGCGCGGCATCGACTCCGTAGGTGTTACGCAGGAACACGTCGGTGCTTTTGAGTTCGTCCGCGATCTGTCGCGGCGTGAGTTTCGTCAGGTCCGGGTGCGTCCAGGTGTGATTGGCCAGCTGGATCTGACCGGATTCCACAAGCGGTCGCAGGGATGCGGCATTCTCCGTCCAGGCGCGATAGGCGCCGGTGACGAAGTAGGTGAGCCGCACGCCGGTGTCCCTGGCGAATTGCGTGTAGAGCCGGACCACTTCGGTGTCAGCGCCGTCATCGACCGTCCAGGCCAGCAGATCGCCGGCCCCGGGAAGCTGCTTGAGCACCGCGCCTCGCGCCAGCGGCACCCGCGCGCCCGGATCAGGCGGCGGCAACACCTTCAGTGACGACGGGTTGGGATCAGGCGCCGAACCGAGGACGTCAGCGTGCGCCACCGGCACGCCGGTGGCCGCGACGGTTGCGGCCAGGGCGATCAGGAACCGCCGCCGCTCCAGTTCGCTCACGTCTGCGCTCCTCAGCCCGCGGCGCCGGTCAGGGCGGCACGGCACATCATCGGTCCAAGTGCCAGACAGGTTAGGCCGCCGGCCGCCTCGCGCGGCCGTTCAACAGCCGGGTGTCGCGGTCAGGTACGGACTTGTGACCTCGGGGTGCTCAGGCCGCAACCAGGCCGAGCGTCAAGGACGGTGAGGAGGCAGGGTTTGGGAGTGGTCCCGGCTGGGATCGAACCAGCGACCTTCCGCGTGTGAAGCGGACGCTCTTCCACTGAGCCACGGGACCGGCGCCGAGAGGCGAACGACGTCGAACACTAGCACGGTCACGGCGAGGGCCGGACGGGCCAGGGGTTTCCACGCCCGTCCGGAGCCCCCGTCGACATGCTCTGACCAAGCAATTTGTGCGGGACTGCTCACTGGACTATCGTCGTGCTTCGCACCGGGCGACGATCTCGCCCGTTGCGCGCGGATGTAGCGCAGTTGGTAGCGCATCACCTTGCCAAGGTGAGGGTCGCGGGTTCGAATCCCGTCATCCGCTCGAAGGTGCGAATTGGCATCAATCCCAGCGGTGGAGTGGCCGAGTGGTGAGGCAACGGCCTGCAAAGCCGTGCACACGGGTTCGATTCCCGTCTCCACCTCCGATTTCGATCCCCCAGCGCGATTAGCTCAGCGGGAGAGCGCTTCCCTGACACGGAAGAGGTCACTGGTTCAATCCCAGTATCGCGCACCACGTTCTAACTGCGGTTTCATCCGCAAAATCAGTCCGCGTGAACTCAATGTGAACTGCTCGGCGCAAACCTCAAAGGTTTCGCCATGTCCAGTGCCGCCGCCGAAACGGCGCTGAGCGACCACCTGCACGACGCCCGTAAGCATCTTCTGCACGCCTATGTCGCCGTCGATGAGTCCGACCGCGATGTTGTCGGCGCCCTCATCAACGACGTTGACCGGGTGTTGGCCGGCGTGACTGCGCGGCAGTTGCGCCGTTCCTGAAATATGCCCGCTTCCGGCATTTGCGCTGCTAGCGACATATTTCTGAGTTTCTTTGCAGCCCTTGGCAATTCGCCATTTTCGTGGGTTAGCTTGGCGGCATGACAACTCCCACCAGCACCCCACCGACCGGTCCCGAAACCGCAGCGCTGGACTACCTCGTTCGCATCGGCGAAGCCGTTCCCAAAGCGACGGCCCTCGCCGGTGCGCTGCGCGACTTCGCCGGCGCCCTGCACGTCGAGGGCGCACTTGCCGGCCTCACCACCGCCGCCGATGCACGGCTCGCCGCCGCGACTATCGCCGAGGCGGCCTGCACGGCCGACGATCCCGCCGCCGCGCTCAGGATCCGCGCCGCCGCGATCCGTGCCGGGTGCTGGGACTGCGCCAATCCCGACGGGCTCGCCCAGGCGCTCGACGGCGCCGCAACCGTGCTGGACGTGATGTGAGCGGGCCCGCGCCGCGATCGTTCCCGCCGGCGTGGGCCGGCCTGGTCGACGCCATCCTCAGGGCCTGGGCTGTTCGTACAAACGGCAACGCCCGATGAGGATCTCTGCCAGCCGTTCAGGTTCGCTCACCATCAGCATGTGGCAGGTGTCGATCTCAATGAGCGTCTGCACTCCGCCAAGCGCGGCGATGCACTCGCGTTGAATCTTCACCGAGACGGCGCGATCACGCCGAGTGAGTATCCACGTACGTGGCACATCGTCGGGCATTCCACTGCGGTCAACTTTTTCAATCATTATTGAGGGTGATTCCTGACAGGACCGAGCCAGCGTGAACCTGCGCTGTGCGGGAGTCATTCCGTTGCAGAATACAAACCTCGCCAACGCAGTAGGCAAACCTCCCGGGCGTAATGAACGGGATTTCTGCACATGACGTTTCGCGGTGCGACGTGCGTACCAGCTCTGCGCCCCGGAAAGCGTGTCCACCAGGGCGCTGCCGTTGGTTGGTACTTGCGCGGTGGCCAAGATCATCTCCCGCACCCGCGCCGAGCCGAGCTTGGTGACAACACCGGGGACGATCACGCCCGCCAGCGAATGGCCGACGATCACGAGGTCGTCGAGCGCAGCATTCTCGATGTCCGACACCACCGAATCGACCCACCCATCGACACAAGCGGTGATCAAGTCACCGCCTTTAGTTCCCCGACCCGGCAAATCAACGGTGAGCACCTTTAGTTCCGGCTCCAGGATGCGGATCACGTCGATGGTTGGGTCCCAAGAATCAGCGGCGAACCCGCCTCCGTGCACGAGAACCAATGCGGGCAATCCCATCGCCAGGTCCTCCTTCAGCGTCGTGAGCCCAGGACCGCATCGTAAAGCGCTGCCACGACGGAGCGGTATACCGCGGTCGACAACGACGCGATTCGGGCCGCGGCGTTGTCTGCGCTCCAGGCGTCGTCTGGCCGGCGTTCGGGCGTCTGATCGGCTCCGCCGCGTAGGTACTCGGCCAACGTCTTTCGTATCGCGGCTGGTGTAACACCCAGATTCAGGATTCGTGCGCCAGCAGGTCTCTGAGCGCCCCACCAATCGAGCGCATTCCAGCAACCACCGTGTCCCGCAGATCTGAGCCGCCGGCATCCCAGTTGGCAATGACGGCATAGGAGAACGAGGTGCCATTTCGTTCGACGGTGCCCACGTCGGCTCTGACGGCTGCGTCGGTCCCGGTCTTATTGCGGATGGTGAAGCCGCGATCGGGTTCGGTATGCGCCAGCGGATCAAGGCCGAATGCGGACGCCACCATCGACAGATCCACGCCCGTCGCCAGCCACGCGTTCAACTCGTTGGAGACCGACGACGAGATGAGACGCTTGGCGGCCAGGTGACACATGAAATCGGACAACTCGGCGGCCGAACCCACCGAGAACGTCCACGCGTCATCGGGGCCGCGCTGGTCCCGAACCCGATCGAGCAGCGCAGTCTTGGTGAAACCAATTGCCCCACCGAGTTCTTGGACGCTCTGCAATCCCACACGGTTCAGCAACACGTTGGTGGCGAGGTTGTCGCTTACCGACGCGACCAGCACGCACAGATCGCGGACACATAACTGCTGAACCTGCAGATGCTGCCAGATACCCGAATCGGCAACGTGCACGGCAGGATTGCGGTCCAGTACTTCGTCGAAGTCCATCGTGCCGTCGTCGCACCGCCGCGCAACTTCGGCTAATAGCAACAGCTTTCCGACACTGGCAGTCTTCATGGCCGCATCGCAATTGTGGTGAACCAGCGGGCGACCGGCGGCGTCTCGAATACAGATCGACCAATTGATGTCGGGCGTGCTGCCGACGGTGTTGCTGATCGACCGGTGCAGCGCGGCGTGCGGAATCGGCAGCCCATGCGGCATCACAGCACCGTAGATCGACTGAGCGTTATGGCGCCAGCGTGATGATCCCCGGCTCCAGAGGCGGCATCGGGGAGACCCCACCGGTGCCACCGCCGGTGCCTCCTCCCCCACCGCCACCGCCGGGCGGAGGGCCGACAACGGGAGGTGCCGGCTTCCTCGGCTGGGGCGGGGCCACTACGGCCGGTGGCGTGAGGTTCTGCGCCTCAACTCCCGGTCCCGGCGGAGCCGGGATTTCCGGATTGGCGCCTTTGATCAGCGAAGAAGCCAGCACCACAACATGTTTCGACTGACTCCAGGCTGCGGGATTGGTGAACACCACCCGTCCCCGGTTGTTCGGGCAGTAGGCCTCCACTGCCGCGTCGAGAAATCGCGATTCGGTACGCACCAGGCGGGCCGGGTCGGCGCCGGGGGTGACGGTGTTCGCGGTATCCACCAGCGCATCCAGTAGGGCGTCCGCCGACATGCCGGACGCGAGCCCGCCGCAAATTTGATGCGCTGTGGCGATGAGGGCCGGCACACCGGAGATGGCCGAGACGCCCTTTTGGTCGAGCAGAGCCAGGAACTGATCATCCTGGGCCGTGTCGGCCCACGATGCGGCGGCGTTCACAGCGGCGGCGCCATACAGCAGCGAGACGCCAGCTAGTAGGGACCCGGCAGCGAGGGTGATGCGGGTGGACATAGCGGGGCTCCGATTGGCTCGAGACCGGTAATCCAGACTCCCAATACATCGGGAGTTAGCAGAAAGTTTACCTCACGTTAACCCTTAAAATCACCCTGCGCTGATGTTCGGCGAGTCTTATCTCGGCGTTGTCAGCGTCGCGTGATCAGCACCGTCGCCGCCCATGTACTGCGCGAACCTGGAAGAGTGACCAGGTATGTCACTGCTCGCAATCCTGCTCGTCGTCGGTCTCGTCGGACTCGGCCTCGTCGCCGGACTCATTGCGTTGGTGGTGCGTATGACGAGATCACCGAAGCCCCAGCCCTACGTGCCGCACGCGTGGCAACCGGCTGCGGGCTGGTATCCCGATCCGTCGACGCCGAACGTGTTGCGCTACTTCGATGGTCAGACCTGGACGCAGGCTACGAAGCCCACGGGCCAGGGCTGACCCGAAGCCGCACGGCGATAGTCGGTGACCAACCGGTCTAAGCCGTCAGCGATTCGATGACCTTGACCAGCTCATCGGGGGCCTCCCAGTTCAGCGCGTGCCCCGCGTCGGCCACTGTGACCAGCCGGGCGCCGGGAATGCCGTCAGCCATCCGGCGCGAGTGATTGGGCGGTGTGGTGCGATCCGCCGCCCCGACCATGACGACGGTCGGCACCGTGATCTCGCCTAGGCGCGGATAGCGGTCTTCACGCGAAAAGGCCCGCACGATCGGAATATGCGGACCGTGTTCGTCGACGTGCTGCCGGAAGCCCTCGGTGAACACCGAGACCATTGCCGGGGACGGTCGCTTGCCGCACTGGGCGGCGCCGAATAGCACTGCCATCGTCCGGTAGCGCAGCAACCGCGGCAGTATCCCGCGCTCCAGCAGCGGCATCTGCACCTTGTTCTGAGGCGCTCCGTCCATCACACGGCCGGCCCAGGTGGCGAACAGCACCAGGCCTCGCAGACGCTCCGAGACGTCGGCATGGTCGAGCATTGCGCGGATGGAGACGAATCCGCCCATCGAATGGCCGACGAGCACCGCGTCGTCGACGCCGAAATGTTCGAGCACCGCGGCGATGTCGGCGGCCATGGGCCCAGAACCGATCCCCTCGGAGCCGAGCGTGGACCTGCCGTGCCCGCGCTGATCGAAAGCGATAACGCGATACCCCCTGGCCAACAACGCATCCCACACGACGTTCCACTCGGCGAGGGTGACGGTGTAACCGTGCACGAGTACGACCGGCGAACCCTCGCCCGCGGACAGCGCGCGCAGCACCGTCCCGTCGGGGCGGGTGATCGTGACCTCGTCGCCTTCCGGCTCGGCCAGCAGTTGCTCCCGGGTGAGCGGATCGGGGTTGCGTTCGATCCACCCGACAAGTGCGCGCAGTCCGGCCCAGCTCAACACGCCGGTGGTCCCCAGTGCCGCGCCCGCGGCCAATCCCGTCCTCACCGGCGATAGTCCTGCGTCATCACGGCACACTCTCCCTCACGCACGCGGGTGTCTTCCGCCCTCCTTGGTACACCGGGTGCACACGCCCGGGCTACCGGTGGGGACGCACTTGCCGCGCAGGATGTCGCGGACCCCGCCTGCGCCCGAGGGACGCCGGCTGAGGCTCAGCCGCCGTTGCCGGCCGGTTGTGCCGGCGGCAACTGCGACGGGCAGTACACGCCGGCCGAGATCGCGGTGAAACGGGCCGCATTCACTTGCGACAAAGCGGGGTTCGCGTCCTGCAGCACCTTGACGACCTCGACCCCCGTCTTGCCCTCGTTGGCCATATCGCACACCTTCTTGCCGGCTGCGATCGCACTCTCGGGGTCCTTGTAGGTGAGCCCGGCCGCACCCAGGGAGACCAGAAAGGCCTGATCCTGGTTGGCATCTGCGTGCGCGGGGGCCGCCCAGCCGATGACGGCCACCGCGGCGGCCGCGCAAACGAGGATTCTCATAGCCCTGAGATTCTCCCAAACCCGAGGTCAGGCCGCATCTCGAGCGACGACGAACGCGAGGTGAACTTTCCCGGCGAAGTCGTCAACCCCAGGTTGACAGACCAGCAATCGTCAACCTAGCGTTGACGGCATGGTCGAGCCCACCAAGATCACCCATCCCGTCCGTCTCGACGAGCTGATCGACACCATCAAAAAAGTCCACAGCGACGCCCTGGACCAACTCAGCGACGCCGTCCTCACCGCGGAGAGCCTCGGCGAGGTCGCCGACCACCTCATCGGACACTTCGTCGATCAGGCGCGGCGCTCGGGTGCTTCCTGGACCGACATCGGCAAGGCGATGGGAGTTACCAAGCAGGCTGCCCAGAAACGGTTCGTCCCCAAGGCCGACGCCACCCCGCTCGACCCGGAGCAGGGCTTCTCCCGGTTCACCCCACGGGCCCGAAACGCCGTGGTGGCCGCGCAGAATGCCGCACACGAAGCGGGCAACGACCTGATCACCCCCGACCATCTGCTGCTGGGCACGCTCGGCGACCCCGCGGCGCTGGCCACCGTGTTGATCCGCCAACAGAAGATCGACGCCGAGGCCCTGCAGAAGTCGATAGAACTTCCCGCGCGCGCGGCGGAAATCCCCGCGCTGATCCCCTTCAGCGGCCCGGCCCGCAAAGTGCTCGAGTTGACCTTCCGTGAGGCACTTCGGTTGAGCCACAACTACATCGGGACCGAACACATGCTGCTCGCGCTGCTCGAAGCCGAGGGCGGTGCCGGTCCGCTGCACCGCGCCGGCGTCGACAAGGAACGCGTCGAGGCAGACCTTGCCACCGCTCTGCAATCCTTCACCGCTCCCCCGGACGCACAGACCTGAGGGGACCAACCCTGCCCGCAGCAAAGCTGCGTGTGTAATCATGCGAAGGTCCGGAGAACAGGCAGCCCAGGAGGCGAAGATGCACCGCTGGCTGATCGTCCTTTCCGCGTTCCTCGTCATGGCGGCGGGCGTGTTGTCGGTAGACGCCGCTCTTCCCCGGGCGCGGGCCGGCGACGCACCGATCGGCCACATCGGCGACACGTTGCGAGTGGACACAGGTACCTACGTCGCTGACGTCACCGTGACCAGCGTGGTCCCCGTCGACCCGCCACCGGGATTCGGCTACACCCGCAGCGGCGTTCCGGTGAAAAGCTTCCCGGACAGTTCGGTGAACCGCGCCGACGTGGTGGTCCGTGCGGTCCGGGTGCCCAACTCCTACGTCATGGCGACCAACTTCAGCTTCGACGGTGTCACCCCGTTCGCTGATGCCTACAAGCCGCGGCCGTGTGATGCGCCGGATTGGCTCGACGCCGCGCTGGGCAATGCGCCACAAGGTGCAGTGGTCCGGGGCGGGGTGTACTGGGACGCCTACCGCGACCCGGTATCGGTGGTCGTGCTGCTGGACCGCAAGACCGGTGAGCACCTCGCACAGTGGAATCTCTGATCTGCACGACGATCTGCACGACGATCTGCACGACGCTCGTTACGACGATCCGGATAGCGTGGCCGCCGCCGTTGCCGCGGATGCCGACCAGCTCGCCACCCTTGCGGCCCAGACATTTCCGTTGGCATGCCCGGCTTCGGTGGCGCCCGAGCACGTCGCCGCGTTCGTCGACGCGCACCTGTCCCCCAACCGGTTCGCCGAATACCTGACCGACCCGCAGCGCGCGATTCTGGCCGCCCGCCGTAACGGCCGGATCGTCGGCTACGCGATGCTGGTTCGCTCAGCACCGGGTGAGCCCGTGGAACTGTCAAAGCTCTACACGCTCAGCGACTTCCACGGCACCGGGGTCGCCGCTGCATTGATGACGGCCGCACTCGCCCGCGCCGCCGCCTGGGGAGCACGCCAGGTCTGGCTGGGTGTGAACCAGAAGAATCAACGCGCGCAACGCTTTTACGCGAAGAACGGCTTCGCGGTCAGTGGCACCCGCACCTTCCAGCTGGGCCCCCACCTGGAGGATGACTACATCATGATCCGGGAGGTCGGGTAGTCAATGCGAGCAGCCGCGAGGTGGCCCGCAGGTACTTCTTCCGGTAGCCCCCCGACAGCATCTCCTCGCTGAAGATGGTGTCCAGCTTCGCACCGGAAGCCACCACCGGGATGCCGGCGTCGTAGAGCCGGTCGGTCAGCGCCACCAGCCGCAGCGCCACGTTCTGGTCGTCCAGCGCGTGCACACCGGTGACGAATACCGCTGTCACGCCTTCGATCAGGGTCAGGTAGCGCGACGGGTGCATGGTCGCCAGATGCGCGCACAGCGCATCGAAATCATCGAGCGTCGCCCCGGCAACGCCGATGGCGCGGGCGGCGACCTCCTCATCGCTCAGCGGCGGCGGCGCGGGCGGCAGATCCCGGTGCCGGTAGTCCGGGCCCTCGATCCGAACTGTAGTGAAAATGCTTGCCAGCGTGTTGATTTCACGCAGAAAGTCCTGAGCCGCGAAGCGGCCCTCACCGAGTTGCTCGGGCAACGTGTTGGAGGTCGCGGCGACCGACACGCCCCGTTCGACCAATGACGACAACATCCGCGAGATCAGCGTGGTGTTGCCCGGATCGTCCAATTCGAACTCGTCGATGCAGACCGCGGTGTAGCCGGCCAACAGGTCGATGCACTCGACGAACCCGAACACCCCGGCCAGTTGGGTCAGCTCACCGAAAGTGGCGAACGCCTTGGGACTGTCGTCGGTGCCCGGTCCGCTGCCAGGCAACTGGTAGTACGCGGATGCCAGCAGGTGCGTCTTGCCCACCCCGAACCCGCCATCCAGATAAAGCCCGACCCCGGGCAGGACCTCGCGCCGGCCGAACAGCTTCTTGCGCCCGGCCCGTCGCTCCTGCGCCTGCCGGCAGAACTCCTGACACGCCACCACGGCCGCGGACTGAGTCGGCTCGGCCGGATCGGGCCGGTAGCTGGCGAAGCTCACCTCCGCGAATGTCGGCGGCGGCCGCAACTGGGCGATCAACCGCTCCGGTGACACCGCCGGACGCCGGTCCACCAAGTGACCCACCGCGGCCGAAGAGGTGGACCCGTGCATGGTGGCACTGTAGCGACGTGCTGCAATCGAGCACATGTCCGACTTCGAGGCCGGTATCGCATCCGGTCTGGCCGCTGAGACGTCACTGAATCTGCTCGGGTCCCAACGCCAACTCGACCACGCCGAATTACCCCAGCTCTATGCCTATCCGGAAGGGGCAGCCCGGGTACGGGCGAACTTCATCACCAGCCTGGACGGCGGCGCCACCGTCGAGGGGCTGTCCGGCGCACTGGCGGGGCCCGGCGACCGGGCCGTTTTCGTGGTGCTGCGCGAACTCGCCGACGTGATCGTGGTCGGGGCGGGCACGGTGCGCTCGGAGGGTTACTCGGGTGCGCAGCTGAGCGTGGGGCAGCGCCAACAACGGCAGGCGCGCGGCCAGAGCGAGATCCCGCCGCTGGCCATCGTCACCAAATCCGGTCATCTGGACCGCGATCTCGCGGTGTTCACTCGCACCGAGGTGCCGCCGCTGATCCTGACCTGCACGGCCGCCGCCGACGACACCCGGCGTCACCTCGTCGGGCTGGGCGCCGAGGTGATCGACTGCTCGGGCGACGATCCCGCCGAGGTCGACGTGTCCGTCCTGGTGACCGCGCTGGCCGACCGGAACCTGCGCCACGTGCTGACCGAGGGTGGCCCGACGTTGCTCGGCGCGTTCATCGAGGCCGACCTGCTTGACGAGTTGTGCCTGACCATCGCGCCGCTGGTGGTCGGTGGCGAGGCGCACCGGATCGCCTCGGGACCCGGGCAGGTGACGACGCGGATGCGCTGCTCCCACGTCCTCACCGATGACGCCGGCTATCTCTACACGCGCTACGTCAAGGAGTAGTCGGCGGTTCCCGCTACTGTGGTCGGCATGCGTCGGCACCTCACGTCCGCCACGATCCTGCTGGCAGTGACCACAGTGCTGGCCGGCTGCGTCCCGGTATTCGGCGCCGACCCGCGCTTCGCCACCAATTCCGGCGCCCGCCCGCAAGGCGCCGTCACCACGAAACCACCACCGAGCGGTCCGCCGCCCATCGCGGCACCGAAGAACGACCTGTCCTGGCGCGACTGCACGTCGAAAGTCAACGCCGACGCGGGCGTCCCCGCCGCACCTGGCGTCAAGCTGGACTGCGCCACATTCGACGCAGACCTGGACCCGGTCAACGGCGGGTCGGGGTCGGTGAGCATCGGCGTGGTCCGCGCCCGCTCCCCCAAGACACCCAAGGACGCGGGACCGCTGGTCTTCACGACCGGCACCGACATCGCGTCTTCCACCCAACTTCCGGTCTGGTTGTCCCGCGCCGGCACCGACGTGCTGGACGCTCACCCGATCGTGGCCATCGACCGCCGCGGCATGGGTACGTCGAGTCCCATCGACTGCCGCGACCGGCTCGACCGCGACAACATGCGCGATCAGGCCCAGTTCGAGACCGGTGACGACCCGGTGGCCAACCTTTCCGAAATCTCCAACACCGCCACCACCAATTGCACCGACGCCATCGCGCCCGGCGATTCCGCCTACGACAACGCGCACGCGGCCTCCGACATCGAGCGCCTGCGCAACCTGTGGGACGTACCGTCGGTCGCGCTCGTCGGTGTCGGCAACGGCGCGCAGCTCGCGCTGACCTACGCCGGCTCCCGTCCCGACAAGGTGGCCAGACTGATCCTCGACTCGCCCGTCGCCATCGGCGCCAGCGCTGAGGCCGCGGCCGAACAACAGGTCAAGGGCCAGCAGGCCGCGTTGGACGCCTTCGCGGCGCAGTGCGTGGCGGTGAACTGCGCTCTGGGTCCCGACCCCAAGGGCGCGGTCAGTGCGTTGCTCGCCGACGCCAGGACCAGCAAGGGTGTGCGCGCGTCGGTCGCCTCGATCGCCAACGCGATCAGCACCGCCCTCGGATTTCCCACCGGCGACCGGGTCAACACCACCGTGGAGCTGGCGAACGCGCTGGCGGCAGCCCGTTCCGGTGACGAGAACCCACTGAACAACCTCGTCAACCGCGCCGAAAGTATCCGGGACAGTGACGGCCAGTTCGTCAACCGCTGCAGCGACGCGCTGAACCGGCCCACCCCGGACCGGGTGCGCGAGCTGGTGGTCGCCTGGGGCAAGCTCTACCCGCAGTTCGGTGCCGTCGCCGCCCTGAATCTGGTCAAGTGCGTGCACTGGCCCACCGGCTCGACCCCCCAGGCGCCGAAAGAACTCAAGATCGACGTGCTGCTGCTCGGCGTGCAGAACGACCCGATCGCGGGCAACGAGGGCGTCGCGGCGACGGCGGCCACCGTCATCAACGCGAACGCCGCCAGCAAGCGGGTGATGTGGCAGGGCATCGGTCACGGCGCCAGCATCTATTCGTCGTGCGCGGTTCCTCCGCTGGTCGGCTATCTGGACACCGGAAGGCTGCCCGGCACCGACACCTACTGTCCGGCGTAATCAGCGCCCAGACCGCCTGGCGCCCACCCAGAAGCCGATTTGTCCGGCTTCTCCCCGGCCCCTGCACGGCCGGGCGAACGCGACGCCGGTGTACGGTGCGCTGGTGACGGCAGCTGACTCGACCAGAACCGGCTTACGCGCATCAGTGCAGGCCGCATTCCGTCCCGGCCCATCGACCACCGCATCGGTGCTGCGAGCGGTCCTATGGCCGGCGGCCATTCTGTCGGTGCTCCACCGCAGCATCGTGCTCACCACCAACGGCAACATCACCGACGATTTCAAGCCGGTGTACCGGGCGGTGCTGAATTTCCGGCATGGCTGGGACATCTACAACGAGCACTTCGACTACGTCGACCCGCACTACCTGTATCCGCCCGGCGGCACGCTGCTGATGGCACCCTTCGGCTATCTGCCGTTCGCGCCGTCGCGCTATCTGTTCATTTCCATCAACACCGTCGCCATCCTGGTCGCTGCCTACCTGCTGCTGCGGATGTTCCACTTCACGCTGTCCTCGGTGGCCGCACCGGCGCTGATCCTGGCCATGTTCTGCACCGAGACCGTCACCAACACACTCGTTTTCACCAACATCAACGGCTGCATCCTGCTGCTGGAAGTGCTTTTCCTGCGGTGGCTGCTCGATGGCCGGTCCAGCCGTCAGTGGTGGGCGGGCCTGGCCATCGGGCTGACACTGGTGCTCAAACCGTTGCTGGGACCGCTGTTGTTGCTGCCGTTGCTCAACCGCCAGTGGCGGGCGCTGGTGATGGCGTTCCTGGTGCCGCTGGCCGCCAACCTTGCCGCGCTGCCGCTGGTGCCGCACCCGATGGACTTCTTCACCCGCACGGTGCCCTACATCCTGGGCACCCGCGACTACTTCAACAGCTCGATCGAGGGCAATGGGGTCTATTTCGGCCTGCCCTTCTGGCTGATCATCGCGCTGCGGCTGCTGTTCACCGCGATCGCTATCGGCGCCCTGTGGCTGCTGTACCGGTACTACCGCACCCGCGACCCGCTGTTCTGGTTCACCACGTCCTCCGGGGTGCTGATGCTGTGGTCGTGGCTGGTGATGTCGCTGGCCCAGGGCTACTACTCGATGATGCTGTTCCCGTTCCTGATGACCGTCGTGCTGCCCAACTCGGTGATCCGCAACTGGCCGGCGTGGCTGGGCATCTACGGTTTCATGACGCTGGACCGCTGGCTGCTCTTCAACTGGATGCGATGGGGACGGGCGCTGGAATACCTGAAGATCACCTACGGTTGGTCTCTGGTGCTGATCGTGACGTTCACGGTGCTGTACTTCCGGTTCCTGGATGCCAAGGCGGAGAACAGGCTCGAGGACGGGATCGATCCGCCGTGGCTGCTCGCCGAGCGTGAGCGAGCTAGCGTGGGAGAGGGACCGCCAAGCGATTGAGGAGAAGCGATGACTGAACTCGCGCGACCGAAACTGCAACTCTCCGACGACGAGTGGCGCAAGAAACTCAACCCGCAGGAGTTCGAGGTGCTGCGGCGTGCCGGCACCGAGCGCCCGTTCGTCGGAAAATACACCGACACCAAGACCAGAGGTGTGTACAACTGCCGGGCCTGCGGTGCCGAATTGTTCCGCAGCACAGAAAAATTCGAGTCGCACTGCGGGTGGCCGTCGTTCTTCGACCCGTCGAGCTCCGAGGCGGTGGTGCTGCGTCCCGACCATTCGATGGGCACCACCCGCACCGAGGTGCTGTGCGCGAACTGCCACAGTCATCTGGGCCACGTGTTCGCCGGCGAGGGCTACCCGACGCCGACCGACTTGCGGTATTGCATCAACTCGATTTCGCTGACGCTGGTGCCGGACGAGGGCTGACACCCGCCGCGTCGCCCACATCGCCGCGCCGCGCCGCCCACATCGCCGCGCCGCCCCGCCCACATCGCCGCGCCGCCCCGCCCACATCGCCGCGCCGACTGTGAATTGGGCGACGCTTCGTCGGCTTGTCGCGGCGCCGAATTCACACTCGCCGAGCCGACGCGGCGGCCACACTCCGCGGCCGAGCTCGGCAACCCGATCAATCCACGCGGGTCGCGTGCACTTCCCAGAACGGCGCGTGCACCCGCCCACCGGCCAGCCACGGCTCCATCGCCCGGTACTGCGCGAGCATCGACTCCACCTCTTCGGCCATGTCGGGATTGCGCGCGGCGAGCAACGCGATCGATTCGGGGCTCACGTTGATCAGATAGGTGGTCGGGCCCATATAGGTGATCTCCCAACCGCCCAACGGCAGGATCTCCCGGAAGTCATCGGCGGACACCGACCGCAACATCGTGAATCCGTTGACCTCGCCCACGCCGAACTCGTACATGAACAACCGCGCCCCCGGCCGGGTTGCGCGGTGCAGCGCTTGCACGTAGGACTTCTGCAGTTCCGGCGCGGTGATGAAGGTGTGAAAGAACGCGCAATCCACGACGGTGTCGAAGCGGCCGTCCAAACCTTCCAGCTTGGTGGCGTCGGCGACCTGGAAATCGACAGTCACCCCGGCCTTCGCCGCGTTGTCACGGGCCCGTTCGATCGCGGTGGCCGACCCATCAATGCCCGTCGCCGAAAGGCCTTGCGAGGCATAGTAAATCGCGTGGTGGCCGGGCCCCGTTCCGGGGTCGAGCACCTCCCCCCGCACGGCACCCACAGCGACGAGTTGCTGCACGACGGGCTGCGGGCCGCCGATGTCCCATGGCGTTGCGGCGGGCAGGCCGCGCACGACGCGTTCGTCGCGGTAGCTCTCTTCGAAGCGGGCCGGGTCGGTGGAATCGAAAGGGGCACTCACGGCAGCGCGTTCACCAACTGCTCGACTCCCACCCGGGGGCCGGTGAAGAACGGCGTCTCCTCGCGGGTGTGCCGGCGAGCGTCGGTGGCGCGCAGTTCCCGCATCAGGTCGACGATCCGGTACAACTCGGGCGCCTCGAACGCCAAGAGCCACTCGTAGTCGCCCAGCGCGAAGGCCGGCACGGTGTTGGCGCGCACGTCCTTGTACTCGCGCGCGGCCATCCCGTGCTCGGCGAGCATCCGGCGCCGTTCGTCATCCGGCAGCAGATACCACTCATAGGACCGCACAAAGGGATACACGCAGATGTAGTTCCCCGGCTCCTCGCCCGCGAGGAACGCCGGGATGTGGCTCTTGTTGAATTCGGCCGGCCGGTGCAGCGCCACACTGCTCCACACCGGTGCGCAGGCACGGCCCAGCGTGGTGGTGCGGCGGAAGTCGGCATACGTCGCCTGCAACGCCTCGATCCGTTCGGCGTGGGTCCAGATCATGAAGTCGGCGTCGGCGCGCAGCCCAGCCACGTCGTAAAGGCCGCGCACCACCACGCCGCCCTCTTCCTGCTGCTTGAGGAAGGTGGCGGTCTCGTCGATGATGGCGTCGCGCTGATCGCCCAGCTCACCGGGCCGCACGGAGAACACCGAAAACATCAGGTAGCGAATGGTTGCGTTGAGGGCGTCGAAGTCGAGGCGTGCCATGACTCCTATGGTGCCACCAGGCCGGTGACCGCCCGCCCGGCCGCCCCGACGCAGGCCGGCACACCGATCCCGTCGAGGTAGCTGCCCGCCACGGCCAGCGTCGGCGGCAAACCCGCCCGCAGCTCGGCGATAAGGTCCGCGTGCCCCGGCCCGTACTGCGGCATCGCATCGAGCCAGCGCTGCACGCGCGCGTCGATCGGTTCCACGGTCAGCCCGAACACGTCGGCGATGTCCTGGCGGGCCCAGGCCAGCAGCTCGTCGTCAGGGGTGGCCGCGGCGATGTCATCACCGAACCGTCCATACGACAGCCGCAACAACTGCACGTCGCCACCGCCGCCCCATTTGCGCGACGACAGGGTTATCGCCTTGGCGTGCAAGGGCTCTCCGCTGGCCACCAGCACGCCGGAGGACTGCGGGAAGGCCGTGTCGCCCGGCACCGCCAGGGCCACCACCGCCGCCGAGGCGGTCATGATCCGGCCCGCGGCCGCAGCCGTGCGCGGCGCGATCGTCTGCACCAGGCGGGCCAGCTGTGCCGCCGGGACGGCGAGGATCACGGCGTCCGCGGCCCAGCCGGCGCCGGTCTCGTCGTGCAGGGTCCAGCCGGGTTCCAGACTGCGGATCCCCGTGCGCACCCAACGGATTCGGCTGCGTGCCACGAGTTCGTCGAGCAGCACCTGGTAGCCGCCCTGCAACGACCCGAACACCGCTCCCCCGCCGGCCGGCGGCAGGCAATGCAGGACCGCATCGGTGAGGCTGGTGGCGCCGCGGTCCAGGGCTGCGGCCACGGTGGGCACTGCCGCCCGCAACCCGATCGTCGCCGCGGAGCCCGCGTAGACCCCGGCCAGCAACGGCTCCACCGAGCGGTCCACCACCTGCTCCCCGAACCGGTCTGCCACCAACTCGCCCACTGCGGGATCGCTGCCGGGTGTCCAGTGCAGCGGCCGCTGCGGTTCCGCTTCGATGCGGGCCAGCGTCTCGTCGTCGACCAGCCCGCTCACCGACGCGGCCGATGACGGAATCCCGGCCACGGTGTCCGACGGCAGGGCGTGCAACCGCCGGCCGCTGTAGATCAGTGGCCGCACCCCCGTGGTTGCGCGCTGCAGGTCCGACAGCCCCAGCTCGGCCAGCAGCGCCGGCATCTCGGGCCGGCGCGCCACGAACGCCTCGGCCCCCAGGTCCATGCGCTGGCCGCCCACCACGTCGGTGCGCAGGATGCCGCCGAGTCGGTCGGCCGGCTCGAACAGCGTGATGGTGGCGTCGTCGCCGACCGCGGCGCGCAGCCGGTACGCTGCCGTAAGACCCGAAATGCCGCCGCCTACAACGCAATACGAGCGGGTCATAACGATTGGACCAGCGCCACCAGTTCGGTCAGCACACCGGGGTCGGTTTCCGGCAGCACGCCGTGTCCGAGGTTGAAGACGTGACCCGCCGCTCCCGCGTCGACGGCGCGACGTCCGTCGTCGACGACCGCGCGCGCAGCACGCTGGGCCACATCCCAGCCGGCCAGCACCACCACCGGGTCGAGGTTGCCCTGTAGCGCCGTGCCGGGAACGACCCGGCTCGCGGCGTCGGTCAACGAGGTCCGCCAGTCGACACCGACGACGCGCGCACGCCCGGGTTGCACGGCCTCCGACATGGCGCCCAGCAACTCGGCGGTCCCGACACCGAAATGCGTCATCGGCACGCCGTGCTCGGCCAGGGTGGCGAAAACCCGGGAGCTGTGCGGCAGCACATACCGGCGGTAGTCCGCCAGCGACAGCGTTCCGGCCCACGAGTCGAACATCTGGATCGCGTCCACCCCGGCCTCGATCTGGCCGCGCAGGAACGCGATGGTGAGGTCGGTCAGTTTCGTCAGCAGCGCGTGCCAGGTGTCCGTCTCTGCCAGCATCATCGCCTTGGTGCGGGCGTGATTGCGGCTCGGCCCGCCCTCGACCAGGTATGAGGCCAGCGTGAACGGCGCCCCGGCGAACCCGATCAGCGGTACGTCACCCAGCGCGGCCACCAGCAGGCCGACGGTGTCCAGCACCGGTTGAACCGCTTGCATGTCAAGGGGTTTCATGGCGTCGACATCGGCCGCGGTGCGGATCGGATCGGCGATCACCGGCCCCACGTCGGGGACGATGTCCAGATCCACTCCCGCGGCGCGCAGCGGCACCACGATGTCGGAGAACAGAATTGCGGCGTCCACGCCGTAACGCCGGACCGGCTGCAGGGTGATCTCGCAGGCCACGTCCGGCTCGAAGCACGCGGCCAGCATGCTGTGCTGTTTGCGCAGCGCCCGGTACTCGGGCAGCGAACGGCCGGCCTGCCGCATGAACCACACCGGCACCCGGGTGGGTTTGCGGCCGGCGACCGCGGCCAGATACGGCGACGAGGGGAGGTCGCGACGGGTTGTGTTCATCGCGCTCAATGCTGCCAGAAGCGAACGCCGCCGCCACCGCTGCGTAACATCAGCCGGGATGCCCGCAACCTATGACGACTTCCCCAGCCTGCGCTGCGAACCCGGCGACAACGGAATCCTCAACCTGGTGCTCGACGCCCCCGGGCTGAACTCGGTCGGACCACAGATGCACCGCGACCTCGCCGACGTCTGGCCGGTGATCAACCGCGATCCCAACGTCAACGTCGTCCTGGTCCGAGGCGAAGGCAAGGCGTTCTCCTCCGGCGGCAGCTTCGACCTGATCGACGAGACGATCGGTGACTACGAGGGCCGGATCCGCATCATGCGTGAGGCCCGCGACCTGGTGCTCAACCTGGTCAACTTCGACAAGCCGGTGGTGTCGGCGATCAGGGGCCCCGCCGTCGGCGCCGGCCTGGTGGTGGCGCTGCTGGCTGACATCTCGGTGGCGGGGCGGACGGCGAAGATCATCGACGGGCACACCAAGCTGGGCGTGGCCGCCGGGGACCATGCGGCGATCTGCTGGCCGCTGCTGGTCGGCATGGCCAAGGCCAAGTACTACCTGCTGACCTGCGAGACGCTCTCCGGCGAAGAGGCCGAACGGATCGGCCTGGTGTCGACCTGCGTCGATGACGACGACGTGCTGGCCACCGCCACCAAGCTGGCGGAAAATCTGGCCGCCGGCGCGCAGCAGGCGATCCGCTGGACCAAGCACAGCCTCAACCACTGGTATCGCATGTTCGCCCCGGCCTTCGAGACCTCACTCGGCCTGGAATTCATCGGCTTCAGCGGCCCTGACGTGCAGGAAGGGTTGGCCGCGCACCGCGAGAAGCGCCCGGCCCGGTTTGACAGCCGTCCGTCGAGCTGAG
Source organism: Mycobacterium sp. TY814 (assembly GCF_030755175.1). Classification (NCBI taxonomy): domain Bacteria; kingdom Bacillati; phylum Actinomycetota; class Actinomycetes; order Mycobacteriales; family Mycobacteriaceae; genus Mycobacterium; species Mycobacterium sp. TY814. Next base: position 651,744 of record NZ_JAUFRY010000001.1, read on the forward strand.
CCCGATTCGGCGCGCCTGTGCGCGCGTGTCGACCGATGGGTCTACCGTCGAAATTCATGACATCAGCGGTCGAACCCGAGCCATTCCGCGAAGCGGTCGCGGCGATGAACGGTGTCACCGTGCGGCCCGAGATCGAGCTGGGCCCGATTCGCCCACCCCAGCGCCTGGCGCCGTTCAGCTATGCGCTGGGCGCCGAGGTCAAGCACCCGGACCTGGAAATCGTTCCCGAGCGATCCGAAGGTGACGCGTTCGGCCGGCTCATCCTGCTGTACGACCCCGAGGGCTCCGATGCCTGGGACGGCACCATCCGCCTGGTCGCCTACATCCAGGCGGACCTGGACTCCCACGAGGCCATTGATCCCCTGCTGCCGGAAGTCGCGTGGAGTTGGCTGTCCGAGGCGCTGGACTCGCACACCAAACACATGACCGCGCTGGGCGGGACGGTCACCGCCACTACGTCGGTGCGTTACGGCGACATCTCCGGTCCTCCGCGCGCCCACCAGCTGGAGCTGCGCGCATCGTGGACTGCCACCACCCCGGATGTGGGCAGCCACGTCCAGGCGTTCTGCGACGTTCTCGAGCACGCCGCGGGTCTGCCGCCGGCCGGTGTCACCGACCTGAGTTCACGGTCACGCGCCTGACATGTGCCCCGACCCGTCTCCGGCGGAGACCGATCCGCCGGGCAGCACGGAGCCCGAAGTTCCGCTGCTCTTGCACCCGGCCGACGGCATGCCGAATCTGTCCGTGTACGCCAGCGACATCGCCGCGGCCGCCGAACAGCTCGACCGGGGCCACGGCCCCTTCGCCGTGGATGCCGAACGGGCCTCGGGGTTCCGCTATTCCAACCGCGCCTATCTGATCCAGATTCGCCGGTCCGGCGCCGGCACCGTGCTGATCGACCCGGTCAGTCACGGCGGTGATCCGCTCGACGTCCTGCAACCGGTGGCCGAGGTGCTCGGCCAAGACGAATGGATTCTGCACTCCGCCGACCAGGACCTGCCCTGCCTGGCCGAGGTCGGCATGCGGCCGCCGGCGCTGTATGACACCGAATTGGCCGGCCGCCTGGCCGGATTCGATCGGGTCAACCTGGCGACCATGGTCGAACGGTTACTGGGCCAGGGCCTGGCCAAAGGACACGGCGCCGCCGACTGGTCCAAACGCCCGCTGCCGTCGGCCTGGCTCAACTACGCCGCACTGGACGTGGAACTGCTCATCGAGTTGCGCCACGCGATCGCTCAGGTGCTCGCCGAGCAAGGCAAAACCGATTGGGCCGCACAGGAATTCGAACATCTGCGGACATCCGAGGAGCGGCTGTCCGCCGCGCCCACCCGGCGTGACCGCTGGCGCCGCACCTCGGGCATCCACAAGGTGCACGATCGCCGGGCGCTGGCCGCGGTCCGCGAGTTGTGGACCACCCGCGACCGGATCGCCCAGCGGCGTGACATCGCGCCGCGCCGGATCCTGCCGGATTCGGCCATCATCGACGCCGCGTTGGCCGACCCGAAGTCCGTCGACGAACTGGTGGCGTTACCGGTGTTCGGTGGCCGCAATCAGCGCCGCAGTGCGCCGATGTGGTTGGCGGCGTTGGAGGCGGCCCGGCAGAATCACGATCTGCCGGACGTCGCGGAGCAGTCCGCCGGACCGCCACCGCCCGCGCGGTGGAGCCGCCGCAAGCCTGACGCCGCCGCGCGACTGGAAGTCGCCCGCGCAGCGCTGGCCGGATTGTCGGAGCGGGTGAGTATCCCGACCGAGAACCTGGTCTCGCCGGACCTCGTGCGCCGGCTGTGCTGGGACTGGGAGAGCCTCGCCGCGGCGGGCGACGACGCCGTCGCCGTTGCCGAGGAGTACCTGCACGCCGGGCAGGCGCGGCCCTGGCAGCGCGAGCTCGTCGTCCCCGTGCTGGCCGCTGCGGTGACGCGGGCCCCGCAGGCCGGCTCCGGAGCCGACTAGTCCAGCTGCTCGCTGATCGCGGACTGTTCGACCGGCGAAGTGCCCAGTGCGGCAACCCAACCCGTGATGCGACGGGCTACATCCTGGTCGGTGAGCCCCAGGTCGGCCAGCACCTCACCGCGCGACGCGTGGTCGTAGAACTCCTGCGGCAGGCCGACATCGCGGCACGGGATATCGATATCCACGGCACGCAGCGCCGCCGACACCGCCGAACCGACACCGCCGGCCACTCCGTTGTCCTCCAGCGTGACCAGCAGCTTGTGCTGAGAGGCCATGTCGCGCAGCACGTCGGGAACCGGCAACACCCAGCGCGGGTCGATCACCGTCACACCGATCCCCTGGTCGAGCAAGCGCTTGGCTACGGCGAGCGCCATCGACGCGAACGCACCGACCGCCACCAGCAGCACGTCGTTGTTCAGGCCGTCCGCCGGCACCGCCAGCACGTCCACCCCGTCGCGCCGTTCGAGGGCCGGAATGTCTTCGCCCACATCACCTTTGGGGAAACGCAGGGCCGTCGGCCCGTCACTGACGTCGAGCGCCTCGCCGAGTTCCTCCCGCAACCGGGTGGCGTCGCGCGGGGCGGCCACCCGCATGCCCGGCACCACACCCAGAATCGACAGGTCCCACATGCCGTTGTGGCTGGGGCCGTCGTTGCCGGTGACGCCGGCGCGGTCGAGGACCATGGTGACCGGCAGTTTGTGCAGCGCCACATCCATCATGATCTGGTCGAACGCCCGATTCAGGAACGTCGAATAGATCGCGACCACCGGGTGCATGCCGCCCATGGCCAGCCCGGCCGCCGACGTCATCGCGTGCTGCTCGGCGATGCCGACGTCGAACAACCGGTCCGGGAACGCTTCCCCGAAGGCCGACAGGCCGGTCGGCCCGGGCATCGCCGCGGTGATGGCCACGATGTCGCGGCGCTTGCGGCCCACATCGATCAGTGCCTCGGCGAACGTCGACGTCCAACCCGGGCCCGCCACCTTGGTCGCCACCCCGGTGACGGGGTCGATCGGCACGGTGGAGTGCATCTGCTCGGCTACGTCGGCCTCGGCCGGGCCGTACCCCATGCCCTTGCGCGTGACGACGTGCACGATCACCGGGGCGCCGAAACCACGGGCGCTGCGCAGCGCCACTTCTACCGCCCGCTCGTCGTGACCGTCGACCGGGCCGACGTATTTCAGGCCGAGATCGGTGAACAGCAGCTGCGGGGACAGCGAGTCCTTGATGCCGGCCTTCACGCTGTGCATGAAGTGGTAGGCCACGTCACCGACCACCGGCACCGCCTGCATCGCGTTGCGTCCGCGCTCGAGCAACCGCTCGTAGGCCGGCTGCAACCGCAGGGTGGCCAGGTGATCGGCCACGCCCCCGATCGTCGGCGCGTAGCTGCGCCCGTTGTCGTTGACGACGATGATCACCGGACGGCGGGAACCGGCGATGTTGTTCAGCGCCTCCCAGCACATGCCGCCGGTGAGCGCGCCGTCGCCGACCACCGCCACCACGTGCCGGTTGCGGTGTCCGGTGAGTTCGAACGCCTTGGCCAGGCCGTCGGCGTACGACAGCGCCGCGCTGGCATGGCTGGATTCGACCCAGTCGTGTTCGCTCTCGGACCGGGACGGATATCCCGACAGGCCGCCCTTCTTGCGCAGGGTCTCGAAGTCCTGGGCGCGGCCGGTCAGCATCTTGTGGACGTAGGCCTGGTGGCCGGTGTCGAAGATGATCGGGTCGTGCGGTGAATCGAACACCCGGTGCAACGCGAGGGTCAGTTCGACGACACCGAGGTTGGGGCCAAGGTGTCCTCCGGTGGCAGCAACCTTATGGATCAGAAACTCGCGGATCTCTTGGGCCAAGTCCCGGAGTTGCTGTTGCGAAAGGTGCTGCAGATCGGCGGGCCCGCGGATCTGTTCCAGCATCTGGCCAGTCTACGCAGCGCGCGCAACCGGAGCAGGGTGAGCGGCCGGTCTAGGCGGCTCCGAACAGTTCGGCGAGCGTGTCGTGCAATTCGGGATCTGCCAGGACGACGACCTCGTCGCCGGCCTGCAGTTCGGTATCGCCGCGCACCGGCACCAGGCCGGTGGTGCGCACGACGATGCTCACCCAAATGTCGCCGACCTGGTCACTGAGCCCCTCGACGGTGCATCCCTGGGCTGTGGAGCCCGGAGCGACGGTGAAGCGGTGGACTCCGTGCGGCTCGTCCGCGAGCCGGACACCGATCTCCCAGGGCTGCGTCTCAACCGTCCGCATCGGCAACCGCAACAGCCTCGCGACTCCGGGCACCGCGCTGCCCTGCACCAGTACCGAGAAGATGACGACGACGACAACGATGCCGTACAGCCGCTCGGCTTCGGGGATGTGCGCGGCGCGCAGGAATTCCCCGAGCAGGATCGGCACCGCACCCTTGAGGCCGGCGAACAGGATGAAACTGCGTTCGTTGCGCTCCAGTCGCACCGGCACCAGGCACGCGCCCACCGCCAGCGGCCGGATCAACGCGGTCAGGCCCACCCCCAGCACCAGCCCGGGAATCCACACGTCCGGGTGGGTGAGTACCCGGAGGTCGACGGTCAGCCCCAGCACCGTGAAGGCGATGATCTCGGCCAGTCCCGCCAGTGCAGCATGGAACCGCTTGATCTCGGGCTTGTACGGGGCGCGCGCGTCCCCGATCACGATGCCCGCGACGAACACCGCCAAGAATCCCGAGCCGTGGGCCAGTGTGGCGATGCCGTACAGCATCAGCGCGCACGCCAGGGTTCGCAGCGGGTAGAGACCTTCGCTGGGCAGGGCGACGCGGCGCATGAAGACGAGCAGGGCGCGCCCGCCGATGAGACCGACGGCCCCGCCGACAGCCATCTGAAGGACGAATTGGGTTCCCACGCCGGCGAAGCCCGCGGCGCTGAGGCCACCGGCGGCGATCAGGCTCGCCATCAGGGAGATGCCCACCGGGTCGTTCGCGCCGGACTCGCCTTCCAGGATGGTGCTGCTGCGACCGGAGATCTCGCGCTTGCCCAACACCGAGAAGACCACGGCCGGATCAGTGGGCGCCACCGCGGTAGCCACCAGAACCGCGGCGTACCAATCGATTCCACACGCGTAATGCAGCATCAGCGTCGCCCCGGCCGCGGTGAGCGCGGTCCCGAGGACGCCGACCGACAGAATCGGGGCCGTCGCCGCGCGGAAGCGCGCGGGGCCGATATGCATGCCGCCGTCGAACAGCACCAACACCAGCGCGATGGTCAGCACCCGCTCCACGGTCCGCTCGGCCGGCGGCTGCACCACCGGCACCGCGTGTACCGTCACCGCTGCGCCCACCAGAACGAGCAGGGGCACCGGAATTTTCACCCGCTCGGTCAGACGGTTCGCCAGCACAGCGATCAATCCGACGCCACTGGAGAACAAGACGATCAGTGCGTAGCGGGCGCTCTCGTTCATCGGAGCCGCCTCTGACCCTCACGATTCACAGCCGGTACGTTAGCGGCGATGTGCTGCGGCCGTCCGGCAGCGGAACCTTCGGTGTTAAGGCGCCGGCCGGTAGCACATTCCGGCACCAGCGCTCCGTGGATGCGGCCAACACTGACCACCCGCACGGACCGTTCTTCGGTGGTAGGCACCTACGCCTTTCGATCGGTCGACACAAGCGTCGCCGACCAGACTTCCCGGCACACCGCGACGGAGTATATCAGCGGGCTGCGGTAGCACCTTTTGCTTGAGCTTCGATCACAGCCGCGGACTGCGGGATGTGGCGCAGCAGCCCTGTGCCGCTGGCGCGCTACAGGTTTGATGTAAAAACGACTGCTGCACAGAGCACTTCGCACACCGATGAGGTTAGGACGACCCCGCGCACCGCATTCGCCAGGAGCTGTCAGGACAACCTACAGATCGACGATCGCGGCAGAGCCCTGCGTCGGGACAGTATCGTTCTGCTGGTGGCCACGCAGACGGTTTCCCTGAAACGTGTTGGCAGCGTTGCGTTGAACGACCTTATCGGTATGTGCGCCGAGTCTGGCGACGGTGTGCCGTACCCGCTGTGGCGCACGGAAAGGGAGCCGTACTGGGGCGAGCTCGAACAGGCGACGGTGCCCTTCACCGCGCGAATGGATGCCGACTTCCGGCACCTTCGTCAATGGGCGGAGACGTACAAGGAAGCTGACATCTGGGTTGAGTGCCGGCTCAAGCCGTTCGCGCCCGCGATTCCCCCTGTCCGGCTGGTTGCCCACCGAGCAGGTGAAGCCGGCTTTGTCGCGGTACAGCGTCCGACCGCTGAAGTCGTTGACGTGTACAGCCTTTCGCCGTTGGATATTGGAGCGGCGACCGCAGGTTTGACCGGGCTCACCCAGCCGGGGAGGCGTTCGGCCATCTGCATACCAGGCTTTCTGGCGAACTTCGGCGACCGCGACCTCGGGTGGGCAGGCGGTTCAGAGGACGAAAGCTACGCCGATGTGAACATCCGCGAGCGGCCGAATGTGCGAAGCACCACCACAATTTCCGACTTCGACGACGTGACGCTGATGGCAACCGTGCAGTCCCGTGCTGAACCTTCGGCGGTCCGCGGGGTGGACTGGGCGCGCGGCGTTGTGGTCTTGGTGCGGATCACGGGAGACGGAGACTATGTGTACACACCGGATCGCAGCCGGGCAGTACCCGTGACGGCACAAAGCCTGCGGGCTCGAATCGACGATCTCATCGCTGCCGATGTGGCAATCCTTCGACGACGCCGCGGCCTTACCTGAGGCAGTTCGCTCACTGCTGAGGCTATTTACTTGCCAACTTTCGCCAGGGTCCGCTTCGCCTGCAGTCGCACTTCGCTGTCAGGGTCCTCGAGAAGTGGCTCGATGTGCGGACGCAGGGACGCCGGTAGATGCTTGATGACCCGCAGCGACCGCAGGATGTACGGCCGGACCGACGGGTCGTCGAGTTCACTGAGGGCCACCGACAACCCATCGTCGGGGTCGGCGCGCAGCAACCACTCGAAGATCTGTGCTCGTCCGTAGCCCAACGTGCGGTCGACCGCCAATTGGCGCATCCGCGGGTAGTCGGTCGGCGCCGCGAGATACTTCAGTGCAGTCCCGATCGTTGCCAGGATGATCGGGGGGGCGGGTGGCTGCAGATAGAAGCTGTCGAACAAGAGTGGCACTGCTTCGGTGCCCATCGCGTCGATCGTGGTCAACGACCGGTAGAGAGCTTCTCGGAAATCGTGCAGCTCGGCTGGAGTAGTAAGCCCGCTTTTTGCCTCGACGTTCTGGAGCCAGTCGATCAGGACGGGTAGCAACTCCGGATACCGTTTGTCGGTATTGATGAGATCTGTGATGGTGCGAAACGGCAGTCCTGCCTTTTTGGCAGCTTTAGCAATGTCGTGACTGAGCCGTTCATGCGCCCGTATCCATTGCGCTGGTGCAGGCATTAGTTCAACGCCATTCTGATAAGGCGCAGTTGACCACTGTTGACCAGCTGCTGAAGGGGTCCCGAAATTGCGGTACGCGTATCGACTACCAAAGTCATGGTATAGCCTCTTTGACTAGCATAAGCCAACATGTCCTCGATTTGTTTCGTTTTACCCACGGAATTTACATTCTTTACTTCGGTAAGTTCTCGGGATATCGGATCGATTCTATCAGGTATTCTTGTTCGCCCGTTGATAACAATCTCCGTCTTTGGAACATTGGGATCGATCCCGGCTTTCAGCTCACCGATCCGACCTTTGAGGTTGTTTTTCATGCCCTGCGTCCGGGCACTCTTCAGCTGCATCTGAAGAAATCTGATGAGCTTCTCATTCTGGCTTGACGCGCGAGACCCGGCAAAGAACTCTGATATCTTCTTAAACGCCTTCAGTCTCTTGACCGCCTGGATGACGTCTCTGATTTTCATGGCATACCGCGCGATCGTAGCGGCGGCCTTCCCACCTGCTACTGCAGCACCAGCTCCGAAGGATACGAATGACGAAAGAATGCCTATCGCGGCAGTAACGGCAAGGTCGATCGCAAGTGATTGTAGAATATCGTCAAGTTCGTTGCGTAATTCAGTGAGATATTCGAAGTGGTTGGCGCATGCATCTCTGAGCGAGTTGGCGAGGCTTGTGTAGTCTTGGACGAGCGAACCAAGTTCCTCCAGATCCTCGACGATGATATCGACCTCGTCGCCGTTGAGTTCGTCGAACTTCGATGAAATCGCATTGACCTTGTCGGCGAAGTTCATCGACTGACCTGATCCGAGTCGGGCCCAGGCGTTCTCTGCTTTTTTCAGTTTCTCCGTATCGCCGTCGGGAACGGGGATGCCGATCTCTTCGAGCAGACCGATGTTCTCCATCAATCCGTCGCTGCTACCACCGCTGGCTCGCGGAATGTTGACGCACGAGGCGAGAAGCTCGCCGGGATCGGCGGGCGGGGGCATCGGGGCGCCACCGTTGATATTCGAATCGGCCTCCGCGTCGGCGTGATTTATACCCGCTTGACGCAGCACGCGACCGTAGTTTTGCACCGCGGCCGCAAGATCGCGGCCGAACATTTCGATCCGACTGGCTTGCTCGTCGTAGGCCTCGCCGAATTCTTTGCCGCGCTCGTCCTTCCCCGCCATGCCTTCGGTGCCGGCAAGATCCTCGGCGAGGGTGGCCTGCGCGCGCTGCAGCGCCTGGGCGACGTCGAAAAGTGCGGTCGCGCCGTCAAAGTAACTCTGGGTGTTGATCCTGTCGACCACGAACTACCGCCCGAGCATGGCGCGGTTTGCCGACTTCGCGGCCGAATAGTTGTCATGTGCTCGCTGAGCCGCAGCCCGCATCTCCGCCATTTCACCGTTGGCACGCGTAATCAGCTCGGACCATTGAGCGTGCCTGTCCTGGAACGCATCGCCCGTCTGCCCCATGAGTGCCTCCTGGCATGGAGCAGCGACGTCGCTATGCACTGTCTCGATCGCCGTCGTGATATCGCGCACGAGGCGTTCGATCCTGTCAGTTGTCTCCTGCAGCAGCTTGAGATCGACGGAATACTCGACCACCGGAACCCCCCGCCGTCACTCGACCAGGTCTGACTCGACGAAGGCGGCAGTGCTGCGGCTGACGTGCTCGCCGAGGCGATCAAGCTCCGCGGCCATCGACTGCAGCAACGGCAAAAGCTCGCGCCAAGCATCCGAATAGGCCATCGCGGCATCGCCTTTCCAGGTAGCCACGAGGTCTTCGACATCCTGGTCGACGGACCTGAGGTACGCGGTCACCGCCTCCGACTGTTCGCGCGCAACGGCGCCCGCATGCAGTGCTGCACCCGGATCGACGAACAGGGGCCTGCTCATCAGCGGTACTCGCGGGTGAACAGCCGATGGTCCGCGACCGCTGAGCGGGGCGTGCCGAGATCGAAGGTGGCGCTGTCCGGGATCTCGTAGGGGAAAACCATCTGAATGGCGATGTCGCGGTGCTCGAGGTGAATCTCGATCAACGTGTCCGCGGAGTCATCGCTGACTCTGCTGACAATGGCGAACGATCTGATTGCCGACGCCGAACTCCGCAGGGAGTTCACCAATTCCTCGCGGCTGGACAGGCCGTGTGAATCCTCAGCCATCACGACCGACTTGCCGCCCCTTGCGTCGACCGCGATTGCGGTCGGGTCCAACCCCCAGTTGCGTACCAGGTTGTTCGCTGCGATGTCGATACACTCATCCAGCAGCGCATCGAAGTCAGCCTGACAATCGTCGCTGGCCGTTTCCCGCCACGACACACTCATTCGATCTCCGCTCTGGTCTTCTCGCGCGGGCCTCCGAACCGTACCGGCCGGCCCGGCCCGGCGTCCCCTCCATGTGCCTGCGCGCTGACCCCACTGCCGTCAGCTCACGTCCCCGTGTAGGGCAAATCCTAACAACGGGCTGACGTACATTTCGGCGCCAATTCATGCGTCACCCCGTCTGCCACCCCCTAACGGGTCAACAGCGCCACGCACTCGACGTGATGGGTCAGCGGGAACGCATCGAACACCCGGATCTTCTCGACGGCGTAGCCGTGCCCCCGGTACAAGCCGATGTCACGGGCGAAAGACGCCGCCTCACAACCGATGTGAACCACCCTCGGCACGCCGGCAGCGGCCAGCAGATCGACCACTTCGCGGCCGGCGCCGGTGCGCGGCGGGTCGAGCACCGCAACGTCGGCGCAGCTGTCCTGCGCTGTCAGCGCGCGGCGCACCGAATCAGTGACAACCTCGACCTGCGGCAGGTCAGCCAAGGCGGCACGCGCCGCTCCCGTCGCCCCACGCGCGGTGTCGACCGAAAGCACCCGGCCCGCCTCCCCCACCGCGGCGCCGAGCACCGCGGCGAACACTCCGGCACCGCCATAGAGGTCCCATGCCGTCGCACCGGACGCGGGTTGTGCCCAGTCGGCGACCAAGTCGCTGTAGACGCGGGCGCCCTCGCGATGTGACTGCCAGAACGCCGTCACCGGTACGCGCCAGCTGCGTGCACCGACCCGCTGCACGGCGTGGTAGTCACCTTCGATCACCTGCGACACCGCGCGTTTGCCGTGTCGCACCGTACGCAGCACATGACGCTCACCGTCGTCGTCGACGACGACGTGCACGTGGGCGCCGGCCGGCCAGTCGGCCCCGGACAGCCCGTCGAGCATCCCCACCGGCAACTGGCCGCAGCGCAGATCGGTGACCAACTGGTCGCTGTGGTAGCGATGAAATCCGGGGCGCCCGTCGGATCCGACGTCGAGGCGAACCCGGGTTCGCCACCCGGTCGACCCGGCGGAGAGCGCTTCGGCCGCGCCCGTCCAGCTGTGTCCGCCGAGACGGTCCAGCTGATTCGACACCACCTGCGCCTTGAGGTCGCGTGCCGCCGCCGGCGCGGCGAAAGCCAGGTCGCAGCATCCGGCGCCGTCCACACCGGCGATCGGGCATAACGAGTCCGTGCGGCTCTCGGACGCCTCGAGAACCTCGATAACCTCTGCGTGCCAATAAGATCCGCGATCGGCCGTCACCCGGGCCCGCACCCGTTCGCCGGGCAGCGCATAGCGGACGAAGACCACGCGGCCCTCGTGATGCGCAATGCAACTGCCGCCGTTCGCGGGGGCGCCGGTGACCAAAGTCAGTTCCCCGCCGGCGGATTCGAGGTTCAATCGAATATGCCCCGTCGGGCGTCCCCGGGTGCGACACGCGGCTGCAGCGTCTTGATCCGTTCCGAGGACGTCAGCTGCCAGGGCACCGATGTGACCATGACGCCCGGCATGAACAGCAGACGCCCTTTGAGCCGCAGCGCACTCTGGTTGTGCAGCAACTGTTCCCACCAGCGACCCACCACGTACTCCGGGATGAACACCGTGACCACCGTGCGCGGCGATTCCTTGCTGACCCGTTTGACGTAATCGAGTACCGGACGGGTGATTTCACGGTAGGGGGAGGCGATCACCTTCAACGGGACGCTGATGTCGCTTTCTTCCCATTCGTGCTTGAGTTCGCGGGTCTCGCCGTCGTCGACGCTCACCGTGACGGCCTCGAGCACATCGGGCCGGGTGGCGCGGGCATAGGCCAGGGCCCGCAGCGTGGGCAGATGCAGCTTCGACACCAGCACCAGAGCGTGGTTGCGACTGGGCAGCACTATTTCGTCGCCGTGCTCGGCGGCCTGCTCGGCCAATTCGCGGGTGACGCCGTCGTAATGCCGGCGGATCAGCTTCATCAGTGCGAACAGCAGTGTCATGGCGACCAGAGCGATCCAGGCACCGGCCAGGAATTTGGTGACCATGACGACCAACAACACCGCGCCGGTCGCGAGGAACCCGATCGTATTGACGATCCGCGAACGGTGCATCCGCCGCCGCTCCGCCGGATCGGTTTCGGTGCGCAGCAGCCGGGTCCAGTGCCGCACCATGCCAATCTGACTCAGCGTGAAGGAAATGAACACGCCGACGATGTAGAGCTGGATCAAGGCGCTCAGTTCAGCACGGAACGCAACGATCGCCAGCAGCGCAGACAGGGACAGGAACGCGATCCCGTTGGAGAACGCCAATCGGTCGCCGCGCGTATGGAACTGGCGGGGCAGGTAGCTGTGCTGGGCCAGCACCGAACCGAGCACCGGGAAGCCGTTGAACGCGGTGTTGGCCGCCAGCACCAAGATCAAGGCGGTTACGGCGGTGATCAGCACGAAACCGATGTGGAAGTTGCCGAATACCGTTTCCGCCAGTTGAGTAACCAGCGTCTTCTGGTAGTAGCCGGCCGGGGCCCCGGCCAGTTGTGTCGCCGGATCGCTGACCAGCTGCACGCCGATCTTCTTGGCCAGCACGATGATGCCCATCAGCAGAGTGACCGCGATGGCGCCGAGCATCAGGAGGGTGGTGGCGGCGTTCTTGGACTTGGGCTTTTCGAATGCGGGCACGCCGTTGCTGATCGCCTCGACACCGGTGAGCGCCGCGCACCCCGAGGAGAACGCCCGCGCCATCAGGAAAACCAGCGCGAAGCCCAGGATCTTGCCGTGCTCGGCATGCATGTGGAAGCCGGCGGACTCGGCCCGCAGCGGGTTTCCCAACACGAAGATGCGGAACAGACCCCAGCCGATCATGGCCGTGACGCCGATGATGAAGCCGTAGGTGGGGATGGCGAACGCCAGCCCGGATTCCCGCACGCCGCGCAGATTCATCGCCGTCACCAGCAGGATCGCGGCCACACAGAACCACACCTTGTGGTGGGCCACGATTGGCACCGCCGAGCCGATGTTCGACATCGCTGACGCCGTCGAAACCGCAACGGTGAGAACGTAATCCACCATCAGGGCACTGGCCACCGTCAGGCCGGCGTTGGGCCCGAGATTGGTGGTGACCACCTCATAGTCACCGCCGCCGGAGGGGTAGGCGTGCACGTTCTGCCGGTAGCTGGCCACCACCACCAACATGACCGCCGCCACCGCCAGACCGATCCACGGCGCCAGCGCGTAGGCCGCCAGTCCGCCGATCGACAGCATGAGGAAGACCTCTTCGGGGGCATAGGCCACCGAGGACAGCGCGTCGGAGGCGAACACCGGCAGCGCGATGCGCTTTGGCAGCAGCGTGTGGGCCAGCCGGTCGCTGCGAAACGGCCGTCCGATCAGCAGCCGGCGCGCAGCGGTTGAAAGTTTGGACACGAGAGCCAAGAGTAAGCCCACCTGGCTTTAGCGGTAGCGTTCCGTAGGCGAGAATTCTCACGACCGAAATCGGCCCGCCAGCGAAGGTTGCCGATCACAATGACGCGCAGGACACAACCGAAAGGACCTCCGAGTGAAGGTGGTTGTGATGGGTTGCGGCCGGGTCGGTTCTTCGGTGGCAGACGGACTGTACCGAATCGGCCATGACGTGTCGGTCATCGACCGCGACAGCGCCGCGTTCAACCGGCTCAGTCCGGAGTTCGATGGCGACCGGGTGCTCGGTCAGGGTTTCGACCGCGACGTGCTGCTGCGGGCCGGCATCGAGGGAGCCGACGCATTCGCCGCGGTGTCCTCCGGCGACAACTCCAACATCATCTCGGCGCGGCTGGCCCGCGAGACCTTCGGCGTGCGGCGCGTGGTCGCGCGAATCTATGACGCCAAGCGCGCCGAGGTCTACGAACGCCTGGGCATCCCGACGATCGCGACCGTCCCGTGGACCACCGATCGCCTGCTCAACGCCCTGACGCAGGAGACTGAGACGGCGAAATGGCGAGATCCGACGGGTACCGTCGCGGTCGCGCAGGTGGTGCTGCACGAAGACTGGGTCGGACACCGCGCGACCGACTTGGAGCAGGCCACCGGCGCCCGGGTGGCATTCCTGATCCGCTTCGGGACCGGCATCCTGCCCGAACCCAAGACCGTGCTGCAGGCCGGCGATCAGGTCTATGTCGCCGCTATCTCCGGGCGCGCCGCCGAAGCCGTGGCCATTGCGGCTTTGCCGCCGAGCGAGGACTTGGACAAGTGAAACGCGGGCACAAGGACGCCGACTTGCCCTATTTCCAAGCCGGCGTTAAGGAGTGGCGCAAATGAAGGTAGCTGTTGCCGGCGCCGGTGCCGTCGGGCGCTCGGTCACCCGCGAACTCGTCGCCAACAATCACGACGTGACGCTGATCGAGCGCAACGCCGATCATCTCGACACCGACGCCATCCCGGCCGCGCACTGGCTGCTGGGTGACGCCTGCGAGTTGAGCCTGCTCGAGCATATGCATCTCGAGGATTTCGACGTGGTCGTCGCCGCCACCGGTGACGACAAGGTGAACGTGGTGCTCAGCCTGCTGGCCAAGACCGAATTCGCGGTTCCGCGGGTGGTGGCCCGGGTCAACGACCCGCGCAACGAATGGCTGTTCACCGATGCGTGGGGCGTCGACGTGGCGGTGTCCACACCACGGATGCTCGCTTCGCTGATCGAGGAGGCCGTCGCGGTGGGCGATCTGGTGCGGCTCATGGAGTTCCGCAAGGGCCAGGCCAATCTGGTCGAGATCACCCTGCCCGACGACACCCCGTGGGGCGGCAAGCCGGTGCGCAAGCTGCAGTTGCCGCGCGACGTCTCACTGGTGACCATCTTGCGGGGTCCGCGGGTGATCGTCCCGGAGGGCGACGAGCCGCTGGAAGGCGGGGACGAGTTGCTGTTCGTCGCGGTCACCGAAGCCGAAGAGGAGCTGCGCAGGCTGCTGCTGCCCAGCAGCTAGTCGCGAACGGGCTCGCCGTCGATCTCGGCCGCCACCGGGCGCTCCGCGGCCGGTAATGCCCTCAGCACGACCTTGATCGCCCCGTACGTCACCAGGGCGGCCAGCGCCGTCAGCGGCCACCCCATGGCGATCCGCGTCACCCCCAGCCAGCCGGTCTTGCCGAGCTCGTACAGATGGCCCTGGACGCCGAAACGCGCGATGAACACGACCGTCCAGCACAGCGTCGCGATGTCGAACGCGTACACCGCCCGCGACACCGCGCGCCAGCCGTTGTCGCGGCCGCTCGCCCAGCTCCAGAGGTAACCGACCAACGGACGCCGGATCACGATCGACGCCGCGAAGACGACCGCCCAGACCAGCGACATCCAGATGCCCAGCAGGAAGTAGCCCTTGGACTGTCCGACCAGATACGCGATCAACGCGCACACGGCCACACCGAAGAATCCGGACAGCGCCGGCTGCAGGGAATCTCGACGGATCAGCCGCCACAGCAGAACCAGGGCCGCCGCGGCCAGCGCGCTGGCGATGGCGGCCAGCAGGCCGGCGACGCTGGAAGCGATCACGAACGTGACGACGGGAAGCGTGGAATAGACCAGGCCGCTCACGCCGCCGGCCTGTGCCAGCATGCGCTCGGCACTGAAACGATTAGCGCTCACGGTAATTCGGTGCGCTGGTGACGGCGGAAATCGTCACCGCTGAATTTCGTAGTGCGGGTTGTAGATGGCCTTGGTGCCGTTCTCCATCTTGCCCATCCGGCCCCGGACCCGCAGGGTGCGTCCCGACTCGATGCCGGGGATGCGCCGCTGCCCCAACCAGACCAGCGTGACTGTGTCGCTGCCGTCGAACAATTCCGCACGAACCCCGCCGGAGCACCCCTTGCCGTTCGTCTCGACGCTGCGCAGCGTGCCCACCATCGTGACCTCCTGGCCCCGCTGGCAGTCGATTGCTCGCTGCGCGCCGGTACTGAGGACTTCGTCGGACAGTTCTTCGACGTCGCGTTGCTCCGGGTCCTCCGTCAACCGACGGGTGAGCCGGCGTAGATAACCTTGGGCCCCCATGGCCACTCCTGACACCTCAACGTCGTTAAGAAAGCTATGTCTCAAATCAGCATTCCACCATGCCAACGGTCACCGTAGACCTGTTGGTTCCCGCATGCCACACAGATGAAACCACTGATATTCGGGTGTCTCACAACACCAGGCACTATGGGGAGGTGGTGATCGACCTGAGCGGTGTCACAACGGTGCTGCTGGCGGGCACCGGATCCGACGACAACTACGTCTACCGGGCCTTTTCAACCCCGTTGCAGGCATCTGGTGCGGTGTTGGTCACACCTGCGCCGCAACCACAGGGATTGATCGACGGCTATCTGGCCGCGCTCGACGACGCGGCGCAATCCGGACCCATCGCGGTCGGCGGAGTGTCGATCGGTGCGGCCGTTGCGGCGACCTGGGCGCTGGCTCACCCCGAGCGCACCGTGGCCGTGCTGGCGGCGCTGCCGGCCTGGACCGGGGACCCAGGCCCGGCACCGGCGGCTCTCGCCGCGCAGTACACGGCTTCGCAGTTGCGCCGCGACGGCCTGGAAGCCACGACGGCACAGATGCGGGCCTCGAGCCCGCCGTGGCTGGCCGACGAGCTGGCCCGGTCCTGGGCGGTGCAGTGGCCGCTACTGCCGGACGCCATGGAGGAGGCGGCGTCGTACGTGGCACCGAGCTGCGCCGAACTGACGCGGCTGGTCCCGCCGTTGGGCGTGGCGGCCGCGGTCGACGACCCGATTCACCCCTTGCAGGTCGGCGCGGACTGGGCGAGCGCCGCACCCCGCGCCGCCTTGCGCACGGTTACCCTCGACGAGATCGGCGCGCACCCGGCGGCCCTGGGGGCCGCGTGCCTGGCGGCGCTGGACGACGCCCGCAGTCTCGATCGCTGACCGGTGAAAGTCAGCCGCCGGTCGAGGTGCTGCGCAACTGCTGCATCGCCGAACCTTCGGTGCTGCGACGCGCCGCGGGCTCATTGGACGGGGCTGGCGCCTCAGGCTGATCGGGCGCCTGCTCACCGGCCTGCTGAGCGGCTGCGGCCTCCCGCAGCTGCTGCACCATCGGTTCGGGCAGCTGCACCGGCAGCGGGGTGCGTACCGGCAGCGGAGTGTCGCCACGGCGAACCACGGTGTCCGCCAACGCCTCACGCGCCTCGTCGGTCAGCGCGTCGATGGTCTCGTGCGGTCCGTTGACCACGCACCGGATCATCCAGCGGTAGCCGTCGACGCCGATGAAGCGCACCGCACCGGATGCGCTGCCCACGACTTCACGTCCCCACGGACCGTCCTTGATGGACACCGTGGCCGAGTCTTTGCGCAAGGAGTCGGCCAACTCGCCGGCCACCTCCCGCCACAGCCCCGCCGTCTTCGGCGCCGCGTAGGCGGCGATGGTGAATCGTCCGTTGGGCGTGACGACCCACACCGCACTGGGCACCCCGGTCTCAGTCAGCTCGACCTGCACCTGGCCCGCCGCGGGCATGGGTATCAGTACCGAGCCCAGGTCGAGGCGCGCCGCCTCGGCGTCGGCCGGATCGTCGAAATCCTCGATGTCGAATGGGCCTTCGACCGCCTCGTCGCCGTCGGCGGGGTCGTCCCCGGCGGCGCTGACGGGCGGATCGGCCGGCTGCGGTTTCGAAGCGCTGTCGTCCTTGCGTGTGCGTCTACCGAATGCTGGCATCAGCCCCGCTCCTTCTCATCGCTTCGTCTCCCGCTCACAGACTCGCGTGGCCGCCGGACGAACCGTGACCACCTTCGCCACGCGACGTTTCGGCCAGCCCGGCTTCATCGAACGACGAAACCTCGACCAATTCGACCAATTCGACCCGCTGCACCAGCAACTGGGCAATCCGGTCGCCGCGGTGCACCACGATCGGGGTGGTGGGGTCGAGGTTGATCAGCGCGACCTTGATCTCGCCGCGATATCCGGCATCGATGGTGCCGGGACTGTTGACGATCGACAGCCCCACCCTCGAGGCCAGTCCCGAACGCGGGTGGATCAACCCGACCATGCCGAACGGGATGGCAACCGCGATGCCGGTGGGCACGAGAGCCCGGTGGCCGGGTGCCAGCTCGACGTCTGCGGCGCTGAACAGGTCGACGCCGGCGTCACCGTGGTGAGCGCGACTGGGCATCGGAAGGCCCGGGTCGAGACGGACTATGGCCAGACTGGTCGACACGGGGGCACAGACTACCCTTGACCGCGTGTCCGATACGCGCGTCGCGCCGCAAAGCGTGCGATATCGCGAGCGGCTGTGGGTGCCCTGGTGGTGGTGGCCACTGGGGTTCACGCTCGCGGCAATCATCGCGTACGAGGTCAACCTGGGCATACGGTCGCTGCCCGGCTGGCTCCCGTTTGCCACCCTGTTCGCCGTGGCGACCGGCGTGTTGCTGTGGCTGGGCCGCGTGGAGGTCCGGGTCACCGCTGGTGAATCCGGCGTCGAACTGTGGGCCGGCGATGCGCATCTGCCGGTCACTGTGGTCTCCCGATCGGCTGAGATTGCGCGTACCGCCAAATCGGCAGCTCTGGGCCGCCAGCTCGACCCGGCGGCCTACGTCCTGCACCGCGCATGGGTCGGCCCGATGGTACTGCTGGTGCTCGATGATCCCGATGACCCGACGCCGTACTGGCTCGTGAGTTGCCGCCACCCGGAGCGGGTGCTGTCGGCGCTGCGGAGCTGAGAACGTCCCCGAAGCTGAGTGCGGCGGTCAGGCCGCGCAGTCGGTACAGATCATCACGCCGTTCTTCTCGCTGGCCAGCCGGCTGCGGTGTTGCACCAAAAAGCAACTCGAGCAGGTGAATTCGTCGGCCTGCTTGGGAATCACGCGCACCGACAACTCTTCGCCCGAAAGATCAGCGCCAGGTAGCTCGAAATTCTCGGCGGACTCGGATTCGTCGACGTCAACCACGGCTGACGCCGCCTCGTTGCGTCGTGCTTTGAGCTCCTCCAGCGAGTCTTCCGAGACGTCGTCGGTCTCGGTACGCCGTGGAGCGTCATAGTCGGTAGGCATCTTCTTCCCCGTCCTTATCCCCTCAGGGCCCTCATAAGCTCAAGGAACGCTTTGTACCAGCGTCGAACGCGTGCACCAAACTATTCGTGCCCGGAATGCGGATGGATTGGTTGTGATTTACGTCACACCGCTGGAATAGCCCTTGTACTTGGCCTTAAACGGTGTGATTACGGTGCGATTAGAGTGCATGTGTGGTTGCACACATCACCGAGGGTACCGCCTTCGACAAGCACGGTCGGCCCTTCCGGCGCCGCAATCCCCGCCCCGCCATCATCGTGGTGATTTTCCTGGTGGTGGTCACCGGTGTGGTGTGGACCGTCGCCCTGACCCGGCCGGCGGACGTCCGCGAGGTCGCGGTCTGCAATCCTCCTCCGCAGTCGACCGGAAGCGAGACGCCCGCCAAGCTCGGCGAGCAGGTGTCCCGGACAGAGATGATCGACGTCGCGCCCGCCAAGCTCAGCGATACCAAGGTGCGGGTCCTCAACGCCAGCGGCAGAGGTGGCCAGGCCGGCGACATCGCCGGTGCGCTACAGGATTTGGGCTTCGCGCAACCCACGTCCGCCAACGACCCGATCTACGCAGGAACCCGGCTGAACTGCCAGGGACAGATCCGTTTCGGCACGGCCGGGCAAGCCACCGCGGCGGCACTGTGGCTGGTGGCGCCATGCACGGAGCTGTTCCACGACAGCCGCGGTGACGACTCCGTCGATCTCGCGCTGGGTACCGACTTCAGTTCCCTGGCCCACAACGACGACATCGACGCCGTCCTGGCGACCTTGCGCCCCGGGGCCAGCGAGCCCGCAGATCACACGCTGCTGGCAAAGATTCACTCCAACAGCTGCTGAGCTCACTCGATCGGATCCAGGCCTCCAACGCGGCGCAGGGCCGCCAGCAAGGCGTCGGCGATGCCCGGCGCGGCGGCGACCACCAGGCCGGCCCCGTCCGCGTCCGGCGGCGGCAACACCACGCGTGCGCCCGCCTCCGCGGCGATCAGGGCGCCCGCCGCGCTATCCCACACCTGCAAGCCGTGCTCGTAGTACGCGTCCAGTTGGCCGGCGGCAACCATGCACAGGTCCAGGGCCGCCGAACCGATGCGGCGCACATCGCGGACCACCGGCAACATCTGCGCCACCAGTTCGGCCTGGCGTACCCGGCGCGTCGGTGAATATCCGAATCCGGTACCCAGCAACGCCATTGAGAGCTCGGCCACGGCGGTGCACCGCAACTCCCGGGTGCCGTGCCCGTCGGTGACGTGCGCCCCGAGCCCGCTGCCCGCCGAATACACCCGGCCGGCAACGACATCGGCTACCGCGCCGGCCACCGACACACCGTCGACCTGCGCGCCGACCGACACCGCGTAGGCCGGGATGCCATAGACGAAATTCACCGTCCCGTCGATGGGATCGAGTACCCAGGTGACCGCGCCGGCGGCGTCGGACGCCGCATCACTCGGCCCACCGCCCTCCTCGCCGAGGATGGGGTCACCCGGGCGGAGTACGGCCAGCCGTTCGCGCAGAAACTGCTCGGTATCGGTGTCGACGACGGTTACCGGATCGGTCGGAGTGGTCTTGGCGCGCACTTCGACGGCATCGGGGGCGAGGTCTCTGCTCGGCCCGAACACTTCGGCGCGGCGGCTCCGCACGAAAGCGGCCGCCTCGCTGGCGACCGTCACGGCTATTTCGCGCAGCAGCGCGGGCTCAGGTCCGGCGGGGCTTGTCACCGGTCTATCGGACCACACGCGCCGAGTCCGCAACGGACGCAACCCGCCTCACCCCGTTTGCCGCAGCGGGTCGATAAGGTGAGCGGACCACCCAGTCTCGCCGAGGAGATTTCGATGACCAGCACCGCCTCTGGGACCGATGCCGGCACTGCACAGCGCCGAGGATTCGGCATCGACGTCGGCGGCAGCGGCATCAAGGGTGCAATCGTCGATCTGGACACCGGACAGTTGATCGGCGACCGCATCAAACTGCTCACTCCCCAGCCCGCCACGCCCGACGCGGTCGCCAAGACCATCGCCGAGGTCGTCAACGGTTTCGGCTGGACCGGCCCGCTCGGGGTCACCTATCCCGGCGTCGTCACCCACGGCATCGTGCAGACGGCGGCCAACGTCGACAAGTCCTGGATCGGAACCAACGCCCGCGACATCATCAGCGCCGAACTCGCGGGCCAGGACGTCACGATTCTCAACGACGCCGACGCCGCGGGGCTGGCCGAGGAACGCTACGGCGCCGGCAAAGGCCATGAGGGTCTGGTCGTGCTGCTCACCTTCGGCACCGGCATCGGTTCGGCGCTCATCCACAACGGAAAGCTGATTCCCAACACCGAGTTCGGCCACCTCGAGGTCGGCGGAAAAGAAGCCGAGGAACGTGCTGCCTCGTCGGTGAAGGAGCGCAACGACTGGAGCTATGAGAAATGGACCAAGCAGGTCACCAGGGTGCTGGTTGCCATCGAGAACGCCATCTGGCCCGACCTGTTCATCGTGGGCGGCGGGATCAGCCGCAAGGCCGACAAATGGGTGCACCTGCTGGAAAATCGCACCCCCGTGGTGCCCGCCGCGCTGCAGAATGCGGCCGGTATCGTCGGCGCGGCAATGGCGTCAGTGGGAGACGTGACGCACTGAATTTCGTCCGCTCGGCCAGTCAAACGGCATCGTGAAGTTACAATGGTCGTCGGCGGCCGCCCAAACCGATAGCGCGCGATACTCACGCTGATATCAAACGCCGACATTCGACATAGCAGACACTTTCGGTCTTCCATGCCCAGACCCACCGGAAGTGCGTCCAACTGAAGGGGTGTATGTGGCACCGACCAAGGCAAGTGCGGCGACCGAAGAGCCGGTGAAGCGCACCGCCACGAAGTCTCCTGCCAAGCGCACGGCGGCCAAGGCCGCCACCAGTTCCGCTCCGGCGAAGCGGGCTGCGAAGGCCGCCGGTCCCACGGCAGACGGCGCGCCCGGCGCCGCTCCGAGGAAGACCCGCGCCAAGGCCGCAGCCAAGGCGCCGGCCAAGTCCAAAGACGCCGACGGCGCATCGCCTGAAGACCTCGCCGTCGACACCGAAGAACTCGACACCGACCTCGACGTGGAGCCCGGCGAAGACCTGGAGATCGACGCCGGCGACCTGAGCCTGGACGACCTGGACGAAGAGGTGACTCCCGACGCCGAGGACGGCGAGATCGAGGAGGGTGAAGCCGAGGATGGCGAGGCCGTGACGACCGCTGTGGTCACCGCCGCCCCCGTCGAGGAAGACGAGGACATCTCCGAGCCCACCGAAAAGGACAAGGCATCCGGTGATTTCGTCTGGGACGAAGACGAGTCCGAGGCACTGCGCCAGGCGCGCAAGGACGCCGAGCTCACGGCGTCGGCTGACTCGGTGCGCGCCTACCTCAAGCAGATCGGCAAGGTGGCGCTGCTCAACGCCGAAGAAGAGGTCGAGCTCGCCAAGCGCATCGAAGCAGGCCTGTACGCCACACAGCTGATGGTCGAGCTGACCGAGCGCGGCGAGAAGCTGCCCGCGGCTCAGCGCCGCGACATGATGTGGATCTGCCGCGACGGCGATCGCGCGAAAAACCATCTGCTGGAAGCCAACCTGCGTCTGGTCGTGTCGCTGGCCAAGCGTTACACCGGTCGCGGCATGGCGTTCCTGGACCTCATTCAGGAAGGCAACCTCGGCCTGATCCGTGCGGTGGAGAAGTTCGACTACACCAAGGGCTACAAGTTCTCCACCTACGCCACCTGGTGGATCCGCCAGGCCATCACCCGCGCCATGGCCGACCAGGCCCGGACCATCCGCATCCCGGTGCACATGGTCGAGGTCATCAACAAGCTGGGCCGCATCCAGCGCGAGCTACTCCAGGACCTGGGCCGCGAGCCCACTCCGGAGGAGCTCGCCAAGGAAATGGACATCACGCCGGAGAAGGTGCTGGAGATCCAGCAGTACGCCCGTGAGCCCATCTCGCTGGACCAGACCATCGGCGATGAGGGTGACAGTCAGCTCGGCGACTTCATCGAAGACAGCGAGGCCGTCGTCGCGGTGGACGCCGTGTCGTTCACGCTGCTGCAGGATCAGCTGCAGTCGGTGCTGGACACGTTGTCCGAGCGCGAGGCCGGCGTCGTGCGCCTGCGCTTCGGGCTCACCGACGGCCAGCCGCGCACCCTGGACGAGATCGGCCAGGTGTACGGGGTGACCCGTGAGCGGATCCGTCAGATCGAGTCCAAGACCATGTCCAAGCTGCGCCACCCCAGCCGCTCGCAGGTGTTGCGCGACTACCTGGACTAGGGTTCAGGCCCCGCCCAGCAGCGTCACACTGACGCCCCGGGAGTACGGCGAGTCGCGTAGTTCGATGGCGGCGGGCAGCGTTCCGGACGCCACGTCGAACGCACACTTGACGAGCGCCTTCGTGCCGGGGCCGAGCGAGACGAGGTCGGCGGCAGAGTCGAGGTTCACCGCGTTCGTGTACCGCGTGCCTGCGTGATCTTTGAGCGTCTGGTCCTGGCAGAACACCGAACGGGGCCGATCGCCCTTGTTGTCCACCATGACGTTGACGATCACGAAGACGCCCTGCGCGCTTCGGTGACCTGTCTGCGCAACCCCGATACTGATCGCCGTCACGGTGAAGGCAAGGTCGCCGATGCTGACCTCGTCGTTCAGTGAGGGCGCAGAGGTGTGCCTGGCGCCGAGGCAACCCGAAGTCGCCAGCGCTACAGCGATCCACACCAGTGGCCGATTGCCACGCACCAAAGCACAGCTACCAGCAGATGCCCAGCGGGTAAAGGGCGGTCTGCATGCGACGTCAAGATCCGTCACTCCGTACTGTGACGCCATGTCCGCCACCCGCCAGAACGTTTCTTCGGACTCCGCCTTCGAATCGGCCGTCGGTTACTCCCGAGCGGTCCGCGTCGGCCCAATGGTCGCCGTGGCCGGCACCACCGGACACGGTGACGGTCTGGCCGCTCAGACGCGGGATGCCCTGCGCCGCATCGAGACTGCGCTCGGGCAGGCGGGCGCGACGCTGGCCGACGTCATTCGCACCCGCATCTACGTGACCGACATCTCCCGGTGGCGCGAAGTCGGCGACGTGCATGCCGAGGTGTTCGGTGAGATCCGTCCGGTGGCCACCATGGTCGAGGTGCCGGCGCTGATCGCACCCGAATTACTGGTGGAGATCGAGGCGGACGCCTACCTCGAGTGTTGAGTAGTCGGGTCCTGGGTCCGGGTGCCGCCAAGACGCGGCGTCAGTCACGGGCCGTGAGCCTTGAGGGCCGGGAAGCTGCCGTCGGCGGCCGGCGGGTAGGGCACGACCTCAGTGACCGCTTCGACCGGCAGCGGCCCGTACAGGTGGGGAAAAAGCATGGATTCCGGATCGCTCGGCACCCCCGGCTCCCACCGGACCGGCCCCGGCAGAGCCGACGCGTCGACGTACAACAGGACCATGTCGTCGCGGCCGTGGTAGATCCGGTTGGCCGGCAGATGGACCTGCTCGATCGTCGACAGGTGAACGAACGGCTCCGCTTGCGGCTCCGGGGGTTCCGCGGGGATCAGGCCGCGCTCCCTGGCGTCGGCCCACTCCTGCTCAGAGCACAATCGCACTAAAAAATCGGCAGTTGGTAACACGGTGATTACCCTGCCCCAATTGTGGGCAAATATTCGTGAGAAACGACACACCCCATAACGGTCGGGGAACAAGGCGAAAACTCTGAACGTCTGTCAGAGTGAAATTATCGCCAGAACGGAGGAGCCATGAACGCAACTCTGACCAGTCCCGAGCTCACTCGAGCGGACCGCTGCGACCGCTGCGGCGCCGCTGCCCGGGTCCGCGCCAAGCTGCCTTCGGGCGCTGAGCTCCTCTTCTGCCAGCACCACGCCAACAAGCACGAGGCCAAGTTGGCCGAGCTGGCGGCGGTGCTGGAGGTCAGCAGCCAGTAATTGCCGCAGAACTCGCCCGGCGCAATGTCGCGCGTGCGAGGTCTGATGGGCAATGCTGGGGGGGTATGAACGACCAGGTCCCAAAACCGTCCCGCCACCACGTCTGGCAAATCAGTCGTAGAACACTGTCCAAGGCGTGGGACGATTCCATTTTCTCCGAATCGGCAGAAGCCGGTTTTTGGACCTGTTTGTCGACCCCACCGCTTCTGCTGGGCATTTTGGGGGCTTTGGCGTGGGTCGCGCCGCTGTTCGGCGCGGACACGCTGCCCTCGATCATCAAGAGCACGCTGTCGACTGCCCGAAACTTCTTCTCGCCCAACGTCGTCAACGAGATCATCGAGCCGTCCATCCGCGACATCACCGAGACCGCGGGCGGCGAGGTGGTGTCGCTGGGTTTCCTGATCTCACTATGGGCGGGCTCGTCGGCGATTTCGTCGTTCGTCGACGCGGTGGTGGAGGCCCACGACCAGACGCCCTTGCGTCACCCGGTGCGCCAGCGCTTCTTCGCGCTGTTCCTGTACATCATGATGCTGGCGTTCGTGGTGATCACTGCGCCGGTGGCGGTGGTCGGTCCGCGCAAGGTGAGCGAGCACATTCCGCTCGGCCTGCAGAACCTGTTGCACTACGGCTACTACCCTGCGTTGATCCTCGGCCTGATGGCCGGGGTGACGGTGCTATACCGGGTGGCGTTGCCGGTGCCGCTACCGACGCACCGGTTGATCCCCGGGACGGTACTGGCCTCGGTAGTGTTCCTGGTCGCCACCCTCGGCCTGCGGTTCTACCTGCGGTGGATCGGCAGCACGGGCTACACCTACGGCGCACTGGCCACGCCGATCGCGTTCCTGCTCTTCGCGTTCTTCGGCGGCTTCTCGATCATGATCGGCGCCGAGCTCAATGCTGCGATTCAAGAGGAATGGCCGGCTCCGGCCACCCACGCCCACCGACTGCGCAACTGGCTGGTTCGCCGCACCGCAGCGCTGACCGGCTCGACCGATCCGGCGCCACCCCAGTCGAACATCCCCGCGATGCAAGCGCCGGACCCGGTCGAACCGAAGTCCTGATCAGCCCTTCTTGAGCCGCTCGTAGATCTGCTTGCACTCCGGGCACACCGGCGAGCCCGGCTTGGCGGCCTTGGTGACGGGAAATACCTCGCCACACAACGCGACAACGTGATTGCCCATGACCGCGCTCTCGGCAATCTTGTCCTTCTTGACGTAGTGGAAGTACTTCGGCGTATCGCTCCCGGTCCCGTCGTCGGTGCGTTCGCGGGTATCGGTGCGCTCGATCGTCTGGGTGTCCATCCCACATATTGTGCCCCCTGACCTGCCGTCAGACACCGGGGAAACGGGAATCGGCAGAGTGTGCAACAGTGGAGGTATGAAGCGGGGCCCGGAGTTCGACGGCTTCGACCATGAGGGCCGGCCTGTACTGATCACTGCTGCCGCACCGTCCTACGAGGTGCAGCATCGCGCTCGAGTGCGTAAGTACCTGTCCATCATGGCTTTTCGTATTCCGGCACTGCTGCTGGCCGCGCTCGCGTACGGCGCCTGGCACAACGGTCTGGTGTCACTGTTGATCGTGGCGGCCTCTATTCCGTTGCCGTGGATCGCCGTTCTAATCGCCAACGACCGGCCGCCGCGCAGCGCCGACGAACCACGGCGCTTCGATCACGTCAGGCAACGCACGCCGTTGTTCCCGACGGCCGAGCGTCCGGCCCTGGCGCCGCGACCGCACGTCGCACCGCGGCCCGAACCGCAGACAATCGACCCGGACGGTTCCGACTAACCGTCCCTGCGCGCCACTTCTCAGGACATTCTCAGGTCTGCGCCGTATTTCTGCACGTCACGGGGTGTGAGATGACGATCCCGTGGGAACTCAACCGGCGGGCTTCTCGTTAACCACATGACAAGACAAGCCAATCGGGAGGGCGCAATGGCCGAACTCACTGCACGGGCCACCACAAGCCGGTTCGACGGCGATCTGGATGCTCAAAGCCCAGCGGCAGACTTGGTGCGCGTGTATCTGAACGGCATCGGCAAGACGGCGTTGCTCAACGCCGCCGACGAGGTCGAGTTGGCCAAGCGCATCGAGGCCGGGCTGTACGCCGAACATCTGCTGGAAACGCGGAAGCGCCTCGGCGAGAACCGGAAACGCGATCTGCAGGCAGTGGTCCGCGATGGTCAGGCGGCGCGTCGTCACCTGCTGGAAGCGAACCTCCGACTGGTGGTGTCGCTGGCCAAGCGCTACACCGGCCGCGGAATGCCGTTGCTGGATTTGATCCAGGAGGGCAACCTGGGCCTCATCCGTGCGATGGAAAAGTTCGACTACGCAAAGGGATTCAAGTTCTCCACCTACGCGACCTGGTGGATCCGGCAAGCCATCACCCGCGGCATGGCCGACCAGAGCCGCACCATCCGGCTCCCGGTCCACCTCGTCGAGCAGGTCAACAAGTTGGCGCGGATCAAGCGGGAGATGCACCAGAACCTGGGCCGCGAGGCGACCGACGAGGAACTGGCCGAAGAATCCGGCATTCCGATCGAGAAGATCAACGACCTGCTGGAGCACAGTCGCGACCCGGTGAGCCTGGACATGCCGGTCGGCTCGGAGGAGGAAGCCCCGCTGGGCGACTTCATCGAGGACGCCGAAGCCATGTCCGCGGAGAACGCGGTGATCGCCGAACTACTGCACACCGACATCCGCAGCGTGCTGGCCACGCTGGACGAACGTGAACACCAGGTGATCCGGCTGAGGTTCGGCCTGGATGACGGTCAGCCGCGCACCCTCGACCAGATCGGTAAGCTGTTCGGGCTGTCGCGCGAACGGGTGCGCCAGATCGAGCGTGACGTGATGTGCAAGTTGCGCCACGGCGAGCGGGCCGACCGGCTGCGGTCATACGCCAGCTAGGTGTAGCTCACGCCAGTTTGGCAAGCTTGGTAGGAGACGGTGTGCCCGCCGCGCGTGCGCGGCGGGCATACTGCTGCCGGTGGGGCGTTTTGGACAAACCACTCGCGCGGCTGGCGAAGTAGACTCGGCGGCAACGGAGGATGCTGAATGAACGATCTGGTCGATACCACCGAGATGTACCTACGGACGATCTACGACCTCGAAGAAGAGGGCGTGACGCCGCTGCGTGCCCGCATTGCCGAGCGGCTTGAGCAGAGTGGACCGACCGTCAGCCAAACCGTCTCCCGGATGGAGCGTGACGGGTTGCTCCGTGTCGCGGGCGACCGGCATCTGGAGCTCACCGACAAGGGCCGGGCACTGGCCATCTCGGTGATGCGGAAGCACCGGCTCGCCGAGCGCCTCTTGGTCGACGTCATCGGGCTGCCCTGGGAGGAAGTGCACGCCGAGGCATGCCGCTGGGAGCACGTGATGAGCGAGGACGTCGAGCGCCGACTGGTCAAGGTGCTCAACAACCCGACGACATCACCGTTCGGCAACCCGATTCCCGGTCTTCTGGACCTTGGCGTCGGCCCGGACTCCGGCGCCGACGACGTCAGCCTGGTGCGGCTGACCGAACTTCCGCCTGGATCGCCGGTCGCCGTCGTGGTCCGTCAGCTCACCGAGCACGTGCAGGGCGACATCGACCTGATCGCGCGCCTCAAGGACGCCGGCGTGGTGCCCAATGCGCGCGTCACCGGGGAGAACGGCCAGAGCGGCGGGGTGACCATCCTCATCCCCGGCCACGAGAACGTCACCCTGCCACACGAGATGGCGCACGCCGTCAAGGTCGAGAAGGTCTGACCGCGCCCCTACGCCTAACCCGCTCGCTGCCCGAAGGACTGCCGCGGCGGCAACCGCACGCCGAGTTGCTCGGCCAGCCGGTAACCCGTGCCGCCCAGTCGCCGAATGTCATTGGGCCGCAAGCCTGACTGCAGCGCCTGGTCCAGCATGCCCGCCATCCGGTGCTGCGGGTCGTCGCGCAGCGCCGCGTCCAGCGACAATCCCGCCAGCGGCCCGTCGCCGCGCACGTACGCGCTGAACGCCAGCAGTACCAGCGCCTCGATCCGCCACGGCAGCGGCAACAAGCGCGCCAGCAGCGCCCACAACGACTCGGCAGCGTCGGCGTCCTCCCCCACAGCGAGCGCGTACAGCGTGTCGCGCACCTGGACGTCGGTCAGCGCACAGCCCACCTCGGCCAGGTCGCCGTCGGACAACAGTTCGCCGTCGCTCACCCGCGCGGCGACCGCCATCGCGTTCTCCACGTCGCGGCGACTACAGCCGGTCGGGTCGGCGTCGTGCTCGATCGCGCGTGCGCGTGCTGCCTGATCCACGGCCCAGGCCAGAGCGGCGCTGCGCGCTGTATCCGGGGCGATCACCGCCTGCAGGTCGGCCCGCCGCGCGTAGAGGCGGCGGCCTTCCAGTACCGCAGCGGCGGCCAGCGGTGACGCCGACGGGTCGTCGATCGGGCCGCTCGCGCCGCAACCGTCGACGCAATGCCAACGTCCGCCCGCGACAACGAAATCCACTACGTGCGCCGCGTAGTGCTCGATCCCGTGCTGCGCCAGGGCGTCGGCGAGCGCGCCGCACAGCAGCCGATGGTCCTCGTTGCATCCCGGACATTGCGCGCCCTCGGCGTCGACGATCACCGCGATCGCCGCCTCCGGATCCGCCGTGGCGGCGAGCCGCGCCAAGTCGTCCACCCGGCCGGTGAGGTCTTCAGACAGGTCGGCCCGCATCACCGCCCCCAGCAACCCGTCTTCGATAGTCACCAGCACCAGCGATTTCTCCGGCACGAAGCCGAGGACGGCCGGTAGCGCGGCGATCAAAGCGCCGGGTCGATTCAGTGCAAAGTCGGGTTCATGCGTCGTCATGGCATCCACGGTGACGACCGGCTCCGTCACTTCGTGCTCGCGCAACGTGATTCAGCAGCCCGCTTGTGGAGAAAGTCACGACTGTGGGCTTTATCGTCTACACATGACTTCGATGCGCGAGTACGACCTGGTCGTTATCGGATCCGGGCCCGGTGGCCAGAAGGCCGCCATCGCGGCGGCCAAGCTGGGCAAGTCAGTCGCTATCGTCGAGCGCGGCCGAATGGTCGGCGGCGTCTGCGTCAACACCGGCACCATTCCGTCGAAGACTCTGCGCGAGGCGGTCGTCTACCTGACCGGGATGAGCCAGCGCGAACTCTACGGCGCGAGCTACCGGGTCAAGGACAAGATCACCCCCGCCGACCTGCTGGCGCGCACCCAGCACGTGATCGGCAAGCAGGTGGACGTGGTGCGCTCGCAGCTGATGCGCAACCGGATCGACCTGGTGCTGGGGCACGGCCGCTTCGTTGACCCGCACACCGTCCTGGTCGAGGAGGACGCCCAGGGCGAGCGGGTGACGGTCAGCGGCGACTACATCGTCATCGCCACCGGCACCAAGCCGGTGCGGCCGTCCGGGGTGGAGTTCGACGAGAAGCGGGTGCTGGACTCCGACGGGATCCTTGACCTGAAGTCGCTGCCGGCGTCGATGGTCGTCGTCGGCGCGGGTGTGATCGGCATCGAGTACGCCTCGATGTTCGCCGCGTTGGGCACCAAGGTCACTGTCGTGGAGAAGCGGGACACCATGCTCGACTTCTGCGACCCGGAGATCGTCGAGGCGCTGAAGTTCCACCTGCGCGACCTGGCGGTCACCTTCCGGTTCGGCGAGGAGGTCACCGCGGTAGACGTCGGCGCGTCGGGCACCGTCACCACCCTGGGTAGCGGCAAGCAGATCCCCGCTGAGACGGTGATGTACTCCGCAGGCCGGGAAGGCCAGACCGAGCACCTGGGCCTGGAGAACGCCGGCCTCGAAACCGACCACCGCGGAAGGATTTTCGTCGACGACCAGTTCCAGACCAAGGTCGAGCACATCTACGCCGTCGGCGACGTCATCGGGTTCCCGGCGCTGGCCGCGACCTCGATGGATCAAGGCCGGTTGGCCGCCTACCACGCGTTCGGAGAGCCGACGGACGGCATTACCGCACTGCAGCCGATCGGGATCTACTCCATCCCCGAGGTGTCCTACGTCGGGAAGACCGAGGTGGAGCTCACCAAGGACTCGATCCCGTACGAGGTGGGTGTGTGCCGGTACCGGGAACTGGCGCGCGGCCAGATCGCCGGCGACTCCTACGGCATGCTCAAGCTGCTGGTGTCCACCACCGACCGCACCCTGCTGGGCGCACACATATTCGGCACCAGCGCCACCGAGATGGTGCACATCGGACAGGCCGTCATGGGATGCGGAGGCACCGTCGACTACCTGGTGGATGCGGTGTTCAACTATCCGACGTTCTCCGAGGCATACAAGGTCGCCGCGCTGGACGTCACGAACAAGATGCGCGCGCTGCACCAGTTCCGGCGCTAGCGATGCGTCAGCAGGTGTCGCTGTAGTCGGCCGGCGGACTGTCACCGGGACCACCGGCTTCGGCGCGGGCCAGGAGTTGGGCGGTGCGTTCGTCGAAAGGCGCTGAGTACGAGATGTTCTCGGTACACCCCCCGCCTTCAAAGCCGCCGACCACGCCGACGACCGTCGCGCCGCTCACCCAGGGCGCGCCGCTGGTTCCATCGACCAGCCCCTTGCACGGAAGCGACGGAAACCCGTCGTCGGTGAGCCCGGTGGTGCCTTCACAGGCGACGGGCCGCCCGCCGACGCCGACGGGATAACCCGTGACGCCGACCCGGCTGCCGGGCGGCGGCGCGGTGCCCAGCGATAGCGCCGCGCCGGCCCGCCGCTCCACCGATCCGGTGCCGCTGACCTTGGCGATCGCGTAGTCCGCGCGCGGATCCCGGCTGGCGATCCAGCGGGCGTCGAAGTAGACCTCGTCAACGGTGAAGGTGTCGGTGGTCGTCGCTTCTCCGGCGAAACCGGGCACGAAGGTGGCGTCGATCTCACCGAGCAGACAGTGCGCAGCGGTGAGCACCAGGTCGCCGCCCGTCGAATGGACCACTGACCCGGTGCAGACGTGCAGATTGCCGCCCTCTTGAGAGACACCCCGAAATATCGCGCCCACCCGCGGGTCCGGTGCCGCGCTCCCGGGTTCGCCGAGCCGCTGCACCGAGCTGCCCGGCTTTGGCACCGGCGCACTGCTCACCGACGCATGATGGGCCGGCCGGGCGCATGACGTGAATAACACCGTCAGGCTGACCGGCAGGCACAGGATCCCCGTCACGGCGCGCATTGAGCTCCATCATGCCTGATGGCACGCCCCGGCAAGCGAATAGAAACCGGCTGCGATGCGTTGCTGAAGGGGGCGGCACACACAGCTTGGGTGTTCGGCGATGTAGCCCGCCTCGATTGAGCGACACTGGACAGGGCACCCTGGAGTGACCTTGCGAGACCCCGAGAGGAGGCAGCACCGATGTCCGACCACTACGACCCCGAAGAGGCGCAGGAGTACCAGCCAGGACAACCCGGCATGTACGAGCTGGAGTTCCCGGCGCCTGTGTTGTCCACGTCCGACGGCCGCGGTCCGGTGTTGATCCACGCCTTGGAAGGCTTCTCCGATGCCGGCCACGCGATCCGGCTGGCTTCGCGTCACCTGAGGGCGGCGCTGGACACCGAACTGGTCGCGTCGTTCGCCATCGACGAGCTGCTGGACTACCGCTCGCGGCGGCCCTTGATGACGTTCAAGACCGATCACTTCACCCACTACGACGACCCCGAGCTGAGCCTGTACGCCCTGCGCGACACCGTCGGCACGCCGTTTCTGCTGCTGGCCGGCATGGAGCCGGACCTGAAATGGGAACGGTTCATCACCGCGGTGCGACTGCTCGCCGAACGACTGGGCGTGCGTCAGACCATCGGACTCGGCACGGTGCCGATGGCGGTCCCGCACACCCGCCCCGTCACGATGACCGCACACTCCAACAACCCGGCACTGATCGCGGACTTCCAGCCTTGGATCTCCGAAATCCAGGTTCCCGGTAGCGCTTCCAACCTGCTGGAGTACCGGATGGCACAACACGGCCACGAAGTCGTCGGCTTCACGGTGCACGTCCCCCACTACCTGACGCAGACCGACTACCCCGCCGCCGCCCAGGCATTACTCGAGCAGGTGGCCAAAACCGGAGCGCTGGAGTTGCCGCTGACCGCACTCACCGAGGCGGCCACCGACATTCGGGCCAAGATCGATGAGCAGGTACAAGGGAGCGCCGAAGTCGCTCAAGTGGTGGCCGCACTCGAGCGCCAGTACGATGCCTTCATTGACGCTCAGGAAAACAGATCCTTACTGACGAACGACGAGGATCTTCCTAGCGGCGATGAGCTTGGCGCCGAGTTCGAGCGGTTCCTGGCTCAGCAGGCTGAGAAGAAATTCGACGACGACGACTCGAATTAACCCGACACGCCTACCCGGCCCGACAACGAGGTTGCCGACATGACCGAGCGGACGCGCAATCTCCGCCCGGTGCGAGAAGTGACATCCCCGTCGCTGCAGTTCCGCACCATTCACGGCTACAAGAGGGCCTTCCGGATCGCCGGCTCCGGACCGGCGATCCTGCTCATTCACGGTATCGGTGACAACTCGACCACGTGGACCGGCGTCCACGCCAAGCTCGCCCAGCGATTTACCGTCATCGCTCCGGACCTGCTCGGCCACGGCAAGTCCGACAAGCCGCGCGCCGACTACTCGGCCGCGGCCTACGCCAACGGCATGCGGGACCTGCTCAGCGTGCTGGACATCGAACGGGTGACCATCGTCGGCCATTCCCTTGGAGGCGGGGTCGCGATGCAATTCGCTTACCAGTTCCCGCATTTGGTGGACCGGCTGATCCTGGTCGGGGCCGGCGGCGTCACCAAGGACGTCAACATCGCCTTGCGGTTCGCGTCGTTGCCGATGGGCGCCGAGGCGCTCGCGCTGCTCCGGCTGCCCATGGTGCTCCCGGCGGTCCAGATCCTGGGCCAGGTGGCGGGGCTGGCGCTCGGCTCGACGGCCATCGGCCGGGATCTCCCCAACATGCTCCGCATTCTCAATGACCTGCCGGAGCCGACAGCGTCCTCGGCCTTCACCCGCACGCTGCGGGCCGTGGTGGATTGGCGCGGCCAGATCGTCACGATGCTCGACCGATGTTATTTGACCGAAGCTATTCCGGTTCAGATCATCTGGGGTGAGAAGGACTCGGTGATCCCGGTGCGGCACGCCCACATGGCGCACGCCGCGATGCCGGGCTCCCGGCTCGAGATCTTCGAGGATTCCGCCCACTTTCCCTTCCACGACGACCCGGCCCGCTTCCTCGACGTCGTCCAGCGGTTCATCGACACCACCGAACCGCCCGAATACGACCAGGCAGCGCTGCGGCAACTGCTGCGCAGTGGTGGTGGCGAACGCACCGTGTCCGGGCCGACAGACACCCGGGTCGCCGTTCTCAACGCCATGGGAGCCGA
This sequence comes from Mycobacterium sp. TY814, assembly GCF_030755175.1. NCBI lineage: Bacteria > Bacillati > Actinomycetota > Actinomycetes > Mycobacteriales > Mycobacteriaceae > Mycobacterium > Mycobacterium sp. TY814. The sequence continues at coordinate 685,619 of NZ_JAUFRY010000001.1, forward strand.
CGAGCGCAGCGCCACCTGACCGATCCCCCGTAGGGTCGGTGCATGAGCATCGACGTCACCGTTCTGCGGGTGTTCACCGACACGGACGGAAACTTCGGCAATCCGCTGGGCGTGGTCGACGCCAGCCTGGTCGACTTGGCCGACCGCCAGCGCGTGGCACACGAATTGGGTTACAGCGAAACAATTTTCGTCGAAATGCCCGCGGCGGGCGTGACCACCGCGCGCGCCACCATCTACACCCCCCGCACCGAACTGCCGTTCGCCGGCCACCCGAGCGTGGGCGCGGCATGGTGGCTACGCCACCGGGGAACTCCGATCAACACGCTGCAGGTGCCCGCCGGCCTGGTACGGGTGAGTTACTCCGGCGATTTCACCGCGATCAGCGCCCCTGCGGAATGGGCGCCGGAGTTCGCCATCCACGACCTGCCTTCCCCGGACGCGGTGTTGCAGGCCGATCCCGACGATTTCCCGGACGACATCGCGCACTATCTGTGGGCGTGGACGGATCAGGAAAGCGGCTCGGTGCGCAGCCGGATGTTCGCACCGAATCTGGGAGTGCCTGAAGACGAGGCGACCGGCTCGGCGGCGGTCCGCGTCACTGAGTACCTGAGCCGTGATCTCGTGATCACGCAGGGCCGCGGCTCGCTCATCACGACCACGTGGAGCCCGGAAGGCTGGGTGCAGGTTGCCGGCCGCGTCACCGAGGACGGTGTGCGCCGGCTGGATTGACCCCCGGCTCAGTGCTGCCGGCGCAGCACGGCGGACAGGTGATGCTGCTCTGGCTGCCCGACCGCACCCATCCGCAGCGAGTAGGACAGTTCATCGCCGTCGATCCGGAACGAACGGCTCAGGGCGGTCACCTCTTTGGCGGTAGGCGTGAGCCCGATGTCGACGGTCGCCAGCTCGATCTCGATCACGGGGCCGGTGACCTCGTAGGTACCGACCTCGATCTCGGTGATGCCACTGGGGTGGGCGAGCACCAGCTCAACCCTTCCGGGCTGCGGTACCCGCAGGTAACCGGTCTCGGCGTGTAGGGGTCTGCCGTCTGCGACGGCCTTGGTCTTATGCCCGTAGACCAGAAAAGGCTTACCGACGTGGGTGAAGACCGCTTCTTCGAGGTACTCGAAGGGCTCGATCGTCGGATACTCGCCTGCGCCCCGCCCCACCCAGGTGCCCAGCAAGGGCGCTAGCGCTGCGAGATCGGGATGCAGATCGACGGGCATGTTAAGAGCCTATGGCTGTGCTCAGCCCGTAGTCGACACGTTGCGGTGGGCACGCAGTGCCTCGATCTCCCGCTCGAAGTCGTCGGCCGACGAAAAAGACCGGTACACCGAGGCGAAGCGCAGGTACGCGACTTCGTCGAGATCCCGCAACGGCCCCAGGATGGCAAGACCCACCTCGTGACTAGGCACTTCCGGCCCCGCGGCCCGCACCGAATCCTCTACCTGCTGGGCCAGCAGGTTCAGCGCATCGTCGTCGACCTGACGGCCCTGGCAGGCTCGGCGCACACCACTGATCACCTTTTCGCGGCTGAACGGCTCAGTCACGCCACTGCGCTTGACTACGGCGAGCACCGCGGTCTCCACGGTGGTGAATCTGCGTCCGCACTCGGGACATGACCGGCGTCGGCGGATCGCCTGACCTTCATCGGTCTCTCGCGAGTCGATTACCCGCGAATCGGGATGGCGGCAGAACGGGCAGTGCATAACCGCTCCTTCGCTGCGCCTGACTTCGGGGTACCGCAGAACCACCCCGAGAGTACCTGCGCACCCCCGGCGGGGCCACTGCTGGCACGCCCGTTCACACACTGACCGGAACGGGCCGAGCAACGTTGGTGCAGAGCGCTATTCGGCCGGGCTTCACCCGATCGGAGCGATCAACGTCTGGCCGGCCGCCACCGAATTGGAGTCCAGGGCGTTGAGGTTGCGGATGCGCTCCACAACGTCGCGGACCGGTGCGCCGGGTGCCACCCGGGAGGCCAGCTGCTGCAACGACTCTCCGGGTTCCACGCGGACCACCGCGAGCGCGGCGGGCACCTGCGCCGCCGCCTCGGCGGGCTCGTCGTTCAGCACGCTGCCGAAGTTGGCCATCAAACCGAGCCAGAGCGTGATGATGCCGGCGAGCAGGGCCAATCCCACCGTCGTCAACACTGAGACCGGACGGCGGCGGTGCGATGCCGTCGACACCGCGACACCGGTTCCGTGGTACCGCATGGGCGTGCCGCCTGGACGGGTGGGGCCCGGCCTGGTCGAACGGATCTGCCCCGCCCGGTAGTAAGGCGACTCGTCGAACGGCCTGTTGGCAGGCCTGGTCACCAGCCTTTGCCCGTTCCAGGTGCGCTGCGGGCCCGCGTAGCTGATTGTCATGTCGTTGCCTCCGGTCGACGAAAAATCGCTCGTGTGTTCGACCTTAGTCGCTCAGGTGTTCGATATCGAACACCTGAGCGACGCGTGTCGTACGAGCAAAACGGTAGACCTCACCACCGACAGGGTTTTGTCGGTGCAACCAGCTGGGTGAATTTCGGATACCCGATCCACCGGAAAGTTACACACTTGTGATTCCGCAGATCCGGGCCGATAGAGGCGCTGCCGACGCCGGCCTGACACGCCCGTCGAACACATGTTTGATTCTTCGGTCGGAGGCGGTTACATTCAGTGGCATGAGCGACAGCAACGACCCCCCAGTAGCTGATCGAGCCGGTTCCCGCGGAACCACCGCAGACGGACGGCTGCACTCCGTCGACTCCGCGCTGACCGAGCGGCAGCGCACCATCCTCGAAGTCATCCGGGCCTCGGTCACCACCCGCGGGTATCCGCCGAGTATTCGCGAGATCGGCGACGCGGTGGGCCTGACGTCGACATCCTCGGTGGCTCATCAATTGCGCACGCTGGAGCGCAAGGGCTACCTGCGCCGGGACGCGAATCGACCGCGGGCCGTGGATGTGCGGGCGGCTGACGACGCCGTGACTCCGCCCACCACCGATGTGGCCGGCTCGGATGCCCTCCCGGAACCCACTTTCGTGCCCGTACTGGGCCGCATCGCCGCCGGTGGGCCCATCCTCGCCGAGGAAGCCGTCGAGGACGTCTTTCCGCTACCCCGTGAGCTGGTCGGCGAGGGGACGTTGTTCCTTCTCAAGGTCGTCGGCGACTCGATGGTGGAGGCCGCCATCTGCGACGGCGACTGGGTGGTGGTACGTCAGCAGAACGTCGCGGACAATGGCGACATCGTGGCCGCCATGATCGACGGCGAGGCCACCGTCAAGACCTTCAAGCGAGCAGGTGGCCAAGTGTGGCTGATGCCCCACAATCCGGCGTTCGACCCGATCCCCGGGAATGACGCGACCGTGCTCGGGAAGGTCGTCACGGTCATCCGCAAGGTGTAAGGCCGAACCGCTCCAGCAGGCCTACGGCTCAGTCGGCTCTTACGAAGCCGTTGGCCTGCGCCACTGCCTCGTTGGCGAACCAAATCTCAGCCAGAGTGTCGTGGTACAACGCGCTGTTGGGCGTGTAGTACAGACCGAATCGGGCGCTGGCCTTGATCGGGTAGCCATCCGGGGCCCGGTACGGGTCATCCTCGAGAGGCAGGTGGATGGTTGGCCGCACTGCAGCACCCTCCGCGCCTCGGGCCGCCTCGGCCTGCGGCGCCGCGGCGTAAGCCGCCTCGGTCGCTGCCGGCGCATAACCAGGGTCATCGGCGGCGGCATGCCGCCCCTTCCTCGGCTCAGGCGCCACGTTCGCGTCCTCCGGCGCCACGTCGGGCACCTCCTCTTCCGCGGGACCTCCACGCGGATAGAAGATGTCCGGAAATTCGTGCTCCGGATGGGCCTCGGGAACGTCCGGCGCCGCAGCACCTTCGCTGTGCGGTATCGAGGACTCCTCCGCGAACGCTTCCGGCGAGACCGTTTCCGCAACGTGGGGCTCGGCCTCCACGAGCTGGCCGAATGCGCCGCGTGTGACGATAGGTGTCGGGGTGGTGTCCACCGCGTCGGGGTCTTCATCGCCTTCGAACCCGCCGGACTCGTCGTGCTCCTCGAAGTCCGTGTCCTGCTCGGCCGCAGCCACGTATTCCTCGGATCCGGCGGCGTAATCGTCGGCGCCGTGCGCGTAGTCGTCGGCGCCATGCGCGTAGTCGTCGGCGCCATGCGCATAGTCGTCGGCGCCATGCGCATAGTCGTCGGCGTATTCGGCGCTGCGGTCGTGCTCGTCGTGGTATTCCTCACGGCCCAGACCGCGCTCGTCGGGCGCGGCCACGGTCCCGCCCCCTCTGGACCAGCTCACCCGCGGCGCTGCACCGTACTCCGGCATCTCGTGCTCTTCAGGGTGGTGCTCGACTGGCGGGAAGCGCTCGGAGCCGTAATCGATGTCGTCGTGCGACCAGCGCCCGTCGGCGCCCCTGTCGAACTCGTCGGCCACATCGTGACCGTGGTCGTACGCGGGCACTGCCCGGCCGGCGCGACGGCGGCGCAGGCCGAACACCACCAGCACAGTCATCAGAACAAGCAGCAACACCGGCACCGCCACCGCCAACCACCACCAGTGGAAGGTGAACTTCTTGCCGGGCGGTGGCGACGCGGTGGTGCTGGGCTGGTTCTGCCCCGACACCTGCAGGCCGGACAGCAGCGGCGCCAAGTTCGCTGGATCGGTGGTGAAGGTGTTCTTCGCACGGTTCCACGACACCTTGCCGCCGGTGAACTTCTGCGAGACCACGTCTCCGTCGACGCTCTGGTCGCCGACGGGGGCGCCCAGTTTGCCGGTGGCCCCCTTCAGCTTGTCCCATGCCGCCTTCATGGCGCCGCGCACGACGAACGCGCCGTGATCAGGAGTCCAGAAGATCACCGGCTTGTCGGCGGCGGAGAACGTGGCGATCCGGCTGGCCGGGGTGATGCCGCCGTCCGCCTCATTCGAGATCGGGAAGCCCAGGTCACTGCTGACCGGTCCGCCCAACGACTCGTACTTCTGCAGGATCGGCCCTTCGACGGCGTTGGCGCCGGTGGCCGGGCTGAAGAAGATCTTGCCGCCGTTGAACTCCTGGACGATGCCGTCGCCACCGATCGGATTCGGGCCGCCCTTCTTGGCGCCCAGCGGACCGTTCGCGCCGCCGGCCGCACGCCATGCCATGTTGATGGCAGCGGTGGGGTCGATCGCTATCTGCAGGCCCTTGAGCTGATCGGCCAGGGCCGGCGGGTTGGTGCTGAATTCCTTGGTCTTCCTGTTCCAGGACACCTCTCCGCCGGTGAACTTCTGCGACGCCACTTCACTGTCGTAGGTTTCGTCGCCGACCGGCGCCCCCAGCACCCCGCCCGAGCTGCCGAGTTTGTCCCAGGCGGCGTTGAGTGCGCCGCGGACCACGAATGCGCCGTGATCGGGTGTCCAGAAGATCACCGGGTTGTCGCTGGCCGCGAATGTGCTCACCCGGCTGTCGGGCCCGGCGAGTCCGGGCACCTCGTTGATGGTCGGAAATCCGAGATCGCTGTTGGCCGGACCGCCCAGTGACTCGTATTTGTCCAGGATGGGGCCGAACATGTACTTGGCACCGGTGGCGGGAGTGAAGTACATCTTGCCGCCGTCGAAGTCCAGAGCGAATCCGTCCCCGAGGGGGTAGACGTCGCCTTTTCTGGCGCCGAGCGTGGACGAGGCACCGCCCGCCTTATCCCATGCGGCCATCATGGCCGCCTCGGCGTCGCCGATCGGCGACGCGGACGCGGCAGGCGCCAGCAACCCCAGGGCCAAACCGGTCGCCAACGCGGCGGCCGTCAGGCCGACCAGCGCACGCCCAACCAACTTGTTCAATTGACCCCTCTGCCCGTTCACCAAGCCTCCAAGCCGACGCCCTGCCCACCTGGCAAGCAGGCGGATTCACCGCCGTGGGCCGTTTCCCGGCCACGATTCACATCGCCACCGGGCTCGCATAACTTTGCTCTAGCGAACGAGATATGCGAAGTCAAATCGTACATATTACGGAAACGGATACCGAGCCGATGTCGAAATGATGCCGGCCCGCGCTCGTGTCGCGAGAAACCGGTGAAACCGCGCTGCGCCCCTGTCACCCATTGGGTTACCGTGCCGGAGACAACATCCCGCCTGGCATGCCGGCCGATCCCGTGAGAGGAAATCCAGCGCGCATGGGCGTTTCCGGACTTGGCTGGGCCGTCACCATCGTCCTCATCGCCGGGTTGATGCTGTTCGACTATGTCTTTCAGGTACGCAAGACGCACGTGCCGACGCTACGTGAGGCCGCGATCTGGTCGGCGACCTATATCGGCATAGCGGTGATCTTCGGTGTGGGCGTCGCCGTCCTGGGCAGCCCCCACATGGCGGTCGAGTATTTCGCCGGCTACCTGAGCAACGAAGCCCTTTCCGTGGACAACCTTTTCGTCTTCCTGGTGATCATCAGCAGCTTCGCGGTGCCCAGGGTGGCGCAGCAGAAGGTGCTGTTGTTCGGTATCGCTTTCGCGCTGATCGCGCGCACCGTCTTCATCATTCTGGGCGGCGCACTCCTCAACAGCTTCAACGCGGTCTTCTACGTATTCGGCCTGGGCCTGCTGGTGATGGCCGGCAAACTCGCCAAACCGGCAGAGACAGAAGACAGTAACGCCGACAACCTGGTCATCCGATTGGCCAACCGCTTCCTGCGGACATCCACCGAGTACGACGGAGACGGGCTGTTCGTGGTGCAGGACGGTCGGCGGGTGATGACGCCGCTGCTGCTGGTCATGATCGCCGTCGGCGGTACCGACCTGTTGTTCGCGTTCGATTCGGTGCCCGCGATGTTCGGTCTGACGCAGAACATTTACCTGGTGTTCGCCGCGACCGCGTTCTCACTACTCGGCCTTCGCCAACTGTACTTTCTGATCGACAATCTGCTGGACCGGCTGGTCTACCTGACCTACGGACTGGCCGTGGTACTGGGCTTCATCGGTGTGAAGCTGATTCTGGAAGCGCTGCACGACAACAACCTTCCCTTCATCAACCACGGCAGGCCGGTTCCGGTCGTCGAATTGAGCATCACGGTGTCGCTGCTGGTGATCGTCGCGGTGCTGCTGATAACGACGCTGGTGTCGTTGTATTCAGCGCGCGGCCGCAGACAGAACGCCGTCAGCCGGGCACGCCGGCATGCGAAGGAGTACCTGGCCTCGATGCAGGATCCGGCGCAACGCGACGAGGCGTACGCCGCGCTGCTGCAGGCGGAACGCGAAATAGACGTGCTGGCAAGCAAATACAACGCCAAGCTCAGACCGGACGACGAGCTGGCGGAGCTACTGCGGCGGGTGCACGAGGCGCACCGCGACGCGGACTAAGCGCTAGACGCCCAGCCCGCGGCCGATGATCTCTTTCATGATCTCGGTCGTGCCGCCGTAGATGGTCTGCACCCGGGCGTCGAGATAGGCACGGGCAACATCGTATTCGCGCATGTAGCCGTACCCACCATGCAGTTGCAGGCAGCGGTCGATCAGATGAACCTGCTTTTCGGTGGAGTACCACTTGGCCATCGCGGCCTGCTCGGCCGTCAGCTTCCCCTCCAGGTGGAGCGCGATGAAGTTGTCCACCATGATGCGTACCACGGTGGCCTCGGTCGCCAGCTCGGCCAACACGAACCGGCTGTTCTGGAAGCTACCGATCGGCTTGCCAAAAGCCTTGCGCTCCTTGGTGTATTGCAGCGTCTGCTCGAGCACCGTTTCCATGGCAGTTGCCGCCATGACGGCGATGTTCAGCCGTTCCTGCGGCAGGTTCTGCATCAGGTAGATGAAGCCCATGCCCTCCTGGCCGAGCAGGTTCTCGGCCGGAACCTTCACGTCCGTGAAAGACAGTTCGGCGGTGTCCTGGGCGTCCAGGCCTATCTTGTCGAGGTGACGGCCGCGTTCGAAGCCCTCCATGCCGCGCTCGACGACCAGCAGGCTGAAGCCCTGCGCGCCCTTCTCCGGGTCGGTCTGCGCCACGACGATCACCAGGTCGGAGTTGATTCCGTTGGTGATGAACGTCTTTGACCCGTTGAGCACGTAGTGGTCGCCCTCTTTGACCGCGCGGGTCTTGATGCCCTGCAGGTCACTTCCGGTGCCCGGCTCGGTCATCGCGATCGCGGTGATCAGTTCTCCGGTGCAGAATTTCGGCAGCCAGCGCTGCTTCTGCTCTTCGGTGGCCAGGTGCAGCAGGTAGGGCGCAATGATGTCGTTGTGCAGGCCGAACCCGATGCCGCTGTAGCGACCGCGGGTGGTCTCCTCGGTGACGATCGTGTTGTAGCGAAAATCCGGGTTTCCCCCGCCGCCGTACTCCTCCGGCACCGCCATGCCCAGGAAGCCCTGTTTGCCGGCTTCCAGCCACACTCCGCGGTCGACGATGTGGGCCTTCTCCCATTCATCGTGATACGGCGCGACGTGCCGATCGAGGAATGCGCGATACGACTCCCGGAACAGCTCGTGCTCCGGTTCGAAAAGTGTGCGCTGATACTTGACGGCGCTGCCCATGGGTGCGACCTCCGGCTGTCATAGGTGGAAGACTCTTGAGCCCAACATATACCAACCGGGCGGTTGGTCGAGCGGGCGCGTCTGCCTGGTTAGGCTTCCGACCCGAATTGCCGCAGCGCAGCGGCCAGCGCCACCGGGACCCGCGCCTGGATGCGGGTGCCGTCGGCCTGATGGTCTGCCTGGTGGACCCGCCCGTCGGAGTGAACCCTGGCCACCAGGTCGCCGCGGTCGTAGGGGATGACGACATCCACGGCCGTATCGGTGGGCACGGCGAGTTCGGCCATCCGCTGGCGCAGCGCGTCGATACCGTCGCCGGTGCGAGCGGAGACGAAGACCGCGCCGGGAAGTTCGTGGCGCAGCCTGGCCAGCATCAGATCGCCGGCGGCGTCGATTTTGTTGACCACCACCAGTTCCGGCGGAGCTTCGGCTCCGTGATCGGCGACCACGTCGGAGATCACCTGCCGCACGGCACTGATCTGGGCCAACGGGTTGACGTCCGACCCGTCGACGACGTGCACCAGCAGATCCGCGTCGACGACCTCCTCCAAGGTGGAGCGGAACGCCTCGACCAGCTGGGTCGGCAGATGACGCACGAAGCCGACAGTGTCGGTGAGCACGAATGGGCGGCCGTCGTCGAATTCGGTGCGCCGGGTGGTGGGTTCCAGGGTGGCGAACAGCGCGTCCTGGACGAGCACGCCGGCCCCCGTGAGCGCATTGAGAACGCTGGATTTGCCGGCGTTGGTGTAGCCCACGATGGCGATGGACGGCATGTCGGAGTGCAGGCGACGGCTGCGCTGGGTGTCGCGGACCTGCTTCATCGCCCTGATCTCGCGCTTGAGTTTGGACATGCGCTCGCGGATGCGGCGCCGGTCGGTTTCGATCTTGGTTTCACCCGGGCCACGAAGGCCCACACCGCCGCCGCTACCACCGGCTCGACCGCCGGCCTGCCGGGACATCGACTCACCCCAGCCGCGCAGCCGCGGCAGCATGTACTCCATCTGTGCCAGCGAGACCTGCGCCTTGCCTTCCCGGCTGGTGGCGTGCTGCGCGAAGATGTCCAGGATCAACGCGGTCCGGTCGATGACTTTGACCTTCACCGCCTTTTCCAGCGCGGTCAGCTGGGCCGGGGACAGTTCGCCGTCGCAGATCACGGTGTCGGCGCCGGTGGCCAGCACCACCTCGCGAAGCTCCTGGGCCTTGCCCGAACCGATGTAGGTCGACGGATCGGGGCGATCGCGGCGCTGAATGAGCCCCTCGAGCACCTGGGACCCCGCGGTTTCGGCCAGCGCCGCCAACTCGGCGAGGCTGGCCTGGTTGTCGGCCGAGGTGCCCTCGGTCCAGACGCCGACCAGCACCACGCGTTCCAGGCGCAGCTGGCGGTACTCGACCTCGGAGATGTCGGTGAGTTCGGTCGACAGCCCCGCGACCCGGCGCAATGCAGATCGGTCTTCCAGGGCAAGTTCGCCAGTGCTGGGCTCCGGCCCGATGGTCTCGGGAAACTCGGGAAATGAATCAGAATTTTTCATAGGCAATTAGCAATGTTGCACGCCGAATCGGCGTCATGCACCTGATTTAACGCTCTTGCGCGCGCCACCATTCCCCGCTCACTTCGCCGTGTGCCACCAGTACCGACGGCCCGCGCAGGAAGCTGGTCGATTCGGTGACGGTGACAGTGACGTCGCCGCCGGGCACCCGCACGGTCAGGACGCCGGTGTCGGCGCCGGTGGTGGCCAGCGCGGCGACCGCGGCCGCCACCGTTCCGGTGCCGCAGGAGCGGGTCTCCCCCACGCCGCGTTCGTGCACCCGCATGCAGACCTGGCCATCGACCGGCAGGGTGAGCACTTCGACGTTGACACCCTCGGGGAACTGGTCCGCGTCGAAGTGCACCGGAGCCGCAACGTCCAGAGCCGCCAGAGCCTCCACCGTGAGCCCCGGATCGGCGCACGCGAGGTGCGGGTTGCCGACGTCGACGGCCACGCCGGTAAACCGCCGGCCGCCGACCACGGCATGGCCGGTGCCCAGTTTGTTGGCCTTGCCCATGTCCACGGCGACATCGGCGTCGGTCGCATCGACGTGGTGCAGAGTGACCGGCCGCGGCCCGGCGAGCGAGCCGACGACGAACTCGTCGCGCGACTCCAGCCCGCTGGCCCGAAGGTAGTGCGCGAACACGCGCACGCCGTTGCCGCACATCTGCGCTGTCGACCCGTCGGCGTTGCGGTAGTCCATGTACCAATCCGATTCGGCGACCCCGTCCGGCAGACGGTCGAGGACACCGGAGCCCAGGGCCGCACCGGCGGTGGTGACCCTCAGGACGCCGTCGGCGCCCAGTCCCCGGCGCCGGTCACACAGGGCGGCAACGCGCGCGGCGGACAGGGTCAACCGGCAATCCACGTCGGGCAACAGCACGAAGTCGTTCTGCGTGCCGTGGCCCTTGGCGAAGATCATGGGCGCTCCTAGATGCCGCGTCTGATCCGCAGGGCGTCGGCGCGGATCACCCGGTCAGGATACGTGTCGCCAGACACGCAGCGCCTCGTCGACGGCACCGGCAGCAGACGGGTCGATCCAGTGCACGCGGTGGTCGCGGCGAAACCAGGACCGCTGGCGTCGCACGTAGCGGCGGGTGCCGACGAAAGTCTGCTCCTGCGCCTCGTGCAGCAACTCCGGTGTGCCGCCGGCATCCAGTGCGGTAATCACCTGGGCATAACCCAGGGCCCGCGAAGCGGTGACGCCGTCACGCAGCCCGCGGCCGAGCAGACCACGCACCTCCTCGACCAGCCCTTCGGCGAACATCAGCTCGGTGCGTCGCGCCAACCTCTGATCCAGAATCGTTGTCTCGCAATCCAACCCGATGATGGCCGTGCCCCAGCGCGGCGCACCGATGCGCGGCGCCGACGCCGCGAACGGCTGTCCGGTCAGCTCGATCACTTCCAGGGCCCGCACCGTGCGTCTGCCGTCGGTGGGCAGGATGACGGCCGCCGCGGCCGGATCCCGACAGGCCAGTTCGGCGTGCAGTTCGGCGACACCGATCTCGGCCAGCCGCTGCTCCCAGCGGGCCCGCACTGCCGGATCGGTCGCGGGAAAGGTCCAGTCGTCCAGCAGCGACTGGATGTAGAGCATCGAGCCGCCGACCACGACCGGCACGGCTCCCCTGCACTGGATCCCTTCGATGTCGGCGACCGCCGCCTGCTGGTAGCGGGCCACGGTCGCGGTCTGGGTGACGTCGAGGACGTCGAGTTGGTGATGCGGGATGCCGCGGCGCTGCCCGACGGGCAGCTTGGCGGTCCCGATGTCCATACCGCGATAGAGCTGCATCGCGTCGGCGTTGACGATTTCGGCTGCGCCGCCGAGTCGTTCGACCACATCGAGCGCCAGCTGCGACTTCCCGGCACCGGTGGGGCCGATGATCGCCAGTGGCCTCACGGCTGCCAGACGCCGACGAAGTAACCCACGCCGTAGGGGGCGCCACGGTACAGCTCCTTGGCCGAGCGCGGTCCGGGCCCGGCCAGGCCGGCCACGACGTTGAAAGCCACCCGTCCGAGAATCCGCTGCGGCAACCGGCTCAGGGCTGCGACGTCCCCACCGGCCAGCGCATCGTCGAGCAGTCGCTGGGCATCCGCGCCGCCGGGGTCGTAGCCGCCGGGCGCTCTGTCGGTCAGGGTGTTGGCACCGTCGGCCACGACCAGTACGCCAACCGGGTCCGGATGCTCGTCGATCTCGGCCCGCAAGTCGCGGCCGCGGTGCACCGCGGCGCCGGGGTCCTGGTCGCCCGCGTAAACCCGCACCTCGACAGAGGCGTCAGGGCGCGCCTGACCACGCACCCAGCCGGCCATCAGCGCGCACAGGGGCATGTCCATCCCCGCGCCCGCAGCCTGGGGCGTCAGGCGGACCGGCACGTCAACGCCGAATCCGGCGAAGGTGCCGACGCTATCCGGGCCCACCACGGCGTCCACCGGGCCGGTTCCCACGGCGACCCAGCGATCCGGCAGCACGGCTGCCGCGGCGAGGACAGCGGCCGATAGATCGGCGATCTCGGCAGCGGCGGCTCCGGCGAGTTCGGGAACGAGCACCGGCGCGCACGGGATGACGACGATGGCGCTCAGCACGCCATCAAACTAACGTCTCGGCGCGCGGGACATGCGAAGCAGTGCGCCTACCCGTCAGCGGCGGTGATGACCGGGGCTCCCTTGTCCGGCCCGTCGACCCGATGCACCTCTTCGGCGTCGGCTTCCATGTTGGCGGCCTCGCCGCGGGCCAGCGCCACCGTCGCGGTGATCACCACGGCCGCGGCGATGGCGAGCACCACGCCTTCAATACCGTCCGTGTCCAGCGTCTCACCGAGCACGAGGACCCCCAGGATGGTCGCCACCACCGGCTTGGCGACGGTCATCGTGGGCAGCGAGGCGGTCAGCGAACCGGCGCGGAATGCCGACTGCTGGAAGATCATCCCGCACAGCATGACGACCAGCCAGGGAAAGAACTCCGGGGTGGTCACGGCGGCCCCCAGACCCTGGTGGTGCAGAACGTCGACCACGCCCTTGGTCAGCACGGCGAACAGCGCCAAAGACGAACCAGCCACCAGCGCCAGGAGCGCCGCGGCCTGCGGACGGCCGTGCCACACCTTGGCGGCCACCACGCAGGACACCAGGATCGGTCCCATCACCGCCGCCACCACCATCCAGGTGCCCAGCGGCGCCCGGTCGTGGCCGGCGGCCGGATCGCCGACGATGATCACCACGGCCAGCGACGCGGCCAGCACAGTTGCCCACAGCCACTGCGACCGCGTGATCCGGTGGCGTGCCAGCCGGGCGTAGATCGGCAGGGCAAACAGCAGCGCGGTCACCTGTAACGCGGTCACCAGCACCACTGACGCAAAGGCCAGGGCCATCGCCTGCAGGCTGTAGTTGAGCACCGCGCACCCGCCGCCCGTCCACCACTTGGCGTCGCGCAGCGACATGCCGAAGAGCTTGAGGTGGCCGACTTCTTCATCGGTGATCTCGTGAGCCGATCGCTGCCGGATCACGTCTCCGGTGGCCGATGCGAGCGCGGCGAACAACGCGATGATCGCGGAGATTCCGACCATTGACATGGCGACCCTCAATTCCCCAACTTCGCCACCAGCGTTCCCGCGATGTTCGCCGGCAGTTCATCAAACACTCTATGGCTCTGCCCGTGGTCTGGACAGTGATCGTGCTCCGCTCAGACTTTCCAACCGAGCTGAGATCCTCCCAGAACCAGCTAAGAGGCAGCTGTGAAAACCCGAGCGGACGACCTAGGTAACGGTACCCAACCGCGCAGGATCGCTATCAGCCGCAATTGAACGGGAACCGAGTTGTTACCCGGGGCCCGCCCGCCGACCGGTTCAGAAAAGGGCCGATTGGCCTGGGGGTTTCACGCCGTCGCGGGACGGCTCCGGCATGGCGGCCTCGTCGCGAGCACAGGGGGTCCCAGCCTGGAACAGCTCAATACCCGGGCGGAAAACGCACCAGTGCGCAGAAGGTGGCGGCACACCGCCGTCCAAGCTGCTTGAATACTTGTTGGAAACCGGTCGGAAACTGCGGGGGTTCGCACCACAATGCCGACCGGACGGGTGCCGCTTCGCGCGGCAGCTGCGCGGGAAGTCGACCGCGCTACTGGCAGAGGGTAGGTGACGAGCGCAATGACGGGTGAGCAGCCCAGCAGCAACGACGCAGCAATAGCCGAACCGGTTTCCAGGCCGGTTCCAGGGCCACGGCCCGGGCCACGACCCGGCCCCCGGCCGGGTGCAGCGCCCAGACCCGCCGCGCACGCGTCGCCACATCCGACGTCGACGTTGCCGCACAGCGATCCCCACCGGTTCGGACGGGTCGACGACGACGGCACGGTGTGGTTGCTCAGCGCCGCCGGCGAGCGGGTCGTGGGTTCGTGGCAGGCCGGTGACCCGGAGGCGGCGTTCGCCTATTTCGGCAGGCGCTACGACGATCTGAGCACCGAGATCGCTCTGATGGAGGAGCGGTTGGTGTCGGGAACCGGGGATCCCCGCAAGATCAACGCCAACGCGGGGGCCCTGCTCGAGACACTGCCGACCGCCTGCGTGCTGGGTGACATCGATGCGCTGGCCGGCCGGTTGTCCGACATCCGCGCCCGTATCGACGTCTATGTCACCGCGCACCGCTCCCGCCGCATGGAGCACCGGGCCGCCCAGACCGCCCGCAAGGAGGCGCTGGCCGCCGAGGCGGAGGACATCGCCGCCAACTCGACGCAATGGAAGGCCGCCGGCGACCGGATGCGGGCGATCCTCGACGAATGGAAGACGATCACCGGGCTCGACCGCAAGGTCGACGACGCGCTGTGGAAGCGCTACTCGGCGGCCCGGGAGATCTTCAACCGCCGGCGCGGATCCCACTTCGCCGAACTCGACCGGGAGCGGTCCGGGGTGCGCCAGTCCAAGGAGCGGCTGTGCGAGCGGGCCGAGGCGTTATCCGACTCCACCGACTGGACCGCGACCAGCGCGGAGTTCCGCAAACTGCTCACCGAGTGGAAGGCGGCGGGCCGCGCCAGCAAGGACGTCGACGACGCGCTGTGGCGCCGGTTCAAGGCCGCCCAGGACTCGTTCTTCACCGCCCGCAACGCCGTCACCGCGGAGAAGGACGCCGAGTTCAAGGCCAACGCGGCCGCCAAGGAGGCGCTGCTGGCCGAGGCCGAGAAGATCGACACCAGCAATCACGACGCCGCCCGGGCCGCGCTGCGGAGCATCGCCGATAAGTGGGACGCGATCGGCAAGGTCCCCCGGGAGCGGTCCGCGGAATTGGAGCGGCGACTGCGCGCGATCGAGAAGAAGGTGCGCGACGCCGGCGAATCGGACTGGGCCGACCCGCAGGCCCAGGCCCGCGCCGAGCAGTTCCGCGCCCGCGCTGAGCAGTTCGAACAGCAGGCCGCGAAGGCGACCGCGGCCGGTAAGACCAAGGAAGCCGACGAGGCGAGGGCGAACGCCGAGCAATGGCGTCAGTGGGCTGATGCCGCGGCCAAGGCTTTGACCCGCCGGTCTTAAGGGCCCTTGGGTTCGGCGCCGGCATCGGCGTCGGGAGTTCCGGTGCCCAGGCTGTCCAGCAGCGTCCTGGACTGTTCTTGCGCGACGATACGGCGGCGCTGCTCCTCGGCGGCCAGCTGCACGATGGTGCGCTGCCACACCACCCGGGCCCAGTGGAACGTCAGCAGTATCACGGTGATCCACGCGACGAACAGGCCGATGCCCGGTCCGGGGTGGCCCGCCGGCACGGTCTGGCGCGACCAGACCGCAAGCAGACCCGTACCGCTGGCGAGCATGGAACCGGCCAGCGCCACCCAGGCCACCGCCCAGAGCCGGGTCAGTAAGGCCAGAATCGAGAAGCCGACGCTGAACACCAGCGCCAGCCAGGTGAATACCTGCGAGGGCAGCCCCACCGCGGCGTAGCCGGCGCCGTGGGTGCCGAACAGCACGTCCCAGCCCCGCACGCTGCCCGTGTGCGGCAGGATGAACGAGCCCAGCAGCACGAATACCAGGATCGCGACGACGAGAGCCCTGGCCCCGGGCTCGATTTCGCGAGCAACCCGGCGCTCGGCCGCCTCGATTTCAGACCGGTAGGCGTCGAATTCCGCCACGTGAAGTTCTCCGTTCATTCATTGGCCACAACCGGCCGGCTGGGCCGGCGCGGCGACGGGCACCCCGACACCAGGCATACCCAGTCCGACGCCGGTTCGACCCGAAAGGTGCGCATCGCCGGCGCGCGTGCGGCGGTGGGTCAGGATGCCGGCGTCAGCGATGAGATGGTGCGGCGCGGCGTCGGTGACCATGGCGGTGACGACGTCGCCAGGACGCACCTCACGGGCTCCGGCGGTGAAGTGGACCAGCCGGCCGTCGCGGGCGCGGCCGGTCATGCGCGCGGTGCGGCTGTCCTTGCGTCCTTCGCCGGAGGCGACCAGCAGTTCGACGGTCTGGCCCACCACCGCGCGGTTGTGCCGCAAAGAGATGCTCTCCTGCAACTCCACGAGGCGCTCGTAGCGTTGCTGTACAACGGCTTTGGGCACCTGATCGGGAAGGTCGGCGGCGGGCGTGCCGGGGCGCGGAGAGTACTGGAAGGTGAACGCGGCCGCGAAGCGCGCCTGGGCCACCACGTCGAGGGTGGCGGCGAAGTCCTCTTCGGTCTCGCCGGGGAAGCCGACGATGAGGTCGGTGGTGATCGCGGCGTGCGGCATGGCCGTCCGCACCCGTTCGATGATGCCGAGATAGCGATCGGCCCGGTAGGAACGCCGCATGGCACGCAGGATCCGGTCCGACCCCGATTGCAACGGCATGTGCAGGGCCGGGCAGACGTTCGGTGTCTGCGCCATCGCCTCGATGACGTCGTCGGTGAACTCGGCCGGGTGCGGCGAGGTGAACCGGACCCGCTCCAGGCCGTCGATGTCGCCACAGGCCCGCAGCAACTCGGCGAACGCGCCCCGGTTGCGCGGGGTCGCCGGGTCGGCGAAAGAGACGCCGTAGGCGTTGACGTTCTGGCCCAGCAGGGTGACCTCGAGAACGCCGGTATCCACCAGCGACCGCACTTCGGCCAGGATGTCGGCCGGGTTGCGGTCGACCTCCTTGCCCCGCAGCGACGGCACAATGCAGAACGTGCAGCTGTTGTTGCAGCCCACCGAGATGGAAACCCAAGCGGCATAAGCGGATTCGCGGGCACTGGGCAGCGAAGACGGGAACTGCTGCAGTGCCTCGGCGATCTCCACCTGGGCTTCGTTGTTGTGCCGGGCCCGCTCCAGCAGCGTCGGCAGCGATCCGATGTTGTGGGTGCCGAAGACGACGTCGACCCACGGCGCCTTGCGCAGTACGGCGTCGCGGTCCTTTTGTGCCAGACAACCGCCGACCGCGATCTGCATGTCGGGGTTGCTGCGCTTGCGCGGCGCCAGGTGGCTGAGGTTGCCGTACAGCTTGTTGTCGGCGTTCTCCCGGACCGCACAGGTGTTAAAGACGACGATGTCGGCGTCGTCACCCTCTGCCGCGCGGCGGTAGCCGGCGGCTTCGAGCAGTCCGGCGAGCCGCTCCGAGTCGTGGACGTTCATCTGACAGCCGTAGGTGCGGACCTGGTACGTGCGGCCCGAGTCGCTGGCAGGCGCGCCAACGCCTGTCACGCCCGCAGCGCCCGCAGCGCCCGGTGCCACCGTCGAAGTCACGGGGCCATCGTACTGGCGGGCGACACAGAGCCTGGTTGTCGGCCGTTCATGGCGGCCGCAGCGGTGGCCACTCCGGTGGGCCCCTCAGACCCGCCGGCGCTCCCGTTCGGCCGCTAACTCACCCAGCACCACCTCGCACGCCACCGTCTGGCTGTACCCGCGGCGGGCCAGCATCCCGACCAGGCGGCGAGTCACCTTGGCGTCGTCCTCACTCAGCACCTCGCGCCGCAATTTTGTCCGGACCAACTGCTCTGCCCGCTCACGTTCGGCACCGGCGTCGATACCGGCCAGCACCGTGTCGATCACCTCGTTGTCCACGCCCTTGGTGTGCAACTCGGCGGCCAGTGCTCGCTTGCTCTTTCCGGCGTTCACGCGGCGGGACCGCACCCACTGCTCGGCGAAGTCGGCGTCGTCGATCAGACCGACGCCGGCTAGCCGATCCAGCACCCGGTTGCTGACGTCGTCGGGGTATCCCCGCTTGGCCAGCTGGCCGGCCAACTCGGCCCTGGTTCGTGATCGCGCGGTGAGCAGGCGCAGGCACAGGGCCCGCGCCTGCTCGTCGCGACGAGACGACTCAGAAGTCGACGGGGGCGGGCAGGACGCCGTCATCGGTCACCACGGCACCAATGCCGAGCTTTTCCTTGATCTTCTTCTCGATCTCGTTGGCGATATCGCCGTTTTCGAGCAAGAAGTTGCGAGCGTTCTCCTTGCCCTGACCGAGTTGCTCACCCTCATAGGTGAACCAGGCGCCGGACTTGCGAATGAAGCCCTGATCGACGCCCATGTCGATCAGCGATCCTTCCCGGCTGATGCCCCTGCCGTAGAGAATGTCGAACTCGGCCTGTTTGAACGGCGGCGAAACCTTGTTCTTGACTACCTTGACCCGGGTGCGGTTACCCACCGCATTGGTGCCGTCCTTGAGCGTCTCGATCCGCCGCACGTCCAAGCGCACCGACGCGTAGAACTTCAGCGCCTTACCGCCCGTGGTCGTCTCAGGCGAGCCGAACATCACGCCGATCTTGTCCCGGAGCTGGTTGATGAAGATCGCCGTGGTGCCCGAATTGTTCAGTGCACCCGTCATTTTCCGCAGCGCCTGGCTCATCAGCCGGGCCTGCAGTCCGACGTGGCTGTCACCCATCTCGCCTTCGAGTTCCGCGCGCGGCACCAGCGCTGCCACCGAGTCGATGACCACGATGTCGAGCGCACCCGAACGGATCAGCATGTCGGCGATCTCGAGCGCCTGCTCTCCGGTGTCCGGCTGGCTGACCAGCAACGAATCGGTGTCGACGCCCAGCTTCTTGGCGTAGTCCGGATCCAGCGCGTGCTCGGCGTCGATGAACGCCGCCACACCGCCGGCAGCCTGGGCGTTGGCCACCGCGTGCAGTGCGACGGTGGTCTTACCCGAGGACTCCGGGCCGTAGATCTCGACGACCCGGCCCCGGGGCAGGCCACCGATGCCCAGAGCCACGTCCAGTGCGATGGACCCGGTGGGGATCACTGAGATCGGCTGGCGCACCTCGTCCCCGAGGCGCATCACCGAGCCTTTGCCGTAACTCTTCTCGATCTGGGCCATAGCCAGTTCGAGAGCCTTCTCGCGATCGGGGGCTTGAGCCATGATGCCTCTCCTGTAGTCGGTGTTCCGGTGACCGGTATCGGTCGGTTGGCCGTGACACTAAAGAAGGCCACCGACAAGTTGAGATCTCCGAGTGATCACCACAGTAGCCGAACACCTGTTCGACTCAAGTTCGACACGCCGCGTGTGGCAGGATCACCTCGAAGAACACATGAACATCGCTGCGGAACTGGCCGAAATTTCCACCTATGGCGGGTTTTTCGCCTTGACCGTGGGCGGAGATCCGGTCGGGTGGCACCCCGTCACGCGGTCCTACGCCACCGGCTGCGCTGACCTCATCGAGGCCACCTCCCGGCACTACGGCACTGCCGACCTGCGCATCGGCACTTCCCTCGTACACCTCGGCCACGCCGCCCGGCTGTGGTCGCCGGTTCTCGCGTGCGTGCTGGCCCACGGGGTCGTTCCGGACCTGACCGACCTCCAACGCGCCGACGACGGCGCCCGGTTGCGGCTGCCCCAACCCGTCGGGGAGCCCGCCTCGCTGTCCCCCGAACTGCTGTACCGGGTCGTCGTCGAGGACCACCTGGAGCGGCTCGCGGCCGGCTTCCGGGTCGGCCTGGCGCCCGGACTGCTCTACGGCAACATCGCGTCGGCACTGGTGGGAACGGCGCGGCAACTACTACTGGTGCGCCCGGATCTCCACACGCCGATCACGCGAACCACGTCCGCGTTGCTGGACATCGGCAACCTGGCCGGCACCGGGGTGATCACCAGCGCGAACCTGGATTTCCGGCGGAACAGCTGCTGCCTGTACTACCGCATCCCGGGCGGGGGCACGTGCGGCGACTGCGCACTCGGCTGACGGCGACGGCGCCGACTCTGCGGTGAGGGCGGGTGTTTTCGATTGACTGTCACCCTGAACGCAGACTCAACGCACCCAGTAAAAGTCACCACTGATCGCGAGGCACGTCGAAGTCGGCGCACAACGCGCGCCACACCTCACGAGGCTCGATACCCTCCTCGATCGCCTGCGCAGCGGTACGGCCGCCGAGCCCGGTCAGCACGTGGTCGACCAGCACCGAGGAGCCGTACGCCGCGCCGAAGCGCAGCACCACCCGTTCGTTGAACTCGGTCAGTCGCACGCCCGCCAACCTACCGGTCAGCGGACAACCGCCTCGTGACACACCTGCACCGGATCGGCCACCTCGGCGACGCTCGCCGCGGCCTGCCGCGCGGCCGCGCGGTACCGCGGCGACGACAGGACCTCGCCCACCTCGGCCACCAGCGCGTCAGCGGTCAACGGACGGATCAGCCGGCCGCTGCCCTGGCGTACCACCCGATTGGCGATCTCCCACTGATCTCCGCCGCCGGGAACCACCACCAGCGGCACCCCGGCCAGCAGCGTCTTGGCCACCATTCCGTGGCCACCCCCGCAAATCGCCACATCGGCATGCGCCAGCAGCTCGTCCTGCCGGCCCAGCCCCACGGTCGCCCAGGGCGGTACCGGCAACTCGTCGCCACCCAGCCGGGACACCACCACCCGCGCACCCGCGGGCAGGGTCTCCCCCGGCCTCAGGGACTGCAGTGCAAGTTCCGCCATTCCGGTGGTTCCGGTCGACGCCGTCGACGGGGCGACCACCACCACCGGCCCCGAGCCCGGCGGGATCTCCAACACCCGCTCGGTCGGCTCGAAGTGCAGCGGGCCCACCACGACCGCCTCGCGCGGCCAGTCCGGCCGTGGGACCTCCAATGCGGGCAACGTGGCGATCAGGCGCCGGACCGGTCCGGGATCGCGTGCCGGCAGTCCGATCTCGGCCCGGACGGCCGACCGCTGCCTCAGACCGGCGCGCACCGACCGCGCCGTCAGCGCACGCATCACGGTGTCGCGCAGGACGCCCCGCACGCCGGTGCCGGGTGCCAGGCCGCTGCCGATCGGCGGCAACCCTTTCGACGGCAGATACAGCGGATGCGGGCTGAGCTCCACCCACGGGATCCCCAACAACTCGGCGGCCAGGCCGCCGCCGGAGGTGATGACGTCGGACACGATCAGATCCGGAGCCAGGTCGCGCAGGGTCGGGGCGATGAGCACGGCCATCCGCGCCGCACGACGATGAATCCGGGCGCCCGCGTCGAGGTCCTCGTCGGCGGCCACCAGGCCGTCCAGCTCGACCGCTTCGATCCCCACGGCGCGGGCGGTCTCCAGCCACTCCACCCCGGTCAACAAGGTCGGCGAATCTCCGGCGGACAGGAAGCGCCGGCACAGCGCGATCGCCGGGAACGAGTGTCCGGGATCGGGCCCGGCGACCACGGCGACGCGCATCCGCTTCACCCTGCCACACCAGAGCTCGCCTACTCTGGCAACCATGACTGAGCTGACGCAGCAGGGGCCCGGGTCGGGAGCCGACACGACCGAAAACATCCGCGCAGTCGAGGACTTCCTCAACGCGCTGCAGGCCGAGGACTTCGACACCGTCGACGCGTTATTGCACGACAATCTCGTTTACGAAAACGTCGGATTCTCCCGCATCCGTGGCGGCCGCAAGACGACTGCGCTGCTGAGCAAGATGCAGGGCCGCGTCGGTTTCGAGGTGAAAATCCACCGCATCGCCGCCGACGGTTCGGCGGTCCTCACCGAGCGCACCGACGCGCTGATCCTGGGCCCACTGCGGATTCAGTTCTGGGTCTGCGGGACGTTCGAGATCCGCGACGGGCGAATCACGTTGTGGCGGGACTACTTCGACAGTTACGACATGCTGAAAGGGTTCCTGCGCGGCCTGGCGGGCGTGGTAGTTCCGTCACTACGCGCAACGCTGTAAGACCCCGATCGGGCGTCGCCAAAATACGAAAAATTCCGACCGAAACCGAAATCACCTCGGTCGGGTCGCTATACCATTCCTCTGCCTAGTCTCAAGGGTGAGCTGGCGATCCTGGACTGGCATGACCTATCGGGCATGGCGTGTGGAGGTCTGGGATGTCATTTGTCATCACCTCGCCGGAATTCGTGACGGCGGCAGCAACGGAATTGGCCGGTCTCGGCTCAACAGTCAGCGCGGCTAACGCCGCGGCCACCGCCCGCACCACGTCGCTGCTGGCCGCAGGTGCGGACGAGATCTCTGCAGCCGTCGCTGCCCTCTTCAACGGACACGCGCTGTCCTATCAGGCCCTCAGCGCGCAGGCGGAGGCCTTCCACCAGCAGTTCGCGCAGACCTTGGCGGCGGGCGCCGGACAGTACGCGGCCGCCGAGGCCGCCGCGGCGACGCCTCTGCAGAGCCTGCTCGACCTGGTGAATGCGCCGTTCCTCGCTGCACTCGGCCGACCGCTGATCGGCAACGGCGCCAACGGAAAACCCGGATCCGGTCAAAACGGCGGCGACGGCGGCATTTTGTGGGGAAACGGCGGCAACGGCGGGTCCGGCATCGCGGGCGGCGGCCAAAAGGGTGGTAACGGTGGGGCGGCCGGACTGTTCGGCAACGGGGGGCGCGGCGGCGACGGCGGATACGGGGCTTCGGCCCTGACACCCAACGGCGGGGCCGGCGGCAACGGCGGGGCGGCCGGGCTGCTGGGAGGCACCGCGGGGGCGGGAGGCAACGGGGGCTACGCCGTGAACGTCGCCGGTGGCACCGGTGGCGCCGGCGGTGCCGGCGGCGCCGGTGGGCTGTTCTCCGCAGGCGGCAGCGGCGGCATGGGTGGCGCCTCCAACGAGCCCACCGGCGGCGCCGCCGGCAGCGGCGGCGCGGGCGGGGCTGGCGGACTGTTCAGCGCGGGCGGCGCCGGCGGCGCGGGTGGCGCCAGCGTCAACGGAAACGGCGGGGCCGGCGGTGTCGGCGGGGCGGGCGGACTGTTCGGCCCGGGCGGTGGCCATGGCGGCTCCGGCGGCACCTCCCTTGCCGCAACTGGTACGGGCGGCCACGGTGGTGCCGGCGGGGCCGGCGGGCTGTTCGGCTACGGCGCGGACGGCGGGGACGGCGGCGCCGGCGGGAAGGCCGGCGGTGGCGGCGGAGTGGGCGGCGCGGGCGGCACCGTCCTCGGTGCCGGCGGGGGCGGCGGCGCGGGCGGCGACGCCACTCTCGCCAACGGGCTCGCCGGCGCCGGCGGTACCGGAGGCAGTGCGGGCCTGTTGTGGGGCCCCGGTGGGGCCGGCGGCAGTGGCGGGTACGGCATCGGCACCAACGCCGCCGGCGGCGCCGGCGGAGGCGGCGGTACCGGCGGGCTGGTCGGCAACGGCGGGGCCGGCGGCTCCGGCGGGTCGGGTCGATCGAGTGGCGGACAGGGCGGCGCCGGTGGCAATGCCGGCGCGCTCTACGGATCCGGCGGTGCCGGCGGCGGCGGCGGGGCGGGCATCAACGGCGGCGTCGACGGCGGTGCCGGCGGCGCCGGCGGCAAAGGTGGGCTGATCGGCGACGGCGGCAACGGCGGCAACGGCGGCGACGGGCTGGTAGGCAAGGCCGGCAACGGCGGCAACGGCGGCAGCGCCTTCTTGTGGGGCCTGGGTGGTAACGGCGGCAACAGCGGAGTCAGCGCCACGGTTGGTGCCGTCGCCGGCGCCGGCGGCACCGGCGGACTGCTGCTGGGCCTGAACGGCCAAAACGGATTGCAGTTCCCGTAGCAGCGAGACCTAGATCGCCCGCGGCAACCCGCCGAGCTCGTCGAATGCCTGCGCCCAGCTCAGCAGGCGATCGGTCGCACCGACCAGCTCGTCACGGTAGCGCTGCTGCGAAAGGGTGGCTGCACCTTCACCGTTCGCAGAAGACACCAATTGCGCTGCCGCAGTAACCATTTCGTTGTACTGACGGACCCCGGCGCCGAGCTGCGCGGTGTAGGCGTTAATGGTCGGCACCAGGTAGTGACGAGATGCTTCAGTGTTGTGCGCGGCTCGCTCCATCGACACCACCTCGGCGGCGGTCGCCGCCATGGCCGCCGAGGTTCGCTTGGCGGCGTCGGTCAGGTCGCTGATCTCGTCGGGCGGCAACATCTCGCCCCGCTCGATCACGCCCAGCAGCGAGAAAAAGCCACGCTCGGAGGCCCCCAGGGCGTACATGGCGGGCCGGGCGGCCGAACCGGCGGGCGGCAGCCGGCGAGGACTGGCCGGCCGCTGCGCGGGCAGGGGCTCGGACTTCAACCAGTAGTAGCGGAAGAACAACAAGGTCGCCGGAATCACCATGACGACGGCGACGGCGCCGGTGATCTGCAGCAGTAGCGCGAACCAGCCCCAGGCCGCCAACACCGCGGTCACCAGACCCCAGAACACCACCCCGGCGGTGAAGATCCAGGCCCACCGCAGGGCGCGGCGCCGTCGGCGCAACTGGCGCGCTCGCGGATCGCTGGCGGCGCTGATCTTGCGGGCGAGCAGGTCGGTCACGTCGGCGGCGGTGTCGAATCCGCGCTGCAGCAACCCGCGCCACAGACCCCGCTGATTCGACTTCGCCGCCATCGGCTCGCCCCTACTGACCGAACGGCTTATCGGGGACGGCTCCGCCCGGCTCGGTGGCCGGGGTTGCCGGGGTGACGCCCGGTGCGGCCGCGCCGCCGGCGGGCAGTGCCTCGCCCCGCATCGACGCGCGGATCTGCTCGAGGCGGGAATGACCGGCCATCTGCACCCCGGCCTGCTCGACCTCGAGCATGCGGCCCTGCACCGAGCTCTGCGCGAGCTCCGCGGAGCCGATCGCATTGGCGTAACGACGTTCGATCTTGTCGCGCACCTCGTCCAGGCTGGGGGTGTTGCCCGGCGCGGCGAGCTCACTCATCGACCGCAGCGACGCGCTGACCTGCTCCTGCATCTTGGCCTGCTCGAGCTGGCTGAGCAGCTTGGTGCGCTCGGCGATCTTCTGCTGCAGCACCATCGCGTTGCGCTCGACGGCCTTCTTCGCCTGCCCGGCCGCCTGCAGAGCCTGGTCGTGCAGCGTCTTGAGGTCTTCGACGCTCTGCTCGGCGGTCACCAGCTGGGCCGCGAAGGCCTCGGCGGCGTTGTTGTACTCGGTGGCTTTGGCGGCGTCCCCGCTGGCGACGGCCTGGTCGGCCAGGGTGAGCGCCTGACGAACGTTGACCTGCAGCTTCTCGATGTCGGCCAGCTGCCGGTTGAGCCGCATCTCCAGCTGACGCTGGTTACCGATCACCTGCGCGGCCTGCTGGGTCAACGCCTGGTGGGTGCGCTGCGCCTCCTCGATGGCCTGCTGGATCTGCACTTTCGGGTCGGCGTGCTCGTCAATCTTGGAATTGAACAGCGCCATGAGGTACTTCCACGCTTTGACGAACGGATTGGCCATCAGTTAGCTCCGCCTTCGCTTCTTCTTGTGGTCCGGATGGGCCGCAACGCTTACCCTGCCGCTCAATTTAGTGGGTCAGCCGTCGTCGCCCCACCCATGGTGCATATCTCGTGGACGCGGGTCTACCCGCGGCGCTCACGCCACGGCCAGTGAGACCACCGGAGGGATGACCACCTTGATGCTGGTATCGATGGACGCAGCGCGGCTGGTGCGCTCTTCGCGGGCCATCCGCTCGCCGGCGTCGATCAGTACCTGCGACAACGGGACCTGCAGGGCGTCGCAGATCGCGGTGAGCAGCTCGCTGGACGGTTCTTTGCGGCCGCGCTCGATCTCCGACAAGTACCCGAGACTCACCCGCGCCGAATCGGACACCTCCCGTAGCGTCCGGCCCTGCGACGTCCGGGCCCCCCGCAGCACGTCGCCAACCACCTCACGCACTAGTGACGCCATCGTGCTCCCCTTCGTCTGGTCATCCCCAAGAATTCCTGGGACTTCACGTGAACGCAGGCGGTGGGCGCAATGGTTCCCTAGGCGTCGTGTTGGGTTCGGCGAATTTCTCTGACCGTCGACGCGACGTAGTCGATGCCGGTGACCACGGTCAGAACAATCGCCAGACCCATCACCACCACCGCCGCGGTGTGCAGAATCCCGGACAGGGGCAGCACGAACAGCCCGATCGCCACCGCCTGGACCACCGTTTTGAGCTTGCCGCCCCAGCTGGCGGGAATGACGCCGCGGTGGATGACAGCCAGCCGCAACACGGTGATCGCCACTTCGCGGGTCATGATCAGCACCGTCACCCACCACGGCAGGTCACCGAGCATGGACAGCCCGATCAGGGCGGCTCCGATCAGCGTCTTGTCGGCGATCGGGTCGACGAAGGCGCCGAATTCGGTCGCCATGCCGTAGTTGCGGGCGAGCTGGCCGTCAAAGCGATCGGTGATGACGGCCACCGCGAAGATCGCCCACGCCACAACGCGCGCATAGGTGTGGTGACCGTCGCCGTAGAACAGCGCGTAAAGAAAGATCGGAACCAGCAGTAACCGCACCAGGGTGAGGACATTCGCCAGATTCGCGATACGGGCCTGACCCGCTGCCTGACCCGCCTGCGGTTGCCCCGACACGGCCTCAGAATAACGGCTGGCCAGCTCATGTGGTCAGTGATGTCGATACTGTTGCCCCGTGACCGAGAATCGACGGGATTACCGGCCGGTTGTTCGGCGGGCGCGAACGTCTGACGTCCCTGCGATCAAACAACTGGTGGACACCTACGCCGGCAGGATTCTGCTGGAAAAGAATCTGGTGACGCTTTATGAGTCCGTCCAGGAATTCTGGGTGGCTGAAGACCCGGACATGACCGGGAAAGTGGTCGGCTGCGGCGCACTGCACGTGTTGTGGTCGGACCTCGGCGAAATCCGCACGGTCGCCGTCGACCCGGACCTGACCGGTCACGGAGTCGGCCACGCGATCGTGAACCGGCTGCTCGAAGTGGCCCGGGAGCTGGAACTCGAGCGGCTGTTCGTGTTGACGTTCGAGACCGAGTTCTTCGGTAAGCACGGGTTCACCGAAATCGAGGGCACTCCGGTGACCGCCGAGGTGTTCGAGGAAATGTGCCGTTCGTACGACATCGGTGTCGCCGAATTCCTGGATCTGAGCTACGTCAAGCCCAACATTCTGGGTAATTCCCGGATGCTGCTGGTCCTGTAGCCCCCCCGCGAGCAGACGCGAAATCACGCAAAACCGGCGGTTTTAGCGCGATTTCGCGTCTGCTCGCGCTGTTGGGCCTAGTCCTCGTCGAGGTCGCTGCCGTCGGCGCCGCTGCCGCCCCGGATCAGCGCCAGGGTGCCGGCCAGCTCATCCGGCTTGACCAGCACCTCGCGGGCCTTGGAGCCTTCGCTGGGCCCGACGATGCCGCGGGTCTCCATCAGGTCCATCAACCGGCCGGCCTTGGCGAAGCCCACCCGCAGCTTGCGCTGCAGCATCGAGGTCGAGCCGAACTGGCTGGACACCACCAACTCGACGGCCTGCAGGAACACGTCCATGTCGTCGCCGATGTCGGGATCGACGTCAGCGCGCTCACCGCTGGGCTTGGCTGCGGTGACACCCTCGGTGTATTCCGGTTCGGCCTGGTCCTTGCAGGCGGCGACGACGGCCTGGATCTCCTCGTCGGTGATGTAGGCGCCCTGCAACCGGATCGGCTTGCCGGCCCCCATCGGCAGGAACAGGCCGTCGCCCATTCCGATCAGCTTTTCCGCGCCGGCCTGGTCCAGGATTACGCGGCTGTCGGTCAGCGATGACGTCGCAAACGCCAGCCGGGACGGCACGTTGGTCTTGATCAGCCCCGTCACCACGTCCACCGACGGGCGCTGGGTGGCCAGCACCAGGTGGATGCCGGCGGCGCGCGCCTTCTGGGTGATCCGCACGATGGCGTCCTCGACGTCGCGCGGCGCGGTCATCATCAGGTCGGCGAGCTCGTCGACGATCGCCAGGACGTACGGATAGGGCCGGTACACCCGCTGGCTGCCGAGTGGCGCGGTGATCTCGCCAGATCGCACCTTGGCGTTGAAGTCGTCGATGTGCCGCACCCGCGACGCCTGCATGTCCTGGTAGCGCTGTTCCATCTCCTCGACCAGCCAGGCCAGCGCCGCCGCCGCCTTCTTCGGCTGGGTGATGATCGGCGTGATCAGGTGCGGAATGCCTTCATACGGCGTCAGTTCCACCATCTTCGGGTCGATCAGGATCATCCTGACCTCTTCCGGGGTGGCGCGGGTCAGCAGCGAGACCAGCATGGAGTTGACGAAGCTGGACTTGCCCGAGCCGGTGGAACCCGCCACCAGCAGGTGCGGCATCTTGGCCAGGTTGGCCGAGATGAAGTCGCCTTCGATGTCCTTGCCCAGCCCGATCACCAGCGGGTGGTGGTCCCGGCGGGTCGACGGCGCGGTGAGCACGTCGGCCAACCGCACCATTTCGCGGTCGGTGTTGGGCACCTCGATGCCGACGGCGGACTTGCCCGGGATCGGGGCCAGCATCCGCACGCTCTCGGTGGCCACCGCATAGGCGATGTTCTTCTGCAGCGCGGTGATCTTCTCCACCTTGACGCCGGGGCCGAGCTCCACCTCGTAGCGGGTGACCGTCGGCCCGCGGGTGCAGCCCGTGACCGCGGCGTCGACCTTGAACTGGGTGAGCACCTCGCCGATGGCGCCGGCCATGTGGGTGTTGGCGGCGCTGCGCTTCTTGGGCGGCTCACCGGCCACCAGCAGATCGAGCGGCGGCAGTGTGTAGGGACCTTCGACCACCCGGTCGAGCACTGGGGTGTCTTGTTTTTCGGCTTTGTCGGCCTTCGCTCCACGCCGACGGGTCCGCGGCTCGGGAACGGTCGGCGTCTCGTCGGCGATGGGCTCGGCGAGCGCCGCGTCCGCCGCCGTGGGCCAGGGCTTCGGCTCGTCCTCGGGGCGCAGCGGGGCCTCGTCGTAGTAGCCGTCCGAGAAGTCCTCGGAGGGGGCGACTTCGACCGTGTCCGCGTCGTCACCGGCGAAGTCGTCGTATTCGTCATAGTCGTCGTATTCGCGTTGGAACAGTCTGGTGCCGAACATGTTTCGCAGGGCGTCAGGCACCTCGCGGATAGTGATGCCGGTCAGCAGCAACACCCCGAACAACGCACAGATGAACAACAGGGGCGCCGCGATCCACGCGGTCAAGCCGTCCGAGAGCGGCCCACCGATCGCGAAGCCGATGAATCCCGCTGCGCGCTTGCGTAATTCGGGGTCCTCCGGCGATCCGGACCACAAGTGGCGAAGGCCGAGAAACGACAGTGCGATCAGGCTGGAGCCGAGGATCAGCCGCGGCCGCGCGTCGGGGTCGGGCTCCGTGCGCATCAGCACTATCGCCGCGGCGGCCGCAACCAACGGCAGCAGCACAACACCTGAGCCGACGAATAGGCGCAGACCTGAATCCACCCACGCCCCCACCGGTCGGGCGGCGCCGAACCATGAACTGGCGGCAACGATTACGGCGACGCCCAGCAACGCCAGCGCGATCCCGTCCCGGCGGTGTCCGGGTTCGATGTGGCGGGCCTGACCGATCGAGCGCGCCGCGCTCCCGGTCCCCCTGGCGGCCATCATCCAACTGGCGCGAGCAGCCCGTCCGCACGCGCGTCCGGTCAGCACGAGCACCGACTGATTGCGGCGTTTGGCGGGCCTGCTGACCCGTTTGACGGGCTTGCCCGGACGCTTCTTGGGTGCACGGGGAGACGCGCTTGCTCGCCCACCTGCGGCCCCGGCCCGCGAAGTGGCCCCTGACCTGCTCGTTCGTGTTCCGGAGCGGGCTGCGGTCTTACTGGCCATGCCCGCAAGCGTAGTCGCATCAATAACATCAACACCACCCGCCACACTGGTAACGGATCGTTAATCCCGGCTTGCTCATCCCGTTACCGCGCAGGCTGCGGAGAGTGCATTGTGGTGGGGTGCTGGAAGATAGGCATCTCGACAGCCGGGTCGGTGATCCGGCGGTGGTTCGGTCGGTATTCGAGGCGTTGGACGTCATGGCGTGTTGCTGGCAGGGGCCGGAGCTGCGCCTGATCGCGGCGAACGCCGCGTTCCGCTACGTCGCAGGCCGAGACGACGTGATCGGATGCACCGTCTCCGAGGTGTTCCCCGAACTGGACGGTCAGCTGATGAACCCGGTGATCGAGCGGGTCTACTCCACCGGCCGCACCGAAGTCGGACGGGAGTGGCGAGTCCAGTGGGAGCACCCGGCGTCCAATCGGGTCGAGGAACGCTGGCTCAGTTTCGTCGTCGCACCACATACCGACAACCGGGAATGGGTGCTCGCGTACGCGATCGACGTCACCGACCAGGTGATGGAGCGTGAGCTCGCTGGGCGGCAGGCCGCCGAGGCCCAACGCCGCTACGAGGCGACCCGCGATGTCGTCGACGAACTGCAGCGGGCACTGCTGCCCATTGAGCTGCCGGTCGTCCCGCATATCGACCTCGCTGCCCGCTACCTGACCGCCTCGCGCGACCAGGCCGCCGGCGGGGACTGGTTCGACGCGTTACCGCTGGACGACGGCCGCATGGCACTGGTGGTCGGGGACGTAGTGGGGCATGGCGTGGCGGCGTCGGCGGCCATGGGACAGCTTCGCGCGGCGCTCGAACTGGCGGTGACCACGGCCGCGGACCTCGGCTCTGCCATCGCCCAGGTCGACGCGTTCGCCGCACAGAAGCGACCGCTGCGGGCCGCGACCGTCGCCATCGTCGTGATCGACCCGCGGACCGCGGACATGGAGTTCTGCCTGTGCGGGCACCCGCCCCCCGTCGTTGTCGGGGCGGACGGCAACACCCGGTTTCTACACCAAAGCGGAAGCGCCCCACTGGGAGTCGGGCATCACCATGCGGTCATCCGGAGATCGCTCAAGGCCGGCGATGTGGTCCTGCTGTACTCCGACGGACTCATCGAGCGCCCGGGCAGAACCATGGCAGACGGTTATGCGGAGGTGGCGCAAGTGGCGGCCGACGCGGTGGCGAACCGGGTGCTGCCCACCGGCGCGGCGGTTTCACCGGCAGCTCGTGCGTGCCAGCTGACCGTCGAATTACTCACGCGCACAGGCTATGACGATGATGTAACCACGCTGGCGGCACAGCTTGTCGCCGCACCCCCACCCGAGCTGGCCGTGTCCACCATCGCCGACGATCACGGCATCACCGAAGCGGTCGACGGGATCCGAACGTGGCTGGCCGCGCTCGACATCAGCGACGAGGCCACGCTGGCGATAGAGCTGGCCGTTAACGAAGCGGTCGCCAACGTCGCGGTACACGCCTATCCCGACTGCGCACCCGGACCGTTGCGTATCTCGGGCGTTCTGCGTTCCGGCGGGGTGGCCGAAGTGTGCGTCGGCGACGACGGGCAGTGGCGTACGCCCGGAATCGCCGACATCGGCCGCGGGCGTGGTTTGGCGATGATGGAACGGCTCCTGGACGAGGTGACGATCAAACATGACGGCGCGCCCCGGCCGGCCGGGAAAGGCACGGTACTGACGCTGCGCCACAAGGTATCTCGGCCCGCGCTGGTCGCCTCCCGAAGCTTCGGGAGCAGCCCGTCGCCTGCGCCGCCTACTTACCGCGCCGAGCGCAACGACGAACCCGGCAAGGCGACGCTGACGGTGACCGGCGCCGTGGATGCGCTGACCGCCGACCGGTTCAACGCTGACCTCGCCGACGCCGCCCAGGGCGGTACCGTCGGGCTGACCGTGCTGCTGGACCAGGTCACGATGCTGACGAGCAGAGGTGTGCGGGCGCTGTTCATGACCCGCGAGCAGCTGGCCGCCCACCAGCGGCCGTTCACTCTGGTGGCCGCTTCGGGCACTCCGGCGGCCGTCGTGCTCGATCTGGTGGGTCTGGAGCGCACCACGGAGTAAGGCGACGGCTGAAACCGTCGTGCGATAGCGGTGTGAGTAGGGTGGCCACAGTGCTCGAACCCGCCCGCCAAAGTCGCCAGGAGGCCCCAGCATGCCCGTCGTCGTCGTCGCCACTCTGACCGTCAAGCCCGAATCGGTCGACACCGTCCGCGACATCCTCACCACCGCGGTCGAAGAAGTGCACGGCGAGCCGGGCTGCCAGCTGTATTCGCTGCACCAGACGGGCGAGACCTTCGTCTTCGTGGAGCAGTGGGCCGACGAGGAGGCGCTCAAGACCCACAGCACGGCGCCCGCGATCGGCAAGATGTTCGGTGCCGTCGGCGAGCACCTGGCCGGGGCGCCGGACATCAAGATGCTGGCCCCGGTTCCGGCCGGCGATGCCGACAAAGGGCAATTGCGCGCCTGATGGCCCGGCCCCTGGAAGGCAAGACGGCCTTCATCACCGGCGCCGCGCGTGGTCAGGGACGCGCCTATGCGGTCCGGTTGGCCACTGACGGCGCGAACGTGATCGCCGTCGACCTGTGCGACCGGATCGACAGCGTGCCCTACCCGCTCGGCACCGCAGAGGACCTGGCACAGACCGTCAAACTCGTGGAGGACGCCGGGGGGCGCATCGTCGCCCGACAGGGTGACGTCCGGGACCGCGCTTCGCTGGAGGCTGCGTTGCAGGCGGGCCTCGACGAGTTCGGCCGGCTCGACATCGTGATCGCCAATGCCGGGATCGCCCCCATGCAGTCGGCCGACGGCTGGCGCGACGTCATCGACGTCAACCTGACCGGCGCCTACCACACCGTGGACGTCTCGACGCCGACCATGATCGAGCAGGGCGAGGGCGGCTCGATCGTGCTGATCAGTTCGGCCGCGGGCCTGGCGGGTGTGGGCAGCGCAGACGCCGGCTCGATCGGCTATACCGCCGCCAAGCACGGTCTGGTCGGACTGATGCGACTGTACGCCAATCTGCTTGCACCGCACGATATTCGGGTTAACTCGGTGCACCCCTCCGGAGTCGACACACCGATGATCAACAACGAGTTCATCCGCCAGTGGCTGACCGATCTGGTCAGCAAGAGCGGTCGGGCACCCGGCATGAGCAACGCACTGCCAGTGCAGATTCTGCAGGCGGAGGACATCGCCAATGCGGTGGCGTGGCTGGTGTCCGACCAGGCCCGCTACATCACCGGAGTCACGTTGCCGGTCGACGCGGGCTCAGTGAACAAGCGGTAGCTCGTGGCCCGAAACCCCGCTGCCGGAACCGCGTTCGGACCGATGCTGTTGGCCGCGGTCGAGCAGAACGAACCGGCCGGCCGCAGGCTGGTGGACGACGACCTCGCGGAGGTTTTCCTGCCGTTGCCGCTGCGCTGGCTCGCCGCCGCTACCCGCGCGACGGTGTTTCGGCGGGCGCTGATCGGCGCATCGGAGCGGACCGGCCCGGGATTATGGGCCAATCTGGCCTGCCGCAAACAGTTCATCGGCGACAAGCTCGCGGACGCTCTTGAGGACATCGACGCGGTGGCGATACTCGGCGCGGGCCTGGACACCCGCGCCTACCGGTTGACCCGCCAGATCCGCAGACCGGTCTTCGAGGTGGACCTGCCGGTCAACATCGCCCGCAAGGCCAGGACTGTCCGCAAGGTGCTGGGTGAGCTGCCGCTCTCGGTTCGGTTGGTGGCGTTGAACTTTGAGCGCGACGACCTGTTGACCGCACTGGCCGAGCACGGCTACCGGCCCGACTACCGGACGTTCTTCATCTGGGAGGGTGTCACGCAGTACCTCACCGAGGACGCCGTCCGCGCGACGTTGCAGGGTCTGCGGCCGACCGCGCCGGGCAGTCGACTGGTGTTCAGCTACGTCCGTCGCGACTTCATCGACGGCACGAATCGCTATGGCTCCCGCGCGCTGTACCGCTCGGTGCGGGGACGCCGCCGGCTGTGGCATTTCGGCCTGCTGCCCGACGAGGTCGCGGCCTTCCTCGAGGAGTACGGCTGGCGACTGGTGGAACAGGTCGGGCCGGACGAACTCGTCGAGCGCTACGTCAGGCCCACCGGCCGCACGTTGCCTGCATCCCAGATCGAATGGTCGGCCTACGCCGAGAAGGTCTAGCGGTGTCTGCCACCCCGTCGAGCGTGGAATCTACGACGCCTCAGCGGCGTGTCCCGTCGTGAACTTCACACTCGCGGGGCCGTTTACACCTCGAGGATCGTCGGCACGATCATCGGCTGCCGGCGGTATGTCTCACCCACCCATTTACCGACGGTGCGCCGCACGCTCTGAGCGATGCGGATCGGATCGGTGACGTTGTTGGCCGCCAACGATTCCAGCTCTGCCTCGACCTTGCGCACGACGGGTTCCAGCGCCTTGGGGTCCTCGGAGAAGCCCCGGGAATGCAGGTGCGGGGTGGTCACCGGCTTACCGGTGCCCCGGTGCACCACCACGGTGACGGCGACGAAGCCCGAGGACAGAATGAGCCGCTCCCCCAGCGTGATTTCGCCGACGTCGCCGGTGATCAGGCCGTCGACGAACATCTTGCCGACCGGTACCGCTCCGGCGATGCTGGCCTTCCCGGCGACCAGGTCGACGCTGACGCCGTTCTCCGCCAACATGATCGACTCCTCCGGCACCCCGGTGCTGGCGGCCAGCTTGGCGTTGGCCCGCAGGTGCCGCCAGGTGCCGTGCACCGGCATGACGTGGCGCGGGCGTACCCCGTTGTAGAGGAACAGCAGTTCGCCGGCGTAGGCATGACCCGAAACGTGAACTCGCGCTTGGGCGTTGGTGACAACGCGGGCGCCGATCTTGGCCAGTGCGTCGATGACACCGTAAACCGCTTCCTCGTTGCCCGGGATCAGCGACGACGACAGCACGATGAGGTCACCGGCGGTCAGGGTGATGCTGCGGTGCTCGCCGCGGGACATCCGCGACAACGCGGCCATCGGCTCGCCCTGAGTTCCGGTGGTGACCAACACCACCCGGTTGGCCGGCATCTCCTCGGCCGCGGCGATGTCGATCAGGTCGGAGTCGGCTACCTTCAGAAAGCCGAGCTCGCGGGCAATGCCCATGTTGCGCACCATCGACCGCCCGACGAACGACACCCGCCGGCCCAATGCCACTGCGGCGTCGATGATCTGCTGGACACGGTCGACGTTGGAGGCGAAACACGCCACGATGACGCGTCCGTCGGCACCGCGGATCAGCCGGTGCAGTGTCGGGCCGATCTCGCTCTCCGACGGCCCGACACCCGGATGCTCGGCGTTGGTGGAGTCG
This sequence comes from Mycobacterium sp. TY814, assembly GCF_030755175.1. Lineage (NCBI taxonomy): Bacteria > Bacillati > Actinomycetota > Actinomycetes > Mycobacteriales > Mycobacteriaceae > Mycobacterium > Mycobacterium sp. TY814. The sequence continues at coordinate 720,766 of NZ_JAUFRY010000001.1, forward strand.
CACAGGAAGAGGTCCACACCTGCGTCGCCGAGCCGCGACATCCCCGGCAGGTCGGTGGGACGGCCGTCGAGCGGCAGTTGGTCTAGTTTGATGTCGCCGGTGTGCAGCACGGTGCCGGCACCGGTGTAGACGGCGATGGCCAGCGCGTCGGGGATGGAGTGGTTGACCGCGAAGTACTCACACTCGAACACCCCGTGCCGGCTGCTCTGCCCCTCCTTGACCTCGACGAACACCGGCTTGATGCGGTGCTCGCGGCACTTGGCGGCGACCAGCGCGAGGGTGAACTTGGAGCCGACGACCGGGATGTCGGGCCGCAGCTTGAGCAGGAACGGGATCGCGCCGATGTGATCCTCGTGGGCGTGGGTGAGGACCAGCGCCTCGATGTCGTCCAGCCGGTCCTCGATATGGCGCAGATCGGGCAGGATCAGGTCGACGCCGGGTTCGTCGTGGGTGGGGAACATCACGCCGCAGTCGATGATCAGCAGTCGGCCCAGATGCTCGAAAACCGTCATATTGCGGCCGATTTCGCTGATCCCGCCGAGCGCGGTGACCCGCAACCCGCCCGCGGTCAATGGACCGGGCGGTGCGAGCTCCTCGTACAACGTCAGATCACCGTAGAACAGAGGCGGCGCGCATATCGGCCGCCAGTGCGTCGAGTTGCTCCGGTGTCGCCGGCACCTGCGGCAACCGCGGGTCGCCGGCGTCGATGCCCTGCAGCCGCAGGCCTGCCTTGGACAGCGTCACTCCGCCCAGCCGGCTCATCGCGTTGCACAGGGGCCCCACCGAGAGATTGATTTTGCGGGCTGTCGCCACGTCACCGGAATGAAAGGCGGACAACAACTCACGCAGCTGACCCGCCGCCAGGTGGGAGATCACGCTGATGAAACCGGTGGCGCCCATGGCGAGCCACGGCAGATTCAACGCGTCGTCGCCGGAGTAGTAGGCCAGGCCGGTCTCGGCGATGATCTGACCCGCGCCGTGCAGGTCGGCCTTCGCGTCCTTGACGCCGACGATGTTGGGATGTGCCGCCAGCGTTCGCAGTGTGTCGAATTCGATCGGCACCACCGAGCGCGGCGGGATGTCGTAGAGCAGCACCGGCAGGTCGGTTGCGTCGGCGACGGCGGTGAAGTGCGCGATCAGCCCGGTCTGCGGCGGCCGTGAGTAGTACGGGGTGACCACCAGCAGTCCGTGTGCACCCTCGGCTGCCGCCGCCTTGGCCAACTTGATGCTGTGTGCGGTGTCGTAGGTGCCGGCGCCGGCGATGATCCGCGCCCGGTCACCCACGGCCTCCAGGACCACTCGCAGGAGTTCGCGCTTCTCGTCGTCGGTGGTGGTCGGCGACTCACCCGTGGTTCCCGAGACGACCAGACCGTCGCATCCCTGGTCCACCAGGTGGCTGGCCACCCTCGCCGCGGCGGCGGTGTCCAGAGCGCCGTCGGCGTCGAATGGTGTCACCATCGCGGTCAGCAGGGTTCCCAGCCGCGCTGGGGCATCGAATCCGACGGTGCTCACGGTTCCCCAGATTACCTGGCTACGGCGAGGTTCATAGCACCGCGGGCTCAGGCTTCGGTCGCGAGCGGGCTGGTTGCGACCTCACTGCCGTCGGCGAGCGTGGAGACCTCGAAGTCGGCGAACACCGCGGGTGCGACGTCGACCAGCTGGCGCAGGCACGCGATGGCCAGCCGCCGAATCTCGATGTCGGCGTGCTCGCTGGCCCGCATCGCGATGAAGTGCCGCCAGGCCCGGTAGTTCCCGGTGACGACGATCCGGGTCTCGGTGGCGTTCGGCAGCACCGCGCGGGCGGCCTGGCGGGCCTGCTTGCGACGCAATACCGCGTTGGGTTGGTCGGCGAACTTGGCCTCCAGCTTGGCCAGCAGCTCGATGTAGGTGGCGCGGCTGGCGTCCGCGGCGGCGGTCAGGATCTCGCGCAGCTCCGGATCGTCCTCGATGTCGGGCGGCAGCACCACCTGGGAGTCGTGCTCCGGAACGTAGCGCTGGGAGAGCTGCGAGTAGGAGAAATGCCGGTGCCGGATCAGCTCGTGGGTGCACGACCGCGAGATGCCGGTGATGTAGAACGACACGCTGGCGTGCTCGAGCACCGAAAAATGCCCGACGTCGATGATGTGCCTGATGTAGCCGGCGTTGGTCGCGGTCCGGGGATTGGGCTTGGACCAGCTCTGGTAGCAGGCCCGGCCGGCGAACTCGACCAGCGCCGAACCCCCGTCGGCGTCGGTGGTCCAGGGGACGTCCGGGGGCGACAGGAAGTCGGTCTTGGCGATCAGTTGCACGCGCAGCGGCGCGGTTTCGGCCACGGCGATCAGCCTATCTGGCCGACGAGCACGGCGTCCCCGATGCGCACCTCGCCCGACATCAGCAGCGGGAGCAGCGCGTCGCGATACGCCGCCAGCCGTGCGATCTCGATGCGGCGCGTCTGACACAGCGCACCGAGGTCCGTGATGGTCTGCGCCGCATCCGGAGGCAGCCGCCGGACGTCGCGAACCCCGACGTCGAGTAGGTCGCGCGGGCGGATCCGCTGATGACTCCCTGATGTTCCCACCACCTGTCGCTGCAACGCTTCTGAGACGTCGGCCTGGCACAGTGCGGCCCAGAGCACGGAGGCGCCGACGCCGGCTGGGGTCAGTACGACGAACTCGCTGCTGGCCACCGGCAACTGTGGTGGCATGTCCGCCACGTTCCAGACGCGGGGAATGCGGGGGTTGAGTTTGGCGAACAGCACGCACGGCTGCCTCAGCAGGAATTTGCCGCTCCTGATCGATGCACCCGCGACCACGAGGGGCGTCGCGCCCTCGTCGAACGCCGGAAGGCTGAAATGCGCAACGAACTCGGGGAAATGCTGCGGATCCGCGAATTCGCCCGATCGGGCCGCCAGGCTCGACAGCGGCACCCGGTGCGAGACCATCTCGGCCATGCCCACCATCAGGGCCTCAGCCGCTGCTATCACGCGCCGGCCGGCGGCGATCTTGTGATCGACGGCGCCGAGCAGAGCGCCGATCCGCGGCCGGTGCTCGGCCGAGACATCAGGTGCCGGAATGTCGCAGAGGATGCTCTGATTGAGCAGCGGCTGCCCGGATCCGCAACGGTGCCCATTGAGCCCAACGGCCCGCAGCGCGTAGTACCAGAAGCGCGTCTCTGCCGCGTTTTTCGGGCGGCAGGTGAACGCATTGTCGGTGACCCAGATGTCGGAATCACTGTAATGCACGCTGCCGCAATATGTTCCGACCCGACCGATGACTATCACGGGGCCGGCGGCGTTTCTTGCGGCTGCTGAACCGATCGCCCCGTTGGCGCCGTAGACCCGGAACGGCCCGCGGATCCGGGGTTTCGGCGCCGCGCGGCCGCTGCGGAAGTCGAGATGATCGCCCAGCCTCAGCGCCACTGGACGCGTCCTAATCGGTCGCGCACCACCGCATCCAGCCGATCGGATTCGTCCAGGGCGTCCAGCAGCTCTGCAGTCAACCGCGCGATCTTCTCGTCGGGAGGTTCGGCGCCGGGTTGGGCGGTGGCCGCCCCGACGAAACGCCCGGGACTGAGCACGTATCCCGCGGCTCGGATCTCGTCCAGCGTGGCCGATCTGCAGAACCCCGGGATATCTTGATAGTCGGCATTTTTGGAAAGCCACGCGTGATAGGTCTGACCTATCCGGAGGATCTCGTCAACGGCCAGCGCGCGCTCGGCGCGGTCGACAAGGTGCCCGAACCCGCGCGCATCGACGAAAAGCACCTGACCCGCCCGGCGCGTCTTGGCCTTGTCAAAGAACCACAGGCACACGGGAATCCCGGTGTTGCGGAACAGCTGGGTGGGCAGGGCCACCATGCAGGACACCAGGTCCGCGTCGACGATGCCAGCCCGAATCTTCCCTTCGCCGGCCGTATTTGACGACATGGAGCCGTTCGTCATCACCACTGCGGCCCGGCCCTGTGGCGCGAGCTTGGACAGGATGTGCTGAATCCAGGCGAAATTGGCATTCTTAGCCGGGGGAACACCGAAACGCCAGCGCGGATCCTGCTCGCTGCGCGCCCAATCCTTGATATTGAAAGGCGGATTGGCCATTACGTAGTCCATCTGCACGCCTGCGTGCTGGTCACGGACGAAGGTGTCTCCGCGAGCCAGACCCCTGTCGTCGATGCCGTGCACGGCCAGATTCATCCTGGCCATCCGCCACGTGTCCTCGACGCTTTCCTGCCCGTAGATGGCGATGTCACCCGGCCGGCCCTTACGCGCGGCGATGAATTGCTCTGTCTGGACGAACATTCCACCGGAGCCGCAACACGGGTCGTACACTCGCCCGTTGCCCGGCTGCAGGACCTCGACGATGACCCGGACGACGCTCGGCGGTGTGAAGAACTCGCCACCACGACGTCCTTCCGCGCGGGCGAAACTGCCCAGGAAATACTCGTACACCTCACCCATGAGATCCCGGTGGCCACCGGCCATGGCGGCCTGATCGAGAATCGCGATGAGTTCACCGAGGCGGCGCTCGTCGACGCGCTGGTAGTGCCGCGGCAGCATTCCGGCCAGCGCCGGATGTTCCGTCATCACCTCGTCCATCGCCCGGTCGACCAGCTCACCGATGTCCGGCGCTTCGGCGTTGTCGGCCAACGATTTCCAGCACGCGTCGCAGACGTGTTTAAGGAACACCAGTCCGAGGACGACGTCTTTGTACTGGCTGGCCGGCAGGGAGCCGCGCAATTTGTTGGCGGCGTGCCACAGCGTGTCCTTCAAGCTTTGATCCATCAGCCGGCTCGCTTACCGGCTGCGCGCAACTCCGCGGCCAGATCGCCGCGGTCAGCAACCTCCACGCGGCTCAATTCCAGCCAGGACGCCATCTGTGACAGCTCATCGGCCAGCGCCGCGGCGACCCTCGGCCGCGCGATATCCGGCTCGCCGAAGGCGCCCACCACCTGCAGCGTGTCCCCGGCACGGTCGGCCTTGAGGTCCACCCGCGCCACCAGCTCGCCATCGAGCAGGAATGGCCACACGTAATAGCCGTACTGCCGTTTGGCGGCAGGGGTATAAATCTCGATGCGGTAGTGGAAATCGAAGATCCGCTCCACGCGCGGCCGGAAGAAGATGAGCGGGTCGAACGGACAGAGCAGCGCAGTGCCGCGATCGCGGCGCGGAACCGTCCTCCCGGCCCGCAGGTAGCCCGGCGCGGACCAGCCCTCGACGTCCACCGTTTCGATCTCGCCCGCGGCCACCAGCCCGGCAATGGCCGGTTTCGTCTGCTGGGCGGACAGCCGGAAGTAGTCGCGAATGTCGGCCTCGGTGCCGACGCCCAGTGATGTGGCCGCGCGCAGCGTCAGCTCTCGGACGGCTTCGTCATCGTCGACCTCGCGGGTGAGCACCTCGGCGGGCAACACCCGCTCCACCAGGTCGTAGTGCCTCGCGAAACCCACCCGGGTGGCGGTGGTCAGCACTCCGGAGGCGAACAGCGCCTCACACACCCACTTGGTGTCGCTGCGGTTCCACCAGGCGCCCTTGGCCCTGCGCGGCGCCGCTTCCAGGTGCGTCTCGATCTGTCCGGCGGTGCTGGGGCCCAGCTCGGCGACGGCGGCCACGATGTCGTCGGCCAGTTGCGGGTTGGCTTTGACGATGTGGGTGCCCCAGCGCCCGTGCCGGTACTGACGCATCCGCCAGCGCAGCAGCGGCCAGTCGTCGACCGCCATCAGCGCCGCTTCGTGCACCCAGTACTCGGCCAGCAGTCGCGACTTCGGCGGCCCCCACGCGGCGCTGTCCAGCATGTCGCGGTCGTAGGGTCCCAACCTGCTGAACACCGGGGCGTAGTGGGCGCGCACCGCCACCGAGACCGAATCCAGTTGCAGCACCTGGATCCGCGAGATGAGCCGCCGCAGGTGTGCGCGGGTGACGACGCCGCCCGGGCGGGGCTCGCTAAACCCTTGCGCCGCAACGGCGATCCGCCGGGCCTGCGCGGCGGTCAGCCTGGCTTTGCGGACCGACACGGCGCCGAGACTACCGGTCCGCGCGGTCCGGCGGCGGGACCGGCGCGGGGTTACGCCGTCCTGACTTGGCGATCCGCCGTCCCGTTGGTTGCCGACTGGTTGCGCTGTTGGTATGCCGACTCGAGTGCAGCCGGCACCGGTTCGAGGTCGCGGTAGACGCTCATCAGCTGTTCCAGCACGTTGATTCGTTGCTGTGTCGCCTGGTCCACCGCACGCCGGGCCTGCTCACGGTAGTGATCGGCCTCCTGCTTGGCGTCGGCGAGGAGTTGGTCGCGCTCTCGCCGGGCCTGCTCCCACGCTTCACCGATCTCCGATTCGGCGTCGTTGCGCATGTTTGCCAGTTCGGCTTCCTGCTTTGCCTTGGTCTCTTCGTATTCGGCCTGCAGGGCGTTCAGCTGCTCAGCCATCTCTGCCAACCGCTCCTTCGACTTCTGCTGCTCGGCTTCCGCATCGGCCTCGGCCGCCGCGATCATCGCGTCCGCTTCCGCGCGCGCCTCGGATTGCATCTGCGACACCTCGTCGACCGCACGTCTGAGCATCTTGGCCATCCGCTGTTGCATCGCGTGCGGCGAGGGCGAGGTGTCGGTGAGCAACGCCACTTCCTTGCGCAGCGCGGCCGCTTGGTCGCCGGATTCTTGCAGCCGCGTCCGCAGGCTCTCCACGTCGTCACGCAGCAGCCGCTGCTTGGTGGTCAACACTTCGATGTGCGCGTCCACCGCGGCCTGGTCGTAGCCCAGGAACTTGCGAGAAAACGTCTTGACGGGTTCGGTTACCACTCTTGATTCCCCCTTCTGATGCTTGATATCCGGTGAGACCGCCCCCAAGCCGAGTATGTCAGCTCAATCGGTCGCGCCGAGAGGGCCGATCACGGATGGAAGTAGCTGTGAAACCGGTAACGCAACCCTGCGCGGCTGACCTGCCACTCCCCCGTTTCACCCTGCCATGACTCGTCGAGCACGGGTGCCAGCGCGTCTTCGTCGTCGCGCGGTAGGTCGATGTCGACCTCGGTCACCTCACACCTGCTGGCCAGCGGTAGCGCCAGGGCGTAGATCTGACCACCACCGATAACCCACGTCTCGGGCTCGGTGAGGGCCTGGTCGAGCGACCCGACCACCTCGGCCCCGTCAGCCGTGAAACCGGCCTGGCGGCTCAGGACGACGTTTCGCCGGCCCGGTAGCGGACGGAAGCTGGGCGGCAGCGATTCCCACGTGAGCCGGCCCATCACCACCGTGTGCCCCATGGTGATCTTCTTGAAGTGCGCCAGATCCTCCGGCACCCGCCACGGTATATCGCCTCCGCGCCCGATCACACCAGATGTCGACTGAGCCCAGACCAGGCCTACCTTCATACGGCTACTGGGGCTTTGATCGCGGGATGGGGGTCGTAGTTTCGCACTTCGATGTCGTCATAGGTGTAGTCGAAAATCGAATCCCTATGAGCCAGATGCAGTTTCGGGTATGGCCGGGGCTCGCGCGTGAGTTGCAGCCCGACCTGCTCGACGTGGTTGTCGTAGATGTGGCAGTCGCCGCCGGTCCAGACGAACTCGCCGACCTGCAGGCCGGCCTGGGCCGCCATCATGTGCGTGAGCAGCGCGTAGCTGGCGATATTGAACGGCACTCCGAGGAACAGGTCGGCGCTGCGCTGATACAGCTGGCAGCTCAGACGGCCGTCGGCCACGTAGAACTGGAAAAACGCGTGGCACGGCGGCAGCGCCATCTGCGGGATCTCGCCGACGTTCCAGGCCGAGACGATGATGCGGCGACTGTCCGGGTCGGTGCGCAGCAGCTCGAGTGCGGCGCTGATCTGGTCGATGTGCTGCCCGCTCGGAGTGGGCCAGGATCGCCACTGCACACCGTAGATGGGCCCGAGATCGCCGGTGGTGCTTGCCCATTCATCCCAGATGGTGACGCCGTGCTCGTGCAGCCAGCTGACGTTGGAGTCGCCGCGCAGGAACCAGAGCAGTTCGTAGACCACCGACTTCAGGTGCACCTTCTTGGTGGTGATCAGCGGGAAACCGGCCGACAGGTCGTATCTGATCTGCTGGCCGAACAGGCTGCGGGTGCCGGTGCCGGTGCGGTCGGATTTGGCGGTGCCGGTGGCGAGCACCTGACGCAGCAGGTCCTCGTACGGCGTCGCGATCGGCACGCGGTCAGCTTAGCGCGATCGCAAGCGCGGCGAAGCCGGGCGCGGCGAAGCCGGGCGCGGCGGGTCGCGCCATCAGACCGCGGCGATCGCAAGCGCGGCGAAGCCGGGCGCGGCAGGTCGCGCCATCAGACCGCGGCGATCGCAAGCGCGGCGAAGCCGGGCGCGGCGGGTCGCGCCATCAGACCGCGGCGATCGCAAGCGCGGCGAAGCCGGGCGCGGCGGGTCGCGCCATCAGACCGCGGCGATCGCAAGCGCGGCGAAGCCGGGCGCGGCGGGGCGCCGGGACGGCGACGGAGTAGAACGGACACCATGCCGAAAATCACCGACCACGTGACCACCGCCGACGGCACCTGCAACGTGACACTTCACACTCCGGAGGGTGCGGGTCCGTGGCCGGGTGTGGTCATGTTTCCCGACGCCGGCGGGGTCCGCGACACCTTCGACCAGATGGCGGCCAAGTTGGCCGGCTTCGGTTACGCCGTGCTGCTTCCCGACGTGTATTACCGCGAGGGCGACTGGGCCCCGTTCGACATGGCCACCGCCTTCAGCAACCCGAAGGAACGGGCCCGCATCATGTTCATGCTGGGCACCGTGACGCCGGACCGGATCACCCGCGACGCCACTGCGTTGTTCGACTATCTGGCCGGACGCCCGGAGGTCCGCGGTGAACGCTTCGGCGTCTGCGGCTATTGCATGGGCGGCCGGATCTCGGTACTGCTGGCTGGCCGGCTCCCGGAGCGGGTCGCCGCAGCGGCGTCGTTCCACGGCGGGGGCCTGGTCAGCGACAACGACCAGAGCCCGCACCTGCTGGCCGACAAGATGAACGCGCTGGTGTACGTGGGCGGCGCGGAGAATGATCCGTCCTTCACCGCCGATCAGGCCGAGCAATTGGAAAAGGCGCTGACGGCGGCGGGCGTGCGCCACACGATCGAGTGGTACCAAGCCGGGCACGGGTTCGCCGTCCCGGACAACCCGCCTTACGACCCTGTTGCCGACGAGCGGCATTGGGCGGCAATGACGCAAACGTTCGCCGAGGCACTCGCCTGACCGTGCCGAGCCGGGGGGCACGCCGCCACACGCGGGAGGTACCCCAACGCGCTCGCGAGCGCCATTAGGTGACCGGGAGGTCGACGAGGTCACCGAGCCGGGAACGGTGCCGGTAGGCGGTGCCGAACACCAGTTGATCGCTCTTGGCGCGCTTGAGGAATAGGTGCGCGGGATACTCCCAGGTCATGCCGATGCCGCCGTGCAGCTGCACGCACTCCTCCGCGGCGTGCACCGCCGCGCCACTGCAGTAGGCCTGCGCCAGAGACACTGCCACCGCCGCATCGTCATCGCCGCGGGCAGTGGTGTCGGCCGCGTAGCGGGCCGCCGACATCGCCGAGCTGACCTCGAACCACAGATCCGACAGCCGATGCTTGATCGCCTGATAAGAACCGATCGCGCGGCCGAACTGCTTGCGCTCCTTCGCGTATGCCAGCGTGGTGTCGAAGCACCACTGCGCGACACCGAGCTGCTCGGAGGCCAGTAGCGCCGCGCCCGTGTGCAACGCCGCCGCCACCGCTTCGGTACCGGCTCCGACGAAAGTCGAGCTGGCACCTGAAAACTGAACATCCGCAATGGGTCTCGTCATGTCCAGGGCCAGTCTCGGTGACACCTGCACGCCGTCGCCGTCGCGCGGGACGGTGTGCAGCTCAAGCCCTTCCGGTCCGGCAACGGGCACCACCAGCACGCCGGCCTCCGCGGCGCCGGCCACGCTGGTGACCTGCCCGCTCAGGCCGCCATCGCCGACGTCCAGTCCGGTGACCGCATCCCAGGGGGCGGTGGACAGCGGCACCACCAGTGCCGCGCTGAGTTCGCCGGAGGCCAACGCTGACACAGTCTCGGTGTCACCGGCCCGCAACAACGCGACGGTGGCGAGCACCGCGCTGGACAAGTACGGCACCGGCGCTACGGCGCGACCGATCTCCTCCATCACGACGGCGGCCTCGCGGGCGCTCGCGCCCGCCCCGCCGAGCGACTCCGGTACCAGCAGACCCGCCACACCGAGCTCTACTGCCAGCGTTCGCCAGACTCCGGAAAAGTCTTGTGGCGGAGTGTCGTAACACTTCGCCACCGATTCCGGCGGACACCGGTCGGCGAACAACTGCCGGACACCGTCGCGCAACGCGTCCTCGGTGTCGGAGTACAGCAGGTCGCTCATCGGGGCAGGTCCTTCCACGCGAGGGCCTTGTCCACCCGGTGTTCGCCGGGCAGGCCCAGCACCCGTTCGGAGACGGTGTTGCGCAGGATCTCCGAGGTACCGCCTTCGATCGAGTTGCCCCTGGCGCGCAGGTAGCGGTACCCCGGCTCGCGGCCGGTCAGATCCACCACCTCCGGCCTGCGCATGGTCCAGTCGTCGTAGCGCAACCCCGCCTCGCCGTGCAGTTCGATCTCGAAGCCCGAAATCGCTTGCGCTATGCGGGCGAAGGCAATCTTCATTCCCGCACCTTCTGGTCCGGGCTGACCACTGGCGGCCTGCTGGCGCAGTCGCTCACCGGTCAGGCGGAGCACCTCCGCCTCGACCCACAGCCGCATCAGCTCGTCGTGCATGGCCGGATTGCGCAGTGCCGCATCACTGCGCCAGGCCTTGGCGACCTTTCCGATGTGGCCGCTCTCCCGCGGCGTGCCGGCCCGCGATCCGATCGCGACCCGCTCGTTGTTGAGCGTGGTGGTCGCCACCCGCCAACCGCCGCCCTCGGGACCGAGCCGGTTGGCATCGGGTACCCGGACGTCGGTGAGGAAAACCTCGTTGAACTCGGCTTCGCCGGTAATCTGACGCAACGGCCGGACGTCGACGCCCCGCTGCGTCATGTCGCACAGAAAGTAGGTCAGGCCCGCGTGTTTGGGGACGTCGGGGTTGGTGCGTGCGACGAGGATCGCCATCTGCGCGTGCTGCGCCTGCGATGTCCAGACCTTCTGCCCGTTGACGACCCACTCATCGCCGTCGCGCACGGCGCGGGTAGCCGCGGCGGCCAGGTCCGATCCGGCACCCGGTTCGCTGAACAGCTGACAGTAGATCTGTTCGCCAGTGAACAACGGACGCAGGAACTTTCGCTTCTGCTCATCGGTCCCGTACGCAATGATCGTCGGCGCGGCCATACCCATGCCGATGTAGTTCTTGACGGTGCCGCCCATGGGCGCACCCGCCGCGGCCAACTGCGCGTCGACCCGCGCTTGCGCGCTCCGCGGCAGATCGAGTCCGCCGAAACCAACCGGCAGATGCACCCACGCCAAACCCGCGTCGTACTGTGCGCCAAGGAAGTCCCGCGCCGAAGTGCCGGCCGGGTCGTGTTCGTCCAGCAGCGCACGGACCAGGGCGTCCAACTCGGCCTCGGTGGTCACTGCCGGCCGCCGGACTGATAGCCCTGCGCCGGCCCCAGCAGCAGGCCGCCGTCGATCACCAAGGTCTCGCCGGTGATCCAGCTGGCCGCATCGGAAACCAGGAACGCGACCGCACCGGCCACATCGTCGGGCTCGCCGATCCGGCCCAGCGCGATCGAGGACGCCAGCGGGTCCTCGTGGTCCTTCCACAGCGCCTCGGCCAGCCGGGTGCGGACCACGCCGGGGGCGATCGCGTTGACCCGGATCCGGGGCGAAAGTTCCAGTGCGAGTTGCTTGGTGACGTGAATCAGCGCCGCCTTGGTGGCGTTGTACAGGCCCATAGCCGGCGACTGGTGCATGCCACCGATCGAGGCGGTGTTGACGATGGCGCCACCGTGCTCTCCCATGCCCGACTTGACCACCAACGACGTCCACAGCAGCGGCGCCCACAAGTTGACGTCAAAGATCTTGTTGAACCGGGCGTGGTCCTGGTCGATCAGCGGGCCGTAGGCCGGGTTGGTGCCGGCGTTATTGATCAGGATGTCCACTCGCCCGAACCGCTCGAGGGTCAAGTCGACGCAGCGCCGTGCGGCATCCTCGTCGACCGCATGCGCGCCTACGCCCAGAGCGCGCTCGCCCACCTCCGCCGCGGCGGCGTCTGCCGCCTCCTGCTTCCTCGCGGTCAGCACCACATTGGCGCCCGCGTCCGAAAGCTTCTGTGCGATCGCCAATCCGATGCCCCGGGAGGCGCCCGTGACAATGGCGGTGCGGCCGGTTAAGTCCAAAGAGGTCATGTGCTTACGCCTTCTGTTGTTTCAGGAAAGAGGCCCGCCTGGTGCAGGTTTGAAAATTCGTGAACGTGGTATGCGATTTGCATGTTAGCGAAATCACATCTCCTCAAACCACTGGTGGTGGCCGGGGCTGTCGCTGCAGCAATTGCCGCGGCACCGATGGCCGCCGCTGACGTTGCCGCGACCGGGCCGGGCGCTACCAGTACCGGCATCACCCACTTCATCCCGCTGGACCCCGGTGGCGGCGGTTGCGACGCCAACGGCAACTGCGGTTCCGGTGGCACCGACCAGGGACCGAACGGCGGTCCTGGCGGCCAGGGCTGCATCCCGGGCGTCGGGTGCGGCAACGGGGGCCAGTTCTGGGGTCCGGGCGGGGTTCCCGGCGGCGAGGGCTGTCTGCCGGGCGTCGGCTGCGGCTCCGGCCACGCCTGACGGACCTGGATGTCAGGAGTCCCGGAGCCTGGTGATCCAGGCCCGGGATTCCGCCGGGTCTATCACGTCGTCCAATTCGAACGTGGTGCCGGCGCGCAGCGCTTTTCCGTGCTGATAGGCCGCGGCGACGAGTTTGTCGAACAGCGCCTGGCGCTGCGCCTCGTCGGGCGCGGCAGCCAGCTCCTTGCTGAACCCAAGGCGCACAGCACCTTCCAAGCCCATGCCACCGATCTCACCGGTGGGCCACGCGACCGTGAACTGTGGCGCGCGGAACGAGCCGCCGGCCATGGCCATCGCACCCAGGCCGTAGCCCTTACGCAGAATGATCATCCCGAACGGCACGGTCAGTTGCGCTCCCAGGATGAACATCCGACCGAATCGGCGCACTGCGGCGTCTTTCTCTGCCTCCGGGCCGACCATGAACCCAGGTGTGTCGCACAGCGATACCACGGGCAGCCGGAATGACTCGCACAGTGTCAGGAAGTCGCCCACCTTATCGGCCGCTTCCGCATCGATCGCGCCGCCGAGGTGATGGCTGCTGTTGGCGATCAGGCCGTAGGGCGTGCCCTCCACTCGGACCAGGGCGGTGACGACGCCGACTCCGTAGTCGGGTCGCAGTTCCAGCACCGAACCGACGTCGACGATGCTGTCGATAGCCCGGTGCACGTCGTAGGCGCGTAACCTGTTCTGCGGCACCACATGCCGGGCCAGACGCGGATCCGGCGCCGCCCAGTCCGCCACGGCGCCCTGGAAATAGGACAGATACCGCTTGGCCAACGACACCGCATGTGCCTCGTCGCGGGCCACCAGGCTCACCACGCCGTTGCGCCGCTGGACATCGATCGGCCCGATCGCCTCAGGCGGGTAGGCACCGAGGCCGCCGCCTTCGATCATCGCCGGGCCGCCCATGCCGATGTTGGCATCCGGCGTCGCGATGATCACGTCGCACACCCCGGCCAGCGCCGCATTGCCGGCGAAGCAACGCCCGGAAACGATCGAGATGAGGGGCACCCGGCCGGACAGTCCGGCAAGCATCCGGAATGTCGGTACGTCCAGCCCCGCCATCCCGCCGACGTCCGTGTCGCCCGGACGCCCACCACCGCCCTCGGCGAAAAGCACCACCGGGATCCGTTTCCGGACGGCGAGGTCGAACACGCGGTCGGTCTTGGCATGGTTGCGCATGCCTTGCGTCCCGGCCAGCACCGTGTAGTCGTAGGACACCACCACGGCCCTTGCGGACTGCGGGCCGAAGCGATCCGCGCCGATGGTTGCCAGCCCGGCGACCAGGCCGTCCGCGGGGGTGTTGGCGATCAGGTCTTCTTCGGAGCGCCGGCTGCGCTGGGCGGCGATGGCCAGCGCGCCGTACTCCACGAAGCTGCCCGGGTCGACGAGATCGGCGATGTTCTCCCGCGCGGTACGACGGCCCAACTTGTGCCGCTTGGCCACCGCGGCCGGACGGCCCTCGTCGAGCGTCACCAGGTGCCGTTGCCGCACTTCATCCAGATCTTCCCTGGGGTGATCCAGATCCACTGCGGCCGAGCTCTTCTCATCACCGGAACCGGATTCCGTGCGGGTAAAGACCACCAGTGGGTCTCCGGTCCCGACGACCTGTCCCGGGGCCACCAGGTTGCGAACAGTGCGCAGCGCGTCGGGTGCCACAAGAACGTGTTGCATCTTCATCGCCTCGAGCACCACCACCTGACCCCCGGCGCCCACCTCCGTGCCGTCACGAGCCACCTCGACGACCGTCCCGGCGAGCTGCGCCCGGAGCACCTCCTCACCCGGGTAGAGCTCGACCGCCGCCGGCGCCGGGTGCTGTCGCTGGTGCGCCGCGGCCGCCGACGCCAATCGGGGAAGTCTGTCGTCGACGAAGCTCGTTGTCACCAAACCAGATTGAAATTCACTGTCGGACAACAGCTCTTGCAGCACCGCGATGTTGGTGCCCACGCCCTCGATGCTGAACTCCTCCAGCGCGGTGTGCGCCTTGCGGGCCGCGGCGGCAAAGGAGGTGCTGTGCACGTGGGTGATCACCTTGGCCAGCAGCGAGTCGTACCGCGGGCTGGGTGCCAGACCGGGCCGGCCGTAGGTGTCGACGCGCACTCCCGGACCGGTCGGCGGGGTGAAAGCCGTCAGAGTGCCGGCGCTGGGCAGCACCGCACCGTCGGGCGCGATGGTCTCCATGTTGACCCGGGTCTGGATGGCGATGCCGGACCGGGCGGCAGGATCACCGGCGATATCGGTTCCGTCGGAGGAGATTCCGGGAGGGATCGCCAGGTCGCCGAATGTGGCGCCACCGGCGATGGCCAACTGGATACCGACCAGGTCCAGACCGGTGACCTGCTCGGTCACGGTGTGTTCTACCTGAATGCGCGGATTGATTTCCAGAAACACGAATTGTTCTCCGCGGACCAGGAATTCGACGGTGGCCAGACCGTGCAGAGCCACCCTGGCACACAGTCGCGCCGCCGCCCCGTGCAATTCACGACGCAGGCCGTCGGAAAGGTGCTGGGCGGGCGCGATTTCCACCAGTTTTTGGTATCGCCGTTGAATGCTGCAGTCCCGATCGCCCAGCGCGAGAGCACGGGTCTGATGGGCATGCGGAGCAGCGACGATCTGCACCTCGACGTGCCGTGCGTCGGGGAGCAACGCTTCGGCGAACAGCGCCGGATTACCGAACCCGAGTTGGGCTTCCGCCGCGGCGAGGCGGTAGGCATCCTCGATCTGGTCGGCGCGCTCGACCCTGCGCATCCCCCGCCCCCCGCCGCCGGCGAGGGCTTTGAGCATGATGGCGCCGTTCTGCGCGGCGAAGAACGCGCGGATGTCCTCGACGCCGGCCGGACCGTCCGTGGCGGCCAGTACCGGCACGCCGGCGGCGATCGCCGCCGCGCGGGCCGAGGTTTTGTTGCCCACCAGTTCGAGGACGCCGCCATCCGGACCGACGAACACAAATCCGGAGTCCGCGCAGGCGCGGGCGAATTCGGGGTTCTCACTGAGGAATCCGTATCCCGGGTGGATCGTCGTCGCCCCCGCCGCCTTTGCCGCGCCGAGCACCGCGGTCCGGTCGAGATAGGCTGCTACCCCGTTGCCCGGCAATGCGATCGCTTCGTCGGCCGAGTGCACGTGGGGGCTATCGGCGTCATCCTCGGCGTAGACCGCGACGGTGCGCCAACCGAGTTCGGTGGCGGTGCGAATGATGCGGAGAGCGATCTCGCCGCGATTTGCGATCAGGACATCGCGCGGTGGTGGCCGCATAGGGCACAGCGTACGGCCCGGTTCAAAGGAGTCCTTGCCTGGGCATAACGACCGGCTTGACGCCGAAGCGGGGCCCCGGGCGGGTACGGCCGTCGAAGATGGCCGCGACACTTCCGGGAGCGGGCGTCGGTTGCTCGAACGAATCCTCGTCCCGGGGCACCTCCCAGTAGGTGCCCTCGGCAGCCGGAATATCGGCGGCCGGCACTGAATTCGACCAGCTCGCCGGAACCGACAGTGCACCGACCAGGTGCGCCGTGCCCAGTCCGGCAACCGTCGGGGTTTTGCCGACGACCCCCGGCTTCGCCGAGTGAGCCGCAGCGCCGTGATGGGCCGCGTCGTGCGAAATCTCCTTGGGCTCGTCGTCATCGTTTCCGCCACTGCCGATCTGGCCGACCGAGTAGTCCCAGTAGGTGGCCCTGTTGTGATCGAACGTGCCGGCCCACCACAGTTCTTCGCGGTCGAAAGCGATGAACAAGTCCAGCAACGTGGACCCGGTGCTGGCCGGGGCCTCGGCCGGTCCGGCCAGGCTCAATACGGCGTCCGGCCCTGCACCGACGATCGCGCCCAGCGCCGCCTGCTCCGCGGAAGCAGAACCGGATGCGGCGGCTTGAGCGACAGCCGCGGCTTGGTTGCCGAGACCGGCGGGATTCGTCATCTCCGTGGGGCTCAGCAGCGGATCAAGCCTTCCCGCTGCTGCCGAAGATGCGGCATAGGCGTACATGGCGGCGGCATCGCGCGCCCACATCTCGCTGTAAGCCGACTCGACGGCGGCGATGGCAGGCATGTTCTGCCCAACCGTGTTGGTCTCGATCAGTGCGGCCAGCTGGGCTCTGTTGGCCGCGACCTCGGCCGGCGGCACCGTCATCGCGAAGGCGGTCTCGAATGCGGCCACCGACGACATCGCCTGAGCGGCCGCGACCGCCGACGCGTCGGCGGTGCGGCTCAGCCACGTGACAAACGGCTGGGCGGCGGCCGCCATCGACAATGACGCCGCACTGACCCATTCTTGGGTGCTCAGCCGGGTGATGAGCGACTCGACGGAGGTCGCAGCGGTGCTCAGCTCGTCCGCGATACCGTTCCAGGCACTCGCCGCTGTGAGCAGCGGAGCGGCGCCCGCGCCCGTATGCATGAGGGCGGAGTTGACCTCCGGCGGTAGCGCTCCAAAGTCCACGTGAGATGTTCCGTCGTTGCGTAGGCCCGCTGCGGGCTTCTTCTACGAGGCGGTTACGTCAGCGCCGATGCTGGCTAGCCCCCCGACTAGTGGTCGCGTGAAGGCGCGGCCTCCAGAAACGATACCGGCCACCGCTCAGCGTGATTTTAATGAGTTTTGGCAATCGCGCTCCTCGCCAACTTGCCGTTCTCATAGGAACTTCCAATGATCAGCCGATGACGTGTTTGGGCATGACCACCGGCTTGAACCCGTAGCGAGGTCCGGCCATGCCGGACCCGCCCTTGGCCGCCATCGCCGCTCCGGGTGCCCCGGGCACACCGGCGACCACTCCGGTTTCCTCGGGCACCGCCCACCCGCTGCCCTCGCCGACCGTCGTGCCGGTGGTGACCGCCGGCGCCGCGGCAGACCAGCTTGCCGGCACGGAAAGCCCGCCGACCGACGTTGCCGCGCCCATCAGCGGAGCGGCACCAGCACCAACCGGGCTCACCACGTTGGCCACCGCGGCGGCGCCCGCCGGACCGATCCCGGCGGCCGCCCCGGCGGCGGGCAGCGTATCCAGGGTGTGTTGCAGGAACACTCCGGTGGTGATTCCGGCAGTGGTGAACCATCCCGCGGTGTTGACCGCGCCGTTGATGGTGTTCTGTACGAACGGGACGGCCAGCAGATCGGTGATGACTTGGGTGACCGGATCCAGCGCCGCCGCGTCGGCTGCTGCCGGAGACGCCAAGACTCCAACCGCGTTGGGGATGTCGCCGATCAGAGTGTTCAATCCGGACTGCTGGGCGGCTCGGGTTACTGCCGCGGCCTGGTTGGCCACCGCCGCGGGGTTGGTGGCCTGCGCCGGCACCGCCAGCGGGTTCAGCTTCCCCGACGCGGCCGAGGACCCCGCGTAGCCGTACATGGCCAGCGCGTCCTGCGCCCACATTTCGCCGTACTGCGCCTCGACCGCCGCGATGGCAGGGGTGTTCTGTCCCAGTACGTTGGTCGCCACCAGGACGGCCAGCAGGGCCCTGTTCGCGGCCACCTCTGCCGGAGGCACCGTCATCGCGTGCGCCGTCTCGAACGCCGCCGCGGACGCGACCGCCTGGGAGCCCGCCAGCGCCGTGGATTCCGCGGTGTAGGTCAGCCAGGCCAGGAAGGGTTGCGCCGCAGCGGCCATGGACAGCGAGGCGGGCCCCATCCACTGCTCGGTGGTGAGCGCACTGATCACCGACTCGAAGGAATCCGCTGTCGTGCTCAGCTCGACCGCCAGTCCGTTCCACGCCGCGGCGGCGGCCATCATCGGCGCGGCCCCGGCGCCGGTGTACATCCGCATGGAGTTGATCTCCGGAGGCAATGCGCCAAAGTCCAGCATGTGCAATCCCTTCAGGCGTGCACCGGCCGGGCCATGACCAGGGGTTTGACCCCGTAGCGCGGCGCCCCGAATCCGGTGCTGCTGCGGCTCGCTGACGCCATTCCCGGCATGCCGGGCAGCAGTGTCGTTCCTGTCACCGTCGGCGCCGCGGCGGCTGTGCTGCCCATTGATTTCGGCGCGGTGCTCGACACCAGGGCGGCGGGGCCGGCCCAGGCAGATGAGGCCGACATCGTCGGGGGTGCCCCGACGATCCCGGCGGCGACGGGTGCCGACCCGACACCCGCTGCCCCTTCCATGCCTGCGATATCGGCGGCACCGCCTGCGGTATCGGCGGCACCCTCGACCGCACCTTCTTCGACCGGCACTAACAGGCCTCCATTGGCCATGCCCACCAGATTCGAGGCTGCCGAGGCCCAGTTGCCTACCCCGATATTGACGATGTTGGCCACGTCGGCCAGCGGTGAATCCGTCAGGGCAGCCGGTAGTGCAGCGGCGGCCGAATTGGCCGACTCGGTCGCGGCGTACGTCTGCGCGCTGAGGCCGAGAGTGTTGACGAAGGCGTCGTACATGGCGGTTGCTTGGTGGCTGACCTGCTGATAAAGCGTGCCGTACGCGGCGAACAGGGATGCCTGCAGCGCCGACACCTCGTCTGCGGCGGCGGGAGTCATGCCGGAGGTGGTCGGCGCCGCAGCGGCGGCGTTCTGAGCGGCCTGCTGGGCGCCAACGGTCTGCAGCTTCCCCGCTGCGGCCAGCAACTCGTCGGGTTGTGTGGTCACGAAAGACATGTGTTGCTCCTCTTGTGTACGGACAGTCGGGACTGTTTGTGATTGCTGAAGATCCGCACCCCCGTCCGGCAAAAACGGCGCGCCGATTCACGGCTTCGTTACACCGCCATATTGAGCGTGTCACTTTGCTGTGGTATCGGCGCCCAAATCACCGATAGAGGAGGTGATTTTCGGGCGAAAAGCCGGGGTGCGTCAGCGCAACGCAGGACCCCACTGCGCGTTTTCGCGCAGCCTGGCTTTGAGCAACTTTCCGCCGGCGTTGCGTGGCAGCGGTGTGGTCGCCACCGTCACGTACTGCGGGACCTTGTAATCGGCGAGTTGCTCGCGGCAGTATTCGAGCACCACCGGCACATCGATCTGCTCTCCGACAAGCACCGCGCCGACCTTCTCCCCCATGACGTCGTCCGGCACCCCGAGAACGCATGCATCGATGACGCCGGGCGCGGCTAGCAGCGCCGCTTCGACCTCGACGCTGGAGATGTTCTCACCGCCGCGGTTGATGATGTCTTTGAGCCGGTCGACGATGTGCACGCGTCCGGCCTCGTCGACGCGCACCACGTCTCCGGTGTGCAGCCAGCCGTCCACGATGGTGCTGGAGGTGGCCTCTGGCCGGTTCCAGTAACCGGCGGTGATATTGGGCCCTCTGGTCACCAATTCACCGACAAGCTGGCCGTCTTTGTCCGGAATCAGACCGAGATCCACTGAGGGCACCGCGTATCCGACGGAGTCGGCGTGCTCGACGGCCTCGGCGTCGGGCAGCACGGTCATCAACGACGCGGATTCGGTCATGCCGTAGCCGTTGAACACGGTGGCAGCCGGAAAGGCCTGCTTTACGGACCGGACCAGCGAGGGTGCGATGGGCGCCCCGCCGTACCCTACCCAGCGGACACCGGACACATCGGCGTTGGCGAACTCCTTGTGCCGCAGCAATAACGCGTATATCGCCGGAACGGTGACCATCACCGAGATGCGCTCGGCGCCCAGCGAGGATACCAACTCGTCCAGGTTGAGGCTGGGCGTGATCACTGCCGCACCACCGAGCCGGGTGGCCGCCAAAAGCTGTGAGTTACAACCTGTCACGTGGAACAGCGGCACCGAGATGAGGGTGCGTAAGCCCTCACCTAGGTCGCGCGGCTGGTCGATACACCGGATCCCGTTCTCGGTGTTGGTGACGAATGCTTCGTGGGTGGTCGGCACGCCCTTGGGATGCCCGGTGGTGCCCGACGTATAGAACAGCGCGGCAACATCTTTGGGGCCGAGATCTTCGGCAACATAAGGCGGGCCGTCCGGCAGCGGCGTATCCGCGGCCAAGTCGATATGCGCGCCGGCATCGGACAGGACGAAATCCACCTCCGGCTGGGCCGATCGTGTATTGACGGCGACCGCGATGCCGCCGGCCATCACTGTGCCCCAGAACGCCAGCACCCAATTGACTCCCGCGGGGTAGCGCACCGCGACCCGATCCCCCGGTTTCAGACCGCCGGCGCGCAGGCCGCCGGCAACGCGTGACGCACGGTCCCAGAGCTGACGGTAGGTCAGCCGCTCCGCGCCCAATTCGACCAAGGCTTCGCTGTCCGGCCGGGCAGTCACCTGCGCGTCGAGCATGTCGAGCAAGGTGGCCGGGATGTCGTCGTAATGTGCGACGCCGTCCCTGTCGGCGGTGATCCCGTCTCGCGGGAAAGGGTTGCTGCTGCGCGAAATTTCCACTACGTCAGGCATGCCCGTTCCTCCCGTCGCCCGTGTCATTACGCTAGGGCGAAACGCAGGATCAGGCCAGTGCGAATTTGGCGAAGCTGTCGACGTCGAAGGCGTGAAAGGCTCTGCGCCGGGCTGCCGGCAACTGGGGATCGACGCTGGCTGCGTCGACCACTTCCGGTCGCACCACGTGGTAGGTCCGGCCCTTGCAGCGGATCGTCGCGGATCCGGCCGCAAGCACATTGCGCAGCCAGTCGACGCCGGTTCCGTAAGGCAGCGGCACGACGATCCCGTCCGGGACTGGGACCGCGACGACCGGTGTGGCATAGCGCCGTCCCGAATTCCGCCCGGTGTGCTCGATCACCGACGCATACCAGAAGCGACGGCCGGCCACCGCCATCATGGCCGGGTTGAGTACGTGCTTGTTGAACTGTCGGACCGCATCTCGAACGCGCGGCTTGATGGAGGTAGTCATACTCTCCGAGCTTGCTCGCACCGCTGGTCTCGGGACAGGGGCCTTGGTCCACTCCTGCGGGGACTTCTGCCGATGACCGAATATGGCTGTCCTATCGTCGTTGCGGTGACGATTCAGGAGCCGTTCTTCACTGCCGACGGTGACCGCTACATACCGGGCCCGATGGCACGGCGGACCCATTGGGGCACGGCCGGGCTGCGCCATATCAATGCCGACTACACGGTTACCGCGATCCGCTTGCCGGACGGCGAATTCGTGGCTTTGGCGGCCCAGAGCCATTACGGCACAGCCGGAGTCGCCACCGGAAGCGCGACGCTGTTCGACCGGCACGGGCCGATCGGCACCAGTTCGGCACTCGCACTTGGTCAGCCGGCGGAGGCGTTTCGGCCGGCGCACACCTGATTCTGGTGAATCCGCTTACGAAAGCCCGGATTCATGCGCCTTCACCAGCCACCGCGCAACGTCGACCAGCTTCGTGTGGGTCTCCTGCGACACCTTGAGCAGCATGCGGAACGCATGCAGACCGTCGACGTTGTTGCGCTCCATCAGCAGGCCCTTGGCCTGGCCGATGACGTCCCGGCTGTCGAGCGCCCGCTGAAAGCGCGCCTCCGAGCTCAGGCGGGCCAGCGCAACCGACGCGTGTTGAGCCAGCACCTCGCCGACGAGAACAGATTCCTCGTCGAAGACGCCTGTCTCGCCGCCGTAGAGGTTGAGAGCACCGAGACTTCCTCGACGCACGAACAATCGGAATGCCAAGAGACTCCGGATGCCACGGTCCAGCGCCGCGCCGGCAAAGCGTGGCCATCGCACTTCGCTGGCCATGTCGTCGATCTTGACCGTGTGGTGTTCGCGCAGCGCGCTCAGACAGGGTCCCTCATCCAGGGTCGACTGCAATTGGTCCAATTCCGCGACGACCTGATCGGTGGGAGCGCGTGATTCCACGCGGTCTCCCTCGAGAAGCGAGATACCCGCCCAGCGTGCACCCGGCACGATCTGCACCGAGGCTTGCACGATCTCGTGCAGCACCGTCTTCGGGTCCCGGTGGCCCTCGAGTTCGACCGCGAGGCTGCCGAGGCGGTGCAGAAGCTCACCCTCTGAACTAGGCGGTGTGCCCATCGCGCTGCTCCCGTCTCCGGCCGGCTCAGCCCATTAACGTCGCGGCGATCGTCGCGCCCAGGTTCCAGCACTGCTCGAGGTCCGTCTTCGACGGCTTGCCCGACACCACGACATGATCCGCCGCCTTCACCCACGCCAGGCCGGCGGTGATGCCGTCGACAGCTCGCACGGCTCCCTCGCTGCCCTCGTTGCCATGGATGTAGACGCCGAACGGTCTGCCCCCACTAGCGTCGAGCAGCTGGTAGTAAGACTGATCGAAGGCGTGCTTGAGGGCGCCGCTGATGTACCCGAGATTGGCCGGGGTGCCGAGCACATATCCGTCGGCATTGAGCATCTCGACCGGCGAAACGGTGAGGGCCGGGCGCCGGATCACCTCCACGCCCTCGATCTCCGGGTCGGTCGCGCCGGCCACGACCGCCTCGAACATCTCCTGACAGTGCGGACTCGGGGTGTGGTGGACGATCAGCAGCGTGGTCACGCTTTGGCCTCCAGCTGGACCGCAGCCTTCATCGCTTCCCGGGCCCGACGCCGATCCCCCGCATAGTCATAAGCGCGCGCCAGCCGGTACCAGCGCCGCCAGTTGTCGGGATCATTTTCCAGCTCGGTACGTACGGTTTCGAACAGCGCATCGGCGGCACCGCGTTCGATGCGCCCGGATGCCCGCCTGGGCAGCGCGCTGACGTCGAGTTCCATTCCGTCGTCGGCGATGCGACGGGCCAGTTTCTGATGGGCGAATCCGGCGCGCAGCGTCGCGATCATCGCCCACAGTCCGAGAAACGGCATGATCAGCAGCGCCGCCCCCAAGCCGACGGCCGCGGGCCGGCCTGACCCGATCATCACCAGGGCAATGCGGCCGAGCAGGAAGAAATACACCAGCATCGCCGCGCAGAGGAAGGCGATCAGCAGCTGGATCCGCAGAGTCTTCGTCATGTCAGGTTGAGCAGCGGCTCTATACCTATGGTCAGTCCCGGGCGCTCGCGGATGCGACGGACCGCCAACAGCACGCCGGGCACGAAGGACGTGCGGTCCAGGCTGTCGTGGCGGATGGTCAGCGTCTCTCCCTCGGTGCCGAACAGGATTTCCTGGTGCGCGACCAGTCCGGCCAGCCGCACCGCATGCACCGGAATGCCGTCGACGTCCGCCCCGCGGGCACCGGGCAGGCTGGTGGTGGTGGCATCGGGGTTGGGCGGCAGGCCTTTTCGGGCCTCGGCGATCAGCTTGGCGGTTCGGGTGGCGGTGCCCGAAGGCGCATCGGCCTTGTGCGGGTGGTGTAGTTCGATGACCTCGATCGAGTCGAAGAACGGCGCGGCCTGTTTGGCGAAGTGCATGGACAACACCGCGCCGATGGCGAAGTTCGGTGCGATCAAAACGGACGTACCCGGATTCTTCGCGAGCCAGGACTCGACCAGCTCGATGCGCTCGTTGGTGAAGCCCGTGGTGCCGACGACGGCGTGAATGCCGTTGTCGATCAAGAACTTCAGATTGTCCATCACGACGTCAGGGTGAGTGAAGTCGATGACGACCTCGGTGCCGCTGTCGCTCAGCAGGCTCAGCGCGTCCCCCTGGTCCACCTGCGCCGAGAGGGTCAGATCATCGGCGGACTCGACCGCCCGCACCATCGTTGCCCCGACTTTGCCTTTTGCTCCCAGTACACCGACCCGCATGGCGTGAAGCCTACTGGGCAGGGTTTCATCCACAGTCGGGTGTTTGTCCACAGGCCGGGATTCCGAAACGGCGGACGAACCCGCCGTTCAATAGAATTCGAACATGCGTGCGATCACGGCTTCGGCGGAATTGGTGGCCGCTTTCGACGCCCTCGACGCCGCCGTCGCCTCAATCGCTGACCTGCAGCACCAGATGCTGGACCCTGTGGTGCGGTGCAGGGCCCTGGAACGCCTCGAAACCTCCCGCCGACAGCAAGCCGTGGTCAGCCACGACCTGATCGCGGGCCTCGCCACGGAAGACCCTGCCGACATCGGCGGCCCCACCCACCAGGTCATCGCCGACTGGTGCCGCATCAGCTACGCCGAAGCGCGCCGCCGCATCCGCGACGCCACCCAACTGGCCCCACGCACCACACTCACCGGCCAGCGGTTGCCCCCCGAACTCCCGGCCACGTCCCAGCAATGGCGTCGGGGCCTGCTCGACGCCCAGCACCTGCGAGTGATCCAAACGTTTGTCCGCAATCTGCCCACCCCCACCCCGGCCACCGTCATCGAGCACGCCGAACACCTGCTGGCCCAGCAAGCCACCCAACTTCGGCCCGACCAACTCGACAAAGCCGCCAAACGCGCCGCCGTCCTGATCAACCCCGACGGAAAATTCTCCGACCACGACCGCGCCCGCCAGCGCAGCTTGACCTTCAAACCCCAGCGCGCCGACGGCATGAGCGAAGCCACCCTCATCGCCACCCCCGAACTGCGCGCCAACATCGAAGCCTGGCTGGCTCGGTTCGCGGCCCCTGGCATGTGCAACCCCGACAACCTCTCGTCGGATGCCACCCCCGAGATCGACACCCGCACCCCCGGCCAACGCCAGCATGACGCCCTCAACGATCTGCTACGCCGCCAGCTCGGCGACCCCGGTCTCGGCCAGCACAACGGCCTGCCCGTCACCGTCGTAGTGACCACCACTTTGCAGGAACTGACCACTGCTACCGGCCACGGCGTCACCGCCAGCGGCACTGTGATCCCGATGCGCGAACTGGTCGAAATGGCCAGCCGCGCCGTCCACTACCTCGCCATCTTCGACGGACACTCCAACCGGCCCCTCTACCTCGGGCGTGCCCGCCGCATCGCCTCAGCCGATCAACGACTGGCCCTGATCGCCGCCGAACGCGGCTGCACCTTCCCCGGCTGCGACGTCCCCGCCGACAAATGCGAAGTCCACCACATCAACGAATGGGCCACCGGCGGCAACACCGACGTCGACACCCTCACGCTGGCCTGCGCCCCTAACCACAAACTGATCGAAAGAGGTTGGACCACAACCAAATTTGCCAACCATCGCACCGCGTGGACCCCGCCGAAGCGCTTCGACCGCGGCGGCCCCCGCACCAACGATTACCACCACCCTGAGCGACTTCTCAACGACGACGACGACGAACGGGCCGGGCCGTAGGGATGCGGCAAGACGCGGCACGCCGACGCCTCTCTAGGCTGGGATGGTCGAGACGTCGGTGCGAGAAGCGGAGGTGCGCGCGTGAGATCCAGCGAAATCCGGATCCGCGAGGCCAAGCCGAAGGACTACGCCCGGGTCGCGGCGATGCACTATCCGGTGTGGCGTCGGTCCTGGCAAGGCATCGTGGCCACCCACGTCCTGGACATGATCAGCACGCCGAAGACGTGGGCCGACACGTTCTATCCGACGA
This sequence comes from Mycobacterium sp. TY814, assembly GCF_030755175.1. Taxonomy (NCBI): domain Bacteria; kingdom Bacillati; phylum Actinomycetota; class Actinomycetes; order Mycobacteriales; family Mycobacteriaceae; genus Mycobacterium; species Mycobacterium sp. TY814. The sequence continues at coordinate 746,696 of NZ_JAUFRY010000001.1, forward strand.
CGCTCAAGCGGGGCGGCTGGCAGATGTGGATGGCCGAGGCCCGGGGGAAGCTGCTGGGGATGACGCTGTTCGGGCCGGACCTGTCCAACCCCCAGCACATTCAGATCGACGCGCTCTACGTCGTCGACGAGAGCCAGCGCCACGGCATCGGCGGCATGCTGCTGAGCAAGGCGCTACGCACCTATCCGAACAACGACATCATCCTGTGGGCCGCCAACAAGAACGAAAAGGCCCGGAACTTCTACGAAAAGCACGGCTTCACACTCGACGAGCGCACCTACGTATGGAAGCCGCTGCCCGGTGTGACCGTGCCCCACGTGGGTTACCGCCTGTACCGCTCGCTCGGCGAGGAGCCGCTAGAACAGGCAGCGGCGCCCGTCGAGGCACCGGCGAGCATTCCAGCCGTAGTCTCGCTGATCGCGCCACCGGTAACCGCGCCGAGCACAGCACCCGCCGCCTCCCCGATCCGGCCCCACCCGATCGAGGTACCCCAGGCCCACCTCGACGACCTGCGCCATCGGCTCAGCACCGCGCGCTGGCCGGCCGAAATCTCCGGAGCCGACTGGGATTACGGCACCGAACAAGCGTTCCTCAAGAACGTCATCGATCACTGGCTGCACCGCTACGACTGGCGGGGCACCGAGGCCGAAGTCAATGCTGCCGGTTCATTCCTCACCGAGGCCGCCGGCCAGCGGGTGCACTTCCTGCACACCAGGTCAGCCCGTGACGACGCCATTCCGCTGGTCATCACCCATGGCTGGCCGGGTTCGGTGGTGGAGTTCTTCGATGTACTCCCCCTGCTGCAGAAGCGTTTTCATGTGGTGCTGGTGTCGATGCCCGGGTACGGCTTCTCCGGACCTACGAAAGAGCGCGGAGTCGACGTGGCGAAAGTCGCCGCTGCCGTCGCAGACGTGATGGCCCAGTTGGGATATGACCGCTTCCTCGCGCAAGGCGGCGACTGGGGTGCACTGGTCACCCGCCACCTCGGTGAGCACTACCCCAACCACGCGGTCGCGATTCACACCAACATGCTGTTCTCGCCACCCGACCAGAACGACCAGGCACTGCTGGCCGATGTCACCGAACAGGAATGGGCGGCGATCGCGGCGGGCGTGGAACGGGTCAAGGACGGCACCGCGTACATGGAAATCCAGTCCACCCGGCCACATTCGCTGGGTTTCGGCTTGGACGACTCGCCGCTGGGCCTGGCCGGCTGGATACTCGAGAAGTTCCACGCCTGGTGCGATATCTCTGACGGCATGCCCATCAGTACCGATCGGCTGATCGACAACCTGATGTTCTATTGGCTCACCGGCACCGCCACGTCGGCGGCGCGACTGTATTGCGAGTCCGCCCGCGCGGGCACCGGCCCGCTCAGCGACTGGTCCGGCCGTGTCGACGTTCCGACGGGTTACGCCGTCTATCCCGGCGAGATGCTGCAGACTCCGCGCGCATGGGCCGCCGCCCGATACAACCTGGTGCACTACACCGTTCATGAGCGCGGCGGTCATTTCGCCGCGTTCGAGCAGCCACAGGTGTTCGCCGACGACCTGACCAACTACGCCGATGTGCTGGTCGAAAAAGGGGTCTTCTAGGCGTCGATCACCAGGCGGCCGCCGGCCGAGCGGGAGACACAGATCAGCATCTCGTCTGCTGCCTCAGCGGTGCGGCCGCGCCGATCCACCTGCCCGGCAATGACTTTGACCTTGCAGGTGCCGCAGAACCCCTGCTGGCAGGAGTAGGCCGTCATCGGGTCGTGGTCGAGCATCACGTCGAGCGCCGAGCGGTTCGCCGCGACGCTGAGCACCTCCCGCGAGCGGGCCAGCTCCAGCTCGAAGGGAACTCCGTCGACGATCGGGGCCGGGCTGAACCGTTCGTAATGCAGTGGCGCGTCTGCGTGTTCGTTGCGGGCCACCCGGACCGCCTCCAGCATCGCGGCCGGCCCGCAGACGTACACCGCGGTCGTAGGTCCGGCCCCGGCCAGCAGGTCATCCACCGTGGCGATCCCGCCGCGTTCGTCGTCGGCCCACACGGTGACCCGCTCCGGTCCCAGCGCAAGCACTTCGTCCAGCAGCGGCATGTGCTCGCGGCTGCGACCGGCATAGACAGCGCGCCAATTGATTCCGCGCTGAGCAGCCACTCGCATCATCGGCAGGATGGGCGTCACCCCGATGCCGCCGATCACGAACAGCACCTCTCGCTCGGACGTTCCGAGATAGAACGCGTTGCGGGGACCTTCGAACACCAGGGTGTCACCGACGTCGAAGGCGTCGTGCATCTCGATCGACCCGCCGGCACCGTCGGGGATGCGGCGTACCGCGATGCGGTAGTCGGTCCGGCGTCCGGGCGGTCCGCACAGCGAGTACTGCCGCCGCCGGCCCGAGGGCAGCTGCACGTCGATATGCCCACCCGGCGTCCAGGACGGCAGCAACCCCCCGTCCTCGTCGGCCAGCGTCAGGGCGACCACATCGGGGGCGACGAACTCGCGTGCGATGACCCTCGCGCGGTGTGTGCGCGGCACCGGCGTCACCCGCGAAGGCTTCCACCGCGATGCCGCGGCGAGGCCGCCCATCACGGTGCGTATCCCCCACAACACCGTGAAGAAGCGGTCGTGGTCACGACGGCCATAGAGGTCGGCGGGCCTACTCGTCCAAATGCTGTCCGGCACGGTCATTCCCTATTGCTGCCTGATGTCCAGGCGGGCCAGCAACCGAATCGCGGACGGGCTGATGCGCCGCATCGCATACCCGAGCCTGGACTCCGGAGCGACGGGCAGCACCGCCGGACCGGTCCTGACGGCTTTGACGATCGCCTTCGCGGTGGCCTCCGGGGTGTAGTTGCGCCGACGGTAGGCGGCGTCCGCCTTGGCGCGGGCCTGTTCCTGCTGCTGCGCCGACATGCCGGCGTAGACGGTGTTCCTGGCGATATTGGTATTGACGAAACCCGGGCACACGGCCGTGACGGTGATGCCCTCGTCGGCCAGGTCGGCCCGCAGGGCTTCGCTGAATCCCAGCACCGCCGCCTTCGTCGTGCTGTAGGCCACCATCGATTTCGACGGCAGGAAGGCCGCCGCCGACGACAGGTTGATGATGGTTCCGCCCTCGCCGCGCTTGACCATCTGGGCGCCGAAGGCCCGGCTGCCGGTGATGACGCCGCGGACGTTGACCGCCATGATGTCGTCCCAGTGCCGAGGCGAGGTCTCCAGGAACCGGCCGGCCATCCCGATGCCGGCGTTGTTCACCAGGATGTCCACCACACCGTGATCGTTAAACACCTGTGCGGCAAGGTCATTCATCATGCCCTCGTCGGTGACGTCGGCCTGGTAGACGACCGCCTGGGCGCCGGCAGCACGCACGGCGTCCGCCGTTTCGCCGGCGGCGCCGGGGTCGCGGTCCACGATCACGACCTTCGCCGCGCCGTTGCGGGCCAATTCCACCGCGGTCGCACGCCCGATGCCGGAGCCGGCCCCGGTGACCAGGGCCAGCTTGCCGCCCACTTCCCGCGGGCCGGCGCGCACTTCAGATTCGGGCTCGCCGCCGACGACCTGGTCGATCCATTCCGCGGCCAGCCGCGCGATGACGTCGGGTCGCGAGGTGACCACCCAGTGCCCGCCCTGGATCGGGACGACCCTGCCCGTCGGTGGAATCGCGCCGACATACCGTTGCAGCGCCGGGGTGATGAAGAGGTCTTTGCCGGGGATCAGCACCTGCACCGGAACGGCGGTCTGCGGCACCTCGTCGCCCGGCGACACCAGCGGCGCGGGCAGGTTTTCGCGGTACAGGTTCAGGCCGTTGAGGTAATCGCCGAGCGTGCGCTGCGGCGTGATGCGGCGGCTCAGCGTGCTCGACCGCCCGAACCGTTCCAGGCCTTCGACGACTTTCACGCCGAGCCGGGACCGAAAGAACACTTCGGGCAGCCCAGGGCTCAGGAAGAACCCGACGTATACCGACGAACTCGCCTGCCGGGCCACCCGACCGATCTCGCGCGGGCTGCGGGCCGAGCGCACGAACTGACCCATGTGCCGCACGTGCGGCCCCGAAATCGAGGTGAACGAGGCAACTTTGGCCACCACCGCCTCGTCGGTGACCGCCGACCACGCCTGCACCGAGCCCCAGTCGTGTGCGAGCAGATGCACCCGTCCGACGCCCAAGCTGTCGATCACGGTGCCGATGTCGTCGACCAGCTGCGGCAGGGCATATCCGGATCTGCTTGCCGGCGAGGATGATTCACCTGCGCCGCGCACGTCGTAGGCGACCACGTTGTAGCGCTGGGCAAGCAGGTCGGCAACCCCGTCCCAGACGTGATGGTTGTCCGGATAGCCATGAATGGCCAGCACCGTCGGGCGCCCTGGATCGATGTCGTTGTAACGGTGTACGGCCAGCGTGACACCGTCAGATGCGTTGACAGTAGCCATGTTTCAGTGCGAGGCCCGCGCGGCGGGCGACACCGCGAGATAGTCGACGGCGCGCTCCAGCCCACCCAGCTGGGACGGGTGGAAGCCCGGGCGATAGTAGGACCCGACGACACCGATCAGCCGGCGCAGCCCGGGCACCAGCCCGCGCCGTGCGGCGCGCAGGTAGTCGCGCCAGCGCGCCTTGGTGCCGGGCGGCACGCACGGGTCCACCGAGAACATGAACCGCACGCCGCGAATCCACAACAGGGTCAGCACCGGTGTCACGGCCAGCTGGGCCCGCACCTGCCGCCAGTACCCGGCCCGCAGGTGCCGCATGGTGTCGAATGCGACGGCCTTGTGTTCCACCTCTTCGGCGCCGTGCCAGCGCAGCATGTCCAGCATCACCGGGTCGGTACCGACGGCGTCCAGCGCCGGCGAGTCCAGGATCCACTCGCCCAGCACGGCGGTGTAGTGCTCGATCGCCGAGATGAACGCCACCTGCTCGAGCAACCAGGTGTGCTGCCGGCGCACGCTGCGATGCGGCCGCTCCCCCAGGAGCTTTCCGAATAGCCAGCGCACCTGGTCGGTGAACGGCGTCAGATCGATACCCTGCGCGTCGAAGTGGGCCAGCACTCCGGAGTGCGCCTGGGAGTGCATCGCCTCCTGCCCGATGAATCCCTGCACGTCCAGGCGCAGTTGGTCGTCTTTGATCAGCGGCAGCGTCTTCTTGAAGACGTCGACGAAGAATTCCTCACCGGCGGGCAGCAGCAGGTGCAGCACATTGAGGACGTGGGTGGCCATCGGCTGGCCGGGCACGTAGTGGAACGGCAGGTCGGCCCAATCGAAAGAGACGTTGCGCGCCTCGAGAACCAGCCGTTCATGGTCGGCCGGCGCCCTGGCCGAGTCCGACCTCGAATGCGGACCCACCGCCCGATCGTCAACTGTGCTCATCACGGCCCCCTTGCCTCGAGTGGCAAGTGTACTGAAATGCCCCAGGTATGCGATACCCGCGGTACTACCTTTTCTCGGCGCGCTGCTTCAGACGCTGCAGCGTCAGCTCGATGTGCTTGGCGTTGGCCGCCGTCCGATCGGCGACTCCGGTGGCCCTACCTGCCACTTTGGCGAACCAGCCGGGCCGGCGGTCCCAGGTGCTCTCGGTCACCCGGCAGCCGCCGTCGGCCGGCACGATGTCGTACTGCCAGCGTGCGATTGGGAAGATCGTGTGCCGCACGTCGAAAGCGAAGACCTTGCCCGGCTCGGCGTCGGTGACGGTGCATTTCGTCGTCCAGCGTTTGCTGCCGTTCTCGTTGTGGCCGACGAACACCGCCCCCTTGGTGACCGCGGCACCCTTGCGCAGCTCCATCGACACCGCCTCCTCGGCCAGCGCGGCCAGCGTCGGAAGATCGGTAATCAGTCCGTACACCGCCTCCGGGCTGGCGTCGATCTGGACGGTCGCTGTCGCCGAGGGCTGGTTCATGGGCTGATCATAGCCAGGGCGGTCACCGCCGAATCTGCGATGTTTGAGTTGTCTCCGAACGCGCGGCGTGGCTCGCGTCATCCCCGATGTTTCTACACACTGGAAGTCATGCGCATCGGAATTCCGACCGAGACCAAGAACAACGAATTCCGGGTCGCGATCACCCCGGCCGGAGTGGCGGAGTTAGTTCAGCACGGTCATGACGTGCAGGTTCAGGCCGGGGCCGGGGAGGGGTCGGCGATCACCGATGCCGAGTTCAAAGCGGCCGGGGCCGTGCTGGCCGATACCGCGGCCGAGGTGTGGGCCGCGGACCTGGTGTTGAAGGTCAAGGAACCGATGCCCGCCGAATACCCCCACCTACGTTCCGGGCTGGTCCTGTTCACCTACCTGCACCTGGCTGCCTCGCGATCGTGCACCGACGCACTGCTGGCCTCCGGGGCCACCTCGATCGCCTACGAGACGGTCCAGACCGCCGACGGATCGTTACCGCTGCTGGCTCCGATGAGCGAGGTGGCCGGGCGCCTCTCCGCTCAGGTCGGGGCCTATCACCTGATGCGGACTCAGGGCGGCCGCGGCGCCCTGATGGGCGGGGTGCCCGGCGTCAAACCCGCCGACGTCGTGGTGATCGGCGGTGGCACTGCCGGCTACAACGCGGCCCGGGTCGCCAGCGGCATGGGGGCATCGGTGATGGTGCTCGACGTCAACCTGCACAAGCTCCGGCTGCTCGACGCGGAGTTCGCCGGCCGGATCGGCACCCGCTACTCCTCGGCCTACGAGCTGGAGGGCGCCGTCACACGCGCCGACCTGGTGGTCGGCGCGGTGCTCGTGCCCGGCGCGAAGGCGCCCAGCCTGATCCCGAATTCGCTTGTGGCACAGATGAAGCCGGGAGCAGTACTGGTGGACATTTCGATCGACCAGGGTGGCTGCTTCGAAGACTCCCGCCCGACCACCCACGACGATCCGACGTTCACGGTGCACGACACGCTGTTCTACTGCGTGGCCAACATGCCCAGCGCGGTACCCAAGACGTCGACGTACGCGCTGACCATCGCCACCATGCCGTATGTGCGCAAACTGGCCGATCTGGGGTGGCAGGCCGCCTGCCGGTCAGATCCCGCTCTGGCCAAAGGACTTTCGACGCATGCGGGCGAACTGCTGGCCGACCATGTGGCCGAGGACCTGGGCCTGCCGTTCACCGATCCGGCCGGCCTGCTCGCCGGTTAGCGAACCCGGTCAGCAGGCCGGTCAGCAGGCCGGTCAGCGAATGTAGGGGGCCAGCGCGGTGACGATGTCGGCCGCCGGCCCGCTGCGGGTCTCCCGGTAACCCTCGCCCGCCCACAGGTTTGTGCCGTGCGGGTCCTCCATCTCGATCGCCGCCGCGCGGATCGGCTTGGTCATCTGATTGACCTCCGGATATCCAAGCGGCGCAACGTGATCCAGCAGACGGGTGAAATTGTTCGCCAGACCACGGGCATAGCGGCCGGAGAACGCGCGGGTGACGACGGTCGAGTCGAACTCCGGGTTCTTCAGCGCGACCCGGTAGGCCGGGTGCGTGCCGGCCTCGTCGGCCAGCAGCAGCGCGGTGCCCACCTGCGCGGCCACCGCTCCCCTGCGCAACACCGCCGCGATCTGTTCGACGGTGCCCAGCCCGCCGGCCGCGATCATCGGCACATCATGCGCGCTGCCGATCCGGTCCAGCAGCTGGTGCAGCGACTCGGCGCCGGGCTCCATGTCCGGCGCAAACGTGCCGCGGTGGCCTCCGGCCGCGGGGCCCTGGACCACTAGGTTGTCCGCACCTGCGGCGACGGCGATTCCGGCCTCGTAGGCCGACGTCACCGTGACCGACACCAACAGGCCCTGCGCGCTCAGCATCCGGATGACATCCGGCGGCGGCGCCCCGAAGGTGAACGACACCATCTCCGGGCGCACGTCGGCCACGACCTCGAGTTTGCGTTGCCAGTCGTCGTCGTCGCCGTGCACCGGATGACCCACTTCGACGCGGTAGTGGTCGGCGACCTCCTCGAGGTCTTCGGCGTAGTACTCGAGTTGCACCCAGTCGGCGACGCTGGGCTGAGGGACGAACAGGTTGACCCCGACGGGTCCCGTCGTCGCGGCGCGTGCCTTGGCGATATCGTCGGCGAACTGCTCCGCGGTCAGGTAGCCGCCGGCGACCATGCCGAGCCCGCCCGCGTTCGACACCGCCGCGGCCAGCTCGGGGGTCCCAGGGCCGCCAGCCATCGGCGCACCCACGATGGGCGCGGCGATGTCCCAGAAACCCAAAACCATCGGGTTAACTTACCATCGCTCGAAGTTGTTGGGGCAGCGATCGTTTCGTGCTGTACGGGCCGAGGACGGCAGCGCCGTAAGGCTTGTTCAGCAGGCGCCGGGCCACCGCGTTGACCTCGTCGAGGGTGACCTGCTCGATCTTTCGCAGCGTGTGCTCGATGCTGCGGTGGCTGCCGTAGTTCAGCTCGCTGCGACCGATCCGGCTCATCCGGGAGCCGGAGTCTTCCAGGCCCAGCACCAGCCCGCCGCGCAGCGACCCTTTGGCGATCCGGCATTCGTCCTCGGTGATGCCGTCGCGGGCCACCGACTCCAGCACTTCGTTGGTGATCTTCATGACGTCGGCGAAGCGTTCGGGCAGGCAGGCGGCGTACACCGAAAACGCGCCACTGTCGGCGAAGATGTCCAGCGACGAGTAGACCGAGTACGCCAATCCCCGCGCCTCGCGGATCTCCTGGAACAGCCGCGAACTCAGCCCGCCGCCCAGCGCGGTGTGCAACACCGACATCGCCCAGCGGTGCTGCCAGCCGCGGCCCGGCGTGCGGACGCCGAGCGAGACATGCGTCTGCTCGGCGTCTCGACTGCTCATCACCAGGCCGGGGTCGCCGGTCACCCGCCCCGCCCCCTTGCGCGGCGCCACCGGCCGGCGCCCGCGCACCAGGCGGGCCGCGAAATGCTCGCGCGCCAGCGCGACGACCTCGTCGTGGTCGACGTTGCCGGCCACCGCCACGACCATCCGCTCCGGGGTGTACCGGCGCAGGTGGAACGAGTGCAGTTGCGACCGCGACATCGACGACACCGATTGCACGCTGCCGATCACCGGGCGGCCCACCGGGTGGTCACCGAACAGCGCCGTCATGAACATGTCGGCCAGCGCGTCCTCGGGGTCGTCGTCGCGCATTGCGATCTCCTCGAGGACCACATCGCGTTCCAGCTCGACGTCCTCGACGGCACAGCGACCATTGAGCACCACGTCGGCGACCAGGTCGATCGCCAGCGCCAGGTCGGTGTCCAGCACGTGCGCGTAGTAGCACGTGTGTTCCTTGGCGGTGAACGCGTTGAGCTCACCGCCCACGGCGTCCATCGACCGAGCGATGTCTACCGCGGTACGGGTCGGCGTCGACTTGAACAGCAGATGCTCGAGGAAGTGCGCGGCACCGGCCACGGTCGTGCCCTCGTCGCGGGATCCCACCCCGACCCAGACACCGACCGATGCCGAGCGCACCGCGGGCAGATATTCAGTGACGACGCGCAGACCGCCGGGCAGGGTAGTACGACGCACTGCTCCCTTATCCGGGGGCGGAGCGCCCCCGGTGTCAGCTGCTGACCGTCGCGGCATCGGCGGGCGCTGCTCCCGAAGGCTCCGGAGCGGCAGCGGCATCGTCGTCGTCCACCAGAACCAGCGAGATCTTGCCCCGCTTGTCGATGTCGGCGATCTCCACCCGCAGCTTGTCGCCGACGTTGACCACGTCCTCGACCTTGGCGATCCGCTTGCCCTTGCCGAGTTTGGAGATGTGGACCAGACCGTCGCGTCCCGGCAGCAGCGACACGAACGCACCGAAATCGGTGGTCTTGACCACGGTTCCGAGGAACCGCTCCCCGACCGTCGGCAGCTGCGGGTTGGCGATGGCGTTGATGCGGTCGATCGCGGCCTGGGCCGAGGGACCGTCGGTGGCCCCGACGAACACGGTGCCGTCGTCCTCGATGGAGATCTGCGCGCCGGTCTCCTCGGTGATCGCGTTGATGACCTTGCCCTTGGGGCCGATGACCTCACCGATCTTGTCCACCGGCACCTTGATGGTGGTGACCCGGGGGGCGTACGGGCTCATCTCGTCGGGACGGTCGATGGCCTCGGCCATGACCTCGAGAATGGTGAGCCGGGCGTCCTTGGCCTGCGCGAGCGCGCCGGCGAGGACCTTCGAGGGGATCCCGTCGAGCTTGGTGTCCAGCTGCAGCGCGGTGACGAAGTCCTTGGTGCCGGCGCACTTGAAGTCCATGTCGCCGAACGCGTCCTCGGCGCCCAGGATGTCGGTCAGGGTGACGTAGCGGGTTTCTCCTTCGACGTCGTCAGAGACCAGGCCCATCGCGATGCCGGCCACCGGCGCCTTGAGCGGCACCCCGGCATTGAGCAGCGCCAGCGTGGACGCGCAGACCGAGCCCATCGACGTCGAGCCGTTGGAGCCCAGGGCCTCCGACACCTGCCGGATCGCATACGGGAACTCCTCGACGCTGGGCAGCACCGGGATCAGAGCCCGCTCGGCCAGCGCGCCGTGCCCGATCTCACGCCTCTTGGGCGAACCGACCCGGCCGGTCTCGCCGGTGGAGAACGGCGGGAAGTTGTAGTGGTGCATGTAGCGCTTGGAGGTTTCCGGCCCGAGCGAGTCGATCTGCTGGGCCATCTTGACCATGTCCAGGGTGGTCACACCCAGGATCTGGGTCTCGCCGCGCTCGAACAGCGCGCTGCCATGCGCCCGCGGAACGACAGCGACCTCGGCCGACAACGCGCGGATGTCGGTGATGCCGCGCCCGTCGATGCGGAAGTGGTCGGTGAGGATGCGCTGGCGGACCAGTTTCTTGGTCAGCGAGCGGAACGCGGCGCCGATCTCTTTCTCCCGGCCCTCATAGGTGCCGGCCAGTCGCTCGACCACCTGGGTCTTGAGCTCGTCGGTGCGCTTGTCACGCTCGGCCTTGCCGCCGATCGACAGTGCCTCGGTGAGTTCGTCGGTGGCCACCGATGCCACCGAGTAGTAGACGTCGTCCTCGTAGTCGGGGAACGTCGGGTAGTCGCGCGTGTCTTTCGCGGCCGCCTCGGCCAGTTCCTGCTGCGCCGTGCACAGGGCGGCGATGAACGGCTTGGCCGCCTCCAGCCCTTCGGCGACCACGGTCTCGGTCGGCGCCTGGGCGCCGCCCTCGACGAGCTCGATGACCTTCTCGGTGGCTTCGGCCTCGACCATCATGATCGCGACGTCCCCGTCGACTTTGCGGCCGGCGACGACCATGTCGAACACCGCACGATCGAGCTGCTCGACGGTGGGGAAGGCAACCCAGGTGCCGTCGATGAGCGCCACCCGGACGCCGCCGACCGGTCCGGAGAACGGCAGGCCGGAAATCTGGGTGGACGCCGACGCGGCGTTGATCGCCACGACGTCGTACAGGTCGTTGGGGTCCAGGCTCAAGACCGTCACGACGACCTGGATCTCGTTGCGCAAGCCGTCGACGAAGGACGGGCGCAGCGGCCGGTCGATCAGCCGGCAGGTCAGAATCGCGTCGGTGGAGGGCCGGCCCTCCCGACGGAAGAACGACCCCGGGATACGTCCCGCGGCGTACATCCGCTCTTCGACATCGATGGTCAGGGGGAAGAAGTCGAAATGTTCCTTCGGGTTCTTGCTGGCGGTGGTCGCCGACAGCAGCATGTTCTCGTCGTCGAGGTAAGCGACCACCGAGCCGGCAGCCTGTAAAGCCAGGCGTCCCGTCTCGAACCGGATGGTGCGGGTGCCGAAGCTCCCGTTGTCGATGGTGGCGGTGGACTCGAAGACGCCTTCTTCGATTTCAGTCGCAGACATAACGTCAGTGCGGCCTCTCTGGTTATTCAGCTGTTTCGCAAGTCGGTGCGCGAGCAAACCAGGGAGCAGTGTCTGAATGCGGCTACGGCCATCGATCGAAGCTGCCGACCTGCCCCAGATCCTGGGAGCCCGGCAGCCACTACCGAAGACCGCCCGATACAGAGCTGCTTCCCGTGACACGCGTGGCGACTCGCTGGAACGGCGCACGCGGATCTGCGCGAACCGCACCAAGGTGCTCGGGCCGAACAGGCCCAGAACGTCCTCACTCTACACCGAGCTAACTCCGGGTACTGGAAACATGGGGGCACAACCCGCCACCCTGTGCGTCCGACCTCTAGCTCCGGGGTGCGCTGCTGATGTCCTCGACGCACACGGCGAACCGCCGCTGGGAATACGTGTAGCCCAGGCCGCTGGTGCACTGATCCACCGAGACGGGTGGGTCCAAGTCTCTGAGGATCTGGGTGGCGCGCTGCCGGTTGGGCACCGAGACGTCGTTGCAGTCGACGCGGAAGGGATCGGCGATGTGGTGTGGATCCACGCTCATGCAGCCACCGATCACCCAGTCGATGTCCAGGCAGACGGTAGCGTCCGAGCCGCTGATCGAGTTGTGGGTCGAGTACGACGAATCGACGTCAGACGGGCACTGGGCCCGGTCTTTCACGACAGCGACAACTTTGAAGTTGGACTCCGGGCTCCCGCACGGCGCCTTGGCTGCCTGCGGCTGAGCAGCGGTGCCGCCAAGCCGCAGACAGTCCCCCACTGTGAATTCACTCAGGTCGGAGCCACTTTTCCCCGCCGAACACCCGGTCACTGCGCCGACGACGACGGCCACGATGAGGGCCGCGACGGCGCCTGACGCGCCACGGGTCAGCGGCGCAGACCCAGCCGCTCGATCAGCGAACGGTAGCGCTCCACGTCGACCTGGGTCAGGTACTTGACCAGGCGCTTGCGGCGGCCGACGAGCAGCAGCAGGCCGCGGCGCGAGTGGTGGTCATGCTTGTGGACCTTGAGGTGCTCGGTGAGGTCGGCGATGCGCTTGGTCAGCAGCGCGATCTGCGCCTCCGGGGATCCGGTGTCGGTCTCGTGCAGTCCGTAGGACTTCAGAATTTCTTTCTTCTGCTCGGCAGTAAGCGCCACGAAAACATCTCCATCAATAGGTCCGCGATCAAGGATTTTCACAGCGCGGCCACCGCGAACCGCAGCACGCGCCGATGTCGTCGGGCAGTCTAGCAGGGCTCAGGGCTGGTTCAGCAGGCCGCGGGTGCGCTCGGTGTCCCTGCCGATCTCCTCGACCAGGTCGGCGATCGAGTCATATCTCTGCTGACCGCGAATCCGCGCGACGAAGTCCAGCGCCACATGCTGGCCGTACAGGTCGGCGCTGGTGTCCAGGACGAAGGCCTCCACGGTGCGGGTCCGCCCGGAGAATGTCGGGTTGGTGCCGACGGACACCGCGGCCTGGTACCGCTCACCAGGAATCACGGTGCCGGTCACCGGCCCGTGCCCGAGCACCGTGAACCATGCCGCGTACACGCCGTCGGCCGGAATGGCGGAATACATCGGCGGCGCCACATTCGCGGTGGGAAACCCAAGTTCGGACCCCCGGCCGTAGCCTCGCACCACGACGCCTTCGACCCGGTGCGGGCGGCCCAGCGCTTCGGTAGCCGCCAGCACGTCGCCGGCGTCCACGCAGGACCTGATGTAGGTCGAAGAGAACGTCACGGTCTCGTTGCTGTGGTGCTCGGACAGCAGCGACATCGCTTCCACCGCGAACCCGAACCGGTCACCGGCCTTGCGCAGGGTTTCGACGCTGCCGGCCGCCTTCTTGCCGAAGGTGAAATTCTCACCCACCACCACCTCCACCACGTGCAGGTGTTCTACCAGCAGCTCGTGGATGTAGCGGTCCGGCGTGAGCTTCATGAAATCGGTGGTGAAGGGCATCACCAGGAAGACGTCGATGCCCAGCTCCTCGACGAGTTCGGCCCGCCGCGTCAGCGTCGTCAGCTGGGCCGGGTGGCTGCCCGGATAAACGACCTCCATCGGATGGGGGTCGAAGGTCATCAGCACCGACGGCACGCCGCGGGCGCGGCCCGCCTTGACCGCATGCGCGATCAACTCGGCGTGCCCTCGGTGCACCCCGTCGAAGACCCCTATGGTCAGCACACATCGGCCCCAGTCTGTGGGGATCTCGTCCTGGCCGCGCCACCGCTGCACGCCGCAAGCCTATCGGGTGTCCGGTAGGCCGCTTTCATACCGAGGCCGCGTCCACGCCGGAGACTGCTCGGCGGGTCCGCTCCTGGGCGCAGACGCGATGTCGTGGGTGCAGGCTCGGCGCCCACGGCGCCGGATTAGGCGTGGATTGCCTAAGATTTGTGGTTGTGAGGGCTGACGACGAGCCTGGCGGGCTCACCCCGGTTGCCCAGGACTATTTGAAAGTCATTTGGACTGTCCAGGAGTGGTCCCCCGACGGGGTTCCACAGAAGGTGAGCACCAAGATGCTCGCCGAGAAGATCGGGGTGTCCGCCAGCACCGCATCGGAGTCCATCCGCAAGCTCGCCGAGCAGGGGCTGGTGAACCACGAGAAGTACGGCGCGGTGACGCTGACGGAATCTGGCCGGCGGGCGGCGCTGGGCATGGTGCGCCGGCACCGGCTGCTGGAGACGTTCCTGGTCAACGAGCTGGGATACGGCTGGGACGAGGTGCACGACGAGGCCGAGGTGCTCGAGCACGCGGTGTCCGACCGGCTGGTGGCGCGCATCGACGCCAAGCTGGGCTACCCCCACCGCGACCCGCACGGCGACCCGATACCGGCCACCGACGGGCAGGTGCCGACGCCACCGGCGCGTCAGCTGTGGGCCTGCCGCGACGGCGACACCGGCAAGGTGGCCCGCATTTCCGACGCCGACCCGGAAATGTTGCGGTACTTCGACAGCGTGGGAATCAACCTGGATTCACAGCTGCAGGTGCTCACGCGCCGCGAGTTCGCCGGCATGATCTCGGTGGCGGTGTCGTCGGGCGACGGGGCGACGGCCACCGTCGAGCTGGGCAGCCCGGCCGCGCGGGCGATCTGGGTAGTGGGCTAGCGGCGTGTGTGGCGTTCTCGCCTTCGCCGAGCGGACGGTCTCTCAGCCCGACAGCAGCCCCTTGGCGATGTGGGTCACCTGAACCTCGTTGCTGCCGGCGTAAATCATCAATGACTTCGCATCGCGCGCAAGCTGTTCCACGCGGTACTCCGCCATGTAGCCGTTGCCGCCGAACAATTGCACGGCGTCCATCGCGACGTCGGTGGCGGCCTCGGAGCTGTACAGCTTGATCGCCGATGCCTCGGCGAGTGTCAGCGGTTTGCCGGCCTGCTGGCGCTCGATGGTGTGAAACACCATGTTCTGCACGTTCATCCGGGCGATCTCCATCCTGGCCAGTTTCAGCTGGATCAGCTGGAACTGCCCGATGTTCTTGCCCCACAACGTGCGACTCTTCGCGTAGTCCACGCACAACCGGTGGCATTCGTTGATGATGCCCAGCGCCATCATCGCAATGCCGATCCGTTCGGCGGCGAAGTTGGCCCGGGCGCTCTCCCGGCCGTCGCCGTCGCCGGGCTGCTCACTTTCGCCCAGCAACCGGTCGGGACTCAGCCGGACGTTGTCGAAGAACAACTCCCCCGTCGGCGAGGACATCATGCCCATCTTCTTGAACGGCTTGCCCTGGGTGAGGCCGGGCATCCCGGAATCGAGCACGAACACCAGCACCGGCCGGTTGCGTGGGTCCGTGGCGGAAGCACCGGCCGCATCGTCGGCGAGCTTGGCGTAGACGACCAGCACATCGGCGTACGGCCCGTTGGTGATGAACGTCTTCTGGCCGTTGAGGATGTAGTCCTGGCCATCCCGTTTGACATAGGTCTTCATTCCGCCGAATGCGTCCGAGCCGGAATCCGGTTCGGTGATGGCCCAGGCAGCGATCTTGTTCAGCGTCATCAAATCGGGCAGCCAGCGCTCCTTCTGAGCCAGGGTGCCGCGGCTCATGATGGTCGCCGCACCCAGGCCCAGGCTCACCGACGCCGTGCTCAGCAGCCCGATGCTGACCCGGGCGATCTCGGACACCAGCACCGCGACCATCGAGCCCTGGGCGCCGAAACCGTCTGCACTGTCAGCTTTTTCGGGCTCGGAGTCACCGTCCTTGCTGGCGCGCTCGCGGTCGAGCATCTTCTTCACCGATTCCGCGGCCAGCACATCGAGACCGAACTGGCTGAACAGTTTGCGCGCGATCGGGTAAGGCGGCATTTCGCCGGTTTCCAGGGCATCCAGGTTGGGCCGGATCTCCTTGTCCACGAACTGACGGACGGTGTCGCGCACCATCAGATCGGTTTCGGACCACTCGATCACAGCTCAGCGCTCGGCGCGCTGGTAGGCGGTGACGACGGCCGCGCCACCCAGCCCGATGTTGTGCTGCAGGGCGGCGCTGACGTTGTCCACCTGGCGCTTGTCCGCGGTTCCGCGCAGTTGCCAGGTGAGCTCGGAACACTGCGCCAGCCCCGTCGCACCGAGCGGGTGGCCCTTGGAGATCAGCCCGCCCGACGGGTTGACCACCCAGCGTCCGCCGTAGGTGGTCTGGTTGTCGTCGATCAGCTTGGGCGCCTCGCCCTCGCCGCACAGGCCGAGGGCTTCGTAGAGCAGCAGCTCGTTGGCGGAGAAGCAGTCGTGCAGTTCGATCACCTGAAAGTCGTCGGGACCGAGCCCCGACTGCTGGTAAACCTGTTGGGCGGCTTGCACATTCATGTCGTAGCCGATGATGTTGCGGGCGCTGCCGTCGAACGTGGAGCCGAAATCGGTGGTCATCGACTGCCCGACGATCTCCACCGCCTGCCCGGCCAGGTCATGCCGGGCGACGTAATCCTCGCTGGCCAGCACCACCGCCGCCGATCCGTCCGAGGTCGGTGAGCACTGCAGTTTGGTGAGTGGGTCGGAGATCATCTTCGCGGCCAGGATGTCATCGAGGGTGTACTCGTCCTGGAACTGGGCGTAGGGGTTGTTCACCGAATGCTTGTGGTTCTTGAAGCCGATCTTGGCGAAATGCTCAGCCGTGGTGCCGTACTTCTTCATGTGCTCGCGGCCGGCCGCGCCGAACATCCAGGGCGCCACCGGAAAGGCGAACTCGTCGATCTCGGCCAGCGCCTTGACGTGCCGGCCCAGCGGGGACTCCCGGTCGTTGGCGCCGCCCTGCAAGGAGCCCGGCTGCATCTTTTCGAAGCCCAGCGCCAGCACGCAGTCGGCCAGCCCGCCGCGAATGGCCTGCGCGCCCAGATACAGCGCGGTGGACCCGGTGGAGCAATTGTTGTTGACGTTGACGATCGGGATCCCGGTCATGCCGAGCTCGTAGAGAGCCCGCTGTCCGCAGGTGGAGTCGCCGGCCACGTATCCAACGAAACCCTGTTCGATCTCGGGGTAGTCGATGCCCGCGTCCTGCAGCGCTTTGGTGCCGGATTCCTTGGCCATCTGCGGGTAGTCCCAGCCTTCACGCCGGCCCGGCTTCTCGAACTTCGTCATGCCCACGCCCACGACGAAAACCTTGTTACGACTCTTAGCAGGCACCTTTGCCCCCTCGGCTTGATCGACTTGTCTCCCAGTGTGCAACTCGGCTGACCAAGACGGCCGACCGGGGGCGGTCCAACGTCGAGGCTGAAGAATTGCAGACCCGCACTCGCACTTTCGCTGCAGAGTTACAGCCTCGGCGAGCAGAGAGCTCTACAACGTCGACGGGCGGATCACCACCACCGATCTGGTGCGGCGACCCTCGTCGCACAGCAACGCGATCACCCGGCCGTCCTCGGCGGCGGCCGCGTACACGCCATCGAGACCGGCCGGTGTCAGCGGCCGGCCGTTGGCGGCGGCGTCGGCCTCCTCGGCCGTCAGGTCACGACGCGCGAACATCAGCAGGCACGCCTCATCGAGGCTCAGCGACAGGCGCGGGCGCTCGGCCAGGTCCTCGAGCGTCACGGCGTGGCGCAGGTCGAACCGCCCGACCCGGGTGCGCCGCAGCGCGGTCAGGTGACCACCCACACCGAGCGCGGCGCCGAGATCGCGGGCCAGCGCGCGGATATAGGTACCCGACGAGCAGTCGACCGCCACGTCGAGATCGATCAGGCCCTCCGCGCGACGCGTCGCCAGCACCTCGAACCGGTCGATGCGCACCGGCCGGGCCCGCAGTTCGACGGCCTGACCTTCGCGGGCCAGCTGGTAGGCGCGCCGGCCGGCGACCTTGATCGCGCTGACCGCCGACGGCACCTGCTCGATGTCACCGCGCAGCCCGTCCAGCGCCGCCGCGATCGCCTCGTCGGTGACGTGGTCCGCCGGAACCGACTGCAGCAGTTCACCTTCCGCGTCATCGGTGGAGGTGGACTGGCCCAGCCGGATGGTGGCCGCATACGACTTCGTCGTGGCGGTCAACAGGCCGAGGATCTTGGTGGCGCGCTCGATGCCGATCACGAGGACACCGGTGGCCATCGGGTCCAACGTCCCGGCATGACCCACCCGGCGGGTGCCGAAGATCCGTCGGCACCGCCCCACGACGTCGTGACTGGTCATCCCGGCCGGTTTGTCGACAACGACCAATCCGGCGCCCAGCCCGGGGCCGGTTTCGGTCATAGCACGATCGCGGTGAGCACCAGCCCGCGCTCGACCGACCAGCGCCCGGTCAACGACGCCAGCGGCGGACCCGACAGGGCTTCGGGATCGATCAGGATCCGGGAGACGAAGCGGCCGGCGGCCGGCGAGTCCGCCTGGAACGTGATGTGTGCGTCCTCGAAACCCAGCCAGCGCTTGGTCAGCGGGAACCACGCTTTGTACGTTGCTTCCTTGGCGCAGAACAGGATTCGGTCCCAATGCAATTCGTTCGGCAGTGCCGCAGGAATCTCGGCGCGCTCGGCCGGCAGGCTGATCGCGTCCAGCACGCCGTTGGGCAGCACATCGTGCGGTTCGGCGTCGATGCCCACCGAGCGCACCGGCCCGTCACGTCCCACCACCGCGCCCCGGTAGCCGGCGCAGTGGGTGAGGCTGCCGACGACACCGTCGGGCCAGCACGGTTCGCCCTTGTCCCCCTTGAGGATCGGGACGGGCGACACGCCGATCTCACCCAGCGCCACGCGGGCACAGTGCCGCACGGTGATGAACTCATTGCGCCGCTTGGCCACCGACCGGGCGATCAGCGGCTCCTCCTCGGGCAGCGGCTGCAGGTCCGGCGGGTCCGAATACAGCTCGGCATGGCCCAGGTTGTCGACCAGGGTGCCGGGCAGCAGCGACGACACCAGTGTGCGGGTGTTCACCGGGACTGCCGCTGGCGCAGTCGTTCCTGAAATTGGGCGTGCTGGGCCCGCATCTCAGGGGTGATCGTGAAGTGCCCGCCGAAGTCGTTCAGGTAGCCCGGCGCGTACTGCGGGTCGGGCAGCACCTGGCGCAGCCAGCTGTACGGCTTGCGCCGGCGCCACTCGCGCGGGTAACCCACCGACACCTCTTCGAACCGCACGTCGTCGTACCAGGTGGTGCGCGGAATGTGCAGGTGACCGTAGACCGAGCAGATCGCGTTGTAGCGGGTGTGCCAGTCGGCGGTCTTGGTGGTGCCGCACCACAGCGCGAACTCGGGGTTGAACAGCGCGTCGCAGGGGTCGCGCACCAGCGGGAAATGGTTGACCAGCACCGTCGGCTGCATCCAGTCGAGCTGTTCGAGGCGGGCCCGCGTCTTGGCGACCCGCTCGCGGCACCAGGCATCGCGGGTGGCGTACGGCTCACAGGACAACAGGAACTCGTCGGTGCACACCACGTTGCGTTCCTTGGCGATGGCCAGACCTTCGGCCTTGGTGGCGGCTCCGTTCGGCAGGAACGTGTAGTCGTACAGCAGGAACATCGGCACGATGGTGGCCGGGCCGCCCCGCTCGGTCCACACCGGGAAAGGGTGCTCGGGGGTGACGACGCCCATCTCGTCACACATGTTGACCAGATAGTCGTAGCGGTCACGGCCGAAGATCTGCAGTGGGTCTTTGTTGGTGGTCCACAGTTCGTGGTTGCCCGGCACCCAGATCACCTTCGCGAACCGCCGCCGCAGCAGATCCAGCGCCCAGCGGATCTCATCGGTGCGTTCGGCGACATCCCCGCAGACGACCAGCCAATCGTCCGGCGACGACGGATGCAGCGACTCGGTGACGGGCTTGTTGCCGAGGTGACCGGTGTGCAGGTCCGAGACAGCCCACAGTGTCGGCTGTCCCCCGCCCTGCTCATGTCCTGTCACGATTCACCACCCTAGCGATCCGCAGTGGATTGCCTCGTTTCGCTTACGGCTGCATTGCAGCGACTTGTACACTCCCGGCAAGAGGATCGCCGGGAGCAGGGGGTGTCGTGTTCGCCAAAGTGCGTCTGGCTGCAGCGCTGAGTGCGCTGGTCACAGCGGTGATCATCGGCTTCCAATTCGCTCCCCCGGCCCCGACGGCGCGCGGGCCCGTCGAGCTGCGGTCGACGGCTCAGCCAATGGAAACCACCATGAAGAGCCCGATCGTTGCGACGAGCGACCCGAGTCCGTTCGATCCCTGCACCGATATTCCGTTCGACGCGGTGCAGCGGCTGGGACTGGCTTTCACCCCTCCTGAGCCGCTCGAAGGCCTGCGCTGCCAGTTCGACGCCGGCAACTACCAGTTGGCCGTGGAGCCGATCGTGTGGCGGACCTACGCCCAGACGCTGCCCGCCGACGCCGTCGAGACCACGATCCAGGGCCACCGCGCCGCCCAGTACTGGACCTTGAAGCCGACTTATCACAACAGCTTCTGGTACATCTCCTGCATGGTGACGTTCAAGACCAGCTACGGCGTCATCCAGCAGTCGCTGTTCTACTCCACCGTGTATTCCGAGCCCGACGTCGACTGCCCGTCCACCAATCTGCAGCGGGCCAACGACCTCGCTCCGTTCTACAAATTCTGATCCTGCCTACTCTGGCTGTGTGAGCATCACATCCCTTCGGC
This sequence comes from Mycobacterium sp. TY814, assembly GCF_030755175.1. Lineage (NCBI taxonomy): Bacteria > Bacillati > Actinomycetota > Actinomycetes > Mycobacteriales > Mycobacteriaceae > Mycobacterium > Mycobacterium sp. TY814. The sequence continues at coordinate 767,407 of NZ_JAUFRY010000001.1, forward strand.
GTGAGCAACTCAAGCAGCGGACTCTGACCAGCGGTCTCGGCCGTCGGGCCGCTCTCGGCGCGATCGGCGCCGCGTTCGGACTGCCACGAGCCACCACGCGTTACACCGTCGACCGCGTCGAGATTCCGATGCGCGACGGCGTCCATCTCATCGCCGACCACTACTCTCCCCAGACGTCCAAGCCGACCGGTACGTTGCTGGTCCGGGGACCCTACGGGCGCAAGCTGCCGTTCTCGCTGGCCTTCGCCACCCTGTATGCCGCCCGCGGCTATCACGTGGTGATGCAGAGCGTCCGGGGCACCTTCGGCTCGGCCGGCGAGTTCGAGCCGATGGCCAACGAGGCGGACGACGGCGCCGACACGGTGCAGTGGTTGCGCGAGCAACCGTGGTTCACCGGCCGCTTCGCCACCGTCGGGCTGTCCTACCTCGGCTTCACCCAGTGGGCGCTGCTCAACGATCCGCCCCCGGAACTGGCCGCCGCGGTGATCGCGGCCGGTCCGCACGACTTCTGCGAATCCATTTGGGGCACAGGCACATTTGCGGTCAATGACTTCCTCGGCTGGAGCGACATGGTGAGCCGGCAGGAGGACCCCCGCCGCCTCCGGCACGCCATCCGGCACCTTCGGGCGCCCCGCAAAGTGGCGAAGACCGTCCAGAGGGTTCCGTTCGGGCCGGCCGCACGCGATCTGCTCGGCTCGGGGGCACCCTGGTTCGAAACGTGGGCGACGCAACCCGAACCCGGCGACCCTTTCTGGGAGCGGTTGCGCTTTCCCGACGCGCTGGATCGCGCCGAGGTGCCGGTGTTGCTGCTCGGCGGTTGGCAGGACCTGTTCGTCGGCCAGACGACGCGGCAGTACCGGCACCTGTCCCGGCGGGGGGTGAACGTCGCGATGACGGTCGGCCCCTGGACGCACGTCCAGATGATCACCAAAGCCCTCCCCCTCACGACGCGGGAAACGCTGGACTGGCTGGACTTCCACCTCGGCGGCGCACCGGCGCTGAGCCGCCCGAGCCCCGTGCACGTCTTCGTGACCGGCCAGGGCTGGCGTCACCTGCCCGACTGGCCGCCGGCCACCGACGAACTGGCCCTGTACCTGCAGCCCTACGGGCACCTGGGCGACACCCCGCCGGAGACCAAAACCCGGCCCGCGAACTTCCGCTACGACCCGAAGAACCCGACCCCGACGACCGGCGGGCCGCTGCTGTCGGCGAAGGGCGGCTACCGCGACGACACCGAGCTCGCCCAGCGCGACGACGTGCTGAGCTTCACCGGCGCCACCCTGACCGAGGACCTGTTCGTCTATGGCAGCCCCGTCCTGGAATTGGCGCACAGTTCCGACAACCCGCACGTCGATTTGTTCGTCCGGGTCAGCGAAGTGGATGCCAAAGGCCAATCCCGAAACGTGAGCGACGGGTACCGCCGGCTCGGGGACTCCGCACGTAGCGTCCGCGTCGAACTCGATCCGATCGCGCACCGCTTCGCGGCCGGGTCGCGCATCCGCGTCCTGATCTCCGGAAGCTGGGTCCCGCGCTATGCGCCCAACCTGGGCACCGGCGAACCGGTGCTGACCGGACGCGAGCTCAAGCCGGCCACCCACTCGGTGCACTTCGGCGAGTCCCGATTGCTGCTGCCGGCTTCAGGCGATGGCGGCACGGACCCGGTGGACGACCTCGGCTAACTCGGCATCGGCGTGCACGGGCGCCGACAGCTGGGGCGCGCCGGGCAACTGCACCCAACTGGTACAGCCGGCGTAGTCGGGGGTGCGGGTCAGCCGCACCGGTTCGACGAGCGGTATCGCCGACACCACCAGGACGGCGAGCTGATGTCTGGGCCGGAAGTCGAGCCGGTCGGCGCGCACCGAATCGGCGGTCCAGATATGCAGATCCTCTATGTCGGGCAATCGCTCAGGCCGGTTAACCGCAAGTGCAGCAACGATTTTCGCAGCTGCTCGCACCGTCACCCAGTCCTCGGTGCTGTCCGCGGCGCCGGCCGCGAGCAGATCCTGATGCTCGGGACGGACGCGCTGGGCGTGGCTGTGCGCCACCGTCGGGAACAGCAGGAACTCGTCGGCAGCCACCTCGAAGCGCTTCTCGCCGATGCCGCCCTTGCGCAGCAGGATCGTCTGGCGTCCGTCGAGCAGCGCCCGCACCGCCGCGCTCCACTCTTTGAGCGCTGTCGTGGCTCGAGCGCTCGTCATCTCAGCGCTTGGCGGGCCACTACTGGACCTTCTTGAGGGGCGCGGCGCAACGGCGGGACGGTCTTGGGCGGCTGCCGCCGAGGCGGCAGCGCGTCAAGCAGCCGGGCGGTCGAGGCGGTCACCTCGGCGACCGCGGCTTCGAACGCGTCGGCGTTGGCGGCGGACGGATGGGTGATCCCACTGACCTTGCGTACGTACTGGCGCGCCGCGGCCGCGATCTCCTGGGCAGTGGCGGGCGGCTCCAGCCCACGAAGTTCGGTGATATTGCGGCACATGGTCTCCACGATAAGCGCGGCATCGGCTTTGGCTACGGTAAGAGCCATGACCGACGAGATCCTGCTGATCGACACAGACGAGCGGGTGCGCACCCTGACCCTGAACCGTCCGCAGTCCCGCAACGCGCTGTCCGCGGCGCTGCGCGACCAGTTCTTCGGTGCCCTCGCCGACGCCGAGGCGGACGACGGCGTCGACGTCATCATCGTCACCGGCGCCGATCCGGTGTTCTGCGCCGGACTGGACCTCAAGGAGTTGGGCGGGCAGACCGCTCTGCCCGATATCTCGCCACGCTGGCCGGCGCTGACCAAGCCGGTGATCGGCGCCATCAACGGTGCCGCGGTCACCGGCGGGCTCGAGCTCGCGCTCTACTGCGACATCCTGATCGCCTCCGAGCAGGCCCGTTTCGCCGACACCCACGCCCGGGTCGGCCTGCTGCCGACCTGGGGCCTGAGCGTGCGACTGCCGCAGAAGGTCGGCGTCGGACTCGCCCGGCGGATGAGCATGACCGGCGACTACCTGTCGGCCGCCGACGCACTGCGTGCCGGGCTGGTCACCGAGGTGGTGGCGCATGACCAACTGCTGCCCACCGCCCGCGCCGTTGCAGCCTCCATCGTCGGCAACAACCAGGATGCGGTCAGGGCGCTGCTCGCGTCCTACCACCACATTGACGACGCCCAGATCGGCGGCGGTCTGTGGCTGGAAGCCGCTGCGGCACGGCAGTTCCGCACCAGCGGCGACGACATCGCGGCGAATCGTGAGGCGGTACTGCAACGCGGACGTTCCCAGGTGCGCTAACCGACTGGTGATGCCACAACCGGCTCCGCAACGCGCACGGCGTTCGAGCACCGACGTCGTCCTCACGGTCGTCCTGTTCGTCGCGCAGTTCGCGGCCAGTGTGCTCTCCTTCATCGGCGCGTTGGGGCCGGCGATGTGGTTGATGCTGCCCGGGTGCAGCGACAACTGCGACAGCGCCGGCGTCGAGCACTTCTACTCCCAGACCGGCTTCGGTATCGCCGTGGTCGCCGGTGGGATCATTGCCGGTTTGCTGGTGGCGGTGATCGGTTCGGTGACAGCCGGAATTCGACGGTCGGTGATGTGCCTCTGGCCCGCCCTGGGCCTGACCATCGTCGGTGTCACTTTCGTTGCCGCACTATTCATCTGGCTGAACGCCGTACCTGACACAGCGCCACGCTGAACTCGACCGTGACGTACCGGCGAGCGTCGCCGGCAGTGGCTGACGGGTTCGGTAAAACGCGGCGCGGCGCGCCCACGGCCAGGGCCGACCGCCCTACTCGCCCGCCCGGTTGGACGTCTGATGCATGAATGTATTTTATGTGTTGACGTATCGGATTTGGCGTCGTATTTTTTCTGGTAGCGCCGAGCAGGCGGCGCGCCCCACCCTTCCCCTCTGCTCCCCTCTGCGCGCGATGCATCGCGGCTCGAGAAAGGCACTGCCATGTCATTCGTCATCACATCGCCGGAGTCGATCACGACCGCCGCCTCGGATCTGGCCCGCATCGGGTCGGCCATCAGCGAGGCCAATCTGCTTGCGGCACTGCCTACTTCGTCGGTGTTGCCGGCGGCCCAGGACGAGATCTCGGCTGCCATCGCCGCACTGTTCGGCAATCACGCGCAGACCTACCAGGCGATCAGCGAGCAGGCGGCGAACTTCCACGCGCAGTTCGTGCAGTCGATCGGCACCGCCGCCGGGTCCTACGCCACCGCCGAAGCGGTCAACGCGTCGCCGTTGCAGGCCATCGAGCAGGGTGTGCTGGGTGCGGTCAACGCCCCCACCCAACTGCTGCTGGGCCGTCCGCTGATCGGCGACGGCGCCAATGGTGCGGCCGGTAGCGGTCAGGCCGGCGGCGCGGGCGGAATCTTGTGGGGCAACGGCGGTGCCGGCGGTTCGGGTGCCGCCGGCCAGAGCGGTGGCTCCGGCGGGGCGGCCGGATTGATCGGTAACGGTGGAGCGGGCGGTGCCGGCGGGGTGGGTGGTGCCGGTGGAACCGGCGGCGCGGGCGGTTGGCTGTGGGGCAGCGGCGGCGTGGGCGGTTCAGGTGTCGTCGGCGGCGCCGGCGGCACCGCCACCCTGCTCGGCTCCGGGGGTGCGGGCGGCGCCGGTGGATACGGCGGCACCGGCGGCACCGGCGGCTGGCTCTGGGGCAACGGCGGGGCCGGAGGTTCGGCCGAGGCCGGGTACTTCGGCGGAGCCGGCGGGGCGGCCCGGCTGCTGGGCGCAGGCGGAGCCGGCGGCGCCGGTGGATATGGCGGCACGGGCGGCACCGGCGGCTGGCTCTGGGGCAACGGCGGGGCCGGTGGCGCCGGAATCGACGGCGGCAGCGGTGGAGCCGGCGGCAATGCTGTGCTCCTGGGCAGCGGCGGCGCGGGCGGTGTCGGGGGCGTGGGCACATCCTTGACACCGCACGGTGGTACCGGCGGAAACGGGGGTACGGGCGGGTTCCTCTACGGCGACGGCGGGGCCGGCGGCACCGGCGGCGCCGGCGTCGCGGGGGTCAGCGGCGGCGCCGGCGGGTCAGGCACCTCTGGCGGCGACGGTGGCGCCGGGGGTATCGGCGGACGGGGTTCGCAGCTGCTCGGATCCGGTGGAGTCGGCGGCACCGGCGGGCAGGGCGGTGCGGGCGGCGCCGGCGGCAACGGCAGCCACGGCGGCGCGGGCCAGACCGGCCAGGCCGGCGGCAATGGCGGGAACGGCGGCGTCGGCGGCGTGGGCGGCACCGGCAACGAGGGCGGCTGGTTGAACAAGATCTTCACCCCCTCGGGCGGCCAAGCCCTCGGTGGTGCGGGCGGCAACGGCGGTACCGGCGGAGCCGCCGGCGACGGCGGCAACGGTGGCGACGGCACCTGGAACATGAACGGCGGCAATGGCGGTAACGGCGGCAATCCCGGCACCGGCGGCGCCGGTGGGGCAGGTGGCGCCGGCGGCCGCTTCGGCCAGGCGGCAAGTGGCGCAATCGGCAACAGCCCGCACAGCGGCGGAAACGGCGGAAACGGCGGCGCCGGCTCGGTCTCGGTTTCACCCGGCGTCAAGGGGAATGACGGTGGCAACGGCGGCAACGGCGGCCTGTACGGCAACGGTGGCAACGGGGGTGCCGGCGGCAACGGCACGTTCGGTTCCGACGCGATCGCCGGCGCCGATGCCGCCAGCGGCAGTGCTGGCGGGAACGGCGGCACCGGCGGCAAGGGCGGTGCCCTGGCCGGCAACGGTGGCAACGGCGGGGCCGGCGGGCACGGCGGCGACGGCGGCGACGGCGGCCGGGGCTTCGACGGCCAGGTCGGCAAGGCCGGCGGCGGCACCGGTGGTGACGGCACCAACGGCGGCCGGGGCGGCAACGGCGGAGCGGGCGGCAATGGCGGGGCCGGGGGTACCGCCACCGCGGGACAGGCCGGCAAGCAGGGTGCCGGCGGCAATGGCGGCAATGCAGGCAACGGCGCCGTCGGAGGGAACGGCGGCAACGGCGGCGACGGCAGCTTCGCCAACGGCGGCAACGGCAACGGCGGCACCGGCGGCAACGGCGGCAATCGCGGAGTCGGCGGCACCGGCGGCGCCGGTGGACTCGGTCCCGACGGCACCACCGGCGCCCGCGGAGCCGACGGCTACACCCCCGTCAGCGGCGGCAACGGCGGCAATGGCGGTAACGGGGCCACCTCGGTAAACCCGAACGTGGCCGGCGGAAACGGCGGCAACGGCGGCAACGGCGGCTCTCACGGCAACGGAGGCACCGGCGGGGCCGGTGGCAACGGTGCATCCGGCACCAACGCGGTGGCCGCGGGCGGCGACGGCACCAGCGGGAGCTCCGGCGGAAACGGCGGCACTGGCGGCAAGGGTGGCTCGATGGCCGGCAACGGCGGTACCGGCGGAGCCGGTGGAAACGGCGGCGAGGGGGGTGATGGCGCGGTCGGCTTGAACGGCCAGCCGGGCAAATTCCCCGGCGGCACCGGCGGCGACGGTATGAACGGCGGCCGTGGCGGCAACGGCGGCGCCGGCGGCAACGGCGGGGCCGGCGGCACGGCAACCGCCGGGCAGGCCGGCAAGCAGGGCGTCGGTGGCAACGGCGGCAACGCCGGTGACGGCGCCGTCGGCGGCAACGGCGGCAAGGGCGGCGACGGCAGCTTCGCCAACGGCGGCAACGGTAGTGGCGGCACTGGCGGCAATGGCGGCAACCGAGGAGTCGGCGGAACCGGGGGGGCCGGCGGCACCGGGTCCGCCCCCGGCGCCCGGGGCGCCGACGGCTACACCCCCACCAGCGGCGGGAACGGCGGCAACGGCGGCAATGGCGCGGACTCCTTCAACCCGAACCTGGCGGGTGGCGACGGCGGCAAGGGCGGCAACGGCGGGCTGGACGGCAACGGTGGCAACGGCGGACGCGGCGGAAACGGAGCCACCGGCACTAACGGAACCAACAACACCACGGCCGGGGGCACCGGCGGCAACGGCGGCAACGGCTCGGCCGGGGGTTCCGGCGGCGCCGGCGGCAACAGCGGGGTGTTCCACGGCAACGGCGGCAACGGAGGTGCCGCCGGTTCGGGCGGCAATGGCGGCAGCGGCGGCGCCGGCGGAAACGGGACATCAGGCACCACGGGCATGCCCCATGGAAGTGACGGGGGCACCGGCGGAACCGGCGGCCAGGGCGGTCAAGGTGGTCAGGGCGGAACCGGCGGAGCCGCGGGCAAAGCGGTAAATCTGAACGGCGGCACGAACGGCATTCAGGGCGCCGGCGGCAACGGCGGCCAAGGCGGCGGCGGAGGTAACGGCGGGACTGGCGGCAACGGCGGCAACGGCGCCTCGGCCAGCGGCATCACCCCGCAGGCCGGCAACGGCGGCAACGGCGGTGCCGGCGGCACCGCGGGCAAGGGTGGCAACGGCGGCGCCGGCGGAGCCGGCTCCACCACCGGAACCACCGGCGGCACCGGAATGCAGGGCAAGGGCGGCAGCGGCGGCGCGGGCGGAAACGGCGGAAACGGCGACACCACCGGTGTGGCAAACCCCACCGCCGGCAACGGCGGGACAGGCGGCGCCGGCGGTGAAGGCGCCACCGGCGGCACCGGTGGCGCGGGCGGTCACGGCGGCAACGGCGGCGTCGGCAATAACGCGGACGGCGGCGCGGGCGGCACCGGTGGCCGGGGCGGCAAGGGCAATCTCGGCGCGGGCGGCGTCGGCGGAATCGGCGGCAACGGCGGAAACGGCGGCAACGCCACCAACTCCTACCTGGCGGGCAACGGCGGCAATGCGGGCAACGGCGGCTACGGCGGTGACAGCACCAACGCCCCGGGTGCGTCGGGCGGCACCGGCGGCACCGGCGGCACCGGCGGCACCGGAATCAGCAACGGCGGCAACCTCTCTCGGCCGGGCGGCTTCGGCGGCACCGGGGGGACGGGTGGCACGGGTGGCGCTGGACGATATGGCTTGCAGATCCTGGCCGGCTCCTTCGGCAACACCGGGGGACCCGGCAGCGGATCCGGCGGCATCGCGGGTGGCGCCGGTGGCGGCGGCGGTGCCGGGGGCAAGGGGGGCGGAAGCTGACCGCCGGCCCTCAGTGGCGGAACCCGGAGAGCTTGCGCTTGATCTGTCGGTTGTAGATCGCCTGCAGCTGTTTCTGGATGCTGCCGAACGTTGCGCCGACGTCAGCCCCCTTCAGGCCGATGGACTCCAGACCGGCGGATATGACACGGTCGCCGCCGGGAAGGAAGACGCGGGCGTAGTCCTGCGGACGGGTGTGTGGCAGCTGCTCGAAGGCCACCCGGGCTCGCGGATTGTCGTTCAGATACCGCTGCTGGCTGGGGTCGTCTGCTGCCGATTTCCGCACCGCGAGATAACCCGTGTGCTGACTGAAGTACGCGGTGTTACGCGGATTCGTGACGTACGCGATGAACTTGAGCGCGTTGAGCTTTCGATCGTCGGACAGCTTGGTCGGGATCGCCAGACCGGCACCGCCGGTCGGGCATGCGGGTGCTCCGCCGGGGCCGGTCGGCAACGGCGACACGCCGAAGTCGAACCGGGCCGCGGCGGTGATCCCGACCAGCGCGCCCGTCGAGGCCACCGTGGAGGCGAGGATGCCGGTGGCGAACTCGTTGGCGATATTGTTGGCAATCGCCGCGTACCGCTTGTCGTGGATCGATTCGCGCAGAAAGGTCCCTGCCGCGATGGTCGCCGGGTCGGTGAACCTCAACGTCCACTGGTCGGAATACGCACCGCCGAACGCCCAATTCGGCCCTTCGAAGGTCCAGGAGATCGCTTCGGAATTCGACCAGCCGTGCGCCAGGTTGCCCGCGCCGACAACGCTCTGCAGGCGCGGTCCCCACTCGTCGAACTCCGGCCAGGAGATCGGCCCGCGGTCCGGCAGCCCGGCCCGTTCCCAGGCGGCCTTGTTGTAGTAGAACAGCGGCGTCGACCGCGCATACGGCACCGCGTAGTGGTGCCCGCCGAACTCGTAGTCGGCCAGCAATGAGTCGACATAGTCCGTGGTGTCCACGCCCACCTGGCGGAACAGGTCGTCCAGCGGGGCCAGGACGCCACTCAGCGCGAAGTGGAACCACCAGATGTCATCCAGCACAACGACATCGGGCACGTCGGCGCCGATGAGCGCAGCGTTGAACTTCTGCGCGACCTCGTCGTAGTCCTTCCCGGCATCGATCAACTTGACCTGCAAGTCCGGGAATTCCTGCTGGAACCGGTTGATCAGCTCGCGCTCCACCCCGGTCGACAGACCGGGATGGTTGGACCAGAACGTGATCGGGCCGTTTCCGGACTTGACCGGGCTACGGTCGCCCATGCCCGCGCAGCCGGCCGTCACACCGGCCGCCGCCAATGTCAGCAGCGCTCTGCGGCTCAGCACCGTCACCCCTTCACCGCACCGGAGGTCAGGCCCTTGATCATCTGCCGCTGCAAGACAATGAAAATCAACAGGATCGGCAACATCGCCAGCAGCGTCACCGCCATCACCGGGCCCCAGTTGGTGACGCCTTCGGCCTGCTGCAGGAAGGTCAGGCCCACCGGCAGCGGTGCCACCGACTCGTCGTCGGACATCAGGAACGGCCACAGGTATTCGTTCCACTCGTTGACCACCGTGATGATGCCGAACGCCACCATCGTAGGCCCGGACATCGGTAACACCACCTGCAGCAGCAGTTGCCACCAGCGCGCGCCGTCCATCCGTGCCGCTTCGATGACCTCGGCAGGAAGCGACAGAAAATGGTTGCGCATCAAGAAGGTTCCGAACGCGACACCGGCCAGCGGCAGGATGATGCCGGGAAAGGTGTTGCGCAGGCCCAATTGAGAGATCAGCGCATAGTTGGAGATCACGGTGATCTGGTTGGGCACCATCAGAGCGGCGATGATCAACAGGAACACCGCGTTACGCCCGGGAAACCGCACGAACACCAGGCCGAAGGCGCTGAGCACGCCGAGGACGAACTTCACCGCCGCCAGCGACGAGGTGATGATGACCGAGTTGCGCACATAGGTCCAGAACGGAATCTGTTGCGTGGCAGTCCGGTAATTCTGCGGATGCCAGTGCGGCGGCCACCAGGTTGTCGGCTGCGAGTAGACGTCGGGCTGCTCTTTCAGCGACGTGAAGAACACGAACGTCAGCGGTCCGGCGATCAGCGCGACCACCACCAGCATCGCCGCGTAGCCGAGCAGACGTGCGGGGCGAAAGCGATCGGAACTCACTGGCGCTGCTCCCTGTCCATGACGCGCACCTGGTAGTAGGTGATGGCCAGCAGTACCAGGAACATGATCGTGGCGACGGCGGCGCCGTAACCGGCGCGGAAGTTTCGGAAAGTCTCGAGATACACCTGGTAGACCATGGTGGTGGTGCCGGTGCCCTCCGGGCCGCCGCGGGTCATGACGTTGATGACGTCGAAAACCTGCAGCGAGCTGATCAGCACGGTGATCGACAGGAAGAACGTGGTGGGACGCAGCTGTGGCAACGTCACCATCCGGAATGTGGTCCACCGGCCGGCACCGTCGATCTGCGCCGCTTCCAACAGGTCTCGTCGCACCCCTTGTAGCGCTGCCAGGTAGATGACGAAGGTGTAGCCGAGGTTCTTCCAGATGTAGGTGACGATGATCATGAACATGGCCCAGTGCGCGTCCTGGTAGAAATCGGGAACCCCGAGCCCGACGCGGCGCAGCAGGTCCTGGATCAGACCGAAGTGCGGGTCGAAGACGAACTGGGCGGCCAGCCCCACGGCAGCACCGGAGATCACGAACGGCGCGAACACCGTGGAGCGCACCACATTCCGGCCGCGCAGCGGCTGATCGAGCAGCATGGCCAGCGCCAGCCCCAGCACCATCGAGCCGGCCACCGCGGCCACGGTGAACACCGTCGTGTTGAGCACGATGCGCGCGGTGTCGGAACGGGTGAACCATTCCGCGTAGTTCGACAGGCCGATGAATTCGGCTTGCGGGTCGGAGATGTTCCAGTCGAAGAAGGACAGCCGGATGTTGTCGGCCAAGGGGCGGTAGATGAACAGCGCCAGCAGCGCCACGTTCGGTCCGACGAGGACGAGGAACAGCGCGTAGTCACTCCACGGGCGGCGCCGGGCCCGCTGCGTCGTCCTCACCGGCGCAGTCTAGCCCCGGGTATCGGCGCCGAGATTGCTATCAGGGCTGTGGAGAGGTGACCAATCGCAACCGCCACCGCAATCTCGGCGCGCATCAGAGCGGGCCCGTCCCGGTGACGGCCCAGCGCCCCGACAGCGCCCGCCAGGCGCCGAAGACCAACCGCAACACCATGAATGTGCTCAGCCCCGACCAGATCCCGGTCAGCCCCCAGCCGTAGGCCAGCGACAGCCAGATCAACGGCAGGAACCCGAGCAAGGCGCTCGCGACGGTGGCGGTGCGCATGAACGCGGCGTCACCGGCCCCCAGCAATACGCCGTCCAACGCGAAAACGATTCCGGCGATAGGCAATTGGGCCACCATGAACCACCACGGGACCGCCACCGCGGTGAGCACGGAGTGGTCGTCGGTGAAGAGGTGGGGCAACACCGGAAAGCCGGCCCCGAACGCGACGGCCAGCAGCACCGCCGCCAGCAGCGAGAACCACGTCACCCGCCACGCGACCCACCTGGCATGCGCGGCGTCACCGGCCCCCAGCGCGGCACCCACCAGTGACTGCGCCGCAATGGCCAGCGAATCGAGAACGAGGGCGAGAAACGTCCACAGCTGCAACACGATCTGGTGGGCGGCCAGCGCGGCGGCACCGAACCGGGCCGCTACCGCAGCGGCCGAGACGAAGCAGATCTGAAAAGCCATGCTGCGCAGGATCAAATCCCGCCCCATCACCAGCTGGGCACGCAGCGCGGCACCGTCGAGCCGCAGCGGCACCCGCTCGGCGAGCAGGGCGCCGCCGAACAGCAGCGCCGCCAGCCACTGACCGATCAGATTGGCCACCGCCGACCCCGCCAGACCCAGCCGCGGCAGGCCGAGAAAGCCGTACACCAGCACCGGGCACAGCACCGCCGAAAGCCCAAAGCCCGCAACCACATAACGCAACGGCCGCACGGTGTCCTGCACGCCGCGCATCCACCGTTTCCGGCGAGCGAGACGAGAATCGCCGGGGCACCCAGAATAGCGATCCGCAACCACGGCAGCGCCGCGGACGCGATCTGGTCACTCGAGCCGATCGCAGACACCACCGGCACCGCCGTGACCTGCACGACGACGACGATCGCCGCGCCCAGACCCACGCCGAGCCACGTCGCCTGGACACCCTCGTGCACGGCGGCGGCGCGGTCTTCGGCGCCGAAATAGCGCGCCGCGCGCGCCGTCGTGCCGTAGGACAGGAAGGTCAACTGGGTGCTGACCAGGCCGAGCACCAGGCTGCCGACAGCCAGGCCGGCCAACGCCACCGCGCCTAGCCGCCCGACCACCGCGGTGTCGAAGAGCAGGTAGAGCGGCTCCGCAGCCAGCACACCCAGAGCCGGCAGGGCCAGCGCGGCGATCTGCCGCCCCCCGGCAACCGGTCGGCCAGGGCCGGGCCCGCCGTCGTGCAAGGCCGCTAGTCGAGCGCCGTGCGCAGCGCCGCCACCACGTCGTCGATGGTGCCGGCGGTGGAATAGCCGGCCGCCAACCGGTGCCCGCCGCCGCCGAAGCCCATCGCGACCGTGGCCAGGTCGATCGATTTGGCCCGCATCGACACCGACCAACGCTGTGGTTCGACTTCCTTGAACACCGCTGCCACCTCGGCCTGCTGCGTGGTGCGCACGATGTCGACCACGCTCTCCACTTCCTCAGAGCGGGAGTGGAGCCACTCGTGGTGGTCGACCACCGCGTAGACCAGTCCCAGACCGCCTGCGGCGTCGGGCAGCAGGCGGGCCGTGCCCAGCACCCGGGACAGCATCGGTAGCCAGGCGTACGGGTGGCTGTCCATCAGCGAGCGGCTGACGGCGGCGTTGTCCACCCCGATGTCCACCAGGCGGGCGGCCAGCCGGAGCGCCCTCGCGCTGGCCCACCGGAACGACCCGGTGTCGGTGGTCAACCCCGCGTAGATGCAGTGCGCCACCGCCCGGTCGATCGGTTTATCCCAGACGTCGAGGATCTCGGCGACCATCATCGTGGTCGAATCCGCGGACGTGTCCACGTAGTTCGCGGTGCCGAACAGTCCGTTGGACGCGTGGTGGTCGATCACCAGCATGTGCTGGTCATCCGCGGCCAGATCCTGCAGCGAGCCGAGCCGGTGCATGCTGGGGACGTCGACGGTCACCACCAGGTCGACGTCGCGACGCACGTCGTCGGGACCCACCAGCAGGTCGCATCCGGGAAGCGTACGCAGCGACTCCGGCAGGTTCGCCGGCGCTGCGAAGCTGACCTGGACTCGTTTGTCGCACCTGTCCAGCACCATGCCCAATGCCAGCCCGGCGCCGATGGTGTCGGCATCGGGATGGACGTGACAGATCACCGCCACCGACTCAGCGGCAGACAACAGCTGCACGGCGCCGGCTGCATCGACGCGCGCCCCGTTGAGGCGCGGTATGCCGGTCAGCTCAATCTTCGGATCGATCTTGCGATTGATAATCGTCATCGGTGTCCTCAGCTTCGATGCCTCGAGCACTGCCAAGTCCCCCGGCGACCAGCGGTTCGGCCGCCGATCCACTATCACGGTACGGGTCGGCCTCCCCCGCCGGTTTGGCACCCACCCGAACCCGCGCCAGATCGGCATCCGCGGCGCGGGCACGCGCCAGCAGCTCCTCCATCCGGTTCACCGTGTCCGACGTCGTGTCGCGGGTGAAGGTCAGGGTCGGCGTGAAGCGCACACCGGTGCCCGCTCCGACCTTGGTGCGCAGCACTCCCTTGGCGCGGTCCAGCGCCGCCGCGGCACCCGGATAGTCGGGCTCGTCGTCCAGCGTCCGGCCCATCACCGTGTAGTAGACCGTCGCGTCGTGCAGGTCGTTGGTGACCTTGGTGTCGACGATGGTCACACCGGCCAGCCCCGGATCCTTGATCTCGTATTCGATCGCCGAGGCGACGATGGTGCTGATCCGTTTGGCCAGCCGGCGTGCCCGTGCGGGGTCAGCCATGGGCGCTCAGCACCGTCGTCATGACCGTTCCTTCTGAACGAGCTCGAAGGACTCGATGATGTCGCCTTCCTTGATGTCCGAGTAGCCCAGCGTCAGACCGCACTCGAAGCCCTCCCGGACCTCGGTGACGTCGTCCTTCTCCCGGCGCAGCGAGTTGATCGACAGGTTCTCGGTCACCACGATGTTGTCCCGCAACAACCGGGCCTTGGCGTTGCGGCGCACCACCCCGGAGGTGATCATGCAGCCGGCGATGACACCGACCTTGGAGGACCGGAAGATCGCGCGGATTTCCGCACGACCCAGCTGGTTCTCCTCGTAGATCGGCTTGAGCATGCCGCGCAGGGCCTTCTCGATCTCGTCGATCGCCTGGTAGATCACCGAGTAGTAGCGGATCTCCACGCCTTCGCGGTTGGCCAGCTCCGTCGCCTTGCCCTCGGCGCGCACGTTGAAGCCGATGATGATCGCATCTGAGGCCGAGGCCAGGTTGACGTTGGTTTCGGTGATGCCACCGACACCGCGGTCGATGACGCGCAGCGCCACCTCGTCGTCCACCTCGATACCCATCAGGGCCTCTTCCAGCGCCTCGACGGTACCGGCGTTGTCGCCCTTGAGGATGAGGTTCAGCTGGCTGGTTTCCTTCAGCGCCGAGTCCAGGTCCTCCAGGCTGATCCGCTTGCGGCTGCGGGCGGCCAGCGCGTTGCGCTTGCGCGCGCTGCGCCGGTCGGCGATCTGGCGGGCGATGCGGTCCTCGTCGACGACCAGCAGGTTGTCACCGGCACCGGGCACCGACGTGAAGCCGATGACCTGCACCGGGCGCGACGGCAGCGCCTCGTGGACGTCCTCGCCGTGCTCGTCGACCATGCGGCGCACGCGGCCGTACGCGTCGCCGGCGACGATCGAGTCGCCGACCCGCAGCGTGCCGCGCTGGATCAGCACGGTGGCCACCGGACCGCGACCGCGGTCCAGGTGCGCCTCGATGGCCACACCCTGGGCCTCCATGTCGGGGTTGGCCCGCAGGTCCAGGGCGGCGTCCGCGGTCAGCAGCACCGCTTCTTCCAGCGCCTCGATGTTGGTGCCCTGTTTGGCGGAGATGTCGACGAACATGGTGTCGCCACCGAAGTCCTCTGCCACCAGGCCGTACTCGGTGAGCTGACCACGGATCTTGGCCGGGTCGGCGCCCTCCTTGTCGATCTTGTTGACCGCCACCACGATCGGCACGTCGGCGGCCTGCGCGTGGTTGATGGCCTCCACCGTCTGCGGCATGACGCCGTCGTCGGCCGCGACCACCAGGATGGCGATGTCGGTGGCCTTGGCACCGCGGGCACGCATGGCGGTGAACGCCTCGTGACCGGGGGTGTCGATGAAGGTGATCAGCCGCTCAGTGCCCTCGAAATTGACGCCGACCTGGTAGGCACCGATGTGCTGGGTGATGCCGCCCGCCTCGCCCTCACGGACGCTGGCGTTACGGATGGTGTCCAGCAGGCGCGTCTTGCCGTGGTCGACGTGACCCATCACGGTGACCACCGGCGGACGCGTCTGCAGGTCCTCCTCGCCGCCCTCGTCCTCGCCGTAGGTCAGGTCAAAGGACTCCAGCAGCTCGCGGTCCTCGTCCTCGGGGCTGACGACCTGAACGTTGTAGTTCATCTCGCTGCCCAGCAGCTCGAGCGTCTCGTCGCCGACCGACTGGGTGGCCGTGACCATCTCGCCCAGGTTGAACAGCGCCTGCACCAGCGCGGCCGGGTTGGCGTTGATCTTGTCGGCGAAGTCGCTCAGCGATGCGCCGCGGGCCAGCCGGATGGTCTCGCCGTTGCCGTGCGGCAACCGCACACCGCCGACGACCGGGGCCTGCATGTTCTCGTATTCAGCGCGTTTGGCCCGCTTGGACTTGCGGCCACGCCGGGGTGCGCCGCCGGGACGGCCGAACGCACCGGCTGCACCGCCGCGCTGACCGGGACGGCCGCCGCCACCACCGCCACCGCCGGGGCCACCGCCGCCGGGACGACCGCGGAAGCCGCCGCCACCGCCGGTCGCCGCGCCGACACCGCCGCCGCCGCGGTAGTTACCGCCGCCGCCGCCGCCGGGACCGCCACTACCACCGGGGCGGGCGCCACCGGGCCGGGGTGCGCCGGTCCGCGGCGGACGGGGCCCGCCGGAGGCGCCACCGGGACGCGGCGGCATGCTGCCGGGCGAGGCTCCGCCCGGCCGCGGCGCGCCCGGGCGGGGTGCGCCGGGACGCGGAGCCTGCGGGTGCGGACGCGGGATCGGCCGGTCGACCGGCTGTGCCGAGGAGAACGGGTTGTTGCCGACGCGGGGGGTACGCACGCCGGGCTTGGGCATGGGACCCGGACGCGGACCCGGCGTCATCCCTGGTTGTGGGGCCTGTGGGGCCGCGGGCTGTCCCGGTGCGGGCGCCGCCGGGCCGGGGGTCGGCGGGGCCGGGGGCGCGGGCTTGGCCCGAGCCGCGGGAGCCGGCGGGGTGGCCGGCGCAGCGGGTGGCGCCGGAGCCGCCGGGGCGGCCGGGGCGGCCGGGGCGGCCGGCCGGTTGGGCGCCGCCGGCTTGGCGGGAGCGCTGGTGGGCGCGCCGTTTCCGACGGCCTTGTCCAGTGCGCGGTCGAGTGCCGCATCGGTTGCCGCGGGCGCCACCTTCTCGGCGGGCCGGGCCGCCGGCGGGGCGGCAGCCGGCGGAGCTGACGGTGCGCTCTTGGCTGCACCGGCCGCGGGCTTGCCACCTCCGAACGACTCGCGGAGCCGCCGGGCCACGGGTGCTTCCACCGTGGATGATGCCGATTTGACGAATTCGCCCTGCTCGGTCAGTCGAGCGAGGACTTGCTTGCTGGTGACACCGAGTTCCTTTGCCAACTCGTGTACGCGGGCCTTACCTGCCACTACATCTCCTGTCTATGAGGCGACAAGCGGTTGGGCCGCGCCTCGGGTTTAGCTATGACGCATGGTCATCGGGACTTCACGGTGTGCTCATGTTCGTTGCTACCTGTTCTGTTGCCTTGGTGGACGGGCCCGCCAGGGAACTGACGTGCTCGATCACCGCGGATGTATCCGGTGAACCGGTGATGCGCAGCGCGCGGGTGAAAGCTCGCCGCCGAATCGCTTCTTGTACGCACTTCGGGCCGGGGTGCAACCAGGCACCTCGCCCCGACAGGCTTCCGGCAGTGTCAACGATTACGGAGTAGTTACCGTTCCCGGTCGACCGAGCCACCACTCGAAGCAGTTCGACGGCCAGCTCTCGCTTCCGGCATCCGACACACGTCCGCACCGGTCCGCTGGGGTTGTCCGGGCGTTGGCGCGCCGAGACCGAAGGCTCGCGCTGGATCACGGCTCAGTCTAGCGTCACCCGACCAGTGGTCAGAACCACCCGGGGTGCGGGTCAGCGCTCGCCTCACCCCGGTGATCTCCGAGCGTCGGCCCGCGCGTGCTTGAAGCGCTCAACGCTCAACACCCGGTGGGCTCAGCATTCCCCCGCACGCCGGCACTCAATTCAGTACACGACTACTGCGGATCACCCGATCGATCGGCGTGAGGCTGGTTTGCCTGATCCCACGATCAGTGCGAGGCCCTCAAACGAGAAAAGGGGCGTATTGCCATGTCGTATGTGCTCGCTGTGCCGGAGATGATGGGGTCGGCAGCAACGGAACTGGCGACCATCGGCTCGAGGCTCGGCGAAGCCAACGCGGCGGCAGCGACCTCCACCAGCACGGTGCTCGCTGCCGCGTCCGATGAGGTATCCGCGGCCATCGCGGATCTGTTCTCGGCCCACGGTCGGGAATTTCAGGCGATGAGCGCCCAGGCTGCGGCTTTTCAGTCCCGAGTCATCGTGGCGCTGAGTTCGAGTGCGGAATCGTTTATCAGCGCGGAAGCCGTCAATCTTTCGGCGCTCGGAAACTCGCTTTGGACCTCGATCTTCGGATCATCGGCCATCGAGCCGGTCCCGGCCGGGCAGAATCCGGCCTTCAGCGGCACACAGGACCTGCTCACCCGCATTGAAACGGCGGCGCTGCGGCCGGTGAAAACCTTCCTGACCTTGACCGGGATTTACGACCAACTCGGGACACTGGGTTCTCCGGTTCAGCAGCTGTTTGTCAGCGGCCTCTTGAACCCGCTCTTCAGCGACGCGCCACCGCGCCTATTGACCGCGCTACTGGGCGAAACGGTTCGCTACACCACCTATGAGGGGATGAGCGTCGTCGAGATCGTCCCGGCAAACCCGACCGGCAATTATGTCGTCGCACTGCACGGTGGCGCATTTGTCTGGCCGCCGATGATCTTCCACTGGCTCGGCTACTCAGTGATGGCGTATCAAACCGGCGCGACCTTTGCGGTGCCGATCTACCCGCTGATTCAGCAAGGCGGTACGGCCGGCACCGTGGTACCCAAAGTGGCCGGCTACATCTCCACCCAAATAGCGGCTCACGGCGTTTCCCACGTGAGCGTGCTCGGTGACTCCGCGGGCGCAACCATCGGACTATCGGCCGTCCAATATCTGGTGGCCCACAACCAAGCCGTGCCGCGATCGATGGTTCTACTGTCGCCACTGCTGGACCAACGGCTGGTAAATCCGAACATCGGCCTGATCGACGACCCGTTCTTCCCCGATCGCTCGAACAGGATCTATCAGGCCAACCAACTCTGGGCGGGCGATCTTGCGCTGACCGATCCCCTGGTAAGCCCGCTATTCGGGTCCCTCGCGGGGCTCCCGCCGACCTATGTCTACGCGGGCTCCTTGGATCCCGTCGCGCCAGACCAGTTCATCCTTGCGCAAAACGCCGTGTTGCAATCGGCGCCGATCAACTTCGTCCTGGCCACCGGCGGCTTCCATGACTGGATTCTGCTGAGCCCGGGCGGTCTGCGCTACTGGCCGCAGATCGAGCGGGAGCTCGGTCTCTGAGCCGCTGTCAGGGCCTCGGCGGCCGAGTTGACGCGGGCCACCGCGGCCATCAGCGCGCCGCCAGGTTGCGCTTCAGCGCTCGTGCGCCATCCCGTGGCTCGCGCCCTCCTCGGGCTGCCCCGGCGCGTCGCCCCGGATGTCGATGCGCCACCCCGTCAGGCGGGCGGCGAGCCGGGCGTTCTGTCCTTCCTTGCCGATGGCCAGCGACAGCTGGAAGTCGGGAACCACGACGCGGGCGGCGCGGGCGTTCGCGTCGATCACCGAGACCGAGACCACCTTGGCCGGTGACAGCGCATTGGCCACGAAGCGCGCCGGGTCCTCGTCGTAGTCGATGATGTCGATCTTTTCGCCGGACAGCTCGCTCATCACATTGCGGACCCGTTGCCCCATCGGCCCGATGCAGGCGCCCTTGGCGTTCAGACCGGGCACCCGCGACGCGACGGCGATCTTGGACCGGTGGCCGGCCTCGCGGGCGACCGCCACGATCTCCACTGAGCCGTCGGCGATCTCGGGCACCTCGAGCGAGAACAGCTTGCGCACCAGGTTCGGATGCGTCCGCGACAGCGTGATCAGTGGCTCGCGGGAACCGCGACTGACCCCGACGACGTAGCAGCGCAGCCGATTGCCGTGCTCGTAGCTCTCGCCGGGCACCTGTTCGGCGGCCGGGATCACCCCTTCAGAGGCCTTGGCCTCGGTACCTATCCGGACCACGACCAGGCCGCGGGCGTTGGCCCGGCTGTCCCGCTGGATGACGCCGGCGACGATCTCGCCCTCGCGGGTGGAGAACTCGCCGAAAGTGCGCTCGTTCTCCGCGTCGCGGAAGCGTTGCAGCATCACCTGCCGTGCGGTGGTGGCGGCGATGCGGCCGAATCCCTCGGGGGTGTCGTCCCACTCGCTGATGAGGTTGCCGTCTTCGTCGGTCTCGCGGGCGATCACCCGCACCACGCCGGTTTTACGGTCGATCTCGATGCGCGCGTCGGACTGGTGTCCCTCGGTGTGCCGATAGGCGGTCAGCAGCGCGGATTTGATGGTCTCGAGTAGTTCGTTGACCGAGATGCCCCGGTCCACCTCGATCGCATGGAGCGCGGCCATGTCGATGTT
Organism: Mycobacterium sp. TY814; assembly: GCF_030755175.1. NCBI lineage: Bacteria > Bacillati > Actinomycetota > Actinomycetes > Mycobacteriales > Mycobacteriaceae > Mycobacterium > Mycobacterium sp. TY814. The sequence goes on from NZ_JAUFRY010000001.1 coordinate 787,426, forward strand.
CATGCTCCGGCCTCCGTCCCCTGTGCCTGCCCCAACAACTCCAGCTCCGCTCGGGCTGGTGGCGAAAACTCAACTTGTACAACGGCTTTGACGACATCGGTCAACGGGATCTCCCGTATCGCCAGCTCGCGGCCGGCGCGGACCACCAGCGACAGCGTGCCGTTGCCGGCTTCGGCGACCCGGCCGGACAGCTGTGATCCGTCGGCCAGCGCGAGGTCCACCTTGCGGCCCCGCGCTCTGCGGAAGTGCTTCTCGGTGGTCAACGGGCGTTCCACGCCGGGCGAGCTGACCTCAAGGATGTAGCCGTCAGCGCCAGGACCGTCCAGACCGTCCAGCAAATCCGACGCCGTGCGGGATAGCGCCGCGATGGTGTCCAGGTCCAACGCGGTGTCGCCGTCGGCGATCACCGTGATGCGCGGCGGGCGCGTGCGGCTGTTGATGACCACGTCTTCGATCTCGTAACCTGCGCGCGCGAACTCTGCGGTCAGTAGCTCGATCACCTGCGTCTGCGAAGGTAGCCCGGTGGTCACGGCGAGCTCCTCATCTTGAGTTGTCGGTCATCGGCGGGCGCACGGCTTTCACAGCGAACTCAGAGAGCCCGGCTACCAACGATACGCCAGGATCCGCTATTGACGCCCGTACAACGACGCCGTAGTCGCATCGCCGGTCCCAGACCGCGTCGTGGCTGGCGCTGACGCGGTGCGCGGTGATGGCAGGATGTGGGGCGTGTCCAGAGCAGTACCCGTCATCAGCAGGCGGCGCGTGCTCGCCGGTGGTGCCGCTCTCGCACTCGGGGTGGCGGCAACCGCCTGCGGCGAGTCGGCGCCCAAGCCTCCGTCCGTTGAGGAGCTGGTGGGGCCGTTGGACCAGGCCCGGCATGACAGCGCGCTGGCCGCTGCGGCCGCCGGAGCGATCGGGAGTCCGCCGCAGATCGCCGCCGCGCTGACTGTGGTCGCCACGCAGCGCGCCGCGCACGCGCGGGCGCTGTCCACCGAGATCGCCCGGGCCGCGGGCAAGCTGGTTTCTTCGACCAGTGAAACGGGCAGTGTTACCTCGAGCACCAGCCCGACCGAGCCAGAGGCACCGCCCCCGCCTCCGCCACCGGTTTCCGACGTGATCGACTCGCTGCGCAAATCGGCGGAGGATGCCAACCGCCTGGTGTCGACGTCGTCGGGTTACCGGGCCGGACTTCTCGCCTCGATCGCGGCGTCGTGCACCGCGTCCTGCGAGGTGGCACTGGTGCCGGGAGGTCCGTCGATATGAGTGGTGGCAAAGACGCCGACGTCACCGCGCTCAGCGACGCGCTGGCCGTCGAACACGGCACCATCTACGGCTACGGCATCGTGTCGGCGCTGTCGCCACCCAGCGTGAACGACCTGGTGGTGGAGGCACTCAACCAGCATCGCCAGCGCCGCGACGACGTCATTGCGATGCTGAGTGCCCGCAAGGTCACACCCGCGCCGGCCGCCGCGGGCTATCAGCTGCCTTCGCCGGTGGGCAGCCCGGCGGATGCGGCGCGGCTGGCGGCACGCATGGAGAACGACGGGGCGACCGCATGGCGGGCGGTCGTCGAGCACGCCGAGACCGCCGAGGACCGCGCGTTCGCCTCGACCGCGCTGACCCAGAGCGCGGTGATGGCCGCCCGGTGGAACAAGGTGCTGGGCGGCTGGCCGATCACCACGACGTTCCCGGGCGGGAACGAGTAGTTGATAGCCACGGCGGCGACCCGCCGCGCGCGGCACCGCCGCGCTTGCGATCGCCGCTAGGCACACGGCGGCGACCCGCCGCGCGCGGCACCGCCGCGCTTGCGATCGCCGCTAGAGGCTGATCGCGGCGACCAGGTCGGTGGTCAGCGAATCGCCGACGGCCAGCTCGCTGGTCTGCCCGCTGAAACGATTGCGCAGCTCCACCCGGCCGTCGGCCCAGCCGCGCCCGACCACGACGATCCAGGGCACGCCGAGCAGCTCGGCGTCCTTGAACTTGACCCCGGGTGAGGCCTGGCGGTCGTCCAGCAGCACATCGACTCCGATTTTGTCCAGGTCGGCGGCCAGCTTGGCGGCGCCCAGCCGGGCCTCGGGGTCCTTATTGGCCATCACCAGGTGCACCCCGAACGGCGAGATCGACGCCGGCCAGCGCAGGCCGAGCTCGTCGTGGTGCTGTTCGGCGACCACGGCGACCAGACGCGACACCCCGATGCCGTAGGAGCCCATGGTCAGCCGCACCGGTTTGCCGTCCTCGCCGAGCACGTCGGCGCTGAACGCGTCGGTGTACTTGCGGCCCAGCTGGAAGATGTGGCCGATCTCGATGCCGCGGGCCATGACGAGCGGGCCGGCGCCATCGGGGGACGGGTCGCCCTCACGTACCTCGGCGGCCTCGATGGTGCCGTCGGCGGTGAAGTCACGGCCCGCCACCAGGCCGACCACGTGGCGACCGGGTTCGTCGGCACCGGTGATCCAGCTGGTTCCGTCCACCACGCGCGGGTCAACCAGATAACGGACTTCGTTGTCGCGCAGCGCTTTCGGGCCGATGTAGCCCTTCACCAGAAACGGGTATTTCGCGAAGTCCGCGTCGTCGAGCAATGCGTACTCGGCCGGTTCCAGTGCCGCGCCGAGTCGCTTGTCGTCGACCTCGCGGTCGCCGGGCACGCCGATGGCCAGCAGCTCCCACTCCTCGCCGGGCTGGCGGACCTTCAGCAGGACGTTCTTGAGGGTGTCGGCAGCTGTGACGGGGCGGTCCAATGCCTCGTTGGCCCAGGCGACCAGGGTGGCGATGGTAGGGGTGTCGCCGGTGTCGTGGACTTCGGCATCCGGCAGTCCGGCCACAGTTTCAGCGGGCAGGCCCTCGGGGCGGGCGGTGGTGACGGCTTCGACGTTGGCGGCATAGCCGGACTCCACGCACCGGACGAAGGTGTCCTCACCGATCGGGCTCTCGGCGAGGAACTCCTCGGAGGCGCTGCCGCCCATCGCACCCGACACCGCCGAGACGATGACGTAACGCACGTCGAGCCGCTCGAAAATGCGCTGGTAGGCCTCCCGGTGGGCGTGGTAGGAAGCCTTGAGGCCGGCGGCGTCGAGGTCGAACGAGTACGAGTCCTTCATGAGGAACTCGCGGCCGCGCAGGATGCCGGCGCGCGGGCGCGCCTCGTCGCGGTACTTGTTCTGGATTTGGTACAGGGTCAGCGGGAAGTCCTTGTAGGAGCTGTACTCGCCCTTGACCGTCAGGGTGAACAGCTCCTCGTGGGTGGGGCCAAGCATGTAGTCATTGCCCCGACGGTCCTGGACCCGGAACACGCCATCGCCGTACTCCGTCCACCGGTTGGTGGTCTCGTAGGGGGCGCGTGGCAGCAGGGCGGGAAACAGGATTTCCTGGCCGCCGATCGCGTTCATCTCCTCGCGGACGATGCGCTCGATGTTGCGCAGCACTTTCAGGCCGAGCGGCAGCCAGCTGTACAACCCAGGGGCGATCGGCCGGACGTATCCGGCGCGGATCAGCAGTTTGTGGCTGGCCACTTCTGCTTCGGCGGGGTCGTCGCGCAGGGTGCGCAGGAAAAGCTCGGACATCCGGGTGATCACAGGCGGCAAGCCTACTTGGGGGCCGGGTGCGTCCCGCGTCACGTGGGCCGCGGGCAGGGTCGGGCGACGCCAGGGCCGGCCACGGCGGCGGCCCCTGCCCCGCGCCGAGACTGCGGATCTGCAGAGAAAGTGCGAGAAGAGCCAACCAATTTCGCAGTCTCAGCGCAGCCTCGTTGGGCACGACGGGGTGTAAAACCTCGGCCCATCACCGAGACTGCGGATTTGCAGAGAAAGTACGAGAAGAGGCAACCAATTTCGCAGTCTCAGCGCGAAACGCCAGACCGAGATGGAGAAAGGCCTACAGCTCCCCGGCGTCGATCGCTTCCTTGACCTCTTGGGCGTGCGCAACCTGCTCGGGCGTGTAACCGATGAACAGGGCCGCAATACCGACGATCACCGCCGCTCCGGCAATCCACAGCAGGCCGTAGGTGTAGCCGTGGTCGAGCGCCTGCAGCTGCATGTCGTTCATGAACTTCACCGGGCCGGTCGTACCGCCCAGGAACAGCGTGCGCGACGTGATGACGGCCTGGATGACGGCCAGCACCAGCGGCCCGCCCAGACTCTGCAGCATCAGGGTCATCGCCGACACCGGGCCGATCTGGTCGAATCCCACGCCCGCGATAGCGGCCAGCGTCAGCGGCACTACCACCATGCCGATGCCGATCCCGCCGATCACGATCGGCAGCACCAGGTTCGGGAAGTACGGCGCCCCGCGGTGCATGCACATCGAGCCGTAGATCATCGCGCCGAGCAGCAGCCAGCCGCCGCCGATCGTCAGCACCCGCGGCGAGAACCGCGACACCAGCTGCGACGAGATACCAAGGCCGATGCCCATGGCGATCACGAACGGAATAAAGCCGACACCCGCGCGCAGCGCGCTGTAGCCCAGGATGTCCTGCACATACAGGCCGATGGAGACCGTCAGGGTGAACATGACGCCGCCGGCCAGGAAGATCGCAATAAAGGTGACCAGCCGGTTGCGGTCGCGGAACAGCTGGAACGGGATGACCGGGTTCTCCGCGGTGCGCTCGACGATGGCGAACGCGATGGCCGCCAGCACCGCCACCACACCGGAACCGATCGTGGTGATCGACACCCAGCCCTTCTCCGGGCCCACCGAGAAAGCGAACACGGCGGCGGTGCACGCCAGCGTGGCCAGCATGGCCCCGGCGGCATCGAGCTTCATCCGCTCGCGGTTGGTCTCGCGCAGCGCGGTGCGGGCCAGGTAGATCATCACCAGCCCGATCGGCACGTTGACCATGAAGGCCAGCCGCCAGGAGTACTCGGTCAGCGCCCCGCCGACCACCAGGCCCATCACGGACCCGATCGCTGTCATGGCCGCGAAGACGGCGGTCGCGGCGTTACGCGCCGGGCCCTTCGGGAAGGTGGTCGCCACCAGCGCCAGACCGGTCGGTGAGGCGATAGCCGAACCGACACCCTGCGAGAGCCGGGCGATGACCAGCGTCACCTCGTCCCAGGCCACCGCGCACAGCACCGAGGAGATGGTGAACAGCGCGACACCGACGATGAAGGTGCGTTTGCGCCCGATGGTGTCTCCGAGCCGGCCACCGAGCAGCATCAGCCCGCCGAAAGTCAGCACATAAGCGGTGATCACCCAGCTACGGCCGGCGTCGGACAGGCTGAGCTCGTTCTGAATCTTAGGAAGCGCGACGATCGCGACCGTGCTGTCCATGGTGGCCAGCAGCTGCATCCCGCCGATCGCGATCACCGCGGCGATGAATCGGCGTGAGGGCAACCACGTGGGGTAATACCTGCTCAAGCGCTGCAAAGGGGTCTCCACTGTTTGCGTGGGACGCTCCTGGGCCGAACGTTCCGAGCGTCCCTCAGTCCAAGTGTGGACTGCCCGCTCTGAGTCGTTGAGAGCCGTCATAGCGGGTTACCTTACAGTAATCTTAAGAATTGTTTAAACCCTGAGCGCCGCCGAGACCCGCCACGGGCCCGATAACGATGATCGCGGGAGGTCGAATGCCCTCCGCGCGGACCTTCTCCGGCGTGTCCGCCAGGGTCGCCCGCAACGTCTGCTGGGCCGCCGTCGTTCCGTGTTGCACCACCATGACCGGAGTATCCCCAGGTCGGCCGCCTTTTAACAGCGCGGCGACAAAAAGTTCGATCCGTTCGACCGCCATCAGCAAAACAATGGTCCCGGACATTGCTGCCAAAGCATCCCAATTCACTAACGATTCGGGATGATCGGGCGCCAGATGGCCGCTGACCACCACAAACTCGTGATTTGTGGCCCGGTGAGTCACCGGAACGCCCGCCAGAGCGGGCACGGCTATGGCACTGGTCACACCTGGCACCACAGTCACCGGAATTCCCGCCTCGGTGCATGCCAGGACTTCCTCGTAGCCCCGGGCGAACACGAACGGATCGCCCCCTTTGAGCCGGACGACGAACTTGCCGGCCCGGGCCCGCTCGATCAGGACCTCGTTGATCGCGTCCTGGGCCATGGCCCGCCCATACGGGATCTTGGCGGCATCGATCACTTCGACGTGCGGCGACAACTCCGCCAGCAGTTCGGGCGGAGCGAGCCGGTCGGCTACCACCACGTCGGCCTGCGCGAGCAGCCGGCGACCGCGAACGGTGATCAGCTCGGGATCACCCGGACCACCGCCCACCAGCGCCACCCCACCGCGCAGGATCTCCTCGGACCCCCAATCGGGGCCCTCCGCCGCGATGACGCCCTGCTGCAGCGCCTCGCGGATGGCCGACCGGATGGCCGCCGAGCGCCGGTGCTCACCGCCGGCCAGCACCCCCACCGACAGCCCCGCGTAGCTGAAGGACGCCGGCGTCACCGCCGTTCCCTCGACCGCGACGTCCGCGCGAACACAGAAGATATGCCGCCGTTCGGCCTCGGCGACGATGGCGGCGTTCACCTCCGGGTCGTCGGTGGCCGCCAGGGCGTACCAGGCGCCGTCGAGGTCGCCGTCTTGGTAGTCGCGCAGCGAGAGGCTGATCCCGTCCATCGCCTCGACCGCACGGGTGGCGCTGCGGGTGATCACGTGGACGTCGGCGCCGCTGGCGATCAGCAGCGGCAAACGGCGCTGAGCGACGCCTCCCCCGCCGACGACGACGACCTTTCGGCCGGTCAGTCGCAGTCCCACCAGATAGGGGCTCTCGGTCACCGGGCAAGCTTAATGTCGCGCTAGACCCGCGGCTTGGCGGCCTGCGCGACGAAGCGGGCCACCGCTTCGGGCGCCGCGGCCGGATGGATATGCAGATACGACGCGTGCACACCGGCGTGGACGGCGCCGTCGTGTTTGCGGTCGGCCTGGCCGCCCCGGTAGACCCAGGCCGGCTGGTAGCTGTCGGCGAAGGTGACCGTGGTGCGGTGGAATTCGTGGCCTACCACCCGCTGCCCGGCCGCGAACAGCGACGAATCGGTAACGGCCACCGCGTCGCGATACCCCAGGGTCAGTTGCTCGGTGAACCGCGCCGACCCGGCCAGCACCCCGCACATCGGAAAGCCGTCCAGCTCGTCGGCGAGATAGATCAGGCCGGCGCATTCCGCATGCACGGGTGCTCCCGTGGCGGCCAGTTCGGCGATCTGGCGCCGGACGACGTCGTTGGCGGACAGCTCCGCGGTGAACTGCTCGGGAAACCCGCCTGGCAACAGGACCGCGTCGGTCCCCTCGGGCAGGCTCTCGCTGAGCGGGTCGAATTCGGCGACCTGCGCCCCGGCGGCCCGCAGCAACTCGGCGTGCTCGGCGTACCCGAACGTGAACGCCTTGCCGGCCGCCAGAGCGACACGGACTTCCCTGCCCGCGGCTCCCACCGCGGTGGCCGGCTCCCACGGCGGGTCCTCCACCCGGCCGCCGGCGGCCGCCACCACCGCGGCCACATCGACGTGCCGCGCAACCAGGGCCGTCATCGCCTCTATCGCCTGCTGGGCGTGGCGGCCGTACTCCACCGCGGTGACCAGCCCCAGATACCGTGACGGCAGCTCCAATTCGGTGTCGCGGGGGATGGCGCCCAGCACCGGAACCCCGGCCTGCTCACAGGCCTGCCGCAACACCAGCTCATGGCGGGCCGTCCCGACCCGGTTGAGGATGACGCCGCTGATCCGGGTATGCGGATCGAAGGTGGAAAAGCCGTGCAGCAGTGCGGCCATGCTGTGACTCTGGCCCCGCGCGTCGACCACCAGGATCACCGGCGCACCCAGCAGCCCCGCAACGTGTGCGGTGGATCCCGCGGCAGGACCGGTCGCGTCCGGGCCGATGCGGCCGTCGAACAGGCCCATCACCCCTTCGATGACCGCAATGTCGGCGCCGCGGGCGCCGTGGCCGAATAACGGGCCGATGAGCTTGTCCCCCACCATCACCGGGTCGAGGTTGCGGCCGGGCCGCCCCGCGGCCAGTGCGTGGTAGCCAGGGTCGATGAAGTCGGGGCCGACTTTGAAGGGCGCCACCCGGTGGCCGGCCCGACGTAGTGCGCCGATCAAACCCGTTGCCACCGTTGTCTTTCCGCTGCCCGATGCGGGTGCGGCGATGACGACGGCGGGCGTTGAGCTCACCATTCGATGCCCTTCTGGCCCTTGCGGCCGGCATCCATCGGGTGTTTCACCTTGCCCATGTCGGTCACCAGGTCGGCGGCCTCGATCAGCCGTGCCGGCGCGTCGCGGCCGGTGATCACCACATGCTGGTGGCCCGGGCGGTCCCGCAGTGCGTGCACCACCTCCTCGACATCGAGCCAGCCCCACTTCAGCGGGTAGGTGAACTCGTCGAGGACATAGAAGTCGTGCCGCTGCTCCTGCAGGCGGCGCCGGATCTCGGTCCAACCGTCGGCGGCGGCTGCGGCATGGTCGATTTCGCTGCCGGACTTGCGCGACTTGCGTGTCCAGGACCAGCCGGAACCCATCTTGTGCCACTCGACCGCGCCACCCGCGCCGGTGCGTTCGTGCAGTTGGCCGAGCTCGCGGAATGCCGCCTCCTCCCCCACCTTCCACTTCGCACTCTTGACGAACTGGAAGACCGCGACGCTCATCCCGACGTTCCACGCCCGCAACGCCATACCGAACGCCGCCGTCGACTTGCCCTTGCCCTCGCCGGTGTGCACCGCCAGCACCGGAGTGTTGCGCCGCGCCCGGGTGGTCAGGCCGTCGTTCGGCACCTCGGTCGGATTACCCTGTGGCATAGTCGATTACCAGCTCACGCGACGCTGCGGACGGCCTGGGTGAGGTGATCGGCGTGCAACTGCTCGAGCCGGATGGCCGGCGCGCCCAGCTGCCGCGCCAGCTGCCCCGCCAGGCCCAGCCGGACGTAAGAGGTCTCACAGTCGATGACGACGGCGGCCGCACCTTCGGCCACCAACCTGGCCGCCGCAATCTTGCTGCGGCCCAACGGGTCCGGCCCGGCCGTGGCGCGCCCGTCGGTGAGCACCACCACCAGCGGACGGCGGGCACGGTCGCGCACCTTCTCCCGGATGACCAGTCCCCGCGCGGCCAGCAGGCCCTCGGCGAGCGGAGTTCTGCCGCCAGTGTCGAACCGGGCCAGCCGTCGCCCGGCGATGTGCGCCGACGACGTCGGCGGCAGCAGGATTCTGGCCTCCTGCTGCCGGAAAGCGATCACGGCGACCTTGTCGCGGCGCTGGTAGGCGTCGCGCAGCAGCGACAGGGCGGCCCCGCCGACGGCGGCCATCCGGTCGCGGGCGGCCATCGAGCCCGAGGCGTCGACGACGAAGATCACCAGGTTGCCTTCCCTGCCCTCGCGAACGGCCCGGCGCAGGTGGCCGCCGTGCAGGCGCAGCGGACCGGCCCGGTCGGCGTCCTCGGCCGCGGATAACAGGGTCGCGAACAGATGCAGGCCGTGCGCGCCCGGGTCGGACGGGTCGGCGGCGGCCACCACGCTGCCGGCGGCGTTGCGGGCGCGCGACCGCCGGCCGGGCGCGCCTTCGCCGACCCCGGGCACCGTCAGCGCCCGGGTGCGAAAGACTTTTGCCGGTGGCGCGCTGGGCCGGGGAGCCGGCGGCGCCTGCGTCTGAATCGAATCCGGCTGCGAGGCAAGGTCGTTGGCGGACTGACCGCCGCCGGGAGGATCGGGATCCGGTTCCGGCTCGCCCTGGGATTCCGCATCCGCGCGGGCCAGCGCTTCGTCGAGTTGGTCGCGCTCGATGCCGTGATCGTCGAACGGGTCGCGCCGGCGACGATGCGGCAACGCCAGTTCGGCGGCGACCCGGATGTCCTGTTCTTCGACGGTCAGGGCACCACGCCAGGCCGCGTGGGCGGTGGCGGTGCGGGCCACCACCAGATCGGCACGCATGCCGTCGACGTCGAACGCCGCGCACAGTGCGGCGATCCGCCGTAACTCGTTGTCAGGCAACACCACGTCGTCCACAAGGGCCCGGGCGGCGGCGATGCGCCGGGCCAGTTCGGCGTCGGCGTCGGCGTATTTCCGGGCGAACGCGTCGGGATCGGCTTCGTAGGCCATCCGCTGCCGGATCACCTCGACGCGGACGTCGACGTCACGCGAGGCGTGAACGTCGACGGTCAGGCCGAACCGGTCGAGCAACTGCGGACGCAGTTCTCCCTCTTCGGGATTCATTGTTCCGATCAACACGAACCGGGCTTCGTGGGTGTGGGAGATACCGTCACGCTCGATGTGCACGCGGCCCATGGCCGCGGCGTCGAGCAGGATGTCGACCAGGTGGTCGTGCAACAGGTTCACCTCGTCGACGTAGAGGACACCCCCGTGTGCGCGGGCCAGCAGGCCCGGCGAGAAGGCGTGTTCGCCGTCGCGCAGCACCCGCTGCAGATCCAGCGAGCCGACCACCCGGTCCTCGGTGGCCCCCAACGGCATCTCCACCAGACCGGCGCCGCCGGAGTCTGTCGCGGCCGACAACAACGCGGCGAGCCCGCGCACCGCCGTCGACTTGGCGGTGCCCTTTTCGCCGCGGATGAGCGCGCCGCCGATCTCCGGACGCACCGCGCACAACAGCAGCGCGAGCCGCAACTGGTCATGCCCGACGATCGCGCTGAACGGATAAGGCTTCACCGGGCACCCGCCGCGGGCGAACCAGGTCCCGAACCAGGTCTCAGCATCGGCACGTGCGGGATGCCGTCGTCGAGAAAATCGTCACCGTCGCGCACGAACCCGTGCCGGGCATACATATCGAACAGGTATTTCTGCGCGTCGATGCGGCAGGGGTAGTCGCCGACCTCGGCCAGGGCGGCGCGCAACAGGCGGGTGGCGTGACCGTGTCCGCGGGCACTGCGCTTGGTGCACACCCGGCCGATCCGGAAAGCCTTCTCACCGCCGGCGTGTTCCTCCATCAGACGCAGGGTGCAGATCACCTCGCCGTCCGGAGATTCCAGCCAGAAATGCCGGGTTTCGGCGAGCAGGTCGCGTCCGTCCAGTTCCGGGTAGGGACAGGCCTGCTCGACCACGAACACCTCGACCCGCAGTTTGAGGATTTCGTAAAGGGTCCGCGCGTCAAGGTCTTTGAACCAGGAGCGGCGCAACGCCTCACTCATTACGCCGCCTCCAGCTGCAACGCCTTGTTCGTCCACGACCTCAGTTCGTCGTACAGGGCGGGTTCACGCGACAAGTCAGCTCCCAGTGACGGCACGATCTCTTTGAGGGTAGGTAACCACGACGGGTACCGGTTGGCGAAACAGCGCTGCAGCACGTCCAGCATCGCCGGGACAGCGGTCGAGGCACCCGGCGAGCCACCGAGCAGGCCGGCGATGCTGCCGTCGGCGGCGCCCACGATGGTGGTGCCGAATTCCAGCGCACCGCCCTTGCCCCGGGCGCGCCGGATCACCTGCACGCGCTGCCCGGCAACCGTCAGCTCCCAGTCGGAATCCACTGCGGTCGGCGCGAATTCACGCAAAGCCGCGACCCGGTCCGGTTCGGTGAGGCGCAGCTGGGCGAGCAGATACCGCAGCAACGTCCTCTCCCGGACGCCCACGCCCAGCATGGCCGGAAGATTCGCCGGCCGTATCGACCGGGGCAGATCGCTGACGTGGCCGTGCTTGAGGAATTTCGGTGACCAGCCGGCGTACGGCCCGAACACCAGCCACGGCCGGCCGTTGACCAGTCGCAGGTCCAGGTGCAGCGCGCCCAGCGGCGGGGCTCCTGGCGACGGGCTCCCATACACCTTGGCCCGGTGCGCGGCGGTGAGTTCGGGGTTGGCGGTGCGCAGGAACCGGCCGCCGATCGGGAACCCGGCAAAGCCGCGGATCTCCTCGATTCCGGCCTTCTGCAGCAATGGCAGGGCGTCGCCACCGGCGCCGACGAAGACGAATTCCGCTGCCAACTTCCGTTTTTCACCCGTGCGCCGGTTGCCGACCGTAACCGTCCAGCCACCGTCGCGCTGACGCGACAAGCCGCGTACCTCGTGGCCGAACAGCGCGGTGGCACCGCTTTTGACGCAGTAACCGATGAGCTGTCGTGACAGGGCTCCGAAGTCGACGTCGGTGCCGCCGGCGGCCCAGTTCAGGGCAACAGGTTCGGTGAAGTCGCGACGGGCGGCCATCAACGGCAGCCGGCGTGCGAACTCGGCAGGGTCCACGATCAGTTCGGTGGCGGCGAACAACGGGTTGCGAGCCAGAGCGTCACGGCGTCGCCGCAGATAGTCGACGCCGGCGGCGCCACGCACGAAACTGACGTGCGGAACCGCGTGCAGAAAAGCCGGCACGTCGGTCAGGATGCCGTTCTCGGCCGCGTAAGCCCAGAACTGCCGGGTGATCTGGAACTGCTCGTTGACCGAGACCGCTTTGCTGATGTCGATCGTGCCGTCGGGACGCTGCGGGGTGTAATTCATCTCGCACAGCCCCGCGTGACCGGTGCCGGCGTTGTTCCACGGGCTGCTGCTCTCGGCGCCGACGCCGTCCAGGCGTTCGATCACGGTGATCGACCAGTCGGGCTCGAGCCGTCGCAACAACGCCCCAAGGGTGGCGCTCATGATTCCGGCACCCACCAGCACGACGTCGGTTCTGGCTAGCTGTGCCACGCCGATCGCTAGTCCTTTCCCCTGGAGAATGCCGGTCCCCAAGGTTATCGCCGAAGGAGTTGGCCACCCAATCCACCGCATCGGCCGAGGCCGCAACCTCTAAGCTGGCCTCGTGACTGGCTGGGTGCCCGACGTCCTGCCCGGCTACTGGCAGTGCACCATCCCGCTCGGGCCCGATCCGGACGGTGAGGGCGAGATCTTCGCAACGCTGGTCCGCCGTGGCCCGCAGTCGGCGGCCGACCACGCGGTGCTGGCCGTGCACGGCTACACCGACTATTTCTTCAACACCGCGCTGGCCGACCACTTCGCCGACCGCGGCTTCACCTTTTACGCCCTGGACCTGCGCAAGTGCGGCCGCTCCCACCGGGCGGACCAGACGCCGCATTTCACCACCAGGCTGGACCGCTACGACGACGAGCTCAACCACGCACTGGCGCTGATCCGCGAGCAGTCCGACACCCGAGTGCTGATGTACGGCCATTCGGTGGGCGGGCTGATCGTCTCGCTGTGGCTGGACCGATTGCGCCGGCAGAGTGCGGGCACGCCGGCCGGTGTCAGCGGCCTGGTGCTCAACAGCCCGTTTCTGGACCTGCACGGCCCGGCGGTTTTGCGTCTGGGCGTCACCTCGGCCACCATCGCCGCGCTGTCGCGGATGCGCAGCAAGGGTGTCGCCCGGGCCAGCGGCAGCGGCGGTTACGGCTCCAGCCTGCACCGGGACTACCACGGCGAATTCGAGTACAACCTGCAGTGGAAACCATTGGGCGGCTTCCCGGTCACGTTCGGCTGGTTGCACGCGGTGCGCCGCGGACAAGCCCGGCTGCACCGCGGGCTCGATGTCGGGGTGCCCAATCTGATCCTGCGTTCGGACCACACCGTGCCCGAGAGCGCCGAACCGGCGGCCCTGCAACGCGGCGACGCGGTGCTCGACGTCAGCCAGATCGCGCGGTGGGCCGGCTGTATCGGCAACCGCACCAGCATCATTCCGGTGCCGGATGCCAAACACGATGTGTTCCTGTCGCTTTCCCAACCGCGTCAGCTAGCGTATCGCCATCTGGACCGCTGGCTCGACGAACACCTCAGCAGGCTCAACGACACCGACGCCTCGGTCCCGCCCGAGAACCAGTCGGGGAAAGGGTGACGCATCGATGGAGACCTACGACCTCGCGATCATCGGAACCGGTTCGGGCAACAGCATTCTCAACGAACACTATGCGGCCAAGCGGGTGGCGATCTGCGAACAGGGCGTCTTCGGCGGCACCTGCCTCAACGTCGGGTGCATTCCGACCAAGATGTTCGTCTACGCAGCCGAGGTGGCCAAGACCATCCGGGAAGCGGCCCAGTACGGCGTCGATGCCCACATCGACGGGATTCGCTGGACCGACATCGTTTCGCGGGTGTTCGGGCGTATCGACCCGATCGGCCCGAGCGGCGAAGACTACCGCCGGTCGGCACCGAATATCGACGTGTACGGCAGCCACACGCGCTTCGGACCGGTCGCGGCCGACGGGCGATACCTGCTGCGCACCGAAGACGGCGAGGAATTCACCGCCGACCAGGTGGTGATCGCCGCGGGTTCGCGGCCCACCGTTCCGCCGGCCATCACCGCCTCCGGCGTGAAATACCACACCAGCGACACCATCATGCGGATTCCCGAGCTGCCCGAGCATCTCGTGATCGTCGGAAGTGGTTATGTGGCAGCGGAATTCGCGCATGTTTTCTCAGCACTGGGTTCGCGCGTGACACTGGTGATCCGAGGCAGCTGCCTGCTGCGCCACTGCGACGACACCATCTGCGAACGGTTCACCCGGGTGGTGGCGAGCAGGTGGGAACTGCGCACGCACCGCAACGTCGTCGGCGGGCACAACCGGGGTTCCGGTGTGTCGCTGCAGCTCGACGACGGCAGCACCCTGGACGCGGACGCGCTACTGGTGGCCACCGGGCGGCTGCCCAACGCCGACCTGCTGGACGCCGAGCAGGCCGGGATCGACATCGAGGACGGCCGCGTCGTCGTCGACGAATACCAACGGACCTCCGCACGTGGGGTTTTCGCGCTCGGCGACGTGTCATCGCCGTATCAGCTCAAGCATGTGGCCAACCACGAGGCACGTGTGGTGCAGCGGAATCTCCTCTGCGACTGGGATGACACCGGGTCGATGGCCGTCACCGATCACCGGTTCGTCCCCTCGGCGGTGTTCACGGATCCCCAGCTTGCCAGCGTCGGATTGACCGAAAACCAGGCATTAGCACAGGGATTCGACATCTCGGTCAAGGTTCAGGACTATGGCGACGTCGCCTACGGCTGGGCGATGGAGGACACCACCGGGATCGTCAAGCTGATCGCCGAACGCGGCACCGGCCGGTTGCTGGGCGCGCACTTCATGGGCCATCAGGCGTCGTCGCTGATTCAGCCGCTGATCCAGGCGATGAGCTTCGGACTCACCGCCCACGAGATGGCCCGTGGCCAGTACTGGATCCACCCGGCGCTGCCCGAGGTGGTGGAGAACGCCCTGCTGGGCCTGAGCTGACTCAGTCCTGCGCCAGCTGCTGACAGGCCGGACACAGGCCGTGCAACGTCAGGCCGGCGCGCTCGGAGAGCGCGAAGGAGCTGCCCGCTATCGCGTGCTCGAGCGCCGAGCTCAGCTGGCGGGCCGGCACCTCGATGATCGACCCGCACCGGGTACACACGGCGTGGTGATGCGGCGCGGTGGCCATGCCGTAGGTGGTGACGCCGCCCTCGAGCGTCAACGCGTGCAACACCCCCTGGTCGACCAGGGTGGTCACGGTGCGGTAGATGGTCGCGAGGTCGGGGGGCTGGACTCCCGGCGCCAAGCACGCCGGCAACCGGTGCTGGATCTCGGCCACCGACAAGTGGCCGTTTACGGGTTCGAGTACCGCCAATACCTGGATCCGCGAGGCCATCCGACGCAGCCCGCGGGCGCGTAGCAGTTCGCCGATCCGCTCGGTGGCCGCCGGGTCCAGGCCCGCCGGTTCAGTCGTCACCTGTTCAGTGTCGCGCTGCCGGCCCGGGATTGCCAGCGCGGCCCTGCGGCGCGTCGGCTCCTGCAAGTCACTTGCAGCCATTTGACCGGCGAACCTACAGTTGAGCGCGTCTTCGACGGCGGGAAGGATCCTCGGTGGTGTTCACCCTGGCGCTGCTGCTGGCGCTCGGGCTGCGCGCCGTGGTCGGTCCCGTCGAGGACGATTCGTCGCGGCTGCATTTCTATACGGGGCTGATCGGCAGCAGCGTCTCGGGCGGGTTCCTGTACCTGATCGCCCTGCTCAACATCTTCGTGCTGGTCGGCATCCTGCGAGTGTTCAAGCGAATGCGGCAGGGCGAGTTCAACCCCGAAACAGATGGAGCTGAACTCGAGCAGCAGCTGGACAATCGCGGCCTGATCAACCGCTTCCTCGGACGCCTCACCAAGTCGATCACCAAGTCCTGGCACATGTACCCACTGGGACTGCTGTTCGGCCTGGGCTTCGACACCGCCACCGAGATCGCCCTGCTGGTGCTGGCCGGCACCAGCGCGGCCTCCGGGCTGCCCTGGTACGCCATCCTGTGCCTGCCGGTGCTGTTCACCGCCGGCATGTGCCTGTTGGACACGATCGACGGCTCGTTCATGAACTTCGCCTACGGCTGGGCGTTCTCCAACCCGGTTCGCAAGATCTACTACAACTTCACCGTCACCGCGCTGTCGGTGGCGGTGGCACTGCTGATCGGCACGGTGGAACTGCTCGGGCTGTTCGCCGGCCATCTGGGCTGGCGTGGTGGCCTGTGGGACTGGATCGCCGGCCTGGACCTGAACACGGTGGGCTTCGTCGTCGTCGGGATGTTCGTCCTGACCTGGGCCGTCGCGCTGCTGGTGTGGCGTTACGGACGGCTCGAGGAGAAGTGGGCGCCGGCGCCGGAACGCGTGGGTTAGCTGGATCCGCCGCCGCCGGTGCCGCCGGTGCCACCGGAGCCGCCGTTGCCGCCGAGCGCGCCGACGGGTCCGCCGCCCGTGATACCGGTGCCGCCGCCGATACCGCTGCTGCCCGGGACACCGCTGGATCCGGTGCCGCCGGTGCCTCCGGTGCCGCCGTTGCCGCCCTTGCCGCCGGTGCCCCCGGCCTGACCGCCGGTGCCGTCTCCGGCGTCACCACCGGAGCCGCCCTTGCCTCCGACACCGCCGGTCCCGCCGGTTCCCGCGGTGTTGGCGCCGCCTGCGCCACCGAGACCGCCGGCGCCGCCGAGCCCACCGCTGTAACCGGTACCGCCGCTGACCGGGCCGTCTGCGCCCTGCCCACCCGCGCCACCCTGGCCTCCGACACCGCCTGTGCCGGCGCTGTTTCCGGCGTAGGTGGTACGGCCACCGGTACCGCCCTGGCCGCCCTGACCACCGACTCCTGCCGCGCCCGCACTTGCCGCCGCGCCGGCGCCGGTGCCGGCCAGCCCGCCGCTGCCGCCGGCTCCGCCGGTGCCACCGGTCCCGCCGCTGCCGGCGACGTTGCGTCCGTCGTCGGCGAAGCCCGCACCGCCCTTGCCGCCCTGCCCGCCGGTACCCCCGGCACCACCGGCGCCGTTGGTTCCGCCGGTGGCGGCGCTACCGCCCTGGCCTCCGGTGCCCCCGGCTCCGCCGGTTCCGCCGGTGTCGCCCGGGCGCAACCCGGCATCTCCGGTCCCGCCGACGCCTCCGACGCCGCCGGTTCCGCCTTTGCCGCCGACGCCACCGTTGGCGCCTGCCGTCGCGGTGCCGCCGGACCCGCCGGTGCCGCCGGTTCCGCCGCGGCCGGCGGTGGCGCCGTAGTCGGCGTCGCCACCCTGGCCGCCGACACCGCCCGCACCACCGTTGCCCGCGGCGTGACCGGTGCCGGTCGCGGCGCCTCCGCTTCCGCCGGCGCCGCCTCCGCCCCCGACGCCGCCGTTGGCGCCCAGGCGCCCACGGCCACCCTGGCCGCCGGTGCCGCCCTGGCCGCCGTTGCCGCCATCACCCGTCGCGCCCGCCGCGCCCTGGCCGTTACCCGCAGCGCCCCCGGCGCCCGCGGCGCCGCCGGTACCGCCCTGGCCGCCCGCTCCCGCCGTGCTGCCCGACCCGGTCTGGCCGCCACCGTTGCCGCCGGTTCCGCCGGTTCCACCGGTGCCGCCCGCCCCGCCGGCGCCGTTGGTTCCGCCGCCGACCGTCGCGCCGCCGGCACCGCCCTGGCCGCCCGCCCCGCCGATGCCGCCTTGCGCGCCGTCGCCGGCGCCACTTCCGACGTTCCGGGACAGCCCGGCGCCGCCCTGGCCGCCCTGACCACCGGCGCCACCGGCCCCGGCGACCCCACCGAAGTAGTCGGTCCCACCGACACCGCCGGTGCCGCCGACCCCACCGGCGCCTGCGCCGGCGCCGGTGTCGGCGCCGCCCTGACCGCCCTGCCCGCCCTGGCCGCCCGCGCCGATCGGGTCGCCGAACCTGACGTTGAGGCCCCCCGTACCGCCGGTGCCGCCTTGACCACCGGTGCCGGCGGCACCCCCCTGCACGCCGACGCCGCCCTGGCCACCGGTGCCGCCGGTGCCGCCAGTCAAGTTGGTGCGGCCGCTGCCGCCGGTCCCGCCCTGGCCACCGGCGCCACCGGCACCACCGGAGAACTCGTTGGCACCGGCACCGCCCTGACCACCGGCACCACCGGTGCCGCCGGTGTGGCCGGTCCCGGCCGCGCCGTCACCACCACGCCCGCCGGTCCCGCCGGCGCCGCCGTCGCCACCGCCGGCGTAATCGTTGGGGTTCGCGCCCACGGCGCCTCCGGTACCGCCCTGGCCGCCGGTACCGGCGCCGCCGCGCACGTCGGCGCCGCCCTGGCCGCCGGTACCTCCCTTGCCGCCCGCGCCGGCGCCGCTGCCCAGGTTCTCGCCACCCTGGCCGCCGGTGCCGCCCCGGCCTCCGGTGCCGCCGCCGAGACCGGTGTCGGTGCCGCCCTGGCCCCCGGTGCCGCCCTGACCGCCGGTGCCGCTGGCGTACTCACCCGTGCCGCCTTGACCGCCGGTGCCGCCCTGACCGCCGGCGCCCGCCGTGCCGGCCGCACCGGCGCCGGTGCCGGCCGTTGCGCCGGCGCCACCGATTCCGCCGGTGCCCCCGACGCCGCCCCGGCCGCTGCCATCTGCCGCGGTGCCCTGCCCCGCGCTGCCGCCGGTACCGCCCTGACCGCCGGCGCCGCCACCGCCGTTGGTTCCACCGGCGGCCGCCGCACCGCCCTGACCGCCGACGCCGCCGGCGCCGCCCAGGCCGCCGGTGACGCCGGTGCCGTTGGGGAGGCTGTTGTCGGCGCCGGTGCCGCCCTGACCGCCCGTGCCGCCGGTGCCGCCCCTGCCACCGGTGCCGCTGCCGCTGAGGTCAGCGCCGCCACTGCCGCCGGCTCCGCCCGCGCCGCCCTGCGCGGGAGCCGTGCCGGCGGCGCCCTGACCGCCCTGGCCACCCGCGCCGCCTTGGCCGCCGGTCATGCCGGCGGTGACGTTGCCAGCACCGGTTCCGCCGGCACCTCCGTCTCCGCCGATTCCCGATGCACCGGTTGCGCCACCGGTGCCTCCGGTTCCCGCCGCGCCGCCGACGCCACCGGAACCGCCGTCGCCACCCCGGCCTCCGTCTCCGCCGCCCAGGCCGGTGTCGGCGGTACCCGAGCCGCCGACACCGCCGTGGCCGCCGGTCCCCCCGGCGCCTCCGCTGCCGTTGACACCCGTGGTGCCACCAGAGTTACCGCCCTGGCCGCCCTGACCGCCCTGGCCGCCGGCGCTGCCGTTCTTGCCGGTGCCGGCCAAGCCGTCGGCGCCGCTGCCGCCGATGCCTCCGGCACCGCCGGTGCCGCCGTCACCGGCCGACCCGCCGCCCTGGCCGCCGCGTCCGCCCTGCCCGCCGGTACCGGCGGCGCCCGCGTTGCCACCTACCCCGGCGCCGGCGCCCGCCGCTCCTGCCGTCCCGCCGGTGCCGCCCGACCCGCCGGTGCCGCCGTCGCCCTCGGCGCTACCGGCACCGCCGGTACCGCCCTGGCCGCCCGTGCCACCGGATCCGCCGTCACCGTTGTAGGCACTGCCGTTGCCGCCCTGACCGCCGACGCCGCCGGCCCCACCCCGGCCACCGGTGGAGCCGGTGCCGGCAGGACCGGTGGTGCCCGCACCGCCGGTGCCGCCGACGCCGCCACCGCCGCCGATGCCGCCCGCGCCGCCGCCGCTGGCGTCCAGCCCCCCGGCACCGCCGGTGCCACCGGCACCGCCGTTTCCGGCACCGCCGCCGAGGTCGGCGGCGCCCTGACCGCCTGCGCCGCCGTTGCCGCCCGTACCGGCGGTGATCAGGACGTGGTTGTTGGTGCCGCCGACGCCGCCGGTCCCACCCTGGCCGCCGTCGCCGCCGAGGCCCACCGCTCCGCCGGTGCCGCCGGTGCCGGCCAGCCCGCCGGCACCGCCGGTGCCGCCGCGCCCGCCCGTGCCGCCGGTGCCGGCCCCGACGCCGGTGTCCGGACGACCCGTGGCGCCGGTACCGCCCTGACCGCCGGTGCCACCCGCTCCGCCGCTGCCATTGATGCCGCCGGCACCCGCGTTGCCGCCCGCGCCACCGACGCCACCGGCACCGCCGGTGTAGCCGTTGCCGTTGCCGTCCCGGCCGGCGACGCCTCCGTCACCGCCGCGACCACCCCTGCCGCCGTCACCGGAGAGGCCCTTGCTGCCGGCCGCCCCGGTGCCGGCGCCGGATGCGCCGCCGGCGCCGGCGTCACCACCGCGACCGCCGGTGCCGCCGGTGCCGCCGTCGCTACCGGCAACGGTCGCACCGGTGCCGCCCGCACCTCCTGTGCCGCCACTACCTCCGCGGCCGCCGTCACCATTGGCGCCACCCGCGCCTGCCGAACCGCCCTGGCCGCCCGCGCCGCCGGCGCCGCCGGCATACCCTGCTTGGCCGGCGAGCGTGTTGGCGCCACCCGCACCGCCATCGGCACCCTGGCCACCGGTACCGCCGGTGCCCGCGCGGCCCGCGCTGCCCGCGGCGCCTACGCCGCTGCCGGCCGCCCCGCCGGCGCCCGCGTCACCACCCTTGCCGCCGGCGCCGCCGTCCTGTCCGGCGGTACCCACGCCCGCGGCGCCGGCCGCGCCCGCACCGCCCCGGCCGCCGTCGCCACCCTGGCCGCCCGCGCCGTTGGTGCCACCGGCGCCTGCTGAACCGCCGTGGCCGCCGGCACCGCCGGCGCCGCCGGAATACCCGGCCTGGCCCGCTGATGTGTTGGCCGCACCGCTTCCGCCGTTGCCTCCGTGGCCGCCGGAGCCGCCGCTGCCCGCCTGACCAGCACTGCCGGCAGCACCGACACCGGTGCCTGCCGCGCCGCCGGCACCCGCGTCGCCGCCTTGACCGCCGGCACCGCCGGCCTGTCCCGCGGTCCCGACGCCTGCCTGACCGTCACCGCCGCGACCGCCGGAACCGCCGTCGCCACCCTGGCCACCAGCACCGTTGGTGCCACCGGCACCGGCCGACCCGCCCTGACCGCCGGCGCCACCGGCACCACCGGCGTATCCGGTGCCGCCCGCGACGCTGTTGGCGTCACCGGACCCGCCGTCACCGCCGTGGCCCCCCGCACCGCCGGTGCCCGCGTGACCCGCGCCGGCGGCGGCACCCGCACCCGTGCCGGCCGCTCCGCCGGCACCGGCGTCGCCGCCATGACCGCCGGCACCGCCGGCCTGACCGACCGTGCCGACGCCCGCCTTGCCGTCACCACCGCGACCGCCGGCGCCACCGTCACCACCCTGACCGCCGGCACCGTTGATGCCGGTCGAGCCTGCCGAACCACCCTGGCCGCCAACGCCTCCGGCACCACCGGCATAGCCCGTACCGCCCGCGCCGGTGTTGTCGCCGCCGGTCCCACCCGTGCCACCGGCGCCGCCCGTACCGCCGCTACCGGCGTGCCCGGCACTGCCGGCTGAACCCGCCCCGGTACCGGCGATGCCGCCGCTGCCCGAGTCTCCGCCTTTGCCGCCGGCGCCGCCGGTCTGACCCGCGCCGCCCACGCCCGCGGCACCGACACCGCCGGCGCCGCCGGTGCCACCGTCACCGCCCTGCCCGCCATCGCCGTTGACGCCGGTGTAGGCCGAACCGCCAAAGCCGCCGGCACCGCCGCGACCCGCCGAGCCCCCGGCGCCGCCGGTGTGGCCGCTTCCGGCCAGGCCGTCGGCGCCGGTGCCGCCATCGCCACCGCGGCCACCGGCACCGGCGTCGCCCGCGGTGCCACCCTGGCCACCGAACCCGGCGGCGCCACCGGCCCCACCGATGGCCCCGTTACCGCCTTGGCCGCCTGCTCCGGGACCGTTGCCGGTGTCGACGGTGCCCGCGCCCCCCTTACCACCGCCGCCGGCCGCCCCACCGGCACCGCCGTCACCGGCACGGGCGGTCTCGCCGCCGGCGTCACCGCCGTCGCCACCGCGACCGCCGTTGGCGCCGTTACCACCGTTGTTGCCGGTGCCGTCGAGGCCGGCGCCGCCACTGCTGCCGGCGCCACCGGCGCCACCCTTGCCACCGTCGCCGCCGTTTCCGCTGGCTCCGGCGCCGGAGCCGGCCACCCCGCCCCGTCCCCCGGCACCGCCGTCTCCGCCGAAGCGACCGTTCTGGGAAGCTCCCGCCGCCCCGCCGTCACCGCCGGAACCACCACCGCCGCCGGTACCGCCGTCGCCGTTCACGCCGCCCGCGGCCGCCGTGCCGCCCTGGCCGCCCGCACCTCCGGAGCCGGCGGTACCGCCGCCTCCGGCGACCCCGGTGGGACCGAGTGCGGTGCCCCCGGTACCGCCGTCGCCACCCGCGCCACCTGTCCCGCCGGTACCGCCCGTGCCCCCGGCACCGGCGGCCCCACCAGTGCCGCCGACGCCGCCGGTTGACCCGGTCCCGCCTTTGCCGCCGAAGCCGCCGTAGCCGTCGCTGCCCACCACGGACTTGCCCCCGTCGCCGCCGTTGCCGGCCGCGCCGCCGCTGCCGCCGGCCCCTGCGACGCCGCCGGGCGCACCAGCGCCACCGGTGCCACCGGCACCACCGCTGTTGCCCGCGCCGCCGATACCGCCCTGGCCGTTGTATCCGCTGGCAGTGCCGCCGACCCCGCCGTCGCCGCCGGCGCCTCCGGTACCGCCGGCGCCCGCCAGGTTGCCGGACGCCTTCGCGGCTCCGCCGGTACCACCGGCGCCGCCTTTACCGGCGGTTCCGCCCGTTCCCGCCGCGCCGTTGAAGGCGCTGTCGCCGCCGGCACCGCCCGCTCCGCCCGCACCCCCGGCACCGCCGTCACCAGCGGTCGCACCGATGCCGCCCACACCGGCCGCACCGCCGGCGGCGCCTGCACCACCGTTGCCGCCCTGGCCGCCGGCCCCCGCCGCACCGGTACCGACCGAGACGCCCGAGCCGCCGCGGCCGCCGCTACCGCCGACGCCGCCGTCACCACCGCTGCCATTGACGCCCGTCGCTCCACCGGCGTTGCCGCCGAGGCCCCCGAAGCCGGCGTCGCCGCCTGCGCCGCCGTTGTGCCCGGTGCCGGCGAGGCCGTCGGCACCGTTACCGCCGTCGCCGCCACGTCCGCCCTGGCCACCGCTGCCGTCAACCCCGCCGACACCGCCGGTGCCGGCCGCCCCGCCACTGCCGCCCCGGCCACCGACCCCGCCGGCGGCGCCGGCCCGGGCGCCGCTGCCGTTGTCCGGAATGCCATTGCCGCCGACACCGCCGCGGCCACCGGCGCCGCCGTCCCCACCGTCGCCGTTGTGCGCGGTGGCACCCCCGGCGTTGCCGCCGACACCGCCGGCACCACCGTCGCCCGCATAACCGCCGGCGGCTCCGTAATAGGTGGAAATGCCGCCGCCGTCGGCGCCGTTTCCACCGTCACCCGCATTGCCGCCGTCGCCGCCGACTCCCGCAGCGCCCGCGCCGGTCCCCGCAGTTCCGCCGCTGCCACCGTTGCCGCCCCTGCCTCCGAACCCTCCGTTCTCGGTGCCGCCGGCAGCGCCGCCGTGCGCGCCATCCGCACCGACGCCACCGGCGCCACCGGCACCGTTGATTCCGCCGGCGGCCGCCGCGCCACCCTGGCCACCGCCGCCGCCGGCCCCACCGTCGCCCCCGTTGCCGGCCACTCCCGCGGGAGCCAGCCCGTTGCCCCCTAGCCCGGCAGCGCCACCGGAGCCGCCTTTGCCACCGGCACCTCCGGTGCCTTCAGCGCCGGCCACCCCGCCGTTGCCGCCCAGGCCGCCGGTACCGCCGCCGCCGCCGTTACCGGCGTAGCCGCCCAATCCGTCCTCGCCTGCCAGCACATCGCCGCCGGCACCGCCGCTGCCGGCCGCACCGCCCACACCACCGGTACCGGCGACGCCACGATCCGCTCCGGCGCCGCCGGTGCCGCCCGCTCCGCCGTTGCCGCCGCTGCCCCCGGTGCCGCCCTGACCGGCCAGGCCTGACGAGATGCCGCCGGTGCCGGCCGCTCCGCCGGTGCCGCCCGCTCCCCCGCTGCCGGCGACGCCGCTGAGCGAGGTCGCCGCCCCGCCGGTACCGCCGGCGCCGCCCGTGCCACCGGATCCGCCATTGCCGGCGACACCGTCGAAGGTGGCGGCCGCACCATCGGCACCGGCACCCGCGTCGCCGCCTCGGCCGCCCTCACCTGCCCGGCCGCCGGTGCCGCCGGTACCGGTGGCACCCCCCTGACCGCCGGCACCCCCGTCGCCGCCCGAACCGCCGTCGCGCGCGACGTTGCCCGTGGCTCCGGCGACACCGTTGCCGCCCTGGCCGCCGGCACCGCCGGCCCCGCCGCTGCCGTTGGTGCCGCCCGTCCCCGCGCTACCTCCTTGACCGCCTGCGCCGCCATGACCACCGGCATAGCCGGCCGCACCGGCGGTGGTGCCGTCGGCGCCTGCACCACCCTCGCCGCCCTGGCCACCGCCACCGCCGGAACCGCCGTGGCCGGCCGAGGCCGCGGCACCGGCACCCGAACCGGCTGCACCGCCCGCCCCCGCGTCACCGCCGGCGCCACCCGCACCGCCCGCCCCGCCGGCTTTGCCGGCCGTGGTGACGCCTTGGGCACCGGCGCCGCCGTCGCCACCGTCGCCACCGACACCGCCCACACCATTCGTGCCGCCGACGCCCGCGGAGCCGCCCTGGCCACCGGCGCCACCGGCGCCGCCGGCAAACCCGTCAACGCCGGCGGGCGAACCGTCGGCGCCCACCCCACCGTGACCGCCCTGACCGCCCGCCCCACCGGTACCGGCGCTGCCCGCCGCGCCGCCGCCGTTACCGAACCAATTGGCCGCTCCCCCAGCGCCGCCCGCACCCGCAGCGCCGCCGTCGCCGCCGGTTCCGCCCGCAACGCCGACACCCGAGCTGACGCCTCCCATGGCTCCGGCACCGCCCGCACCGCCGGTGCCTCCGACGGCTCCGGCGCCGGCCGAGCCGAACAGCAGAGCGTTGTTGGAACCGCCGGCGCCGCCAGCACCTCCGATGCCTCCGTTGCCGCCGCCGCCGGCAATGCGCGCGCCCGCGTCGCCGGCGAGGCCGGTTCCACCGGCGCCACCCGTACCGCCGATGCCGCCGGCCCCGCCCTGGCCGAACAGCACCTGCATGTTGGCCCCGCCGGCACCACCCGCGCCGCCCGCGCCGCCGGCCTGCCCTGCCGCACCGGCGGCACCCGCCCCGCCGGCCCCACCGTTGCCCCCGCCGAAGCCACCGAGAAGTCCGCTGGCCCCGCCGGCACCGCCGTTGCCACCGGCGCCGCCTGCAGTGACCGCCGCCCCGCCCGCTCCACCGTTTCCGCCCCGCCCGAACAACCCGGCCGATCCGCCGGCGCCACCGTTGCTCCCGGCGGCCCCGGATCCGCCATTGCCCCCGCTGCCCCACAGCCATCCGCCGTCGCCACCACGGCTGCCGGTGCCCGCCGCGCCGTCGGCGCCGTCGCCGATCAGCGCGCGGCCGGTGAGGAACTCGCTGGGGGCGTTGATGAGATTCAGCGTCGCCTGCTCGATCTGCTGCAGCAGGTTTCCGTTTGCGGCCTCCGCCGCGGCATACGAGCTACCGCCGCTCGCCAGCAACTGGGCGAAGCGCTCCCGGAACAGCTCCACCTCAAGGCTCACCGCGCGGTATTGCTCAGCGTGGTCGGTGAACAGCGCGGCGATCGCCGCCGAAACCTCGTCAGCGGCCGCGGGCAGCAGATTCGCCGTGGCCCCGCCCGCCTGAGCGTTCGCCGCGCCGAGGGCCGATCCGATCCTCGTCAGATCATTCGCCGCCACGGCCAATACGTCGGGTGCTGCAAACAGGAAGGACATGCCCCGGACCCTCTCAATTGGTTGGCTGCTGGCGAATCGAACACGCGGAGTATATGAACGTGGGCCATTTCATTCCAGCAATTCACGCAGAAATCTAGCAATTATTCTTGACGACCGCAATGCGAATCTTTTAGTACCGGCGACATGACCGTCCGCCCCCTGCAGCCGACTGATCAGTGCCGATCCGTGTGATGAAAACCCCTCTTGTACAGCCCTTTTCGCCGCAAGACGGGTGCGCTCGAGACGTTACCGGCCAGCTCAGGCCCCCTCCTGGACGCCAACCCTCCAACCAGGTACTGCGATCCGCATAGCGGCCTTAAGGGGGATGGAAGTTTCTGAATAATATTCAGAAATTGCTGAATTTTCTTCAATTATCGGACGCCGGGAAGGATCACTCCGAAACGAGTTAACCTAATCGTGCGAAAACCGCGATAAACGGTCTCGGATGCTGCTAATTTCTAGCGCCGTCTGCACTCGCAGGGCTTACCGGCCCGAGGTGGGCGCGCATGGTCGTCAGAGGACATGAAGGGCTGGGCATGGACTTTCCGATGTTGGCACCGGAGATCAACTCCGCGCTCCTCTACGGGGGCGCCGGGTCGGGTCCGTGGGTGGGGGTCGCGACGGCCTGGGACGGGCTGGCCGCCGAACTCAGCGCGGCTGCTGAGTCCTTCGGATCCGCGACGTCGGGGCTGGTGGGTGGTGCGTGGCAGGGCGCGGCCGCATCGGCGATGCTCGCCGCGGCCGCTCCGTACGCCGGTTGGCTGCACGCCGCGGCGGCCGGAGCCGAGGGCGCGGCGGCACAGGTGCGAGCGGCCGCCGAGGAGTTCGAGTCGGCGTTGACGAGCGCCGTGCCGCCCGCGGCGGTCGCGGCCAACCGCGTCGAGTTCGTGTCGTTGGTGACCTCCAACTGGTTCGGTCTCAACGCCCCGGCGATCGCCGCCGCCGAAGCGTCCTACGAGCAGATGTGGGCGCAGAACGTCGCCACCATGTTCGGGTACTACTCCGGCGCGTCGGCGGTGGCCGCCGCCATTCCCTCCTTCGCCTCGCTGCCCGACCTGCTGAACGACTCGGTGATCAATTTCGGTTTGGCGGATGTGGGTCGGTTCAATGTGGGGTGGGGGGATGTGGGTGCGTTCAATGTGGGTGGGGGGAATTTGGGGAATTTCAATGTGGGTAGTGGGAGTGTGGGGGATTCGAATCTGGGTGGCGGGAATCTGGGGAGTTTGAATTTCGGGTGGGGCAATCTGGGGTCGTCGAATCTGGGTGGGGGGAACCTGGGCAGTGTCAACTTCGGCAGCGGCAACCTGGGCAGTCTGAATATCGGCAGTGGGAATGCGGGGAGTCTGAATTTCGGGTTCGCCAACACCGGCGACGGCAATATCGGGATCGCCAATACCGGCAGCGGCAACATCGGGATCGGGTTGACCGGGGACAACAAGTTCGGGTTCGGCGGCTTGAACTCGGGGGTGGCCAACACCGGGTTGTTCAACTCCGGTTCGGGCAACTCCGGGTTCCTCAACGCGGGGTCGGGAAATACGGGGTGGTTGAACTCCGGCACCGGCAACTGGGGCTTTACCAACTCCGGCAACTACAACACCGGGTGGGCCAATTCCGGTGTGGCCAACTCGGGTTGGTGGAACTCGGGCAGCTTCAACACCGGCGGCCACAACACCGGCAGTTACAACACCGGCTTTGCCAACCCCGGGGACTACAACACCGGCAGCTTCAACGTCGGCGACACCAACACCGGGGACTACAACACCGGCAACACCAACACCGGATACGCCAACACCGGTGACCTCAACACCGGCGCCTTCATCTCCGGAGACCGCAACAACGGCCTCTTCTGGCGCGGCAACGGCCAGGGACTGATCACCCTGAACTACTCGGTGATCGAGACAACGATGTACAAGAACACATTTTTTGCCTCGTATAACGCGCCGAATTTCTACGAGCAACAACTACAGGCTTACTACAACATGCCGTATACGGTGCAGACGACGTTGCATACGTTGTTCTCCGTCGGTGGGGAGCCGGGCTTCGGGAATGTGACGACGTCGGAATCGTCGGGCTTCTTCAATTCCGGTGCCGGTAATTCCTCGGGGTTCGGCAATTACGGGTCGGGCAGTTCGGGGTTGTTCAACATCGCCTCGGGCGCCAGCGGGTTGAGTTCAGGGCTGGGCAACATC
This sequence comes from Mycobacterium sp. TY814, assembly GCF_030755175.1. Classification (NCBI taxonomy): domain Bacteria; kingdom Bacillati; phylum Actinomycetota; class Actinomycetes; order Mycobacteriales; family Mycobacteriaceae; genus Mycobacterium; species Mycobacterium sp. TY814. The sequence continues at coordinate 815,424 of NZ_JAUFRY010000001.1, forward strand.
GGCGGTCTGCTCTCGGGGGCACTGAACACCGGAGTCGCGGTCTCGGGCCTCTACAACGCCGGTCAGGGTGCGCTGGCGGTGGTCTCCGGTTTCGGCAACATCGGCTCGAACCTGGCCGGCATCGACATCTTCACCGCCCTACCCCACAACATCGGCTTCGCCGACGTCGGCTTCTGGAACATCGGCAACGGCAACGTCGGCAACTTCAACTACGGAAACGGCAACCTGGGCAACTACAACGGCCTGGGCTTCTCCTTCCTGCCGCCCTTCCTCAACCCCTTCTCCAGCAGCGGCAACACCGGCGACTTCCTCACCGGCGGCGGCAACACCGGCAACTGGGCCGTGGGCAGCGCCAACATCGGCCACAACAACGCCGGCAACGCCAACATCGGCTACCGCAACTACTTCGGCGACGCCAACATCGGCGCCTGGAACTTCTTCTCCAGCGCCAACCAAGGCAGCTACAACATCTTCGCCCAGGCCAACATCGGCGACCACAACTTCCTCAGCCTGGCCAACCTGGGCAGCGCCAACCCCCTGGGCATCGCCAACTGGGGCTCCAACAACTTCGGGCTGGCCAACCTGGGCAACCTCAACCTGGGCTGGGCCAACAACGGCAGCGCCAACATCGGCCTGGCCAACACCGGCGACTACAACCTCGGCCTGGCCAACACCGGCACCGGCAACATCGGCATCGGCCTCACCGGCGACCACCAAATCGGCATCGGCGGCCTGAACTCCGGCTCGGGCAACACCGGCCTGTTCAACTCCGGGGCCAACAACACCGGCCTGTTCAACGCCGGAAACGCCAACGTCGGCCTACTCAACACCGGCGACAACAACCTCGGCCTGCTCCTCGCCGGCTCCAGCAACGTCGGCCTGCTCAACGCCGGAAACGCCAACGTCGGCCTACTCAACGCCGGCACCTACAACTTCGGCCTACTCAACGCCGGCGACCACAACTACGGCCTGTCCAACACCGGCACCGGCAACTGGGGCTGGGCCAACTCCGGGCAGTACAACACCGGCTGGTACAACTCCGGCCAAGCCAACAGCGGCTTCGCCAACTCCGGGGACTACAACACCGGCTGGAACAACTCCGGAGACCTCAACACCGGCTTCGGCAACGCCGGGGACTCCAACACCGGCGCCTACAACGTCGGCAACCTCAACACCGGCATCGCCAACCCCGGTGACCTCAACACCGGCGCCTTCAACACCGGCAGCTCCAACAACGGCTTCTTCAACACCGCCGACCACAACGGCACCGCCGGCTTCTCCGCCACCATCCCGCTACCCCAAACCATCCTCGGCGACACCGGCATCACCGTGTCCAACTCCATCACCTTGTTCACCATCCCCGCCGGCACCGGCTTCTTCAACGCCACCACCTCCCCCTCCTCCGGCTTCTTCAACTACGGCTTCGGCGGCGCCGTCTCCGGCTTCGGCAACTCCGGCACCGGCACCTCCGGCCTGCTCAACTTCACCAGCGACTCCGACGGATTCGCCTCCGGCATGGCCAACTTCGGCAACGCCATCTCCGGACTGTTCAACGCCGGAGACTCTTCCACCCTCAACCCCGCCAACCTCGACATCATCTCCGGGGTCGGCATGAGCGGACACAACCTGGCCGGCCTGTTCGGCATCACCTACACCAGCCCCGCCAACCTGGGCTGGGGCAACCTCGGCGGCGGCAACGTCGGCAACGGCAACTGGGGCAACTTCAACTTCGGCCTGGGCAACGAAGGCTCCACCAACGTCGGCAGCGGCAACCTGGGCAGCACCAACATCGGCAACGCCAACTGGGGCTCCAACAACTTCGGCAGCGCCAACACCGGCAGCTCCAACTGGGGCTTTGCCAACCTCGGCGACTTCAACTTCGGCCTGGCCAACACCGGCACCGGCAACATCGGCCTGGCCAACACCGGCACCGGCAACATCGGCATCGGCCTCACCGGCGACAACCAAATCGGCTTCGGCGGCTTCAACTCCGGCACCGGCAACACCGGCCTGTTCAACTCCGGCACCAACAACACCGGCTCCTTCAACTCCGGCAGCCACAACACCGGATCCTTCAACACCGGCAACTACAACACCGGCAACTTCAACCCCGGCAACTACAACTTCGGCAACCACAACATCGGCACCTTCAACACCGGCCACCTCAACATCGGCAACTACAACACCGGCGCCCACAACATCGGCAACACCAACACCGGCGCCGACAACATCGGCAACACCAACACCGGACTCGGCAACACCGGCAACCTCAACACCGGCGCCTTCATCGCCGGCAACCAAGACATCGGCCTGTTCTGGCGCGCCAACAACATCGGCATCAACTTCTCCCTCGACATCCCCCTGAGGACGAGCATCAGCTGGTTCTCCGGCAACCCGTATGTCCCGGACGAACTGGCCTCGGCTTTCCTGGTCGACTACACCGACACCTACACGCTGCTGCAATTCTCCGGACTGGGAAACACCACCACCGCACCCAGCAGCGGCATCGGCAACACCGGCGGCGGCAACAGCAGCGGCTTCTTCAACACCGGATACGGCACCAGTGGCTTCCTCAATACCGCCGTCCTGGACCCCATCACCAACGGCTTCACCAGCGGCTGGCAAAACTACGGACAAAACCTCGCCGGCATCCTCAACACCGGCACCTACATCACCGGCCTCTACAACACCGGCATCAACAACTTCCAAACCCCCGACCTCATCACCGGCATCGGCAATATCGGCGCCAATATCACCGGATTCTTCCGCCAGTTGTTCTGATCCACAGCGGTTTTCGGGGTGTTACCGTTGGCGACGGTGCATGAGCTCTCGCTGTGCCACGCGATCGCCGGGGTGGCCAAGTCCCACGCCGCGGGTCGTCACGTCGACCTGGTGCGGGTGCGGATCGGCGCCCTGCGGCAGGTCGTGCCCGAATCCCTGTCCTTCTGCTGGACGCTGGTGCGCGATGCCGAGGACATGCCGGACGCCGAGTTGCACATCGAACACGTCGCCGCGCAGATCCGCTGCCGTGCCTGCGACCGCGGGTCGGAGGTCACTTCGCCGTGGTCCATCTGGTGTCCGGAATGCGAAAGTCCCGACGTCGAAGTACTGTGCGGCAACGAGTTTCTGGTTATTTCACTCGACGTGTCCTGAAATCCCGTCCGTACAAAGTTATTTCAGCGTAAGCGATCTTGCGAAAGGTCCGCAGCAGAGTAACTGACGGAGCCGAAAATAAACTACGCCCGTTGCGTGCCAGACGATTTGATCGAAGCGGTCACGTTATGCAATGCGTGTGCAACTGAAGTTCTGGCACATCGAACCGTTGACATTGCTCCCCACCGCGAGTAGGCCTGAAAATAGCGCCGTGCAAGTGGGCCGACGGTCGACTCCGGCGGCGTAGGGGTCTCAGCCCGGCCCCGGAAAGCTGCACTATGCCCACAGAAGCAGCAGTCAAAGCAGAACAAACGTTGATTCACGTTCTGTGGATCAACGCCGGCCTCAGTTGCGACGGTGATTCGGTGGCGTTGACTGCCGCCACCCAGCCCAGCGTCGAGGAGATCGCCCTAGGTGCCCTCCCCGGTCTCCCGCAGGTCGCCGTCCACTGGCCGCTGATCGATTTCGAATGCGGACCCAACGGAGGCGCGGACGATTTCCTGGAATGGTTCTTCAAGGCCGATCGAGGCGAGCTCGAGCCATTCGTGCTGGTTGTCGAAGGGTCCATTCCCAACGAGCAGATCAAGAGCGAAGGCTATTGGTGCGGCTTCGGCAACGACCCGGCCACCGGCCAACCGATGACCACCAGCGAGTGGCTGGACCGGCTGGCACCCAAGGCCACCGCAATCGTCGCCGTCGGCACGTGCGCGACCTATGGCGGCATCCACGCCATGGCCGGCAACCCGACCGGCGCGATGGGTGTGCCCGACTACCTCGGGTGGGACTGGAAGAGCAAGGCCGGCATACCGATCGTCTGCGTGCCGGGCTGCCCGATCCACCCGGACAACCTGGCCGAGACGTTGACATACCTGCTGTACATGGCGACCGGCCAGGCACCGATGATCCCGCTCGATGACGCCCTGCGCCCCAAGTGGTTGTTCGGCCAGACCGTGCACGAAGGGTGCGACCGAGCGGGCTACTACGAGCAGGGCGACTTCGCCACCGAGTACGGCTCGCCGAAATGCATTGTCAAACTTGGCTGTTGGGGCCCCGTGGTGAAGTGCAATGTGCCCAAGCGGGGCTGGATCAACGGCATCGGGGGCTGCCCGAACGTCGGCGGCATCTGCATCGGGTGCACGATGCCCGGCTTCCCGGACAAGTTCATGCCGTTCATGGACGAGCCGCCCGGCGGCAAACTGTCCAGCACCGCCTCGGGTCTGTACGGGACCGTGATCCGAAGCCTGCGTCACATCACGGCGAAGACCGTTGACAAGGAACCGCGTTGGCGCCACAAGGGCACCGAACTGGTCACCGGCGCCCGCCGTACCTGGTGAACGGCTCAGTTCACCATTCCCAGAGAGCCGTCTAGACGGAGAGCAGTATTCGCTATGACAACCATCATTCCCGAACCGTCAACGTCCAAGCGGGAACCCGGTCAGCTCGTCGAGATGGCCTGGGACCCCATCACCCGGATCGTCGGCAGCCTCGGCATCTACACCAAGATCGACTTCGAGAACCGTGAAGTGGTCGAGTGCCACAGCACGTCGTCGATCTTCCGGGGCTACTCGATCTTCATGAAGGGCAAGGACCCGCGCGACGCCCATTTCATCACCAGCCGCATCTGCGGCATCTGCGGCGACAACCACGCCACCTGCTCCTGCTACGCGCAGAACATGGCCTACGGGGTCAAGCCGCCGCACATCGGCGAATGGATCGTCAACCTGGGCGAGGCCGCGGAATACATGTTCGACCACAACATATTCCAGGAGAACCTGGTGGGGGTCGACTTCTGCGAGAAGATGGTCGCCGAGACCAACCCCGGTGTGCTGGCCAAGGCGGAGAAGACCGCCGCACCACATGCCGACGCGCACGGGTACAAGACGATCGCCGACATCATGCGCTCGCTGAACCCGTTCAGCGGTGAGTTCTACCGCGAGGCACTGCAAGTCAGCCGCTGGACCCGAGAGATGTTCTGTCTCATGGAAGGTCGGCACGTGCATCCCTCCACGCTGTACCCCGGCGGGGTGGGCACCGTGGCCACCATCCAGCTGATGACCGACTACATGACCCGGCTTATGCGCTACGTCGAGTTCATGAAGAAGGTCGTCCCGATGCACGACGACCTGTTCGACTTCTTCTACGAGGCACTGCCCGGCTACGAGAAGGTCGGCCTGCGCCGCACCCTGCTGGGCTGCTGGGGGTCGTTCCAGGATCCCGAGGTGTGCAACTTCGAGTACAAGGACATGGAGCGCTGGGGCAACGCGATGTACGTCACCCCGGGCGTCGTCGTCGACGGCAAGCTGCTCACCCATTCCCTGGTCGACATCAACCTGGGCATCCGGATCCTCTTGGGCAGTTCGTATTACGACGACTGGACCGACCAGGAGATGTTCGTCAAGACCGATCCGCTGGGCAACCCGGTGGACCGTCGGCACCCGTGGAACCAGCACACCAACCCGCATCCGCAGAAGCGCGAAATGGACGGCGGCAACTACAGCTGGGTGATGTCGCCGCGCTGGTTCGACGGCAAGGACCACTTGGCGCTCGACACCGGTGGCGGCCCACTGGCCCGGTTGTGGTCGACCGCGCTGGCCGGCCTGGTCGATATCGGCTACGTCAAGGCCACCGGCAACAGCGTCAAAATCAACCTGCCCAAGACGGCGCTGAAGGGCCCGGTGGAGTTCGAGTGGAAGGTGCCCAGGTACGGCTCGAACACGATCGAGCGCAACCGCGCCCGCACCTACTTCCAGGCGTACGCGGCCGCCTGCGGACTGTACTTCGCCGAACAGGCACTGGCCGAGATCCGGGCCGGACGAACGAAGACGTGGGAGAAGTTCGACGTGCCCGACGAGGGCATCGGCTGCGGGTTCACCGAGGCGGTGCGCGGCGTGCTGAGCCACCACATGGTGATCAGGGACGGCAAGATCGCCAACTACCACCCGTATCCGCCGACCCCGTGGAACGCCAACCCGCGTGACAGCTACGGCACGCCGGGCCCCTACGAGGACGCGGTGCAGGGGCAGCCGATCTTCGAGGAGAACGACCGGGAGAACTTCAAGGGCATCGACGTGATGCGCACCGTGCGCAGCTTCGATCCGTGCCTGCCTTGCGGCGTGCACATGTACCTGGGCAAGGGCAAGACGCTGGAGAGACTGCACACACCCACCCAGTCACCCGCTGCCGGTGAGTGAGGAGATGGTGGATGTCCCGCAGAACTCCGACTCGGAAGCGCAATGGCGCGCCGCGGGCGATCGGATCCAGACGCTGCTGGATTCCTTCACCGCCGGCGGGACGGCCGCCTACGAGCGGGCGCAGCACCTGGTGCGCGAAGTGGTCGGGCTTTACGGCGCTGGGCTGGAACGGATTCTGGCCCACGCGGGCCCCGAGTTGACCGAGCGGCTGGCCACCGACGACCTGGTGGCCAGCCTGCTCCTGGTGCACGGTCTGCATCCGCACGATATGCGGCGCCGGGTGTCCGAGGCGCTCGACCGGGTGCGGCCCTACCTGGGATCGCACGGCGGGGACGTCGATCTCATCGAGATCGAGGGCGGCACGGTGCGACTCGCATTCCAGGGCAGCTGCAAGAGTTGTCCCTCCTCGGCGGTGACATTGGAGCTCGCGGTGGAAGACGCGATCAGAGCTGCCGCACCGGAGATCACCGACATCGAGGTGGTGACGACCGCACGGACCGACGTGATCCCGGCCGAATCCCTGCTGGCCCCGATGCGTTCGGGTGCAGTCCCTGCCTGGCACGCCGCGCCGGAGTTGGCCGGCCTGGCACCCGGCGAGGTGGCGGGCTTCCTGATCGCCCCCGTTCCGGTGCTCGCCTGCCGGGTGGACCAGCGGATCTTCGTCTACCGGGACCGCTGCCCGGTCTGTGCGGACACTCTGGCCGGGGCACTGCTGCACGGAAGCATGCTCGAATGCCCCAGGTGCGGGACGCAATTCGACGTCGTTCGGGCCGGCGCCGGGCCCGGCGGCCACCTGGAGCCGCTGCCGCTGCTGGAGCGCGACGGAGTGCTGTCGGTGGCGCTGCCACGCGAGATACTGGGGGCTTCGGCATGAGCGGTCCCTACGACGTGTTGACCCGTATCAACAGCCGGCGGCCCCCCGAGCCGGCCGGCGAACGGTGCGAAATGTGTGCCGAGTCGATTGCCGACGAGCACCAGCACGTGGTCAATGTGGCTGGCCGACAACTGATGTGCGTGTGCCGCGGCTGCTACCTGCTGTTCACCGACCCGCACGCCGAACTGCGCTACCGCGCGGTGCCCGACCGGTATCTGGCATTCCCCGGGTTCGCGCTCGACCGCCGGGCGTGGGAGGCGATGCAGATTCCCGTCTCAGTGGCGTTCTTCTTCACCAACTCCGCGCTGGGCCGCACCGTCGCGTTCTACCCCGGCCCGGCCGGTGCCTGCGAGTCCGAGCTGGAGCTGGACATGTGGGAGGCGATCCGGGCCGCCGACCGCCGCGTCGACCTGCTCGCCGACGACGTCGAGGCGCTGCTGGTGCGGGTACCGGAAAGTGGTTCGCCGCAGACGTTTCTGGTGCCGATCGACGCCTGCTACGAATTCGTCGGCCGGCTGCGGATGCTGTGGCGCGGCTTCGACGGTGGCCAGCAGGCGCGACACTTCATCGACGACTTCTTCGCGCAGATCGCCGCCCGGGCCCGGGATACCCTGCCATGACCGAGCACCTGGATGTGTCGTTCGCCGTGCTGGACGTGGCGCCCGAACCCTATGCCGTCACACCGATACTGACCGCGCGTATCGGCGTCGTCGCCGAGGACCCCGTGCACGCGATCGCGCTGCGCTGCCAGGTCCGCATCGAACCACTGCGCCGCTCCTACACCGACGAGGAGGCCGCCGGCCTCACCGACCTGTTCGGCACCCGGGATCGCTGGGCGACCACCCAGCGCACCTTTCTGTGGCAGCACTGCGGCGCGATGGTGCCGGGATTCGCCGGCAGCACGACGGTGGCGCTGCCGCTCGAGTGCACCTACGACTTCGAGGTCACCGCGGCGAAGTACCTGCACGCGCTCCGCGACGGTGCACTGCCCCTGCAATTCCTGTTCAGTGGAACCATTTTCGTGAAGTCCGCGCGAGGATTCTCGGTGCAGCAGGTGTCCTGGGACTGCGAGGACCGCTACGACATGCCGGTCAGTGTGTGGCGCGACCTCATCGCCGTGCACTACCCCAACACCGGTTGGGTGCGTCTGCGGCACGAGACCGTCTCGGCGCTGGCCGGTTACAAGTCGGCGCACGGCTTGCTCGATCTCGACCATGCGGTGACCGCGCTCCTGACCGAGTCGGCAGTACGGGAGATGGCACCATGAGCTGGGACCAAGCCCGCGCCGTCGCGGACGCGGTGCTCTACGAGGGGTACCTGCTCTATCCCTATCGCGGGACATCGAGCAAGAATCAATCCCGTTGGCAATTCGGCGTACTCGGCCCACCCGGTGCTGCCGCGGCCGGACTCGGCGAGGACGAGGCACTGGCGGCGCAGTTCCTGGTCCGCTCGGGTGATGCGATCACCCTGGTGGTGCGTTTCCTGCAACTGCAACACCGTCAGGCCCAACGAGAGGTCGCCGGCGGCTTCGAGTCGGTCGACGCGCTCAGCACCGCAGCCGGGTCCTGGCTCACCTGGGACGAAGCGGTGGAGTGCGAGCTTTCGTTCGGCCCGTTGGCTTTCGACGACGCGCCGTTCGACCTGCCGGTACTGGCCTCCGCCGCGACCGAGATCGAGTCCGTCGGCGGCGGCCGCCTAGTCCGGGATCGGCGCGAGGTACGCGCTCACCTCACGGTCTCCGTCGAGACGGATGGGGATCTGCTGCGAATGTCCCTGCGGCTGGCCAACACCGGGACGACGGCCGGCGACAAGCGCGACGCGCTGGCCCGCTCGATGATCGGCTGCCACGTGATCGCCGCGGTCGAAGGCGGTGAGTTCGTGTCGCTGTTGGAGCCACCGGCCGCCGCGGCGGGCGCGGCAACACGGTGCCGGCACCATCGGTGTTTCCCGGTGCTGGCCGGACCGCCGGATGCCCGCGACATGCTGCTGATCTCGCCGATCATCCTCTACGACCACCCCGAGGTGGCCGAACAGAGCAGCACAGCACTGTACGACTGCACGGAGATCGACGAGATCCTCACGCTGCGCGTGATGACGATGACCGACGACGAGAAGGCGCAGGCCCGGGCCACCGATCCACGCGCTGCGCAGATCATCGACCGGTGTGACGCGATGTCCGCCGAGGACATGGGCCGCCTGCACGGAGTGTTGCGCGATCCCCACCGGGCCGCCGGGCTCGTTCCCGACGTACCCGACGGTATCGACTGGTGGGATCCACTGGCCGACAACGCGGTCCGCCCGGATGTCGACGCCGTGCTGGTGCACGGAGTGCGGGTGGCGCGCGGCAGCCGGGTCGTGTTGCGACCGCGCCGCAACGCCGACGCCCAGGACATCTTCGTGGCCGGCAAGACCGCCCGCGTCACCTCGGTGCACCAGGACGTCGAGGGCAACAGCCACGTGGCGGTGGTGGTGGAGGACGACCCGGCGGCCGACCTGCACGACTGGTACGGCCGCTACCTGTACTTCTCCCCCGACGAAATCGAACCGCTCACCGAAAGGAACCCGTCATGGATGTCTTAGGTTGGATATTCCTTGCGCTCATCGCGCTGGTCGTCGCGGCCGCAGTGGGCCTGGGCCTGGCGTCCCTGCCGGATGCCAAGCGGTACCTGCGATTGCGGCGCATGTAGGTCGGGACGGCCCGTGGCAGCGCGCATTCTGGTAGCCGGCATCGGCAACATCTTCCTCGGCGACGACGGTTTCGGCTCCGAGGTGGCCCGACTCACCGACGTTCCGCACGATGACGCACGCGTCGTCGACTACGGCATCGGCGGCATGCATCTGGCATACGACCTGCTCGAGGAGTGGGACGCGCTCGTTCTCATCGATGCCATCCCCGGCCGCGGCAGTCCGGGAAGGTTGCACGTCTTCCAGGCCAATCACGACAGCGATTCCGGTGCAACCGGTTTGGACGCGCACAGCATGGATCCCCAGACGGTGTTCGCCAGCCTGCGGGCATTGGGCGGCGCCCCGCCCTACACCGTCATCGTCGGATGCGAGGCCGGCAGCGTCGAGGAACACCTGGGACTGACCGAACCGGTCGCCGCCGCCGTCCCGCGCGCCGTCCGCGCGGTGCGCAAAATCGTTGCGGCGTTGCAGGCTTCGGCACCGGCAGAGCGGCAGTGCTGATGTGTCTGGGGATTCCCGGCCGGGTGATCGGGATGCTGGAGGGATACGAGGGCCAACTCGCCCTGGTCGACGTCGCCGGGGAGCAGCGCAAGGTCAACATCGGGATGCTGCCGGAGGAGATCTTCGAACCGGGCGACTGGGTGATCATCCACATGGGCTTCGCCGTGCAGAAGACCGACCGCGCCGGCGCCGAGGAGGCCATGGCAGGCCTGCAACTGATGGGCCGGGGCCCTGCGGAGGGCGGTTGAGGTGACCACCGCACCCCTGACCCGGTCTGACGATGTGCGGCGGCGCATCACGGTGACCGGGGTGGTTCAAGGGGTCGGCTTCCGTCCGTTCGTGCACCGCCTCGCCGTGGAACTGGGGCTGACGGGATTCGTCGGGAACGACTCGGGTGCGGTGTTTCTCGAGGTGCAGGGAGATCGCGGCCGGGTGGACGAATTCTCCCGCCGCTTACGCGGTGAGGCACCCCCACTGGCCCGCATCACGTCGGTATCGGTGACCGACGCCGAATTTCCCGACGCGAGCGCACCGGCATTCCGCATCGTGGCCAGCCAGGCCGTGGACGGACCGGCGACGCCGATCCCACCCGACGTGGCGGTGTGCGACGACTGCCTCGCCGAACTGTTCGACCCGCACAACCGCCGCTACCGCCACCCGTTTGTCACGTGCACCAACTGCGGGCCGAGGTTCACCATCATCCGGTCGCTGCCCTACGACCGGCCGGGCACCACCATGTCGGGGTTCGCCATGTGCGGTCGATGCGCCACGGAGTACCACGATCCGGCCGATCGGCGGTTCCATGCCCAGCCCATCGCGTGCCCGCAGTGCGGACCGTCACTGTGGTTCGACGGCAAGCACGGGCGCACCGACGGATCCGACGCGGCTGTCTCGGCGGCCCAGCAGGCGCTGGCTTCGGGCGCCGTCGTCGCCGTCAAGGGCATCGGCGGCTACCACCTGGCCTGCGCCGTCGACGACGAGTCGGTGGTCACCGCATTGCGGGCACGAAAGTCGCGCGGGGGCAAGCCTTTCGCTGTCCTGGTTCGCGACCTCACGGTCGCGCGGCGGTATGCGCGCATCGATGACACCGAGGCCGCGGTCTTGGCCGGTCCGGCGCGGCCGATCGTGTTGCTGCGCCGCCGGCCCGGCGCACCGGTGGCCGGCGCGGTCGCACCCGGCAGCCCCCTGATCGGCCTGATGCTGCCGTACTCCCCTGTTCACCATCTGCTGCTGGACGGACCGCTCGAGGCGGTGGTGCTCACCAGCGCGAACCGCTCCGACGAGCCGATCTGTTTCACCGAACGGGATGCCGCAGAACGACTTCCGCTTTTGTGCGACGCCGTCCTGAACCACGACCGGCCGATTCACGTGCCGTGCGACGACTCGGTGGTGCGCGTGGTAGACGGGCGGGAACTGCCGATCCGCCGCTCACGCGGCTATGCGCCGCTGCCGGTCGAGCTCGGTCTCGACGGCCCCGCGGTGCTGGCCGTCGGTGGCGAGCTGAAGAACACGTGCTGCCTCACCGACGGTTCGCGCGCCTACCTGTCCGGTCATCTCGGCGACATGGCCGGGTATGAGGCGCTGCGGTCCTTCGAGCGGGCGGTAGGACAGCTCAGCGAGATACGCGGCCGTCCGGCACGATTGGCGGCCGATCTGCATCCCGGCTACCACACCCGCGCCTGGGCGGAGCGGCACGCGCAGGACCGGCCGCTGGATCTGGTTCAGCACCACCACGCGCACGTCGTGTCGCTGCTGGCCGAACACGGGCGACTCGGCGAGCCGATCGTCGGGGTGGCCTTCGACGGCACCGGCTATGGATGCGACCAGACCATCTGGGGCGGCGAGATCCTCATCCTGGGTCACGACAGTCACCGGTTCCGGCGGGCCGGGCACCTGCGCCCGGTGCCGCTGCCCGGCGGCGACGCGGCGGTGCGCAATCCGTGGCGCATGGCCCTGTCCCAGCTGTGGCAGGCCGGGATCGGCTGGGATGCCGATCTGGCGCCGGTGCGCGCGGCCACGGCCGACGAATTGCGGCTCACCCGTTCCCTTCTCGAGAGCGGGGCGGCGTGCGTGCCGTGCTCCAGCATGGGGCGGGTGTTCGATGCGGTCGCCTCTGTGCTGGACGTGCGCCACCGGATCGACTACGAGGGCCAGGCGGCCATCGAATTGGAGATCCTGGCGCACGCGGCGCCGGCCGTCGAACCGCTGCACCTCGCGGTGAACGCGGACGGGATGATCGACCCCGCTCCGATGATGCGGGCGATGGTGGCGGCGCTGCGGGGCGGAGTGCCGGCGGCGGCGCTGGCCGCGGGCTTTCACCGGGCGGTGGCCGAGGCCGTCGCCGACGTGGTGTGCCGGGTGGCCGGCCCGATCCGGCTGGCCGGGCTTACCGGCGGCGTCTTCCAGAACGTACTGCTGCTAGAGCTATGTCGTAAAAAGCTGCAGGACAGAGGCTTTGAGGTGCTGACCCACCGGGCCGTGCCGCCGAATGACGGGGGGCTGGCGCTGGGCCAGGCCGCCGTCTGTCTGCTGATCGCGCGGGAGGAGGGACACCGATGAACAGCAGCACCGTCGTGGAAGGCGGACTCGCGGCCGGTTTGGCTGCTGATCTGGCGAGTGCGGCCTTCACGGCAGCCAGGCGGTTCGCCGCGGGCGCCACCATGTGGTCGATCGCGCCGTCGTGGGAACCGCATGCCAGGCACATCGCGGTCGAGTTCGTGCACCCGGTGATCGTGGGTAAGCGGGCACTGCCGGCGGTCGCACTGACCGGGCCTGACCTGGTGGACCTGGTCCGGGTGTCGGTACGGCCCGGTGACCTGGTGATCGCGGTCGCCGGCGCCGACGACCCGGACGTGCGATCGGTGGCGCGTCGCTGTCCGGCCTGGGGAGCCACCACCATCTGGATCGGCAGCGGTAGCCGGCCCGAACCCGGAGCCGCCGATCATGTGCTGTGGCTGGACGACCCCGATCCCCTGGTTCCCGTGACCGGTGGCTTCGTGTTGTTCTACCACCTGCTGTGGGAACTGACCCATGTCTGCTTTGAGCACCCTGGATTGTTGAAAGCGCCTCCCGCCGAGACGGTTTGCGTCACCTGCAGCGACGAGGGCCGGCTCGGTGAAGTGCTGGCCCCGGGTGACGGCGACCATGCCACCGTGCGAACGGCACGGGGCACCGAAACGGTGGTCACGACCCTGATCGGGCCGGTCGCTGCCGGCGACCTGGTGGTCGTGCATGCGGGGACGGCGATCTCACGCGCGGCGCGGGAGGACTCATGACGGACCAGGAGCCGACCAACTTCCTCTACCCGTTCATCGACGCGCAGGAAGAAGATCCCGATTCGCTGCTGGCCGACCTGGCGGCGTCTGCACAGGCCAAGGCCGCCGAGAGCCTCGCCGTGCGCCGTGCCACCCTGGCCGCCAATGCCGGCCTGATGGAGCGTGCCGCAACTGAAATGGCGCGGCGGTTCGGCGCCGGCGGACGGATGTTCACCTTCGGCAACGGCGGCAGCAGCACCGATTGCACCACGCTGGCCGGGCTGTTCGCCCGCCCGCCGGTCGGAAACCCCTTGCCGGCCTGGTCTTTGAGCACAGATCAGGCGATCGTCACCGCGCTGGGCAACGACGTGGGATTCGAGTTGGTGTTCGCCCGCCAGTTGATCGCGCGGGCCACGTCCGGCGACATCGCGGTCGCCATGTCCACCAGTGGGAGTTCACCGAACCTGCTCACCGCGCTCGCAGAGGCCCGCCAACGAGGCTTGTACACCATCGGTTTCGCGGGATATCACGGCGGCGCGTTCGCGGACAACCCGAATGTGGACGCCTGCTTCACCGTCGGATCCCAGAGCGTGCACCGGATTCAGGAAGCCCAAGCGCTGCTCGGCTATCGGCTGTGGCTGGCCGTGCAGCACAAGTGTGACCAGAAGGTGGGGGCCGCATGACGAACTCAGCCGGGGAATACCTCTCGTCAGGACCGCGATTCGCCGAGGGGCAGGTGATCGAGCGCATCGAGTCGTTCCGCAGGCGGCGTCCCCGCTTACTCGACGACCACATCACGCTGGCGCACGGAGCCGGCGGCAAGGCGTCGGCGGCACTGGTGGACGCCGTGTTCCTGGACGCCTTCCGCAACCCGCTGCTCGAGTCACTGGGCGACGGTGCGGTGCTCACCCTGCCCGGGGGCCAGCGGATCGCCATGTCTACCGACTCATTCGTGGTGCAGCCCAGACGGTTTCCGGGTGGCTCGGTGGGGACCCTGGCCGTGCACGGCACCTGCAACGACCTCGCGATGGCCGGTGCCGTGCCGTCCTGGATCTCGGCGGCCTTCGTACTCGAGGAGGGCTTCCCGATCGCGGAACTGCGGGAGATCGTGGCCGACATGGCGTCCGCGGCCGCCGATGCCGGTGTGCAGATCGTCACCGGTGACACCAAGGTGGTGCCCAACGGCGCCGCCGACGGCATGTTCATCACCACCACCGGCACCGGGGTGATACCCGCCGACCGCGCTTTGTCGGCCGGGTCGGTGCGTGCCGGCGACAGAGTGTTGCTGTCCGGGACGATGGGCGATCACGGCATGGCGGTTATGCTGGCCCGCGGTGACCTGGCCATCGAGGCCGACATCGCCTCGGACACGGCGTCATTGAGCCCGCTGGTGGAGCTGTTGATGACGGCTGCGCCGTCCACCCGGTGGCTGCGCGACGCCACCCGCGGCGGGGTGGGAACGGTCTGCAACGAACTGGCCCAGTCCTGCGGGCTCGGCGTGCTGCTCGAGGAAGAGCGCCTGCCGGTACAGCCGATGGTCACCGGCGCATGTGAACTGCTCGGCATCGACCCGCTCTACGTCGCCAACGAAGGAAAGTTCGTCGCCGTGGTGCCGGCCGGGGAAGCCGAGGCGGGGCTGGCCGCCCTGCGCTCCCACCCGCTGGGCGCCGAGGCCGCCGACATAGGTCAGATCGTGACCGAACCGCGCGAAAGCGTGCTGCTACGAACCGGATTCGGCGGCACCCGGATCGTCGACATGCTGGTCGGCGACCCGTTGCCGCGAATCTGCTGACATCAGAGAGGAGCCGGCCGATGTGCCTGGGCATTCCGGGACGGATCGTCGCCATCACCGATCCCGCGAACCATTTGGCCAAAGTGGACGTCAGTGGTGTGCAGCGCACCATCAGTGTGCGCCTGCTGGAAGGCGACCCGCCCGCGCCCGACGACTGGGTGCTGGTCCACGTCGGCTTCGCGATGGCCAAGATCGACGAAACCGAAGCGCTGCTGACCCTGGCCGCCATCAAGAAGCTCGGCGAGGCCTACACCACCGAGCTGGAAGCCTTCGATTCTTCCGCGATTGTTTAGGGAGCGCAATGAGATTCGTCGACGAGTTCCGGGACCCGGCGGCGGCCCGCACGCTACTGAGTGCGATCGAGCACCTCGCGGGGGCCGGTCCCGAGCACTTCAAATTCATGGAGGTGTGCGGCGGTCATACGCACACCATCTACCGCCACGGCATCGAACATCTGCTGCCCGAGAACGTGGAACTCGTGCACGGCCCGGGCTGCCCGGTCTGTGTGATCCCGATGGGCCGCATCGACGACGCGATGTGGCTGGCCGAGCGGCCCGGTGTGATCTTCACCTGTTTCGGCGACATGATGCGGGTGCCCGGCTCGGCCGGAAGTCTGCTGGACGCCAAGGCGCGCGGCGCGGACGTACGGTTCGTCTACTCCCCGTTGGACGCGCTGAAGATCGCCCTCGACAACCCGCATCGCGAGGTGGTGTTCTTTGCGATCGGCTTCGAGACCACCGCTCCGTCCACCGCCGTGACGCTGGTGCGGGCCCGTGAGTTACGGCTGCCCAACTTCAGCGTGTTCTGCAACCACGTCACGATCGTGCCGCCGATCAAGGCGATCCTGGAATCGCCGGACCTGCGACTGTCCGGATTCATCGGCCCGGGACACGTGTCGACGGTGGTGGGCAACCGGCCCTACCGGTTCGTCCCGCAGGTGTACCGAAAGCCGTTGGTGGTCGCCGGTTTCGAGCCGTTGGACATCCTGGCCTCGGTCGCGATGCTGCTGCGGCAGATCCGCGAGGGCCGGTGCGAGGTGGAGAACCAGTACAAGCGGGTGGTGCCGGAGAACGGCAACCCCGCCGCGCTGGCCCTGATGGGCAGGGTGTTCGCACTGCGACCGCATTTCGAATGGCGCGGGCTCGGTTTCATCTCGCAGAGCGCACTGCGCCTGCACGACGACTTCGCGGATTTCGATGCGGAACAACGCTTCTCGATGCCCGGCGTGCGGGTCGCCGACCCCAAGGCGTGCCAGTGCGGCGAGGTGCTCAAGGGCGTCCTCAAACCGTGGGAGTGCAAGGTTTTCGGCACCGCCTGCACACCCGAGACACCGATCGGCACCTGCATGGTGTCCCCGGAGGGGGCCTGTGCCGCCTACTACAACTTCGGGCGCATGCACCGTGACGCCGTCACGGTGGCGGGGTCAGCCCAGCCGTGACCGACGCGGCGGGCGCCGAGATGTTCGCCCGATACGCCTACGCGCCCAACGCGCTCGGCTATTGCGGCCCGCCGCTGGGCGCCACCCTGCGGGACGGCACGGTGGACGATGTGCTGACCGCGGCGCGCCGCTTCTCCGGCGCCTGGCCGTATCTGCGGGTGCTGTCGCGGCTGACTCACATCGCCGATCCGCTGGACCATCGGTTGGTCGAGTCGTATTGGCTCGGCGGCGGTGTCGGAGCGGAAGTCGCCGGGCCCCGATTCTTCGGCGAACTGCTCGCCATCATCGGCCCACAGGCCGGCCGATACTGGTCACACCTGACCCCCGACCTGGCCGGCGAGGCGGCCGGTAACCACTGCTTTCACGTCTTCGGCGTGTATCCCTGGACGCGTTTCCTGGGCCGCGGCATGGATGAACACCCCCTGCATGTGCTCGACAGTTGCCGGATCAACTGGGGCACGGTCAGCTCCCGCACCGGTGACGCTGTCGAGGTGCGGTGCCGGCGGCTGGTGTGGGACGGCCGGGGGCTCGGTCTGTCCGAACCGGAGCACCGGGTGCTCGAGGTCTGGGCCGACGGGTACTGCGCGGTGCCGGACGTGGCGGCCGGTGACGACGTCGCGCTGCACTGGGGCCGGCTGTGCGGCCGGCTGCACCCGGACCAGGTGCGCGCGCTCGCCGACAGCACGGACCGGCAAATACGGGTGACCAACCAACGTCTTGATAGGTGATTCCGTGTCACACTGGCCCTCGTGCCCGATTCCCTGTGCGACGTGCTGCCCAGCACGGCGGCTCTGCTCGGGGTACCTGGCGCGGTGGACGCGCTCGGGCTGACGGAATCGCTCGGGGACGTCGACCGGATCATGGTGGTCCTGGTCGACGGGCTGGGCTGGCACCTGTTGCCGGATCTGGTTGACGACGCCCCGCTGCTGGCCTCCGTGCTGGCCGGTCGCACGGGCCGGTTGCGCCAGCTGAACTGCACGTTCCCGTCCACCACGCCGACGAGCCTGGTGTCACTGGGCACCGGCGCCCAGCCCGGGCAGCACGGCATCCTCGGCTTCACCCTCAACATCCCGGGCACCGACCGCGTGCTCAACCACATCCGGTGGCGGGACGAACCGCCGGTGGACGAATGGCAGCCTCTCCCAACGTGGTTCGACCGGTTCGCCCATGCCGGGGTCAAGGCCCGCGCGCTGCTGCCGGAGTGGTTCATCGGCAGCGGTCTGACCGAAGCCGCCTACCATGGCGCCCTCTTCCTGCCCACGCACGCCGACGACGACTACGCACAGCTGATGATCGACGAGGTGCACGCCGCCCCCGGCCTGATCTACGGCTATACCGCTGACCTGGACACGATGGCGCACGTGTTCGGCGTCGGCTCGCCGGAGTGGCATGAAGCGGCGGCCCGCGTCGACGCCCTGCTGAGCAGGCTGGCCGAGTCGCTGCCCGCCAATGCGGCGCTGCTGGTGACCGCAGACCACGGCGGCCTGAACGTCGCCGCGGACGCGCGTATCGACATGGACGCCAACCCCGAACTGGCCGCCGGGATCAGAGTGGTCGCCGGAGAGCCGCGCGTGCGCTACCTGCACACCGAGCCCGGCGCCACCGCCGACGTAGTGGCCGCCTGGACCCAACGCCTCGCCGGTCGCGCCGATGTCTACACGCGCGACCAGGCCGTCACGGCCGGGTTGTTCGGTCCGGTCAACCCGGTTCATCTGCCCCGCATCGGTGACGTCGTAGTCGTGTGCACGGGCGGATCGGCGGTGCTGGCGACCGGCCACGAACCGCCGGAGTCGGCACGGCTGGTCGGCTTTCACGGTGCGGCGACAGCGGCCGAGATGGCCATCCCGCTGATCGAATTGCTCTAATCAAACTCAAATCTCTTTTGCATCCTCGCGGTGCGCCGGGCGCGATAGATTCAAATTTGTGGAGCTCCCAGCCGTCGTGTGTGCGCGTCGCCTGTTCGCAGGGCGGGAGATCTAGCCGTGGATTACGGGCAGTTGCCGCCGGAAATCCACTCGGCGCGAATGTATTCGGGCCCTGGTGCGCAGTCGCTGCTGGACGCTGCGGTCGGGTGGAGCAACGTCGCTGAGGGACTCGAGGAGGCCGCGGACGGATTCCGCCACGTGGCCGCGAAGCTGAACTGCGGCTGGCAGGGTACGGCGGCAGTCGCCATGACCCAGGCCGCGACGCCCTACCTCGGGTGGCTGAACGCCGCAGCGGCCAAGAGCAGACAGACCGCCGAGCACGCCCGGGCGGCCGCGGCCGCGTACCAGGAAGCCTATGCGGCGATGGTGCCCCCGCCGGTGGTCGCGGCCAACCGCTCCCACCGTGCGTCGCTGGCGGCGGCCAACGCGCTGAGCCAGGACACTCAGACGATCGCGGAGATGGACGCACACTACGAACAGATGTGGGCCCGCGACGTCGAGGCCATGTACACCTACGCCGAATCCGCGGCCGCCGCCGCGCAGCTGGCGCCGTTCACCTCCGGCCCGCTCGCCCTGGACCTGCCGGTGCTGGCCCGGCAAGGTGCACTCGGCGACCCCGACGTGATGGCCGCCGGCTCGCAGTTGATCTCCTCGATACCGCAGGTGTTGCAGTCGCTTTCGGCATCGCCGTTGACGTCCCTGGGCACCGCCCTTGCCACGGTGTCCTCGTCACTGGCGAAGCTGAGTTGCCTTGCCGTCCCGGTGAAGTTCCCGATGCACCTGCTCAACTTCCTCGGCAAGGGCCCGGCCGCGGCCCGCAAGGTCCAGGCAACGGTCCAGGCGACCTGGGGCAGAGGCATGTCGGTCGGCCGGCTGTCGGTGCCACCGGCCTGGGGCACCGCGGAACCACCCAAGCCGGCCGTTGTCGACCTCTACTGCTCGAGACGGCGCCTGCGAACCATCGGAGGGCTCGCGGTCAGCGGGAGCCTGGTCTACTCCTAACGCCTCGCCGAGGCCGCGGTCAGGCCCGGTCCGGCTTCCGGAACTATGTCGGCTACAGCGGCGTCACATAGGCGGAACTGATACCGCCGTCCACCAAGAACGTCGAGGCGGTGATGAACGAGGCGTCGTCACTGGCCAGAAATGCGACGGCAGCGGCGATCTCGTCGGGGTCGGCGAAGCGCCCCAGCGGCACGTGCACCAGCCGGCGGGCGGCCCGCTCGGGGTCTTTGGCGAAAAGCTCCTGCAGCAACGGTGTGTTCACCGGTCCCGGGCACAGTGCGTTGACGCGGATGCCCTGCCGGGCGAATTGCACCCCGAGTTCCCGCGACATCGCCAGCACTCCGCCCTTGGATGCGGTGTAGGAGATCTGCGACGTCGCCGAGCCCATGACCGCGACGAAGGACGCCGTGTTGATGATCGAACCCTTGCCGGCGGGCACCATGTGCCGCAGGGCCGCGCGGCAGCACAAATACACCGATTTCAGGTTGACGTCCTGGACGTGTTGCCAGGCAGGCAGTTCGGTGCTCTCGATCAGGTCGTCCTCCGGCGGCGAGATGCCGGCGTTGTTGAACGCGATGTCGACCGACCCGCATGCGTGCGCGGCGCCGTCGAATAGCTTGTTCACCGACTCCTCGTCGGAAACATCAACTGCCACATACAGTCCGGAGAGTTCTTCGGCGGCAGCACCACCGGCCTCGGCGTCGATGTCGCCGATGACGATGGTCGCGCCCTCGGCGTGCATGCGCCGCGCCGCGGCCAGCCCGATGCCGCTGCCGCCGCCGGTGATGACCGCCACCCGGCCCGCCAGCCGTCGACTCAGGTCGATCACTGCTCCTCCTTGATGGCGATGAACACGTTCTTGGTCTCGGTGAAATGTAGCGGGGCGTCGGGCCCGAGCTCACGGCCCACACCGGATTGTTTGAACCCGCCGAACGGGGTGGTGTAACGCACCGAGGAATGCGAATTCACGGACAGGTTGCCGGATTCCACCGCCCGCGACACACGCAGGGCGCGGGACAGGTCGTTGGTCCAGATCGAACCCGAAAGACCGTATTCGGTGTCGTTGGCCAGCGTGACAGCGTCGTGCTCGTCGTCGAAAGGCAGGACGGTGACGACCGGACCGAAGATCTCCTCGGTGACGCTGCGGTCGGTCCGCCTCGGGGTGAGAACCGTTGGCGGGAACCAGAATCCGGGACCAGCAGGGGCGGTGCCGCGAAACGCGACGGGGGCATTCGGGGGCACGTAGGAGGCCACCTTGTTCCAGTGCGCCCGCGACACCAGCGGACCCATCTGGGTGCCGTCGGCCGCGGGGTCGCCCACCACGACGGCGCGCACGGCGGGTTCGAGCAGCTCCATGAAGCGGTCGTAGACACTGCGCTGCACCAGGATCCGGCTGCGTGCGCAGCAGTCCTGACCGGCGTTGTCGAACACCCCGTCCGGCGCCGTCGCGGCCGCCCGCTCGAGATCGCAGTCGGCGAACACGATGTTGGCGCTCTTGCCACCGAGTTCCAGCGTCACCCGCTTGACGTGCGCCGCCGCACCGGCCATCACCTTCTTGCCCACCGCGGTGGATCCGGTGAACACGACCTTGCGGATGCCCGGATGGGTGACGAACCGCTCCCCCACCACCGAGCCCTGACCCGGCAACACCTGCAACAGGTCGCCGTCCAGCCCCGCCTCGACAGCCAGCTCACCCAGGCGCATGGTGGTCAGCGGCGTCCACTCGGCCGGCTTGACCAGCACCGCGTTGCCCGCCGCCAGCGCAGGCGCGATCCCCCACGTCGCGATCACCATCGGGAAGTTCCACGGGGTGATCACCCCTACCACGCCCATCGGCTCGTGGAAGGTGACGTCGATGCCGCCGGCGACGGGAATCTGCTTGCCGGACAAGCGTTCCGGGCTGGCACTGTAGTACTGCAGCACGTCGCGGACATTGCCCGCCTCCCACCGGGCCGAACCCAGTGGGTGCCCGGAATTGGCGACTTCGAGCGCGGCCAGTTCGTCGAGGTGCGCGTCGACGGTGGCCGCGAACGCCCGCAGTCCGGCGGCGCGTTCGGCCGGCGCCAGCCGCGCCCAGCGCCGCTGCGCGGCGCTCGCCCGTGCCACCGCGTCGTCGACGGCGGCGGCGTCGGCATGCTCGACCGAGCGCAGCACCTCTTCGGTGGCGGGGTTGATCAGCTGCGCGGAGGTCATGCGGCCGCATAGGATCGGGCGGCGTCGACCAGGGCGGTGAACAGCCGCAGATCGTCCAGCGACTTCTCCGGATGCCATTGCACCGCAAGGGCGAACGCATCCCCGGGCAGCTCCACCGCCTCGACGACGCCGTCCACGTCCCACGCGCTGACCACCAGCGCCTCGCCCACCGCGTCGATCGCCTGATGGTGGTAACACGGCACCTCGGCGGTCTCGCCGATCAGCGCCGCCACCCTGGTTCCGGGAACGGTGCGCACCGGCAGCCTGCTGAATACGCCGTTACCGGCGCGGTGACCGGAGTGGCCGATCACCTCGGGCAGGTGCTGGTGCAGGGTGCCGCCATAGGCGACGTTGAGCAGTTGCGCGCCACGGCAGATGCCCAGCACCGGCAGCCTGCGGTCCAGCGCGGCGCGCAACAACGCGAACTCCCACGCGTCGCGGTTGACGCGCGGCTCGTCGGTGGTGGCATGGGGTTGCTGCCCGTACGCCGCGGGGTCCAGGTCGTAGCCCCCGGTGATCACCAGCGCGTCCAGGCTGTCCAGCAGCCGGTTCACCGCGTCGACGTTGACCGGCTGCGGCGGCAGCAGCACCGGTATCCCACCGGCCAGCATGACGCCCTCGAAGTAGTCGGCGGGCAGGTACGCCGCGGGAATGTCCCACACCCCGGTCCGCACCTGCTCCAGGTACATCGACAGTCCCACCACCGGGGCGTTACAGCCGCTCAAAGCCACGAATCCTCTCCCAATCGGTGACCGCGGCGTTGAACGCCCGGAGTTCGACGCGCGCGTTGTTCAGGTAATGCGCGACCACGTCGTCGCCGAAGGCCTCCCGCGCCAGCGCCGACTCCCCGAACAGCGTGGCGGCCTCGGCCAGCGTTCCGGGCAATCGCTCGACGTCCTGCGCCTGGTATGCGTTGCCGGCGTAGGGCTCGCCGAGTTCCAGGCCCCGGTCGATACCGTACAGACCGCCCGCGATCAGCGCGGCGACCGCCAGGTACTGGTTGACGTCGCCACCCGGTATCCGGCATTCCACCCGAATGCTGCGTCCGTGCCCCACCACCCGCAGTGCGCAGGTGCGGTTGTCCAGCCCCCAGGCAACCGCGGTCGGAGCGAAGCTGCCGTCGGCGAAACGCTTGTAGGAGTTGATGTTCGGCGCGAAGAACAACGTGAGTTCGCGCACCGTGGCCAGCAGGCCGGCGACGAAGCTACGGAACGTCGCCGACATGCCGCCGCTGCCGTCGGCGAATGTCGCGGTGTCGTCCGGGCCGCGCAGCGACAGATGGACGTGACAGCTATTGCCTTCGCGCTCATCGTATTTCGCCATGAACGTCAGGCTCTTGCCGTGCTGGTCGGCGATCTCCTTGGCGCCGTTCTTGTAGATGGCGTGGTTGTCGCAGGTGACCAGCGCCTCGTCGTAGCGGAAGCCGATCTCCTGCTGGCCGTTGTTGCATTCGCCCTTGATCGCCTCGACCCGCAGACCCGCGCCCTGCATCCCCAGGCGGATGTCGCGCAGCAGCGGCTCCATGCGCGAGGAGGCCATGATCGCGTAGTCGATGTTGTAGTCGCTGGCCGGCGTCAGGTCCCGGTAGCCGCCGGCCCACGCCTGACGGTAGGACTGGTCGAACACGATGAATTCCAGCTCGGTGGCCACGTCGGCGACCAGTCCGCGCTGCGCCAGCCGGTCAAGCTGGCGGCGCAGCACGGCGCGTGGCGACACGGCCACGGGGCTGCCGTCGGCCCAGGCCAGGTCCGCGATCACCAGCGCGGTGCCCGGCAACCACGGCACCGGGCGCAGCGTCGACAGGTCCGGCGTCATCACCATGTCGCCGTAGCCGGTCTCCCAGCTCGACATGGCGTAGCCGGGCACGGTGTTCAGGTCGACATCGACGGCCACCAGGTAGCTGCAGCACTCGGCGCCGTGCGCGGCCACCTCGTCGACGAAGAACCGGCCGGCCACCCGCTTGCCGACCAGCCGGCCCTGCATGTCGGTGAACGCGACGATGACGGTGTCGATGTCACCGGTGCCCACCAGCTGCACCAGTTCCGTCAACGCCAGGCGTGACGAATCATGTTGTGGCACTTGACTGAACCCCCGCGCCTACCAGGCGCTGGTGCGCAACACGATTTCGGTGGCCAACTGTGCTGTCGACTCCTGGGCGTTGCGGCGGCCCGCCAGGTCCACGACCCGGTAGTCGGAAAAGACCAGCCGCTGGCTGTCGCGCGCCGCGTCTCGCGCGGCGGGAGAGCTCACCAACACGGTGGTGCCGATCTCCACCGGTGGGCAGTCGTCGTCGCGAACCACCCCGTCGGCACCGGCCACGGCCGGGTGCCCGCGATCGATGGCGACCAGGCCGGCGAACCGGCCCAGCCTCGTAGCCGCCAGTTCCCAGGCGAGTTCCGCGCCGTCGCGGTCACCCACCACCACGGCCCAGCCGATCCCCAGCGAATCGAGGATTCCGATGACCGACTTCGCGGTCAACCGCGGATCCGCGGCGATCACGACGGTTCGCAGCGACGCGGTGTGCAGGCGCTCGCAGATCGCGTCGTACGCCACGACGGCGCGCTGCTCGGCGCCGAGGATCACCACCACGACACCCTTCTCCGGACCGGCAACTCCTACCTGGGCGGAGAACCCGTCGAGCGTGGTCATCATCCTGGACACCCCGCCAAAACTACGCCCAATGGTCCGCGTTTACACGCCGGGAAGCAGACCCGTCAGTTGGCGGAGCAGGAAGGTGGCGACCTCGAACGCGAGATTGCCGACATAGAGCGCCCGCGGCAGGTAACCGACGTCCAGCAGACCTGCGTTGTAGATCCCGAGGTTGGCGAAACCGGACAGCGTGGCGCCGACATTGAGCAAGCCCGAATTGGCGGCGCCGAGATTCAACGGGCCGGACAGCGCCGTGCCCAGATTCAGCGTCCCGGAGTTGCCCAGCCCGGCGAGCAGCAGGCCGGAGTTGCCGGCGCCCGGCGTCACCAGGCCGGAGTTGCCCGCACCCAGTGTCAGCAGACCCGAGTTGCCCAAACCCGATGCCAGCCAGCCGGAGTCGCCGGCATAGATGTTCAGCAGGCCCGAACTGCCCGCGCCCGGGTTCAGCGTTCCCGAGTTGCCGGCGCCGGCGTTGTAGTTCCCGGACGTGCCGAAGCCGAAGTTCTGGTTACCGGAGCTTCCCGTGCCGGGGTTGTTGATGCCGGACGTCCCCCCACCGACGTTGCCGGTGCCCGCGTTGCCCGCTCCGGGATTGCTGGTGCCGGAACTGCCGGCCCCGATGTTGGTGCCGCCGGAACTGCCGAAGCCGATGTTGCCCGAACCGGCATTGCCGCCGCCGACGTTGCCGCTGCCCGAACTGCCGGCCGTGCCGTTGTTGTTGTTGCCGGAGCTGCCCGCGCTGCCCGCGTTGTCGGTGCCGGAATCCCCGCCGCTGCCGGAGTTGCCCGAACCCGAGCTGCCCGAGGCGGCGATGTTGCCGGTGCCTGAACTGCCGAAGCTGATCGCGTTGTTGTTGGCGCCGGAACTGCCGGCGCTGCCGTTGTTGTTGGAGCCCGAGTTCCCGGCGCTGCCGTTGTTGCCGGTACCCGAGTTGCCCGCAGTGCCGTTGTTGCCCGAACCGGAGCTGCCGCCGGCGGCGTTATTGCCCGAGCCGGACGTACCGGCGCCGCCGTTGTTGCCGGTGCCCGACTGTCCGCCGCTGCCGTTGTTGTTGAAGCCCGAGTTTCCGGCGGTCCCGTTGTTGCCGGTGCCTGAGCTGCCACCGGCCGCCGCGTTGTTGAGGCCCGAGCTCCCGAAGGTCGCCCCGGTGTTGCTGGTGCCCGAGTTGCCGCCGCCGCCGCTGTTGTTCAGACCTGAGTTGCCGGCGCTGCCCGCGTTACCGGAGCCGGAGTTGCCGCCGCTACCGGAGTTGCTGGTTCCCGAGTTTCCGCCTGCGGCAATGTTATTGGCGCCCGAACTGCCGAAGGTGACGCCCGTGTTGTTACGGCCCGAGTTGCCGCCACCACCGCTGTTGCTGAAGCCCGAGTTGCCGGCGCTGCCGGAATTGCCTTCGCCGGAGTTACCCGCGCTGCCCCTGTTCCCGATGCCCGAATTGCCGCCCGCGCCGGCGTTGGCCTCACCTGAACTGCCCAGCGACCCGCTGTTATTGGTGCCGGAGTTTCCGGCGCCCCCGCTGTTGTTGGTCCCCGACTGTCCGGCGCTGCCGCTGTTGCTGAAGCCGGAGTTCCCGCCGCTGCCCTGGTTGCCTTCGCCGGAGCTGCCGTTGCTGCCGGAGTTGTTGGAGCCGGCGTTGCCGCCGCCGGCACCGCTGTTGCTGGTACCC
This sequence comes from Mycobacterium sp. TY814, assembly GCF_030755175.1. Classification (NCBI taxonomy): domain Bacteria; kingdom Bacillati; phylum Actinomycetota; class Actinomycetes; order Mycobacteriales; family Mycobacteriaceae; genus Mycobacterium; species Mycobacterium sp. TY814. The sequence continues at coordinate 841,744 of NZ_JAUFRY010000001.1, forward strand.
GAGTTGCCGCCACCGACACCGCTGTTGAAATTGCCGGAGTTTCCGCCGCCGGCCACATTGTTTCTACCGCCGGAGTTGCCGCCGCCCGGGCTCGCGTTGCCTGTACCAGAATTGCCGCCGTTGGCGAACCCGCCGTTGTCTTTCCCGGAATTGCCTGAGCTGCCGAAGCCACCGTTGCCGGTGCCCGAGTTCCCGCCGCCCGCACCACCGTTACCGATGCCTGAGTTTCCACCGCCCAGACCGACATTGTTGGCACCCGACGTGCCGTTGCTGAGGCTGTTTCCGAAGCCGGAAGTGCCGGACGCCGCGGCATTGTTGAACCCTGACGAGCCCGCACCGTTGTTGGTTCCCGAGGCGGCGACCGGAGCCCCGTTGCCGGTGTTGTTGTCGCCGACGTTCCAGCTGCCGGAGTTGTTGTTGCCGGTGTTGGTGTTCCCGGAGTTGTTGTTGCCGGTGTTGGTGTTCCCGGAGTTGCCGTCGCCGGTGTTGGTACTGCCGGTGTTGTCGTTGCCGGTATTGGTACTGCCGCTGTTTCGGCTACCGGTATTGGTGTTGCCGGAGTTGTTGTCGCCAGAGTTGGTGTTTCCGCTGTTTCCGTCGCCGGTGTTGGTGTTGCCGGAGTTGCTGGATCCGGTGTTGGTGTCGCCGCTGTTGCCGGTACCGGTGTTGGTCCTACCGGAGTTGTTGGCCCCGGTGTTGGTATTCCCGCTGTTGCCGTCGCCGGTGTTGGTGAAGCCGGCGTTCTTGTTGCCCGTGTTGGTGTTGCCGGAATTGAAGTCAAACCTGTTGGTATTGCCTGAGTTTCCGTTGCCGGTGTCGGTGAAGCCGGAGTTCTTGTCGCCGGTGTTGGTGTTGCCGGAGTTGAAGCTGCCGGTGTTGGTGCTTCCCGAGTTCTTGTCGCCGGTATTGGTGAAGCCCGAGTTGTAGTTGCCGCTGTTGGTGTTACCCGAGTTGCCCGTGCCGGTGTTGGTGTTGCCTGAGTTCCGGAAGCCAGTGTCGGTGAAGCCGGAGTTGTAGCTACCGGTGTTGGTGTTCCCTGAGTTGTAGCCGTCCGGGATGCTGGGGTTGTAGTAGCTGTTGGTGTTCCCCGAGTTGAAGTTGCCGGTATTGGTGTTGCCGGAGTTGGCGTTTCCGGTGTTGGTGTTGCCGGAATTGAGGTTGCCGGTGTTGGTGTTGCCCGAGTTGCGCGCACCGGAGTTGGTGTTGCCGGAGTTGAGGTCGCCGGTGTTGGTGTTGCCGGAGTTGTGGTTTCCGGTGTTGGTGTTGCCGGAGTTGTAGCTTCCGGTGTTGGTGTCGCCGGAGTTGTAGCCGTCGGGTCGGGAGGCGTCGCCGAAGGTGTTGGTATTGCCCGAGTTCAGGTTGCCGGTATTGGTGTTGCCCGAGTTCTGGTTGCCGGTATTGGTGTTCCCGGAGTTCTGGTTGCCGGTATTGGTGTTCCCGGAGTTCTGGTTGCCGGTATTGGTGTTCCCGGAGTTCAGATTGCCGGTATTGGTGTTGCCCGAGTTGTAGTCGCCGGTGTTGGTGCCACCGGCGTTGTAGTTGCCGGTGTTGGTGCCACCTGCGTTGTAGTTGCCGGTGTTCGTCCCACCGGCGTTGTAATTGCCGGTGTTCGTCCCGCCGGCGTTGTAATGGCCGGTGTTGGTGCCACCGGAGTTGTAGTTGCCGGTGTTCGTGCCACCGGAGTTGTAGTAGCCCGCGTTGGTGCCGCCCGAGTTGTAGTACCCGGTGTTGGTGCCGCCCGCGTTGAAGCTGCCGGTATTGGTGCCGCCCGCGTTGTAGCTGCCGTAGTTGGTGCCACCGGCGTTGAAACTGCCGGTGTTAGTACCACCAGAGTTGAAATTGCCCGTGTTGGTGCCACCGGCGTTGTAGTTGCCGGTGTTCGTCCCGCCGGCGTTGTAGTCACCCGTGTTGGTGCCGCCCGAGTTGTAGTCGCCGGTGTTGGTGCCGCCCGAGTTGTAATTGCCGGTGTTGGTGCTGCCCGCGTTGAACCGCCCGGTGTTCGTGCTGCCGGAGTTGTAGAGGCCGGTGTTGGTGCTGCCCGAGTTGAACAGGCCGGTGTTGGTGCTGCCCGCGTTGAAGAATCCCGTGTTGCCGCTGCCGGAATTCCACAAACCGGTGTTCAAGTTGCCAGCGTTCCAGAATCCGGTGTTGTAGTTACCGGAGTTCATCGCGAAGGTGTTGCCGGTGCCGCCGTTCCACCAGCCCAAGTTGCCGCTGCCGGCATTACCGAAGCCGATGTTGTAGTTCCCCGAATTACCGAAGCCGATGTTGCCGCTGCCCGAGTTCCCGAAGCCGATATTGAAGTTTCCGGAGTTGCCCAGGCCCAGGTTGAACCACCCCGAGTTCAGTCGGCCGATACCGAACTGGTTGTCACCGGTGAGCCCCAGCCCGACGTTGTTGTTCCCGGTGTTGCCGAAGCCGATGTTGTTGGTGCCGTTGTTGCCCCACCCCTGGTTGTTGGTTCCGGTGTTCCCGCCACCCTGATTGCCGGTCCCGGTGTTTCCCATGCCGGGGTTGTTGTTGCCGACGTTGCCGTTCCCGGCGTTGCCGTTGCCCCGGTTGCCCTCTCCGACGTTGCCGCTGCCGGTGTTGCCGCCACCCTGGTTGTTGCTGCCGGCGTTGCCGTTGCCAACGTTGCCGCTCCCGGTGTTGCCGCTGCCGGCGTTGGAGTTGCCGATGTTGCCGCTGCCGGTGTTGTTGCTGCCTTGATTGCCGTTGCCCATGTTGTTGTCACCGGTCCCCAGTCCGATGCCGCGCTTGCCGCTGCCCGCATTCCCGCTACCGATGTTGCCGCTACCGGTGTTGTTGCTGCCCTGATTGCCGTTGCCCAGGTTGTTGTCACCGGTCCCCAGCCCGATGCCGCGGTTGCCGCTGCCCGCATTCCCGCTACCGATGTTGCCGCTACCGGTGTTGTTGCTGCCGATGTCGCCGTGACCGACGTTTCCGTTGCCCTGGTTGCCCGACCCCAGGTTGTTGTCGCCTTTGTTGCCGAAACCGGCATTGCCGTTGCCCAGGTTGCCATTACCGGTGTTGTTGTCGCCCCGGTTGCCCAAACCTGAATTGGCATTGCCGAAGTTGCCGTTGCCGACGTTGTCATTGCCCCGGTTACCGTTGCCCTGGTTGTTATTGCCGGTATTGCCGTCGCCTGAGTTGGCGTTGCCCTTGTTCCCGTCACCGGTGTTGTTGTCGCCGGCGTTACCGAAGCCGGCGTTGCCGTTGCCCTTGTTGCCGTCGCCGTTGTTGGCATTGCCGGCGTTGCCCAGTCCGGCGTTGTTGTCGCCTTTGTTCCCGTTGCCGACGTTTCCATCGCCCAGGTTGCCGGAACCGCCGTTGGCGCTGCCCTTGTTGCCGTCGCCTCCGTTGGTGTTGCCCAGGTTGCCGTCACCCACGTTGTTGTCGCCCTTGTTGGCGTCGCCGGTGTTGCCGCTACCCAGGTTGCCGTTGCCCCGGTTGTTGTTGCCTTCGTTGCCGTTTCCGACGTTCGAGTCACCCAGGTTGCCCATGCCCTGATTGGTGGCGCCCTTGTTGCCGTCGCCGATATTGCCGTCGCCGAGGTTGCCGTTGCCCTGGTTGTTGGCGCCTTTGTTGCCATCTCCGGCGTTGCCGCCGCCCAGGTTGCCGTCGCCGGCGTTGCCGTGGGCGAGGTCGCCGGTGTTGTTGTTTCCGTCGCCGCTGTTCAGGTTGCCGATGTTGCCGTTTCCGGCGTTGCTGTTGCCGGTGTTGCCGCTACCGGTGTTGAAGTTGCCGCGGTTGCCGTCGCCGGTGTTGCTGATGCCCTGATTGCCGTTGCCCTGGTTGCTGTTACCGGTATTCCCGTTGCCCGGGTTCGAGCCGCCGGTGTTGCCGTCACCGTTGTTCAGGACACCGTTGTTGCCGTTGCCTACGTTGCCGTTACCGGTGTTGCCACTCCCGGCATTGCCGCTGCCCCGGTTCCCGTCCCCGGCGTTGTTGCTGCCCCGGTTGCCGTTGCCCTGGTTGGAGTTGCCGGTATTCCCGCTGCCGCGATTGTTGTCGCCGATATTGCCGTTACCGTCGTTGCCGGTGCCCTGGTTGCCGCTGCCGCCGTTGGTCGAACCGGTGTTGCCGTCACCGTTGTTGCCGCTGCCCCTGTTGCCGCTGCCGACGTTGTCGTTGCCCCTGTTTCCGTTGCCGCTGTTGCCGGTGCCCTGATTGCCGATGCCGGCAGCCAACGCCGCTGCGGCGGATCTGGGCGCTGCGACCGGATCGCCGGCAGCAGCCGCCCCCGGAACGGGGGTTGCTTCAGCGGCGCGGCTTGTCTGCGCGGCTGCGCTGTCTGCCGCGGGAGTTGCGGCCGGCGGGTTCGCCCGGATCCCCAGCAACCCGGCGACCCGGCCGGCCAGGTCCTGTAGGGAGCTCTGCCATGGCACCAATTGAGCGACGGCAGCCGAAACCTGCGAATAGTAATCCGACATTGCCGCGACGTCCTGCGCCCACATTTGCTCATAGACCGCTTCGGCCGCCGCGATAGCCGGGGTGTTCTGCCCGAACAGGTTCGAGAAAACCAGTGATAACAATTGTCCTCGATGCGCGACCAATGCGGCTGGATGCACCGTCGCGGCCCTGGCCGCCTCGAAAGCCCCGGCCGCGACCCGCGCCTGACCGGCAACCTCCGCCGCCCCGGACGCCGCCGCATTAAGCCAGCCCACATAGGGGGCGGCGGCGTTTGCCATCGCCGCCGCGGACGGCCCCTGCCAGACGCCACCAGCCAGCCCTGACGTCACTGAATCGAAAGATGCTGCGGCCGAATCTAATTCACTGGCCAATCCGTCCCATGCCGCCGCAGCGGACAGCATGGGGGTAGGGCCGGCTCCGGTGAAGATACGGGCAGAGTTGACCTCCGGCGGAAGGGCGAAGAACGTCATGACCCGGCCAGGGAGCAACTCGACGCACGAGCCGCGCCACTCGCCCAACCGTGCGCAGGTCGCACCATACCGCCTCCAGAATTCAGCCCGAGCAGTCAAGCTACAACACAGGAAGCTGTCCGATATCCGAATTCGTAGAACGCACTTCTACTTTAACCGGAGCAAATGTGCGCTGTTGAATTCATCTGGTGCGGCAGTTATTGCTACATTTCCTCGGGGCCCCGTTGCGGACAGACGCGAAATCGCACGACTGCGGGTGAACCAGTGCGAGTTTGTGTCTGCTCGCGCCAACAGGCTCAGGGCAGGGTGAGGATTTCCGCGCCCGTCTCGGTGACCAGCAGGGTGTGCTCGAACTGCGCCGTCCACTTGCGGTCCCTGGTGACCACCGTCCAGCCGTCGTCCCAGATCTCGTAATCCAGGGTGCCGAGGTTGATCATCGGCTCGATGGTGAACGTCATCCCCGGCTGGATGACCGTCTCCACCGCGGGCTGGTCATAGTGCAGCACCACCAGCCCGTTGTGGAACGTGGTGCCGATGCCGTGGCCGGTGAAGTCGCGAACCACGTTGTAGCCGAACCGGTTTGCATAGGATTCGATGACGCGGCCGACCACCGACAGCTGCCGTCCCGGTTTGACGGCCTTGATGGCGCGCATGGTGGCCTCGTGGGTCCGCTCGACGAGCAGCCGGTGCTCCTCGGAGACGTCGCCGGCCAGGAAGGTCGCGTTGGTGTCGCCGTGCACTCCATTGATGTAGGCGGTCACGTCGATGTTGACGATGTCGCCGTCCTCGATCACCGTCGAGTCCGGGATGCCGTGGCAGATCACCTCGTTGAGCGATGTGCAGCACGACTTCGGGAAATTTTTGTAGCCCAGTGTCGACGGGTAGGCGCCGTTGTCGACCATGTACTCGTGTGCGATGCGGTCGAGTTGGTCGGTGGTGACGCCCGGCGCGACGGCTTTGCCCGCCTCTTGCAGCGCGCGCGCCGCGATCTGGCCCGCCACCCGCATCTTCTCGATGACCTCGGGGTCTTGCACCCAGGGCTCGGAGCCCTCTTTGGCGGTGGACTTGCCGACGTACTCCGGGCGCGCGATCCACTTGGGTACCGGCAGCGTCGGGGAGAGCACGCCGGGAGACAGCGCGGTTCGAACAGGCATGGCAGCTAGCTTAACGATGCTGCGCCGTTAGTGCCGCCGAGCGGCTGCGCCGCATCGAGCCTGCCGAATTGGCGAGCCCCACTCGCACTTCCACTGCAGAATTACAGCCTGGGCGGAGCGTCCAAGCCGATCCGGCGCCACACCGCACATTGCGCAGGTCGGCGGGCAGTCACAACCGGGGACGGCGCAGCAACGTCCGTCGCGGCCCGCGGATGATCACCGAGCCGAACACCACCTGACCGCTCAGCACCACGTGCGGATTGCCTTCGGCCGGCGGGTCTTTGCGCCGATCCGACGCACTGCCCACATAAGCTTCGACGTTGTCGATCGACGCGCTGGCCCCCTCGGGCAGCCACAGGTTCAGCGAGCCGAACTTCATGTCGATCTCGATGACCACCACCGGACCCGCGAACCGTGCCTTCGTCAGGTCCAGGTCGATCGACCCGAACCGGCGCACCAGCGACAGCCGGGTGGGCACCGTCCACTCCCCGTGGCGCTTCAGGGAGCCGGCCCAGCCCCGCAGTTCCACGCGGTCGGTCGCCGAGGTGACGATCTCTCCCGGCGCGGGCAGGTCGCCGACCAGCCTGTCCAACTCGTCGCGGGTGCGCGCGTAGGACACCTGGCGGGTGCGCTGTTCGAACTCGTCGATGTTGATCAGCCCGAGCGCCAGGGCATTCTGCAGTCGGCGCATGGTGCCGTTGCGGTCGGCGTCCGACACCCGCATCGCCGCCATGTCTCCGCCCGGCCCGGTCATGCTCACCTTCGCAACTTACCGCTGATGCGGGCCCGCAATCGCGTTAGGCCAGGTAGCCGGGCGGTAGCGAGTCGAACATCACTTTCGTCATCCGCACGGCGTACTCCGAGCTGCCGCCTCCGACAATCAGGGCAGCGAACGCCAGGTCACCGCGATATCCGGCGAACCAGGAATGCGAGCCGCCCGCGAATTCGGCTTCCCCGGTCTTGCCGTAGATCTCCCCGCAGCCCGCGATCTCTTTTGCCGTGCCGTTGGTGACGACCAACCGCATCATCGGGCGCAACGCCTCGACCATCTTCGGGCTGATCGGCGTGTTGTCGCCGGCGACCGTGGTCGGCCGCCCCGCGATCAGCTGCGGCACCGGGGTCTTCCCCGCTGCGACGGTCGCCGCCACCAGGGCCATGCCGAACGGGCTGGCCAGCACCCGGCCCTGGCCGAAGCCGTCCTCGGTGCGTTCGGTCAGGTCAACCGTCGGCGGCACCGAACCGGTGACCGTGGTGATCCCCTCGACCTGGTAGTCCAGCCCGATGCCGTAGCGGGTGGCGGCCTGCGTCAGCCCGCGCGGCGGCAGTTTGGCGCTCAGTTCGGCGAACGTGGTGTTGCAGGAACTGGCGAAGGCGCGCGACATGGGCACCACACCGAGATCGAAGCCGCCGTAGTTGGGAATGGTGCGGTGGCCGATGTCGATGTGGCCCGGGCAGCCGACCATCGTGTTGGGGGTCGCCATGTCGCGGTCGACGGCGGCACCGGCGGTGACCATCTTGAAGGTAGAGCCGGGCGGGTACAGGCCGGTGGTGGCCAGCAGGCCCTCGGCGTTGGCACCGGCGTTCTGAGCGATCGCCAGGATCTCTCCGGTCGACGGCTTGATCACGACCAGCATCGCCTTGCCACCGCGAGTGTCGACCGCATGCTGAGCCGCGTCCTGCACGGCCCGGTCCAAGGTGATCGACACCGACGGCGCGGGCGAGCCTTCGACCTCGTGCAGCACCGCGACGTCGACACCGTTTTGGTTGGTGCTGACGATGCGCCATCCGGCCTGGCCGTCGAGCTGATCGATCACCGACTTCTTGACCTCGGCCATGACCGCCGGCGCAAAGTGCGGATCGGTGGGCAACAACTCCGGATGCGGGGTGATCACGACGCCGGGCAGCTGCCCGATCGCCGGGAACACCCGGTTGCTGTCGTCGGGCAACAGCGTGGCCAGGTCGATCGGCTGGGTGGCCGAGCTGGCCGTTTCAGCCAGCAGCTGAGGATCGTTGAGCGTGTCGTTGAACGGATGCAGTGCGTCGATGACGGCGTGCGCGGTGCCGATCAGGTCGGGTCCCGCCTTGGTGGCGTCCAGCGAGTAGTTGTAGATGTAGCCGGGCGCCAGGACGTCCGAGCCGCCCAGCTCGTTTACCGAGGCGCGCCGCGGCTGGTCGGCACGCAACGCGAACGTCTGGTGTTCCCCCAGCTTCGGGTGCAGCCCGGTGGTCGCCCAGCGGACCTGCCAATGCCCTTCGTCGCGAGCCATCTTCAACTGGCCGTCGTAGGTCCAGGTCCGGTTCTTCGGCAGGTGCCAGGTGAAGCGGTAGACGACGGTGCCGGTGTCCTCGGCGTACTTCGAGCTCAGCACCTGTGCGTCCAGGTGGGTCGCTTGCAGGCCGGCCCAGGCGGCATTGAGCGCCTCGCGTGCCTCATTGGGGTTGTCGCTGAGCTGAGCGGCGGTCGCGGTGTCCCCGACGGACAAGGCCGCCAGGAACTTCTCGGCGGCGGGGCCTGGCCCTTCCGGCTTCGGGGTGCATCCGGGCAGTACGACCAGCGCCATCAGCAGAACTGCAACGGATGATGCCAGTGTGGTTTTTGAGCCTATTGTGACCATCGGTACTGATGTTAAGAACTGATGCGGTCACGTCGGCGCAGACACACCGAGACCTGACCGTTATCCGCGCGAAAGCAACGAGGCTGCGATTTCGAGCGCCGAGTGTCGCAGGGCGGTTCCACTCGCGGAATGAACCGCTACCCCGCCACTAATCCAGCAGCACCGTGGCGAACGTGCCGACTTCTTTGAAACCGACCCGGGCGTAGGCGGCCCGGGCGACGGTGTTGAAGTCGTTGACGTAGAGACTGGCGATGCGCCCGCTGCCGACGATGACGGCGGCCAGCGTCGCGGTGCCGGTGGTGCCCAGTCCGAGGCCCCGCCGCTCGGGGTGCACCCACACCCCCTGGATCTGGCCGACCGACGGCGACTGCGACCCCACCTCCGCCTTGAAGATGACCTGCCCGTGCTCGAAGCGGGCCCAGGCCCGTCCGGCCGCAATCAGGCTGGCCACCCGCCGCCGGTAGCCTCGGCCGCCGTCGCCCAGCCGCGGGTCCACGCCGACTTCGCCGATGAACATGTCGACGGCAGCCACCAGGTAAGCGTCGATCTCCTCGGGCCGCACCTGCCGCACTTCGAGATCCAGCGCGCAATTGGGATGACTGTCCAGCGCCATCAGCGGTTGCCGATCGCGCACGTCGCGGGCCGGGCCCCAGGCCGGCTCGAGTCGCTGCCACATCGGCAGCACCAGATCGGCCCGGCCGACCAGCGACGAGCACCGGCGGGCCGTGCTCTTGGCTTCGTCGGCGAAAGCGTTCAGGTCGATCAGATTGCCGCGTAGCGGGATGAGGTTAGCCCCGGCGAAGCACAGCGATTCCTCGGGAGCGCGCCGGGTCCACAGTTCGCCACCGATGGAGTTGGGTTCGACACCGTAGTCCGCGACTCGCGCGGCCACCATGCAGGATTCGACCGGATTGTCACCCAGGACCCGCCATACCGCGGCGGCATCGCGCACCACCGAAACCCGTCTCTCGCCGACGAGGCGCAAGATGGGCGGAGCCGACATCTCATAACTCTCTGTGGTGCGTACCGGGGGCCAGTTAACTTGGCCCCTATCAGCTTACGGTCACAATAGGCGAACCGCTCGCTGCCGTCCCGGGATCGTCTTCGGTTTCCAGGCCCATTTCCTCGGCGAGCCGCATCGCTTCCTCGATCAGCGTCTCGACGATCTGCGCTTCGGGCACGGTCTTGATCACCTCGCCCTTGACGAAGATCTGGCCCTTGCCGTTGCCCGACGCCACTCCGAGGTCGGCTTCGCGAGCCTCGCCCGGACCGTTGACGACGCAGCCCATCACCGCGACCCGCAGCGGCACCTCCAGGCCGTCCAGGCCGGCGCTGACCTCGTTGGCCAGCGTGTAGACGTCGACCTGGGCCCGTCCGCACGACGGACACGACACGATCTCCAGCTTGCGCGGCCGCAGGTTCAGCGACTCCAGGATCTGGGTGCCGACCTTGACCTCCTCCACCGGCGGCGCCGAGAGCGACACCCGGATGGTGTCCCCGATGCCACGCGAGAGCAACGCACCGAAGGCCACCGCGGACTTGATGGTGCCCTGAAATGCCGGACCGGCCTCGGTGACGCCGAGGTGCAGCGGGTAGTCGCACTGCGCGGCCAGCTGCTCGTAGGCCGCCACCATCACCACCGGGTCGTTGTGCTTGACGCTGATCTTGATGTTGCCGAAGCCGTGCTCCTCGAACAGCGACGCCTCCCACAGCGCCGACTCCACCAGCGCTTCGGGGGTGGCCTTGCCGTACTTCTGCATGAACCGCTTGTCCAGCGATCCCGCATTCACCCCGATGCGGATCGGGATACCCGCGGCGCCGGCGGCCTTGGCGACCTCCCCGACGCGGCCGTCGAACTCCTTGATGTTGCCCGGGTTCACCCGCACCGCCGCGCAGCCGGCGTCGATGGCCGCGAAGATGTACTTCGGCTGGAAATGGATGTCGGCGATGACCGGGATCTGGCTGTGCCGGGCGATCTCGGCCAACGCGTCGGCGTCTTCCTGCCGCGGGCAGGCCACCCGGACAATGTCACAACCAGCCGCAGTCAATTCCGCGATCTGTTGCAGCGTCGAGTTGACGTCATGGGTCTTGGTCGTGCACATCGACTGCACGGAAATCGGGTAGTCGCTGCCGACGCCGACGTCGCGGACCATGAGCTGACGCGTGGGACGCCGAGGAGCGAGCGTGGGCGCCGGTGGTTGCGGCATACCCAGGCCAATGGTCACTGTGTTTCGCCTTCTCTCTATTACTGGAAGAGCCGGATCGGGTTGACCAGGTCAGCGGTGACCGTCAACAACATGTAGCCGACCACGAAGATCAGCACCACATAGGTCGCCGGCATCAGCTTCAGATAGTTCACCGGCGCGGCGGCAACCTTGCCGCGGGCCGTACGGATCGAGTTGCGGATCTTCTCGAAAACAGCCACGGCGATGTGGCCGCCATCAAAAGGCAGTAAAGGCAACAAATTGATGGCGCCCAGCACGAGGTTCAGCTGGGCCAGGAAGAACCAGAACGCCACCCACAACCCGTGGTCGACGGTGTCTCCGCCGACGATGCTGGCACCGACCACGCTCATCGGCGTCTGGGGGTCGCGCTGTCCGCCGCCGATCGCGTGGAAGAGCGCCCCGACTTTGGTCGGGATGGCGGCCAGCGACTTGCCGACCTCGACAGTCAGCTGGCCGGCGAACGCGACGGTGGCCGGCGCGGCCGACAGCACGTTGTAACGGGTGGGTTCATTGCGCGGAGCGCCGACACCGATGGCGCCGACGTTGGCCGGCTCGAGTTTGTTGTCCTGTCCGGTGGGGACATAGCGGCGGGTGGATTCGACAGTGACGTTGGTGGTGATCGTCTTGCCGTCGCGCTCGACGACGATCGGCACGCTGCCGTGCATCTTGCGCACCGCCGTGGCCATGTCCTCGAACGTGCTGACCGGGGTGTCGCCGACCTTGACGACGACGTCGCCGGGGCGCAGTCCCGCGAGCGCCGCGGGCCCCGGGCCGTCACACTTGTCGAGCTTGCCCTGGCTGACTTCCTGAGCGACACAACCGGTTTCGCCGACGATGGCCTTCGTGGACGGGTGCAGATTCGGCAGACCCCAGATCAACGCGATCGCGTAGAGCAGCACCAGGCAGATGACGAAGTTCATACCCGGACCGGCGAACAGCACGGCGACCCGCTTCCAGGTGGCCTGCTTGTACATCGCGCGGTCCTGCTCGTCGGGAGCCAGCTCCTCGACCGGGGTCATACCGGCGATGTCGCAGAAGCCGCCCGCCGGGATGGCCTTGAATCCGTATTGGGTCTCGCCGCGCTGGGTGGACCACAGCGTCGGGCCGAAGCCGACGAAGTAGCGGCGCACCTTCATGCCGGTGGCGCGGGCGGCCCACATGTGGCCGCACTCGTGCAGTGCGACCGAGATGAGGATCGCGAGTGCGAACAGCACAATGCCGATAACGAACATCATCTGTCTGTTACGACCTTTCTCACGCCATGCCCGAGACTCTGACCGCCGCCGGTGCCGAGCTTGCTGCCGCGATCGCACGTTGCGCTCGCTCACGGGCCCAGCGCTGCGCCTCGAGTACGTCATCCACGGTAGCTGGTGACGCGGCCCATTGGTCGGCAGCGTGCAGCACGTCGGCAATAGTGGCGACGATGGCAGGAAACCGGATGCGTCCGGAAAGAAACGCCTCTGCCGCTTCCTCATTCGCCGCGTTGTAAACGGCGGTCAGGCAGCCTCCGGTTCCCCCGGCCTGTCGCGCCAGCTCGACGGCCGGGAACACCTCGGCGTCCAGCGGCTCGAATTCCCAGGTAGAGGCGGTGGAGAAGTCGCAGCAGGTGGCCGCCCCCGGCACCCGGTGCGGCCAGCCCAGCGCCAGTGAAATCGGCAACTTCATGTCCGGAGGGCTGGCCTGGGCGATCGTGGAGCCGTCGGTGAAGGTCACCATCGAATGCACGATCGACTGCGGGTGTACGACGACCTCGATGCGGTCGTAGGGAATGCCGAACAAGAGGTGGGTTTCGATGAGTTCGAGCCCCTTGTTGACCAGCGACGCCGAGTTCAGGGTGTTCATCGGGCCCATCGACCAGGTGGGGTGGGCGCCGGCCTGTTCGGGGGTGACGTGCTCGAGGTCGGCGGCCGGCCAGCCCCGGAACGGTCCCCCGGAGGCGGTCAGGATCAGCTTGGCGACCTCGTCAGGGGTGCCGCCGCGCAGGCACTGAGCCAGCGCGGAGTGTTCGGAGTCGACCGGAACGATCTGCCCGGGCCGAGCCGCGCGCAGCACCAATGGGCCGCCGGCGACCAGAGACTCCTTATTGGCCAGGGCCAGCCGAGCGCCCGATTCCAGCGCGGCCAGGGTCGGCCGCAGGCCCAGCGCCCCGACCAGCGCATTGAGGACGACGTCCGCCTCGGTCTCCTGCACCAACCGGGTGACGGCGTCAGGGCCCTGGAATGGGATGTCCCCCGCCCGCTCGGCGGCGCCGGCGTCGGCGACGGCGATGTTGGTGACTCCGGTCTCGGCGCGCTGACGCAGCAGCGTGTCCATGTTCCCGCCCCCGGCGGCCAGCCCGACGATCTCGAACCGGTCCGGGTTGGCCGCGATAACTTCCAGCGCCTGGGTGCCGATGGAACCGGTGCTGCCCAGCACCAATACGCGTACCCGCTCGACGGGAGCCTGCCCGTCACCCGAGAAAGTCACCCACCCATTGTGCCGTCTTTTCGAAATCGCACCCATCCGTGATCGCCGCCACTCCGAATGACTTCATGTACGGCACCAATGGCGGCGTCGGCCGTCAGTTCAAATTTGTTTCCTAACAAAGGAATTGACACGTGATGAATACTCAGGCCAAGTCAGTGGCAGCAGCGGCTCTCGCGGCGATCGCGATCGCGGGTGTCGCCGGCTGTTCCAACAGCAAGCCCGCATCCCAGGGCACCAGCAGCGCGACCTCCGCGAGCGTGTCGGCGACTGTGAGCTCCGCACCTTCGTCGGCCAAGGCTGACCCGGCCGCCGACCTGATCGGCCCGGGCTGCTCGGAGTACGCGGCCCAGAACCCCACCGGACCCGGCTCGGTGGCGGGCATGGCGCAGGACCCGGTGGCGACCGCGGCGTCGAACAACCCGATGCTGACCACCTTGACCTCGGCGCTGTCCGGCAAGCTGAACCCGCAGGTGAACCTCGTCGACACGCTCAACAGCGGCCAGTACACCGTCTTCGCGCCCACCAACGCCGCGTTCGACAAGCTGCCGGCAGCCACCCTCGACCAGCTCAAGACCGACGCCAAGCTGCTCAACAGCATCCTGACCTACCACGTGGTGAACGGTCAGGCGAGCCCGGCCAAGGTGGCAGGCACCCACAAGACGCTGCAAGGCGCCGACGTGACGGTGACCGGAGCCGGCAACGACCTGAAGGTCAACAACGCGGGGCTGGTGTGTGGCGGCGTGCACACCGCGAACGCCACCGTCTACATGATCGACACGGTGCTGATGCCCCCGGGCCAGTGACATCGCGTCTATCAGGACAAGGCTTTCTGGACAAGGCAGCCCACCTCAGGTGGGCTGCCTTTTTCTTGACGGATTTCCCTAGCCTTTCCCTGGCCTTTCCCTGGAGTTGAACCAATCCGGGACCGCCGCCGTGACGAATGACTGACATGTGGACCCTGGCGCTGATCGGCTTTATCGGCGGTTTGATCACCGGCATCTCACCGTGCATCCTGCCGGTGCTGCCGGTGATCTTCTTCTCCGGTGCGAACAGCACCTCGCGCGAAGCACCGGCCGAAGGTGCGGTGGCGGTCAAACACAAGGTGAATCGATCGGAGGCGACCCGCCCCTACCGGGTGATCGGCGGGCTGGTGCTCAGTTTCAGCGTGGTGACCCTGCTCGGCTCGGCCTTGCTGTCGGCGCTGCACCTGCCGCAGGACGCCATCCGCTGGGTGGCGCTGGTTGCGCTGGTGGCAATCGGGGCCGGTCTGATCTTCCCCCGTTTCGAGCAGCTGCTCGAGCGGCCCTTTTCCCGTATCCCACAGAAGCAGATAGCCATGCGCGGCAACGGTTTCGGGCTCGGACTGGCGCTGGGTGTGTTGTATGTGCCGTGCGCGGGGCCGGTGCTGGCCGCGATCGTGGTGGCCGGGGCGACCGCGCGGATCGGTGCCGGCACAGTGGTGCTCACCACCGCCTTCGCCGTCGGCGCCGCCTTGCCGTTGCTGTTCTTCGCGTTGGCCGGCCAGCGAATAGCGCAGCGGGTGAGCGCATTTCGGCGTCGCCAGCGCGAGATCCGGATCGGCGCCGGGATCGTGACGATCCTGCTGGCGGTCGCGCTGGTGTTCGACCTGCCGGCCGCGCTGCAGCGCGCGATTCCCGACTACACGGCGTCGCTGCAGGAGCGGGTCGGCGGCTCACCTCAGGTGCAGGAGAAACTCGGCGGAATCGTCACCGATCAGAACGTCGCGTTGTCCAATTGCACACAAGGCGGCACCAAGCTCGAAAACTGCGGGCCCGCACCGGATCTGCGGGGCATCACCGGGTGGCTGAACACCCCGGGAAATCAGCCGATCGCGCTGAAGTCCTTACGCGGCAAGGTCGTTCTGATCGACTTCTGGGCCTATTCCTGCATCAACTGCCAACGGGCCATCCCGCACGTGGTCGGCTGGTACCAGGCCTACAAGGATGCCGGCCTGGAAGTGATCGGCGTTCACACCCCGGAGTACGCGTTCGAGAAAGTGCCGGAGAACGTGGCCAAGGGAGCGGCGGATCTGGATATCAAATACCCAGTGGCGCTGGACAATAACTACTCGACGTGGACCAACTACCGCAACCGGTACTGGCCGGCCGAGTACCTGATCGACGCCAATGGCACGGTGCGGCACCTCAAGTTCGGCGAGGGCGGCTACGACGACACCGAGCAGCTGATCCGACAGCTCCTCAGCGATGCCAGGCCGGGCGTCACGCTGCCCGGGCCGGTGGGTGCACCCGACCTCACGCCGAAGGCGATCACCACGGCCGAAACCTATTTCGCCGTCGGCAAAGCCGTCAACTACGGGGGCGGCGGCGAGTACGACGAGGGCACCCAGACGTTTCGCTATCCGCCCACCCTGGCGGCCGACAGCTTCGCCCTGAGTGGCCCGTGGGCGCTGGACTACCAGGGCGCCACCGCAACCGGCGACGATTCGGCCATCAAGCTCAACTATCACGCCAAGGACATCTATGTCGTCGTCGGCGGCACCGGAACACTCACGGTGACCCGAAACGGCAAGCCCACCAGCATGGCGATCGACGGGCCGCCGACCTCGCGCCAGATCGTCGCCGATCCACGTCAGGGTTCGGGCACCATCGAGGTGCGTCCCAGCAAGGGACTACAGGTTTTTTCCTTCACTTACGGCTGACACCCGTCCGGACGCTGTCCGGCTCCGAATCAAAGATGACAAGGGTCCGTCCCACTCACCACGAGGAGCGAACTAACCATGAAGAAAACATCAATGGCAGCAACCGGTTTCGCGGTAGCGCTGATGTCGTGCGGCGTAGCGCTGGCTCCCACGGCAGCGGCGAGCGACCTGGTCGGTCCTGGATGTGCGGACTACGCGGCGGCCAACCCCACCGGCCCCGCGTCGGTGCAGGGCATGTCGCAGGTTCCGGTCACCGAGGCGGCGGCCGCCAACCCGCTGCTGACCACGCTGACGTCGGCGCTGTCCGGCCAGCTCAACCCGCAGGTCAACCTGGTCGACACGCTCAACAGCGGCCAGTACACGGTGTTCGCACCGACCGACGCCGCGTTCGGCAAGCTGCCGCCCGCCACCATTGACCAGCTCAAGACCGACTCGAACCTGCTGACCAGCATTCTCACCTACCACGTGGTCAGTGGGCAGGCCAGCCCGAACCGGGTGATCGGCACTCACAAGACGTTGCAGGGCGCCAACGTCACGGTCACCGGCATGGGCAACAACATCCGGGTCAACAACGCCAATGTGGTCTGCGGCGGCGTGTCGACGGCCAACGCGCAGGTCTACCTGATCGACACGGTGCTGATGCCCCCGGCGTAATGCCTGCAGCCACGTTGCGGCGATCCCTCCGGGTGGAGTGCTGACCGCAGGCCAACGGCCTGTGCCAGAATGTTCAGGCAGTGTCAGTCCGAGTGACAACCGGAGGGATCGCCGTGGCCAGTACTGAGGTAGAGCCGTTTGCCGGCGTCGACGAGGCCGAGGTGCCGTCCGCGCGCTGGGGATGGAGCCGCATCAACTACCGCACCTGGCACGCCGTCGGGATCTTCGTCGTCATCTTCCTGCTGGCAATGCTGCGCGGTAACCACGTCGGCCATGTCGAGGACTGGTTCCTCATCGGATTCGCCGCGCTGTCGCTGTTCGTCCTGGTGCGCGACATCTGGGGTCGCCGGCGCGGCTGGCTCAGATAGCCGGTGCAGCGGCCGGGTCGCGATGGATGTGTACATCGCCGGAGCCGCTGCGGACTTGTAAGACAAGCGTTTCATCATCGGCTTGCGGACCGTCCGCCGCCGTCAGGCGGTTGGTGACGCTGCCGGAGCCGGTGACGATGTCGAACCGGACGGCCGTGCCTTCCGGAACGCCGACCGCAACCTCACCACTGCTGGTGTGCGCCGATACGACGCCGCGGATGCCCGCCTCTACGATCACGCCTCCCGACGCGGTCCGCGACCTGACGGCGCCACGCACGGTGTCGACCGACAGCGATCCGCTGGCCGCCTTGAACCTCAGCTCGCCGTCGAGGTTCTCGACGCGCACCGCACCAGAGGACGTGGCGATCGATGCGTAGCCTTCGATCCGCTGCACGGACAGCGAGCCGGAAGCGCTGGTGCTCTTCAGCTTTCCGGTGACCGCGTCGATGTCGATGTCGCCGGCGGCGGCCGCGACCCGCACGTCGCTGTAGTCGCCTTCGGCGCGCAGCTCGGCCGTTCCCAGCGTGGCGGACACCCGGGAGCCAGACGGCAGTGCGATGTCGATCTGCACGGCGCCGCCCCGGTGTCGCGCCCGCTTGGGCGTGGAAACCGTCAGCCGGCCGTCACGGAAGTCGACGCGGACGTGTTCGGCAGTCCACACGTCGGCGTCGCACGTGTCGTCGTCCGGGCGCACCTGTACGGAGGTGTCGGTGCGATCGGTCGCCGTGAGCCGCACCGACCCTGTTCCGGCTGCGACTCGGACGCTGATGGGATCAGGTGTGGTGAATAAGGACATGGTGGTCTCCTCGGTGTTCAGTGTGTTCAGCGCGCCCAGCCGGTGAGGCGGTGCGCATTGCGGTGTGTGGACCGGCCGCCGCCCGCGGCGGTGGCCGCGGCTCGTACCAGCCAGCTGTTCAGCGAGGCGCCCTCGCGGCGCGCCGCCGCTTCTACCGGAGCCCGCAGGCCTTCCGGCAGGCGGAGGGTGACGCGCCAGGTGGCGCCGTCGTCGTCGAAAGGCGGGACGACCACCTGCTCGTCGGGTCCGTCGACGCTCAGCTCCTCCGGCGCGGCGCTTACGACGAACTCCGGGTCGCGGCCTCGCAACCGAAGTTCGACCGACCCCGGTGCCAGCTCGCCGGTGATTTCGTCGGCGGCTGCCGAGAGAGCTTCCAGCAGCGCCAGCCGCAGGGCGGACTCCAGCGTGGCGGTCAACCGCTCGGCCAGATCCTGCGCGTCGGTGCCGGCGGCCGATGCGGCCACCGTCAGCTCGTCGCGCACCGTGTCGATATAGGGCTGCAGATCCACACTGTCATAATGACACCATTGTGGTGTCACACACAACCATGTGTAGTGTCACGGCCGCGTCGCCGTCGGTACCAGGTGCCCGCCAACACGGCCGCCAACGCCACGGTCAGTGCCACCACCCATGGCAAGCCACCGTGCTCGTGCACCCAGCCGGCAATCGCGCCCTGCACGCGAGCGGCGGCGGCGATCACGGCGTCATCAGGGTTGCCCTTGGCGTCGAACAACCGCACTTCGTACACCCCGTAATAGGTGACATACGCCCCCACCAGGACCAACAGCACGCCGCTGAGGCGATTGACGAACGGCAGGACCGTCCGCATCCTGGCGACCAGCGTCGAGCGCGCGGTTGCGGCCGCGACCGCCAACGCGCCCACGACCAGCGTCAGACCCGCGATGTAGGAGGCGTATACGGCCACACTGCCGAGTACCGAGCCACCGCGCAGTCCGGCCCCGGTGACCGCCAGGAACGGTCCGACCGTGCATGACAGCGAGGCGATCGCGTAGCTGATCCCGTATCCGTAGAAGGAACCCAGCCGCGCGCTCGGCGCCCACCGCGGGCCGAACGGTGCCAGTGCCGTCAGTTCCCGGCCGGACAGCAGCCAGCCGCCGAGCGCAATCAGCATCACGCCTATCACCACCGTCGCGTAGGGCAGGTAGCGCTGCACGGTGGTGGCCGCCGAGATGGTCAGCGCGCCGAACACGCCGAAGACCGTCATAAACCCCAGCGCCATTCCCAGGGTCGCGGCCAGCGCTCGGCCGGCGGCGGTGACTGGGCCGACTGGCTGCCGTCCCCGGACGACCAGCAGCAGATAGGCAGGGAGCATGGCGAATCCGCACGGGTTCAGCGCTGCCACCAGTCCGGCGGCGAAAGCCAAGCCGATGAGGGCGTCGTTCACCCTCAGGACGTCAGCGCCGCGACCCGGCCCTGCAGATCCTGCTGCGAAATGGCCGAGGTGGTGTTGTTAACGAAGGTGGAGGACCCGTCCGCTCGGTAGAAGACCCAGGCGGGCTGCCACGGGACGTTGTAGCGCGCCCAGATCGCACCGTCGGCGTCATTGAGGTTGGTGAAGTTCAGGCCGTATTTAGACACGAAGCCCTGCATCTGCCCGACGTCCGAGTGGGCCGCGATGCCGACGAATGTGACGCCCGGGTTCGCGGCGGCGACCTGGCTGAGGCCGGGCGCCTCGGCGTTGCAGAACGGGCAGAACGGCGTCCAGAACCACAGCACCGCCGGCTTGCCCTGCAGGGTGGCGCCGTTGAACGGGGCACCGCTGAGGGTGGTTCCGGTGAAATTCAGCCGATCGTCGGCGGCGACCGCGCGCGGAGCGACAGTCAGCCCGAGCGTCAGAGCGACCGCGGCTGCGGCGGTGAAGATCTTCAGCAGGGACAGCAGTTTCATGACACACCTCATTCGCCGGCTTTTGCTTTGAGCACGTATGGCCAGCGGGGAAAGGTTCAAAACCTTGCGGCATCTGGGCGGCGGGGGCTCACTCAGACTGCGACATTGGCGGCCGCTACTCGCGCTTTCGCTGCAGATTTGCAGGCTCAACGAGCTGCCCTACCCGCCTTCGGCGGCCAGCTGTCCGCACCGCAGGCACAATCGCGTGCGCTCCAGCTACCCGCCTTCGGCGGCCAGCTGTCCGCACCGCAGGCACAATCGCGTGCGCTACAGCTACCCGCCTTCGGCGGCCAGCTGTCCGCACGCGGCGGCGATCTCGCGGCCGCGGGTGTCCCGCACCGTGCACGAAACACCCTGCGCGCGAACACGTCTCACGAACTCGCGCTCCACAGGCTTCGGGCTGGCATCCCAGTCGCTGCCCGGGGTCGGGTTCAGCGGGATCAGGTTCACGTGCGCCAGTGCGCCCAGCGCCCGATGCAGCAGCTTGCCCAGCAGGTCGGCCCGCCAGGGCTGGTCGTTGACGTCGCGGATCAGCGCGTACTCGATCGAGACCCGCCGGCCGGTCACGTCGGCGTAATAGCGGGCCGCCTCCAGCACCTCGCTGACCTTCCACCGGTTGTTGACCGGCACCAACGTGTCGCGCAGTTCGTCGTCGGGCGTGTGCAGCGACAGCGCCAGCGTCACCCCGAGCCGCTCGTCGGCCAGTTTGCGGATCGCGGGGGCCAGACCCACCGTCGACACCGTCACCGAACGCGCCGAGATCCCGAACCCGGACGGCGGCGCCTCGGTGATCCGCCGCACCGCGGCCACCACCCGGGAGTAGTTTGCCAACGGCTCCCCCATGCCCATGAACACCACGTTCGACAAACGGTCACCGAAGTCGTCGCGTAGCGCCACCGCCGCGGCCCGTACCTGCTCGAGGATCTCGGCCGTCGACAGGTTGCGGGTCAGCCCGCCCTGCCCGGTGGCACAGAACGGGCACGCCATGCCGCAGCCGGCCTGCGACGAGATACACACGGTGTTGCGCTGCGGGTAGCGCATCAGCACCGACTCGACGGTGGCGGCCATCGCCCGCCCGCCACAACGTCTTGCGCGTCTGGCCGGCATCGCAGGTGACCTCGCGTGCGGCGGTGAGCAGCACGGGGAACATCGTGGTCGCGACGGCATCGCGCACCGCCGCGGGCAGGTCGGTCATCTGGTGCGGATCGGCGATCAGTCGTCCGTAGTACTGGTTGGCGAGCTGCTTGGCGCGAAACGCCGGCAGGCCCATCTCCGCGACGGCCTCCGCGCGCCCGGCCGCATCCAGGTCGGCCAAATGCCGCGGCGGCTTGCCGCGGCGGGGCGCCTCGAATACCAATTGCTGGACCATGACCCGTCCAGTCTGTCACGCCGAATCAGGTGCGAAAGCTCACACAGCGCCGCCGTCGCCGCCGGTGCCACCGGCGCCGCCCCTGCCACCCCGATCGGTGTCCGGAGAAATCCCGGCAGCACCGGGGCCCCCGGAGCCGCCCGGATACTGGCCCCGGTAACCGGACCCGCCGGCAGCGCCGCTTCCCCCGGAGCCGCCGCTGCCCCCGTAGGACCCGCGGCCACCGCCGCCGTCGCCGCCGGTACCTCCTGCACCGCCCCCGCCGCCGTCACCACCGGGAGCGTCGCGACCGGCGCCGCCCACACCGCCCTGACCGCCGGTACCACCGTCGCCGCCGCTGGTACCGATCGCCACGGAACTGCCGCCGTTGCCACCCCGTCCGCCGACGCCGCCGTCGCCACCGGGACCGTTGTTGCCGACGCCGCCGATGCCACCCTGACCGCCGCCGCCGCCGGAGCCGCCGTTGTTGAAGTTGCCGCTGGCGTTGCCGCCCACGCCACCGGCGCCACCTGCGCCACCGTTGCCGCCGGGACCGTTGTTGCCGGTACCCCCGGTACCGCCCCGCCCGCCGTCGCCGCCGTTACTCGGGTCGCCGGTCGCGCCGTTCCCCGCCCCGCCGGTGCCACCTGCGCCGCCGTCGCCGCCGGCCCCGGCTGTGCCGTTCCCGCCGCGACCGCCGGCACCGCCGGTGGCGCTGGTTTCGAAGCGGCTCGAGGCAGAGATTCCGCCGGTGCCGCCACCACCCCCGTCACCACCGTTGGCACCGGTTCCGCCGACGCCGCCGTTGCCACCGACGCCCGCCTGGGGACCGTTGAGGACGGCGCCGCCGCCGTTGCCGCCGCGGCCGCCATTGCCGCCGTCACCGTCAACGGCCGTTACACCGTCTCGGCCGACGGTGGAGCCCGTGCCGCCCTTACCGCCATACCCGCCGCTACCGCCGTCGCCGCCGCGGCCGCCAGTCCCGCCGGCCGCATCCCCCTCGGGGAAGAAGCGGGATGTGTAGTCGGCGCCGTTGCCACCGCGCCCGCCGTCACCGCCGTCACCGCCGCGGCCGCCGTTGCCGCCGTCACCACCAGCACCGGTCCGGCCATCGCTGAACGACCCACCTGCTTGGGTCCTGCCGCCGAGGCCGCCTGCTCCGCCGTCCCCGCCGGCCCCGCCGTCACTCCCGCGGACACCGGCCCCGCCGTTGCCACCGTCGCCACCGTTGCCGGTGCCGGCCGAACCCTGCCGACCGGCGCCGCCGGCCTGGCCGGCCTGACCCTGGCCGCCGAAACCGCCGTCGCCTCCGTCCCCACCGTTGCCGCCCAGCGCCCCGCCCATGCCTCCGGCCCCGCCGGCGCCTCCGACCCCGCCATCGGTGCCAGATGCGGTGGCGTTGCCGCCGTTTCCGCCGGCCCCGCCGAGGCCGCCGTTGCCATAGAGCCCGCCATCGCCACCCGCCCCGCCGGCGCCGCCTGCGCCGGGGAAGTTCGCGTCCCCACCGCGGCCGCCGTTGCCGCCGTTACCACCTGCGGTCAGCGTTGTGCCAGCGGCACCGTCCGACCCTCGGGTCGAGCCACTACCGCCCGTCCCCCCGGCGCCGCCGACGCCGTTGTCGCCGCCGTGGCCGCCGCGGCCGCCGGACAGTCCAGTTCCTCGAGTGGCATCGCCACCATGACCACCGTCACCAGCCAGCCCGCCCGCACCACCCTTACCTCCGGCACCGCCCACACCCTGGGTGCCATCGGCGTATCCGACCGCCTGCGCCCGGCCTCCCATACCGCCGGCGCCACCGACTGCGCCAGTACCACCAGCACCGCCGTTGCTGCCGTCTCCCCCGTTCACGTCGCCACCGGCTACCCCGTCGGCGCCGGTGACGCCGTTGCCGCCCGCTCCGCCTGCGCCGCCTCTGCCACCGGCCCCGCCGTCGCCACCGGCACCGGCCAGCGCTCCGCCCTTGCCGCCGGCCCCGCCGACACCACCGGCACCACCATTGCTGCCGTCCTCGCCGGGCGTTCCCGGGGTGTCGCCGCCCGACCCCGGGCGGCCGGCCGCGCCATTGCCACCGGCACCACCATGACCGCCGTTGCCGTAGAGCCCGCCGTCACCACCGGCCCCACCGGCCGACCCCCGCCAGCCTTCGCCCGACGCGAACGTGTTCGTGGCATCGGTCCCGCGGCCTCCGTCGCCTCCGTTCCCACCGATGGTGGGCGTCGCCCCTGCACTGCCGTCTGCACCTCGCGCCGAGCCGCCGCCGCCGCTACCGCCGGCCCCGCCCGCACCGTTGTCGCCGCCGCGCCCACCGGCGGCCCCGTCACCGAATAATGAGCCCCCAGCATTCGGTAGGCCGTCGGCGCCGCGGCCGCCGTCGCCGGCGGTCCCTCCGGACCCGCCCTTGCCTCCTGCCCCGCCCACACCCTGGGTGCCGTCGTGGTAACCGGCGGCCAGCGCGTGACCGCCGAGCCCACCACTACCACCGGATCCGCCCACGCCGCCCACGCCACCGTCACCGCCGGCGCCGCCGGTTCGGGAACCCGGGGTGTTGGGGCCGACGCCGTCAGCGCCGTCTGCGCCGTGAGCGCCGGCACCACCGGCGCCGGCCGCACCGCCGGCACCCCCGTGACCGCCGTCGCCAGCGAGGGTTCCGCCACTGCCGCCCGCACCGCCGGCACCACCGTCCCCGCCTGTCAGGCCGTTCCCGCCGGAGGCACCTGGTGCGGCAGCGGCCGTGCCGGTGGCGCCGACCGCGCCAGTGCCGCCATCGCCACCGGTACCCCCGTTGCCGTAACGCCCACCACCGCCACCGACCCCGCCAGTTCCGCCCTTTCCGCCGAAGGTGGTCGCGTCCGCGCCGCGGCCCCCGTTGCCGCCGTCACCGCCACTGGTCGAGTTCACGCCGTTCGAACCGTGGGCACCCGGGGTCGCGCCGACACCTCCGGCGCCGCCTGCGCCACCCATGCCTGGGTCACCGCCGGAGCCACCGGCCCCACCGATACCCGTGCCGCTGCCCGCAAATGTTCCTGTCGCGCCGCTACCGCCATGACCGGCAGCTCCACCGGCGCCACCGGTTCCGCCCGCACCGCCGGCACCCTGGCCGCCCAGGAAACTGATCAGACCACCATCACCGCCCGCTCCACCGACCCCCCCGGATCCGCCATCGCCGCCGTTGCCGCCCTGGCCGCCGGCACTACCGAGAGCCGTCCCGTCGGCGCCGGACCCGCCGGCACCCCCGGCGCCGCCCACGCCACCGAGACCTCCGGCGCCGCCCGCGCCGATCAACGACCCACCGCGTCCACCGATACCGCCATTGCCGCCGTCGCCGCCAACACCACCGGACTGCCCGGCCCCAGCCAGTGCGCCGTCGCCACCCGACCCTCCCCAGCCACCGGCGCCTCCCGCGCCGATCAACCCCGCAGATCCTCCCGCCCCGCCGTTGCCCCCGGTCAGGCCCTGCCCACCAGCTCCGCCGGCCCCACCGCCCCCGAACAGTTGGGCGTACCCGCCGGCACCGCCGGCGCCCCCGCTGATCGTGCCCGCACCACCGGCGCCTCCGCTGCCGCCGTTGCCGAACAACATCCCGCCCCGTCCGCCGATACCGCCGGCACCGCCCGAGCCGGAAGCCCCGCCGATGCCGCCCGCACCACCGGCGCCGCCGTTGCCGAACAGACCCGCCGCCCCGCCCGCGCCTCCGGGCCTGCCGACCGCACCCGAGCCCCCGTCACCACCATTGCCCCACAGCAGGCCCCCTGCCCCACCCGCCTGGCCGGTGCCGGGGGCTCCGGCGGTTCCGTTGCCGATCAGAGGACGCCCCAGCAACGTCTGGGTCGGCGCATTGATGAGGTCCATGGCGTTGAATGCCTCGGCTGCCGCATAGGAGCCCACGCCGGAGGTGAGCGTCTGAACAAACCGCTCGTGAAACTCCGCCACCTGCGCGTTGACCGCCTGGTATTCCTGCGCATGCGCACCGAATAATGCCGCGATCGCTGTCGACACCTCGTCCGTTCCGGCGGCCAGCACCGCAGACGTCGAACCCGCAGCCACCGCATTCGCGGCCGTAACGGAGGCCCCGATACGGGCCAGGTCCGAAGCCGCGGCGCTGGCCAACTGCGGCGCTACACGCACAAAAGACATCGCGACCTCCGAGCACCCGATTCAGGAAGATACTGTCGCCGCGATCCTGACCAGCGGATACGCCGAAGTCAACGGCCTAGCGACAAGTGAGACCGCGCTGCGGCGACGCGGTCGTGCGGCTGTCTCACCCCGCGGGCCGGACGTGCGGATATCCGGTCGATGAGCTTTATCGGCGTCTCACGGCGTGACAGATTGATCCGCCGCCCGGCGACCGGAATCGACCAGCCGGCGGTGTCTCAGGGCAACAGCGTCAGAACGGTCCAGGCGGCCACCGCGGATGGCAGGATGCCGTCGAGCCGGTCCATCAGACCGCCGTGGCCGGGCAGCAGCCGCCCCATGTCCTTGATCCCCAGATCACGCTTCACCTGGGACTCGATCAGGTCGCCGAGCGTGGTCGTCAGCACGAACAGCAAACCCAGCAGCGCGCCGACCCACCACAATTTGCCGGCCAGAAAAGTGGCCGTCAGGATCGTCGCGGTGATGCCGAAGACCAGCGAGCCGCCGAAGCCCTCCCAGGACTTCTTCGGGCTGATCATCGGAACCATCGGATGTTTGCCGAACAGTGCTCCCACCGCGTATCCGCCGGTGTCGGAGCACACGACGGCGATCATCATGCAGAACACCCAGCCCGGGCCGTGCTGAGGGTCATAGACCAGCATCGCGGCGAACGACGCGAACAACGGGACCCAGACGCACAGGAACACGGTGGCCGAGACGTCGCGCAGGTAGTTCCTCGCCGGTGGCACACCGTCGGCTGCTGCCTGATCATCGGCGGCCGGCTTCTCCTGCATGAACAACCGCCAGATCATGCAGACCACCACCATGCCGCCGAATCCGGCGAGCGCGCCGACAGCCCGGTACGGCCAGGTCAGCCAGACCGTCACCTGGCCACCGATCAGCAGTGGGATAACCGGGATCAGATACCCGGCCTCGCGCAACCGGCGGACCACCTCATGGCTGGCCACCACGGTGGCCAGCGCGCAGTACGCGACCCAGAAATGCGGAAACCAGAGCAAGGTCGCGATGAGGACCGCGCCGATGCTGGCGCCCACCGCGATCGCCGCCGGCAGATCGCGCCCGGCCCGGGACGTCTTCTTCACCGGCTCGGTGGAGACGTGTGCCGGTTCATGGGCCGGTTCGTCGGACGGGCTTCCGGTGCCGGCATCGTAGGTTGCCACGGACGTCAATGGACTGAGCTGCGGGGTGGTCGTCAGACCTCCAGCAGCTCGGCTTCCTTGTGTTTGACCAGCTCGTCGATCTGGGCGACGTACTGGTGGGTGGCCTTCTCCAGGTCCTTCTCCGCGCGCCCGACCTCGTCCTCGCCGGCCTCGCCGTCCTTGCGGATGCGGTGCAGCTCCTCCATCGCCTTGCGGCGGATATTGCGCACCGAGACCCGGGCGTCTTCGCCTTTGGACTTCGCCTGCTTGACCAGCTCCCGGCGCCGTTCCTCGGTGAGCTGCGGTATGGCGACCCGGATGATGGTGCCGTCGTTGGTGGGGTTGACTCCCAGGTCAGAGTTGCGGATCGCGTTCTCGATGGCGTTCAGCTGGCCGGCCTCGTAGGGCTTGATCACCACCATCCGCGCCTCGGGAACGTTGATGCTGGCCATCTGGGTGATCGGCGTCATGGCGCCGTAGTAGTCGATCGCGATCCGGGAGAACATTCCCGGGTTCGCGCGGCCGGTCCGGATGGTGGAGAGGTCGTCACGGGCCACCGATACAGCCTTTTCCATCTTCTCCTCGGCATCGAAGAGAGCCTCGTCAATCACGTGCGCCGCTCCTTCCCCCGCAAGCGGGTGGTGCCCCCGCATCGGTGCTAGCTGCATCGTCGCAAGCGCGGACCATTATTTCGTCTTCCCGTCAGGTGGTGACCAACGTCCCGATTTTCTCACCTGCCACCGCCCGGGCGATATTGCCGTCGGTCAGCAGGTTGAACACCAGGATCGGCATGCCATTGTCCATACACAGACTGAAGGCGGTGGCATCGGCCACCCGCAGGCCGCGGTCGATGACCTCACGGTGGCTGATCGCGGTGAGCAACTCGGCGTCGGGATTCTCGCGAGGGTCCTCGGCGAACACACCGTCGACCGCCTTGGCCATCAGCACCACTTCGGCGCCGATCTCGAGGGCCCGCTGTGCGGCAGTGGTGTCGGTGGAGAAGTAGGGCAGTCCCATACCCGCGCCGAAGATCACCACGCGACCCTTCTCCAGGTGCCGCACCGCGCGCAGCGGCAGGTAGGGCTCGGCCACCTGGCCCATCGTGATCGCCGTCTGGACGCGGGTGGCGATGCCTTCCTTCTCCAGGAAGTCCTGCAGCGCAAGGCTGTTCATCACGGTACCGAGCATGCCCATGTAATCCGAACGGGTGCGTTCCATACCGCGCTGTTGCAGCTGCGCACCACGGAAGAAGTTGCCGCCGCCGATCACGACGGCGACCTGCACGCCGCTGCGGACCACTTCGGCGATCTGCCGGGCCACCAGCGCGACGACGTCGGGATCCAGCCCGACTTGCCCTCCACCGAACATCTCGCCACCGAGCTTGAGCAGCACGCGCGAGTACTTCGACGACGAGCCGTTAATCCTTGGAGCCGCCGAGCCGGCGGCGTCGGGCTCCCTGGACTCCGTCATCAGTCTCCTCGCATGAGAGTGCCATCCCGGTCACCACCCCGGAACGGCGCCTCATCATCCTGCCTCATTGCCACGCTCTGGCGTGGGCGGGGTGCACAATCTCCCCGCTCATGTTTGACCGCCGCAGGGTGGGGGAATCCGCAGCACGCGGCGATGGATCGGCGTCTTGAGAAGCAGGACCCGCATCGTCATGAAGCAGCGGTCGTTTCTTCGACCGGTGAACCCACCCCCGAAGACCCGTCGTCGCTGATGCGACGGCCAGTGAGAGGAACACCATGGCGGACAGCAACTCCGGCCCGGCTGAAGCAGTCAAGGGAATCGTCGAGGACGTCAAAGGTAAGGCCAAGGAAGCCGTCGGTACCGTGACCGGGCGCGGTGACCTGGTCAACGAGGGCGAAGCGCAGCAGGACAAGGCCGAGGCGCAGCGCGAGGCGGCCAAGAAGGAAGCCCAGGCGGAGGCTGCCCGCGGTGCCGCCCAGGTCGCCGAGGAACGGCAGAAGTCCAACCAGTAGAGCTTGTTTCGAGGATGGGCCCGGTCTGTGCATACGGACCGGGTCCATCGAACTTTGCGGAGAAGTCGCCGTTTCGCAGTACCCGCGGTATCAAAAATGGAATAATCGCACGCTGAACGGGGTATTCGGCCTTCCGTCGGGGCGGCATCTCTACCGGAGGTGACGAACGGGGTCGGAGGATGGTTCGCTGGGATTGCGGGCACCTAGGTTTGGAGATGGCGGTTGGACGTTCTTCTGCTCACCAATGAGGCCGACTTTCAATCCGCGTTGCCCACTTTGGACACGTTCGCCCTGACCGTTCGCGTCGCACCTCTGGGCGACGGAGAAGTCGGCCTCACCGAGGGCGCGGATGTCGCCATCATCGATTCCCGCACCGACCTGGTGGCCGCCCGCTCGGCTTGCCGGCACCTGACGGCCAATCGGCCGGAACTGGCTGTTGTCGCCGTGGTGGCGCCGGCCGATTTCGTCGAAGTCGACATCGACTGGAACTTCGACGACGTGTTGCTGGCCGCGGCCGGTGCCGCCGAGTTACAGGCTCGACTGCGCCTGGCCATCACCCGCCGACGCAAGGCCGTCGGCGGCACGCTGGAGTTCGGCGACCTGCTGCTCCATCCGGCCAGCTACACGGTGTCCCTGCACGGCAAGGACCTGGGCCTGACGCTCACCGAGTTCAAATTGCTGAATTTCCTTGTGCAGCATGCTGGTCGGGCCTTCAGCCGGACGCGCCTGATGCATGAGGTGTGGGGTTACGAGAGTAACGGCCGGGTGCGCACCGTCGACGTGCACGTGCGGCGGTTGCGCGCCAAGCTCGGCCCCGCGCACGAGTCCATGGTCGATACCGTGCGGGGCGTCGGGTATATGGCGGTGTCTCCCCCGCAACCGCGCTGGATCGTCGGCGAGCCGATGCTCAATCCGGTGTGGACGGAATTCGACCGCGACTCAATCGCCCAATAAGCGGGCGCACGGTCAGCCGAACACCGGCAGTGCCCGCTTGCGGGCCAGCGCATCCATGCCGCGCTGGATGCTGTCCTGGACCTCGCGGTACTTGGCGTCGACGTAATCCTCATCCTCGGCGCGTTCGGGGTCGTGATCCAGCTCGATCGGCGGCATGAACCGGGTCCTGATCTTGGCCGGTAGCGGCAGCTGCGGCAGCGCCGCCGGCGCGATACCCCAGGGCATCGAGATCGCCACGGGGAACACCTTGAGCCGAAACAGCTTGTCCAGCCGCAACATTCGGGAGAGACGGTCACCACGGATGAGCACCGGCATGGCGTCGGCGCCACCGACGGTGGCGATCGGCACAATCGGGACGCCGGCGCGGATCGCCATCTTCACAAAGCCCTTGCGCCCGGCCAGGATCGCGCGGTCGCGTTCGACCCACGGCCGCAATGAGTCCACCTCGCCGCCGGGCCACAGCGCCACGTCGCGTCCCTCGGCGAGTGCGGTCGCGATGGCATCCGGCGCCGCCGGCAGCACGCCCATCGCGCGGAAGTACTTGCCGATACCCGGAATGGCCATCAGCGCGTCGTGGGCCGTGCCGTGCAACGGGCGGTCGGGGCCGAACCGTCGCCACCATTGCAGGCCGACGGTCCATGCGTCCCAGACGAACGGCGCGCCCGAGTGGATGCCGATCAACAGCGCGGGTGCCGGGCCGATGTTCTCCCAGCCGTCGATCTCCATGCGAAACCAATAGTCCACCAACGCATTCCAGAAAAACTTCTGGCGGTGCATGGTGTCCTCGTCCTGGCCTTCGAGGTCCCACGCGCCGGCGCGCTGCGCCACCCAGCCGCTGACGCCGCCGTCCTGCTTGTCGCGCTTCTTCTGCATGGCCGTCAGCGCGTCGTCGGCGAATCGCTGCGCCTGGTCGCGGACTTCCGGCGGCCGGTGGTCTGTGGTGTGGGTCATACCGTGTTCATACCCACAACGCGCATAGACAACTCACATTGCTGCCGGCTCCTGCCGCGAACAGCAACCTCCCCGCGCCATGGCCGTGGCGCGGGGAGGGGGCGATGCTGGTTAGCTCTGCTGAATCGGCTCGTTAGGCGTCATCCCAGGAGCCGGGTTCGGCTGGCCGGGCATGGTGTTCGGCTGGCCGGGCATGGTGTTCGGCTGGCCGGGCATGGTGTTCGGCTGGCCAGGCATGGTGTTCGGCTGGCCAGGCATGGTGTTCGGCTGGCCAGGCATGGTGTTCGGCTGGCCAGGCATGGTGTTCGGCTGGCCAGGCATGGTGTTCGGCTGGCCGGGCATGGTGTTAGGCAACTGGCCTGACTGGCCCGGGACCGAGTTGGGCGCCGGTGCGCTCGCCGGGTTGGTGTCCCACACCAGCACGTCCTGCATGCCGTCGTTGTAGACGACCTCGCTCGGTGCCGGCCCGGTCACGTCAAAGTAGATCTTGCCGGTCGAGGTGCCGCCCTGAGTGATCGGAGCGGGGCTCAGACCCTGCGGGGTGGCCGGCGCACTGATCACCCGGTAGTTCTGCTCGCCGGCGCGGGCATTGAAGTTGGACACGACCGGAGTCACCACGCCGCTGTTGGCGCGGGCGTTGATGTCGGCCTGCCACAGCTGGCCCTGCGGGGTGTAGCCGGGGATGGTCACGTTGGCCGGCTGCAGGTTGCTGACGGTGTAGTCGGTAACCAGCGCGCCGTCGACCAGTGTTTGCGGGGTGCCGAGTCCCTCGGGGACGCCGGGCGTGGCCGACGCGGCCGCCGCACCGAAAAGGCTCACTGCCGCAATTCCCGCGGCTGCGATGGCAGTTTTAGCAGTGGTGGTGGTGAACTTCACGCTGAATCCTCTCCGTTGGTGTCGTTCGAGGCGGCGCGCGCCCTTGACTCAAGCGCTCAACCGCACCCCGGTCGCATTACCGGTGCCGCCGCGGCTCAAACACCCGCAGGTGCCGAAAACGTCACCTGCGAGCTTTCTAGCTGGGCAAACATCGCGAATTTGATTTGGGCCACATCCAATTCGCCGACTCACTTGCGCAACACCGGTCACTGCATTTGGGCGGAGACCGAATTGGCGGCGATTTACTGATTCGCGGAATCGCGCGGCTTTGTTCGCCGACGCCCAGGCCGCTGATATGTCAATATCCCTGATATGACTTCGGTCCAGGACGCGCCGCTGGGATATCTGCTGTACCGGGTGACGACCCTGCTCCGGCCTGAGGTGGCCGCGGCGCTGAGTCCCTTGGGGCTCACGCTCCCCGAATTCGTGTGTCTGCGGATCCTGTCCCTGAGACCAGGCTTGTCGAGTGCCGAGTTGGCCCGTGGCGCCGGCGTCACGCCTCAGGCCATGAACACGGTGCTGCGCAAACTCGAAGACCTCGGTGTGGTGTCGCGACCGGCGTCGGTGTCCTCCGGCCGCGCCCTGCCGGCGTCCCTGACCAGCCAGGGCCAGGAGTTGCTGCAACGGGCTGAGGCGGTGGTGCGCACCGCCGACGCCCACATCCTCTGCCGGCTCAGCGACGCCGAACAGCGCGAGTTCAAGAACATGCTCGTCAAGCTCGGATCGGACTGAACGTCAGTCGTGGATCCTTGCCCACGGCCGGGCCTCTTCGAGCTCATAGGCCAATTCGAGTAACCGCGCCTCCCGGCCGGTGTCGGCCGCCAGCATCATTCCCACCGGCAGCCCGTCCGCTGACTGCGCCAGTGGCAGCGAGATCGCGGGTTCGCCGGTCACGTTCTGCAGCGGAGTGAAGGCTACCCAGTCGATCAGCCGGTCGATGACCTGCTGATAGTCGGAGGGCGCGAGGTATCCGATGGCGGGCGTCGGCTCGGCGAGGGTCGGAGAGAGCAACACGTCGTAGTCGCCGAAGAACCGGGCGCTGCGCCGAGGCAGACCGCGCAGCCGCGCGATGGCCAGTGGCACCCGGTGGATGTTGCGTCGGGTGTGCCGGGCCAGTCCCAGTGTCAGCTCGTCCAGCCTGGTGCGGTCGAAGGTGTCGCCGAACAGTCGGCGACCGCTACCCACCTGCGCGAACGCCAGGAAGCCCCAGTACAGGACGAAGTCGTCGACGAAGCTGGCCGGCACCCAATCGTTGTCGATGTAGCTGACGTGATGGCCCAGTTCCTCGAGCAGCGCCGCCGATTTCAGGGTCAACTCCCTGATCTCGGGACTCGCCTCGCGCCGCACGGAACTGGTCAGTGCCGCGATCTTGAGGCGCTGCTTCCCCGGTCGCGTCACGTCGCCGATCGGCGGCAGCTTGGGATTGCGCCACAGCCGCTCGGCCTCACGGTAGAAAGCCGCGGTGTCGCGCACCGAGCGGGTCAGGACGCCGTTGGCGACGATGCCCACCGGCAACCGCCGGTATTGCGGGTCCAGCGGCATGCGCCCGCGCGACGGCTTGAGCCCGATCAGCCCGTTGCACGCTGCCGGGATCCGGATGGAACCGCCGCCGTCGTTGGCGTGCGCGATGGGCACCACCCCGGCGGCGACGAACGCGCCGGACCCCGAGGACGAGGCGCCGGCGGTGTGGTCGGTGTTCCAGGGGTTGCGGACCGGCCCCAGCCGCGGATGCTCGGCGGCGGCGCTGAACCCGAACTCCGACAGCTGGGTCTTGCCCAGCGATATCAGTCCGGTGTCGAGCACCACCCGGGTGACCGCACTGTCCGCGCTGGCCGGTCGCGGCTCCCAGGCGTCGGTGCCGTTCATCGTGGGCTGTCCGACGACGTCGATGTTGTCCTTGATCAGCGTCGGCACGCCTTCGAAAAAGCCTGTGCGGAAGCCGCCGCCGTGTTGCCCGGCGGCGGCCCTGGCCGCGTCGAAGGCCTGGTAGGCCAGGCCGTTCAATGCTGGGTTGACCGCCTCCGCGCGCGCGATGGCGGCCTCGACGGCATCAACCCGGCCCACCCGGCCGGTGCGGATCGCCTCGGCCAGGGCGACCGCATCCAGGTCGCCTAGGGCGTCGTCGCGAAAAGCGTGTACCCGAGCCATGCGTCGAGTGTCGAGGCAGACCCGGACTAGGCCTGCCCCACCTCGAAGCGCACGAAGCGCGTCACCGTGACTCCGGCCTCGTCGAGCAGTGCCTTAACCGACTTCTTGCTGTCGGACACCGACGGCTGCTCGAGCAGCACGCTGTCCTTGAAGAAGCCGTTGAGGCGGCCCTCGACGATCTTGGGCAGCGCCTGCTCCGGCTTGCCCTCGGCCTTGGCCGTCTCCTCGGCGATGCGGCGCTCGCTGGCCACCACGTCCTCGGGGACGTCGTCGCGGGACAGGTAGCGCGCCTTGAGGGCGGCGATCTGCAGGGCAACCGAGTGCGCCGCGTCGTTGTCCTCGCCGGTGAATTCGACGAGCACCCCGACGGCCGGCGGCAGGTCAGCGGCCCGCTTGTGCAGGTAGGTCTCGACGTTGCCGTCGAAGTACTGCACGCGGCGCAGCTCCAGCTTCTCGCCGATCTTGGCCGACAACTCGGCGATGGCCTGCTCGACCGTCTTGTCGCCGATGCTGGCCGCTTTGAGGCTCTCGACGTCGGTCGCCTTGGACTCCAGGGCGGCGTTGACGACCTCGTCGGCCAGGGCCTGGAACTCCGCGTTCTTGGCGACGAAGTCGGTCTCGGAGTTCAGCTCGATCAGTGCGCCCTGCTTGGCGGCCACCAGACCTTCAGCCGTCGCACGCTCGGCACGCTTGCCGACGTCCTTGGCGCCCTTGATCCGCAGCGCCTCGACCGCCTTGTCGAAGTCGCCGTCCGAGTCGGCCAGCGCGTTCTTGCAGTCGAGCATTCCAGCACCGGTCAGCTCCCGAAGTCGCTTGACGTCGGCAGCGGTGAAATTCGCCAATGCTCAGCCTTTCTTGAGATATCTCAGGATGCGTCTGTTGTTGATTCGGGGGTGCCACTCGGGGCTTCGGCGGCGCCGGCGGTAGCGGCGGCACCGGCCAGCAGCTCCTGCTCCCACTCGGGCAGCGGCTCGGCGGCTTCGGCCTCGGGCTTGCCGTCGCCACGGCCCAGCCCGGCACGGGCCTGCAGACCCTCGGCGACCGCGGAGGCGATCACCTTGGTGAGCAGCGCGGCCGAACGGATCGCGTCGTCGTTACCCGGGATCGGGTAGTCGACCTCGTCGGGGTCGCAGTTGGTGTCGAGGATCGCGATCACCGGGATGCCCAGCTTGCGGGCCTCGCCGACGGCGATGTGCTCCTTGTTGGTGTCGACGACCCAGATCGCCGACGGCACCTTGGCCATGTCGCGGATACCACCGAGGCTGCGCTCGAGCTTGTTCTTCTCGCGGGTCAGCATCAGGATTTCCTTCTTGGTGCGACCCTCGAAACCACCGGTCTGCTCCATCGCCTCGAGCTCCTTGAGGCGCTGCAGACGCTTGTGCACGGTGGAGAAGTTAGTGAGCATGCCGCCCAGCCAGCGCTGGTTCACGTACGGCATGCCGACACGGGTCGCTTCAGCGGCGACGGATTCCTGTGCCTGCTTCTTGGTGCCGACGAACATGACGCTGCCGCCGTGGGCGACGGTCTCTTTGACGAACTCGTACGCCTTGTCGATGTAGGTCAGCGTCTG
This sequence comes from Mycobacterium sp. TY814, assembly GCF_030755175.1. NCBI lineage: Bacteria > Bacillati > Actinomycetota > Actinomycetes > Mycobacteriales > Mycobacteriaceae > Mycobacterium > Mycobacterium sp. TY814. Next base: position 876,613 of record NZ_JAUFRY010000001.1, read on the forward strand.
CTGCAGGTCGATGATGTAGATGCCGTTGCGGTCGGTGAAGATGAACCGCTTCATCTTGGGATTCCAGCGACGGGTCTGGTGCCCGAAGTGGGTGCCGCTGTCAAGCAGCTGCTTCATGGTTACAACAGCCATGGCAATGCCCAGCTTTCAATGTCGGTTGTCGCCCGGAATCGGTTGAGACCGGGCCCTGGCGCCTGCTGCGATGCCGAACCCGCGTCCGGGGACTAACGGGACCGCTCGGCATGCTGATGCGGGTCCCTCGATTACTGGGCCGCGTTGCAGACGCGCGAAGTCAGCCCGCTTTCACGAGCTGCGTAGAGGAGTTTACACCGCGCGGGCGGGTGGTTTTTCCCGCTGCCCACCGGGCCGATCCCAGCGTCCACAGGGCCGTCCCAGTGACTGGCGGGGCGTGGGCGGGTCCGGTGCACTACCCGGATGCGATGGATATTGCTGGTCCTGGCGGTGTGTTGGGTGCTGCTCAACGCTCCGCCGGCCGACGCCGCCGGTGAGCGGCTGCAGTGGCCGCTGCGTCCGGCACCGGCAGTGACGCGCGCGTTCGATGCACCCAAGCCCGACTGGCAGGCCGGGCACCGTGGCGTTGACCTGGCGGGCAACCCGGGCCAGGCGGTCTACGCCGCGGGCGATGCGACGGTGATCTTCGCGGGGCTCTCGGGGGGCCGCCCGGTGGTGTCGCTGGCTCACCCCGGCGGCTTGCACACCAGCTACGAACCGCTGCGCGCGCGGGTGCGGGCCGGCCAGACGGTGGCATCCGGCGCGGTCATCGGTGAGTTGTTGGCCGGGCACGCCGGGTGCCCGGTGGCGGCGTGTCTGCACTGGGGGGCGATGTGGGGTCCGGCCTCGCACGCGGACTATGTCGACCCGCTGGGCCTGCTGGCGTCGACGCCGATCCGGCTCAAGCCGCTGACGGGTCAGGCCCGCGGGTGCGCCTGGTCATGCACCGCGCGCAACCGGGCGACCGCGACGTGGGTGTAGAGCTGGGTGGTGGCCAGGCTGGAATGGCCGAGCAACTCCTGCACCACCCGCAGGTCCGCTCCCCCTTCGAGCAGGTGGGTGGCGGCGCTGTGCCGCAGCCCGTGCGGTCCCATGTCGGGTGCGCCGTCCACCGCCGCGACGGTCTGGTGCACCACCGTGCGGGCCTGCCGCACGTCGAGCCGGCGGCCGCGCGCGCCCAGCAGCAGCGCAGGGCCGGACTCCGCGGTGGCCAGCGCCGGACGCCCGTTCGACAGCCAGGCGCTCAGCGCTTCGGCGGCCGGTGTCCCGAACGGCGCCGTGCGCTGTTTGTTGCCTTTCCCCAGCACCCGCACCACCCGATGCGCGGTGTCGACGTCGTCGACGTCCAGACCGCAGAGCTCGCTCACCCGGATGCCGGTGGCGTAGAGCAGTTCGACGATCAGCCGGTCGCGCAGGGCCAGTGGATCACCCTGTTCGGCTCCGGATTTAGCGGCCGTCATGGCGGCCAGCGCCTGGTCCTGGCGCAGCACCGACGGCAGCGTGCGGTGGGCTTTGGGCACCTGCAGGCGGGCGGCGGGATCGGTGGCCAGCAGGCCCCGGCGCACGGCCCAGGCGGTGAAGGCCTTGACCGAGGAGGTGCGGCGGGCCAGCGTGGTGCGGGCCGCCCCCGCACCGGCGGCCCCGGCCAGCCACGACCGCAGCACCGGCAGGCTCAGGGTTTGCAGATCCGATCCACGCGCGGTGAGGAAATCGAACAGCGAGCGCAGGTCGCCGCGGTAGGCGCGACGGGTGTGCGCCGAGCGACCGCACTGCAGTTCCAGGTATTCGTCGAACTCGTCGAGGACGGCCTGCATTCCCTCACGCTGACACGGCGCGCCCCGGTCTTTCAGAGGACGCGCCGCAGCGTGTCCGGGGTGAGATCTTTGAGCGACGGGTAGCCGTCCACGGCCATGGTCAGATCCGCTTCGGCGAGCAGGCTGCGCAGTACGTGGACGACGCCATCGACCCCGCCCAGGGCCATCCCGTAGGCGTAGGGCCGGCCGACGCCGACCGCGGTGGCGCCCATGGCCAGCGCCTTGACGACGTCGGCTCCGCTGCGGATGCCCGAGTCGAACAGCACCGGCAGCCCGCCGGCGGCCTCGACGACGCCGGGCAGGCAGTCCAGTGCCGGCAACCCGCCGTTGGCTTGGCGGCCGCCGTGCGTCGAGCAGTAGATGCCGTCGACGCCGCCGTCGATCGCGCGCCGGGCGTCGTCGGGGTGGCAGATGCCCTTGATGATCATCGGCAGGTCGGTCAGGGACCGCAGCCAGGTGAGGTCGTCCCAGGTGAGCGGGTTTCCGAAGGTCTGCGCCCAGGCCAGCACCGTGCCCTGCGGGTCTTCCTCGGGCGGCCGTTGCAGCCCGGCGCGGAACACCGGGTCGCTGGTGTAGTTACTCAGGCAGTGACCCCGCAGTTGCGGGAAGTTGGCCGTGGTCAGGTCGCGGGGGCGCCAGCCGGGGATCCAGGTGTCGAGGGTGACGATGATGGCCTTGTAGCCGGCGGCTTCGGCCCGCTGCACCAGGCTGGCGGCCAAGTCGCGGTCCTTGGGCGTGTACAGCTGGAAGAACCCGGGGGTGTCGCCGAACAGCGCGGCGACGTCTTCCAGCGGGTCGGCGGTCAAGGTGGAGACCACCATCGGCACGCCGGTGCGCGCCGCCGCGCGCGCCGTCGCCAGGTCGCCGTGCCCATCCTGTGCGCACAGGCCGATGACACCGATCGGCGCCATGAACAACGGCGAGGGCAGTGTCAGGCCGAACATCTGCACCGACAGGTCGCGCTCGGCGGCACCGACGAACATGCGCGGCATCAAACCCCAGCGGTCGAACGCCTCGCGGTTGGCGCGCTGGGTGCGTTCATCGCCTGCTCCCCCGGTGACATACGACCAGACTGAGGGCGCCATCGCCTTTTCCGCCCTGGCCTCCAGCTCGGCGAACGCCATCGGAAGCGAGGGCGCTACCCCGGCCAGACCCTGGAAATAGATTTCGAGCTGATAGTCGCCGAATGCCATGACTTAGAGGATGCCAGCCCGCGTCTGAGCCGAACCTACTGCTCCGCGGACTCCGCCTCAGCCAGCTCCTTTTTCCACTGCCGGAACGACTCCTCGGTGCGCCCGCGCCGCCAGTAGCCCGAGATCGAGGCAGCCCACTGGGCGTCGACGCCGCGCTCCTTGCGGATGTAGGGCCGCAGATTGTGCATGACGGCCTGCGCCTCGCCATGGATGAAGACATGCACCTGGCCGGGCAGCCAACGGGCGGTGGTGACCGCCTCGATCAGCGGGGCGTGGTCACCGGCGCGATCCTCCGGCACCAGATCCGCGCGTCCGCCGCGGTACACCCAGTTGACCTCGACTCCTTCCGGGGCGGTCAGCGGTATCTCGTCGTCGGGGCCGGCCACCTCGATGAACGCCATGCCCACCGCCGAGTCCGGCAGTGCCTCCAGGGCTGCCGAGATGGCCGGCAGCGCGGCCTCGTCGCCTGCCAGCAGGTGCCAGTCGGCGGCCGGGTCGGGCGCGTAGGCGCCGCTAGGGCCCATCAGATAGATCGGCTGGCCCGGCTGGGCCGTGGCGGCCCACTGTCCCGCCACTCCGTGCTCGCCGTGCACCGCGATGTCCAGCGTGATCCGTTCGGCGGCCTCGTCGACTCGGCGGACGGTGATGGTGCGCACCGGCGGCCGCTTCTCCGGCGGCAGTCCGGCGAAGCTGTCGATCGTCAGCGGCTGCGGCAGCGCAGCCACGTCGATGCCCTCGGCGACGAACACCAACTTGACGTAGGAGTCGGTGAACTTGCTGGGCACGAACGTGTCGAAGTTGTTGCTGCCCAGCACCACCCGCACCATGTGCGGCGTCAGCTGCTCGGTACTGACCACCTCGAAAGCCTGCACGGGCCGGCCTGCCACGTTTTCTCCTGTCCCGATCTGACCCCACGTCGACTATACGAGTCGGCTCTGGCGACGCCGCTGACGCACAATCCGCCAGCACCCGTCGCGGCACTCGGCCAGACCCATGAGTTCCAGCAGTGCCAGCGGCCCCAGCACGAGTTCTGGCGCCAAGCCTGCGGCGACGGCGATCTCGTCGACCACGGACGCGCCCCGGCCGGGTAGCGCCTCATAGACGCGTCGCTCGGTCTCCCCCAGCTCGTCGAGGGCGGTGGCGGGCCGCGGCTCGTCGGGCGCCAGCTCACCGATGTGGCCGACCAACTCCACGACGTCCTCGTAGCGGGTGACCAGCTCCGCGCCGTTGCGCAGCAGCGCGTGACAACCCGCCGATGCCGACGACGTCACCGGCCCCGGTACCGCGGCCACGACGCGGCCCAGCGATCGCGCCCAGGCGGCGGTGTTCGCGGCCCCACTGCGCAGTCCCGCCTCCACCACCACCGCGGCGCCCGCCAGGGCGGCCACCAGCCGATTGCGGGTGAGAAAGCGGAACCGGGCCGGGCGTACCCCGGGCGGGTACTCGGTGCAGACCAGACCGTGTTGGGCGATGCGGTGCAGCAGCGCGGAATGACCGGCCGGGTACGGGATGTCCAGCCCGCTGGCCAGGACGGCGACGGTGATCCCGTCGGCGGCCAGGGCGGCGCGGTGAGCCGCCCCGTCGATGCCGTAGGCGGCGCCGGAGACTACGGCGATGTCGCGCTGCGCGAGCCCGGAGGCCAGTTCGCCGGCGATGTGTTCGCCGTAAGCCGTCGCGGCCCGGGTGCCGACCAGTGCGGCCGCACGCGCGGCCACGTCGTCCAGGCGCGCGGGACCCGCCGCCCACAACACCATCGGCATGGTGTTCCTGGACCGGGCGCCGTCGAACGCGGCAAAGGCGAGCACCGGCCACTCGTCGTCATCCGGCGTCACCAGTCGGCCGCCACGGCGGTGAATCACCTCGAGATCCGTTGCAGTCCGGTCGATCTCGCGGCGCGCCGCGGTGAGCCGGACGAGGTTGTCATCGACCAAGCCGCGCCGGACCCGCTCGGCCGCCTCTTGCGGCCCGACACTGGCCACCAGGGCCGCGAGTTCCGCGCAGGGCGGTTCGGCGACCCGCGACAGGTATGCCCAGGCGCGCATCGTGGAGCTGTCGCTCATCGCAGCGCCCCCGCCTGCCGGAAACTCAGTGCGGTCGCGACCTCGGACAGACCGGGCGAGGTACGGCCGGCCAGATCGGCCAGGCTCCACGCGACGCGCAGCGTGCGGTCCACGCCGCGGATACTGAGCAGGCCGTCGTCCAGCGCCTTGCCCAGCGGCTCCATCGCGGTGCTGCTGGGCCGGAATTTGCGCCGCAGCAACGGTCCGGTGACTTCGGCGTTGGTGCGGAAACCGTGGGAACGCCACCGCTCGGCAGCCGCTTCCCGCGCCGCCGTCACCCGCTGGCGCACCTGCGCCGTCGATTCCCCGGCGGCCACCCCGAACGCGCCCGCCCGGACCGGATTCATCTGCACTCGCAGATCCACCCGGTCCAGCAGCGGGCCGGACAGCTTGCCCAGATACCGGCGCTTGACCGCTGCGGCGCAGATGCAGTCCTGCGGGTCGGCCGGTGCGCACGGGCAGGGGTTGGCGGCCAGCACCAATTGGAACCGCGCCGGGTAACAGGCCACCCCGTCGCGCCGCGCCAGCCGAATTTCGCCGTCTTCCAACGGTGTTCGCAACGCTTCCAATACGCTGACGCTGATTTCCGCGCATTCGTCGAGGAACAGGACGCCGCGGTGCGCGCGGCTGACCGCTCCCGGGCGGGCCATTCCCGAGCCGCCGCCGACAAGCGCTGCGACGGTGGAATTGTGGTGAGGCGCGACAAACGGGGGCCGCCTGAGCAGCGGTGTATCGGCGGACAACAGTCCGGCGACCGAATGGATCGCGGTCACCTCCAGCGATTCGCTGTCCGACAGCGGTGGCAACAGGCCCGGAAGCCGTTGTGCGAGCATCGTTTTGCCTACGCCGGGCGGTCCGGTCAGCATCAGGTGATGGGCTCCGGCGGCGGCCACCTCGACAGCGAACCGGGCCTGCGACTGGCCCACCACATCGGCGAGATCAGCGGGCGGCTCCTCGAGGGGGGCCGACGCGACGATCCGTTGATCCAGGGCGGCCGTTCCGCCGAGCCAGCCCTGCAGCTGCCGCAGCGTGCGCACCCCCCAGACATCGATGCCGTCGACCAGGCTCGCCTCGGCCAGGTTGTCGGCCGGGACGACGACCGACGGCCAGCCGTCCCGCTTGGCGGCGAGCACGGCCGGCAGCACCCCGCGCACCGCCCGCACCCGCCCGTCCAGCGACAACTCTCCCAGCAGCACCGTCTTCGCCAGCCGATCCCAGGACGTCTTCCGTTGCGCCGACAGCACCGCCGCAGCAAGGGCAATGTCGTAGACCGACCCCATCTTCGGCAACGTGGCAGGTGACAGTGCCAGCGTCAGCCGCACCATCGGCCATTCGTTGCCGGAGTTGTTGACCGCCGCACGCACCCGGTTGCGCGACTCCTGCAATGCCGCGTCCGGCAGACCCACCAGATACACACCGGGCAACCCCGAGGCGATGTCTGCTTCGATCTCCACGATCTGCCCGTCGAGCCCTTGAACGGCAACAGAGAACGCATGTCCCAGTGCCATCAGCCGATGCCTTGCACGTGAGTGAGCTCCGGTACCGGCTGCCGACCGACCCGCACCCCGATCACGTCGATGCGGATCGCGGCCCAGCGTTGATCTTGTCCGGCGAGCCACAGGGCGGCCAGGCGGCGCAACCGCCGCACTTTGGCTTCGGTCACCGCCTCGGCCAGCCCGCCGTAACCGTCCCCGGTGCGGGTCTTGACCTCAACGAAAACTATTGTGCTGCAGGTTTTCTCATAAGCGATGAGATCAAGTTCGCCGTAGCGGCAGCGCCAGTTGCGGCCCAGAATCTCAAGCCCGTGGCGGGTCAGATGGTCGACGGCCAGCTGTTCGCCCCAAGCCCCGAGCTGAGCTCTCGTCATCGATCTGTGGGTCGTCATGCCGCACAAGGTGCCCGCGGGTGCCGACATCGGCGGCCCGCAACCGGGGCCTCAATGCGCCGGAACCAGGGTTCCATCCCCAGTTACCCACTTATTCACAGGATCTGCGACGCAATGCCTTTCAGTCACCGATCCTGACGTACTTATCCTCGTAGTCGTTGTTGGCCGCACATGCCGAACCTGAGATTTCCTGGTGGCCGCGCCCGGTCAGCTGCCCGATCGGATCCTGAGGTGGCTGAGGCATCGGAAAGTCGACCGTATTTCGCACCGTGGACGTCCCGCCCTTGGCGCACGATCGGGAAAAGCTGTTGTTCTGACGCCAGCTTCCGTTAAAGAAGACCAATGGGGTAACGACGTCCGGGGCGAAAAATACCGTCATGCAGCGCGTCGCATCGCGCAGGCAGTCGGTGACTGATGTGAGGTCGTACTCGTAGGTCTTCGTCTTGAAGGACAACGTCTCGTGATAGCGGCCGCGGGCTCCCGCTGCCCGCGACGCCACCCGCGGCGCAACAGCGGTGGGATCATCGACTCCGTCGGCCTGGCCGACATCTCCGGTCCGTCTCACCGTCACCGTTCTCGTGCTCGAACAACCCTCGGCATCTTCGGCCCTTGCTTCACCGAAGAGCGAGCCGTCCGGCCGGGGTCGCAGCGAGATCGCGCGGAACTGCTCGACATCCTGGTCATGACATTTCCAGCGTGCGGTGTATACCGAAATCCAGACGCCGCCGATGTCGTCGAACACCAAGTCGGAAGCCGGCTTGTCCGACGTCGCACGACTCACCGCCGTGGCCACGCAACCCCGTGCGGCACATTGCGACCGCACCGCCCACTGCCGCTTGGTTGGCGACGAGTCTGTTATCGGCTTGCCACCCAATGTGGTTTCGGGTCCGTAGTCAACCGTGAAAACACCGGTGAACGGACCGGTGTTGGCGAGTGCGGCGGGCGGTTTGGAGACCGGTTTGCGGGGCTCCGGCCAGACGAGGAAGGCGACCACGGTTCCGATGACGACGAGCACCGCCGTGAGTCCCGCCGCGGCCATCTTGGCCGGGAATTTCTTGCGCCCCCTGGCATCCGGTGTGGCCGGCGGGTGCGGTGCGGCGAGGGTCGGATCAGTCGCCGACGGCCGGCGATCCGCAACCTGCGTTTCGTCATCTGAAACGGAAGGCGCTGCGCGAGAAGCCATGTCGACCTTCTGCACGCCGACCGGATCCGTCAGTGCCGCCCGGGCGGCCGCCGCCAGCTCCGTCACCGCCGCATAGCGGTCATCCGGATTCTTCGCCATCCCGGTGGCGATGACCTCGTCCAGTGCGGCCGGCAATTCGCCGCGGAGAACCGACGGCCGGGGCGGCGGCAAACCGAGATGACCGCCGATCTGTTGTTCGATGCTCTTGCCGGGGAACGGTTGGCTGCCGGTCAGGCATTCGTGCAGGACGCAGGCGAGGGCGTAGGTGTCGGCTCGCGCATCGGACTGCCCACTGGTCACCCGTTCGGGGGCCAGGTACGCCCAGGTGCCGATCACGTTGCCGGTGCCCGTCATCTGCGTCTCCCCGGCCGCGCGGGCGATGCCGAAATCGATCAGATACGCGAAGTCGTTTTCTGCGACCAGGATGTTGGACGGTTTGACGTCGCGGTGCACCAGGCCGACCCGGTGCGCGGCGCGCAGGGCCGAGGCCACCTGTTCGACGATGCCGATGGCACGGGACGGCTCCAGCGGGCCATCGGCGAGGACGGTTTGCAGGTCGCGCCCCTCAATCAGGCGCATGTCAACGTAGAGGCGACCCTCGATCTCCCCGAAGTGGTGGATGGGCACCACATGCGGGTCGGTGAGACCGGCGGCGGCCAGGGCCTCCCGGCGGAAACGCTGCTCGAACATGGGGTCACTGGCCAGATTGGCCGGCAGCACCTTGACCGCGACCACCCGCTGCGTCTCGGTGTCGAACGCGCGCCACACCTCGCCCATGCCACCCCGGCCAATCAATTCGATCAGCCGGTAACGGCCAAAGGGTGTCCCCTCCACGGCGCCTCCCCAGCGGACTGTCGCTTCAAGTCAGCAACAGATTAGACGGAAGGCAGCGCCAGTGCTGGGCAGTCGATCAGGTCTTCTTGCTGGGGATGATGATGACCACGATCAGCGTGAAGATGCTGAAGAACAGCCCGAGGATGCCCCAGAACAGAGCGCTGCGGCCCTTCATCGACGCGACCAGGGCGCAGATGACGGCCGCGATGACGCTGCCTATCGCGACGAAGATCCCTTTGATACCGCGCAGGATGAATCCCGCTGCCTCGGGATTGCTCTGCGCGGCTAACACCATTTCATGCAGCACGGCCGTCTCCTCACGTCTGTGATTCCGAGCGGCTACCCGCGCCGGGGGTCACTCAACCCGGTCCGCCCGGCTGTAGACGTTCATCGAGTCCTCCCGCAGGAAAGCCACCAGCGTGATCCCGGATTCCTCGGCCAACGCGACGGCCAGCGACGACGGCGCGGACACGGCGGCCAGCACCGGGATGCCGGCCATCAGCGCCTTCTGCGTCAACTCGAACGACGCCCGCCCGCTGACCAGCAACACCGATCCGGCCAGCGGCACCCGCCCGTGCTCCAGCGCCCAGCCGACGACCTTGTCGACCGCGTTGTGCCGGCCGATGTCCTCCCGCACCGCGAGCATGGTGCCGTCCACCCCGAACAGGGCCGCCGCGTGCAAGCCGCCGGTGGCGGCGAAGACCTTCTGCCCGCCGCGAAGCTGGTCCGGCATCGCCCGCAACGCGGCCGCGGAGACGGTTGCCGGGTCGTCTCCGGGCGCATGCCGGCTGATCAGTCGCACCGCCTCCAGCGAGGCCTTTCCGCAGACCCCGCACGACGAGGTGGTGTAGAAGTTGCGCGTCACGTCCAGGCTCGGCGGTTGGACACCGGGCGCCAACGTCACGTCGAGCACGTTGTAGCTGTTGGCGCCGTCGTCGTCGCGGCCGTCGCAATAGCGGATGGTCTGCACGTCTGCGCGCTGCGCGATGATCCCCTCGGTGAGCAGAAATCCTTGCGCCAGTTCGAAATCCGACCCCGGGGTGCGCATGGTCACGGTGCTCGGCGTCCCGTTGAGGCGGATCTCCAGCGGCTCCTCGACGGCCAGAGTCTCCTGACGGGTCGTCGCCTGGCCGGCGGCCAGATGCCGGACCCGCCGGCGCGCGGTCAGGTGCCGCACAGGGTCTTCCCCGCCGACCTCGCAGTCTGCGCTGTCACGGCCTCAACGTACCCCGGGCGGCCTCACACCGCTGAGGCCAGCGACTCGAGCGCCTCCGCCGACGTGTGCGTCGGATGCCAGCCGAGTTCGCGTTGGGCCCGGGTGGTGTCCATGACCACCGACGCGCGCGCCACATGCAGCCACTCCATCAGCGAGGGCACGAACGGCAGATGCGAGATCGCGGCCGATGCGGCCGACGCCGCCACGGCAGGCACGCGTACCGGTCGGCCACCCAGGGCCCGGGCGACATCGCTGATCGTCACAACCCCGTTGCCGGCGATGTTGTAAGCCCCCGGCGGGGCCGGGGCGACGGCCGCCAGGGCAATCGCGGCGGCGACGTCGTCGTGGTGCACCAGCTGCAGCGGCACTCCCGGATCAGGGATCACCGGCTTGAGTTTCTGCAGCACCTTGGACACCGCGCGCATCGGAGCGGGCAGCTGGTTCCACGGCATCGCGTCGGCCAGCGCGGGCGCCTCGGGACCCGCGACGATGCACGGCCGCAGCACGAACACATCCAGCGGCGAGTCCGCGGTGATTTCGGCCAGCACCGCTTCGCAGGCCGACTTCTGCGCCGAGTAGTAGTGCTCGGCCGAACCACGGGTCGGAACGTCCTCGGTCAGCGGCACCGGGTTGTCCGAGTGGTAGCCGTAGGCGGCCACCGATGAGGTGTAGACCAGACGGCGTGGCTGTCCGGATGCCTTCTGCGCTTCGACGGTCGCCTCGAACACGTTGCGGGTGCCCTGCAGGTTGACCCGTTCGCTCTCCTCGCGCGAGCCCATCACGATGAACGCCAGGTGGACCACCACGTCGGCGTCGGCGACCAGGGCGTCGACCGCCTCACGATCGAGGATGTCGCCCTGCACGTACGTCGTCTTGGTCCAGCCGCGCGTCAGCGGATCGAACGGCCGGCGCGCCAGCCCGAGGATCTTGGTGATAGCCGGTTCGCGCTCCAAAGCCGTGACAGCCGAAATGCCGATCTCCCCGGTCGGACCGGTCACGGCGACAGTAAGTCCCACTTGAACGAAGCTTCCCATCGCCGGCTCTGGCCAAACGCAAAAAGTCGTAGCTCACAGATGTGTGCGAACTGCGGCAGATGGTTATTCATAGCGCGTTCACATCGGGCCTCCCGGCGAAAGAGGAACCATGCAGCTGATAGCACCGGCCGACTCCATGTTCCTGGTCGGCGAATCTCGCGAACACCCCATGCACGTCGGCGCGCTGCAGCTGTTCAAGCCGCCGGAAGGTGCCGACGACGATTTCGTGACCGAGGCCTACGAGTCGATGCTGCGGTGCACTGACGTCCAACCCACCTTCAACAAGCACCCGGCGTTCTTCGGTCCGGTCACCAACCTTGCGTGGTCGCATCAACGCGAGGTCGAGCTCGACTACCACTTCCGTCGCTCCGCGCTGCCACGCCCGGGACGGGTCCGCGAACTGCTCGAGTTGGCCTCCCGGCTGCACGGCAGCCTGCTGGACCGCCACCGTCCGCTGTGGGAAGCGCACCTGGTGGAGGGCCTCAACGACGGGCGCTACGCGGTATACACCAAGTTCCACCACTCGCTGATGGACGGAGTGTCCGCGCTGCGGTTGATGCAGCGCGCCTTCACCGACGACCCCGAAGATGACGAAGTGCGGGTGCCATGGGAGCTGAAGCCCCGGCAGCGGGCCGGCGGCCACAAATCTTCGCCGCTGGACACGCTGACCGACACCGTGCGCTCGACCGCCGCTCTGGCGCCGTCGACACTGTCCCTGGCCCGTGCGGCGTTGCTGGAGCAGCAACTGACCTTCCCGTTCCGGGCACCGAAGACCATGTTCAACGTGAGGATCGGCGGCGCCAGGCGCATTGCCGCCCAGTCCTGGCCGTTGGAACGGATATTCGCGGTGAAGGACGCCGCGAATGCCTCCTTCAACGACGTCGTGCTGGCCATGTCCGCCGGGGCGCTGCGGACCTATCTGATCGAGCAGAACGCTCTCCCGGACACCCCGCTGATCGCGATGGTGCCGGTGAGCCTGCGCAAGGAAGGTGAGGCCGAGAGCGGCGGGAACTCGGTGGGCACCGTGCTGTGCAACCTCAACACCCACATCGAAGACGCGGGAAAGCGCATCCAGGGCATCAGCTCGTCGATGAGCGAGCAGAAAGAGGTGTTCAACCAGCTGCCCAAGGTTCAGCAACTCGCCCTGTCGGCCTTCATGACCGGCGGGCTGTTCCTCGGACTCATTCCCGGGTTCATCCGGACCGCCCCGCCACCGTTCAACATCGTGATCTCCAACGTGCCCGGCTCCAAGGAGCCGCTGTACTGGCGGGGAGCTCAAATGGTGGGCAACTACCCGTTGTCGATAACCTTGGACGGTCAAGCGATGAACATCACGGTGACCAACAACGCCGAGAATCTGGACTTCGGGCTCGTCGGCGCCAGAGGCAGTGTGCCGCACCTGCAACGCATGCTGAGTCACCTGGAGACATCTCTGAAAGATCTCGAACGCGCCGTCGGCGTGTGAGGCCGTGCGCGGCCCCGCTACTCTACGGCCATAGCAGCGCCGAAGGGAGGAAGCGACGTGGCCGACGAAACCACCGCCGCGAGTGCAGCACCTGGTGCACTCACGGCTGACCCGGGAACGGTTTTCGCCGCCCTCGCCGAGATCATCTATCAGGGTTCAGATGCGACCCAGATGTATGCCGCGATCTGCGTGGCAGCCACCCTGGTGGTCCCGGGTTGTGACCACGCCAGCCTGTTGGTCAAGCGGGACGATCGCTATGTGACGGTGGGCGCCAGTTCGCGCCTGGCCCACCGCATCGACGATCTCGAACGCCGTTCCGGCGACGGTCCGTGCATCGATGCGATCGAGGAAGAGACGCCGCAGATCGAACCCGACCTGACCAAGCCGAACCAGTGGCCGCACTTCGCCGCCCGGCTCATCGAGGAGACGCCGGTGCGCGGCGCGATGGGTTTTCGGCTCCTGATCGACAAGCGCAAAGGCGCGGCGCTGAACCTGTTCAGCGAGACTCCCAACAAGTTCGACTCGGAGGCCGCGGGCCGTGCCGCGGTGCTGGCGTCCTTCGCCAGCGTCGCGATTAACGCCATCGCGCACGGCGAGGACGCCACCAGCCTGCGCCGGGGGCTGCTGAGCAACCGGGAGATCGGCAAAGCGGTCGGCATGCTGATGATGCTGCACGACATGAACGAGGACGACGCCTTCGATCTGTTGCGGCGCCACTCGCAGAGCCTCAACATCAAACTCGCCGACGTGGCGCGCAAGGTCATCGAGTCCCGCGGCAATCTGCCGGACTCGGAGGAGGACGCCTGAGCTGCTATTCAGGCAGCCGCAGCTCGGGCTTCTCGACCTCTTCGATGTTGACGTCCTTGAACGTCACCACCCGCACCTGCTTGACGAAACGAGCCGGGCGGTACATGTCCCACACCCACGCGTCGGCCAGGCGCAGTTCGAAATAGACCTCGCCGTCGGCGTTGCGCGGCACCATCTCCACGCTGTTGGCGAGATAGAAGCGGCGCTCGGTTTCCACGACGTAGCTGAACTGACCGACGATGTCCTTGTATTCGCGGTACAGCGAGAGCTCCATCTCGGTTTCGTACTTTTCGAGATCCTCGGCACTCATCAGTTCAGACGTCCTTCTCCCGGAGCTGCTGCCCCATCTTCTCTCAACAGAAATCGTCGCCATCGCTCGGGCACTCTGCGATGAACTCGGCCGTGCCGCCCGTCGCGACCCGGCGCACGTTGATGAACGAATACCGGTGTTGCGGGCACGGACCGAGCTCTGCGAGCGCGCGACTGTGGGCCGGCGTGCTGTATCCCTTGTGGTCGGCGAAACCGTAGCCGGGATGGTCGGCATCCATGGCGACCATCAGCCTGTCCCGGCTGACCTTGGCCAGCACGCTGGCCGCGGCGATGCAGGCGGCCGCCGCGTCGCCGCCGATCACCGGCAGGGACGGGACCGACAACCCGGGCACCCGGAAGCCGTCGCTGAGCACGTATCCCGGCCGCACCGACAAGCCGGCCACCGCGCGCCGCATGCCTTCTATGTTGGCCACGTGCACACCGCGGCGGTCCACCTCGGTCGAGGGAATGAACACCACGTGATAGGCCAGTGCATAACGACGGATGAGCGGAAACAGCTTCTCCCGGGCCTTCTCGGTCAACTTCTTCGAATCATCAAGTGCCGCAAGGCTTTCCAGCCGTCCCGAACCGAGCACGCAAGCGGCCACCACCAGCGGGCCGGCACACGCGCCGCGACCGACTTCGTCCACCCCGGCGACCGGGCCCAGACCGCTGCGGTACAGCGCGGATTCCAGCGTGCGTAGACCGGCAGACTTGCGGATCACCGTCCGCGGTGGCCAGGTGGTGGCCATGGTCACTGACCCTGCTGAGGGTCAATCGAACTCACACCACCCCATCGCTTGGGCGGCCACACGATGAACCGGGCCTTGCCGATGACGTTGGCGACCGGCACGGTGCCTGCCGTGGGGTCACCCGTGCACTGCATCGGGCAGTGGGCGCGGGAATCCGCCGAGTGCGTGCGGTTGTCCCCCATCACCCACAACCGCCCCTCCGGCACGGTGACGGGCCCGAACTCGCTGCCTAGGCACGGGTAGACCGACGGGTCGGCCATCATCGTGCTCGGGTCCAGGTACGGCTCCTTCAACGGCTTGCCGTTGACCGTCAGCCCGGTGTCCGCGCGACACTGCACCGTCTGCCCGCCGACTGCGATCACCCGCTTCACCAGGTCGTTTTCGTCGGGCGGCACGAAACCGATGAAGGACAGCGCATTCTGGACCCAGCGCACCAGGGTGTTGGGTGAGCGGATCGACTTGTAGCCGACGTTCCACGACGGCGGACCTTTGAAGACGATGACGTCGCCCGGTTTCGGCGAGCTGAACCGGTAGGTCAGCTTGTCGACCATGATGCGGTCACCGACACATGTGGAGCACCCGTGCAGGGTGGGCTCCATCGACTCCGAAGGAATCAGGTAGGGACGCGCCACGAAGGTCAGCATCACGTAGTAGAGCACGATCGCGACGACCGCGAGTGTGGTCAGTTCCCGCAGCGTCGAGCGCTTCTCGGGTTTGTCCTTCTTCCGCTTTCCCTTGGGATCGGCGACGGCCTCGCCCTCCGGATCGGTCTCCGGCGCAGCCGACTCCGGCTTGGCGGTGTCCGGCCGGCGCTCCGAGGGCGAGTCCTCCGGAGAAGAATCCTCAGTGTCAGTCACGAGATCAGGGTAGCCAGCACGAGGCGTGGGGCTGTGGACGCCGGGTCGCGTCCGCGGTCAGCGCTTTTCCTTGATCTTGGCCTTCTTGCCGCGGAGCTCACGCAGGTAGTACAGCTTGGCGCGGCGGACGTCGCCACGAGTCACCACCTCGATGTGGTCGATGTTCGGCGAGTGGACCGGGAAGGTCCGCTCGACGCCAACGCCGTAGCTCTCCTTGCGCACCGTGAACGTCTCGCGGATGCCACCACCCTGGCGACGGATCACGACGCCCTTGAAGACCTGGATGCGCTCTTTGGCGCCCTCGATCACCTTGACGTGAACGTTGATGGTGTCGCCCGGGTTGAACGCGGGGATGTCGTCGCGCAGCGACGCCTGGTCGACGAAGTCCAGCCTGTTCATTGGAAAGACACTTCCTCGGGGTTCGCGACTTGGCCGACCGCACGCAGGCATGCGACGGTCACCAAGCCGATGGTTAGGGCTTCTTGGGTGTATCCCCCAGCAGGCGGTAGGCACCGGGCCCGCCGACAACCGCTGAACGACAACTGGCCAATTGTGCCAGACGGGGCGCATGCAGTGAAAATCACAGGAAACTGTAGTGGTTCGCGACCGCCCTAAACCGCCTGCAAGTGGTACATATAGCTGGGGTCGAACCGCGCGGATCCAAACCCTTCCCAGGACCCGCTAAAGCCGGATACCCGGCGCAGATGGCACGGAATTGCGCAGCGGCCGCCCCGCACGGATGCCTTGAAGAAGCCCGAGGATGCCGAAGGAGTGCCCATGCGAGCCCGGCCGCTGACGTTGCTTTCCGCCGTAGCGGCGGCTGCGTTGGTGGTGGTGGCCGGGTGCGAGGCCACGGTCCACGCGAAAACGTTCAACTCCACCGATCAGACGGCGACCCAGCAGCAGGCCCAGCCGCAGCAGCAGCTGGTCGAGCTGTTGCTGCGGGCCATCACCCCCACCGCACAGCCGATGGCGCTGCCGAGTCTCACGCCGAGCGGGCTGGCCGGCGTGCAGGCGCGCATCCAGCAGGCCACCGACCAGGCTGCGGCCAGCGGCGCCACCCTAGCGGTGGCCATCCTTGACCGCGCGACCCACCAGCTGGTCTCCAACGGCAACACCCAGATCATCGCCACGGCGTCGGTGGCCAAACTGTTCATCGCCGATGACCTGCTGCTGCGAGAGTCCGAGGGCAGGTCGGTGCTCTCCCCCGAGGACCGCCAGTCACTGGATGTGATGCTGCAGTCGTCCGACGACGGGGCGGCCGAGCGTTTCTGGGGCCAGGACGGCGGCGACGCGATCATTACCCAGGTGGCGAGCCGGTACGGCCTGACCTCGACGGCGCCGCCCAGCGACGGGCGGTGGTGGAACACCATCAGTTCGGCGCCCGACCTGATCCGCTATTACGAAATGCTGCTCGACGGCTCGGGTGGGCTGCCCATGGAGCGCGCCAAGCTGATCGTCAACGACCTGGCCAAGTCGACCCCGACGGGCATCGACGGCTATCCCCAGCGCTTCGGGATCCCCGACGGTCTCTATGCGGAACCCGTCGCGGTCAAACAGGGCTGGATGTGCTGCATCGGCGCCGACTGGATGCATCTGTCGACCGGCGTGATCGGCAAAGACCGCCGCTACATCATGGTGATCGAGTCGCTGCAGCCCTCAGATGACGCGACTGCGCGCGACACCATCACCCAAGCGGTCAAGACGATCTTCCCCAACGGCCGCATCTAGCGCGTCACCGAGCCTGCAAAATTGCAGGCCGCCACTCGCACTTTCGCTGCGGATTTACAGGGTGGATGAGTGCGCCCGGGTGCGGGGGGTAGAGCGTCACCGAGCCTGCAAAATTGCAGGCCGCCACTCGCACTTTCGCTGCGGATTTACAGGGTGGATGAGTGCGCCCGGGTGTAGGGGGGGTGGACGCCTAAATCAGTCCAGCAGCTCCGGCCGGCGTTCCCGCGTCCGCTGCAGTGACACCTCGCGGCGCCAGGCGGCGATCCGCGCATGGTCACCCGACAGCAGAATCTCCGGGACGTCCAGGCCGCGCCAGCTCGGCGGGCGCGTATAACTGGGACCTTCGAGCAGGCGGTCCAGGCCCGGCGAATGCGAATCATGTTGAGCCGACGCAGGATTACCCAGCACACCGGTCATCAGTCGCAGCACGGCCTCGATCATCACCAGTGCCGCCGACTCGCCGCCGGGCAGCACGTAATCGCCGATCGACACCTCTTCCACGCGCATCCGGCGCGCGGAGTCCTCGACCACCCGCTGGTCGATGCCCTCGTAGCGCCCACAGGCGAAGACCAGATGCCGCTCCGAACTCCACCGCTGCGCGGTGGACTGGTCGAAGAGCACCCCGGCGGGACTGGGAACGACCAGAAGCGTGTCGTCCGAACAGATTTCGTCCAGCGCCTCACCCCATACCGGCGCCTTCATGACCATGCCCGGTCCCCCGCCGTAGGGCGAGTCATCCACCGAATGGTGCACGTCGTAGGTCCACCGCCGCAGATCGTGCACCTGCAGGTCGACGAGACCCGATGCAATAGCCTTGCCGGGCAGCGATTCCCGCAGCGGCTCGAGGTACGCCGGGAAGATTGTGACGACGTCGATTCTCATTCCAGATCCAGCAGACCGTCCGGCGGTTCGATCTCGAGGGTGCCGTCGTCCAGCGACACCGACGTCACGATCGCGCTGACGAACGGCACCAGCAGTTCACCGGATTCGCTTTTGACGGCGAGCAATTCGCCGCCTGCGGTATGCAGGACCTCCGCGACCACGCCGATCTCCTGACCCGCTGCGGTGCGGACCCGGAGTCCCTCCAGCTGGTGGTCGTAGTAGGTGTCCGGCTCGTCGATCGGTGGCAACTCGTCGGAGTCGATGACGAACAGGCAGCCGCGCATCGCGTCGGCGGTGTCACGGTCGGCGACCCCGGCCAGGCGCACCAGCAGCCGGGCGCCGTGCGGGCGCGCCTTTTCGACGACGTAGCTGCGGGCCGGACCCGGATCGCGGGGCTTCTTGGCGCGCAGGGTGGCACCCGGCGCGAACCGGACGTCGGGATCGTCGGTGCGAACGTCGACGACGAGTTCGCCGGTGATGCCGTGCGCCTTGGCCACGCGCCCGACGATCAGCTCCATGTGAGCGCTGCTATTGGTCGGTGTCCACCACGTCGACGCGGATTCCGCGGCCGCCGATACCGGCGACCAGGGTGCGCAGCGCGGTGGCGGTACGTCCGCCCCGGCCGATCACCTTGCCCAGGTCGTCAGGGTGGACGTGGACCTCGACGGTGCGCCCGCGACGGCTGGTCACCAGGTCGACCCGGACGTCGTCAGGATTGTCGACGATGCCACGGACCAGGTGTTCGACGGCGTCGACCACGACGGTGCTCATGGCGCCGGTCAGCTTTCGGTGGCTTCGGACTGCTCGCCGGCTTCGGCCGGTGCCTCCGCCGCGGCGTCGGCGGGCGTCTCGTCGCCCTTGGCGGCCTTCTTCGGCGCGGACTTCTTCTTCGGCTTGGTGGCCTCGGTGGTGGGTCCGCCGTCGGCGGCCGCCAGCGCGGCGTTGAAGAGCTCGAGCTTGCTGGGCTTGGCCGGCTTGACCTTCAGACGGCCCTCGGCACCGGGCAGGCCCTTGAACTTCTGCCAGTCACCGGTGATCTTCAGCAGCTTGAGGACGGGCTCGGTGGGCTGGGCGCCGACGCCGAGCCAGTACTGCGCGCGCTCGGAGTCGATCTCGATCAGGCTCGGCTCTTCCTTCGGGTGGTAGCGGCCGATGACCTCGATGGAACGACCGTCGCGACGGGTGCGCGCGTCGGCAACCGCGATGCGGTACTGGGGATTGCGGATCTTGCCAAGCCGGGTGAGTTTGATCTTCACAGCCATGGTTAAGCGACTCTCCTGTGGTGTCACGCTGCAATTCAGCGACGGGGGCGGGATGCCCGGGTCCGGTTTTGCCTCGCGTGTGTGACCACCCGGCGATCGTGATCGCGGGGCGGACAGCGGCCAATTGTGCCAGAACGGGGTCCCCGGGCGTTAATTGGCGTGGCGACCGCAAGAGCGGGCGCTGCGCCGCGCCGCGCCGCGCTCAGATTGCCGTCATGGTCGTGTCCGGGGGCCGTGGCACGACCCTGACGGCAATCTCGGCGACAGTGCACCCAGCTACATGACCTTCTGGAACGTCTTGGTCTCGACACGGCGGGTCATCCGCCAGCCCTCGGCCGTCCGCACGAACTCGTCGTCGT
This sequence comes from Mycobacterium sp. TY814, assembly GCF_030755175.1. Lineage (NCBI taxonomy): Bacteria > Bacillati > Actinomycetota > Actinomycetes > Mycobacteriales > Mycobacteriaceae > Mycobacterium > Mycobacterium sp. TY814. The sequence goes on from NZ_JAUFRY010000001.1 coordinate 896,268, forward strand.
ACCAGAGCCCGCAGAACAGGATCTGCTCCTTGTCGCCGCCGAGCACCATCGGGTTGAAGCAGATCACCCGCGACGAAGCCGTGTCGCCGTCGATGCGAACCGAGAAGTTTCCCAGCATGTGCGAGTACACCGGGAAGTTCGGCAACACCTCCGACAGCCACTTCTTCACCTCGGGGTACTCGCCGGCGATCCCGCCCAGGGCGGTGTAGTCGATGTGCGCGTCGGGGGTGAAAACCTTGTCCAGGTCGTCGAATCGGCGCTGGTCGATCGCCGTGGAGTAGTCGACGAGAAGCTGCTGGATCTCCAGCCGATCGGATATCTCTTCCAGGCTCAACATGTCTCGATTCAACACCGCGGTCCCGAACGATAAAATGTGCCTCCATGCGAAAGCTCATCGCCGCGGCCGCCGCGCTGCTCACGGTTACGTTGCCGGGCGCCATCCCGGTGGCGCACGCGGACACCGACGTCCAACAGGCAGCGGGTTCGATGCCCATTCCCGACGGTCCGGCGCAGACCTGGATCGTCGCCGACATGGACAGCGGTCAGGTGCTGGCCGGCCGCGAGCAGAACGTCGCCCACCCGCCGGCGAGCACCATCAAGGTGCTGCTCGCGCTCGTCGTGCTGGACGAGGTGCCGCTGGACTCCACGGTCGTCGCCGACCTCACCGATACCGCCGTCGAGTGCAACTGCGTCGGGGTGAAGGTGGGCCACAGCTACACCGCGCGCCAACTGCTCGACGGCCTGCTGCTGGTGTCGGGCAACGACGCCGCCAACACGCTGGCCGACATGCTGGGCGGCCAACAGGTCGCGGTGGCCAAGATGAACGCCAAGGCCGCGTCGCTGGGGGCGTCGAACACCCATGCGGCGACGCCTTCCGGACTGGACGGGCCCGACGACTCCGGCTGGTCGACGGCGCATGACCTGGCGGTGATCTTCCGCGCGGCCATGGCGAACCCGACGTTCGCCAGCATCACCGCCGAGCCGTCGGCGATGTTCCCCGGCGAGAACGGCGACCAGCCGATCCTGAACCAGGATGAGTTGCTCGCGCGCTACCCCGGTGCCATCGGCGGCAAGACCGGGTTCACCAACGCGGCCCGCAAGACTTTCGTCGGAGCGGCTAGCCGTGGCGGCCGGCGACTGGTGATCGCCATGATGTACGGCCTGGTCAAAGAGGGTGGGCCGACCTACTGGGATCAGGCGGCCAGCTTGTTCGACTGGGGCTTCGCGCTGGGCCCGCAGGCGGGCATCGGCTCGCTGTAGCAGCGGCGGAGCGTCAGGCGGTGACGCTCGGCCAGGCCGCGGTGAGCAGCGCGGTCAACACCGGAATCCTGCGCTCGGCGATCTCGGGCTGTGGCAGCACCCCCTCGACCACCGCGGCTCCGTCGAAGACGTTGGTGAGCAGGGCCACCAGCACCGGAAAGGAATCGTCCGGGAAGCCGTCCGCGCCGGGCATCGCACGCGCCGCGTCGAAGATCTTCGCCGAGTACTGCCCCAACTCGTGTTGCAGCGTCTCTCGGAGCTTCTCGTCGGTACGCGCGGCGATGAGCAGTTCATAGAGCACCGCGTTCGTCGGGCCGCCGGTGATGTCGCGCAGGATCGTCAGCGCCGCTTGCAGTGCCGGCTGGTCGGCCGGTATCTCGGCGACCTGCTTGTTGAAGGTTTCCAGCTGCCGGCGCAGCACCTCGGACGCGGTGGCCGCCATGAAATCGCCCATCGTCTCGAAGTGACGGAACAGGGCGCCCACCGATACCCCGGCGCGTTTGGTGATCACCGCGGCCGAGGCCCGGGCATATCCCACCTCGATGATGGTGTCGATGCAGGCCTGCAGGAGCCGGCCGACGGTCTCCTCGCGCCGCTGCTGCTGCGTCCTGGCCATCTCAGGCCGACAGGCTCATCGCTGCCGACTGGCGCTCGCCCGCGCGCAGGTAACGGCCCGACTTCACGGTCTGGCCGTAGCCCTCGCGGAACTCGCCGTTACGGTAGACGACAGCACCTCCCACACCGGTGGCGACCACGGTCGCGTCATTGCGGTTGACCATGCGCCGCAGGCCGCCGTAGAAGGGCACCGCCTCCTCGTGGTAGCCGTCCACCGAGTCATCCAGGTGGGCGGGGTCGATCACCACGAAATCCGCACGGTCGCCCTCACGCAGCGTGCCGGCGTTGAGCCCGAACCACTCGGCGACCTCGGCGGTGAGGCGGTAGATCGCTCGTTCCGGCGTCAGGAACGGCGACCCGGCCCGCTGTGCCTCCTGGATGCGCTTGAGCAGTCGCAGCGGGAAGTTGTAGAAGGCCATGTTGCGCAGGTGAGCGCCGGCGTCGGAGAAACCCATGTGGATGCTCGGGTCGGCGGCCAGCTTGTCCAGCTGCTTGGGCCGGTGGTTGGCAACGATGGTCGTCCAGCGCACGTTGCGCTCGCCGTTCTCGACCAGAATGTCGAGGAACGCGTCCAGCGGATGCAGCCCTCGCTCGTCGGCGATTGCGCCGAAGCTCTTGCCGACCAGCGACTCGTCGGGGCACTCCACGATCACCGCGTCGTGGAAGTCGCGGTGCCACAACGAAGGTCCGAGCTTGCGCCGGTCGAACTGCCGGCGGAATTCCCGACGATAGGACTCGTCTGCCAGTAACTCGTTGCGCTGCAACTGATCCCGCAGGTGCAGCGCGGCCGTACCGGCGCCGAATTCTTCGAAGACCGGCAGATCGATTCCGTCGGAATACAATTCGAACGGCACCGGCAGGTGCTGGAAGCGCACGCTGGCGCCCAGCAGTTTGTTGAGCACCCGGGTGCCGCGGCCGAAGGTGTGCACCGCCAGCGGCATCGACTTGGCGTCCGCCGACACCAGCATGCTCATCCGGACGCCCTTGCGCCGGTTGAGAAGCCGGCTGCTGGTCAGGAAGAACATCAGCGGGGACACCGGGCTGTTGACGTTGGGTGCGCTCTGCAGAATACGGCCGCGCTTGCGCAGCACCTTGATCAGGCGGCGCCGCTCGCGCCAGGTCGCGAAGGTCGAGGGCAGTGCCCGTGACCGGAACCGTTCCCCGTCGAGCTTGTCGATCGGCGCGTCCATCCCGGACATGCCGAGCATCCCGGCATCGAGCGCCTCGTCCAGCATTCGCGCCATCTTCTCCAGCTCGGCATCGGTGGGGCGCACGGTTTCGTCGGTGGCCCGCTCGAGTCCCAGCACCGCGGTCCGCAGATCCGAATGACCGAGCATGGAGCTCACGTTCGGCCCCAGCGGCAGCGCGTCGATCGCCTCGACGTACTCCGCCGGCGACGACCACGTCTTGTTGTTCTGCAGCGCGCCCAGGACGAAGTCGCGCGGCACCGCCTCGACGCGGCTGAACAGGTCGGCGGCGTCTTCGGAGTTGGCGTACACCGTCGACAGTGAGCAGTTGCCCAGCATCAAGGTGGTGATCCCGTGGCGTACCGACTCACGCAGACCCGGGTCGAGCAGAATCTCGGCGTCGTAGTGGGTGTGGACGTCGATGAAGCCGGGCGCGATCCACTTTCCCTTGGCGTCGATCACCTCCGGACATCCCGTCTCGTCCAGCGGGCCGGCCGATACGGTGGCGACCACGCCGTCACGGATGCCCAGGCTCCGTTTCTGTGGCTTGGCGCCGGTTCCGTCAAACCACAGGCCGTCGCGGATGATCACGTCGAAAGTCACAGTTCCTCCAAGAATGGCTGGCTGGGCTGCCACGAAGCTAACATAGATAGCGATCGCTCGCAATCTTTCCCAAGGTTCAGCGCCCCGGCCCGGAAGGCCTGGTGGTCGGCGGTTCCGGTGCCACCGTGGTCGCCGTCGTCGTGGTGCCCGGCGTGCCGGTCACCGGGTCCGGCACGTTCACCGCGGGCGGGATGTCACCGCTGCGGTCCGCCACGGCCGGGATGCGGATGAGACCTCCCAACTGGCCGCATTCGTTGCTGCGTACCGTCACGGACATCTCGCCGGCCAGGTCGCCCTGGGATTGCAGCCGCAGCGTCAGCACCTGGGTGGTCATCTGGGTGCTCGCCTGCCCGGTGGGCCCGATGCACGGAAACTTCGTGGTCTCCGGCCTGGACCGCCACTGGCCGTCGATGAACTCCAGCAGCAGCGGATGAACGTCAGGCGATTTCACCTGCGCGTGATCGGTGTCGTCGAGCAGCGTCGCCGCCGCCAGGCAGCGGGTGGGCGTGCAGGACGAGCGGATCGCCCACCAGGTCTGGACGTCGGGCGGCTGCGGCGTGGGATTGTCGTTGAAGGTCTGCCGGGAGCGCTGCACCTCGATGCGATAGGTGCCGTCCAGTGGGGGCGGTGGGGCAGCCTTGGTGGTGGCCGCCACGGCGCTCGACGTGGTCGACGGGCCCCCGGCGCGGACAGGAGTATCGGTGTGGCGCCCGACGCTGATGACAGCCGCGGACAAACCGGCCAACAATGCCAGGGCGACGGCGCCGATCAGTATCCGGCGCGGACCGAATCGCCTGGTGCGCCCGGTTCCGCTGGAAAAGGCGTCCAGTCGCCGCGCCAGCGAGCCCGCGGCGGATCGCAGGAGTCCCGCCGGCGGCCCGCTGGCCGGTTCCAGGACCGGTGCTGGCGGTGCCGGTTCCGGCCACGCGTAGACCGGGTAGTCGACGACGTAGGCGGGCTCGGCGGCAGGCTGCTCGACGGGTGTCGCCGCAGCGTCGTGGTCGGCGATTCCCGCCCGATCGGCGAGGGCGGCGGCGAACTCGCGGCAACTGCCGAATCGATCCGCCGGCTGGTCGGCCTGCGCCCGCCCGAGCACGTCGTCCAGGCGGGCCAGGTCCGGGCGCAACTCGCTGAGTCGCGGCGGGGTCCCTGCCGTCGGCGGCGCCCCGGTGAACAGGTGCAGCGCGGTCGCCGCCAGCGCGTACTGATCAGCGCGTCCGTCGACGGCGGCGCCGGTAGCCTCCTCGGGCGCAGCGTAGCCAGCTTCACCGGGCGGGCGCTGCAATCCGAAGTCGCACAACATCACTTGTGGGTCGCCGGCGCCCGGCGCGGTCACCAGGATGTTGCCGGGCCGGACGTCGCGGTGCAGCACGCCACGCAGGTGGGCAAAGTCCAGGGCAGCCGCCGCGGCCGTGATGATCCCGAGCACTTCACCGATCGGCAGTACCGCGGGGAAGCGATCGGCCATCAACCTGGCGACGTCGGTACCGTCGACGTAATCCGTTGCGATCCACAGCTGTCCGTCGGACTCACCGCGTTCGTGCACCTCGACGATGTTGAGGTGATAGAGGTTCGCCACCGCCACGGTCTCGCGGTGAAACCGGGCGCGGAAGTCGTCGTCGGCCGCGGGCGGCAGGACCTTCAGCGCCTGCCATCCGGGCAGATCCGGCCGCTGGGCCAGGTATACCTCGCCGGTCGCCGACGAACTCAGTTGCCGCACGACGGTGTAACCGGCAAAGGTTGCGCCGCTGGCCAACGCCATTCAGCGATGGTAACCACCGAGTTGCGGCCGGACGCGCTGCGCCCGGCTAACACTCGGCGAAATCTAATGTCCGGGGCGGAACACCTTGCCGCGCAGGATCACCAGATCAGGCCGGTTCAGCACGGCCGCGCCCCGGCGGGGGTCGTCGGCGTAACACAACAGGTCCGCCGATGCGCCGTGATCCAGGCCCGGCCTGCCCAACCAGCGCCGGGCGTCCCAGCACGCTGCCCCGAGAGCCTCCTCGGCGCTCATGCCGATCTTGCGCAGCGCGTCGACCTCGTCGGCGATACGTCCGTGCCTGATGGTGCCGCCCGCGTCGCTGCCGGCATACACCGGCACACCGGCGTCGCGCGCCGCGGCGACCCGCTGGTATCCGCGGTCGTAGAGGTCGCGCATGTGCGCGGCGTACGTCGGGTAGCGCACGGCAGCGTCGGCGATGCCCGGGAAGTTCTCCAAGTTGATCAGCGTCGGCACCAGCGCGGTGCCGTGCCGGACCATGAGTTCGATCGTCTCGTCGGTGAGGCCGGTGCCGTGTTCGATGCAGTCGATGCCGGCGTTGATCAGGCCGGGCAGCGCATCCTCGCCGAAGACGTGCGCGGTGACGCGGGCGCCGAGCGCGTGGGCGGTGTCGATCGCCGCCTTGAGGACGTCATCGGACCACAGCGGCGCGAGGTCGCCGATCCCCCGGTCGATCCAGTCGCCGACCAGCTTGATCCAGCCGTCTCCGCGCCTGGCCTGCTCGGCGACGAGATCCGGCAGCTGCGCTTCGTCCTCCATCTCGGCGGCCAGCCCGGGGATGTAGCGCTTGGGTTTGGCCAGGTGCCGTCCGGCCCGGATGAGGCGGGGCAGGTCGTGATGGTCGTCAAGACTCCGGGTGTCGATCGGTGAGCCGCAGTCGCGCAGCAACAGCGCGCCCACGTCGCGTTCGACTTCGGCCTGGGCAATCGCTTCGTCCAGTTCGACTGCGCCGTGTTCGCCGAGCCCCACGTGGCAGTGCGCGTCCACCAGCCCCGGCAGGATCCAGCCCCCATCGAAGACGGTGTCGGCACCGGAGACCGGCTCGGAGCTGATGCGGCCGTCGACTATCCACAGTTCGGTGGCGATGTCGCCGGGCAGGGCGAGCCCCCGCACGTGCAGTCGCACTGCGGCTATTTCTGGCCGGGGAACTTCAGCTTGGACAGGTCGAAGTCGGCCAGCCCCGGCGGCAGTTCGTTGAGGCCTTCCGGCATCTGCGACAGGTCGGGGAACCCGGCCGGCATGCCGGGCATGCCGGGCATGCCGGCGCCGAATGGACTGCGCGTCTTCGGCGGCGTCGGTCCGCGGGCCCCCTTCTTGCCCTTCTTGCCTTTGGAGTTGCGGGACTTTCGGGTCGCGGACTTACGGCCCAGCCCGGGGATGCCCATGCCGCCGAGCATCGAGGACATCATCTTGCGCGCCTCGAAGAAGCGGTCCACCAGCTGGTTGACCTCGGAGACCGTGACGCCGGAGCCGTTGGCGATGCGCAGCCGCCGCGAGGCGTTGATGATCTTCGGGTCGGCCCGCTCCTGCGGCGTCATGCCGCGGATGATGGCCTGGATCCGGTCGAGGCTCTTGTCGTCGACCTCGGCCAGCGCGTCTTTCATCTGTGCCCCGCCGGGCAGCATGCCCAGCAGGTTGCCGATCGGGCCCATCTTGCGCACGGCAAGCATCTGCTCGAGGAAGTCCTCCAGCGTCAGCTCACCGGCGCCGATCTTGGCGGCGGCAGCCTCGGCCTGTTGGGCATCGAAGACCTGCTCGGCCTGCTCGATCAGGCTCAGCACGTCGCCCATACCGAGGATGCGGCTGGCCATCCGGTCCGGGTGGAAGACGTCAAAGTCCTCGAACTTCTCGCCGGTCGAGGCGAAAAGGATTGGCACACCGGTGACTTCGCGGACCGACAGGGCGGCACCACCACGGGCGTCGCCGTCCAGCTTGGTCAGCACGACGCCGGTGAACCCGACGCCGTCGCCGAATGCCTGCGCGGTGGCGACCGCGTCCTGGCCGATCATCGCGTCCAGGACGAACAGCACCTCGTCGGGGTTGACAGCGTCGCGGATGGCCGCGGCCTGGGCCATCAACTCCTCGTCGATGCCGAGCCGGCCGGCGGTGTCGACGATGACGAAGTCGAAGTGCTTGGCTCTGGCCTCGGCGATGCCCGCCGCGGCGACGGCGACCGGGTCGCCCGGCCCGGACTCGGGTGAGGCGCCGGGGTGCGGCGCGAACACCGGGACGCCGGCGCGCTGACCGACGACCTGAAGCTGATTGACCGCGGCGGGACGCTGCAGGTCGCAGGCCACCAGCAGCGGGGTGTGGCCCTGGTTCTTCAACCGGAACGCCAGCTTGCCGGCCAGCGTCGTCTTGCCCGAACCCTGCAGGCCGGCGAGCATGATCACCGTCGGCGGGTTTTTGGCGTAGGCGATCTCGCGGGTCTCGCCGCCGAGGATGCCGATCAGTTCCTCGTTGACGATCTTGACGACCTGTTGCGCCGGGTTGAGCGCGCCGGACACCTCATGCCCGCGGGCGCGTTCCTTGATCCGGTGGACGAACGCCCGGACCACGGGCAGCGACACGTCGGCTTCCAGCAGCGCGAGCCGGATTTCGCGGGTAGTGGCCTCGATATCGGCGTCGGTCAGGCGGCCTTTGCCGCGCAGCCCCTGGAGGGCACCGGTCAAGCGATCGGACAGCGATTCAAACACGACAGCCAGCCTAGTGGTGCTGCCGTCGGGGCGGCAGACAAGGACCGAGTCGGGCGCTGGGGGTCACCACCAGCAGGCCTAGTGGTCCTGTTGCCGTGGGCCCGCGACACTGTCACGAGGCAGACGACACGCCGATGCGGGCGTGCGTGGTTTCAGTTTCGGCGAAGCCTGGTGGATCGAGGTTGGAAAACGCTACTTTTGCCGCGTGGTCACTGTGCTCGCAGACATGGCCCCCGCACCATCGGCGTCTTCTCCGGTGCTGCTGGTGGTCGTCGTGTTTCTGCTGTTGGTGGTAGCGGCCGCGGTGGCTGTCGTGATCTGGCTACGCCGCTCGCGGCGGCCGAAGCAGCCACCGCAGTGGGGCCCGCCGCCACCGCAATGGGGCCCGCCGCCGCAAGGCCCGCCGCCCCCACAAGGCCCGCCGCCCCAGTGGTCGCCGCCTCCCCCTCCAGGTCCGCCTACCGGTTGAGGACCAGCCCGGTGAGCAGCGACGAAGCATTGGCGCCGACACTCAGTAGCGCCAGTGTCGTCAGGTCACGCCGGACGGCGACCGCCAGCACAGCCGCCTCGGCGAGGGTCACCGCGACCTCCGTCAGCAGTAGCCGCGCAATAGTCGGGTCCGGCGCCAGGACCCACCACGCCACCGGATGGGTGACCGCGTTGACGCCGATCGTCAGCATCAGCGCCGACCACCACCGCAGCCCGACGATGCCCACGAGGCCGCCGACGTACCACAGCGATTCGACCGCGACCGTGATGACGAAAGCGGTCAGCTGGGACACGCGATGACTTTACGGGTGATCTGGCTGTTCGCGGGGGCCGCCGCAGTTGCCCTGGCCATCGCAGTGCGCGCTCCGCTGGCCACCACGGTGCTCGGGCTGATGGCCTTTGGGGTCCTGCACAACGTCCTGGAATTGCGCTACGTCACTGGACGTTTCGCCGCCGTACTCGCCGGCCGGCTGCTGTCGTGGCTGCTCGGGTTGATCACCGTCATCGTGCTGTGCCGGCTGGCCGCCATGATCGTCGGCGAGCCGGCGCGGCTGGCCGAGATCGTCATCGGCTACGCGGTGCTCTTGGCTGCCTGTGTGGCGGGGTTACGGGGGCCGGCGCTGGTCGCGGCGGCAGCGGTGCTGGCGATCGCCACGGCCGCCTCGCTGAGCTGGCCCGCCTACCACTTCGTCGTGCTGTCGCATCTGCACAATGTGGTGCCGCTGTTCTTCCTGTGGGAGTGGTCGGCCCGGCTGCCCACCCCGGCGTTGCGCCGGTCCTTCCGATCGGTGCAGCTCGGCTGGGTGCTGGTCGTTCCTGCGGTGCTGCTGTCCGGTGTGCTCGACCGCCACTTCGGCGGGACCAGTTCGTCGCTGGCCGGGTTCGCGGGAAATCCCCGCCCCATCGTGGCGGCCAGTGCCCCGCCGGCGGCCGTGCTGACCGAGATGGGCCTGAGGCTGCTCGTCGTGTTCGCCTTCCTGCAGACCATGCACTACTTCGTCTGGGTGTACTTCTTTCCCCGCCATGCACCCGATGCGGCGCGGGCATTCGAGGTGCGCGTCCCGTGGCTGAGCGGCGCGCGGGCGTGGACGCTGGGTGCCGCCGTCGGAGTGGCCCTGGCCGTCGTGTTCGTCACGGACTACGCCTCCGGCAAGGCGGTGTACTCCGCGTTCGCCAGCTATCACGCCTACCTGGAGTTCCCGGTGATCCTGGCCACGCTGCTCGGCCTGGGCGCGGCCACGGTGCCGAACCGCGCCGAGTACCAGGCAGTCGGAGCGCGGTGATGCTCGAAGTCATCGACAAGGGCTCCCGCACCGGCCCACCGCTGCTGTTCGTCCACGGCGGCTGGCACGGCGCGTGGTGCTGGGAGAACTTCCTGAACTATTTCGCCGACGCCGGCTACCGCGCCGTCGCGGTGAGCTTGCGCGGCCACGGCGCCAGTCCCGCACCCAAGGCCCTGCGGTGGTGCTCCATGGCCGACTACGTGGAGGACGTCCGCACGGTGGCCGACTCACTCGGCGGCCCACCGGTGCTCATCGGCCATTCCCTCGGCGGCTTCGCCGTGCAGCGGTATCTGGAAACCCGGCGTGCGCCCGCCGCGGTGCTGGTCGGCTCGGTGCCCCCGAAGGGTTTCCTGCGGCTGGCGATGCGCGTCTGGCGCCGCCATCCCCTGATCGCCATGCGGGCCTTCACCGGCGGCACGTTGCTCGAGTTCGTCGAATCGGCGACGCTGGCCCGCGACTACCTCTTCTGTCGGCAGACACCCGAGGAGATCGTCGAATCCTGCCGGTCGCAGGCCGGGCCCGAAAGTCTGCGGGCGGCCGCGCTGGATCCGATGACCCGGCGGGTCCGGACCGGACTGGTGACGACCCCGATGCTGGTTCTGGGCGCCGAGCATGACGGCTTCGTCAGCACCGCGGAGGTGCGGGCGACGGCCCATGCGTACCGGACCGAACCGGAGTTCTTCTCGATGGGCCACAACATGATGCTCGAACCCGGATGGCCCGACGTCGCCACGCGCATCCACGACTGGCTGCAGACCCGCGACCAGCCAATCTGACCGGACAGCCACGTCGTTGCAGCGCCGAAAAGCGTTGTCGTGCTAGATTTCACAGCCACTGCGCCGTCTCGCGCGGCCGAGCCACCAGGCCGAATCTGTATGGGGGGAATGTGTCGCTGCAGCCGGTCAGCCACTTCCCGGCCGACACGACCCGGTCGCTGCGCGGCTGGCAGCGTCGCGCGCTGGTCAAGTACCTGGGAACCGAGCCGCGGGACTTCCTGGCGGTGGCCACACCCGGTGCCGGCAAGACCGCCTTCGCCCTGCGGATCGCCGGCGAGCTGATCGCGCACCGGGCCGTCGAGCAGATCACCGTCGTCGTACCCACCGAGCACCTCAAGATCCAGTGGGCCCAGGCCGCCGGACGCCAGGGACTTTCCCTGGACCCGAAATTCTCCAACTCCAACCCGCAGACCTCGCCGGAGTACCACGGCGTGGTGGTCACGTACGCCCAGGTGGCCGCCCACCCGACGCTGCACCGGGTGCGTACCGAACAACGCAAGACGCTGGTGATCTTCGACGAGATCCACCACGGCGGTGACGCCAAAACCTGGGGTGACGCCATACGGGAAGCCTTCGGTGACGCGACCCGCCGGCTCGCCCTGACCGGGACGCCGTTCCGCAGCGACGACAGTCCGATCCCGTTCGTGAACTACGAACCCGACGCCGACGGCCTGATGCGGTCCAAGGCCGACCACACCTACGGCTACGCCGAGGCGCTGGCCGACGGCGTGGTCCGCCCCGTGGTCTTCATGGCCTATTCCGGGCAGGCCCGCTGGCGGGACAGCGCCGGCGAAGAGCATGAGGCGCGGTTGGGCGAACCACTGTCGGCCGAACAGACCGCCCGCGCCTGGCGCACCGCACTGGACCCGGCCGGCGAGTGGATGCCGGCGGTGATCGCGGCCGCCGACCAGCGGCTGCGCCAGAAGCGTGAGCATGTGCCGGACGCGGGCGGGATGATCATCGCCTCGGACCGCACCGCGGCGCGCGCCTACGCGACCCTGCTCACGAAGTTGACCGGCGAGGCGCCGACCGTCGTGCTCTCCGACGACCCCGGCTCGTCGGCGCGCATCTCGGAGTTCTCCGCCAGCACCAGCAGGTGGCTGGTCGCGGTGCGGATGGTGTCCGAGGGGGTCGACGTGCCGCGGCTGTCGGTCGGTATCTACGCCACCAGCGCCTCGACGCCGCTGTTCTTCGCCCAGGCCATCGGGCGGTTCGTGCGATCCCGGCGAGCAGGTGAGACGGCGAGCATCTTCCTGCCGTCGGTGCCGAATCTGCTGCAGCTCGCCAGCGAACTCGAGGCGCAGCGCAACCACGTGCTGGGCAAACCGCACCGCGAATCCGAGGGCGACCCACTCGACGAGGACCCGGCCACCAAGACGCAGACCGAACCCGGCGAAGAGAAGGGCTTCACCTCGCTGGGCGCCGACGCCGAACTGGACCAGGTCATCTTCGACGGCTCGTCGTTCGGCACCGCAACCCCGGCCGGCAGCGACGAGGAGGCCGACTACCTCGGCATCCCCGGCCTGCTCGACGCCGAACAGATGCGTGCGCTGCTGCACCGCCGGCAGGACGAGCAGCTACAGAAACGGGCGCAGGCAGGCACCCCGGCGGTGGCGCTGACCACGCACGGTCAACTGCGCGACCTGCGCCGCGAACTCAACGCCCTGGTCTCCGTGGCGCACCATCGCACCGGCAAGCCGCACGGCTGGATCCACAACGAGCTGCGCCGCCGCTGCGGTGGGCCGCCGATCGCCGCGGCCACCAGCGATCAGCTCAAAGCGCGGATCGACGCCGTGCGCCAGCTCAACGCCGAGCCGGTGTAACGCGAGCCAAAACCTTTCGCCGAGTGTGGACGATGCGACGGTGAATCGGCGTGTCCCGTCGTGAGGTTCACACTGAGGGCGGTGGCTCAGAGCATGGCGCTAGTCCCCGACGGGCTCGTCCTCCAGCACCACCGCGGGCGCACCCAGCACCGCCAGCAGGTGCTTTTCCACCGCGGACCGCGCATTGAGCTCCGGCGGCACCGCCACACAGAACACGTCGGCTGCCGTCGACCCGAACGTGTTGACCTTGGCCCACAGGATGTCGGTCTCGGCGCGCTCGAGCGCACGGGTCAGCAACGCGAGCAGGCCGACCCGGTCCATGGCGCGGACCTCCAGGATCAGCTGACCCGGGGTGTCGGTGTCCAGCCAGAGGATGCGCGGTGGGGCGGTGGAACGGGTGACGGGCACTCCCACCTGGACCTCGCCGGCCCGGGCGGTGGCCGAGCTGGTGGCCTCCATGTCGCGCTTTTCCAGCGTTCCGCACACGTCGATATCGCCGTGCAGGGCGCCGACGAACTGCTGGCGCAGCAGCTCGGCCGCGGGCGGCGAGCCGAACAGCGGCGACACGATGAATTCGGTGATCACCACGCCCTCGTGGATGTTCACCGAGGCCGAGTGGACCCGCAGCGAGTTCAGCGCCAGCACGGCCGCGGCTTTCGACACCAGCCCGCGCTGATCCGGGGCCACCATCACCGCGCACAGCCGTTCGCCGTCACCCTCTTGCAGCTCGACGTGCACGCCCTGCCGCTCAGCCAGCGAAAGATAGTGCGGCGCAGTCGGTTCCGCTTGCGGAAGCGTCTCCCCCGCCATCGCCAGCCGGCAGCGCCGCACCAGGTCCTCGACCAGCGACGCCTTCCAGTCACTCCACACGCCCGGACCCGTGGCCTTGGAATCGGCCTCCGACAGCGCGTGCATGAGCTCGAGCAGCTGCGGGTCACCGCCCAGCGCCTCGGACACCGCCTCGATGGTCTTGGGGTCGTTCAGGTCGCTACGGGTGGCCGTGATCGGCAGCAGCAGATGGTGGCGGACCATCTTGGAGATGGTGTCGACGTCAGCGGGCGACAAACCGAGCCGCTGCCCGATCGGGATCACCAGATCAGCGCCGAGCACGCAGTGGTCCATTCCGCGGCCCTTGCCGATGTCGTGCAGCAGGGCACCCAGGGCGAGCAGGTCCGGTCGCGCCACGTTGGTGGTCAACGGTGCCGCGTGCACGGCGCACTCCACGACATGACGGTCCACGGTCCACTTGTGCGAGACATCGCGCGGCGGCAGGTCGCGGATCGCATCCCACTCGGGCAACAACTGCCCCCACAACCCGGTGCGGTCCAGCGCCTCGATGGTGGCTACCGCGGTGGGACCGGCCAGCAGCACCACCAGCAGGTCGTCCAGGGCCTCCCGTGGCCACGGTGTCGGCAGCGGTGGCGCGCTGTCCAGCCGGCTCAGCGTGGCGGCACCGATGGGCACGCCGGTGTCCGCCGCGGCGGCGGCCACCCGCAACACCAGACCGGGGTCGCTTTCGGGACGGGCGTCGCGGGCCAGCACGATCTCGCCGGCGTACTCGACGACACCCTCATCCAGCGGTCGCCGCTTGGGTCGCCGCATCAGGGCGGTCAAACCGCGCTTGGGCAACGCGTTGGCGGCGGTGCGCAGTCCGGTGACGGCGTGGAAGCTGATGGTGCGACCGGCGCTGGACAGCATCCGCGCCAGGTCGAATCGGTCCCCGACGCCAAGCTTTTCGCTGATCTCGTCGGCGAACTGCGCCAGCAACTGGTCACGACCCCGGCGGGAGACCACGTGCAATTCGGTCCGGACGTCGAGCAACGTCAGGTACGCATCGTCCAGCGAGCCGACAGCGGTATCGGCCCGGGCCATCCCGTGACGGTCGATGAGTTGCGCCAGCGCCAGCGCGTTGAGCAACTGGACATCGCGCAACCCGCCGCGGCCGGACTTGAGGTCGGGTTCGGCGCGGTGCGCGATACGGCCAAGACGCAGCCAGCGGGCGTGCGTCATCTCCACGAGTTCGTCCATGCGAGAACGGATTCCGCTGCGCCACTGCCGTTTGATCCCGTCGATCAGTTCGGCTGACAGGGCTGCGGTTCCGGCGATGTGCCGCGCCTCGAGCATGCCCAGGGCGGCCGTCAGATCGGCGTTGGCGGTGCTCAGCGCCTCGCTGACGGTACGCACGCTGTGATCGAGCCGAATGTTGGCGTCCCACAACGGATACCACAGTTTGTCGGCGGTCGGCCCCAGTACTTCGGGCGGCTTCCCGTCGTGCACCAGCACCAGGTCGAGGTCGGAGTACGGAAGTAGCTCACGACGGCCGAGGCCGCCGACCGCGACGATGGCGTAGCCGCTGTCGTCGGTGATGCCGATTTCGGAAGCCTTTGCGGTCAACCAGTTTTCGTGCAGGTCCAGCACTGCCTGCCGCATCTCGGCAGGTTTCATGCCGCTGAGGCCGTCAGACAGCAGTTCGCGCCGCGCGGCAGCCAGATCGACTGCCGCAACGGCGCTTCCTGCTTGCGGTGCTTCCGTTTTCGAGGTTTCAGAAGGGTCCGGCCGGTTCGGTGTCACACCCGGCCGGCCCATCTGCCTTGGTTCGGCAACGCGCGACTACAGAGCGTCAGAACCGCGCTCACCGGTGCGCACCCGCACGATGGTGTCCACGGGGCTGACCCACACTTTGCCGTCGCCGATCTTGCCCGTCCGTGCCGCCCGGACAATGCTGTCCACGACCTTGTCGACGATGGAGTCGTCGACGACGACCTCGATCCGGACCTTGGGCACGAAGTCGACCGAGTACTCAGCGCCCCGGTAGACCTCGGTGTGGCCCTTCTGCCGCCCATAGCCCTGGATTTCGCTGACCGTCATGCCCAGGACGCCGGCGTCCTCCAGGCTGGTCTTGACGTCGTCGAGGGTGAACGGCTTGACGATCGCGGTGATCAGCTTCATATCTATTCCGCCTCAACTTTCTCGGCCACTCGCGCCTGCAGGCCGTTCGGGGTGTCCGGCAGGCTGGCGCGGGGAAGAACCGAACCGCTGGCAACCGCGAAATCGTAGCCGCTCTCAGCGTGCTCCGACTCATCGATGCCCGCCGCTTCCTGCTCTGCTCCCAGCCGCAGCCCAATGGTGTACTTCAGGATAAGCGCCAGGATCAGCGTGACAACGCCCGAGTAGGCCAGAACGGTGAACGCGCCCACTGCCTGGCGTTCCAACTGGTCGAACCCGCCGCCGTAGAACAGGCCCTTGGACACGCCCGCCACGCCGTTGATCGCGACGCTCTCGGGGGCGGCGACCAGGCCGACCATCAGGGTGCCGGCGAGACCGCCGACCAGGTGGACGCCGACAACGTCGAGCGAGTCGTCGAAGCCGAGCTTGAACTTCAGACCCACGGCCAGCGCGCACAGCACACCGGCGACCACGCCGATGATCAGTGCGCCCAGTGCGTTCACCGACGAGCACGACGGCGTGATCGCGACCAGCCCGGCGACGATGCCCGAGGCGGCACCCAGGGTGGTGGCGTGGCCGTCGCGGATGCGCTCAGTGAGCAGCCACGCCAGCATCGCCGCCGCAGTGGCGATCGTGGTGGTGACGAACGTCGACCCCGCGGCGCCGTTCGAGCTGGTCGCCGACCCGGCGTTGAAGCCGTACCACCCGAACCACAGCAAACCGGCGCCCAGCATCACGAACGGCAGGTTGTGCGGACGGAAGAGCGTGGTCGGCCAACCCTTACGCTTGCCCAGGACGAGCGCCAGCATGAGGCCCGCCACACCGGCATTGATATGCACCGCGGTTCCGCCTGCGAAGTCGATCGCGTGCAGCTTGTTGGCGATCCAGCCGCCCTTCTCCGATGCGAACCCGTCGAAGGCGAAGACCCAGTGCGCGACCGGGAAGTACACCAGCGTCGCCCACAGGCCCGAGAACACCAGCCAGGCACTGAACTTGAGCCGGTCGGCGACCGCGCCCGAGATCAGGGCGACCGTGATGATCGCGAACATCAACTGGAAGGCCACGAACACCGAGGCCGGCAGCGTTCCCGCCAGCGGGATGTCCGTCGCCGCGACGCCCTTGGACGCGTCGGCGGCAACCGAGTTGCCACCGATGAGGCCCTTCAGGCCCCAGTATTCGGTCGGGCTGCCGACGACATTGCCGGTGTCGTTGCCGAATGCCATGGAGTAGCCGTAGAGCACCCACAGCACCGTCACGACGCCCATCGCGCTGATGCTCATCATGATCATGTTGAGCACGCTCTTGGCACGAACCATGCCGCCGTAGAAGAACGCCAGGCCCGGCGTCATCAGCAGCACGAGTGCCGCACTCGCCAACATCCAGGCCGTATCGCCGGTATTGGGCTGGCCCATCACAGGGAAACTCACTCGCTATCACCTCCAGTCAGCGTTGGGAGGGCCCCAGAATGATGACTGGTGACCTGACGAGAACCATGCGCATAAGTTGTTGCGGCAATGGAGCCGCCGTGTTTCGTCAGGATTAACGTAAAAGTTGCTGTGTAAGAGCTTTCAGCCCAGCAGGGCGTCGACGAACGCCGCCGGCTCGAACGGCGCCAGGTCATCGGCTCCCTCACCGAGTCCGACCAGCTTCACCGGCACGCCCAATTCCTGCTGAACGCGGAAAACGATGCCGCCCTTGGCCGTTCCGTCCAACTTCGTGAGCACCGTCCCGGTGATGTCGACGACCTCGGCGAAAACCTTGGCCTGCGCCAGGCCGTTCTGGCCGATGGTGGCGTCGAGCACCAGCAGCACCTCATCAACAGCTGCCCGGCGGCTCACTACTCGTTTGACCTTGCCCAGTTCGTCCATCAGGCCGACCTTGGTGTGCAACCGTCCGGCGGTGTCGATCAGGACGACGTCGGCACCGGCCTGGATGCCTTTGTCGACGGCGTCGAACGCCACCGACGCCGGATCGGCCCCTTCGGCGCCGCGCACCACTTCCGCCCCGACCCGCGACGCCCAGGTTTCCAGCTGGTCGGCCGCGGCGGCCCGGAACGTGTCGGCCGCCCCGAGCACCACACGACGTCCGTCGGCTACCAGGACCCGCGCCAGCTTGCCGACCGTGGTGGTCTTTCCGGTGCCGTTGACGCCGACGACCAGCAGTACCGAGGGATGGTCGGCGTGCGGCAGCGCCCGGATGGATCGGTCCATCTCCGGGTGCAGTTCTTTGATGAGCACGTCCCGCAGCACCGCGCGGGCGTCGGCTTCGGTGCGGACGTTGCTACTGGCCAGCCGGGTTCGCAGCTGGGACACCACCGCTTCGGTGACCACCGGGCCGAGGTCGGCCACCAGCAGGGTGTCCTCCACGTCCTGCCAGGAGTCCTCGTCCAGGTCACCGCCACCGAGCAGGCCGAGCATGCTGCGGCCGAGCGCGTTCTGCGACCGTGCCAGCCGCCCGCGCAGCCGCTCCAGCCGCCCTTCGGTGGGCTCGATCGCCTCGATCTGCGGCGCTTCGGGCTCGGGCGCCGGCTCCGTTATCGGCTCCGGCTCGGGTACCGGCTCCGGCTCGGGTATCGGCTCCGGTTCGAGCTTGGGTTCGAGCTTCGGCTCGGGAAGGTGGACCTCAGAAATGGGACGCTTGGGGGCGTCGCGCGGGATGGTGGCGTCGTCGCCGACGGCCGGCAGACCGGTGGTGTCGATCCGTTCCGGTTGCAGCGTCGGGGTCCGGCTGAACGTGATGCCGGACGACGCCGTATAGCCCCCGGAGCGGTCGATCGCCTCGGGTGTGGGCTTGGGCGCGAGGCTGATCCTGCGCTTGCGGTGGCGCACCAGGCCGAAGACCAGCGCGGCGATGATGACCAGGGCGGCGATGACCGCGATGGCGATCCAAAGACCTTGCGACACGCTGTTGAATCCTTCCCAGAACTATTTCCCAGAACTACGGGGGCCGGTACGGGCTGGCGGACTGTCAGCCCCACGCTACGGGCAACCTACGAAGAGTTGGCCACCAGTCGGTCCACCTGCTGACCGCGAATGCGCTGCGAGATGACGGCGGTGATCCCGTCGCCCTGCATCGTCACGCCGTACAGCGCGTCGGCCACCTCCATAGTGGGCTTCTGGTGGGTGATGATGATCAGCTGCGAACGGTCCCGCAGCATCTCGAACAGGCTGATCAGCCGGCGCAGGTTGGTGTCGTCGAGCGCGGCCTCCACCTCGTCCATGATGTAGAACGGCGACGGGCGGGCCCGGAAGATGGCAACCAGCATGGCTACCGCGGTCAGCGCCTTTTCGCCGCCGGACAGCAAAGACAGCCGGGTGACCTTCTTGCCGGGGGGACGGGCCTCGACCTCGATGCCGGTGGTCAGCATGTCGTCGGGCTGGGTCAGCCGCAGGCGCCCCTCGCCGCCGGGGAACAGGGTGGTGAAAACCGTCTGGAATTCGCGTTCGACATCGACGAACGCCTCGCTGAACACCTGCAGGATCCGGGCGTCGACTTCGGCGACGACATCGAGCAGATCCTTGCGCGCCGCCTTGACGTCCTCGAGCTGGGTGGACAGGAAGTTGTATCTCTCCTCCAGCGCGGCAAACTCCTCGAGGGCCAGCGGGTTGACCCGGCCCAGCTCGTTGAGCTCCCGCTCGGCGCGTTTGGCCCGGCGCTCCTGGGTGGTGCGGTCGAACGGCATCGGGGCCGGCGCGACCACCTGTTCACCCCGCTCGCGGGCCTGTTCGAACTCGGCCATCTCCAGATCGGTGGGCGGCAGCGGGACGTCGGGGCCGTATTCGGCGATCAGGTCGGCCGGCGCCATCCCGAACTGCTCGAGCACCGTCTGCTCGAGTTGTTCGATCCGCAGCGCCGCCTGCGCGTTGGCCACCTCGTCGCGGTGCAGGGAATCGGTGAGTGCGGCCACCCGCGCGCCGAGCAGATTCGTTTCCTCACGTACCGCGGTCATGGCCGCGGACCGCTGCTGGCGCTCGGCGGCCAGCTCGTCGCGCATCAGTGACGCCGCGTCCACCACCCGGCTGAGCCGCCGGGCCAGCAGCCGTCCCGACTCGGCCACCGCCGCCGCCACCGCGGCTGCGCGCATCCGGGCGGCCGCCGCTTGTTCGGCCCGGATCCGAGCCTCGCGTTCGGCCGCGGCGGCACGGCGCAGCGAATCGGCCCGCCCGCGCACCGCGTTGGCGCGCTCTTCGGCGGTGCGTACGGCCAGCCGGGCCTCGACCTCGAAGCTGCGTGCCGCATCGGCGGCAGCCGCGATCTCCTGCCGGTCGACCGGCTCGGCCTGCTGGACGTGTTCGGTCTCCTGCGCATTGCGCAAACGCGTCTCGAGTTCGACGACCTCGTCGAGAGTGCGGCCCCGGCCCGCTTCGAGCTCTTCACGCTGGGCCAGCAGCCGGTTCCATTCGTCCTCGGCCGTTCTGGCCTCTTGCCCCAGCCGGCCGAGCTGGTCGTACATCGCCGAGATGGCGGTGTCGGATTCGTTGAGGGCGGCCAGCGCGTGCTCGGCCGCATCCTGACGGGCGGCCTGCTCGGTCAACGCGCCGGACAGCGCCGCGCTGAGCTGCGCCACTTGCGACTCCGCGGCGGCCAGTTCGTTGCGCGCCTTCTCGATCTCCGACGCGATCTCCAACGTGGAGACCTTGCGGTCGGACCCGCCGCTCACCCAGCCGGCGCCCACCAGATCGCCGTCGCGTGTCACCGCCCGCAGCTGCGGATGGCCGGCGACCAGCTCCAGCGCTGCGCCCAGATCGTCGACCACCGCGACGCCCGAGAGCATGGCCACCATCGCCCCGCGCAACCGCGGCGGCGCCTCGATCATGTCCAGCGCCCACACCGCGCCACCCGGCAGGCCGACCTGCGGCTGCGGCTGGGCCGGCCAGTCGCCGAGGACCAGCGCCGCGCGGCCACCGTCGGCCTGTTTCAGTGCGGCGACGGCATTGCGTGCGGCTCCCAGACCGTCGACCGCAAGCCCGTCGGCCGCCGAGCCCAGCACCGTGGCCAGCGCCGCCTCGTAGCCCGGACGCACCTTGACCAGTTCCGCGATCGAACCGAAAAGCCCTGCGGCACCGTGGTTCCGAGCCAGCCACGCGGTGCCGTCCTTGCGCTCCAAACTCACCGAGAGCGCATCGATGCGGGCCCGCAACGACGCCACCTGACGTTCGGCGGCACGTTCTGCGGCCTGCAGCTCGGTGACCCGTTCGTCGGTCTGACGCAGCGCGGCCATCGTCCGTTCGTGTTGCTCGTCGAGGCCTACCTCGCCCTGGTCCAGTTCACCGACCCGGCTCTGCACGCCCTCGAACTCGGCTCGGGTCTGCTCCACCCGGGCCGCGGCGTGTTCGATCCGCTCGGACAACCGCGCGACGCTGTCGTCGATCGATTCGACGCGCGCCCGCATCGTCTCCACCTGACCGGTCAGCCGCGCCAGGCCCTCCCGCCGGTCGGCTTCCGCCCGAACCGCCGCGAGGTGAGCCTTGTCGGCCTCCACCGCACGGCGCTCGCGTTCGGCCAGCTCGGCGCGCGCGGCATCGAGCCGGGTGCGGGCCTCCGCCAGCTCGGCCAGCAACTGCTCCTCGAAAAGCGCGACCTGTTCGGCCTCGGCTTCCAGTGCGTCGGGGTCGGTGTCGCTGGTCCTGGACGGCTCGATATCGAGGTGGTGGGCGCGTTCGCTGGCGATCCGGACGGTCGCGCCGACGCGTTCCGCCAGCGCTGACAAGCGAAACCAGGTCTGCTGAACGGCTTCGGCACGTTGCGACAGCTCGGTCAGCGATTCCTCGTGAGCGGCCAGCTCCTCGGATGCCACCGACAGCCGGGCGGCGGCTTCGTCATGCTCGCGCCGCATTCTCGCCTCGGTGTCGAAGATGGCCTGCCGCTCGGAACGGCGGTTGACCAGGTCGTCGGCGGCCAGTCTGAGGCGGGCGTCGCGCAGATCGGCCTGGATGTTCTGGGCTCGACGGGCCACTTCGGCCTGGCGGCCCAGCGGTTTGAGTTGGCGCCGCAGCTCGGTGGTGAGGTCGGACAGCCGGGCCAGGTTCGCGGCCATCGCGTCGAGCTTGCGCAGCGCTTTTTCTTTACGCTTGCGGTGCTTGAGCACGCCCGCGGCCTCTTCGATGAAGGCCCGGCGGTCTTCGGGGCGGGACTGCAGGATTTCGTCCAGCTTGCCCTGACCGACGATGACGTGCATCTCCCGTCCGATGCCGGAGTCGCTCAACAATTCCTGCACGTCCATCAAACGGCAACCGCTGCCGTTGATTTCGTACTCGCTGGCGCCGTCGCGGAACATCCGGCGGGTGATCGAGACCTCGTTGTAGTCGATCGGCAGCGCGTTGTCGGAGTTGTCGATGGTGACGGTGACCTCGGCACGGCCCAGCGGCGCGCGCGAGGACGTCCCGGCGAAGATGACGTCTTCCATCTTCCCGCCGCGCAGCGTCTTGGCCCCCTGCTCCCCCATCACCCAGGCCAGCGCGTCGACCACGTTGGACTTGCCGGATCCGTTGGGACCGACGACCGCGGTGATCCCCGGCTCGAAACGCAGAGTCGTTGGCGCGGCGAAGGACTTGAAGCCCTTCAGCGTCAGACTCTTGAGGTACACGAGGGGCCAGATTACCGCTCGGACTGTGCGACCCTTCGCCGCACGCGACGGCCCGGGCGGCAGTTTCGGTCGGATTCAGTCGTTGAACAGGCGACCGGTGTCGCAGTGGCCACAGCTGACACTTTGGTCTCTGGCTGGGGCCGCGCCTGATGTGCCCGGCTTCACGCCACCGCGGGGGAACGACCGGAGCTATCGCTCGACGAACCCGCTGAACTGCTCCGTCGGCTCCGACCAGTCGGCGATCACCTTGTCCACCCGTCCCGGCGTGCTCTCACCCCGCAACAGTTCGAGGAGCCGTTCGCCGCCCTCACGCGTTCCATTGGCCACCACCAGCACGCGGCCGTCGGCCTGGTTGGCCGCGTAACCGGTCAGGCCCTGCTCCAGCGCCCGGCACCGGGTCCACCAGCGAAATCCGACGCCCTGGACATGGCCGTGCACCCAGGCGGTCAATCGCACGTCAGACATCGACCACCTCGAACGTCACGGTGGTGCCGGACTTCAGCGTGCGCCCGACGGTGCAGACCGCGTCGATGGCCCGGTTGACGACGGTGATGAGGCGCTCCTTCTCCTGGTCTGTCAGGCCGGAGAGATCCAGCTCGAGCTTCTCCTCGAGCAGGGGGTAGACCTCGTTGTCGCGGTCAGCGGCGCCCGAAACCCGGATCACGGCCGGGTAGTCGTCTCCCAGGCGGCGGGCCAGCGGTTGGTCACTGGACATCCCGCTGCACGCGGCGAGTGCGATCTTCATCAACTCACCGGGAGTGAACACGCCTTCGACGTCCTCGCTGCCCACCAGCACCTGTGCTCCGCGGGAGCTGTGTCCGGTGTAGCGGCGCGTGCCGGTGCGTTCCACCCACAGATCAGTCATGACTTCCCTTCTTTTCGTTGAGCCTGCGTTGAGGGCGTGGATTTGACGAAATTGCCGCCCTGGACGCAGGGTCAATCCATATCGTCAACCACGTGGTCTCGGCTGGCAGCGCGGGCAGTAGAACGACGAGCGGTTCATGAACTTCTCCCGGCGCATCACCGCTCCGCACCGACGGCAGTTCTGGCCTTCTCGTCCGTAGGCGTCCAGCGAACGGTCGAAGTAGCCCGATTGCCCGTTGACATTGACGTATAGCGAATCGAAGGACGTGCCGCCCTTCGCCAGTGCCTCACGCATCACCTCGGCCGCCGAGTCCAGCACAGCCGTGAGCTTGGGCCGCGACAGGGTGTCGGCGATACGGGCGCCGTTGACTTTGGCCCGCCACAGCGCCTCGTCGGCGTAGATGTTGCCGATCCCCGAGACCACCTGCTGGTCGAGCAACTGGCGTTTGATCTCGGAGTGCTTGTGCCGCAACACGTCGACCACCGCTTTGGCGTCGAATCGGGGATCGAGCGGATCACGGGCTATGTGCGCGACGGGTTCCGGAACGACGCTGCCGTCCACGGTCAGCAGGTCGGCCAGCAGCCAGCCGCCAAAGGTGCGCTGGTCGGCGAAACTGAGCACCGTCCCGTCATCGAGCAACGCGGAGATCCGGACGTGGTCTTCCCGCGGCACCACGCCCAGCAACATCTGGCCGCTCATGCCCAGGTGGACGACGAGCGCGGTGTCCGGCTCGTCCTCTTCGGCATCCGGGGTGCGCAGGGTCAGCCACAGATACTTGCCGCGCCGATCGGTTCCGGTGATGCGCGCGTCGAGCAGGCGCGCGGTCAGATCCGCGGGCCCGGCTTCGTGACGGCGCACGGCACGGGGATGGTGAACCCGGACGCCAGTGATCGTCTTTCCCACGACATGGGTATGCAGACCGCGCCGCACCACCTCGACTTCAGGTAGCTCAGGCATTTAGTGATGATCGCAAGCGCGGCGAAGCCGGGCGACGCGGGTCATCACCATGGGACCCGTGATGATCGCAAGCGCGGCGAAGCCGGGCGACGCGGGTCATCACCATGGGACCCGTGATGATCGCAAGCGCGGCGAAGCCGGGCGACGCGGGTCATCACCATGGGACCCGTGATGATCGCAAGCGCGGCGAAGCCGGGCGACGCGGGTCATCACCATGGGACCCGTGATGATCGCAAGCGCGGCGAAGCCGGGCGACGCGGGTCATCACCATGCGCGGAGCACGTCACGCGGACGTCTTCCCCGCGGAGTCCAGTTCCTCGACCGCGTCCAGCGCCTTGTACGCCGCAGACGCCGCCTTCTGCTCGGCCTCCTTTTTGGAGCGCCCCACACCGGATCCGTATTCGGTATCCATCACCACCACCACCGCGGTGAATTCCTTGTCGTGGTCCGGTCCGGTGGAAGTGACCAGGTACGACGGCGGACCCAGGGCGCGTGCCGCGGTCAACTCCTGCAGGCTGGTCTTCCAGTCCAGGCCGGCGCCGAGAGTGGGCGCCGCGTCCAGCAACTGACCGAATAGCCGCAAAATCGTCTCGCGCGCCACCTCGATGCCGTGCTGCAGATAGATCGCGCCGAGCAACGATTCCATCCCGTCCGCCAGGATGCTCGACTTGTCGGCGCCACCGGTGTTGGCTTCACCGCGGCCGAGCAGCACGAACGCGCCCAGCCCGTCTTCGGTCAGGGTGCGTGCCACGTCGGCGAGCGCGTGCGTGTTCACCACGCTGGCCCGCAGTTTGGCCAGGTCGCCTTCGGAACGGTCGGGGTGGCGGTGGTACAGCTCATCGGTGATGGTCAGCCCCAGGACCGCGTCGCCGAGGAACTCCAGACGCTCATTGGTGGGCAGCCCCCCGTTCTCGTAGGCATAGCTGCGGTGCGTCAGCGCCAGTGAGAGCAGGTCGTCGGGCAGATCGACACCGAGCGCCTCGAGCAGTGTCTGTCGCGGCTGGCTCACTGCTCACCTCGCTGTTCGGTCTCCGCGTCATCGGAATGGGGCAGCATCGCGGCCAGCTTGGCCCATCGGGGGTCGATCTGTTCATGCCGGTGACCGGGCTCGGCAGCCAGCGAGACCCCACACTGCGGACACAGCCCCGGGCAATCCGGCGAACACACCGGGGAAAAGGGCAACTCCAGGCCGACGGCGTCGATGATCGGCTGCTCGAGGTCGATGGTCTGGTCGACGACGTGGCCCACCTCGTCTGCCTCGGTGGTGGCTTCGGTGGCGCTGTCGGGATAGGCGAAGAGCTCCGTCAGCCCTACCTGCACCCGGCCCTGGATCGGCGACAGGCAGCGGGAGCATTCGCCGGCAGTCGGTGCTTCCACCGTGCCCGTCACCAGTACGCCTTCGGACACCGATTCCACTCGCAGATCCAGGTCTAGCGGCGCGCCGGCTTCGATGGCGATCAGCTCCACACCGATGCGTACCGGACTTTCGACGGTGTCGTGGATCTCCATCATGGACCCCGGACGTCGTCCCAACCGGGCGACGTCGATGGTCAACGGGGTAAGAGCGCGTCGCTGCGCGGTGTGGCCGTGCTGCCTTGCCATACGGGAATCCTACGGCGCGCAGCCCGCAGGTCTACTGCTTATGAGGCGCGGACTACCGAGTTGCGTAGTCGTGGGTGCCCGCCGCGGTGCGCAGCTGGTGACGGCCGCGGCCGACGGAGCGCAGTGTGCCGTTGAGGAACTCCTCGAATTCGGCAAGCTTGTTGTCGACGTAGATGTCGCATTCCCCGCGCAGCCGGTCGGCCTCGGCGTGCGCGGTGTCGATGAGCCGGGTGGATTCGGCGTGAGCGGCCTGGACCACCTCGTTCTGCGACACCAACCGCTGCTGCTCCTTGATGCCTTCCTGCACGGCCTTCTCGTAGGAGATGTTGCCGTTCTCGATCAGCCGGTCACATTCGGTCTTGGCCCGGCTGACGCTGGCTTCGTATTCACGCTTGGCCGAGGCGGCGATGCGCATCGCCTCTTCGCGCGCCTCGCCGACCATCCGCTCGCTGTGCTGACGCGCCTCGCTGACCATCCGGTCGGCTTGCGCTTTGGCGTCGGACAGCAGCCGGTCCGCCTCGGCGCGGGCATGGTTGATCATCGACTCCGACTCGGTGGTCGCCGACGACACCATCGAGTCGGCGTGCGACTTCGCGTCGTGCAGCATCGAGTCACGGGCGTCGAGCACGTCTTGTGCATCGTCGAGCTCGCCCGGGATCGCGTCCTTGATGTCGTCGATCAGTTCCAGCACGTCGCCGCGGGGCACCACGCAGCCGGCCGTCATCGGCACGCCACGGGCTTCTTCGACAATGGCGCTCAACTCGTCCAGCGCTTCAAAGACTCGGTACACGGCCATACCCTCCTGGCGTTATTTGTTGTTACCAGTGTGCCTGGTGTTACGTCTGTGACAGCGGTGATGACTCCGGTGTGTCGGGCCCAATTTTCGGCTGCTTGTCTTCGGTTGGTTGTCGCGGTCACGGTCTCGACGGCCCGCAGACGATTCGTATGCACCTGGTTTGCCCACCAGACTATCGCCGCAGACCCCCCGTGGGCAGTGCATTGGCCACCGCCCACCCGCAGCGCGGCCGTCACGAAAGCGATCAGGCACTTTCCGGATCACGCTATGCTGGCCGGTGTGCACGGGAGTTCGACAAAAAGCGGCAAAGGCGGAAATTCCGATAAACCTACGCTGTATATTTTTCCGCACGCCGGAGGAACCGCAAAAGACTACGTTCCCTTTTCCCGCGAGTTTTCGGACAATATAACGCGTATCGCTGTGCAGTACCCCGGTCAACGCGACGGCGCGGGACTCCTACCACTCACCAGCATTCCCGCCCTCGCCGACGATATCTTCGCGATGATGAAGCCCGCGGCCCGTCCCGAAGTTCCAATAGCATTCTTCGGGCACAGCATGGGCGGAATGCTGGCATTCGAAGTCGCACTTCGCTTTCAGTCGGCTGGATATCATGTGCTGGCTTTTTTCGTGTCCGCCTGCTCGGCTCCGGGCCACATTCGCTATAAGCAGATCAAAGGCATGTCCGACAACGAGATGCTGAATCTGGTTGCCCAGATGACCGGGATGAATCCGGAATTCTTCAATGACGAAGAATTTCTGGTCGGCGTGCTGCCGACGTTGCGGGCGGCCCGTGCCATCGCCGGTTACGACAGCCCGCCGGAGACGAAGCTCGCGTGTCCCATCTACGCCTCCATCGGCGACAAGGACTGGATAGCCACTCAGGACGACATGGCCCCCTGGGGCGACCGCACCACCTCGGAGTTCACGCTTCGGGTGTTTACTGGCGACCACTTCTATCTGAACAGCAACCTGCCGGAACTGGTCGACGACGTCGAGACCAGAACGCTGGAGTGGGCGGACTGAACTTAGCCGCGCCGCGTCGTGGACCCTCCCGGACGGCGAACCTGGCGCGGCTGATTGCGTCGCGGCAAAGCTTGGCGGGCAGCGCGCTCCGGCTAGACGCCGAGGTTCGCCGGCACGGTGCCGCGACGTGCGGCAACCGGACCTCCGGAAGAAGCCGTCCAGCGCCCACCGACGGTGGTGTTACCCTCGTCACAACGGGACGCCGGTCCCAGAAAACGAGCGGTAGCGGGTTGGAAAATTTCAGGCGCGGTTCTCACCAGACCAACATCCGCCACCGGAGTATCACAGGTCACATCCATCACAGCAATCAGCAGGAGTAGACAAGATAGAGCGCAGATCAGCCGACTGCGACCGTGCGCGATGACCTCCGCGATGGCTGTGGGAAGCGTGTGGATTTTCCGATAATGCCCCCACCCGTACCGAGAGATGATTACTTTTGAACACGCGACTAGTTGTAAGGGGAGCGGGATTAGTCCAGGGGCGATCATCCGGCGGCACACAGCAGTGCTTCGGTGGGGATGCAAATCATCGTCGACATGGACTACGCCATGCACGCGTGCCGCTCACCGGCACTAGTCGCACCGCTATGCGGCCCCGTTAGATCTGACGCGAGGCCGCAATAGTGCACCAGGGCAAAAGTTCGAACGGGAGTGTTAAGCGATGCCGGTGACTGACGGGTCATTGCCCGCTTTGCTGAAGCAGCGGGCCGATCACCAGGCCGATACCGCGGCGTACACGTTCATCGATTACGGACTGGATCCGAACGGCTTTGCTGAAACACTGACCTGGTCTCAGGTCTACGGCAGCGCCTGTGTGATTGCCGACGAACTCAGGCTGTGCGGCGCGCCCGGCGACCGGGTGGCGATTCTGGCGCCGCAGGGATTGGAATACGTCGTCGCATTCCTCGGTGCGCTACAGGCCGGATTCATTGCCGTCCCCCTGTCGACGCCGCAGTACGGTATCCACGACGACCGCGTTTCCTCGGTGTTGCGGGACTCCCGGCCGGTCGCCATTCTCACCACGTCGTCCGTGGTGAGTGATGTGTCGAAATATGCAACCCCACAGAGTGGCCAGGCCGCTCCCTTCATCATCGAAGTCGATCTGCTGGACCTGGACTCGCCACGCGATTCGGCGCAAGCCCTGCGGTTATCCAGTGGCGCGGCCTATCTCCAGTACACGTCCGGATCCACTCGCACGCCGGCCGGCGTCATTGTGTCGCACAAGAATGTCATCGCGAATGTGACGCAGAGTCTGTACGGCTATTTCGGGGACCTCGCGAAGATTCCCAACGGAACCGTGGTGTCGTGGTTGCCGCTGTTTCACGACATGGGCCTCATTCTCGGAATCTGCGCGCCAATGGTCGCCGAACGCAGTGCGGTGTTGCTGAGCCCAATGGCCTTCCTGCGACGCCCTGCCTGCTGGATGCAACTGCTTGCCACCAACCCGGCACCCTTTTCCGCTGCACCGAATTTCGCTTTCGAATTGGCCGTACGACGAACGTCCGACGAGGACATGGCCGGTCTCGACCTGAGCGACGTGGTCGGCATCGTCAGCGGCAGCGAACGGATCCATGTCGCCACCGTGAAGCGCTTCACCGAGCGATTCGCCAAATTCAATCTCAGCCCCACCGCGGTGCGGCCTTCCTACGGCCTCGCCGAAGCCACGCTCTACGTGGCCGCGCCAGAACCGGGAACCGCACCCAGGACGGTGCGGTTCGACTACGAACACCTGTCCGCCGGACAGGCCAAGCGCTGCGGCTCCAACGGGTCGGTCGGCACCGAACTCATCAGCTACGGCTGCCCCGACCCCGCTGCGGTGCGCATCGTCAACCCGGACACCATGGTCGAGAACATGTCCGGCGATGTCGGCGAGATCTGGGTGCACGGCGACCACGTGGCCCTGGGTTACTGGCAGAAGCCCGAACAGACCAACCGCATCTTCAACGCCCACATCGTGGACCCGGCCCCCGGCACCCCGGAGGGGCCCTGGCTGCGCACCGGAGATCTGGGCGTCCTGTCCGAGGGTGAGCTGTTCATCATGGGCCGGATCAAAGATCTGCTCATCGTCGACGGCCGCAACCACTACCCCGACGACATCGAGGCGACAATCCAGGAGATCACCGGCGGCAGGGTTGCCGCGATCTCGGTGCCCGACGACATCACCGAGCAATTGGTCGCCATCATCGAGCTGAAGCGGCGCGGCGCCTCGGCCGAAGACGCCTTGCTCAAGCTCCGCTCGGTCAAGCGTGAGGTCACCTCGGCGATCTCGCGGTCGCACAGCCTGCGGGTCGCCGACCTGGTCCTGGTCTCTCCCGGCTCCATCCCCATCACCACCAGCGGCAAGGTCCGGCGTTCGGCCTGCGTCGAGCGGTATCGAAGCGACGGGTTCAAGCGGCTGGACGTGAGCGTATGACGGCGAGCATCAGCGGCGAGGCCGACCTACGCCACTGGCTTGTCGATTATCTGGTCACCAACATCGGGTGCCGGCCCGACGAGGTCGACCCCGAGCTGACCCTCGCCGATCTCGGTGTGAGCTCCCGCGATGCCGTCGTGCTGTCCGGCGAGCTGACCGAATTGCTCGGCCGGACGGTCTCCCCCATCGACTTCTGGGAGCATCCGACGATCAACGACCTGGCCGCACACCTCACCTCCCCCGAGCCCGAACCCGAAACCGCCGCGCTGAGCCGTCCGGGGCGTAACTCACTGGACGAGCCGATCGCGGTGATCGGCATGGGGTGCCGCTTCCCCGGTGGCATATCCGGGCCGGACGCGTTGTGGGACTTCCTGTGTGAACGCCGTTCCTCGATCGGCAAGATCCCCGACGAGCGATGGGAACTCTTCGACGACGGTTCGGCTGAAGTCAGGGCGGTGCTCGCCCGGACCACGCGGTGGGGATCCTTCCTGCCCGACATCGACGCGTTCGACGCGGAGTTCTTCGAAATCTCGCCCAGCGAGGCCGACAAAATGGACCCGCAGCAGCGGCTGCTGCTGGAAGTGGCATGGGAAGCCTTGGAGCACGCCGGAATTCCGCCCAGCTCGCTGCGCCGCTCGCAGACGGGCGTGTTCGCCGGATCGTGCCTGAGCGAATACGGGGCCATCGCCGCCACCGACCTTGCGCAGATCGACGGGTGGAGCAACACCGGCGGTGCGATGAGCATCATCGCCAACCGCCTGTCGTATTTCCTCGACCTGCGCGGTCCCTCGGTGGCGGTGGACACCGCCTGCTCGTCGTCGCTGGTGGCGATTCACCTGGCCTGTCAGAGCCTGCGAACCCAGGACTCACAGCTGGCGATCGCGGCCGGGGTGAACCTGCTGTTGTCCCCGGCCGTGTTCCGCGGTTTCGATCAGGTGGGCGCCTTGTCGCCGACGGGTCACTGCCGCGCCTTCGACGCTGCCGCCGACGGGTTCGTCCGGGGTGAGGGCGCCGGGGTGGTGGTGCTCAAGCGGTTGACGGACGCCCAGCGCGACGGCGACCGGGTACTGGCCGTCATCTGCGGCTCGGCGGTCAACCAGGACGGCCGCTCCAACGGGTTGATGGCGCCCAACCCGGCCGCCCAGATGGCCGTATTGCGCGCCGCGTACGCGAACGCGGGCATGCAGCCCACCGAAGTCGACTACGTCGAGGCACACGGCACCGGAACCCTGCTCGGCGACCCGATCGAGGCCCGTGCGCTGGGCACCGTCCTGGGTCGAGGCCGCCCCGCCGACGCTCCCCTGCTGCTGGGGGCCGTCAAGACCAACCTGGGGCACACCGAGGCCGCGGCCGGAATCGCCGGCTTCATCAAGACGGTCCTCGCGGTGCAGCGCGGTCAGATCCCGCCGAACCAGCGCTTCGAAAGCGCCAACCCGCACATCCCGTTCGCCGATCTGCGAATGAAAGTCGTTGACAGCCAGACCGATTGGCCAGAGACGGGACACCCGCGCCGGGCCGGCGTGTCGTCGTTCGGCTTCGGCGGAACCAACGCCCATGTCGTGATCGAGCAAGGCCAGGAGGTGGCCGCAGCACCCGGGCCGCTTGCGGAGCCGCCCGTCTCGACGCTGATCGTGGCGGGCAAGACGCCGCAACGCGTATCCGCGACAGCAGCGGTGTTGGCCGATTGGCTGGAGGGGCCCGGCGCCGCCGTGCCGCTCGCCGATGTCGCCCACACCCTCAACCACCACCGGTCGCGTCATACCCAGTTCGGCACCGTGGTGGCCCGCCGTGGCGAGCATGGCCGCGCACAGGCCATTGCCGGGTTGCGGGCACTGGCCACCGGCCAGCAGGTACCCGGTGTGGTGGGTCCGCAGGCTGCGGCTGCGGGGGCGGGGACGGTGTTCGTTTATTCGGGGCGGGGATCGCAGTGGGCCGGGATGGGTCGCCGGTTGCTGGCCGATGAGCCTGCGTTCGCGGCGGCGGTGGCCGATTTGGAGCCCGATTTTGTTGCCCAGGCCGGCTTCTCGCTGCAGGAGGTGCTGGCTCAGGGCGCCGAGCTGGTGGGGATCGAGCAGATCCAGTTGGGTCTGATCGGCATGCAGCTGGCGTTGACCGCGCTGTGGCGCTCCTACGGGGTGGAGCCCGATCTGGTGATCGGGCATTCGATGGGCGAGGTGGCCGCCGCGGTGGTCTCCGGCGCGCTGACCCCCGCCGAAGGGTTGCGGGTGACGGCGACCCGGGCCCGGCTGATGGCGCCGCTGTCCGGGCAGGGCGCGATGGCGCTGCTGGAGCTCGACGCCGCGGCCACCGAGGCGCTGATCGCCGACTACCCGCAGGTGACCCTGGGCATCTACAACTCACCGCGCCAGAGCGTGATCTCCGGGCCCACCGCGCAGATCGAGGAGTTGATCGAGAAGGCGCGCGCTCAGGACCGGTTCGCCAGCCGGGTCAATATCGAAGTGGCCCCGCACAATCCGGCAATGGACGCGCTGCAGCCGGCGATGCGCGCCGAGCTCGCCGACCTGCAGCCACGCACCCCGGTGATCCCGATCATCTCCACCACCTACGAAAACCCCGACATCACAGCGGTATTCGACGCCGAACACTGGGCCGTCAACATGCGCAACCCGGTGCACTTCCAGCAGGCCATCGAGCGGGCCGGCGAGCAGCACCACACCTTCATCGAGGTCAGCGCGCACCCACTGCTCACCCACGCCGTCATCGACACCCTGCACAGCGCGCAGCACGGCACCCGGTACACCAGCATCGGCACGCTGCAACGCGACACCGATGACACGATCACGTTCCACACCGCCGTCAACACGGTCCACAGCGCCCACCCGCCGCACACTCCGCATCCGCCGGAACCGCACCCGCCGCTGCCCAGCACGCCGTGGCAACATTCCCGGCACTGGATCGACCCCCGACGACCTGCCGATTCCGTGATCGCGGCGCCGTCTCCCGGCACGCTGCTCGGCCGGCACAGCAGAGTCACCACCGTGGCCGGTGGTCTGCCGTCACACCTGTGGCAGGCCCGGCTCGCTCCCGACGCCAAGCCGTACCGCGGCCGGCACCGCTTCCACGGCGCCGAGGTGGTTCCCGCCTCCGTCGTACTGCGCACATTGCTCTGCGCCGCAAGCGAACTGGGCTACCCATCGCTGTCCGCTGTGCGATTCGACCAGCCCGTCTTCGCCGATCAACCGCGGCTGATCCAGGTGGTGGCCGACGACCAGTCGATCAGCCTGGCCTCGCGCCCGGCCGACACCGACCGCTGGACACGCCATGTGACCGCACAACTTGCAGCGGCCCCGCCGGAATCCGGACCCGTCATTGCCCACCGGACCCGGCCCCTGCTCGATGACGACGACATGCCTGACGTCACCGGACAGCTCGCGCTGCGCGGCGTCGACGGTCTGCCGTTCAAGTGGACCCTGGACTCCTGGCAGCCCACCGCCAACGGCGTGCAGGCGGCGATCGAGCTGCCCGAGTCGCTGCCCGACGGTTCCATCGGGCCACTGCTCGACGCCGCCGTGATCGTCGGGGCGCTGTCGGAGATCGACGATGCACGCCTGTATGTTCCGGCCTCCATCGAACGGGTGTGGCTGCGCGAAGACGGCACCGGCCCCCGCGGCGCAGTGCTGGTGACCAACATGGGCCGCGACGCCGAGGGCATCACGGTCGACGTCGTCGCCGGGGCCCACGGCCACGCACCGTTGCTGTCGGTACAGTCCCTTCGCTACCGGGCGCTGGACCTCGCCGCCGCTCCGGCCGCCGAGCACTCGGACGCGCGCACCTTCGCCCACATCCTGGAATGGCAGCCGCGCGTCGACCGCGGCGATGCGCTGGGTCCCGGCACCCTGGCGATCCTCGGCGACGACGGCGGCGCACTGCGGGACGGGTTGGCGCAGCAGGGTTTCGGGCCAGGCGCCGTGTCCGACGCACGGTACGTGCTGTATGTCGCTGAGTCCCGGCCCGCCGACGCGACCGACGTCGACTTCGCCGTCCGGGCGTGCGCGGACCTCAGCGCCGCGGTCCGCGCCCTGGCACAGCGCACCGACCCGGTCACGCTGTGGATCGTCACCCGGGGAGTGCACGAGTCGGCGACCGCGTCCGCGCTGCGGCAGAGTTTCCTGTGGGGCCTGGCCGGCGTGATCGCGGCCGAGCACCCCGACTTGTGGGGCGGGCTGGTCGATCTCGCCGAGCCAGAGCCAGAGCCAGAGCCAGAACCAGAGTCAGAGTCAGCCGGCGTCCTCGCCGAGCTCATCCAGCATCCGAGCAAGTCGATCCTGGTGCTGCGCGACGGCGTCGTGCTCGCACCGGCGCTGGCGGCGCTGCGCGGCGAACCAGTACGCAAGCCGGTGCGGTGCAGGGCGGATGCGGCATATCTGATCACCGGCGGCATGGGCGCGCTCGGGCTGCTGATGGCCGGCTGGCTGGCCGACCGCGGCGCCCGGCGGCTGGTGCTGACCGGCCGCACCCCGTTGCCGCCCAGACGGAACTGGGAACTCGCGACCCTGGACGCGGGACTGCGGCACAAGATCGACGCGATCCGCGCCCTGGAAATGCGCGGCGTCGCAGTCGAAGCCGTCGCCGTCGACATCGGCTGCCGCGACCAGTTGCAGGCCCTGCTGGACCGACGGGACACCGACGGTGCCGCACCGATCCGCGGGGTCATCCACGCGGCCGGCGTCACGCGCGACCAACTGGTGACCACCATGACCGACGACGCCGTGCGCGAGGTGATGTGGTCCAAGATCGGTGGCAGCCAGGTGCTGCACGACGTGTTCCCGCCCGGCAGCGTCGACTTCTTCTTCCTGACGTCCTCGGCCGCAACGGTATTCGGAATCCCGGGACAGGGGTCCTACGCAGCGGCCAACTCCTACCTGGACGCGCTGGCGCGGTCGCGGCACCAGCAGGGTTGCCACACCATGAGTCTGGACTGGGTGGCCTGGCGCGGACTCGGTTTCGCCGCGGATGCCCAGATCGTGAGCGACGAGCTGGCCCGCCTGGGGTCGCGTGACATCACGCCGGAAGAGGCATTCACCGCGTGGGAGCACGTCGACGGCTACGACGTAGCACAGGCGGTGGTGCTGCCGGTTCCCTCGACCGCGGACGGATCTGCGCTCGACGACAACTATTTGATCCCGGCCCGGGACTGGTCGGCGTATTCGGCGTCGGACCTGCGCGCAGAATTCGAGAATGGGCTGCGTGGCATCATCGCGCGCGAGCTCCGACTGCCCGAGAACGACCTGGACAGTCACCGTCCCTTCGCCGAACTCGGGCTGAATTCGCTGATGGCGATGGCGATTCGGCGCGAAGCCGAGCAGTTCGTGGGCATCGAACTGTCGGCGACCATGCTGTTCAACCATCCCACCGTCGCCGCGCTGGCGGCCTATCTGGCCAATCGGGTTGCACCCGAGCAGGATTCGGGCGAAGACCAGATGGCCGCGCTCTCCGCGTCGGCCGGCAGCGTGCTGGACAGCCTCTTTGACCGCATCGAGTCGACGTCGTCCGAGGCCGAAAGGCCTTCGTGATGCGCACGGCTTTCAGCCGGATTTCCGGTATGAGTGCGCAGCAACGCGCCGCACTGTCAGGCGAGTTCGAGAAGATCTCGCGGATCGCGGTGGCCGAGCCGATCGCGGTGGTCGGGATCGGCTGCCGGTTCCCCGGTGGTGTCACCGGTCCGGACAGCTTCTGGGACCTGCTGGTGGAGGGCCGCGACGCCATCTCGCCGGTGCCCGCCGACCGGTGGGACGCCGAGGCGTTCTTCGACCCCGACCCGCTGACACCGGGGCACATGACCACGAAGTGGGGCGGGTTCGTGCCCGACATCGCCGGTTTCGACGCCGAGTTCTTCGGCATCACCCCGCGCGAAGCCGCGGCGATGGATCCCCAGCAGCGGATGCTGCTCGAGGTGGCGTGGGAAGCCCTCGAACACGCAGGCATACCGACGGATTCGCTGTCCGGTACCCGCGCCGGGGTCATGATGGGCGTCTACTTCAACGAGTACCAGTCCATGCTGGCCGCCAACCCCGACACGGTGGACGCCTATACCGGAACCGGAAACGCGCACAGCATCACCGTCGGCCGCATCTCGTATCTGCTGGGGCTGCGGGGCCCGGCGGTGGCGGTGGACACCGCGTGCTCGTCGTCGCTGGTGGCGGTGCACCTGGCCTGCCAGAGTCTGCGGTTGCGGGAAACCGATGTGGCGCTGGCCGGTGGCGTGAGCGTCACGCTGCGCCCGGAGACCCAGATCGCCATTTCCGCCTGGGGCCTGCTGTCCCCGCATGGCCGCTGCGCCAGCTTCGACGCGGCCGCCGACGGTTTCGTGCGCGGTGAGGGCGCCGGCGTCGTGGTGCTCAAGCGACTGACCGACGCGGTGCGCGACGGCGACCGGGTGCTGGCGGTGGTACGCGGGTCCGCGGTCAACCAGGACGGCCGCTCCAACGGGGTCACCGCGCCGAACACGGCCGCGCAGTGCGACGTGATCGCCGACGCGCTACGGTCCGGCGACGTGGCGCCCGAGAGCGTCAACTACGTCGAGGCGCACGGAACCGGAACGGTCCTCGGTGACCCGATCGAATTCGAGGCGCTGGCAGCGACATACGGTCTTACCAAGGGTGACGAGGGCGCGTGTGCGCTCGGCGCGGTCAAGACCAACCTCGGTCACCTCGAGGCGGCCGCCGGGATCGCCGGCTTCATCAAGGCCGCGCTGGCGGTCCAACGCGGCCAGATCCCGCCGAATCTCCATTTCTCGCAATGGAATCCGGCGATCAACGCCGCGGCGACCCGGTTCTTCGTGCCCACCGAGAACAGCCCGTGGCCGGGCACCGGAGGCCCCCGCCGCGCGGCGGTGTCCTCGTTCGGGCTGGGCGGCACCAACGCACACGTCGTCATCGAGCAGGGACCCGACCTGGCGCCGTCGGCCACCGCCGGCACCGGGGTGTCGGCACTGGTGGTTTCGGGCAAGACCCCGCAGCGGATGGCGGCGACGGCCGGAATCCTGGCCGACTGGCTGGACGTCACCGACGTGGCCGTCGCTGACGTCGCCCACACCCTCAACCACCACCGCACCCGTCACAGCCGGGTCGCGACCGTGGTGGCCCGCGACCGCGGCCAGGCAGTGACCGCGCTGCGCGCCCTGGCCGCCGGTCAGCATGCGCCGAACCTTGTCGATTACCAGGATGATTCGCCTGGACAGGGCATCGTGTTCGTGTACTCCGGACGCGGCTCGCAATGGGCGGGCATGGGCCGCCGGCTGCTGGCTGAGGAACCGGCTTTCGCCGACGCGGTGGCGGAACTGGAACCGGTCTTCGCCGAACAGGCCGGCTTCTCGCTGCGTGATGTGCTGGCCGAGGGCCGGGAACTGGCCGGCATCGAGCAGATCCAGCTGGGCCTGATCGGCATGCAACTCGCGCTGACCCGGCTGTGGCGCTCCTACGGCGTGCAGCCCGACCTGGTGATCGGGCACTCGATGGGTGAGGTGGCCGCCGCGGTGGTGGCCGGCGCGCTCACACCCGCCGAGGGCCTGCGGGTCACGGCCACCCGCTCGCGCCTGATGGCACCGCTGTCCGGGCAGGGCGGCATGGCCATGCTCGGGCTCGACGCCGAAGCCACCGAGACGCTGATCGCCGGCTACCCCGAGGTGACGCTGGGCATCTACAACTCACCCCGGCAGACGGTGATCTCCGGTCCCACCGGCCAGATCGACGAGTTGGTCGCGGCGGTGCGCGCCCAGAATCGCTTCGCCGGCCGGGTGAATATCGAGGTGGCTCCGCACAACCCGGCGATGGACGCGTTGCAGCCGGCAATGCGTGCGGAGCTGGCGGATCTGGCGCCGCGCCGGCCGGCCCTGCCGATCCTGTCGACGACGTACGAAAATCTGGACCAGACGCCCACTTTCGATGCCGAGCACTGGGCCACCAACATGCGCAACCCGGTGCGCTTCCAGCAGGCCATCGCGGCGGCGGCCGAGCGGCACCACACTTTTGTCGAGATCAGCGCCCACCCGCTGCTCACCCAGGCCATCGCCGAAACCGTGCCCGGCCCCGGCTACCGCGCCGTCGGCACCTTGACGCGCGACGCCGACGACACCGTCACATTCCGCACCAGTCTCTACACGGTGCGGCCGGCGGACACCCCGCACCCGCCCGAGCCGCACCCGGCCATCC
Organism: Mycobacterium sp. TY814; assembly: GCF_030755175.1. Taxonomy (NCBI): domain Bacteria; kingdom Bacillati; phylum Actinomycetota; class Actinomycetes; order Mycobacteriales; family Mycobacteriaceae; genus Mycobacterium; species Mycobacterium sp. TY814. Next base: position 934,138 of record NZ_JAUFRY010000001.1, read on the forward strand.
CCACCACCCCGTGGCAGCACACCCACCACTGGATCGACCTGGAGGCCGCCGGCCCGGAACGTCCGGCGCGCAACCGGATACAGCGATCCGCAGACACCGTCGAGGCATGGAGTTACCAGCTGGACTGGCCGCTGCGTCCGGCGCCCGCCGCCGAGACAGCAGGCGGCCAGACCTGGCTGGTGGCGGGCGATCCCGCCCTGGTCGCCGCCATGGGTGCCGCCACGGGCTCGCGGGTGACCGAGCTGCCCGATGGTGCCGCCGACCTGCCCGACGCGCTGCACGGCGTGGACAACGTGCTGTATGCACCGCCGAGCGGCGATGAGCTGCTCGACATCCCGGCTGCGTATCGGATTTTCGGCGCCGCCCGCCGGCTCGCCGCGGCGCTGGTGGCCGGCGGCCCGCCACGCAGGCTGTTCATCATGACCCGCAACGCCCAGCCGATCGCGGAAGGCGATCGGGCCAATCCCGCCCACGCGGTGCTGTGGGGCCTGGGCCGCTCGCTGGCCCTCGAACACCCCGAGATCTGGGGCGCTCTGATCGACGTCGACCACACGATGCCCGCCGAGATCGCCGCGCAGCGCGTGGTCGAGGCCGCCGGCGCCGGAGACGGCGAGGACCAGGTGGTGTACCGGTCGGGCGGCCGCCACGTCCCGCGGCTGCACTGGCGACCGCAGGACGCGGGCTCTCCGCAGGCACAGCTCGGCGGCGACACCAGCCACCTGGTCATCGGTGCGACCGGCAACATCGGGCCGCACCTGATCCGCCAGCTCGCCCGGATGGGTGCCACCACCATCGTCGCGGTGGCCCGTAAACCCGGCGCGCTGCAACAGCTGGCCGACGAATTGCGCACGGCCGGAACGCAGCTCATCGAAGTGTCAGCCGACGCGACCGACGCCGACGCGATGGGCGCGCTGTTCGACCGGTTCGGGGCCGACCTGCCGCCCCTCGAGGGCATCTATCTGGCGGCGTTCGCCGGTGGACCGGTGCTGCTCAGCGAGATGTCCCAGGACGACGTGGCCGCCATGTTCCGTCCCAAACTGGACGCCGCGGCGCTGCTGCACCGGCTGTCGCTGCGGCAGCTGACCGGAAACCCGCTGCGGCACTTCGTGTTGTTCTCCTCCGTCTCCGGTCTGCTCGGTTCCCGCTGGCTCGCGCACTACACCGCGACCAGTACCTTTCTGGACACCTTCGCCTACGCGCGGCGCACCATGGGGTTGCCGGCAACCGTCGTCGACTGGGGATTGTGGAAATCGCTGGCTGACGCGCAACGCGACGCCAGCCAGGTCAGCGCCGAATCCGGGCTGGTGCCGATGGACGACGAAACCGCCATCGGCGCGCTGTCTTTCGTGATGAGCCCGGACGCCGCGGTGCGCACCGCGGTCGTCGCCGCCGATTGGCCCCTGCTGGCCGCGGCATTCCGCACCCGCGGATCGCTGCGCATCGTCGATGACCTGCTCCCCGCCTCGGCGGACGCCGCGCTGCCGGAAAGCGAATTCCGCAAGGCGTTGCGCACCGCCGACACACACCGGCGCCACGACATGCTGCTCGACCACGTCGGCCTGCTGGCCGCCACGGTCATGGGCATGCCGGCCACCGAGACTCTCGATCCGTCCACCGGATTCTTCCAGCTCGGCATGGACTCGTTGATGAGCGTGACGCTGCAGCGGGCGTTGTCCGACAGCCTCGGCGAACATCTGCCCGCCTCAGTGGTTTTCGACTATCCGACGGTCTACGGCCTGACCGACTACCTGGCGACCGTGCTGCCGGAATTCGCCGAGCTTGCGACGGCAGCCGAAGAGGCGCCGGACGACACGTACGACGACCTGAGCGAGGACGAGTTGCTGCAGCAACTTTCGGAGAGGCTGAGCTGACCGCTGTGACTAGTCAGAATGCCCCGACACCAGACCGCCGGGCGATCATCACCGAGGCGCTGCGCAAGATCGACGATCTCACCGCACGTCTTGAGGTCGCCGAGGCGTCCCACCGTGAGCCGATCGCCGTCGTCGGCATCGGCTGTCGGTTCCCGGGCGGGGTGACCAACCCGGAGGAGTTCTGGGACCTGTTGCGCGACGGGCGGAGCGGCATCATCCGGGTGCCCGGACAACGCTGGGACGCCGACGCCTACTACACCGACGACCACACCGTGCCGGGCACCATCTGCAGCCGCGAAGGTGGGTTCCTCACCGGCTGGCAGCCCGAGGAGTTCGACGCCGAGTTCTTCGCCATCTCTCCCCGCGAAGCCGCGGCGATGGACCCACAGCAGCGGTTACTGCTCGAAGTCGCCTGGGAGGCATTGGAGAACTCCGGCGTTGCCCCGCACACCATTCGCGGCACCCAGACGTCCGTCTTCGTCGGGGTCACGTCGTACGACTACATGGTGACCCTGGCCGGCCAATTGCGGCCCGAGGACCTCGACGCCTACATCCCCACCGGCAACGCGCTCAACTTCACCGCGGGCCGGCTGGCGTATTTCCTTGGCGCACAGGGTCCCGCGGTGGTCGTCGACACCGCCTGCTCGTCCTCGCTGGTGGCGATCCACCTGGCGTCGCAGAGCCTGCGGTCCCGGGAGAGCGACATGGCCCTGGTCGGGGGCACCAACCTGCTGCTGAGCCCGGGACCCAGCATCGCCTGCTCCCGGTGGGGCATGTTGTCCCCGGAGGGCCAATGCAAGACCTTCGACGCCGCTGCTGACGGTTATGTGCGCAGCGAGGGCGCCGGAGTCGTGGTGCTCAAGCGGCTGACCGACGCCCAGCGTGACGGCAACCGCATCCTGGCCGTGGTGCGCGGTTCGGCGGTCAACCAGGACGGCGCCAGCAGCGGCGTGACGGTGCCCAACGGCCCCGCGCAGCAGGCGTTGTTGCGCAAAGCCCTGGCGACAGCCGAACTCGCGCCCGCCGACATCGACTACGTCGAGGCACACGGCACCGGGACCCCCCTGGGCGACCCGATCGAACTCGATTCGCTGAGCAAGGTTTTCAGCGAGCGCGCCGGGCGGCAACCGCTGGTGCTGGGTTCGGTCAAGACCAACCTGGGCCACCTCGAGGCCGCGGCCGGCATCGCCGGGTTCATCAAAACCGTGCTGGCACTGGGTCACCGGCATATCCCGCGGCACCTGAACTTCCGGCAGCTGACACCGCACGTCAGCGAGGGGGTGTCCCGGCTGGTGATCGCGGCGGACGGGATGGCCTGGCCTGCCACCGAGGGCCCGCGCCGCGCCGGAGTGTCCTCGTTCGGCGTCAGCGGCACGAACGCGCATGTGGTACTCGAGCAGGCACCTGATCCGGTTGTGCCACAGCCTGTTCCGCAAGCGCCGGTGTGCACCCTGGTGATATCGGGCAAAACACCGCAGCGGATCGCGGCCACCGCGGCGGCCCTGGCCGACTGGTGGGAAGGCCCGGGCACAGACATCGCGGCGGCCGACGTCGCGCACACCCTGAACCACCACCGCGCCCGGCAGGTCAAGTTCGCCACCGTAGTGGCCCGGGACCGGGCACAGGCGATCGCGGGGTTGCGGGCCGTGGCCGCCGACCCTGTCTGCAACGACGGCTCCGCCGCGCCCGGCACGGTGTTCGTCTACTCCGGCCAAGGTTCCCAATGGATCGGCATGGGCCGCCAACTGCTGGCCGACGAACCCGCGTTCGCCGCGGCGGTGGCCGAACTGGAGCCCGATTTCGTTGCGCAGGTAGGCTTTTCACTGCACCAGACCCTGACTGAGGGCCGCGAACTGGTGGGCATCGAGAACATTCAGCCGGTGCTGGTCGGAGTTCAGCTGGCACTGACCGCACTGTGGCGCCACTACGGCGTCAAGCCCGATGCGGTGATCGGCCACTCGATGGGCGAGGTATCGGCTGCCGTGGTGGCCGGTGCCCTCTCCCCCGCCGACGGCCTGAAGGTGATCGCCACCCGCTCGCGGCTGATGGCGGCACTGGCCGGTCAGGGTGCGATGGCCCTGCTGGAACTCGACGCCTCCGACACTGCGGCGGCGATCGCCGCTTACCCGGAGTTGACCCTCGCGGTGCACGCCTCACCGCGCCAGTCGGTGATCGCCGGGCCGCCGGATCAGGTGGACGCGGTGATCGCCGCGGTCGCCACCAGGGACCTGCTGGCGCGGCGCATCGACGTCGACGTCGCCTCGCACCACCCCATCATCGACCCGATCCTGCCCGAATTGCGTTCCGCGCTCGCCGATCTCCAGCCCCGGCCGTCCGCCATCCCGATCATCACCACCGCCGTCCAGGGACAGACCCCGGCCCTGCTCGGCGCCGACTACTGGACGGCGAACCTGCGCAACCCGGTCCGGTTTCACCAGGCCGTCAGTCTGGCGGCACAGAGCCACCACACCTTCGTCGAGGTCAGCCCGCACCCACTGCTCACCTACGCGATCACCGACACACTCGGCGAAGCGAACGCGCGCGTGCTGGGCACGTTGCAGCGCGACACCGACGACACCGTCACCTTTCACACCAATGTCAACGCCACGCACGGCACCCGGCCGCCCGACACACCGCATCCGCCCGAGCCGCACCCGCTGTTGCCGGGCACCCCGTGGCAGCACACCCGGCACTGGATCGACGCGGGCTCAACCACCGCGACAGCGGGCCATCCCCTGCTGGGCTCCGGCGCCGAGGACCCCACCAACGGCACCCGGGTGTGGGAATGCGCGATCAGCCCCGACCTGCTCTGGCTGGGCGACCACTGCGTGGACGGTGTCTGTGTGCTGCCCGGAGCCGCCTATGCGGACATCGCCCTGGCCGCGGCGACCGAGACCTTCGCCGGCGCGTCCTGGATGATCCGCGAACTCACCCTCGATCAGCTGATGCACGTCACCGACAACACCATGATCGCCACCACGCTCACCGGTGACGACCAGTCCTGCCGGGTCGAAATACGCACTCGCAGCTCAGGTTCCGGCTGGATCAAACATGCCACCGCCACGCTGGCGCCGGCTTCACCCGCCGCACCGGAGCCTGCGGAGCCCGTCGTGGCGGGCACACCCGTCGATCCCGAGGAGCTGTATCGACGCCTGCGCGCCGCCGGGCAACAGCACGGGGCGGCATTCCAGGGCATCGCCGGGTTGTCGCTGTTGCCGTCCGGCGCCGCCCGCGCGCAGGTGCGACTGCCGGCGACGGCCAAGACCGGAGCCCGCAAGTTCCTGCTGCACCCGGTCATGATGGACATCGCGATGCAGACCCTCGGCGCGACCCGGCCGGCCACGGAACTGACCACCGGCGCCCAGTCGGCGATCGTGCTGCCGGTGGGTTTCACCGGCGTCCGGGTCTACGGCGACGTGCTGGACGGCGTGACCGCGATCGCCTCGCTCGCCCCGACCGACGACCCGGACCGCCTGGCCGGCCGGGTGTCGCTGCTCGACGACGACGGCCGGCCGGTGCTGGATATCGAGCGGGTCGAGATGGCGGTACTGCGGTCCGGGACGAGAGAACTCGAGAACCGGTTGTTCTCCGTGCACTGGGAGGCTGCGGCCCTGGATGGGCAGGCCGCTGCGCCCGGGGCGCTGTTGCTGGTCGGCTCCGACGACGTCACGGCCGCCCTGCATGCGGAACTCACCGGCCGAATCGCCTGTTGCGAAACCGTTTCCGACGACGAGGCCATGCGCGCGGCGATCGGTCGGCGCGATATCTCGTGGGACGGCATCGTGGTGGTGTGCCCGCCCCGCTCCGCCGATGAGGCTCTCCCCCTGCCGGCCCAACTCGACCTCGCCCGCGCCCGCACGCTGCGGATCGCCGACATCGTCAGGACGGTGTCGCGGGTGGGCGCACGCAACAGCCCGCGACTGTGGATCGTCACCCGCGGCGCCCAACAGCTCGGCCCCGCCGAGTCGGTGACCCTCGCGCAGACGCAGCTTCGCGGCGTCGCGCGGGTGCTGACCTTCGAGCACCCCGAACTGAAGACGACGGTGGTCGACCTCGACTCGGACGGCACACCCGCGCTCGCCGGTCTGGCCGACGAGCTGCTGGCCGGCTCCGATCAGGACGAGGTGGCTCTGCGTGCCGGGCAACGGTATGTGAGCCGCTTGGTGGCGACGCCGGTGGTGTCCGGCGGGCTGATCCCGGAAAACCGTTTCAGCACAGTGGATATCGATGCCGGCGGTGCCTTCGTACTCGACAGCGAACTGCAGGTGCGCGCGGCCGGCCGCCCCGAGCCGGGTGACAACCAGCTCGAGGTCCGCGTCCTGAAAGCCCCGCTGAATCACGGCGGCGGCGTCACCGAATGCCTCGGGCTGGTCGAAACCGGCACGCGCGTCATCGCATTCGGCTCCGGGCCGCTCGGTTCTCATCTCGTCGCGGAGGCCGACCTCGTCGTCCCCGTCCCCGACGTCGTGTCGGACGCCGAGGCGGCCGGCTTCGGACTGCCCTATCTGACGGCATGGCATGCGCTGCGCACGGTCGGGCAGCTGGCGCCCGGTGAGAAGGTGCTGATCCAGGCCGGCGGTGACGGCGTGGAACTGGCGGCCGTAGCCGTCGCCACCATGATCGGTGCGCAGGTCTTTACCAGCGCGCCCGCGGAGCCGGTTGACATTGTCCTCAATTCGCTTCCGGGAGAGGCGATTCGCACAGGCGTTCAGTTGCTCGCCCCGGGTGGGCGGTTCATTCAACTGGGCGGGGCCGACACCTCGCTCGGCCTGGAGGCGCTGGCCCGCAGCGCCTCGTTAGCGGTCGTGGACATCGGGCTGAACCTGCGTCTGCAACCCACGCGCTACCGCGCCTACCTCGAAGAGATTCTGGGGCACGCGGCCGCCGGCCGGCTGGCGCCGCTGCCGGTCACGGAATTCGATCTCGAGCACGCGGCCGACGCCCTGCGGGCAACAGGCGAGCACCCCGGTCGCGTCACGCTGTCCATCCCGCAGACAGGCCGCATCACCGCACTCGCACCGCGCCCGGCACCGCCACTGGTCCGGCCGGACGGCGGCTATGTGGTGACCGGCGGCCTCGGCGGGCTGGGCTTCGTCACCGCCCGGTGGCTTGCCGAGCAGGGCGCGGGACTGGTTGTGCTGAATGGACGTTCGGCACCCGGTCCGGAGATGCAGGCCGCGATCGACGGTCTCAATGCCGCGGGCGCCCGCGTCGAGGTCGTCACCGGGGACCTCGCCGATCCCGACACCTCCCGGCGCCTGGTGGCCGCCGTCGGCGACGCCGGCTTCCGGCTGGCCGGCGTGGTACACAGCGCGATGGTGCTGGCCGACGAGATCGTGCTCAACATGTCCGACGCCGCGTCGGCGCGGGTGTTCGCCCCGAAGGTGGCCGGCGGCTGGTGGCTGCACGAAGCGACCAAGGATGCCGGCCTGGACTGGTGGGTGTCGTTCTCGTCGGTCTCCTCCCTGGTCGGCGCACCCGGGCAGGGCTCCTACGCCTCGGCGAACTCCTGGATCGACGGGCTGGTCGCCTACCGACGTGCCCACGGCCTGCCGGCAGCCGGAATCAACTGGGGCCCTTGGGCGCAAGTGGGCCGCGCGCAGTTCTTCGCCGACCTCGGCGTCTCGATGATCACCCCGGCGCAGGGCCTGGCGGCGCTCGAGTTGGTGCTCGCCGCCGACCGGGCGCGCACCGGCGTCTTCGCGCTCGACGCGCGGCAGTGGTTCCAATCCTTCCCCGCCGCAGCGGGATCGTCGTTGTTCGCCACGCTGCAGGAGTCGATCACCGTCGAGCAGCGCACCGGTGGCGGCCGGATCCGTGCCGAACTGGACGCGACCGATCCCGCCGACCGCCCGGGGCGGCTGGCGACAGCCATCGCCGACGAGATCCGGGCGGTGCTGCGCTCGACCGACCAGATCGACCACGACCTTCCGATGGAGCAGCTGGGCCTGGACTCGCTGATGGCGCTGGAACTGCGCAACCGGCTGGAGGCGAGCCTGGGCACCACCCTGCCGGTGGCGCTGGTCTGGGCCTACCCGACCATCACCGACCTGGCCGGCGCCCTGTGCGAGCGAATGGGTTACCAGGAGGACGTCCCCGGCGCCGCGGGCGTCGAGGATGAGCCCGAGTTATCCGACGAGGAACTGGATCTGCTGTCCGACCTGGTTGCGGCCAGTGAGCTGGAAGCAGCGACGGAAGGCGCGGAGTAATGACGAGTCTGGCCGAACGCGCCGCCCAAATGTCCCCGAAGGCCCGCGAGGTTCTCGCGCGCGAACTGGTGCGTGCGGGCACGGCCTTCCCCACCGACGTCGCCGAGCCGATCGCGGTGATCGGGATGGGCTGCCGGCTGCCCGGGAATGTGCATGGGCCGCAGGACTTCTGGCAACTGCTGCTGGACGGCCGGGACACCATCGGTGAGGTGCCCGCCGACCGTTGGGACGCCGACGCGTTCTACGACCCGGATCCGGAGACCCCGGGCAAGATGACCACCAAGTGGGGCGGGTTCATCGACGACGTGGCGGGATTCGACGCCGACTTCTTCGGCATCACCCCGCGCGAGGCCGCCGCCATGGACCCGCAGCACCGCGTCCTGCTGGAGGTGGCCTGGGAGTCGCTGGAACACGCCGGGCTGGCACCGGATTCGCTGAGCGGCAGCCGAACCGCTGCCATCATGGGCCTGTCGACATGGGACTACACCATCGTCAACATCGAGCGCCGCGCCGAGATCGACGCCTACCTGTCCACCGGCACCCCACACGCGGCCGCGGTGGGCCGCATCGCCTACCTGCTCGGCCTGCGCGGCCCGGCGGTGGCGGTGGACACCGCGTGTTCGTCGTCGCTGGTGGCGGTGCACCTGGCCTGCCAATCCCTGCGGCTGCGGGAGAGCGACGTGGCGCTGGCCGGCGGGGTGCAGCTGGCGCTGTCACCGTTCGCCGCGATCGCGGTCTCGAAGTGGTCGGCACTGTCCCCGACCGGCCGCTCGAAAGCCTTCGATGCGATGGCCGACGGCTTCACCCGCGGGGAAGGCTGCGGTGTGGTGGTGCTCAAGCGGCTGTCCGACGCCACCCGCGACGGCGACCGGATCCTGGCGCTGATCCGCGGATCGGCGATCAATCAGGACGGCCGGTCCAACGGCATGACCGCCCCGAACGCCCTGGCGCAACGAGACGTGATCACCACCGCCCTCAAGCAGGCCGACGTGACCGCCGAGAGCGTGCACTACGTCGAAGCGCACGGCACGGGAACCATCCTGGGTGACCCGATCGAGTTCGAGTCACTGTCGGCCACCTACGGAAGAGGTGAGGGCCGCTGCGCACTCGGGGCGGTGAAGACCAACCTGGGCCACCTCGAAGCGGCGGCCGGTGTCGCGGGACTGGTCAAGGCGATTCTGGCCGTCGAGCACGGCTACATTCCGCGCAACCTGCACTTCACCCGGTGGAACCCGGCGATCGACGCGTCGTCGACCCGGCTGTTCGTGCCGACCGAGGGCACCCCGTGGCCCGACGGCTCGGGCCCGCGCCGCGCGGCCGTGTCCTCGTTCAGGCTCAGCGGGACCAACTCGCATGTGGTGATCGAGCAGGCGCCTAATACCGTTGTGGCGCAGGTGGATACCGGTGCGACGGTCTCGACGCTGGTGGTCTCCGGCAAGACGCCGCAGCGGGTGGCCGCCACCGCGGGGGTGTTGGCCGATTGGCTGGAGGGGGCGGGCACCGACGTCCCGCTGGCCGACATCGCGCACACGCTGCACCACCACCGCGCCCGGCAGGCGCGGTTCGGGACCGTGGTCGCCCGCGACCGCGAACATGCGGTCTCCGGATTGCGCGCGCTGGCCGCCGGGACACCCGCACCGGGTGTGGTGGGTCCGCAGGCTGCGGCTGCGGGGGCGGGGACGGTGTTCGTCTATTCGGGGCGGGGATCGCAGTGGGCCGGGATGGGTCGCCGGTTGCTGGCCGATGAGCCTGCGTTCGCGGCGGCGGTGGCCGATTTGGAGCCCGATTTTGTTGCCCAGGCCGGCTTCTCGCTGCAGGAGGTGCTGGCTCAGGGCGCCGAGCTGGTGGGGATCGAGCAGATCCAGTTGGGTCTGATCGGCATGCAGCTGGCGTTGACCGCGCTGTGGCGCTCCTACGGGGTGGAGCCCGATCTGGTGATCGGGCATTCGATGGGCGAGGTGGCCGCCGCGGTGGTCGCCGGCGCGCTGACCCCCGCCGAAGGGTTGCGGGTGACGGCGACCCGGGCCCGGCTGATGGCGCCGCTGTCCGGGCAGGGCGCGATGGCACTGCTGGAGCTCGACGCCGCGGCCACCGAGGCGCTGATCGCCGGCTACCCGCAGGTGACCCTGGGCATCTACAACTCTCCGCGCCAGAGCGTGATCTCCGGGCCCACCGCGCAGATCGAGGAGTTGATCGAGAAGGCGCGCGCTCAGGACCGGTTCGCCAGCCGGGTCAATATCGAAGTGGCCCCGCACAATCCGGCGATGGACGCGCTGCAGCCGGCGATGCGCGCCGAGCTCGCCGACCTGCAGCCACGCACCCCGGTGATCCCGATCATCTCCACCACCTACGAAAACCCCGACATCACAGCGGTATTCGACGCCGAACACTGGGCCGTCAACATGCGCAACCCGGTGCACTTCCAGCAGACCATCGAGCGGGCCGGCGAGCAGCACCACACCTTCATCGAGGTCAGCGCGCACCCCCTGCTCACCCACGCCGTCATCGAAACGCTGGACGGCCCGGGTTATCGCGCTGTCGGCACACTCCAGCGCGACGCCGACGACACCGTCACCTTCCGCAGCCACCTCGCGCAGGTCACCGGCCATCCCCCGGCGACCACCGGCGGCCGGTTGGCCGATATCCCCACCACCCCGTGGCAGCACGAGCAGTTCTGGGTAGCGGACCGGTCCTCGATGGCCGACCTGGTGATGAACCACCCGCTGCTGGGGGTGCACGTCGAAGTACCGTCCAGCCGGGATCACGTGTGGCGGGCCGACGTCGGCACCGATGTCTCTCCGTGGCTTGCCGAGCACCGGGTGTTCGGGCAGTCCATCATGCCGGCCGCCGGCTACGCGGAGATCGCATTGGCGGCGGCCGGCGAGGGACTGGGACTGCCCGCCGAGAGCGTGTCGGTCAACCAGCTCGAAGTCGAGCAGATGCTCACCCTGGACAAGCACACCGAGCTGACCACCCAGCTCATCCGCAACGGCGACAGCAAGATTCGTATCGAGATCCACTCGCGCGCCGGCAGCGGTGACTGGACCCGGCACGCCGTGGCGAAGGTGGAGGCGACGCATGCCGCCCCCGGACCGGTGCCTGCCACCGGACAATCCCAGACCTCGGTCTCGCCGGCCGACTTCTACGCGCTGCTGCGTCAGACGGGCCTGCACTACGGTCCGGCCTTCGCCGGCCTGACCCGCATCGACCGGTTGTCGGACGGTTCGGTGGAATCCGAGATCACGCTGCCCGACGAGGCGCCCCGCCACCCCGGCTACCGCATTCATCCCGCGCTGCTCGATGCCGCCCTGCAGAGCCTCGCGGCCGCGATGCCGACCGATGGCGTGACCGAATCCAGTTATCTGCCAGTCTCTTTCGAGAGCTTGCGGGTGTACGCAAACCCCGGCCGGTACGCCCGCTGCCGCGCCACCCTCACCGACGCGGGGGGCAGCGGCAAGCTCGGCCGGATCGTGTTGATGGACGCCGCCGGCAACGTTACCGCCGAGATCAACGACATCTTCCTGCGGTCGGTCGAACGGCGCAGCGTGCCACTGCCGCTGGCACAGAAGATCTTCGAAGCCGCGTGGGTCGATCAGCCGCTCACGGCCGCAACCGCCCCGCCGCTGCCGGGCAGCTGGCTCGTGCTGGCCGCGCCGACCGCCCGGGCGTCCGCCGAGCAGTTCGCCGCCGCATGGCGATCCGACCAGCATCGGGTGCTCACCGCCGCACTGGACGACGAACCCGCGATGCTGGCCGCATTCGCCGAGGCCGCAGGCGATCCGGACCATCCGCCCGCCGGTGTGGTCGTCTTCGTCGGCGACACCTCCGACGTGACCGGGGCACGTGACCTGGTGTGGTCGATCAGCACCGTGGTCCGCGCGATCGTCGGCGGCTGGCACGGCGAACCGCCGCGGCTGTGGCTGGTCAGCAGGAGCGGTCTGGTAGTCGCCGACGGTGAAGCCGGGCAACCCGCCGTCGGCGCCCTGAAGGGTCTGATCCGGGTGCTGGCCTACGAGCACCCCGAATTGCGGGGCACTCTGCTCGATCTCGATGGCGGTACCGACGGGCTGATCGCCGAACTCGGCGCGGCCGATACCGATCTCTTGAGCACCGTCATCGCGCACCGCGGCGAGCACCGCTATGTCGAACAGCTCACCCGGGCCACGCTCGACGACACCCGGAGCCATCCGGTGGTGCGCTCCGGTGCCGGCTACATCATCACCGGCGGCCTCGGCGGCCTGGGGCTGGTGGTGGCGCGTTGGCTGGTGGAGGGCGGCGCGGGCCGCGTGGTGCTCAACGGCCGCAGCGAGCCCGGCGAGGAACAGCGCAGAATCCTGGCCGACCTGCAGGGCCGTGCCGAGATCGCGGTCGTCCTGGGCGATATCGCGGATCCCGGCGTGGCGGAGCGGCTGGTCGCGGCGGCCGAGGACGGCGGCAGGATGCTGCGCGGCATCCTGCATTCGGCCGCCGTCATCGACGACGCCCTGTTGTACTCGATGACCAAAGACAGCCTGGACCGCGTCTGGGCACCCAAAGCCATTGGCGCACAACGGCTGTACCAGGCCAGCGCGGGCCGCGAGCTGGACTGGTGGGTCGGATTTTCCTCCACCGCCGCGCTGCTCGGCGCGCCCGGCCAGGGTGCATACGCCTGCGCGAACGCGTGGCTGGACGCCCTGGTTGCCGAGCGCAGAGCGGCCGGTCTGCCGGCCGCGGTGATCAACTGGGGCCCGTGGTCCGACGTCGGCATGGCCCGCAGCCTGGCCGGCAGCGTGCTGGACCCGATCACCCCGGCCGAGGGGCTCGCGGCCATGGAAACGTTGCTGGCCGGCGGTCGCAGCCACACGGGTGTCGCGCGGTTGCGCGCGGACCGGGCGCTGATCGCCTTCCCCGAGATCCGCGGCCACGACTTCTTCGCCGCCGTGGTGCGGGAGCTGGAAGCCGCCGGCGGCGGCGATGATTGGGCCGGCCCCGACTCGCTGCGGGACCTGGATCCGGCCGAGGCGGCACGCGTGATGACCGACCTGCTGCGGTCCCGGATCGCCGCCGTGATGGGGTATGCGGACAAATCCGCCGTCGACCCCGGCCTGCCGCTGCTTGATCTCGGCATGGATTCACTGATGGCCGTGCGGATCCGCAACACCGCCCGCGCCGACTTCGGCGCCGAGCCGCCGGTGGCGTTGCTGCTCCAAGGTGCCACGCTGCACGACCTGACCGCCGACCTGATGCGCCAACTCGGCCTGTCGAGCCCTGAACCGGCGACCGAGACCACTACCACCGTCCGCGACCGCGCGCAGCAACGCGCAGCGGCGCGACAGGGAGCCGCGCTGCGGCGCCGAACCAGACCTGACGTACAGGGAGGACAGATCCAGTGAGCATTCCCGACAACGCGATCGCGGTGGTCGGCATGGCCGGCCGGTTCCCCGGCGCCAACACCGTGTCGGCGTTCTGGGACAACCTGCGGCGCGGCAAGGAATCCATCGTCACCCTCTCCGAGCAACAACTCCGCGATGCAGGCATCAGCGACAAGGCACTGGCGAATCCGTCGTATGTCCGGCGCGCCCCGATCGTCGACGGCGTGGACGAGTTCGACGCCGACTTCTTCGGTTTCCCGCCCCTGGTGGCCCGGTCGCTGGATCCCCAGCACCGGCTGTTCCTGCAGTGCGCCTGGCATGCACTCGAAGACGCCGGTGTCGACCCGGCCCGATACGACGGGTCGATCGGCGTGTACGGGACCAGCTCTCCCAGTGGCTATCTGCTGCACAACCTGCTGTCACATCAGGACCCGAACGCCGTACTGGCCGAGGGGCTGAACTGGGACCAGCTCAGCATGTTCCTGCAGAACGACAAGGACTTCCTGGCCACCCGGATCTCACACCAGTTCAATCTGCGCGGGCCCAGCCTTGCCGTGCAGACGGCGTGCTCGTCGTCGCTGGTGGCCGTCCACCTGGCCTGCATGAGCCTGCTGTCCGGCGAGTGCGACATGGCGCTGGCCGGCGGCGTATCCCTGTGCGTCCCACACCATGTCGGGTACTGGCATTCGCCGGGCCAGATGCTCTCGGCGGTGGGGCACTGCCGTCCGTTCGACGTCCGCGCCGACGGGACCGTGTTCGGCAGCGGTGTCGGCCTGGTGGTGCTCAAGCCACTGCAGGCCGCCCTCGACAGTGGCGACCGCATCCACGCGGTCATCCGCGGATCGGCCATCAACAACGACGGATCGGCGAAGATGGGTTTCGCGGCGCCCAGCGCCGCGGCCCAGGCCGACTGCATCGCCGAGGCCCACGCCGTCTCCGACGTCGACGCCTCGACCATCACCTACGTCGAAACCCACGGCACCGGAACGCCGTTGGGCGACCCGATCGAGATCCAGGGTCTGCGGGCGGCGTTCGAAGCCTCCGAGGAGCCGCGGTCGGCGCCGTGTGTGATCGGCTCGGTCAAGTCCAACATCGGTCACCTCGAGGTCGCTGCCGGCATCGCCGCGCTCATCAAGACGATCCTGTGTCTGAAGAACAAGGCGATTCCCGCGACCCTGCACTACACCAGCCCGAACCCGGAGCTGCACCTCGACGAAACCCCGTTCACGGTGCAAAGCCGTTACGGCGCATGGGAATCCGGCGGAGTGCGCCGGGCCGGGGTGAGCTCGTTCGGCATCGGCGGCACCAACGCGCACGTGGTCGTGGAAGAAGCTCCGGAGGTCCCGGCGCAGGCCGGGCCCGAAGGCCCGCAGGTGCTGCTGCTCTCGGCACGCACCGCCGAGGCCCTCGGCGAGGCGCGGACCGCGCTGGCCACCGCGCTGGAACGCCCGAACGCCCCGGCCCTGGCCCCGGGGATGGCGAATGTCGCCCACACGCTCAGCGGCCGCCGCCGGCACCACGTCACCATGGCGGCCGTCGCCGCCGACCGGGCTCAGGCGATCACGCTGCTACGCGCCGCCGAGCACGACAACGTCTTCGTCGGCGAATCCCCATCCGACGGCCAGAGCGCAAGCACCGACCAGGTCGTCTTCCTGTTCCCCGGCCAGGGCGCCCAGCATCCCGGCATGGCCAAGGGGCTGTACGACACCGAGCCCGTCTTCGCCGAACACTTCGACGCCTGCGCCACCGCCTTCCGGGCGGAAATGGGCCTGGATCTGCACGAGGCGACATACCCGGTTTCCCAAGGGACCGCAGCCGATCTGGAGCGTATCGACCGCTCCCAACCCGCGCTGTTCACCGTGGAATACGCGCTGGCGAAGCTGGTCGAGAGCTACGGTGTGCGCGCCGGCGCGTACATCGGTTACAGCACCGGTGAATACGTCGCGGCCACCCTGGCCGGCGTCTTCGACCTGCCGACGGCCGTCAAGACGGTGTCGCTGCGCGCCCGGCTGATGCACGAGTCGCCGCCGGGCGCCATGGTCGCGGTGGCGCTCAGCCCCGCCGACGTCGCGCAGCACCTGGTACCGGGAGCCGAGGTGTCCGCGGTCAACGACCCGGGCAACTGCGTGGTGGCCGGGCCCAAGGACGCGATCCGCGCGTTCACCCAGCGTCTGGGCGAGCACGGTGTTCCGGTGCGGCGGGTGCGCGCCACCCACGCCTTCCACACCAGCCAGATGGACGGGATGCTCGGTGAGTTTCGGGAATTCCTGGGAAGCCGGCAGCTGAAGACTCCCGATACACGGCTGCTGAGCAACCTCACCGGAACTTGGCTCACCGACGAGCAGGCCACCGACCCCGACACCTGGACGCGCCAGATCCGTTCCACTATCAGGTTCGCCGACGAACTCGACGCGGTGCTGTCCGATCCGAACCGGATCCTCGTCGAGGTCGGGCCCGGCGGCAGCCTGACCGGTTCGGCGATCCGGCACCCGAGGTGGTCGAGCGCCAACCGTTCCGTCCGGCTGATGCGGCACCCCATCCAGCAGGCCGACGACCGTGACACCTTCCTGCGCGCGCTGGGCGAACTGTGGGCGGCCGGCGTCGAGGTCGACTGGTCACCCAGACATCCGGTGCCGCCGCGAATCGTGTCGCTGCCCGGCTATCCCTTTGCGCGGGAACGGCATTGGATCGAACCCAAGCCCACCCACTGGGAGCCGGCCACGGTGTCCGTCAACGGCTCCGCGGTCACTCACGCCGCCGAGCCCGCCGTCGAGTTGGGGCCGTCGCAGACCGGCGTCACATTGCAGCGCGTCTGGCAGCAGTGCCTCGGCGTCCCCTCCGTCGACCCGAAGGCGAACTTCTTCGACCTCGGTGGCGATTCGCTGATGGCGATCAGCATCGCGATGACCGCCTCCAACGAAGGTCTGAGCATCACGCCACAGGATCTCTACGAGCATCCGACCCTGGCATCGCTCACCGCCGCCGTCGATGCCGCGTTTGCGGCCAGCGGTCTGGCCAAACCACCCGAGCCGGAGTCGAATCCGGCGATCCTGCCGAACACCGAGTATTTCCTCGAGCATGGGCTGCACGACGGTGGCCGCTGGCGGGTACCGCTGATCCTGCGCTTGGAGCCGCAGGTGAGCCCGGACGACATCCGGACGGTGCTGACCGCGGTCTGCAACCATCACGACGCGCTGCGGCTGCAACTGGTGGACAACGACGGCGTCTGGGAACAGCACGTCGGCCCGCCTGCGGACTTCACGACCCTGGTGTCGCGCTCGTTGCCGGACGGTACCGGGGTGGCCGCGGTGCTGGCCGAAGTGATTGCCGAGCACAGCGATTCGACCGCACCGCTCATCGCGGTGCACATTGTCGATTCGTCCGGCGGCCCGAACTATCTCGGGCTCGGCGTGCACGCCATGGTGGCCGACACCGCCTCACACCAGATCCTGGGCAGCGACATCGTGATCGCTTTCGGACAGCACCTGGCCGGCAGCGAGATCACGCTGGAGCCCGCCGCCACCGGCTGGCGGGAGTGGTCACAGCGGATGGCGGCCCTGGCCACCCATCCGGCCGCACTGGACACCCGGCACTTCTGGATCGACAACGCCGCCAGCGTGACCCGCTGGCTGGCCGAACCGGCGGCGACGCCGCCCACCGCCGCCGACCTCCGCAAACTGTCCGGCACCCTGGACGCCGAGCAGACATCGGAACTCGACGACGCGCGGCGACGGTTCCGGCGCTCGATCCAGGAGATTCTGCTTGCGGCACTGGGCCGCACCATCGCGCAGACGGTCGGGACCGGGGTGGTCGCCGTCGAACTCGAGGGCGAGGGTCGCTCGGTGCTGCGGCCCGACGTCGACCTGCGCCGCACCGCCGGTTGGTGCACGACGTACTACCCGGTGCCGCTGGCCTGCGCCACCGGCGAGGGCTCCGCGGTGGTGGAACAACTCGACGCCGTGCACAAGACCCTGAAGGCGGTGCCGCACTACGGCGTCGGCTACGGGCTGCTGCGCTACCTGTACGCACCCACCGGACGTACCTTCGGCGCGCAGCGCCCACCGGACATCCATTTCCGTTACGCCGGAACGATTCCCGAACTTCCGCCGATCGAGGCCCCGGTGCGGTTCGAGTCCGACGTGACCCTTCCGGTGCGCGAAACCATCCCGGGGCTGGGCCACGCCCTCGAAGTGCGCGTGTACCGGTTCGCGGGCTCGACCCATCTCGACTGGTGGTACGACAGCCGACGGATCGCGGCGGACACGGTGCAGGAACTCGCACGCACCTTCCCGCAGGCACTGCGCGAACTGATCCAGGAGGGTATCGCCGCCGAACAACTGGAGAGCGAAATCGCCGGCGTGGCCGAAGCGGGTGCCCTGGTGGACCTGTCGAGCCTTGACTGAGGAGACTGGAATGCCAAGTGACGCAGCGGTAGTCGTCAAAGGGGTCGGCAAGACGTTCGGCGCCCGCTCCGGACAGGTGGTGGCACTCGACGACGTCAGTTTCGAGGTCGGCCGCGGCGAGGTCATCGGCCTGCTCGGCCCCAACGGCGCCGGCAAGACCACCATGGTGGACATTCTGTCGACACTGACCCGGCCGACCACCGGGTCGGCCTCGGTCGCCGGCCACGACGTCGTCTCCGACGCGGCCGGAGTGCGGCGGTCCATCATGCTGACCGGGCAACAGGTCGCCCTCGACGACATGCTCTCCGGCGAACAGAATCTCGTAATGTTCGGCCGCCTCTACGGTCTGTCCAAGTCCGCTGCCCGCAGCCGTGCGGCCGAGCTGCTCGAGCAGTTCGACTTGGTGCACGCCGCCAAGCGGCGGGTCAGCACCTACTCCGGCGGCATGCGCCGCCGCATCGACATCGCCTGCGGGCTGGTGGTGCAACCGCTGGTGGCTTTCCTGGACGAACCCACCACCGGGCTGGATCCCCGCAGCCGGCAAGCGATCTGGGACCTGGTGAGCAATTTCAAGAAGCTCGGCATCGCCACGCTGCTGACCACGCAGTACCTCGAGGAGGCCGACGCGCTCAGCGACCGCATCATCCTCATCGACCGGGGCACCATCATCGCCGAAGGCACCGCGAACGAGCTCAAGCACCGCGCCGGCGGCACCTTCTGCGAGATCGTGCCGCGCGACGTCAAGGAGTTGCCGGCGATGGTCGCCGCGCTCGGGCCGCTTGTGCCCGAAAGCCAGCGGGCCATGCTGGCCGCCGAGTCCGACCGGATCATCATGCCGGCCGCCGAGGGCACCGGCACGCTGATCGAGGCCGTGCGTCTGCTCAACGCCGCCCACCTCGAACCGGCCGACATCGCGCTGCGCCGGCCGTCACTGGACGACGTGTTCCTCTCCATGACAGCCGATCCCAGCGAATCCCGGGCGCTGAGTCATCTCACCCCGGAGGCGGTGCGGTGAGCGTGGTCACCGGTTCGGCGGCGGCCGGGGCTCGGCAGCCGTCGATGCTGCAGCAGTGGTGGGTGCTGACTATCCGCTTCATCGCCCCGACCCTGCGCAATGGTGAACTGATCACCGCGATCGGCGCCTCACTGTCCTTCGCGGTGGGGTTCTACGTCCCGTTCTCCATCCCGTGGAATCACTACGTGGGTGGCGCCGGCAGCGGCATCGCCAGCAATCTGGGGCAGTACATCACACCGCTGATCACGTTGCAGGCCATCGCTTTTGCGGCCATCTCCTCGGCGTTCCGGGCCGCCACCGATGCCCTGCACGGGGTGAACCGGCGGTTCCGGTCCATGCCGATAGCGCCGCTGACGCCAGTGCTGGCCCGGGTGTCGGCCAGCGTGTACCGCTGCTGTGTCGGCCTGACCGTATCCCTGATCGCCGCCCACGTGATCGGGTTCCGATTTCATCGCGGGGCGCTCTACATCGCGGGCTTCTGCGTGCTGGCAATCGCGATCGGGGTGGTCTTGTCGTTCGGCGCCGACCTGATCGGCACCGCCACCCGCAATCCCGACGCGATGCTGCCGCTGCTGACCATGCCGATCCTGATTTTCGGGCTGCTGTCGGTGGGGCTGCAACCGCTCAAGATGTTCCCGCACTGGATCCAGCCGATCGTGCGCAATCAGCCGATCTCGCAGCTGGTGATCGGGCTGCGCGCGCTGGCCGGCGATACCGTCAAATCGCCTGTGCCGGTGACCTGGTCGGTGATGACGCCGCCGCTGCTGTGGCTGGCCGGCTTCGCGCTGTTCCTGGTGCCCGTGTCCGTTCTCGTCCTGTCCCGGCGCCCATGACCGCGGGCACTGTGGTGCGGGCACCGGAAAGCTCGGTACGGCTGATGCTGACGCAGACGCTGGTGCAGACCCAGCGCATCCTCACCCGCTGGGGACGCGACCTGGTCACCGTGATGGAGGCGCTGGTGCTGCCGGTCGCCTTCATGCTGGTGCTCTACATCGTGCTCGGCAACCTGATCTACGCCATGACCCACGACAGCGCGCTGTACAGCATCGTGCCGCTGCTGGCGCTGGGCGGGGCGGTAAGTGGTTCGGCGTTCGTCGCGATCGACCTGATGCGCGAGCAACAGAGCGGCCTGCTGACCCGGCTGTGGGTGATGCCGGTGCACCGCGCGTCGGGCCCGCTGGCGCGGATCATCGCCGAGGCGATCCGGATCCTGGTCACCACCGGTGTGATGCTGGGCGCGGGCGTGGCGCTGGGTTTCCGGTTTCGCGGGGGCGCGCTGGCCACCCTGATGTGGCTTGGCGTCCCGGTCATTCTCGGTATGGCGTTCGCCGCACTCACCACCGCCATTGCCCTGTTCACCTCCAAAACCCTGGTGGTCGAGGCGGTCGAGCTGTGGCAGCTGCTGTTGATCTTCTTCTCCACCGGCCTGCTGCCGCTGAACCAGTACCCGCACTGGATTCAGCCGGTCGTCGCGCACCAGCCGGTGAGCTACGCGATCACGGCCATGCGCGGGCTGTCGGCCGGCGGCCCGGTGCTGGCGCCGATGATCGCGACGCTGCTGTGGAGCGCCGGGATCGCCGCAGCCTGCGCCGTCCCCATGGCCATCGGCTACCGACGAGCCAGCACGCACTGACACGAAAGGCCGGATTCTCACGTGTTTCCCGGATCGGTGATCCGCAAGTTGTCCCGCAGCGAGGAAGTCTTCGCGCAGTACGAGGTCTTCACCGCCGTCACGGTCCAGCTGCGCGGCCGGGTCGATGCCGATGCCCTGTCCGAGGCGTTCGACGCCCTGGTGGATGCCCACCCGATCCTGGCCAGCCATCTCGAGCACAGCCCGGACGGCGACTGGAATCTGGTGTCCGACGACATGCTGCACGCGGGAATCGTGGTGCAGGAGGGCGCCGATAACGCGTGCGAGATCACGTTGGATCAGACCCAGACGCTACTCAATCTGCGGTTGACGCTGCACGAGAACAGCTCTGAGTTGACCATCTTTCTGCACCACAGCATCGCCGACGGCCACCACGGCGCCGGCCTTTTCGACGAGCTGTTCTCCCGCTACACCGATGTGGTGACCACCGGCGACCCGGGACCGGTCAACCCGCAGCCCGCGCCGCAACCGCTGGAAGTGGTGCTGGAACAACGCGGCGTCAAGAAGCTCGGCATGACCGGCGTCGAACGCTTCCTGCCGGTGATGTTCGCCTACGACCTGCCGCCCGCGGTGAAGCCGACCCTCGTCGCGACTCCTGGCCTGCCGCAACCGGTTCCGGTCACCCGGGTGCGGCTTTCCGAGCAGGAGACGGCCGACCTGGTGGAGTTCGCGCACGAGAACCGGGTCAGCGTCAACACCGTCGTGGCGGCGGCGATCCTGATGACCGAGTGGCGGCTGCGGGAGACGCCGCACGTTCCCATCCCCTACGTGTACCCCGTCGACCTGCGCTATTTCCTCAGCCCGCCGGTCGCCCCGACCGAGGCCACCAATCTGGTGGGCGTGGCCACCTACCTGGCCGAGGTCGGACCGGACACCGACATCGTGGATCTGGCCACCGATATCGGCGTCACCTTCCGGTCCGACATCGCCGACGGCATCATCCAGCAGTCCGGGCTCAACTTCGGCGTAGCGTTCGAGGGGACGCCCGCGGGGTTGCCGCCGCTGGTCTTCTGCACCGACGTGAGCGCGCTGCCGAGCGTACGGATGCCGGCGGGCATCGAGCTGGAAGGCTTTCGCGGACAGTTCTATTGCTCGATCACGGTGCCGCTGGACTTCTACGGGTGCGGCATGTCCGGCGACCACCTGGTGATCGAGAACCACGGCCACTCGCCGCAGCGCAAAGACTCACTCGAAGCGATCCGGGAGTTGTTGTGCACCGCGCCGTCGGACTACGGCTGGGCGGTCGAGTGACGTAGGGGTGGCGCGGCCCCTGGGGGTGGCGAGCGCCCCTGGGGGTGGCGAGCAGACGTAAAATCGCTTATTTCGGAACGAAATTGGGCGATTTTACGTCTGCTCGCGCCGCTCACCGTGCTGCTCGCGCCGCTCACCGTGCTGCTCGCGCCGCTCACCGCGCTGCTCGCGCCGCTCACCGCGCTGCTCGCGGCTTGACGCACCCAGCTAGGCGGCAGGCTCCTCGGCCAGCGTCTGCGCCAGATGTTCGGCCAGCGCCCGCGCCGTGTTGTGAGTGGCGATCACCTTGGGGCTCAACCGGATCCCGGTTTCGGTCTCGATATGAGTGCGCATCTCCAGCATGCCCAGCGAATCCATGCCGTACTCGACGAAGGGCCGGTCGGCATCCACGGTGCGGCGCAGGATCACGCCGACCTGCTCAGTGATCAGGCGGCGTAGCCGTCCCGGCCACTCCTCCTGCGGCGCCGCCGTCAGCTCGGCGCGGAACTTGCTCGGCCCCCGCGTGCTCTGCCCGCTGGACTTGAACATCTCGCCGAACGGGCTGCGTCGCACCACATCGTCCAGCCAGGGCGCCCCGATGATCGGGATGTACCCGCTGTAGGCGCGGTCGTAGCGCAGCAGCGTCTCGAACGCGTACATCCCCTCGTCCGGGGTGATCATCAGTTGCTTGCCGCCTTCGGCCAGGAAGGTGGCCCGGCCGACCTCGGCCCACGCACCCCAGGCGATGGTGGTCACCGGAAGCCCATGGGCGTGGCGCCAGTACGAGAACGCGTCCAGCCAGCTGTTGGCCGCGGCGTAGGCGCCCTGCCCGGGCGATCCCAGCAATGAGGCACCCGAGGAGAACAGGCAGAACCAGTCCAGCGGCTGCCCGAGGGTCGCCTTGTGCAGGCTCCACGTCCCGAAAACCTTGGGGGACCAGTCGCGGTCGATGATCTCGTCGGAGATGTTGGTCAGCGTGGCGTCCTCTACCACCGCTGCCGAGTGCACCACGCCACGCAACGGAAGTCCGGTGGCGGTCGCCGCCTCCACCAACCGCACGGCGGTCTCCGGTTCGGAGATGTTGCCCAACTCGACCACCACGTCGGTCCCGGCCCGCCGCAACCGCTCGATCATCTGGCGTGCCTTGGGATTTGGCTGCGAACGGGCGGTCAACACCAGTCGGCCGCAACCGGCTCCCGCCAACTTCGACGCGAAGAACAGGCCCAGCCCGCCCACCCCGCCGGTGATGATGTAGGCGCCGTCGCGGCGGAACACCGGAACCTGATCCGGCGGCACCACCACACTGGCCCGCCCACTGCGTGGCATGTCCAGCAGCAGCTTTCCGGTGTGTTCGGCGTTGCTCATCGCGCGCACCGCGTTCGCCGCGTCGGCTAGCGGATAGTGCGTGGTCTGCGGCGCCGCCAGCACACCGTCGGCGGTCAGCGTGAACACCGTCTCGAGCAGTTCCCGGACCCGCTCGGGCTGCAGCACCGACATCAGCGCCAGGTCCAGGTAGTAGAAGGTCAGGCCACGCCGGAACGGATACAGCCCCAGCCGGGTGTTGCCGTACACGTCGGCCTTGCCGATCTCGACGAACCGTCCACCGAAGGCCAGCAGCTCCAGACCCGCCCGCTGCGCCGCACCGGTCAACGAGTTGAGCACGATGTCCACACCGTAGCCGTCGGTGTCGCGGCGGATCTGCTCGGCGAATTCGACGCTGCGCGAATCGTAGACATGCTCAACGCCCATGTCGCGCAACATCTGTCGCTTGGCATCGTTGCCGGCGGTGGCGAAGATCTCCGCCCCGGCGTGGCGCGCGATCGCCAATGCCGCCTGCCCCACGCCGCCGGTAGCGGAGTGGATCAGCACCTTGTCGCCCGCCTTGATGCCGGCCAGGTCGTGCAAGCCGTACCAGGCGGTGGCATTCGCGGTGGCCGAGGCGATCGCCTGCTCGTCACTCAACCCCGCGGGCAACGTGATCGCCAGGTTCGCGTTGCAGGTCAGATACGTGCGCCAGCAGCCGCCCTCGGAGAAACCGGCGACGCGGTCACCGACCCGGTGACCGGCCACCCCCTCCCCTACCGCGGTCACCACGCCCACGAAGTCCATACCCGGCTGCGGCTCGCGGTCGTCGACGACGGGGAACTTGCCGAACGCGATCAGGACGTCGGCGAAGTTGATGGTGGACATCGCGACCGCCACCTCGATCTGCCCCGGGCCGGGCGGAACACGGTCGCAGGCAACGAGTTCCATCGACTGCAGGTCACCCGGGGTGCGCACCTGCAGGCGCATGCCGTCGGACTCGTGGTCGATCACGGTGGTTCGGCGGTCGTTGTGCACCAGCGGCGTCGGGCACAGCCTGGCGGTGTACCACTCGGCGCCGCGCCAGGCCGTCTCGTCCTCGGGCGAGCCGCTCAGCAGCTGCGCGGCCACCTGCTCACCCTGGGTGTGCTCGTCGACGTCGATCTGCGTGGTGCGCAGCAACGGGTGTTCACTGCCGATCACCCGCAACAGACCACGCAGGCCGGCCTGCTCGAGATTGACATCGTCGCCCGAGCACACCCACTGGGCCTGCCTGGTCACCACGAAGAGCCGGGGCAGTTCGCCCTCCAACTCCGGCAGTTCCCGCGCGAGGTGCACCAGCTGGCGCACCTGTTCCCGGCCCTGGGTCAACCCCCCGTCATCGGGCGCGCTGCCGCGGGGTCCACACAGGACCACCACTCCACGCAACGAGCGGGCCCGCAGCTGCGCCCGCAACGGCTCCATCTCGGCACCGATGGGCAGCTGCAGGTTGAAGCATTCCGCGCCTTGGGTTTTCAGCGCGTCGTTCAGCGAACTCATCAGCATGTCGCCGGCCTCGGCGGTGCCGATCAGCAGCCACGATCCCGCTTCGTCGTCGTCGACGTCGGGCAGCGTCCGTTGCTGCCACTCACAGGTCAGCAGCCGCTCGTTGAGTACCCGGTCCCGTTCGCCGCTCGCGGTGGTCCCGGTGCCCATCCGCAGCCCGCGCACCGCCAGCAGCACCGCGCCGCGCTCGTTGAGCACATCGAGGTCGGCCTCACCACCGGTCGGGTCGACCCGGGTCACCCGGGTGTAGCAGTAGCGGGCATCGCGCAGCGGCCCGTAGGCGCGCAACCGCTGCACACCCAGTGGCAACAGCAGGCCGTCGCCGCCGGCGCCGGCCACGCCGGCGGCCACCGACTGGAAGCAGGCGTCCAGCAACGCCGGATGCACGTGATAGGCGGCGTGCTGGAAACGAATCGATGCCGGCAGCGAGACCTCGGCCAGCACGGTGTTGCCGCCCGATTCCCCGGTGTGCGCGGTGGACAGGCCGCTGAAGGCGGCGCCGTGGAAGACACCGCGCTCGACGAACGACTCGCGTAGTTCGGACCCCTTCACACTCTGCGGGTGCGCGGCCAGCAGGGCGGCGACGTCGTAGGCAGGCGGCACCGAGTCGTCCTCGGCGGCGCACAGCGACGCGGTGGCGTGGCGGGTGGTCTCACCGTCCTGCGCGGATTCCACCACGAAGTCGACGACGCCGGGCGCCTGCACCGTGGCGACCGCGTCGATCGGGGTCTCGTCGTCGAGCAGGAGCATCTGCTCGAAGCCGATGTCGCGCGCCTCGGCTCCGTCGCCGAAGACCTCCGCCGCGGCGGCAAGGGCCATCTCGCAGTACGCGGCTCCGGGCAACGCGGCCACGTTGCGCACCTGGTGGTCGTCCAGCCAGGCCAGGGTCGCCGTGCCGACGTCGGTCTGCCACACGTGCCGTTCCGGCTCCTCGACCAGCCGGACATGGGACCCCAGCAGAGGGTGCACGGTGATCGTGCACGCGCCTTGCGTCTTGCTGTCGCTGCCGTCGGCGTCGATGAACAAATGCCGGTGACTCCACGCCGCCAACGGGGCGTCCACCAGCTGCCCGCCGGGGTAGAGCACGGCGAAATCGATTGCCGCGCCGGAGCTGTGCAGGTCCGTCAGGAAGTCGCGCAGCCCAAGCGGCAGCGGCTGCTCGCGCCGGATGGCGGCCAGGGCGGCCACCGTCATGTCCAGGCTCCGCGCGTTCTGGTCGACGGCGTGCGTCAACAGCGGGTGCGGAGACAGCTCGGCGAAAACCCGGAACCCGTCGTCCAGCGCAGCCTGGATCGCGGCGGCGAACTGCACGGTGTTGCGCAGGTTGTCCACCCAGTAGTCGGCGTCGCACACCGGCCGCTCGCGAGGGTCGAACTGGGTGGTCGAGTAGTACGGAACCGTGGGCTCCATCGGCTCGAGATCGGCCAGCGCCGTGGCCAATTCGTCGAGGATCGGGTCCACCTGCGGCGAGTGGGATGCCACGTCGACGGCGACCTCGCGCGCCATCACCTCGCGTTGTTCCCACCGCGCGACGAGATCGCGCACCTGCTCGGTGGCTCCCCCGATCACCGTGGACTGCGGCGAGGCCACCACCGCCACGGCGACGTCGTCGATTCCGCGGGCCATGAGTTCGGAATTGACTTGCTTGGCAGGCAATTCCACCGACGCCATGGCGCCCGAGCCGGCGATGCCGGCCATCAGCTTCGAACGACGGCAGATGACGCGCGCCCCGTCGTGCAGCGACAGCGCACCCGCGACGACGGCCGCCGCCGTCTCGCCCATCGAGTGCCCGACGACCGCGCCCGGCCGCACCCCGTAGGCCTGCCGCATCGTGGCGGCCAAGGCCACCTGGATCGCGAAGATCGTCGGTTGCACCTTGTCGATGCCGGTCACCGTCTGCGGCGCCGTCATCGCCTCGGTCACCGAGAAACCCGATTCGGCCTGGATCAGCGGCTCGAGCTCGGCGACGGTCGCGGCGAACACTGGTTCGCCGGCCAGCAGATCGGCGCCCATCGCGGCCCACTGCGAACCCTGACCGGAGAACACCCACACCGGCCCCCGGTCGTCGTGCGCCACCGCGGCCGGATACACGGCGTCTCCCTCGGCAACCTCGCGCAACCGCTGGGCGAGATCAGCCAGTCCGTCGGCCACCACCAGGGTGCGCACCGGCCGGTGCGCCCGGCGGCGGGCCAGCGTGTAGCCGAGATCGGCGGGACTCACCGAATCCGAATGCGTCTCAACCCAATCGGCAAGTCGTCGCGCGCTTTCGCGCAGACCGTCGGCCGACGACGACGACACCGCGTACACCAGTGGCCCCGGTGCCGCGGCCTCGGTGACGTTCTCCGGTTCGGGCGCCTGCTCGATGATGGCGTGCACGTTGGTGCCCGACATCCCGAACGAGGACACCGCGACGCGCCGGGGCCCGTCGCCCTGCGGCCACGGCGTGATCGACTGCGGCACAAAGATTCCCGTGTCGATCACGGCGAGGTCGTCGGGCAGCTTGTTGAAGTGCAGCAGCGGCGGCACCACCCCGTGCCGCAGCGACAGGATGGCCTTGATCAGTCCGACCGCCCCGGCGGCCGACTCGCTGTGCCCCATGTTGCTCTTGGCCGACCCCAGCGCGCAGCGGCTGCCGTCGGCGCCGTAAACGCGCGTGAGCCCGCGGTACTCGATCGGGTCACCCACCGGCGTGCCGGTGCCGTGCGCCTCCACCGCGCCGATCGATTCGGCGGCGACGCCCGCCGCGTCCAGGGCTTTGCGGTACACCGCCACCTGCGCGTCCTCGGACGGCATGGTCAGCGTCTCGGACCGCCCGTCCTGGTTGGTGGCCGTCCCGCGTACCACGGCGAGGATCCGGTCACCGTCGCGCACCGCATCGGGCAGGCGCTTGAGCAGCACCATCGCGCACCCTTCGGACCGCACGAAACCGTCGGCGTCCGCATCGAAGCTGTGACAGCGTCCGGTGGCCGAGAGCATGCCCTGCGCGGAGGTCGCCACGCTGCCATCCGGCTCCAGTAGCAACGCGCAACCACCGGCCAGTGCCAGGTCGCTCTCGCCGTCATGCAGGCTGCGGCAGGCCAGGTGCACGGCCATCAGACCCGATGAGCACGCGGTGTCGAACGTCATCGCGGGCCCGTGCAGCCCCAGCGCGTGGGAGATCCGTCCGGAGGCCACGCTGTTGTTCAGGCCCGTCACGGCATACGGGCTGGCCAGACCGCCGGAGCCCTTGGTCAGCAGCAGGTAGTCCTCGTGCGTCAGCCCGGTGAACACCGCCGTCGCGGTGCCGGCCAGCGCGGCCGGGTCCAGACCGGCGTGCTCGATCGTCTCCCACGCCGTTTCCAGCAACAACCGGTGCTGGGGATCGATCGACGTCGCTTCCCGCTCGCTGATCCCGAAGAACTCGGCGTCGAAGCCCGCCACGTCGTCGATGAACCCGCCCCACCGCGAGACCGTGCGGCCGGGAACCCCGGGCTCCGGGTCGTAGTAAGCGTCGGCGTCCCAGCGGTCTGCAGGGATCTCGGTGACCAGGTCGTCCCCGCGTGACAGCGCCTCCCAGAGCTTCTCGGGGGAATCGATACCGCCCGGCAACCGGCATCCCATACCGATCACCGCAATGGGGGTGACACGTGCGTCCATCCCTTTACCAACCTCGTCTCAGCTCAACCGGCGCGGGCCCGACGCGGCACCGGATAGGGGTACGGGCAACGGAATAGTGCAGCTCCGGGCTGGCAAACCCCCGGGCTGACGGGACCTCGACACCGTCTCGGGGCCGAGCTTAGACGCCGTGGCCGCCCCGAGTGCCCAAACTCAGCCAATTCCCAGGTGGTAGCCAATCTCAGGGCGCTCTACCAGCGCCGATGGCCCGGTGCCGGGCGGTCCCGGCGCCCTCCGGCGGCGGCCCGGTCATTACGATTCCGTCTCTGCGCACCCAGCAACGCCGGTAACGTCTTGCGCATGAGTGTGCGTTCCCTGCCCGCTGCGCTGCGCGCGTGCGCCCGTCTCCAGCCCAATGAGGCGGCGTTCACGTTCATCGACTACGAGCAGAATTGGGACGGCGTTCCACAAACGCTGACGTGGGCGCAGCTGTACCGCCGCATGATGAATGCCGCAGCCGAACTCAGCGGCCACGGCTCACCGGGTGACCGCGCGCTGATCCTGGCTCCGCAAGGGCTCGACTACATCGTCGCCTTCCTGGGCGCCCTGCAGGCCGGCATCATTGCGGTCCCGCTGTCGGTTCCCCAGGGCGGGGCCAGTGATGAACGCGTCATGTCGGTGCTCGCCGACGCCGCGCCGGTTGCGGTACTGACCACCTCGGCCGTCAAAGACGATGTGATACAACAAATTTCAACTCACCCCGGCGGGTCTGCGGTGAAGGTGATCGAGGTCGACTCGCTGGACCTGGATGCCCGGGTCCGAACCGGCGCCGCCACCGACGACCACCCGCCAACCGCGTACCTGCAGTACACGTCCGGGTCCACCCGCACCCCCGCTGGCGTCATCATGTCCCACCAGAATCTTCGGTCCAACGTCGAGCAACTGATGGCCGCCTACTTCGCGGAAACCGATGGCGTCCCACCGCCGGATCTGACACTGGTTTCGTGGCTGCCCTTCTACCACGACATGGGTCTGGTGCTGGGCGTGTGTGCGCCGATCCTGCTGGGGGTTCCGGCCGTGCTCACCACCCCCGTCTCGTTTCTGCAGCGCCCCGCCCGGTGGATGCACATGCTCGCCGACAGCACCTCGCCGTTCACCGCGGCACCGAACTTCGCTTTCGAGCTGGCAGCCAAGAAAATCTCCGACGAGGACATGGCCGGCCGCGATCTGGCCCACGTGCACACCGTCCTCAGCGGCAGCGAGCGCGTGCAGCCGGCGAGTGTCAGGCGCTTCACCGAGCGCCTCGCCCGCTTCAACCTCCGGGACAGCTCGATCCGGCCGTCCTACGGCCTCGCCGAGGCGACGGTGTTCGTGGCCACCAGCAGTCCGGACCAACCACCGAAACTCGTCGACTTCGACACCGAAAAACTGGCCGAGGGCCACGCTGTTCCGTGCGCACCGGGCACCGGCACCGCGTTGGTCAGCTACCTGGTGCCGCGCTCACCCACGGTGCGCATCGTCGATCCCGACTCGGGCACGCCGTGCGCGGATGGAAGCGTCGGCGAGATCTGGGTGCACGGCGCCAACGTCGCGGCCGGTTACTGGCAGCGTTCCGAGGACAGCGAAGGCACGTTCGGCGCCACCCTTGCCGACCCGCCGGAGGGCACGCCCGAGGGTCCCTGGCTGCGCAGCGGAGACTCCGGTTTCATCACCGACGGTCAGCTGTTCATCATCGGCCGGATCAAGGACCTCTTGATCGTCTACGGGCGCAACCACTCTCCGGACGATATCGAGGCGACGATCCAGGAAATCACCCGCGGCCGCTGCGCGGCGATCGCGGTCCCGAGCGATCGCAGCACCGAAAAGCTGGTCGCCATCATCGAACTGCGCAAGCAGCCGGACGACGACGCGGGCCGCTGGGTTGAGATCAAGCGCGAAGTCACCTCGGCCTTGTCCACATCGCACGGCCTGTCCGTCGCGGATCTTGTTCTGGTGCCGCCCGGCTCGATCCCGATCACCACCAGTGGCAAGGTCCGACGCCGGGCGTGTGTGGAGCAGTACCGGCACGATCAGTTCGCCCGGTTGGACGTTTAAGAACATCGTGTCCCGGCTTGCCAAACTTCTCGTCGTCGCGGCCTGGATCGCGGTGGCAGTGGTCGCCAACGCGCTCGTCGCACTGGCACCGCCACCAGCGCGCCCCAGCGCGCTACCTGCGCGCGCCGATGCCGCGAACAGCCGCCTCGCGCAGGCGTTTCCGGGCACCGGCTCCGACGCGATCGCCTACCTGGTACTGGACGGCCGCGATCCGCTGGGCGATGCCGACCGGCAGTACTACGACGACGCGGTGCGTGCCCTGCGGGCCGACACCGCGCATGTGGGATCGGTGCTGGACTGGTGGTCCGACCCGTTGATGGCGCCGCTGGGCACCAGCCCCGACGGACGGTCCGGTGCTGCGGTGATCTGGCTGCGCGGTGAGGCCGGGACCGCCAAGGCCGCCGAATCGCTCGATGCGGCGCGATCGGTGGTCCGCAAGCTCCCGCCGAACGCGGGACTGCGCGCCCGCATCACCGTCCCGGCCGCCGCGCGAGGCACGGAGCTGCGGTTGGCGCCCTGGCAGGCGGCCGCGATCGTCGCCGCGGCCTTGCTGGTCGCCGCGCTGTTCCTGCTGCGGCTGGGTCTGTCGTCCCTCGCGGTCGCGGCGTTGGCCGCCGGGCTGTCGCTGGCCGTCGCCTGGCCCTTGGCGGCGTGGTACGGCCTTTTCGCCTGGACTGTGGCGGCAGTGCTGATGATCGGGGTGGTCGCCGCATCCGCGCTGCTGCTCACCACCCGGGAGCGACGCGGCTACCGCGCGACACTGCCCATGCTGGCCGCGCCCGGGGCAGGTGTCGTGGCACTCACCGGCCCCCTGCTGCTGGCACGGACGCCGGCGATACATGCCGTGGGGCTGGCCGCGCTGGGTGTCGTTGTCGCACTTGGCGCTTCGCTGACTCTGCTGCCTGCGTTGCCGGCGAAAGCGACGGCGCGGCCGGGCCGTTCGTGGGGTCTGCCGCAACCGGTGCGCCGCGTGGTACGCAGCCCTGTCGTCGCCGTCGCGCTGGTGTCCGCGGTCTGCGCACTGCCCATCCTCGGAATGCACTGGGGCGTAGGCGATGTCCCGGCCCATTCGGTCAAGCAGTTCATGGCGAGCAACCGGCTACCCGATGTCGTCATGGTCAAATCCGCCCACGACCTGCGTGACCCGGCCGGCCTCATCGCCATCGACGCGGTGAGTCGCCGGCTGATGGAAATTCCCGGCGTCCGCAAGGTGCAGTCGGCCGCTTGGCCGGCCGGCGTCCCCTGGACAGATGCCTCGCTCAGTTCGGCCGCGGGCCGGCTCAGCGATCAACTGGATCGGCAGGCCGCCACATTCGTGCCGCAGGTCACCGCGGTCAAGACGCTGGGTTCGGTGCTGGACCAGGTCTCGGGCTCGGTCAACGAGCTCGAGGCAAGCGTGAGCGCAGGCGTCGGCGGGCTCGCCCAGCTGCAGCAGGCGATCAACTCCGTGGTGTCGGGCACCCGGAACATCAAGGACACCGCCGCCGAGGTCTCCGGTTATCTCGACCCGGTCCGCGGCTGGATGGGTGGGGTTCAGGATTGCGCCGCCGACGTGTTGTGCTCGGCCGCACGCAAGGCAATCGACCCGTTCGACCGGGTGATCGCCGACGTCACCGTCCTCTCCGATGGCGCCACCCGGCTCGCCGCCGGGTCGGCACGCGCCACCAACGCCCTTTCCGGTACCCCGCGCGCGGTGGCCGAGATGCGGTCGGCACTCAATCAGCTGCGCTCGTTCGTCCCGACCTTGCAGACCACCATCGAGAGCACGATTCCGCAGGTCGTGCAGCTGTCCGCGTTTTTGAAGAACCTCAGCATCGACTTCGCCGACACCGGCGAGGGCGGCTTCTATCTGCCGCGGAAGGCACTCGCCGATCCGTCCTACCAGCACGTGCGTCAGACCATGTTCTCCGCCGACGGCACCGCCGCCCGGCTCCTGGTGTACTCCGACCAGACCGGCGTGGACCTGGCCGCGGCCTCCCGCGTGGAGCGGATCGACACCGCCGTCGGGAACGCGACCAAGTACGGCAGCCTGGTCGACAGCGAGGTCACGGTGAGCGGCGGCGCGGCGTTGGCCGCGGCCGTCCGCGCCGCGCTGGAGCACGACGCGATTCTGCTCGTGCTCACGGTCATCACGGTGGCGGCCCTGGCCGGGATGTGGCGCGGCGTGGCCGGCGGGCTGTCGGTCGGGCTCGCGCTGATGGGCTCGTGTCTGGCCGGCTTGGGCGTCACCGTCGCGGTGTGGCAATTCCTGTTGCACGGCTCCGTGGACGCCGCGGCGGTGCCGGCATCCTTCGCCATGATTGCGGCCTGCGGCGCGCCCCACCTGATCGCAGCGCTGGCGGGGGCCGACTCCAGACGGGCCTTGGCACCGCTCGCCGCGGCGGGAGGGGTGTTGGGCGCCGGTCTGATGTTCCTCGGTACGTCGGTCGCCCTGGCTCAGACCGGCACCGCCGTTGCGGTGGGAGTGGTGCTGCTGGCGGCGATGGCGCCGCTAATCGACGGTGACCGGCTCGTTCCACTTCGACAGCGTGACCTGGACCGAGCCTGACCCGAGGTCGACGCTGGCGCGCACCAACCGGTGCGACCCGTCCTGGGCGATCCACACCGTCGCCGGCCTGGACTGCCTGGCGCCCGGATCGATGATCTTGACCGTGTCGGCCGGCAGCGTGCCGGTGATCTTGTTGGTGTTGACGCCGTCGATCACTTCGCTGCCCTGGGCCTGCAGGTTGTTGACGCCGGAAAGCATTTTCGCCACCCCGTTGGCCGGGTCGAGCAAGCGGGTCGCGGACAGGTCGGACACCGAGCCGAGGTTGGTCCAGTCGTCGAAGAGTTTCACCGAGATGGAGTCGTCCTTGATCCGGAACGGAACGTCAGCCTGGCCGTTGTAGGTGCACGATCCTTTTGCGGTAAGCGGGTTGGCACGGACGTCGACGTCAGCATTGGTGATGCCGAGCATGCTGTCCACCTGGCCGTTGGTGCGGACGGACAGGTGCGCGCTGGTCAGCGCCTTGGTCGCGTCCACCGATTGCCGGATGTCGGCCATCAACGGTGAATCGGTGGTGGTGCCGGTGGCGGGCGGGCCTTCGGATTCCTTTGGGGCAGAGGCGCATCCGGACAACCAGAGCGCCAGTGCGGCGACGAGTGCCAGCAGTAGAGCCGATGCCTTGGGCACCTTCAGGCGTGAATTCATCGTTTCCTCGTCTCAGCTGAGCTGGTGTGCGGAGTCTGGCTCCCGGCAGCACGAACCGCCAAGCTTAATGGCCTGAACCGAATTGAACGCCGAAAGCCGGCATTCTCCTGACCCACGGCGATTGACATATACCCCCATGGGGTATATATTTCGGACACTGACACGTACGAGCGGAGATCCTCGATGGCAGACAAAGTGCTGGGCGCCCTGGGTCATGCCCTGGCCCTGACGGGTTCGATGACGTGGGAGATCCTGTGGGCGCTGATCCTGGGTTTCGCCTTGTCTGCGGTCGTGCAGGCGGTGGTACGCCGCTCCACGATCGTGGGGCTGCTCGGTGATGACCGGCCACGGACCCTGGCGGTCGCGGCGGGACTCGGCGCCGCGTCGTCGTCGTGCTCGTACGCCGCCGTCGCCCTGGCCAGGTCGCTGTTCCGCAAGGGCGCCAATTTCACCGCCGCGATGGCGTTCGAGATCGGCTCGACCAATCTCGTGGTGGAGCTGGGCATCATCCTGGCGCTGCTGATGGGCTGGCAGTTCACCGCCGCTGAGTTCGTCGGCGGGCCGCTGATGATCATCATGCTGGCATTGCTGTTCCGGCTGTTCGTGCGTCAGCGGCTGATCGACGCCGCGCGCGAGCAGGCGGAAAAGGGAGTGGCCGGCTCGATGGAAGGCCATGCGGCGATGGACATGTCGATTCAGGGTGACGGATCGTTCTGGCGGCGGCTGTTCTCCGGTCCGGGGCTTACCTCGGTGTCGCACGTTTTCGTGATGGAGTGGCTGGCGATCCTGCGCGACCTGGTGATCGGTTTGTTCATCGCGGGTGCGATCGCGGCCTGGGTGCCCGAAAGCTTCTGGCAGGAATTCTTTTTGACCAACCACGCGACCTGGTCGGTGGTGTGGGGACCGATCGTCGGGCCGTTCGTGGCGATCGTGTCGTTCGTCTGCTCGATCGGCAACGTGCCGCTCGCCGCGGTGTTGTGGAACGGCGGCATCAGCTTCGGCGGGGTCATCGCGTTCATCTTCGCCGACCTGCTGATCCTGCCGATCCTCAATATCTACCGTAAGTACTACGGCACCAGGATGATGCTGACGCTGCTGGCGACCTTCTACGCCGCGATGGTGGCAGCCGGTTATCTGGTCGAATTGATCTTCGGCACAGCGGGTCTCATTCCCCGCGAGCGCAACGCCATGGTCATGTCGGCCGGTATCACGTGGAACTACACCACCTGGCTGAACATCCTTTTCCTGGTGATCGCCGGGGTGATGGTGGCGCGGTTCTTCACCTCGGGCGGGATGCCGATGCTGCGCATGATGGGCGGGTCGCCGGACGCCGAGCACGAGCACGGGGGGCACGGGGCGGGCTGCCACTGATTTTTGGCTGTTGCCTTGATTGGGTGCTGACCATGGGACAGTTCTCGACCCTGGTGGCTGATCGGCGGCATCAGGCCCTGGCACGTGAAAAAGCCTGCGCTATCAACCTGTTTCGCGATTGGCGGTGGAGCGTACTTGTCGGTGGTCCTTCGTAGAATCCGGGTATGTCATCGAGCACGCGTGAGGAGATCGTGGAGGTCTTCGACGCGTCCGACGAGGTGCAGGACCGGCTGTGCGCGTTGAGCTTTGACGCACTCACCACCCCCGAGCTGCTGCGGGCCCTCGAGCGCCTGGAACGCCGCGAGCGCCAATCCCGATCGGTGCGCCACACCCTGATCAACCAACTCAAAACCCAGGCCAGTGAGGACGAGCTCGGCGGAAAACTGCCCGCCGCACTGGCCGAGCGGCTACGGATCACCAAAGCCGAAGCCAACCGCTGGATCGCCGAAGCCGACGACCTCGGCCAGCGCCGCGCCCTGACCGGAGAAACCCTGCCACCACTGCTGACCGCCACCGCGGCGGCCCAGTGCGCCGGTCTGATCGGCGACGCCGCGGTCAAGGTGATCCGCAGCTTCATGTCACACCTACCCACCACCGTCGACGCCGGCACCCGCGAGGCCGAACAAGACCTCGCCGGCAAAGCCTGCGACTTCCGGCCCGACCAGGTCTCCGCCTACGCCCGCGAATTGATGGCACTGCTGCACCCCGACGGCGACTACACCGAGCAGGAACGCGCCCGCAAACGCGGCCTGGTCCTGGGCCCCCAGCAGTACGACGGCATGTCACGCATCAGCGGCCTGATCACCCCCGAACTCCGCGCGCTGATCGAAGCGCTGTGGGCCAAACTCGCCGCCCCCGGCGCCGGCAACCCCGACGACGACAAGCCCGTGTTCGATCCGGATGATGACGCGGTGCGTCGCGACACCCGCAGCCAACCGCAACGCCAGCACGACGCCATGATTACCGCCATCCGGGAACTGTTCGCCTCCGGCGAACTGGGCACCCACAACGGCCTGCCCGTCAGCATCATCGTCACCACCACCCTCAAAGACCTTGAAGCCGGGGCCGGGCGGGCCCGCACCGCCGGCGGCACCCGCATCCCCCTGACCACCCTGATCCGCTGGGCCGCCACCGCGCATCACTACCTGGCGGTCTTCGACCAGGCCAAGCCGTTAGCCCTGTACCACACCAAGCGATTGGCCAACCTCGCCCAGCGAATGATGTTGCTGGCCAAAGAAGGCGGCTGCACCCGCCCAGGCTGCGACACCCCCGGTTACCACTGCCAAGTGCATCACGTCTCCGGGTGGACCAACACCTACCTCACCGACATCCACGACCTCACCCTCGCGTGCGGACCCGATAACCGCCTCGCCGAAAAAGGCTGGACCACCCGCAAAAACGCCCACGGCCACACCGAATGGCTCCCACCCGCCCACCTGGATCACGGACAACCCCGCATCAACACATTCCACCATCCTGAAAAGCTATTCACGCCCGACGAAGAAGACGACCCATAGCTGCCGCAACGCCCGACCGCGGCGGTATCGTGGGCCTGCGGAAATTCACGGCGAAAGGGACCCAGGTGTCAACACCGAACGAGCCCGCCAACATCGGACGGTTGTTGCTGCGCTGCCACGACCGCCCGGGCATCATCGCCGCAGTGAGCACCTTCCTCACTCAGGCCGGTGCCAACATCATCTCGCTGGACCAGCATTCCACGGCACCCGAAGGCGGAACTTTCCTGCAGCGGGCGATCTTTCACCTGCCGGGTCTGACCGCGGCAATCGACGGACTGGGGCGCGAGTTCGGCGATTCTGTCGCCGAGAAGTTCGGCATCGACTACCGGTTCACCGAAGCCGCCAGACCCAAGCGGGTGGCCATCATGGCATCCAAGGATGACCACTGCCTGCTGGACCTGTTGTGGCGCAACCGACGTGGTGAGCTTCAGATGTCCATCGCCATGGTGATCGCCAACCACCCCGACCTGGCAGAGCAGGTACGTCCCTTCGGCGTCCCATTTGTTCACATCCCCGCCACCCGTGACACGCGCGCCGAGGCCGAACAGCGCCAGCTCCAATTACTCAGCGGCAACGTCGATTTAGTGGTCCTTGCCCGCTATATGCAGATTCTGACGCCGGAGTTCCTGGCTGCCGTCGGCTGCCCGCTGATCAACATCCACCACTCGTTCCTGCCCGCCTTCATCGGTGCGGCGCCCTACAAGCGGGCCCGGGAGCGCGGTGTCAAACTCGTCGGCGCCACGGCGCATTACGTCACCGAAGTCCTCGACGAGGGTCCGATCATCGAACAGGACGTGGTGCGAGTCAGCCACACCGACACCGTCGAAGATCTGGTGCGGGTCGGCGCCGATGTCGAGCGCGCCGTGCTGTCGCGGGCGGTGTTGTGGCACTGCCAGGACCGCGTCATCGTGCACGGCAACCAGACCATCGTCTTCTAGGCTGTTGCGACGTCCATCGCCGTGCTGCCGAACCGTGCACCGAGGGCGGCCCATGCATCGGCGTACTGCCCCGGCGATTTCCGATACGCCCCTTGACGTTTGATGAACCCGCGGGCCAACGGGACGACGACTCGTCGCGGGTAGCGCTTCCACCCGGTCTGCGCGCGCATCTCGGCCAGCATCTCCGGCCACGAATGGTGCTGGAATTGCAACGCCTGCTGCGCCGGCGCCACATCCATCCAGTCCGCGTTGGGATACCAGCCGTCGTCATTATTGGGGTCGCCGGGGCGGCCCTGTGGCATCAGACCAGGCATGCCCTGAGCGGCCGCCATCGCCGAGGCGATCTCGCCCTGCCGTAACAGGTGCGACTCGTCGCCGCCGATCAGAAAGATCTCACCGGCGACGTCGTTACCCGCGGCCGCCGCGAATGCCGCTGCCACATCGCGGGTATCGACGGAATGCACCCGGCCGTCCGAGGGCAGCGCACTGCTGAAGTACATGATGTCGCGCGTGACAGGCATCGCCCTCGGATCGATGCTCAGCACGCCGCCGAGCCGCAAGACCACCCAGTCCAGCCCGGAGGACCGCACACATTCTTCGGCTTCGAGTTTGTGTCCTCCGTAGAGCTCGCAGGGCCGAAGCGGCGTGTCGACGGTGATCAACTCGGGATGGCGATGGGGATTGCGCGAGCCGTAGATCGCAGTGCTGGACGCATGCAGAAACCGCGGCGGGTTCGGCTGATCCTGTGCGGCGCGCACCAACGAAGCGGTGGCACCGACGTTCAGCCTGCGGGCGAATCCGGCGTCGCGGTACACCAGCGGCGGGATCACCGCGGCAAGGTGGACGATCACGTCCGGCGTCGACTCCGCGACCAGCGAGCTCACCTGAGCGGAATCAATCAGGTCAACCCGCCGGGTCTCCACGCGCGGCGGCAACGTGTCATAGGTCTTGTGATGCGCCGTGGCGATCACCCGCCACCCGTCGGCCGCAAACCGTCTGACGGTCTCAGTCCCGACAAGACCGAAAGCACCGGTGATCATTACGGTTCCCGACATGGCAGTCCTCGATCCCGCCGAACAACGTTGTTCTGCGCAGGACCGTAACTCAAGCAGGAGCCACAGCGCTATACCTCGAGCAGTCCCGGGTTTCTTTGCAGTACAAGGCGAGCGCCCCGATCAACCGGTCGCGGATCGCGTACCGCTCGACCATGCCGCCGCTGCGACGAACCCGCCGACCACGGACCGGCACGTCGCGATGTCCTGCGGGTTACCCTCCGCACCAAGACTTTCAGAAGATTCCGCCAAGCACCCGGCCTCAGTCTTGCTGCAACGGCAATCCCGCCGCCTGATCAAAGCGAAGTGAGGCAACACATGAACACCACCCGTATCCGCGCGCTTGCCGGCATGTCGCTGCTGGCCTCGGCCATCGGCCTGGCGGCGCTCGGGACCGCGACGGCCGGCGCCGCTCCGAGCCACCAGCCCGAGTACGGCACCTACACCTGCTACGACTACGCCACGCAGACGTTCTACACCTGCTACGACCCCAGCTAGACGTCCCGGGATGCAAAGATCGGGTCGTGCAGGGTTACGACATCATCGGCGACATCCACGGCTGCGCTGCCGCTCTGGAGACGCTGCTGGCCGAACTCGGCTATCAGCACCGGAGCGGCACGCTCCGCCATCCCGAGCGGCAAGCGATCTTCGTCGGCGATCTGGTTGACCGCGGCAGTGAGCAACTGCAAGTCCTCGAGCTCGTCAAAGGCATGGTCGACGCCGGCAGCGCCCAAATCGTCATGGGCAACCACGAATTCAACGCGATCGGGTATGCGACCGAACATCCCGCCGGCAGCGGGCGCCATCTGCGCGAGCACAGCGACAAGAACAACCGGCAGCACCGGCAGTTCCTGGATCAGCTCACCGACGACCAACGGGCTCATTACGTGGCGTGGTTCGCGACCTTGCCACTGTGGCTCGACCTTGGCGATCTGCGGGTGGTGCACGCCTGCTGGCACGCAGAATCGATTAAAAGTCTTGAGCAACAACTCGGTTCGTCTGGTTTCACCGCTGCCGACCAGATCGTCGATGCCTCCACAAAAGGCCACCAGCTCTACGAAGCCGTCGAAGTGCTCCTGAAAGGACCCGAGATCAGCCTGACGGCCAGGAAACTCCCGCACTTCAAAGACAAGGACGGCCACCTGCGTGGGGCCGCCAGAATCCGCTGGTGGGACGGCAATGCCACCACGCTGCGCCAAATGGCCGAGATAGCAGAGACATTCACGGCCCCGGACGGCACCCCGTATCCCCCACTGCCCGACATTGAGGTCTCGCCGCGCGAGCGTTCCTACACCTACACCCAGACGGTGCCGGTGTTCTACGGCCACTACTGGCGCAACGGCGCCCCGCAACATACCCGCGACTGGACCGCACACTGCGCCTGCGTGGACTTCAGCGCGGCGAAAGGCGGCAAGCTGACCGCCTACCGCTGGTCCGGTGAGAGCACCATCCAGGCCGAGAACTATTGGCAGCTGGGCGGCTAACCGCTGCGCCGCGCCAGGTGCTCACGCAGGCGGCGGTTGACGGGCTCGGGCAACAGCTCGGTCACATCACCGCCGAGCATCGCGACTTCTTTGGCCAGCGATGACGACACGAACGAGTATCGCGGAGCGGTCGCGACGAAAAACGTGTCAACCCCGGCGACATGTTTGTTCATCTGCGCCATCTGCAGCTCGTATTCAAAGTCCGTGCCTGTCCTGAGACCTTTCACGATCGCGTTCATGCCCTGGGACCGGACGAAGTCGACCACCAGGCCCTGACCGGATTCCACCCGCAGATTAGGCAGGTGTGTCGTCGATTCCTCGATCATCGCGATCCGCTCATCGAGGTCGAACATGCCCTTCTTGGCCGGGTTGACCAGAATCGCGACCACCACCTCGTCGAACTGGGCCGCGGCGCGTTCGAAAACGTCGATGTGGCCCAACGTCACCGGGTCGAAGGACCCCGGACATACCGCGCCTGCCATAGGAGACGACGCTACACGGCGTCGTTGATCACTTCGGCCAGCTCCAGACGAGTGTCGCCGTAAACCCGCTCCGGCCACACCTCCCAGCCGTCGGGCCAGGTCAGCGGCGCACTTCCGACACCGCGCTCCACCACCGCCACGGTTCCGTCGCGCACCCAGCCGTGCGCGCCCAACGCACCCAGAATGACGTTCAGGTCCGCGGTTTCGGTGTCGTAGGGCGGGTCGGCGAGCACCAGGTCAACCGGCGTCGGCGCCCCCGCCGCCAGCACCGAGGCGACGGTGCCCCGGCGCACCACGGCGCCGGGCAGACCCACGGCGGCGATGTTGCGGTCCAGAACGGCCGCGGTGCGCTGGTCGGCCTCGACGAACAACGCGGACGCCGCCCCTCGCGATAGAGCCTCCAGCCCGAGAGCGCCCGATCCCGCATACAGATCGAGCACCGCCAGGCCGGCGAAGTCCAGCCGCACCGTCAGGATGTTGAACAGCGACTCGCGCACCCGGTCGGTAGTCGGCCTGGTCCCCCGCGGCGGCACCGTCAGCCTTCTGCCCCCGGCTGTCCCACCGATAATGCGCGTCAGCGCAGCACCACCAGCAGGTCCCCGCCTTCCACCTGGGCGGTACTCGACACGGCGACACGCTCCACGGTGCCGTCGCCGGGTGCGGTGATCGGAGCTTCCATCTTCATCGCCTCGATGGTGGCGATGGTCTGTCCCGCAGCCACCTCATCGCCGGCCGAGACGCTCACGGTGACGACTCCGGCGAACGGTGCCGCGACATGATTCGGGTTGCCGCGCTCGGCTTTCTCGGCGGTCGGTACGGCACTGGCGATGCTGCGGTCGCGCACCAGCACCGGCCGCAGTTGGCCGTTGATGATGCACATGACGGTACGCATGCCACGCTCGTCGGGTTCGGAGATCGCCTCCAGCCCGATCAACAGCTCCACGCCGCGCTCCAGCTTCACCCGGTGCTCTTCGCCCTGGCGCAGGCCGTAGAAGAACTGGTTGGCCGACAACTGCGAAGTATCGCCGTAGTTATCCCGGTGCTCCTCGAATTCCTTTGTCGGACCGGGGAACAGCAGCCGGTTCAAGGTGGCTTGGCGTTTCGGCCCCGGTGCCGACAGCGCATTCTCGTCGTCGGCGGACAGCGTCGGGGCAGGCTTGGCCGGCGCACGACCGGCCAGCGCCTTCGAGCGCAGCGGCTCCGGCCACCCGCCGGCGGGATCCCCGAGCTCGCCACGCAGGAAGCCCAGCACCGAATCCGGAATGTCGAAACGAGCCGGTTCCGAGGCGAATTCGTCGGCGGTGAGGCCCGAGCCCACCAGCGCCAGCGCCAGGTCGCCGACCACCTTCGACGACGGAGTCACCTTGATCAGCCGGCCCAGCACCCGGTCGGCTCCCGCGTATGCCTCTTCGATCTCCTCGAACCGGTCACCGAGCCCCAGCGCGATCGCCTGCTGGCGCAGGTTGGACAACTGGCCGCCCGGAATCTCGTGATGGTAGACCCGCCCCGTCGGGCCGGGAAGCCCGGACTCGAAGGGCGCGTACACCTTTCGCAACGCCTCCCAGTACGGCTCCAGCGCGCACACCGCCGACAGCGACAGGCCGGTGTCGTACTCGGTGTGCGCGGCGGCAGCCACGATCGAACTCAGCGACGGCTGGCTGGTGGTGCCCGCCATCGGCGCCGCCGCCCCGTCCACCGCGTCCGCCCCCGCCTGCCAGGCCGCCACGTAGCTGCCGAGCTGACCACCCGGGGTGTCGTGGGTGTGCACGTGTACGGGCAGGTCGAACCGGCTGCGCAACGCGCTGACCAGCGTGTGGGCGGCGGGCGCCCGTAACAGACCTGCCATGTCCTTAATGGCCAGCACGTGCGCGCCGGCCTCCACGATGCTCTCCGCCAGCCGCAGATAGTAGTCGAGGGTGTACAGCCGCTCCCCCGGGTCGGACAGGTCGCCGGTGTAACACATCGCGACTTCCGCTATCGCAGAACCGGTTTCGCGCACCGCGTCGATGGCCGGGCGCATCGAGTCGAGGTTATTGAGCGCGTCGAAGATCCGGAAGATGTCGATACCAGTGGCCGTCGCCTCCTCGATGAACGCCGACGTGACGATCTCCGGGTACGGCGTGTAACCCACGGTGTTCCGGCCCCGCAACAGCATCTGCAGGCAGATGTTGGGAATCGATTCGCGCAGAGCGGCCAGCCGCTCCCACGGGTCTTCCTTGAGAAAACGCAGCGCCACGTCGTAGGTCGCTCCGCCCCAGCACTCCACCGACAACAGCTGGGGTGTGGTCCGGGCGAGATGCGGTGCCACCATCAACAATCCGCTGGTGCGTACGCGGGTCGCCAGCAGCGACTGGTGCGCGTCGCGGAACGTCGTGTCGGTCACTCCGACTGCCGGCGACTCCCGCAGCCAGCGCGCAAAGCCTTCCGGACCCAGTTCGAGCAGCCGTTGCTTGGATCCCGCCGGGGGCGGGGTGTCCCGGTCGATTGCGGGCAACTTGTCCTGCGGGTAGACCTTCGACGGCCGCGTGCCGTGTGGCTTGTTGACGGTGACGTCGGCCAGGTAGTTCAGGATCTTGGTACCGCGGTCGGCCGAGGTGCGGGCCGTCAGCAGGTGCGGCCGGTCGTCGATGAACGACGTGGTGACGCGTCCGGCCTGGAAGTCCGGGTCGTCCAGAACCGCTTGCAAAAACGGGATATTCGTCGAGACCCCGCGGATCCGGAACTCGGCCATCGCGCGGCGCGCCCGGTTGACCGCGGTCTGGAAGTCCCTGCCCCGGCAGGTCAGTTTGACCAGCATGGAGTCGAAGTGCGCACTGATCTCGGCGCCCAGGTTCGTGCTGCCGTCCAGCCGGATGCCGGCGCCGCCCGGCGTCCGCAGCGCGCTGATTCGCCCGGTGTCGGGCCGGAAACCGTTGGCCGGATCCTCGGTGGTGATGCGGCACTGCAACGCGGCACCATGCGGCCGCACGGCGTCCTGCGTCAGACCCAGATCCTCGAGCGTCTCCCCCGAAGCGATGCGCAGCTGGCTGGAAACCAGGTCGACGTCGGTGATCTCCTCGGTGACGGTGTGCTCCACCTGAATTCGGGGGTTCATCTCGATGAAGACGTAGTCGCCGCTCTCATCCAGCAGGAACTCGACCGTTCCGGCACAGCTGTATCCGATGTGGCGGGCGAAAGCGACCGCGTCACCGCAGATCTTGTCGCGCAGTTCCGGCGACAGGTTCGGCGCCGGCGCCAGTTCGATGACCTTCTGGTGACGGCGCTGCACGCTGCAGTCGCGCTCGTAGAGGTGGATCACGTTGCCGTGCGTGTCGGCCAGGATCTGCACCTCGATGTGGCGCGGCCGCAGCACGGCTTGTTCCAGGTACACCGTCGGGTCGCCGAACGCCGACTCGGCTTCCCGGCTCGCCGCCTCGATCGCCTCGGGCAGCGCCGCGCTGTCGGTGACCCGCCGCATGCCGCGCCCCCCGCCACCGGCAACGGCCTTGACAAACAACGGGAATCGCATGGACTGCGACGCCGAAACCAGTTCGTCCACCGACGACGACGGCGCCGAGGACTCCAGCACCGGCAGTCCCACTTCCCGGGCGGCCGCGATCGCCCGCGACTTATTGCCGGTCAGCTCAAGCACTTCGGCGCCGGGACCCACGAAAGCGATGCCCGCCGCCGCACACGAGGCGGCCAGATCCG
Organism: Mycobacterium sp. TY814; assembly: GCF_030755175.1. Taxonomy (NCBI): domain Bacteria; kingdom Bacillati; phylum Actinomycetota; class Actinomycetes; order Mycobacteriales; family Mycobacteriaceae; genus Mycobacterium; species Mycobacterium sp. TY814. Next base: position 978,127 of record NZ_JAUFRY010000001.1, read on the forward strand.
GGTTCTCCGAGAGGAATCCGTAACCGGGATAGACGGCGTCCGCCCCGCAGCGGAGGGCGGTCTCGACGATCTCGTCGACGGACAGATACGCCCGCACCGGGTGACCGACTTCGCCGATCTGGTACGACTCGTCAGCCTTCAACCGGTGCAGTGAGTTGCGGTCCTCGTAGGAATAGACCGCCACGGTACCCACACCGAGTTCGTAGGCCGCGCGGAACGCGCGGATCGCGATCTCGCCGCGATTGGCCACCAGCACTTTGGAGATCACCCTTGACCCCCTTTCAGATGAGCGTCGACCAATAGTTCCAGAAGCGAACCAGAATCAGGAGGAAAACGGCGGTGAACCAGAACGTGACGATCGACCACCGCCAGCCGAACAGCAACCGCCAGCCGGCACGGTCCTCGAGTGCCGGACGCAACAGGATGGACCCGACCACCACCAGCATCGTGACGGTGACGGCCCAGACCACCATGCAGTACGGGCACAGTGCCCCGATCCGGTAGAGGCTCTGGAAGATCAGCCAGTGCACGAACCCGGCGCCGATCAGCAGGCCGACCGCCATCCCGGCCCAATACCACCGTGGCAGCGGCACTTTGGCCACCGCCAGCACTCCGGTGACCACCGCCACGGTGAAGCCCGCGATGCCGACCAGCGGATTGGGGAAGCCCATCAGGGACGCCTGCGAGGTCACCATCACCGAGCCGCACGACATGATCGGGTTGATGTTGCAGGACGGCACGTAGGACGGGTTACGCAGTATCTCGATCTTCTCCACGGTCAGGGTGATAGAGGCGAGCAGGCCGATCACACCGCCGATCAGTACCCACCATGCGCTCAGTACGGGCACCCCCACGCCCGCCGGTTTCAGGTCGCCGGATTCCTCGGCGGCTACGTCGACGGACACGTCTTTACGTCTTCGACGCGGCCGAGGCCTCGTCCATGCCGGGGATGTTGCCGACGATGTCCCGGATCTTGGTGACCAGCGCTTCGGGAGTCGACGGGTCGTACTCCTCGCCGTTGATCCGGATGGTCGGGGTGGCGCGGATGTTGCTCGCGCTCGCCAGGCCGGTGACCTTGGAGATGTACTTGCCGCTGTTGATGCAGTCCGGCACCTGACCCGCGGCGCCGGCTTCGCGGGCGAGCTCGATCAGTCGCGCGTTGTCCGGGAACTTGGTGCCCGTCTCCGACGGCTGGATGTCCTTGCTGTAAAGCGCCGAATGGAACCGGCGGAACGCCTCGATGGACTCGTCGGCGACGCAGTAGGCCGCCGCGGCCGCCCGCGACGAGTAGTTCTGGGTGCGCGGGCTGTCCAGGATCGTCACCATCGAGTAGTCGGCAGCGATGGCGCCGATGTCGATCAGCTTGGAGACGGTGGGTCCGAAGCCCCGCTCGAAGTTGCCGCAGGCCGGACAGAGGAAATCCTCGTAGAACGCGACGACGGCTTTCGGCTTCCCGTTATCGGCCACCAGCTTGCTCGACGTGACGCGGACCGCGCCTTCACCGCTGGCGGTGGTCTTCTTGTGGTTGGACGTGACGATGTAGAAGACCAGGACGACGGCGAAGATCACCACGATCGCGGTCCCGCCGATCTGGATGAGCCTGCCGAACTTGCCGTCTCCGGACTTCAGGTCGAGTCGGGCGGGGCGCTTGGGTTTGTCGGCCACGAGATCCTCACGTTTCGTTGACTTCACCCGCAGTCGGGCGCCTCTAGACTACCGACGCCACTGGTGCAACCGGTCAGTACCGGCTCAGGTGTGCCCGCAACGCCGAAATCAGCTCCGCCGTGCCGACGGCACTGCCGCCGCCCAGCGGAAACAGATTGGCGAACCCGTGCGTCAACGACCCCAGATAGCGCAGGTCCACCTCGGTGCCGGCGGCCCGCAGCGCGGCGGCGTAGTCCTGCCCCTCGTCGCGCAACGGGTCGAATCCGGCGACCGCGATCAGTGCCGGCGCCAGACCGGACAGCGACTCGGCCAGCGCCGGTGACACCTGCGGGTCCTTGGTGTCGATCCCGGTGTTGCGGAGGTACTGCGCCGTGAACCAGTCGATGTCGCGCTTGGTCAACAGGAAGCCGCGGGCAAACAGACTCAGCGACCGGGTGCGCGCGTTGAAGTCGGTACGCGGGTAGATCAGCCACTGCAATACCGGGGCGGGTCCCCCGTTGTCGCGGGCCATCTGACTGACCACGGCCGCCAGGTTGCCGCCCGCGCTGTCTCCGCCCACGGCGACCCGCCCCGGGGTCGCACCGAGTTCTTCGGCATGTTCGCAGGCCCACTGGAAGGCGGCGTAGGCATCCTCCACCGCCGCGGGGGCCGGATGTTCCGGAGCCAGCCGGTAGTCGATGGACATCACGTGCGTGGCGGCGTCCCGGCAGGTCAACCGGCATAGCGCGTCGTGGGTGTCCAGGTCGCCGATCACCCAGCCGCCGCCGTGATAGAAGACCAGCAGCGGTGCCGGCCCGTCGGTGGGCGGGCGGTAGTGACGCGCGCGGATCTCGCCCGCCTTGCCGGGCAACGAGAGTTCGGTCACCTCGACGTGGATCTGCGGGCCGGGCATCGACTCCATGTTCAAACGCATCATGGCCCGGGAGGCGGCGGCATCGTCGTCGGTGATCAGGCCGTCCATACCGGCGGCCCGCAGGCCCGTCAGCATCAGCTGCAGCGTCGGGTCGAGCGTGTTGCCGTCGATGATCACCGAACGGCCCCGCGTCAAAAGCCGTTTGGCGGCCGACGGAATCCACGGAATGACTTTCACGCCAACGGTGGTGACGGTGTTCTGGACGCGCGTCATCCACCCGGTCGGTGCACGCGTTGCTCCGAGATGGAGATCCTGCGTGCCAGGCAGGCTTTTGGTCATGGACCGCTCCCTACAAGAACTTTCGTGACACTTGACGACTCACCGATTTCGGCGCACCCCGCGACCAACTGTACGTCGTGGCCATATTGGCGATTTCGGACACTCACAGCGGGTTGATTAGGTGGCTTATATAGCTCAGTAATATCGTGGTCCCGAGATCCGAGAGCATTCACTTCAAACAGGTAGGTGAAATTACGTGACTGGCGAGTCGGGCGCCGCGGCGATTCCCTCAATAACCCTCAACGACGAGAACACGATTCCAGTGCTCGGCCTCGGCACCGCGGACCTCTCGGACGACGAGACCGAACGTGCGGTGTCGGCCGCGCTGGAGATCGGCTGCCGCCTCATCGACACCGCAGCCGCCTACGGCAACGAGGCCGCGGTGGGCCGGGCGATCGCAGCCTCCGGCATCCCCCGCGCGGAGCTCTTCGTCACCACCAAGCTGGCCACCGAGGATCACGGCTTCGCGTCAGCGCAGCAAGCCTGCAATGCCAGCCTGGAACGCCTGGGTCTCGACTACGTCGACCTCTACCTGATCCATTGGCCGGCGCCGGCGCAGGGCAAGTACGTCGACTCCTGGGGTGGGCTGATCCAGTCCCGCGGGGAAGGACATGCGCGCTCCATCGGCGTGTCCAACTTCACCGCCGAGCATCTGGAAATGGCGATCGACCTGACGTTCGTCACCCCGGCGGTCAACCAGATCGAGCTGCACCCCCTGCTCAACCAGGAGGAACTGCGCAAGGCGAACACCGGGCACCAGATCGTCACGCAGGCCTACACCCCGCTGGCGCTCGGCAAGTTGGCGGAGAACCCGACCGTCACCTCGATCGCCGGCGAATACGGCAAGACGGCGTCTCAGGTGCTGCTGCGGTGGAATGTGCAATTGGGCAACTCGGTCGTGTTCCGCTCGGCCAATGCCGAACACATCGCCGGCAACCTGGACGTGTTCGATTTCGAGCTGGCCACCGAGCACATGAATGCACTGAACGGACTGAACGACGGCACCCGGCTCCGTCCGGACCCGGACACCTACGCCGGAACGTAACGCACTGGCGCCGAGCGTGAATTCGGCGACAGCGCGCCGGAGTGTCGCGCCGGGAGCTTCACAGTCGCCCGGTCAGCCGGGTGGGCAGGTCGCGGCGGCGCTGCGCAGCACGTCTCCGGAAGCCTGATCCACCGGCAGGGCGTAACCGCGCAGCACGGCGATGAACTGGACCGCGTACTGACAGGCGAAAGCGGCGTTGGGCGGCATCCACAGCGCGGGCGGTGAATCGCCCTTGTCCTGGTTGGCCTGCCCCTGCACCGCCAGCAGATTGGCGGGATCGTTGGCGAACCGCACCCGTTCGGCCACCGGCCAGACGTTGGCACCCATGTCCCAGGCATAGGCCAGCGGCACCAGGTGATCGATCTGCACCGCCTCGCCCACCTTGGCGCCGCGCTGAAACGTGATGACGGAGTTGGTGTACGGGTCGTGCAGGATGCCGGTGGCCACCGCGTCAGGGCAACGTTTGGTGTAGACGTGGATGACTTCCACCAGATCGCGGTTGAGGATGTCGTCCCGGGTGTCACAGCCGTTGTGCCCGCCCGGGGCGTCGTTGTCGTCGGTCCAGGCATCGCCGAACGCCGCGCGCAGATAGTCGTACCGGTGCAGGCGCTGCGGAACGACGACGATACCGGCGAGCACGTCGGCACCCGGCGCGACCGTGGGAACGTCTGCGCGAGCAGCGAATTCGTCGGCACGCCGGGCCGCCGACGAACCCAGGGTCTGGTAGGCGACGACCAGAGCGAGCACTGCGACGGCGGCCAGCCACCACAACCACCGGGGTCTCATGACTTGTCCAGGTATTCGATGCGGTCGGCGTTGGTGAAAGGTGCTGCCATCAGGGCCAGACCGGCGTCGGCGGGGTTCTGTTCGTAGGCGGCCAGACAGAACGCGCGGGCGGCCTCGATGACCTCCAGATGGTCGGCCAGCGACAGCAGGCGCAGCGTGATCGCCCGGCCGGACTGGTTGCGGCCCAACACATCTCCCTCTTTGCGCTCCTTGAGGTCCAGATCGGCGAGCGCGAAGCCGTCCATGGTCGCAGCAACCGCTTTCAGCCGCCTACCGGCTAGCGACCCTTCCGAGCTCCAGGTCTCCAGCAGGCACAGGCTCGGATGCTGTCCGCGGCCGATGCGGCCACGGAGCTGGTGCAGCTGGCTGATCCCGAACCGGTCGGCATCGAGCACCAGCATCACGGTGGCATTGGGAACGTCGACGCCGACCTCGATGACGGTGGTGCACACCAACACATCGATCTGGCCGGCCCGGAACGCCGACATCGCGTCGTCCTTCTCGTCGGACGGCAACCGTCCGTGCATCAGGCCCAGTCGCAGGTCCGCCAGCTCTTTCGCATGCAGCCTGGCGAAAGTCCCCTCCGCCGTCGCCGATGGCCGCTCTTCGGCTTTGGCGTCGGCTTCCGTTTCGTCGATCCGCGGTGTCACCACGTAGGCCTGGCGACCGGCGGCGACTTCCTCCCTGATCCGCTGCCAGGCCCGCTCCAGCCAGGCTGGCTTCTCTTTCATGAAGATCACGCTGCTGGTGATGGGCTGGCGTCCCTTCGGCAGTTCCCGCAGGACGGACGTCTCCAGGTCGCCGTACACGGTCAGGGCGACGGTGCGTGGGATCGGCGTGGCGGTCATCACCAGCAGATGCGGGGTGATTCCGGCGGGAGCCTTGGCGCGCAATTGATCTCGTTGCTCGACGCCGAATCGATGCTGCTCGTCGACGACTACCAGGCCGAGCTTGTGAAACTCCACGGCCTCCTGCAGGAGTGCGTGGGTGCCGATGACGATGCCGGCCTCGCCGACGGCGATCTCGGCGCGGACCTTCTTCTTCTGCGCGGCCGTCATCGAGCCGGTGAGCAGCGCCACCCGGGTTGCGTTGTCGTCCGCGCCGAGCTGACCACCCATCGCCAGCGGACCCAACACATCGGTTATCGACAAGAGGTGTTGCGCCGCAAGGACTTCCGTCGGGGCGAGCAACGCGCACTGATAGCCCGCGTCGACCATCTGCATCATCGCCAGCACCGCGAGGATCGTCTTGCCCGAACCGACCTCACCCTGCAACAGCCGGTTCATCGGGCGGGTCTGCGACAAGTCGTCGGACAACACCGCTAGCACCTCGCGCTGGCCTTTCGTCAGCTCGAAGGGCAGTCGGTGCTTCAGTTCGGCGGCCAGACCGTCGGGTCGCGGCGGCGCCGCCGGTCCCGATTCGGACAGCTCGCCGTGCCGGCGGGTGACCAGCGCCCACTGCAGACCGACGGCCTCGTCGAAGGTCAGCCGGCGGCGGGCCTGCGCGCGCCGCGTCTCGTCATCGCTGAGGTGGATCGCACGCAGCGCCTCGTCCTCCGAAATCAGGTCGTGCTTGGCACACAGGTCTCGGGGCAGTGGGTCGGGAACCGGGTCCAGAACTTCGAGGACCTGCCGGACACACGAATAGATGTCCCAGGTCTGCAGCTTCGCGCTGGCGGGATAGATCGGGTAGAAGGGACGCTCGAACTCTTCGATCGCCACCTCGCCCCCGCGGGACTTCGCGGACGCGTCGGCGATGCTGCGCAGCGACTTGCTGCCGGTGTTCTTTCCGTCGGCGGAATCCAGGACGAGGAAAGCCGGGTGGGTGAACTGCATGACTCCTTTGAAGTAGCCGACTTCTCCGGACAACATCACCTTGGTGCCCTTGGTCAGCGACTTGATCAGGTAGTCGGCGTTGAAGAAGGTCGCCGTCACCTTGCCGCGGCCGGACCCCACGGTGATCCGGAGAAACTTCCGGTTCGGCGTCTTCCGCATCTGGGCCCAGTTCGCCTCGGTGATCACATCGACGACGGTGATGTGCTCACCTTCCTCGGGCCGCGCGTCCTCGACGCCACGCGTCCCGTTGCGTGCGACATAGGTTCGCGGGTAGTGCCGCAGCAGATCGCCGACGGTCTTGATGCCGAACACGTCGTCGAGTGGGTCGGCGGATTTCGCCCCGATCACCATGTCGAGGCGGTCACCGAGCCCGACCACTACTCCACCCCGATCAACAGCACGTCGCCGCGATGTCCGGTGCGGTAGATCACCAACTCGCTGCCCGGATGGCGGTCGTGGATGTGCCGCTCCATGGCCTTGCCCACCGCGTCGACGTCGCTGTCGGCGAGTTCGCAGCCGGTCAGCACGGTCACCAGGTCGCCGCCGGAGGCCAACAGCAGGTCCAGCAATCCGATGGCCGCCGCGGCGACATCGGGGGCGACGATCAACACCTCGTCACCGGCGATGCCCAGGCCGTCGCCCGCTTTGCAGGTGCCGGCCCAGGTCAGGGCGTTCTCGGTGGCGATGCGCACCGAGCCGTGCCGGGCCACTCCGGCGGCGCGGGCCATCGAGTAGCCGTCGTCGACGGCCTGGCGGTCCGGGTCGTGCACCGCCAGGGCGGCCAACCCCTGCACCATCGACCCGGTCGGCACCGGGACCACGTCGACACCCCAGCCGATCGCGGCGGTGCATCCGGCGACCAGTTCTTCGGCGGCGACATATCCGTTGGGCAGCACCATCACCTGGGCGGCGCCGGTGTCCACCACGGCGCGCACCAGGTGGTGAGCGGTGACGTCGGCGTCCGAATCGGGCCGCAACACGCACGCGCCCTCGCCGGCGAACAACTCGTCGGCGCCGTCGCCGTCGACGACCGCCAGCACCGCACGCTCGCGCGTCCAGCTGCCGGGAGGCAGTCCGGTGGCACCGGAACTGAGCCCCGAGACCACGATCCGGCTCAGCTGTCCCGCGGCTATGCCCGCCTCGATGGCGGCGCCCGCGTCATCGGTGTGGACGTGCACCGAATAGCTCTCCGACGGGACCGCGGCCACGGCCACCGAATCGCCCAGTTCGCCCAGCCGGTTGCGCAGCGTGTCCGCCGCCGCCGCATCGCAGGCGGCGAGCAGGTACATCACCTCGAACTGGGGGGCCGGACGGCGGGCAGCGGAGTCGGGGGCCCGCGACTGCGGCGACGGTTCGTAGCAGGACCGCGCGGGGGCGCTGCCGGTGATGGTCGAGCGCAGTGAGTCCAGCATGACCAGCAGCCCCCGCCCGCCCGCGTCGACCACGCCGGCGTCGGCGAGCACGTCGAGCTGCTCGGTGGTCTTCTCGAGCGCCACCACGGCCGCGTCGCCGGCGTCGATGACGGCCCGGGACAGCGTGTCACCGGCGGCCGCGGAGTGCTCGACGGCAACGGCGGCTGCACGCAGCACCGAGACGATGGTGCCGGGAACTTCGTCGCCGCCCATCGATGCCACGACCAGCTCAACGCCACGCCACAGCGCCGCACCCAGCGTCGCCGCGTCGATGGCGGACAGCGCGCCGCCGGAGTCGCCGGCCGCATCCGCGGTCACCTCGGCCAGACCCAGCAGGATCTGGGACAGGATCACCCCGGAATTGCCGCGCGCTCCGGTCACGGCGCCGGCTGACAGCGCCGCCGCCACGCGGGCGACGTCCGCGTCCACGTCCTCGTCGGCTTGTGCCAGCGCCGAACGCATCGTGAACAGCATGTTTGCGCCGGTGTCGGAATCGGCGACCGGGAACACGTTGAGCCGGTTGATCTCGTCGATGTGGGTGATGAGGTCGCTGACGACGGTGTGGGCCCAGTCGCGCAGGGCGGGGCCGTCCAGCGGACGATCCGGTGTGCCCAACCCCCCACCTCCTTCATGCAGGCTCGTTACGGCCCTTGGTGCGCGCCAGCGTAGCCGTGCAAGAGCCTAGTCAGCCGTGGCGACAGGTGCCGTTCCCGTTTTGGTGGATGCCGACCACAGTCGGTATTCTGGGACTCCCCTGGGCTATCCTGGGCTATTCCGGCTCAGTTTCGGCCGACCCTGTGACGAGGTCGGCGGACCCCAGCAACAGACTTGAGGAGTTTGAACCATGGCCGCTGTGTGCGATATCTGCGGGAAAGGCCCCGGCTTCGGTAAGTCGGTGTCGCACTCCCACCGCCGCACCAGCCGCCGGTGGAACCCCAACGTTCAGACCGTGCACGCCGTGACCCGTCCCGGCGGCAACAAGCAGCGCCTCAATGTGTGCACGTCGTGCATCAAGGCCGGCAAGGTCACCCGCGGCTAGATCCCCACGAGTCGCGCTTCGACGCGCTCGGGACGCTCGGCGGCGGCGCACTGTGAGGACGCTCGCCGAGGCTGTAAATCTGTGGCCGAAGTGCGAGTACCGGCCTGCGATATCGCAGGCTCGATGCCGCGCGGCCGCGCGTGCCAAGGGACACTCACCCAGACTGTAAGTCCGCAGCGAAAATCCGGGTACGAGCCACCAATTTTGCAGGCTCGATGAAACGCGGGACGGCTTGCCGAGCCGCCTCGGCCTCCAAGTAACGTCAGCAACGGGTCTGGCGTAAACAACGGAGTACAGCCGAGGTGGTTCCACTGTGAGTGACAGCGCACTAGCAATCACCAACCTGATCTACACCTACGCCCAACTCCTGGACAGCGGCGACCTCGACGGTGTCGCCAGGCTCTTCGAACACGGCCGCATCTGCGGAGTCGAGGACGGTCCGCCGGAGACGGTGTTCGCCGGAGTCGCACGGGTGCGCCAGATGTACGAGATGGCCACCCGTATCTACGAGGACGGCACTCCCAAGACGAGACACAACACCAGCAACGTCCAGCTCTACATCGACGATGCGGCCGGCACCGCGAGCAGCACGTCGTACTACTGCGTCACGCAGGCCACCCCCGACCTGCCGCTGCAGGTGATCGTCACCGGTCACTACAAGGACACCTTCCAACGGCTCGACGGGGTGTGGTGGTTCGAGAGCCGCACCATGTTCGTCGATCAGATCGGCGATGTCAGCCAGCACCTGAAGTTCTAGTGGTGACGCCGTTCGACGCCGCGGCGGTGATGGCCGGGGCGCAACGCGAGGAGTCGCTGACCGATTGGGGGCTTGACGATTTCGAGCGTCCGCCGGAGCGGTTGGCCCATTGCGGCCTGCGACCCGAACAGGTCGACGAGCGATTTACGTTGTACAACAGTCGTTTTCGAGACAGGAGCAAGGCATGACCGACCACCCGGTCGCCACCGCATCGCAGCACGAACAGGAACTGGCCGCTCTTGAGCTGATCGAGCACCCCACCGTGAAGGCCGCCTACCGCGACGTGGCGCAGACGTGGCTGGGCCGCGCGAAGGCGTCGGATGCCATGCGCGAGCGGTTTGACGATGCGTTCGCCGAAGTGATGTTCTCGGCCGCGGTGTGGTCGTCCAACCAGGACAAGCTGCGGCCCAAGGTCAGCTGCATCACCCGGTTGGCGCACTCGGTGGACGGCCGGCGCATTCCCGGATCCCGTTGGGGCATCGATAATCCGGACAGCGTGTACCGGGTGATCCCGATCTGCGGCGACGAACGCTACGAGATCCACGGCCGGGTGGGTGAGCATCGGATGACCGAGAACTACTTCACGCTGTGGGATGCGCACATGGGCACCGTCGACGTGCTCAACGGGCGCACCATGGCGGTCGATTCCGACGGCAGCTTCACCATCACCGTCGATTCCGACCCCGCCGGCGGGCGGCCCAACCACGTGCGGAGCACCCCGCAGGCACACGAGTTCTACATCCGCGACGTGTTGCTCGACTGGGCTCGTGACGATCCGAATCATTTTGACATTCAACGGCTCGGCGACGCTCCGTCGACGCCGGCCCGCACGCTCGATGAGCAGGCGGAGGCCACCGCGGCGATGATGGCGTACTTCGCGAACTTCACCGGCAAGCTCAGCCACGGCGTGTATAAGATGCCGGCCAACCGGTTCGACCTGGCCTGGTCCGCGGACACCGACGGCGCGATGCGCAACCAGTTCTACGTGATGGGCCGCTTCGATCTCGCGCCGGACGAGGTGTTCGTGGTGGACCTCAACGACGGTGGTGCCGAATACTTCACGGTGCCGCTGAGCAATATCTGGGGCACCACCCTCGACATCATCGACCGCACCGGCAGCCTCAACAAGGCGCAGTCGGTGGCCAATGAGGACGGCACCTACACGTATGTGATCGCGCCGGAGGATCCCGGTGTGGCGAACTGGATCGACACCGACGGGCTGCGAGAGGCGATTCTGACGTTGCGGATGGCGGAATTCGGCGAGACCGGGCCGCGGGCGGGCCTCGGCGCACACGGGCGAGTGGTGAAGCTGGATCGCCTTGATGCCGAGGTGCCGCACCTGCCGCGGGTGAGCTCCGAGCAGCGGGCCGCGGAACTCGCTGACCGGCGAGCGGCCTATCTGCGGCGGCTTCCGGAAGGGACGGTCTGAGATGGCACGCTGGTTGGTGACGGGTTGCTCCACCGGGTTCGGCCGCGAGATCGCCCGTGGCGCTCTGGAAGCGGGTCACCAAGTGGTGGTGACGGCACGTCGGGCCGAGGCGGTACAGGACCTGGCAGACGAGTTCGGTGATCACGCATTGGCGGTGGCGCTCGATGTGACGGACGCCGCGCAGATCGCCGCAGCCGTCGACGCGGCGGAGCGCGCCTTCGGCGGGATCGACGTGCTGGTCAACAACGCCGGCCACGGCTATCTGTCGGCGGTGGAGGAAGGCGAGGACGCCGAAGTCCGGAAACTGTTCGACGTCAACTACTTCGGCGCGGTCGACATGATCAAGGCGGTGCTGCCGGCGATGCGGGCCCGGCGATCCGGCCACATCGTCAACATCTCGTCGATGACCGGCCTGGTGGCCAACCCGCCCAACGCCTACTACTCATCCACCAAATTCGCGCTGGAAGCGGTGACCGAGGCCCTGGCCACCGAGGTGCGGCCGCTGGGGATCAAGGTGACCGCCCTCGAACCGGGCGCGTTTCGCACCGACTGGGCGAGCCGATCGATGAAGGAAACCGCTACTCGGATCGACGATTACGCCGACGTCGCGGCGCGCAAGGACCTGATCAAGCAGTTCGCCGACCACCTGCCGGGCGACCCGCGCAAGGTGGCTGAGGCGGTACTCATGGTCACCGAACTCGATGATCCCCCGCTGCGGCTCTTGCTGGGCCGCGATGTGCTCAAGGCCATGCGGGACAAGATTGCCGCCCTGTCGGCGTCGATCGAGGAATGGAAGACCGTGACGAAAGACGTGAATTTCCCAGGTAGTTAGGTCATTCGTCGAGGAACACCACGTGCTTGTCCAGGCTGTCGCGACCGACGCGCAGCGAGTTGGCTGGGAAGTCCGGGTCGGGATAGCCCACCGCGAGTCCGCACAGGATGCGCATGTCCGCTGCGATGCCCAGTTGCTCGCGGACGATCTCGGGATAGCCGGCGATCGAGACCTGAACACAGGTGCCCAGTCCACGAGCGGTCAAGGCCAGCAACAGGTTCTGGATGAACATCCCGACGCCCATCCCATCGATGACGTCCAGGTCCTGGTGCATGGACACCACCCCGCCCAGCGGGGCGCGGAAGAATTCCCAGTTGCGCAGCACCGCTTCCTGGCGCCCGGCCGCGTCGTCGCGGGCGATGCCCATCGAGCCGTAGACCTGCGCGCCCAGCTCCCGCCGCAGATGGGCGAAGGCCGGCGGCAGTTGCGGAACCCGCGGTGGTTCGGAACGGGCCTTGGCCAGCAAGGCCGCTACCAGCCTGTCCCTGGCGGCCCCGCTGGTGAAGATGACCTGCCACGGTTGCACATTCGAGTTGGACGGGGCATGCATGGCCAGCTCCAGCGACTCCTCGACCAACTGCCGCGGCACGGGCTCGGGCAAGAACATGCGGCTGGATCGGCGTTGGCGAATCGTCTCCTCGAGGTCGTACACGTTTTCATCCTGACAGGTACGGTCAGTCGCGCACGACCAGGACGGTCTTTCCGGCTCGCCGGCCTGGGCGCGAGCCGCTTTCGAATGCTGCCCGGCCCTGTGCAAGCGGGAAGGTTCGGGCGATCTCGACGCGCAATGCACCGTCATCCACCAAAGTGGCGAGTTCGGTGAGCTGGTCCCGGTTGGCGGTCACGATGAAGAACGTTGCGGTGACGCCGAATTCGTCGGCCTTGCCGGGCGGGGGCGGCGCACTGAGGGTGATCAGGCGGCCGCCGGGGCGCAGCACACCGTAGGAGCGGTCCAGGGTCCGCCCGCCGACGGTGTCGATCACGACGTCATAAGCCGCGTCCGTGTCATCGAAAGACGCTGTGCGGGTGTCGATCACGTGCCGGGCACCGAAACCGCGCACCAGTTCCGCGGTGTCGCTGCGTACTGTCGCGGTGACCTCGGCACCCAAGTGCGCCGCGAGCTGCACCGTCAGGGCACCCACTCCCCCGGCACCGCCGTGCACCAGCACCGCCTCGCCCGGGCGCACCTCCGCATGGTCGACCAGGGCCTGCAGGGCGGTCAGCCCGGCCAGCGGCAATGCCGCGGCCTCCGGGTGGGACAGGCCCGTCGGTTTGGCGGCCAGGTCGGTCGAGGGCATCGCGACGAATTCAGCTGCGGCGCCGTCTCGGTCGAACGCCACCAGTCCGTACACCTCGTCGCCGGGCTGGACGTCGCAAACGTTCGGCGCCGCTTGATCCACCACTCCGGATACCTCGTGCGACACGATCGTCGGTGTCCGGTCCACGCCGTCGCGCGTCCAGGTCTCTTCCCAGGTCAATTCGTCGAAGGTGATAGCCGCCGCATGCACGGCGACCAGCACTTCGCCGTGCCCTGGGACGGGTACCGGAGCCGATTCGACGGTCAGCACTTCCGGCCCGCCGCGCCGCTGCGCCCGCAACGCCGTCATCTCACTCACCTGCGGCGATGGGGTCATGACGACGTCAGGCATAGCCAGATCCTCCTCGGCCGGAAGGCGCCTCGGTAACCGCCGTTACACCGGCGGCCACGTACCCCACCATGAGCGAGGCGCACAATTCGTGAGTTTTTGGGGTCTTCCCGATTGCTAGGGTTTGAATCAAAAGTCGGCTTTGGTCGGGAGGACGAATGCGCAACAGCAAGGAACTGTCACTGTTGACACCGTGAACGACTACCAAGTTCTACGGATTTTTTGAGTGACGACGCGTGGGAATCCTTCAGTCACGGCTATGGGACCGCCACCGGCGTCATCGTTCCCCAGGGAAAGTGATGGTGAAGCGGGCCCGCATTCTTGGCATCCTGGCCGTGGCAATCATCACTGCTTCCGGGTGCTCGGAACATCCCCCCCGCGATCCGCAGCCGGGCTCACCGACCCCGACCGTCGAGCAACTGCATCCACAGTTCAGCTACGTGTGGTCCGCCGACTCCGGCGTCGATTTGTTCTCCCGTCCGGCCGAACTAATCCGCGCGACCCGGGAAGCATTGGACCTCACTCAAGTTTTCGGGCCGGACAAGACCTTCCCGGGATACATGACGGCGATCGGCGGGCCCAAGGACCCCCGTGACCCGAACTACCGATTCGAGACCACACAGCAGGCCGAGGCGGGTTTCGTCGAAATCGGCAAATCGCCGCAAACGCACCACTTCCACATCGCAGAGCTGGTCATCTCGGCCGACCACACAAATATCGAGGCGATCGTCTGCGGATATACGATTGCCGCACCCGACAACACCACCGGACTCAACCCGAACACGCTGCGCGATGCCCACCGTATCGAGTTATCCGGCCCCGCCTCCGACACCCAGCCCACGAGCCTGGTCGATGACCATCCCGATCGCGTTGATCCCCGCGCCGAAATGCCACCGAGTTGGAACGTCTTTCAGAACTGGCACATCACCAAACTGGTCGACTTCCAACCCGGCGATATCCCGGCAAGCTGCGGAGACTGGTGGCAGTCTCAACTCCTACCTCTGGCGGCCGCCGGGTGAAAATTTTCTCAACCCACCGCCTGGCGACTCCCATTTTCAGATGCCACGCGAACCGGTCAAACCACAGTTCCCGGAATGGATCAAAGCCAACCAGATGTGAGCGAGCACGTCCCGAGACATTCGTTCACGCGTTTGGGGGAGTTTCAATTGCGAAATAGGGCAGTCGTGGTATTAGCGGTCATCATAGGAATCGCATCAGCCGGACTCACATTTTTGTCATGGGCAAGGTTTTACGCCCACTTCTGGAAAATACTGAGGTCTCCCCCGTCGAACCGCTCCAGCGCCCCGGCGGCGTTCATCTCGGGGGCCGCGGCAGGCTGAGTCCGCCAGAACGGATACGGCAAACCGTCACGCCCCTGCACTTCGCAGATGCCCAACAGGTCGATCAATGTGATGCTGCCGACTTGGTCCGGTTGTACGGTCGTCGTCACGGCAGCCGCCAATCGATCGGGTCGGCCCCCAACCCGGTGAGCAGTTCATTGGCACGACTGAACGGCCGCGACCCGAAGAACCCGCGCGACGCCGACAACGGCGACGGATGTGGCGATTCGATCGCGACACAGTTACCTTCGGCCAGCATCGGCTTGAGAGTCGACGCGTCGCGCCCCCACAGGATCGCGACCAGCGGCTGATCGCGACCAACCAAAGCGCGAATTGCGCACTCCGTCACCGCTTCCCAACCCTTCCCGCGGTGCGATGCAGGGGTGGAAGGCCGCACGGTGAGCACCCGGTTCAGCAGCATCACCCCGCGCTGGCACCATAGCGTCAGGTCGCCGTTGGACGGCTGCGGGAAACCGAGGTCGGCGCTGTACTCGTCGAAAATGTTGGACAGGCTGCGGGGCAGCGGACGCACGTCCGGGGCCACCGAGAAGCTCAGGCCCACCGCATGGCCCGGTGTGGGGTAAGGATCTTGCCCGACGATCAACACCCGGACACCGTCGAAGGGAAAGCTGAAGGCGCGCAACACGTTCGGACCCGCGGGCAAGTACCGCCGGCCGGCCGCGATCTCCTCGCGCAGGAACTGACCCATCTTGCCCACCTGATCGGCCACCGGCGCCAGCGCCGTCGCCCAGCCTGGTTCGACGAGTTCACTCAGCGGGCGCGCGGTCATGACAGTCCCTTCACCAAGAGCACCACGGTGTCGGCGCCGGCCTGGCGGTCCTTCGAAATCTCCTGGTATTCCGGCGATTGCGCCCACGCATGGAAAGCCGCCTCGTCCGGGAACGACATGAGCACCACTTTCTCGCGGTCCCAGTCTCCTTCGACTACCCGAGGTGCCTCGTCGGCGGCAAGCACGGTGCCGGAGTAACGGCGGAAGACATCCATGAAGCCTGCCTGGTAACGGTCGTAGGCAGCCCGGTCGGTGAACTTCAGCTGGGCGATCGCGTAGACGGTCATCCGCGCCAGCCTAACTTGACTGGAACGACTCCCACCCCGCGTACCCGTCCCACACCTTGCCGTCGACCAGCACCCGCGCCGGCCCGTCGATCACCCGCCCGATCACCCGCCAGCCGGGCGGCACGGCGTCGGCGAAACACGCCGCCAGCGCGTGATCTTCACCCCCGACCAGCACCCAGGCCCACGGGTCGGCACCAACGGCGGCCGCCGCCTGCGACACCGCGTCGCGGTCGGGTTCCAGCGCTTCGGCGGACAGGTCGATTCCCACCCCGGACGCGGTAGCGATGTGACCCAGATCGGCGATCAGACCGTCGGAGACGTCGATCATCGCCATGGCGCCACCAGCCGCCGCCATCGCGCCCTCCCCATAGGGCGGCAGCGGCACCAGATGCCGGTGCCGCAGGCCGTGGAAATCGTCGATACCGTTGCACCACAGGGCATATCCGGCCGCCGAGCGTCCCAGCTCACCGGCGATGGCGAGTACCGCACCGACCCGCGCACCGGACCGCAACACCGGTGCCCGGCCCTCGAGGTCACCGAGCACAGTCACCGAGATCACCCACTGCGGACAGCTGACCAGGTCTCCACCGGCGATGCCGGCACCCACCCTTTCCGCCTCGTCCCACATCCCGTCGGCCAGCGAGACCGCCTGGGCGGCCGGGGTTGTGCCGGGTGCTCCGAAGCCCACCACGAACGCGGTGGGTCGCGCACCCATCGCCTCGATGTCGGCGGCATTCTGGGCGATCGCCTTGCGTCCGACGTCATACGGTGTCGACCAGTCGAGCCGAAAGTGCCGGTCCTGGACCAGCATGTCGATCGATACCACGGTGCGTTCATCGCTGCCCGACACCACTGCCCCGTCGTCGCCGGGTCCCAGCGTGACGGCGGCGGGCTGACGGCGATCCCGCACCAACCGCTCGATCACTGCGAACTCACCGACCTGCTGCAGTGTCGGGGACTCCCCGTCGTCGCGCACGTCACCTCATCTCTGCGTATTCCGGCCGTGTGATGCCCCTCGGACGGCCGTCCGACCTGCGGTAAGTTGGGTCCCTGCCCGTTCGGCTGGACGGCGTCAGTGTAGTAGCGACGGAGCACCGGACCGCAGAGGAGATGATCAGGTGACAGGCGGGGCCGACGCCGGCGGGCCGCCGCGCGCCGTCATGATCGCCGCATTGGTGCTGGCCGTGGCGACCATCGGGGCGATCCTGGTGCTCGCTGCCACCCGGCGCACGTCGCAAGAACCCATCGCGCTTCCCACCGTGGCCGCTCCCCAGGCCGCCAGCCCGCCCTGCCAGGCGCTACTGGCGGCACTACCCCAGCAGCTCGGCGACTTTCAGCGGGCCGAACTCGCTCAGCCGGCGCCGCAGGCAGCCGGCGCCTGGCGGACCCGGACCGCGACCGACCCGGTCGTCATGCGCTGCGGCCTCGAACGACCAGCCGACTTCGTGGTGGGGTCGCCGATCCAGGTCGTCGACAAGGTGCAGTGGTTTCAGGTGAACGAGGAAGGGTCGGCGGAGGAGGGCAGATCCACCTGGTACACGGTCGACCGGCCGGTGTACGTGGCGCTGACGTTGCCCGCTAACTCGGGACCTGTTCCGATTCAAGATATTTCGCGCATCATCGACCGCACCATCGCCGCGGTGCCGATCGACCCGGCACCGGCTCGTTAACGCAGGCCTACGCCGCGGGCAAGTGCCGTCTCCACCATGGTGGCCAACAGGGTCGGATAGTCCACCCCACTGGCCGCCCACATCCGTGGGTACATCGAGATCGTGGTGAAACCGGGCATGGTGTTGATCTCGTTGATCACCGGTCCCGCTTCGGTGAGAAAGAAGTCGACCCGGGCCAGGCCCTGGCAACCGATCGCCTCGAAGGCGCGAATCGCCAACTGGCGCAGCGCTTGTGCAACCTCGTCGTCCACCTTGGCCGGCACGTCCAATTCCGCGGCGTCGTCCAGGTATTTGGTCTCGAAGTCGTAGAAGCCGTCTTCGCGGCCGCGCACCCCGGCCACCCGGATCTCGCCCAGCGTGCTGGCTTCGATGGTGCCGTCCGGCATTTCGAGGACACCGCATTCCAGCTCGCGGCCGTTGATCGCCGCCTCGACGATGACTTTCGGGTCATGGCTGCGGGCGGCGGCGATTGCGGCCGGCAGATCGTCCCAGCTGGCCACCCGGCTGACGCCGATCGATGAGCCGCCCCGTGCCGGCTTGACGAACACTGGCAGGCCCAGCCGCTCGCGTTCCTCGGGGTGCAGCGTCTCCTGTGACGGCCGCAGGACCGTGTACGCGCCGACCGGCAGTCCCTCGGCGACGAGCAGCTTCTTGGTGAACTCCTTGTCCATGCCGGCGGCACTGGCCAGCACACCGGCACCCACGTACGGGACACCGGCGAGTTCGAGCAGCCCCTGGATCGTGCCGTCCTCGCCGTAGGGTCCGTGCAGCACCGGAAACACGACGTCGACGGTCCCGAAAACCTCCGATCGGGGACTGGCCGGCAACGCCAGCTCGGTGCCCGAATCGGCGCTCACCCCCGGTAGCTGCCGGTTGTTGATGGCCAGCGCGGCGGGGTCGCCGTCGGTGAGCACCCACCCGCCCTGCGGCGTGATCCCGATGGCGACGACGTCGAACCGTCGCGGGTCCAGGTTGCGCAGGATGCTGCCCGCCGACACGCACGAGATGGCGTGCTCATTGCTGCGCCCGCCGAACACGACGGCGACGCGTACGCGCTTGCTGGCAGTCACAACCTGGAGAGGCTACCGGGTCGGGGCTGTCGGGGTCGGTTCGGCGACGTCAGGGCGTTGTTTCACTAGGCGTTGGGGCCGTCTTGGCCGTCGGCGCCGTTGTTGGCGGGTGAGTCGCCGGTGGCCCTTGCCCGCCGGTGCCGCTACTGCTTTTTGCGGCGCGGAGTCACTCACTCAGGCTTGGTGCTGCGACCCAAAAGAAGAGCAATGGCCTCGTTGACCGACAAACCCTTGTGGCAGACCCGGTGCACCGCGTCCGTCAGCGGCATCTCGACGTCATAGCTCGACGCCAGCGCCAGCACCGACTCGCAGGAGGTCACGCCCTCGACGACGTGACCGTCCTTCCCGTGCAGTGCGGTATGCATGGTGTCGCCGCGGCCCAGCCGCTCGCCCAGCGAGCGGTTTCGCGAATAGGGAGAGGTGCAGGTGGCCACCAGGTCACCGACCCCCGCCAGCCCCGCCAGGGTCGCGCCCTTGGCACCCAGCGCCAGCCCGAGCCGCATGATCTCCGCCAACCCGCGGGTGATGATGGCCGCCGCGGTGTTCTCGCCCAGCCCGACGCCGACCGCCATTCCGCACGCCAGCGCGATGACGTTCTTGCACGCCCCGCCGATCTCGGTCCCCACCACATCGCTATTGGTATAAGGACGGAAGTAGCCGCTGTTCAAAAACCGCTGCAGCGCCACGGCGCGTCCGGAGTCGCTGCATGCGACGACGGTGGCCGCAGGCTGGTTCTCGGCGATCTCGCTGGCCAGGTTGGGTCCTGAGATCACCGCAACCTGCGAGGAGTCCACGCCAGTGACCGACACGATCACCTGGCTCATCCGCATCAGCGTGCCGAGCTCGATGCCTTTGGCCAGGCTCACCAGCGTCGCGCCGTCGGCCCACATACCGTTCCACTGTTCGAGGTTGGCGCGCATGGTCTGAGCCGGCACGCCGAGCAGCACCGTCGTGGCACCGGACAGCGCTTCCTCGGCGTCGTTGGTGGCGCGAATGCCGGCAGGCAGCACCGTGCCGGGAAGGTAGTCGGGGTTGTACCGGGTCTTGTTGATCTTGTTGGCGACATCGGCGCGCCGCGCCCACAGCGTGACCTCACCCCCGGCGTCGGCAAGCACCTTGGCCAGCACCGTGCCCCATGCGCCCGCGCCCATCACCGCGACGGTTCCCGTGCCGGCCATCCACCACCCCTAATGTGTCGCTGTGTGCCCTGTGTGCCTTCGTCACCGCGACGGCAGCCGCTAAACAGTAGTCCCAGCGACCGGCCGCCGTCACCTCCGCCGACGTAACGCTGGCAGGATGAGCACATGGGCGGCACACACGGGGATGTCGGATTGATCATCGCCGTCAAGCGTTTGGCCGCCGCCAAGACCCGGCTGGCTCCGGTGTTCTCGGCGCCGACGCGCGAGGGCGTGGTGCTGGCCATGCTCGTCGACACCTTGACCGCGGCGTCCCGGGTCGGTTCCCTGGGCTCGATCACCGTCATCACCCCCGACCAAGCGGCGGCGGCCGCGGCCACCGATCTCGGCGCCCGGGTGCTGGACGACCCGACGCCGCCGGACGACCCCGACCCGCTCAACAGCGCCATCAGCGCCGCGGCGCGCGCCGTCGATTCCCCCAATACCGTTGTGCTGCAAGGTGATCTACCGGCCCTGCAGACCCAGGAACTCGCCGAGGCGATCTCGGCGGCGCGCCACCACCAGCGCAGCTTCGTCGCCGACCGGCTCGGTACCGGCACCGCGGTGCTGTGCGCGTTCGGCACCGGGCTGGACCCGCACTTCGGATCGGATTCCGCAGCGCGCCATCGTCGTTCGGGCGCGATCGAGCTCACCGGCGCCTGGCCGGGCCTGCGCTGCGACGTCGACACACCGGCTGACCTTGCAGCCGCCCGCCAACTCGGGGTGGGCGCGGCCACCGCACGCGCTATCGCGCACCGCTCCGCGCGGTGAGGCGCACCGCCGGGTGAATGGCAACCAAACGGCGCATGGATCTCTGCTGACTGCTGGCAGCATCGCCGGGTGATAGGCAATGATCTCAGTGTGACCGAAATCGAAGCCACCCCAGAGGCAGAGGCACGTCCCGACGACCACGCTTGGCACCCTGGCGACTCGGCTCCTGCGGCTCCTCCGGCCGCGACCCCGGCGGCGATCATCGACGCGCTGCCGGAAGAGCGCTACCTGAACCGGGAACTGAGCTGGCTCGATTTCAACGCTCGTGTCCTTGCCCTGGCCGACGACAATTCCATGCCGCTACTCGAACGCGCCAAGTTCCTGGCGATCTTCGCCTCCAATCTCGACGAGTTCTACATGGTTCGGGTCGCCGGCCTCAAACGCCGCGACGAGATGGGGCTGTCGGTCCGGTCGGCGGACGGGTTGACGCCGCGCGAACAACTGCGCCGCAT
Organism: Mycobacterium sp. TY814; assembly: GCF_030755175.1. Classification (NCBI taxonomy): domain Bacteria; kingdom Bacillati; phylum Actinomycetota; class Actinomycetes; order Mycobacteriales; family Mycobacteriaceae; genus Mycobacterium; species Mycobacterium sp. TY814. The sequence continues at coordinate 999,320 of NZ_JAUFRY010000001.1, forward strand.
CGGCGAGCAGACTCAACAGATCTCCATCCGTCATTCGCGCGTATTCCTCGACTCGGTGCTGCCCGCGCTCGAGGAGGAGGGCATCTACATCGTCACGTGGGCCGATCTGGACGATGCTGAACGAGAGCACTTGTCGACGTATTTCCACGAGCAGGTCTTCCCCGTTCTCACCCCGCTGGCGGTCGACCCCGCCCACCCCTTCCCGTTCGTGAGCGGGCTGAGCCTGAATCTGGCCATCACCGTCAAGCAACCCGAAGACGGCACTCAGCATTTCGCGCGGGTGAAGGTCCCCGACAACGTCGACCGGTTCGTCGAACTTGAAGCCAAGGGTGACGAGGGGGACGATCAGGTGGTCGTCCGGTTCCTGCCGATGGAAGAGTTGATCGCCGCCTTCCTCCCGGTGCTCTTTCCCGGCATGGAAATCGTGGAGCACCATGCGTTTCGGATCACCCGCAACGCCGACTTCGAGGTGGAAGAGGACCGCGACGAGGACCTGTTGCAGGCGCTCGAGCGCGAATTGGCGCGGCGCCGATTCGGTTCCCCGGTGCGACTCGAAGCCTCTGACGACATGACCGAGGGCATGCTGGAGCTGCTGCTGCGCGAGCTCGACGTGCATCCCGGCGATGTCATCGAAGTGCCTGGGCTGCTGGATTTGTCGTCGTTGTGGCAGATCTACGGCCTCGACCGGCCCGCGCTGAAGGACCGGGCCTTCGTTCCGGCGACTCACCCCGCCTTCGCGGAGCGAGAGACACCCAAGAGCATCTTCGCGACGCTGCGCGAAGGCGACGTCTTGGTGCACCACCCGTACGACTCGTTCTCGACAAGCGTGCAGCGGTTCGTCGAACAGGCCGCGGCCGACCCCAATGTGCTCGCGATCAAGCAGACGCTGTACCGCACCTCCGGCGATTCGCCGATCGTGCGGGCGTTGATCGACGCCGCCGAGGCCGGAAAGCAAGTCGTGGCAATGGTTGAGATCAAGGCGCGCTTCGATGAGCAGGCCAACATTCGTTGGGCGCGAACCCTTGAGCAGGCCGGCGTGCATGTCGTGTACGGGTTTGTCGGCCTCAAGACACACTGCAAAACCTGCCTGGTGGTGCGTCGCGAAGGCCCGACAATCCGTCGGTACTGCCATGTGGGGACGGGAAACTACAACGGCAAGACGGCGCGGCTTTACGAGGATGTGGGGCTGCTGACGGCGGATCCCGCCATCGGTGCCGACCTGACCGACCTGTTCAACACGCTGACCGGTTACTCACGAAAGCTGACCTACCGCAACCTCTTAGTCGCCCCGCACGGCATCCGCACCGGCATCATCGATCGCGTCGAACGTGAGGTCGAAGCGCACCGTCGGGGCAATGACGCGCGGATACGGCTGAAGATGAATGCTCTGGTCGACGAGCAGGTGATCGACGCGCTCTACCGGGCATCGCAGGCCGGCGTGCGGGTGGAGGTGGTGGTGCGCGGCATCTGCGCGTTGCGCCCGGGCGCCGAGGGTCTCTCCGAGAACATCACCGTGCGCTCCATTCTCGGTCGTTTCCTGGAACATTCGCGGATTCTCCATTTCAACGCCATCGACGAATTCTGGATAGGCAGCGCCGACATGATGCACCGCAACCTGGACCGGCGCGTCGAGGTGATGGCTCAGGTCAAGGACCCGCGCTTGACCGCACAGCTTGACGATCTGTTCGAGTCCGCGCTGGACCCGGCCACCCGGTGCTGGGAACTCGGTTCCGACGGCCAGTGGACGGCGTCGCCGCAGGAGGGTGAAAGCGTGCGCGACCATCAGGCTTCCCTCATGGAGCGACACCGCAGCCCGTAATACCGTGGCGTCCCGAGGGACCACGTCCAGCAGCAGCACGAGCGACCTGGCCGAATTGATCTGCAGGAGTGAAGGTGTCGATCCAGAACTCGTCGGACCGTCGACGCCCCGGTAACCGGGTCGTGTACGCGGCCGGTGCGGTGTTATGGCGACCTGTCAAAAGCAACCCGGCAAAGTCGGTCGAGATCGCCGTCATTCACCGACCGCGATACGACGACTGGTCATTGCCCAAAGGAAAAGTCGATCCGGGCGAAACCGCGGCGGTCGCCGCGGTGCGCGAGGTGCTCGAAGAGACCGGCCACCGCAGTCATCTCGGCAGATGTCTAACGACCATCACCTACCCGATCGACCAGGGCGTCAAGCGGGTGCACTACTGGGCGGCACGCAGCACCGGCGGCAGGTTCGCTCCCGGACACGAGGTCGACGAGCTCATCTGGCTGCCGGTGGCCGACGCCATGAAGAAGCTCGACTACGCACCGGATCGAAAGGTCCTGCGGCGGTTCGTCAAACAGCCACCGGACACCAAGACCGTCCTAGTGGTGCGGCACGGCACCGCCGGCAGCAAGTCACGGTATCGCGGTGACGACACCAAGCGGCCGCTGGACAAGAAGGGCCGCGCCCAGGCCGAAGCGCTGGTCGGTCAGCTGATGGCGTTCGGCGCCGACCGGGTCTACGCGGCTGATCGCGTGCGGTGCCATCAGACCGTGGAGCCGCTGGCCGCCGAGTTGGGCGTCGAGATCCACAACGAGCCACACCTGACCGAGGAGGCGTACGCCAGGAACGCCAAACGCGGTCGGCAGCGGGTTCTGCAGATCGCCCAACGCGCCGGAACACCCGTGATCTGTACGCAGGGCAAGGTGATTCCGGACCTGATCGCATGGTGGTGCGAACGCGACGGAGTGCGCCCCGACAAGTCACGCAACCTCAAAGGCAGTACCTGGGTGCTCTCGTTGTCGGACGGCCGGCTCATCGCCGCCGACCACATCGGCGGCGCGCTGGCCGCGAACGTGCGCGCCTGACAAGCGAATACCCTCCGAAGGCATCGCTGCCCGCCGGAGGGTATTCGTGTGAGCTGACTACTTGCGGCCGCGCCGTGTGCTCGTGGCCTTCTTGGCCGGAGCCTTCTTGGCCGGAGCCTTGGTGGCAGCCTTCTTGGCCGGAGCCTTGGTCACAGCCTTCTTAGCCGGAGCCTTGGTCACAGCCTTCTTAGCCGGAGCCTTGGTCACAGCCTTCTTAGCCGGAGCCTTGGTCGCGGCCTTCTTGGCGGCGGGAGCCTTGGTGGCGGCCTTCTTGGCGGCGGGAGCCTTCGTGGCGGCCTTCTTGGCCGGAGCCTTGGTGGCGGCCTTCTTGGCCGGAGCCTTGGTGGCAGCCTTCTTGGCCGGAGCCTTCTTGGCAGCCGTCTTCTTGGCCGCGCTGGCGACCACGCCACGCTTCACTGCGGGGCCCTCGGCCGGGAGCTTTTGTGCGCCAGCCACAACCGCTTTGAATTGAGCTCCTGGACGGAACGCCGGAACAGACGTCGGCTTGACCTTCACCGTCTCACCGGTGCGCGGGTTGCGGGCGACGCGTGCCGCGCGGCGACGCTGTTCGAAGACACCGAAACCGGTAATCGTGACGCTGTCGCCCTTGTGGACGGCGCGCACAATCGTGTCGACGACATTCTCGACAGCGGCGGTCGCCTGCCGACGGTCTGAGCCCAATTTCTGTGTGAGCACATCTATGAGCTCTGCTTTATTCATCCAACCCTCCGAGGCCAGTGGTCCTCTTTTGGAACCGACTAGTGCACTACGGTAATCCCTCAACTGGCAAATTGCCAAGAGCCACGCGCAATTTCAGCCCGCTATTGCGGTCGGGAACCGACCATTTCGGCAATCCGATTGCCGCCCTTGGCCGCTGGCGCCACTGAGAAATGCCCCCGGATTAGCGCCCGAATTCGGCGCTGTCCGGCCCTTCAGGAGGCCGGCAAAGTACGCGGTTTCCACCCTGGACGGGCCGCCTCGAAGGCTTCGATTTCGTCGAGTTTCTGCAGCGTAAGGGCTATATCGTCCAGTCCGTGGAGCAATCTGAAGGCGGTGTGATCGTCAATCCTGAACGGCAGCACCGCTGTTCCCGCGGTGACATTTCGATCTTGAAGATTGACAGTGATTTCCAGCCCCGGGCTCTGCTCGATCAGCTTCCAGAGAAGTTCGACGCCATCTTGGTCCACTTCGGCCGCCAACAGCCCCGCCTTGCCGGCGTTGCCGCGAAAGATGTCACCGAACCGGGACGAGATAACGACCCGGAATCCGTAGTCCATGAGCGCCCAGACGGCGTGCTCGCGAGAAGACCCCGTGCCGAAATCCGGCCCGGCGACCAAGACCGAGCCACGGTCAAAGGGGCTGAGGTTGAGCACGAATGACGGATCCGACCGCCAGCTCGCGAACAAGCCGTCCTCGAAACCGGTTCGGGTGACGCGCTTCAGGTAGACCGCGGGAATGATCTGATCGGTGTCGACATTGGACCGGCGCAGCGGCACACCGATGCCGGTGTGGGTGTCAAAGGCTTCCATGCTCTTCCCCTAAATCTCAATGTGAATTCAAGTCGGCTAGTTCAAATCCGCCGGCGCAGAAAGCTTGCCGCGGACGGCGGTGGCTGCGGCGACGGCCGGCGAAACCAGGTGCGTGCGACCGCCCTTGCCCTGCCGCCCTTCGAAATTGCGGTTGGAGGTCGCGGCGCAGCGCTCCCCCGGCGCAAGCTGATCCGGGTTCATGCCCAGGCACATAGAGCAGCCCGCCTGCCGCCATTCGGCGCCCGCGGCGGTGAAGATCTCGCCGAGACCCTCGGCTTCCGCCTGCGCGCGAACCCGCATCGAGCCCGGAACCACGAGCATCCGAACACCCTCAGCGACCTTGTGACCACGCAAGATATCGGCCACAACCCGCAGGTCCTCGATCCGGCCGTTGGTGCATGACCCGACGAACACGGTGTCGACCGCGATATCGCGCATCGCCGTCCCCGGCTGAAGGTCCATGTACGCCAACGCTTTCTCAGCTGCCTGACGCTGGGCGTCATCGGTCATCAGCTCGGGATCGGGCACGCTGCCACCCAACGGCACCCCCTGGCCGGGGTTGGTTCCCCAGGTGACGAACGGGGTGAGCGAAGCGGCGTCGAGGTACACCTCGGTGTCGAAAACCGCTCCCGGATCGGTACGCAGCTGCTGCCAGTAGGCCAGCGCCGCATCCCAGTCGGCACCGGTGGGCGCATGCGGACGGCCCCGCAAAAATTCAAAAGTGGTGTCGTCCGGGGCCACCATCCCGGCCCGGGCACCGGCTTCGATACTCATGTTGCAGATCGTCATCCGGCCTTCCATCGACAGCGATTCGATGGCGCTGCCGCGGTATTCGATGACATGCCCCTGACCGCCACCAGTCCCGATCTTGGCGATCAGCGCGAGGATGACGTCCTTGGCCGTGACCCCTGGGGGCAACTGACCGTCGACATTGACCGCCATTGTCTTGAACGGTCGCAGCGCCAGCGTCTGGGTGGCGAGCACATGTTCGACTTCGGAAGTGCCGATACCCATTGCGATTGCACCGAATGCACCGTGGGTGGATGTGTGACTATCGCCACAGACAATTGTCATCCCGGGTTGGGTGAGACCCAATTGCGGTCCGACGACGTGCACGATGCCCTGTTCGATATCGCCCATCGGGTGCAGCCGCACACCGAATTCGGCGCAATTGCGCCGCAATGTCTCGACCTGTGTGCGGGACACCGGGTCGGCAATCGGCTTGTCGATATCGATGGTCGGCACATTGTGGTCTTCGGTGGCGATCGTCAGGTCGGTCCGTCGCACCGGCCGGCCGGCCAGCCGCAGGCCGTCGAATGCCTGCGGACTCGTGACCTCGTGCACCAGATGAAGGTCGATGTAGATCAGGTCCGGCGCATCGTCGCCGCCGGACACCACAACATGGTCTTCCCATACCTTCTCGGCCAACGTGCGGGGCCGGCCGGCATCAGGTGGGTTGTGCGTCTGCGCTGCCTGCGGTGCCATCTTCAACTCGATTCGTCCATTCGCGGCTCGCGGATCCCTCCGGGCTGGTGATCTCACTATGCGAGACGCTAGTATCTTCTTGTGAGACAGCATAGCGGCATCGGCGTCCTCGACAAAGCCGTCGGCATCCTGCATGCGATCGCGGAATCGCCCTGCGGGCTAGCCGAACTGTGCGAGCGCACCGGCCTGCCCAGGGCCACCGCTTACCGGCTGGCCGCAGCGCTGGAAGTGCATCGGCTGGTGGGTCGCGACGAGGAGGGCCGGTGGCGGCTCGGTCCTGCGGTCACCGAACTCTCGGCGTATGTCAGCGACCCGTTGTTGGCCGCGAGCGCCGCGGTACTTCCCCAATTGCGGGAGACCACCGGTGAAAGCGTCCAGTTGTACCGTCGCGAAGGCACCTCCCGTGTCTGCATCGCCGCTCTGGAACCGCCTGCGGGCCTTCGCGATACGGTGCCGGTCGGCGCCCGGCTGCCGATGACGGCAGGATCCGGGGCGAAGGTGCTGCTGGCCCACAGCGACCCTGCGACCCAGAAAGCGGTACTGCCCAAGGCGATGTTCACCGACCGGGTACTCGCCGAAGTCCGCAAACGTGGCTGGGCGCAAAGTGTCGCCGAGCGCGAACCGGGCGTGGCGAGCGTATCGGCGCCGGTGCGCGACGGGCGGGGCGTGGTGGTCGCCGCGATCTCGGTTTCGGGACCGGTCGACCGGATGGGCCGGCGTCCCGGCGCGCGTTGGGCCGCCGACCTTCTGGCCGCCGCTGAGGCGTTGACGCGGCGGTTGTAGTACCGCGTCCGGGTGCACCGAGATTGCATCCGGGGTCACTTGAGAGGCTTGAGCCGACGGTGAGCGCAAGCTCGGCACCACCAGTGCAGAGGCGACGCACGGGCGCCTGACACACTGACGCCATGGGAACGAATCAACGCGCGAGCATCGTCATGTCCGAGGCCGAGATCACCGACTTCATCAACAACAGTCGGACCGGCACGCTGGCCACCATCGGACCCGACGGGCAGCCGCATCTGGTGGCGATGTGGTACGCGGTGGTCGACGGCGAGATCTGGCTGGAGACCAAAGCCAAGTCGCAGAAGGCGGTCAACCTCCGGCGCGACCCTCGGGTCAGCTTCCTTCTCGAGGACGGCGACACCTACGACACCCTGCGCGGTGTGTCATTCGAAGGCGTCGCCGAGATCGTCGACGATCCCGACGCGCTGCACCGGGTCGGAGTCAGCGTGTGGGAGCGCTACACGGGCCCCTACAGCGACGACATGAAGCCGTTCGTGGACCAGATGATGAACAAGCGGGTCGGCGTGCGCATCGTCAGCCGGCGGACTCGTTCGTGGGATCACCGCAAGCTGGGACTGCCCAGCATGCCGGTGGGTGGTACGACCGCGGCGGCCGCCAGAGGCGGCGGCGATCACTAACCGCAGAAATCGTTTTTGTAGCCCCGATGGGATTCGAACCCACGCTACCGCCGTGAGAGGGCGGCGTCCTAGGCCGCTAGACGACGGGGCCAGAAACGATCCGAGCAGTCAGCATAGCTCAACCCGGATACCCCACCTAATCGCTCGGCGTCTGCCGTGCGCCGGTGGAGCTTTGCTGGGGTACCAGGACTCGAACCTAGAATGGCTGAACCAGAATCAGCTGTGTTGCCAATTACACCATACCCCATTTGCGACCTAAAACCTCTGGTCAGTGCACATTCTGCGGGTTAACACCCGCGTCCTGGCGCTACTGGATCCGAGCCGTTCCAAGCCTTTGAAGCCGCAGTGCACACTACCAAAGACTTCAGGCGTCGTACGCACGCCCTGGAACGCCTAGGCCGACCCGACCCGCTCTCGCGCAGAGCGCAGCCTCCCCAGGCTGCGATCACGGCCCAGAAGTTCCAGTGACTCGAACAACGGCGGGCTGATCGTGGTGCCCGTGGCGGCCACCCGGATCGGCCCGAATGCCTTGCGAGGTTTGAGTTCCATTCCGTCGATGAGGGAGCTCTTGAGAGCGGTTTCGATCTGTTCTGTGGTCCAGTCCGTGATGCCCTCGAGCGCACCGGTCGCCGCGTCCAGCACCGGGCCCGCATCCGGACCCAATTCCTTGGCGGCGGCCTTGGGGTCGAGCGCGTACTCGTCGTCGTTGAAGAACTTCAGCAGATCCCAGGCGTCGCCGAGCACGACGATGCGCGTCTGCACCAGCTCGGCGACCGTCTTGAAAGCTCCCTCGTCCAACCCGAGTCGGTGTCCGTGGGTTTCCAGGTAGTCGCGCAGCCGGGTGGTGAAGTCGTCGACGGTGAGCATGCGGATGTGCTCTGCGTTGATGGCGTCGGCCTTCTTCTGGTCGAAGCGAGCCGGGTTGGAGGTGACGTTGACGACGTCGAAGGCGGCGACCATCTCGTCGAGGCTGAACAGGTCGTGGTCGTCGGCGATCGACCAGCCAAGCAGCGCAAGGTAATTGAGCAGCCCTTCGGGGATGAAGCCACGGTCGCGGTGCAGGAACAGGTTGGACTGGGGGTCACGCTTGGACAGCTTCTTGGTCCCCTCCCCCAATACCGGTGGGAAGTGACCGAATTCCGGGATGCGCTCGGCCACGCCGATCCGGATCAACGCCTGGTACAGGGCGATCTGCCGCGGGGTGGACGGCAACAGGTCCTCGCCGCGCAGCACGTGGGTGATCCTCATCAACGCGTCGTCGCACGGATTGACCAACGTGTACAACGGATCCCCGTTGGCACGCGTCAACGCGAAGTCGGGCACCGAACCGGCCGCGAAGCTGGTGGTTCCGCGCACCAGGTCATCCCAGGCGAGGTCGGCGTCCGGCATCCGCAACCGCACCACGGGCTGGCGCCCCTCGGCCAGAAATGCCGCCCGCTGCGCGTCGGTGAGCTGACGGTCGAAGTTGTCGTAGCCGAGTTTGGGGTTCCGTCCGGCCGCCAGGTGCCGGGCCTCGACCTCCTCCGGCGTCGAGAACGCGTAGTACGCCTCGCCCGCCTCGAGTAGGCGCGCGACGACATCGCGGTACCGGTCTTTGCGCTGCGATTGCCGGTACGGCGCGTACGGGCCGCCCACCTCGGGTCCTTCGTCCCAGTCCAGCCCGAGCCAGCGCAGGGCGTCGAGCAGCGCCAGATAGCTTTCCTCGCTGTCGCGTTCGGCGTCGGTGTCCTCGATGCGGAAGACGAAGGTACCGCCGGTATGCCGGGCGTAGGCCCAGTTGAACAGCGCGGTGCGGATCATCCCGACGTGGGGTTTGCCGGTGGGCGACGGGCAGAACCTAACCCGGACGTGCTCTGCGTTGGTCACGACTTTCCTTTGCGGACAACGGGATTGGTAAGGGTGCCGATACCCTCGACGGTGACCGACACGGTGTCGCCGTCCTCGATCGGGCCGACGCCGGCGGGGGTTCCGGTAAGGATGAGATCGCCTGGCAGCAGGGTCATTACCGCCGAGATCCACTCGATGATGGCGCCGACGTCATGGATCATCAGCGAGGTGCGCGCGTCCTGCTTGACGTCACCGTTGACTTCGGTGCGCAGGGCGAGATCACCGGGGTCGATGTCGGTGACGATCCAGGGGCCGACGGGGCAGAACGTGTCGTGCCCCTTGGCCCTGGTCCACTGGCCGTCGGACTTCTGCTGATCACGGGCCGAGACGTCGTTGCCGATGGTGTAGCCGAGGATGTTGTCGGCGGCCTGCTCCGCGCTGACGTCTTTGCACGCCCGGCCGATGACCACCGCCAGCTCGCCCTCGAAATGCACCGGTGATGCGTTGGCGGGCAATCTGATCGGCACGTTGGGCCCGATGATGGCGGTGTTGGGCTTGAGGAAGATCACCGGGTCGGCCGGGGCCTGGCCGCCCATCTCGGCGATGTGGTCGGCGTAGTTCTTGCCGATGCAGACGACCTTGCTGGCAAGTATCGGGGCCAGCAACCGGACGTCGGCCAGTGGCCAGGACCGGCCGGTAAAGGTCGGCGTGCCGAACGGGTGCTCGGCAATTTCGCGGACCGTCATCGCGGCGGGGTCGTTGAGATCTCCTTCGATGCTGACAAAAGCGACACCGTCCGGGCTGGCGATTCGTCCAAGGCGCATTCGGATGAGCCTATCTGGGGCCACGCGCCCGGCGTAGCCGGGCGCTGCGGGCCTGGAGGGTCCGCGTCACCCAGGCTGCGAATTTGCAGCGAAAGTACGAGTAGAGCCCGCCAAATTCGCAGTCTCGACGGCGGGTAGGCGACGGACCCGACGGTGAGTAGGCGCCGGTTAGGCGACGGACTCGACGGTGAGTAGACGTCGGGCAGGCGACGGACCCGGCGACCGCGGCGGCCAAAACGACGTTGCTGCTGTGCAAGCATGAGTAAATGCCTCGGGAACCGGCCAGTGCGGTCGCGCGGTGGTCGATCGTCGCCGTCTCGCTGGTCGCCACGACGAGTTCCTTCCTCTTCATCAACGGCATCGCCTTCCTCATCCCCCGCCTGGAAGCGGCACGCGGAACGCCCCTCGCCCAAGCGGGTCTGCTGGCGTCGATGCCGAGCTGGGGCATGGTCGTCACTCTGGTCGCCTGGGGCTACGCATTGGACCGCGTCGGCGAACGCATCGTGTTGACCATCGGCTCGGCACTGACGGCAGCCGCCGCCTATGCCGCCGCCTCCGTTCACTCGCTGCTACTGATGGGCGTCTTCCTCTTCCTCGGCGGCATGGCAGCCGCCAGCGCCAACACCGCGGGCGGCCGGCTGGTGTCCGGGTGGTTTCCGCCGCAGCAGCGGGGACTGGCGATGGGTTTCCGCCAGACCGCCCAACCACTCGGAATCGCGTTGGGCGCCTTGGTGATTCCCGAGCTCGCCGAGAACAGCGCGCACGCGGCGCTGATGTTCCCGGCGGTGATGTGCGGGATAGCAACGCTCGTCTGCCTCATCGGCGTCGTCGACCCGCCACGCAAATCCCGGCGGACGGCCTCGCACCAGGAACTGGCCAGCCCCTACCGCGGTTCGAACGTGTTGTGGCGAATCCACGCGGCGTCGGCTCTGTTGATGATGCCCCAGACGGTGACGGTCACCTTCATGCTCGTCTGGCTGATCAACGAGCATCACTGGTCAGTGGCGGCGGCCGGCGGCTTGGTGACCATCTCGCAGCTGATCGGGGCGGGCGGCCGAATCCTGGTCGGCCGCTGGTCGGATCGCGTCGGCTCGCGGATGCGTCCGGTCCGCATCATCGCCCTCGCGGCCGCGCTGGCTCTGGTCCTGCTGTCGCTGAGCGACCGGGTCGGTTCGCGCTTCGACGTGATGTTGATGATCATGGTCTCGGTACTGGCGGTGCTCGACAACGGACTGGAGGCCACCGCCATCACCGAATTCGCCGGTCCCTACTGGAGTGGACGTGCGCTGGGCACCCAGAACACCACGCAGCGACTGATGGCCGCCGCCGGGCCACCCATGTTCGGCGCGTTGATCACCGCCGCCGCCTATCCGCTGGCGTGGGCGTTGTGCGCGTTGTTCCCGTTGGCCGCGGCGCCACTGGTGCCGACCCGGGTGTTGCCGCCCGGGCTCGAAACTAGAGCCCGGCTGCAATCCGTTCGCCGACAACGCTGGTGGCAGGCCGTTCGTCCCCGCGAGTCGCAAGGTAGGCCGCGACCGCACGATCCACCCGGGCAGCCGCCGCGTCCTCGCCAAGATGGGCCAGCAGCAGCGCCACCGACATGATCGCTGCGGTCGGATCGGCGATGCCCTGCCCGGCGATGTCCGGAGCGCTGCCGTGCACCGGCTCGAACATCGACGGGTTGGTCCGGGTCGCGTCGATGTTGCCGCTGGCGGCCAGGCCGATACCCCCACACACGGCCGCGGCCAGGTCGGTGATGATGTCGCCGAACAGGTTGTCGGTGACGATCACATCGAACCGCCCGGGGTCGGTGGCCAGGAAGATCGTCGCCGCGTCGACGTGCTGGTAGGCGACCTCGACGTCGGGGTACTGCTCGCCGATCTCCTGCACGGTCCGCAGCCAGAGTCCCCCGGCGAAGGTCAGCACGTTGGTCTTGTGCACCAGCGTCAAGTGCTTGCGCCGTCTCATCGCGCGCTCGAACGCGTCGGTCACCACCCGGCGCACCCCGTACGCGGTGTTGACGCTGACCTCAGTGGCCACCTCATGGGGGGTGCCGACGCGGATTGCGCCGCCGTTGCCGGTGTAGGGCCCCTCGGTGCCCTCACGCACCACGACGAAGTCGATATCGGGGTTTCCGGCCAGCGGGCTCGTCACACCCGGGTACAGCCGGGCCGGACGCAGATTGACGTGATGGTCGAGCTCGAAGCGCATGCGCAGCAACAGCCCCCGCTCCAACACACCGCTGGGGACCGACGGGTCACCGATCGCGCCGAGCAGGATGGCGTCATGCTGGCGCAGTTCGGGCACCACCGATTCCGGCAGCACTTCACCGGTGGCGTGGAAGCGGCGGGCACCCAGGTCGTACTCGGTCTTCTCAACACCGGGCAAGACGACGTCGAGGACCTTGATGGCCTCGGCAATGACCTCCGGACCGATCCCGTCGCCGGCGATGACGGCGAGCTTCGTCACGAGAAATCAACCACTTCGAGCTTGTTCGCGCCCACCGACTCGGTGATGGCCGAGCGCACGTCGGCCGGCACGTCCTGGTCCAGCCTTAGAACAACGGTGGCGCTCGGGCCCTCGGTGTCCTCGGACAACTGCGCGGCCTGGATGTTCACCCCGGCCGCCCCGAGCAGCGTCCCGATCTTGCCCAGCGCGCCGGGCTGGTCGGCGTAGTTGATCACCAGGTTGATGCCCTCGGCGCGCAGGTCGTAGCTGCGGCCATTGATCTGCACGATCTTCTCCACCAGCTGCGGCCCGGTCAGCGTTCCCGCGACGTTGACGACCGAGCCGTCCGAGCCGACGGCCCGAACGTCCACCACGCTGCGGTGGTTGGGGCTTTCGGTGGCCTTGCTGATCTCGGCCGTGACGCCGCGTTCGGCGGCCAGCGCGGGGGCGTTGACGAAGGTGACGGCGTCTTCGATGACGGCGGAGAACAGGCCGCGCAGCGCCGACAGCTTCAGCACCTCGACATCCTCGGCGGCCAACTCACCGCGCACCTGCACCGACAGGGATGCGGGCAGCTCGTCGGACAGCGCGGCCGCCAGCACGCCGAGCTTGCGCACCAGGTCGAGCCACGGCGCCACCTCTTCGTTGACCACGCCGCCACCGATGTTGACGGCGTCCGGGACGAATTCGCCGGCCAGCGCCAGTCGCACGCTCTCGGCGACGTCGGTGCCGGCCCGGTCCTGCGCCTCGGCCGTCGAGGCGCCCAGGTGCGGCGTGACGACCACCTGCGGCAGCTCGAACAACGGGCTGTCGGTGCAGGGCTCGGTGGCGAACACGTCGAGACCCGCCCCGCGGACGTGGCCGCTGGTGATGGCTTCGGCGAGGGCAGCCTCGTCGATCAGACCGCCGCGGGCGGCATTGACGATGATGACGCCGGGCTTGGTCTTGGCCAGCGCCTCCTTGCCGATCAGACCGGCGGTCTCCGGGGTTTTGGGCAGGTGCACCGAGATGAAGTCGGCGCGTTCCAGCAGCTCGTCGAGCGGCAGCAGTTCGATGCCCAGCTGGGCGGCGCGGGCGTGCGACACGTACGGGTCGTAGGCGACCAGATGAGCTCCGAAGGCGGCGATCCGCTGGGCGACCAGCTGGCCGATGCGGCCCAGACCCACCACACCGACGGTCTTGCCGAAGATCTCGGTGCCGGAGAATTTGGACCGCTTCCAGGTGTGCTCGCGCAACGTGGCGTCGGCGGCCGGGATCTGGCGGGATGCGGCCAGCAGCAGGGCGATCGCGTGCTCAGCGGCGCTGTGGATGTTGGACGTGGGCGCGTTGACTACCAGCACGCCGCGCGCGGTGGCGGCGTCGACGTCGACGTTGTCCAGGCCGACGCCGGCACGAGCGACGATCTTCAGTTTGGGGGCGGCGGCGAGTACCTCGGCGTCGACGGTGGTGGCCGACCGCACCAGCAGAGCGTCCGCCTCGGGCACCGCGGCCAGCAGCTTCTCGCGGTCGGGACCGTCTACCCAGCGCACCTCGACCTGGTCTCCCAGGGCAGCGACGGTTGATTGAGCGAGTTTGTCGGCGATCAAAACAACAGGCAAGTTCACGCGGACAGCGTAGTCGGGGATCGCGAGCCCGACGGAGTCGGGCGCTGCGGGTCCCCGCCATCAGAACCAGCGGTGCGACGATGCGGGCCGTCCGGGCCCGCTGAGGAGCGCCCGCGCCGCTGAGTACTATCCGGCCGTGTCCTCCCTCGTACGCCCGGCGATCTGCGTCAACATGATCGTCCGCAACGAGGCGGCGATCGTCAAGGAAACCCTGGACGACATCGCGCGGTACATCAGTGCATGGGTGATCGTGGACACCGGCTCCGACGACGGGACCCAGTCCGTCATCCGCGATCACATGGCCCGCCTTGGCATTCCCGGGGAGCTCCATGAGCGCCCGTGGCGCGATTTCGGGCACAACCGGTCCGAGGCGTTGACCCTTGCCCAGGGCCACGGCGACTACATCTGGGTCCTCGACGCCGACGACAAGGTGATGGGCGACCTCGATTTCGGCCAGTTGGGCAAAGATCTCTACCAGCTCCGCTATCGCCAAACCTCGAATGTCTTCTGGCGGCCCAACCTCTTCCGCGACGGGTTGCCGGTCCGCTACGCAGGCGTGGTCCATGAAGACGTCATCGTCGACTCCGATTTCAGTCACGACCGACTCGACGGTGACTACTACATCGATTCTCGCCGCCTCGGAGCACGCAACCGCAATCCGCAGCAGAAATACGAGAGCGACCGCGACCTGCTGCTGGCCGAGATCGAGCGCAATCCTGATGATGCGCGGTCGGTGTTCTATCTGGCGCAAAGTTATTTTGATTTAGGCGATTTCGACAACGCGCGCAAGTGGTATCAGCGCCGGGTCGATATGGGCGGATGGGTCGAGGAGACCTACCAATCGATGTACCGAGTCGCGGAGTCGATGTGGTCGATGGGTGCGCCCTGGCCGGAGGTAGAGAGCGCCTACCTGAGGGCCTGGGAATTCCGGCCGACCCGCGCGGAACCGTTGTACGCCATCGCTTATCGCTACCGTCTCGACGAGCGCTACCGGCTCGGCTATCTGTTCGCCAAGCACGCCGCCGAGATCCCGTTTCCCACTGAGGACACATTTCTTGTCGGTGCGGATACCTACACCTGGGGTGCGCTGGACGAGGCTGCCGTCTGCGCATCGTGGATCGGCGAGCACGCCGAGGCGGTCGCGCTCTGGCGGCGAGCCCTGGCCCGGCCCGGCCTTCCCGCAGAGGATCGGCAACGGATCTCCGCCAACTGCGACAACAGCGCGCCAAGGATTTTCGAAGCCGCCGCCTCTTACCCCGGTGAGCTGGCGCTGCACCTGGCAGGCCACCGCCGCGACGCCGAGGTGGTGCTCAGCCTGATCGCAGGGCCGGATCGCGACCGCACCGAGGTGACGCTGAACTCATTTCTGAACTGCTGCAACGACTTATCGCGGATCGGCCGCTATCTGGTGGTCGATGCGGGCATGCCTGCGGCCGATCGAGCGGAATTGCTCGAACGGTATCCGTTTCTGGAGTTCTGTCCGATCACCGCCGGAGAGTCTGCGGGAGCCCTTTTGTCTCAGATCCGCGACCAGATCTACGGACGGTTCTGGCTGCACCTGGGGCACGGCGGGCAGTTCTATACCCAGGAGCGCTTGATCACCCGCCTGACGAGCGTGTTCGAGGCCGAGGACAACGTTTACCAGGTGGCGGTCAACTTCGCCGATGCGGACACGCTGATCGGTACGAGCGCGACCGATGACGTGGTGTCGCGCGCGCCCGGCGCTGGACGCTATGTAGTTCGCGGGCAAGTGGCGCACGGTCCGGCAATGTTCGACACCGCCCGACTCGATCGCATTGGGGGTGTCCGTGCCGACGCCCCCGATCCGCTCGCCGAACTGGGCCGACGGGCCGCCGCGGCCGGGCTCGCGACCGCCACCCTCGACGAGGTGTTGTGCGTCATGTCCGGCCTGAACTAGGTGCGGAATTCCCTTCGACGACGTCGTCGGCTGTAATTCACAGATGGACGTCACCGTCGTCGGCAGCGGACCCAACGGGCTCGCCGCGGCCGTCATCTGTGCCCGCGCGGGATTGAAAGTGCAGGTCCTCGAGGCCCAGCCGACCTTCGGCGGGGGCGCACGCAGCGCGGCCGATCTCGAATTTCCCGGAGTTCTGCACGACATCTGCTCGGCGGTGCACCCGCTGGCACTGGCGTCGCCGTTCTTCGCCGAGTTCAATCTCACCGCACGCGGGGTCCAGCTGTCCGTGCCCGAGATCTCCTACGCCAACCCGTTGCCGGGACGGCCGGCGGCCATCGCGTACCGGGATTTAGAGCGAACCTGCGCCGAACTGGACGCCGGTGAGCCATGGCGGCACTTTCTCGGGCCGCTCGTGTCCCACGCGGACGCGGTCGTGGCCTTCCTGCTCGGCGACAAACGATCGTTGCCCAGAGATTTGCCGACGGTTGTCCGCCTCGGGTTGCGGATGCTGACGCAGGGCACCCCGGCGTGGGGCGCACTGGCCGGCGAGGATGCCCGCGCCTTGTTCACCGGCGTTGCGGCGCATGCGATTACACCGCTGCCGTCGCTGGCCTCGGCAGGCGCGGGACTGATGCTCGCGACGCTCGCTCACGCGGTGGGCTGGCCGATCCCGGTGGGCGGCACTCAGGTGATCTCCGACGCGCTGATCGCCGACCTGCGCGCGCACGGAGGCGAGATCGCGGCCGGCGTTGAGGTCACCGAGGCGCTCGACGGCGTCGCGGTTTACGACACCGCGCCGACCACCCTGCTGGACGTTTACCGTCACTCGATTCCAGACCGGTACGCTAATGCGTTGCGCCGCTATCGATTTGGCTCCGGAGCGGCCAAGGTGGATTTCGTGCTGAGCGAGGACATCCCGTGGTCGGATCCGCGGCTCAACCAAGCGCCAACCCTCCATCTCGGCGGCACGCGCGAGCAGATGGTGCGGGCCGAGGCGGACATCGCGGCCGGACATCATGCCGCCGCACCAATGATCCTCGGCGCGCTGCCACACATCACCGACCCCAGTCGGATAGACGACCAAGGGCGACGGCCGTTCTGGACCTACGCGCATGTGCCCGCCGGATCTACCGAGGACGCAACCGAAGCGGTAACCCGAGTAGTGGAAGGATTCGCGCCGGGCTTCCGCGACATCGTG
Source organism: Mycobacterium sp. TY814 (assembly GCF_030755175.1). Taxonomy (NCBI): domain Bacteria; kingdom Bacillati; phylum Actinomycetota; class Actinomycetes; order Mycobacteriales; family Mycobacteriaceae; genus Mycobacterium; species Mycobacterium sp. TY814. The sequence goes on from NZ_JAUFRY010000001.1 coordinate 1,016,412, forward strand.
GTGGCGGCCCGCAGCGTGCCAGCCGCACGCATGAGCGATCACAACGCCAATTACGTCGGCGGTGATATCAGCGTGGGCGGCAACTCCGCGGTACGTGCGCTCGCCGGCCCCACTCCGCGGGTAAACCCTTGGAGCACACCGATTCCCAAGGTGTATCTGTGTTCGGCGGCCACCCCGCCGGGTGCGGGCGTGCATGGGATGGCCGGTTACTATGCGGCGCGGACGCTGTTGCGGCGTGAGTTTGGGATCCGGGAGATGCCGAGTCTGGCTCCGTGATTCGCCCAGATCGGATGGCACCGAAGTGATGCACCGCATCCAAGATGTGACTCGAGCGGACGCTTGCCCCGCTCATAAATGGTCGACGTCGCGGGGCGCCCATCGTTGTGCGCCCGCTCCTTTTGAATCGAGCGGTTCAGCCGATCCCACTGGTGAAGTGCGAGCGTCGAAGAGGGTGGCTAAGCTGCCGCCGTGCAGCCGCATTTCCGCGTCGATCCCGGTGCTCTCCGGACTCTGAGCACCCGATGGGGCGCGTTGGTGGACGACCTTAACGAGACGACGGCGCCGACGCGGCTGGGTTTGTCGTGTCAGGCCAGCGCTGCTGCAGTCAGCGGCGCCGACGGCGATGTCACAGCTTTTTCAGCGGCGCTGGCCGCTCGTGTGAACCTGCGGGCCAGTTACGTCGCCGAGGCTGACAGTGGCTACCTCGCCAACGAGGCCGCTTCAGCGAACATGCTGGCCGCTGTGGCGCCGCCGGCGATCCGCGTCTAGCAATGTCGACGGTCACCGCGTTTCCGGCCCTTGCGCAGCTAATGGCCTGGCCCACCGAACATCTCACCGAGGCCGCCGACCACTGGGAGGCTGTCGCCCGGCGCTGCTACGGGGTCGCCAACCAGGTCTGGCGAGACGCGCTAGCAGTGGATTGGCAAGGCGCAGCAGCCGATTTGCTGCACACCGAGACGCATTCCGACATGCTCACCACCAGCGCAGCGGCCGATCAGTTGCATGAGGCGGCCAAGGTGGCCCGCAGTGGAGCCTCAGACTTGTATGCGTCGCGCTCGCGGGTGCGTTACGCGGTCGAGGATGCCCGTACCGCCGGATTCGATGTCGGCGAAGACCTGTCGGTCACCGACCGCTCCAAGAGCGGGTCGACCGCGCAGCGCCTTGCCCGCCAAGCCCAAGCGCAAGCCTTCGCCGGCGAAATCCGCCAGCGTGCCGCTCAACTGGTCAGACTCGATCAGCACGTGGCCGATCACATCACCGCTTCTGTAGTTGGCATCCGCCACACCTTCCCATCGATGCCTGCCCGCGCTGTGCCGCCAAATCAAAGCCGCGTCCAAGCCGTCGACCACCACTGGAAACAGGACCCAACACCGGCACCCACGCCTGAGTCAGGACCGCCAAACGGCCCAACTGCCGACGATATCCGCCGAGTGCTGGACAAACTCCCACAAGGTGAAAATCCACGGGTCAGGGAAGTCCGTTCACCGGCGGATCTCGAGAACCTGTGGCAGTGGGCCCAACAAAACGGGGTGGAAATCCCGAACGGCTACGGCGATCCCAGCAAAGGCACTAGATATCGGCTTCCTGATGGCACAACGATTGGGCAACGCTGGGCTGCCGAGTCGACCGGACAGCCCGTCATTGATGTCCGCTACCCGAGCAAGGGTGACTACACAAAGGTGCACCTAAACCCCAGGGGCGGCGTGCCGGACATTCCCGCACCCCCCAGGGTAGCGCCACCCGCCCGCACACCGGTCGAACCCCCAACCGCCACGCCGGCGCCCGGCCGCGCACCGCCAATAATCGGTATCGGCCCGGTACCGCCAGAATCCGTCCCCCACCCTGTTCACCCACCCTACAGCCACCACGGACCCCCGGTGTTGGGCAAAGACGAGCTAGGTGACCTAGACGAATTCACCCCGGGATGACGCCAATGCTGGTGACTCCCCTCGTCCTGCAACCACGACAGCCCAACCACAGTGCCCAAGCATGGAGAATCATGACGCAACCCGATCAGAACAGGCACGCAGAGAGCCAGCCTGCGTCGACCGTACAAGACAGGCTGCGCGCCGAGCTGCTCACCAGTGCGCTCTACGATCTGGTGCCGCTGGCGGAGGTGGAATCGGTGATCATCCACGACAACCTCGCTGCAACCCTTTCGGCCCGACAAGAGTTGGCTTTGCGAACCATCCGATCGCTGTTGGAAGACGAGCTCATGCAACTCGGGGATTTGCCCTACCCGGGCGAAAAGTTCGCAGGATGGGATCTCTCGACGGACGCCGCCATGGACCGCGTCCACGATCTCTTCGTCGGCAAGTACGAACAACCTGATCTTTGGGAATTTGCGGTCTGGCTGGGACTGACTCCCGCTGGAGAACAACAAGCCCACAGGCTCAGGGGTGAAGCAACCGACTAGCTAACAGTCGGCATAGGCGTCAACGGCATGAGCGGGACAACTCGATGCTGAAACGGAACTTGTCAAGGCGGATGAGTCCATCGGGTGTTAAGCGGCGGTCGTGTCGGCCTCCTGGGCTGGTGGGTTGATCCAGACGGTGTCGGGCAGGTCGAGGATCTTCGGCGCACGGTGGGTGCTGAAGCGGTGCGGGTGTCGGGCACGGGCGTCGGTCAGGACGGCACGTCGCTCGGCGGCTTTGTCGGTGGCGAGCCCGAAGTGCACGTTGGCGGGGGTGTGCAATCCGATCCCGGTATGACGATGCTCGTGGTTGTACCAGTGGGCGAAGTCATCCATGAATTGCCTTGCCTCAGACAGGGAGCCGAAGCGCTCGGGAAACTCCGGCCCGTACTTCAGCGTCTTGAACAGCGACTCCGAGAACGGGTTGTCGTTGGATACCCGAGGCCTCGAATGTGATCGGGTGACCTCGAGATCGGCGAGCAGTGTCGCGACGGTCTTGCTGGTCATCGACGTGCCCCGATCGGCGTGCACGACGTGGGGAACGCCGTGCACCTTGAACACCTGCTCGATGAGTTCCTTGGCCAGAACACCGGATTCATGAGCATGGACGTGGACACCGACAATGTAGCGGGAGTAGATGTCGATCATCACGTACGCGTCGAAATAGACACCCTTGACCGGCCCGGGCACCTTGGTGATGTCCCAGGAATACACCTGCCGCGGCGCGGTCGCGACCAACTCCGGACACACCTTGGCGGGATGGCGGGCCAGCCGGCGCCGCTCCTTGACCTGCCTGTTCTCGCGCAGCACCCGGTACATCGTGGACACCGAACACAGATAAACGCCCTCATCGAGCAGTTGGGCATAGATCTGCAACGGTGCCAGATCGACGAACCGGGCGCTGGTGAGCGTCGCCACAACCAACTGCCGCTCCAACTCGGTCAGCTTGTTGACCGGCTCGACCACCGGTTGCGGCGACACCGCCGGCGTAGGTGCCGTGGCGGTGTTGCGCCGCCGGATCGCCGTTGAGCGCACCACGCCAGTCAACGCCGCTGCGTGCCTGGTCGACACGCCGACCGCGAGCAGCGACCCGTAGGCCTCGGTCAGCGCTTCTTCGGTTGCTCGTCGGAATCCGCTCTCTCGGAAAGACTTTCCAAGAGAGCGTGTGCTTTTCCCATGATGTCCAGCGCGGCCTCGGTGGTGGCCAGGCGCTTGCTCATCTGCGCGTTCTCCCGCTTGAGACGGGCGATTTCAGCCTGCTCAGCGGTCAGCTTGCCGATCTTCTCGCCGGGCTGTTTGCCCGCCAGCACACCCGCATCGCGCTGCCTGCGCCATTCGCTGATCGACGACGAATACAAGCCCTCCCGCCTCAGATAGGCACCGCCCTCACCGTGCTCGCAGGCCTGCTCGTAGGCATCCAGGTGGGCCAACTTCTCGGCCGCCGAGAACGCACGCCGGCGGCGCGGCCCGTCGGCGCGCGGGTGGGCTTCATCCATCCGTTCATTGTCATGCACCGACGTCATCATCGAACTGCTCATGGCGTGTTGATCCGTATCTCGCCCTGCATCAGGCCGGTTTGCTATGAACCACTGGACTCAACTCACCCTGGCACGCAGGGAAATCGGCCAACGTTCCGTGACCAGCCGGCACCAGGTGGTCCGGGCGGCGGGCCTGCACGGCGCCGCGCCGAGCTAGATGTGGCGGTGAAGCAGCCGAGTGTGCACAGTGCCTATCCGCACCAGCGAGCTTCCGCAATGCCGTTGACTTTCCCTGGTGCCGAAACCGCCACAGCCCAAACACATTTCCCAGGTACGGAGAATCATGACTCAACCCGATCAGGACGGGCACACAGAGAGCCAGCCTGCGTCAACCGCACAAGACAGGCTGCGCGCCGAGCTGCTCACCAGTGCGCTCTACGATCTGGTGCCGCTGACGGAGGTGGAATCGGTGATCATCCACGACAACCTCGCTGCAACCCTTTCGGCCCGACAAGAGTTGGCTTTGCGAACCATCCGATCGCTCTTGGAAGACGAGCTCATGCAACTCGGGGACCTTCCCTACCCGGGCGAAAAGTTCACAGGATGGGATCTCTCGATCGACGCCACCATGGACCGCGTCTACGATCTCTTCGTTCGGCACTACGACGAGCGCGCGTTGTGGGACCTTACGATCTGGCTGGGACTTACTCCCACCGGAGAACGCCAAGCCCACCGGCTCAGAGGTGAAGCAGCCGATTAACTGCCAGGCGGCATGCACGTCAACGGCATGAGCCATCGGCTGGCCGGAATTCGCTCACCGTCCATCGCAATCAACGACCGCGGTGCCCGCGCACATGCCCGGCTCCCTGCAGTCGCTCATGGCGCATCGAGTGAATCCACAACCGCTCAGAAGATTCCGGTGATGACGCGCACCAGGTCCGGTAGGGAACATTTCGCTGGATTCGCCAGGACCATCCGCTTTACGTCTCTTGCATACTCGCGCGAACCAACACCTCACACATAGCCACACCTAGGCTGGCATCATGACCAAACTCGCGATCATCTACTACTCCGCGACCGGGCACGGCACCTCGATGGCGCAGCGCGTCGCTGCGGCAGCCGAAGCCGCGGGCGCCGAAGTCCGGATCCGGCATGTCGCTGAAACCCGCGACCCGGCGTCGTTCGCTCACAATCCGGCCTGGACGGCGAATTACGAAGCAACCAAGGATCTTCCGGCTGCCACCGGTGAGGACATCGAGTGGGCCGACGCGGTGATCTTCGGCTCCCCCACCCGGTTCGGCTCGGTCGCCTCGCAGCTCCGTGACTTCCTGGACGGGCTCGGCGGGCTATGGGCCGCAGGCAAACTCGCCGACAAGGTATACGCCGGGTTCACCTCGTCGAACACCCTGCACGGGGGCCAGGAGACCACGCTATTGACGCTCTACGTCACGCTCATGCACTTCGGCGGCATCATCGTGCCACCCGGGTACACCGACCCGCTGAAGTTCGTCGACGGCAATCCGTATGGCGCGAGCCTGGTTTCGACGCACGACAACATCAGCGAGTTCGACTCAGCCACGGGCGACGCGCTGGATCATCTGGCGCGGCGGGTGGTTCAGACCGCCGGTCGCCTCGCCTGATCCCAGCGCGACACTGAACCTACGCACACGACACGCCGCGGAACGTGTGCGTAGGTGCAATCTGGGCGAACGCCGGTGGCCAGCTCGCCGAAGCCCCGCGCGAAGAGACGCAAAATCCCCTTGGAACGCGCGTTCCAAGGGGATTTTGCGTCTGCTCGGCCTATTAGGCGGTCTCGGTGATCGGCCGGTCGACCCAGCTCATCAGGTCACGCAGCTTCTTACCGGTGACCTCGATCGGGTGCTCGGCGTTCTCCTTGCGCAACTGCTCGAGCTGCTTGTTGCCGCCCTCGACGTTGGCCACCAGCTTCTTGACGAAGTCGCCATTCTGGATGTCGCGCAGGATCTCCCGCATCCGCTCCTTGGTGCCGGCGTCGATGACGCGCGGGCCGGACAGGTAGCCGCCGAATTCCGCGGTGTCGGACACCGAGTAGTTCATCCGGGCGATGCCACCCTCGTACATCAGGTCGACGATCAGCTTGAGCTCGTGCAGCACCTCGAAGTACGCCATCTCCGGCGGGTAGCCCGCCTCGACCATTACGTCGAAGCCGGTCTTCACCAATTCCTCAGTGCCACCACACAACACGGCCTGCTCACCGAACAGGTCGGTCTCGGTCTCGTCCTTGAAGGTGGTCTTGATGACGCCGGCGCGCGTGCCGCCGATCGCCTTGGCGTAGGACAGGGCCAGTGCCTGGCCGTTGCCGGTCGGGTCCTGCTCGACGGCGATCAGCGCGGGCACACCCTTGCCGTCGACGAACTGACGGCGCACCAGGTGGCCGGGCCCCTTGGGCGCCACCATTGCGATGGTGACGTCGGCAGGGGGCTTGATCAGGCCGAAGTGAATGTTGAGGCCGTGGCCAAAGAACAGCGCGTCGCCGGCCTTCAGGTTGGGCTCGATGTCGTTGGTGAAGATCTCGGCCTGCGCGGTGTCTGGCGCGAGCAGCATGATCACGTCGGCCCACTTGGCCACCTCGGCCGGGGTGTCGACGGTCAGGCCCTGCTCCTCGACCTTAGCCCGGGACTTCGAGCCCTCTTTCAGTCCCACCCGGACTTCGACGCCGGAGTCACGCAGGCTCAGCGAGTGGGCGTGGCCCTGGCTGCCGTAACCGATCACGCCGACCTTGCGGCCCTGGATGATCGACAGATCTGCGTCGTCGTCGTAGAACATCTCTAATGCCTGCGGCACGGGTATTACTCCTTCTTGTTTAGCAGCGAAAAACTATTTGGCGGTGCCGATGCCACGCGGCCCGCGGGCCATCGACACCACACCCGATTGCACGATCTCGCGGATGCCGAACGGCTCCAATACTCGCAGCAGGGCCTCCAGCTTGCCGCGGTTGCCGGTGGCCTCCACCGTCAGCGACTCCGGCGACACGTCAATCACGTTCGCGCGGAACAGATTCACGGCTTCGATGACCTGGCTGCGGGTACCGGCGTCGGCGCGCACCTTGATCAGCGCCAGTTCCCGGTCCACCGAGTTGTCGACGTCCTGCTCGACGATCTTGATCACGTTGATCAGCTTGTTGAGCTGCTTGGTGATCTGCTCGAGCGGCGTCGCCTCGGCGGAGACCACGATGGTCATCCGAGACATGTCCTTCTGCTCGGTGGCACCGACCGCCAGGGATTCGATGTTGAACCCGCGCCGGGAGAACAGTGCCGCCACGCGGGCGAGCACACCCGGCTTATCCTCGACCAGAACCGAAAGTGTGTGCGTCTTAGGCGAACCGCTCGTCATCAGGCGTGCCCTTCGGTGATGTCGTCGAACAGGGGGCGGATGCCGCGCGCGGCCTGGATCTCGTCGTTGCTGGTGCCCGCGGCGACCATCGGCCAGACCTGCGCGTCGGCGCCGACGATGAAGTCGATCACCACTGGGCGGTCGTTGATCTCGCGTGCCCGGTTGATCATCTCTTCCACGTCTTCTTCACGCTCGCAACGCATTCCGACACACCCCAGCGCCTCGGCCAGCTTCACGAAATCCGGGATGCGGTGCGAGTGGGTGGCCAGGTCGGTCTGCGAGTAGCGCTCCTCGTAGAACAGGGTCTGCCATTGGCGCACCATGCCGAGGTTGCCGTTGTTGATCAGAGCCACCTTGATCGGGATGCCCTCGATGGCGCAGGTGGCCAGTTCCTGGTTGGTCATCTGGAAGCAGCCGTCGCCGTCGATCGCCCACACCTCGGTATCCGGCAGCGCAATCTTGGCGCCCATGGCCGCCGGGATGGCGAAGCCCATCGTGCCCAGACCGCCGGAATTCAGCCAGGTGCGCGGCTTTTCGTACTTGATGAACTGCGCGGCCCACATCTGGTGCTGGCCGACGCCGGCGACGTAGATGGCGTCCGGGCCGGCGATCTGGCCCAGCTTCTCGATCACGAATTCCGGTCCCAGGCTGCCGTCGCTCTGCGGGTCGTAGCTCAGCGGGTAGGTCTTGCGGACACCCTCCAAGTACTCCCACCACTCGGTCATGTCGAGGTTGCCGGGTGTGTCGTAATGTCGCAGCATCTCGATCAAGTCGGTGATGACATTCTTGACGTCGCCCACGATCGGCACGTCGGCGTGCCGGTTCTTGCCGATCTCGGCCGGGTCGATGTCGGCATGAATGACTTTGGCCTCAGGAGCGAAGGATTCGAGCTTGCCGGTCACCCGGTCGTCGAAGCGGGTGCCCAGCGCGATCAGCAGGTCGCTGCGTTGCAGGGCCGCCACCGCGCCCACCGTGCCGTGCATGCCGGGCATACCCATGTTCAACCGGTGGCTGTCCGGGAACGCACCCCGCGCCATCAGCGTCGTCACCACCGGGATGCCGGTGAGTTCGGCCAGTTGCAGGAGCTCCTGGGTCGCCTCGCCGCGGATGATGCCGCCACCGACGTAGAGCACCGGCTTCCTCGCGGCCGCGATCAGCTTGGCGGCCTCCCGGATCTGCCGGTTGTGCGGCTTGGTGTTCGGCTTGTAGCCGGGCAGCTCCATGCGCGGTGGCCAGCTGAAGGTGCACTGGCCCTGCAGGACGTCCTTGGGGATGTCGACGAGAACCGCGCCGGGGCGCCCGGATGCCGCGATGTGGAAGGCCTCGGCAATCACCTGGGGGATCTCGTCGCCCGTGCGGACCAGGAAGTTGTGCTTGGTGATCGGCATCGTGATGCCGGAGATGTCGGCCTCCTGGAAGGCGTCGGTCCCGATCAGCTGCCGTCCGACCTGTCCGGTGATCGCGACCACCGGGATGGAGTCCATCTGCGCGTCGGCGAGCGGGGTCACCAGGTTGGTGGCGCCGGGGCCCGAGGTCGCCATGCACACGCCGACCCGGCCGGTGGCATGCGCGTAGCCGCTGGCCGCGTGACCGGCGCCCTGCTCGTGGCGCACCAGGACGTGGCGCAGCTGCTGGGAGTCGAACAGCGGGTCATACACCGGCAGTACCGCGCCGCCCGGGATGCCGAAGATGATGTCGACGCCGAGCGCCTCCAGCGACCGGATGACCGCCTGCGCGCCGGTAAGTTGGTGCGGGGCAATGCGTTTCGGTTGGCCAGTGGCCGGCTTGGCGGCTGCCTTCCCGGCATCCGAGGCGATTTCGGCGGCCTCTTGTGAAGCGGGCGTCGCGGCCGGAGCCGGTGGCTTGGTGGGTGCGCTCACGGTTTCCTCTTCGGTATTTTTCGGCTGTGGCGTCTCGGGGCAAGAAAAAACCCCCGCCAGCTGGGCTGCTGTACGAGGGCTGCGTTGGTGCTCGATAGAGCTAGTCAGGCACCAACGCGCCGACTAATTACTACGAGCATTCCAGACTGCATAATGCTCGACGGTAGCCTTCGCACTGCTCAACCGTCAAATCCGGTCCGCTGAGAGCGTTGACTCTGCGTTGTGGGCGGCGACACGCCCAGGTGCCTCACCCTCAGCGCAGGGTCAACACGCCGACCGCAGGAATCCGGTCGGTGCAATGATGCGAGGGTGGTTACCGAGTCACCCGTCGTCATCAAACTGTCGCCGATGGCGCATATCGCCGTCGGGTTTCTGACCCTGTGCCTGCTGGTTCCGGTGACGGCCTTCCCGCTCAGCGCACCGATCCTGGTGATTCCGGTGTTGTTGTCCGCGTTGATCATCCGGTTCCGGACGGTTGCCGACGACCGGGGAGTGACGGCGCGAACGCTGCTGGGCAGCCAGACGGTGGCCTGGGAAGACATCGACGGGTTGCGGTTCCATCGGGGTAACTGGGCCCGCGCGCACCTGAAAAACGGCTCCGAACTGCGCTTACCCGCAGTGACCTTCGCGACCCTGCCGCAACTCACCGAGGCCAGCTCGGGGCGGGTGCCCAACCCCTATCGATGATGTGCCCAGCGGTGATCGCAAGCCCGGCGAAGCCGGGCGCCGCGGGTCACCGCCATCAAGCCCAGCGGTGATCGCAAGCCCGGCGCGCCGGGCGCCGCGGGTCACCACCGGCCGCCCGTCAGGCCAGCGGGTTCACTCCATTGAGCAGCACCCAGACGCAGATCCCGGCGGCGATACCGGCCAGCAACGCAACGAACGAGCCGATGAACGGCCGGTGCGCCCAGCCCCGTCCCGCGTCCAGGCCGTAACGACCGGGCCCGGCCAGGATGACAGCGACCGCCATGACGATCAGGCTGAGCTGGTATTCGTGGCCGTCCGGCAGGAAGTACGTGAAGGTGTGGGTGCGAGGCCGTGCCGAGGCCGAGGCCAGCAGACCGTTGATCAAGAAAGCCAGCGCGCCGGCTGCGGCGATCGGGGTGAACAGCCCCAGCACCAGCAGTACGCCCGCGACGATCTCACCCCCGGCACTGACGTAGGCCAGGACATCGGCGTGGTTAAAGCCGATCTCAGACAGCGAGTTCCGGAACCCGTTAACCCCGGATCCGCCCCACCAACCGAACAGTTTCTGCAGCCCGTGCGCGATCAGCACCGCACCGAGCCCGACCCGCAGTACCAGCAGCCCGAAGTTCTGGGTGCCGCGCCGCCCGGCGGCGCGCAACCGCTCGTCTTCCTCGTCGAAGTCGACGGCTGCGGGAGCGGCCGGAATCTGCCGGCTGGTCGGCTGCGGCTGCACGTACGGCAGCGGCTCCTGGGCGTCCGCCAAGTTGTAGGACGAGCCGCCCGTATGCGGTTCGTAAGGCGGGATGATCGTGGTGGTTCCGGTGTTGGCGAAGTTGCCCGAGTATCCGGCCGGAGTCAGGTCGTCTTCGGGGTCGACCAGGCTTGCCGAGGCGGGACGGCTGGAAGTTGGCACTGCGGGACTGTCCGGCCGCTGCCAATGCGATTCATTCGAACTGGTCACTCGTGTCAGGGTAAGGGCAATTGCGCCTGAAGCTGGGATTTGAGCGGCGCTTTGGCCCGTTAAATCCGCAGTTCGGCCACTGAAATGTTCCGGTAGACCCCTGAACCGACCCGATATCGGCGAAACGGCGGCATTTCGGCAGCCCCGTCGCGGCCACGCTTCGGACCGTCCACCCGGCCGCCGCGACTGCCGCGATGACCCCACGAGCCAGGCGTGACTTACCGGCTCCGGCCCTGCCCGCCAGCGCCACCCCCCGCACAGCCGTGTCGGCGATCGAGCGTGTGATCGCTTCGATCTCCTCGTGCACTTTGCTGCGCAGCCGACGGAATGCGCGTGCAGCTAGCCCTTCGACGAGCGCGCATCGTTGCGGTAACACGCCGCGGACTCGGCGGCAGGTGGCGGCCCTCCTCGCCGATTCCGTAGCCTGTCGGTCATGCGGATAAGGCGGTCGGTTCGGTGCGCGCTGGCTGCGCTGTGTGCGGCGGTGCTGGTGTCGAGCGGCTGCGCACGGTTCAACGACGCCCAGTCGCAGCCGTTCACGACCAACCCGGAGCTGAAGCCGCAACCCAGCTCCACGCCTCCCCCGCCGCCGCCGTTGCCGCCGACGCCCTTTCCGAAGGCGTGCCCGGCACCAGGGGTGATGCAGGGGTGCCTGGAAAGCACCAGCGGCCTGATCATGGGCGTCGACAGCAAGACCGCGCTGGTGGCCGAGCGGACCACCGGCGCCGTCAAGGAAATCTCCGTCAGCGCCGAACCCAAGGTCAAGATGGTCATCCCGGTCGACCCGTCCGGCGACGGCGGCCTGATGGACATCGTGCTGTCGCCCACGTTCTCCCAGGACCGGCTGATGTACGCCTACATCAGCACCCCCACCGACAACCGCGTCATCCGCATCGCCGAAGGCGACGTCCCCAAAGACATCCTGACCGGAATCCCCAAAGGCGCCACCGGCAATACCGGTGCGCTGATCTTCACCACCCCCACCACCCTGGTGGTGATGACCGGCGACGCCGGCAACCCCGCCATGGCGGCCGACCCGAGGTCACTGGCCGGCAAGGTGCTGCGTATCGAGCAGCCCACCACCCTGGGCCAGGCGCCGCCGACGACGGCGTTGTCGGGCGTCGGCTCGGGCGGGGGCATGTGCATCGATCCCGTCGACGGATCGCTGTACGTCGCGGACCGCACGCCGGGCGCCGACCGGTTGCAGCGCATCACGAAGAAATCTGAGGTCTCCACCGTGTGGACGTGGCCGGACAAGCCCGGCGTCGCCGGGTGCGCGGCCATGGACGGCACGGTCCTGGTCAACCTGATCAACACCAAGCTGACGGTGGCGGTGCGGCTGGCCCCGAAGACGGGAGCGGTGACCGGGGAGCCGGATGTGGTCCGCAAAGACACTCACGCGCACGCCTGGGCGCTGCGGATGTCACCGGACGGAAACGTCTGGGGCGCGACGGTGAACAAGACCGCAGGTGATGCCGAGAAGCTCGACGACGTGGTGTTCCCGCTGTTCCCGCAGGGCGGTGGATTCCCGCGCAACAACGACGACAAGATGTAGCGGCGCTTCCAAGCGAGCAGACACAAAATGTCCATGGAGCGCGCGTTCCAGGGCGAGTTCACGTCTGCTCGCCGGACGAAACAGGCTGCTCGGGGCCTCAGAAGGGTGCGTCGAGGGTGAACCTCATGCCGTACTTCGGTTTCGCCTCGCTGCGCTCCCCGCTGTACAGCCGCTGCGGCGCCTCCTGACCCGGTTCGTAGTCGTCGTCGAGGTCGGACAGGTACAACAGCTCGTCGGCGCTTTCCGGAGCCCAGGTGGCGACGGGCTCCAATAGATAGGCCACATGGTCGGCGACGGGGCTGCGGCTCACCGTCCGGCCGACGAACCAGGCTGCGGCGTCGTCGAGGATCGGCATTCCCAGGGGCCCGGCGCGCCAGGAGCAGTGCGTGAACGGGTCGTCCGGGCAGTTGCCGAACAACTCGGCCAGCACGTGCTGACCGCGCGGCAGCACGTGCACCGCCAGGTACTCCGACCGGCTGCCGACCTCATGGGTGCCACTGCTGAACGGCAGGCCGACCATGAAGCTGGGGGGCTGCACGCTGGTCTGGGTGCCGAAGGCGACCAGGCAGCCCGACGGAACACCATCGGCCGCGGTGGTCACCACGAACACCGGAGAGTCCAGCATCGACATCAGGTCGTCGAACGGTTCACCGATCACTCCACCATGATGGGTCCGCCGGAGCCGCCGCGGGCTCTTTCCGCCCGATTTCCTACCAAGTCCTAAGCAAGGCGCGTCAGGACTGCCCGCAGGCCGCCAGCACCAGCTCACGCACCCGCGCCGCGTCGGCCTGCCCGCGGGTGGCTTTCATGACCGCACCCACGATCGCGCCGGCCGCAGCCACCTTGCCGCCCCGAATCTTCTCTGCCACATCAGGATTGGCCGCCAGCGCCTCGTCAACCGCGGCCTGGGTGAGCGAATCGTCGCGCACCAGCGCCAGGCCACGCGCCGTCATCACCGCTTCCGGCTCGCCCTCTCCGGCCAGCACGCCTTCGACGACCTCACGCGCCAGCTTGTTGGACAGCTTGCCCTGGTCCACCAGGGCGATCACCTCCGCGACCTGTGCCGGGCTGATGGCCAGTTCGTCCAGGCTTATACCGGCCTCGTTCGCCTTCTGCAGCAAGAAGTTTCCCCACCACGAGCGAGCGTCTTTGCTGGCCGCTCCGTTCTTGACGGTTTCGGCGATCAATTCGACCGCACCGGCGTTGACGAGGTCGCGCATCACTTCGTCGGAGAAACCCCACTCCTGCTGAATCCTCTTGCGGCTCAGCCACGGAAGCTCGGGGATGCTCTGGCGCAGCCGCTCCACGAGCTCGCGGCTCGGCGCGACGGGCTCGAGGTCCGGCTCCGGGAAATAGCGGTAGTCCTGAGCGGTTTCCTTCGCCCGGCCGGGACTGGTGTAACCGGACTCGTGGAAATGCCTGGTCTCCTGGACAATCGAGCCACCAGAAACCAAAACCGCTGCCTGGCGCTGCATTTCGTATCGGACCGCGACCTCGACGCTCTTGAGCGAGTTGACGTTCTTGGTCTCGGTGCGGGTGCCGAATTCGCCTGCGCCCTTGGGCATCAGCGACACGTTCGCGTCGCAGCGCATCGAGCCCTGGTCCATCCGCACGTCGGACACGTCCAGCGCGCGCAACAGGTCCCGCAGCGCGGTCACGTAGGCCCGCGCGATCTGCGGGGCCCGCTCGCCGGCGCCCACGATGGGCTTGGTGACGATCTCGATCAGCGGCACCCCGGCCCGGTTGTAGTCGATCAACGACGTGGTCGCGCCGTGGATTCGCCCCGTCTCACTGCCGATATGGGTGAGCTTGCCCGTGTCCTCCTCCATGTGGGCGCGCTCGATCTCCACCCGCCAGGTGGTGCCGTCCTCCAGCGGCGCCTCGAGATATCCGTTGATGGCGATCGGCTCGTCGTACTGGGAGATCTGGTAGTTCTTCGGCATGTCCGGGTAGAAGTAGTTCTTCCGCGCGAACCGGCACCACTCGACGATCTCGCAGTTCAGCGCCAGACCGATCCGGATCGCCGACTCGACCGCGACCTGGTTGAGCACCGGGAGCGAACCGGGTAGCCCCAGGCATACCGGGCACACCTGGGTGTTGGGTTCGCCGCCGAACGTGTTGGTGCAGCCGCAGAACATCTTGGTGGCGGTGGACAGCTCGACATGGACTTCGAGCCCCAGCACCGGATCAAATCGTTCGATGACCTCGTCGTATTCGAGCAGGTCAGCCCCAGCTACCGTCATAGGCATCGATCCTAGTGGTGCTGGTGCGGCCCCTCTCAGGACGGCCGTTGCGGGAACGTGCGGGCCACCGCGGCCGCCATCTCCAGGTAGCAGCGCCGGCTTTCCCTGCTCAACCGGTCCAGCCCGATCTCCGTGCCCTGGTGCACGTGCCGGTCGAACGGGAGCGCCACCGTGGCTGCGACATACGCCGACAGGTCGTCGATTCCTTTGGCGGCCAAGGTGCTGGGCTTGGTCCGCTCGATGTGGTTGACGACCAGCACCGTCGACTCGAGCAACTTCCGATACCCGTTGCTGCGCAACCATTCCAGCGCGATATGCGTCTTCTGAACGGCATCGATCGACGTGCTGGTGACCACCACGAGCGCCCGGGACTCCGGCAGCACCGCCTCCATCACGCCGGACTTCAGCGTCTTGGGGCAGTCCACCAGCACCAGCGAGTAGTGGCTCCGCAGGATCGAGAACGCCTTGACGAAATCCTGACGACTGATGTCCCAGTGACTGGTGGCGTAGTCCGGGGGTCCCAGCACTTCCAGGCCCGAACTGTTCATGTACGTGTGCGCCCGCACATCGGCGTAGCGTGCCACCGACCTGTCGGTGAGCAGGTCGGCCAGGCTCAGCGGGTGGCGGCGGCCATGCCGGTCCGACAGGTCGCCGGCGTCGGTGTCGACGGCGATGACGCGGTCGGAGCGGATACTGGCGAAGGTCGAGCCGAGCGACTCGACGACCGCTGTCTTGCCGACACCGCCCTTGAGGTTCACGACGGCGATGCAGTGCGCACCGCCTACCGGGGTGCGGATCTGATCGCACAGGGCACTCTCGTAGGCCGCTTCCCGGCCCTGCCCCAGATCCAGGCCGGTGTAGCGCTGCACCGTGTCCCGCCAGTTCCGCCGCGCCGGCGCTTCGGGTTCGATCGCGTCCAGCGCAATGCCGCCCGGTACCGGCCCGCGGGGCGACGGGCGCACCACGGGCACCGCGGGATTCGACGCCGCTACCGAAGCAGAGGGCGGTGAGCTGCGGCTTTGTCGGGCCGGGGCCTGGGCTGGAGCCTGGGCTGGGGCTTGGGATGGGGCCTGGGGTGTGCCGTCTGAACGGAGCGGTTGGGGCACCGTGGTGGCTCCACTGTCATCGGGGGCCACCCGCCAGCGCTGAACCGGACTGCCCTGCGTCCGGGCCGGCGAAACGGGCCGCTCAAGGACTCCGCGATACGGACCGCGGTTGTTCATACTCGACGTATAGCCGATTCTTAAAAACGAAAAACCTGCCAAAAGGTGAAGGCTGGACGACCGCTGAGCCAACTCCTCAGCCGAAGAAAGCGGCCGCGTCGTCGTAGCGGCTCTCGGGGACCAGCTTGAGCTGGCGAACGGCGTCGGCCAGCGGCACCCGCCCGATGTCCTGCCCGCGCAGCGACACCATCTGCCCGTACTCGCCCGCGTGCGCCGCGTCGGCAGCGTTGACGCCGAACCGGGTGGCCAGCACCCGGTCGTAGGCGGTCGGGGATCCGCCGCGCTGGACATGCCCCAGCACCGTCACCCGGACGTCCTTGTTGATGCGCTTTTCCACCTCGGCTCCGAGCTGAGCGGCCACACCGGTGAACTTCTCATGGCCGAACTCGTCCAGTCCGCCCTCCCGTAGCGCAATCGAGCCGGCGACGGGCTTGGCCCCTTCGGCGACCACGCAGATGAAGTGCGAGTCTCCACGCTGGAAACGGCGCTTGACGAGCCGGCACACCTCCTCGACGTCGAAGGGCTGTTCGGGGATCAGCGTCATATGTGCGCCGGAGGCCAGGCCCGCGTTGAGCGCAATCCAGCCGGCATGGCGGCCCATGACCTCGACCAGCATGACGCGCTGATGGGATTCGGCGGTGCTGTGCAGGCGGTCGATCGCGTCGGTGGCCACCGTCAGGGCGGTGTCGTGGCCGAAAGTCACGTCCGTGCAGTCGATGTCGTTGTCGATGGTCTTCGGAACCCCGACCACCGGCACGTTCTCCTCCGAGAGCCAGTGCGCCGCCGTCAGGGTGCCCTCGCCGCCGATCGGGATCAGGACGTCGATGCCGTTGTCGTCGAGGGTCTGCTTGACCTGATCGAGTCCGGCCCGCAGTTTGGCGGGGTTCACGCGTGCCGTCCCCAGCATCGTTCCGCCCTTGGCCAGCAATCGGTCATTGCGATCGTCGTTGCGCAGTTGCATCCGCCGGTTCTCCAGCAGCCCGCGCCATCCGTCCTGGAATCCGACCACCGACGAGCCGTAGCGGGCGTCGCAGGTGCGCACCACCGCCCGAATGACAGCGTTCAGGCCGGGACAGTCACCACCGCCTGTGAGAACTCCGATCCGCATGTGCTCATCTTGCCCTGTGGCCCCCTACCTGGCGCGAGCAGACGCGAAATCGCATAGAAACCTAGGGTTTCATGCGACTTCGCGTCTGCTCGCGCTACTCAGATAGCGGTCGGCAAAGCGCCGCGGGCGGCCTCGAAAGCCGCACCCACGCGGTACAAACGGTCGTCGGCCAGCGCCGGCGCCATGATCTGCAGGCCTACTGGTAACCCGTCATCCGGCGACAGTCCCGCGGGCACCGACATCCCGCAGTGGCCCGCCAGGTTCAGCGGCAGCGTGCACAGGTCGAACAGGTACATGGCCAGCGGATCGTCGACCTTCTCCCCCAACCGGAATGCGGTGGTCGGGGTCGCCGGCGACACCAGCACATCGACGGACTTGTAAGCCTCGTCGAGGTCCCGCGCGATCAGCGTGCGGACCTTCTGCGCCTGGTTGTAATAGGCGTCGTAGTAACCGGCGGACAGGGCGTAGGTGCCGATCATGATGCGCCGCTTGACTTCCGGCCCGAAGCCGGCTGCCCGGGTCATCGCCATGACCTCTTCGGCGCTGTGGTTGCCGTCGTCGCCCACCCGCAGCCCGTAGCGCATGGCGTCGAACCGGGCCAGGTTGCTGGACACCTCCGACGGCAGGATCAGGTAGTACGCCGGCAGCGAGTAGTCGAAGTGCGGGCAGTCCACCTCACTGACCTGTGCGCCGAGTGACTTCAACTGCCCGACGGCGGATTCGAAGGCGGCCAGCACCCCGGGCTGGTAGCCCTCGCCGGTGTGCAGTTGGCGCACCACACCGACCCGCACGCCGCTGAGGTCACCGGCTGCACCCGCTTTAGCGGCGGCGACCACGTCGGGCACCTGCGCGTCGATCGAGGTGGAATCGCGGGGATCGTGGCCGGCGATCACCTGGTGCAGCAACGCGGTGTCCAGGACGGTGCGCGCGCACGGTCCGCCCTGATCCAGCGACGACGCGCAGGCGATCAGCCCGTAGCGCGACACCGTGCCGTAGGTGGGTTTGACCCCGACGGTGGCGGTCAGCGCCGCCGGCTGCCGGATGGAGCCTCCCGTGTCGGACCCGATGGCCAGCGGCGCCTGGAACGCCGCCAGCGCCGCGGCGCTGCCGCCTCCGGAGCCGCCGGGAACGCGCTCGACGTCCCACGGGTTGCGGGTTGGCCCGAAGGCGGAGTTCTCCGTCGACGAGCCCATCGCGAACTCGTCCATGTTGGTCTTGCCCAGAATCGGGATGCCCGCCGCCCGCAGCCGCGCGGTCAGCGTCGCGTCGTAGGGGGCCTGCCAGCCTTCCAGGATCTTGGAGCCGCAGGTGGTCGGCATATCGATCGTGGTGAACACGTCCTTGAGGGCCAGCGGTACCCCGGCCAGGGCCGAGGGCAGCTGGTCGCCGGCAGCCACCGCCGCGTCGACGTCGGCAGCGGCGGCCAGCGCCTGATCGGCCGCCACGTGCAGAAACGCGCCGTAGCGGTCGTCGGTCGCCGCAATCTGGTCCAGACAGGCCTGGGTCACTTCGGCCGACGAGAGCTCTTTAGCGGCGATCTTGGCGGCCAGGGTGGCGGCGTCGAGCCGGATGATGTCCGTCACTGGCTCTCCCCCAGGATCTGCGGGACGGCGAAGCGGCCGTCGACGGCCTCCGGCGCCGCCGCGAGCGCCTGTTGCTGGGTCAGGCACGGCTGCGGCTCGTCCGGACGGGTGACATTGACGTCCTTGAGCGGGTTGTCGGTGGCCTCGACGCCGGTCACGTCGACGGCCTGGATCTGGCTGACGTGGCTCAAGATGGCGTCCAGCTGACCGGCGAAACTGTCCAGCTCGGTCTCGGTCAATGCCAGCCGGGCCAGCCGGGCCAGGTGGGCCACCTCGTCACGGGAGATCTGGGACACGAGCGAAAAGCCTAACGTGCCGCGACCGTGAGGCTGGCTTCACGTTCGTCGCCCACCGTGAAGCTGGCTTCACGCTGGGCGCAAGTCAGCACCGCAGGGGCAGCGGCCGAAATGCCACCCGCGCGTCGCTGTGCAACAGTGTTGGCCGTGCCTTCCTATCTGTTGCGCATCGAGTTGGTCGACCAACCAGGCAGTCTGGGGTCACTGGCCGTCGCGCTCGGTTCGGTGGGAGCCGACATCCTGTCGCTGGATGTCGTCGAGCGCATGTCCGGGTACGCGATCGACGACCTGGTGATCGAGCTCCCCCCCGGAGCAATGCCGGACACCCTGATCACCGCCGCCGAATCGCTGCCCGGGGTTCGGGTGGACAGCGTTCGCCCGCACACCGGCCTGCTCGAGGCGCACCGCGAACTGGAACTGCTCGACCGCGTCTCGGCGGCCGGTGACAACGCGTCGCGGCTACAGGTGCTGGCCGACCAGGCGCCCAGAATCCTGCGGGTGAGCTGGTGCACGGTGCTGCGGCAGACGCAGGGCAAGCTGCAGCGGCTCGCCGGCAGCACGGGAGCACCGGAAACCCGGGCCGACTCGGCGCCCTGGCTGCCGATCGAGCACGCCCTGACGCTGGACGGCAGCGCCGACTGGGTCCCGCAGGCCTGGCGCGACATGGACACGACGATGGCCGCGGCGCCACTCGGCGACAAACACACCGCCGTGGTGCTCGGGAGGCCGGGCCCGGAATTCCGGCCATCGGAAGTGGCCCGCCTCGGCTACCTGGCCGGCATCGTCGCCACCCTGCTGCGCTGATTCGCAAATACCCCACGCAGCGAACTCGCCAGGATATATTTAAAACTTCACAGCCAGTACGAACGCGTTGTCGGGGTCGGCACCGGACCGCTTTCAGCAAATCATTTCGAGACTCACCACATGCAAAGCCACACTCCCGCAACCAGTTTGCCCGCCATCATCACCACGGTGGCCACCAAACTGCTGGGCGCCACCAGCAAAACCGCGGTGGCCAACAGCACCGAAGTGCTGGCTGAGCTCGTCCGCTACCTCGACGTCGACGTCAGCTGCCTGCGGCACAACGACCACACCATCGGTGCCACGGTGTTGGTGGCCGAATGGCCGCCGCGGCCGGAAGTTCCGGACCCCGACCCCCTGCACACCATTTATTTCGCCGACGCCGACCCGGTATTCGCGCTCGCCGAGAACGCCAAGGAACCGGTGATCTTGCGTCCGGCCTCCCAGGACGAGAAGTACCAGCAGACCATCTCCGAAGCGAGCGGCATTCCGGCCGTCTCGCTGGCCTCGATTCCGTTGCTGTCCGGCGACGTCACCACCGGAACGCTGGGTTTCGTCAAATACGGCGACCGCAGCTGGAGCGACGAGGAGATCAACGCGCTGACCGTGGTGGCCACCATGTTGGCCCAGGTGCAAGCCCGGATCAGCATCGAGGATCAGCTGAGCTATCAGGCCAGCCACGACGATCTGACCGCTTTGCCGAACCGGCGCGCCCTGATCCACCATCTCGATGAGCGCTTGACCACCGGCAGGCCCGGCCCGGTGACGGTGTTGATCTTCAACCTCGACCGGCTCAAGGCGATCAACGATTACCTTGGGCACGAGGCCGGCGATGCGTTCATTCGCGACTTCGCCACCGAGGCCCGCGCAGCGATGGAAGGGCGCGGTTTGATCGCCCGGATCGGTGGCGACGAGTTCGTCGTCGTGCCGGAGACGGCCACGGATCTGGCCGACGCGAAACGGCTGGCCGAACATCTCAGTTCGCGGCTGACCGATCACGTCACCATCGGCGGTGAGGTTCTCAACCGCACGGTGAGCATCGGTGTGGCGACCGGCACGCCGGGCAAAGACTCGAGCCTGGACCTGCTTCGGCACGCCGATGACGCGCTGCAGTGCACGAAAGGCACTGGGGCGCAACGCATCGGCATCATTTCCACCGACGTGATCAACCGGCGCAAGGTCCGCGCCGACATCGAGCTGCACCTACCGGGGGCGATCGAAACCGATGCGCTGACCGTCCTGTACCTGCCGGAGATCGACATGCTGACCGGCAAGATCCTGGCCGTCGAGGCGCTGGCCCGCTGGCAGCACCCGACCCGGGGACTGTTGTTGCCCGACGCGTTCATCCCGGTCGCCGAATCGCTGAATCTGGCCGGAGAATTAGGCAAGTGGGTGCTCAACGCGGCCTGCGCCGACCTGGCGCAGTGGCGCTCCGATGGCGTGGGTCTCGATATCATGTTGCGCGTCAACGTCTCTCCGGCTCAGCTGGTGGCTCAGGACCTGGTGAACACCGTCAGCAGGACCGTCGGCAAGTTCGGGCTCACGGGTAGCGCGATCGGGCTGGAGATCACCGAGAGCATGCTCATCAGAGACGTGGCGAGCACCCGGGCCACCCTGAGCGCACTGACCGACCTCGGGATCGACATCGCCATCGACGACTTCGGCACCGGGTTCAGCGGGATGGGCCTGCTGCGGACCTTGCCGGTGAGCACCCTGAAGATCGATCGCGGATTCGTCGAAGATCTCGATGTCAGCGCCGACGATCTGGCCATCGTCCGCGCCGTCATGGGACTGGCCGCGGCGCTCGATCTGAACGTTGTCGCCGAGGGCGTGGAGAGCGAAGGCGCGGCCCGGACGCTGCTGAAGGAGGGATGCGTGCGCGCCCAGGGCTTTCTGTTCTGCCGGCCGCTGTCCGCGTCGGCGACCAGGAAGCTGCTCGCCGACGGTGCCATCGACACCGGATTACATTAGCGCGCTTGGGGTTTCACCACGTCGTCGTCGTCCTCCCACAGCAGCAGCTGACGGACGGCAGACCGTGGGCCATAGGGGCGCAGCATCTGACTGGCCGGGCGCGGTCGTACCCGTTGCGGCCACCAGAACCAGCGCCCCAGCAGGGCCGCGATTGATGGCGTCATGAACGACCGCACGATCAAGGTATCGAACAGCAGGCCCAGCCCGATGGTCGTCCCGATCTGACCCAGCACTTGGAAACCACTGAACAGGAAGGCGCACATGGTGACCGCGAAAACGAGACCCGCCGAGGTGACCACGGAACCGGATCCGGCCATCGCCCGGATGATTCCCGTGTTGAGCCCGGCGCCGATCTCTTCGCGGAAGCGGGATATCAACAGCAGGTTGTAGTCCGAGCCGACGGCCAACAGCAGGATCACCGCCAGCGCGAGCACCACCCAGTAGAGCTTGATCCCGAACATGTACTGCCACACCAACACTGACAACCCGAACGACGCGCCGAGGGACAGCGCCACCGTGCCGACGATCACCAGCGCGGCGACCAGGCTGCGGGTCAGCGTCATCATGATCAACAGGATCAGGCTCAGTGCCGCGATTCCGGCGATCATCAGGTCGTACTTGGCACCGTCCTGGATGTCGGCGTAGGTGGCGGCGGTGCCGCCGAGGTAGAACTTCGCCTCGGCCATGGGCGTGCCCTTCACGGCTTCGTGCGCGGCTCTTCTGATCGGCTCGATGTGGGAGATGCCTTCCGGGGTGGCCGGATCGCCTTCGTGCGTGATGATCATCCGGGCGGCCTTGCCGTCGGGTGACAGGAACAACTTCAGCCCGCGCTTGAAGTCGGGGTTGTTGAAGACTTCCGGCGGCAGGTAGAAGGTGTCGTCGTTCTTGGCGGTGTCGAAGGCGCGGCCCAGGGCCGTCGAGTTCTCGATGGCCGCGGCGGTCTGTGCGTAGATCCCGGAAAGGGTGGCGTAATTCGCCATCGTCAGGTCGTGATTGGTTTCCTGACTGGCGATCTGCTGGGGTATGAGGGCCACCAGCTTCGGCTGCAGCGCGTCGAGCTTTTCGAGCGTGGCTGTCAGGTCTTCGAATCGTGACGTGAGTTGATCGATTCCATCCAACGCATCGAGCACCGACCTGATCGCAAAGCAGGCCGGGATATCGAAACAGTGCTTCTCCCAGTAGAAGTAGCTCCGGATGGGCCGGAAGAAGTCGTCGAAGTTGGCGATCTTGTCGCGCAGGTCGTTCATGATGGCGACGGTGTCCCGGAAGCTCTGGGCCTCGCTGTGGGTGGTCGTCGCAAGTTCCTGCTGCAGGGTGTACTGCTGGCGCAGGATGTCGATGCCCTTGGACAGCTCACCGGCCTGCCTGAGCAGGTCGTCCGCGCGGTCACGTTGATAACGCAGGTTTTCGGTCTGGTTGGCGCTCTGCGCGCTGATCTGGAACGCGAGCGAGGTGTGGTTGAGCGGAGTGCCCAGCGGCCTGGTGATCGACTGCACCTGCGCGATGCCGGGCAGATGGAACACCGCTTTGGCGACCCGGTCCAGGATCAGCATGTCGGCCGGGGTGCGCATGTCGTGGTCTGACTCGAGCATCAGGAGTTCGGGTTCCAGGCGCGCGCGGGAGAAGTGCCGCTCGGCGGCGGCGTATCCGACGTTGGCCGCCGCGCTTTCGGGCATGTAAGGACGGGTGTCGTAACTCGTCTTGTATCCGGGCAGGGTGAGCAGGCCGATGAAGGCCAGGGCGCACGCCACCGTCAGCACCGGGCCCGGCCAGCGGACGATCGCCGTGCCGATACGCCGCCAGCCGCGGGTCCGCATCGCGCGTTTGGGTTCGAAGATGCCGACCAGGGCACCCAGGGACACCACGGCCGGCGCCAGGGTGAGCGCGGCCACCAGCGCGACGAGGATGCCCAGTGCGGCCGGAATGCCAAGGCTCTGGAAGTACGGCAGCCGGGTAAAGCTCAGACAGGCCACCGCACCGGCAACGGTCAGGCCCGATCCCAGCACGATGTGGGCGGTGCCGCGAAACATGGTGTAGTACGCCGTATCTCGATCCTCGCCGGCACTGCGGGCTTCCTGGTAGCGGCCCACGACGAAGATCGCGTAGTCGGTACCGGCGGCGATCACCAGCAGAGTGAGCAAATTCGTCGCATAGGTCGACAACCCGATGATGCCCGCGTTGCCGAGGAAGGCGACGATGCCACGGGCGGCCGCCATCTCGATGAGGACGGTCACCAGAACCAGCAGCATGGTCAGGAAGGAGCGGTAGACGAAGAGCAGCATCAACGCGATCACGCCGACGGTGATGCCGGTGACCTTCGCCGTTCCCTTGCTGCCCACGTCGAACTGATCGGCGATCAGCGGAGCCGCACCGGTGACGTAGGCCTTGACGCCGGTCGGCGGCGGTGTGTGCTCGACGACTTCCCGGACCGCGCCCACGGATTCGTTGGCGAGCGCGGACCCCTGATTGCCCGCGAGGTTGAGCTGCACGTAGGCGGCCTTGCCGTCGGTGCTCTGCGATCCGGCGGCGGTCAGGGTGTCACCCCAGAAGTCCTGGACGTGCTCGACGTGCTTGCGGTCGGCTTCGAGCCGGTGGATCAAGGTGTCGTAATAGCGATGTGCGTCGGCACCGAGGGGCTGATCGCCTTCCAGAACCACCATGGCCGTGCTGTCGGTGTCGAACTCGTGAAACTTCTGACCGATGCGCTTGGTCGCCTGCAACGACGGAGCGTCGGCCATGATCAGCGCGACGTTGTGGGTCTTGCCGACCTCTTCCAACTGCGGCACCAGGGCGTTGGAGACTCCCGCCAGCAGCACCCAGAAGATCAGAATCGGCACCGAGAGCCGGCGGATGGTGTGCGGGATTCGCGGCAGTTGTTCGTTGCTCATCCGGACTTGTCCAAACAGAAGGTGTAGGCGTAGGGCGTGTTGACCGTTCGTTCGTCTTTCACGTCGCCGTTGACGGTGATCCGGCACCCGATCGTGTCACCGCTGCCCTGTGCCACAACGTTTCCCAGGACCGCGGGCTCGGTGGTGGTGATGGTGAACGACCACGGCAGCGCGGCATCGACGACCTGCTGCGGCTGCGCGTTGACGTCGAGGTAGTTGATGGTGGCCGTCGCGCCCGGCACGCCGAAGACCTCCAGGACGACATGCTTGGGGTTGAACGGGACGATCTCGTTCGAGACGCCCTGGCCCCTCGACGCATTCTTCCCGGAGTCGAACAGGCCGTGCAGGCGGTAGATGGCAAATCCCGCGGTCACTGCGACCACCAGCGCGACCAGCACCATCCACCCCCTCCTGACCAAGGAGATTCGCGAACTACCCTGCACCCGTTGACCTTTCGATGATCGGGCGATTCCACCGCGACACCGGCGCGCTCCTTGAATATGACAGTACGGTACTGGACCGTACTGCACAAGAGACGCGAGCGTGCACTTTCCAACCCGGCCGCAACGGCGGGCGCAGTCAGCCGGAGCGGGTCAGGCCCGGCAGGAGGAAGCCGTCCACCAGCGCCCGTACCGTGCGACTGTCCGGGGGCCGGCCCGGAATGATGGAGCGGTAGATCAGGTACCCCGGCAGCACGTCCCACAACTCGTCGGCGATCGCGTCCTCGCTGATCTCGCCCCGGTCCACGGCCTGCCGTAACACGTGCCGGATCAATGCTTTTCGCTGATCGAGAAACTGCAGTTGCATGGCTTCACCGAGGGCGGGGTGGCGCGACACCTCCACGAGCACGGCCCGGATGGTGCTGGCCTGCTCGGCGGCATGCTCGCAGATGGTCTCCCCGATCTTGACGAGATCGCCGCGCAGCGAGCCGGTATTGGGCACCACCGCGACCTGGCACACCCCCTCGATGAAGGCGGCCAGCACCAGTTCGGCCTTCGACGGCCATCGGCGGTAGACGGTGGCCTTGCTGGCCCGGGCGGTGGTGGCCACGGCGTCCACCGTCAGCCCGTCATACCCGTGTTCGGCCAGCAGATCCAGCGTCACCGCCAGCAACTCGGACTCGCGCGGCGACCATGGCGAGGTATCCGCGGGAGGTTCGGCCGTGTGGACCATAGCGCCCACGATAGGACGCAGGCATTAGTACGGTCCAGTACCGTACCGACTCGCGGCCCGGCCGTGTCACTGCGCGGCAGGTTCGGCTTCCGGCGGCCCCTCGGCAAGGAGCGTCCGGAACCCGTCCTCGTCGAGGATCGGCACACCGAGTTCGACCGCTTTGTCGTACTTCGAGCCGGGCGAATCCCCGACCACGACGAAAGACGTCTTCTTCGACACCGACCCCGCCGCCTTGCCGCCGCGGCTGACGATGGCCTCTTTGGCGTCGTCACGGGAGAAGCCGGTGAGCGAGCCGGTCACCACGATGCTCAGCCCGGCCAGGGTGCGGGGCACGCTGTCGTCGCGCTCGTCGGCCATCCGCACACCGGCGGCGCGCCACTTCTCGACGATGTCGCGGTGCCAGTCGACGGTGAACCAGTCGGTGACCGCGGCCGCGATCGTGGCGCCCACCCCTTCCACGGCAGCCAGCTGCTCGGTCGTCGCCTCGGCGATCGCATCGAGAGTGCCGAAGGCGGCTGCCAGCGCGCGCGCCGCCGTCGGCCCCACATGACGAATCGACAACGCCACCAGGACACGCCACAGCGGCGCAGACTTGGCATTGTCCAGATTGGCCAGCAGGCGCCTGCCGTTGGCGGACAGGCAGCCGGCCTTGGTCCGGAACAACTCCGTGCCCAGCAGCTTGTCCTCGGTGAGGCTGAACAGGTCGCCTTCGTCGGCGATTGCCCCGGCCTGCAACAGCGCGGCCCCGGCCTCGTAGCCGAGCACCTCGATGTCCAGGGCGTTGCGGCTGGCCACATGGAAAACCCGCTCACGCAGCTGCGCCGGGCAGCCCCGGGAGTTGGGGCAGCGGATGTCGGCGTCGCCCTCTTTCTCCGGCGCGAGAGGCGTGCCGCACTCGGGACATGTTGTGGGCATGACGAATTCGTGTTCGGAGCCGTCGCGCAGATCGACGACGGGGCCCAGCACCTCGGGAATGACGTCGCCGGCCTTGCGGATCACCACCGTGTCGCCGATCAGCACACCTTTGCGCTTGACCTCCGAGGCGTTGTGCAGCGTGGCCTGCGCCACGGTCGAGCCGGCCACCTTGACCGGCGTCATGAACGCGAACGGAGTGACCCGCCCGGTGCGCCCGACGTTGACCCGGATGTCGAGCAGCTTGGTCTGGGCCTCCTCCGGCGGGTACTTGTAGGCGATCGCCCAGCGCGGGGCACGCGAGGTGGAACCCAGCCGGCGCTGCAGCGCGAACTCGTCGACCTTGACCACCACGCCATCGATCTCGTGGTCCACCTCGTGGCGGTGCTCACCCCAGTAGTCGATGCGTTCCTGCACCGAGGCCAGTCCGTTGACGACGGTGGTGTGGGTGGAGACCGGCAGCCCCCACTCCTGCAGCGCGAGGTAGGCCGCGTGCTGGCTGGCCGGCCGAAAACCTTCGGTGTGCCCCAGCCCGTGGCAGATCATCCGCAGCTTGCGGCGGGCGGTCACGGCGGGATCCTTCTGGCGCAGCGAGCCCGCGGCGCTGTTGCGGGGATTGGCGAACGGCGCCTTGCCCTCCTCCACCAGGCTCGCGTTGAGGGCGGCGAAATCGTCCACCCGGAAGAAGACCTCGCCGCGCACCTCGAGAACCGCGGGCACCGGGTACTCCTCGCTGGCGGACAATCGCAGCGGCACGTCGTCGATGGTGCGCGCGTTGAGTGTGACGTCTTCACCGGTGCGACCGTCGCCCCGGGTCGCCGCGCGGGTCAGTCGCCCGTCCCGGTACACCAACGACAGCGCGACGCCGTCGATCTTGAGTTCGCACAGGTAATGCGCCTCAATACTCGAGTCGCCGATCTCGGCTTCAACCCTGGCCGCCCAGGCGTTCAACTCGTCGGCGCTGAACGCGTTGTCCAGGCTCAGCATCCGCTCGAGATGCTCGGCGGCCTCGAACTCCGTCGCGAATCCGGCGCCGCCGACCAGCTGGGTGGGTGAGTCGGGTGTGCGCAGCTCCGGATACTCGGCCTCCAGCGCCTCCAGCTTGCGCAGCAGGCGGTCGAATTCGGCATCGGTGATGATCGGCGCATCGCGCACGTAGTAGCGGAACTGGTGCTCGCGTACCTCCTCGGCCAGGTCCTGCCACTCGTGCAGGACTTCCGGGCGTAGCCCCTCGGGAGACGTCACCTTGGCAGGCTATCGAAGGGGGCCGACGAGGCCTCGCCGAGATTGCCGCAGCGGTCGTGACCACCCGCCGGAACACAGCCGCCACGGCCATCTCGTCCAAACCCGGGTCTCACTCCTCCACGAACGCGCGCAGCCGATCCACCGCAGCGTCCCAGCGGCGGGACAACTGAGCGAGGTAGTCGCCGGCTTGGGCCAGCGGTTCGGCCTGCACCATCCACAGCCGTTCCCGGCCGCGCCGGCTGCTGGTCACCAGCCCCGCGGACTCCAGCAGCAGCAGGTGCTTGGTGGCCGCTTGCCGGGTCACCGGAATGACCTGTGTGACTTGGGTTGTCGAACTCGGACCCGCCTCGCACAGAAGCACCACGATGCGCAGGCGATTGGCATCGCCGAGAGCGTCGAACACGCGGGCGCCGACCGTCTTCACAGGAGTTCCAGATAGCGGCGCACCAGGTCGGTCTGAATGGCCCAGCCCTCGGCGTTCGCCTCGAAGGAACTACCGCGGCGGGGTTCGGGTATCGCGTCGAAGCCCGATTCGACGATGGTGAGCAGCACCCCGTCGAAGACCTCGTCGAGCGTGAACTCCACCAGCGTGGTGGCATTTGCATTTCCCGGGTCGATCGGCCAGCGGTAGGCGAAGCGTCGCGGCGGTTCCACCGCGACGATCTGCCAGCGACTGGTCACACCGACATGGGGTTGCTGACGCTTGGCGACCTCGGCGTCGACCTCGGTGGGGGTGATGGTCGCGGTGACGGTCTTCCCTTCGGCGAAGGGCCCGTCGAAGCGGACGCCGAACCAGCGTCCGAACTGCTCCGCGTCGCTGATCGCCGCCCACACGCGCTGCAGCGGAGCCCGCAACAGCACCTGCTTCTCGATCCGGTCGGTATTCATGCGCAACCTCCTGGTTGCTTATTACGACAGCACAGCGAGCACAGAACCGCAACCAAAAGGTTGCGAATCCTCAGATCGCGTCGGGGTCCGCAGCGAATGCATCCGCGGCGTCGCGGGCCAGACTGACCGCGGTGCGCGCCCACTGCGGGGTCGCGACGGCCAAGCCGCATGCCGGGGTGACACCGACGCGGCCCCGCAGGGGCGAACGCCCGAATCCGAGACGGTCGGTTACCGCGACGACTCTGGTGGCCACCTCTTCGACCGACGGCCGACGGTCGGGGGCACTGCTGTCGACCACGCCCAGCACGAGGGTGCGCCCCGACTCCACAAATGCCGCGACAGCGTCCAAGTCGGCGGCCCGCAGCGTGTTCACATCGACCGAAACCGCCGCAATTCCGCTGCGTGCCAACAACTCCCAGGGAACATCGGGAGCGCAGCTGTGCACCGCGACGTCCACTCCCACCACCTCGACACACATCGCCAGCAAGGCCTCGGCGACCGCCTCGTCGAGCGCGGGCACCGGACTCAGGGCGGTGACCCCGGTCAGTCGGCCGCCGAGGGCGGCCGGCAGCGTCGGCTCGTCGAACTGCACCACAACCGGCGTATCCAGACGGCGGGACAGCGCGGCGCGGTGGGCGGCGACGCCTTCGGCCAGCGAGGCGGTCAGGTCGCGCAGTGCGCCCGCATCGGTGATCGCGCGGTGGCCGTTGCCCAACTCCAGCCCCGCCGCCAGGGTGACCGGCCCGGGCGCCTGCACCTTGACCACCCGGTCGCCGCCGCGCAGGCCCGCGGTCTCCCACGCCTCCTCGAGCGCGTCCATGTCCTCGTCGAGCATGCTGGTGGCCCGGCGCGTCACGACCCCGGGACGAGAGACCAGGCGGTAGCCGCGCGGGACAGTGTCCAGGGCCACGTCGACCAGCAGTGCCGCGGCGCGCCCGAGCATGTCGGCACCCACTCCCCTGGCCGGTAACTCCACGAGATGGGCCAACGCGCCGGCCAACTCGCCGACGACGACTTCGGCGGCCTGGCGCGCCGAGGTGCCGGGCCACGATCCGACGCCGCTGCCCTGTGCGAAAACACTCACCCGGCAACCGTATTCGACATCACAACGGGAGCCACCGGCCAGGGGTGTTTAGCGCTGCCGGACCCGGGTAAGTTCGAGCCGGAAGGGCGGCTCATGGCGAGAAAAACACGGTTGCTCCTGTCGTGTTGCGCGATGCTGCTGGCAACGGCGTGCACTCGCGTGGTCGACGGCGAAGCGTTGCCGGCCTTCGGCGCCCTACCACTGGACGTGCTCGACGTCA
This sequence comes from Mycobacterium sp. TY814, assembly GCF_030755175.1. NCBI lineage: Bacteria > Bacillati > Actinomycetota > Actinomycetes > Mycobacteriales > Mycobacteriaceae > Mycobacterium > Mycobacterium sp. TY814. The sequence goes on from NZ_JAUFRY010000001.1 coordinate 1,046,393, forward strand.
GCACGGTGCTGCTGGACCAGTCGAGGATGCGCTCGATCACCGGTTCCGGCGAGCATCTGACGATCATTCCCTCGATGGACGGCCGGTACCCCGTCGACATCGAAGACCTCGCCGCGACCGCCCCGGCGGAATGCCGGTTCGTGTTCGCCGAGACGGCGACGTTCGGCCCCGAGGTGAAGTCGTTCCACAAGACGACGTTTCAGGACCCACCCGGTGGCCGGCTGATTTCCGAGGGCGCCGCGAGCTACCACGACGCCGACATCGCGCGGCGCGCGTTCGAGGGGCTGGTGTCAACGGTGAAGGACTGTGCGGACAGTTCGATGGGCTGGCTGTTCGTCAACTCGTGGGAGACCGGCCCTGACTCGCTGCGCATGCGACCGGGTTCGTGTGGCCGCGATTACCGGGTGCTCTCGGTGGCTCTGCTGGAAGTCACCTTCTGCGGCTTCCCCGAATCGGTGTCGGAGATCGTGATGACGAACATCGCCAAAAATGTGCCGGGAGGCTAGGCCCGCCCGGTGCCGGCGATGGTAGCGCTGCCGATCACCTCGTCACCGTCAGGATCGGGGCGGTACAGCACGAGCGTCTGACCACGGGCCACCCCGCGAAGCGGTGCCCGCAACTGCACGACCAGCTCGCCGTCAACCAATTCGGCTACGCCGTCTGCGATTTCGCCGTGTGCGCGCACCTGCACCGCGCATTCGATCGGACCGGAGGGCGCGGTTCCCGCGGTGAAGACCGGCGCGCGTCCGCGAAGCGTGTGAACGTCGAGTTCGGCCGCACTCCCGACATGAACGGTGGCGGTGTCGGCGTCGATCGCCGTCACATACCGTGGCAGACCGTCCGCCCCCGGACCGGCGATGCCCAGGCCCTTGCGCTGACCGATGGTGAAGCCGTGCACACCGTCATGTTCGGCGAGTACGGCACCGTCCTTGTCGACGACCGCCCCGCGACGGACGCCGATGCGCGCGCCGAGGAACGCCTGGGTGTTGCCGGACGGGATGAAGCAGATGTCATGACTGTCCGGCTTGTCCGCGACCGCCAGGCCACGGCGGGCCGCCTCGGCGCGGATCTGCGGCTTGGGGGTGTCGCCGATCGGGAAGGCGGCGTGGCGCAACTGCTCGGCGGTGAGCACGGCCAGCACGTAGGACTGGTCCTTGTCCCGGTCGACGGCGCGCCGCAACCGTCCCCCGGACAGTCGCGCGTAGTGCCCGGTGACCACCTGGTCGAAACCGAGCGCCAGCGCGCGCGCCGACAATGCGGAGAACTTGATCTGCTGATTGCAGCGCACACAGGGATTCGGCGTCTCGCCGCGCGCATAGGACGACACGAAATCGTCGATCACGTCCGCTTGGAACTTTTCCGCGAAATCCCATACATAGAACGGTATTCCGAGGACATCGGCCACCCGCCGGGCGTCGGACGCGTCCTCCTTGGAGCAGCAGCCACGCGATCCGGTGCGCAGGGTGCCCGGAGCGGTCGACAGCGCCAGATGCACTCCCACCACGTCGTGCCCCGCGTCCACCATGCGGGCCGCGGCCACCGACGAATCCACCCCACCGCTCATCGCGGCGAGAACCTTCACTGGGCCAACCCCGCGGCGGCCAGGGCAGCCCGCCGGGCGCGCGCCACCGCACCGGGAAGCACCTCTAACGCCGCGTCCACGTCGGAGTCGACGCTGTTGTGTCCGAACGAGAGCCGCAACGATCCGCGGGCGCTGGCCGGATCGGCGCCCATCGCGATCAGCACGTGCGACGGTTGCGCCACCCCGGCGGTGCAGGCCGATCCGGTCGAACACTCGATTCCGTTGGCGTCCAGCAGCATCAACAACGCATCGCCTTCACAGCCGCGGAAGGTGAAGTGGGCGTTGCCCGGAAGCCGCAGCGGGTCGCGGGCCCCGTTGACCCGGACGTCGTCGATCTGGGCGAGCACGCCGTCGACCAACCGGTCCCGCAGTTGCCGCAGCCGCGCGCTGTTGGCCTCCAGGCCGTCCACCGCGATGCCGGCTGCGGTGGCCATGCCCACCGCGCCGGCGACATCGGGTGTCCCGGAACGGATATCGCGCTCCTGACCGCCGCCGTGCAGCAGCGGCACACACGCGACATTGCGGCGCACCACCAGTGCGCCCACCCCGGGCGGGCCACCGAACTTGTGCCCGGCCACACTCATCGCCGAGAGCCCGCTGGCACCGAAGTCGACCGGCAGCTGCCCGACCGCCTGCACGGCGTCGCAGTGCATCGGAACGCCGAACTCGGCTGCGACGGAGGCTAATTCAGCGATCGGCATGATGGTGCCGACCTCGTTGTTGGCCCACATCACCGATACGAGCGCGACGTCGTCACCGCCGTCGAGCGCCTCCCGCAGCGCGGCGGCCGACACCGAGCCGTCGGAGTCGGTGGGCATCCAGGTGACTTCGGCGCCTTCGTGCTCGACGAGCCAGTTGACGCTGTCTAGCACCGCGTGGTGTTCCACTTCGCTGGTGACGATGCGCCGGCGGTTCTCGTTCTCGTCGCGGCGGGCCCAGTACAGGCCCTTGACGGCCAGGTTGTCGCTCTCGGTGCCGCCCGCGGTGAAGATGACCTCCGAGGGGCGCGCGCCGAGCTTGTCGGCGATGAGCTCCCGGGACTCCTCGATTCGCCGGCGCGCCGTGCGACCGGTGGTGTGCAGTGACGACGCATTGCCCACGGTGCCGAGCACAGCGGTCATCGCCTCGATGGCAGCGGGGTGCATCGGGGTGGTGGCGGCGTGATCGAGGTAGACCATGACCCGCCCCACGATACCGGCCCGTCCTGCGACGATTCCGGCCGGAACGGCCGGATGAGGAGCCGGACCATCCGGCACCGCCTGCGACGATTGGTGCCCCGAACGGTGGAGCTGCCCCCGATCAATCGCTAAGTTGGTGAACAAAGTGTTCAGTAATTTGCGTGGGGGACGATGACTGCACCGACGACACAGCCGCAAATCGCATGAGCGCCGAGACCCGGCGATGGTGCTTCGCCGATCAGCTCGGCCCCCACTTCCTCGACGATCCCGCCCAGCCGGTGCTGCTGATCGAGTCACGGGCGGTGTTCCAACGCCGCCGCTTCCACCGGCGCAAGGCTCATCTGGTGCTCTCGGCGTTGCGCCACCGGGCGGCTGAACTCGGTGAGCAGGCGGTGTTTCTGCAGACCCGCAGCTACGGTGAAGCGCTCGATCAACTCGACGAACCGCTCAGCGTGTGCCAGCCCACCTCGTGGGCGGCTGACCGATTCGTGCGGTCGCTGCCGTCGGTAGAGGTCCTGCCCGCCCGGGGTTTCTGCACGAGCCGGGAGGATTTCGACGAGTGGGCGAAATCACAGCGCACGCTGCGGATGGAGAACTTCTACCGCACCGCGCGCCGCCGGTTCGATCTGCTGATGGACGGTGACCAGCCGGTCGAGGGACGGTGGAACTTCGACGCCGACAATCGCGAACCCGCGCCCAAGAACACGGCCGATCTGGGCGTTCCACCGCCCTGGCAGGCCGAAGAAGACGAGATCGACGAACAGGTCCGCGCCGATCTGGACCGCTGGGAACGCGACGGCGATGTGTCGTTTGTCGGGCGCGACGGCCCACGCGAGTTCGCCGTCACCGCCGCAGAAGCGCAACAGGCGCTGAAAGTCTTTCTGCGGGACCGGCTGGCGCACTTCGGCCCTCATGAAGACGCGATGCTGACCGGCGACCGGTTCATGGCCCACAGTCTGCTGTCGGCGCCGATGAACCTGGGCCTGCTGGATCCGCTGGACTGCGCCTACGCCGCCGAAGACGCCTACCGCAGCAAGAAGGCACCTATCAGCAGCGTGGAGGGATACATCCGGCAGCTGATCGGGTGGCGGGACTACATCTGGCACGTCTACTGGCACTTCGGCCGGAAGTATCGTCACCGCAACGCATTACACGCGACCAACAGCCTGCCGTCCTGGTTCACCGAGCTGGACGCCGATGCGCTGGAGGCCAACTGCCTCAAGGACGTCCTGGCACAGGTACGCGACCACGGCTGGGTTCATCACATCCCCCGGCTGATGGTGCTGTCCAACTTCGCGTTGCAACGCGGTTGGGATCCGGCCGAGGTCACCGACTGGTTCCACCGATCCTTCGTCGACGGCTACGACTGGGTGATGGTCGCCAATGTGGTTGGCATGTCGCTGCATGCCGATGGCGGGCTGATGGCGACCAAGCCGTACGCGTCCGGCGGCGCCTACATCAATCGCATGAGCGACTACTGCGGATCCTGCCGGTACCAGCCGAGCAAACGGGTCGGTGAGCAGGGGTGTCCGTTCACCGGCGGCTACTGGTGGTTTCTGGCGCGCAACCGAGAAGAGCTGGGACGCAACCGGCGGATGGCTCAACCGATGGCCGGGCTGGGCAGGCTGAAGGACCTCGACGAGGTGGTGGCCCAGCAACGCCGCCTCGGTGACAGCCCCCCGTAAGACCGCTAGGTCAGCAGCTTCTCCATCCGGCGCAACGCGATCTCACACACCGCCAGATAGGCGGGTGCCCACCGCGGCACGCCGAAGGTGATCCGTGCGCCGCCGTCTGCGGGATCCACCCGGTGCCAGGTGGCGGGGATCCCGGCCACCTTCCATGCCCAGCATCGGCCCGGCTCGAACTCGGTGACGACGAACGGCAGCCGCACCAGCAGCGCGGTCTGGACCGTCCCCTTCGCGCCCGCGGTCAGTCGTCTACCCGGCTGGTCGAGTTCGGCGCCGGTGATCGAAGGCCCCCATTGCGGCCAGGCGTCGAGGTCGACGAGAAGATCCCACGCGGCCTGCGGTGGCGCGGCAACGAGCCGACTCACACTGAACGTCATCGCCCTAGTGTTCCCGCTCGCCGGCTACCAACCCATCGATCCCGGAATTCCCTTGAACGGGCCCACGATCCAGCTGTTGATCCAGCCGCCGTAGAAGCCGCCGGGTTGCGGAATGACCTCTTCACCGTTGACCGTGCACCGGTCCACCTCGGCGGCCATCACGGCGATCGCATTCGCGATCGGTGCGAAACCGGCGGTGGGCCGCTCGTAAGTCCAGGCCGCGCGCGAAGCCACCCGCGCCGGCGTTATTAGATCGAAGTAGCTCGCCTGTCCCTTCCATTCGCACCAGGACGAACCGGCAGCGGGCCGCAGCACCCCCTCCGCGAACGCATCACGCGGCAGGTAGTACGTGGGCGGGTGGCTGGTCTCCAGCACCCGCCAGGCGCGCTGCGTCGATGCGATCTGCTGACCGCCCAATTCGATGGTGATCGAACCGGCGAAGTCTTCCAGCCGCGGCGGGCGGGGATAGTCCCACACGGATTCCTGCCCTGGACCGGCAACGTCCGGCTTCGGCCAACGACTCATAGTCACCTCTCCGCACTCGGCTGACGCCCGACGAACGCCATTGTCCCCCGAGGCGGGAGCAGTCAGGCCACCAGCGCGTGATCCAGGTTCACCGGCGCACCCGAGCGCACCGCCGTCTGGCACCGGCGGGCCAGGGCCCGCCGGTCGGCTCCCGGTAGCTGCAGCGACTCGACCCGGACCCGGGCCACGGTGCGGCGTGCGCAGACCACCCGGTAGACCGACCGCAGCAACGGGTCGCAGCCCACGTACGCCGGGTCGGTCGACATCCGCCCGTCCACGTGGTGATAGGTCAGGCGCAACGGCTGCACCGGACGGCCCGCATCGATCGCAGCCTGGAACATGGCCGGGTAGAAGCTGCCGAAGGCCGCGCCGCACCAGGTGGTGCCCTCCGGGAAGGCCACCACCGTCTGGCCGGCACGCAACCGCGCCGCGACCGCGGCCACCACGGCGGGCAGCCGCCGCAGACTGGCGCGCTCGATCGGGATGATCTTCAGGATCCGCGCCACCACTCCGATGGCCGGGCCGCTGAACATGTCGGCCCGCGCGACGAACGAGCCGGGCAGCACCGCCCCGATCGCGAAGACGTCCAGCCAGGAGACGTGACTGCTCACCACCAGGACCCCGCTCAGATTCCGAATCGGGTTGCCCGACACTGAGATTCGCACTCCCAGGCTACGCAGCACCAGCCGGCAGTAGGCGCGCTGAAGATGGCTGGAACCCGGTAGCGGAATGCCCAGTAACGGCAGCCCGGGGGCCAGCAGCAGCACCAGGCCGATGCGCAGGGCGGCCCGCAACCGCACCGGCAGCCGCCGCGCCTGTACCACCTCGTCGAGGCAGCCGATGTCACACGATGCCCGGGGCAGCCACGGGTGCGCGGCCGTCGTGTTCACCGGGCTGCACCGCCCATGTCGGCGGCGGCCGACACCGACCGCAGCCGCTTGAGGTAGCGGGTGTCGGCGTCGCTCTTGCTCAGCAGCACGCAGAAATCGCCCACCCCGAAGTCCGGGTCGTGGGCAGGCTCGCCGCACGCCCGGGCGCCGAGCCGCAGGTAGCCCCGCAGCAACGGCGGGATGACAGGCCGGCCGGGCGGTGCGATGTCGTCGAGCGCCGTGCCGTCGATGCAGACCGGCCGATACGGCCGGACCCGGTAGCGCGCAGGGTGCCGTTGCAGGACGAAGTCACGCACACCGCGGATCTGACGTCCCGGAACGTCGCCCTCGGTTTCGATCGGAACCGACACGCAGCCGGTCACGTAGTCGTAGTCGCAGCGGTCCAGGTAGGCCAGGATGCCCGCCCACATCAGCAGCACCACCCCGCCGTTGCGATGGCCCTCGCGCACCACTGCGCGCCCCATCTCGACCAGCGACGGCCGCAGGGCGTCGAAGTCGCGGACGTCGAATTCGGTTGCGGTATAGAGACCTCCGGCGGCGATCGCGCCGGATGGCGGCAGCATGCGGTAGCAGCCGACCAATTCGCCGGTGTCGTCGTCGCGGACGAGGAGGTGGTCGCAGTATTCGTCGAACCGGTCGACGTCCAGACCCTCGCGGCCGTCGGCCGCGGGGGGCAGCGCGAAGCCGGGTGTGCTGCTGAACACGTCGTGGCGCAGGCGCTGCGCTGCTTCGATCAGGCCGGGGTCGGTGGACAGCAGCAGGGAGTAGTGCGGACCGGATGACGACCGTGTCACCGGACCGCGTGGCTTGTCGCTGGGTATGAGAACGGATGCGATGCTCATGGCACCAACATGAAGCAGGCGTTCAGCTAGCCGGCATCGGCCCGCTGACATGTCGATGCACGTCAGATGAAGCATTCGGCAACGCAAAAGCCCCCGCACGCGGCGGGGGCTTTCACGGATACCGGTCGATCAGCCCTTGCGGGCCTTGACCCCCTCGGTCACCTGCGGGGTGACCTTGAACAGGTCTCCGACCACGCCGTAGTCGGCGATCTCGAAGATCGGCGCCTCTTCGTCCTTGTTGACGGCGACGATGGTCTTCGAGGTCTGCATACCGGCCCGGTGCTGGATCGCCCCGGAGATGCCCAGCGCGATGTACAGCTGCGGCGAGACGGTCTTGCCGGTCTGGCCCACCTGGAACTGGCCCGGGTAGTAGCCGGAGTCGACGGCGGCACGCGAGGCGCCGACGGCACCGCCCAGCGAGTCGGCGAGTTCCTCGACGACGGTGAAGTTCTCCGCGCTGCCCACACCGCGGCCACCGGAGACCACGACGCTGGCCTCCGTCAGCTCGGGGCGGTCGCCGGCCACGGCCGGCTCGCGGGAGGTGATCTTGGTCGCGTTCTCGGCCGGAGCCGGCACCTCGACGTTGACCTGCTCGCCGGCGCCGGCCTTCGGCTCGGCGTCGATGGCACCACCGCGCACGGTGATCACCGGGGTGTCGCCATTGACCTGCGACTCGACGGTGTAGGCGCCACCGAAGATCGAGTGCAGGGCCTTGTTGCCTTCCCGCACCTCGACCACGTCGACCAGCAGACCGGAGCCGATGCGGGCGGCCAGGCGCCCCGCGATCTCCTTGCCGTCGGCGTTGGCGGCCAGCAGCACCGCCGCGGGCGCGTTGGACTCGGCGAGCGAGGCCAGCACGTCGACGAACGGGGTGATGAGGTAGTTTGCCGCCACGTCGGACTCGGCGACGTAGATCTTCTCGGCGCCTGCCTCCTTGAGGCCGTCGACCAGCGGAGCGGCGGTACCCGGCGCACCGACGACGACGGCGGCCGGCTCGCCAAGGGCACGGGCCGCGGTGATCAACTCGGAAGTGACCTTCTTGAGGGCCCCTTCGGCGTGCTCTACAAGCACCAGAACTTCAGCCATGGTTTATTCGCTCTCTACGTGGGGTGGGCTCAGATGATCTTCTGGCCGACCAGGTACTTGACGATCTCGGTGCCGCCCTCGCCCTCGTCGGTGACCTTCTCGCCTGCGGTCTTCGGCGGCTTCGGTGTCGACGAGAGCACCGTCGACCCGGCGTTGGCCAGGCCCACCTCGTCGGGCTCGACGCCGATCTCGGCCAGCGTCAGGACGGTCACTTCCTTCTTCTTGGCGGCCATGATGCCTTTGAAGGACGGGAAGCGAGGCTCGTTGATCTTCTCGTTGACGCTCACCACGGCGGGCAAGCTCGCCTCGAGGCTGAACAGGCCGTCGTCGGTCTCCCGCTCGGCCGTGATCTTGCCGCCCTCGACGGACAGCTTGCGCACGTGGGTGAGCTGCGGCAGGCCCAGGTACTCGGCGATGATCGCCGGCACCGCACCGCCCGAGCCGTCCGTGGACTCGTTTCCGGCGATCACCAGCTCGGTGCCCTCGATGGTGCCCAGCGCGCGGGCCAGCGCCCACGCCGTCTGCACCACGCAGGACCCGTGCAGGCCGTCGTCCTTGAGGTGGACGGCCTTGTCGGCGCCCATGGACAGGGCTTTGCGGATCGCCTCGGTGGCGCGCTCGGGGCCGGCGGTCAGCACGGTGACCGACCCTTCGCCACCCTCCCGTTCCCGGATCTGCAGCGCTTCTTCGACGGCGCGCTCGTTGATCTCGTCCAGGACCGCGTCAGCGGCCTCGCGGTCGAGCGTCCAGTCGCCGTCGGAGAGCTTGCGCTCCGACCAGGTGTCCGGAACCTGCTTAATCAGGACCACGATGTTCGTCATGAGTGTGGTTCGTCCTCCTCGAAGGAGTCCCGCAGCGGTCGACTGCAGGACCTCGGTCACGCGTTTCGCAACCGCTTACGCCATGTTACTAGTGGGTAACTTCTCACGGTCTGCCAACCCACCATAGCGGGTGCTTCCTGGGCAGATCGCCCTGGGCTGCCCCCTTGATCCCCCGTCCGGTTCGCGAATCAGAGGCCAGGCATTAGCCTGCCTTAACAATGAGTGCAATCGTCCCCAATACACCGGACCGGATCGAACACCCGGTCGATCCGGGGTTGCCGCTGACAGGCGAGCGCACCATCCCCGATCTCGACATCGAGAACTACTGGTTCCGCCGCCACGAAGTGGTCTACGAGCGCCTCGCACCCCGCTGCGCGGGACGTGACGTGCTGGAAGCGGGTTGCGGAGAGGGCTACGGCGCCGACCTGATCGCCGGTGTCGCACGAGGGGTGGTAGCCGTCGACTACGACCAATCCACCGTCGCGCACGTCCGGCACCGCTACCCCCGGGTGCAGGTGCTGCACGCCAACCTGAGTGAGTTGCCGCTTCCCGACGCGAGTGTGGACGTCGTGGTGAACTTCCAGGTCATCGAGCATCTGTGGGACCAGGGCCAGTTCGTCCGCGAGTGCGCGCGGGTACTGCGACCGGCGGGCCTGCTGATGATGTCGACGCCCAACCGGATCACCTTCTCCCCCGGCCGTGACACCCCGATCAACCCGTTTCACACCCGCGAACTCAACGCCGACGAACTCACCGAACTGCTGCTGGAAGGCGGGTTCGCCGACGTGTCGATGAGCGGGTTGTTCCACGGGCCGCGACTGCGGGCGATGGATGAGCGGCACGGCGGTTCCATCATCGAGGCGCAGATCGCGCGGGCGGTGGCCGATGCGCCCTGGTCACCGGAGTTGGTGGCCGATGTCGCGGCGGTGGCCACCGCCGACTTCGACCTGCTGGACCGGGCCGAATGTGATATCGACGACAGCCTGGATCTCGTCGCGATCGCGGTGCGCAATTGACCACATCGTCCGGCCGGGTGCCCGGCATGTTCACGTTGGTGCTGCACACCCATCTGCCCTGGCTCGCCCATCACGGTCGGTGGCCGGTCGGGGAGGAATGGCTCTACCAGTCGTGGGCGGCGGCCTACCTGCCGCTGTTCCGGGTGCTGCGCGCGCTGGCCGATGAGGACCGCGGCGGCCTGATCACCCTCGGCATGACGCCGGTGGTCAACGCCCAGCTCGACGACCCGTACTGCCTGAACGGGATGTACCACTGGCTGGCCAACTGGCGGTTGCGCGCCTTCGAAGCGACCACAGTGGCCGCCAGCGTGCGGTCGCTGCCGCGGTCGAAGTCCGCCGGGTATCTGTCGTGCACCCCGGAAGCGTTGCGCGCGTTCGGCATTCGCGAGTGCCAGGAAGCCGATCAGGCGCTCGAGGACTTCGCGACACTGTGGCGGCACGGTGGCAGCCCGCTATTGCGCGGCCTGATCGAAGCCGGCACGGTCGAGCTGCTCGGCGGGCCGCTCGCCCATCCCTTCCAGCCGCTGCTGGCGCCGCGGCTGCGGGAGTTCGCCCTGCGCGAGGGCCTGGCGGACGCGCGACTGCGGCTGTCGCACGATCCGAAGGGGATCTGGGCACCCGAGTGCGCGTACGCCCCCGGCATGGAGCACGACTACGCCGCGGCCGGGGTCAGCCACTTCATGGTCGACGGACCGTCGCTGCACGGCGACACCGCGCTGGGCCGTCCGGTCGGCACCAGCGGTGTGGTCGCGTTCGGGCGTGACCTGCAGGTCAGCTACCGGGTGTGGTCACCGAAGTCGGGCTACCCCGGGCACGCCGCCTACCGCGACTTCCACACGTACGACCACCTGACCGGGCTGAAGCCGGCCCGGGTCACCGGGCGCAACGTGGGCTCGGAGGGTAAGGCCCCGTACGACGCCGAGCGCGCCGACCGCGCCGTCGACGTGCACGTCGCCGACTTCGTCGAGCTGGTGCGCAACCGTCTGGTATCCGAGTCAGAGCGGATCGGCCGTCCCGCCCATGTGGTCGCCGCATTCGACACCGAGCTGTTCGGGCACTGGTGGTACGAGGGCCCGACGTGGCTGGCGCGCATGCTGCGCGCACTGCCCGAAGCCGGGGTCCAGGTGGGCACGCTGCGCGACGCGATGTCGGCCGGATTCGTCGGCTCCCCGGTCGAATTGCCGCCCAGCTCTTGGGGTTCCGGTAAGGACTGGCAGGTATGGAACGGTGAGCAGGTGGCCGACCTGGTCCAGCTCAACGCCGAAGTGGTCGACACGGCGCTGACCACGGTGGACAAAGCACTGGCCCAGACGGCCTCGCTGGACGGCCCCATACCCCGCGATCACGTCGCCGACCAGATCCTGCGCGAGACGCTGCTGACGGTGTCCAGCGACTGGCCGTTCATGGTCAGCAAGGACTCCGCCGCCGACTACGCGCGCTACCGCGCACATCTGCACGCGCACGCCACCCGGGAGATCGCCGGCGCACTGGCGTCGGGCCGCCGCGACTCCGCGCAGCGACTGGCGCAGGGCTGGAACGCGGCCGACGGGCTGTTCGGCGCGCTGGACGCCCGGAGGCTCCCGAAGTGACGTGTCCCGTATGAAGATCCTGATGATCTCGTGGGAATACCCGCCGGTCGTCATCGGCGGCCTCGGCCGGCACGTCCACCACCTGTCTACCGCCCTCGCCCAGGCCGGCCACGACGTAGTCGTGTTGTCCCGCCGGCCCACCGGCACCGACCCGAGTACCCACCCGACCTCGGACGAAGTCCACGACGGGGTGCGGGTGATCGCCGCGGCGCAGGACCCGCACGAGTTCACGTTCAGCACCGACATGATGGCCTGGACGCTGGCCATGGGCCACGCCATGATTCGCGCCGGGCTGTCCCTCGGCACCGGCCGCCGGCCGTGGCGCCCCGACGTGGTGCACGCACACGACTGGCTGGTCGCACACCCCGCCATCGCGCTGGCCGAATTCTACGACGTACCAATGATTTCCACGATTCACGCGACGGAGGCCGGCCGGCATTCCGGCTGGGTCAGCGGAGCGATCAGCCGGCAGGTGCACGCGGTGGAATCCTGGCTGGTGCGCGAATCCGATTCGCTCATCACGTGTTCGGCGTCGATGCGCGAGGAGATCACCGAACTGTTCGGGCCCGGCCTGTCCGAGACCACGGTGATCCGCAACGGAATCGATGCGGCACGCTGGCCCTTCGCGGCCCGCCGACGGCGCACCGGCCCGGCTGAACTGCTCTACGTCGGACGGCTGGAGTACGAGAAGGGCGTGCACGACGCCATCGCCGCACTGCCCCGGATCAGGCGGGCCCATCCCGGCACCACCCTGACCATCGCCGGCGACGGCACCCAGCAGGACTGGCTCATCGAGCAGGCGCGAAAACACAAGGTGCGCAAGGCGACCCATTTCGTCGGGCACCTCCATCACGACGAGCTGCTGGCCGCGCTGCACCGGGCCGATGCCGCGGTGCTGCCCAGCCATTACGAGCCGTTCGGACTGGCCGCGCTGGAGGCCGCCGCGGCCGGTATTCCGCTGGTGACCTCCAACACCGGTGGCCTGGGTGAGGCCGTGATCGACGGCGTCACCGGCAGGTCGTTCGCCCCTCGCGATGTCGCCGGGCTGGCCGCGGCGGTTGGCGCGGTCCTCGACGACCCGGCGGCGGCCCAGCGCCGGGCCCGGGCCGCCCGCGAGCGGCTGACGTCAGACTTCGACTGGAAGACCGTGGCACACGAGACAGCCCAGGTCTATCTGGCCGCCAAACGCCGTGAGCGCCAACCGCACCCGCGGCGGCCGGTCGTCGAGCACGCGCTGCCCGATCGTTAGTCCAGGCCGGTCGCGTCGGCACAGTAGCGCCACATCCGCTGCAGGTCGTCGTCGGTGTACCAGGTAGTGGGCAGGTAGTGCTGCGGCCGGGGCCGCCGGTCATGCCAGAACAGCCCGGTCGGCGGGGCCGGTTTGGTCGCGGCCAGCCAGATCGCGGTGTCGGCGCCCTCCTCTGCGGTGCGCAGCAACGGGCCGGTGAGGCGCCGAAAGCCCGGCAGGGAGGACGCCACCCCGGGCGTGTCGGCCCAGCCGGGATGCATCGAGTACACCCGGATGCCGGCCCAGCGGCGGGCCAGGATCGACGTGAACGCCACCTGGATGCGCTTGCTGCGGGCGTAGGCGATGGCGCCGCGGTAGCGGCCCGTGCGGTATTCGGGGTCATCGACCGGCAACTGCTGGGTGTACATCCCGCCGGAGGACATCAGGATCACCCGCGGATCGCTGGACGCGCGCAGCAACGGCAACAGGCCCTCGGTCAACAACAGCGGACCCAATACGTGAGTGGCCAAGGTGATCTCGTGCCCGTCCGCGGTCTCCGTGCGCTCGGCCGGCAGCAGTCCTGCGTTATGGATCAGCACGTCCAGGCCGGCCATCCGCCGGGCCAGGTCCTTGGCGAACGCACGCACGGCGGCCAGGTCCGACATGTCGCACACTTCGACGCGGAGGTCTGCGTCGGGGTGCTCGGCGAGGATCTCCGCCCGCGCCTGCTCCCCCTTCGCCCCGTCGCGCACCGTCAGCAGCACGGTTGCCCCCAGCCCGGCCAGGCCGGCGGCAATGGCTTTACCGAGGCCCCGGTTGGAGCCGGTGACCAGCGCGGTGCGGCCACGCAGTGCGTCCGCCGGCGGGTCGTCCGCCCACTCGAGGGTTCGAAGCCGGTAGCCGATCCGGGTGTAGCCGGGAACTACGGCCCGGTCCAACACGGCGTCGAGCAGCGAAACGATTCCGTCGCGAACACCCATGCTGACAAGAATGCCGCACGCGCATGCCGTCGCATTCGTCGGTAACGTCACACTCATGGGCCTGATCTATTCGAGCGTGATTGACGCGCCGCGCGACGAAGTGTTCGCCTGGCACACCCGCCCCGGAGCCTTCGCCAGGCTTTCGCCGCCCTGGTCGCCGATGCGGCTCATCAGCGAAGCCGCATCGCTGAAGGACGGCCGCGCCATCCTCGGCCTGCCCGGCGGGTTGCGCTGGGTGGCCCAGCACCAGGCGGATTCCTACGATCCGCCAAGGCGTTTCGTCGACGTTCTCAGCAGCGACGGACTGGCTTCGCTGCCCCCGCGCATTATCGGGCAGTGGCGGCACACCCACGATTTCGAAGAAGTCGGCGCGGGGCAGACCCGCGTCATCGACCGTGTCGAGACGCCGGTGCCCGAGCGGGCGCTGCACCCCATGTTCGTGTACCGGCACCGGCAGTTGGCCGACGATCTGGCCGCGCACAAGCGGGCGGCCCAGCACGGTCTGGAGCCCTCGACCGTGGCCGTCACGGGCTCGTCGGGCTTGGTCGGCACCGCTCTCGCGGCATTTCTGAGCACCGGAGGCCACCGCGTGATCCGGTTGGTTCGCGGCACTGCGCACGGCCCCGACGAGCGGACCTGGAATACCGATGACCCCGATCCCGACCTGCTGGCCGGTGTGGACGCGGTCATTCACCTCGCGGGCGCCTCGATCGCCGGCCGGTTCACCGAGAAGCACCGAAAAGCGATCCGGGACAGCCGGATCGGACCCACACGCCGGCTGGCCGAACTGGTCGCCAGGACCGGAACGCCCGTGTTGATCTCCGCCTCGGCCATCGGGTTTTACGGATACGACCGCGGCGAAGAGCCGCTCACCGAAGACAGCGCGCGCGGCGACGGCTTCCTCGCCGATGTCGTGACCGACTGGGAAGACGCTACCGGCGCGGCCGAGCAGGCCGGAGCCCGCGTGGTGAAGGTGCGCACCGGTATCGTCCAGTCCCCCGCCGGAGGCACATTACAACTGATGCGGCCGCTGTTCAGCGCCGGACTTGGCGGCCGCCTCGGCGACGGGCAGCAGTGGTTCTCCTGGATCGGGATCGACGACCTGATCGACATCTACCACCGTGCGTGGTGGGACAGCGAATTGTCCGGTCCGGTCAATGCCGTTGCGCCGCAACCTGTCCGGAATTCCGAGTACACCCGCACCCTGGCGCATGTGCTGCACCGTCCCGCGGTGCTGCCGGTGCCGTCGTTGGGACCGCGCGTGCTACTCGGGGCGCAGGGCGCGCGCGAACTCGCACTGGCCAACCAGCGGGTCACACCCTCGCGCCTGAGCCTGGCGGGCCACCACTTCCGTCAGCCGGACCTCGAATCCGCCTTGCGGCACCTGTTGGGTCGCAGCGGGTAGCGCGCTCGATCGGGCCACGGCACCGGTCGGGTGGTGAACGAAGGGTCGGACACATCGCGCGACAGCGCGGTGCGCAACGACCGCGGCCCGCCTGGTCACTCGCGCGACTCCCTCCCGTTCCGGCTGCGCGCATACGTACTTGCCCGCAGATCGGCCAGCCACCCGGGATAGAGCGTCACGCCGGGCGCGGTATTGAGCACCGGATCGAACGAAACATCCTGTCCCGGTTGCAATTCGACCACCCCCGTCAACGAAAGGCGGCCTAGTTCCCGGAAGTCGGAGCTACCACAGGCCTGATCGAGCACCACCCGGACACCGGCGCTGTCGATACACCGCCGGATGTCGCCGAGCGAGAGGCCGGCCCCGTCGACGCCGCTGTCGATCCGCGCCCGCAGCCACCACTTTCTGTCGCCGTAACTCAGGGGCATCAGGGTGGTCATGTCATGCCCTGACCATGAGGAGACCGGCCGCAACGCCACCGCGCGGGTCAGCACTCCGGATCCGGCGGAGACCAGCAGGATGTCCCACGGCCCGGCTCCGGAGTCGACGCGCAGCGCGAGTCCGATGAAATCGGGCAGTCCCCCTGGTGTGCCGGTCGCTTTGGAGAAACGCGCAACCACGTCGCAGGAAGGAATCGGTAACCCGTCACCGTCTGGGGCGACTCGTTCGAAAGAGCCGTGGGCCACCACCCCGAGTGGATGAAAGAAACGCTTGCCCCGAACGGCGGAACCCCACTGGAACGGCAGAGCAACAAGATCAGAAACGTTCACCGGCGGCGGGTTCCCCGTCCCTAGGGAGGAAAACCCGCTTGAACCTAAACAGGCTCTGCTACGTGTGCTCAATAGTCGGCGGCCGACCCGCACGACTGGCGGACCTGAGAGTCATTCATTAAGTTAACGATTAAATAAGTGAAGATAATTATCCGACCCGGCCACCGCGACCAGCCCGTGGTTTGGCATCTCGTCAAGGGGGTACCAGCGCGTGAATCTGAGCCGTCCGGTATCAGCGGCTGACAGTGTCGAGGGAGTCGCTGTGGGAGATGTACGAGAATTTCCGCGGGTGGCGCTCGCGGAAGCCCGTCAGGGTGCGGCGGGCCTGTCTGCAGCCGACCAGTTCGACGATTGGCGGAAAAACCTGCGCCAGGCGGTCCTGGACCAGGTCGAGACGTTCGTCGCGGCCCGCTGCACCGACACCCTGGTTGATTGCGGCGTCGATTCCGCTGGTGAGGTCCTGCTGGAGTTCGTCCGCGGCGGCAAATGCCTGCGGTCGACCTTTATGTACCTGGGCTGGCTGTCCGGTGCCCCGGCCAGCGAAGCGGCCCTTTCGGCGACCGCGAGCTTAGAATTGCTACACGCTTTTGCTCTGCTGCAGGACGATGTGATGGATGACTCACCGTCGCGGCGCGGGCTGCCGGCCGCACACATCCAGTTCGAGCGCTGGCACCGCCAGCGCGGGATGTCCGGCTCGTCTCGCCGGTTCGGCGAGTCCGCGGCGGTGCTCCTCGGTGACCTGTGCCTGATCTGGGCCGAACAGATGCTGCGTGACTGCGGGCTGAGCCGCCACCAGCTGCAGCGGGCCTGGCCGCGCTACGACGCGATGCGCACCGAGCTGGCGGTCGGCCAGTTCGCGGACCTGACCCTGGACATCCGCAGACTCCCCACCTTGGATGCAGTGCTGAACGTCGCGCGGCTGAAATCCGGCAATTACACCGTGCGCCGGCCACTGGAGATCGGGGCCGCCATGGCCGGCTGCAGTGAGCACACCCTGGCACGGCTGGGCGAATACGGCAGCGCCGTCGGCGAAGCGTTCCAACTGCGCGACGACATCCTCGGCGTCTTCGGCGCGCCGGACACCACCGGCAAGCCCAACGGCGGTGATCTGCTCGAACGCAAGGCCACCAGCCTGATGGTCGCGGCCTATGAACTCGCCGATGCCTCGACGCGACGGCAATTCGGGGAGCTGGTGGAAAGCAACCACCTCACCGACGCGGACCTCGAGCATTGGCGCTCCCTGATCTTCGCGACCGGAGCGGTGCAGCGCATCGAGGAACTCATCAGCGATCGCGTGGAGATAGCTCAGAAGGCGTTGGACAGCAGCGGAATCGACGGCCCGATCAACGGAGCGCTGGCCAGCATGGCCGGCGTCTGCACGAGGCGTGCCGCATGATCCCAGGGAAGGGGTGCTGATGCGTACGGTGCGAGGCCGGACCGATCGGGTCGTGGTGGTGGGAGCGGGACTTTCCGGACTTTCGGCCGCATTGCATCTAGCGGGCCGGGGCCGTGACGTCACCGTGGTCGAGCGCGAGCCGTGGCCCGGCGGGCGAGCCGGTCGCCGCGATATCGGCGGCTACCTGATCGACACCGGTCCAACGGTGCTGACCATGCCCGACCTCATCGACGAGGCCTTCGCCGCCGTCGGGGAATCCCTGTCGCAGCGTCTTGACCTGCTGCCTGTCGACCCGGCCTATCGGTCCATTTTCGCCGACGGCGCCGCCCTCGACGTCCACACAGACGCCGAGCGGATGACCGCTTCGGTCCGGGAATTCGCCGGGCCGCAGGAAGCCGCCGGCTACCGGGCGCTGCGGGACTGGCTGGACCGCCTCTACCGGACGGAGTTCGACGGTTTCATCGCCTCCAACTTCGATTCGCCGTTGTCGATGGTGACGCCGCAGCTGGCCCGGCTCGCCGGACTCGGCGGCTTCCGCCGCTGGGAGACGATGGTCAAGCGCTACATCAGCGACCCCAGGCTGCGGCGGGTGTTCACCTTCCAAGCCCTGTACGCGGGCGTCGCGCCAAAGGACGCGCTGGCCGTGTATGCGGTGATCGCCTACATGGACACGGTGTCGGGAGTGTTCTTCCCGCGTGGCGGCGTGCGGGCCCTGCCCGACGCGCTTGCCGCCGCAGCCCAGGACGCCGGGGTGCAATTCCGGTACGGGTCCCCCGTCACCTCCCTGGAGCGCAACGGTGACCGCGTCAACGCGGTGATCACCGCTGAGGGCGACCGGATCGCCTGCGACGCGGTGGTGCTGACCACCGAGCTACCGCTGACGTACGAGTTGCTGGGCCGGCGGCCCAGGCGCCCGCTGAAGTTCCGCGCGGCGCCGTCGGCCGTGGTGATGCACGTGGGTTGCCGCGCCATCGAACCGCCTCCGGCGCACCACACCATCCTGTTCGGCGACTCGTGGGACCAGACGTTCACCGACATCATCGACGACGGCCGCCTGATGCGGGATCCGTCGCTGCTGGTGACGCGGCCGACGGCCAGCGATCCCGGCCTGGCACCGCCGGGTCGCGATCTGCTCTACATCCTCGCGCCGGCGCCCAACCTGGACCGGGGACGCGTGGACTGGTCGAACACCGCCGGCCCCTACGCTCAGACCATGCTGGATGCGGTGGAGCAGCGACTGTTACCGGGGCTGCGCGAGGATGCCGAGGTGCTGCACGTGGACACTCCCGCCGACTGGGCACGCGCCGGCATGTTGGCGGGCACCCCGTTCGCGCTGGCGCACACGTTCGCTCAGACCGGACCGTTCCGGCCCTCGAACATGGTGCGCGGTATCGACAACGCGGTGCTGGCCGGTTCGTCGACCACCCCAGGTGTGGGGGTGCCGACCACCTTGATATCCGGACGATTGGCGGCCGACCGCGTCACCGGGGTGGCGGACCGGGATTCGACGCACCTGGATCTGAAAGCCCGGTCGCGATGATCCGCACCGAGCTCGACGCGGCGGGCATCGACGACCCCGGATTGCGCGCGGCGTATCGCAGTTGCCGCAAGATCGCGGCGCAGAACGGCCGCACCTATTTCCTGGCGACCCGCTTGCTGGCTCCCGACCAGCGTCCGGCGATCCACGCGCTGTACGCCTTCGCCCGCCTGGCCGACGACATTCTCGATGAGTTCAATCCGAACCTCGACGCGGCGGCACGGGCGGCCCGGCTGCAGCTGCTGTCGGACCGGTTCTTCGCCGGCGGCGAGCAGCGCGACGAGCCGGTGCTCACAGCGGTCGACCACACGGTGAACCGCTACCGGATTCCGGCCGAGCTGTTCGTGGACTTCCTCGACTCCATGCGCATGGACCTCACCGTCACCGCCTATCCGGATCGCGACGCGCTCAACCGCTATATGCGCGGTTCGGCAGAAGTCATTGGCCTGCAAGTGCTTCCGGTCCTGGGAACGGTCACCGACACCGACGAGGCGGCACCGTACGCCGAAGCATTGGGGCGCGCCTTCCAGTTGACGAACTTCCTGCGGGACGTCGACGAAGATCTGTTGCGCGACCGGATCTATCTGCCCGCCGACGAACTGGCCGCTCACGGAGTAGACCGCGAGTTGATGCTGTGGTGTCACATGCACCGCCGCACCGATGCGCGGGTTCGGGACGCGCTGGCCGAGCAGCACAAGATCACCCGAGAGATCTACAGCTTTGCCGCGCAGGGCATTCCGTTGCTGGCACCACGTTCACGTCCGTGTGTGGCAACGGCGTTGACGCTCTATTCGGAGATTCTGGACCGTATCGAAGACAGCGACTTCGCCGTGTTCACCCACCGCGCCACCGTGGGCAAGGCGCGCCGCATCCAGGTGGCCGGCGGTGCGCTGTTCCAGTCCTGGCGTATCCGTCGATCTCTGCCCGAAAGCCGGAAGCCCGGTGCCGCGTGAGCGACCATTGGCAGTACCTGATCGTGCTGGGCCTGTGTCTGCTGATCACGTTGCCGCTGGAAGTGTTCGGCAAGGGCGTGTACCGCCAGCCCGGCCGCCTGTTGCGCGCGCTGGTGCCGTTCGCGGCGGTGTTCCTGGTGTGGGACGCCATCGCGATCGCCGCCGGAATATGGTGGTACAACGGCGAATACATCACGGGCATCGAGATGCCGCCTCGCATACCCATCGAGGAGGTGCTGTTCTTCGTGGTGATTCCGATCTGCGGGTTGCTCACCTACAGCGCGGTGAGCACCATCCTCGCCTGGAGCAGACGCCGATGACCGGACTGGGTTACACCGTTCCGGCCGTGGTGTCTGTGCTGGCGGTGTGCGCACTGGAATTCACGGTGTTGCGTACCGGCCTGTTCCGGAAACTGGCCTACTGGTTGTCGATGGTGATCGTGCTGGGCTTCCAGGTTCCGGTCGACGGCTGGTTGACAAAGCTCAGCGCGCCGGTGGTCATCTACGACGAACGGCAGACCAGCGGCCTGAGATTTCCCTTCGACATTCCGGTCGAGGACTTCCTGTTCGGCTTCGCGCTCGTCACTGGGGTGTTGCTGCTGTGGGAGTATCAACGTGTACGGCGGTGATGATGGATAAAGCAGGTCTTGCCCGCGGCGACGTCCCAGACGCGTTCGACGTCGGCGCCGACGCCTACGACCGGCTGGTCGGGGCCAACCCCGGCTACCACAGCAACCTGCGGCGTTCAGCGCAGCGCATGGGCCTACCGGACAACGGCCGCGGTCTGCGACTGCTCGATGCCGGGTGCGGCACCGGAGCGTCGACGGCCGCCCTGCTCTCGGTGGCGCCGGAAGCCGAGATCGTCGCCGTCGACGCCTCGGCCGGCATGCTCGAGGCGGCGCGCGCCAAGTCGTGGCCGGCGTCGGTTCGGTTCGTGCACACCCCCATCGAGGAACTCGGCGACCACGGAATCACCGGCCCGTTCGACGGCATCCTGGCGGCCTACCTGCTGCGCAACCTCGCCGACCCGGACAGCCAGTTGCGCGCCTTCGCCGAAATGTTGCGGCCGGGCGGGACATTGGCGGTGCACGAGTACTCGGTGCGCGATTCCCGCGCCGCCATCAGGATCTGGCACGCGGTGTGCTGGGGCATCATCATCCCGTCGGGCTGGTTGCGGACCCGCAGCACCACCCTGTATCGGCACCTGTGGCGCAGCGTCCTGAGTTTCGACGGGGCGCAGCGTTTCCGGCAGCGGATGTCCGATGCAGGTTTCACTGCAGTCCGCGGCGAAACCATGCCAGGCTGGGAACGCAACATCGTCCATACCTTTATCGGGGAGGTGCCGCTGTGACCGACCGACGCCGCGAACGACACTCGGCAACGCCCGGGCTGGCCGACGCCACCTCGCTGGCGTCGCGCCCGCGCGTCGTTGTCGTCGGAGCCGGGATCGCCGGCCTGGCCGCTGCCACCGGACTGGCCGAGCGCGGCGTCGACGTCGAGGTGGTGGAGAAGGAGTCCTATCTCGGCGGGCGGGTCGGCGGCTGGACCGAACAGACCGACGGCACCGAAACCCCGATGAACCGGGGATTCCACGCCTTCTTCCGCCAGTACTACAACTTGCGGGCGCTGCTGAGCAGGGTGGACCCCCAGCTGCGCATGCTCACACCGGTCACCGACTACCCGTTGATCGATGGCGCGGGCCGGCGCGACACCTTTCGCGGACTGCCCCGCACACCGCCCTGGAACGCACTCGTGTTCGCGCTGCGCAGCCCGACGTTCCGGCTCTCCGACCTCGCGCGCATCGACGCCCGCGCGTCGGCGCCGCTGGCCGCGGTATCGGTTCCCGAGATCTATCACCAGCTGGATCACCTCGACGCCGAGACATTCCTGAAAAGCATCAACTTTCCGGAGTCGGCGCGCCACCTCGCCTTCGAGGTGTTCTCGCGCAGCTTCTTCGCCGAGCCGACGCAACTCTCGGCCGGGGAACTGGCGACCATGTTCCACATCTACTTCCTGGGCTCCAGCGAGGGCCTGATCTTCGACGTCGCGAACGCCAATTTCGATGTCGGCCTGTGGAATCCGTTGCGGAAGTATCTCGAAGGACGCGGTGCCCGCTTCCGGGTCGGCGCGCCGGTGCAGCGCGTCGAGACCGTCGACGGCGGTTTCCGGGTGCACACCGCCGACGATTCCCTGGCCGCCGACGCGGTGGTGCTCGCGCTCGATGTTGCTGGCCTGCAACAGATTGTCGCCACCTCGCCCGACCTCGGGAACGACCTGTGGCGAGCGCAGATACGGCGGCTGCGCACCGCGCCTTCGTTTGTGGTTCACCGGCTGTGGCTCGACCGCCCGGTCAGGCCGGACCGGGCTCCGTTCCTGGGTACGGCCGGCCATCCCCCACTCGACAACATCAGCGTGCTGGACCGCTACGAGGCCGAGGCCGCCGCCTGGGCCCGCCGTACCGGTGGCTCTGTCGTTGAATTGCACTCCTATGCAATGGATTCCGCGACTCCCAGCGAAGCGGCGATCGAGCAGTTGCACAAGCTCTACCCGGAGACCGCCGGTGCCACGGTGGTGGAGGAACGCGTGCTGCGCCGAAGCGACTGCCCGTTGTTCACCCCGGGCACCTACACCCGCCGCCCCACTGTGGCCACACCGCAACCCAATTTGGTGCTGGCCGGCGACGGCATCCGGGTGGACCTGCCGGTGGCGCTGATGGAGCGTGCCGCCACCACCGGCTGGGTCGCCGCCAACCAACTGCTGGCGCGGTGGGGTGTGTCCGGTCACGACCTGCTCACCGTTCCCACCCGGGGCCGGTCGGCATTGCTGAGATCGCTGGCGCTGCGCCAAATTAGAGGGCGCGCATGAGCGTCGGCGATCAGTTCCGCGACCGGTGGCCCAAAGACTGGCCGCTGCAGCTGGTTCCACGTGCGGCGTGGACGCAGCAGCGTCCGACCTACGGCCAGGCCCAACCGTCGATCATCAATGCCGCCCTGGAACGGTCGCAGCGCCGGCCCACCGGGAACTGGTACGTGTTCGCGGCCAGCACTGACGTGCGCAGCACTCGTCCACTCGGCGCGCGCGTGGCCGGCGTCGAACTCGTCGCCTGGCGCGATCGGCTCGGTCATCTGACGGTGGGTCCGGCGAGCTGTCCGCATCTGGGCGCAGATTTGGCCACCGGCACGGTCGCCGACGGGGTGTTGTTCTGCCGCTGGCATGGGCTGGCGCTGGAAGGCAATTCGTGCAAGTTGGGCTGGGCACCACTGCCGAGTTACGACGACGGCGTGCTGGCCTGGGTGCGGCTGGACGCTGTCGGCGGGGAAACACCGCGGGACGTGCCGGTCATCCCGGAACGGCCCACCGGAACCACGCTGCCCGCCGTCGCCCGCGTCGACGGCACCTGCGAACCGCAGGACATCATCGCCAACCGCCTCGACCCCTGGCACGGCAGCTGGTTCCACCCCTACTCGTTCACCCGGCTCGAGGTGCTCACCACCCCGACCGAGGAGGACGACCGATTCGTCGTCTCGGTCACCTTCCGGGTCGGGCGCTTCGGTGTGCCGACCATCGCCGAATTCACCTGCCCCGATGCGCGCACCATCGTGATGCGCATCGTCGAAGGCGAGGGCGCCGGCAGCGTCGTCGAAACTCACGCCACCCCAATCGGTCCGGGGCCCGACGGGCATCCCCGCGTCGCCGTGATCGAAGCGGTCGTCGCACATTCGCAGCGCCCGGGGTTCAAAGCGGCTCTTTCGGTGGCGCCCCTGGTGGCACCGCTGATGCGCTACGCGGCCAACCGCCTGTGGCGCGACGACCTGGCCTACGCCGAACGCCGGTACCGGCTGCGAAGCGGCGACTGACCCGCGCACCGCTGCCCAGTCATCTAGGCTGAATCAGCGATGAAGAGAAGATATTTCGCCCTTGTGATCGCCACCGCAGCCGCGCACTTCGCCTACCTCGCCTACCTGCCGAGCGGCGGCTTCCTGGCATTGCGCTGGCGGCGCACCTTCTGGCTGCACCTTCCGACCGTCTGCTGGGGAGTCGCGGTGGTCACGCTGGATCTTCGGTGCCCGTTGACCACCCTGGAAGACTGGGCGCGCGCCCGGGCCGGCATGGGCGCCTTGCCGGAGAACGGCTTCATCGGCCGCTACGTAGACGGTGCCGTCCTGCCTTCCAACCGCACCGGCATTGCGCAAGGACTGGCGTTCGCCGCGGCCGCGCTCTCCTGGATCGCGTTACTGATCCAGGGCCGGCGGGTACCCGCCTGAGAAACGACGGAAGCGAGCTCAGGTGAGCGACGACAATCTGCGCAAGGGCGACAAGGTCGAATGGAAGAGCCACGGCAACACCGTCGAAGGCACCGTGGAACGGAAGATCACCTCGGACACCGAGGCGGCGGGCCGCACCGTGCGGGCCTCCAAGGACGACCCGCAGTACCAGGTGCGCAGCGACAAGACCGGTAAAGACGCGGTGCACAAGCCGGATGCGCTGAAGAAAAGCTGACGATCGCGCGCGACGACCACTGCACGCGGCACCGCTCGAACGCCCTTCGCGGAACCACGACCCGACCCCGAGCTAAAGCCGGGGGTACCGGCTAACGCACCATCGGGCGGGAACGCCGTACTCTGAGTGGTTGATGAAGGGGTGCGGGTAGGTGACCAAGCGCGGCGCAACTGAGCCGCCGCCGAGGCGGGCGGAGCTGGAGAGGCAGCTCTCGGCCGACATTCGCGCGATCACCGCCCGTTCTGATCGGGTCGGACGGCACTACGCCCGCGTCAACGCCGTCAGCAATAGCGATTTCCACGCCCTGCTGCACATCATGGTGGCCGAAACCGCGGGTAAGCCGCTCACCCTGGCGGAATTGCGGCAGCGGATGGACGTATCGCCACCGGCCATCACCTACCTGGTCGACCGGATGATCGAGGCCGGCCACATCCGGCGCGAGCCCGACCCCGACGACCGCCGCAAGTGGCTCTTGCGCTACGAGACGCGCGGCATGAGTCTGGCCCACACGTTCTTCAGCCCCCTCGGCGCACACATCAGGGCGGCCCTGGCCGACATGCCGGACAAGGACCTGGTGGCAGCGCACCGGGTGTTCCTGGCGATGATCGACGCGATGGCCACGTTCGAGGACGAACTAGCCGACGTGGAGCACCACGAGGAATCAGCGGAACTCGGACGAAGCGCTTCGACCGCCCGCCGGCGGCAGGGGGCCGCCCGGTCCGACGTGCCGCGACGCTGAGAGCAACCGCTGCTCGATCAGATCGGCGCCCCGCGCCACGCCCCCGGTCGCGGCGAACCCGGCGGCCACCCGCCGCGCCCCGTCCGTCATCGTCGCCGCTCTGAGCACCGCGGCCCGCAGTCGTGCCGGTGTCAGCCGCTTGGGTGGTAGCCGGGTGCCACATCCGGCCATCTGCACGCGACGCGCGACCTCGCCCTGGTCCCGGGCGAAGGGCACCACGCAGACCGGTACACCCCGGTTCAGCGCCTTCACGGTGGTCCCCATGCCGCCATGTGTGACGACACACGCGGCCCGCTCGAGCACCGGCCCGTGCGGCACGAACTGACACACCGTCGCGTTCGACGTCCGGGGAAGGCCCGCCGGCACGCCGGCCGGGAAGGTCGCTACGACGTGAACGGGTTCGTCGGCCAGTGCCTTCAGCGCGACGTGACCCAACTTCGCGTCGGCCTGGGCGATCGAGGAGGTACTCACCAGCACGATGGGCCGCTCGACCGCATCCAGCCAGTCCGGAGCAGCCGACACCGTCTGCTCGAACACGCACGCACCGATGAAGTGCACCGTGTCGGACCAGTCCGGGTGTGGATACTCGAACGGCTCGCCTCCGACCGCCAACAGCAGCGGCGCCCGCCTCATCAAGGCGTCCACCGAATTGATCAGCGGCGCGCCCAGTTCGGCGCGGAGCGCGTTGATCCGCGGCAACATCGGGCGATCGAACAGGTACCTGACGAAGGGCCGCATCGAGGCGTCCCGGACCCGCCCGATCACTCCCGGCAGCGGTCGCAGGCCGGGTCCGAACGGTGGCGCCGTCCGCGAATGGAGATAGGGCGTGAACGGTGAGAACACCGCCCACGGCAACCCACTGACGTCGGCCGCCGACATCGCGCCCCAGCAATTCGCATCGACGATCACCGCATCGGGCGCTGTCTCGGCGATCGCGCATCTGAGATCGTCCACCTCGAAAACGGCCCGTCGGCAGAGCACGTCGATCGACCGCTTGAGAACTCCTAAAGCGTTGTGCGCCAGCCAATCATCGCCCACGATGGCTTCGATTCGCGGATCCACCGGATCGGTCTTCACGCCAAGCGCCCGCATGGCGACGACTTCGCTGCTCATGGTGCGCAGATGCACCTGGTGCCCGCGGGCACTCAACTCCTGCAGCAGTGCGGCCATCGGATAGAGATGACCCAGCGCGGGCGAACCGTAAGCCAGAATGATGGCCATGCGTGAGCCTAGCTGACAGGCAGCGCGCCGAGCGTGCGCAGCGAAGGCAGATCGGCCGCACCACATCCGTGCAGGCAGACGCGCAGTTCGTCGATGAAGCTCTGCAGCCACGCGGTTGCCGCATCGGCCGACTCGATCGCGGAGGTGAGCAGGGGGCGGGCGACCGCCACCACGTCGGCGCCCAGGGCGAGCGCTTTCGCCGCGTCCATACCGGTCCGGATACCACCCGAGGCGACCAGCGGGATGCGCGGAAGCGCCGCACGCACCTCCAGCAGCGCTTGCGCCGTGGGTATACCCCAGTCGGCCAGATCCGGGTAGCGCAGTTCGCCATAGCGGACCAGCTGCTCAACCCGCGACCACGACGTCCCGCCGGCCCCTGCCACGTCGATGGCCGCCACCGGCGGTTCTCCGGTCGAGCGCAGCAGTTCGGCAACCGCGGTGGCGCCGAGGCCATGGCCGACTTCCTTCAACAACACCGGGTAATCCAGCATCGGGATCAGGTCGTGCAGCCGGTCCAGAGATCCCGCAAAGTCGGTGTCGCCGTTGTGCTGCATCGCCTCTTGCAGTGGATTGGTATGCACCGCAAGTGCATTGGCACCCACCCGGTGGAGCGCCGCATTGATCTCCGGTATCGCGTCCTTGACGAACTGGGACAGTCCGATGTTCCCCACCAACAACACATCTGGGGCCACGTCGCGCACGGCGAAGCTCGGCGCGGCCTGCTCGCCCAGGGCACTTTCCAACATCACCCGCTGAGAGCCGAGCATCATTCCGATGCCCAGCCGCTGCGCGGCGGTCGCCAGATTCCGGTTGATGGTGCCCGACAGCTCGGCACCTCCGGTCATGGCGCCCACCAGCACCGGCGCACGCAACGGGCACCCGAGGAACTGCGCCGACAAGTCGATGTCGGCCAGATTGGTCTGTGTCAGCGCGTTGTAGGGAAGCCGATACCGTTCCAGGCCCGTAGTGACCCCGTGATAGTTCACGTCCCCGTCCAGGCACACGTCGATGTGACGCAGCTTGCGGGTCGCCATCTCGCGCGGCTGCGCCATCACGGAACTCCGGCCCTAGCGGTCAGCAACACTCAGACCTCACTCCTGGGTTTGACCGGTACGGCGATCTCGTTGCGGCGCAAGGCAGGAACCGTCCACGGCGGGTCGTAGAACCAGGCCGCCGGGGAGTCCGTCGCCTCGAATCCCAACTCCCCCAAGGTGTTCATCAGCTGTTTGGTGTGGGACTCGACGGAGCGCTTGGTGGGGATGCCGCTGAATTTGTGCACCGCGACGGTCGCGGGCGGCACGTTCACCAACTTGACGTCGCCTTCGTCCGGCGCGGGAAGGGTGTCCATGGTTTTGTGCGACGGCATGAAGAATTGAATCACCCATTCGCCCTTGGTGCGGGATTCCTGCGCCACCGGCGCGGTCATCGCGATCTTGTCGCGATTGTTGTTCGCGCCGAAGATATAGCGCGCGAGCCGGCGGAACCCGACATTGCGTGCCGACTCCTCGTCGGCCACAACGGTCGTCTGAGCCGCGATCCGATCGCCGTAATGACGGATCTCCACGTCGCGGGTGAGCTTCTCGGTGGTGTGAGCAGGCTCCTCAATGCCGTGCCGGTAGCCCACGACCATGCCGGCGGCTTCGGCGAATTGCCCCACCACTGCACCAATCGATTTCAACAAGGTGGCCTCTTTCCCCTATCAGTCCATGGTGTCGCGATTTTCCGGCGCCCACAACTGAGCCAGTGCTCAGACCGGCGTCGTCGTTGCTGAACCACCACCCGGGCAGTACGCCTCGGCAGTCTCGAGCATACGCGCGATCCACGATTTTGTTAAGTTACTGAATGTTTAAATCAATTAAGCTATCCCCCCTTGAGCTGTGCCCGCGTCAGCCGGAAAACGAAGACGTCCCGCCACTCGTTCACCCTTCCTGCTTGCGGAATACCCGGCCCAGGTGGCCCGATGACCGGCAAGCCTCGTGTTGCCATGGTCACTCACCGAAACCCACGGGCCGGATTGCGTCTAGGCTGGTGTCAGTTGAGTCCGCAGCTACATTCCTGAGCTCTGGAACCGCTCATCCGCTGGTTCCGCCCACAACTTGATAGGCAACACCGATGCACGCTGTAGATTCACCAGACCAACGCCGCCCCCGCTACCGCTACGTGGTCAATTGCGATGGGGCACAAATGTTCGTATACGCCCGCCGGCTGGCCACCGTGGTCCGTGTGGACGGCGGCGTCGACGCCGCCAACGCCGCGCGGATCGCCGCGGAGATCCGACGATTCACCAGAGCACGCACGCCGCTGATCGTCGATCTCAGCCACCTCGATTTCCTAGGTATCGAAGGATTCCAGCAACTGCTCGCCCTCAACCATCAGCATCGCGCCGCCGGCCTGTACTGCTCCGTGGTGAGCGGTCCCGCATTGGGCCCGCTCCTTCGAGTGGTCAAGGACCACGGCCTTGCCCTGGTCCGATCCGTACCGGAGGCACTGCAGATGATCGAGGACGCCGTCGCCATCCGACGATCGGCTCCGGGGTTGGTGCGGTAGCGCGATGGCCTCGAAACGGCACCTGGACCGTACGTTCCCGTATGAATACGACCTACGCCTGGTGCCGTTCTGGCTGCCCTTCCGCTGGCCCGGCGAGCAAGGTGTGACGCTGACTCAAGACGGCCGCTTCGTCGCCCGCTACGGCCCGTTGCGTGCCGAAGCGCCGCTGTCCCACGTGGTGGAAGCGCATATCACCGGTCCGTACCGCTGGTGGACTGCCGTCGGCCCGCGCCTGTCGATGGCCGATGACGGGCTGACCTTCGGAACCAATGCCGACGCCGGGGTATGCATTCATTTCCAGCCACCGCTGCGCAGGGTCATCGGATTCCGGGACCATTCGGCACTAACGGTGACCGTAGCTGATTCGCGCGGTTTGGTAGCAGCACTAATCTCCGGGTAGTGAATTCCACGGCAACTTCGTTGTCGCACATGGCAAGTAACGCAACCTTATTTCTCGCTCGGCTGGCAACCAACGCTTCATTGGATTAATGTTTAATAAACTGAACTGTCGTTTCGGTTGGTAGCGAAAGTTCGAGGGACGGAACATGTTGTCGGGACTTGTCCGAGCCTGCGTCGCCGCGCCGCGACGGGTGATCGCCGGCGCGATTCTGGTGATGATTGCGGCCGCCGTTTTCGGCATACCCGCTGCCGGCAGTCTGTCTGGGGGTGGATTCCTCGATCCCAACTCTGAATCGGCCCGGGCATCGGCCATGCTCACCAACACCTTTCACCAAGGTGACATGGAACTGGTGTTGCTCGTCAGCGCGGAAAACGGCGTGAAGACCGGCAATGGCCACCTGGTCGGCACCGAGCTGGCACGACAGCTTGCTGAATCGCCGTTCGTCTCTCAAGTGGCCTCACCCTGGCAACCGCAACCCACCCCCGGAACGGTCAGTGGTGACGGCAAGTCCGCGATGATCATCGCCGCACTCAAGGGTGACGAGAACACCGCCGCCAAACACGCCCAGACGCTGGCGGACCGTTTTGCCGGAGAACACGACGGCGTCACGGTACAAGCCGGTGGGTCGGCCATGGTCTATGCGCAAATCAACCAGCAGACCGAAAAAGATTTGCTCCGAATGGAAGTCATCGCCATTCCGTTGAGTTTCCTCGCCCTGGTCTGGGTCTTCGGCGGTGTGCTGGCGGCCGCGCTGCCGGTGGCGGTGGGCGGTTTCGCAATCCTGGGCTCACTCGCCGTCCTGCGCGGGATCGCATTGGTCACCGACGTGTCAATCTTCGCACTCAACGTCGCGGTCGCACTGGGATTCGCTCTGGCCATCGACTACACCCTGCTGATTATCAGCCGCTACCGCGACGAACTTGCCGACGGAGTACCACCTACAGAAGCGGTGGTGCGAACCATGTCGACGGCCGGGCGAACCGTCCTGTTCTCGGCGATGACGGTGGCACTGGCGCTGCTCGGAATGATCTTCTTCCCGATGTACTTCCTCAAGTCTTTCGCCTATGCCGGCATCGCGGTGGTCGCTTTCGCCGCTGCCGCTGCCGTGTCGGTCACACCGGCCGTGCTGCTGTTGCTCGGCAACCGGATCGACGCGTTCGACGTACGGCACCTGGTACGTCGCCTGCTGCGCCGGCCGACACCTTCTCCGCGGCCGATAGAGCAGACCTTCTGGTACCGATTGGCGAAATTCGTTATCAGACAAGCGATACCGCTGGGGCTACTGCTGGTTATCGTGCTGCTTGCGCTGGGCACGCCCTTCCTCGGGGTCAAATGGGGCTATGCCGACGACCGCGTCCTGCCCGACACGTCGTCCGCGCGATTGGCCAACGAACGGATCCGAGCGCAATTTCCGTCCAACTCGGCCACCCGCCTCAAGGCGGTCATTCCCGACACCACCGGGTTGAGCCGCCCGGATCTCGACACCTACGCCGCCGCGTTGTCCCGGGTGCCGGATGTGTCGTCGGTGTCCTCACCAACCGGGACCTTCGTCGCCGGCGAGCCCAAGGGACCACCCTCAGCGCCAGCCGGAATGGCCGACGGCGCAGCGTTTCTCACGATTGACAGCACCGCCCCGCTGTACACCGAGGCATCCGAGCAGCAACTGGCCCGGGTTCACCAGATCGCACTGCCCGCGGACAAGCAAGTCCTGATCACCGGTCTGGCGCAGACAAATCAGGACTGCGTGCGCGGCATCACCTCGCGCTTGCCCCTGGTGTTCGGCTTCATTGCGATTGTCATGCTGGTGCTGCTGTTCCTGCTGTCCGGCAGTGTGGTGCTGCCGATCAAGGCGGTGCTGCTCAACATCTTGTCGCTTACGGCGACGTTCGGTGCGCTGGTGTGGATCTTCCAGGAAGGCCACCTCGGCGCGGCCGGCACGACTCCCACCGGGACCTTGGCGGTTAATGTCCCGGTGCTGATGTTCTGCATCGCGTTCGGGCTGTCGATGGATTACGAGGTGTTCCTGCTGTCCCGCATCCGCGAATACTGGCTCGCCTCATCGCAGACCCATGCCGACAACGACGAAAGCGTCGCGCTGGGCATCGCTCGCACCGGTCGGGTCGTGACGGCCGCGGCGCTGCTGATGTCGATCTCGTTCGCCGCCCTGATGTCCGCCGGCGTGTCGTTCATGCGAATGTTCGCCGTCGGGCTGACGATCGCGATCCTGGTGGACGCCACCGTGATCCGCATGATGCTGGTGCCCGCGTTCATGCACGTGCTCGGCCGGCTCAATTGGTGGGCACCGAAACCACTGGCGGCTTGGCACCGCCGGACGTTCACCGCCCTTCCCGAACACGGGCAACCGCCCGCCTATCAGGAATCGGTGGGGCCCAGCTCAGCCTGAAACCGGCGCATCGCGGCGAGCAGCGCGTCGAAAACCCGATGCGCCGCAGCCAGATCCGCGTCGGGCAGATCGGCCATCGCTTCGTGGGTGTGCTCCCCGAGTGGGGTGAAGAACAATCTTGCGGTGTTCATACCGGGCTCGGCGTGGCGCAGGATGACCTTGCGCCGATCCGCCGGATGGGAGTCCCGCCGAATGTGACCGGAGTCGATCAGGCGATCGACGAGGTAGGTGATCGCCGCACCGGACAGACCCATCCGCTGGCTGAGATCCCCGGACGTCATCGGTTGACCCGCTGTCTCGGCGACCATGATGTGCAGCAGAGCCCGAAAATCGGTCGGCCGAACATCGTGGGAGACAGCAAAGATCCGGCCGATCTGGTCGGACTCAGACGACAACTCCCGCAGATCAGCAGCGATCTGCGATTCCAGGGCGGTTCGCTGGCACGCCTGCTCGTCGGGTTCCATACCGATGAGCAGCATATCTGGTTTCTGACCGAATTTCAGTTGATTAATATTTCAGTTACTGAAATGCTTGGTGCTGTGTGGGACGGACTTGCCGCGACTGTGACCCGACGACTCTCCTGGTTGCTCGCACTCGGCGTCTTCGTACTGGGCGTCGGTTTCATGGTGCTGGTGGGCGGGAATGCCGCAGCGGGGCAGGCGCCGCTGTCGGTGCCTACCGAATCGGATTCGGCGAAGGTGCAGAAGCTGTCCAGCCAGTTTCCCGGTGGAGACCGGGTACCGCTCATCGTGGTGGTCAACGGTGCCGCCACCGACAGTGCGGGCGCCCTGAAGCAGGCGTGTGAAGGCGCCCGCGACCGGATGCAGACGGAGCTCAATTCCGGCATACCCGCGGCGCCGGTCCTGGTGTCGGCCGACGGCAAGGCGGCGATCGGGGTGGTGCCGGTCAGCGCCGAACTGTCCGGCTTGCCCCTCAGCGACGCGGTGGACGCGCTGCGCACCGCCGCCAATCGAGGCCTGCCCACCGGCATGACCGCACATGTCACCGGCGGACCGGCGTTCGGGGCGGACATCGCGAACGCGTTCAGCAACGCCAACGTCACCCTGCTGGCGGTAACCGCGGCGGTGGTGGCCCTGCTCCTGATTGCCACCTACCGCTCGCCCGTGCTGTGGCTGGTGCCGTTGGTGGTGATCGGATTCGCCGACCGCCTGGCCAGTGCGGTCGGTGTCGCGGTGGCGTCGCTGACCGGGTTGACCTTCGACGGCTCGACCTCAGGCATCACCAGCGTGCTGGTGTTCGGTGCCGGAACCAATTACGCGCTGTTGCTGATTTCGCGATACCGGCAAGAGCTCCGGCGACATGACGATCACCGTGACGCGTTGCGGCGCGCGGTCCGGATGGCCGGGCCGGCGATCGTGGCCAGCAACGCCACCGTGGTGCTGGCTCTGCTCACCCTGATCTTCGCGTCCACGCCCAGCACGCGCAGCCTGGGAGCGCTGGCGGCCTGCGGTTTGTTGGTTGCGGCGGTCTCGGTCCTGCTGCTGTTGCCGCCGCTGCTGGCCGTGTGTGGACGGCGGCTGTTCTGGCCGTTCGTGCCGCAGCCCGGCGACACCCAGCACAGTGACACCGATACCGGCATCTGGCATCGCGTCGCCGAATCCGTTTCGCGCCGTCCGGTTTTGGTCGCTTCGGTCACGATCGCGCTGCTGGCCGTGCTGGCCACCGGACTGCTGACCACGCGCATCGGCCTCTCCCAAACCGAACAGTTTCGCGTCAAAGCAGATTCGGTGACGGGCTTCGACATCGTGGCCCAGCACTTTCCGGCCGGCCTGGCCAACCCCACCGAGGTGATCGCGCCGGCCGACAAGGCGCCGGAGGTGCAGCAGGCGATCGTCGGCACTCCCGGCGTCATATCAGCGAACCCGTCCGGCACCTCGGCGACCGGGCTGACCAAGTGGTCGGTGGTGACCGATGCCGCACCGTCTTCTCCGCAAGCATTCACCACCATTGCGGCACTGCGACATTCGACCAAGGCGGTGACACCCGACGCCATAGTGGGTGGGCCGGACGCTCAGGCGCTGGACGTGCGAGACGCGGCGGTACACGATCGGATCCTGCTGATACCGGCGATCCTGCTGGTGATCCTGGTTGTCCTGTACGCGCTGCTGAGGTCCGCTCTGGCACCGCCGACATTGCTGGCGGCGACGATCCTGGGCGCACTGGCCGCGCTGGGCCTGGGCGGCTGGGCGAGCATGCATGTGTTCGGATTCCCGGCGCTGGACAACATCGCGCCGCTCTACGCCTTCCTCTTTCTGGCCGCACTCGGGGTGGACTACACCATCTTCCTGGTCACCCGTGCACGCGAGGAGGCAGCCGAGCACGGGGCGCGGGACGGCATGGTGCGCGCGGTGTCGGCCACCGGCGGCGTCATCACCAGCGCGGGAATCGTTCTGGCCGCGGTCTTTTGCGTCCTCGGCGTCCTGCCGCTGATCGTGATGACCCAACTGGGCATCATCGTCGGCCTGGGGATCCTGCTGGACACTTTCGTCGTCCGCACCCTGGTGATCCCCGCACTCTTCGCTCTGATCGGCGACCGTATCTGGTGGCCGGCTGACCTTAATCACGCCAAAACCGAAGGGAGACATCATGAATAAGTCAACTCTGGCCGGCACCGCGCTGGCCGTCACCGCGGCTGCGGCGTCCGGGAGCGTCGCCAGCCCCAACCGGACACCGGGTTGGTACGACCGGCTCCGCAAGCCTAGTTTCCAGCCACCCAAGGTGGCCTTCCCGATCGCCTGGACCAGCCTGTACACCGACATCGCGGTCACCTCCGCGAACACCATCGACCGCTTCCGCGAGGACGGGCGCGACGCGGAAGCCCGCAACTACGCCGCGGCCCTCGGCGTCAACCTGGCCATCAACGCGGGCTGGAGCTGGCTTTTCTTCCGCTACCACAAGCTGGGCCCCTCTGCGGTGGGCGCCGCGGCGCTGACCGCCAGCAGCGCCGACCTGGTGCGGCGCGCCGTCGACGCCGACCCACAAAAGGGCTGGGCCCTGCTGCCCTACCCGCTGTGGTGTGGATTCGCCACCGTATTGGCCACGAGCATCTGGCGGCTGAACCGCTGAAGGAGGGCCGACCATGCCGGCACTGTTGTGGTTTCGACGCGACCTTCGGTTGCGTGATCACCCCGCGCTTGCGGCCGCATCGGAGAACGACGAAGTGCTGGCCTGTTTCGTGCTCGATCCGCGACTGGAGGCGTCGTCCGGACCGCGGCGCCTGCAGTTTCTCGGTGACTCGCTGCGCCGGCTTAATGACGATCTAGGCGGTCGGCTGCTGGTGACACGCGGGCGCCCGGAGGAGCGAATTCCATTCCTCGCCAAGTCGATCGAGGCCGCTGCGGTGCACATCTCGGAGGACTTCACGCCGTTCGGGCGGCGCCGCGACGAGCGGGTCCGCGATGCGTTGGACACGGTGCCACTGGTCGCCACGGGCTCGCCGTACCTGGTTTCGCCCGGGCGGGTCACCAAGGACGACGGCACGCCCTACAAGGTGTTCACGCCCTTCTTCGGCAGGTGGCGCGAAACCGGTTGGCGCTCCCCAGCCTCTACCGATGCCGACAGCGCACGCTGGATCGACCCGTCGCAAGTGAAGTCCCGCAAAGAGGTCAAGGCGCCCGATCCGGGCGTCGAGCTGGACCTCGCGGCCGGCGAGGCGGCGGCCCTGTCCCAGTGGGCGTCGTTCCTCGAGGCTGGGGTGCAAGGCTACGCCGACGACCGCAATCGGCCGGATCTGCCCGGCACCAGCCGGATGTCGGCGCACCTGAAATTCGGCACCATTCACCCCCGGACGATGGTCGCCGACCTCAACCGGCGGCGCCAGGGCGACTCAGCCTACTTGCGGGAGTTGGCATTTCGCGATTTCTACGCCTCGGTGTTGCATCACTGGCCGCACAGTGTCTGGTGGAATTGGAACCGCGACTTCGACGCCATCGAAACCGACACCGACGCGCAGGCCAAGCGCAAATTCGAGGCATGGAAGGCGGGCGAAACCGGCTACCCGTTCGTGGACGCCGGGATGCGCCAACTGCGCGAGACCGGGTTCATGCACAACCGGGTGCGCATGATCGTGGCCTCGTTCCTCGTCAAGGACCTTCACCTGCCCTGGCAATGGGGCGCCCGCTGGTTCCTCGAGCAACTGGTGGACGGAGATATGGCCAGCAATCAGCACGGCTGGCAGTGGAGTGCCGGCTGCGGCACCGACGCGGCACCGTACTTCCGGGTGTTCAACCCGACCAAACAGGGCGAAAAGTTCGATCCCGCAGGCGATTACATTCGCCGGTGGGTACCCGAACTGGCCGATGCCGACGATGTCCACCTGGCCAAGGGGAAGCGGCCGAAAGGCTATCCCGAACCCATCGTGGACCACGCGGCCGAGCGCACGGAGGCGCTGCGGCGCTACCGGGACATCAGCTGAGGCAGCCATTTGGCTGATTCGCTTTTCAGATGGTCGCCGGCGTGCCATTATCTCCCCGACTCATCACGGGGTTCTACACACGCCAGGGAGGCGCTATGGCTCGGATCGTTCGGACGTTGCTGGTCTCGGGTGCCGCCGTCGGCCTGATGGCCAGTGCCGGGGCCTGCTCGTGTTCGGTCGGATCGTCGGGCCCCAAGACGGTGAGCAAGAAGGACGTCGCCGGCCAGATCATCACCAAGATGACCGACTCCAACGGCAACAAGCCGAGTTCGGTGAGTTGCCCGGACGACCTGCCGGCCAAGGTGGGCGCGCAGACCAACTGCGAGATGAAGGTCAAGGACGAGACCTACAACGTCAACGTCACCGTCACCAGCGTCGAAGGCAAGGACGTGAAGTTCGACATGGTGGAGACGGTCGATAAGGACCAGGTCGCCCACATCATCAGCGACAAGCTCTACCAGCAGGTCGGTCAGCGGCCCGACGCGGTCACCTGCCCGGAGAACCTGAAGGGCTACGAAGGCGCCACGCTGCGCTGCCAGCTCACCGACGGCAGCTCCAAGTACGGCATCAATGTCACCGTCACCAACGTGGTCGGTGGGGACGTCAACTTCGACATCAAGGTCGACGACCACCCCGAATAGGCCGATCCCCGGGTGTGCGTCCGCCGAGATTGACGCTGCGCACAGCCGGCGCGGCGTGTCGTGTGCGTACGGTCAGTGTCGCGCAGTCCGCAGGCCAAGCGGTTTCTACTGAGCGGCCTTCTTGCGTTCGATATCGGCAAGTGCCGCAGCCAGTTCGGCGCGTTGGGCGGCTGAGGTTTCCCACGACAGCTTGCGGTTCTTGACCACCTTGGCCGGCGCGCCGACCGCGATCGAATAATCCGGGATGACGCCGCGGACCACCGCGTGCGACCCCAGGACGCACCCTCGGCCGACGGCCGTGCCGCGCAGCACCGATACCTTGACCCCGATCCAGGTGTCGGGGCCGATCCGCACCGGGGACTTGATGATGCCCTGGTCCTTGATCGGCAGCGTGATGTCGTCCATCCGGTGGTCGAAGTCGCACAGGTAGCACCAGTCGGCCATCAGAGCGGAGTCGCCGAGCTCGATGTCCAGGTAGCAGTTGATGACGTTGTCGCGGCCCAGCACCACCTTGTCACCGAACCGCAGCGAGCCCTCGTGCGCCCGGATCGTGTTCTTGTCCCCGATGTGCACCCAGCGCCCGATCTCCAGCTGCGCCAATTCGGGTGTGCAGTGGATCTCGACGCCCTTGCCCAGAAACACCATGCCGCGGGTGATGATGTGCGGATTCTGCAGCTTGAACTTCAGCAGCCGCCAATATCGCACCAGGTACCACGGGGTGTACGCCTTGTTGCGCAGTACCCACCTCAGCGAGGCGAGCGTCAGGAATTTCGCCTGGCGCGGATCCCTGAGCCGCCCTCCCCGCCACCTGCGATGCAGCGGAGCACCCCACATGCTCGTCATGTGCCGAAGCCTACCGACGACGGAGCCGCCCGGACCGGCGGGCTGCGGAGTTGGGCGATCGGCCGCCCGCGATACCCTCACGTGTGCTCGCGCGACGTCTCCTGACGCCTGTCCTGGTGGCCATCCTCACCCTCGGGCTCGGCGGTTGCGGTAACACGGACTCCTGGGTGGACGCCGCACCCGCGCTGGGCTGGCCGGCGCAGTACGGTGACGCCGCCAACAGCAGCTACAGCCCCACGACGGGCGCCGGCAAGCTCGTCCTGCGGTGGACTCGCTCGGCCAAGGGAAGCGTGGCGGCCGGCCCCGCCCTCGGAGCACGCGGCTTCCTGGCGCTCAACGCACAGACCCCGGGTGGCTGCTCCTTCATGGAATGGGAGATCGGCAACGGCCGGCAGCGCTGGTGCACCCGCCTGGTGCAGGGCGGCGGCTTCGGTGGCCCGCTGTTCGACGGCTTCGACAACCTCTACGTCGGGCAACCCGGAGCCATCATCTCGTTCCCGCCGACCCAGTGGACGCGCTGGCGGCAGCCGGTGATCGGGATGCCGACCACCCCGCGGTTCCTGGGCGACGGCCATTTGCTGGTCAGCACTCACCTGGGACAGCTACTGGTTTTCGACACCCACCGCGGTGCCGTCGTCGGGACCGCGCTGGATCTGGTGGAGGGCGTCGACCCGGCCGATGCGACACGCGGACTGGCCGACTGCGCGCCGTCCCGCGCGGGCTGCCCGGTGGCGGCTGCGCCCGCATTCTCGCCGGCGAGCGGGACGGTGGTCGTCAGCGTCTGGCAGCCGGGGGCACCGGCAGCTGGACTGATCGGGCTGAAGTACCGCGGCGGGCAGCTGTCCCGCGAGTGGACTAGCGACGCCGTCAGCGCTGGCGTGCTGGGCAGTCCGGTGCTGTCCGCCGACGGCACCACCGTCTACGTCAACGGCCGCGACCAACGGTTGTGGGCGCTGCAAGCCGCCGACGGCAAGGTCAAATGGTCTGCGCAGCTGGGCTTTACGGCGCAGACGCCACCGTCGGTCACGCCGCAGGGTCTGATCCTTTCCGGCGGTGGCCCCGATGCCCGGCTGGCCGCCTTCCACGACAAAGGCGATCATGCCGACTCGGCCTGGCGACGCGACGACGTCACCCCGCTGTCGACCGCGTCGGTGGCCGGCGGCAGTGTCGGCTACACGGTGTCGGCCGGGATGAACCTGCTGGTCTTCGACCCGGGCGATGGCCACACCGTCAACATGTATGCGCTGCCGGGAGCCACCGGATCCCCGGTCGGAGTGTCGGTGGGCAAGGACCGGCAGGTGG
The DNA here is from genome assembly GCF_030755175.1 of Mycobacterium sp. TY814. Taxonomy (NCBI): domain Bacteria; kingdom Bacillati; phylum Actinomycetota; class Actinomycetes; order Mycobacteriales; family Mycobacteriaceae; genus Mycobacterium; species Mycobacterium sp. TY814. The sequence goes on from NZ_JAUFRY010000001.1 coordinate 1,085,287, forward strand.
TGGTCACCACCAGCGACGGCCAGGTGTACTCCTTCGAGCCCGCCTGACCGTTGGCTCGGCGTTGAGGGCGCGCGCTACTCGCACTTCGTCGCCACCGGCGCAGAATGAACGGCACTAAATCGCCAGCGGCGGGATCGAGCTGCGAGGCACCTGCACCTGGGTGGCGCCGGCGAAGGACGGCAGCAACTCGCCCTGGGCGAAGTAGAAGATCAGCGCGTCGTCGGTGATTGCGAAGTTCTGGTAGTTGGTCGGGTCGTGACCGGCACCCGGCGAAATCGTCACACCCAGTCCGGTCTGGTGTTCCAGTTCCCGTTGCACGATTGGGAAGATCGCGTCCAGCGCGTTGGTATTGGGCGCAAACAGCGTGTCGAACGTGATGGGTTGCTTGCTCCCCAGGTTGTAGTTGAACGCCTTGAACCAGTTGGACGGCCGGGCCCCGCCGAGATCCTGGAAGAACTTCAGCACCACGCTGCGGGTGCGGGGCGGCTGTCCGGAGCTGTGTTGCTCGTTGGTGGCGTCCATCTGATAGGGCTGGTCACGCCGGCCGCCCGAACTCTGCGCGACGTTGACGAACCCGTCGCGGTTCTGCGTGATGTAGTCGGTCAGCGCCTGCTGGTCGGGATAGTCCACGGGAAAGGTCATGTCCAGTGTGTAGGTGGCGCTGGATTGGTGGATATGGCACATCTGGGCAGCCTCCAACGAGCCGCCCAGTGCGGCACACGACGGCGGGGCGGCACTCGCCGGCCAGCCAACCACGGCGGCGGCGGCCAGCGCTGCGGCCGCTATCAGATAACGCATCTCTGTCCTTGTACCGAGTCCTTGCACACCAAAGTGGCGTAAGTACGCCCTATGGGGTAATCGCCGTCAGCGTACCCGGCGTTACCGAGACGGCTGGCAAACGTAGGCCACCGCGTGACTGGCACTCTTCGAGCCGCTGCGCCCGATCCTGGCGATGACCACCGAGAGCGCTCTGCCGCCGTGCAACCGCAGTCGGCGACGCAACTGGTCAGGGTCCACCTGTACCCCGCGTACCAGGATTTCGGCCGCCCCGCAGTCCAGCGCCGACAGGGCCTGCCGCAACCGCCGCTCGTCGAAGGCCAGCTGCTCGAGAACTTCGAAGCCACGGACTCCGGGCGGCAGCCGATCACCGGACAGGTAGGCGATCTCGGGGTCGAGCTGCCACAACCCGTGCCGGGCGCCGTAGTGACGCACCAGGCCGGCCCGGACGACGGCGCCATCGGGGTCGATGATCCATCGGCCCGCCGTCCGCACCTCGCAGTCGTCCGGATCGGCGGAGGTGAGGTGTTCGCCGAGGTCGAGGATGCTCGCGCGTCGCCGCACACCCGGCTGGGCCAGGTCGCCCGACCACAGGCAGGCCTCGCGGACCGAGCCGCGGTAGGACGTCACCTCGATCTCCCCGTCGAAGCCGAGTCGGCCGACTTCGTCGAAATCGATCCCCGGAGCACACTTCACCGCGCTGTCCCGGCCGCGGTAGACGGTCAGCAACGGTCCCAGGGCGGGCTGGTAATCGGCCGGATTGAAACGGCGGCGGCCGCTGCCACGCCGGGCCGGGTCGACGATGACGGCCGCGCCGCGGGTGACCGGGTGCAACGCATCGGCGCGGCACAGAGCTGTCGTCGCTCCGAGGTTGTGGCGCGCCATCGCCAGCCGGACGGGGTCGATGTCACTGCCGATGACCCGCTGCGCCACGCCGGAAAGCGCGGCAAGCTCGGTGCCGATCGAGCATGTCGCGTCGTGCACCACCCGCCCGGCCAGCCGGGCCGCCCGGTGCAGCGCTACCGGTGCGGCGGTGGCCTGCTGCAGCGCTTCGTCGGTGAACAGCCAGCCCGAGACGTCACCCAAACCGGCCAGCTTCTCGGCCGCCTTGCGGCGCAGCAACGTCGTCTCCACCAGCGCCGGAGCACGCTCACCGAACCGGCGGCGCACCGCGTCGATGTCGGCAATCCGGGTGGCGTCACTGAACTCGAGGCCGGTGACAATCGCCAAAGCCTCGCGGCCGGCTTCCGAGCGCAGGTATCTGACGTCGCCGGTATCGAACGGGCTCAGGAGGGTTTGACCCCGGTGACCATCACGTTGTAGAACCAGCCCTTCGGGGCGATGTGCCGCCAAACGTTGGCGTCCACCCAGCTCAGCGCCTTCCAGCCGTTGAAGGCGAACTTCGCCCAGCCCCAGCCCAGCTTCCCCGGCGGTACCGTCGACTCGAACGTGCGGACCGGCCAGCCGAGCATGGCGGCGGTGAACTCCTCGCTGGCGGTCTTGACCTGCACCGCGCCCGCGTTGGTGGCCATCCGCTCCAGGTCCTTGGGGTCGAAGGTGTGCAGGTCGACGATCCACTCCAGCGCCGCGGCCCGCGAGTTCTCGTCGATCTCCTCCTGCGGGCGGCGCCAGCTGCCCAGCCCGGGCAGCTTGACTGCCCGGATGGTGACGTTCCAGGTGAGGTCCGCCAGCGCCCGGGCGTAGCCGTTGCCGACGGTGGTCGGCTCACCGGCGAAGACAAACCGGCCGCCGGGCTTGAGCACGCGCAACACCTCGCGCAGCGACAGCTCGACGTCGGGAATGTGGTGCAGCACGGCGTGCCCCACCACCAGGTCGAAAGTGTTGTCGTCGTACGGGATGCCTTCGGCGTCGGCAACCCGGCCGTCGATGTCCAGGCCCAGCGACTGCCCGTTGCGGGTGGCGACCTTGACCATGCCGGGCGACAGGTCGGTGACCGACCCGCGCCGCGCCACCCCGGCCTGGATCAGGTTCAGCAGAAAGAATCCGGTGCCGCAGCCGAGTTCCAGCGCGCGGTCGTAGGGCAGCTCGCGGGTCACCTCTTCGGGAACGATGGCGTCGAAGCGGCCCCGGGCGTAGTCGATGCAGCGCTGGTCGTAGGAGATGGACCACTTGTCGTCGTAGCTCTCGGCTTCCCAGTCGTGGTAGAGCACCTGGGCGAGCTTGCTGTCGTGCCGGGCCGCCTCCACCTGTTCGGCGGTGGCGTGCGGGTTGGGTGCCGAGTCGGCGGGAATCTCAGAACTCCTCGTCATGCAGGGCAGCCTAACCGCCGTCGCTGCCGCCTCTCGCGTCAGCGTCCTGACCAGCGGCGAACACCTCGACGTAGCGACGGTCGTCGGCGGCGTGGCGTTCGCGGTCTCCAGGGGTCTCGTAGACCGCGTTGATTCCCGCTTTGGCGGCGGCCAGTGCGGGTCGCGGACCGTCCAGGAACCGCCTGGCCCACGTCGCCGCGGCGTCGTAGACGTGGTCGGGAGCCACCATGTCGTCGATCAGACCCAGCGCCAGCGCCTCTTCGGCATCGAAGAACCGGCCGCTGTACACCAGCTCTTTGGCCCGGCTCGGTCCGACCGCGCGGGTCAGGCGGGCCATTCCGCCGCCACCGGGGACCAGTCCGGCCAGGATCTCGGTGGCGCCGAATTTGACGTTGTCACCGCTGACCCGCCAATCGGCGGCCAGCGCCAGCGTCAGCCCCGCGCCCAGGGCGTATCCGGTGATGGCGGCCACAGTGGGCTTCGGGATGGACGCGACCGCGTCGACGGCCTGGCGCCGCACCCGGGCCGCGGTGCCGGCCTCGGCCGGGCTGAGCGTCCGCAGTTCGGGCATGTCGTCGCCGGCGGAGAAGATCTCGTGACCGCCGAACAGGATCACGGCGGCGACGTCATCGCGCCGGCCCAGCTCCTCGGCCGCGGCGGCGATCTCCCGATAGACCTGCCGGGTCATCGCGTTGGTGGGTGGCCGCGACAGCAACAGCATGCCCAGCCCGGCGTCTTGCGAGCCGTCGCTGACCACGACGCTCACGAACTCGTTCAAAGCGGCCACTTCATCGATCCGCCGGCTTCGCGCGCCCGGTGGTAGCGGTCGGAGTCGAAAAACTCGAAGACCCAGTTGTCGCCCCGCTTTTCCAGCAGCGGCTGGATGGGCACGATCTGGCGTTCGACGGCCAGTACCTCGGCGACGGTGCGGCCGGCCAGCGAATCCAGCTGTGTCCAGGTCGGCGGCAGCAGCACATTGCGCCCGGCTTCGAAGTCGGCGATCGCCTCTTGCGGCAACGCCCAGCCGGACAGATCGGACTCGGTGTTCTCGCCGTCGGCGCGCTGTCCTTCGGGAAGGGCCGCCACGAAGAAGTAGGTGTCGTAGCGGCGGGTGCGCTCGGCTTCCGGGGTGACCCAGTTCGCCCACGGCCGCAGCAGGTCCGAGCGCAGCACCAGTTGCTCGCGGCGCAGGAAGTCGGCGAAGGACAGCGTGCGGTCGGCCAGCGCGTGCCGGGACTCGCGGTAGACGGAGGCGTCGCCCACGATACTGTCCGGGTCGTCGGCCGATCCGGCGAACAGCACACCGGATTCCTCGAATGTCTCCCGTGCCGCGGAGCAGACCAGGGCGATGGCCAGGTCGGTTTCGATGCCGAACCGCTGCGCCCACCAATCGGGAGGCGGACCGGCCCATGCGATATCGGCGTTGCGGTCGCGGTCGTCGACGCCGCCGCCCGGGAACACGATCACCCCCGGGGCGAACTCCATCGCCGAGTGGCGACGCATCAGGAAAATGTTCAGGCCGCCGGGCGCGTCGCGCACCAGCATCACGGTTGCGGCCGGTCGCGCCGGCAGCGGAACGTGCGGTTCGTTCATGGTCGCCTCCGATGAGCTGCGCGGGTGCGAACGCGGCGGGCGAAATAACGTCCGTCGACCACATCGAGCGCGATCCGCTGCCCGAACGCGGTGGAGAGATTCTCCGCGGTCAGCACATCGGGCAACAGCCCGGACGCGACGGCCTCGCCCTCCGACAGCAGCAGGCAGTGACTGAACCCAGGTGGCACTTCCTCGACGTGGTGGGTGACCAGCACCAGGGCCGGCGCGTCGGGGTCGGCGGCCAGATCGGCCAGCCGGGCCACCAGTTCTTCGCGGCCACCCAGATCCAGGCCGGCGGCGGGTTCGTCAAGCAGTAGCAGCTCGGGGTCGGTCATCAACGCGCGGGCGATCAGCACCCGCTTGCGTTCGCCTTCGGACAGCGTCCCGTAGGTGCGATCGGCGAGGTGCTCGGCGCCCAGGCTCTCCAGCATGTCGACCGCGCGCCGGTAGTCGACGTCTTCGTACTGTTCCCGCCAGCGGCCCAGCACCGAGTAGCCGGCCGACACCACGAGGTCGCGCACCACTTCGTCGGACGGGATCCGCTGCGCGAGCGACGAGGAGCTCAGGCCGATCCGTGACCGCAACTCGCTCACGTCCACCCGGCCGAGCCGCTCCCCCAGCACGAACGCGGTGCCACTGGTCGGATGCTCCGAGGCGGCGGCGATGCGCAGCAGCGAAGTCTTTCCGGCGCCGTTCGGGCCGATGATCACCCAGCGTTCGTCGAGTTCGACGGCCCAGTCCAGCGGGCCCACCAGAGTTCGCCCGCCACGGCGCAGCGACACATTTCTGAAGTCGATCAGCAGGTCGGGATCGGCTTCGAGAGAGCCGGGTTCGGGCACCCGCCCATCGTGCCGTACCGCGTCGCGGCTGTGGTTGCCGGGTCGCGTTACCCCGCGAGCAGACACAAAATCACCGTGGAGCATTCGCTCCAGCGGGATTTTGTGTCTGCTCGCGGTCAGAGGTCGTTGCCGGCGTAGGAGAGGTTGAAGCTCTTGTTGGCCAACGGGAAGTCCGGAACGATCGTGTCGCCCATCGCGACCGGCAATGCGGGCCAGTTAAACCAGGACGGGTCGACCACCTTGCACCGGGTGACCACCCCGGCGTCGACCTCGACGCGGTGGACCACCGTGCCCCGCCACCCTTCCACGATGCCCACCCCCGAGGTTCCGGCCGCCGGTAGCGGCGTCTGGAAGTCGAGGGGGCCGCGGTGCCCCTCGATCAGCGTGCAGATCAGCCCGACCGACGCCGCGAACTCGTCGCGCCGGATTGTGTAGCGGGCCAGCACGTCACCCTCGTCGCGACCGACCGGGACCAACGGCAGCGCGGTGGTCGGATGATCCAGGCGGGCATCGGTGCCGATGCCACTGGCGCGGGCCACATAGCCGAGGCAGCCCAGCGCCTGAGCGTCCTCGCGGTGCAGCACCGCGGTGTCGGCGAACCGGTCGTAGATCACCGGATTGCCCAGGGTCAGCTCGCTGATCTCCGCAACCTCCCGAGCCAGCGTGTGTAACTCCGCGGTATCCGGAAGTTGCTGCAGCACAACACCTCCCGGACGGATCGCGCCGCGCAGCAAGCGATGGCCGGTGACCCGGGCGTTGATCCGCAACAGGCATTCGCGGACGCGCTGGGCGTGCGCGTTGGCAAGGGCGAAACCGACGTCGTTGGCCAGCGCGCCCAAGTCGGTGGCGTGGTTGTACAGCCGTTCCAGCTCGACCAGCAGCGCCCGCAATTCGTGCACCGGCTCGGGAATATCGATTCCCAGCGCATCCTCCACCGCCAGGCTGTAGGCGAGCGCATGGGCGGCCGAGGTGTCGCCGCTGATCCGCTCGGCCGGTGCGATGCCGTCGGCGACGGTCCCTCCCTCGAAGAGCTTCTCAATTCCCCTGTGCACGAACCACAGTCGTGCCTTCAGGCGCAGCACCGATTCGCCGATGACCGAGAACCGGAAGTGCCCCGGCTCGATCAGGCCGGCGTGCACCGGTCCGACCGGGATTTCGTAGACTCCGGCACCGTCGACGGTGACGAACGGAAATCCGCCTACCGTCGCGAATTCGGGCGGGTGTCCGGCCTGCCGGCGCATCGGATGCCAGTCCTGCGGCCAGTGCGCGTGGCTGACCAATCGCCGCGGCTGCGGATGCCCCACCGGTTCCACCCCGTACAGGTCCATCATCTCCCGCTCGAAGCGGCCCGCGGGGATCGACAGATGCCCCAGGGACGGCACCGACGGACCGGCCGCGTCGGTGGTCACCGTGAGCTCGGTTCTGCGGTCCGGGCCGCCGGCCAGCAGCAGGTACACAATGCGTATCGCATCGCCGTCATCGTGAGCGGCCACCAGCGCCAACCGAAAACCGTTGTCCAGCAGGTCCCCTACCGCACCGGGAAGCTCGTCGGCGCTGACCTCACGCCGCTGCATCACCCGGCTCCGAACTGGCCGGCCGCCGCGTTGAACAACCCGGTGAGCGGTCCCGCCGTGACCCCCAGCACCAATGAGGCCACCACACCGCTCACCAGGGCACCCGCTACGGCGGCCGGCACCACGATCGGTGGCGCGTGGTCACCCGGGGGTCCGAGCAGGATCCGGCGGGAGTTGCTGACCAGCACCGCGAACGCCACCACCATGAGCAGCAGCGCGGCGCCGAGCACCCAGGACATCCGGGCATCCGCCAGCGACCGCGCGATCGAGATTTCGCTCGCGAACATGGCGAATGGCGGCAGTCCGAGCAGGACGACCACTCCGACGGCGAACGACACACCTACCAACCGCGAGCGCGACAACACGGCGCTGATATCGGCGATCGCCGTCGAGCCGTGCGCGGCCTGCAATTGCCCACCGGCCAGGAACAGCACCGTTTTGCCGACGCCGTGCGCCAGCACGTGCAGCAGCAGCGCCGCGATCGCCAGCTTGGTGCCCGCGGCCGCCGCCACCGCGATCAACCCCATGTTCTCCATCGAGGAGTAGGCCAGCATCCGCTTGAGATCACTTGCGACAGTGAGCAACAGCGCGGCGATCAACACCGTGGCCAGTCCCACCGTCAACAAGCCGGCACGCAGGAAGCCCGGCCCCACTGCGGCGTCGACGATCGGCCGCAGCCGCAACAGCACCGAAAAGGCCACCGAGAGCAGCACTCCGCTCATCAGCGCCGACACCGGGGCCGGCGCCTGGCTGTGCGCATCGGCCAGCCAGCCGTGGAACGGAACCAGTCCGACTTTCGCGCCGTATCCGATCAGCAGCAGTCCGCCGGCCAACCGGGTGACCGCCGGGTCCAGATGTGCGGCGCGGGCACCCAGCACGTCGAGGTTGAGGGCGCTGGCCCCGTCGGCCCCCGCGTGCCGCGCGACGAAGTAGAGCAGCACCGTCCCCAGAAAAGCAACGGCGATGCCGACCGAACAGATCACCACGTACTTCCAGGTGGCCTCCAGCGCGGTGACGTTGCGACGGTGCCCCACCAGGAACGCCGTGATCACCGTGGTGGCTTCCACAGCCACCCAGACGACGCCGATGTTGTTGGCGGACACCGCGACTGCCATGGCCGCCAGGAATGCGGGGGTCAGCGCCCCGTACACCCGCGCGTCACGTGGGTCGGTGTGACCGTGCGCCAGCTCGGCGTCGATGTAACCGATGCTGGCCCAGGTCGCCAGGATGCCGACGACGCCGATGACGACCAGCATGGTCAGTGAGAGCGCGTCGGTGCGCAACAGTCCGCCCAGGGCCACGTGCGGCAGCGCCCCGGTCTGAAGACCCAGCGCCACAGCACAACCCAGCACGACCAGTGCGGACAGCGTGGTGAGCACCGCGGTCCCGCGGCGCCATCCGGCGACCGCCGCGACGGCGGCGGCAAGGGCGGGCGCCAGGATTGGCGCCAGAATCAGCTCCGTCGTCATCAATCCCGCAATCTCTGGAGGCCGTCCAGGTCGGCGCCACCGAGCATGCGCCGGAGCCGGCCGGTCAGCACACCGAGCACGATCAGCGCGAACAGCACATCCAGCGAGGCACCGAGTTCGACGATCAGCGGAACGCCGGCCGTCAGCAGGAATGCGGTGGCCGCAATGCCGTTGTCCAGCATCAGGAAACCCGCGGCCTGGGAAATGGCGTGCCGCCGGGTGACCATCACGAACATCGCGATCAGCACCACCGCCATCCCGGCCGGCACGGCACTGACGGCGGGGCCCGGATCGAGGTCGACCACCGGACGGGTGACGGCCAGCGCGACCACGGTGAGCGCCGCGGCGATCAACAGGGACGCGGTGCTGTTCACCAAGGGTGTCGCTTCGCGCTGTTGGCGCTCCTCGGCGCCCAGCGCACGCGCGAGCAGCGCAGGCAACACCACCCCACGCAACACGAAGAGGGCCGCGCCGACGCCGACCAGCTCCCAATCCCCGCTGTGCACACCGAGAATCAGCGGAATCGCCGCCAGCGCGATGCCCTGCAGCGCCAGCAACCGCACGATGGAACGCAGGTCACGCCGCCACACGATCAGCACCGCGGTCAGCACCAGTCCGCCCGGGGCCAGGTCGAGCACGCCCGCATACGACTCGGTCATCGCATCACCCCTGCACCGCGAAGAAGTTCGCGGAACTCACCGCCAGCAGAGCCATCAGAAAAGAGCCGGCCAGCAACTCAGGCACCCGGAACAGCCGCAACTTGGCGATGAACACCTCGGCGCCGGCCAGGACGACGGCAGCAACGGCGACCTTGATCGCGATGGCCGCGATACCGATGACCACGCCGGGCAGGGTCGGCTGATCGCCGGCAATACCCCAGGGCAGAAACAGGTTCGCCAGCAACGCCAGCAACACCGTCAGGCGCATGGCGCCGGCCCATTCGACGAGTGCGAGCCTGGGTCCGGCGTACTCGAGCACCATCGCCTCGTGCACCATGGTCAATTCCAGGTGCGTGGCCGGATTGTCCACCGGCAACCGTCCGGTCTCGGCGATGACCACGACGACTAGGGCGACGAAAGCCAGGATGCCCGCCAGCGACACCACCTCGCCCGGACTGGCGAGCGTGAAGCCGACGATGGCGCCGAGGTTCGCCGAGCGGGCGGGAATGGACAGCGCGAAGACGGCCAGCAGAATCGTCGGCTCCACCAATGCGGCGATCGTGATCTCCCGGCTGGCGCCCATACCCCCGAAGGACGTCCCGGTGTCGATGCCCGCGAGTGTCAGCGCGACCGTGCCCAGGAAGAGCAGCCCGACGACACCGAACAGGTCGGCGACCGGGTCCAGCGGGGAGCCGGTGGCCACGATCGGCACTATTGCGGCGATCAGCAGCGTGGTGGCCGCCAGTACCACCGGCGCGGCGGCGAATACCAGCGTGGTGCCCGACGGAGTGACCTGCTGCTTGCGCAACTGCTTGCGAATGTCACGCCAAGGCTGCAAAATGCCTGCGCCGCAACGCCCCTCCGAGCGGGCCCGGACCTGGCGCATCAACCCCAGCACCAATGGTGCGCCCGCGACGACACCAACGATCTGCACCGCGCCGGCCACCGCCGACATGACGTTCACCGCGCCACCACCAGAACGATCAGCACGCCGAGGAAGCCGTACGCCAGATACAGATGCACACTTCCGTTGTGGGCGCGGCGGACGGCCCGGGCGCCCGCGGCGATGGCGTGTATCACCGGCGCGTAGACCCGGTCCTCGACGGCGTCGGTGACGTTGATCCGGTACGCGATTCGCGCGACGTGGTAGCGGGTCTCCTCCAGATGTGTCACCTCGATACCGGTGTCGGGACGCAGCACGTCGTCGAAAACGCCTTGCAGCGGTTGCGCGAAAGAGGTTGCGGTGTACTGCATTCGCGGCGTCAGACCGTCAGCGCCGCAGGCCCACAGCGGCGACGTCACCGGCTCGGGGCGATGCCGCGCTCCCCAGCGGGACAGGGCCACCACGACCAGCAGCGCCCCGGCCAGGGCCGCGGTCAGCAGGATGGGCGACACAGAGCCGTCGATCCCGGGCAGCCGCAACACGAGACCGAGTCCGCTCAGGTCGGCGTTGCGGGCAGCCGGCAGGCTGCGCAGCACCGACTGCAGCGGCGCGGTCACGACGAACGGCAGTACCGCGACGACGGCGCATCCGAGGCCCGCCCCGGCCATGCCGATGAGCATGCTGACCGGCGCCTCGCACGCCTGCTCGGCCCGCTGCGAGCGGGCGCGCGCCAAAAAGCCGGTACCGAATGCCTTGACCATCGCCGCCACCCCCAGCCCCGTCGTCAACGCCACAGCGCCGACGCCGACCGGTGTCACCAATCCGAGCAGCGAATTGTGTTCGGGGCGGGCATGAATCAGCGACTGCACCAGAAGCCATTCGCCGACGAATCCGGCGCCCAGCGGCAACCCCGACGCCCCGAGCGCGGCCACGCCGAAAAGGGTCGTGGTCACCGGCATCCGCCGTGCCAACCCGCCCATCCGGTCGAGGTCACGTTCACCGGTGGCCACCAGTACCGATCCGGCGGCCATGAAGCCGAGGCTTTTGAATGCGGCGTGCGCGATCAGGTGCAGTAGCGCCGCTGTCATCGCTATCACCGCGGCCGCACCTGCGCCGCAGGCGGCCAACAGGGTGGCCGCCCCGAGCGCCAGCACGACCAGTCCCATGTTCTCGATCGTCGAATACCCCAGCAGCCGTTTGAGATCGGCGGCCACCGACGCCTGCAGCACGCCGTACATGGCCGAGACGGCGCCGACGGCCAACAGGACGGCTCCCCACCATCGGGGCCCCGGTCCGAGCAACTGCAAGTCGACCTTGACGATTCCGTAGACACCGAGGTTGACCATGGCGGCGCTCATCAACGCCGACACCGGACTCGGCGCTTCGGGGTGAGCGCGGGGCAACCAGGCGTGCAGCGGCAGCAGGCCCGCCTTGGAGCCGAACCCCAGCAGCGTCAGCAGGAAAACCGCGTTACGCGACGTCTCCGGGATACCGGTCATGTCGGCGAACCGGTCGGTGCAGGCTGCCGCGGCCGCCACCATCAGGCCGAGCAGGATCGCCGCGAAACCGATCTGCGTCATCACCGCGTAATAGACTGTGGCGGAACGTACTTCGGTACGATGGTGATCGGAGGCCAGCAGGATCAGCGAGGCCAGTGCCATCAGTTCCCAGGCCAGCAGGAAGGTGCTCACGGTGGCGGCGGCGGGCACCAGCAGCATCGCCGTGACGAACGCCGGCAACGTCAGCTGCGCGACCGCACCATGCCGCTCGCGGCGCAGGTAGCCGATGCTGTACACACCGACGACGACGGCCACCGCTCCGGTGAGCGCCATGAAGAACCCACCGAGCCGATCGGCGGCGAATTCCACGCCACTGAGCGGCAGCAGCCACGGCACGCGTACCTGAGCCTGCCAACCGGATACCGCGGCCAATCCCAGCGCCGCACCGACGACACCGATCACCGCCGTCGCAACGCCGCTCACCGATGCGCCAATTCCGTTCCGGTGCAACATATCCGGCGCGGCTTCGGGCGCCAGGGTCGCCGTCACCTGCCCGTCACCGATCGCAGGGCTGCCACGACCTGATCGGGAGTCGGCGGGCAGCCGGGGATCTCGACGTCCACCGGAATCACTTCACCGACCGCACCGACCACCCCATAGGCGTCCGCGAACACGCCCCGGTTGAGCGCGCAATCCCCGCACGCGATCACCACCCGCGGCAGGGGCGTGGCGGCCAGGGTATTGCGCAGCGGCTGTGCCATGTTGCGGGTCACCACGCCGGTGACCAGCAGCGCGTCCGCATGCCGGGGCGATGCCACCAGCCGGGCACCGAACCGCTCGGCGTCATATACCGGCCCGAACGCCCCAGAGATCTCCACCTCGCAGCCGTTGCAGGAGCCGGCGTCGACGTGGCGCACCTGCACCGACCCGGCGACCCCGGTCGGTGGTACGACGGCCGCGACGGGCTTGGGCGCCGCGCTTTCGGCGACCCGGCCCAGCCGCTGTATCCGGCCGATCCAGCTCATCGCTGTGCCGTGGGGACGTCGGCGCGCAGGTCCTCGAGCATCGCGACCTGCCCGGTCAGCATGCCGGTGAGCACCCGGCGGGCCACGGCCATCAGCTCGGCGATCAGCGGCGAGGTGATCGAGTAGATCACCGTGTTGCCGGCCTTGCGCGCCGTCACCACCCCGGCGCGGCGCAGCACGGCGAGCTGCTGGGACAGATTGGAGGACTCCAGGCCCACTTCAGGCAGGAGTTCGGCCACTGTGTGGTCCCGTTCCGACAGCAGTTCCAGGATGCGCACCCGCGCCGGGTGGCCCAGCGTCTTGAAGAACTCCGCCTTCAGCTTGTACAGCGGCTCGGACACCGACCCTCACTAAGAATTCATCAATTTAACAGTTGAAGAATTTATCAGATGTTGGGCACCTCAGTGGCGCGAGCAGACGCAAAATCACCTTGGAACGTACGCTCCAAGGTGATTTTGCGTCTGCTCGCCAGAGTTATTCGGCAGGGATTTCGACCCGGCGCACCACGCCGTCCACCGCATCGGCGGCTTCGATCTCGCCGCGCGTCACCCCCAGCAGGAACAACACCGTGTCCAGATAGGGGTGGCTCAACGATGCGTCGGCCACCTCGCGCAGCGCGGGTTTGGCGTTGAAGGCGATCCCCATACCCGCCGCTGCGAGCATGTCGATGTCATTGGCCCCGTCGCCGACGGCGACCGTCTGCTCCATCGGCACGCCGTACTGCTCGGCAAACGCACGCAGCGCGGTGGCCTTGCCGGCCCGGTCGACGATGGTGCCCACCACGCGACCGGTGAGCGTGCCGTCGACGATCTCCAGCTCGTTGGCCGCGACGAAGTCCAGCTTGAGTTCCTCGGCCAGCGGCTCGATGATGCGCCGGAAGCCGCCGGAGACCACACCGCAGCGAAAACCCAAGCGCTGCAACGTACGCAGCGTGGTCCGGGCCCCCGGCATCAGCTCCAATTGGCCCGCGACGTCGTCAATCACCGAGGCGGGCAGCCCGGCCAGGGTGGCCACCCGCTGCTCCAGCGACTCCGCGAAGTCCAGTTCACCGCGCATCGCGGCCTCGGTGATCGCCGCGACCTTCCCCTCGGCACCGGCGCGGGCCGCCAGCATCTCGATGACCTCGCCCTGCACCAGCGTCGAATCGACGTCGAACACGATGAGCCGTTTGGTGCGCCATTCCAGGCCGTAGTCCTCGAGCGCGACGTCCACCTGCTCGTCTGCGGCCACCTTGGTCAGTGCGCTCTGCAGCGGACCGTAGGCGCCGGGCGGCACTGAGACCCGCAGCTCCAGACCGGTGACCGGGTAATCGGAGACGCCGCGGATGAAGTCGATGTTGACGCCGAGGTCGGCGACTTCCCGGGCGACCGCACCGAACGCGCCAGCGGTAACCGGGCGGCCCAGCACGAAGATGGTGTGGGTCGACGGCTCCCGGATGATCTCGACGTCGTCGCTGCGCTCGATCGTGACGTCCAGGCCCACCTCGCGGATGGCGGCTTCGACGTCAGCACGTAACGCATCGAGCTCGCCGTTCACGGGATCCAACGGGCACGACACCAGTACGCCGAGCGTGAGCCGGCCACGGATGACCACCTGTTCGACGTTGAGCAGCTCGACCTTGTGCCGTGCGAGGACACCGAACAGCGCAGACGTCACACCGGGTTGGTCGACGCCGGTGACCGTGATCAGTACCGAGACCCTGGGTGGCTTACTCACCCGCGCCGGCCGTCATCAGGTGCGAACGCTGACGTCGTCCGCTCTGGTGACATCACCGTCGGCCGGACCGTGACTGCGCCCTACATGGGCTTCGGCACGCAACCGCTCGACCATGTGCGGGTAGTGCAGTTCGAACGCCGGCCGCTCCGAACGGATCCGGGGCAGCTCGGTGAAGTTGTGCCGCGGCGGCGGGCAACTGGTCGCCCATTCCAGCGAGTTGCCGTAACCCCACGGGTCGTCGACGGTCACCACCTCGCCGTAGCGCCAGCTCTTGAAGATGTTCCAGACGAACGGCAGGACCGAGACACCCAGAATGTAGGCACCGACGGTGGAGATCATGTTCAGGGTGGTGAAGTTGTCGGTCGGCAGGTAGTCGGCGTAGCGGCGCGGCATGCCCTGGTCACCGACCCAGTGCTGCACCAGGAACGTGGTGTGGAAGCCGATGAACGTCAACCAGAAGTGCACCTTGCCGAGCCGCTCGTCGAGCAGGCGGCCCGTCATCTTCGGGAACCAGAAGTAGATGCCCGCGTAGGTCGAGAACACGATGGTCCCGAACAGCACGTAGTGGAAGTGCGCGATGACGAAGTAGCTGTCGGTGACGTGGAAGTCCAGCGGCGGGCTGGCCAGCAGGACACCGCTGAGGCCACCGAGCAGGAACGTCACGGCGAAACCGACCGAGAACAGCATCGGCGTCTCGAAGGTCAACTGTCCCTTCCACATGGTGCCCACCCAGTTGAAGAACTTGATGCCGGTGGGGACCGCGATCAGGAAGGTCATGAAGGAGAAGAAGGGCAGCAGCACCGCGCCGGTCGCGAACATGTGGTGTGCCCACACCGCAACCGACAGCGCGGCGATCGACAGCGTCGCGTACACCAGGGTGGTGTAGCCGAAGATCGGCTTCCGGGAGAACACCGGGAAGATCTCGGAGACGACACCGAAGAACGGCAGCGCCAGGATGTAGACCTCCGGGTGGCCGAAGAACCAGAACAGGTGCTGGAACAGCAGCACGCCGCCGTTGGCGGGGTCGTAGATGTGAGCGCCCAGGTGCCGGTCGGCGGCCATGCCGAACAGGGCGGCCGTCAGCAGCGGGAAGGCGATCAGCACCAGCACCGACGTCACCAGGATGTTCCAGGTGAAGATCGGCATCCGGAACATCGTCATGCCCGGTGCACGCATGCACACGACGGTGGTGATCATGTTCACGGCGCCCAGGATGGTACCCAGACCACCGACGATGATGCCCATGATCCACAGGTCGGCACCCGCGCCCGGGGTGTGGACGGCGTCGCTGAGCGGGGTGTAGAAGGTCCAGCCGAAGTCGGCGGCGCCACCCGGGGTGATGAAGCCGGCGGCCACGATGAGACCACCGAGCAGGAAGAGCCAGAACGAGAAGGCGTTCAACCGGGGGAAAGCCACGTCCGGCGCCCCGATCTGCAGCGGCAGCACCAAGTTGGCGAAGCCGAACACGATCGGCGTCGCGTAGAACAGCAGCATGATGCCGCCGTGCATGGTGAACAGCTGGTTGTACTGCTCGTTCGACAGGAACTGAAGGCCGGGTACGGCCAATTCGGTTCTCATCAGCAGGGCCAGCAGCCCACCGATGAAGAAGAACATGAAGCAGACGACGCAGTACATGATGCCGATCAGCTTGTGATCGGTCGTCGTGATCATCTTGTAGATCAGATTGCCCTTGGGTCCGGTGCGAGCCGGGTAGGGACGGACTGCCTCGAGTTCTCCCCGTGGGGGCGCTTCGGCTGTCAACAGATCCTCCAAACATCCATCCGGACAGGGGCGCACATCAAGTGCTGACACGAATCTTAGCCCGCGTTCAGCCTGCCGGTAGTCCTGGTCCTACAAACTGTCGTAATTGCGTCGGCGGGCACGCGCCGACCGGCCGGCCGGCCGGGTCTGAGCAGGCCGGATGTTAACGTCGGACACGTGCAAACCGGCGGCCTGCGAATCAGTCTGGGCGCCGTAGCGGCGGTCGCGCTGGTCCTGACATCGGCCTGCGGTTCGGACAAGCCGACGTCAGCGTCGTCGATGGTCACGCCGACCACCCAGATCGCGGGCGCCGGTGTGCTGGGCAACGACCGCAAACCCGACGAGTCATGTGCGCGGGACGCGGCCGCGCCGGACCCTGCTCCCCCACCCCCGGCGCGCAACGCGGCGGGGGTCGTTCCGGGCGAGACTCAGGTGCCCGCCGATCCCCAGCGCATCGTCGTGCTCTCCGGAGACCAACTGGACTCGCTGTGCGCGCTGGGCCTGCAGTCCCGGATTGTCGCCGCGGCGTTGCCGGACGGTTCGTCGAGTCAACCGTCGTACCTGGGCAAGGTGATTCACGATGCGCCGGGCGCCGGTTCGCGCAACGCACCGGACCTCAAGGCAATCGCGGCGGCCCACCCGGACCTGATCCTGGGCTCGGTGGCGCTGACGCCGACGCTGTATCCCCAACTGGCGGCGATCGCACCGACCGTGTTCACCGCGGCCCCGGGTGCGGCCTGGGAAGACAACCTGCGTGGCGTCGGTGCGGCGACCGCCCGCGGCGCCGCCGCCGAGGCGGTGATCACCGGATTCCGGCAGCGCGCCACCGATGTCGGCGCCAAGCACGACGCGCCCCATTTCCAGGTGTCGGTGGTGCAACTGACCGCCAGCACGCTGCGCGTCTACGGGGCCGACAACTTCCCCGCCAGCGTGCTGAAGGCGGTCGGGGTGGATCGGCCCGCGGCGCAGCGGTTCACCGACAAGCCCTACCTCGAGTTCGGTGCCACCGACGCCGACCTGGCCAGGAACCCGGACTTTTCCGCCGCCGACGCCGACATCATCTATGTGTCGTGCGCCTCCCCGGCCGCGGCCGAACGCGCGGCGACCGTCCTGGACAGCGGCCCGTGGCGCCGGCTCGGCGCCAACCGCGACAACCGGATCTTCATCGTCAACGACGAGATCTGGCAGACCGGTGAGGGAATCATCGCCGCCCGCGGCATCGTTAATGATCTGCGTTGGATCAACGCGCCCATCAACTGAGAGTGATGAGCGCAACGCCGCCGCAATTGGCGTGCAAACCGTTAACTTAGCTAACCTATATGAGAGCGTAACTAGATCCCAGAGGATGATGATGAGCACCGTTTCCGCATATGCCGCCACGTCGGCCACCGAACCGCTGACCAAGACCACGATCGAACGACGCGAACCCGGCCCGCACGATGTGGCCATCGACATCAAATTCGCCGGAATCTGCCACTCCGACATCCACACCGTCAAAGCCGAATGGGGCGTACCGAACTATCCGGTGGTTCCCGGCCACGAGATCGCCGGCGTCGTCGCCGCCGTCGGGTCCGAGGTGACCAAGCACAAGGTCGGCGACCATGTCGGCGTCGGCTGCATGGTCAACTCCTGCGGCCAGTGCAGCAGCTGTCAAGCCGGTCTCGAGCAGTACTGCAAGAAGGGTGCCACCTTCACCTACAACTCGACCGACAAAGACGGCACCCCGACGCAGGGCGGCTACAGCCAGGCAGTGGTGGTGGACGAGAACTTCGTCGTCCGCATCCCCGAGTCTCTGCCGCTGGACGCGGCCGCCCCGCTGCTGTGCGCGGGCATCACGCTGTTCTCACCGCTGCGGCACTGGAAAGCCGGCCAGGACACCCGGCTGGCCATCATCGGTCTGGGCGGACTGGGCCACATGGGCGTCAAGCTGGGCGCGGCGATGGGCTGCGAGGTGAGCGTGCTGTCGCAGTCGCTGAAGAAGATGGAAGACGGATTGCGTTTGGGCGCAAGCAATTACTACGCCACCTCCGACCCGGACACTTTCAAGAAACTGCGGGGCAGCTTCGACCTGATCCTCAATACGGTCTCGGCGAACCTGAATCTGGGCCAGTACCTGAATCTGCTTGACGTCGACGGCACCATCGTCGAGCTCGGCATCCCCGAGCACCCCATGGAGGTCCCGGCGTTCGGTCTCGCGCTGGCGCGGCGCAGCCTGTCCGGGTCGAACATCGGCGGTATCGCCGAGACCCAGGAGATGCTCGACTTCTGCGCCGAACACCACGTGACGCCCGAAATCGAGGTCATCGCAGCCGATTACGTCAACGAAGCCTACGAGCGCGTGCTGGCCAGCGACGTGCGGTACCGCTTCGTCATCGACATCTCGACGTTGTAGGACAGGCCGGTCAGCCCTGAGCGGTAGCCCGGATCCGGGCCGCCACCTCTTCGGCCGCTTCGCCGTCCTCATCACCGGGGATCACCTCGCTGACATCGATACCGGCCAGCGGCCAACCGGCGGCGGCCAGGGTGGCGGCGACGCGCCGGACGTTCTCCGGACCGGGGTCGCGGTGCGTCAATTCTGCGATCTGTTCCGCGATCTCGTTTCCGTCGATGACACCGTCGGCGACCGCGGGCGAGCCTTTCGCGCTGAGGTTGTCCACGACTTCCCTGAGCTGATCCGCGGTCAGCGGTGTGCTGCGCAGCAGTGCGAAGAGCGGGACGCGATCGGGCCCGGGCACGCCTTCGGGATAACCCGCCTGCAGCCAGCGGATCACCGACCGAAAGAAGTTGGGGTGGGCGCAATCGGAATTGTCTTTCGTCACCCGGTCAGTGTCGCGAAACGAAGGACACCGCCGCCACTTGCCGGGGCCCGCTGAGCGGACAATTCATGCTTCGTTCACGGCGCGCACACGTGCGGGCCGGTTGAGGTGGCTCCTGCGTTGTCGATCGGGTGCTGATCTACCGCGGTCAACCGGATCCGTTCGCGTTGGTCGCTGGGCGGACGTGGTCAGATGCCGCCACCCTCTCGATATCGGAGATCAAGGCACGCATCCTGGCGTCCTTGACGAGAAGACCGTCGACGACAGGATTGAGCACTCCGCGCAGCAGGCTGTACAGCCGCCAACCGGCCGGGGCGATCGTGGTCGCCGCACGATCGGTGATTCCCCGCGCAATCGACGAGGCGGCCCGCTCAGCGGTGATCCGCCTGCTCAGCGGCCACGGCATCGTCGGGGTTCATCGTGCGCAGTGTCGCCGGTGCCGGCGTGACCCCGGCGTTGGCGACGACGATGTCGAGGGCCCCGAAGTGACGGACCACCGCCCCGACGACTTCTGCCATCGCGCCCCGATCGCGGACGTCGGCGGCCAAACCGCATGCGCGACTGCCCAGTTCACTCGCCGCCTGCCGGGCGGCAGCGCCGTCGACATCGAGCAGGGCGACATTCGCGCCGCGCGCATACAAGTGCCGCGCCAGCGCAAGGCCGATGCCCTGGCCTGCACTGGTGATCAGCGCGACCCGGGCGTCCAGCGCGAGCCGTTGTCTCCGGGTGCCTAGCACGGGCCGCCCTGCCGTCCCGCCAGTTCGTAGTCTTGGCGATTGAATCGCTTTGTCCGTGAGGAATATTCGAAGCTGCAGCCCGGGTACATCGAGAACACGGTCAAGGCGGCCACACCACTGGTCGGGGCCATCGCCGTCATCGGTGACCGGAAGCCCTACAACACCGCGCTGATCGTGCTGGATGCCGAAACCGTCGGCCCCTATGCCCGCCAGCACGGGTTGGCGGACGCGTAACCGGCCAGCCTGGCCGCACATCCCGCGGTCATCGAGGCGATCACCGCCGGGGTGGCCGCCGCCAACGAACGGCTGGCACGCGTCGAGCAGGTGAAACGGTTCCGCGTGCTGCCGGTCTTCTGGGAGGCCGGCGGCGACGAAGTCACACCGACGATGAAGTTGAAGCGCAAGGTGATCGCGAGCAGATACGCCTGCGAGATCGACGAGCTGTACCAGTCCGAGGAGCGCCCTATCGACGTGCACGAGCCGGCCGCCGCGTGGTGACGGCCTGCGGCTGCTGCGCTCCGACCCACAGGGAGAGCATGCGAACGACCTCGACGATGTGTCGTTCTCGTTCCGCATGATCGGTCACCGACAGCGCGATCCACGGGGCGAAGTTGGCGACGACCCGCGTCGAGATGGTGGCGGCCAGCTCGACGTCGTCGACCGTCAGATGGTCGGCGTGCGCCAGCAAGTAGGTGCGCGCGATGGCGTGGACGCGCTGATAAAGGGCGTGGTCGCGTGAATTCGGCTGCGGCGCGACGGCTCTGGAGGCCAGCATGGCCGTGATTCCCGGTTCGGCCTCGCAGAAGGCGATGGTCGCGCGCATCATGGCATCGGCCGCCTCAGGGTAGGAACGATTCTTGAGCGCTTCCATCCTGGTCGCGGCCAAGGCCTCCAATCGGTGCAGGCGATCGTCGAGCAGCGCATCGATCAGCGTCTCCTTGTTCGGGAAGTACTGATAGATCGAGCCGATCGCGACACCCGCCCGCGCGGCGATCTTGTTGGTACTCGTGGCTTCCAGCCCGACGTCCCCGATAACCTGAGCGGTCGCTTCGATGACCTTGCGGACCAACTCCGCCGATCGCTCCTGCGACGGTGTTCGACGCTGAGAACCGGCTGTTCGCCGGGGCTTCCGGGCGCGCGCGTCGGGCACGATCACCCCCTTCCGCTGCGCAGGGTTGACATGAGTAGTAGCTCATATTTTAGCCTGGGCATGGCAGCGTCGCCAGTGCCGGAAGGGGTGCCCACCATGAGTGACCTCGTCGTCCGCCATATCCCGTTCGAGTTTGACGGGGTGGAGTTCATCTGGAACCCCGCGAATCCCCGGTTCGCGATGGGCATGAATGTCCTGTCCTTCTGGGCGATCGGCCTGGAGCGGTACCTGGTGAAGACGATGAAGGATGCCGACGCGGTGATCACCGACGCCGCGGTGCGCCGGGAAGCGCGGCTGTTCCTGCAGCAGGAGTCGGTGCACACGTCGTGTCACCGCCGCCACGTCAAGGCCCTGATCGAGCGGCACCCGGGCCTGCAGGTAGCGCTGGACAAAGCGATCGCGCACTATGACGCGCTGCACCGCGACAAGGATCTGCGTTACCTGCTTGCCTATGCCGCCGCGCTGGAGGGCACCTTCACCCCGATCTTCAAGATGATCATCGACAATCGCGCCAGCCTGTTCGCGGCCGGTGACGCGCGGGTCGCCTCGTTGTGTCTGTGGCATTTCTGCGAAGAGGTCGAGCACCGCAGTTCGGCGGTTACGATCTACGACCACGTCGTGGGCGACCCCGGCTACAAAATCCGGTCCTTTTTTCCCACCATGCGCCACGTCCTGCGATGTCACCGAATGTTGCTGCGGGAGTTCGGCGATCAGCTACCCGACGTCCAGGAACTCTGCACGAAGCCCTACGGCGCCTTCGCCACTGTTCCTGTCCGCCAGCAGGTTTCGATGTTGCGACGCTCGTTTGCCTCGATCCTTCCCGGCTACGATCACGACAACCAGCCGCTGCCGGAGTGGGCGGCGACGTGGTTCGAACACTGGGAGCGCGGCGAGGACATGACGATGTTCTACGGCGTTCGGCCGCTGGCGGCACCATGAATCCCAGCGACAGATTCCTGGAGCTCGCCGGCCGGCTCGGCGGCATTTCCTTCCGCGCGCTGCAGCACTTCTTCTACCTGCGCAGCCCGTTGAGCCTGCAGAACTGGACGCTGAACGTGATCGAGCTGCTGATGATCGCCGCGGCTGCGCTCGGTCTGGCCCACGCAATCAACATCTTTCGCCGTAGCGGCGACAGTTCCTTCCTCGGAATCTGGGGCGCGGCGGCGTTGTACTGCATCGTGATGGAGGTGCCGATCTATTTCTTTCCGGCGGCGCTCGGGCTCGCAGACGGGGGGGTCATCTTCATCCACAACGAATTCACCGCCGGCGCCTTTTACGGCCGGATGCCGCTCTACATTCTGGCTTTGTATCCGGCGCTGCTCTACCCGGCGTACGTGCTGGTGCGCCAGCGGGGACTGTTCGACGGACGCTGGGGCCTGATCCGCGGCGCGGTCTGCGTCGGGTTCGTGCACCACTGCTTCTATCAGGTGTTCGACCAACTCGGACCGCAACTCATGTGGTGGCTGTGGGACTACCAATTGCCCGGAATCGGAGGCATCACCCTCGCATCGGTGCCGCTGTTCAGCCTGGTCAACTTCTCCCTGGTCGACCCCATCGCGTTCGCCTTGCTGGCGCACGCACTGCTGGGCAGCCGTCGCCCGCGCGCCGTCGGCCGCAGCGTGCTGATCGGGGTGCTGACTCCGGCGCTGGGCGCGGCGTTGTCGGTCAATCTGCTCGCCGACCGACTGTTCGGGCACCACCGCATGGTGGTCGCCGGGCTGGGATGGGCGATGCTTGCCGCCGCGGTGTTGTTCGCGCTCAAGGCATTCTGGGGCAACCGCTCGCGACCGTTGCCGACCGACGACGGGTTCGCGACGAGCTACCTGCCGCTGTTCGCGTCGATCTATCTGGTCACCCTGGCCGCGCTCTGGGCGGTGTCGCTGCCCGAATACTTGGGTGCGGCCGGCGGTGTCACGGCGAGGGGCACACCGATCGGCTCGCTGCCGTACGCGCTGGCCTGCGCGGTGGCGTGCGCGTGGCTCGTCACCCCGTATCTCACACGGCTGCGCCATAACGGAGCTCACGCTGAGATCCATTGAAACGCAGAAGTTCTACACCCCTGGATCCGCTGGCGTCGGCATCGCCGCCGACCGCCGGGGCGACCCGCAGGCTCCCGCTGTGGTGTTCCTGCACGGCGCGGGGCAGACCCGCCGATCGTGGGCTAAGGCTGCCGCCTCCGTCGCCCGGCGCGGTTGGCAAGCGGTGACCGTCGACCTTCGCGGCCATGGCGAATCGTACTGGGCAGCCGACGGCGACTACCGAGTCGTCAGTTTCGCCGGTGACGTCCTCGAGGTGCTTGCCGCGCTGCCCCCGCAACCGGTGCTGGTGGGCGCCTCGCTCGGTGGTTTCACCTCGATGCTGCTGGCCGGGGAGTTGTCGCCCGGTATCGCGCGCGCCGTGGTGCTCGTCGACATCGTGCCCGAGATGGACGAGTCCGGTGCCAGAAGGGTTTTCGACTTCATGGCCGACGGCATGGAGTCGGGCTTCAGCTCACTGGACGAGGTGGCGGACGTACTCGCCCGGTTCAACCCGCACCGGCCCCGCCCCACTGACCTCGCCGGCCTGGCCGGCAACTTGCGCCGGCGCGGCGACCGCTGGTACTGGCATTGGGATCCGCGGTTCATCACCGGCATGCAGACCCGGGGACCGATGGAGATCGGTGAGCACGACCGTCTCTACGCCGCGGTCGGAAGAATTCTGGGCGGAGGCGTCCCGATGCTGCTGGTGCGCGGCCAGATGAGCGATCTGGTCAGCCGACCGCAGGCGGACCGCTTCCTGCAGCGCTTCCCCGACGTCGAGTTCACCGATGTCCGCGGCGCCGGCCATATGGTCGCCGGCGACCGGAACGACATATTCGCCGACGCGGTTCTCGACTTCCTGGCGCGCCGCGTTTGACGGGCTGTTGTCGTCGCCCTTCCCTATCATCGGTTCGTGCAGACGGCTCCCCCGACGACCCGCGCATGACAGCAGCCTTGCTCGCCATCCCACTGATCGTCGCGGCAGTCGCCGGAATCACCAGGCACAGCCTGGCGGCTGCCGTCCTGGCGTTCTACCTAGCTCTGCTGTGCGTGGTGCTGGACGGGTGGCTGGCCAATCGGAAGTGGCCGCGCCGCGCGGCACGCGTCACGAGTCTGCGAGACATCGACGCGATGGACGGTGCCGAGTTCGAAAGCTACGTCGCCACCCGCCTTGGCCGGGCGGGATGGCAGGTCACGTTCACCCCGCCCGTCGGTGACTACGGCGTGGACCTGGTCGCCGAAAAGGACGGCCGGTATGTCGCGGTGCAATGCAAGCGGTACGCCAAACCGGTGGGCGTCGCGGCCGTCCAGGAAGTGGTGGCAGGCGCCCGACACCACGGCTGCACCCGCAGCATCGTCGTCAGCAACCAGGAATTCACCTCAGCCGCAAAGCAATTGGCGCGCACCCACGGCTGCCAGTTGATCGGCCGGAAGGTTCTGCAGACCTGGGTGCCGCAGCCGGTCGGTCGGCTCGCCACCCAACCCGGCGAGTCCCCGGCGCAGTCGTAGCGCAGTTCCGCAGTCACGCCCGCGCAATGAGGTAGTCGGGTACTTAAGCCGGGCCAGTCTTACCTTGCGAGGCTGGATTCATGCGCAAACGACTGCGCGTCGATTTGCCATTGCGGCGATGAACCAAAGGGGCGGAGATGACATATGTGATCGCAGCGCCGGAGCCGATAGCTGCGGCTGCAACGAATTTAGGCGCCATTGCTGCAACGCTCGAGGCCGCCCACCTGACGGCGGCGGCCTCGACCCAAGCGTTGCTGCCGGCGGCCGCCGACGAGGTCTCGGCGGGCATCGCGCACCTGTTCTCCGGTTATGCCGAGGACTATCAGAAGCTGGCCACCAGGGCGGCGACATTTCACCAGCAGTTCGTGGAGCACTTGACCGCCAGTGCGGGCTCGTATGCCATGGCCGAGTCCGCCAACGTCGCCTCGTTGCTGCACCCCGCGATTGCCGCCACGAACTCAGTCGCCGCGGCGGCCACGGACCCGTCGGCCATTTCCTACTACGTGGGTGAGGCAGTGCGTCGCATCGGTTTTATTGCCAGTTCTATCCCGGCTCTGGCGGGGCAACTAGGTCAGCTCTACCTCACCAACCCCGACTACTTCTATAGCGCGCTACCGTTGTTCCTGGTAGGTGGACCGCTGGCTGCCGGTCTCTATGTCTCCGGCCCCCTATTACGCCTGTGGGTTGACTTGATCAGGCCGCTTTACGATACGTATCCAACTCTGTACCAAGCACTTCTGGCGCCCTTCTTCCCACTGCTGCTCGTCCATCTCATTACGTTTGGCGCCTTCTTGTAGACGAGGAAGAAGCGGTCACTGCCGGAAACCGACTCTAGAAGTCCCAGTCCTCGTCTTCGGTGACCACGGCCTTGCCGATCACGTAGCTCGACCCCGACCCGGAGAAGAAGTCGTGGTTCTCGTCGGCGTTCGGTGACAACGCCGACAGGATCGCCGGGTTCACGTCGGTCTCGTCGCGCGGGAACAGTGCTTCGTAGCCGAGGTTCATCAGCGCCTTGTTGGCGTTGTAGCGCAGGAACTTCTTGACGTCCTCGGTAAGCCCGACCTCGTCGTAGAGGTCCTGGGTGTACTCCACCTCGTTGTCGTACAGCTCGAACAGCAGCTCGTAGGTGTAGTCCTTGAGCTCGGCGCGCTTGGCCTCGTCGACCAGCGCCAGGCCGCGCTGGTACTTGTAGCCGATGTAGTAGCCGTGCACGGCCTCGTCGCGGATGATCAGCCGGATCATGTCGGCGGTGTTGGTCAGCTTGGCCCGGCTCGACCAGTACATCGGGAGGTAGAACCCGGAGTAGAACAGGAAGCTCTCCAGCAGCGTCGAGGCCACCTTGCGCTTGAGCGGCTCATCGCCGCGGTAGTACTGCAGCACGATCTCGGCCTTGCGCTGCAGATTGGGGTTCTCCTCAGACCAGCGGAACGCGTCGTCGATCTCGGCGGTCGAGCACAGCGTGGAGAAAATCTGGCTGTAGCTTTTGGCATGCACCGACTCCATGAACGCGATGTTGGTGTACACGGCCTCTTCGTGCGGAGTCAGCGCGTCGGGAATCAGGCTGACCGCGCCGACGGTGCCCTGGATGGTGTCCAGCATGGTCAGGCCGGTGAACACGCGCATCGTCAGCTGCTTCTCGCTGGGCTTCAACGTGCCCCAGGACGGGATGTCGTTGGACACCGGCACTTTCTCGGGCAGCCAGAAGTTCCCGGTCAACCGGTCCCAGACCTCTGCGTCTTTGTCGTCTTGCAGACGGTTCCAGTTGATCGCCGAAACGCGGTCGATCAGCTTTGCATTTCCACTCACCGAAACCCCACTTCACCAGGCCGATTTGGCTGCCGGCAGCGCCGGACGTGCTTAGGCCACAAACACTACCCCTGGTGTCCGACAAGCTGCCGCAACACAACAACTTGTGTTTTGCGCGTGTCGCTGCCAGCCACTTCTCACATGCCGAAATGCGTTCGCGCCCTGGCGGCAACGGCCTGCGGCGCCCCGCCCACGCCCGCCTGCGCTGCTGCTTTGCGGCCGAGGAGGTAGCACCGTTGACCCGGGCCGGCCAACACCAGGCACTCCGGCGGAATCTCAGCGGCCAAGGCACTACGGCTCGATGATCTGCACCACGCCCGCGGTCACCCCGGCGACGAACAGCCGCCCGGAATTCGGGTCCACACCCACGGTGTAGGGATTTTGCACCGTCGGAAAGCGTCGTACCTCGCGCGGCCTCGTGTCGCTCATGTCGTAGCCGACGACTTCGTTGGTCCCCGATGACGCCACCCAGAGCCGGTCGCGCGCCGCGTCGTAGGTGATGCCGTACGGTCCGCCCGGCTGAGCCACCGTAGCCACCTCCCGCGGGACCGGGAGCGGGGTGAACACCCGCACCGCGTCACCGCGCGTGTCGGCGGCGATCATCCGCCCGTGCCGGTCGGCGAGCAGGTGGGTCGGCCCCGCGCCGGCCGGCGCCGACCCCACGATGGTCAGCCGTTCGGCGTCGTACACGGTGAGGTCGTTCTTGCGTACGTCCAGGACCCCCATCGCGGTCCCGACCGGCGCCGTCCCGGCCGGCTGGACATTGTCGGCGAAGATCTTGACGACCTGATCACCGCGGACGACGGCCACCGTTCCGCCGTGTTCGTTGGCGACGAAGACCGTACCGTTGGCCGCCGCGGCGGCGTCGTGCGGATGCTCGCCGGTGTGGATGGCCGGCTGCGCCTTGCCTTGCGGCAGGTCGACACGGATCAGTACGTCGGCGGTTTCGACCGGCACCAGAACCGGTCCCCCGGGAGCGGCGAGCTGGAGGTGTCGGACACTTCCCGGAAGCGGCACCCGGCCGGTGACGGCACCGGTGTCGGCGTCCAGCAGCACCAGCTCGTCGGGGTCGCGCACGGCGACGGCGACGGTCCGCGTCCGCGGGTCGACGACGATCCCTTCCGGCGAGCGGCCCACCGAGACGGTCCGCCCGAGGACGGGATCGGTGGGTGGCGGCGCCTGGCGGGGTTCGGCGGCCTGCGGCAGCCCGGCGTCCGGCGGGCGACTGCCCTCGGTCGGCACGGTGGCCGAACCCGCCTGCGGCGTGCCGCCGTGACCGCAGCCGGTGACCAGCAGCGCCGCCAAACACAGCCCGCCGAGCAACCGCCTTGCCCGACTTTCAGCGGTCATGCGTCTCCCGTCGCGCCCGAGAGCAGAGCAATCATCGTGTCGACGAGTTCCTCCGCGTCGGTGTGCCACTTGTCCAGGTCCAGGTGGCCACTCAGATCCAGGCCCGCTATCCCGTGGGCGCTGGCCAGCAGGAGCGCTCCGTAGCGCCGGGCGTGTTGCGGACCGGTGAGGCGGCCGACCATGTCGATGAACAAATGTTGTGTCCGCTCCCCCGCCTGCGCCGCCGCGGTCAGGTCAGCCGGCGGGGTGGTGAAGATCAGCCGGTACAGGTGCGGCCGGTCGCGCCCGAGGGCGATCAGCGACAGCAGGGCCGACCGCAACGCCGCCTCGGGCGACAAGTCACCGGCTGCCAATTCCTCGAGCGAATCACCCAATTCGTTCAGCGCATCCGACGCCAGCACCGCGAGCAGAGACTCCTTGTCCGCAAAGTGCCGATACGCCGCCGAGCGCGACACCCCGGAGCGGGCGCCCACCTCACGCAACGTCACCGCCTCGACTCCCCCGCGGTCGAGCAACACCGCCGCGGCCTCGAGCAGCGACCGGCGCGTTGCCGCCGCACTCTCCGCTCGTGACATCACCCGCCGAGCATAAGCCGAACTTGAGTTGACAACGTCAACTCAACTGCTAGCTTTGAGATGACAGCGTCAACTCAAATGCCCACGGAGGCCGCCATGACATCATCCGATCGCCGCAACGAACTGATCGTCGTGACCGGCGCTTCCACCGGCATGGGAGCCGCCACCGCTGAAGAATTGGCGCGCAGGGGATTTCACGTGCTGGCCGGGGTGCGCCGCGAGGCCGATGCCGACGCGCTGCGCGCCGACGGGATCGAGCCGCAGATCCTCGACATCACCGTCGAATCCGACATCGCCGCGATCGCCGACCGCGTCACGCGCGACCCGCGCCCCCTGCGCGCGCTGGTCAACAACGCCGGGATCGCGATCAATTCACCGGTTGAGACGCTGCCGATGGCGCAGTGGCGACGACAGTTCGAGGTCAATCTGTTCGGCCACATCGCCATCACGCAGGCGCTGCTGCCCGAGCTTTTCAAAAGCTGCGGCACCGTCGTGAACATCAGCTCGGTCGGCGGCAAGGTGGTGCTACCGACCTACGGCGCGTACGCGGGCTCGAAGTTCGCCCTCGAGGCCGCCAGCGATGCGTTACGGCGCGAAGTCTCCGACCTGGGGGTCAAGGTGGTGGTCGTCGAGCCCGGCGCGGTCAAGACCGCGATGCCCGAGCGCGGTATCGCGACGGCGCAAGGACTCATCGCGGACATGACCGCCGCGCAACTCGAGCGATATGGCGATCTCAATGCGGCCGTGACGGCACAGGCGCGCTCGTTCCTCGACATCGGCGTGCCGGCCGAGCACGCCGCCAAGGTGATCGTCAAGGCCGCCACCGCGAGTCGGCCCCGCACCCGCTACACCATCGGCCGCGACGCCGCGGTCCTGGTGCGGCTCAGCCGGGTGCTACCCGACCGGGCGCTGGACCGGATCATGCGCCGCAACCTCCGGTCGTTCGCCGGTGAGTCCGCGAATTCGGTTGTGAGCGTTCAGAACTGAGCGCTTCTCCTCAGGCGGCTTTCTTGCCCGACTTGGTGCGCAGGCCCAGGAATTGATATTCCTCGGGCTTCACCGAACGGGTGGCCATCCAGTATTGCCAGGTGTAGCCGCCCCACAGCACCGTATTCTTGCCGTGCTCGTCGAGGTACCAGCTGCTGCAGCCGCCGCTGTTCCACACCGAACCGGACAGCTTCTCCTGCAATTCGGCGTTGAAGCGGTCCTGCGCCTCGCGGGTGGGAGCCAGCGCCTGGGCACCCATCTTGTCGCACTTGGCAATCGCGTCGGCCACGTACCGGATCTGGGACTCGATCATGAACACCACCGAGTTGTGACCCAGCCCGGTGTTGGGCCCCAGCAGGAAGAACAGATTGGGCACGTCGGCGACGGTGATGCCGCGGTGGGCGCCGATGCCCTCGCGGTTCCACCGGTCCACCAGATCCTCGCCGCGCTGGCCCTTGATCTGAACGTAGGTGTAGGAGTCGGTTACATGGAAACCAGTGGCGTACACGATCACGTCCGCCTGGTGTTCGCGACCGTCGGCGGTGACGATGCCGTCGCGGGTGATCCGGGTGATGCCCTCGGTGATGAGTTTCGTCTTCGGATCGGCCACCGCGCGGTAATAGGTGGACGAGTTCAGGATCCGCTTGCAGCCGATGCGGTATTTCGGCGTCAGCTTGCGCCGCAGTTCGCGGTCCTTCACCGAACGCCGGATGTTCCACTTGCAGTACGCCTCAATGAATTTCAGCGCGTTGGGGTGCTTGGTCATGCCGAAGGCAAGCGCCTCCTGGCCCCAGTAGATAGCCAGTCGCGCCAGGGCACGCAACCCGGGGACGTTCTCCATGGCCGCACGCAACGCCGGCGGAATCTCGGGGTTGGACCGCGGCACCACCCACGGCGGGGTGCGCTGGTAGAGCTGGAGTTCGGCGACCTGCCCGACGATCTCGGGCACGATCTGAATCGCGCTGGCGCCGGTGCCGATGATCGCCACCCGCTTCCCGGTCAGGTCGACGCTGTGGTCCCATTCCGCGGAATGGAAAGCGGCACCGGCAAATTCGTCACGCCCTTGGATGTCGGGCACGGACGGGATGTGTAGTGCCCCGGCCCCGGAGACCAGGAATTGCGCCACGTACTCCCGCCCGTCGACGGTGAACACGTGCCAGCGGTACTCGTCGTCGTCCCAGTAGGCACGGTCGACCAGCGAGTTGAAATGGATGTAGCGGCGCAGCCCGTACTTCTCGGTGACGCCCTTGAGGTAGTCCCAGATCTCCGGCTGGAACGAGAACGGGTTCTTCCAGTCCGGCTTGGGCTCGAAGGAGAACGAGTACAGATGCGACGGGATGTCGCACGCGCAGCCGGGGTAGCTGTTGTCGCGCCAGGTGCCGCCGACGTCGTCGGCCTTTTCCAGGATGACGAAGTCCACGCCCTCCTTCTGCAGCGCAATGGCCATACCCAGGCCCGAGAACCCGGTCCCGATGATCAGGGTGCGGGTGTGTGTCGGTTGGGACTGCGATTTCTCGGCGGATTCGGTAGCCGAGGTCACGACGTCGGTCATGGTGGATCTTTCCTGTTGTGGCCGCTAGTGGGCGGGCGTGCTCGTTGAGACGCAGATACCCAGTACCCGGGGTATCGGATATATCCGAGTGTCATGGATAGCCACGACGATGTCAACGTCGCTGCGGCTCAGCTCACGGCAGGGCGGCCGGCAGCGCATCGTGGATCGGCTTGTCTGGGTCCATCGCGATGCCCAGCGTTTCGGCGGTGCCGACGATGACGCCCATCATGATGGTCGTCAGCTGGCTGACGAACTGCTCGCGCGTCATGGACCGCGGGCTGTCCGGCTCGGGACCCAGCCACCATTCGGTGGCCGATGCGGCGCAGCCGAACGCCGAGAACGCAGCCAGTTCCAGGGCGGCGGCGTCGAGCTCCATGTCCCGCAGCTCGTTGTTGAACATCTCGGCGATGGTCAGCGTGATCTCGCGGCCTTCGTTCAGGGTTCGCACCGTCGCCTTGGACTGGGCGCTGGAGCTGCCCTGGATGAAGACCCGCATGACATTGGGATGCTGGTCAAGCAGGGTGACGAACTCTTCAACGGCGCGGTGGATGACCTGGCGGGCGGAGTCGGTGGCCAGGTTGATCGACGGGAAGATCGCCGCCCACAGCATGTCGCGCAGCCGTTCGCCGATGGCGAGGAAGAGGTCGGACTTGTCGGTGAAATGGCGGTAGATCTTCGGCTTCGCGGTACCGGCCTCTTCGGCGATCTCCCGCACGCTCAACTCCGGGCCCAGCCGGTCGATGGCACGGAAGGCGGCGTCGACAATTTCGGCGCGCACCTTCTTGCGGTGTTCGCGCCACCGTTCGCTGCGCGCGTCGACTTTCACACCCGGCTTGGGGACCGGGTGGGGCAAAGCGGGTCGAGGCATTCTCACCACGTCATGCACCTTACCGCTTCGGAGCCGCTGACCTGCGCAGACCGGGTGTCTACCGCCCGGCCGGCCGTGAATCTGCCGACGCGACACGCGCATTGAGCGTCATAAGATTCACCGTCGGCCGAGGCCATACAACGCACAATCACCGAATGCACCGAATACGACTCGTCGCCAATGGACTCCGATCGACACGCCGCGCAACCATCTGCGCATGCCTCGTGCTCGCCGCCGCGGGCACCGCATGCCAGACCTCGAAGGCGCCTACCCGGCCGGATTCTTCGGCGGTGGGGTCGCCCAGCGCTGCAGCTTCCACACCCGCGGCCGCCAAAACGCAGGTCATCAATGTGGTAGCGGTCGTTGACGGACAACCCGCCAACGGCTACCGAGACGTGACAACCGGAGAAGTGAGCGGCACCGTCTCGATGTGTGACGCCTCGCCCTCCGCCGTCGACCCCGGCATCTATCGATGCTCACCGTCAGCAGCGGCCGCCGACGTGTGCTGGAAATCGACGGCGCAGACCCTGTTGTGCGTCGACGATCCGTGGAGGAAACAACTTCACCGGGTGACCGTGACCGATGCGCTGCCTTCCATCCAACCGGTGTCGTTGCCGACGCCGTTCGCGCTGCTACTCGACAACGGTGTGCAGTGTCGAATCCGCAACGGAGGTGCCTGGGGTGGTCGCGACGACGACCTGGTCGGCGCCTACGGATGCAACGGCGAGGACGTCGTCTTGGAGTCAACCGACGATGGTGCGGTGCCTATCGATCGTTCCCGGCCGGTGTGGACCGTCAAGGTGGGCCCACTCGGAGCCGGCCCCGTTCATTTCCCGCCCCCGCAGACGCACTCGGTGACCACGGCTTGGTTCGCGGCAACGTTCGCCACGTAGCCCCGCCTGGGGGTCGTCGCGGCCTCAGTCCACGGTCATGGTCACACCGAGAATGCATCGTCGTCGCGGGTCGGGATGCGCGCCCAGTCACTCATCGGTCGGCCGAGGATGGCCATGTCCGCCAATTGTGTGGTGGCATCGGCCAATCCGCCTGACGGGGATGGCTTAACCGCTCCGCGACTCCTAGCCTTCGGTCAGTGTCAGGGGTCGCCGGCCACCAACCGCGCTTGCCAACCGGCCGCGGCTTGACCTAGGAGAATTAGATGACCACCTTCGTGCCGAGTCTGTGGCTGAGCGACACCCCGCGACGCGGGCCTGACCTGCAGAACGACGTGCACTGCGAGGTGGTGGTCGTCGGGGCCGGCTACACCGGCTTGAGCGCCGCGATCGCCTTGGCCGACGCAGGGGTGGACGCTGTCGTCCTTGAAGCGGAGTACGCGGGTTTCGGTGCCAGCGGACGCAACGCCGGGCACCTCACCCCGACTATCGGCAAGGACCTGCCGAGCGTCTTGAAGATGTACGGCCCGGGCACCGGCGGCGCGCTGGCGCGACTGGCCGACGAGGCCGTCGAGCACACCGAGGACACGATTAAGCGCCACGGCATCGACTGCGACTATGTGCCGAACGGCAATCTGATCGCCGGTATCCACCCGGGTCACGAGAAGCGTCTGCGCGCCGCCGTCGCAGCCGCGGGCGAGCTCGGCGCCTCGGTTCGCATGGTCGAGCGTGACGAGCTGGACGCGCGCGGCATCCCCGCGTTCGTCAACTGTGCGGCACTCGAAGAGCGCGGCGGCGTGCTCGATCCGGGCAGGTATGTGCGTGGACTCCGCAAGGCCGCACTGCGCGCGGGGGCCCGCATCTACGAAGGAACGCCGGCGCTCACCATCGACGAACACGTCCGTGGAGTCCGGATATCGACACCGCGTGCATCGGTGTCCGCGGCGACAGTCGTGCTGGCCACCAACGCCCACACACCGCAGATGGGTCTGCGGTACGGCCATGTCACCCCGGTCAACGACTGTCTGTTCGTGACCGAGCCGCTGACCGAAGAACAGCGTGATCGGATCGGCTGGAACGGCAGCGAAGGGATCTACACCGCCCACGAGGCGCTGGAGAACTATCGGATCACCGCGGACGGTCGGATCTCCGGGGGCTCACGCTACGTGGGGTACCGCTACGGTGGCCGCTTCTCCCCCGACGATCAACCAAGAACGTTCGCCAAAATCGAGCGCAATTTCCGCGCCCGGTTTCCTGAACTCGCAGACCTGCCCATGGCCGGCTTCTGGTCGGGGCACATCGCGATGAACCTCAACTTCCTGCCTTTCATCGGCCGTGTGGGCCGACACGAAAGGATCGTTGCCGCACTGGGTTATTGCGGTCATGGCGTCGCCTTGGCCGGACTGCTCGGAACGGTCGCAGCCGGCATCGCCACCGGCAGCGCCCAAGCCCCCGCGGTCCTCACGCAAAGCCGCCGAATCCCGATGCCACCAGATCCGTTGCGCTGGCTCGGTGTCAAGGGTCTGGCGGCGGCGCTGGAGGCTCTGGACCGTCGTACCGACCGGCTGGCCACGCCGCGTCATTGACCGCTTTCGCCTTTCATACCGCGCTCTGCACCCGGTGTTCGCCCGGTCCACCGCAGATAGGCGCGGCGGAACTCGCGGCTGTCGCTGTATCCGACCTGCCGGGCCACCGCCCCGATCGGCAGCGTGGACTCGCGCAGCAGGGCCGCGGCCCGCTCCAACCGCACGCGGTCGCGGATCTCACCGAATCTGAGGCCGGCATCGGCCATTCGCCGGTGCAGCGTGCGCTCACTGATCATCAGCCGCTCGGCGACCATCGCCGCGGTGACTGGTTGCGGAAGCCGTTCCCGGATGACCCCTTCCACTGCGGCGACCGTATCGGGGCGGCGGTCCCCCGGGTCGGCGAGCTGGCGAGCCGCCGAGACCGCGACGGCGAGTTGTGCGGGATTGGCGGTGGGAATCGGCCGATCAAGGAGGCCCGACTCGAAGCACAGACGAGTTGCGACAGCGTCGAACCGCAACGGGCAGCGGAAGAACTTCCGGTACACATCTGCATAAGCCGGTGCGGGATAGGCGAATTCGATGCGGGTGGGCGCGAGATTCGCGCCGTGAACGGAGCGCATCAGAGTTAAGGTCGCCGCACACGCCTCCTCGCAGAGGAACGGCAACAACTCCGGGTCAGGGTTGCGTTCGATGATGCGCAGCTCGAATTCTGCTCTACCAAAGCGGATTTCATAATTGAGCAGAGTCCCGGCCGCCTGATGCAGTCCCAGTCCGAGCTGGACCGCCTCTCGGGTCGACCGGCAGGACCGGACGGCGAAGCCAAGAATGCCCCATGACACCAACACGTCCCGGCTCCCGACCTGCATGCCGATCGGTCCAGCAGGCATTGCGCGCAGCGCTTGGCGCAGGATGGAGATTGCCTGCCGGAACGACAGGCGGGTAGCCGGCAGATCGAGTTGTGTCCGGGTCAGTCCGGTTCCTGACAGCCAGACGTCGGTCCGGACGCCACGCTGTTCGGCGATATCCAGAACGCCGGTGACGACGCTGGGCGGGATGACCGCGTCCTGCAGGGCCGCACCTGCCGGCGAGGGATCAGATCCGTTGTGCGTCGTCGTGCCCATCAGTCGGGATTGTCGAGTTCGCCCGGACCCGGAGCCCGAGTGCGGAGTCCTTGACCAGTGCGGACACCGGAGGAACGTATCACGATGGGCCCGTTCGCAGATCGGACTGCCGATCGACTGCGTCAGCGAACCGCTTCGGCGATCGCCGCGGCGATCCTCCCCGTCGCCGCCCGTGCCGCCGGACTCACAGCCGTCATCCAGATGTACGCGTGCACGAGCCCGCCCTCTCGGAAAAGACGGGTCGGCACTCCCGCTGCGGTGAGGCGTTCGGCGTAGGCGATCCCTTCGTCGCGGAGCGGGTCGAACCCGGCAACGGTGACCACCGCCGGAGGCAGCCCGCCGAGGTCGTCGGCGAGCAGCGGCGACGCGCGCGGATCTTCAGCATCGGCGGTCGTGCTCAGATAATGGTCGATGTACCAGCGCATCTGCTTCGCGCTCAGCGCATTCTGGTCGGCGAACTCGACGTAGGACGGATGCTCGCTCGACATGTCGGTCACTGGGTAGATCAGCACCTGCAGCGCGGGCTGGATGTCCCGCCCGCGCAGCTGCAGGGTGAGCACCGCAGCGAGATTGCCTCCGGCACTGTCCCCGCCGACGACAATACGGTGTGGGTCGAGTCCCCATTCCGGTGCTCGGCCAAGGACGTAGTCCCACGCGGTGAGGGCGTCCTCCACCGCCGCCGGGAACCTGTGCTCGGGTGCAAGGCGGTAGTCGACGGACAAGACGTCAACACCGGCGTGGACCGCGAAGAAACGCACCGCGGATTCCGTGCTGGCCCGGCTTCCCAATACGAACCCGCCGCCGTGGAAATAGAGCAGCAAGCCCCGTGACGTCGCGCCGGCCCGGTAGCGGGTCGCCTTCAGGCCGCCCGGCATGACGAGGTCCTCCTCGACGACGAACGGGGGAAATCGCTCGGCGAGCACCTGCGCTTCCTGTTCGACGATCAGGCGGGCCCGCGCCGGATCGCACGTGCTGAAGTCCGTCGCCGCCATTGTCAGCAGGGCGATCTCCGGCGCCATCTGCTCGTCGTCGTTGTTGAGTGGTGAGCGGATCAGGCGCCGCACAACCGACCGGGGGAGGCGCGCCGCAGCGTGAGCGGCGGCGCGCTTGATCCGGCTCACCGGTGTCAGCGGTACTGCCGTCGATGCGCTCATGGCCGCAGGCTAACGAGGCGGTGGCGGCGGTGACGAGGGGTTATTGCGCCAGAAGGGTGGTGAAGAGCGCCAATCCCTCGTCATAGCATGACCGGGCACGGGTCTGGCCTCGGCCCGGCGGATTGACGCCGGACCACACGAACTGTGCAGGCCGGCATTGCCACCCGGCGCAGAGGTAGGTTGCACCCTATCCGGAAATAGAAGCAGGTCAGGGGGCATTTCCCCTGACCTGCGACGTGACCGAATGACACCTACAGCATGCAGGACACGCAGCCCTCGACCTCGGTCCCTTCCAGCGCCATCTGACGCAGCCGGATGTAGTACAGCGTCTTGATTCCCTTGCGCCAGGCGTAGATCTGCGCCTTGTTCACGTCACGCGTGGTGGCGGTGTCTTTGAAGAACAATGTCAGCGACAGACCCTGGTCCACGTGCTGGGTGGCCGCGGCGTAGGTGTCGATGATCTTCTCGTAGCCGATCTCGTAGGCGTCCTGGTAGTACTGCAGGTTTTCGTTGGTCATGTAGGGCGCCGGGTAGTACACACGGCCGATCTTGCCTTCCTTGCGGATCTCCACCTTCGACACGATCGGGTGGATCGAGGACGTCGAGTGGTTGATGTAGGAGATCGACCCGGTCGGCGGCACCGCCTGCAGGTTCTGGTTGTAGATGCCGTGCGTCTGCACCGACTCCTTGAGCCGCTTCCAGTCGTCCTGGTTCGGGATGCGGATGCCGGCGTCGGTGAAGAGCTGGCGTACCTTCTCGGTGGCCGGCTCCCACACCTGGTCGGTGTACTTGTCGAAGAACTCACCCGAGGCGTACTTGGACCGCTCGAAACCTTTGAAGTGCGTGCCGCGTTCGATCGCGATGCGGTTGGAAGCGCGCAACGCGTGGTAGAGCACCGTGTAGAAGTAGATATTGGTGAAGTCGATGCCCTCTTCGGAGCCGTAGAAGATCTCTTCGCGAGCCAGGTAGCCGTGCAGATTCATCTGACCCAGGCCGATCGCGTGGGAGTCGTTGTTGCCCTGCTCGATTGACGGCACCGACGTGATGTGGGTCTGGTCGCTCACCGCGGTCAGCGCACGGATGGCCACCTCGATGGTCTGAGCGAAGTCCGGCGAGTCCATCGTCTTGGCGATGTTCAGCGAACCCAGATTGCACGAAATGTCTTTGCCCACTTTGGCGTAGGACAGGTCATCGTTGAACAGCGAGGGCGTGGACACCTGCAGGATCTCCGAGCACAGGTTCGAGTGCGTGATCTTGCCCTCGATGGGATTGGCCCGGTTCACCGTGTCCTCGAACATGATGTAGGGGTAGCCGGACTCGAACTGCAGCTCGGCCAGCGTCTGGAAGAACTCGCGGGCCTTGATCTTGGTCTTGCGGATACGCGCGTCGTCGACCATCTCGTAGTACTTCTCGGTGACCGAGATGTCGGCGAATGCCACGCCGTACACCCGCTCGACGTCATAAGGCGAGAACAGGTACATGTCCTCGTTCTTCTTGGCGAGCTCGAAGGTGATGTCCGGGATGACGACGCCCAGACTCAGCGTCTTGATGCGGATCTTCTCGTCGGCGTTCTCCCGCTTGGTGTCCAGGAAGCGGTAGATG
This sequence comes from Mycobacterium sp. TY814, assembly GCF_030755175.1. Lineage (NCBI taxonomy): Bacteria > Bacillati > Actinomycetota > Actinomycetes > Mycobacteriales > Mycobacteriaceae > Mycobacterium > Mycobacterium sp. TY814. The sequence goes on from NZ_JAUFRY010000001.1 coordinate 1,123,013, forward strand.
TCGGGGTGGTGGGCGTTGAGGTACACCGCACCGGCGCCCTGCCGCGCACCCAGCTGGTTGGCGTAGGAGAAGGAGTCCTCGAGCAGCTTCATGATCGGGATGACACCCGAAGACTGGTTCTCGATGTTCTTGATCGGCGCGCCGTGCTCACGAATGTTGCTCAGCAGCAACGCAACTCCCCCGCCCCGCTTGGACAGCTGCAGCGCGGAGTTGATGGATCGCCCGATCGACTCCATGTTGTCCTCGATGCGCAGCAGGAAGCACGAAACCGGCTCTCCCCGCTGCTTTTTGCCCGAGTTCAGGAAGGTCGGGGTGGCCGGCTGGAACCGGCCGTCGATGATCTCGTCGACCAGCTTCTCGGCCAGTCCGGTGTCGCCCGCGGCCAGGGTGAGCGAGACCATCACGACGCGGTCCTCGAAGCGCTCCAGGTAGCGCTTCCCGTCGAAGGTCTTCAGGGTGTAAGAGGTGTAGTACTTGAAGGCGCCCAGGAACGTCGGGAAACGGAATTTCTTCGCGTAGGCGCGGTCGAGCAGACTCTTGACGAAATTGCGCGAGTACTGGTCGAGCACCTCACGCTCGTAGTAGTTCTCGCGGATCAGGTAGTCGAGCTTCTCGTCCTGGTTGTGGAAGAACACCGTGTTCTGGTTGACGTGCTCCAGAAAGTACTGGCGTGCGGCAAGCACGTCCTTGTCGAACTGGATCTTGCCGTCGGCGTCGTACAGATTCAGCCGCGCGTTCAGCGCGTGGTAGTCCGTCTCGTCGGGCAATCCGTGCACGCCGGCGGTTACAGGCTCTGCAGTGACGGTTGGTGGCACGTCTGTTCCTTCCAATATTGAGCCCAGAACTGAGCGAGGCCGGCGCGGACGGCGGCCACGTCGTCCTCGGTCCCCATGAGTTCGAAGCGGTAGAGGTACGGAACACCGCACTTGCGGGAGATGACGTTGCCCGCATAGGCGAATTCGGCACCGAAGTTGTTGTTGCCCGCAGCGATGACGCCACGGATCAGGGAGCGGTTGTGCTCGTTGTTCAGAAAAGCGATGACCTGCTTGGGGACGTAGCCTCCGTCGTTGATGTTCGGAGTCGCCCGTCCGCCACCGTAGGTGGGCAGCACCAGCACGTACGGTTCGTCAACCTCTATGCGGCCGTGCAGCGGTATCCGCGTGGCGGGAACACCCAGCTTCTGCACGAAGCGATGGGTGTTCTCCGACACGGACGAGAAATAGACCAGATTGCGCCCCGTGATCTCCGAGATGTCCATCGGGCACCGCAACCTTCCTTGATCTATCCGTTGGCCGAACTAGGCGCTCAGCGCCGACTCGGCGAGCGCCTTGATGCGGTCCGGCCGGAAGCCGGACCAGTGTGCGTTGTCGGCCACCACGACGGGCGCCTGCAGGTAGCCGAGCGCCATCACATAGTCGCGGGCCTCAGGGTCCAGCGTGATGTCGACCTTCTGGTAGTCGATGCCCTGCTTGTCCAGCGCCTTGTAGGTGGCGACGCACTGCACACAGGCGGGCTTGCTGTAAACGGTGATGCTCATGGGCGTACCGCTCCTTTGCGGAAGAGGGGATGACGGGACTGGCAACGACTAGGGGGTACATCCGCGCTATATTCAGCGCCCCGGCGAGCCCCCAGATTCCCATCCCGCGGGCGCGTCTTTCGAGCTGACCTGGCTCGAGGTGCGCCCTGCGTTTCCGGGAAGCTCATCGCGCCCCGCTGGGTCGGTTGGGACCTGGTTGGGGCTTGGTGAACCTGGGATCTGCCGGTCCTCGAAACACTACACCTAGGGGGTGACAACGCGAAGAGATACAAGATGTTCTGAATAACATTTCTGAAATTCCCTGGTAGTAAGCCCTCTCGGGCGTGTCGCTTCGGCGTGTCGCAGATCACACAATCGCGGCGTCGGTGTATCTGCGCGGGCAGCCGGGCGTGCATGCTCAGAGGTATAGCAGCGGGCACCGACAAGTCGGTCGCGCCCAACCCGGCCGCTCGATACCAGCAAAGCCGCCGGCGAGTCCGCCGACGGCTTTGACTAGAGCGTTAAGCCGGGTGAGGCCGGCTTGATGCAAACGGGCTCAGCCGACCTCGGCGGCCAGCTTGCCGACGACGTCGCGCACGTTCTCCGACAGTTCGGCGCTCTCGGCGGGGGCGCTGCCACCCAGCGTCCGGAACGACACCGAAAGCTTGATCGCGTCGCTCACCCGGGCACCGGCGATACCGAACGACTTGCGGGTCTCGTCATGCGCCCAGACCCCGCCGTACTGCCCCATCGAGCCGCCGATCACCGCCAGCGGCTTGTCCTTCAACGCGCCGTCGCCGAACGGCCGCGAGAGCCAGTCGATCGCATTTTTCACCACGGCAGGGATCGAGCCGTTGTACTCGGGCGTGACCACCAGGGCGGCGTCGGCTTCGGTGGCCGCGGCGCGCAACGCCACCACCTGCGCGGGCGCCTGGTCCAGCTCGCTGTTCATCGCGTCATCGATGTCCTCGTTGTAGAAAGGAACCTCCCCCAGCCCCTCGAACACCGTCACGGTGACCCCCTCGGGGGCCAGTTCGGCCGCCAGTTCGGCGATCTGCCGGTTGACCGAGCCCGCACGCAGGCTGCCTACCAGCGCCAAGATCTTGATATCTGCCACTGTCCCGTTCCCTTCGGATTTGAAAGTCCATCTTCGCACGGTTAAAACGGACTATAGTCCGCTTTATTCCCGCCGCGTTACAGTGCAGGGGTGAGCGGTGCCGAGGACAAGGACGAATTGCGCCTTGTCGCGCACGAGGACCTGGCCGTTGAGTCGCTGCCTGAACGAAGCGACGCGGCGCGCAACCGGGCACTGCTGCTGGAGGCGGCACGGCAGCTGGTTGCCCAGCGCGGCGCCGGCGCGGTCACCATGGATGACATCGCCGCTGCCGCCGGCGTCGGCAAGGGAACCCTGTTCCGCCGGTTCGGCAGCCGCTCGGGCCTCATGCTGGTGTTGCTCGACGAAGACGAGAAGGCCAGCCAACAGGCGTTCCTTTTCGGCCCGCCGCCGCTGGGTCCCGATGCGCCGCCACTAGAGAGGCTGATCGCGTTCGGCCGCGAACGCATCCGCTTCGCATGCGCCCACCGCGAGCTGATGTCCGCGGCAAGCCGTGACCCGCATATGCGACACGTCGGCGCCGCCTTCGTACTGCGCACTCACGTCAGAGTGCTGCTGCAGGCCGCCCACACCACCGGGGACCTGGACATCCAGACCGATGCCCTGCTCGCTCTGCTCGACGTCGGCTACGTCGACCATCAACTCACCGAGGGCGGCCACACCACCGAGACCCTGGCAGAGGCGTGGGCGAGCCTGGCCCGCAAGCTGTGCGGACGCTGATCGCCGACATGACGCGGTGGGTCCTGCACGTCGACCTCGATCAGTTCCTCGCCTCGGTGGAGTTACGCCGGCATCCCGAGCTGGCCGGGCGGCCGGTCATCGTCGGAGGCAGCGGCGACCCCACCGAAGCCCGCAAGGTCGTCACCTGCGCGTCGTACGAGGCGCGCGAATTCGGCGTGCACGCCGGCATGCCGCTGCGTGCGGCGGCGCGCCGCTGCCCGGACGCCACGTTCCTGCCCTCCGATCCCGCCGCGTACGACGAGGCCTCCGAGCAGGTGATGGGCCTGCTGCGCGACCTGGGACATCCCGTCGAAGTATGGGGTTGGGACGAGGCCTATGTCGCGGTGCCGGCCGACCCGGTCACGGCGGCCGAAAACATCCGCAGCGTCATCTCGGCCGAGACCGGACTGTCGTGTTCGGTGGGCATCAGCGACAACAAGCAACGCGCCAAGGTTGCCACCGGTTTCGCGAAACCGGCCGGGGTGTTTGAGCTGACCGATGCCAACTGGATGGAAATGATGGCCGGCCGGCCCGTCGACGCACTCTGGGGCGTCGGACCGAAGACATCGAAAAAGCTTGCCGCCCTTGACATCAACACCGTCGGACAACTCGCCCGAACCGACGGCGAGCTGTTGACATCGACGTTCGGGCCCCGCACCGGTCTGTGGCTACTGCTGCTCGCCAAGGGCGGCGGCGACACCGAGGTCAGCGCCCAGCCCTGGGTACCCCGTTCCCGCAGCCATGTCGTCACCTTCCCGCGCGACCTCACCGAGCGCACTGAAATGGATTCGGCGATCACCGAATTGGCCCAACAGGCCCTCGACGACGTGGTGCGCATGCCTCCCGGGGGGCGGATCGTCACGCGAGTCGCGGTCACCGTCCGTACCGCGACTTTCTACACCAGAACCAAGATCCGCAAACTCGACGCTCCCACTACCGATTCCGGCGTGATCACCGCGACCGCCCTCCGCATCCTGGACCTGTTCGAACTCGACCGCCCCATCCGACTGCTCGGGGTTCGCCTGGAACTGGAAATGCCTTCCTGATCCCGCTCGAGCCGAGTAGCGAAAAAGCCCGTACCACAGCGGATATCGCACTGACATTCACGGCGGGGGTGGTGCGGCAAGGCCTAAATCAGCCGGCGGGACCGCTCCGGGGTCAGTCTTGGGCTGCCGCAAGACGGCGGCACCGTGGCGCTGACAGGCGAACAGTGCAAGCTCGACGTTGCGCTTGTCCTCGATCGGACGGCCCCGCCTGGCGACAGCTCGCCGCACGTCATTCTTGACAGCCTCGAGCGGCACCTGCAGTTCCTCCGCGACCCGGTAGGGCCGACCGTAGTACAGATAGATCCGCAATATCTGACGCAGTCGGGAATCGTCGTCGTTATCGAACGCCAGCGGGCCCAGGACGTCGGCCACCCATCCGCGTATCTCCTCGACGTCCGCGTCCAGCAGCGCCGCCGAAACGATGCCGGCATCGGTTGCTGCGACCACGTCGGCCGGTTGACCGAGCGCCTCGGCGGCCGTGCGCGCACGCAGCGCCTGACGATGAGAGCGACGGAACCCTTCGATGCCGCAACCCATCGCCCCGATCGCGAGGCTGGGCGCATCCGCCCGCAGCCGGACGAAATCCCGGATGTTCGCGACGGCGTCACCCGGCACCAGACGGTAGGGCAACCACACCCACCAAACAGTGCGCTCGGCGCCGACCAACAGCGGGCGTGCCGTCGCGTCGGCGGCCACAGCCAACGCGCGTACGAATTCCCCCAGGCTCGCGCCCCGCTCGTGTGGACCGTCGACGGCTGGGTACCATGCGATGAGCGCCAGGTGCTCCCCGCTCAGCGGATAACCGAGGGTCGCCGAAACATCCTCGACGTCATAAGCTTTGGCGCTATCGAGCAGGTCGCGGATCTGGGTTTCACTTGCGATGCGCTGAGCCGTCAGCCGCAGCGCGTACTCGCCCTGGTAGGCCGCAAGGGCCTGCTGTGACAGCACGTCGACGTATTTCGACAACGTCCTGGCGAGGCTCTCGACGACGGCGACCTGGGTCTCCGGAGCCATGCCGGCGGCCTGCAGTTCGGCGAACACCGTCTCACCCAACCGGCGCTGCCCGAGCCGGTGGGCGCGCATCATCGCATTGATCGGAATGTCGCGACGGGCAAGGGATCTGGCGTACTCGGTATGTGTTGGCGGCACGGCGATCTCGGTGACATCGATGTCCGAGAGCAGGGCGCGGCATATCGTGTGGAGCTGGTCGCGCATAGCGGCGCGCATCAACTCGCTCATCCGTTCGTCGCGGGGAAGCTCCGGCACATTGTCCTGGGCGAGGGTGCACAGGGCATCACTGAGCGCGGCAGCCTGCTCGTCGAGGCGCGCAACAATCCGTGCGACGTCGCTGTCCACGCCAACCTCCGCCGATGGTGTCGGCCCCCATGGAGACCGTAGATCGCCGGCGGGGGTTACCGGAAGACAAACCGCCGCCGGACCGAAATCTCGGCGTCGCGAACCTAGCGCTCCAATTGCGGCGGTGCGGGCCGCAAGGCTCGCGTGAAGATCGCATTGACTTGCCGCATGGCCACGCTGTAGGGCCACCACGCCAGCCGCTTGAACGCGTACAGCGCCCTGATGTCCGGAGAGGTGTAGATCAGGTAGCGCTTCTTCGCGACTCCCGCCAGGATTTTCTCGGCGGCACGCTCCGGCGAGACGGCGTGGCCGCTGAAGCGGTCCACCCAGCGAGCCACGTGCGGGTCTTCGCGGTCCACGCCGGCGATTTCGACGGTGTTGACCAAGGGAGTCTTCACGGCGCCGGGCACCACCACCGACACCGCGATGCGGTGCCGGGCGAGGTCGAAACGCAGTACTTCGGACAGTCCGCGCAAGCCGTACTTGCTGGCGCTGTAAGCGGCATGCCATGGCAGCGCGACGATTCCGGCTGCCGAGGAAACATTGACCACGTGCCCGCCCCGGCTGGCCGCGATCATCTGCGGAACGAACGACTCGATCACGTGGATGGGGCCCATCAGATTGATCGAGATCATTTTCTCCCACTGCTGGTGGGTCAAGCGGTCGACGGTCCCCCACGCCGAGACGCCGGCGATGTTGAGCACGACGTCCATGCTGGAATGCCCCGCGTGGATGTCCGCCGCGAATGCCGCGACCTCGTCGTACTTTGAGATGTCAAGCACCCGGTGGGCGGGCACCTGTGCGCCGAGCGCCCGGGCGTCGGCCACGGTCTGCGCCAGGCCGTCGGCGTCGCGGTCGGTCAGATACAGCTCGGCGCCGTGCGCCGCCAGCCGGAGCGCGGTGGCACGGCCGATGCCACTGGCCGCGCCGGTCACGAAACACCGCTTGCCCGCGAAGTACTCGGTGGAGCCGCTCTGCACCATGATCGGCAACGATACCTACCGCGCCGGACCGCCCCACAGCGCGTTGAGCCACATCTTCTCGAGCACGCTTACCCGGCGCTCGAAGTCACTCTCACTGCCCACCATCAGCGGGTCGCCCGTCAAAGCGAGCGCCGTGGCCCCCGTCAGGGTGCGAATCAGCGTAGGGATGTCGTCGCTGATCGGCCGGGCGGTGCCGGCCTTCATCTCGGCATCCACCACGCTGACGATCTGGCGGAACACCACGTCGAACTGCCGGTCGAGAATCTGCTGGATCTCGACGTCGGTGTGGCGAGCGGCGTCACACGCCCGCACCACCGGGTCGTTGTCTGTGTAGACCGCCGCGGCACTGCCGACCATCCGCTTGGCGAACTGCTCAGGTGATTCCCCGGGCTGACGCGGAGCGAAGAAGTGCGTCAGCTCCTCCAGTTCCTCGGCCGCCTCGGCCAGCATCTGCGCGAGCACCGAATACTTGGAATCGAAGTAGAAGTAGAAACCCGAGCGCGCCACCCCGGCCCGCAGGCTGATGGCGCTGACCGAGAGCTCCGAGAACGGACCCTCCTGTAGGAGCTCACGAACCGCCTGCATGATCGCCTGCCGGTGCTTGTCACCGCGCCGGCGTGACGCCGGCGCGCCCTGCCCCTCGTCGGCGGCCGGACTACTCACTCGCGATCACTCCTTGACCATGCACCACACCAATCCAAAAAGAAAACTTGACAGGCGTCAAGTTTTTCCGAAATAGTGAAAAAAGTGACGGTGACCACAACCGGTTAGGAGCGCGCGTCAATGGCGACGACCATCAGCACCCCCGACTATCTGCTCGATCAGGCCAAACGTCGGTTCACCCCGTCGTTCAACAACTTTCCGGGCATGGGCCTGGTGGAACGTAGGCTGCGCAACACCCAGTTCCCGGAGAAGAAGCTCGCCGACCCACCTCCGGGCAGCGGACTCAAGCCAATCGTGGGCGACGCGGGCCTGCCGATCCTCGGGCACATGATCGAGATGTTGCGCGGCGGACCGGAATACCTGCAGTTCCTGTACGAGACCAGGGGCCCGCTGATCTTCGGCGACTCGCCATTCCTGCCGTTTGTCACGGCGCTGGGGCCCGATGCGGCGCAGGCCATCTACTCCAACCGCAATAAGGACTTCTCCCAGCAGGGCTGGACCCCGGTGATCGGCCCGTTCTTCCGCCGCGGACTGATGCTGCTCGATTTCGAGGAGCACATGTTTCATCGGCGAATCATGCAGGAAGCGTTCATCCGGTCCCGTCTGGTCGGCTACCTCGAGCACATCGACCAGGTGGTGCAACACGTCATCGCCGATGACTGGGCGACCAACGACCCACGCTTCCTGCTGTATCCGGCGATGAAGGAGATGACGCTGGACATCGCCTCGATGGTGTTCATGGGCCACGAGCCCGGCACCGATCGCGAGCTCGTCACCAAGGTCAACAAGGCATTCACCACCACCACGCGCGCCGGCAACGCCGTCATCCGCACCGGCGTGCCACCGTTCACCTGGTGGCGCGGCCTCAAGGCGCGCGAGCTGCTGGAGAACTACTTCGCCGAGCGCGTGAAGGAGCGTCGCGGCAAGGAAGGCAATGACCTGCTGACCGTGTTGTGCCAGACCGAGGACGAGGACGGCAACCGGTTCTCCGATGAAGACGTCATCAACCACATGATCTTCCTGATGATGGCCGCACACGACACCTCTACGTCGACCGCCACCACGATGATCTATCACCTGGCCGCGCACCCTGAGTGGCAACAGCGCTGCCGCGACGAGTCGGACCGCCTCGGCGATGGGCCGCTGGACATCGAATCGCTGGAGAAATTGGAATCGCTCGACCTGGTGATGAACGAGTCCATCCGCTTGGTCACTCCCGTCCAGTGGGCGATGCGGCGGACGGTACGCGACACCGAACTGCTGGGCTACTACCTGCCCGAGGGCACCAACATCACCGCGTTCCCCGGGGTGAATCACCGGCTGCCCGAGATCTGGACCGACCCGATGAAGTTCGACCCCGAACGGTTCACCGAGCCGCGCAACGAGCACAAACGACACCGGTACGCGTTCACGCCGTTCGGCGGCGGCGCGCATAAATGCATCGGAATGGTGTTCGGGCAGCTGGAAGTCAAGACGATCCTGCACCGGCTGCTGCGCCGCTACCGCCTGGAACTGCCGCGGCCCGACTACCAGCCACGCTGGGACTACGGCGGCATGCCGGTGCCGATGGACGGCATGCACATCGTGTTGCGTCCGCTCTGAACCGGCCGTCTCCCCGGGAGACGTGGACTCAGCCCTGAGAGCCGGCCGCCAACCGGTTGGCGCAGGCGATCACCGCGCGCAACGCCGACTCGGTGGAGTCCCGGCCCCACCCCATCGCCCACTCGGAACGCACGCCGTCGGTGCCGCGGACGAAGGTAGCTGTGTCGTTTCCTGCGCACATCTGGTGAAAGTTCAGGGTTTCCACGTGGATTCCGCGGGCATGAAGCATCGCGGTAAGCGCGGCGACCGCTCCCCCGGCCGCCGCGGTCGACGTCGCGATGCGGTCGCCGACAGCGATCACCGCACGGAAGTTGCGCGCCTGCGGCCCCATCCGCGCCGGATGGCGCTCGACGTCGACGCATGACCACTGCCCCAGGCGCACCGGCCCGGCGGTCTGGCCATAGACGGCGACGAAGCGCTCCCACGACAGGGCGGCGGCCTGATCGCGTAACCCCCGTGGCAACGCGACCCCGAAGTGGCGATTGAACCACCCGGTGGCGGAACCGGATTCACTGAAACCGTGGCGATGTGGGCTGAGGACTGTCATTGCGCCGGCCTTATCTGGCTCGAAGGAGCGACCGACGGTAGTAGCTTCCGACCCACAGCGGGGGGTCGGTCTGGATCAGACCCCGCTGCGGGTGCTGGCTACTACGGCAAGCATGAGACGACGCACGAGCGAAGACGCTAGACGGCGTGCCCGGTCGAGCGCAACCGCATTTTTGACTCAGCCGATTTCGGAATCTCATTCGACGAATTAGTCCGGATCGCCGGAAAACGGCTCGAGGGATGCATTGCCGGAGTTAGCATCCTGATAGCGATTAGATTCGCTAAATGGGGTAAACAGCCACACGAAGGGGGAAGCCGATGAAAGTACGCAAATCTGGCAGGGGGATTCATTCGGTGAAGGTTGTCGCCGCCGTGCTGGCCGCCGCTTTTGCTTTGACGGCAGCGGGTTGTACTGCGCAAACCGGCGCCAGCGTCGGTGGAACCATCGGCAATCCGCCTCCGACCGTCGCGCCGTAGGACACCCCCTGGGAAACGTCGGGGGAACCCGCTGGGAACCGCTGTACTCGCAGTCGGTTCCCAGCGGGCTGACGTACCAAATGAATGCATATCCCGGCGGGGCATAATTAGCACACCTGACTATTCGGGATATTCGTTCCAAAACTTTTTGCGCATTTCCGAAAACCGGTTCCCCAGTCGTCGCGCGGGGTTAGCATCACAAGCGCCAAACGTTCCATGCAGCACGACACCGGCGGAGAAAGGCCAGACCCATGCGCACTCACCCGAAGACCGTTCAGGTTGTCGGAGCCTTGATCCTGGCGGCATTCGCACTCTTCGCCGTCGGCTGCAGCAAGCCGATGGATCCGGTAATCCAGCCCAACCAGGGCGAGATGTTCACCGGCCGGTAGCTGCCGGCACGCACAGATCACGCAAACGCCGACGCCGGCACAATCGCGGCAACCAGAACGCCGCACCGGCGCGGCCCACCGCCGCTTGCCCCGGCACGGATTTCATCGCGGGATCCGTTGAGTGACAACAGATTTCCTGTAATTCCAGGTATTCCCTTGGCGTCATGTTCGCGCTAATGTGACGCAGGTAACATCCTTACGGCGGTCGCTGCCGCCAGCCCACGTTCGGGAGGGGCAAAATTATGAGCGCAAGTACCAGAGTGAAAGCCGCGATCGGCGCCATCTTGTTCGCCGGATTTGCCGTGCTGTCGGTCGGCTGCAGCATGAAATCACCCGTTACCCCGGTCGCCCCGGCGCCGCCGCCCGTCGAGCAAATTCCCCAGTAGCCCGGGTGCGGTGACGCGGGTTCCGGGTCAGCAATCCCGGGACGCGTCCAACCTCAGGTACGCCTGAATGGTGGTACCGGTCGCCGTGGTGTGAGTGCGCACCAGATCCGCCATCGCGTTGACCAGAAACAAACCGCGACTGGCGGTGCCGCTGGCACTCGGGCGCTTGAGCCCCACGAAGGCGTCATCGAGTCGCCCACCGTCGCGGGCCTCGCAGATCAGGTGCTCCTTGTCCCGCCAGAAGGCCAGCCGACAGGAGCCCCCGGCGTACTGAAGGCTGTTCGTGGCCAGTTCCGTGGCGATCATCTGCAGGTCGTCCAGACCGTCCTTGGACAGCCCGACCCAGCCGGCGTAGTCGGCGGCGAACGACCGCGCCGGCCGCAGGTCGGCGCTGCGCCGAACCGTGTAGGTCACCGCTCCCGGGTGAGCGGGCAGCGGCTTGTTGCAGCGCGCCAGCACCTCCTCCGGCGCGTAGTCGTCGCTGGGATACGCCGATTCCCCGTGCCACAGCAGAGGATGGGTGCTGCGGGCGTCTGCCAGCACATCGTCGGGCAGGTGCGTGGCGTCGAACAGACACAACCCCGTCAGGTTCCGGGTCTTCAGCGCCCCGTTGATGAATGCCTCGTGCTCCATACAGGCCAGACACTCGTCTGCGGTGCGGCCACGCCACACGAGTTGACTCACGATGCGGACGGTGCGGTCGGCGTGCCTCTCGGCGAACGCCGTTTCCATCGCCAGGAACCGACTCGGGTTTCGCGCCGCCTCGGTGATGTCCACCAGACGCAACTCGCCGTCTGACCCGGCGCGCGCCGCATGCAGTTCGGGACCGAGCATCGCCAGCCTGTCACCGGGGACAGCGACCAGTACCGGCTCGTCTACCGCGAAACCGTCGGCGGCAAACCGCACCACAAAATCCAGACATTCCCGCTCGGACTGATAGAACAGCGCAGAATGTACAAAGCCATTCGTCGCGTCCGGGGGCCTGATCTCCGTGCTCGTGGTCATACGACTCCCACCCAACCTCAGCCGGCACGCCGCTGTACCGCCTGTCACTTGAGTATTGCTGTACCCCAGGCAAGGCTTTGCTAAGCAGGGCCGTGCCGCTGCGGGTGTCGCGGCTAGAGCCACCACGACGCCGCGGCGTCCAGGTGCCGGCGGATCCGGTATCGCGCCAAGCTGTCGTCACCGGACTCGATCGCGTCCAGTATGCGCAGGTGTGCCGTTTCGACGGCAACCACGTCGGTCGACGTCAACTGTGCCTGTCCGGTCGTGGACCAATGCCGGCGGAACAGCTCAACGATGATTCGCAGGAATAGGTCGAGCAGCGCGTTGCCGGCAAGGCGCGCCAGGCCGACGTGAAAGCGGAACTCTTCGATCGCCGCGTTGCGCGCGTCGTCGCTGCCTTCGCCCGCCACGCTCGACCAGCCCTGCGGGTCCAGGAAGTCCGCCACCTCCGGTTCGGCGCGACGCTGCACGACCTTGGCCACATTGTCGATCTCGATGGCATCGCGCACGCAGCGCAGGTCCTCCCGCGTGGGCTTGCGGTACTGGAGGTAGAGCGCGATGGTGTCGATGCTGGCCTGCGCCCGCGGCTTCGCGACGACCAGCCCTCCGCCGGGGCCCCGGCGCATGTGTGCCACTTCGTGATATTCCAGGAGTCGCACCGCTTCCCGCAGTGCCGCCCGGCTCACCCGGTAGCGCTCCAAAAGCGCCGACTCGGTGCCGAACACCGAACCAACCTGCCAGCCGCTGACGGCGATGTCGTCGGCGATGCCGGCAGCCAGGACTTCGGCGAGCTTGCCACGCGGCGCCTCGGTGGCCAGGCGCTTGCCGAGCGACCCGGGCCGGGCTCGACGTGCCGGGTCGCGGTGTTCGGCCAGCCAGGCGGTGACGCGTTCCACGTGCCGCTCGCTGAGCGTCTTGGCCCGGGCCGAATCACCGGCGGTGACGGCGGCGACGATGTCGGCGTGGGCACCGCGCATCCGGTGGGCGGCATCGGCGGCCTCGGCCGCCGAACCGGTCCGCGAGGCGCGGGCATAGCGTTTGGTCAGCCTCATCAGGACATCGATGAAGAGTTGCAGGACTGGGTTTTTCGACTGCTCAGCGAGCGCGATGTGGAACTCGTCGCTAGGCGCCGGCAGTCCGGGGCGCCACTGCTCCTCGGCGCTCAGCACCGATCGCAGCCGCCCTATCCCGGCTTCGTCGATGCGTTCGGCCGCCAGCGCGGCGGCCAGCGGCTCGAGCACCAGCCGCGCGTTGAGCAGATCAGCCAGCGTGGTGCCGAGATATTCGAGGTAGATCACGACGGCGCGGGTCGCCGGGCCGGCGTCCGGCTCGCAGATGATCAGCCCGCCGTTCGGCCCGCGCCGCATGCGCGCCACCTGGTGGTGTTCGACCAGACGGACTGCTTCGCGCAACACCGAGCGGCTCGCGCCATACCGTTGTTGCAGAGCCGCCTCCGAGCCGAGCGACTCCCCGACCGCCCAGCCGCGGCGGACGATGTCTTCTTCGATGCGACGGGCGATCTTCGCGGCTCGCTTATCCGCCCTGACCTGGTCCGGTTCGACGGTCACTGCCGGCTCAACACGTGAGCAGCATGCAGCCCGCGACCGGACCGCCGCCCACGGACACCACGCCGACCTCGGGGCGCCGCGCCACCTGCCGCTCCCCCGCCTCGCCACGCAGCTGCAGGCATCCCTCGTGCAATGCCCAGTAGCCGTGCATACGGCCGGCCGAGAGCTGGCCGCCATAGGTGTTCAGCGGCAGCTGGCCATCCCTGGCGATACGGGCGCCGCCTTCGACGAACGGCCCCGCCTCGCCGTCGTCGCACACTCCGAGAGCTTCCAGCCACGAGAGGGTGAGGAAAGTGAAGCCGTCGTACAACTGGGCGACGTCGAGGTCCGCCGGCGTCAATTCCGTCCGCGACCACATCTGCGCGGTCGCGTCCGACATCGCCATCTTCGGGTAATCCGGCCGGTGAAACCATCCGCCGGCGCCGTCGGAACCGCCGATGGCCTCGACGTTCACGGCGCGGTGCGGGCAGTCGCCGGCGTACTCGGCGTGCGAAACCACCACCGCGATCGAGCCGTCAATGGGCACATCGCAATCCAGCAACCCGAACGGCGTCGATACCGGGCGGGCGCCCAGGTAATCGGCCATCGTCATCGGATCGCGGTAGACCGCAAGGGGATTCAGTGCCGCGTTGCGGCGGCCATTAAGGGCGATCCAGCCCAGTTGCTCCTTGGTCGTTCCGTAGAGATCCATGTGCCGCCGGCAGTTCAGCGCCAGCCAATTGGCTGCCGAATACGCGTGCGCGGCAACCAGATCGTTGATGTCGTCCATGGCGCCGACGGCCGGACGCTCACCTGCGGGTGCGTCGAACATGCGAGCCAGTGGTGGAGCAGGGGCGTCCTTGTCCTGCAGGACGGTGCCGCCCAGCATCTGAATGGTGCGGTAGACGACGACATGGCGGGCCCGTCGCTCGGCAACCGCACGGCACGCCGACATCACCGGGCTCAGCAGACCGCCGGTGCCGAACCCACTTCCGCAATCGGCGGCGTCGATCCCCAGTTCGGCGTTGACCTCGGCGGCCGGGGTGTCGCCCAGTGTCGCGATGCCGTCGATGTCGGCCGCGCGCAGTCCGGCGTCCTCGATGGCGGTCCGCACCGCCTCCATCGTCAGATCCCGCCCCGGAATACCGGTGCGACGGCCGATGCGCGAGATACCGATGCCGGAGACGATCGCGTCTTTTTCGAAGTACTTCATCTGCACCGTCCGTAGGCCAAACACTCGACGTACCAGTGAGAATTGAGTGTACTGTATTCCTCGTGTCGACCTCTTCGTTGCTTGTCGAGCACTGCGACAGCTGCGCGCACTGGGTGCATCCCGCGGCCGGCGAATGCCGCGACTGCGGCGGGCCGCTGACAGCCAAGCCGGTGTCCGGCCGTGGAACGGTGTTCACCTACACCGTCAACCATCACCCCTACAACCCAGAGATCCCGACACCGTACGTGATCGCGCTGATCGAACTGGCCGAACAGAGCGGCCTGCGCGTCGCGGCCAATATCGTTGACTGCGAACCGGATTCGGTGACGTGCGGGATGCCCGTTGTGCTGCGGCCGGAGCGGGGCTCGGGCGGCGCCCCCCAGTTCGCTCCGGCGCCCTGAGTGCCCGGGCCGCAGCCGATCAGTTGATCAGCGGGTCGCGCGGCATACCGAGAATCCGCTCGGCGATCTGATTGCGGGTCACCTCCGAGGTGCCACCCGCGATCGCCATCCCGCGCGCGCCCATCACCATGCGGCCGGCCAGCGCGGCCGGCCCGTCCAGCAGCGCGGTCTCCGGTCCGGCGAGTGCCGTCGAGATCGCGGCACCCTCGATCATGTGGTCGGCCAGCTTCAGCTTGGTGACATTGCCTTCCGGCCCCGGGCCCGCACCCTCGACGCTGCGGGCGGCACGGCGCAGGTTCAGCAGCCGCAGCGCATTCTCCTCCGCGAGATAGGTCCCCACCCGAATCACCGCGCCCGCCAAGTGATCTGAACGCCGTTGCGCCTGCTTCACCAGTTCGCCGGCCAATCCCTCGTAAAACGAGCCACTGCCGCCGATGCTGACCCGCTCATTGCCGAGCGTGGCCCGCGCCACCGTCCACCCGGAGTTGGGCGCCCCGACCACGTCCTCGTCGGGCACGAACAGGTCGTTGAAGAACACCTCGTTGAACTCGGCGCCGCCGGTGATCTGCCGCAGCGGACGCACTTCGACCTCCGGGGCCTTCATGTCCACGATGACGGTGGTGATGCCGGCGTGCTTGGGCGCCTCCGGGTCGGTGCGCACGGTGGCCAGACCGCGCGCGCAGTACTGCGCCCCGCTGGTCCACACCTTCTGCCCGTTGATCTTCCATCCGCCCTCGACCCGGGTGGCGCGGGTCTTGACCGACGCCGCGTCCGAGCCGGCCTCCGGCTCGGAGAACAGCTGGCACCAGATCTCGTCTTTGCGCAGCGCCTTCTCTACGAATCTTTCGATCTGCCAATCGGTTCCGTGCTGGATCAAGGTGAGGATGACCCAGCCGGTGATTCCGTAGTCGGGCCGCTTGATACCGGCTGCGCGGAACTCCTCTTCGATGACGAGCTGCTCCACGGCGTCGGCGGCACGGCCCCACGGCTTGGGCCAGTGCGGCATCACGTAGCCGGTCTCGATCAATTTGTCACGCTGCGCCGTCTTCTCCAGGGCGGCGATTTCGGCGGCGTCGGCGCGGATCTGGGTGCGCAGCTCCTCGGCCTCCGGCGGCAGGTCCAGACTGTTCTCCCGCACCGTGCCGGCCGCGGTGAGGTCGAAGACGTCGCGGGCCGGGGCGTCCCCGCCGAGCAGCGCCGACGTCACCAGGGCGCGCCGCAGGTGCAGGTGTGCGTCGTGCTCCCAGGTGAACCCGATGCCGCCGTGCACCTGGATGTTGAGCTCGGCATTTCGCGCGTAGGCCGGGAACGCCAGCGTGGCGGCCACGGCCGACACCAGCCGGAACTGTTCCTCATCCTCCGAGGCGGCCCGGGCAGCGTCCCACACGGCGGCCAGCGCGGATTCGGCAGCCACCAGCATATTCGCGCAATGATGCTTCACCGCTTGGAAAGTCGCGATGGTGCGACCGAACTGCTTGCGCACCTTGGCATATTCCACCGCCGACTCGACACAGTCGGTCGCACCGCCGACCGCTTCGGCGGCCAGCAGCGTCCGCGCCCGGGCCAGTGCCGACGCCGCCGCACCGGGCAGGATGTCGTCGTCGGTCACTGTCACGTTCTCCAGGCGAACGCGTCCGGAGCGCCGTGTCGGATCGAGGTTCTCCGGCACCTCCACGGAGATGCCGGACCTGCCGCGGTCCAGCACCAGCACATCCTCACCCGCCGCGAGCAACAGCACATCGGCCAGTCCGGCACCGAGCACCACCCCGGCATCGCCGTTGGCGGCACCGTCGGAAACCCGCACGCCGCCAACCAGTCCCACGCCTGCGGTGACGGTTCCGTCGATCAGACCCGGCAACAGCCGCGCCTGCTGGTCGGCGGTGCCGTCCCGGGCGATCACCGCCGAGGCGATCACCGTCGGTACGAACGGACCTGGCGCCACCGCACGGCCGAGCTCTTCGATCACCACCACCAATTCGGGCAGCCCGTAACCGGATCCGCCGTGCTCTTCGCCGATGTGCAGGCCGAGCCAGCCCAATTCGACGATGCCCTGCCAGAACGCGGGCCGCGCCTCCTCCGGCGCGTCCAGCAGCGACCGCGCCGCCGCGCGAGCCTTCTGCGAGGTCAAGAACCCGCGCGCCACCTCGGCGAGTTCGCGATGGTCGTCGGTCAGTGCGATACCCATGCGGGCCCTCCTCGCGGCGCTGCTGATTCCGTAAAGAGTGTACTCAATGCGCCGCGAGGGCCGGCCCCGGCCGGGGTGCTACTTCGGCGCGAACCGCTGCCCCGCGTCGAGCCGCAGGCACTGGCCGTTGAGCATCGGGTTGTCCACGATGGCGGCGACCAGCTTGGCGTACTCCTCGGGCCGGCCGAGGCGCTTGGGGAACGCCGCGTCCTTCGTCAGGGCCGCGGCGAATTCGTCGGGGATGCCCTGGGTCAGTCCCGTGGCGAACAGGCTCGGCGCGATCGCCAGCACCCGGATCCCCAGCGAGCCAAGGTCGCGCGCCATGGTCAGGCACATGCCCGCGATGCCGGCCTTGGCGGCGGTGTACGCGACCTGTCCGATCTGGCCCTCGAAGGCAGCGATGGAGGCGGTGTTGATGATGACACCGCGCTCTTCGTCCTCCGGGTCGTTCTTGGCCATGTGCGCGGCGGCCAGTCGGCTGATGTTGAACGTCGCGATCAGGTTCAGGTCAATGACGGACTGGAAGGACTCGAGGTCGTGCGGGCCGGACTTGGTCATGGTCCGCTTGGCGATGCCGCCGCCCGCGGTGGTCACCGTGACGTGCAGGCCGCCGAGGTCGTCGACCGCCGCCTGCAGCGCCTGCTCGGTGCCGGCGAAGTCGGTGACGTCGACCGGATAGAACTTGCCGTCCAGACCGTCCGCGACGGCCTTGCCGTCCGAACCCTCGCGATCGAGCACCGCGACCCGGGCGCCACGCTGGTGCAGGAGTTCGGCGCTGGCCCGTCCCATCCCCGAGGCGCCGCCGATGACGACGACCTTCTTGCCGCTGATCTCCACCCGAACCTCCAATATCTGGGTTGTCACTTTGACTGGAATTTGTAACGTTAACCCGTCACGGTAGCGCGTCCGGTGCGGCACCGTGTCACCGAGCCGTGCCAAGCTCGAAACCGTGCTCCTTCTCGACGTAGCAAGCACTTCGCTTAACGTGGGCGCGACCTCGTCGCGCCTGAGCAAGGTCGCCCGCATCGCAGAGCTGCTGCGCGGCGCCGCGGCCGATCCTGAGCTGGTCGCGACCGTCGTGTCCTGGCTTTCCGGCGAGCTTCGGCAACGCCAGATCGGCGTCGGCTGGGCCGCGCTGCGATCGCTGCCTCCGCCCGCGCCGGATCCCACGCTGACCGTGGGCCGGGTGGACGCAACCTTCACCGAGATCGGCGCCGTCGCAGGCAAAGGGTCCCAGGCGCGCCGCGCCGCCCTGCTCAGCGGCCTGTTCGCCGCCGCGACCGAGACCGAACAGACCTTCCTGGTCCGCCTACTCGGCGGCGAGCTGCGTCAGGGCGCGCTGATCGGCATCATGACCGACGCGGTGGCCAAGGCCGCCGGGCTTCCTGCCGCCGTGGTGCAACGAGCGGCGATGCTGGGCGGGGAACTGCCGGCCGTTGCGGCGGCGGCGCTGACCGGCGGATCGCTGGACGCTTTCACGCTGCAGGTCGGACGGCCGGTCGGGCCGATGCTGGCGCAGACCGCGACCGATGTCGCAGGTGCGCTTGAACGCCACGACGGCACAACGATTTTCGAAGCGAAGCTGGACGGCGCGCGAGTGCAGATCCACCGCCGCGGCGACGACGTCACCGTCTACACCCGCAGCCTCGACGACGTCACCGCACGGCTGCCCGAGGTGGTAGAGGCCACGCTGGCCCTGCCCGTGACGGACCTGATCGCCGATGGCGAGGCGATCGCGCTGCGTCCCGACAACCGTCCGCACCGCTTCCAGGTCACCGCGTCCCGCTTCGGCCGATCGGTGGACGTCGCCGCCGCGCGCGACAAGCAGCCGCTGTCGGTGTTCTTCTTCGACATCCTGCACCGGGACGGCGCCGATCTGCTCGACGCGCCGACCAGCGAGCGGCTCGCCGCCCTGGACGAGCTGGTGCCGACGCAGCATCGGGTGGATCGGCTGGTCACCTCCGACGCGAACGCCGCGGCCGGCTTTCTGGACGCGACGCTCGCCGCGGGTCACGAGGGCGTGATGGCCAAGGCGCCGGACGCGCCGTATCAGGCCGGCCGGCGCGGGGCGGGCTGGTTGAAGATCAAGCCGGTGCACACCCTGGATTTGGTGGTGCTGGCCGTGGAGTGGGGTTCGGGACGCCGCCGCGGCAAGCTGTCCAACATCCATCTCGGCGCACGCGATCCGGAGTCCGGCCGGTTCGTGATGGTGGGTAAAACCTTCAAGGGCATGACCGACTCCATGCTGGAGTGGCAGACCCAGCGGTTCACCGAGCTCGCGACCGACGGCACCGACGGCTACGTTGTGCGGGTCCGGCCCGAACAGGTGGTGGAGATCGCCCTGGACGGGGTCCAGGGCTCGAGCCGCTACCCCGGCGGCGTGGCGCTGCGGTTCGCGCGGGTGGTGCGCTACCGCGACGACAAGAGCCCCGCCGAGGCCGACACCATCGACGCCGTGCGCGCCATGTACTGACCCCCGCGCCGGGCCCGCGCCGACTGTCCATCGCACGACGCGACACACCCGCGGCGGCATCGGTAGATTCACACTCGCTATCGGCCGCCGCTATCGGCCGCTGGAAGGGAGCCCGGGTGGACAGCGACGTCAGCTACATCCGCACCGAGCCCGACCTGCCACCCGTCGCCATCATCGACCGCTCCCCGATCACGCTCAGGCACAAGATCCTCTTCGGTGTGATCGCGGCGACCGGTGCCGCCGCCTGGGCGATCATCGCGTTCGTTCGCGGCGAGACGGTCAACGCCGTGTGGGTGGTGGTCGCCGCGGTCTGCACTTACGTGATCGCCTTCCGTTTCTACGCACGGTTCATCGAAGCGACGATCGTGCAGCCCCGCGACGACCTCGCCACCCCAGCCGAAATCCTGGAGGACGGCACCGACTACGTGCCCACCGATCGCCGAGTGGTGTTCGGTCACCACTTCGCCGCGATCGCCGGCGCGGGCCCGCTCGTCGGGCCGGTGCTGGCCACCCAGATGGGTTACCTGCCCAGCAGCATCTGGATTGTGGTGGGCGCGGTACTCGGCGGTTGCGTGCAGGACTACCTGACCTTGTGGATCTCCACCCGCAGACGTGGCCGTTCGCTGGGTCAGATGGTTCGCGACGAGCTCGGCGGCGCCGCCGGAACGGCAGCCCTGCTGGGCATCCCGGTAATCATCACGATCATCATCGCCGTGCTCGCGCTGGTCGTCGTTCGTGCGCTCGCGCAAAGTCCGTGGGGTGTCTTCTCGATCGCCATGACCATCCCGATCGCCCTCTTCATGGGTTGCTACCTGCGGTTCTGGCGCCCCGGGAAAATCTCGGAGGTGTCGGCGATCGGGGTGGCACTGCTCCTGCTTGCGGTGATCTCCGGCGACTGGGTCGCCCGAACATCTTGGGGCGCAAGCTGGTTCACGCTCTCGCCGGTCACCCTGGCCTGGCTTCTCATCATCTACGGGCTCGCAGCCTCGGTGCTGCCGGTGTGGCTTCTGCTGGCGCCGCGCGACTATCTCTCAACGTTCATGAAAGTCGGCACGATCGCGCTGCTTGCGATAGGCGTGTGTGTCGCGCGGCCGGCCCTGGAAGCGCCCGCGGTGTCGCGGTTCGCCATCAGCGGCGACGGCCCGGTGTTCGCCGGCTCATTGTTCCCGTTTCTGTTCATCACCATCGCGTGCGGCGCCCTGTCGGGTTTCCACGCGCTGGTCTGCTCCGGCACGACGCCGAAGTTGCTGGAGAAGGAAGGGCAGATGCGGCTGGTCGGCTACGGAGGCATGCTCACCGAGTCGTTCGTCGCCGTCATCGCCCTGCTCACCGCGTCAATCCTCGACCAGCACTTGTACTTTGCGATCAACGCACCGTCGCCGCAGACTCACGACACCGCGGCCGCCGCAGCGCGGTATGTCAACGGACTGGGCCTGGCGGGACCGCCGGTGACCGCGGACCAGGTCCGCCAGGCCGCTGCCGACGTCGGCGAGAAGACGATCGTCTCGCGCACCGGTGGCGCCCCGACGCTGGCGTTCGGTATGTCGGAGATTTTGCACCGGGTGTTCGGGGGCGCCGGCCTCAAAGCGTTCTGGTACCACTTCGCGATCATGTTCGAGGCGCTGTTCATCCTGACCACCGTCGACGCCGGCACCAGGGTCGCGCGTTTCATGGTGTCCGACGCGCTCGGTAACTTGGGCGCCCCGATGCGCAAGTTCCGTAATCCCAGCTGGCGGCCGGGCGCCTGGCTGTCGAGTCTGGCGGTCGTGGCCGCCTGGGGCAGCACGCTGCTGCTCGGGGTGACCGATCCGCTGGGCGGCATCAACTCGCTGTATCCGTTGTTCGGAATCGCCAACCAACTGCTTGCGGGCATCTCGCTGACCATCATCACGGTGATCGTCATCAAGAAGGGCCACCTGAAATGGGCCTGGATCCCCGGTGTCCCGCTGTTGTGGGATCTGTCCGTTACCCTCACCGCGTCATGGCAGAAGATCTTCTCCGGAGACCCCAAGCTCGGTTACTGGACGCAGTATTTTCAGTACTCGGCGGCCCGCGACGCCGGCAAAACGTCCTTCGGTTCGGCCGTCAACGCGCGTCAACTCGACGACGTGGTCCGCAACGCCTTCGTGCAAGGAACGCTGTCGGTCGTCTTCGCCACGGTGGTCGTCGTCGTGGTCGCCGCAGGAGTTGTGGCTTCGTTCAAGGCAATTCGCGGCTCCGGCCGGCCGCTGACCGAAGATCACCCGGTGAACTCCAAGCGGTTCGCCCCGTCGGGTCTGATTCCCACCGGCGCCGAGCGCGATGTGCAACGCCGGTGGAATGCGATGTCCACCGCGCAACCTGACTGATCACTCAGCTTCCGGGCGGCAGCAGCATCGACTGCCAGGTACGTGGGCCGGCGGGAGCAAGGTCGGACTGGGTGTAGACGCGTCCGTCGGGGCCGACGTAACTGCCGGTAGCCGGATCGTATTCGGCAGCCGGGACTGGAAGCGGCGACAGCTGCGGAACAGGAAGCGGCGACAGCTGCGGAACGGGAAGCGGCGACAGCTGCGGGACTGGTTGGCCCGACAGCGTCGCGTTCGGGTCACCTTTCCAGTTGTAGCCGTCGTTGAGCGGTATGTAACTCTGGTCGCTCTCGCACATCGCGACCGTGGGAGCCCGTTTGCCCGGCTGTTCGACGCACGGTGTATTGCGAACGCCGCGAACGTTATTCGGCGAGTCCTGGGGCACCCGGCAGTACAGGTCGCCCGGCGGTCGGTCCGGGTGGTCCTCCCAGGACGGCACCCGCTGCTGCTGGGCCGGCAGGTACCCCGTGGTGCACGGCGGCGGCAGGTTGAGCCGCAGATTGAAACTCAGGAAGGCTCCCCGGTAGGCCTGTTTGGTGTTTCGGTTGGGGACGCCGATGGCTTGAATGGTCGCTACCGCCTGGGGAAGCAGCACCAGCAGCTGTTCGATCCCGGCGTGGTAGGTCAGCGCGACCTGGCCGACGCCGATCAGGTTGGACAGCAGGATCGGCAGCGTCGGGTTCAGCCGGTCCAACAGCCGGCGCGCCTCGGCGGCCGCCGGGCCCGCGTCGCGCAGCACGTCCCGCAGGGCGCCGTCGTTTCGTTGCAGCCCCGAGCTGATGTCGGCGAGGTGAGCGGCCCACTGCGTTACCGCGTCCGGGGACGCCGCCTGGCTGTCGAGCACCGGCTTGGATTGGTCGATGAGGGTGAGCAGCGGGCCCAGGTTCTTGCGGGCGTCGCTGGACAGCGTGCTGGTACCCGTCACCAATCGGGACAGTTCCGGCCCCAGGCCACCCACGGCGGTGAAGGACTCGTCCACAACGGTTTTCAGGCTGTCGCGCGGGATCGCTTCCATACCCCGGTTGACCGAGTCCAGCAGGGTATCCAGGTCCGGTGGCACCGACACGCGGTCTCTGGTGATCACGTCGCCGTTGCGCAGCGGGCGGGAATCCCGGCGCGGCAACAACGCCACGTACTGCTCACCGACTGCCGATTGGCTGTGCACCTGAGCATCGAGATCGGAGGGGATGTCGACGCCCGATTTGAGCGAAAGCACGGCCGCGACACCGGTGTCGGTGAGGCGCACGCTCTCGACCCGGCCGACCTCGGTGCCGCGATAGGTGACGTTCCCGCTGACGTAGAGGCCGGCGGCCTGGGGCAACTGCACGGTGACTTGGTAGCGTCCCACCCCGAACATGGCCGGTAGCTGCATATAACCCAGGGCCATCACGGTGCCACCCACCACCGCGACGATCCCGAAGATCGCCAGCTGGATCAGGATTCGTCTCGTCAAGGGTGGCATGTCAGGGCCCCTGGTCCCAATGGTAGGGAGCAACAAGGGGATTGCCCGCGGTGGCGGGACTGGGCATCTGGCCGATCGTTCGGCCCCACTGCAATTCGAGTTCGGTCAGATTGCCCTCGAAGCGGGTGCCGGTGAGGAAGGAGGCGTCCAGCCGGCTCAAGGTCAGGTCGATGATCGCGGTCAGGTTCGCGTAGTCGCCGCGGGCCCACTTGCTGATCGTGTCCTTAGGGAACGGGTAGGTGGGCAGCAGACCCAGGGAGCGCGTCAGAGCCGGGCCGGCGTTGGCTAGTGATTCCAGCACCGGCCCCAGCTCCTTCAGCTCTTTGACCAGAGCGTCTTTGGTCTGGTTGACGGAGTCGGCCGCCAGGGCGCTGATCTTGCCGATCTGATCCAGGGCATCGACCAGTTGTTGGCGCTCTTGCCGAAGAGCCGCAAGCGCATTCGGCACCGTCGCGAGCGCGCGGTCGAGCACGGGCCGCTGGTCGGCGAGCTGGCCGACCAGATTGTTAAGGCGTTCGGTCGCGGACAGGATGTCGCCGGTCTGATCGTTCACGGAACCGGTGAACCGGTCCAGCTGCTCGATCAGGCTGCGCAGGTCGTCGGCACGCCCGGACAGAGCCGTGCTCAACGACTCGGTGATGTCCTGAATCTGTCCGATACCACCGCCGTTGAGCAGCAACGAGATAGCCGCCAGGGTCTGCTCCGTCGACGGGTAACTGCCGGCCGACGCCAGGGCGATCAGCGATCCCTCCCTGAGCTTGCCCTGCGGTGGGACGTCGGCCGGCGGGGCCAGTTCGATATGCAACGAGCCGAGCAGGCTGGTCTGCCCGATCGTCGCGGTTGCATTGGCCGGCAGGTCGACGTCACCGTTGAGCCTGATGGTCAGCAGTGCATGCCACGCCTGCCGTTCGATCCTGGTGACGTTGCCAACCGTCACGTCGCCCACCTGGACACGGGAGTTCTGCTCGAGGGTGCCCACGTCGGGCAGTTGGACGTGGATCGTGAAGGAGCCGGGGCCGTTCCCGGTACTGCCCGGCAGCGGTAATGAATTGAGGCCGCGCCATCCACAACCGCCCAGACCCAGCATGACTAGAGCCAGCAACAGAGCTGCGGTCCCACGGCGAATCATCGGCTAGCGCCTTCCGGTAGCAGCAGTCCCGGTAGTCCGTCGGCGGGGTCGGTGGCGTGAATTTCGGCCGGCAACGGCGCAAGGCCAACACCCAAGGGCGTAATCGGCTGTGGCGGTACGTAGTCCGGCCGCAGCCAATCCTCGCTGTAGGTCACCTCATTGGGGCGCGCGGTGGCGCCGACCACCGTGTTCTCCCCCAGCGGCGGGAAGTTGTACTGCCGGTTCTTGATGATCGGCGCCAGATACTGAACACACAACTTCGCCGACTGTTGATAGCCCAGCCTCGACGCCGCCTGTATGGCCCCGCAGAGAAACGCGATGGGGTTCGCGAAGTTGTTGAACGCCGGCGCACCGCTGAGCGTGCCCTGCGCCGGCTGGTAGATGTTCATGAAGTTCTGCAGTTCGGTCGGCGCGATGTGCAGCGCCTGCTTGATATCGCCCAGACTGCCGTTGAGCACCTGGGAAACCGACGCCAGCTTGTCCGCCGAGGTACCCAGCGCTTCTCGATTCTCGGCCACGAACCCGGTGACGTCGCGGGCCACCTCGGCGACGGCCGCTACGGCGTTGCCCACCTCGTTCGGGTCGTTGGCCAGCAGTCCGGTCACCGCGGCGAGATTCTGGTTGAGTTGTGTCATCAGGTCCGCGCTGCTCTGCAGCGCCGAAACCAGGATCGACAAATTGCGCACCGTGCTGAAGAGGTCGTTGCTGTGGTCCGCGATCGCTGAAACCGCTTGGGAGAGTTTGACGAGGGTATCGCGGATGCTCGCGCCCTGACCCCGCAGGTTACTGGCGGCGGTGTTGACCACCGCCCCCAGTGCGCTGACATTGCCCGGACGGGTCGGCTGCAGCAGCTGCGCGAGTCTTTCCAGATCCGAGCGCAAGTCGTCCCACTCCACGGGAACGGCGGTGCGCTCCAGCGGGATCACCGCATTGGTATGCAATTGCGGTCCGCCCGTGTAGGCCGGTGTCAGCTGGATGGCACGCGACGTGACGAGTGACGGCGACAGGATCACCGCTTTCGCGTCGGCGGGCACCTGGTACTTCGAGTCGTAGAAGAAGGTGATCTTGACGCGTTGCGGCTGCGGCTCGATGGTGTCGATCTTGCCGACGGCCACACCCAGGATGCGCACCTCGTCACCGGCGAAGATCCCGTTGCTGTTCTGAAAATAGGCGACGACTCTCGTTTTGCCGGGCGTCGCCAGCCCGTGCCAGGCCGCCGCGACTCCACCGATGAGGGTCAGCACCAGCAAGGCACCCAGTCCGATTCGAATAAACGGTCCGATTCGAATAAACGGTCCGATTCGAATGAGCGGTCCGATTCGAATACCAGACCCGACGCGAATACCCGACTTGATGCGAATAATGTTGCTGTTCATCGTTGTTCCCCCGGAGCAGGCACGAACACCGGCGGGTGGGTGGGTACCGGCGGCGGGGCGGTCTGGCCGGGCGCCAAGGCCGGCGGCCCCGGTGGCGGTCCGCCGGGCGGCGGTGCGGGTGGCGGTTCCCGGTAGGGATAGCGGGGATCGCCAGGATTGCCGGTGATCGCGTCGGGAAGGGTCAGCCGCGGCTCACCGCCCTGGCCGGTGCGCGGGTACGGCATCGGCAGTGCCGGGGTGCCGGGCTGCCCGACCTCCGGGTCGGTGAGTTGTGAAGGCAGCAGCACATTGGGGTCCAGACCGAGGTCGGAGAACGCGGCGTCGACGAAGGGCTGAATGAACTGGCCCGGGATCAGGTTCGCGATGTAGAAGTTGAACCATGGTCCGGTGGACATGGACTCGCCCAGCGACAGCGCATAATCGTTGAACTTCTTGATGGCCAGCGCAATCCGTTCTTTGCGGTTGTCGACGATCGCCAGCGCCGCATTGAGCCTGTCCAGCGTCGGCCTGAGGGTCTGCCGGTTTTCGGCGATGAAGCCTTTGAGTTGACGGCTCGCCGCCTCGATGTTGCCGGATAGCTCGTCCAGCGCACGGCTCTGGCTGCGCAATTGGGCCAGGACCGCGTTAGTGTCAGCGACCAGGCGCACGATCTGGTCGCTGCGCTCGGCAAGCACCGTCGTCGCTTTGTTCGCGTTCGACAACAGGTTTCGCAGTTGCGCGTCCCGGTCGGCCAGTACCGCGGAGAACCGGGCTACCCCACTCAGCGCGACCTTGAGATCGGGCGCGGTGCCGGAGAAGGTGTCCGCCAGCACGCCGAGTGATTCGGAGAGCCGGTTCGTGTCCAGTCCGCTGATGGTCGCCGCGAGATCCCCGAGTGCGTCGGGTAGCTGGTAGGGCGATGTGGTGCGCTCGAGCGGAATCGGGCCGCGCAGCCTGCCGTCGCCCCGGGGGGTGACCTCCAGGATCTTGGCGCCAAGCAGGCTTTTGGTCTTGATGGATGCCTCGCTGCGTTCGCCGAGCCGGATGTGTTTGTCGACCTCGAAGGTGACCAGCACCCGCGGCCCGTCCAGGGCAATGCTGTCGACCTTGCCCGCCTTGTATCCCGAGACCTGCACCGCGGTCCCGATCAGCAGCCCGCCCGCTTCGGCGAAGTAGGCCGAATACTCTTTATTGGACTTGAAGAACGGCAGCTTGCTGTACGTCAGGGCGGTCACGACCGCCGCGGCGACGACCACCACCCCGACCGCGCCGACGATAAGCGGATTGCGCTCCGAGAAATACTTCATCGCGGCGTGCACCTCCCCGACGGCTGACCGATCACCTTGACGTAAACCGGTTGCCCTCCTTTGCCGTTCACCTTCAAGATCAGGTCACACAGGTAGAAGCTGAAGAAGTCGCCGTGTAGGCCCTGCCGATTGAGCATCTGATAGGCATCGGGCAGCGTGTTGAGCAGATCGTCGAAGTAGTCGTGATCGGCCAGGACGAGACCCGCGATCCGGTCCGACTCGTGCAAGGTCTTCCCCAGCGGCTGCCGTCCCCGTGCCAGCAGATCGGTGATGGAGCCGGCGGCCGCGTTGGTGTAGGCCAGTGACGTGCTGAGGTCCTGTTTGTGGTCAGCCAGCGTGGCCAGCAATTGCGCCAGGGCGTCAACGGCTTTGGCGAACTGGGTGCTCTGGTCGCCGAGCGATCCGAGCACGGTGTCCAAGTTGGCGATGACCTGCCCGATCAGCCGGCCCCGATCCGCGAGCGTGTTCGTCAGCGCCGCGGTGCGCACCAGGACTGAGCTGATGGTGGCGCCCTCACCCTGGAATGCCTTGATCAGCTCGCTGGACAGCACGTTGACCTGGTTGGGATCCAGCGCGTGGAACAGCGGCCGGAAGCCGCCGATCAGGGCGTCCAGATCCAGGGCGGGAGCGGTCCGGGTCAGCGGGATCGTCCCGCCGGGTGCGAGTTGCCTTGTGCCGCCGCCCCCTTCCTCGAGAGCGAGATACCGACCGCCGATCAGATTCTGGTACCGGATGACCGCCCGGGTGCTCTCGGTCAGTACCACGGAATCGTCAGTGCTGAAGTCGACCAGGGCGGTGCCGTCGTCCTGGATCGAGATCTTTTTGACCTGGCCGACTTCGACTCCGGCGATGCGCACGAAGTTGTCCGCCTCCAGCCCCGAGACATTGCTGAACGTTGCCCGGTATTGCTTCTCTTTACCGAACCGCAGGTCGGCGAAGATGGCCAGCATGGCGACCAGGCCCAGCACGCACACGGCCATGAAGATGGCGAGCCGCCAGATCGCGTCTAGCACAGTCATTCTCACGTGGGCTGCTCCTATGTCCTAGTGCCCGCTCGGGGTGGGCTGCACCTGGGCGGGCGCCGGTGGCACGAACGGCTCGGATCCCGGTGGCGCCGGGCCGGGTTCACGCGGCGCACCGGGCGGGGGCGCCGGCGGCAGACCCGGGTAGAGCGGAGTCCCGTCCGGGGCGTATTGCGCGGCGCCGTAGGGCGGCGCCCCGGGATACGGGATGGGTCCGGGCGCCGGCCCGCCCGGGTAGCGGATGCTGGGCGGCTCGGGCACCCCCCGGGTGATGGGGAGGTAATCGGCGTACGCCGGGAACGCGATGCCGGGATTGGGCCGGATGTCGAGGCCCGTTCCCCAGCCGGTGTCCGTGATGAGTTGCCGCAGCGGCCAATTGGCGGCGACGTCGGGCAGGGAGCCGCAACCCGGCTTTCCGCCGGGGCCGCCCTTGGCCCCGACGATCGGCAGGTTCTGGGGATATCGGTATTGATCGGCGCCGAACAGTGGAGTGCTGTCGATGACCAGGGAGTACCCGTTCGCGCCTCCGGTTGCCTCCAGGTAGCCGGTATCCAGGGCGAGCTTGGCGCCGACCAGCATGCACGTCAGCCCGGGGTTGTATTTCATCAGCAGGCTCGTGGTGGGCTCCAGCAGGTTCGCGGCTCGAATCAGGTTGTCCCGGTTCGCTCCCAGAACTTGGGTACCGCTGCGCGACAACCCGATGACGTTGGCCAGCAACGCATCCAAGTCGGGTGCGTCCGAGATGGTCGAGCCCGTGACACTGGCGCCGTCCAGTGCCCGCAGAATGTCTTGTGCGGCAGCGCTGTACGTGTCGGCGACCGTTGCGGCCGCGCGGGTGTCGGCGCGGATGGTCTCCGCTCGCGGGTTGACCGCCAGTAGCACCTCATTGGCGTCGGTGATGCCCTGGCCGATGGCTGCGCCGTGACCGCGCAGAGAGTCGGCCAGCGCCGAGAGCACACCGTTCAGCTTGGCCGGGTCGATCTGACTCAGTACCTTGACCAGGTTGGCGAACATCGTGTTGACCTCGGTGCCGACACTGTCGACTTTGATCGCCGCGCCGGCGGCCAGCCGTCGGCGATCCGGATCGCTGGGGTACACCAGGTCAACGTATTTCGCGCTGAACAGCGTGGTCGCCCGGATGCGGGCCCGCACGTTCGCCGGGATGTATCTGATCTCCCCCGGGTACATGTCCAGCCTGATGCGTACCTCGTCTTTGCCGGTGCTGATGGCGCCAACCCGGCCCACCTGCACGCCACGCATCTTGACCTTGCCGCCGCGATCCATCACCAGACCCGCCCGGTCCGAGATCAAGGTCACCGGAACATACGATTTGAACGACCCGCTGAACAGCGCCGAGGTCGCCACGACGACGCCGACGGTCGACACGAGCAGTATCAGGGTCCACCACGCGGGATGCATTCCCCCCGGGCGTGATTCCTGCATGGCTACCCCGATCTGCCCGCTAGCCCGACAAGTTGAAATGACCGGACTGGCCGTGGACGGACAGCGAGATCGCCAGCACCACAAGGGTCAACACGATCAGGGAGGTGCGTACCGAGTGGCCGACCGCCTCCCCCACTCCGGCGGGCCCACCGCGGGCCGTGTAGCCGTAATAGGTGTGCACCAACATGATTGCGATCGCCGCGACGATCACCGTGACGAACGACCAGAGCAGGTCGATCGAGTTGAGGAAGGTGTGGAAGTAGTGGTCGTACACCCCGGTGGACTGCCCGTACAGCCTGGTGGTGCCGAATCGTGCGGCCTGGAAGGCGCACACCACGGCCACGCAATACAGCGGGATCACCACGACGACTCCGGCCACCACCCGGGTAGAGACCAGGTAGGCCACCGACCGGACAGCCATCACCTCCAGCGCGTCGATTTCATCGGCGATGCTCATCGCGCCCAGTTGCGCGGTGGAACCGGCTCCGATGGTGGCGGCCAGACCCACGCCGGCCACGGCCGGTGCGATGATCCGGACGTTGACGTAGGCCGAGATGAAGCCGGTCATCGCCTCCACACCGATGCCCGAGAGCTGGTTGTAGCCCTGCACGGCGATGACGGCTCCGGTCGACAGGGTCAGGAAGCCGACGATGACCACCGTCCCGCCGATCACTGCCAGCGCACCGGTTCCCATGCTCATCTGGGCGACGAGTCGTACCATCTCTCTGCCGTACCGCCGAAAGGCCGTGCGCATCTCGGTGAACGTCCGGGCGTAGAAAGCCACCTGGGCGCCAACGTGATTCCAGCTCGCCACCAAACTCATTGCGGCCCCGTGTAGAAGACCGCCGTGGCGACGATGTTGATCAGGAACAGGGCGATGAAGGAGTAGACGACCGTCTCGTTGACGGCGTTGCCCACACCTTGCGGCCCTTTGCTCACGGAAATGCCCTTGTAACAGGCGATCAGCGCCGCCGCCATCCCGAACAGCGCTCCCTTGACCAGTCCGAGGATCAGATCGGGCAGGTGGGTGATCAGCGTCAGGCCCGCGGCGAAGGCGCCCGGGGTGACGTGCTGAACGAACACCGAGAAGACGAAGGAGCCGGCCAGCCCCACCAGGGTCACCAGCGACACCAGGGACACGGCTACGACGGTGGCGGCCAACACCCGGGGCGCCGCCAGCCGGCGAATGGGATCGACGCCCATCACCCGCAACGCGTTGAGCTCATCGTGGATCGCGCGGGAACCGAGGTCGGCACACATTGCGGTGGCTCCGGTACCGGCGACGACGAGAACCGTCACCACCGGCCCGATCTGGGTCACCGACGCGGTGGCCGCCCCGGTGCCGGAGAAGTCGGCGGCGCCGAAATCCACCAGCAGGATGTTGAGGGTGAATACGACCAGCACCGTGAACGGAATGGTCAGCAGCAGCGTCGGAATCAGCGAGACTCGTGCGACGAACCAGCTCTGCAGCAGGAATTCGCGCCACGGAAATGGCAGCTTGAACATCGCTACCAGCGTGTCCAGTGACATCGCGAAGAACTCGCCGACCGCTCGCAGCGGCTGGGTGACCCTCGCCAACTCAACTGAAACCATCGGCGGCTTCCTCTACTTTGCGCGATGCCGGCCGGTTCAGCTTGCGTAACGCGCGCGCCGCCTCACTAGGGTCTTAGGTCGCCAACTTACGTCCCCGAAAACACTTGCGTACTGGCTGGCCACGGACTATTCCGCGGCGCTCCCCACTCACGGCGCTGCGGGGTGGTGGGGGCCCGAAACCGATCACCCGACCCTCGGCATCTCAGAGTTCTGTGATTCTCGTTCGCCGGGCACCAGTTCACGGTCCACGTCGGGTGGCTTCCTGCGCGAGTTGCACTCGCGAAGACAAGTCGAGCTTGGTGTAGACGTGTGTGAGATGGGTTTCGATGGTGCGTGGCGAGACGAAAAGCCTTGCGGCGATGTCTTTGTTGCTCAGCCCTTCGCTGACGAGGCGTATGACGTCGCGTTCTGTGGGTGTGAGCGAAGCCCAGCCGGAGGACGGGCGCTTACGTTCACCGCGACCGCGCCGTGCGTAAGCGATCGCCTCCCCCGTCGACAGCGCGGCGCCCTCGGCGTGGGCAGCATCGAAGTCGCTCTGGCCCATGGCATCTCGAAGCGCAGCAACTGAGGCTTCGTAGTCAGCTTGGTGGATCTTGTATCGGGCCTCGCCGGTGCGTTGCCGGATTGCTGTTGCCGCACCGAAGAGTCGGGCCGCTTCCCGGTAACTCACGGCTCGGGCGGCCAGCCCCGCAAGATTTTCGATAACGTCGGGCACGCCCAGCCGTGCCCCGCAATCGGCCGCAAGCGCCAGTGCTTGGTACGCGTCCCTTTCGGCCTCCTCGATGCTCTCCGGGTGGCCTTCGGCAAGGACCACGCGGGCATGAGTATTCAGCGCTAGCGTTCGGTGATATCCCGCAGTTGCCGACACCGCTTGATCGGCCCAGAGCCGGGCCGCCACGAGATCGTTCGCCGCGAGTTCCGTTTCGGCTCTCCACATCAAGTTCGTTGCAGACCAGCCGGCGTCCGGGATGCGGCCGTAAGCCGCAGCGAGAGTATCCCTGGCAGCCGCAACATCTCCCGCGGCCAGGAGCGTCCAACCCAACGCGAGATAGCCGAGTCCCTCGATCGCTGCCCCGAGCTCGGCGGCGGACTCGACCGCCGTTTCGGCGGCGGCGAGCGCCGCGGCAGTGTTGCCGTGCCATCCCAGCACGAAGCTTTGCGCCATCAGGGCGTTGAACTTGGTCAACAGATCGCCGGCCGCCTCGGCATCGGCGAGTAGTTCCCGTAATTCGTCCTCGGCGCCTTGGAGTTCGCCGCGCATCGCCCGCCCGCCGGCGATACCCCAAAGCCGGCACTGACCCGAGGCGACTCGGTCACCGATCGAGTCGGCGAGGTCGCGCCCTTCGACGGCCGCGCTCTCGGAGATAGCGCCTCCTGCCATGGCGGCCGCGTACGCCTGGAAGCCGAGCAGCTGGCTCAATCTCCACTTGTCGCCCAGATCGCGGGCCAACTCAATGCCCTCGGCGAAGTATGTCGCCGCCTGTTCGGGATTGAAGGCGCCCGTACCAACGCAGGCGGTAAGGGCACGGACCAACAGGGATGGGTCGTCGAGTTGGCGGGCGATCGCGAGCGCCTCGTTGGCCTGCTCCCTGCGCTCCGGCACACCGACCCACCCGTCGAACAGCGCCGCGTCGGCCAGCGCCCTCGCCAGCACTGCCGGCGCGACCTCGCGGTCTATCCTGCCCAGGTCCGCCAGCGCCTCATCGATCCAGCTCATTCCTTCGCGCAGGCGGCCGCGTGTCAGCCACAGCGGCTGCAGCGACGACGCGAGCTGCAATGCCAATTCGATGTCGCCGCTTTCCCGACTCCAGGCGAAGGCCGCCCGCAGGTTGTCGAGCTCCGATTCTGTTTGCTCGACTCTGCGTTGGTGTCCGGTGGCGGCCGGCGCGTCGAGCGCCGCCGCCATCGCGGTGTAGTAATCGCGGTGACGGGCTCGCACCTCGGCCGCCTCGCCCGACTCGTCGAGCTTCTCCAGAGCGTACTGGCGAACGGTTTCCAGCAGGCGATACCGGGTTCGGCCCCCGGTGTTGTCGGCCACCACAAGAGATTTGTCCACGAGCAGCGTGAGCTGATCGAGCACCTGGAAGCGTTCGATATCGGTGCCTCCCGCGACGGCCCTCGCGGCGGCGAGGTCAAAGCCCCCCATGAACGCCGCAAGCCTGCGGAACAACACCCGTTCGGATTCCATCAGCAGCGCGTGCGACCAGTCCACCGACGCTCGCAAAGTTTGCTGTCGGCGCACTGCAGTGCGCCCGCCGCCGGTCAATAACCGGAACCGGTCATGAAGACTGGCCACGATCTCGTCAAGCGACAACGCCCGCATCCGAGCCGCCGCCAACTCGATGGCCAGCGGCATGCCGTCGAGGCGACGACAGATCTCCTTGACCGTCTCGACGTCGTCGTCGGCGATCCGGAGGTCGGATCGCGCTCGCCGCGCCCGGTCCAGAAACAGCGCCACGGCATCGTCCTCGAGCGAAAGGGACGGCACGCGCCAGGTCACCTCGCCGGGCACGTCTATCGGCTCGCGGCTGGTCGCCAAGAACGTCAAGGCGGGGCAGGCGGTCAACAGGGCGGCTGTCAGCGAGGCAACCGCGTCGAGGAGGTGCTCGCAATTGTCCAGTACCACCAACATCCGTCGGTCCCCCACGAACCGGACCAGCGCGGCGGTTGTCGAGCGGCTCGGCTGATCCGCCAGACCCAGAGCACCCGCTGTCGCGACCGGCACCAAATCGGGGTCGGTGATCGGCGCGAGGTCGACATACCAAGCGCCATCCGCGAAATCGGCGGCCACCTGGCCCGCAACCTGTATGGCGAGCCGCGTTTTGCCCACGCCGCCGGCGCCGGTCAGGGTCACCAGCCGGTCGTCGGCGAGGGTCCGCCGCACGCCGCCCATCTCGACGTCGCGCCCGACAAAGCTGGTGAGTTGCACCGGCATATGTTCGGCGGCAGCGGATTTCGACGTCCTAAGCGGCGGAAAGTCGTTGCGGACACCGGATTGGCACAGCTGCGCCACCCGCTCGGCACGCGCGATGCCGCGCAATTCGTACCTGCCCAGGTCGGTCAGCCACGCGTCAGCGGGAAGGGTGTCGGCTACCAAGTCCTCGGTGGTGCCGGACACCACCGTTTGCCCACCGTGAGCCAGATCGCGCAGCCGCGCCGCGCGGTTGATCGTCGCTCCGACGTAGTTACCCTCATCGCGCAGTTGCACCTCGCCGGAATGCACGCCGATACGCAACCGGATCGGGGCCAACGGCGCCCGCTGCAACTCCATGGCGCACGCGACCGCCTGACTCGCGCGGGCGAACGCGACGACGAAGCTGTCACCCTCCCCCTGTTCGACCGGCCGCACTCCGCCGTGGGTGGAAAGCAGGTCAACCAGCGTGCGGTCAAGGCGCGCGAGGGCCGCCGTCATCTCCTCGGGTTGGGTCTCCCACAGCCGCGTCGAGCCCTCGACGTCTGCAAGCAGCAGCGTCACCGTCCCGGTTGGCAGCTCGCCCACGCCCAGCACACTCCAATCCACCGGCGGGATGTCCGCGCGCAGATCAGTTTCCGTCATGCTAGCCAGCATCTAGCGGCTGCCGGCGGCAAACATCAGTGAAATCCCGTACTGGGCGACCGTTCGTCCTCGAAGCAGCCGGTCTGTCGGGCCGATCGTGCAGAAACCCGCAAAAAACACACCGGCGTCCGGCGACCTCAATTACGCGTTGTCCCCGACGATCCGGCGCCGGAGAAACGCCACAGTCGAGTCAGCCGAGTCCGCAACCCGCCCGCAGAGGAGCATCATGACCGAGACAATGGATGGTCGCTCAGGCAGCCCGAATGTTTTCGAAGCCGGGCTGCCGACGATCAACTACGCAGCCGCTCAACATCCCGACGAAGCCCACGCAATCATCAGCCAGGCCCGTGAGCAGAGCCCGATCGCGATCGGTCCGTACGGGCCCGAGTTGCTGACTTATGACCTGGTGCGGACCGTGCTTCACGACCCCCGATTCCGGGTGCCGCAAGGAATGTTTCTTGCCGCGCAAGGCGTCACCTCCGGACCCCTGTGGGACCGCGTCACGGCCAACATTCTGAGCCTCGACGGGGATGAACACCGGCGGCTACGCCGATTGGTTTCCGGAGCCTTCACACCTAAAGCGACCGCGCGACTGCGCACCGTGGTCGTCGACATCATCACCGGACTGATTGACCGGCAGACCCCTCGCGGGCACTGCGACGTTGTCACTGACATCGCGCGTCAATACCCGATCCAGGTCATCTGCGCGCTACTCGGTGCACCGCCCGAGGACTGGGATCTGTTCTCCCGCTGGGCAGATGACATCATCAAGGCCTTCAGCTGGGACGCCGTTGCCGAGGCGCCGGCCATCCTCACCGCCTGGGATGCCCTGGACGCCTACCTCGACGACATGCTCGCCGACCGGCGCCACGCGTTGACCGACGACCTGATCTCCGAACTGATCCGCGCCGAAGACGGCGGTGATCGCCTCAGCTCCGACGAACTCAGAATGCTCGTCGCCGCCCTGCTGATGGGAGGCAACGACACCACCCGCCGCCAGCTGGGCGCAGCAGTACACGTGCTGTGCGACCACCCCGGTCAATGGTCACTGCTGGGTCAGCATCCGGAACTGGCGGTCAACGCTGTCGAGGAAGTCATCCGCCATTCGCCGATCACGCTGATCACCCTGCGTACTGCCGTGGAAGTCGTCGATCTCGCGGGTCTCACCATCGCGGCGGGCACCTTGGTCGTCGTCAACACAGGGGCCGCCAACCGGGATCCCGCCGTCTACGACGATCCCGATCGGCTCGACATCCGCCGGGTGGCGGCCCCCGCGATTCAGACGTTCGGCGCCGGCACCCACTACTGCCTGGGAGCAAATCTTGCCCGTCTCGAGCTGGCCGAGGCTCTGTCCGTCATCACCCGCCGCATGCCCAACGCCCGCCGCACCGGCGCGGCCCCGTGGGCGCCGCTGACCGCGCTGACCGGCCCACTGAGCCTACCCATCGCATTCGATCCATCCGCCCAAACCACGAGTTGCCCTCAGCCGGGCATCAGACCTCAGCCGAATCGCAGTGAGTCCTCGCCCACCGGGCGGCGACCCTGACGCGGTAGCCGCGGCGCGCTGGGGCCTGCTGGTGTCGAACTGCGTTGCCGGTCCCTAGAATTGTGCGGAATGAGAGTCGGTATCGACTTCGGCACCACCCACACCGTCGCAGCGATTGTCGACCGTGGCAATTACCCGGTCGTCGCCTACGACGGTGTCGACGCGTGGCCGTCGCTGATCGCGGCCAACGCCGACGGCGAGTTGCGCTTCGGGTTGGATGCGGCGGCCGTGCGCCACGAGCCGGGCTGGGAGGTGCTCCGGTCGTTCAAGCGACTGCTGAACGACGCCGGGCCGCAGACCACCGTGCAACTGGCCGGCCGTGAACACCGATTGGCCGATCTGCTAGCCGGGTTTCTGGCGCAACTGAAAAGCGACCTGACCGAGCGCTCCAATGCCGGGGCCGCCAGCGGTGAGGCCGTGCAGGCGGCGATCAGCGTACCCGCCAATTCGTCCAGCGCCCAACGCTTTATGACCCTCGACGCCTTCGCCGCGGCGGGGTTCGAGGTCGTCGCGCTGTTGAACGAGCCGTCGGCCGCAGGACTGGAGTACGCGCATCGGTACCGCTCCACGATCACGGCCAAACGCGAGTATGTGTTGATCTACGACCTGGGCGGCGGCACGTTCGACGCCTCGCTGCTGAAGATGGCCGGGCACGTCAACGAGGTTGTGGTCAGCGAGGGAATTCAGCGCCTCGGCGGTGACGACTTCGACGACGCGATCGCGCAGTTGGTGCTGGCCGACTCACAGCTGCCGACGCTGCAGGGCGCACCCTACGACTTGCTCGTGGAAGAGTGCGCCACGCGCAAGGAGGCGGTCGGCCCACAGACCCGGCGTTTCCTGGTAGACCTCAGCGTCATCGACGGCGTCGACCGGCCACCGTTCTCCTGTCCGATCGACGACGTGTATGCGGCGTGCGCATCACTGGTCGACAGGACGACGGAGCTGCTGGGGCGCGTCCTGCACGACCCCGTGGGTGACGGCAGGGACGTCCCATGGTCGGAGGTGGCGGGCATTTATGTGGTGGGCGGTGCGGGCAGCTTCCCGATCGTTTCGCGGATGCTGCGCGCGAGTTTCGGCGACAAGCGGGTCAAACGCTCGCCGCACCCGTTCGCCGCGACGGCGATCGGACTCGCCGTATTTCTGGACACCGAGTCGGGTTTCGTGCTGTCCGAACGATTTTCGCGGCATTTCGGGGTGTTCCGAGAGGCGCACGCCGGAGCGGACGTGGTCTTCGACCCGATCGTGCCCAAAGACGCCGCACTTCCCGCCGACGGCCGCACCCCGCTGGTCGTCAGCCGAAAGTACCGGGCGGCGCACAACATCGGGCACTTCCGGTTCGTGGAGTGCAGCCGCGTTGTCAACGGACGACCCGACGGCGACGTCACGCCCTACGATCCCGTTCTGTTCCCGTTCGACCCGGCCCTGAGCGACCGTGACGATCTCGGGCGCCAACCGGTGGGCCGTTGGCACGACGGGCCCGACGTCGAGGAGATCTACACGGTCGCCCCTACCGGTGCGGTGGAAGTCACCGTCACTACCCAGCCGACCGGCATTCAACGCACCTTCCGGCTGGAACGGCGGGGCCATGGAGTTCTATGACGTGCTGCGAAGCACTTTCGCCGCAAGGGAATTCACCGACGATCCACTGCCCGACGACGTCCTGTACCGCATCCTCGACAACGCCCGGTTCGCGCCCAGCGGCGGCAACCGGCAGGGCGCGCACATCACGGTGGTGCGTGACGCCGGCACCCGCCGCCGGCTGGCGGAATTCGGGACGCCCGCCGCCCGCCGCTATTTCGCCCAGCTGACGGCCGGTGAAAACCCTTGGAATCCGGTGCATCCCAGCGCGGTGCCGCAAGACGTCATCGATGACACCGAAATTCCCCAGACGTTTGTCGCTCCGATGATCAACGCCCCCGTCGTCCTGGTCGTCTCCGTCGACCTGACCGTGGTGGCCGCCCTGGATCAGGGGCTGGACCGCGTCGGGCTCGCCGGCGGAGCCTCGGTGTACCCGCTGGTGTGGAGCATCCTGCTGGCCGCCCGTTACGAAGGCTATGGCGGCACCATCACAACGATGGCCATCCCACGCGAAGACGCGATCCGCGAGCTGTTGGCAATTCCGGCCACACACGCGATCGCGGCGCTGGTGCCGCTCGGCAAACCTCCGCGTCAGCTGACCAAACTGCGCCGCCGCCCGGTCCCCGATTTCGTCTCTCTGGAGCGCTTCGACGGTGGGGCCTTCACCCGCTGACCCGGCCTCTCGACGGCCTCTGACCCGGCCTCTCAGACGGCCTCTCAGACGGCCTTGGTGGTGCCGACGTAGGACACCACCACGTCAGACTCATCGGTGATGCGGGTCAGAGTGGAGTACGAGCGGATGAAGGACTGACCCACGCATCCGTCGATCTTGATGTGGAAGTCGCTGATCATGATCCAGGGGTTCGGACCTTTGAACTCTTTCCGCACCACCGGCACCACGACCACGAAGCCGGGCTTCATGCCCACGCTGACGACCCCGTTATACGAGCCGGTGATCAGCGGCAGTAGCACCGGGCGTTGGCCGGGCCCCAGGGGCAGCTCCGCACCGAGCGACGGAGCGATGCCGCCGCCGTTGGCCATGGTGACGCCGTTGGCGGTGCTCATGTCTATCCCGCAGCCGATCTCGTAGCCCACTTCCAAGATGCCGTGCGGCGGTTCGGGCCCGATCAGCGACGCGACGAAGACTCCGCTGGACAGGTATTCGCGGGACGATGCCGCGGTGGTCAGCGGCGCGACGGGAACCTGTTTCTCGTCTTTCGCGCCGAGGGCCAGCGTCCAGCCATCGGGGGTGTTGACCCGCGCGGGCGTGCCGGGGGGCAGGACCCCGTCGGCCGGCGACCCCGTGCCTGACACCGGTTCGGCACCGGGCTGGGCGGTCGCCGCAGCCGCGGGCGTCATCAAGAGAAGGCACACAGCGAATACCGCAGCACGGCGAACAACCGCGAACATCGGCATCACGGCCTCCACGCTAAGCACGGGCTGATCGGTCTCGGGTTTGGCCGGGGCGGCAACTCGAAGTCGTTGCACGTTTGTGGCTGGTTCGCGATGCAAACACGGGAGGCTGGACAAACCGCGTGGCGAGTAGACTCCGCAGGTAGCCGGGATCGTGCCCATCGGCAGGAAGGGCGACCAATGACACGTCACAGGTTCGCTTCAGCACTGCTGGCCGTCCTGATCGCAATGACGGCGTTGCTGGGCTGCGCCGGCGTGGCCCGCGCCGACCCGGAGGATGCGGCGCCTCAGATCATCGACGATCTGCTCATCATCGTTCCGGGATTGACGATTGATCCCCGTGACCGGGACGCCACTGAGAAGGGTCCCGGGCCGAAGGAATGGACCGGTAGCGGAATGTACTGTCAGAACCGAAACGTCAAGTGCCAGAAGATGGGATTCTAGGCCGACCGAGACACGTCGCGAATTCCGTTCCGCCTGCTGGCTTTAACGCCTTCGACCGGAAGGAAGTCGCCGATGTCCACCTGGCTCATCACGGGTTGCTCGACCGGCCTCGGCCGCGCCCTCGCCGAAGCGGTTATCGACGCCGGCCACAACGTCGTCATCACCGCACGCGACATCTCGAAAATCGCCGACCTGGCCGACACCGCATCCGAGCGCACGCTGGCCGTAGCCCTCGATGTCACCGACGCCGAACAGGTCAGCGCGGCGGTACAGCAGGCCCAGGAGCGGTTCGAGGGCATCGACGTCCTGGTCAACAACGCCGGCTACGGGTATCGCGCCGCCATCGAAGAAGGGGACGACGACGATGTGCGCGCCCTGTTCGAGACTCACTTCTTCGGCACCGTCGCGATGATCAAGGCCGTGCTGCCGGGCATGCGGGAGCGCCGCTCCGGTGCGATCGTGAACATCTCCTCTATCGGCGTACAGCTGACACCGGTGGGATCGGGTTACTACTCGGCCGCCAAAGCCGCCGTGGAAGGCATGAGCGGAGCACTTCATGGTGAGCTTGCGCCGCTGGGCATTTCGGTCACCGTCGTCGAACCCGGGGCTTTCCGAACGGATTTCGCCGGGCGTTCGTTGACCCAGTCGTCCGCCGTCATCGACGACTACGCCGACACCGCCGGGCGACGTCGCATCGAGAACGACACGATGCACGGCAGTCAGGCCGGTGATCCCGCCAAGGCGGCCGGGGTGATCATCACGGCAGTCGAGTCCGACGAGCCCCCTGCCTTCCTGCTGCTCGGCGAGGATGCCTTGTTCTCCTACCGCCACATCGCCGAACGCCGAGCGGCCGAGATTTCGGCGTGGGAAGAGTTCACCACCAGCACCAACCTGGACAGCTGATGCAGGCAGCGGTGATGGCGGCGGGAGTCATCGGCGCACTGGTCTGCACCGCGCTGGGTGTGCCCCTGCTGATCATCGGATTGCGCACTCGTTCGGCGCGGCGCAGTCAGGCCCCCATCGGTTACCCGCCGGGCTACCTGCCCGGGTACCCGGCCGGTTATCCGCCCGCGTTCCCCGGCTATCCCGGTGGCGGTTATCCGCCGGTGCCGCAGCCGCCGCGTAAGTCCGGCACCGGCTTGATCGTCACCGGCGTCGTGCTTCTCGCCTTGAGCGCCCTCGGCGTCGTGGGCACGGTGGCCCTGGCCGCCGGCCGGAGTTCCCGACTGGCGGTGGGCGACTGCTTCAGCAACGAGATCCTGGATAAGCAGCGCTGGAAGTCCAAGAGCTGCAGCAGTCCGGAAGCAGTGCTGGAATATGCCGCCACCGCGGACGCCGGGGGGAATTGTCCCGACGGCAAGCTGGACAGCAGCTCGTATCTATCCGTAGAGCATGACGGTTCGCGGCGGTGCTTCATACCCAATCTCCTTGTCAGCCATTGTTATTCCTCCGATCACAATGGCGAGACCATCCGCGCGGTGAGCTGCGGCGCCGGCGGCACCGTCGTTCGAATCACCACGCGGCTGGACAACACGGTGGACACCTCGGCCTGCCCCTCGGGAGCACGCACCGTCACCTTCCCCCAGCCCAGACGGACCTACTGCAGCGAACGCGTCGCCGGAATCATCTGAGCCGCAACCGCTTACCGCCCACCGCGTACCGGCCCGGCCCCATGAAGACCAACAGCAGGAAGCCGAAGCAGAACAAAATCGCCGGAGTTCCCCCGTTGCCGTCCGGCGGATTACTGATCGGCCAAAGCGCCAGCGGTTGATGCATCCAGAAGTACGCGACCGCCATCTGGCCGGAGGCCACGAACGCGGCGACACGGGTGAAGAACCCGAGAGCGATCAACAGCCCGGTGACGAGTTCGATCACGCCGGCATACCAGCCCGGCCAGTCGCCGACCCGGATGGGATGCCCGGACGGAACGGGCCAGTCGAACAGGATCATCGAGCCGTAGCCGGCGAAGAGAAGGCCGTAGACCAACCGGAACAGGCTCAGGACTTCCGGCGACAAGCCGGCCACGCGGTGGTTGAGGTCGTTCGTCATGGTGCCCACGTTACGGTTGCGGCCCGACATGGCCGAAATAGTGGGATCGGTGTCTGCTGCGCCACTCACACCCACACCGCCGCGGCTCGTACAGTCGTGCTCATGCAAACGATACCCTCCCTCGTCGACTCCCAAGTTGCTTGTGCTGCAATAGAATTAGCTCGGTCCACCGAGTCGTCGGCGGTTTTCAACCACAGCGTCCGCAGCTACCTGTTCGGCGAACTGCTCGCCGCACACGAAGGCCTGCAACCCGGATCAGATTTCGACAGCGAGACTCTGTTCCTGGGCTGCGTCCTGCACGATCTCGGCGCCGGCACCGCCGCCGCCGGCAAAGAGCGCTTCGAGGTCGAAGGCGCGGATCTAGCGGCGAAGCTGCTGACCGAGCAGGGCTGCGACCGGGCGGTGGTCGATGCGGTATGGGAAGCCATTGCGTTGCACAGTTCGTTCGGAATCGCCCAGCGCCGCGGGCCGATCTGCTATCTGGTCAACGGAGGCGTCGGAATCGACTTCGGGCGCAACG
This sequence comes from Mycobacterium sp. TY814, assembly GCF_030755175.1. Classification (NCBI taxonomy): domain Bacteria; kingdom Bacillati; phylum Actinomycetota; class Actinomycetes; order Mycobacteriales; family Mycobacteriaceae; genus Mycobacterium; species Mycobacterium sp. TY814. Next base: position 1,165,397 of record NZ_JAUFRY010000001.1, read on the forward strand.
CCGACTTCATTGATGAGCAGTCGGCCGCTGCCATCCACGCAAGCTACCCGCGTCTATCGATGGCGAAGTCCCTGATGGACGCGATCGCCGCCCAGGCCCAGCGCAGTCCCGAGGCGGCACTGCCCTACACGATGGCCGGAGAGGTCTTGCGCGAACGTCTCGACGGCGGAATCACCCGGTTGGAACAGATGGCCGCGCTCGGCCGCTGGGGCGCTTGACGGTCGCGCAGCACGCCACGCCACAGCCCGCCACAGTGCTAGTGTACATTTGTACATGTATATCTGTGCACAAGGGAGAGTTGTCGTGGCTTATGCGTTCCTCCTGGTCGCCATCTTCGCGGAGGTCGCGGCGACCAGCCTGCTCAAGAGCACGGAAGGTTTCACCCGACCGTGGCCGACGGTGATCTGCCTGCTCGGCTACGCGGTGTCGTTCGCGCTGCTCGCGCTGTCCATCTCGCGCGGGATGCAGACCGACGTCGCCTACGCATTGTGGTCGGCGATCGGGACGGCCGTCATCGTGTTCATCGCGGTGGTCTTCCTCGGGTCACCCCTGTCGGCGGCCAAGCTGATCGGTGTCGGATTGATCATCGGCGGGGTGGTCACGCTGAACCTCGGGGGTGCGCATTGAGTGCTGCACCCGAACGCCGGCCGCGCGACCCGGCCGGTCGCCGTCAGGCGATCGTCGAGGCGGCCACCAGGGTGATCGCCCGCCGCGGGCTCGGCCAGCTGACGCACCGCCTGGTGGCGGCCGAGGCGGACGTCCCGGTGGGGTCCACAACCTACTATTTCGCCGACCTAGGCGAACTGCGGGAAGCAGCCCTGGCGCACGCAGCCACCGCCTCGACGGAGCAGCTGGAGCAATGGCGTCGGGAACTGGACGCCGACGCCGACCTGCCCGCCGTGCTGGCGCGGCTCACCGCCGACTTCCTCGTCGATCACGACCAGTATCGGACCCTCAACGAGTTGTACCTGGCAGCGAGTTACCGGGATGAATTGCGGCCCCTGGCCCGGATATGGAACGAGGGTCTCGTCGCACTGCTGGAACCGCGCGTCGGACGACGGGCCGCGGACGCCATCGCGGTGTTTCTCGACGGCGCCATGCTGCATCCGCTCGCGACCGGCACCCCGCTGAGCACCGACGCGCTGACCGACGCCATCACCCGCCTGGCGGACGACCGTTAGGAAACGTGGGAGCCGATCCTGCCCAGATAGGACAACCACAGCAGCCCGCCGAGAACCGTTCCCACGATGGCCCACGTCTTGGCCGTGTTCGCGGACCTGCTCGCCTCTGCCCAGCGCCCCTGCGCCCACAACCCGTCAACCTTGCTGGAGTACACCGTGGCCACGATGCCCGGAATCATGCACAGGAAGATCGTGATGATGGACCACACCAGGTAGTTGTTGGGCTTCATCGGCTGCCCGTAGGGCCCTTGCGGAGAGAACCCGCCATATGGCTGCGGCGACGGCGGCGGGTAGCCGCCATAGGGCCCTTACGGTGGTGGCGGCTGGTAACCGCCGCCCTGATACGGCGGATAACCCTCGGGCGGCTGGTAGCCACCGTACGGATTGTCGGGCGGCGGTCCGGTCATGGCGACTCCAGACGACGAATTGGAGCTCAAAGCCTTTTTCAAGCCCTTTTCACCTTATAACGGCTCCGGGGGCTTGCGGCAAGGCCCGGTTCATGCCGCACAATTGCTGGCCGGACGTGCTGGCCGGACGCCGCTGCCTGAGTTGGGGTCCATGGATTGGGGGGTGAATTGCGGGAGTCAGCTACCAACTTCGACGACGAACTGCGGTTGGAACAGGACTACGTCACCGGCCTGTACGCCCGGCTCGACGCCGAACGGGCGCAGGCGAAGTCGAGGTACAGCACCGCATTGCGGGGCGACGGCGAGACGCCGATGGATCGCGATGTCGAGGTGCGGGCACTGGCGCGACGGATGAAGCGACTGGATGTCGCCGACGACGGGTTGTGTTTCGGTCGGCTGGACGGCATTTCGGGCAGCCGGGCCTACATCGGACGCATCGGCCTGCTCGACGAGGACAACGAGTACGAACCGTTGTTGATCGACTGGCGGGCGCCGGCGGCACGCCCGTTCTACACAGCCACCGCCGCCAACCCGGAGGACATCAGGCGGCGCCGCCAGTTCCACACCCGCGGACGTCGCGTCGTCGATTTCACCGACGAAGTGCTCGGCCGGCCGGGCGACGGTGACCAGCGCGAAAGTTCAAGCGACGCAGCCCTGCTCGCCGCCATCAACGCCCCCCGTGGCGACGGGATGCGCGACATCGTGGCAACCATCCAGGCCGAACAGGACTCGATCATCCGCCTGGATCACTCCGGCGTGCTGGTGATCGAGGGCGGTCCCGGCACCGGCAAGACGGTGGTCGCACTGCACCGCGTCGCCTATCTGCTCTACACCCAGCGCGAGCGGATGGAACGGCACGGCGTGCTGGTCATCGGTCCCAATCCGGCGTTCCTGGACCACATCAGCCGCGTCCTGCCGTCACTTGGCGAATCCACCGTGGTCTTCATGACCATCGGCGACCTGGTTCCCGGACTGCACATCACCGACGAGGACGAGCCAACGGCCGCGCGGCTCAAGGGTTCCCTGGAAATCCTCGATGTGCTCGCCGCCGCGATCGCCGATCATCAACGGCTGCCGGAGGATCCGCTGTTCATCAAGCTGTCCGATGTGACTTTGCGCATCGACGCCGAGACGGCGCAGTGGGCCAGGGAGGAAGCGCGCGCCACCGGACTGCCGCACAATGCGGCCCGCGCCGCTTTCACCGACATCGTCACCTGGGTCCTGACCGAGCGCGCGATCGGCAGGATCGGGCGGGGCTGGCTGACCCGGTCGGACCGGGACGCGTGGGAGAAGCTTCGCGAGGAGCTGATCGAGGAACTCGCGGACAACACCGCGTTCGCCGCCGCCCTCGACGATCTCTGGCCGATATTGACTCCGGATGCGCTGTTGTCCACGCTGTTCGAGTCACCAGAAAGGCTGCGCGCGGCCGGTGCCGATCCAGCGCTCTGGCGGGAAGTCGGCGATGCGTGGACGGTGTCCGATGTGCCCCTGCTGGACGAACTGGTGGACCTGCTGGGCGTCAACAAGGAAGCCGAGGAACTCGCCAGACGGACCGCTGAACGCGAGCAGGCTGAAGAGGCGGCATATGCGGCCGGGGTGCTCGACCTCATGGTCAGCCGGGAAGACCTGATGGACGACGAAGACCAGTTGCTCGCGCAGGACCTGCTCTATGGCGCGGACCTGGCCGACCGGTTCGTCGAACACGACCTGCGTGAACTGGCGGAACGAGCTGCGGCGGACCGGAATTGGACCTACCGGCATGTGGTGGTCGACGAAGCGCAGGAACTGTCCGAAATGGACTGGCGGGTGTTGATGCGACGCTGCCCGGCCCGATCCTTCACCGTGGTCGGCGATCTCGCGCAACGACGGTCCGCGGCCGGAGCGACGTCCTGGGACGCGATGTTGCGACCGTATGTGCCCGGCCGCTGGGTGTACCGGTCGCTGACCGTGAACTACCGCACGCCGGCGGAGATCATGGCCGTCGCCGCGGCGTTGCTGGCTGAGTTCGCACCCGATGTCGTGGCGCCCGAGTCGGTCCGCGCATGCGGTGTCCCGCCGTGGTCGCGGCAGCTACAAGAAGGCCAATTGGCTTCGGCTATAGCGGAATTCGTGCAGTACGAGGAGTCCCGCGAGGGCACCAGCGTGGTGATCGGGCCACCCGGCGTTCCCGGCGCGGTGCCTCCGTCGGCGACCAAGGGGCTGGAATTCGACGCCGTTCTGGTGGTGGATCCGCAGCGGATACTCGCCGACGGCCCACGCGGCGCCGCCGAACTCTACGTCGCGCTCACCCGCGCCACGCAACGCCTCGGCGTCCTGCATCAGGAACCGCTGCCCCCGGTACTGGCCGGCCTGGCGACCACGTCTCCGTCGATGTACCGCTGAATATTGGGCGCGACGGCGGCTACCACGTCCTCCTCGGACATCGAGGCGACGGGTTCGATTCTCCAGATGAAGCGAATCAGGGCGAAGCCGATCAGCTGACTGGCGATCAACCCGCTGCGCCGCAACCGATCCGTCTCGTCGGTACCCAGTGTCGATCCGCCGATGAGGCTGCGCTCGACCACCGCGCGCAGCTTCTCCCGGGTGCGCTCGTCGTGCGCAGCCGTCAGCACCACCGCGCGCAATACCGGGCCGATCTCGTCGTCGGCCCAGGCGCCGAGCACGGCCCGCACCAGCTGGGTGCCCAACTCGGCGCGGGGCGTGGCCCACGTCGCGGCGACGGTCTCCAGCCATTTGGCCGGCGGGTCGGTCGCCGCGTCGAGCAGGCGCTCCTTGGAACCGAAGTAGTGATACACCAGCGCCGGATCGACGTCGGCGGCGCGGGCGACAGCCCTGATGGTGGTCCCCGCCCAGCCGTGCGTGGCGAATTCCTGCCTGGCGGAGTTGAGGATTCGTGCTTGCAGCACCCCGCGCTCGTCGCGCGGCCCGGGAGTCACCGCCTTCTTGGCCATCTGTTTCATCGTAGCGTGAGACTAATGCATAACGAGTACATAGCCCGCTGTTCATGTTTCGGAAGGCATTCGCGTGCCGGGTGTGCAAACATCGCTGACAGACTGTCTGCCGGTCTTCTGCCATGTTTCGGTGCGATTCCTAGGGAATAGGACCCACGATGACTGATCTCGATCAGACACCCTCCGACGAAATTCCTGCCGCCGGGAGGGCCGAACTGACCGAGCACTCCCGTACGGGGATGGGCGCCGCCGCGCTGCAACGCGCGATCACCGATCATCTGCGCTACTCGATCGGCCGCCCGGCGGCGGCGCTGCGGCCCGAGCACTACTACAAGGCACTCGCACTGGCCGTGCGCGACCGGATGCAGGACCGCCGGGTGGCCTCCACACAGGTGTCCCTCGATCTCGGCCGCAAGGTGACCTGCTATCTGTCGGCCGAATTCCTGATGGGTCCCCAACTCGGCAACAACCTGCTGAACCTGCGCATGGAAAGGGCGGCCAAACAAGCATTGTCGGCGATGGGCCAGAACTACGAGGAGGTGCTGGCCTGCGAAGAGGAACCCGGTCTGGGCAACGGCGGCCTGGGCAGGCTCGCCGCGTGCTACCTGGACTCGCTGGCCACCCTCGAGCGCCCGGCGATCGGCTACGGAATCCGCTACGAATTCGGCATTTTCGATCAGGAGATTCACGACGGCTGGCAGGTCGAGCAGACCGACAACTGGCTGGACAGCGGAAACCCTTGGGAGATCGCCAAACCCGACGTCAACTACCTGGTCAAGTGGGGCGGTTACGTCGAGCACTACACCGACGACAGCGGCCGCGAACGCGCCCGGTGGGTGCCGGGCCTGATGCTCAAAGGCGTCGCCTACGACACCCCCATCCAGGGTTACGGCGTCAACACCTGCAACGTGCTGACGCTGTGGAGCGCCCGCGCGGTGAAGTCGTTCGCGCTGGAAGCCTTTAACACCGGCGATTACTACAAGGCGGTCGAGGACGAGGTCACCTCCGAGACGGTCACCAAGGTGCTCTACCCCAACGACGAGCCGGAAGCGGGCAAGCGGCTGCGACTGCTGCAGCAGCACTTCTTCGTGTCCTGTTCGCTGCAACACGTGCTGCACATCATGGACGATCTGGCCGACGTCTCGGTGCGCGAACTCCCCCAGCGATTTGCCCTGCAGCTCAACGACACCCACCCGTCGATCGGGGTTGCCGAACTGATGCGGCTACTGCTCGACGAGCGCCACCTGGACTGGGACGAGGCGTGGGACATCACCGTTGCCACGTTCGCCTACACCAACCACACGCTGTTGCCCGAGGCGCTGGAAACGTGGCCGTTGGAGATGTTCGGCGAGTCGCTGCCCCGTCATCTCGAGATCATCTACGAAATCAACCGCCGGTTCCTCGACGAGGTGCGTATCCGGTTCCTCGGCGACCACGACCGGGTCCGCCGGATGTCGCTGATCAGTGAGGACGGTGGCCGGAACGTCCGGATGGCGCACCTGGCCACGGTCGGCAGCCACGCCGTCAACGGTGTCGCCGCGCTGCACAGCGAACTACTGAAAGACAGTGTGCTGAAAGACTTTTACGAGATGTGGCCGGAGCGGTTCAGCAACAAGACGAACGGGGTGACGCCACGCCGTTTCCTGGCGCTGGCCAATCCCGGCCTGCGGGAACTGCTGGACCGCACCATCGGCGACGGGTGGCTGACCGATCTGGGCCGGCTGCGGGGACTGGAGCAGTTCGTCGACGACTCGTCCTTCCGGGAGCAGTGGCGGGACATCAAGCGCAACAACAAGGCCCGCCTGGCGTCTTTCGTGCGTTCGGCGACGGGAGTGGAGCTGAATCCGGAATGGATCTTCGACATCCAGGTCAAACGGATTCACGAGTACAAACGTCAGCACCTCAACGTGTTGCACATCATCGCGCTCTACTATCGGCTCAAGCAGAACCCCGAACTGTCGATTCCCCCGCGCGCCTTCATCTTCGGGGGTAAGGCGGCGCCCGGGTACTTCCTTGCCAAGCGGATCATCAAGCTGATCAACGCCGTTGCGGAAACGATCAACAACGATCCGGAGGTCAACAAGTTCCTGAAGGTGGCGTTCATCCCGAACTTCAACGTGCAGAACGCCCATCTGATCTATCCGGCGGCCAATGTGTCCGAGCAGATCTCAACCGCCGGTAAGGAAGCCTCGGGCACCGGCAACATGAAGTTCATGATCAACGGAGCCCTCACGGTCGGCACCCTGGACGGCGCCAATGTCGAAATCCGCGAGGAGGCCGGACCGGAGAACTTCTTCCTGTTCGGCCTCGACGTGCAGGAGGTCGAAGCGCTCAAGGCGAGCGGTTACCGACCCTCGGATTACATCGACAGCAACGAGGAGCTCACCGCGGTCTTGGACCTCATTTCCGGCGGGACGTTCTCGCACGGCGATCATCAGGTATTCCGGCCGCTGGTCGACAACCTGCGCTACCACGACTCCTTCCTGGTGTGCGCCGACTTCGCGTCCTACGTCGAATGTCAGGAGCGAGTGAGCCGGGCATGGCAGGACCGCGATGCCTGGACCAAGATGTCCATCCTGAACACCGCGCGTAGCGGAAAGTTCTCCTCGGACCGCGCCATTGCCGAATACTGCGAAGACATCTGGAAAGTCTGGCCGCTGACCGTCAAGATCTGAGAAGACTCAAGGGGGCTCAATGACCGAGTTTCGCGAGGAATACGGCTACGAGCCCGAGCTCAAGCGCACGCTGGGCTCCTTCCAGGTGTTCGCGGTCTCCTTCGCCTTCATTTCGGTGGCGGTGGGCATCTTCGGAACCTACGACGACCTGTTACGCAACTCGGGCCCGGTGGGAATCTGGACGTGGATCGTCGCGGCGGTCGGTCAACTGCTGATCGCGTTGGTGATCGCGCAGTTCGCGGCGCGCATCCCGCTGAGCGGTTCGTCCTACCAGTGGGGATCCCGGCTGGCCAACCCCAAGATCGGCTGGTTTTTCGGCTGGCTCACCTTCTGCTATCTGATCACCGGGTTGATGGCGATCGACAGCGCGATGGCGAGCACGTGTCTGATGCCGTTGTTCAACGTGGCGCCCGATGAGGGCACCGCGCGCCTGATCACCGTGACGGTCATGGTGATTCAGGCCGTGCTGGCGATCGCCTCGACACGGCTTGTGGCACTGATCAATTCGGCGGCCGTGGCGATCGAGTTGTCCATCGTGGTGGTGTTGGCCATCGCGCTCGTGGTGGCCGTCTCGGTGACGGGGAACGGCTCGGTGGGCAATCTGACGTCGCGCGGCATCACCGAGGGGGCCCCGAATTACTTCGCCTTCGGCGGCGGGTTGATGGCCGTCATGATCGTGGGCCTGGGAACGCTGGTGGGCTTCGACTCCGCGGCCAATATGGCCGAAGAGGCCAAGGACCCTTTCCGCAGTGTCCCGCGCGCCATCGTGGGATCGGTGGCGGCCGCCAGCGTGCTCGGCCTGCTGTTCCTGATCGCATTGACGATCGCCATCGACGACATCCCGCATGTGTCGGCCGCCGGTTCACCGGTGGCGATGATCATGCACGATCAGCTCGGCACGGTGACCGAGCGAATCTTCCTGGTCGCCATAGCGATTGCCTTCTTCGGCGGTGGAATGGTCACGCTGACCAGTTGCTCGCGCATGATTTTCGCGATGTCGCGCGACGATCGTTTCCCCGCGCACCGGCTCATGCGACGGGTGAATTCCCGCACCCAGACGCCGATTCCGGCGACCGTCGTGCCCGTCGTCATAGGAATCGCGGTGCTGGCGGTGCTGCCGGGCGACGCCCTCTTGGAGCTCATCACCTCCGGCACCGTGTTTCCGGCACTGACGTACGGCATGATCGTCGTTCTGTATTTGGGGGTGCGGAAGCGACTCGATCGTCAGGAGGGAGCCTTCGACATCGGGCGGTTCGAGCTACCGATCGCGATCGCTGCGCTCATCTGGTCGGTCTGCGCGCTGGTCATCCTGCTCTCCCCCGACGCCGCAACGGTCCCGATGATCATCGTGGCCGGCCTGCTCGGCACGGGCGCCCTCTACTTCGGGTACATGATGATCTTCAACCGCGAGGTGCTCGAGCACGAACCCGGAGACCTCACCGTCTTCTCGCACTGACGAGGGGTCAGGTCAACCGATCTCGTTGGCGACCCACACCGCGACGTAACCGATGGGAATGCCGGTCTTGCGCGCGATGCACTGCCGCGCTGCGAGTTCGACTGCCGACCGGCGGGCGGCCCGGGCGAACCCGTCCACCTCGGGTATCCGGATCAACCATCCGTCGGCGTCCCGGGTGATGTCGATGTCGAAGCACTGGCCAACCGTTACGCAGTTCATACGCTGTGTACGACCTCTGCGCGCGGAATGTGGGCGGCGCAGAGTGGGCTGAAGAGGCATAGGTGAGTTCCTGAGTCGATGACGGACCGCGCGCAAGACTAATGCGACTTGGGAGTAAAACCTAATCGGAACCCGTCGAAGGAGGCAGCGTGTCGATTGTTCTGGTGCATGGCAATCCGGAGACGGACGCCCTCTGGGGTCCGCTGGTCGAGGCGCTGGGGCGCGAGGACGTGGTGCGGCTGTCCCCGCCCGGATTCGGCGCTCCCCTGCCGCAGGACTTTCCGGCGACCTACCTTGCCTATCGTGACTGGCTCGAGGGCGAGCTGGAGCGGATCGGCGGCCCGATCGACCTGGTCGGCCACGACTGGGGCGGCGGGCACGTGATGAATGTGGTGATGCACCGCCCTGAGCTGGTCCGCAGCTGGGCGAGCGACGCCGTCGGCCTGTTCGATGCGGACTACGTGTGGCACGACATGGCCCAGGTCTGGCAGACGCCCGGTGACGGCGAGCAACTGGTCGACACCATGCTGGGCGGGACGGTGGCGGACCGGGCCGCCCAGATGGGTGCGCTCGGCATACCACCCGACATCGCCACCTCGATTGCCCGCGAGCAGGACGCGGCGATGGGCCGGGCGATTCTGGCGCTCTACCGCTCGGCCGCCCAGCCCGCGATGGCCGAAGCGGGACGCGCACTCGAGAACGCCGCAACCCGGCCCGGGCTTTCGTTGCTGGCGACCGACGACCCGTACATCGGCGGTGAAGAGACGCGGCGCCGCGCGGCTGACCGGGCCGGCGCTCGCACCGCAGTGCTCGATGGCCTCGGGCACTGGTGGATGGTGCAGGACCCCGCCCGCGGCGCGGCCGCGCTGACCGAGTTCTGGAATTTGCTGGACTGAGCGCTGCCGACTCGCGCCGAGGCCTTACGCTTCGTCCCGTGGGGAAATATCTCGTGCTGTATTCGTCGGCCCACCGAACCGGCCAGGAACTTCGGTGGCGCCTCGCCGAGGACGCCGATGCCACCGACGTACGCCGTCGCCTCGACAAGGCGCAACCAGGCGAATTCGTTACGGTCCCCGTGGTTCTCGAGGACGAACTGGACACGCTGCTACTGCGCGTGCAGCCCCACCATTTCGGGGCGTGGCTCGTCCTCGACCTGCCGGAGGCACAGCGCTCGACCGCCCCACTGCCCGCCGCACGCGCCCGAGTGCCCGACTTCGGGCAGATCTTCCGCGATGCGGCCGAGGCGGTGCGCGAATCCACCCGCCAGCAGCGCAAGTGACGCAGCCCGCGGTGGGGAGTCATTTTGCTGCGTTCCTGGGTTTTCGCTACGTGCCGTCCGAGGGGCAGGACGCGATTGTGGAGGCCCTGCCGTCGGCCGAGCACTGCAACGAGCGCGGCACCATCCACGGCGGATTCCTTGCGGCTCTGCTGGACACCAGCACCGGCCTGGCGGTTCACTCTGCGCTCGCTGACGGAGTGGCGGCGCCGCACTTCGACCTCACCATCCAGTACCTGCGACCGGCGGTTCCCGGGACCCTGTTGACCTGCACAGCACGCACGACGAGGGTCGGCCGCCGCGTCGTTGCCTCGGAGGCGGAGGTCTTTCAGGACGGCAAGCTGATCGCCCGTGCGATCGGCAGTCACGCCGTCGTCTGATCCAGGCGAACGATGACGGTGACGCGGCCGTTGTCGTCACGGGTGGCCACCGCGTGCCCGGCGCGCGCGATCCCGTTGAGTCGCAGGGTCAGCGGGCCGCCCTCGCCGAGAAAGTTGCGCCACCACGTCTTCGTCTGAGGCAGGTTGGCGTGGATGATGACCTGTTCACCGCTGCGCCGGTAGGCCACCGGGATGCTGAACTCGCGCCCGGACTGCCGCCCGGTGTAGGTCAGCATTGTGATGTTGCGATTCACCAGCCCGCCGAATCGGCGCGAACCGGCCGCCGCGGCCACCGGCGCATTGATCAGAGGTGCGGCCCGCATGAGAAGGCGCCCAACGGTTTTCGGTGCGTTTATCATTCGGGTGCACTTTCCCGATCAGGCGATCATGGCCAGGCACAGCGCGACGAGCGCGAGTCCTTGCAGTAAGGCGCGTGCGTCGATGATCCGATCCCAATCAGCCTGCAGTGCTCGCAAATTCGGCAACACCCGGCCGTCGTCGGCGGCGGCGGTGAGCTTTCGGTTGATCGGCGCACTCACGCGGAGGTATAGCAGCAGCCAGGCCACCAACAGCACCACAGCCACCCCGGCCGAAATGGCCTGGGTCCACTGCGCGGCCAGTGCGGCGAAAACGGCGCTGATGGCGGCCATGGCGACGCCGAGCACCCCCGGCACGGGCATCCGCCGGTCACCATAGCGGTGCACGAATCCACTGACCGCGGACAGGGCCCGGTCGTCAACTTGGGCCAGCGCCGGTCGCAAGACGATCGCGCAGAACACATCGGTGCCGTAGACAACCCCGTTGCCGACTACGGCGAGCAACGCCGCAAGTTGTGCGAGGTGGGAAAGGGGCATATTAGGCACTCCTCGTATCGACGCTAGACATGCTAGCGATGCTAGGTAGCGCGTCCTGGGCTGTCAATAGCGACGCTATTAGTTCTAGCGATGCTATCGTCGGGTATGTCAGCTGAAGATCGCCGTAGCCGAGAGCGAGCCGCACGCCAGCGGCTGATCGTCACCACCGCGCGGCGGCTGGCGGAAACCGAAGGCTGGGACGCCGTTACTACTCGGCGGTTGTCCAACGAGATCGAATACAGCCAGCCCGTGCTCTACTCGCACTTCACCAACATGGACCAGCTCGCGCGGGCTGTCGCTCTGGAGGGGTTCAGCGAACTAACCGAGAAACTGCGCGCTGCGCGCTCGGGCGCGCAGGCCACCACCGACGCGCTAAGTCGACTCGCGGACGCCTACGTGGACTTTGCCCGCGAGAATCCCGCGCTCTATGACGCGATGTTCACCCGCACGACCACCCTGCACTTCGCCGACGAAGACACCCCGCCCGAACTCGCAGCAGCCTTCGCCGAGTTGCGCGCAGTTGTCGCACCACTGGCCGAGCACGGAGACGCCGACACCCTCGCCGAAGTGCTCTGGTCGGCGCTGCATGGACTGGTCAGCCTCGGCCGCACTGGCCGGCTTCGTGCCGATTTTGAGGCCGAACGCGTAGCGCTTCTGATCGCTCAGCTCTCCGGATAAATCCGCCGGCTCCCCGCGCCCAATGCCGATGCATGAGGAGGCATAGAAAGCCCGGCACCGGGTAAACACCTGTGCAATAGACGCCTTGCAGAACCGGAGGACAGCGCAGTGAGGTGGGTGTTGGGTGTGCTGGGCACCGCGGCCGTGCTCGGAGCGCTGTTCGGACTGTCGCTGCCGCTGTCGCTGCACGTCGTCGATCGCAGTGGCGCACCGATCGCCTGTGGCACCGGATTCCACCCCGACCATCGCCGCGCAGCCCGCGAAGACGACGTCAATCAGGACCTGCACGCCAGCTTCGGCGCACCGTACGAACTCAGCGATTACACCGATCAATGTGACGCACTGGTAGCCGCCCGGCGCAGCATCTCGCTCGATGTCATTGCCGTTGGCGGCGCGTTGCTGGCGACCACGTGCCTGCTGGGTTTGCGCGCAGGCGGATACCTGGACCTCTCCCGCGCCGGTCGACCGGGGCAATGGGTCGGCGCCAGTGCCTCGCAGCCGTCCGTCCCCTACTGCGATGATCTGCACCAAGCCCTCGGCACCATCGGCATCCGCGTCCAGCACTGAGCCGAGGCCCGAAGGCGGCGATTGGACGGACACCGCCGACACCCGGTGACACCATATTGAGGTGGGCCCCAAGGTGGACGACGGTCGCGGTGTGCGGACGGCCGCGCTCCGGTCGTGCGGGTCGTGTGGGACCCAGCTCTCGGCGAACGCCAAATTCTGCAGTGAGTGCGGTACGCAGGTCACGCGCGTCGGCCCGGCGGCTCAGTACAAACAGGTGACAGTGCTCTTTGCCGACGTGGTGCGCTCGATGGACATCGCCGCCGCCCTGGACATGGAGCGGTTGCGCGAGGTCATGACGGAGCTGCTGGTGCGCTCGGCCGCGGTGGCACGCCGTTACGGCGGCGGGACCGTCGAGTACACCGGTGACGGCTTGATGGTTATCTTTGGCGCCCCAGTTGCGTTGGAAGATCACGCTTTTCGCGGGTGTCTCGCTGCCCTGGCGATCCAGAAGGAAGTCGACCGACTGGCGGCGGGGGTCGCGCAGCGCGACGGCGTGGCACTGCGGTTGCGGGTGGGCATGAATTCCGGCCGGGTCATCGTCGGTGAAATGGGTGCGTCGACGTACGCCGCCACGGGTGAGACCGTCGGGTTCGCGCACCGGATTCAGTCCGTGGCACCCCCGGGCGGAGTGATGTTGTCCGAGGCGACCGCGCGGTTGGTCGAGCGCACGGTGCAGCTGGCTGAGCCCGAATGGGTGCAGATCAAAGGCGTCGACGACCCGGTGCGCGCCCAGCGACTTCTCGCAATCGACCCGCGCGATGGCCTGGTCGGGCGCGTCGAGACCAGTCTCGTCGGGCGGCGCTGGGAGGTGGCGGCCCTCGACGCGATGCTCGAGCGCACGATCGGCCGGCGCGGCGGGGTGATCAATGTGGTCGGACCGCCGGGCATAGGCAAGAGCCGACTGGCTCGAGAGGCTGCGGCCTTGGCGGCCGCTCGCGGGGTGGAGGTGTCCTGGGGATTCTGCGAATCTCACGCCCGGGATATCCCATTTCACGCCCTGACCCGGCTGCTGCGTGCGCGAACCGGCGTGGCCACCCTGGACGACCGGGCCGGCCGTGCCCTTTTGCGGCGGCAGCTGTCCGACGCGGACCCGCAGGACCTGCTGCTGCTCGATGACCTGCTTGGCATCGCCGACCCGGATGCGCCCTTGCCCCAGATGGACCCGGACGCCCGGCGGCGGCGGTTGACCGCGTTGGTCAAGGCTTATGCGCTGGCACAGACGCGACCGGCGCTGTTGATCGTCGAGGACGTGCACTGGATCGACGCGGTCAGCGAGTCGATGCTGGCCGACTTCCTGGCGGTGACTCCGCACACTGCGTCCATGGTGCTCATCACATCCCGCCCGGAGTATGCGGGGGCACTTCTGGGGGCGCCGGGCGCTCAGACCATACCCGTTGCGCGACTGAGTGATTCGCAGACCACCGTGCTGCTGCAGGAGCTACTGGGGTCGGACCCGTCGGTCGCACAGCTCACCGCGGTGATTGCCGAGCGCGCAGCCGGAAATCCGTTTTTCGTCGAGGAGATGGTGCGCGAGTTGGCTCAGCGCCGGGTGCTGGCCGGTGACAGCGGTGACTACACATGTGCCGCCGCCGTCGGCGAGGTGAGCGTGCCGGCCACGGTAGCGGCGACAATCGAGGCCCGCATCGACAGCCTGAGCCAGGCGGCGCGGCGGACGCTGCACGCGGCGTCGGTGATCGGAGCCCGCTTCGGGGCGGAGCTGTTGTCCACCCTGGGTGTCGAGGCGGAGTACGACGAGTTGCTGCGCGCCGAACTCATCGATCAGATGCGATTCGGCCAGCGCCCCGAATATGCCTTCCGCCACCCGTTGATCCGGTCGGTGGCCTACGAATCGCAGCTGAAGTCCGATCGCGCCGAGTGGCATCGGCGCCTGGCAACCGCCATCGAAACTGGTGCGCCGGGTTCGGCGGACGAGCATGCGGCGTTGATCGCCGAACATCTGGACGCGGCGGGCGAGTTGCACGGCGCGTACGCCTGGCACATGCGCGCCGGCGCGTGGTCAACCAACCGCGATCTCGTGGCGGCCCGGCTCAGCTGGGAACGGGCAAGCCGGATCGCCGATGCGTTGCCGGCCGATGACCGCGACCGGCTGGTCATGCGGATCGCGCCCCGGACCATGTTGTGTGCCACCGACTGGCAGGCCCGAGAGGCTCAGGAAAGCCAGGAACGTTTCGCGGTGTTGGGTGAGCTGTGTGAGGCGGCCGGCGACAAGGTGTCGCTGGCCATCGGCATGACTGGGCCTGCGACCGAGCACTGCTATGCAGGGCGCACGCATGCGGCGGCGGCTGTTTCCTCCCGGCAGATGGAGCTGCTCGAGTCGACCGGTGATACCACCCCGGCCATGGGGCTGGTAGGCATCGCGTTCGTCAATTGGATCGGGGTTGGCGCGTTCGACAAGATCATCCGGTGGTCGCAGATCGTCATCGACCTGGCCGGCGGCGATCCCGGCAGAGGCGCCGGCTTTGGTGTGGCCTCACCCTTGGCGATCGCGTCGGCGTGGCGTGGCACCGCCCGTTGGTGGCTGGGCCGTACGGGATGGCGCGAGGATCTCAACGACGCCATGACTATTGCTCAACGCAGCAATGCTGAGACCTTCTCCGGAGCCTCCGCGTGGGCCTACGGTTTCGCGCTGCAGTACGGGGTCCTGCGGGCCGAAGACTCCGTGGTGCGGCTGAGCGAGGACGCACTTCGGACGGCCCGGGCGGCCAGCAGCGATCGCGCCATGGGTCTGGCCGCCTACACGTTGGCTGTCGGACTTCTCAATCGAGACGCCGCCGCCGAACGGCAGCGGGGCCTGGAACTGATGATGCAGACCCGCGACATCTGGCTGCGCAAGCGAGCCCTCTTCCTCATCCCCGTCACCGACATGTGGGCCGCTCGCGAAACGTCACTTCGCGGCGACCTCGCAGCCTCGATTCCGGTGATGCGTCAGGCGGTCGGTGAGTTGCGCCGGGCGAGACACCTCTTCTACGGCGTATGGGCCGCCGGCGTCCTGGTCCAGACGCTGCTGCAGCGCGGGGCGGAGGATGATCTGGTCGAAGCTCGAGAGGCGATCGACTGGTTGGCGAGCCTGGCGGCCGAGGTCGATTCGGCGATCCTGGAGGTCATGCTGCTGCGACTGCGTGCGCTGCTGTGCCGAGCCGTCGGCGACCAGGGCGTCTACCGCGACGTGGCGGAACGGTACTGCGCAAGGGCGACAGATTTGGGCTTCGAGGGTCATATGGACTGGGCGAACGAGATGCTGCAGGTCGGCCCGGCCGGAGGTTAGCGCATCGCGAGTCGGGCGCCCGATCGCGCGGCGCAGTGCCTATTCTCAGCGCATGGTCGACACCGTCAGCGACATCGTCGTCATCCACACCGACGGCGGGTGCAGACCCAACCCCGGTCCCGGCGGGTGGGGTGCCGTGCTGCGCCAACGGCACCACGTCCGCGAAATGTACGGCGGTGAGTCCACTGCGACCAGCAACAACCGGATGGAACTGACGGCGCCGATCATGGCGCTGGAGGCGCTCACCCGCGCGGTGGAGGTCCATCTCTATACCGACAGCACCTACGTCCGCAACGGCATCACGAAGTGGGTTCTCGGCTGGGAGCGCAACGGCTGGATGACCGCCGCCAAGCAGCCGGTGAAGAACGTCGACCTCTGGATGAGGCTGCAGGCGGCGTGCGCGCGACACCGAGTCGAGTGGTTCTGGGTCAAGGGGCACGCGGGTGTCGCCGACAACGAACTCGCTGACCAACTAGCCACCCGGGGTTTGCAGGAGGCGATCGGCCTGGCTCGGTGAGCGGGGCTGAGGATAAGCGGCCCTGTGGCTCTGGCCGGTGAACGACACGGACCGATTTGGTATCAGCTGTCAAACGCCACTTCTGTTAGCAACAGTCACATACTTAACATCGCGCGATGCAGGACTTGTCGTTTCAATTTTGCCTCCGGCCGCCGCGCCCCCTTGCTCGCCGTGACGTTTTGCGCTACGCCGTCGCGATGTCCGCACTGCCAGGGCTGTCGGCGGCACTCGCCGCCGTTCCTGCTTCTGCCGCCGCCGCACCCAAGCTGATCGACTTCGCCATGCACCAGATTGCAGCAGAGCACATCAAAGCTGCCGGCTACTCCGGGGTCATCAACTACGTCTCACTCTCGCGTCCCGGGTCGTCCTTCGGCGCGAAGCCGATCACCCGGCCCTACGCCGAAGAGCTGACCGCTGCCGGTCTGATGATCGTGAGCAACTACCAATACGGCAAGCCTGGCGGGACAGCACAGTCGGACTTCAAGCGGGGGTTCGAGGGCGGCGTCGACGATGCCCGCACCGCGTGGAAGCTGCATACCGCCGCGGGTGGCGGCCAGAGCGCCCCGATCTTCTTCACCATCGACGAGGACATCAACCGCGACACGTGGAACAACGTGGCGCTGAAGTGGTTTCGCGGAATCAACTCCGTGCTGGGCGTGCAGCGCACCGGTGTCTACGGCGGCATCGCCGTGTGCCAGTGGGCGGCTGCCGACGGGGTGATCGGGAACTCGCGCACACCCGGCAAACGCTGGGCCTGGCAGACCAAGGCCTGGTCGGGCAGCAAGATCGACCCCGCCGCGGTCCTGTACCAACGGGTGGTCAGTACGGCGTCGAACCCGGGCCCGAAAGTGGGGGGACAAGAAGTGGACGTCAACGACGTGCTTGCCGCGGATTGCGGTCAGTGGCACCTGCATCGCTGAGCGCGGCACGGCGACCGGCAGCTCTTAAATGCCCGCCTGGGCGTAGATGTTTTTGTGGATGGTTTCGCAGATGTCCTCGAGGGGAAGGTCATTCGCGTCATGCCCGAAGGGGCTCTCGATTTCGACGCCGATTTCCTCGATGCCGAAAAATGTGTACGCGATGATAAGGACGTCGACAATGGTCGTCCAGCCGAAGGTGTCGACCATGGCAAAGGGCAGGGTGAAGCAATAGAGGACTAGCGCCCGGCGCAGATGAACGGCGTAGGCGAAGGGCATCGGCGTTTTGTGAATTCGTTCGCAACCACCGAGGTAGTCCACCAGGAGCTGAATGTTCTGGTCCATCGACGTGAGCATGATGTCAGAGATCAGGCCCCGCTCGTGCGCTTCCCGGAGGCAACCGGACATGTTGCCGGCAACAGCGAGAGCGGGATGCTGGGCGTTGATCGCCTCCTGCACCTCCGTGGGCGGAAGTTCGGGGATTTGTGGTCCGAGGCCTTCGGTACCGCGTAGGCGGTGCATGGCCGCCCAGGCAAAGGCAGCTGTCCATCGGGTGAGTCGGGCGACCAGCGCTGGATCCCCTGAGATGTATACGCTGGCGCTGCGGACGAGGTTGCGTGATTCGTTCACGATCCCGCCCCACAGCTTGCGCCCCTCCCAGAAACGTTCATAGCTGGAGCTGGTGCGAAAAACCAGAAGGAGACCGAGGGCGAGGCCCATCAGTGTGTGCAGCTGGATGGGCATGCCGACCGGTGCGACATATGTGTGAAAGGCGACAACCGCCGCCGACCAAGCGACGCACAGGGAGACCCGACCGATGATCTCCCGGACCAGCGAGCCGCGGATGTCAAAAAAGTGGTCCAGCCATTTGTGCGAATCGTATTCAATCATGGTCTATTTCGCGTTGTTGGGATAAACGGAGTCAGCAAGCGTGGGTTCTTCGGGTGCGTTCCATGGACTGCTACGACGGGACAGCTATGGCGCGATCCAACTGCGATCATGCCGCTTCCGCGCCGCCGCCGGATGGTTTCAGATTTCGGTGTCTGGCGCAACACCTTCCACCTCGTGGTTTCGCGAGTCCCACGCCGTTCTCTCCAACGCTTGGTGACCTGGCTAAACTCCGCGTTCAACTGGCAGCAATCCTCGATCGACGGCGCTGACCAATGCGGCGTGGTCTTTTTCGGTCTGATCGGCGTAACGCCGCGCGAAGGTGCACAGCGCCTTGTCGACCCGGGCGGAACTCCCCAGGTAACCGGCAATCATCGAGGCGCCGCTTGTCCTGGCGTGCCCCTTGGCCAGAAGCTGACCCACCACTCCGGCATAGTCAGCCAGCGCGGCCGCATCGATCGCCTCTAAAGGTATGCTTCCCTTCATGTTTCGGAACTGGCGCACGTAGTATTGCAAGCCGCCCATCGTGGTCCAACCCAGCAATGGATCGCTCACCGTCTGCAGTGACTGTTGGTATTCCACCACCCGTTGCCCCTGGTGCGCGTGCCATGCAGATTCACCGTGCACGTAGCGCGCAAGCACCGATCGACGAGCTTGCTTGAGCTGCAGAAAAACTACGTCCTCTTCCGACGAGCCTTCCAACAGCGCCACGTAGGCGCGCAGGCCGACACTGCCCACCCCGACGACCTTGTGTGCAACGTCGACCAACGTGTAGCCACCGAGCACGCGTCGCCAGTACGACGGCAGGGTTTCGACATACTCGTCGAGTGCTTCCGCCAGTAACGCGGATTCACCGGAGGACACCCGGGTGATCAAAGGTGGTTCCTCGACAATCTTCCGCTCGCCATCGACCTCATGGGTGAAGCGTGGCAACGCCCGGTCGCCGGTGCGGTGGCGTGCCCGCTTTGCCGATCCCACGACCTGTTTCCTGAGCCGACCTGACGTCTCGGCCGCCAGCCTGTCAACATCAAGCCTAACGAAAGACCTTGTGAATAAGGGCAAGTCGGCAAGCCGCCGCACTTCGTGACGATACGAAGCCACGCAGGACCGCACGGCATCGCAGCAGTCCTCTTCCGACGTCCCGTTCTGGCGCCCGGCCACCCAGATGCTCGCGGCCAACCGTCGCAGGTCCCACTCCCAGCTGCCTGGGTGGGCCTCGTCGAAGTCGTTGAGGTCGATCACCAGATCCCGCTCAGGAGATGCATAGAACCCGAAGTTGCCGACGTGCGAGTCACCGCACACGACGGGTGTGATACCGGTTGCCGGCAGATGCGCGACGTCCTCGGCCATCACCACGGCAGCGCCGCGCAGAAATCCGTATGGCGAGTCGACCATGCGGCCGACCCGGATCGGGATCAGCCGGTCGTCCCTCCCCTGGTGACTCATGTTGACCAGTTCCACGGGGTCGGGACGGTCGGAGGGCGCCGTCCAGTCGGCCAGCGACTTGCGCGGCACACGCTTACGCAGACTCTTCCCAAGCGCGTAGCGCTCGGCCCGTGTTACCGGTCGCTGCCGCAACGACCGATACGCGGCGGCGTCGGCGTCGGCGAGTACGGTGTGCACGCCGGCGCCTGCATCGCGATCCATATCGGCTAGATACCCCGATCGTTACGAGGTAAGTCCAGCAAAACCTGGCGAACGCTGACCCCGGTGCCATCGGGGCTGCGTCATCCACATCGGCCAAGCTAACCTTCAACGTCGTGGAGTCGCCGATGCGGGCAAAGCTGGCCGATGGCCGCGACTTGCTGTTTTTCTCGTTGCCCGGGCACCGTCCAGCACCGGTTCCGGATCGCCGGCCTTTGCCTCCGCAAGACCCCGACCAGTCGGAGTTGCGCTTCGACCGGTCAACCGGACAGTGGGTGATCATCGCCGCGCTACGCCAGGGCCGCACCTACAAGCCGCCCGCCGACCAGTGCCCGCTGTGTCCGGGTCCGACCGGACTATCCAGCGAGGTGCCCGCCCCCGACTATGACGTGGTCGTTTTCGAGAACCGGTTCCCGAGCCTCTCCGGCGCCGCACGGTCTACCCCGGCGTCACATGCCGCACGAATCCTGGCGCCTGCGGATGGCGGCTTTGTGTCCGCGCCGGGACACGGTCGATGCGAGGTGATCTGCTTTTCCAGCAAACACTCCGGGTCGTTCGCGGATTTGGAGCCGGCCCATGCCCGATTGGTCGTCGAGGCGTGGCGGCACCGCACCGCTGAACTGATGGCCGAACCGGGCATCGAGCAGGTGTTCTGCTTCGAAAACCGCGGCGAGGAAATCGGGGTGACGCTGACCCACCCGCATGGTCAGATCTACGGCTATCCCTTTCTGACGCCGCGGCTCACCGAGATGCTGGGTCAGGCACGCGAATTTCGGATGCGCCACGGCGGCAACCTCTTTGCCGACCTGTTGGCGCGCGAGGTGGCCGACGGCAGTCGCGTAGTGGCGCGCACCGAGCACTTCACCGCATTCGTGCCGTTCGCGGCGCGCTGGCCGGTTGAGGTACACCTCTACCCGAACAGGTTGGTGCGCAGTCTGGTCGATCTTGAGGACGACGAACTGGACGGGTTCGCGCAGCTCTACCTCGATGTCCTGAAGAGATTCGACAACATGTACGCCCCCACTCCGCTGCCCTACATTTCCGCCCTGCATCAGTTCACCGCGACCGAAGCCCAAGCCGACGGCTACTTCCACGTCGAGTTGATGTCGATCCGGCGCAGCGCCACCAAGCTCAAATACCTGGCGGGCTCCGAGTCCGGGATGGGGGCGTTCATCAGCGACGTCACGCCCGAAAGCGTGGCCCAGCGGCTGCGGGAACTGGGATGACGGTCCGCTTCGCCGCACCCGGGCGGATCAACCTGATCGGGGAGCACACCGATTACAACCTCGGCTTTGCACTGCCTATTGCGCTACCGGAGCGCACCACCGTCTCTTTCACCCCCGACGACAGCGATGCGATCACGGTCAGCAGCGATCGCGCGGACGGCTCCGTGCGCATTCCGCTGGGTACCGCACCGACTGACCCCGAGAGCTACATCGAGGGCTGGGCCGGCTACATCGCCGGGGTGATGTGGGCGCTGCGTGAAGCCGGCCACCCGGTGCCCGGCGGCGCGATGTCGATCACCAGCGACGTGCCGATCGGATCGGGCCTGTCTTCGTCGGCTGCGTTGGAGTGTGCGGCGCTGGGGGCGATCGCGTCGGCCGCCGATGCACACATCGACCGAATGGAACAGGCGCGGCTTGCGCAGCGCGCTGAGAACGACTATGTCGGCGCGCCAACGGGTTTGCTTGACCAGTTGGCATCGCTGTTCGGTGAACCGGCCACCGCTGTGCTGATCGATTTTCGCAACCTCACCCTCACACCAGTCGCATTCGACCCGGACGCTGCCGGCGTCGCGCTGCTGCTGATCGACTCCCGAACACGCCACCGTCATGCCGGCGGAGAGTATGCCGCCCGACGCGCATCGTGCGAGAGAGCGGCCCAAGATCTCCAGGCGTCATCACTGCGTGAGGTTCAAGACCGAGGACTGTCGGCCTTGGCCGCGGTGACCGACCCTGTCGCTGCCCGGCGTGCTCGTCATGTGCTGACCGAGAACCGCCGGGTACTTGACTTTGTTGTCGCCCTGGGTGATTCGGATTTCGCCCAAGCCGGCCGGATCATGACTGCCTCCCACGTGTCGATGCGTGACGATTTCGGCATTACCACCGAGCACATCGACCTGATCGTCGACGCCGCCATCGATGCCGGGGCTCTGGGTGCCAGGATGACCGGCGGCGGCTTCGGGGGCTCTGTGATCGCGTTGGTGCCGATCGACCGGGCGGATATGGTCGGCGAGGCGGTGCGCCGGGCGGCGTGTGACGCCGGGTTCGTGCGGCCGGTGATCACCCGAACCCGGGCTGCCGGGGGCGCCGGGGCGCTCGGGTGAGTATCCGGAAGCATTGGCGCCCTAGTACCGTCCATGCCAGCGCACCTCAAATGGTGGAAATCGTTTAAAGCTGCGCAATCACCTCATCCGGGGAACTATCGTCAATTCGTGCGGCGTCGAACGGTGCTGAAGCTGCCGGCGCTGCTGGCGGCGGGGCCCACACTGACGCGCGCGCCCCGCGCCGCCGCACAGCAGAGCCGGTGGTCGGCTGACCGGGCCAACCGCTGGTATCAAGCGCAGGCCTGGCCCGTCGGCGCCAACTACATCACCTCGAACGCCATCAACCAGCTCGAGATGTTTCAGGCCGACACCTTCGACCCACAACGCATCGATGTCGAGCTCGGCTGGGCCCAGCTGCACAAGCTGAACACGGTGCGGGTATTCCTGCACGATCAGCTCTGGGCCCAGAATCCCTGGGGCTTCCGAATGCGTCTGGCGGAGTTTGTCACCATCGCGGCGAAACATCGCATCAAGCCGATCTTCGTCTTCTTCGACTCCTGTTGGGATCCGTTCCCGAAGTTGGGCCCGCAGCGCGCACCGACGCCCGGCGTGCACAATTCCGGCTGGGTGCAAAGTCCGGGGGCTCAACACCTCGACGACCTGGACTACCGCCGCACGCTGCACGACTACGTAACGGGAGTGCTGAACCAATTCCGCTCCGACGATCGCATTCTGGCTTGGGATCTGTGGAACGAACCCGACAATCCATCGCGTGCGTACCGCAAGGTCGAGCGGAAAGACAAGCTGGAGCGGGTCGCCGACCTGCTCTCGTTGGTATTCGATTGGGCACGTTCGGTGGATCCGAGTCAGCCATTGACGAGTGCCGTGTGGCAAGGCGAGTGGGGAAACTCTAACCGCCGCAGCACAATTGCCAATATCCAACTGGACAATTCCGATGTGATCACATTTCACAGCTATGACCGGCCAGCGGCATTCGAGGCTCGGATCGCCGAACTCTCCCCGCTGGGGCGGCCGATGATCTGCACCGAGTACCTGGCCCGGACGCTCGGCAGCACCGTCGAGGGAATACTGCCAATTGCCAAGCGCTACAACGTAGGTGCGATCAATTGGGGCCTCGTCGCCGGGAAGACCCAGACCTACCTGCCCTGGGACTCATGGGATCATCCGTACACGACGGATCCCCAGACCTGGTTTCAAGACCTGATCCACCCTGACGGAAAGCCATACCGAGACAGCGAGATTCAGACCCTCGCCAAACTGGCCACCCCCGACGACGGCGGCAACCGCCGCCCAGGGTGACCGTCGCTCCGAACGACGGTCACGTGATCAAATGCTGGCCAGTGCTTTCCGGCCCCGATTTTCCTTTGCGCCGCGGCTTGAGTTGACGCCCCAGCTTCCCGCTGATGTCCGTGGTCGTCACGACGAGGGCAGTGATGAATTCGATGAGTTCGGTTCGGCTGACGCTGATTTGGTGTCGATACCACTGCGTGACGAGTTCAAGTAGACCGCTGATGACGGTCAACGCCGTCAGTCTGAGGTTTTCGTCGGTTCCGGCGGCGTCACCGAGTAGTGCGCGTGCTTGGCCGACCATGATCTGAACGAGGACATCGATGATCTCGTGGCGCCGTTCGACAAGCGCCTCGGCGGTCTGCAGCTCGATCAGCAGCCGTGGTCGCCGCGGATCCTCGTCGATGAACGCCAACACGAACTCGAGGACGGCCTTCGCGCGGGGTTGCAGTTCGGGTGGCGAATCGGCGACCGTTCCCATGATTCCGGTCAGTGCGCGGGTGAACTGGTCATCGAAAGTGGCGAGAAGTAGCGCCTGGCAATCGGGAAAGCTCTCGTAGAAGTAGCGGTCGTTGAGTCGCGCACGTGCACTGATGGCGCGTACCCGTAGGGTGCTCACACCGTGTTCGGCAATCGCGTCGAGGGCCGCCTCCATGAGTTGCCGGCGACGTTCTTCACGCCGTTGATCGGCGGTTCGGCCGCGATGGATGCTCATCGACGCGTCGACGCTCCTTTAACTCTGCGGACACGGCTTGCATTGCCGCGCCGATTTGGTGAAGAATATCACCAATTACTTTGGTGAAGTACTTCACCATCAGGGGGGTCGACAATGACACGGGATGGCCAGCCGCTCCAAGACCCGCCAGCGTTGCGCGCGTCTCCCCCAGCTGAAGCACCGACGTCGGAGGTCGAAGTTCGGCTCATTGCCGGCGGTTTGGCGTGATGCGGTCAAACGGGAGGACAACCCTTGATTCGCCCCGAAGTGGCCCGACGGGCCTGAGCCCGCTGCGTGAATCCAGCGGTGAGTACAGCGCTCGCCTCGCGGCGCTGGGTGCATTCGCCCTGCGGCACAAAGCGCTGGTGATCGGGGCGTGGATCGGTGCGGCGGTCATCCTGGCCGTGGTCTTCCCCCAGTTGGAGACGGTCGTGCGTCACCAGTCGGTACAGCTGCTGCCCAATGACGTCGCGTCGTTTCGCGCCGTCGACGACATGGCGGCCGCGTTTGACGAGCGGGGCGCCAAGACCACGGTCGTCATCGCAATGGAAGACCCCGCAGGTTTGACCCCGTCGGCACGGCAGCGCTATGACACGGTTGTTTCCGCGCTGCGCGCCGATCAAGCGCACGTCCTGCTGGTACAGGATCTCCTGGCTGACCCCGTCACCCGAACCGGCGCGGTGAGCACAGACGAGAAAGCGTGGTTCCTTCCGGTCGGGATCGCGGGCACAGTCGGCGACCCCAAGTCAGCCGCGTCGGTCGACGCCGTGCGCGCGACCGTCGCCTCGGTATTCCACGGATCTCCGACTACCGCGTATGTGACCGGGCCCGCCGCGACGTTTCACGATCAGATCGCCGCCGGCGAGCACGACGCACTGATCGTCTCGGTTGTCACCGCCGTTCTCATCGCGCTGATATTGCTGCTGGTCTACCGATCGGTGTTCACCGCACTGCTACCGCTGCTGGTCATTGGCGTCAGCGTGGCCGTCGCCGGCGGTGTCCTGTCGGCGCTCGGTCAACTCGGTGTGCCCGTCTCACAATTCACCATCGCCTTCCTGGTTGCCATCCTGTTGGGCGCCGGGACCGACTACACCGTGTTCTTCCTCAGCCGCTACCACGAACAACGACGACAAAACGTCGACCCGGAACAGGCGATCGCCCACGCGTGCGGCAGCATCGGACGCGTCATCCTGGCCTCAGCAGCCACCGTCGCGCTGGCGTTCGCCGCAATGGTGTTCGCCCGTCTCAGTGCCTTCAAGGGTGTCGGCCCGGCTTGCGCTGTGGCCGTGCTGCTCGGATTTATGGCTACCGTCACGCTGCTCCCGCCGGTGTTGGCACTCGCCGCCAAGCGAGGTATCGCCGAGCCCCGCGCCGACCTCTCCCGCCGGTACTGGAACCGTGTTGCGGTCGTGGTGGTGCGGCGGCCGGGCCGAATGCTGGCCGCCAGCGTAGTGGTGTTGCTGGCTTTGGCCGGCGTCGTGGCCGGGATGCGGATCACCTATGACGACCGGGCAGGCCAGCCCGCAAGCACCGGTAGCAACCTGGGGTACCAGCTGCTAGATCGACACTTCCCCAAAGACACCGCCATCCACGAGTTCCTGCTCGTCCGATCCAGTACCGACATGCGCACCGCGAAGGGCCTCGCCGACCTCGACGAACTGGCGTCCCGGGTCGCGCAACTCCCCGGCGTGAAGCGTGTTTCCGGCGTCACCCGCCCCACCGGAAAACGGCTCGACGAAGCGCAATTGTCATGGCAGAACGGACAAATCGGCGACAGAATGGCTGGTGCGGTCGCCGACGGACAAGCCCACCGAGACGACCTCGCCAAGCTCACCAATGGAGCCGACCAACTCGCTGCCGGCCTCGGGCAACTCGACACCACGCTACGGCGCGCACTGGCTCCGCTGACCGGCCTGCTCAGCCAAGCGCAAAGCGCCGGCCAGAATGTGCAGAACGCCCGTCCCCTGCTGCAACAACTCAACGCCACCGCGCCGGGTCTCGATCAAGCCGTGCGCAGCGCCGGAGGACTGCGGCCACTGGCCGAACAAGCCGCGACCGCTATTGCGGTCATCGAGCCCCTGGTCCAGAGCCTCGACACCTCTGCGTGGTGTGCCACTACCCCCGAATGCCTGCAACTGCGCGACCAAACCCGGGTACTCGTCACGCTGCGCAACGGCGGATTCTTCGATCAGATCGTCGGCCTGAGCGACCAATTCAGCCAGAACACATCCCTGGCCAGCACGCTCACCGGCATCGAAAACGCCGCCACCACCATGCAACAAACCCTCGGCGCCGCAGGGAACCCCGCGGACCTCGTCGGCAACATCCACCGCCTGCAAGACGGCGTCAGCCGTCTCGCCTTCGGCGCCCAGGCACTGGCGACCGGAGTTCACACCCTGGCCGACAGCAACATCCAACTGCTCGGCGGCATGAGCAAGATCGCCACCCAGCTGCAGAACTCTGCACGCGCTGCCTCCGGATCAGACGCCGCCTCTGGCTTCTATCTGCCACCAGATGCATTCGGCGACCGCCGATTTGGCGATTTGGCCCGCCAATTCGTGTCTCTTGACGGGCGCACGGCCCGGTTCGCCATCGCCTCGTCCTATGATCCCTACTCGGCCGACGCCATGGCCTTGAACCGCACCATCGTCGACACGGCCAACGCCGCCAGGCCCAACACGTCGCTGGCGAACACTGCGATCTCCATGGTCGGCTTTCCCGCCGTGAACTCCGACCTGCAAAATCTGCTGTCCACCGACTTCATCCGCCTGGCCACCGCTACCCTGCTGGTCGTCGGGATCGTCTTGATTCTGCTGTTGCGCGCTTTGATCGCCCCGCTCTACCTGCTGGGCACCGTCGTGCTGAACTACTTCGCCGCCCTGGGGCTGGGACTTCTCGTGTTCCAGTATGGGTTCGGCCACGACATCGCCTGGCCCGTACCGGTTTTGGCCTTTATCCTGCTGGTCGCCGTCGGTGCCGACTACAACATGCTGCTGGTATCCCGACTCCGCGAGGAAACGACCAGCAATATGCGCGTCGGCGTCCTGCGCACCGTCGCCAACACCGGGTCCGTTATCACCTCGGCGGGAATCATCTTCGCCGCCAGCATGTTCGGCATGATAATCGGATCAGTCGGCATGATGATGCAAGCGGGGTTCATTATCGGTTGCGGCCTTCTGCTGGATACCTTCGTCGTCCGAACCGTCACTGTGCCTGCCATCGCCACGCTGTTACGTGAGAAGAGTTGGTGGCCACATCGATGAGGCCAGCTGAGGTCGGTCAGGCCTCCGGCGTCCTGCAACAAACGTGCCGATAGCAGGGAACCCAGTCGGCTAGATCCGACCCATCAGCAGTCGGTCATGCGCTTTGGCCGGGTGCGCGGAGCGCTGTCGGTGCTAGATGTCATGCTGCCTTGGGGGGAGAACAGCGCATGGCGGTGAACGGAACTGGCGGCAACGGCTCGATTAGGAAAAGCCAACGACCGACTCCTCCAAGACATTCGACCGCCTGCACTAGAAGGAGGATCAAGCGGCAATGAGTGAACCAGCGAAGAAGATCACTGTCGTCGGCGCCACCGGTCTGATCGGGCGCCAACTCGTCCCCCTGCTCAGCAACGCCGGCCACGACGTCACCGAAGTGTCCCGCTCCTCCGGCGTCGACCTGCTCACCGGCGACGGCCTTGACAATGCCCTCGTCGGCGCCGACGTCGTCATCGACGTGATCAACTCCCCCACTCCCGAAGACTCCTCCGAAGCGTTCTTCATGCAGACTTCGGCCAACTTGTCCGCCGCCGCCGCCAAGGCCGGGGTCGGACATTACGTCGTCCTGTCGATCGTCGGCGCGGACGTAATGGCGCCTCACGCCGGATACCTGCGCGGCAAGGTTGCACAGGAAAGCGCGGCCGCGACCTCGGGACTTCCCTGGACGGTCGTGCGGGCCACACAGTTCCACGAACTAGCCGAATCCATCACCGAATCGCTCACCGTCGGCGACGAGGTGCGCGCACCGGTGGCTCTGATACAGACCATTGACTCCGCCGAGGTCACGGCGATCCTGGCACGCATCGCGACGGGCCAATCGCGAAACGCCATCCACAACATCGGCGGCCCGCAGAAAATTTCATTCGCCGACATGGCCCGCGCGGTCCTGCTCCATCAGAGCCGAACGCTCGATGTAGTCGACGACCCGTCGGCGACGTACTCCGGGCTGCACGTAGACGACACGACGCTCGTCACCGACGATGACGCCGAACTGGGCACCATGCGGCTGGCCGACTGGCTGGCGCGCCGCTGACCTGCTCGGACGATCTGCGCGTCCGGCTTATCAACGTGCCATGTGGGGAAGCCGGCTCTGCGCATTGGGGAGCGTCAGCGTGGGGCCTTCAGGTGTTCCACAAACGCTCGAATAGCGAAAGTCGTCAAGACTGCCGTTAGCTGCGCAACAGACGGTCCCTGTGCAAATGAGTGGAGCTAAGGGGACTCGAACCCCTGACCCCCACACTGCCAGTGTGGTGCGCTACCAGCTGCGCCATAGCCCCTCGTGCTCATCGAAGCTACACCACCGGCCACACGCGTTCAAAACCGCTGGTGAGCATGGCGCGATATCACCGGTGATATCGCGTTCGCCGATGAGCCTCCACTTCCCCGGAGGTACTGGTGTGACGCATGTGACGCCACGCCGCCTAGCCAATCACGGAATTGACCAGCTCCCGCGCCACCGCCTGCACCTGCGCCAGGTGCTCCGGCCCCAGGAACGACTCGGCATAGATCTTGTAGACGTCCTCAGTCCCCGACGGCCGGGCGGCGAACCAGGCGTTCGCTGTGGTCACCTTGAGCCCGCCCAACGGCGCACCATTGCCCGGCGCGGCCGTCAGCTTCGCCACGATCGGCTCCCCCGCCAGCTCCGTGGCGGTCACCTCCGAGGCCGACAACCGCCCGAGCCGGGCCTTCTGCTCACGGTCGGCGGGCGCGTCCACCCGCGCATACACCGGCGCGCCGTACTTGGCGGTCAGCTGGGCATACCGCTGCGACGGCGTCAGACCGGTCACCGCGAGGATCTCCGAGGCCAGCAGCGCCAGGATGATCCCGTCCTTGTCGGTGGTCCACACTGAGCCGTCACGGCGCAGGAACGAGGCCCCCGCCGACTCCTCACCGCCGAACCCGATGGTCCCGCCGATCAGCCCGTCGACGAACCACTTGAATCCGACCGGCACCTCCACCAGCTCGCGGCCGATGCCCGCCACCACGCGGTCGATGATCGACGAACTGACCGCCGTCTTGCCCACGCCCACCCCGGCCGGCCACGACGGCCGGTGGGTATAGAGGTAGTCGATCGCCACGGCCAGATAGTGGTTCGGGTTCAGCAGCCCACCGTCGGGTGTGACGATGCCGTGCCGGTCAGAGTCCGCGTCATTGCCGGTGGCGATCTGGTATCGGTCCCGGTTGGCAATCAGAGACGCCATTGCGTCCGGCGAGCTGCAGTCCATCCGGATCTTGCCGTCGTGGTCCAGCGTCATGAACCGCCACGTCGCGTCCACCAACGGATTGACCACCGTCAGATCCAGACGATGCCTCGAGGCGATCTCGGCCCAGTAGTCCACGCTGGCGCCGCCGAGCGGATCCGCGCCGATGCGCACCCCCGCCCCACGAATCGCGTCGATGTCGACCACATTGACCAGATCATCGACGTAGGCACTCAGATAGTCGTGCCGCTGCACCGCCGCCAACGCACGAGACAGCGGCACCCGCCGCACCAATGACAAGTCTCGCAGAATCTCGTTGGCGCGCTTGGCAATCAGACCTGTCGCGGCACTGTCGGCGGGTCCGCCGTTGGGCGGGTTGTACTTGAATCCGCCATCGGCCGGCGGGTTGTGTGAGGGAGTCACGACGATCCCGTCGGCCAGGCCCTCGGTCCGGCCCCGGTTGTAGGTCAGGATGGCATGGCTGATGGCCGGCGTCGGGGTATAGCGGTCCCGGGAATCAATCACCGCCACAACATCATTGGCGGCCAGTACCTCCAGCGCCGAGACCCAGGCCGGCTCGGAGAGACCATGGGTGTCGCGGCCGATGAACAACGGGCCGGTGGTCCCCTGCGCCGCGCGGTACTCGACGATCGCCTGAGTGGTGGCCAGGATGTGCGCCTCGTTGAACGCACCATTCAATGCCGAACCCCGGTGACCCGAGGTCCCGAACACCACCTGTTGAGCGACGTCGTCGGGATCGGGGGTAATCGTGTAGTACGCCGTCACCAGGTGAGGCAGATCGACGAGGTCTTCGGGCTGGGCCGGCTGACCGGCTCGCGGGTTGGCCATGGTCAACAATTCTGCCCGTAACCCGCGACACGCTTTAGGCTGCGTAGGCGCACAGTTGGCAGACCGGAAGGAAACAGCCCGTGGCACGGCCTGACTATCGCGAGTTGGCGGCCATCTTCGCCGGCGGTGCGCTCGGCTCGCTGGCCCGGGCCGCCCTGGCCACCCTGGCCGTCCCCGATCCGGCGCGCTGGCCGTGGCCGACGTTCGTCGTCAACATCGTCGGCGCGTTCCTGGTGGGGTACTTCACCACAAGACTGCTGGAACGGCTGCCCTTGTCGAGCTATCGGCGCCCGCTGCTCGGAACCGGATTATGTGGCGGCTTAACCACTTTCTCCACCATGCAGGTCGAAACCATCAGGATGATCGAGCACGGTCACTGGGCGCTGGCTGCCACCTACACCGTCGTCAGCATCGCAATGGGACTGGTGGCCGTATACCTGGCCACCGCCCTGGTACGCCGGGTGCGCATCCGATGACGACGGTCCTGGTCTGGCTGGGCGTCATGCTCATCGGCGGTATCGGCTCGGTGACACGGTTTCTGGTGGATCGCACGGTGGCCCGTCGCGTGAGCCGCCCGTTCCCCTACGGCACCCTGACCGTCAACATCACCGGTGCCGCCCTGCTCGGGTTCCTCAGCAGCCTGGCCCTGCCCAAGGACGTGTCCCTGCTGATCGGAACCGCGTTCGTCGGCGCCTACACCACGTTCTCCACCTGGATGCTGGAAACCCAGCGCCTCAGCGAGGAACGTCAGATGCTGGCGGCGTTCGCCAACATCGCCGTCAGTGTGCTGCTCGGACTGGGCGCGGTGCTGCTGGGACAATCGATCGCGGGGTTGATATGAGCGAGAAGTGCCTCAAGCTGACCGCGTACTTCGGCGAGCGCCAGCGTGCCGTCGGCAAACCACGGCGCTTCCTGGCCGACGAAATGCTGGACCTGTTCGGCGCTCGCGGCCTGGCAACCAGCGTGATGATGCGTGGGGTCGCGAGTTTCGGACCCACCGGCGGCCTCCACAGTGACGTGTCGTTGAGCCTGTCCGAGGATCCACCGGTGACCATCGTCGCCGTCGACGTCGAATCCAAGATCCGGGGCCTGGTGGACGACGTCACCGCCATGACGGGCCACGGGCTGGTCACCCTGGAACGCGCCCGCCTCATCACCCGCGACAGCGGAACCGACGCACTCAGTGAAATCGACAGCCGCACCGGAGACGCCGCCAAGCTCACCATCTACGTGGGCCGACAGGTACGCGTCGCCGGCAAGCCGGCCCACCTGGCCGTCTGCGACCTGCTCTACAGTCACGGATTCGCCGGCGCCACAGTCCTTCTCGGCGTCGACGGCACCGCATACGGCCAGCGGCAGCGGGCCAGGTTCTTCGGCCGCAACGTCAATGTGCCGCAGATGATCATCGGCATCGGGCTGCCCCCGCAAGTCTCGGCCGCGGCCGCCGAACTTGCCACCGTGTTGCCGAACCCATTGCTGACGATCGAGCGGGTGCGGCTGTGCAAACGCGACGGCGAATTGTTCGCCCGCCCACAGGAGCTACCGCCTACCGACAGCCAGGGACGCACGTTGTGGCAGAAGCTGATGGTGCACACCGCCGACGGCGACAGCGACGAGGGCCAGCCCATCCACCGGGCGATCGTGCAGCAGCTGATGCGCTCCCGGACGGCCCGGGGCGCCACGGTGCTACGCGGCACCTGGGGTTTCCACGGAAACCATAAACCGCACGGAGACAAGCTTTTTCAGATCACCCGCAAGGTGCCACTGATGACGATTGTGGTCGACACCCCCGATGCGATCGCCCGCAGCTTCACCGTCATCGACGATGTGACGGCCCGCCACGGACTGGTCACCAGCGAGATGGTGCCGGCGGCCATGTCGCTGGACGGCACGCCGCGCAACCCCGAGACACCGCTGGCCGAATACGACTACTGAGCCTCACGCAGGGTCCCGGTCTGTTCATAGCGCGGATTTCCATTCGGCCGCCAAATCCGAAATCCAGTCGGGCACGGCGTCGGCGCTGCCCGGTGGTGACTCGACCAGTACCAGCTCGTCGACACCCAGCTCGGCCAGGGCGCCGACATCGTCAACCCGGGGTGCCGCCAGGGCGACCGCAAGCCGCAAGCCGGCCGGGTCGCGTCCGAATTCGCCGACCAGCCTCTTGAGCCGCCCGATGCGGTCGCGCACCTCGTCGAGGCTGTCGAGGTTGAACCCGTACCAACCGTCGCCCCAGGCAGCGACACGACGCAGCGCGGCCTCGCTGTTACCCCCGACCACGACGGGGATACCCTGCTTCGCAACGGGTTTGGGGTTCACCCTGATCGAGTCGAAGGCGGCGAACTGCCCGTCGAACGACGCGATGTCCTCGCGCCACAGGGTGCGCATGGCGGCGACGTACTCGGCGGTGCGCGCCGCGCGCCGCTCGAACGGAACCCCGAGTGCTTCGAACTCCTCCCGCGACCATCCGACGCCGATACCGAGCGTCAGCCGCCCGCCGCTGAGCCTGTCCAGGCTGGCCGCCTGCTTGGCCACGATCACCGGGTTGTGCTCGGGGAGCAACAACACGCCGGTCGCCAGCCGGATCCGGCTGGACGCGGCCGCGGCAAAGCTCAGGGCGATCAAAGGGTCCAGCCAGTCAGCTTCTGCGGGAACTGCGATCACACCGCTGTCGGAGTACGGGTAGCGGGACGTGGCATCGTCCACCATCACGACGTGCTCGCCCGCCCAGAGGGTGGCAAACCCGTGGCGTTCCGCCGCGGCGGCGACGGCGTCGATCACCCTGCGGTCAGCGCCGGACCCGATTCCCAGCGCATGCAATCCGAGTTGCATGCGCTGATCGTCTCACGGGAGTCAGCGGGTCTCGAGGAGCTTGGCCAGGACGGCGGCATCACTGCCCTGCAGGTCCCGGCTCGCGGTCACCAGGGTGACCGTGCCCCGCCGGGCCAGTTCGCGCAGATCTGCCAGCGCCGCGTTGCCGGCCAGCTCGGCCTCGTAGCGGGCCGCGAACTCGTCGAACCGTTCCGGCTGGTGGTTGTACCACCGCCGCAGTTCGCTGGACGGCGCAACGTCCTTGCGCCAGATGCCCACCCGCGGGTCGTCCTTGCGGATGCCGCGCGGCCAGAGCCGATCGACGAGGACACGCTGTCCGTCCCGCGGTGTGACGTCAGCGTAGACCCGGTCGATGCGAACTGCGGGCACGGCCGATCAGTAGTGATAGGTGTCCGAGGGCGCCGGCGAGTGCACCTGTTCGTCCTCGAACTCCGATGCCACGATGCCGTAGGACCTGGCCAGATCGAGGATCTTGGTGGCGCGGGCGATGCGGGGCAGGTCCGATCCATTGCGGATCTCTCCCCCGTCACGCTCAAACTCGGCGAAAAACTCCTTGGCCCAACCGATTTCATCCTGAGACGGGGACAGACCCTCATTCACCACGGCACACTGGTCCGGTGACAGGCAAATCTTTCCGGTCATGCCGAACTCGACGGAGACCGCGGTCGCCTCGATCAGCTTCAGCGGTTGGGAGCCGATGGTGGGGCCGTCGATCGCACTGGGCAGCCCCGCCGCCTTGGCCGCGATGGTGAACCGGGAGCGCGCGTAGGCCAGGGTGGCCGGTTCTTCGCCGAAGCCGGTGTCACGCCGGAAGTCGCCAATGCCGAAGGCGAGCCGGAAGGTGCCCTTGGCCGCCGCGATCTCGGTGATGCGCTCGAGCCCACGGGCGGTTTCCACCAGCGCCACGATCGGCACATTCGGCAGGCGCTTGGCGGTCTCGGTGACGTGATCCACCGATTCGACCATCGCCAGCATCACCCCGCCCACCGGCGTATCGGCGAGTTTCGCGAGGTCGTCCGCCCACCAGGGAGTGCCGAAACCATTCACCCGGACCCAGTCGTTGCGGTCGTCGCCCAGCCACCGGACCACATTGTCGCGGGCACTGACCTTGTCCTTGGGCGCCACCGCGTCCTCGATGTCGAACACCACGATGTCGGCGCGGGAGTGCGACGCCGCCTGGAACCGGTCGGCATGCGTGCCGTTGACCAACAGCCAGCTCCGGGCCAGGACCGGATCGATGCGTGAGCCGACGTCGGCGGGATCCGTCGCGTCGTAATTGGCTTGGTCATACATTGCGTGCTCTGCCGCCTTTTTCTGCCGGTCGGTGTCGTGATCGCCCATTACCGTAGCGACAGTGCGGCCGTCCTGGGAAAACCAGACCTCCCCCGGGGCACCTTCACGCAGGAGAAAACGCAGCTAGCGGGCACTCGGTGCGGCTCGCCGGGTCCCACCGCCCGAATGACGCTCGATTCCGAATCCCCGACAACCGTGACGCCATGGTGTTGGATGGCGGGCGTGGGAGATATCAGCCGCAGTCGGACCATCGCGGCGCAGCCGCAGGCTATCTGGGATGTCCTCGCCGACTTCGGCGCGCTGAGTTCCTGGGCGGACGGCATCGACCACTCCTGCATCCTCAATCACGGTCCCGACGGAGGGCCGCTGGGCACCACCCGCCGGGTACAGGTGGGCCCCAACACCCTGGTTGAGCGCATCACCGAGTTCGACCCGCCCGCGACGCTCGCCTACGACATCGAAGGCCTGCCGGCGCGGCTACGCAGGGTGGCCAACCGCTGGACGCTGCGACCGGTGGGCGCCCAGACCGCGGTCGCCCTGATCAGCACCGTCGAGGTGGGCACGAACCGCCCGGCCCGCATGGCTGAATGGGTGGCGCTGCGGGTGCTGGCCAAGCAGTCCGATGCGCTGCTTGCCGGATTGGCACAACGAATGGAGAACGCGCATGTCTGACCGCCCCGACATCGTCATCGTGATGACCGACGAGGAACGGGCGGCCCCGCCGTACGAGACCGACGAATTGTCGGCCTGGCGCCGGCAGACTTTCACCGGTCGTCGCTGGTTCGACGAGCACGGCGTGAACTTCACGCGGCACTACACCGGCTCGCTGGCCTGCGTGCCGAGCCGTCCGACGATCTTCACCGGCCACTATCCCGACCTGCACGGCGTCACGCAGACCGACGG
Source organism: Mycobacterium sp. TY814 (assembly GCF_030755175.1). NCBI lineage: Bacteria > Bacillati > Actinomycetota > Actinomycetes > Mycobacteriales > Mycobacteriaceae > Mycobacterium > Mycobacterium sp. TY814. Next base: position 1,200,917 of record NZ_JAUFRY010000001.1, read on the forward strand.
CATCGGCAAGCGCTTCGACGACTCGCGACTGCGCTGGCTGCGCCCGGGCGAGGTGCCGACGCTGGGCAACTGGTTCCGCGCCGCGGGCTATGACACCCACTACGACGGCAAGTGGCACATCTCGCACGCCGACCTCGAGGACCCGGCGACCGGCGGATCACTGGCCACCAACGACGACGACGGCGTCGTCGACCAGGCCGCGGTACAGCGCTACCTCGACGCCGACCGACTGGATGCGTACGGCTTCTCCGGCTGGGTGGGCCCCGAACCGCACGGTGCCGGCAACGCCAACAGCGGCTACCGCCGCGACCCGCTGATCGCCGACCGGGTGGTCGCCTGGCTCGAAGACCGATATGCCCGGCGCCGTGCCGGCGACGCGGATGCGCTGCGGCCTTTCCTGCTGGTGGCCAGCTTCGTCAACCCGCACGACATCGTGCTGTTCCCGGCCTGGGTGCGGCGCAGCCCGATCCAGCCCTCTCCGCTGGACCCACCGCAGGTGCCACCGCCGCCCACCGCGGATGAGGATCTGTCCACCAAGCCGGCCGCGCAGATCGCCTTCCGCGAGGCCTATTACTCCGGGTACGGTCCGTCGCCGGCGATCAGCCGCACCTACAAGCGCAACTTGCAGCGCTATCGCGACCTGTACTACCGCCTGCACGCCGAGGTGGACGCGCCGATCGACCGGGTGCGCCGTGCGGTCACCGAGGGCGGCTCGGAGAACGCGGTGCTGGTGCGTACCTCCGACCACGGTGACCTGCTCGGAGCGCACGGCGGCCTGCACCAGAAGTGGTTCAACCTGTACGACGAGGCCACCCGGGTGCCGTTCGTGATCGCCCGCATCGGCGCGGATGCGACTGCGGCGCGCACCGTTGCGGCACCGACGTCCCACGTCGACCTGGTGCCGACGCTGCTCGGCGCGGCCGGCGTCGACATCGACGCCGTGGCGGCCCAACTTGCCGAGTCATTCTCCGAGGTGCACCCGTTGCCCGGCCGGGACCTGATGCCGGTGGTGGACGGTGCTCCCGCCGACGAGGACCGCGCCGTCTACCTGATGACCCGCGACAATGTGCTCGAAGGCGACACCGGCGCGTCGGCGCTGTCCCGGCAACTGGGCCGTGACGTGAACCCTCCTGCGCCACTTCGGATTAAGCTTCCCGCGCACGTGGCCTCCAACTTCGAGGGCCTGGTCGTGCGGGTGGCGGTTGAGGACGGCGGCTCGGGGCATCTGTGGAAACTGGTGCGCACCTTCGACGATCCGGCCACCTGGACCGAGCCCGGCGTGCGTCACCTGGCCGCCAACGGGATCGGCGGCGAGGCCTACCGCACCGACCCGATCGACGACCAGTGGGAGCTCTACGACCTGACCGTCGATCCCGTTGAGGCACAGAACCGTTGGACCGACCCCGAGCTGCACGACCTGCGGCAGCACCTGCGGATGCAACTCAAGCAGGCCCGGGCCTCGGCGGTGCCGGAGCGCAATCAACCGTGGCCGTACGTCAACCGACAGCCTCCGACCGGCGAGTCCGAGGGCCTGGTGCGCCGGGTGCTGGGGCGCTTCCGCTAGGGCTGGCATCGAAATTGCGGTAGTGGTCGCGTCTTCGCCATAGTGACGACCGTGGCGGCAATCTCGGCGCGGGCGGCCATCCGAGGGCACTTCGTGCGAAGGTGGCACGGTGCCTGACAGCGTGGCAGTGATCGGAGCCGGGCCCGGCGGGCTCGTCGCGGCGCGCTGGCTGCTGGCGCACGGGTTTGAGGTGGCGCTCTTCGAACAGGCGCCGACGCTTGGTGGGCAATGGGCAGGCCTTGAAGGCAGCAGCGGCGTGTGGCCCGCGATGCATACCAACAGCAGCCGGGTCCTCACGGCTTTCAGTGACCTCCCACCCGAAGTAGCCACGGCCTATCCCTCGAACCGCGACATCCTGGCCTACCTGTGCCGCTACGCCGACATGTTCGGCATTACCCCGCGCATCCGCCTGGGCACCCGTGTCGATCTGCTCCGGCGCACCGGCAACGCATGGCTGCTCAGCCACTCCGGCACCCGTGAAAAGTTCGAGCGCGTCGTGCTGGCACCAGGCCGGTTCCATACCCCCGCGATCCCGAAAGTTCCAGGGCTGCAACAGTTTTCCGGCCAGCTCGGCGCGACGTCCACGTATCACTACCGTGGGCCGGCACCGTACCGGGGCCGGCGCGTGCTGGTGGCCGGCGGTGCGATCAGTGCCCTCGATGTTGCCACCGATCTCGCCCGGGGCGGCGCACACGTGACGGTCACGCAGCGGCGCCAACGCTACGTGCTGCCGAAGTTCGTGGGCGACGTGCCGTCGGACCACCGGATGTTCACCCGCTACCACGCCCTGGCCGGCGAATCGCTCCCGGCAACAGAATTCGACTGCCAGCTCAAGCAGTTCGTGGTCGGAGCGGGCGGAAACCCTGCGGACTTCGGGGCTCCGGCACCGCATCCGTCGCTGGCCACCGCTGGTGTCACCCTGAACGACGGATTCCTGCCGCTGGTCGCCGAGGGCCGAATCACGGTGCGGCCGTGGATGAAATCCGTCCATGGCTCGCGGGTGACGTTCTCCGACGGACACGATGGGCAGTTCGACGCACTCGTGTTCGGCACCGGATACCAGCTGAGCCTGCCGCTCCTCGACGCGCGCACCCGGGCACTGCTGAACGTCGGTGCAACGCATTTCGATTCCGACCGCCATACCTTCCACCCCGATCTGCCTGGGTTGGCTTTCGTCGGGCTGTGGGATCAGTCAGGTGGTTACTTTGTGCCGTTGGAGCTTCAGGCCCGCTGGATTGCGTACACCTGGAGCGGTGCGATCTCTGCTCCGGCCGAATCCGACCAGCGGAGGTCTATTGAAGCGAGTCGCGGCAGCCAGAAGGCACGCATGGACCGTGTTGCGCTGACGTTCGCCCGCGCGGCCGGCGTGGAGCCGCAGCCGGATCACTGGCCGCAACTGCGCCGCGCGCTGCTGTTCGGCCCGCTGGCACCGAGCTGCTTCCGGCTCGAGGGCCCCGATGCACGCGCCGACGCGGCACGGCACTTCACTCGCGATGCCGCCGAGTTCGGTGCGATCACGTCCAATGAGCTAACCGAGCTGGAACGCAGCCGCTGGTCGCGACTGGCACCGGCCGGGTAGTCAGGTTGTGGCGCGTTGCTGGCGCGCCGCATAGAGGATCGAGCCCGCGGTCTGAAACGGCACCGTGTCGCGATGAGCGCTGGCGACGGGCAGGTCGGCAGCCCGGCGCAACATCATCAACGCGAGCGTGCCATTGGTGGAGTAGGGCACGATCAGGACGTTGGCCAGCGCGTCGGCACCCGTCACCGTCATCACATGCTGCTGCTTGTGCTGCCAGCCCTGCCAGTTCAAATCGGGCGGTCGTTGCAGTGGCGGCCAGTTGACCGCGATGTTGGTGATCTCGCCGAGCCGGGCACGCAGCGCCAGAATGAGATCCGGCAACTCGACGCCGATCCGGTCGGTCCGGGGCCACCAGGCTCCGTCGATGTCATTGCCGAGCTCAGTCGCCAGGGTGAGGCGTATCGGGGTGGACTGGCGTCGCACCCCCAGCGAATGGTTGACGAGATTCACCGGGGCTTTTCCTTCATGCTCGGCATCGTCCGCCCCGCGGCTGCGGGACGCCGGAGGAATCGCATTGCCCTGAGGAACGGCCCGTAGCTGGCTACTGGTCACCATCGCTGACAACGAAAAGGCTCGGCCATGACGGTACGCCACCTGCAGCACCGCAGAACCTTCGGCCGTAATGCTGATTGGTAACGGTTGCCCGCGACATAGGGGAGGATGGTCACATGGCCACAGACAATTGGTGCGATGCACCCGAGATTCATCCGTCGGAGATCCGGGTAGGTGACACCATTGGCACGGCGGCTCCCGACCATCGCCCGTACGAAGTCAGGATGATCAGCACGCCGCAAGCCGGCTCTACGCGCTGGACCTTCTTCGGTCGCGACAAGAACGGCCAACAGCACTCGGACACCTTCCGGGACGGTCAACTGGTCCGCCGGTACGCCAAGGCGTCCTGAGAGAGGTTAAAAGCGGATGCCGAAGTTCTCGCTGCCCGAGGAGAAGCCCGACGGGCTGGCCTCCCCCGCCACAACGAAGATCATCAAGTACGCGTCGAAGGCGCACGTCGCGATCTTCAAGCTGACCAATGGCCGCATCGGCAACAAGTGGCGCATCGGCGCCGGATTCGACAAGCCGGTGCCGACATTGCTGCTCGAACATCGTGGCCGCAAATCGGGAAAGTCGTTCACCACTCCCCTGCTCTACCTGCGCGACGGGGCCAATTACGTCATCGTCGCCTCACAGGGCGGCCATCCCAAGAATCCGCAATGGTACTTCAACCTCGTCGCCGCCCCCGATACCCGGATTCACGTGAAAGGCCAACGCAATCTTGAGGTTTCGGCACGGGTCGCCTCCACCGACGAGCGCGCCGCGTTGTGGCCCCGGCTCGTCGAACTCTATGCGGATTTCGAGAAGTACCAGCGATGGACCGAGCGCGAGATTCCGGTGATCATCCTCTCGCCGCGCTAGCGGTCAGCCGGAACAGGGCGCGGTCCAGCGTCGGCAAGATGTCGGTGATCGGGATCTCGCCGGCAGCGAACCGTGCGACCAAGCCGTAGGCGAGGTTGGACACGATCGGCGGCAGCTCCTCGACCAGGTCGGGTTCGGCGCCGGTAAGCACGGCCATCGCCGCGGGTATCACGGCGTCCAGGCCGTGGCTGACCAACTCCTGACCTCCGGGAGCCGACCGCGCCCGGAAGTACGCACGCAACATGTCCGGGTGACGCTCCCAGGGCTCGAAAATGGTCCGGAACACCCGCATCAGACCGTCGTAGACCGATTCGCCGGGCTCCGGTGTCTGTGAGGCCAGACCGGCATACCGGTTCTCGTCCATCCATCGCTGCAAGGCGGCCAGGATCAACGTGTCCCTGGTGGGAAAACGCTTGTAGATGGTGGTCAACGAGGTGCGCGCCCGCTTGGCGACTTCACGCAGTTGGACGGCGTCATAGCCCTCGGTCTCGAGGATCTCGACGACCACATCCAGGATCGGATCGGACTCGTCGGTCATGACCTCGGCGCTAACCACATCCACCCTTACTTCGAGTCTTGCCTCAACCCAGTAACGTGGTTACTGTACCGGGAGTAACCATGTTACTCAATCAGGAGGATGCCGATGCCCGGCCGAGTAGCAGGCAAGGTCGCATTCGTCACCGGCGCGGCGCGGGGCCAGGGTCGCAGCCACGCGGTGCGGTTGGCCCAGGAAGGCGCCGACATCATCGCCGTCGATGTCTGCCGACCGTTCGACAACTCCCCGGCACCCGCCTCGACGCCGGAAGATCTCGCCGAAACGGCCGATCTGGTCAAGGGTTTCGACCGCCGCGTGGTCACCGCCGAGGTCGACGTCCGTGACTACGACGCGCTCAAGGCCGCCGTCGACAGCGGCGTCGAACAACTCGGCCGCCTCGACATCGTCGTCGCCAACGCCGGAATCGGCACTGGCGGTGTCCGGTTGGACCGGATGGATGAGGAACTCTGGCAGGAGATGATCGACGTCAACTTGACCGGAGTGTGGAAATCGGTGAAAGCCGCTGTGCCCCATCTGCTTTCCGGCGGCGGCGGTTCGATCGTGCTGACCAGCTCGGTGGCCGGCCTGAAGTCTTACGCGCACACCGGCCATTACGTGGCGGCCAAGCACGGCGTGGTCGGGCTGATGCGGTCGTTCGCGGTGGAGCTCGGTCCGCGCAACATCCGGGTCAATTCGGTGCATCCCACCCATGTGAACACACCATTGCTGATCAACGAGACCACGTTCCGGCTGTTCCGGCCCGATCTGGAAAATCCGGGACCCGATGACCTGGCGCCGATCTGCCAGAGCTTCCACACCCTGCCGATCCCGTGGGTCAACGCCGAGGACATCAGCAACGCGGTGCTGTTCCTGGCCTCCGACGAGGCCCGCTACATCACCGGCGTCACCCTGCCGGTGGACGCGGGAAGTTGCCTGAAGTAGCGAAAGGACCTGTCGTGACCATCACTTCGGAGACCGACGTCTACTACGACCCCTATGACGTCAATATCACCGCCAACCCGTACCCCACCTTCGCCCGGCTGCGCAACGAGGCCCCGCTGTATTACAACGAGCGGTACAACTTCTGGGCGATCTCCCGCCACGCCGACGTCGAGAAGGCGCTGTCGGACTGGGAAACGTTCTCCAACAGTCGAAGTGACATCTTGGAGCTGATCCAGTCCAAGTTCCCCATGCCTCCGGGCGTGATGATGTTCGAGGACCCGCCGACGCACACCATGTTGCGTGGGGTGATGTCGCGGGTGTTCACGCCGCGCCGGATGGCGGCGATCGAGGACCAGATCCGGGCCTACTGCGTCCGGTGCCTGGATCCCCTCGTCGGCTCGGACGGTTTCGACATCATCGCCGAACTCGCGTCGATGATGCCGATGCGTGTCATCGGCATGTTGCTGGGCATCCCGGAGGACGACCAGATCGGGGTGCGCGACGCGAACGACGCCAACCTGCGGACCAAACCCGGCACCCCGATGAAGGTGGCCGACCCGGACTCGATTGCCGACGGGCGTATCTACGCCGACTACGTGGACTGGCGCGCCAAGAATCCCTCGGACGACCTGATGACCGCACTACTCAACGTCGAGTTCGAGGACGAAACAGGCGTGACGAGAAAGCTAACCCGCAAGGAGGTACTGCACTACACGCAGGTGGTTGCCGGCGCCGGTAACGAGACGACGGGCCGGTTGATCGGTTGGCTGGCCAAGGTGCTCGCCGAGCACCCCGACCAGCGCCGGGAAGTCGAGCGGGACCGGTCCCTGCTGACGCGCGCCGTGGACGAGACGCTGCGCTTCGAGCCGACCGGCCCGCACGTCGCGCGCTACACCATCCGCGACTTCGAGGCATACGGCACCACCGTGCCGGCGGGCAGCGCTATGCTACTGCTCTTCGGATCAGCGAATCGGGATCCGTTGCGCTACAAGGATCCTGACACATTCAACGTGCACCGGGACAACATCTCCCACCTCACTTTCGGCAAGGGGGTCCACTACTGCCTGGGCGCGAATCTGGCACGCCTGGAGGGCAGGGTGGCGCTCGACGAACTGCTGAACCGCTGGCCTGAATGGGACGTCGACTACGACAGCCTCAAGCTGGCCCCGACCTCGACGGTGCGCGGATGGGAAAGGCTGCGCATCGTCTTTCCCTGATGCCTCACGTCAACCGCGCGAGCTCGGCCAACTCGTCCAGCTGGCGCAGCGACTGGTCGCGTGGCGCGGTGTCCAACCCGAGTAGGACACGCTCCACTCCCAGCGGCGCGTAACCCTCCAGGGTCTGCGCGGTGGCTTCACCCCACTGGCACACCGTCACCGGGACATCGGGACCGGCGACCGCACGCAACTCCTCCAGCGGACCCGCCAGCGATTCGAAGCCCCGCTCTTCGAGCGCCGGGCCCAGCTCGGTCGGGCGGATGCTCTCGTCGGTGATGAATGTCAGAATTCCGTAGCGCATTTTCGTCCCTCTCCTCGGGTTCACTCTGGCAAGAAGACCCGGCTATGGGAATTAATTCCTGACCTGGGCGGTAGAACAACGCATGAAGCTCAACGACGCGGCACGCCAACTGATCGGCAACGGCGCCGACGCCACGCTGGTCACCCTCAATCCTGACGGCAGTCCCCAGGTGAGCCTGGTGTGGGTCGCGCTGCAGTCCACACCGGACGGCGACGAACTCGTCACCGCGCACCTGGCCGAACACAAGAAGGTGCGCAACGTCCGCAACGATCCGCGCGTTGCCGTCACGATCGTCTCGACCGGCGACCCGCACGGGGACATGCGGCCGTACCTCGCGATCAACGGGACGGCGCGCATCGTCGAAGGTGGTGCGCCGGAATTGTTGAAAGAGCTCGCGCAGACGTTGTCGGACCCGCAGGTGTTCCCGCCGGCCGGTGCGCCGCCGGGATTCCTCACCCGCATCCGCATCGACAAGGTAGGCGGCATCGGCCCCTGGAGTTAGGCGTTGGAGTTAGGCGTCGACGGCCACCTGGGGAACCCGCTTCGCCGGGCGTGCCGCGCCCCAAAGCCCAACGCCCACACCGACAATCGCGCCGCCGAGGCCGATGACCTGTTGGGAGCGCGTCAAGTCGTGATGCACGCTCATCCCGCCAAGTAGGTCGGCCGCGTCCGCTCCACCCGACGCCAAGAACCACCCGCGGGTGTTTCTGCCACGCAGCGCAGCCGTGGCAAGCAGCCCGCCGATCAATGCGTCTCGGTATCCCATAGAGCGCAACAGCAGTCGTGCTTGCGCGTCCGGCTGGTGCGGGGTGCCCCATAGCCGGTTGGCACGGTCGGGGTCGACGAGGAAGGAGATCCCTGAAGCGAGTCGGATACTGCCCGCGATGAGAGCGGCACGATCGATGGCCATGGCGGCAGCTTAGAGTCTTCCCACACCACAGGAGAAGGAGTCTGGGATGACGTGGCAGATCGTGATGTTCGTCGTGAGCCTCATCGTGGCCGGCGTTGCGGCCCTGGGTTTGCTGCTCAGTCGCGACGACAAAGCCCGCAGCCGTCGCAGGACGGCGGTCTTCGGAGCTCTGGGCGGCGCGGTCCTGTTCTTCCTGTTGGGCTGTTTCACGATCGTCGGCACCCGGCAGATCGCGATCGTCACCACCTTCGGGCGCCCCACCGGGGTGAGTCTGAACAACGGATTCCACGGCAAGTGGCCGTGGCAGATGACGCATCAGATGGACGGTGCGGTGCAGATCGACAAGTACGTCAAGGACGGCAATCACGACGAGCGCATCATGGTCAGACTGGGCAACCAGTCCACCGCCTGGGCCGACGTGAGCATCCGCTGGCAGCTCAAACAACACGCCGCCCCCGAGCTCTTCCAGCAGTACAAGACCTTCGACAACGTGCGCGTCAACCTGATCGAGCGGAACCTGTCCGTCGCGCTCAACGAGGTGTTCGCCGCGTTCAATCCGCTGGACCCGCAGAACCTCGACGTCTCTCCGCTGCCCAATCTCGCCAAGCGCGCCGCTGACCTGATGCGCCAGGACGTAGGCGGACAGGTCGACATCTTCGACATCAACGTGCCCACCATCCAGTACGACCAGGGCACCGAGGACAAGATCAACCAGCTCAATCAGCAGCGCGCCCAGACCTCGATCGCAGTGGAGTCCCAGCGCACCGCGGAAGCCCAGGCCAAGGCCAACGAAATCCTGTCCCGCTCCATCAGCAACGACCCCAACGTGGTTGTGCAGAACTGCATCACCGCGGCGATCAACAAGGGCATCAGCCCGCTGGGTTGCTGGCCGGGTACCACGGCAATGCCCACGGTGCCCGTCCCCGGACGGTAATCGCACCCGGAGCCACCCATGAGAGGGTGGTTCCTCATGGAGATCCCGTTCGCCGACGTGCTGCGCGCCCGTTTCGGACCTGGCAGGGGACGCCACGTGCCCGAGTTTGATCTCACGCCGGCTGCCGAGGACCTCGAAGACCTCGAAGACCTCGAAGACCTCGAGACCAAAGCGACCGATGCCGCGTTGGACACCGTCGACCTGCCATCGGCGGACCCGGCCCTGCTGCTGCAGAAAATGGAAAACCGGCTGGTGCGCAATCACCTGGCCAATCCCGATGTGCTCAGCGACGAGCAGCTGCGCAGACTGCGCTACATCCTGAATTTCGCCCGGCTCGCCGACTTCGAACCCGGCGCCGCCGGCCCGGGCGGCAGCCGGGGCCGCGGTGACATCTCGGTGGGCGCGGAGATCGGGCCGTGGCGCTCGAGGGTCGTCGATGCGTTGTTCGTACCGTTGCGCGAGGAACCCGATCCGGTCAAGGCGTTGACGGCGGCACGTGAACTGCTGGGGGGCCTGGCCCAGGATCAGGACGACCAGCGCCAGGTGCTCATCGACCGGCACCGCAATGACTTCTCGGCCGCCGAACTGGACGCCGAAGTGGGCTTCAAGAAGCTCGTCACCGTGCTCGGCGGCGGCGGTGGCGCGGGCTTCGTCTACATCGGCGGCGTGGCGCGATTGTTGGAGGCCGGCCAGGTACCCGACTACATGATCGGCTCGTCGTTCGGATCCATCATGGGCAGTTTGGTGGCCCGCGAGCTGCCGGTGCCGATCGAGGAGTACGTGGCGTGGGCGAAGACGGTGTCCTATCGCGCCATCCTCGGGCCGGAACGGGTCCGGCGCCGCCACGGCATGGCCGGTCTGTTCACGTTGCGTTTCGACCGGTTCGCGCACACCCTGCTCAGCACCGAAGACGGCGAGCGCCTGCGCATGTCGGACCTCGCGATTCCGTTCGACGTGGTGGTTGCCGGGGTGCGCCGGCAGCCGTATGCGGCGCTGCCCTCCAGGTTCCGCCGGCCCGAGCTGGCGGCGCTGCAATTGCGCTCAATTCCTTTCCGGCCCATCGGGATCGGGCCGTTGGTGGCGGCGCGCATGTGGCAGGTGTCGGCGTTCATCGACCTGCGGGTGGTCAAGCCGATCGTGATCTCAGGTGACGATCCGGCACTCGACTTCGACGTCCTGGACGCGGCATCGTTCTCCTCGGCCATCCCCGGCGTGCTGCATCACGAAACAAGTGACGCCCGGATGCTGCCACTGCTGGAAGACTTGTTCGCCGAGCGGGAGATCGCGGCCCTGGTCGACGGCGGGGCGGCCAGCAACGTGCCGGTCGAACTGGCGTGGAAACGGGTCCGCGACGGCAAGCTCGGCACCCGCAACGCCTGCTATCTCGCCTTCGATTGTTTTCACCCGCAATGGGATTCGCGACACCTCTGGCTGGCCCCGATCCTGCAGGCGATCCAGGTGCAGATGCTGCGCAATCTGCCCTACGCCGACCACCTGGTCCGCTTCGAGCCGACCCTGTCGCCGATCAACCTGGCCCCGTCGGCCACCGCGATCGACCGCGCCTACCGGTGGGGAAGCGCCAGCGTCGAGCGGGCGATCCCGGTGACATCGGCGCTGTTGGCGCCGACCTGGTGGGTGGGCGATGCACCGCCGGTTCCCGCCGCACAGCCGCAGGAGCACGCGAAGTCTGTCGCGTCGTCGATGGGCTCGGTGATGGCGGCGATTCAGGCGCCGAGCGGCCGCCTGACCCGCTGGCGAAACCGCCACCTGACCTGACACGCGCCGCGCCGACTACCATGACCCCCATGGTCGACCGGGTCGGAGGCGCCGACTACAACGCTGGCGAAACGGCAGACTCGGCAAACCTGGCCTGGTCCAGCGGTAACGAACTCCCCGACATCCAGGACGCCCCGGCGGCCCCGGCCAGCCGGGCGAATCCCACCGCACCGCCCGACGACGTCGAGCAGTCCTGGACCACCGCGTGGACCCGGGCCGCCACCGTCCTGCTCATCTGCCTCGCCCTGGCCGTCGTGATCGTCGTCGCGGGTTGGCTGATGCACCAGAACAACACATCCGAGAAAGCTGCAGAGCCGGCGCGGACCACGACCGCGCCGGTGACCACCACCGCGCCGGCCACCACCGTCTCGTCCACCGCGGACCAGGACAGCCGGTACATCGCCTCGCTCAACGAGAAAGGCATCCAGTTCGCCAACCCGGAAGCCGCCGTCTTCAACGGCAAGACGGTGTGCCAGAACATCGGGCAGGGCATGACGGTGCAAGAAGTGGTCGCGCAGTTCCGGTCCAGCAGCCCGGACTTCGCTGTGCACGCCGAAGACTTCGTCGCCATCTCCGTCCGCGCCTACTGCCCCCAGTACAGCAAGCTGGTCGCCGCTATCTGATCAGCCGGTGATCGCGCGGAAGGCACTGACCAGCTCCGCCAATACCTCCCGGGCCTGATCCGGATCTGAGGGCAGGGACCCCGAGAACCGGATGTCGGTGGCGCCGTCGGCGAGAATGCGCGGAACCACCGCCACCGAAGCACGCACATCGATTCTTCGATCGGAACCCTTCACCAAGGCCGCCGAGCCCTGAACCTCGAGACCACTCGGATCGGTACCGGTGTCGGCGATCGCACGTTTCATTGCCGGCACGGCGCTGCCGAGGTCGGTGATCGCCGGTCCCCACGGAATCCAGCGCATGCCGAACCTGCTCAGCCGCCGCGCGACGGCGGGGTTGACGGTCCCGCTGACCCAGATCGGAACACCATTGGGCTGCAACGGCTTTGGCATCTGATGAATGCCGTCGAAGGACAGCTCCGGAGAGTCGTAGGTGGCACGCTGCTGCGTCCACAGCGCCTGGCACACCCCCAACGTGTGATCGAGCAGGCGGCCACGGCGCTCGAAGGGCAGTCCGGCGGCCTGGTACTCCTCCCGTTGCCAGCCGATTCCCACGCCGAGATCGATCCGCCCACCTGACAACACATCCATGGTGGCCAATTGTTTGGCCAGCACGGCCGGCCGTCTCAGCGCGGCCAGCAACACCGAGGTTCCCAGCCGGATACGGGTGGTGGTCGCGGCGATAGCCGTCAGCAGGATGAGCGGTTCCAGCCATTGGCCGTCGGGGCCGGTCGGCTGTCTACCACCGGTGGTGCCCCCTACCGCCGGATCGGCGTAGGCGTCCAGGTTCTCACCGAACACCACGTGGTCGGACACCACGACGCGGTCGACGCCGACGGCATCCATGGCGCCGGCCACCTTCAGCGTCGGCGTCCAGTCCACGTCCGGGCCGTCACCGAAGTTGCGCAGATAGAGCGTGAGTTTCGGATGACCCGTCATACGCCGATTCCCGTCACCCACCGAGTATCTCGGATGCGCCGTCAGCGGCCCGCAGTGCCCGCGTCAAGTGAACCGAGATCGGGCGCCGTCAAGCTCTCCAAGACGGTTATGCCGACAGGTTCGACGGCCAACAGCGGTATCACGGCGTAGCGGTCCGCGTACCTGTCTCGCACAGCGGCGATTTCGTCGATCTCGGCCGAGGCACGTTGTCGCAACAGCGCACTGGTGGGCGCGGCCGCCGCCAGAGAGCTGTTCACGACCCACGCCCATGGATGGATGCCGGCGCGCTCGAGATCGCTCTGCAGGGCGGCCGCTTCCAGTACCGGGGTGGTTTCGGCCAGCGTGATCAACAGGATCTTGGTCAATTCCGGATCTTGAAGGCGCATGAGTGGAGTGGTGTAGCGGCCACTGTCTCCCATCTGGCGCGCAATCTCGCGATGGTAGGAGCCGGTGGCATCGAGTAGCAGCAGAGTGTGTCCGGTGGGAGCCATGTCCAGAATGACGAACGTGCCGCGCGACTCGTGGATGACTCTCGAGAACGCCTGAAAGACGGCAACTTCCTCGGTACAGGGTGAGCGCAGGTCCTCAGCAAGGGTGGCGCGGCCGGCCGCATCGAGGTGGGCCCCCTTGCTAGCCATCGCACGCTCCCGGTACTGCCTGCCCGCCTCTCCCGGATCGATGCGCGAGACGCGCAAGTGCTCGAGGCTGCCTTGAAGAGTCTCTGCCAGGTGTGCGGCGGGATCGGTGGTGCTGAGGTGGACGTCATGGCCGCGGCTGGCCAGAGCCACCGCGATGGCGGCGGCGACAGTGGTCTTGCCGACGCCACCCTTCCCCATGCACATCACCAATCCCTTTCCACCGCGCTCGATCTCGTCAACAAGGTCACGCAGCGGCGCATCGGCGATCATCGGCAAAGTGGCGCGCGGCGAATGGGCGGCGCGCATGACAGGTGTGGTGTCGAACAGCCCGCGCAGCGCATCGAGGCCGACCATGTTGTCGGCTTTGAGGTCGATGCGGTCCTGCGGGAGTGCGCTCAGCGTCGTAGGCATGTCGGCCAGCGCGACGGCTTCGCGGCGGTGAACTGCCGTGGCGAGCGGATCGGTGTCATCGCCGGGTTCCGGCATCACCGCGTTGAGGACGACGTACTGACGGTCCATCCCGAGTGCAGCCAATTCGCGACTGGTGCGGTCGATCTCGCGCAGCGCTGAGCGCGATGGACGGGTGACCAGCACCAGGCGGGTGCGAGCCGGGTCTGCCAGCGCTGCGACCGCGGCGGCGTAGGTGCTCTTCTGCTTGTCCAGTCCGGCCAGCGGGCCCAAGCAGGACGTGTCACCCTTGCCGGTCTCCAGGAACTCCATCCAATTCCCGGGTAGCTGCAACAGGCGGATGGTGTGCCCAGTCGGGGCCGTATCGAAGAGGACATGGTCAAAGTCGGCCACGGCGCCATCGGCGTCTGTGAGCAGCGCGGTGAACTCATCGAAGGAAGCCACTTCAGTGGTGCAAGAGCCGGACAGTTGCTCCATCGCCGAAGCGATCTCCGCATCGGGCAGTTGTCCTCGCATGGGCCCAACGACGCGCTCCCGGTAGTCGGCGGCGGCGGCCTCCGGATCAATTTCCAGGGCGGCCAGCCCGGTCACGGCCGGGATCGCGGTAATGGTGTTGCCGATCGTCACGCCGAAGACCTGTCCGACGTTGGAGGCCGGGTCGGTTGACACCAGCAGCACACGCTTGCCGGTGCAGACGAGCGCCAGTGCCGCCGCGCATGCGATCGAAGTCTTGCCGACGCCGCCCTTGCCCGTGAAGAACAGAAACCGTGGCGCGTCGACGAGGAAATGCAGTTGAGCGGACGTCACAAAAGCGAACCTCCGAGCGGTTCTGGTGCGAAGACGCAGGCGTCGGTTTGACGGCTGATTTGATCACTATCAATATAGACACGTGTCGATGACCGACAAACCCTCAGTACTGTTCGTGTGCATCCACAATGCCGGACGCTCGCAGATGGCCGCCGGCTTCCTCGCGGCGCTGGCCGGCGACGCCATCGAAGTCCGCTCAGCGGGCAGTGCACCGGCCAATGCGGTCAATCCCGCCGCGGTGCGGGCGATGGCCGAGGTCGGCATCGACATCTCCACCGAGAACCCCAAGATCCTGACCGCCGACGCCGTGCAGGCCTCAGATGTGGTGATCACCATGGGCTGCGGAGATACCTGCCCGTTCTTCCCCGGCAAGAGCTACCGCGACTGGGTGCTCGAGGATCCGGCCGGCAAAGGCGTGGAAGCGGTGCGACCCATCCGCGACGCGATCCGGGCACGCGTCGAAGACCTCATCGAGGAGCTTCTGCCCGACCGGCCAGAAGGCTGAAAGCCTTTCTAGGAACAGCAGTTCGGGTCGAGCACTCCGACCAGTGCAGCGACCGCGGCCCGATGAGGGCGGTGGTACACATTCGTGCCGCGTCTGGTGGACTCGACCAGGCCGGCATTTCGCAGCTGGGTCAGATGATGACTGACCGTGGACTCGCCCACGCCGATCGCCGCCGCCAGTTCCCCGCTGTTGCATCCCTCCTCGGCGCCGCCGAACAGCAGCGACATGATCTTCACCCGCGCCGGATCGGCCAACGCCTTGAGCCGCAGCGCGATGTGCAGGGCGTCGTCGTCGCTCATCGCCCCTGCCGCCACCGGTGCACAACACACCGGCGCGGAGATGTCGATCACCGGTAACGCTTTGGGCATGGGTCCATCATGCCAGAAGGTTTGACATATATCGAAAAAGTGGCATGCTGGTCCTCGTCAGTTAGTTCGACATATGTCGTAAAGGTTGTCAGGAGGCATTCCATGTCCCGTATCCAATTGGCTCTCAACGTCGATGACATCGACGAGGCCATCGCGTTCTACTCCACGCTGTTCAACACCGCGCCGTCCAAGGTCAAGCCCGGCTATGCCAACTTCGCCATCGAGGAGCCGCCGGTGAAGTTGGTCCTGCTGGAGAACCCCGGGCAGGGCGGCACGCTCAACCACCTCGGGGTAGAGGTCGAATCCAGCGACCAGGTGCACGCCGAGATCGCCCGCCTGGCCGCGCAGGGCCTGCTGACCCAGGAGGAAATCGGCACCACCTGCTGCTTTGCCACTCAGGACAAGGTGTGGGTAACCGGCCCGGCCGGCCACCGCTGGGAGGTCTACACGAAGCTGGCCGATTCGGAGACCTTCTTCGCGCCCGAGCCGGACGGCGAAGAGGCCCGTTGCTGTGGCGCCGAGGCGGGGGCGCAGTGAGGTCGGCCGTCGGCGAACACGCACCCTCGGTGTGGACGCCCGACGATTTCCCTGACGAGGCGCTATGGTCATTCGACCTGTCCCCGGCCGAGCGGCAGGCACTGGTGAGTTACGGCCGCGGTGGTGAATTCACCGATCTCACAACCCAGTTTGGTACGTTCGCGCAGCGCTGGAGTGAACTGCTGACCCATGGTCCCGGTTTCGTGCGGCTGCGGCGGTTCCCCATCGACCTGCTGACCCAAGCCCAGACAGAGGTGGCCTACCTAGGTCTTGGCCGACTGCTGGGCGAGCCGGTCGGACAGGACCGGGACGCCAACGTCCTCACCCACATCCGGGATGAGCGCCTGCCCGCGGCCGCGGGCGTGCGCAAATACCGCACCAACCTGCGCCAGGACTTCCACAGCGACGGCTCCGACCTCGTCGGCCTGTTGTGCCTGCACCCGGCGCAGTCGGGTGGGGAATCGAGGATCGTCAGCGCACACGCCGTCTACAACGAAATGCTGCGTCGCGCACCACATCTGGTCGATGTGATGTATCAGTCGATGCCCTGGGACCGCAACGACGAGCAGGGCACGGGGGAGCCGCCGTTCTTCGAGCTGCCACCCATCACGGACCTCGGCGGCACGCCGCGGTTGTTCTTCATCGCCTGGTACATCCGCGATTCCCAACGCCACCCCGACGCTCCCCGCCTGTCCGATGATCAACTCGCCGCGCTGGACCTGGTCGAGGCCATCGCCAACGACCCGGCCTTCCACATCGAGATGCGCTTCGAACCCGGCGACGTTCAACTACTGAACAACGCCGTCGTTCTGCACTCGCGCGAGGCGTACACCGACACCGAGGACCCTTGGCGCCGAAGGCATCTGCTGCGGCTGTGGCTGAAGACCGCCTCGGCCACCACCCATCAACTGTTGCGCGGCGGAATTCCGCGACAGAACAACCATTGAGCCGTGCCGGGACGCGACTTGCCCCAGTATTCGATGCCTGTCAATATCGATCAGTGTCGAAACGCCGCACGCCCGTCACCGACGACTGCGAGGTCGCGCCGCTGTTCGCTCAGCCACTGTCGGCCGAGGCCGCGGCTGATATCGCCGTGAAACTCAAGGCTTTGGCCGACCCGGTCCGGCTGCAATTGTTCAGCGCCGTAGCAAGCCGCGCCGGCGGCGAGTCCTGCGTATGCGACATCTCCGCAGGCATCGCCGTCTCTCAGCCGACCATCTCGCACCACCTCAAGGTGCTGCGTGACGCCGGATTGCTGACGTCGGAGCGCCGCGGCTCGTGGGTGTACTACGCGGTCGTTCCCGAGGCAGTGCGCATCCTGTCGGCAGCCCTCGCGGTCCACAACGAGAGATATTCAGGAGCACCCGCGTGAGCGACGCAAGCGCATCAACGGAAACCCATGGACCGGTGGTGGCCAAACTCTCCACCCTCGATCGGTTCCTGCCGGTATGGATCGGTGTCGCCATGGCCGCGGGCCTGCTGCTCGGCAGGTGGATACCAGAGCTGAACACCACTTTGCAGAAGGTTCAAATCGACGGGATTTCGCTGCCGATCGCCCTGGGCCTGCTGATCATGATGTATCCGGTGCTGGCAAAAGTGCGCTACGACCGCCTCGACACGGTCACCGCCGACCGCAGGATGCTGGTCAGTTCCCTGCTGCTCAACTGGGTGCTCGGACCGGCGCTGATGTTCGCCCTCGCCTGGTTGTTGCTGCCCGATCTGCCCGAATATCGCACCGGCCTGATCATCGTCGGATTGGCCCGCTGCATCGCCATGGTCATCATCTGGAACGACCTGGCCTGCGGTGACCGCGAGGCGGCCGCGGTCCTGGTGGCGCTCAACTCGATCTTCCAGGTGCTCATGTTCGCTGTGCTCGGCTGGTTCTATCTGTCCGTGCTGCCCGGCTGGCTGGGTCTGTCCCAAACCACGATCTCCACCTCGCCGTGGCAGATCGCCAAATCCGTTCTCATCTTCCTCGGCATCCCGCTGCTGGCCGGTTACCTGTCCCGCCGGCTCGGTGAACGCGCCAGGGGCCGCGATTGGTACGAGACCCGCTTTCTGCCCCGCGTCGGGCCCTGGGCTCTCTACGGATTGCTGTTCACCATCGTGATTCTCTTTGCGCTACAGGGGAAACAGATCACCAGCCGCCCCGCGGATGTCGCCCGTATCGCGCTGCCGCTACTGGCCTATTTCGCCATCATGTGGGGCGGCGGCTACGCGTTGGGCGCCGCGCTGCGCCTGGGCTACGAACGCACCACCACGCTGGCCTTCACCGCCGCCGGCAACAACTTCGAATTGGCCATCGCCGTGGCGATAGCCACCTACGGCGCCACCTCGGGGCAAGCCCTTGCCGGCGTCGTCGGACCACTCATCGAGGTACCCGTCCTGGTCGCCCTCGTCTACGTGTCGCTGGCCCTGCGGCGACGGTTCCCGCCGCGGAGCGCAACCGCCGGGGTGCATGCTTGACACCGTGAAGGTCGGCGTCCAGATTCATCCGCAGAACACGACGATGGCCGCCCTGCGGGCGGCGTGGCAGACCGTCGACGAACTCGGGGTGGACAGTCTCTGGACGTGGGATCACTTCTTCCCGCCGCTCTATGGAGCCGCCGACGAAGCCCACTTCGAGGGCTGGCAGGTTCTGGGTGCGATGGCGGTCACCGCGTCGAACGTGTCCCAGATCGGGATGCTGGTCACCGGCTGCGGCTACCGCAATCCCGACCTGCTGGCCGACATGGCCCGCACCCTGGATCACCTCTCGGAGGGCCGCGCGGTGCTGGGGATCGGCTCGGGCTGGATGGACAAGGACGAGAAGGAATACGGCTACCCCGTGCGCACGCCCGCGCAACGGCTGGACCTGCTCGCCGAGTCGCTCCCCCGCATCCGCCGGCGTCTGGGCCTCTTACAGCCGGGGCCGATCGGCCCACTGCCGATATTGATCGGGGGAAACGGGGAACGCCGCACGCTTCGTCTGGTGGCCCAGCACGCGGACATGTGGAACGGCTACGGCGACGCCGCCACCATCCGGGCCAAGAATCAGGTCATCGATCGGTGGTGTGAAGAAATCGGGCGCGACCCGCGGGAGATCGAGCGCACTGTGTGGATCGAGCGCGCAGACCCCGAGGCTATGGCGGCGCTGGCCGAAGCCGGCGCCGAGCACCTGATCCTCGGCCTGCGCGCGCCGTATGACACGGACGAGGTGGAACGCCTGGTCGCCCACCGGCTGGCGTTTTAGCGCCCAGTTGCCCGGGTATGCGCCGACAAGCGGTGCACAGCCCCCCGCCCGCAGTTTCCGAGCCCCCGCACCGGAGGTTTTCTGGTATGTCCGAAATGATTGTTGAAACACCCGAAGAAGTGATCGCCTTCCTCAAGGCCCAGCACGACCTGATCGAGGACATGTTCGACCAGGTCCTGCTCGCTTCCGACCCGCAAGCCCGCGAGAAGCCGTTCATCGAGTTGCGACAGCTTCTCGCCGTGCATGAGACCGCGGAGGAGATGTTCGTCCACCCGCGCGCCCGGCGCGAAGTCGACTCCGGCGAAGCGATCGTCGACAGCCTGCTGGCCGAAGAGCACTCCGCCAAGGAACTGCTGTCGAAAATCGAAAGCCTTGACATCACCTCTGAAGAATTCATCGACGAGCTCACCACGCTGCGCGAGGCCGTGCTGGCTCACGCCGAACACGAGGAACTCGAAGAATTCGAGCAGTTGCAGGCTGACATCGGCCCGGAGGAACTCAAGCGGATGGGAACGGCGGTGAAACTCGCCGAGGCCATCGCGCCGACGCGGCCGCACGCCGGCGTGGAATCGGCCAAGTTGAATTTCGCCGTCGGCCCGTTCGCGTCGATGCTCGATCGCGCGCGCGACTTGATCAAACACGCCGTCAGCTAGGAGATACATGAGCCACCCCGAAACACCGGAAGACCCGGAAAGTCCCGACGAAAGCGGCGACGACAGCATCGTGTCACCGCCGGCCTACCCGGCGTACTCCACGCCTCCGCCGGAAGGTCTGGCCACCAACGAGGACGGGTGATTCTCCGTAGTGTGTGACAAGTGAGCGTTACTCCCGACACCACGATCGCCCTGCAGAATCGCTTCGCAAGCGAGTTGCCCGAGATGGCGGTCTCCTGGCAGGCCGACGTGCCGCCAGAGGCTCGGCTGCTGGTGCTCAACGACGCGTTGGCCGCCGACCTCGGTTTGGACGCCGACTGGCTGCGCAGTCCGGATGGACTGCGGTTCCTGACGGGGAACTTGGTCCCCGCGGGTGCTGCGCCGGTGGCCCAGGCCTACGCCGGGCATCAGTTCGGTGGCTACGTGCCCCGGCTGGGTGACGGGCGCGCCCTGCTGCTCGGTGAGCTCACCGACGCCGAAGGCCGACTGCGCGACATCCACCTGAAAGGCTCCGGGCGCACACCGTTCGCCCGCGGCGGCGACGGCTTGGCCGCCACCGGTCCGATGCTGCGCGAATATGTCGTCAGCGAGGCCATGCACGCACTCGGGATTCCGACGACGCGATCGCTGGCCGTGGTGGCCACCGGACGACCGGTGGCCCGCGAGATCATGCTGCCGGGCGCGCTGCTGGTCCGGGTGGCGAGCAGTCATCTCCGAGTTGGTAGCTTCCAATATGCCTCTGCCACAGGAGATCTCGATCTATTGCGCCGGCTCGCCGACCATGCTATTGCCCGCCATCATCCGGAGGCGGCGAGCGCCGAGAATCCCTACCTCGCGCTCTTCGAAGGGGTGGTCGCCGCTCAGGCGTCGCTGGTGGCGCGCTGGATGATGGTCGGTTTCATCCACGGGGTGATGAACACCGACAACATGACGATCTCCGGCGAGAGCATCGACTACGGGCCGTGCGCGTTCATGGAGGCCTACGACCCCGACACCGTCTTCAGCTCGATCGACGCATGGGGCCGCTATGCCTACGGCAATCAACCGACGATCGCCGCCTGGAACCTCGCACGCTTCGCCGAGACGCTGCTGCCGTTGTTCGGAGAGGACGTCAACGAGTCGATTGCCTTGATAGAGCATGCATTCGACGGTTTTCATGCTTACCACTCGGCGTGGCTTTCGGGCATGCACGCCAAGCTCGGGGTGCCCACCAACGTGGATGCCGTGCTGCCACTGCTCGACGAATTGCTTCCGATGCTGCAGGAGAGCCACGTCGACTTCACCTCGTTCTTCCGCCACCTGGCCCGCGCCGCCCGCGGCGACGACGAAGCTGCGCGGGGACAGTTCGTCGACCCCGCGCAGTTCGACAACTGGGTGCAACGCTGGCGGGCCCTGGCACCGGACGCCGACGCGATGGACCGGGTGAACCCGATCTACATCCCGCGCAACCACCTCGTCGAGGAGGCGCTGACAGCGGCGACCGACGGCGATCTGGCCCCGTTCGGCCGGCTCCTGGACGCGATCCGCGCGCCGTATACCGAGCGGCCCGGATTCGAACGGTACGCATCGCCCGCGCCGACGGATTTCGGCGTCTACCGAACCTTCTGCGGCACCTGAGCGGGGGCATTCTCCTTGGTGGAGGCCGTGATTCCGATCGCGATCATGATGTCGATGTAGGTGATGAACAGGCCCCACCAGTACGCCCACTTCATCTGCGGATCTGTTGGGGCGGAAAAGAAGATGATCAAGAAGATCGGGCCGACGATGCCGCACACAAACACCATCGCCTGGATGACGAGGTAGCGCTTGAAGGTGGACACCGCCAACAGCATATCCCGCACAATGAGCGACATGGCCGACGTCTACCGCGCTCCCCTGCGCTCCCGCGACGACAGCATCGATCCGCGAGCCACCATCGGGCGCGCCCGCCGGCTGGGCCGGTGCGGCTTCGGACAGCAGGTGCGCAACCCGGCCGAAGCGGAACGTCTGGCCGCTCGGGTCGACCGCTTCGCCGCCGCGGCCGACGGGTCATTCGTGTGGACCCGTGACCAGGATGGCCTGTTCTGGCTCGGTCGCCTCGACGGGCCGTACTTCCGCGACGATGACGACGACGCGGTGGCCGTCGATTTGGTGCATGTGCGGCCCTGCTCCTGGCTGGCTGAGCCGTTGCTGGAAGCCGAGGTGCCCGCCGCGGTGATCGCAACCTTCCGGCGTGGCGGACGCAACTTTCAACAGACCCATGATGGGTCGGTGAGCCAACAGACACAACGGATCTGGGATCGCCGGCGCCCGCAAGGCTAGGCCTTCGAGCGTGACCGCCGAATCCGCTGAAACACGTTCACGACGGCCAGGACGAGCGCTCCGACCACCGATCCGACCACCGCAGACATCGCGGTGTTGACCAACCAGCCCAGGACGGCACCCACTCCCTGCACCGCGTGATGGGCCCATTCCTCAGCGTGGTGCACCAGGCCGTAGGGCATGTGCCAGCCCAGGTGGTCGGCGCCCATCAGCAGGATGTGTCCGCCCACCCACAGCATCGCCACCGTCCCCACCACCGACAGCACCGCCAGCAGTTTGGGCATCCCGGTCACCAGGGCACGGCCCACCGCCCTGCCGACCCTCGACGAGGTCTTGGCGAGGTGCAGACCGACGTCGTCCATCTTCACGATGCCCCCGACGACGCCGTAGACCGCGACCGTGATCACCAGCGCAACGACGATCAGAATCACCAGTCGCGGCACGAACGCCAGGCTCGCGACCTCGTTGAGCGCGATCACCATGATCTCGGCGGAGAGGATGAAATCGGTGCGGATTGCGCCGGCCACCACATGACGCTCGTTCTCCGGCTGCTCGTCTTCGTCGTCGTGACCGCGCAGGCTGCTCCAAACCTTCTCGGCGCCTTCGTAACACAGGTACGTGGCGCCGAGCATCAGGATCGGGCTGAGTAGCCAGGGCGCGAACTGGCTGAGCAACATCGCACCGGGCAGGATGAACAGCAGCTTGTTGCGTAGTGATCCCAGCGCGATGCGCTTGATGATCGGCAGCTCACGCTCGGCGGAGATTCCGTCGACGAATTGCGGCGTCACCGCCGTGTCGTCGATGACCACTCCGGCGGCCTTCGCTGTCGCACGTCCCGCCGCGGGGCCCACGCCGTTGAGCGAGCCGGCGGTCAGCCGAGCGAGCGTCGCCACGTCGTCGAGAAGGCCGAACAGACCCGCGCTCATGGCGTCTGCCTCATGGCGTTGCAGCGTACCGGGCTGCGCGCCGATCGGCTCATCACTGCGCTCATGAGGGGGGCCGGCTGCCGACCTCGAGGCCGGCCAATGTCGAAGTGCCCTCGAAGATCACGCGACCCCATTCCCGCACCCGGCAGTGCAGCGTGCCGGCCAGATATTCGTAGTCGGTGTCGATGTTGCGGCGCTCGGCCGGCAAAGGCACGGGCAACACGTGCGGCCCGTCCGGTGTGCCATGGCCCTCGAGTTCGACGCGGTACCGCAGGGTGCGGGCGTCGATGTGCCACCGCCGCACGTCGCAGCTGGACGACACCAAGGCGGGCGGAGTGATGCGTAGGACCCGATCACCAAGTCGCACAACGACTCCTGTGACGTCCCGGTTGAGGGGACCGAGCTCGAGCAGACCGCCGGAGAACGCCACCGAGACGTCGTCGTCGCCGAAGTCGTGCGCCTGTCCCCACCACCACCGCAGCGGAAAGCCGGCTCCCCAATTTCGCTCGCAGTACAACGCGGCGTCGGTGAATTCCCAACGCTGGTCTTGGTGCGTCACGGTGCCGGAGGCTTTGCCACCCAGTCGGTACGGGTGCCAGTACTGGTTGAGGAACGGTACCGAGGAGAACACTCCTCCGCCGCCGAACGGCTTGGGCCACTGATAGGGATGGTGAAACTTCAGGTCGACCGCGGTGTCGCCGAGAATCATCCGCAGGCGTTCTGTGCTCGCGTCGATCACGTTCCCGTCCGACTCCGCCTGCACGCTGAACCGCGCTTGACTCGCCGTCACACCCTCGACCGCGGCAGAACGCACTACCCCGCCCGGGTGCAGCGCGATCGCAGCCGTCGACCAGTCGCCGTCGGACTGCCGGTTCGCGCTGCACAGAGCCACCACCACGCGCCCCTCGTCCCGGTCGGACAGCCGCCAGAACCAGCCCTCCATCTCGGTGCCGTGCGACGGGACCGGATCCCCGAACGGCACGTCGGCGCCCGTCCGTCGATACAGCGACACCAGGCGGGAAAGCAGACCACTCACTCCCCCTTGGTACCCCACCGGCGGCCGGTATGAACGCGCAAGCCCGAGCCCACTCCCCACCCCCTCGCGCTGCCAATTTGAGATAACGTTGACATTTAAATACTGTCGTCATCTAATTGCCCTTATGCCTCGTTTGAGCAGAGCAGAGCAGGTCGAGCGCAATCGGGAAGCGGTGTTGTCCGCGGCGCAGCGGGTGTTCGTCGCCCGCGGCTATGCCGGCGCCACGTTGGAGGCCATCGCCGACGAAGCCGGCTTCTCCCGGGGTGTCGTCTACTCGCAGTTCGGCAGCAAAGCGGACATGTTCTTCGCGCTGCTCGATCGCCGGATCGCCAAGCGAGCCGCCGAGAACGAGCGAATTGCCAAAGAGTTCGCCGGCGCCGACGGATTGCGCCGATTGATGAGCGCGGCCCAGCAGGACGCGGCTGCCGAACCCGGATGGCCTCATCTGCTGGTGGAATTCCGCGCGCTGGCCATGCGCGACCCCGACCTCAACCAGCGCTACGCCGAGTCTCATACCCGCACCGTCGACGGTATCGCCGACGCACTGGAGCGTCTGTACGAACCAACCGGCCTGCGGCCGCCCGTTCCGTTCCGCTCGATCGCGGAGTTCTTCCAGGCAGGTGCCGCCGGTGTGGCCCTGGAACGAGCCGCCAACCCCGATGCGCTTCCAGAGGAGGACATCGTGCGCCTGTCGGTTCGTGCGCTGGGACTGCCCGAGCAGGATCAGCAGCAGTCATGACCGGATGGCAGCACTTCCGCGACGATGTCGTCGATGCGGTGAACGGCAAGATGGTGGAGCACTTCAATCGGCGGCACTGGAGCGCGCAGCAGATTCACCAGACCCAGCGATCGGGCCTGCACGCCTTGATGGCGTACGCCGCCGAACACTCCCCGTTCCACCGTGACCGCCTGCGCCACATCGACCTCGCCGCCCTCGACCCGATCGACCTCTCCGATGTACCGGTGATGACCAAGGCCGAGATGATGGCGGCGCTGGATCAGGTCTTCACCGACCGCCGGCTGTGTCGTCGCGACATCGAATCGGCAGTGGCGGCGACCCACGACCGGCCCATCCCCATCCGCGACGAGTTCGTCGCCCTGGCTACCGGCGGTTGTTCCGGCCATCGTGGGTTATTTGTCTACGACCGACCGGGAATCGCGTCATTCATGTCCGCCGTCGCTCGGCCACCCGTGGAATCGGAGCCCTCGCCCACCGCCGAGCGTCCCCGTATCGCAACGGTCACCGCACCGTCAGCAGTGCACGCAACGGGACTCACGATCGCGCTCACCACTGGTGGCCGCACACCTGTGCATGCCGATCCCATTCCCGCCACGCTGCCGATCGACGTTATTGTCAGTCGCCTCAACGCCTTACAACCCGGTGAGTTGAGCGGGTATGCGAGCATGCTGGTTCGGCTGGCCGCCGAAGCCGATGCCGGCCGCCTGCGGATCGCCCCGACTCAGGTGACCTCGACCAGCGAAACGCTGCTGCCCGAAATGCGCTCGGCGGTGCGAGAAGCGTTCGGGGTAACCGTGTTTGACAGCTTCGGCTCAACTGAGGGCCTGGTGGGCAAGGCCGGCCCGGACAGCGACGTGCTCGTCTTCAACACCGATATGTGCATCGTGGAACTCGTCGACGCCGACAACAGACCCGTGCCTCCCGGCGCGGCGTCCGCCAAGGTGCTGGTGACCAACCTCTACAACTTCGTCCAACCGCTGATCCGCTATGAGCTCACCGACTCATTCGTGCGCCAGCCGGATGCCGTCGAACATGGGTACCTGAGGGCCCGGGTGCGGGGTCGCAGCGACGACTCGCTGCACTACCGGGATGCCACTATTCACCCGATCTCGATCCGCTCGGTCATGGTTCACAACCCACAAGTCGTGGACTACCAGATACATCAAACCGACTGCGGTATCGACGTTTTGGTGGAATCCGCCGGCGATCTCGACCGCGGCGGGCTGTCGGACCGGCTGCGGCAAGCACTGAGCGACGCGGGCCTGAGCCGGCCCGTCGTCACCGTTCACTGCGTCGACAGCCTCGAACGGCACCCGGTCAGCGGCAAGTTCCGCCGCTTCGTCCCTGCCGCCCAGCCCTACCCGGCGCCGGCGGATTCCCCCAAGTAAGCCACGATCGCATTGGTCAGCCCCCGCCGCGCCTCGTCGAGGTCGGCGTAGCTGCCGAGTTGCCGTTCCGAAACCAGGCCGCGCATCGCACCCGGGATCAGCGTCGCGATCTCGCGGACGCGCTGCGGATCGACCTGCAGATCGGCGAACGCCTTCTGACACGTCGCGTGCCAACCCTGGCCCCACGACCGCAATTCCGCCGCGGTGCGCGGGTAGAGCCGATCCAACTCGCTGGGTTCTCGCGGCAACGCGGCGCGCAGGTTCTCGATCGCCCGCGAGTCGGGCGCTGTCAGTCCGTCATACAGGGTGTCGATGATCTCGGCGACCCGCTCCTGCAATGACGCCCCGGTATCGGGGTTGGCGAACACATTGGCCCGCCGCTGCGCGGTGTGGTGCAGCACCGCCGCCCAGAACCCGTCGGCATCCCCGAACTGGTATTGCACTGTGCCCCAGGTGACCCCGATCTGTTTGGCGATCCGATTCGCTGACACCGCGCCGGGATCTCCCGAGGCCAGCGCGGTCACGGCGGCGTGCAGCATCGCCTCACGGGTGGCCAACCCGCGTTTGTTGGCTCTGCGATTCGCGCTGTCCGCCACTGCCATGTGCCGCATCGTAACGCGCGAAACGCGGTTTCGTTGACTCATCTATGACTTTTTCATAGAGTGCTTGATGATCGGATCGAGAGGACCGCATGCATGGCGAAGCCGCCTTTGTCGATGAAACCCACCGGCTGGTTTCAGGTCGCGTGGTCCGACGAGATCGGCGTCGGCGCTGTTCACACCATGAAGTACTTCGACCAGGAACTGGTCGCCTGGCGCGCCGACTCCGGTCGGCTCACGGTGATGAACGCCTACTGCGAGCACCTGGGCGCCCATCTCGGCTACGGCGGCAAGGTTGTCGGCGAGGTGCTGCAATGCCCGTTCCACGGCTGGCAGTGGAGCGAACAGGGCCGCAACGTCTGCATCCCGTATCAGGACCGCCCCAACAAGGGGCGCCGCATACGCACCTATCCCGTGGTGGAGCGCAATGACTCGGTGTACATCTGGCACGACATCGAGGGCCGCGCACCGTTTTTCGAAGCACCCGACATCTTCGCCGACTTCGGCGACGGCCGTTCGCGCGCCGACTACTACCCGCAGCAACGACTCTTCCAACCGGGGTTGGAGTTGCACCCGCAGTACGTGCTGGAGAACGGTGTCGACTTCGCCCACTTCAAGTACGTCCACAACACGCCGATCGTCCCGATCTTCACCCGGCACGACTTCGACGAACCGGTGTCCTACGTCGACTTCACCATCACCTTCGAAGGTGACGACCAGCAGAGCATCGAGGATGTCCGCAGCGGCGTCGAGGCGATCAACGGCGGACTCGGGGTGGCCGTCACCCGCAGCTGGGGCATGGTCGACAACCGCACCATCTCGGCGATCACGCCGGTCGACGAGCGCACGTCCGACGTCCGGTTCATGGTCTACATCGGCCGGGTTACCGGCAGGGACGACGAACGCGCCGAAACCAAGGCCCGCATGTTCGGCGAGGAGGTGATCCGGCAGTTTTCCCAGGACGTGCACATCTGGTCGCACCAGCGCTATTCCGACCCACCCGCCCTGGCGAACGCGGAGTACGAGGGGTTCACCGCGATCCGCAACTGGGCCAAGAAGTTCTATCCCGATGGAAAGGGCGGCACCGCCGCCGAACTCAGCAACTCCGGAAAGGCACCCGCATGACGTCCCCGATCAAGGTCTTCCAGGTCGCCACCGGCAACGTCGGCTCCGAGATGATCAAGCGCATCGCCGCCCATCCGGACCTGGAACTCGTGGGAGTGCACTGTTACTCACCTGAGAAGGTCGGCCGCGACGTCGGCGAGCTGGTCGGACTGGCGCCCAACGGCGTCACGGCGACCGGCAGCGTCGAGGAGATCATCGCCGCGAAGCCCGATGTGCTGACATTTCATGGCGTGTTCCCCGACGAGGACCTCTACGTGAAAGTGCTTGAGGCCGGGATCAATATCGTCACCACCGCGGACTGGATCACCGGCTGGCACCGCGACCGCAACCATCCGCACCACTCAGGCAAACCGGTCACCCAGCTACTGGCCGAGGCCTGCGCGAAGGGCGGCTCGACGTTCTACGGGACAGGCATGAACCCCGGCGTCAACCAGATCCTCGGCGTGGTGTGTTCGGCCGACGTCGCCGCGATCGAGAATGTCACCACCATCGAGTCGGTCGACGTGTCGTGTCATCACTCCAAGGACACCTGGATCGAGGTGGGTTACGGCTTGCCCGTGGATGATCCGTCCATCCCGGGAAAGTTGGAGAAGTACACCCGCGTCTTCGCCGACAGCGTGCTGATGATGGCCGACTGCTTCGACCTGCAACTCGACGAGGTGAAGTTCGGTTACGAACTCGGCGCCTGCACCAAGGACGTCGACCTGGGCTGGTACACCCTGCCCAAGGGCTCGCTGGGCGGCAACTACATCAAGTACCAGGGCATGGTGGACGGCGTTCCCCGGGTCGAGACGCACCTGGAGTGGCAGATGACCCCGCACACCGACCCCAGCTGGGATATCAAGGGCTGCTACATCACTCAGATCAAGGGCGACCCGTGCATCTACAACAAGCACATGATCTTCCCCAAGCCCGGCGTTGATCTGTCGAACCCGGACAACTTCGCATCCATCGGCATGACAGTCACCGGGTTGCCTGCCCTGAACTCGATCAAGTCGGTGGTCGCCGCTCCCCCAGGGCTGATCACCAGTGCCGACCTGCCACTGCGCGCGTTCGCGGGCCGGTTCGCGATCTAGATGCTCCGCGTCATCGCCTGGGGCACCGGCGCCGTGGGCCGTGAGATGCTCACGGCCATCATCGATCACCGCCACGACATGCGCATCGTCGGCGCCCGGGTCTATTCAGCGGACAAGAACGGTGTCGACGTCGGCACCCTGGCCGGCCGGGATCCCATCGGCGTCGCCGCCACCACCGACGTCGACGACATCCTGGCTCTCGACGCCGATTGCGTGCTGTACACGCCCCGCCTGGCCCGCCTTGACGAGGTGTGCGCCCTGCTGGGGAGTGGCAAAAACGTTGTCACGACGGCCTTTCTATTCCACCCGCACCGCATCCCGCCCGCCGACCGGGACCGGCTGGCGACGGCGTGTAAGACCGGCGGAACCTCGATACACGGCAGCGGACTCAATCCCGGCAACCTGTCGGGCGTCCTGCCCCTGGCCCTGTCCGGGATGAGCCGCACCATCGACAAGATCACCCTGCAGGAGCGCGCGGACTGGTCGGTGTACGAAAGCACCTCGATCACGTTCGACAACATGGCTTTCGGTCAGCCGGTCGATCGGATCAGCCCCACCGCAAGCGAATTCCTGGCCTTCAACAGCTCGATCTTCGAGAATCAGGTCTGGTTCCTCGCCGACGAGTTGAACGCCGGCATCGACGAGGTGGTCACGGAAGTCGACGCGGTGCCCGCCCGGGAGGATCATCAAATCTTCGAGCATCTGCTGCGCGCCGGAACCACCGCCGGTCAACGCTGGACATGGTCGGGCCGGCGCGACGGAGAGACGCTGATCGAGATCGAGGCGTTGTGGACGGTCGGCGGCGAGTATCCCCCGCACTGGCCCAAACCCGAGCACGGCTGGACGCTGACCATCGAGGGCGACCCATCCATGCGAGCCCACTTCTTCGCGCTGGCCAGCTTCACCCGGGCTGCCGACATGGCCGAGCATGTGCGCTCGGCCAGCGTCGCCACCGCCATGCAGGTGCTCAACGCCGTACCAGCGGTGTGCGCCGCCCCGGCCGGGTTCGCGACCAGTGCCGTCCTGCCACTTGTACGCAGCCACACAGGGTTTGGGAACTCAGCCGTCCGTCTCGACGACTAACACCTCGGTCTTCGCCTTCCGTTCGACCGCCTTCGGGACCGATCCGATGACCTTGCCGACGATCGAATTGGCGCCGACGTTGCCGACCACCAAGAGGTCGGCGTTGACGTCTTCGGCCAACTGCACCAGCGCGTCCACCGGCACGCCTTCCACGGCGCGCTCCTCGACGTCGGAGGCTCCGGCCTCCTTGGCCCGGTCGGCCGCGGCCCGCAGCATGTCGTAGACAGGTGCGTTGCCCTGAGTGCGGTACTCCACGGTACGAAGCTGATCCGGGTCCGTGCCGCCCCGGTCACCATCCCCGTCGAGGAACGCCGAAGCCACGATCAGCTTCGCCCCGGATTCGGCCGCAATCGCCGCAGCGCGATCGACCGCGCGGAACGACGTATCCGACCCGTCAGTGCCGACTACCACGACCTGGTATTTGCCCATACCAGGTATCTAGCCGTCGTCGGCGCAAATCAAACACCTCGGCGTCAGGAATCGAGTGCCAGGATCAGTTTGCCAGTGTTGTCGCCCCGGAACAGTCCGAGCAGCACCTCGGGAAAGTCGGCTACGGTGCCCTCGATAATCTGTTCCCGCGAACGCAACTCGCCGGTGCGCAGCCAATCCGCAAGCTGCACAACCCCTTCGCGGTAACGATCGGCGTAGTCGAAGATGACGAAGCCGGTCATGGAGGCCCGAGCGACCAACAGCTGCATATAGTTCGCCGGACCACGCAATTCATCGCTCGCGTTGTATTGCGAGATGGCACCACAGATGACGACGCGGGCACCCCGGGCCAGCCGGGACAACGCGGCTTCGAGGGTGGCGCCCCCGACGTTGTCGAAGAAGACGTCGATGCCGTCCGGCGCGTGCGTTCTCAACTGCTTGCGCAAGTCGCCCGCCTTGTAGTCGATCGCGGCATCGAAGCCGAGTTCCTCGACCAGCCAGCGGCACTTGTCCTCACCACCCGCGATGCCGATAGACCGGCACCCCTTGATGCGGGCGATCTGGCCGGCGCTGCTGCCCACCGAACCGGCGGCGCCCGAAACGACCACAGTCTGGCCCGGCTGCGGCCTGCCCACGTCGAGCAGCCCGAAGTAGGCGGTCAAACCGCTGATGCCCAGTGCACCGAGGTGCACCGGAGCCGGCGCCAACGTGGTGTCGACCGGGGTGACGTCACGGCCGTCCGAGACCGCGTAGCGCTGCACCCCGAAGGTGCCGAACACCTCGTCGCCGGTGGCGAAATCCGGGTGCCGCGACTCGACGACGCGCCCGATGCCGCCGGCCCGCATCACCTCGCCGATCTCCACCGGCGCCACATAGGACCGTCCGGCGTTCATCCAGGTGCGCATTGCCGGATCGACCGACAGGTACTCGACCTGCACGAGGAACTCGCCCTCCCCCGGCGTCGGGACGGCTTCGTCGCCGATCTGCCAGTCGGAGACTTTCGGCAGTCCGACCGGACGGGCAGCCAGCCGGCACACGGTGTTGACGGGCGTCATGGCATCTCCTGACTCAAGGCGGTGAGAACCCTGCGGCCGCCGGGATCTTCGGCGGTCGACGGGACCACCGCGACGCAGTCGGCGCCCGCGTCCCGGTAGGCGCGGATGCGCTCGGAGATCCGCTTCGCGGGACCCAGGGCGCAAACGGTGTCGAGCAACTCGACGGGAATCGCGGAAGCCAGTTCGCGGCGGGAGACGCCGGTCCGGGCCCGCTGCACCAGATCGCCGAATCCCAACGCGCCGAACATCTCTCCATATCCGGGTGGCGCCAGGTAGACGCCGAGTTGACCGGCCAGCTGTGCGTGCGCGGCGGGGCCGGGATCGACTGCGACCGGCACCCACACCGTGAGACGAGGCGCGGGCCGTCCGCCCGCGGCGTGGTCGACGGCGTGACGCACCTCGGCCACCCGCGCGGGCGACGCGAGGTTGAGCACCACTTCGTCGGCCTGTTGCGACCCCAGCGCGATCATGCCGGGGCCGAACGCGCCCAGAGCGATTCGCGCCTCCGGGACGGGATTGCGCAACCGGAAACCATGGCTGCTGACGTGCCGGCCGGCGTAATCGACGCGCTCGCCGGCCAGCATCGGTCGCAGGCATTCGATGGTTTCTCGCATGACCGGGACGTGGTGAGCCCAGCCGCGGTTGTGCCAGCCGGTCACGATCGCCGGGCTGGAGGCTCCCAGGGCGAGGTCGACGCGGTTGCCGGTGAGGGAGGCCACGGTGCTCACACCGAGCGCCAGCGTCACCGGGCCACGGACACCGACGGCCAGCGGGCCGACCTTCAGCGGCAACTCCGACGCGCGCAGCCCGATCGCGGTCGCCAGGGCGAACGCGTCATAGGTGGCCATCTCCCCGATCCAGAGGGCCTCGAAACCACAGGAACCGGATTCGGCCACCGTCCGTGCGATCTCCAATGCCTCACGGTCCGGCCGGTCGAGCCAAAACGGAAGGACAACTTCGAGTTTCGTCACAGCATCGAGGTGTCGGCGTGCTGCTCGAGCAGCAGGCGGCCGGGCAGTTCGCGGGACGCTTCATTCACCTGGAAGTGGGCGGTCGCGGTGAATGCGTCGCGGAACCGGCGCTGCAGCGGCGAGGTGTCGTAGATGGCGGTGCCGCCGGCCAGGTCGTACATACTGCGCACCACGTCGGCGGAGGTGCGGGCGGCGTGCGTAGCCGCCAGCCGCAGCCGGTTTCGCAGGGCCACCGGAACACGATCGGGGTCCTGGCTGGCCTGCCACGCGGTTTCGGTCGCCTCGTAGTACCACGCGCGGGCCGCACCCAGTGCCGACTCCGCCGTCGCCACCGCGGCCTGGGTCGCCGGACGCTCTGCCAGGGTGCGCGTCGACCCGAGTCCCTTTTTGCCCCCGGCCAACTCGACGAGATCGTCGATAGCCGCACGGGCATTGCCCAGCGCCGCCGCGGCGACCGACAGGGCGAAGAAACCGAACACGGGAAAGCGATACAGCGGACGGTCGACGGCCGGCCCGTCGAACACCGAGAGCACCCGGTCGGCGGGCACGAAGACCTCCTCGGCGACGGTGTCGTGGCTGCCGGTGCCGCGCAGCCCCAGGGTGTGCCAGTTGTCGAGCACCCGCAAGTCTTCCTTGGGCAGCGCGACCACCGCGGGCACCCGGCTCTCGTCCACGAAACAACCCGCAAACAGCATGTCCGCGTGCGTGATTCCGCTGCAGAAAGGCCAGCGCCCGGACACGACCACGCCCCCGTCGACGGCCTTCGCCTTACCCCGCGGTGCCCACACCCCGGCGGCGACGCCTCGTCCACCGCCGAACATCTCCTCGCGCGCGGCTTCGGGCAGGTAGGCCACCAACAGCGCGCTGGTAATCGCGATCGACACGCACCAACCTGTCGCCGCATCACCCCGCGCGATCGCCTCCGCACACCGCAGTGCCGTGGGCGGCGACAGTTCCAGTGCATCGACCTCGCGTGGCATGGTGGCGCGCAACAGGCCGGCCTCGTTGAGGCGGGCCACGAGCTCGGGCGGAAGCCTGCGCTCCCGGTCGATCTCGGGCGCCATGTCACGGGCCGACAGCGCGATTTTCTCGGCAAGGACCTCTGGGGTGTCTGCGTGATTCATCGGCGGCTCCCGGTGCTGATGTCGTGCGGTCAAGGTATCACGTGCAGTTCAGTAATTGAACCGGTACAGTAACTGAACTATGACGTCCGCCGACCTGTCCCACCGCTTCGAGGGGGAATCGGTCGGCCGGGCGCTGGAATTGGTGGGCGAACGCTGGACATTGCTGATCCTGCGCGAGGCGTTCTTCGGGGTGCAGCGGTTCGGCCAGCTCGCCCGCAACCTCAGCATTCCGCGGCCGACGTTGTCGTCGCGGCTACGCATGCTCGTCGACGCGGGGCTTCTCGAGCGGGTGCGCTACTCGCAGGATCCGGAGCGCTACGAGTATCACCTGACCGAGGTCGGCCACGATCTCTTCGGCGCGGTCGTGGTATTGATGCGATGGGGCGACCAGCACCTGCCCAACCCGGACGGGCCGCCAATCCTGTTGCGGCACCAGGTTTGTGGTGAGGTCGCCGATCCGCGGCTGATCTGCGCACACTGCACCGAGGAAATCACCGCGCGCAATGTGACTCCTGAGGCGGGACCGGGTTTCTCAGCCCCGGCGTAAGGGGCGGCGGCACGCCGAGAATTGTGACTTTGGTCCCTACCCCCATGGGGTATGCGCCGTCACACTGGCATTATGACGCACGTTCCAGAATCTGCCGAACCGACCACCGGGACAGAGCAGTTGGGTCACCCGCGTTTCGCCGATCGACACAGCCGGCTCGATCATGCCTGGACCGTTGTCAGCATCACCGCCGGGGTCGTTTTCATCGTGGCGGTGATCTTCTTCTCGGGATTCTTTCTGGGGCGTAGCACATCCGGCCCCTACGGCGTGCACCGCGGCTACGGCGGCGAGACGGGGAGCACGTGCCCGATGATGGGTTCCGGCGGGGGCACCGGACCCGGGATGATGGGCCCGGGCGGCTCGATGGAGCCCCGGCAATCGACTGGCCCATCGCCATCAGTCCCCCACCCCTGACGCGAGAAATATTGACGCCCAGAGCAATTAGCTTCCGCATGCCGCGCGTCTCACCAGATCTGAACCCACAAGTAGTTCGAGAAGGGAGTTCAGATGAGGAATAAGCGTCGCCACCGAATCGCGTTCACCGTTGCCAGCGTAGGGGCTACAGCGGGCCTGATGATCGTCGCGCTTCCGCTGGTCGGGCAGGTGGGCGCCGATCTCGACAACGCTGCGGTCGCGGAGATGGGCATGCGGCCGGAAATGCCCGTCCCGCATGTGATGCGCTATGGCGCAATCGCCTACGCGCCGAGCGGCGCCTGGGGCCGATCGCAGGGTTACTCGGTCAAGGCCAAGGCAGAGCAAGTGGCGTTGCAAAACTGCGGCCAGAAGGACTGCCGAGTGATCATCAGCTTCAACCTCTGCGGCGCAGTGGCTTCCGACGGTTCGAATTACCAAGGTGGAACCGGTTACACCCGTGCAGCCGCGGAAGCCGACGCCCTGGACCGCCTCGGCGGCGGCCAGATCGTCAACTGGGTGTGCAACTGAACCGTGTATTGCGTCCCGCCGAGTCTCCTTGCATGCTGAACCGGGAAACCCGAGGAGGCACGGCATGATTCGCGCGGCAGTCGCAACGGCGTTCACCTTGTTCGCGGCCGGTATCGCTGCGCCCGCGATCGCCGATCCCGGTGCGGGTCGCCAGTACGTGAGAACCCAGTCCGGCGCGGTACGGTGCATCGTCATCTCGGCCGAACTGAACGACGGTGACTCGATGGTCACCTGCGAACACGGCCCGGGCTTTCCGCAGGCACCGGTAGGTCCGTACGGCGAACACTTCGACGAGGCCGTGATCCGGGCATCGGGCGCCTTCAGCTGGAACAACGCCAATCTCGGTGGCGGCGGCACGCCGCAGAACGACCTGGTGCTGAACTACGGCCAGACGTACCACGTGCTCGGCTGGACGATCGTTGCGAGCAGCGACGGCACCCGCTTCACCAATGGCGGCACCGGCCACGGTATGTTCGTCAGCATCGATAACGTCAAATCGTTTTAGGCACAGCGTTATTCACTGCTTCGCCGGGCACGCTGCGGCGATCTGCAACGACGCCGGCCACAGCGCTGCCGCCGCACCGAACGCCGCGACGTCCGCACCCACCGGCGAGACTGTCGCGATTCGCATCCTGATCTGCTCGACCTGACCGGGGTGCAGAGACGCCCACAGGAAGCCGACCACCAGATATGGGATCGCCAGCCACACGGCGATCTCGATGAGCGCGCCCACACTGAGCTGATAGTTCAGCACCCGACGCAGTCGCTCCATGCCCGGCCTCAGATCAGCGGACGGTGCCGTCGTACCCGGCGGCGCATGTCGGCGAGCAGCAGCTGACTGGCGCCC
Source organism: Mycobacterium sp. TY814 (assembly GCF_030755175.1). NCBI lineage: Bacteria > Bacillati > Actinomycetota > Actinomycetes > Mycobacteriales > Mycobacteriaceae > Mycobacterium > Mycobacterium sp. TY814. The sequence goes on from NZ_JAUFRY010000001.1 coordinate 1,236,983, forward strand.
TGGCGGATGAACGGCGGCAGAAACCGGTTGACGAAGGCAACGAGAAGAAACAGCCGTTCGAATCGGCGCTGCTGCGCGTCGCTCCAGGAGATGTCGAGCGCGTCGCGAAAAACCGGGGCGAGAAAGCCGGCGGTCAGGAACTTCAGCAGCCGATGGAACGGAAGGCGCAGCAGCGGATTGACCATCTGCAGGTCGATGAGATTGCGCAGGTAATCCGCCACGACGTCATCGATCACCACGTGCCGGCATGCATCAATCCAGTACGCGTCGAATGCTTTTCGGGTCGGCGGCCATTGATCCTCGCGGACCTGCAAGGTGGTGCCCAGTGTCGCCGCCGAGCGGTAGAACTGTTCGGCCTGATCCTCGGTCATCGGCCCGCGCAGCAGTTGATAGGTGTCTTCCAGCCCGACGAACAGGCAGGCGGCCACCCACATCTGCAGGTTGCGGTCAAAGGCGTTGTAGCGCACCGGACTCTCGGCTGTGGACCTGACGTGTCGATGCGCACCGTCGACCGCGGCACGGAACGCATGGCGGTCGTCCGGCGACCCGAAGACCGCCACGGCCAGATACTGGAACGTGGTGCGCGCCCGCTTCCACGGGTGCTTGAGCAGGTTGCCCGAATCGACCGTGGATTCCACGACCCCATGGCCCACCTCGGGCCAGGACAACTGCATGATCACATTCGCCGCACCCGCGGCGAATGCCCAGAAGTCCATCGCCTCGCCGACGTCCACCTGCCCGCTGCTCCAGCGGGCTGTATGCCGGGCCACATGGATCCGCGTGTCGTCGAGCGACAGCAACTGCGGTTGCGCCCCGCCATGCGAAACAGCCATAAGCCACCCCCGGACCCAGGAATCGCCATTAACATAGCACTGCGTCATCACCGGCCGGGCCGCATTTCGAACAGGGGGTACCGATGCTGACAAAACTTCGCAGCGTGCTGGAGTACAAGCTGACCATCGCCGAACTGCTCGGCCTGGCGGTCATGCTCGGGGTCCCGTATCTCGTCGTGGGAGTGGTCTGGTCCTCGAGCCACACCGATCACCTCAGCCAGATGCACGGCGCCGACCTGGTCGTGTCCTACCTGGGTTCGATCGTGTCCTGGCCGGTCCTGCTGTTCTCCAACGTGTGCATGACCTGAGCGCCTCAGCCGGTCAGTTGTGCGATCTGAATGAGGTTTCCGCATGTGTCGTCGAACACCGCGGTGATCACCGGTCCCATGGCGACAGGTTCCCGGGTGAAGCGCACGCCGAGACCGGCAAGCCGCTCGTATTCGGCCCGGGCGTCGGCGACGGCGAAAGACGTGAAGGGGATGCCGTCGGCAACCAGTGCTGCCTTGAAGGGCTTGACCGCCGGATGGGCGTCGGGTTCCAGCACGAGTTCGACGCCGTCCGGATCTTCCGGTGACACCACGGTGATCCAGCGTGCGCCGCCCATCGGGATATCGGCCTTCGGCGTGAAGCCGAGAACCTCGGTGTAGAAGCGCAGGGCCTTGTCCTGGTCGTCGACGAGGATGCTGGTGAGATTGATTCTCATTGGGGATGACCGGCCAGGTAGTCGCCGACGGGAATCCGCTCGGAGGCGATGTAACCGACAGGCAGCAACACGTCGCCCGAGGTCGTCAGGTAATACACGTCCCAGCGGTGGTAGCCGGGCAGGACGGCGGGATCGGCGGCGATCGTCGCGGCGTAATCCTTCACCGCTCCGACGTAGTGACTGGAATGGTTGTAGCTGTAGACGGCGCCGTCGCGATTGCCCGCGAAGCCGTTGGCGGCGAGCATGCGCCCGGCGGCCATGATGCTGTCGCGCGGGGAGTGGATGTCGCCACCCTCGGCGTACGCGGCGAAGGTCGACGGCAGGAACTGCATGGGCCCCTGCGCGCCGGCGGTGCTGACGCCGTTGATGCGGCCGAAGTCGGTCTCGACCATGTTGATCGCCGCGAGGTAGTTCCAGTCGACGCCGGATGCCGCCGCGGCGGCCTGATAGTCGGCGACGAGTTCGCCCAGTGGTGCCGGCGCGTCGATGCGCCAAGCAGGCAGGGTGGGTTTGGCTTCTCCGGCGTTCAGGGCCATCAGGTGGTGGCGCGCGTCGACGTTCAGGTCGTAGATCCCGACGAGTGAGGCCGGGATGACGGGCCGGATGATCGGCTCCCACTCGGGGTGACGTCCGATGGCGCGGTAGGCGGCCTGCTGACGAAGGGCGGCCGCCTGCAGCACCGCATCCGAGGAGGACGGGTCACGCAGCGCCTGCTCGTCGGACACCAGGTCGCGGGCCAGCAGCGCCGGCTCGGCAGCCAGCGCCGGCTGCAAGGGCAGCGGAGCCGCCGAAGCTCGTCCTGGCGCTACCAGCGCGGCGGATGCGACCAAAATTGCTGCGCTGTAACGCAATAACCACGTTTGCCAGCAACCACCCCGGTGGCGCACAACCATATTCTCGACCTTCAGACATACGAACCGACATCGTCGGCCCGTGCGGGCATTCCGCTCTACATCTTGTCCGCTGCGCGCCGTTTGACCAAGCTAAGGCAGCAGCAACCCGTCTGCAGGACGATATGCGCCAGCCGCTTGTCGATCTTCATCGCTCACCAGGCGGGAGCCGGGTCCAACATCGCGACGTGGTCGTTCTGCCATTGGTATCGCACGGTGGTGATCGGTCCCGGGCATGCCGTGCAGACCTCCCTGCCGTCCTTGTAGTCCAAGGCGACGGTGTCATCGGTGGTCTTGGCCGCATTCAAGCTGGTGAATGCATACGCCTTCAACGTCGCCACGCCGGCGTAACTGCCCTTGTGGAACAGCAACGCCATGTCGGGCGAACTGCCGGTGGCACCGACGACGGTGACGATGACCGTCGACAGCGTTGCGCACGGGTTGTAGTTGCTGCTCGGGTCGAAACTCTTGACGTTGTGATCCCACGCGGAGCCCTCCGGCAGCGCGGGTAACGAACCGAGCGCCGTTTCGATCTGGGGCGCATTCAGGTTCACCCCGCACGTCGACGTCGGATCGGCGCGAGCGGGCGATGCCAGCGGATTCAACACACAGAGCGCGGCGATCAGCGCGCTCAGGACAACTGCTCGCATCGAAACACTGCCTCCTTCTCGGCTGCAGTCAATCGTCGCGCTGTTTCCATCCCAGCTGGTAGGACCGCGATGACATTGTGTCGAAGAAGTGACCAACGCGCCGGGTTAGCGCGCGGGCTGATTGGGCACGCCGGGGAACAGCTGCTCGGTCGGGCCCGACGTCACCCAGCCACCCAGTTTCGTCACCAGGTGAGGCGCAAAGACGGCCCCGTACATGAAGTTTCCGGCGATCACCACGGCCGCGACGGAAAGCAGTGCAGACTGCCGGGAACTCGTCGACCGTTTGTCAGCCCACGCTTCGATGACGTTTCGGCCTTCGGAGTCGGTGCGCCCGAGCAGGTAGGTGAAGACCATCATCTGCACACCCATCGCCAGCGAGTCGTAGATCGGGTACTGGTGCCGCGTCCCTTCGAAGACAGCAAGGCCGGGGATGACATAGCCGTAGTAGAAGACACCCAGGCGGGCGCCGACGAACGCGTTGAAGACGAAGGCCCAGCAGAAGCCGACGACGAGTCCGACCGTGAGGAGTGTGAGGGGTCTTCTCCAGCCGAACCGCCGGCTGATCCGCTGCCCGAGGAAGGCGCCGATCGTGGCCGGCAACACGAAATAACCGATGTAGCCCACGGGCACCGACGACGGCAGTCCGCCCCACGTCATGTTCAGCGGCCACCACGACGGCATCCGCGGGAGAGCCGGCGGGAACTGCGCATACATCGCCCAGTCGTAGGGCGCTTCGATCCAGGAAAACGAGATCGCCGAGATGCACAGCAACAACAGCGGGTGCAGCCGCCGGCGGCGAATGCTCAGGTAGACGCCGGCCGCGGTGAACAGGATGCCGCTGCCCCAGCCGAAGATGACCGCGCCGGTGAGCAGCGGCGTCAACCCCGTGCTCATCGCCGGGCTTCGGGATCGAAGTAGCAGACCACGCCGTAAATGACGACGATCAGCCCGATCAGCGTGCCGAGCATGATGACTGCGCCCACAATTAATAGTGGACACTATCTTAATCGTGAGGTCAACCGGACTATCGTCGAAAGCCGTGTCCCAGCGCCCTTCTGAACGCGGGCCTGCCGCGGTCCGCCGGCCGCGCGGCGAACCGCGCCGACTGCTGCTCGATGCGGCCCGGGAACTGTTCGCGCGCAAGGACTACCGCAGCACCACCACCCGCGAGATCGCCGCGGCCGCCGGGGTCACCGAATATCTGCTCTTCCGCAACTTCGGTTCCAAGGCAGGCCTATTCCGGGAAGCCCTGGTCGTTCCCTTCACCAGCTTCGTCGACGATTTCGGCCGGACCTGGCAACAGGTGGTGCCGGAGGAGACCGACGAGGACGAGCTGGCGCGCCATTTCGTCGGACAGCTCTACGACGTGATCGTCGAGCACCGCGGCTTGCTGGTGACCCTTGCCGCCTCGGAGGCCTTCAGCGAAGAGGACTTCGCCGATGCCGGTATCGCCGACATCCGGCAAGCCATCGCGGTGCTCGGGCAGATCAGCAGCGAAGGTATGCGGTTGCGAGGACTGCGCTCCGCGCGGCCCGAACTGCCCGCGCACTCCACGGTGGCGATGATCGTCGGCATGGTGGCATTGCGGTCGGCCTTCTTCGGCGCCGAGCAACCCTCACGCGACGCGATCGTCGAGGAACTGGTACAGGCCAGCCTGCACGGATTTCTGCACCGGCACAGCTGAATTGGCGAGCGACCGGGCTGCGTCAGGTCAGCAGCCCGGTGAAGCCGTTGAGCCCGTTGACACCGATCCGCGGCCCGGCCGCGCCGCCCTGACCGCCCGCACCGACGGTACCGGGGGCCGCGGTGTCCCCGCCGTTGCCGCCGTTGCCTCCGTTACCGATCTGTCCAGCGCTGCCGCCCATACCGCCTTTGCCGCCGACGCCGTTGACACCGGTGAGTTCGGGGGCGTTGCCGCCCGCGCCACCAGCACCGCCGAAGCCGACGATCCCCGGCGCCGCACCGCCGTTACCGCCGTTACCGCTGACAGCGAGAACGCCCACCGCGCCGGCACCGCCGGCACCGCCGATCCCATTGAACGCCCCGGCCCACCCGCCGTTACCGCCGCTGCCGCCGATGCCGATGAGGCTGACCCCACCGCCACCGCCCGCGCCCCCAGACCCGCTGTACAGGGCATTGCCTCCGGCACCGCCCACGCCACCGACACCATTGCCCGTGACGCCGCCGCTCCCGCCGGCTCCGCCGTTGCCGAGCCATTTGGCGTAGCCGCCGGCCCCCCCGGCCCCACCGTCGGATATGGCGCCGGCCCCGCCTGACCCGCCCGCTCCGCCGTCGCCGAATCCGAGTGCGTTTCCACCCGCCCCGCCGGTCCCGCCGGTGAAGACACTGGCTCCGCCGTATCCACCCGCACCGCCCCGGCCGAAAAAGCGGCCGCTGTCGCCACCGGCACCACCGGCCCCGCCGAAGCCGTTGGAACTGGCCCCACCGGCCCCGCCCGTGCCACCGTTGCCGAACATCGTGCCCGCGCCGCCGGCCCCACCGGAACCGCCCCCCAGGGTGCTGCTGGCCCCACCCGTCCCTCCGGTCCCGCCGTTGCCGAATACCCCGGCGACCCCGCCGTTTCCGCCGGCGCCGCCGACGCCGTTGATGCTGCCGCCGCCGAGGCCGCCGGCACCCCCGTTGCCGATCAAGCCCGCTGCGCCGCCGACACCGCCGGCACCGCCGGTCCCGCCGGGTGCGCCATTGCTGGCTCCGCCGGCGCCGCCGGCACCGCCGGCGCCGTAGAGTGCACCCGCCGCCCCACCGCCGCCGCCCGTCCCGCCGTCGCCGCTGGTGGAGCCGCCGAGCCCACCCGCACCACCGACGCCGCCGGTGCCGGTCAGCGGGCTGGCACCGCCGAGTCCGCCGGTCCCGCCAACCCCGGTCACACCGCCCGCGCCGCCGGCTCCACCGGCTCCGCCGTACCCGCCGAACAGCCCGCCTTGGCCGCCGTATCCGCCCGCACCGCCCGCGCTGCCCAGGGCACCCGCGCTGCCGCCGGTACCGCCGGAGCCGCCCGCCCCGTACAGCAGACCGCCGAATCCGCCGTTACCGCCGAACCCGCCGGGTCCGGTTGTAGTGCTCGCGCCTCCGGCCCCGCCGGAGCCGCCCGCGCCGAAAGGCCCGGCGTTGCCGCCATGACCGCCCGACATGTTGGCAGCACCGGAACCGCCTGCGCCACCGTCGCCGAACAGCCAGCCACCAGGCGTGCCGTCAGCTCCGCTGCCCGCTGCGCCGGGCGTGCCATTGCCGATCAACGGTCGCCCGGTCAGAGTCTCGAAGGGCGCATTGACCGCGTTCAGAAGCTGTTGTTGCGCGGTGTGCAGCGGCGAGGTGCTCGCTGCGGCGTTAAATCCGTCCAGACCCAACAGCAGCCCGCCAGTACCGCCGACACCGGTGCTGCCCGTGGTGTCACCGGTCCCGCCGACACCGGCGTTGCCCCCGTTCCCGATCAGCGCACCGCTGCCGCCGGCCCCGCCGGAACCGCCGGCCCCGGCACCGGCGCCCCCGGCGTTTCCTTGCCCGCCGGCCCCGCCGGCCCCGCCACTGCCGATCAGCAAAGCACCCTTGCCGCCGGCTCCGCCGTTGCCACCGGCCGCGGCTTCGCTCACTCCGCCGGCGCCGCCGACCCCGCCGGCACCGTTCACCGCGCCGCCGGCCCCACCGCTGCCGCCGTTTCCTCCGGGTCCCGCCTCGCTGAATCCGCCGGCGCCGCCCGCGCCGCCGGAACCGCTGAATGCGGTGCTGCCCCCGGCCCCGCCGTCACCGCCGCTACCGGCGTTGCCGCTGCCGCCGGCCCCGCCGGCCCCGCCGGTGCCGAACCCGATCGCGTTGCCTCCGGCCCCGCCGTTACCGCCGGTAGCCGAGCTGGCACCGCCGATGCCTCCCACACCGCCGGCGCCGAAGACAAACCCGCCGCTACCACCGGCACCGCCGACTCCGCCGGCTGCGGAAACGCTGGCACCACCCGCACCTCCCGATCCGCCGTCGCCGAACACCCCGCCGGCGCCGCCGGCACCGCCCACCCCCCCGACGTTGCCCACACTGCCGCCGCCGGCACCACCGGTGCCGCCCATTCCTACGAGCAATCCCGCGCCGCCGGTCCCGCCGGCACCGCCGACGCCGAAGTTGCTGCCGCCACCGGCACCACCGGCTCCGCCATCACCGAACACCCCGCCGGCTCCACCAGCGCCGCCAGCTCCGCCGGCGCCGGCCAAGGTGCCGCCACCAGAACCGCCCGCGCCGCCGTCGCCGAACAGCGCACCAGACCCACCGACCCCACCGGCGCCACCGTTGCCGACCACGTTGCCGGCGCCGCCGGCACCACCGGCACCCGCGGTGCCGTACAACGCGCCGGCCGCGCCGCCGGCCCCACCGGCCCCGCCGTTGCCGCCGCCCAAGCCCGCGATGCCGCCGTTCCCGCCGTTGCCGCCATTGCCGAACAATGGGCTGGCGCCGCCGCGGCCGCCCATACCGCCGGCGCCGTTGGAGCCACCATCGCCACCGGCCCCACCGGCCCCGCCGTAGCCGCCGAACAGCCCGCCGACACCGCCGGCCCCGCCGGTGCCGCCGGCGATGCCCAGAGCCCCGCCGGGGCTCGCGCTACCGCCGACGCCGCCCGCCCCGCCGGTGCCGTACAACAAGCCACCGGCTCCACCGGCCCCGCCTACTCCACCGACGCCGCCGGCAACCGCACCCCCGCCGGCCCCGCCGGCACCCCCGGCGCCGAATAGGCCTGCGGCCCCACCGGCCCCGCCATTCTGGCCCGCCGCGCCGGACCCGCCGGCTCCGCCGTTGCCGAACAGCAAACCGCCGGCTCCGCCGGCCGCACCGGTTCCCGGCGCGCCGTTCGCCCCGTTGCCGATCAGCGGACGCCCGAAGAGACCCTGCGCGGGTGCATTGACGACATTGAGCAGTACCTGCAGCAAACCATCCAGCGGTGCGGCACTGGCGACCTCCGCAGTCGCATAGGCGCCTGCACCCGCATTCAGAGCCTGCAGGAACTGGCCGTGGAAGGCCGCCGCCTGCGCGCTGACCGCCCGGTATTCCTGCGCGTGCGAACCGAACAGGGCGACGATGCTCACCGACACTTCGTCGGCCGCCGCTGCCAGCAGGTCCGTCGTCGCGCCCGCTGCGGCCGCATTGGCGGTGCTGAGCGCCGAACCAATGCCGGCCAGATCCGAAACGGCCGCTTCCAACATTGACGGCGCCGCAATAACAAATGACATGACATCTCCCGAATACGACCAGCCCGATAGGTCCGAACAAGAAAACGTCACGGCTCCCGAATACCGAACCGCAGAAACGGAGAATAGCGCCATCTGAACCGAACATTCGGGTTTTCCCGAATTCAATATTTGCGGATTATCGCGAGAGCAGTTGCTGCGTTTCCGCGGACGCGGGCGCGGCAAGAAATCCCGCGAGACCGTCTACCACGCCCGCAACGAACAGTGCGAAAGGCACCACGGCGTCGTTGCGCCGAATCGCGCGCTCGCGTTCGGCAGCGAGGTGCACGGCGAGATCCTGCGCCTGCTGAATCCGTAGCGAGCGCGCCGGCTCCGGAATGTGCCCCAGCAGGCGCTGCATCCCGGAAACGAACTCGTCCTGTGACTTCATGGCATCGGATTGGCGCAGGAATACCTCCACCTGGCCGGTTCGCTGCAATTGATCGATGAACGACACGTAAGAACTGTCCGGGGATTCCGCCAACTCGATCAGCGGGACGATATGTGCCTCCAATTGCGCTCGAAGATCGTCGGGGCGTGCCCGGGCCCGCAACAATGCCCGGCGCTGCATGAGGTCTCCGAGGCGGTAGGTGAAGATCGCGCGCAGCAGATCATCCTTGGAACCGAAGTGGTACCGGATGGCCGAGTTGTTCGAGGAGCCGGCCTCGACCGAGATCTGCCGCAGCGAGACGCCGGCGAGCCCGTGTTCGGCGAACAGCCGCTCGGCCGCCAGCAGCAGCTGCAGGGCGGTTGCCGGAAGGGGGCCGTTCCGTGGACTCACCGTCAGATCATTGCGCATTGAGGCGCTTCATCGCGTCGACGGTGTTGGCCGCAACCTGGACGACCTCGGCGGAATCACGACCGGCCAGGTCCGCGAGCAGGTCGACGTCCTTGGCCAGCAGGGAACCCGCGAGTTGAGCCATCACCGCCAGGCTGTGTCCGGAATTGCCGATCACTTCGGCCGCGTAACTGCGGCCGCTGCCCTTCGACAGCACCGTGTTGAGGGCGTCGTTGTCTACGCCGAGCCGGTCGGCCAGAGCGAAGACGCTGGCGGCCAGTCCCAGATGCGCACTGAACAGCGCGTTGTTCAGTAGCTTCGCCGCCTGCCCGGCACCCAGACCCCCAAGGTGCACAAGCGGATTCGCGAATGTCGCCAGCACCGGCCGGCAGCGGTCGACCACGTCGCCGTCGCCGCCGACCATCACCAGCAACGCCTTTGCCGCAGCCATGTGCCCGCCACCGGACACCGGGGCGTCGACGACATGCAGATGCGGGAAGTCGGCTTGCAGGCGCCGGCAAGTGTCCGGGTGGACGGTGCTGTGAATCACGACGATGCCACCGGCCGCCATCCCGGCCAGCGCGCCCTCGTCGCCGCGCAGTACCTCGTCGACGTCCGCGTCACCAACGACACAGAGGCACAACACATCCGAGGCAGCACCGAGCGCCCGACGATCGGATGCCACCGCGGCACCGGTGCCGGCAAAGGGTTCGACCGACTCGGGGCGGCGCGCCCATAGCGTCGTCGGGAACCCGTCCTCGACAATCCGCCTTGCCATCGGGCCGCCCTGTGACCCCAGACCCACGAAACCGACCCGCAAGCCGCTCATCCCTGCGCCTCGATGGTCGCCCGGATGTAGGCCTCGATATCGGTGGCGCGCTGCATGAGTGCATCGTGCACCTCCGGAGCCGTCACCACCAGGAAGCGCCCGGCCTCCACCGCGTCGGCCGTCAGCTTCCCGACATCGTCGGCGCCAACGATCTGGTGCGCCGGCGCGCGCGGGGTCGGCGCCGCATCCCCGTACACCGTGATGCCTTCCAGGATGTTGGTGATCACCCCGGAAGGGCAAAGGCAGGTGACACCAACGCCTTTGGGCCCAAGATAGGCCGCCAGCGCCTCGGAGAGCCCGACGATGGCGTGCTTGGACGCCACGTAGGGCAACCGGTCGAAGCCGTACGCGAGCAATCCCGAGGCCGACGCGGTGTTGATGACATGACCGCTGCCCTGCGCGATCAGTCCCGGCAGGAAAACCCGGTTGCTGCGCGCAATGCTGAACAGGTTGACGTCGATGGTGCGGGTCCACGCCTCCTCGGGCAACGTTTCGGGCGCGCCGATCGCCAGGACGCCCACGTTGTTCATCACCACGTCGACCCGGCCGAACCGCCGCAGGGCGGCGTCGCGCAGTTGCTCGAGCTCGGCTTCCGCCGTCACATCCGCGCGCAACCCGATCGCCGGCCGGCCCAGCGCGGTGAGCTGGTCGACGACCTCGGTGACCCGCTCCTCCGACAGATCGCTCACCACCACGGAAGCCCCACGACCGGCGAATTGCAGGGCGGTCGCGCGGCCGATGCCGCTGCCGGCACCGGTGAGCACCGCGACCGCGCCGTCCAGACTCAACGGCCTGCTCATGCGATGCCGACCGCCTTGGTGCGCAGGAACTCGAACAGTCCCTCCTCGCCACCTTCGCGGCCGTATCCGGAGATGCCCACTCCGCCGAAGGCGAGTTCGCAGCCGGTGACCGGGCTGGCACCGTTGACGTAGACACCACCGGCCTTGAGCGCGGACACCATTCGCTGCACCCGGCCGACATCACGCGTGTAAACGTAAGCGGCAAGGCCGTATTCGGTGCAGTTCGCCATCTCGATCGCCTGTTCCTCGGTCTCGAACCGCATCAGCGAGAGCACCGGCCCGAACACTTCGACCTGTCCGAGTTCGGAAGCCGGGTCCACGTCGCCGAAGACGGTCGGCTCCACGAAGAAACCCTGGGACAGATAGTCGGGAATCCCACCGCCGGCCAGCAACTTCGCGCCGTCGGCCTGCGCTCGCTCGATCATCGCCAGGATCCGCTGTTGCGCCTGCCGGGTCACCACCGGGCTGATGAGCGTCGCCGGGTCGAACGGGTCGCCACATCGCATGCCGGAGACCATTGCGACAACCCGATCCACGACATCGTCGTAGACGTCGTTGTGCACGATCATGCGCGACGGGATCGCGCATCCCTGACCGGCCAGGGTGCCCAACACGCTGAAGGTGTTGACGGCGACCGCCGTATCGAGATCGGCATCGGGAAAGAGCACATTGGCGGACTTGCCGCCGAGCTCGAGGACGGCCGGTTTGAGGTATTCCGCGCAGGTGGCCAGGATCGTGCGCGCGGTGGCCGGACCACCGGTGAAACTGACCTTCTGCACCAGCGGGTGGCGTACCAGCGCATCCCCCGTGTCGGCTCCGCCGAGCACGAGATTGACCACCCCGTCGGGGATTCCGGCTTCTCTGATGAGCCCCATCAGGTGTTCGGTCGCGTACGGAGTCAGCTCGGAGGGCTTCATGACCACGGTGTTTCCGGCGGCCAGTGCGGGAGTGAGTTTCATGCCGACCGAGACGACCGGGCCGTTCCAGGTCAGGATGATGCCGACGACGCCGTAGGGTTCGGGCAACGAGTAGGCGAGTTCGCGCTGGTTGGCCGGGAACGAGGTGACGCGGCCTTCCACCTTGTCGGCCCAGCCGGCGTAGTAGGCCGTCCAGTTGACCATGATCCCGACGAGCGGTTGGCCCATTCCGGCGGTCATTCCGTTGTCCAGCACCGAAAGCCGGGCGATTTCGGCGGTGTCGCGCTCCATGAGTTCGGCCAGCCGGCGCAGGACGCGGGCCCGTTCCGCGGGCCGCCATGCCCGCCACTCCCCGTACGCCCGGTGCGCCGCCTGCACCGCGGCGTCGACGTCGTCCGGGCCGGCCAGCGGCACCGGACCCTGCACTTCCCCGGTCGGGGGATAGACGTGGTGGTGCACGCCGCCCGAGCCGCTGGTGCGGGCCTCTCCCCCGATGTGCAGATGCACGACGGGAACACTCAGGTCGACGGTCATCGCATCCTCCGGCCGCTCGATTAAGCCATGCTACTTATTAATAAGGCACTTGACTTCATTAATCAAGTGGTGCCTAATGCTCGAATGGACGTGACACAACTCTTCGACCTCACCGGCAAGGTTGCCGTGGTCACCGGCGGCGCCGGCGGTATCGGTGAGGTCTACGCCGAGGCGCTGTGCGCGGTGGGCGCTGCGGTGGTGATCGCCGATATCAACCTGCAGGCGGCGCAGCGCACCACCGATAGTCTGCGAGACAAAGGTTTTCGGTCGCTTGCGGTGCACCTGGACGTCACCTCAGCCGAGTCGGCCACCGCGATGGTCGCCGCGACGACGGGCGCGTTCGGTGGCATCGACATCCTGATCAACAACGCCGCGATCATGACCGACCTGCCGCCCTACGGGTTGTCGAATATGCCGGTGGCGGACTGGGACCGGGTACTCAACGTGAACCTGCGCGGTCCGTTGCTGTGCACCCAGGCCGTCGTCGAGTCGATGGCCTCGCGCGGTGGTGGACGGGTCGTCAACGGTCTGTCGGCCGGCGCATTCATGGCCGGCGGCATCTACGGGGTTTCGAAGTATGCGCTGCACGGATTGACCTGCAACCTGGCCAGCGAACTGGGATCGCGTGGCATCAACGTCAACGGGATCGCGCCCGGACTGGTCGACAACGACAGCGCATACGTCAGCCTGCCGAAGGACTCGCCGATCCGCGACATCCTCGGCGCGCAGATCCCCGGCAAGACTTCCGGGCCGCCGGCCGACCTGGTCGGCACGATGCTGCTGCTGTGCTCACCCGCCGGAGACTGGATCAACGGCCAGACCATCTCCGTCGACGGCGGCTGGATCATGCGATTGTGATGGCGCAGTGGAGGACTCGCGAGGAACGGCGAGCGGTTGCGCGCGCCGAGTACGAACGCATCATGACCACCGCGAGCCCCGAACCGGCCGGGGCCTACCTCGAGGCAGGGGTCATCGGGTACGTCTTCGGTGAGATGTGGCGCCGCGGTGTCCTCACTGCGCGCGACCGCCGCTGGATCACCTTGACGTGCGTCGGCGCGGCAGGGGCGATCACCCCGATCGAAACCCACGTCTACGCGGCCCTGAAGAGCGGTGATATCAGCTACCCGGAGTTCGACGAGTTCGTCCTGCATTTCGCGACCCAGGCCGGTTGGCCCAAGGCCTCAGTCATGCAGGTGTACGGAATGATGAGCGCCTACAAGATCGCCGAGGAGTCCGGCTCCCCGGTCGAGGCGCCGGACTTCGAGCCCTGGGCGGAACCGGTCGACGACGACGTCCGCCGCGACCGCGGCATCTCGGCCTACCGGCTGGTCCACGGCGACGCGCCGCCGCAGGCCCGGACTGGCTTTCAAGGTCGTGCCCGCCTGGACTATCTGTACGGCGAAATATGGAGTCGGCACGGCTATCTCACCCGTCGCGACCGGCGCATCATCAGCATCTGCGGCGCCGCATCGGCCGCGATCGACGAGGAGGTCACCGAGCACCTGCGGGCTGCCCTGACCCTCGGTGACATGACCCGCACCGAACTCGAAGAACTCGTCGTGCACTTCGCCGTCTACCTCGGCTGGAATCTGGCCCGGCGACTCGACGACCTGTTGGTTGCGGTGGACGGCGGGACTGGCGACGGCTGAGGCGCTTTCGAACCGCCATGGCAGGATTTGTCGCTATGGCAGAGAACAGGGTCGGCAGAGTCGCCGGCAAGGTCGCTTTGATCACCGGCGCAGCGCGCGGCCAGGGCCGCGAACACGCGATCCGGCTGGCCGAAGAAGGCGCAGACATCGTCGCGGTCGATGTCTGCGCAGATATTGAGGGCGTCGCCTATCCCGGTGCCACCGACAGCGACCTTGCCGACACCGCCGACCTGGTGGAAAAGGCGGGCCGCCGCATCGTCACCGCGAAGGCCGACGTGCGGGATCTGGGGGGTCTGCGCGCTGCGGTCGCGCAAGGGGTCGACGAGTTGGGGCCACTCGACATCGTGGTGGCCAACGCCGGCATCAGCGGGATTCCCGCGCCCGCGGCGATGATCGAAGAAGCCGCGTGGCAGACGATGATGGACATCAATCTGACCGGCGTGTGGCACACGGTCAAAGTCGCACTGCCGCACATGACCAACGGCGGGGGCTCGATCATCCTGGTCAGCTCCATGCTGGGCATCCGCGGCGGCGGCTACATGGCGCACTACGCCTCAGCCAAACACGCCGTCGTCGGCTTGATGAACTCGCTGGCCAATGAGCTTGCCCCGCAATGGATCCGGGTCAATTCGATTCACCCGGGCAATATCTTGACGCCGATGCTGGACAACGACTGGTTCGTCCGGACGCTGCGGCCGGACCTGCCGAACCCCACCGTGCAGGATGCCGGAGAGATCATCGGACAATTTCACCTGTTGCCCAAGCCGCTGATCGAGGCGCGCGCCGTCAGCAATGCCGTGTTGTTCCTCGCCTCCGACGAGGCGCAGTACATCACCGGGGCGGCGCTGCCGGTCGACGCCGGCGCGGTGGCGAAGTTCTGACGAACTCACCCGCTGTGTGCGGCCTCTTCCGGTGAGCACCGCGCAAGGCGGTAGAGCCGGTCGGAGTCGGCTTCCACACAGAGGTAGGGCTGCCCGTCCGCGGCGGTGGCGACACTGAGTGGGAGTTCGTTCGCCCCTGCGGAGTCAGGTTCCACGAGGAGCTCGAGTTCGTCGGAGGCGACGTACAACAGCGCATCGTCATTGGACAGCTTCCACGGCCGGCCATCGGTGGGCCACTCGCCGCCGATCGTCCGAATCGCTTGAAATTCAGCACCTTCGGACTCCTCGGTGTGCAGGCAGCTCACCCACAACTTCCCTGGCAGCGGGCGGAAGTACACCGCCAGGCGCTGCCGGTTGAGGTTGACGTCGACCGGTATCCCGATAGGAGGCAACGAGGTTCCGTCGGGCTGGTCGTTCAGCGACTTCTTGACCTCACGCGACCCGATCCCGGTGCCGAACCAGTCGATCGTCAACACGGTGGTGAGGTATTGAGCGATCGCCAACGTCAGCAGGCCGCCCGCCCCGGCCACACCGACTCCCGCCGCTCCTGCCGCCGCGGTGACGGGGAGCGCGATCAGGCCGGCGACGGCCACCGCGCCGGCCGCCGTGGCAACCTTTCCCGCCGCCGTCAGACTGAACTCCGGATTCACTTCGGGCTCAGGCGGATTCTGCATCGGTCGCACTCCCACGGTGCGCGGCAGTTCGTCGAAAAGCTCGCTGACTCGCTTGACCTCCGCCTCGTACTCCTCGCCGCTGAGCTCACCCGCGCGCTTCTTCTCTCCCGCCGATTGCAGCGCCTCCTCGAGGCTTTCGACGGTCTTGAGGTTGGCGCGCCGGGTCTCCTCCACTTTCGGGTCGCGCGGTATCTCGTCGAGACCCATCTCGTAGGTGACCTTGAAGCCGGCCTTGAAGTCGTAGAGCTTGGTTTCGGCACTGACGGTACCGTCGACCACCAGCCGGCCATCTCCGGTGCGCGGCAGGATGTCGGCGTCCAGGGCGTCCAGGCTGCGCTCTTCGCCGCCGATGACAACGGTTCTGGGCCCCTGCAACAGACACGGCGCGTCGGGGTCGAAGTCGCTCTCGTCGAGTTCGAAGCTGTTCCTCACGGTGTCCCGGACCTGACGCAGGATGCCCCACCCGCTGACGGCCAATCCCGTTTTCTCTTGTGGGTTTTCGGCAAGAATCGACGGTGGGAGCTGCTCACCGGCGGGGAGCTCGCGCAGGGTCTGCAGCTGAACCACCATGGATTCGTGGACGGTTTCCCCGATCTCGAAGCGGTGCACGACCGCGTCGAGATCCTTCACCGTGCTGTCGTCCTGCGCCTGGGGATCGACGTCCAGCGGTGTGGGCAACAGGGATTGAATGCCGTCGTCGCCCATCTCGGCCAGCTGCGGGCGGACCGCATCGGCGATCTGTGTGGCGAGCGAGTCGAGCACCCTGGTCTGCGCCTCATCGTCGGAGAGGCCGGGATGTTGCAGCCGCTCCATGTTCACCAGCAGTTGGCCGGCGATGCTGTGGGTGATCCAGTGAACCTCGGCATAGTCGAGTTCCCAGCTGATCCGCGGGTCGCCCCCGGTGAGTGCGGTGGTGCCGTCGGCACGGCGCTCGACGTTCGGCCCGAACAGCCGGGCCGCGAAGGGGTCCGGCAGCGCATCCGCCAGCAGCACCGACGCATCCTGCTCGGTGAAGTTCAGCGCGATGGTGTGCTTGCCCGGCTCGGATTCGTGCCGCTCGAGCTGATCGTGAATGGTCAGTCGCCCGAACAGTGGGATCTCGTTGTAGGGAATCTCGCGGGACTCCCCGGCCCGGGGCCCGTCCGGGATCGTGACCGTCGCCGGCGGCAGTTCCACCAGGGGGATGCAGGTCACCGAGTCGATCACGATCCTGGAATCGAAGACCACCAGGTCGATCGCGAAATGCCGCAGCGGATCCCGCGTTTCGCCATCGTGCTCTTCCTGCCACGCCCGCCCGTGGGCGTCGACGATGAACCACACCCGGTCGAGGGTGAGGTCGAGCGTGGCGGTTGCCGAATACCCGGTGCCATCCACGGACTCGGTGCGCTTGTCGCCGCTGAACATCTCGACCGTCTGGTCCTGCACGCGTTCACGATGGATTTCGATGATCGTGTCGGGGCGGTCCATGTCGGATGCTGTACCCACAAAAAGACCGCCGCCAACCACGCCGGTCAGGGGTTCTGGCGGCCCAGCAGCTCGGAGACGAAGCGGTCGATGAAGTCGTCCGGCGGCGCGGCGCCGACCGGTCCGCTATTTCAGTCCCGGCCTAGTCCCGGCCCCCGGAGAAGGTCGGTGAAAGCGTGCACGGCGGTCGCGACACCGGCATCGTCGTCGGTGGCCACCAGGTCGAGCAGCAGTCCACGGGTGACGGCTAGGCCCAGTCGTACCAGCGCCGGGTCGTAGGCGGCGCCGGCGACCTTCGCCGCTTCGGCCAGCCAGCCGTCGACGGCGCCGGGCACCATCCGGGCAAAGGGCTCCTCACCCTGGGCGCCGCGGGCGTAACACTCGAAGAACAGGCGCTCGAAAGGACGCAAGTCAGGGCGGCACAGGGTGGCCCACATCGCGGCGAAACTTCCCGCCGGGTCAGTCGGCAGCTCCGCCAGCACCGTCATCTGCCGGTTTTCCACCTCCTCGACGATCGCCAGCAACATCTCGTCCCGGGATGCGAAGTGGTGTAACAGCATCCGATGACTGGTTCCCACTGCGGCCGCCACGTCGCGCAGTGACCGGTCGCCGATTCCGCCGGCCGCGAATTCGTCGATCAGGGCATCGAGCAGCTGCCGGCGCCGCCCGACGTCAGTGCGGGCCAAGTGAATGCCGCAGTTGCTCGCTGCGGGCCTTGAGCCCCTGGCCTTCCATCTCCAGGTAGCGGCGCGTGGTGCGGATCATGAGCCTGGCGATGAGCGCGCCTACCGGGCCGCCTTGATCGAGCACCTGACGCACGAGGGTCCTGTCATCGCCGATCGGGGTCAGCGAGTGCAGCGCTGAGGTGATGCCGCCCGGGGACCGCTGGACCCAGGTCCACGACACCCCAGGGACCACATCGGTCACTTCCCAGACGAGCTTGGGCAACTTGGGTTGCCTGATCTGGAACCGCTTGCCGAGGGCGAGGCCGGGGCCGTCCAGGGCGAGCAGTTCGGAGACCGACGCGGTCCATTCGGGCCAGCGCTCCACATCGCTGAAAACGTCCCACACCAGGGGCGCCGGCGCGTCGATTTCGACGCCACTCTCAGTAATCATGTACCAAATGGTACATGAGCGGCGGGCCTGCGCACAGTCCCTTCAACGCAATCGTTCACCTTGGGTTTGACGAACAGTCACCGTCCAGGCAATCCTTTTCACCATGCCGCCGCGCGCACGGATCAGTGAGCAGTCCCGGATCGCTGAGATCGAGCGCCGCCTCAAGGAACAGTTCCCCGCGGTCAGCTTCGAGGTGCTCGACGCCGCCGTCCGCGAACACCATTCCCGATTCCAGGCGAGTCCCATTCGGGACTTCATCCCACTGCTGGTGGAGAAGCGCGTTCGTCAGGAACTCGCCGACGCCTCGCCGAGCCAGCCGGTAGCCTGACGCCCGGTGCCCCGCCGTTGACGCCGGCCATAGTCTCTTGGCATGGACTTCGAAATACTTCGCAAGGATCTGCACCAGACCCGCTTCGTCTCCGGTGCCGCGCCGTCGCCGGCCGACGGTGAAGCCCTGTTGCGGGTCGAGTCCTTCGGGCTGACCTCGAACAACATCACCTACGCAGTCTTCGGCGAAGCGATGCGCTACTGGGATTTCTTCCCCGCGTCGGACCCGGACTGGGGGAAGCTGAATGTCTGGGGATACGCCCACGTCGAGCAATCGCGACACCCCGACCTGGCGCCGGGCATACGCGTCTACGGCTACTTACCGTGTGCGAGCCACCTGCTGATCGTCCCGGACCGCATCAATGAAAAAGGGTTCATCGACGCCGCGCCCCACCGGCTGCCGCTGCCGTCGGCCTACCAGAGCTACCGCGACGTCACGACCGACCCCGTCTATGCCGCGAACCGGGAGGCGGAGCACATCCTGTTCTTCCCGCTCTTTTTCACCTCGTTCCTCATCGACGACTTCGTCGCGGACGAAGGCTTTTTCGGCGCCGACACCATCGTGATCTCCAGCGCCTCGTCGAAGACCGCCATCATCGCTGCGTACCTGCTCGCCAAGCGCGACGGCATCAACGTGGTGGGCCTGACCTCGGCGGGTAATCGCGCCTTTGTCGAAGGACTCGACGTCTATGGATCAGTTCAGTTGTACGACAACATCTCTGAGCTGCCCGGTGACCGCGCCGTGTACATCGACATCTCCGGCGACGGCGCGGTGCGCGCCGGCGTCCACGCCCGCTACGGCGACCGCCTCGCCCACAGCTCCGCCGTCGGGATGACCCACTGGACCCAGATGACACAGGGCAGCGGCAACCTCGCCGGGCCGAAACCCGTGTTCTTCTTCGCGCCGGACCGCATCAAGAAGCGCGGAGCCGACTGGGGCACCGCGAAGCTCGACCAGAATGTCGCCGACTCATGGGCGCCGTTCGCCGTTTGGGCTTCCAAATGGCTTCGCGTCGAACGGATTTCGACTGAGGACGAGATTCAGCGCGGCTACCTCGACCTGCTCGACGGAAAGGTCGACCCCGCGGCCGGGACCATCGTCGACCTGTGATCGCCGGAGTGTCAGGAGGCACCAGTGACAGCAGCAGTGATCGCGGCAGCTGCGGTGTTCTTTCTCGGCATGGGCAGCTACGCGCTGGCCGCCCCGGCGAAGATGATCGAGGTGTTCGGCATCACGTTGCCGCAGCGCGAGTCCCGCTCGGAGGTACGGGCCGTCTACGGCGGCTTCGGCCTGGCAATCGCAGGCGTGCTGGCGTTTGCCGCTACCAGTGCCGGCCCGATGCGGACGGGAATCGTGGTCACCGTCGGGTTGGCGTTGGCCGGTATGGCGTTCGGCCGTATCGTGTCGGCCGTCGTCGAGGGCAAGACCCCGTTCTACCCCAATTGGTTCTACTTCGTCGTGGAAGTGGTCATCGCCGGCGCTCTGCTGCTGACCGCCCAAGGATGAGTCGGCAGTGTTCGACGCGCTAGACCACGTCATCGTCGCCGTGCGCGACCTCAGCGACGCCACGCGCCGCTACGCCACGTTGCTGTCCCGGAGCCCGTCGTGGCGCGGCGATCATCCGGGCTGGGGCACGGCCAACGCGTTGTTCAAACTCGACAACACCTATCTCGAGCTGATCAGCCCCCACAGCGAGGGGCCGCTGGGCCGCACGGTCGCGGCGCACTTGGACCGGCGTGGCGACGGACCGATCGGCCTCGCGTTCGCCACTTCCGACCTCGATGCCGCCCGCGCCCGGCTGGTCGCCAACGGCCTTGCGCCACCACCTGTCTCGCCGGGTGAAGGTCGCGACACCGACACCGGGATGATCCGGCACTGGCGCAGCATGCTGCTCCCGCAGGCGAGCACCCGCGGCGTGCTGGTCATCGCGATCGAGCACGAATCCCCGAATCGCCTTCCCGAGGCCGTGCCGGCGGGATCCGCAGATGCCGTGGTCACCGGAATCGACCATGCGGTGGTGCAGACCGCCGACGCGGATGCCGCGATCGCGTTCTACGGCGACGGGCTCGGCCTGCGCCTGGCGCTGGACCGCAGTTTTCCGGACTGGGGCATGCGGCTGGTCTTCTTCCGCGTCGGCGGCGTCACCGTCGAGATCGCTCAGCCGCTCGGTGACGCGCCGTTGCCGGCGCACACCGACCAGCTCTGGGGCCTGTCCTGGCGCGTCCCGAACGCCGACGCGGCCCGTGCGCGGCTCGCCGCAGCCGGTCTCGAGGTCTCGGAGGTTCGCCCCGGACGCAAACCCGGTACGCGGGTGCTCAGCGTGAAGGACGGCACCTGCGGGGTTCCGACGTTGCTGATCGAAGCGCGTTGAGCTCCCGGCTGGTAGCGGTCACCCTGCTCGCGCTGCTTCCCGTCCTGGCGCAGTGTTCCCGTGCCGCCCCACCCCACGCGGCCGCCCCGACCACTTCGCCCCAGTCCTCGTCGGCCGCTGCGGGACCGACCACCGCGGCGGTCGAGCCGGTCACTGCCACCGAGCTCGGAGCGAGCTGGCATCCGGGCTGCCCCGTGGAACCCACGCAGTTGCGGCGAATCCACCTCGGCTACAGAGGTTTTGACGGCCAAACTCACCAGGGCGAACTGGTCGTGCACGAAGACCTTGTCGCGGATGTCACCGAAATCTTCACGCTGCTCTACCGGCTGGGCTATCCCGTCGAGCGGATGCAGACGGTCGACCACTACCCGGGAGCTGACGACGAGCTGTCGATGGAGGACGACAACACCTCGGCGTTCAACTGCCGCACCATCCCGGGCACCGACCGATGGGCTCAACACGCTTACGGCCGGGCGATCGATCTCAACCCACGTCGCAACCCCTGCCGCTATGCCAACGGAACGTTCGAGCCGCACAACGCGGCACCGTATTTGGACCGCAGTCGCCCCGATCCCGGGATCCTGCACACCGGCGACGCGGCGGTGCGGACCTTTACGGATCGCGGCTGGCGATGGGGCGGCGACTGGACCACTCCGGTTGACTACCAGCACTTCGAACGTCCCTGAATTCAGAGGCCGAGTGCCCGCGCCGCCGCCGTCGCGACCTCACCCCGCAAGGTCGACATCGGCGGACTGCCCCGGGTGTGGATCGAGTTGGAGAGCAGCACGATGTACGTGTCGGAGCCGGGGTCTATCCACAGCGAGGTCCCGGTGAAGCCGGTATGCCCGAAACTGCCGACCGGAAAGACCGCACCCCGCGGTGCCGACTGGCCGGTGTCGATGTCCCAGCCGAAGCCGCGCAGGTTCTGCCCCGCAATCGCCGGGTAGCGCGCAGCGAGCAGCGGCTGAGGCCGATTCGACCGTTGCGCAAGGGCTTTCCGGGCGGCCTGGTTGGCCGCATCGACCTGTTGGGGCGAGTGTCCGGGCTGCTGGGGCGTGGTCATCATCACCAAAGTCGCTTGTTGCAAGGGGAATTCGCTGGGACGGCCGGCGAGCCGGTCGAGGAGCGCTTGCGCGAAGACGCTGACGTCGTGGGCCGTGGAGAAAACGCCGGCATGGCCGGCCACCCCGCCCATCCGGCGCGCCGTCGTGTCATGCACGGTGCCGCGCAGCAGGTGATCCAGATCGGGGTTGCTGCGGGGGTCGGCTCTGCCCTCTTCGTCGCGTGCCGTCGGTGCGATACGCGCCAGCAGGCCGGTGTTCCAGGTTCCTTCCGGACAGGTGGTCGGCAGCTGGCCGGCCCCGGGTGCCCACGCGACCGCGGATCCGTATGTCGTGTGCGGACCACAGGCTTTGGCGGGCGGGAGGAAGCCGCTCTCGTCCATGCCGAGCGGATCGAAAATGTGTTGCCGCGCATACACATCCAGAGCTTCGCCGGAGACCTTCTCCACCAGCGCCCCCAGCAGGATGAAGTTGATGTCGGAGTAGCGGAAACCCTCGCCGGGCCCGGACTGCAGCGGCGTGCTGAGCGCCCGGTGGATGCCCTCGGCCTTGTCGGGCCCGTTGAGTCCCCAGGGATCTCTGAGATCGACGTCGCCCGGTTCGCCGGAGGTGTGCGTGAGCAGCATCCGGACCGTCACCCTGGCGCGCCGCGGATCGTTCGCGGGGTTGAAGTCCGGCAGATGCTGCTGTGCGGGATCGTCGACCTGCACCGTGCCCTGCTCGACGAGCTGCATGACGGCGGTGGAGGTGACCAGGTTCTTCGTCAGTGACGCCAGATCGAAGATGGTGTCCTCGGTCATCTGCTCCGCGGGGGCCGGCACCCCGTCCAGCCCGGGCTCACCGGCGTGCTTGCGCAACCCGTAGGCCCGGTGGAACGCGACCGCGCCCCCGTGCCCGATCTCGACCACGGCGCCGGGCAGCTGGTCGGCCGCGATCGCGTCGTTGATCAATGAAGAGACGGCGCCGAAGGCAGGTGCGTCCGCCATCTCGGGGAGCTGGCGTGGCGCCGCGTGAACGCGAGCAGGGGCCTGGTTCGGCGGGCCGCTGCTCACCGCAATCTGTGCCGCCGAGTCGTGCGTGCAGCCCGGGACGAGCGCCAGCAGAACCGTTGCGACTGCGATGGCGTTTCGCTTCACGTGATTCCCCGTGTTCACGGTCAAGGGCTGAGCAGTTTCAGCTTAATGTGGTCAGGAGTACTACCCGAAGGACCGCATGAACATCGACGAAGAGTCCGTGACGACGCTCGAAGACCTGCGGGGTGATCTGGCGCAGCGGCACAAATGGACGCCCAGCGGTGGCAGCTCTGTCGAGGGCGCGGTCGTGGAAGCCGACATGGCGGCCCTGGCCCGCGACGGCTACGTCGTCTGGGAGAACCTGCTCAGCGCCGAGCAGTGCCGGGAGATCCGGGATGCGGTGCGCCCCTGGCTGGCGCATACCGGGCGCAACTCCTTCGAGGGCCGGCGCACCCAGCGCGTCTACAGCGTGCTGAGCCGCACCCGGGTGTGTGACCGGCTCGTCGACAATCCGCGGGTGCTGGCGGTGCTGGATCGCCTGCTGATGCCCAACTACCTGCTGTCGGCATTGCAGGCCATCAACATCCAGCCCGGCGAGTCCGCACAGCTGGCCCACCACGACGACGGGTTCTACCCCATTCCGCGTCCACGGGAGCCCTTGGCGGCGGCGACGATCTGGGCGATCGACGACTTCACCGCCGATAACGGCGCCACCGTGGTGATACCGGGTAGCCACCGCTGGGGTAAACACCGTCCTGGCCCGGAAGATCCTGCGATTCCGGTCGTGATGCCCGCCGGATCGTGTGTCTTCTTCGTCGGCACGCTGTGGCATGGCGGCGGCGCGAACACGACCACGGGCGACCGGCTGGCCGTCACCGCCCAGTACTGCCAGCCGTGGCTGCGACCGATGGAGGCGTTCACCCTGTCGGTGCCGCGTGACATCGCGCGAACGGTGTCCGACGACATCCGGCGGATGATCGGCTACAGCATCCACCCGCCGTTCGTCGGCGCCGTGGATGGCCTGCACCCGTTGCGGCTGTTGGGAACCGAACAGGACTAGGCGGCGATGCCCAGTTCCTGGTTGATCTGCGACCAGTACTGCGGGCCGTCCAGGGTGAGGATGATCCAGTCGTGAATCTGGCCGTTCGCCAGCACGAAGTTGAACGGCGCGGCAACCGCCCTGGCCGCATCCTGCAGACGCAGGACATCGGGGGAAAGTATGTCGAGATTGCCTGAGTAGACGTAGGTCTGCGGGAGGCCGGTCATGGCGCCGTAGAGCGGGCTCACCAAGGGGTTGGTGACCGACAGGTTGCCCGCCCACGCCCTGCCGATCTGCTGCGCAGGGCCGATCGGCAACAGCGGGTCCTGGACGAACGCGATGTTCGGATTGGTCATCGACACGTCCAGCCACGGCGACAGCAGCACCATCGATCCCGCCTGGTTGAGCCCGTTGCCCGCGATGTACTGGGTGGCCGCCAGCGCCAGGTTGCCACCCGCGGAGTCGCCGATGACGCTGACGTTGGTGGGCCCGTGCAGGGCCACCTGCTCGGAAATGAGGTTGGCCATGGCAGGCACCACGAGGCCGGCGGTACCGCCCTGCTGCAGCAGCGGATAGATCGGCACCTGGACGGTCGCTCCGGTTTGATACGACATCACCGAGTAGTGGATCCAGTGCAGGAATGACGGCGGCAGGATGAAGGCGCCCCCGTGGATGGCGACGACGTATTCGCCGGTCGGATGAGCCGGCGTGATCTGGACGACGCTCATCCCGTTGGAGGTGGTGTAGGAGACCGTCTCGCCGAGCAGCAGGTTCAGGAACGGCGGCGGAGAGTTGCCGATGAACCAGGACAGCGGCGGGACATCACTGGCGATCAGCGACAGGATCGGCGAACCCGTCATCGACAGCTGAGGCTCGAGCCCGGACAGACTCAGCAGTGGTTTGACCGGGTAGAGCAGCGCTTCTTCGAGCCGCGTGATGAGTGAGGGCGAGCCGGTGAAGGTTCCGGTCTGGTCGGCCGCGAACGGCGGAGCGGCCGGCGCTCCGAAGATCCCGGTGACAATCTCGTTGGCCAGCCGGTTGAACCCGCCGGCCAACGCCGCCGGTGCTTGCTGGATTTCCTGGGCAACGGCCTCGAAGGTGTTCAGCAGCGCGGCGTTGGACGCCTCGGCCGCGGCGTACGCCCCGCTTGCGCCGTTCAGCGCCTGCACGAATTGGTCATGGAAAACCGCCACCTCGGCGCTGAGCAACTGATAGCTCTGACCGTGGGCGGAGAACAACGACGCGATCGCAGACGACACCTCGTCCTCGGCGGCGGACAGGACCGCTGTCGTGGCAATGGCCACGTCCCGGTTTGCTGTCGCGACCACCGAGCCGATCGACACCACATTCGTGGCCGCGGCGGCCATCACCTCGGGCAACACAAGCACGGATGACATCGAGCTCAACCCACCCCTCCGGGCAACCCCCACGATGCCCAGCCAGTAACGATCGCCGAATTACCGAAGCTTATGACGCCGCGGCGGACCCACAAGTCAATTCGCCCGAATCTATTGTTTAGCCCATGGACAGTGACGCGGACTCCGTCAGCCGCCGCCGGCTGTTGTCGCTCGCCGGCGGCCTGGGCCTGACGGCCACCATCGGGGCGTGCGCCGGGCGGACCGCTGCGGATCCTGCCCCGGTGCAGTCCACCACGTCCGCCGTCCCCGCGACACCCTCGTCAACCGCTTCGGCACAGCGGGCCGCCCCGGCGTCGGCGCTTTGCCGCGACGCGTGGGGCGCCCGTCCCGCCAAGCCCGGCGGCACACCCCAGACCATCGGCCGCATGACGCTGCACCACGCCGCGGTGGTGCTGGGCGCCAACAGCAATGCTCCGGCCCGCTTCCGCGCGGACCAGCGTTACCACCAGGACACGCTCGGCTGGATCGACATCGCCTACCACTTCGGTGTCGACGCCAACGGCAACATCTACGAGCTGCGCCGACCCGACATTGCGGGCGACACGGCCACCGACTACAACACGATCGGCCACTTCCTCGTCATCTGCGAAGGCGACTTCGACAAGGAAACGGTGCCGGAAGCGCAGGTTCAGGGAGCTGCACGCGTATTCGCCTGGGCAGCAGCCAGATACGGCATCTCGACGAACACGCTGGCCGGCCACCGGGATCTCGCCCAGACCTCGTGCCCCGGAAAGAACCTGTACGCCTACCTTGCGTCGGGCGAACTCAAGCACCGCGTCGACACTCTCCTGGAAGCCGGCGGCGTGGACCTGCAGCCATTGTGCGGAGCCGCAGGCGCGGCGAGGGTCGCCGACATCGAAGCCGGCAACTGACGCACGGCATCTGTGGGCAAAGTTCTTTTACGCTGCACCACAGAGCTTTTGATCGATGGTCTCGATAATCCGCACAGTTGCCTGCATTCGACTGAATGCCGATCGCGGGACCGGCGGTGTGCCCTCGGCACGAAGCGCGCCGTGCCGCGGCAGTTCGTCGCGACGCAATCCCTGAAGCTTTGGGTGAACACCGGTCGACGAACCCTTATCCTTCGAGGGTGGATCTTGCACGTGAACGCGGGCGCGGGGCCGGTTCACCACGAGGACCGGGATGACTGCCGGAGACCATCCGCTCGCGCAGTCCCTGGCCGATTGCGCGAGCGAGCAGTTGCACCTGTCGGGCCGCATCCAGTCCCACGGGGCGCTGATCGCCGCCGACCTGCAGGACAGCCGAATCA
This sequence comes from Mycobacterium sp. TY814, assembly GCF_030755175.1. Classification (NCBI taxonomy): domain Bacteria; kingdom Bacillati; phylum Actinomycetota; class Actinomycetes; order Mycobacteriales; family Mycobacteriaceae; genus Mycobacterium; species Mycobacterium sp. TY814. Next base: position 1,263,426 of record NZ_JAUFRY010000001.1, read on the forward strand.
CCTATGCGAGCGCCAACACCGCTGAGTTGATCGGGGTGGCGCCGGACCAACTTTTCGACTCGCCGTTGCTGAGCGTCTTCCCTGCGGACGAACACCAGCGGCTCGAGGAGGCGATCGAGCAAACCGGCTACCGGCCCTCCTCCCCCGACCTCTACGGGGTACGCCTGGCCGCTGCCGTCGGCTTCAAGGTCGATGTGATTCTGCACCGGGTGGCCGGCCAGATCGTCGTCGAGCTCGAGCGGGCGCACGGCGAGGATCCAGCCAATCTTGTTCCGGTCCTCTATGCCTCACAGGGGATCGGTGAAGCGATGAGCGTTCCCGACATCGAAGCCGCCGTTGCGAGCGCCGTCCGGGCGATGACCGGATTCGACCGCGCAATGGTCTACCGGTTCCACGAAGACGAGCACGGCGAGATCGTCGCCGAAGACCGTCTGCCCGGCCTGGTTCGATACCTCGGGCATCACTTCCCCGCCAGCGACATTCCGCCCCAGGCCAGCCACATCTACACGCGCAAAGCGTCGCGCTTCATCCCCGATGTCGACGAGGGCGACGTCGCGGTCATCGCGTCCCCGCGGATGGCCGGAACCGCTCTGGACCTGAGTCACGCTGCGCTGCGCAGCGTGTCGCCGTTTCATCTGCAATTCATGCGCAACATGAATACCGCTGCGAGCGTGTCGTTTTCGATGGCGGAGGGCGGCCGGCTGACCCGCCTCGTGTCGTGCACGTCGGAACACCCCCGTTGGCTTTCCCGCTCCGAGCGCCGAGCGTGTGAATTGCTGGTCCTGCAGGGGAAGCTCCAGGTCACCGCGGCCGAACAGATCTCCAGGCTCAATGATGCGGCCCGTCGTGAAGCTGTGCGCAACCGCCTGCGGGCCGCCATGCAGACGGCCCCTGCCATCGGCGAAGGCCTCGCTTCCGCTTCCGAGGACCTGCTGGATCTCTGCGGGGCGGAGAGCGCGGCAGTCTGCGCAGACGGGCACTACCAATCGATCGGCGCAGCGCCATCAGAGGATGCCGTCCGACGACTCGCGAGCGAAATCCGCGCCTCCAGATCGCCCGGCTCGCCCTGGGCCGCTGACCGCTTGCAGCAACAGACCGCGGACAATCTCGGGGCGGCCGGCTGCTTGTTCGTCGCACTCAGCGCACCCGACGACTTCGTGATCTGGTTCCGGCGAGACCGACTGCAACAACTCCGCTGGCTGGGCGATCCGCGCACGCATTCCACGGGATCGCTGAATCCGCGCAAGTCGTTCGACACCTGGCTCGAGCAGACCAGCGGCTCCAGCGTGCCCTGGACAGAGGCCGACCTGCGGGCGGCGCGCCTGCTGGCATACGACGTCGAATCCGCGCAACTCAGCCGCGCCCAGGCCCAGCTCGCCCACCTCGGCATGCACGACCCGCTGACCGGGCTACCGAATCGTCACCATCTGAGCAGTGTGATGGCCGCCATGCTGGCGGGAGCATCGTCCGCCGCCCCGGTGGCCGCCATCTTCATCGACCTCGACCGCTTCAAAGCGGTCAATGACAAATACGGGCACGAGGCCGGGGACTGTGTCCTGCGCGAGGTCGCCAAGCGCATCGCCGAGGTCACCCGCACCGGGGCAGACGTCGTGATCCGGGCCGGCGCGGACAGCCCGCCCGCGGTCAGACTGGGGGGCGACGAGTTCTTCGTGCTGCTGCCCGGGGCCGATGCCGCCGGGGCATCTCTGGTGGCGGAGCGCATCCGTCAGTCGCTGCTCGAGCCGATCGCCATAAACCCAGATCTCCGGCTGACCATCGGCGCTTCCATCGGGGTGGCGCTGGCGGCGGAGCCCGAAGAACTGCACCATCTGCTGAGCCGGGCCGACGCCGCCATGTACGAAGACAAGCGACGCCCCAAGCCCGTGGAAGCATCCTGATTCGTCGTCCTGAATCGTCACTGAAAGTCGATGAGCCCCCCGTCGGAGTGGCATATCCCGGCGACCGCCAGTTTCACCAGCACCTCGCCGGCCCGCGGTGGATCCAGCTCGATCTCACGGATCTCCCATGTCCGGCCCGCGCCCAGCAACACCGCGCCTTGGCATTTCATCGGCCGAGCATTCCATTGCGGCAGATCGGCCCGCCGACCAGGGACCATCGGCCCTACAGCGGGCCCACGCCGGGGGCGCATGATGCGTGCATATACCGGGAGGAGCGCCATCATGGCAGAAACAGACGCCGAGAAGAAGACCGTCGCGGAACGGGCGGCTGACCTGACCGAACGAGCGGCCGGCCTTTCTGACGAAGTCCTCAAGTCGGTCGAATCCGGACAACGGGCGGCGATCGATGCGGTGCGCAAGTTCGTCGGCACGGTCGAGGATTCGTTGCCCGGGCACGGTGAGGATCACCCGTCACGACGCAACACCATCGTGGACGCCGCTTTGGACATGGCGGACAAACTGGTCAAAACCCAGTACGAGTTCATCCGGAGCGTCGTGAGCAGCGCAAACGAGTCGTTGCACAAGCAGCCCGAGGACAAGCCACCCGCTGAGTGATCGCCGTCGGCCGGGTGCGGTTGCGGTGGGCGAAATTCGCCCCCCCGCCGTGCCGGTTTGTAGGCTTTCGGGCATGCCGTTCAAAAACGGCGAGGTCTTCGCTGGCTACGTGATCGAGCGGCTGCTCGGCACTGGTGGGATGGGCGAGGTCTACCTCGCCCAGCACCCACGTCTGCCGCGTCACGATGCGCTGAAGGTCCTGTCCCTGGCGGCCACCTCCGACCAGGAATTTCAGGCCAGGTTCAAACGCGAGGCGGAACTGGCGGCCACGCTGTGGCATCCACACATCGTCACTGTGCTGGACCGCGGTGAGTTCAACGGCCGGCTCTGGATCTCGATGGAATACGTCGACGGTATGGATGCGGGCCAGCTGGTACGCGACCGCTACCCGGATGGCATGCCCGAGCGCGACGTGGCCGACATTGTGAGCGCGGTCGCAGAGGCGCTTGATTTCGGTCATGACCGCCGGCTGCTCCACCGCGACGTCAAGCCGGAGAACATCCTGGTGGCCGCGGCCGATGGGCAGCGGCGCCGGGTGTTGCTGACCGACTTCGGCATCGCCCGCAAGATCGACGATGTCAGCAACCTGACCGAGGCGAACGTCGCGGTGGGAACCATCAGTTACGTGGCTCCCGAGCAACTGCTGGGCAAGTCGCTGGATGGTCGGGCGGACCAGTATGCGCTGGCCGCGACCACCTTCTTTCTGCTGACCGGCGCTCCGCCGTTCCAGGACTCCAACCGCGCCGTGGTGCTCAGCCACCACCTGAATTCGCCGCCACCGCGCATCTCACAGCGGCGGCCCGAGCTCGCTCACCTCGACGCCGTTCTGGCGAGAGCGCTGGCCAAGGACCCGAACAAGCGCTACCCGACGTGCGCGGACTTCGCCCGGGCCCTCGCCGAGGCTGGTAAGGCCGGAAATGCCGGCCTGGCCGAGCGTCCCACCACCCAGCGACTCGAACGTCTGATCGTCACCGGTACCGCCCGCGCAGTCCGCTCGGACGGTGCACCAGATCAGGTCGGGACGCTGTCACTGCAGGTGGTGCCGCACGAACCGCTCGAGGACCTGCCGCCTGTGCTGCCGGTCGAAATCCAGACCGATCTGGTCGCCGGTCAGCTCTCCGACGGCGACGAAGTCGAGGTCACCGGCATGTGGGACGGCGAGACCCTCGACGCCGACAAGATCGTCAATCTGTCGGCCGGCGCACGCCCGAAGCGGCCCCGGCCCGAGGCCCCCGCCGTCACATCGACCAGATCGACCACATCGCCGACAGCGCCGATGGACAAGCCACCACGGCGCAAGAGGGCATGGATACTGGCCGCTCTCGCCGCCGTCGCCGTCATCGCGCTGAGCGCCGGTGCGGTGCTGTACTTCACGCACGGATTCGGCCGCGAGACACGCCCGGGGCCCATCGTCAAGCCGGTGAGCGCCACGGTGTTCTCCCCCGACGGCACCCCTGACAATCCGCAGGACGCCAAGCTGGCGATCGACGGCAACCCCAACACCGGTTGGTCCACCGTGACCTATACCGACGCCGTGCCCTTCCCGAAATTCATCCAGGGCATGGGTCTGATGCTGCACCTGTCCGAACCGACGGCGTTGAGCGTCGTGACGCTCGATGTGCCCAGCACCGGAACCCAGATCCAGCTCCGCTCGTCCCCCACCGAGAAGCCCGCCAAGCTGTCCGACACCACGGAACTGGCTCCGACCACGTCGCTGGAACCGGGACGCAACCGCATCACGGTGACGAGCAAGACCAAGACCTCGAATGTGCTGGTGTGGATCTCCCGGCTCGGCACCACCAACGGCGAGAGCCGCACGGAGCTGTCCGATATCACCCTGCAGGCGGCCGGCTGAGCCGCCTGACGAGGAGCTTTCGTCCGAAAGACCCGCCGGGCAGGGACCTTGTCCTCTGGCCGCCTGTGGCTGTGGTCACCGATTCTCAAACGATGACCGAGACCACGCCAGCCATCCCGTTCTCCGTCTGGCGAAAGATCGCCATGGCGACCTGGCGGCCGCGGACAGACCCGACTATTTCGGCCACGATCGACGTCGAAGCCGGTCAGCTGCTCGATTACATCGACCAGGTTCGCCTGGCGACCGGCCAGCACATCACCCCCGTAGACCTCATCGGCCGGGCTGCGGGCAAGGTCGTCGAAGCCCTGCCCGGGCTCAACGGCCGCGTCGTGTTCGGGAGCTTCCTGCCGTCCCCCACCATCGACTGCTTCTTCGTGGTGTCGCTTCGGACCGATCCGGTGGCCGGGGTCGAGGCAGCCAGGACCGATCTGTCCGGCACCGTTGTGCGCCGCATCAACGAGAAGCCGCCGTGGGCGATCGCCAAGGAGCTGGCCGATCGGGCCGGCCGGATCCGCCACGACAACGACCCGCAGTTCAAGAAGATGAAGGCGATGGTCAAAGGGCTGCCGCCGCTGCTGCTTCGCCCCCTGATGGCGGGCGTCGGATTCGTCACCGAGAGCCTGCAACTGCCGCTTCCGTTCACCGGCCTCGAAGCCCGCCCGTATGGATCCATCCTCGTCAGCAACGTCGGGACCTACGGCCTCGATTCAGCCGCCGCCCCGGTGCCGAACTTCTGCCACGTGCCCATCACAATCCTGATCGGTGCCGTGACCGACAAGGTGCTGGCGCGAGACGGTCAACCCGTCGTCCGTCCGGTGTTGCCTCTAACGATCAATCTCGACCACCGGTTCGTCGACGGCTACCAGGCGGCGACGATGGCCCGGATCTTTCGCGAGTATCTCGCTGATCCCGCCGCGTTCGACCCGGTGCCTGCGGCGATCCCGTCGGGCGAGCGGGAGCCCGCGCAGTCTGATGCGAAAAGCCCGGCGACCGCCTAAACCCGCAGTCAGGCCGCGATGCCGAGTTGCTGGTTGATTCCAGGCCAGTAGGGCAGACCGCTCGGAGTGAGCAGGATGAAGTCGTGAATCCCAGTCTGATTCAGGATGAAACTGAACGGAGCACCCTGCGCGACGGCCGCTTGCTGCAGGATCGCCGCTTGCTGGACGAGTGGGTCCAGGGCGCCGGAGTAGACGTAGGTCGGGGGAAGCCCGGCAAGGGACCCGTACAGGGGGCTCACCATCGGGTTGGTCGTGGACAGACCGCCTGCCCAGATCCCACCGAGACCGCCGCTGTTACCGACGTCCAGCCACGGCGATAGCAACACCATGGACGACGGAACGGGCTGACCCTGGCTGACCAGGTACTGGACCGACGCCAGCGCGAGGTTACCGCCGGCGGAGTCGCCGACCACGCTGACATTGGCCGCCCCGTGCTGGGTGATCAGCGAGGAAATCAGGCCTGCCGTTCGGGGCACCACCCAGCCGGCGGTACCGCCTTCCTGCACGAGCGGGTAGATCGGCACCTGGAAGGTCGCGCCGGTCTGGTAGGCCGTCACCGAGTAGTTGATCCAGTGGAAGAACGACGCCGGGAAGATGAACGCACCGCCGTGCAGGCCGACGACGTATTCGCCAGTCGGGTTGGCCGGCGTGATCTGTACGACGCGCATTCCGTCGTATGACGTGAACTGGACGGTCTGGCCGAGCAGCGCGTTCAGCAACGGTGGCGGCGAGTTGCCCAGGAACCACGACAACGGCGGGGCGTCGCTGGCGATCAGCGCCAGCAGCGGAGAACCCTGCACCGATGTCAGCGATGCGAATCCGGCGGCCAGCGTGTTAGGGATCTGCTGAATGCTGAGCACCGTCTGCTCGAATGCCGCCAACGGGGCAGCGCTTGCCGCCTCAGCGGAGGCATACGCTCCGGCCGCGCCGGCCAATGCCTGCGTGAACCGCTCCTGGAACACGGCCACCTGGGCGCTGAGTACTTGATAGCCCTCGCCGTGGGCGGAGAACAGCGTCGCGACCGCCGCCGACACCTCGTCCTCGGCCGCGGCCAATACCGCTGTGGTGGCGCCCGCGATGGTCTCGTTTGCGCTGGCGACCGCCGAACCGATGGAAGATACGTCGGTGGCCGCAGCAGACATCAATTCGGGAAACGCAACAACGTAAGACACAGCGCCGCTCCACCCTTCGATCGCCCGATTGTCGGGAGCTTAAGCCGCCGTGCAGCGTTCGGGAAGCGGTTTGCCGGAAACCGATGTCGGCCGTCGCCGGCGTGGATATGCTGCCGAAGATGCAGGTTGCGCCGGAAAGTCTCATCAGCGCGTCACGTCATTTGGCGGCCATCGGGTCCGATCTGGATTGCGCCCATCTGCGGGCAGCGGCACCGACAACGAACATCGCCAGCGCCGCGGGCGATGAGGTGTCGACGGCGATCGCCGGGTTGTTCGGCTCGCACGCCGAGGAGTTTCAACAGGTCTCGTTGCAGGCGGCCGCGTTTCACGAGCGGTTCACGCAGGCCCTGACCAACGGCGCCCACGCATATGCGAGCGCGGAGGCGTCCAACGCCGCGGTGTTGTCGGCCGCCGCGCCCGCCGCGGACGACAATCCCTGGACATTTCTCGTCCAGTTGGGAGCCCTGATCCTGACGCCGCCCATTTTCGTTGCGTTGCTGGGCCTTGCGTCGACTCTGCTGGCGACTTACTGGGCGGCGACGCTGTTCAGCACGATCGTGCTGGGCAACGCGTAGCGCTCCTTGCCCCGGGGAGCCTGGCGCTCAGCCGGTGATTACGCCCCACCCATTAGGGCCCCAGCCGACAGTCTCCGGTGTCGCGCGTGTTGTTGCGGCTACTCGAAACGCGCGACCGTTGTCGTTGATGTCGATCGCGCCTTGCTTGCCATCGTCAGCAGACCACTGCAGCGTCGCAGTCCACTCACAGGTGCACGTGGTCGTCACGGCACTGATCCGCAGATTCTCGGGCGCAGCGCTGCTGACGGTGTGAGGCAGCTTCTCGTCGGTCTCCGCTGTTACTGCAACCGGAGTTGCATCCAAGTTCAACCCGAACTGATACGTGTCCGTTGGCCCCTTCTGCCTCATCAGGACCACGTATGCCCCCCGCAGCGGCTCGGCCCTCGACACGACGTTGACGGTGATCCTCTGGATCACCACATGGTGCCCGTGCAGGCCCTGCAGCCTGAGCTCGACGACGTTGCCGCTGGCGGGAATGCCGCCGTTGTCCGATGCCCACCGGTCAACGTCACCGTGCTCGGGCGGCAAAGGCAATTGCGCAGGGGGCGTGGCGAATACCCAGCCGTTGTCGAACTCCACCGGTGACGGAACGGTGACCACTACCGCGAGATACTGCGGCGGGTGCAAAAGCTCGTTGATCCAACGCACACCCGCCGTCACCCCCAAAGTAAGGAGTGGGATCACCACCGCGGACGTGAGGACTGCCCCCACCCATACCCGTGTCTTCGTCCACCGGGCGCGCCGCCGGCCGGCGGTCGCGTCCGGTACCTCGGGTGCCTGTCCTGGCGCGCTCATCGTGCCCGGCCGACCGGTCAGGTGCCCTGCATAGACGCTGCGCCGCTTGGCTTTCTGCTCCGAGTGGCGGTCTTCTTCCGGGCGGGTGTTCGCCGCGAGCGCGAGGCCAACGGCGTGGCCGAACCGGGCTCCGCGGCTGCTGCGAGCGATGGAGTGACCGTCTGGTCGCCGTCTGCCCGCTTGAGAACCTCTGCCACGGCATCCACCAGAGTCCTGCCGTCGAGTTGCGGCCAGCCCTTGCCGTCGGGACCCAGCAACTGCTCCCAAATCTCCTGCAGCAGAATGTGATCGGTGGGTTCCGCCTTCTTCGGCTCCTCGACCTGCGTCGTCAACTTGCCGAACTGGTCGAACATACCGAGCATCGCCTTCTTCACCTCACCGCGGAACCATTTCATGTCCATGTCGCCCGGGTCCGGCTTGCCCTGTTTGTTGATGCCGAGAGGATTCTCCGCGCCGGCCCATTCCTTGTGCCCGATGACATGGCTCGCGTCGTCGTAGCCCAGCTTCGTGAGCACCGCCGCACTGGCGTCGCGCATGGTGTTGATCTGCGCGGGCGGCCACGTCTCATTGCCCGGATAGTGTGCCCCTGGTTGCCACGCGCACTCGAAGCCGATCAGCCTCGTGTTGCCACAGCCGTCGGGGATTCCCGGATAACAGCCGGGACCGGCGTGATTGCACGGACCGATAGCGACCAGGTGGAACTTCCCGTCGGAGGTGATCAACCCTTGCGACAGCGGGCCCGGCAGCCACCCTCCGGGTTGCATCACACCATCGCGGATGACCTCCCACTTTTCGTTGACGTTTCCGGTGTGATGGATCATCACCCCCCAGATCGGTCCCATTGAACTGGAACCGTTTTCACCACATCCGGTGCCACGGTCCTGCCAGCCGTCGTGAACGACCAGACGGTCGCCAAGCGCTTGGCGCAGAACTTCCTCCAACCACACAGGGTCCCCGGTGTACGGCATTTCTTTTCCTCCCTCTGGTGCTCCGGCGAAGCGTTCGAACATCTCGCCGGCTTTTGTCCTGCGGCTGCGAATTTCATCGAGATAATCGCGGCGCGCGTCCGGATCGTTGTATGCGTCGTCGGCGGACGTTTCACCGGGACGCTGCTGGAGCCAGAAGATGTTCTTCCAGATGTCCGACGATGCCCCTGCACTGCAACGCTTCTCGTCGAGCCGGTCGAGAAACACCCGAATGTTCTCGTTGGGATCGTCGCGGCCCGGGTAACTTCCGTCCTGTTGGTAGATACCGTGCCAAGCGCCGCCGCCGCCCTGCGCATCTGGGCGCAACCCCGACTCCTGAATCGCCGTCGACAGGCAGGCGATCGCTTCCTCGCGGTTGTAGCGGCGTCGCAGGGTTTCACCGATGATGACTTCGGCGACGGTATCGAGGCCGGACTGTCGGGTCAGCGAACCCAGCCGTTTCAGCGCCATCCAGCGCTCCGAATATTGTTGCACGGCAGCACTTGGTGCGGTGACGTCCCATTGGCCGAAGTCCTCCCGCAGGATGCGATTGCGATCTACGCCCACGCCGCCGACGCTTTGTTTGTCGATCTCGAACTGGTGCAGGTGGGCCGCCGGATGAACCTGCCCGCCGCTATGTCCCTCATCCCAGTTGTGCATCCAGAAGTACGTGCCGATGCCGTCTCGGATTGCCCAGTCGATACAGGGGTAATTGCAGTAGATGCCCATCCGCTCCTTGCCGAGCAGCTCCTGCCAGGCCAGCAAGTAGGGTCGGCACTGGGTGTTCCACTCCTGTTCGCTGGGGCAGGCGTCGATCGACACGTAGATCGGGGCGGTGTCCGGCCCGCCCGCTTCGGTATGCAGTTGCTGTCCACGTTCGGCGTCTTTATATCCCTGCGCCGCCCCGCCTTTCCAGTCGGCGGTGTCGGCCTTGCCGAACTGGTAGTTCGACACCACCACCAGGCCGTGGGCACGCAGGTCGTCGGCCTCCGCTTTGCGCAACGGCTTTCCCTGCATCCAGGTTGCGCGCGGATCCGACACGTAACGCACGGCGCCGGCGTACCCGGCGGCCTTGATCTGCTCGGCGCTGGGAACGCCGGCCGAGTAGTCGAGGAGGATCTGCCCGATGAGTGACTGTGCTGCTTGCAGTTTCGGAGCCTGGCGCGGGTCGACGGCGTCCTTGAGCCACGTCTTGTTCGGGTCACGGTCCGGCCCGCCACTGCGCCCGGGCGGGCCCCAGGTCTCGAAGTGCAGATGCGGGCCTGAGGAACTACCCTCGGAGCCCACCACCGCTATCTGTTGGCCGGCCCGCACGGTGTCGTTGGTTCGCCACGGTTTACCGGTGTCGGGGTTGACCAGTGATGACGGGGGCATGTGTCCGACGACGAAGTCCAGGCCCCATTCCTGCTGCGCGTCGATCCACAACCACGAACCGAAACCGCCTGGATCGTCATTGATTCCGACATGGACGAAGAATCCGTCGGCGGGCGCGTAGATCGGCGTTCCGTAGTTCGCCGCGATGTCGACACCACGGTGGTCGGGGCGGTCATCGGTGCGGTACCCGCTGCTGTCACCGGTATGAGTGCCAGGTGCCAACGGGTGGTACTTGACTTTAGTGGGACTATCAATCCTCAACTGGCGAGCTGGTTTTGGCTTTGTGGCGTGTTTTGATGCCATGATTCGTTTCTTTCTCCGCACACGTCATGCATTGGCCGGACTGGGTGTTGGCGGTGCCACCAGGCGACCGGTGAGCAAGCTCCGCACCCAGTTCACGCCTTCGTTGACGTCGTACGGGGAATAGTGCGGGTTCGGTTTGTCGTGGACGAAGACGACCCCGGAGATGATCGCCTCAATGATGGCCCATATCTCTTCGAGGGGCCGGCTGAACAGCTTGCTGATCTGGAACGCCAGCGAGATCGGGTCCGAGAAGAAGTCGCCGCGGGCGGCGGCCTGGTACACCGCCGCTTTCGCCTTGCTGGCGTTGTCGTCGCCGTTCTCGGCGAAGATGTCGCCCTCGCGGTAGACGTCCATCCAGTTGTCCGGCTTGACCGGGAAGCCGGGCAGGCCGAAGCGCCGGTAGGGATCCAGGCCATGTGTTCCAGTCTTTTTGATCCAACCGGTGGCCCAGGGAGCGATGCTGTCGGTTTGACGGCACGGGTTGCCGTAAGCCAGGACGCCGAGTAGGTCGGCCTCCCGCCACTCGAGCGGCTTGCCTGGTGCGAGATGGTTCATCCAGAAGTCGAAGCCGACGATGGCACCCTGACTGAATATCCCGAGCACCCACTTGGTGCCCGCCGGGAACGGCACCCCGTTGTCCATTACGGTCGCCCCGACCAGGCGGGCGAGTTCGTTCTCCCCGCTGGCGTTGTCGAACGGGAGGGCCGCGTTGTTATAGGCGATCGGCTGATGGCGGCACAGCCCCTCGCCTTCCAGCTGAGTCGCCGTGTCGGCCACCGGGCCGAAGAACATGTCCGACTGGTGCCCTTCGACGGTGAACATGATCGGCAGGGTCGGCGCGGAGCCCGAGCGCACCCTGTCACCGGTTCCGGGCGCCGGATAGCTGCCCAGCCGTTGGCGCACAGCGAGATTGGCGACCGCGCGCCCGCTCGCGTCGCGGATGATCGGCAACCCGGTGCGCTGACAGAACTGTTCGACCGCGCGGGCCACCAGTTCGTCGTAGTTCGGTTGGGCTACCACTCCCAGATCGCGCGCCCACTGATATTTGTCGTGCAGTTTGGCCGTCAGCAGCGTGATCGCATCCCAGTTCGGGGCGTCGCGCGGGGTGTCGGGACTGTCGACGTCACCCACTCCCAATCCGATCCACTGTCCGTTCGCGTCATTCGCCATGTGGATCTCCTGCCTGACTACCAAGGCGAAAGTTCGGCCAGATGCCCCGAAGTGTCTGGCGTCGGCCCCCTCGCCAACAGCGACTTCGCCTATCGCCCATGATCTTCACCACCCCGCCCACCAGGGAGGCTTTGATCACAGCACCGGAGCGAACACGTCGATAGAGTCGAAAGTCCTAATGTGATTCAGTTTGTGCAGCAACGGAATTGAGTTGCTAATCGAGTACTTTCCAGGAGTTGGGACCGCCCTCCGCGGCCGAGCTGGTGCCGGACTCCACCCCCGAACAACTACCGCTGCGGGTTGTCCGCCATTGCCCCGGACCGGAGTGGTCGAGCACGGTTCCGTCCAGGCTGAACTCGAAGGTGGTCGGCACCGACGTGTCCGTCTGCCATCGGCAGCGCGGGTCGTTCGCGTCGTGGCCGGTCTGATGAGTCGTCCACGTCCCCGTCATCGTCATCCCGGACAAGGTGCCGGTGAAGCTTCCGGTGTACGTATCCGCTTGATATGGCTGGTCCCAAGTCGCTGTGCAGGTGACCGCGGTGTCGACGACGTGGCAGTCCTGTACCGGCCCGTAGCTGTCACCACCGATCCGGAAGTGCTTCATTGGCGGCAGGCCGGCACCGTTCTGGTCCCGCGAGGTGGTGGTGCTGGCGGTAGTGCTGGATGGTCCAGTGATGATCGTGAACGGCGCAACCGGAGGCTTACTCGGTGTCGAGCCGCAGCCCGCGAGCGCGAATGCCGTCGACGCTGCCGCAACGGACCGAAATAAGTTTGCCCACATCAGGTTCGCCAGTATCGGCGCCCGCGCACATCGCGATTAGAGACTAAGGACCCTGCTTTTCGGGCCATAAGTCCGCCACCCATCCAGACGGGACCGAATAGAGTCAGCAGATGCGGCTATGGCGGTTTGGGGCGTTGGCTACATTGGGTGCGATGGCGATCTCGGTCGCACCGGCAGTCGCCGCACCCGGTGACCCACCGGTTGATGACCTCGACGGCTATCCGCTCGCCCCGGGCACCTACACCACCTCGTACCGCTCGTGGGTCTACTTCACCACTCCGGACGGGCGGTCATGCGGCCTCGCCCCCAACGGCGGTCCGGTTGGATGTGACGCGGTGCCCGCAGACGCCCCACCCGGCACCAACCAAACCTTCGCCGACGCGACCCACCCCGCCGAGTACCGTCATTCGGACACCAAGACTTTCACCGGCAACGTGACCGTGCTACCCGCTGGATACCGGGTGCAGACCCTCGGCGGTGTGTGCGCGGTCGACAACCAGGGTGCCGTGCACTGCCATACCGAGGGCAGCCACGGGTTCATTCTGTCGACGAGTCACGGGGTGCTCTGGTAATGGCTGGTTCCTGAGGCCTATTCGCCCGGCTCCTTGAGTTCTGCCTGCCATCGAGCGCGGCGCTGTTCTTCGCTCGCCTCCCACCATGGCGGTGAACCACGCTCCCCCAGAGCAACTTTCGTAGCATTGACACCCGCGCGGGCGGTCGACTCCGCAGGCGTTCCCTTGGTGCGACGCACCTCCCGGCGCCAGGCCATCAATATCCGGACGAGCTCTTGCCTGCGATCGTCGGGAATCGACGGGTCCGTTGCGCGCCATTTGCGACCGTCAACGACGATGTAGTGCCCGTCATCGGTGGGTTCGGGTGCTCGATTCGAAATGCGCCACTCCTATCAGCCGACACTCTGGATACCCACCGCCATCGGGGCGGACACCGAACGCCTGAAGCTCCGCCGCGGCCTTCGAGCACCAAACAGTGTCTTTGGTCCTTCGGCTTGCATCTCTTCGGCCCTGATAGTCACTACCTCGCTGAGTGATGCTGCGGGTGGGTAAATGGCCGATCAGAAAAGAGCCGACATGTGGCATCCACCACGCGGCGCGATCCTGGTATGCGTTGATGGCTCGGCCGCGGCGCTGGGTGCCGTCCGATGGGCGGCCCGCGATGCGGTGCTGCGGGGCGCCCCTTTGGCTCTGGTCCACATCTCCGACGCCGCCTTGCCGGAGTGGTTCGAGATCGCCGCGCCGCCCGGCTTCAGGCAATGGCAGGGGCAGCGGGCCCGCGATTTCATCGCGACGGCGATCACGGTCGCCGAGGAGTGCACTGCGGCGTCGGGTCCCGTGCAGATCGATAGCCAGGTGTTCAATTCGGCCATCGTCCCGACGCTCGTGGGCCTCTCCGCAGAGGTGGAGATGCTCGTGGTCGGCCACCGCGGACATGGCGGCGTGTTGGCCGGTGGCGGCCTGGGCTCGGTGAGTTCGGCACTGGTCTACCACGCGCATTGTGCGGTCGCCGTGACCCACGACGATCAAACCGTGAACGGCCATGTCGCGCGGGCGCCGGTGTTGGTGGGCATCGACGGCTCACCGGCATCGGAAGCGGCGACGGCCATTGCATTTGCGGAAGCATCGCGTCGAGGTGTCGCCCTCATGGCCTTGCACGTGTGGACCGAACCCTGGGTTTCCGGCTACTGGGGGTCGTTCCAGGACGCGACGTGGGACGCTCGGCTATCCGAGGAGGAGGAGAGCCTCGCTGAGCGGCTGGCCGGTTGGCCCGAACGCTATCCCGAGGTGCCGATCCGGCGCATCATCGAAATTGGCGATCCCGCACGGTGTTTGATCGAGGCTTCCAAGCAGGCACAGCTGCTCGTGGTCGGCAGCCACGGCTGCAGCTGGTTCCGCGGCAAGCTGCTGGGATCGGTCGGGGCGGCGGCCGTCAGCAGGGCGAAGGTGCCCGTGATCGTCGCGCGTCAGTCCTGAATCCCAGATGGCTCACGCTAAGCCGGGTTGGCGAAAACCGGCCGCTCCCCGGACATTCCAGCGACCACAGCAGCGATTTGGTTGGGCGAGCCGATCAGTCCGGTTTGCAACTCTGATTCGAGGGCGAGAGCAGCCGCGGGGTCATTGCTGACCCAGGTCTGGTCGTACAAGCGCTTCGCGGCACGGATAGCATCCGGCGACTTCTGCGCGATCTCGTCCGCGAGCGCCAGCGCCGCCGACAACGGGTCCGCGGCGGTTCGGGTGACCAAGCCGAGCTCGGAACTCTCACTGCCGGAAACGATGCGGCCAGTGAACGTCAACTCTTTCGCGACGTCGATAGGTAGGAGTCTCGGCAACGTCTGTGTGATTCCCATGTCGGGAACGAGGCCCCACTTGATCTCCATGACGCTCAGCTTCGCGTCGGGCGCGGCGATGCGGATGTCGGCGCCGAGCGCGATCTGCAGACCGCCGCCGAAGCAGTTGCCATGGATCGCGGCGATGACTGGCGCCGGTACCAACGACCAGTCGTAGCTCACGCGCTGGGCGAGGTTCGCCGGCCCGTCTCCGTCTCGGGTCAACAAGACGCCCGTGCCTCGTTCGCCGCCCATGAAACTTGCCACGTCCAGGCCTGAGCAGAAGCTCTTGCCCTCACCGTGCAGCACGACCGCGCGGACCGAGGTATCACGTCGGAGTTGCGCGGCGACATCCACCAGGCCATCGAACATCGCCTGATCGAGCGCATTGTGCTTGTCGGCGCGCACCATCGTTGCCGTTGCCACACCGTTGTCTGCGATCCGAACCCGGACTCTGTCTTCGCTCACGAAGAGCAATCTATCGCGGGCACGCAGAGCGCCGGCCGGGACCGCGCTAGGTGGCGGGGCGGTAGCGCGCCTCGGCGAACGAGAACAATCCGTAGGCGAAGAGGCCGACGGCGATCAGCCAGAGGACCAGCTGTCCCCAGCTCTGGCCGGCGAGTTCGGCCAACAACCCGGACAATCCCTTGGCGTTCTTCGGGTCGAAGGTCAGGCCGGCGATGACGAAGAAGAAGCCGACGCCGATGGCCACCAGTCCGCTGCCCACGTAACCCGCCCGGCCCAGCGCTTCGATGACCTTGCGCTTGTCCTGGCTCAGGCCTCCGGTGCGCTTCATGAACTCGCAGTTGATGGCGTGTTTGTAGATCTCGTAGCCACCGAAGCCGATAGCGCCGAGGCCGACGATCAGCACGATCCACCGTCCGCCGGGCAGGCCCATGACCACCCCGGCGGCATGCTCCTGGCCCTCGCCACCACCGGCGCCGGGGACCGCGCCGGCATCGCCGCCCCAGTTCGCGATGAGAATCGACAGCGACGCCAGCGCCGCACCGCTGTAGAGAACGCCCTTGCCCGCGTATTTGGCCCGATGGCTGCCGTCGGACCCTTCGATCGGATCACCGGAGACGGCCTGGCTGAATTTCCACACCACCAGCGCGATCAAAGCCACCGTCAGGGCGATCAGCAGGAACTTGCCGAACGGCGCCTGCGCGACGGTCTGGATCGCCCCGGTCTTACTGGCGCCGGCCGAGGAGCCATCACCCATCGCGACCTTGATGGCGAGGAAACCTAAGAGCGCATACAGCGCTCCCTTACCGATCAGGCCCACCCTCGCGACCTTGGATCTGACGTCACCCGCATGCCTCTGTGCACTGACAGTAGTTCTGCTCATCGCGTACTCGCCTCCGCCTAGTGGACCGCTGTGCAATAAGCGATTACCCACCGCGAAGGCGCGCGACGCGCACCCGCGTCAATTCATGCGAGTTGGCACAGCCCCGGTCCCGAAGAGCGCTACGACCCGGCGCCCCGTTCGGACGGGCCACCTTCGACCGGATCGCGCCCGGCAGCGCGCTCGCTCCGGCGGTTGTCATTGAGCTGCTGAATGACGCTTTGCGTGTCGCTGTCGCGCAGCCCGAAGTCCTTGCAGGCCGAGCGGATCTCGGCCTCGGTGAACATCGGCACGGGCGCCTTGTCCCCCCAGCCCCAGTTGGGTCGGTCTTCGTTCAACGGAACTCCACAGCCACCGATTGCTCCTTCGGGTGTCGTCCGACGTTACGACCAAGATATGCGCCTGACCTACGCAAGGTCTTCTTGGGAGGCCCGGCCCTGCGCAAGAGTTCCGCAAGGCGTCAGGCGCACGCTGTGGTGACCAACGACGAGAGAGATCCAACATGAGCCGACGAATCGCGGCACTCGCGTCCGCTATGTTGACCGGCTGTGGCGTGGGGCTGGCCGCCCCGGCCCAGGCGGGACCCCTACCACCACACACCTGGTGCCCAGGCCACTCGATGGTGTACTCCCGTTACGACATGTCGTCGGGACCGGGAGTTGGCTACCGATGGGACATGAATGTCTGCCACACCTGGTACTGGGTCAAGAACTCGGCCGGCAACGTTCCGTACCAGGGGCAGCTCCCGAGCGACGTGTGGGACGGAGACAATCCGCCTCCCGTCAAAGAGGATTCGTGCGACTTCTGCTCGTAGGAAGCGGCGCTGACACAGTCCCTCACAGCCGTGCTGATCGCGTACTGATAGAAGTTGTTCTACTGCGGCAGGCGTGATCGCTCAGACATGCTCGACGATGTCAGCTCTCGAAGGGAGCTTGATGACCTGGTACACCGGCAACACCACCTACGACACCGTCGTGACGATAGGTCTGGTCATCGCGGCATTGGTGATCATCGGCGGCCTGTTCGCGCAGAGTCCTTACGGCCGATTCGGCGCGACGGCGCGCGGGGTGAATCTCAATCCGAAGCTCGGCTGGTGGCTGATGGAGATACCCGCGACCGTGGTTTTCGCGATTTTCTACCTCACCGGGCCAGGCCGATTCGACGCCACGCCGCTCGTCCTGGCGGCCATCTGGCTCATGCATTACGGCAATCGGGGTTGGTTCTTCCCGCTCTCGATCAGACAGGTGCCGGGCAAACGCGGCAGCTTCAACATCGTCGTGCTCGCCTTCGGAATGGTGATCACCACGATGCACGGCTACCTCAATGGCGCGTTCTTCAGCCACGACTACAAGCACCAGTACGGCTCCGATTGGTTGACCGATCCACGGTTTCTGGTCGGGTTGGTGGTCTACCTCAGCGGATTCATCCTGCTGGTCCGGTCGGAGTCGATCGTGCGCAACCTGCGCGACAAGGCGAACCCGGGCGCAACTGAGTACAAGATCCCGTACGGCGGGGGGTTCCGGTTCGTCACCAGCCCGGCATATCTGGGCGAGCTGATCGCATGGGCGGGGTTCGCCCTGCTGACCTGGTCGCTCGCCGGAGTGATCATTTTTCTGATCACGGCGGGCAATTTGGTCCCGCGGGCGTTCGCCACTCACACGTGGTACCAGGAGAAATTCCCTGACTACCCGCCCGAGCGAAAAGCGTTGATACCCGGACTGATCTGATCAGGTCAACGCTGCGACCGGCGTTTCCGCCGCCGGGAGGACGCTCGCCGACAAGCACGATCTCCTTTCGTCGGCGCTCAACGCCGCGATGCGCGCAGGCCACATCAAGGCCAAGCCCGGCAGCCGGAGTCCGGCTTCCATGACGCGAGCGTGACCCCCCGTCGACGAGCCCACCGGCGACCATCTGCCAAGGTGGTGAGCATGACTGCACAGAAGCCCGAGATCGATTTCCCCGGCGGCGAGCCGCCCACCGACCTGATCATCACCGACGTCGTCGAGGGCGACGGCGCGGAGGCTACCTCCGGAAAGACGGTGGTCGTGCACTACGTCGGCGTGGCTCACTCCACCGGCGAGGAGTTCGACGCTTCTTATAACCGCGGTGACCCGTTGACGTTCCAACTCGGCGTCGGCCAGGTCATCCAGGGCTGGGACCGGGGCGTGCAGGGCATGAAGGTCGGCGGTCGCCGGCAGCTGCACATCCCCGCCCACCTCGCCTACGGCGACCGTGGCGCCGGCGGCGTCATCAAGCCCGGCGAGTCGCTGATCTTCGTGGTCGACCTGCTCGACGTCAGGTAGCCGCGACCAAGGCTGGCTGGCGTGGACCGAGTCGGGAGTCTTGCAGCGGCCCACCCACGCTAAAGCGTTGTGGTGCACTGCTATTGGTATCAGACGTAGCGGTTGCGGCCCGCGAGGGCGCCCATCGTCATCTGCAGTGCGTAGATCACCAGCACGAAGATCCACGGCACGGTCCAGCCGCTGGTGACGTCATGAAGCAGCCCGAAGAGGAACGGGCCGACGCCGGCAAGCAGGTAACCAAAGCCCTGCGCCATCCCTGACAACTGCGCGGTGTCCTCGGTGGTGCGAGCGCGCAGTGCAATCACGGTGAGCGCCAATGAGAAGACGCTCATACCCAGGCCGACGAGCACACTCCACAACAGCGGCGCCGCAGCCGGATTGATCAGCAAACCTACGACTCCGACAAGGCCGATGACACCCAGCGCGACTATCCAGCCGCTCTGGCTGCCGGATCGAGCCGCCATCGGCGCGAGGAAAATGCTGATCGGCACGGCGATCAGCGACATCAGGCCGACAAGCATCCCCGCGGTCGCCTTGGGCACACCGCTGTCGATGAACACCTCGGGCAGCCAGCCCAACATGATGTATGCGAGTGTGGACTGGAAGCCGAAGAACAGAGTTACCATCCACGCCAAGCGATTTCGTAGCAGCGATCCGCCTGTGGGACGGGCCGGCAGCTCGGCAGAGCTCACTCGCGCGGCACCCACAAGCCACGCGATCAGGGCCAGCAGCGCGAGGGCGGCCCAGCCGCCGAGCGCGCCACGCCAACTACCGAACGCAGACTCCATCGGCGGTGTCAGCGCCGACCCCATCGCGCCGCCACCCTGCAGGGCAGCGGTGTAAATGCCCGTCATCACCCCGATCTGAGCGGGGAACGACCCCTTGATGACCACCGGGATCAACACGTTGATCAATGCGATGCCGCCGGTGGCCACCACAGTGCCTGAGATGACAACGGAGGGTCCGTCGAGTACGCGCAACAGCAGGCCGACGACCAGTGTCACCAACGCGGCGCTGATGGCGTGCTGCAGTCCGATCCGGCGGGCCAGCCACGGCGCAGCGAGTCCGGCGGCGGCAAAACACAGTCCGGGCAGCGTGGTGAGCACTCCGGCCCAGGTGGCCGACGCGCCAAGCGATTCGCGCATCACGCCGAGTAGCGGCCCCACGCTGGTAAGCGCGGGTCGCAGGTTCAGCGCCGTAAGCACCACCGCGGCGATCAGCAGGCCACCGCCCGCTACCTTGACGGCCGGGCGGATCTCGTCAAGAGTGGCTGCGCCGTAATCGGCTTCGGCGCGCATGTCTGCCACTTCACAACTCATTGAACTCTTCGGTGAATGAACCATCGGCACGCGTATACCCCGATGAGCCGAGTCTCAGCGAGGCGCTGGGTGTGGACCGCAGCACAGTGCGAGAGGCGGTGCGCGCCTGACACACGCCGGAACCTGTTTCAGCCGGCCCACACATCCTCGACGTAGTGGTCCGATTCGATGAGACCGTTCAGCCAGTTGCGGGCCTGGGCTTCGTCAGCGCCCGTCCGTGCGCGGTAAATGTCGAGGAACGACCCGCGAACCGCGGGCGCCATCCGCGCGCCGTCACCACAGATGTAGACGTGGGCGTCCTTGTCCGGGTCACCCAACAGGTTCCAGACGTCGTCGGCGTCCGCGGTGATCCGGTCCTGCACGTAGCGAACCCCGTTTTGCGGCGCCCGAGAGAAGGCCGGGCGCATCTGCACGATGCCCAGGGCCTCGGCCTGTTCGAACCGGTCTCGGAAGATGTAGTCGACCTCCGGGTCACGCACCCCGAAAAAGCACAACGCAGGCTCCACCGGCGCTCCGGCCTCCTGTGCGGCCAGCCGGTCGCCGAGGAAACCGAGGAACGGTGCGACGCCGGTACCGGCACTGACCAGTATCACGTTCTTGGCCGGATCGGCACCGGCCCGGAACGCCTGACGGGCCGGGTCAACCCGCGCACGGATGGTTTGTCCTGGTTGAACTGTCGCGAGGTAGTTGGACGCGACACCTTTGAACAAACCGCGCCCCGAGCGAGCCGGCGCATCAAGCACGCTGACGACCAGTCCGACCGTGCGTGGTGACCGCAGTGACGACGATGCGATGGAATAGTGCCGCGGCACCATGGGGTCGAGCAGTTCGAGAAGTTCGGCGCCGGTGAGAACGCAAGCCGGATATTCGTCGAGGCATTCCAGCACGCTCAGCGGGCAGCCGTCTGGGGCCTCGGCGAGTTCGGTAAGCCGCTGACGCTCGGCGGGATTGCTGTTGGCCGTCGCGAGACTGCGCAATTGGCTGCTAGTAGCCGGCTTCTGCAATTCGACGAAGTGCGTCAGCAGTTCTCGAACGCTGACCTCTCGGTCCAGCGCGATGAGCCGTCGTGAGCTGCGCCGCGGGTTGATTGCCAGCCGCAGTCCCGGGTCGAGGCCCAGTTGGGTCAGAACGGTGTCGACCACCTCGGGCGGGTTGTCGGCCATCACCGTGAGGTGGTCACCCGTTTGGTAGTCGACGCCGTCGGGAAGTTCCACGCGCACATTGGTTTTGGCTTGCCCAAGCCCGGGGCTGACCAGTTCGGTTCTCTCGACGACCGTCATCGGGATCACCGACGAACGTGCGTCCATTGCCGCCGTCACCGGACCCACGATCTGGCGGAGTTCGTAGAGCGGTTCGGCCGCATCCGTGAGCGGGGCGGCGTCGGGGTCACCGAAGCGTTCCGCCAACGACGACCACAGCGCGGCGGCGAACTCCTCGATCGTGCCAACCATGTCCCCCGAGGTGTCGGCCGCTGCCAGCGGAACCAATCGGTTGGCCTGCAACTCGCCGAGGCGCTCGTCGATGCGCCGCGGGACCGCCTGGTAGGTGTCGGCCCAATTGTGGTCACCCACCCCAAGGACTGCCACGTTGGGTGTCGGGTTCAGCGTGGTATCGGTGTCGAGCAGCCAGCTGAGGAAGGCCCGCGCATCGTCAGTCGGCTGCCCGTTATAAGACGAGGCGATGATCACGACGGCCTCGGCTTCGGGGAAACCACCCGCGGCGTCGTCGAGCGGCGCCACGGTCGTCACGCAGCCTAAAGCCGTTGCATCGTCGGCGAATTGGCGGGCCAGAGCGCGGCAGGTGCCGAGGTTGGAGCCGTGCAAGATGGCCAGCCTGGTACCGGCCGTGATGGCCGTGGGGTGCTGCGCCGCACTCTGCGCACCGCCCGCCTCAACGCCGGGTGTGTCGGTCTTGCGGTCCTGTGCGGTGCGCCGGAGGACATCGAGCCGGAAGCCGATCGGCCGGCGACTGTTCGGCGTTTCCCACTGCGGCACATAGTGATAAGCGTCGATGAGACGATACCGATGTATCACCCGGGCAAGTGCCATGGCGGCCTCGTGCAGCGCGAATTGGCGGCCGATGCAGGATCGCGCACCGGTTCCGAAAGGTTTGAAGAGCGCGGTCGGCCTGCCCGCCGAGCGTTCGGGAGCGAAGCGGTCGGGATCGAAGAATTCCACATTGTCGCCCCACTGCGGCTGGCGATGCAATGCGCCGGTGAGTACCGTGACCGCCTCGCCGCGTTTGATCGGGTACTTGCCACCGATCACCGTGTCTTCCAACGCCATTCGATCGAACTGCAACACCGGCGGGGAAAGTCGCAAAGTTTCCTCGATGACCTGCCGCAGATAGGTCAGCTTGCCGATGTCGTCGTAGCCGGGCAGGTAGTCGTCTTCGGGTCCGAAAACGGTGTCCACCTCGGCCTGCACCCGATGCAACACCGCCGGACTGCTGACGATGTTGAACAGCGCATTGGGCATCAACTCCGACGTGGTGAGTTGACCGGCGATCAAAAAAGTCAGGATCTGGTTGCGGATGTTGTCGGTCTGCAGAACCGGATTGCCGTGCGGGTCTCGTTGCAGCATCAGCGACAACAGATCCTCGGACTCACGCCCACCGGATTGATGCTCGGCTATGAGCCCGTCGATGAACGCGTGCAAGGTGGCCAATTCCTCGTTGAACACCGGCGTCGCCGTCCCAGATCCCAACTCACCCATAGCCGTCGTGAAGCTCTGCGGGATCGGAGCCAGGCCCGGGCACTCGAAAGAGTCGAAACGCGAACCGAATCCGGCCAGCGCCACGGTGTCCATCGCCAGCTTCTGCAAGTCGTTCGACACATCGACCGGTCCGACTCCCACGCTGGCGTCCCACCGGTCGATCAGCTTGCAGTTGATGTCCAGCATCGAGCCGTGATACGCGCGCAATCCCGCGTAACTGAAACCCGGTAACAGCACATCGTGCGCCTTTTGCCAGTTGGGCTCGCCGTGGTAGGCCGTGAACAGACCGTCACCGGCCAGCGGCCTGACTCGGGCCAGGGTTGCCGTCAGGTTCTTGGCGAACCGGCTTTCGTCGCACAACTCGGTCACGAGTTCCAGCGAGCACGCGTAGAGCTTTCTGATACCGCCGCCGAAGTCCGCATAGAACAACGGGCCATGCAATTCACCGAGTAGGTCCACGGGCAATGCCCGGGGCCGGCCTACTAATTGGTCGGGGCCGGGCAGGGGTCCCTCGGCCGAGGGGACACCGGGAAGGTCCGGGGGCGGCGACGGATGAAACTCACTCATGTCGGCAGCATAGGTTTCGACCCAGTTCGTCGCTCGGAAAACCTCAGTCCTCGACGATGCTGAGCGCCTGCGTCGGGCAGCTCTCGCACGCCTGCTCGAGATCCCCGCGCCGGTCGGCACCGATGTCCTCGATCAAAATGTTCATGACGCCGTCGGGTCCGACCTCGAAGATGTCGGGGGCGACGGCCTCGCACAGTCCGATCGAGGAGCACTTCGTGCGATCGACGACGACTTTCATTTCTTCGTCTCGGGGGTGAACTCCACGCGCATGGACAACACGGTGTGGAAGAAGTTGCCGGTGCCCAACTCCGGCTCACCGACCGTGTGGATGTCGGGCAGGCGGGTCAACAGTTCCCGGAAGGTGACTGACAGCTGCCGGCGGGCCAGTTGTGCGCCCAGGCAATGGTGGATCCCTCCGCCACCGAAGGCGACGTGCTTATTCGGCGAACGCGAAAGATCAAGCCGCTCAGGATGATCGAACACCTCGGTGTCCTGGTTGGCCGAGGAGTAGAACATGATCACCTTGTCGCCCTGAGTGATGTGCTGACCACCCAGTTCGGTGTCGTGCGCGGCGGTGCGCCGGAACGTCATGATCGGGGTGGCCCACCGGACGATCTCCTCGATGGCCAGTGGCATCCGACCGTCGAGATCCTCCATCAGCCAGGCCCGCTGCTCCGGGAAGTCGGTGAGCGCTTTCATGCCGTGCGACGTGGACTGCCGCGTGGTGTCGTTGCCGGCGACGATCAACAGGAAGAAGATCGACGAAATCTCCTCGTCGGTCAGCCGTTCGCCGTCGACCTCGGCCTGCACCAGTGCGGTGACCAGATCGTCCTCGGGCTTGCGCCGCCGTGCTTCGACAAGTTCCATCGCAATGGCGTTCACCGTTACGATCGCCTGCGCCACCCGGGCCAGCGGTTCGGACCCCTCCAGCAGCCGCGGATCACGCCAGCCGTCGACGAACTCCGACTCGTGAGCGATAGTGCGCCGGTGCTCCTCGGGGATGCCCGCCATATCGCAGATGTTGTGCATCGGGACCAGCCTGGCTACCTCATTGACGAAGTCCGCCTCGCCCTTGTCGGCGATGCCGTCGACCACGCGCCGGGCATTGGCCACGATGTGATCGTCGATGCGCGCCAACTGTTTTGGGGTGAACGCCGCGGCCATCAGCCGCCGCAACTTCGTGTGCCGCGGCGGGTCCATCGCGATGAACCCCTGGGCCGCGTCCAGCATCTCCTTGGGAATCGACTCGAACGCGATGCCCTCGCCGGACAGGAAGTCCTGCGGCCGCCGGGTGACCTCGACCAGATCGGCGTGCCGCACTACGGCCCAGAAGCCCTGATCGTTGGCATCCTCGAACAGTCCGTTGTTTACCGGCCGGTGCCACGAGATCGGGCGCTCGGCGCGCAGTTCGGCGAACGTCTTCTCGCGGTCCCGCCAGGTGCCGGACCAGAAAGCCAGCGACGACAGATCGGCGGGATCGTACGGACGCTCTGTTCGCGTATAGGCGAGAGTCATGGTGCCTCCAAAGCATTGTGGTATCCGTCACCGTAGACAATAATCTGAAAATGTCGACAGCAATCGACAATCTTCGATTTTCGTCAGCTAGACTCCCTCTTGATGACCGTCGTAGACCTCCGCGCCGAAACCCGCGCCTATGGCCGCTCCCGCCTGCGCGAACTGGCCCTCGACGCAGCGCGGGACGTGGTTCTCGACCGCGGATGGTCGGCGGTGCGGATGGGTGCGATCGCCACCGCCATCGGCGTCAGTCGCGCCAGTGTGCACGCGGAGTTCGGGACCAAAGACGATCTGGGGCAGGCACTGGTGCTGCGCGAGGTGCGCATCTTTTTCGAGGAGATGAGCAACCGCTTGGCACAACGCCCCGGCGACCTGCCCGGCGCGATAGGGGACGCCGTCAGCTACATGCTTGACGAGACGCGCGACAATCCGCTGCTGCAGACCATCCTGACCCGCGCCCCGGTCGACGGCGACACGTCGTTGTTGCCGCTAGTGACGACTCGCGGTGAACCCCTGATCGCGGACGCCGTGGCAATCCTGAGCACCTGGTTGACCGATCAGTGGCCGGAGCTCCCCGCCTCCGATGTTGATCTGATGGCGGAATCCGTTGTGCGAACGGGCTTGAGCCACATCCTGACGCAGACCGAGCCGAAGGACGACGTCGCACGGAATCTCGCCCTGCTGGCATGCCGATGCCTGAAATTCCCCGATCCTGACTCCGGCCGGACTCCTCGGTAGATCGCCGACACAAACCCCGCCCGCGCGGAGTTCATCGAACGCTAAGTGCTGCCGGATTGCTCCGCGGCGCTCGTGTCAGCTGTCTGCTGACCGATGAACTCCACGCCGGCACGAATTGCGGGGCGGTGGCGCAAGATTCGATAGTGCGCCAACCTTCCGAGCCCTCGCGTTGTCAGTAGGCGCGCGCCCGGCCATGCGGTGGCCACGCGTTCACTGGCTGCATGGGGACTGTCCGGGTCGTCAGGGTCATGAATGAGAAGCAGCGGCGGATAGTTCGCAAGTCGACCGGTCCACGTCATGTTCGTCTCGTGCAGCTGCATCCCGATCCGCGCTTCGAGACGACGATGCAGGCCCGAGCGGATCCGTCGGCCGAAGTTGTGACGAGCGGCGAATAAATCGAGATAGAGCGGGAATTCGCCCATGGGCGCCAAGAAGACCAAGCGCCCTACCTGTGCACCCTGAGCCGCCGCAAGTACCGTCGAGTTCGCTCCGAGCGAGTGAGCGACCACCGCGTGCGCCGACCCATGAGCCTCGATCATGGCCTTGATCGCATGGGCACACTCGATCGCAGTGGTGCGCCCGGGCGCGAGTGCACCCCGTTCCGATTCGTTGTGGCTGGGCAAGTCGAACGCAACGACCCGATACCCCGCCTCAACGAGCGGTTTGACGAACACTGCCAAATGTGCGCGCTGGCCGCCCCAACCGTGAACCAGATACACCGGCGGCCCCTCGCCCCACTCCTCCCCGGCGACCCGGTGCCCGTCCCAGAACGCTTCTACCTGTCTCCCCGGTGGAACACCCGGCGGCATCCGCAGACTCGACTCAAGAACCGGCGGGGTGCACCACAACTCGACCGCCCACCGCGATCCCAACGACGGCGCCAACCGCTCAAGCAACCAGAAACGTCGGCGCACCGAGTCAGCCACGGGCGGCAGCACGCCGGAGCCTTCAATATCGAGCGGCGCCATCCCGCCAGCCGCTGCCTGCGCAGTTGCTGCTCCGGTTTCGCCTGCCGTCACAAGCCGCGACCTTTGTCAGCCCGCACAATCCGAAGGGCGGCGATACTGGCGAGCGTTTGGACATTGCGGGGCAGGTCAGCTACCGGCACTGGTCGGACTCGTAGGACTGGTCGTGGTCGTGGGAATCTTCGTGCTCGTAGGACTCGTCGTGCTCGTAGGACCGGTCGTGCTCGTAGGACCGGTCGTGCTCGTAGGACCGGTCGTGCTCGTAGAAGCTTTCGGGCTAGTAGGACTTGTCGGGGTAGTAGAACTTGTCGGGCTGGTAGGACTCGTGGGAGTGGGACTCGCAAGGCCTGGACCTTCGCCGCACCAGTCCTGCACATCCTTCGGGTACTGCTCGAGCGGTAGAGGGCAACGTTGCCCCGGCGGGAAATTGACGCCGGCATTGACTAGATCGCAGGGGACGTAGACCTGCTTGCCTTTGGGCGTGTTGGTCAAACATTTCGTCGGCGGATCGGCATGGCCCTGGGCAGGGACGATGATCACCACCGCCAACGCGGCGAGCATCCCGATTGCAAGGCGATAATTCACGAGCACTACTTTATCCAGAGCCCCCGACACGATGAACTCTGCTGGGAAGCTAGTCAGCCACAGCCCATGAAACGGAAATCTGGCCGGAGCCACTGACTCTGACCAGCATCTTCTAGGTGGAGCTGCCCGAGATCGAACCCCACGCTCCAGCTGGGATTTGGCATATGAGCTGCGGTTTCGTTCCCGTTCAGTCCCGCTTGTTACCTGCGGTTGCGTTCTCGGGTCTTGACCGCGTCGCAAGCCCGTCATTTGCAGGCGACAGCCAAGAAAAGCGACCGGAATCCGACATCAGCCTGACTTTGACCTCACTTGCCAAGGGTGCGGAAACACGGCCTCGACGCGCAGGCCCTCGGTTGACCAGAAGACTTTGTAGGGCTGACGGTTCGTCGGTAGTCCGCCTCGCCTGACCAGCGATCAGGCCGCGATACCGAGTTCACGGTTGATCTGCGGCCACCGCAGCCAATCCGCCAGAGCCCAGTCGTGATGTTCGAAAGGCGCAGTTAAGAAGCTGAACGGGGCTCCCTGGCTAACGGCCGCCTGCTGGAGGGCATTAGCGGAGATTACGAGTACATCCAGCCCACCCGAATAGACATACGTTGGCGGGAGTCCGGCAAGCGACCCATAGAGCGGACTAACCATGGGGTTGGTAACAGAGAGGTTGTCGCCCCACCACATGCCGACCTCGCGTCCAAGCGTTAGGTCCAGCCACGGCGACAGTAGAACCATGGAAGACGGGACTGGGCCGAGCGGGTTCGTCTGCAGTATGTGTTGGACGGCCGCGAGTGCGAGGTTGCCGCCCGCGGAGTCGCCGATGACGCTGACGTTCTGGTACCCGTGTTGAGATATTTGCGAGGAGATGAAGTTGGCCGTCGTTGGTACCACCGTGCTGGCGGTACCGCCTTGCTGTATCAACGGGTAAATAGGCACCTGGAACGTCGCGCCGGTCAGGTAGGAATTCACCGAGTAATTGAGCCAGTGCAAGATTGTCGGCGGCATGATGTAGCCGCCGCCGTGCAAGGCAACCACGTATTCGCCGGTCGGGTGCGCCGGCGTGATCTGCACGACCTTCATCCCCTCGTACGTGGTATACGAAACCGTCTGTCCCAGAAGCAGGTTCAGTAGCGGTGGCGGCGAGTTGCTTCCCACGATCCACGAGAACGGCGGAATGTCGCTCGCCAGCAGCTGCAAGATTGGCGAACTTCGCACTGAAAATAACGATGCGAATCCGGTGGCCGCTTCGGCAGGAAGCCGCTGAACAGTGACCGCCGCCTGCTCGAAGGCCGCTAACGGCGCAGCACCGGCCGCCTCGGCGGCGGCATACGCTCCGGTCGCGCCGGACAATGTCTGGACGAACCGCTCATGAAACGCCGCCGCCTGGGCACTGAGAGCTTGAAACCCTGCGCCGTGAGCGGAGAACACGGCCGCGATCGCCGCTGACACCTCGTCCTCGGCGGCTGCGAGCAACCCCGTGGTGTCACCCGCCGCACCCCGGCCGGCCGTCGCGACCACCTCGCCGATCGAGGCGAGGTTCGTGGCGGCGGCGGACATCGCCTCGGGCAACGCAACGACATACGACATCGAGCAGCTCCACTCTTCGAAGCAACTGGTCACGTGCCAAGCCGGCACCGCCGACTAGCCGGAGCTTATGTCGTTGCCACAAAGCACGCGACGGTTTCGCGAGAACTGCTGCGGCTCCGTGTCACAGCCGCAAGTCGGTACATGACGTCTATACCCGACCGCAGACCGCCCCACACCCGGAGCGCCTGTTCATTGAGCAAGCAGCACACGGAGGACTATGGCGGGCAGGCTATGAGCCACGCTCGGTGCTACCCATTGCTGCGGCGGTCGGCCTGCCAGAGCTTCTCAGACAATCCCCGCAGGCCTGATGCGGCTGGTTTCGTCCATGCGGTGTCAAGTTCCGGTACCCGCTTGACGAATGAGTTCCGGTAGGTGCTTTACAGCGAAGCTGGGCCTTGATGGCCGAGGTCGCTTCCGGCGTAGCGGCGATGGGGGCCGGGGTCAAGGCTCGGCCCTCGGGCCGACCGCGCAGCGGCCCGGCCTTGACGGCGGCGCCGCTGGGCGCATCCTGGCGCGGCTTGCGGGGACGACCGTGCGGTGTGGCGTACGCGCCGTGCTCTTTGGCCCGGTCATGGCGGATGGCGTGGGTGGCCAATCGGATCAATCCGTGCTGATCCACCCAGCGTTGCACGCCGGCACTGCGCAGATCCGCACGCTGACCAGGGCACCGTTGCCCATGGGTAGCAATCGCTGCGGGGGGCTCCACGACTTCAAGATCAGCACCCGTTCAGGTCTTGACGCCGTCAAGACTCGGAGTCGCGTGGAGAAGTCTCCCGGCTATTCGCGAACGGCAGGTGGAAGCTCAGGGAACGCGGGCGAATCCACGCCCAGCGAGCCAGAACTCGCCAACGGTCGAACCTGAAGATAGACACCCATGCGGTGGGTGTCGGTGGTCCGGGCATGCTCCATCGTGTGCGAGTGTCCGCCGGGGGCGTACGCATAGTCACGTGCCAGTTTCGCGGTCTTCCACAAGCTGACCGAGGTGTGTTCGAACGGAAGCTGCGATGAAATGTCGACGCTGCCCCGATGGCCGGGATGAAAGGCCGCCCTCGACGCGGCATGCATGTTGTTCCTGACGAACCCGAGCAGGTGTCGCGGCTTGAGGATGCCGTGCACGATGACAACGAGGGGTTCGTCGGAGGAGATGGCCCTGCTGCCTTCATCCGACGGGTTCCATCCGTGCCAATGGTCACCGGCGTGCTCGACGCGCGCGCGCACCACCTCGCCGTCGAGGCTGTAGCGGTGGGGTGAATGCACCGCGTAGGCGAGTGGTCCGCGGAAGGCCGCCTGCGCCGACTCAGGTGAATCCCACGCAGCGATAAGGGCACGTCCGGGCGGGAGAAAGCTCGAAGGGCCCAGTTGGTGCGTCAAGTGGTTGGAGTGGTTGACGGTCACCGCCCGCAAGCCCGGAATGTTCTGCTCTAGAGCGGCTTTGACACTCCGACTCCACAGCCACGGACCCCGCGGGGGGCGGTCATAGACGTCGACGGTGAGATAGTCGGCCGAATCGGGCATGGGAGTTCAACTCCCCTCGAGAGGTAAGAACCAATCGAGCGTGGTCTTGTGTTCAGTCATCTTCAGCCGCCTTTCCGCGGAAGAGCTCCGAGTGGGTCAGTTGGCGAGGAATTCGATTGCAGCAGAGGCAAATTCATCATGGTATTGGAAAATTCCGCCGTGACCGGAGTTCGGGTAGATGATGAGCTGCGAACCTGGAATTCTGCGGTGTAGGTCTTCAGACAGAACCGTGGGCACCATCCGGTCGTGGTCGCCGTTGGCGATCAGGGTGAGCTGGCTGATCCTCGAGAGGTCGGCCGGCGCCCCGCGCCCCCACCGCTTGATCGCCTTGAGTTGCCTTTGAAGCACTATGACAGTGATGGCGGCATCGCGGTCTCGGGTGCGTTCGTTGAGGCGGGCGACGAAGTCGTGGGCCTCTCGCCGGCCGGTCTCGTCGCGCTTGAAGAACAGGAATTCCTTGGGGTCTTTGCGACTGACAGTGGCGCGGACCATGTCGTAGAAGGTCACGCCGGCGACCTTGTCGATTCCGTTCCCGCCCGCAGGTCCTGTTCCGGTGAGGATGAGTTTGCGCACGAGTTCGGGATGCTTCAGCACGAGTGCCTGAGCGACCATGCCGCCGAGGGAGAAACTCAGGATGTCGACTCTGCGGTGACCCAGTGCCCTGATGAAGGCGGCGATGTCCTCGGCCATTGCCTCGACGCTAACGGCCGGGACGCCGCTGGACGCGCCGACACCGCGGTAGTCGACTGCGATGACGTGATGGTGCTGGGCGATCGGGTCGATGACGGCGGGATCCCAGTTGTCCAGGTTGGCGGCGAGGTGAACTAGAAATACAACGGGCACTTCGCTTTTGGGGCCCAGTTCGCGGTAGGCGAAGTTCACGCCCGCGGCTCCGATCGAGCGAGTCGGCGCGTCGCGGTAGGACCTGATTGGCCGATCGGTGTTGTGGAGGTTGCTCATTGTTCGCCTTCGCCATTGTGGGTGGGGTCATCGCCAAGAAAGCGCAGGGCCTCGGCGAGGAAGGTCTGGTGG
This sequence comes from Mycobacterium sp. TY814, assembly GCF_030755175.1. Lineage (NCBI taxonomy): Bacteria > Bacillati > Actinomycetota > Actinomycetes > Mycobacteriales > Mycobacteriaceae > Mycobacterium > Mycobacterium sp. TY814. The sequence goes on from NZ_JAUFRY010000001.1 coordinate 1,294,444, forward strand.
TGCTGGAACACTCCGCCGTGTCCGGAATCGGGGTAGATGATCAGTCGGGCGTTGGGGATCCGGCGGGCCATGTCGGCGGAGTGGCTGCTGTCGACCATCAGGTCGTGGTCTCCGTTTGCGATCAGGACGGGCTGCTTGATGACCAAAAGATCGTCGGGTGCGGACTTGCCGGCGTGCCGGATGGCCTTGATCTGGGCGACGCGGGCCTGCAAGGAGATTGGATCGTCGAGGTCGCGAGTGCGTTCTTTGAGGCGGTTCAGGTAGTCCGACGCGGCTCGTTTGCCCTCGGGTGTGCGCGGGAAGAACAGGAAGTTCCGCGGGTCGCTGCGGGTGAGGGCTGCTTTGAGATAGGCGGTGCCGACGATGGTGGCCATCTTGTCGATGCCGCCTCCGCCGCGTGGTCCGGTGCCGGCCAGGATCATCCGGCGGACCAGTTGGGGTTGTTGGAGCGCGATCATCTGGGCGACACCGCCGCCGAGGGAGAAGCCGAACAGGTCGACATAGTCCAGTCCCATGGCACGGATGAAGGCGATGGCGTCGGTACCCATTTGCTCGACGGTGCCGGGTACCGAGGAACCGGTGGCCCCGACACCGCGGTTGTCGAAGGTGATAACGCGGTGATGTTCGGCGATGCCGTCGATGATGCGTGGATCCCAGTCGTCAAGGACCGCGGTCAGGTGATGGAGGAACACCACCGGAATACCTGATCCTGTCCCGAGTTCCCGGTAGGCGAAGTCGACGCCGTCGACGTTGAGCGTGTGGGTCGGGGTGTCTTTCCACATTGTCGTCGTTTGCCTTGTCATCGTGTGCCTTTCGATTCGGCTGTTTTCTTGGTGGCGGGTCGGGCGTCGAGTGCGGATAGTGCGGCCTGGGTCGCAAGATCGCGGGTCATCCGGGAATCCAGCATGGGGTTGACGAGGCCGCGCAGCGCCGATAGCGGCTTCCACCGAGAGGGGGCGAACACGGTCGGTGATCGACGGGCAAGTCCGTCGACGAGGGCTGTCGCAGCAGTCTCGGGAGCAATGCGCTTCAACATCGTCTGCGGCATCGTCGCGAGGAGTTGATCGGCCAGCGGGTCGCCGTCTACACCCTCGGTGATCATCGCGGTGTGAACCATCGAGAAGTAGGCGACCAAGGTGGAGACGCCATGGTTGGCGAGCTCCACCCGCAACCCTCGGCCGAGCTGTTCGACAGCCGCCTTCGTCATCGCGTAGGGAATGGTGCCCATCCCGTTGGCGAACGCGAAAACCGAACTGAGCAAGGCGATTTGGCCGCGGGTGGCGATGACCTGATCGATCGCAGCCTGAACGGTGTTGACCACACCGGTGACGTTCACCGCGAGGAGGGACTCGACCGAGGACAGCGGTGTGGTGCGCAGTGTCCCGGTTTGAGCCAGGATGCCCGCGTTGGCGATCGCGATGTCGAGGCGGCCGAAGCGATCCACGACGGCGTCGATGGCGGCATCGAGTGTCTCGCGGGCACGAACGTCGGCGACCAGCCCCATGGCCGAGTTTGACGACATGGCCGCCCCGATCTCCGGGGTCTGGGGGTCAAGGTCGGCGATGGCCACCTTGGCGCCGCGGCGCAGCAGTTCGCGTGCAGTGGCGCTGCCGATCCCGCCGGTTCCGCCGGTGATGAGAACGACTTTGCCGCGCACATCGTATGCAGGAGCTTTCATCGGACACCGCGCTTGGGACGCCGCGACACAGTGCCGTTGCGTCGCAGCAGTGCGATCGTGGTGGCCAGACGGCCACGCTTGAGGTCGGGTTCCTTGCCCGCCCCCATCCGGTGCAGTTGATCGGTGTGCCAACCGATGTTCAGCACTCCGTCGAGCGCCTTGCCGTCGATCTTGTTGCCCAGTGCGCGGGGGATGCGGTAGCTGAGTTCGCGAGTCGTCAGCACTGGGAGGCGTTCCGACAGGATGGCGCCCGCGGCGTCCGGGACCGTAGCCGCCGGACGTGCGATGCCGATCACGTCGCAATCACCGGCGTGCAGCGCTTCCTGCATGGCTGCGCGTGAGCGGAAGCCGCCGGTGACCGCTAACGGCACTCCCCCGGCCAGCTGCCGGACCGTTCGCGCGTAGTCCAGGAAGTACGCCTCGCGCGCCCGGGTACTGGCCGCAGCCGACCCCGCCATGGCCGGCGATTCGTAGTTGCCGCCGCTGATTTCGAGCAGGTCGATGCCCTCGTCAGCCAAGGCGGCCACCACCGCGCGGGACTCCTCCTCGCTGAACCCACCGCGTTGGAAGTCAGCGGAGTTGAGCTTCACGCCCACGGCGAAGCCCGGCGACACCCGAGCACGGATCCGGCGGATGATCTCGAGCAGGAAACGCATCCGCCGCGCCGGGTCGCCACCCCACTCGTCGGTGCGCAGGTTGGATAGCGGCGAGAGGAACTGAGTGACGAGGTAACCGTGTGCAGCGTGAATCTGGATCCCGTCGAATCCGGCGGTCTCACAGACAGTCGCCGCCGTCGCGAAGCGCTCGATGATTTCCTCGATCTCGGCAGCAGTCAGTTCGCGTGGCGTCGCCGAGCCCGGGAGATTCAGCGGCACTGCACTCGGCGCCACCGGGGTGTGGCCGATGGCCAACGGATTGGATTGCCGGCCAGGGTGATTGAGCTGAGCCCAGATCGGCACGCCACCGTCGTGCGCGGCTTTGGACCACCGCGTAAGCGCGTCGAGGTCGCGGTCGTCCTCGATCACCACATTGCCGGGTTCGCCCAACTGAGTGCGATCGACCATGACGTTGCCGGTTATCAGCAGCCCGAACCCGCCGTGGCTCCACGTGCGATAGAGCTGCTCGAGTCGCGCTCCTGGAGCGTGGGTCGACTCGGCGAGCGCCTCGCTCATCGAGGCCTTCATGATCCGGTTCGGCAGCACTAAGCCGCAGGGCAGCGGCAGGGGGTCATGCAGGTCAGTCATCGGCAGGCACCTTCTGATGATGGAATTACGACTGTAATATTATGATCGTAAGGCAATGCGCTATGATGTGCAAGACGCCCTACAGCGGCGAGCAAGGAGGTGACGGTGGCGCGTTACACCGCAGAGCACAAGAGCGAGACGCGTAAAAGGATTCTGGAAACCGCCGGCCGGCGGTTCAAGCGGGACGGCATCGACAGTTCGGGAATCGCCGCGATCATGTCGGACGCGCAGCTTACCAACGGCGCGTTCTACGCGCACTTCAAATCCAAGGAAGATCTTGTCGCCAACGTCGTGGCCGACCAGATGCTCAGATGGCAGGCGAACCTTCCATCGACGCCGGACAGAGCTGAGCTCGAGGCATTCGTGCGCGAGTACCTGTCGCCACAGCACCGTGACCATCCCGAGACCGGGTGTCCGAACGCCGCTCTACTCGACGAGCTCGGCCGCTGCGACAAGGCCACCCGGCGGTCGTACACCCAAGCGATGCAGGGCTTCGTCGGCGAGGTGGCGGCACGGCTGTCTCCGGACGATCCCAATTCCGCGCGCTCCGACGCGATCGGACTGTTCACCATCCTGGTTGCCACCATGCAACTCGCACGCGCCGTCACCGACCGCGCCTTCTCCGACGACATCCTCCAATCCGGAATCTCCAACGCCCAAATCCTGCTAAGTCATTCACAACGTCCGACGTCGACCCACTCCCGAAAGCGGTCCCGATGACAAATTCCTGTCATCCCCAACGCTTTTCGGTTATGAGGGCACCGCGGTGACGGCGGACATGACACAGCGCAGTGGTGGCAGTCGGCGCAGACTGCAATGGACGCTGGGGGTGCTCGCGGCGATACCAATGGTCAGCGCAACAGGCGAGATTGTTCGGGGCCCACAGGGTGTTCCGGGTGGCTCGCCGGATGTGACACCAACCGTGGACAGTTCGCTGCGTTATGCCAACGTGTTCAAATTCGCTGTGGGACCGGTTATCTGGTCTCAACTGGGACCTGTCGAGCGCTCACCGGCCCTCTCGTTCGCGATCGTAACGATCGCCGTCGGTGGGCTGGCCCGGTTGCGGTCATGGCAACAACGTGGCAGACCACAACCCGGCACCGTGGCGGCGATCGCACTCGAGGCCCTTGGCGGGCCGCTCCTTTTGATCTGGCAGCGGCGCGTTGCCTCGAGCCAAGTTTGACCGACCGCTCCCATCCACCGAACGACGAAGAGAGAAGAGAAGACATGCCTTCCGTACTGGTTACCGGAGCAGGCCGCGGGATCGGCCTGGCGATTACCGAGCACATGAGCCGGCGAGGATGGGACGTCTATGCCACTGCCCGATCCGCCGACGCCCTGCAAAGCCTCGACCGCTTACCCCACGTGCATGCGGTCCCACTCGACATCACCGATCGGTCCGCGATTGCCGCCCTTCCCGATCTACTCCCCGCTGAGCTCAACGGCGTCGTCAACAACGCCGGCATCATCGTCAACGGACCAGTGGAAGGGTTGGCACTGGACGACCTGACGAAGCAGTTCGACGTCAACGTCATCTCACAGATCGCGGTGACCCAGGCGGTGCTACCGAAAATCCGTGCATCCCGCGGACGGGTGGTGTTCATCTCGTCGGTCAGCGGGCTGTTCACCACGCCGGGCACCGGCGCCTACAACGCATCGAAGTACGCGATCGAATCCCTGGCCGACGCGCTGCGGATGGAATTGCGGCCCTGGCGAATACCGGTGTCACTCATCGAGCCGGGACCAATTCGCACCGACATGTGGGCCGAGGTGCTCAACGAACACGACCGTATGGTCACGCACCTCAGTGATGAGCACCGCCGACTATATGCGTCGCACCTTGCTGGGAGTAGGAAGTTGTTGGGGCGCATGCAAAAGCTTGCCGCCGATCCCAAGAAGGTCACCAACGCCGTCGACCATGCACTGACATCGAAGCGCCCTAAGAGTCGCTACTTGTTGGATTTCGCCAGTCGCGCCCAGAAAGCGGTCGTCGCCATCACGCCGACCGCGGTCAACGATGCGGTACTGGCAGCGGCGACCACATCGAAATGAGGCTTCGAGGGCTGTCTCGGGCCAGTTGAGGGCACGATGGAACAGGAGAGGCCAGGCCTTTCGGCCTGGCCTCCTCCTGGTGGAGCTGCCGGGAATCGAACCCGCTGCAAATGCCCAGGACACCGCCTCTGAGCTGCTGAAACACAACGCTGTCATTCGGATTCGCGACACGAAAATGCGGAGCGTGACATGCGGAAACGCGGGGGTGCTTTGACAATGTCAATGGGAACGATGTCGGTGCATGAGTGCCCACGTTGCGGTTTTCAGACGGCCTGGAAGTCGTGGCCGGAACGGCACCCGGTCGCGACTGTCGTGATCGCGGTGCCGACGATGTTCACGGTCGTGTCGGTGGTCTTGGCGTATCCGTGGTTCTTCGTTCCGGTGATGATCGTTGCGGCTGCTGTCTGGATCGATCGGCGGATGCGGCGGCGGGCGGCGATCGCGGCCCGCGCTGACCATGAATATCGCGAATTGATGGTCGCGGCGGCGCGCGGCGTGTCACCCTTGGCTTTGCGGCGGCCGCGTCAGGGGCGGCCACGCGGAGCGGACCACTGGTCACCCACCAAACCAATCACGCTCTGATCGGGGGTTTTGCAAACATGTCGTTCGGGATTGTTCCGGAGTTCGTTTCAGCGGCGGCTGCGGATGTGGCGCGGGTCGGGTCTGCGGTCGGTGAGGCGACGGCGGCGGCCAGCTCGCCGACGACGGGGCTCGCGGCGGCGGCTGCGGATGAAGTGTCGGAGGCGATCGCTACCATGTTCAGCTCGCACGGGCAGGCGTTCCAAGCGGCCTCTGCTCAGGTGGCGGCGTTCCACGATCAGTTCGTGGGGCTGCTGAACGCGAGTGTCGGCCGGTACGTGTCGGCTGAGGCTGCGGCGGCGAACCCTTTGCAGGCGCTGCTGGATGTGATCAACACGCCGACGATGACACTGCTCGGCCGGCCGCTGATCGGTGACGGCGCCAACGGGTACACCGACACGTTCGGTAACGGCACAGCCGGCGGCGCCGGTGGGCTGTTGTGGGGCAACGGTGGCCGGGGCGGTGACGCAACCAAGATCGGCGGATCGGGCGGTGCGGGTGGTGCTGGCGGGATGATCGGGAACGGCGGTATGGGCGGCACGGGCGGCCCGGCGGGGACGATCAGCGGGGCGCAGTACCGCGCCGGCGCGGGCGGCAGTGGCGGCCAGGGCGGCTGGTTGTTCGGCAACGGCGGCACCGGCGGCACCGGCGGGATCGGTCTGAGTAACGGGATGGGCGGTTACGGCGGCTTCGGCGGCTCGGCGGTGCTGTTCGGCCAGGGCGGGGACGGCGGCACCGGCGGAGACGCGAAGGCCGGGTTCCCTGATTCGATGCCGGGGATCGGCGGCCCGGGCGGTATCGGTGGCGGTATCCCGAATCTGTTCCCAGGGATCTTCCCGAACGGGCGGATGGGTAATAGCGGAAACCTGATCCCGTAGGAACGCGGCGCGGGATCATCAGCATAGACAGGAGAATCCGCCGAGATGACGCCACAACATGACATCACCTGGGAGACGGTCACGCTCAAACCTGGTTTCGAAGCGAAAGCCGGGCACTCTTACCAGCAGATGATGTCGGCCTGTGGGCGCGTTCTAGTTGTCATTGGGCCCAACGGCGCACAGGTCTACCGGCGTAACTCAGATGGCGATTACGAACTGGCAAGCAGCGTCGAACTGACGTAGGCCCTGCGTATCGGCGATTCCTGAAACGCAAAGAAGCGCCCCCGGACGAAGCCGGGGGCGTTTCGTTAGTGCTGCTGGGGCTATTCGTCGATCACGACGGTGATCCGCGCGGGTGTCGGCGCAGTGCGTTGACAATTGCGACGAACAGCCAGTGAATCGGATCGTATTTCGGAGGCACCTTGTTGGATAGGTGGCAGTACAGGGCGAATAACACCGCTTCGAACGTCCACCTGTGAGACTTCAGGTAGCGGTCCATCGCCATTGAAAGCTGTTCGGGCAGTGTGACGTTGACGCCGAGGACGTAGGCGATCAGGCCGAGCCACGCGATGTCGGTGGGCTGCAGCTTGACGATGATGCGGCTCATTTCGGGCCCTCCAACGTTTCCTCGAGGAACGACAGGCGGGCGGCGGCGAGCGGATCGTTGCGCCAGATCCGCTCAAATTCGAAGTAGTCGTAGTGCCGCGGCAAGCTGTAGTCGGTTTCCGCGCTTGCCACTTCGGCTTGATGGTGCCAGCGGGCGTCGTAGACGGACCAGGCGCGCAGGCACCGCAGGTCGTCTCGCATCTCCCGCATGTCCTTGGCCAGCAGCTCCACTTGGTTGCTGAGGTTGGCGATGACTTCGTTGTCCTCCGCGATGTATTCGCTGTTGCGGCGCTTGCGTTTGACCCGGTTGTGCCACCACTTTCCCGCCGGTAAGATCTTCGCGATTAGCGGGTGCTTTTCGATCAGGTGCGTCGTCAGGGTGGCGAAGAACATCACCAGGGCGAGGATGCCAACCCACTGCTGGGGGATGTATTTGAGCCAGTCTTCGCTAAGCATCGCGGCGCCGCCGTCTGGCGAAGATCCAGTTAGCTACGGCCATCCCGAGTAGGTCGTAGGTGTTGAGCCACCCGTACCTGGGGTGTTGCTGCATGACAGCGACGAACGACCCGAGAGTCATCGCGGCGTACACGCACAGCAGTGCTGTGTGGGCGATGAATGACAGCCAGGCGCGGGGGTTGGGGCCGCGGACGGGTTCGGTTCCGGACATGAGGGCTTCGCCGAACCAGCCGAGGACGCCGAGGCTGATGAAGATGATGCCCCACGCCCATAAGGGTGCGCTGTCTTCGACTTGGTTCATCGCTGCGAATTGGCCGGGCGGGGCCATGATGTAGTTCAGTCCGCGGGCGACAGCTTCGCCGAGCAGGGCGATCTGCCCGTAGCGCAGCGCGCGGTCGCTGACGTAGCGGTACGTCATGCGTCGTCGTCGACGTTGACGTGTATGTGGTCGGTGTGTCCGCTAGTCGGAAGGGGGCGGCGGCCGGTTTTGCGGGGACGCTGACGGATCTCGAGCACCTGGCTCGGTGTGGGGAACAGCAGTCCGAGGGGGGTTGTCCCGGGGGTTAGTTTGGCGCCGGCGACGGAGATCAGCAGTGCGTATAGCGCGCCGAGTCCGGCGGCGATCGCGACGCCTGCGGAGGGGACGCTCAGGTGTGCGGGAAATGCGGTGGAGCCGATGGCGCCGAGGCCCCATGCGTTGAGGGCGAGGGTGGCGGCGTAGTGGGCCATGCGGGCGATGGTGGCTTGCCAGAACGTGAGGGTGAACAACTCGCTGTTGGCCATGCCAGTTCCTTTCGAGTAGTCAGGTACCCGCAGGTCAGCGGCCCGAACGCGCTTCGTCGCGGTTTAGAGCTGGTTTAGAGTTCGTCAGCGGCGGAATCCGGCGACGATGTCGCAGCCGACTTGGAAGCCGCTGCGGCCGCCGAACTCGTCTTTCGGGGCGTAGTAATCGCCGTGGACGCCGATGCCAGGCAGCGCGACCAGCAGGCCGATCAGGTCGGGGATGCTGGTCAGCAAGCCCTGCACCGTGAGCGTCTTGATCAGTTCCGGGTCGGGTTGTTCGCTGCTGCCCGTGATGCCTCCGACGATGGGTGCGAGCGCAGCCACGGGTAGGCCTGCGGCGCCGGACAGGATTGGCAGCGCCAGAGGACTGGTGAGGCTGCCGGCGAACGGTGCTATCAGGTTCAGCAGTGCGGGGATGGCGATCTGGCCGAGGTAGATGACGAACGGCAGCTCGGTCTCGGCGCGGACAATCACTTCGTACGCGAGGCGGGCAATCTTGGACGTGCAGGCCGCATAGAAGTCCGGCGTCGGGGACTGATTGGTGATCGACCACGTCAGCGACTCGAGCCATGCGGGGGCGGTCCAGTTGGATATCCCGGCACCGGGAGGGCTGTTGCCGACCTTGGTGGGCCCAGGCTTGCGGGTGGGGTCGCCGAATGCGATGACGCCGTTGATGCGCGGGCGCAGGTGGGCATACCGGCCGCCGTCGCCGAACAACCTTGCGACCGACCGTTTCATGCCTTCCGCGGACTGGGAGTAGCTGAAGAACCAGAACTCCACGTTCGGGTCGTTCAGGTCGGGGTTGAGGCTGATGAGGCGTTCCAGTTCAGCGTCTTCGGCGGCGATGACATCGTTGTAGGACAGCGACGGGTCACCGCCCATGAAGCCGAGGTACCCGCCAATTGGATACCCGACGGGCTGGTGGTTGAGGTTCAAGACCGCTTTGCACCATTCGCCGAGGTCGAAAGGCGGCCCCACCCACCACGGAACACCAGACCCAGGCGCTGAGTAGCACCAGATGGGCCGGTGGGGGCGAACGATTTTCAGGTCAATCAAGTCTTGGTCGGAGACAATGCCGTTGGCGGCTTCCCTCGACGGGGCCTGTCCCGTGCGGAATTGGTATTCCTTCTGCCACGACACGGCACGGGGACCGTATTCGTCGGTGTTGGGGTCCAGCGGGCCGAGGGTGCGGCCGTAGCCGTGGAACATGGCGTCCATGACCTGCCGCCAGCGGCGGACGGTTTCGTTGCGGTCGCCCAGTTGGAGCGGCATCAGGGCGTCGCTTCAGTCTGGAACGTCACGATGGCGACTTCCGGTGAGTCGACTTTCCGCTTCAGTTCGGCGAGTCCGTCACGGAGGGTCATTTCGTCGCCGTTGGGGTAGACGCCCATTGACGAGTCCGGTCCCCATTCAGGGTGTTTGGGCCCGAGTTGGTCGAAGATGTAGCGGACCTTCGCGAGAAGTTCGGTCTGTTCGTCGTCGGTGAGTGCCATGAGCGGTCCTTCCGCCGGTTGATTGGTGCGGGGTTCGATGAGGGTGAGCAGCCGGTCGCCGACGCCCAGTGCTTGCTGGTATCTGGTGCGGCGGTCGGCAATTCCGTTCTGCCCGCCGTTGATGAGTTGAGTGACGGCGACGATGTCGCCCTGGTCGGACAGACTGTTGATGGTGGGGCGGGCGACGGTCCAGTACCAGGCGGCGCCGATGCCGGCCCATTTCAGGTCAGCGAGTGCGGTGGGGTTGTCGACGAAGTAGTTCGGATCCGCGATCAGCCCTTGCGTGGCGGCCCAGCGTCCGAATGCGGCGTAGTTGGCTTGCCAGGTGATTTGGATCCAGGTCCGGCCGATGTAGGGGGCGTAGCGGCCGTCCTTGGCGTATTCCTCGGTGGTGGCGAAGCCGTCGGATTCGTGGCCCCACTGCGCGAGTGCCATCGCGATGCGGTTGACGGTGTTGCATTCGGCGAGTGCCAGTCCGGCGATCATGGGGTCGATGAGTTGCGCGGCGCGGTCCTCGTCGATGACGGGGACGGCGTCGTAGAGGGCGGTGATCGCGGCCGCGCGCGCGTCCGGAGCCGCCGGCGGAGGCTGCTGCGGCTGCGGTATCCCGATCCCGCGGCGGGTTGAGAAGCCGTCGGGGCGGATCTTTCGCTTGATGAAGTCGTCCACGGCGGGGTTGCCGTAGGTGTTGATGTTGCCGCCGTTAGCGAGGGACGCGAGCTGGAAGTGCATGGCGTCCTTGGGGTTTGTCCAGTCGTTGCCCCAGAAGACCATGCCCTCGTACCAGTCGAGCAACGCTCGGACCTTGGCGCGTTTCGCCGCGTCGAATCCGGCATCGGCGATCCGGAACGGGTGCGATTCCCAGTTCAGGTCCATTGCAGTGCCGGACAGGTGGTTGGAATCGGCGACAGAGTTTCCGGGTGTCCAACACGCCGAGTCGGCGTCGCGCAGCGGCTCAACCTCTGCGTTGAAGTCAGCGGCGAACGCCCGCAGGATTTGGAGAGGTTGCCCGTTCTGGATTTGGAGGCTGACATCAGTACCGGGGACGGTTACCCAGGTGCAGGAGCCTTCATCGACCATCGGCCATCCGTTGGAGGACCAGTCGTTTCCGTAGACATTGCGGCGCGCCATTTATTCGCCACCGATACCGAACAGTTCGCGCATCACATCTTTCAGCGGCACTTTCGAGAGTTCCTGAAGTGCGTCGCCGACGGTCATGTCACCGCACACTTGGACCAGGACGTCGAGCAGCACCGTCCCAAGGATGTTGTTCAGGGGCAACGATTTCGGCTGGTCGGCCGGTTCTGGTTGGGGGAACGGGATAACGGCCATGTGGGGTCCTTTCAGTGGCGCCGTAGTGGCCGGAGCCAGCGGCAGATTCGTTCGGGGATCAGGTGCAGGAACAGGACGCGGAGGGCGTAGCGCAGCGGGACGTGGTCGCGTACGGGGCAGCCGCATTGGAGGCATCGCGCTTCGGGCGCTGGCATGGGGTTGATGGTGAGTCGGCCGTGCGCGCGGCCGAGGTGGTAGCTGTCGGCGGCGGCGCAGCTCGTCATGGTTGCGGCTGGTCTTCCGGCTCGGCCGCCGCCGGGTCCGGCTCCGGCTCGGGTGCTGGGTCCGGCTCCGGCTCGGGTTCGTGCTGCGGCTCCGGCTCGGGTTCTGGCGCGGTCGGCGTCGGGGGTACCGGGTCGGGTTCCGGCGGGGCGTCCTCGAGGTCGTAGGCCGCCTCGACTTCGCAGTAGGGTTTCACGACGAAGTTGATTCCGTCCCACGTGATGCAGTCCTGCTCAGTGGCTTTCAGCGTGTTCTGGTCGGTCGCCATGCCGTTCGTGGGGCGTAGCGTGACCGCGCACAGGATGTGATCGGGCGCCGACGGCGACGGGTCGAGATACCACTTCGCGGCCAGGGTGAAGCCGAGTGGGGTGCAGACCTTCGCGAGTTCTTCGAGGTCGTCGGGCATGCGGTAGCCCTTGGCCTGCACGGGTACTTTCGCGGTCAGATACATCGGCATAGCGGTCTCCTAAGAGTCTTGGACTGCGGTGATGTAGCAAGCGCCAGGAGCGCCGTCGTAGCCGGGCCCAGATCCACCGGCAGTGGTAGCGGTTCCAGCCGCGCCGCCGCCGCCTGGGGAATTGCCCACACCGGCGGGCGAGCGCGCTCCGCCGAAGTAGGTAACCTCTTGGTGGACAACATTTCCGGGACTATCGCCCTGGTTGTATACGCCTAAGAATGTGTAGGGCTGGGTTGTGCTGTCCTTCAAACCTTTGTTCGCGGTGATGGTGGGATGGCCTGTGATCACAACGGTGGTATTTGCACCGTCTGACCCATGCACTGGGGGCTGGTTGACTCCGGGGTCGCCAGCACCGGCACCCCCAGCCCCGACGTTGACAGTAAAACTTGTCGTTCCGGTGGGGATGTCATAGGCATCCCCGTAGCGGAGTCGCACTGGGTTCCAGCTACCAGCGCCACCCGCTTTGTAAGAGGTGTCTAGGGTGCTGTTTTTGGTGCCTGCGTGGGAGCCGCCAGCGCCTGCCCCGCAGGGGACGATGTCGATGTAGTCGCCGTCTTCGACCCAGGAAGGGATGTTGTAGGTGAATGTTCCGGCGGTCTCGAATTCGGCTGTCTCGGGTAGGTGTTGCGCGCGGCCGGCGCCGCCCGCCAGAGAAATCCACGGCACGGCTGCGTCATATACGGGGACAGCGATCGAGCTAGGGGCCGAGCCAACCGTTCCATTTAGCACTACGGACACAGCGCCCCAGTTGTACGTCTGACTCCCGCCGACGTTTCTAGCTGTTTGGTTGAAGGCCGCGCCTGTCCCCGCCGCGTCTCCCATGATGATGTTATTGCTAGAAGTAGCCCCCCGGACGGTACCTCCACCAAAGTTGTCTATGCTGCCAGCCTGCCAAGAGGTGAATCCGGTGACAATCGTTGTGTTGGAGGGGGTTACGGGCGCTGCTTTTGTCATGGTACCCCCGGCTGCCACGGCTCCGGTGGTGGAACTAGCGGCGCCAACTGACGAGACACCCACCAAAGTCATTGCCTCACAGGAGATGTTGGCTGATGCGCCAGTGCATGTCGCGGATACGGAAACAGCAGAGCCTGTGGTTCCTGCCGCTGCCTGGGTTATACCCCAGATATGGGTATACGCCACGTTCCCACCAGACGGCCCATACTGGGCAACCGCTCCCAGTTGCGTCATAGCAACACCGTTGCAATACGCTTGGAGCCCAGTCACATTGAAGACCAGGGCGCTGGTAACTGCCACGATGTAATCGCCTGCCGCAACGTTTAATGTCGTTGAGGCTGTGGAAATTCCACCTGTTCCGCCAAGCGCGAAGGTGCCGACGGTGCGAACGGTGGGCCGAGTGTCGCTGTTGCGGGTTGCGCCTAAACCCTTGGGGTAGACGCTGGTGTGCGCCGGCATCCACGCGTTGCTGACCCCAACGATGTTGTATGTGCCGGTTCCAGTTACCTGGATTTCGGCGACGTACCATTCCCCCTGCAGTGTGGGGAAGAAGTCGGTCATCGGCAGGTTGTAGAACTGCCAGCCGTAGCTGTAGCCCGGAAGGGGGCTCGTCAGCGACCCGATTATGTTTAACGACCGGTGCGTGCGGGTGAACACCCCTGTCGTGGTGTTCACTTTGTAGATGTTGACATAGACGCCGGTGATACCGGTGAGCGAACCACCAAGCCACACAACAGATTTCTTCAAACCGTTATCAGGTAGCCCTATGACCCCCATGACGCTTTTCGTCTGTGTCACCGCGACAGTTGTCGGGGATGCGCCGTTGATGTTGGACAGCGGGAACACTGGATCCGCGGAAGGGTCGATCGACAGATACGACTGCTTCGAGATCGACTGGTTCGACTGGAATTTCGCCGCAGCAGTCGCGATGTCGGAGGCGTTGTTCAGGTCGGTGCGGACTTGCTGCGCCGCGGTCGACACCTGCGGCGGCGCCACACCAGACGGGATCCCGAGGGACGCCCGCAACCCCTGCCACACACCATCGGCGAGCGACTGGACGGTGTTGCCCATGTTGGTGCCGAACCCCGTCAAACCTTGCACGGCAGTGTTCGGGATGTTCGCCAGGTAAGCGACGTTCGCGTTGTACCAGTCCTGAATCTGCTGCACCGTCGAGTTGATCGGTGAGACAACGGTGCCGTTGAAGATGGAGCTGATCTGGGTGAGCATCGTTACGAGCTGGGAGATCAGCGACCCCAACGCGGCCATCGTGGCTTCGCCGGCACCGGAAAGCAACGCCGCGATATCGTCGCCGACGTCGCTGATCGCATTCGCGGCGTCCGCTAACCCGGTGTCGAGGTTCCCGATCAGCGACCCCAACTGATTGAGCGTCGACAGGCCGAGATCCGACAGCATCGCACCCAAGTTGTCGGCCACCGTGGCCGCGGTCGACAGCCCTGATGAGATGAACGTGACAACCTGCCCGAACGTGTAGCCGGTGCCCAAAATGCCGTCGATCATCGCCGCGAAGTTCGCGAAAATCTCCGTCAGGTCATCAACCAGCCCGGAGATGAAGCCTTTCTGCATCAAAGATGTGCGGCGGATCGTGGCGTCGTCGAACCACACCTGCCCCACCGTCGCGGATGCTTTGACGCACAGGCGGATCCGGATCGTCTCGACTCCGGACGGCACGGTGCAGGAGCCGGCGATCTGCGCCCACCCGCCCGACGCGCCCGGTGATGCGATCGCCGCGATGTCGGTGATAGTGCCGGTGTCGGTCATCACCTGCAGCGCGAACGGTGACCCGGTCGCGGTGACACCGGCCCACGTCACCCACGCCGCCAGGTCGAACGTCTGCCCCGGCTCAACGGGAACCACTGACCCCTGCAAGCCGTGTTCGGTGCCGGTCGCGCGCACGGTGGCCGACCCGTCGGCGGTATGCCCGATCAGGTCCCACACGAAGTCGGGGTCGGTGATCAGCGGGTCCGGGTATTCCCGCGTCCACGCCGGCCCCTCGTCGCCCAGCGACTCTGAATCGTCGAACCCGGGATCGAGTTGCAGGTTCGGTTGCACGTTGCTGATCGATCCGGCGGGGATCAGCAGCCGCGAAATGAATTGCTGCGCAGCAGCAATCGGGTTGAACGACTCGATACCCAACCTGACGTTGCCCAGGAATTGCATCAGGTTCCGGAACGGGATGGTCAGTTCCGGCAGCGGTGAATTCAGCACATTCCCGCCGGCGCCGAGCACGCGGATCACTTCGTTGAGGAAGTTGATGATCGCGGTCAACTGCACGATCCACGGGTCGATTGCGTCGGTGATGAACTCGATCGCGTTGCCGAACCGGGCCAGGTCGATACCGGAGAACAAGTCGATGATCGGCTTGAGCACCAGCCCCAACGGCCCCAAGCCCGCGGCGGTGATCCCGAGCACGCTGAACAGTTCGTTGATCGACGGCAGCAGGCCACCGATCCCGTCGAACAGATCCCCGATCGCGGTGATCAACGCTTTGGTGTCCTTGACGAACTTCGCGTCGATGCCGAACACACCCATCCACGCGCCGATCATGTTGTTCACGACGTCGGTGAACTGCCGCGTCGGCACGACATAGCCGAGGAAGAACCGCTGCGCCGCCTCGAACAAATCAAGCGGGAACGGGCCGTCACCCAGCCCGAACAGCGCACCCAACGTGGGCAGGATGTATTGCAGGTCACCGAAGTCGAGCAGCCCTTCGGCGAGCTGCCCGCCGCCCATCAGGACGATGATGTCGGCGACGAACTGCTGCAACTGCTGGATCGGGTTCTGGGTGGCTTCGTTGACGCCCTGCTGCAGCTTCTTCTGGTTGCCCGCAAGGTATTTGATCTGCGCGTCATGCTGCTGCAGCAACCGCGTGAAGTCGGTGTCCTGCCCAATCCCCGGCGAGTCGACGATCGACGTGAGTGCCCGAGACTCCGACCCGGTGTATTGGCGGCCGCCGAAATTGGGGCGCGTCATATCTGGATGCTCGCGTCGTCGAACCACACCTGGCCGGCGGTCATCGCCGCGTCGACATGCAGACGCATCGCCACCGACGCCGCCCCCGTCGGGGCGAGCAGATTACCGGCCAACCTGGTCCACGGGATCTGCCCGTTGCCGCTCACCGCGCCCACCAGGAACGCCGACATCGGGTTGTCGTCCTCATCGTAGAACTGGGCAACTAATTGTATTGCCGCGCCTGCTGATACGCCGTTCGCGCATTTCACTGACACCCCCATCGGGAAGATCTGGAACGGCGCTAAGCCGTACGGTTGCGTCATCAGGTCGTGGTGGGCGCCGTCGGCGTGGATCGTTACCGACCCCAACCGGTTCGCGCCCTGCGCCGGGTCGTGCGCCCAGCCGGGCCCCGTCGGAGTCCAGCCGTTCAAATTCAGGTCAAAAGCCGAGTTGAAGATGATGTTCGTAACACCGGACGGGAAGAAGATCGGGTCGTAGTTGAACGCCCCTTCAGCCTTCAAAGCCAGTTGCACCACACCTTTTTCGGTGTCAACGGTGATCGCGATGACCTTGTGGAATTGGGCGACCTCACCGACCCACGGCATGTTGCCCTTGACGATGATCGAGTCTCCGACATCGAACGAACCCAGCGGCGCGTTCGGATGGTTCGGCAGGATCGTGATCGTCTCCCAATACGGCGGGGTCTGCCGGCGCGCCAAACGCCTGTTGGCCCAGGCGGCGGAGCGTTCGTTGGAGTCGATGAACGCGGTGTCCTCATCGAGGTAGCGGCGCAGCCGATCCGGATCCGCATTCGCCAACCTCGCCGAGTATTCCTGGCCCGGGAAGTATCCGGTGATGCCGACGTCGGACACCCAGTCGACCTGAGATTCGGTGTGCGGCTTCGCCGATATGACGTTCTCGTTCAGGATGAACGCCAGGTTCTCCTGAATCACCCCGAGCCGCGGGTAGCCGAGTTTGATCTTCTTCACCACGTCGGTGCGGTCGGCGTTCCACGCGGACTGCTCGACGTAGTCGAAGGGGACGTCGCGGGCCAGGGCATCGATGTAGTCGCCGCAGTCGAGACGGTCGGTTTGGCGGACGAACGTGGCGAAGAAGTTCAGGTTCAGCAGGTCGCCGTCGAACGCGTACCCGGGCAGCATCTCCACGCCGGCGGTCGTCGGATAGATTTCGACACCCAGGTCGCCGTTCGGGAAGTCGTTCTGCAGGTGCCGCCAGATTTCCACGACGGGCCGGTAGACGTCGTTCGCCAACCAGTTCAAATCTTCGAGCCACGGGATTCCCTTGGGGTAGCAGGAGAATCCCTTGGCTTTCAGTTGAAGGACGCCGCTGTTCTCGTCGATGTCTGAGGGCTGCACGATCCCGGTGCCCCAGAGGCGGCGTTTGCCCTGCATGATCTTCTCGACGTGGACGAGTTGCCGCCACGGCTTGAAGTAGATCCCGGCCGCCGAAGGGTCGTTCGGGTTGACGTCGCATTGCAGATCGAACGGGCCTGACAGGGCACGGGTGATCCGCAGCTTGGTGACGTTGAGGTCGTAGGTGACGATTTCGCGGGTGCCGCGGGACTCCTGAACGCTGATGCGCCAACGGTCATCGGGCGGCAGGAACACCCCGTTCTCGGCGATCGATTCGATGAACGTCCACGTGAAGCTGCCGGATGTGCCGGCGTGTTTGGTGCTGATTCCGACCACGTCCGCGTCCCAGGCGAAGGTGCCGGTGGCCTGGGCGTTGGCTGGGCGGCGCGCGGCGACGCTGCCGGTGAAGGTGTAGTCGCCGGCAGCGGTGGCTGACGTCATGTTAGGTGGCGGAGCCGTTCAGGTCGAACGTTTCGATGGTGATCACACCGTTGGAGTCGAACGTGTTGTCACCGGTCAACGCGAAGTTGCCTTTCCATACTCCGGAGCCGGATGTGTTGGACCACAGCGAGATCCAGGTGACGGGGCCGTTGGGTGTGCCGCCTTCGAACACCATCGGCGCTGCCAGGCCGAAGTCTCCGTCGGCGGTCGGTGTCGTCCAGGACGGCACTTCCATCGCGGCGCTGGACTTGTTCGCCGCGCCGCCGGTGCCCGGGTTGCCGGTGTGCAGTTGCGCGCCGCCCAGGTTGGAGCGTATACCGTTCGCGCCGTCGACCATCGCAGAATTGGATAAACCCATGCTTGTACCCCAACAATCAAGTGAGAGTTGATAATTCGATCAGATGGTGTGGTAGGCGTCGCGCCACAACACCAGGCATTTACTCGCCGAGCTCGTCGACGACGCCGACCATGACATCGCCACCGGCGACGCCGCCGGCAGCCGCAACTGGTCCAGATACTTCGTCGCCCCGATCAGCTTGTTCCGCCAATTCACACCGTTCGAGTCGACAACACGCCGCATCCACGGATAGCTCGAGACCTCGACCGTCACCCCGGCAAGAATGTTCAAATCCAGCTCGATCTCGTTGTTGCCGACGTTCACGATCGGATGCGACTGCGGCCCGACCAGCAGCACCCGGAACCACGCCGGAGCATCCCCACCCGTCGAATAGAACACCGGATCCGCGCCCACCGTCAGCGACGCCAACGTCTCACTATCGGCGTGGCACAACGTGTCCAGCCGCACGAACTCCGCGTTCACCGTCCGCCACTGACTCGTCTGCGTTTTCGGCGTGTACTCGAATTTCCGCGGCCGACCCCAAATCTGCTTCGTCACGCCGTAGCGGTCGCAGTGGATCAGCGCCTTCGCCCCCCCGAACTGCTGCTTGACCTCGTCGGCCTTCCACTCCCCCTGCAGCACGCCGAGCAGCTTCGAGGACTTCGTCACCAAATCCGCAGGCAGCGTGTTCGGCATATAGCGGACCGGGGCGTTGTCCTTCACGCCGATCTTGAACGTCAGGGTGCCGCCCTGAAATGTGTCCTGCCCGAACAGCATCGTGTCCGACAACGGGATCTGGGTGTCCTGGTTCTGCACGTTGTAGGAGCCGATCTTCGGCGGCATCACCTCGTACTGGGTGCCCGGGCCCATCACCAGATCACCGATCTGCCACTGACCGCGGACCAGATTCTTCGACATCTCAGAAATTCGCCGCGCTGACGATATCGGGGACACCGCGTTTCCAAACCGCGAGCAGTTCGTCATCCGCGACGTAAATCCACGTTTCGCGTCGCACAATGCCGCTGATTAGGCGCTGGCTTACCCCGTACCTGTTCGCTAACACGTTGTCGATCGAGTATGGCTTTACCTCTACCCCGCATCGGTAGACGCGGCCCTCACTATCTGCATGCCAATCCGGGTATTGTTCTCCACACCAACGCATTTCAATCATTTTGAGACCCCATCGCGGATGTCGTCGTCATGTCAAAAGTTGGCTGGGGCCAGGGCGCCGGCGGTGGCGCCAGTGTTCACCAGCCACATCGCCTCAGACATCATGTCGTACGGCGACTGGCCCGGGCCAGCGTAGATATTCAACTCACCCACACCAGGATTCGCATTACCACCCCCTCTGAAGTCGTACAACCCGTTCATCCACGACGGCACGTTCTGCACGTTCTGGTTCCCCGGATTGTCCTGCGAGTACGAGATCAACTGCCCGGTGTTCTTGTTCAGCAGGAACCGAACATCACCCATCAACGGCGTCCCCAACGCGCCAGCAGTCAACTGCGACAAGAACCGACCCACATACGTTCCCGCGATGCGATACACCTGCTGCCCGAAATCGATCGCCGCGTTCACGCCCTGCAGGATCCCCGAAATCATCTGCGCGATCTGCCCGGCCGCCGACAACGCCATCGCCGCCCCCTGCGACCCACCAGAGGGGTCACCCGAGCCGCCGGCGCCGACTAGACCGCCGATCATCGACAACACGCTGCCGGTCGCTTGGGCGACCTGCGAGGCGAACGTGATGTACTTCTGCACATTGTCGATGATCTTGTTGACGTCCTCGGTATTGCGGACGCCGTAGACGAGCCTGTCGGCGATGTCTTGGGTCGCCGCCAGGCTGTCGAGGCCGCCCTGGACGGCCTGCAGGACGCTGCTGACCACGTTCGACGCGCCACCCATGAACGACGAGAACGTCTGCATCGCGTTCGGGCCCTGCGCGAACCCCTGGTTCTGCGCGATCTGCTGCTGCGTCGACTGCAACGACTGGATGAGGTTCTGGTTCCCGAGCGCGTCTTGGGCGCGCAGCCCGGCGATGGTGGTGTCGATGCCGTTGAGCGCGCCGAGCACTGCCTGGTCCCCGGCGCCGGGGGTTTGCGCGGCGTTGATCTGCGACGCCAGCGCCGGGTTGCCCTGCAAATAGGCTTGCAACTGCTGCTGGTTGATCGTCATCGTCTTGCCGCTGGGATCGACAAGCTGATCGAGCTGCCTGCCCGACGGCAGCAGCAGATTCGCGTTACCCAGCCCAGTCGCAGCACCAGCCATCGACCCCGGCGGGACCTGGCCGTTCAACAGGACGGGAACGTCAGTGCCCCAATGAACGTGATTGGTGTGGCCGGACAGATCCCCCGCGTAATACCCACTGCCAGACACGTCTTGGCCGCTGGCGATGCCGTAGTCCCGTTGGCCGCGATAGATCAACTGCAGCGTCTGCGGGCCCAGCACGCTCGCGATGAACTGTGCGAACGCTTCCTTGTTAGCCGACGGCCCGTTCGGGACGGCCGGGTCGTTGAAGTCGAACGCGTAGCCCATCTGGTGCAGGCTGTCACCGGTGGCGTACGTCGACGCAGTCAGGTTGAACGCGGCAGCGAGCTCCTGCGCCCACTGCGGCACCTGGTAGGCGTTCGGGCCGCTGGTCGGATACAGGGTGGGCAGGCCGCCGATCGCCCGGATACCGGCCTCCACGTTCGGCGCGTTTGGCACCCGAGTGGCCTGCGACGCCGGATTCAAGCCGATCCCGCCCTGCGTCGTAGGTGGTACTGCGATCGGCGGCACGGTGGGCGCCGGGCCGGCACCGGTGCCGCCGGTAACCTGCGGCCACGTCGGCTGCTGACCCATGATCTGCTTCGCCAGCCCGAGCTGGTTCATCACGTCCTGCATGTACTTCGAGCCCTGAGCGCCGGACCCCAACTGCGGGTTCTGCGTCAGCACCGCCGCCAACAGCGGATTACCCGGGTTCTTCGCTAACTCCCTGGTGAACGCGTCATAGAACGCGTTGATCGCATACTTCGGGTCGTTGACCTGATCCAACGTCCCCCAGCCCGACGACGGCGACTGCTGGAACAACCCAGACACCAGACCGGCACTGCCCTGCACGCCACCGGAGAACGTGGGGTTGAAGCTGGATTCGGCGGCCGCGACCGCCAGCGCCGTCTGAATCGCCGCATCGTCCAGGCCGCGCGCCTTCCCCGCCGCAATGATGGCCTGCTGAATCTGCTCCTTCGACGAGGACGCGGTGACGTCGATCGGCGCCAAATGCCCCGCCAAACCGCTTGCCGGGCCGCCGGTGCCCAGAACGTCGTTCCACGACGGTCCCCGCTGCCCCGCCTTACGTATCAGATCCTCAGTCTGCTGGCGGGCGAACGCCTCCGGAGACATCTTCCGCCACGCCTGCTGATTACCACCCGGCAACGACGTCAACGTCTGCAACACCTGCTGAACGCCGTACTGCATCAGGAAATTCGTGCCCGACTGGAAACTCTGCACCAACGCGCCGAGATCCTTCGCCAGCCCCTTCAGGCCGCGGTTCTCGGGGAACTGGCGCCGCAGATAAGCGGACAGGATACTGGTGTCGGCGCCGGCGATGTTGTCGGGCAGCAGCGCCCCGCCGAGACCTTCAGCGCCGCCGGCGTACGCCGCGCGCCGCCCGGCTCCGGCCGCGCCGGCGGTGCCGGCCGACATCGCGCCCGCCGCCGCATCCGCCGTCGCCGCGGCCGCCGCCGACACCGCCCCCTGAGCCGACGCCATACCGGCGGCCATGTCCTCGACCATCATCCGGCCACGGACCTTCGTGTAACCAGACCCGGAGAACGGGCCCACCTTGGCCGGTGACTGCTGGAACCACTGCGCGATCTGGTCCACGATCGAGTTCGCCGCCGAACCCAGCCCACCCAGGCCGCCGGAGTCGAGCATGCCGCGAATCAGCCCCTGGACAATGTTCTTGCCCCAGTCCATCGCCTTGTTCGGCAAATCACCCATGAAGTTCGTGAACGCGTCCCAGATCCCGCGGATCGCCTGCGGCAGATCCTTACCCAGCGCGTCGTTCAAGCCGCGAATGCCGTCGATGACGGTGCCGATGATCTCAACGAGTTTCGTGATCACCGAAACGAATTCGCGCGTCAACTCAATGATCACCGGCAGCAGCGGCACCAAAGCATTCAGCGCATCAGTGACCGCCTGGAACAGCGTCGGCAACTGCGGGCCCACGTTCTGCACCAGCCGCAGGAACGCATCAACCAACGGCGGCAACTGCGGCAACAACGCCACGAACGCGTTCGCCAACGTCTGGAAAATCTGCGGCAACTGCGGCCCAACCTGCGCCATCAACTGCGAGAACGCCTGCGCCATCCCCGTCAGGAACGTGTTCAACGCCGGCGCCATCGCCACAATCTGCGGGCCGAGCTGCGCCATCGAATCACGGAACGTGTCGAAGAACGTCTGCCAGCCCGGCGCGATCCCGATACCCAGCTTCACGAACGCCTCGGCCAGCGACGCCAAACCCTGCACCAACGGCTTCAGCATCGGCACGAACGCATCCGTCGCCGTCCGCAACGTCTGGAAGAAATTCGTCAGCGTCGACTGACCCTCCGCCGACTGCGTCCACCGGTCAAACTCCGCCGTCACCTTGTCCAACCAGCCCAGCAGCCCGCCGCCGCCGAACCGGTCGGCCATCGTCATCACCGTGTTGAACGCCGACGCCACGTTCTCCACGATGTTCACCAGATGCCCAAACGCGTTGATACCGGTCTGAATCCACGCCTGCAACGACCCGTTGGCCGCCGACCGGTTGATGAAGTCACCGAACTGCTGCGCCAACTGCGCGATGTTGCCGCCGATCTGCTGAAAGAACGACGACCCCACCGTCACCAACTGCGTGAACACCCCCATCAGCGGGGCGATCGCAGGCTGCAACGCCTTCAAACCCGCCGCGAGGTTGTCGGTGAATGTGGTGAACGCCGCCATCGTCGCCGGCTGCTGCAAAATCCCCGCGAACTGGTGCGCGAAGTCACCGAAGATGCCAGCCACCTGCGACATCGCCGACGTTACCGCCGGGAACCAGTTTTGGATCAACGGGGCGATATCGGCGGCGATCTTCTCAAAGAACGACTGCTGCACCGCACCCGCGCCGAGCTTGAACATGTCGCGGAACTGCGCGATCTGCAGCATCGACTGCGCCGCCGCCGGCGCCATGTCCGCGATGTCCTCAAGGAACTTCTTCGGATCATTGGCCATCATGTCTTTCAGGGCGTCGCCGACACCGCGGAACGCGATCTTCAGCGTGCCGATGGAGAACGCAGCCCCCGAGATCGCCGCGGGCAGCAGGCCGAGCAGCCCGGACAATTGGCGGACCGCGTCGACGATTTCGATGATGCCCTGCGCGCCAGCCGCGCCGCCGAGCCCGGCCAGGCCGCCGAGTGACGGCAGGCCCAGCGTCAGCCCGGAGATCTTGCCGAACGCCACCTCGAACTTCGCGATGTCGGCGATGAAGTTCTTCAGATGGTTGCCGCCGCTGGACGCGCTGCTGGCGAACTTATCCATGCCCTTCGCGGCGACCTCGAGACCCACCCCGGCCGCGCGGCCCTCCGGGCCCAGCAACGACACCACTTTCCCGGTGACGCCAAGGACTTTCGCCAACGCGTTCGACTTGTTCGCGACGTCGGTGTGGGTGGTCCCGAGTTCAGTCAGCTTCGCGTTGACGTTCGGGATGATGTCGCGGAACGCATTCATCACACGCCCGCCGATGTTCAGCTCATCGTTGAGCGCACGGTGCGCGTCCCGCTCATCCCGGGTCGCCCGCACATGCCGCTGCTTGGCTTCCTCAACCCGCTTGTAGGAACGCTCAATGTCGTCCATCGTGGATTTCGAGTTCAGCAGCACCTGCTGGTGATTACGCTCCGCCTGCGCGACGTTCTCACTGGCCTGACGGACCTCGTTCAGCCGCGCCTCGTACGCCTTCGCCGAGTTCCCCGACGTCTGCATCTGCTTATCGGTATCCGACAGCGTCCGCTGCGTTTTCGACAGCGACGTATCAGCCTTCTCCGACGAAACGATGACCTTGTCAAGCCCTTCGGCCGCCCGATCCGCGCCATCACCTGAGTAGTCGATCTCAATTTTTCCATAAGCCCTACCGAGGTTGTAATCTGGCATCTAGCAGGCCTTTTCGCTCAATATCGGCATTGCGATACGGTCTCTGTCGTTGTGCGAGAACAATTCACACCGCTTCGCGATTACAGCTGCCTCAGCCGCTTCGACCGAATCGAAGACACCGAGATAGTGGTCCTCGTTGTTGTGGCCGACGCGGGCGTACCACTTGCACAGCTTGGAGTGCCAGTAAACGCCCAAGACACCGGATGAGCGGTTGTCGCGCCGGGCACCTCGTCGGTTCTGATTGTTCTGCGAGCGCGTCGCTAGGCGAAGATGAGTTCCCCTGACACACAACTTGTTATGGCAACGGTGGTCAACTTCCAACCTGCCTGGATCTTCACCAGTCTGAAGCCAATAGCCGACGCGGTGTGCATAGCAGGTCTTGTTGTTCACCCTGATCTGGCCATACCGGGAGCCTGGGCTGACCTCGGGTGCGCAACCTGTCCAAACCCAGCACGGGGTGTCCATCCCCGGCATGGTCGGGCCGTCTTTGTCCACCTTTTGCCAGAACTTCTGCTCCACCGGGATAGGCCGTGTAGGCATGTCAGATCATCCAGCCGTCGCCGAGCGCGATTTCGTCCGGGTCGGCCGGGTTCTCCCCGACGACACGCACATACGGAGACTCCGCCTCACTCGGATCGGCGAAGCCAGTCGCTGAAATGTCCATGTCACCGCCCATCATTCGTTCGAACTCACGCTGACGCTGCGTCTGCGCGATCACCGGATTGCTCGACGTCGCCGCCTTCTGAACCTTCGTCTGCACCGCCTGCCCGAACGCGGCCACATCACGGTTGAAGCAAAATTTGCTGAATTCGGTTAGCTCACAGTCGAATATCGCGACTTCACTCGGAAGCGTCCCGAACGTCTTCGCCGTCTCCCATACTTCCCAGACCAGCGGCTTGTTCCGGGCGTACCCTTTTGAGCGCGTCGTGCTGCGCCTCCAACGCAGCAGTCTTCATCTCATCAGGCATGGCGTATTCGAAGATGATCCGCTTGTCGACCAGATCGATTTCCTCGACGTTGATCTGCTCATCGGTCGTCGAGCCGACCAGCACCACCGTCGGGCAGACGACCGCGGCGGCGGTGATACGGTTCAGCGGGCCGAACAGCTTCTCGCGGCTCTCCGCATCCTGCAGCGCCGCTTCCGCGCTGTGCAACGCCTCCGGGGAAAATCCGCCGTCGTCTTCGACGCCCTGGAACAGTTCAGCGGCGAACGAGTCCTTCATGTTGAGTACGCCGAGTTCGATGACCTGGGTCATGGTCAACTGCCGTACCCGGACCAGCGCGCCGGACGGCAGGTCGACGTCGAACTCCGGGCGCTTGCGGAACCCGTACACGCGCGGCCGCGGCGCGGGCGTGGGTGCCTCGGACGCAGGCGAAGCCGCCGGCGCCGGCCCCGGCTGGGGGTCGGCGGCCGGCGGCTCCGGTGCAGCAGCTCGGGTGTCGCGAGGCTCGTACGCGCAACCCGCGACGTGCGGGCCCGTGACCAGGGTTCCGCAACACCAGTCCCGCTTCTTGCCTGCCGGGACTGATGTGATCTTCTGCTGCTTCTCGATTGGTGATGTCATCACGGCCTCCTACGGGCTCAATGGATGGGGGGTACCGCCGCCGGTTACGACGTGGTGGCGGAAACGGGCGAGCAGTACTCGCCGGTGGTCGAACCGAACACGCCCGCGACGCGGAACTTGTACGCCGTGGCAGTGGTCAGGGTGGTGACCGTGGTGTTCGGGGTCGTCGGCTCGCCGCCGCGCCCGGACGTCACATCGGTCCACGATGTGAACGGCGAAACGGCTTGCTGCACCTTGTAGCTGTCCGCGGTCGGCACGTCGGTCCACGACAGAGCCACCGATGTCGCGGTGATCGTGCCCACGGTCAGGTTCATCGGGATCGGCAGCGGGTTCGGCGACGGAGTCGACCCCAGCGTGGTCTTCGTCGCGTTGTAGTCGATCTCCCACAGGTAGTCGGCGTCCTCGCCGGGCATCGGCGTGCCCATGAAGTCGATGCTGGGGATCATGAACGCGCCGTACTTCGAGTCGAGCGCGATCTTGCCGTTGGCCTTGCAGCGGAAGATGCGGATGACGTTGTCGCCGCCGCCGTTGGATATGACCTGACCCTCGACCCGCCAGTACGGCCGCTGGTCGGAGCCGCGCTTACGCAGCGTCCGCTTCAGCGTCGGCCCGACACCCGACTCGATGAGCTGCGCGCCGGTGATGATCGCCAGCGTCGTCAGGTCAAGGCCGCCGCCCTCGAGCGTGCCGGACACCGTGGCGCCCTTGCCCTGAATCGCGACGGACGCCTTGTCGTCGCCGTCGAGGGTGTCGTTGTCCTCGTTCTCGGTGAACGCCAGCGTGCGCGCCAGCGGCAACCGGTAGGCCGTCTCGGCCAGGATCGTGCCGTCGGTGTCGGTGTAACCGCAGATCCACAGCCGGTGAAGACCGTAAGGCTTGGTGTCCGGGTTCCCAAGTGATGCAACCATTTAAGGGGTTTCCTTTCGGGGGGAACGGGCTCCACGGCCTCTGAGTTCTTTCAACCTGATCGTTTTCTGCGGGGTGAAATCCGGCAGCGAATAGCGGTGCAGGACAACGGAATCCTTATCGCTGCAATGCCTGCACTTCACTTCGACGGTGTCGCCGTCGACCACCTTGAAATGCAGCCCGCCCTGGCAGCGGACATCAACGACGTCCTCGGGGCTGTTGGGCTGCGGCTGCACGGGGCTACTGGTCGACTTTGTTGCCGGCGCCGTCGACCAGCTCGAACCGCACACCGTTGTACTTGCGGTCGTCCTTGAGCAGGTAGTTCAACTGCAGCTCCGACAGCCGCGACACCGGGATCCGCCAGTTGTTGTCGAAGTTCCACACCAGCGGCTCACTCGCGGGGATACCGACGGCGTTCCAGTGCTGCGGGGTGATGGTGGTCTCCGCCGACGCCACACCCACCCGGGAAGCGGGGCTGCCGTCGCCCTGGAAGCCGCTCGGCCGCGACACCACCTGCTGCGCGGCGCGCAAAGGAACCACGTACTGCACGAACCGCTCACTGGGGTCGCCGGGCTCGGCCTTCTGCTCGGCGGCCTGCGCCTGCGCTGCGACCTTCTCGTCTTCCGACACCGCCGGCGCCGCGCCCTCGGGCGACTCGATCGGCGGAGTGCTGCCGCCGCTGCGGGGGGTTCCTGCTGCCATTACCGTTGTCCCTTCCTGATGGTTCCGCACCCGCGTCAGGGTGCAATTACCTTGCTGGCCAACGCCATATACGACGCCGACTTACAGATCGTCTGGTAGCCCTCGTCCTCGAAATCCAGGCCGCGGCCCTCGAACCCGACGTAGTCCAGTTGCCAGCCGTCCTCACCGACAACGGGATCCGTGGAGTCTTCGACGGACCTGAACAGTTCGTCGCAGCGGTCGATCATGTCGTCGATCCGCCCGAACCGCGTCGACACCTTCACCGGGATATGCACATACAACTCGAAGTGCCGCTCGGCGTTCGCCTGAATTTCCTCGCTGAAATCGGTGTGCCGCCAGCAGATCACGATGAACGCCGCCGCATCCGGCCGCTGATCAGTGGCGTACTGCTCGATCACCATGAACCCGGCCCCGCCCAACTCCGCGAGTCGGGCGTCGGCGTTCAGCAGCGTCCAAACCGCGTCGCGCGCCATCTATCCGGCGTTCTTCCGAACCTGCGACAGCGAGCCGCGGAGGTTCTTCATCATCCGCTTACCCATCTCCGCGACGGCCGGCATGATGATCTGCCACTTGCCGTTGTTCTTGATCTCCAACCAGATCCCGTAATCGACGCCGTGCAGGAACCAGATTGTTTTGTGGGAGCCCTTCAGCTCCGGAACCGTCTTCAGCCCAGCCCGGGCCGCCCCGGGAATCCGGTCCTTGCGGTTACCGGTGTCGTCACGCCAGCGGGCGTGTTGCTTCATGTAGGCGGTGCCGTCGACCGCCGTCAAACCCATGACTGTGTTGATGGTCCGTTCGTAGTCGTCCTTCAACTCGGACACGTTGCCGCGCAACTTGATCAGGCCGCGATTCAACTCCGTCAGGCGGCCGAAGGACTTAGCCAAAGCTGTGCCCCGCCACCTTCAGCCATGCCGTCACCGTCGCCTTCACCTGGTAGGGCTGGGTGCGGTCGACAACCTGCACTTCGTAGCTGGCAGCGTCGTCCTCCCACGTGTCACCCTCACCGATCACCGCGTCGTAGGCGCCGATCATGTCGAACTGAAACTTCCGCGACGTGCCGCGATCGGTCTGAGAATGCTCAGCACCGTCCAGTCCGCTGGTCTTGAACTTCGCGAACACCTGCGCCGGACGTGGAGCCGCGGGCGCGTAATCCCTACCCCGCCCCTCAGCCCCGGCCCCGGCGGCGACCGGTGTCAGCGCGATCGGCTGGCCGCGCAGCTCGAGCAGTTCCGCGACGAGTGACCTTGCGTCGCCGGTCATCTCGTCGGCGGGAATCATGGGCGGATGCTGTAGGGCGGAGGTTGAATTGTGATGGTGCCGAACTTTGTTCGGCGGGTGTGCAGCCGCACGCGGTCCAGCTCGTCGGAGGTGAACTGCACGCGTCCGCGCGTCGGATCTGCCCCGAAGGTGCGGCTGACCGTGATATCGGGCATGGTGCGCGTCAACTGATTCGCGCCGTCGGGGTGGCGGTACAGGTCGAGCACCTTATCGGCGACCAGCCGCACTACCCGTTGCCGCCGATCGGGGTCGCCGGCGGCTTCGGACTCGGCGTCGATGGCCGCGGCGTCCTTGCGCAGCGACGGCACCTGGAACATCAGTTCGTCTTCGACGTCGATGATCCGCTTCACTACCCAGGCCAGCCGGTTCGAAGGGAAATCGCCTTCGAACCGGCTGGTGACATCATCCTGGGTGGCGAACTTGCCGCCGGTGGGGTCGGTCATTCGACCGGGACACCGGCTTCCTGGCAGGCCGCGATGATCTCGTCGCGGTCCTTGCCTTCCACGTCGACTTCGTGGGATTCGGCGTAGGCCGCCCACGCGTCGCGGCTGGAACCGCGCCCGGACTGCGGCGGCGGCCCGTCGGTGCCCGGCTCGTCGTCCTCCGCGTCGGGGTCGACGCCGAGAACATACGGGTTGGTGATCTGCTTGCCCGCCCACGACGGGATCTCGTCACCGGGCAGCAGGCAGTGCTGCTTGCCCTTCTTGTCGGTCACGTACACCGCGAAATCGCTTTGATTGGTTGCCATTTCAGCTTCTCCTTATGCGACTGTTGCGACGAGGATCTTGCGGGGGTCCGCGAGCACCGGCAGCACAACGCCGTCGACGAACGTGGTCTTGCGGAACGGCGGCTGCTCCTCGCGGACCAGGATGCCGATGATCCCCTGCGCCGACTGAACCTGAACGTTGTTGGCGTTCAACTCCATCGACGTCGTCGGGACGCCCCATGCGGTGAAGCCGAGCGTGGACAGATCCGACGGGAGGAACAGCAGCTTGTTCGCGGGGAACGCAGCCGTGGTGGCACCGTCGACGTCGAAGCTCGAGTTGTAGATCGAGCCGCCGGGCTGACCGTCGGTCGGCACGACGAACGGCGGGATACCGAAGCCGGCCAGGAACGCGTTGATCTCCGCGATCGACACCCACGTCACACCGGTGTTGGCGCCCTTGATCGCGTTGATCAACTGGGTGTTCTGCATCAGATGCTGAACGACCGCCAGCGACGTCTTGAACTGGCCCTGCGGCATCCCGTTGACGGCCGCGTACACGCCGGTCCACGTGATCAGGTCAGTCAGCGGCGTCGACGCGCTGTGGTTGGACCACAGAGTGCCCGCGGTGACCAGTTGGCCGCCCGCGATGCCGTAGTCGACCTGCTGCTGCACACCGTTCTCGTTGATGGTCAGCACACCGTCGGTGAGAACGTCACCCCACGCCAGCTCGACACGGTTTTGGGCGTACCGGGTCAGGTTTGTCAGGTCGTCGTAGATCGCGTCGACCAGGATGTTCTGAATGGTGCCGCCGTAGCGGGCCATTTCCTTCTGCCGGCGCTCGTACTCGCCCACGCTTAACTGGCCGCCGAGCGGGAGCATCCGCACGCGCTTCTCGGCGCCGGTGTCACGCGGAGCGACCCAGAACGAACCATCCCAGTTCCGGAACTTCGCAGCCCGGTTGGTCTTGGTGATCGTCGCGAAGTCGATCTCGTCGGTGTCGTAGTTCCGCGTCGGGAACATCTGCGTGAACATGTTGTTCGACGGCAACGGCACCTGCTGTGTGAACGTGATGGTGTCTTCCAACGGCAAAGGGCCGTCCAGGAAAAGAGCCATTTGTTACGCCTCCCAACGGATCTGGTTCACAGCCGCCTTCGCGGCGGTGAGGCTGGCTGAAGCGGTGACGGTGCCCGTGTTCGACGTTCCGTCGAGCGCACCGGTGATGCCGGTGCCGGTCGCGAAGGGCAGCTTGCCCACCGACACGATCGCGTCGTTCACGACGGCTCCGGTGCCGACCTTCGCTGCGGTCGAACCGTTCTGCCGCACCGCGCGCACATCGGCGTAGGTCAGGCCATAGGCGGTCTGCCGGCCGTCGCTGGCCGCCGCGTCGTACGGGCCGAACAGTCCGGTCGCGGTGACCTTGCCCAGGACGGTGCCCGACGGGATGAACCCGTTCGGGTAGTGGGTGCCCGACGTGAACTTCGAGATGTCCAGGGTCACGTTGAGCTTGACGTCGGGCTCTTGCAGGAGCCACTGCTTGTTGCCGACCTGATAGGTCGTCGTCTGCAACGAAATGTCGGTCGACATAGCGTGCGTCCTTTCTTACGGGGTTTTGGTTTTGCCGAAGCGTTTTTCCGCCGCGGCCTTGCCGGCATCGCCGGGTCGAGCGGGAACACCTGTCCCGCCGCTGTGCTGTCCCCACGACCGCTGCTGGTGCCCGTTGTTGTGGCCCTGCTGCTGGTCCTGTCCACCCGTGCCGAAAATGGCTGTCAGGTGGCCCATCACCTTGTCTTCGTCGATCACGCCGTTCTCGTCGGCGAACTTGGCGGGGTCCGTAACCGCCATGAACGACTTCAGTTGCTCACCCTTGAGCACCTGGCCCGCCAAGCCCTTCAGCTCAGCAGCCTGGTACTTCGGCCGCCACTCAGCGTCGGCCGCCGCGCGAGCTTCCTCCGCGGCCTTCTTCGTCGCCGCGTTCAGCGCCTTCTCGTCAGATGACAACTTTTCGTTCCGCAGGTTTTCGTTCTCCTGCTGAAGCTGCGCAACCTGTTCTGGTGTAACACCTTTGAACGCTGCCAGCTTGTTGTCCGTTTGACGATTCTGGTGCTTGTAGTAGTTCGCGCGCTGCTCCGGGTTCATGTCAGCGACGGGCGTGTTCTCCGGGAACCCCTTATCGGGCGCCCCGAATTGCTGCCCTTGGCCGCCCTGCTGCTCGCCGCCCTGCTGGGCGCCGCCGTCTTGGGCTGCCTGCTGCTGGCCTTCGCCGTTCATCGCCGCCCCCCTGTCCGTGCACCCATAACGGGCTGCGCCAGGCCGAGGCCGGAGGTTAGGTGAAAAGGTAACGTGGACAATGCAACTCCCCATATCGGGTGGTGTTTCGCCCATAACGGGCGTCCCGCCGGAATCGGCGGAAGTTCTTTACTTGGCGAGTTCGGCTTCGAACTTCGCGATCTGCGCCAGGTGGTATGTGACCTGCGGAGAATCCTCAGCCAGACCGCGTGCGCGCAGGTCTTCCAGGCTTTTCTTCAGCAGCGGCAGGTGCCGGGCCGCTATGTCCGCCTTCGACTCAGGCTTCGCACCCGGATCGATACCGGTGCCGCCGGCTTTCTTCACCGACTGCGCAGTTCGTGGCCGGTACTTCTTCTGCGGCACCAACACCGGCCCCAGCTCGCCGTGCTCGTCGACCTGATAGCGGGTGCGCTTGAGATGCGCCACCGATGTACCGCCCGCGTCCTTGTACAAGGCATTCAGATCGACTGCGTTCAGATCATCGGCCGGATCGTAGTCCTCGGTTACCGCCGCGATCGTGCACTTGCAGTGCGCGTGGATCGGCATCAGTTCGGCGATCTTGTAGATCCGGTCAGACGCCGCGATGCACATGCCACACGTCCCGCCGCGCGACAGTTCCGGATGGATAACCCGCCGGTACCCGGTGATCTTCACGCGGTTACGGCCGCGCTGCCCGCCGCCGTCCAGGTTCACCGCCTGCGCGAGCACCTGCTGTTGCGCCAACCGCTGCGCCAGCATCAGGTTGTCGTCGATCAGGCTGTCGAGTCGCTGGCTGGCCTGCTGCGCGGCGTCCAGGCCGTCCTGCGACTGCACATACCGGAACAGCGCGGCCGGGCGCTGCAGCACACTTTCGGTGGTCATATCGGCCGCCGACACCTTCACGCCATCGACAGCCGCGTAATCGACCGTCACCGCGTGTCGGTGTAACTGCAACTGACCCTTCCGGAGCGACGCACCGGGCGCGCGCACATCAACAGGGTTCGACGGTGTCCCGGTGATCCGGATCCCCAGCGCGGCGAGCTGCTGGCTCTGCCCCGCCGCAGCCACCCGTGTTGCGGCAGTCTGCGCCGACGACAACAGCCCCGCCGCCTTCACCGTGAACTCGCGGACCTGCGCGTCGTCGTACGGGTTCACCGACAACCACAACTGGCCGATCGCCGCCTTCGCCCAAGCAGCCGCACTAT
The DNA here is from genome assembly GCF_030755175.1 of Mycobacterium sp. TY814. NCBI lineage: Bacteria > Bacillati > Actinomycetota > Actinomycetes > Mycobacteriales > Mycobacteriaceae > Mycobacterium > Mycobacterium sp. TY814. The sequence goes on from NZ_JAUFRY010000001.1 coordinate 1,327,076, forward strand.
CCCTGGCCGTGATGATCTGCTCCGACATTGCCGCCACCGCCGCGGCGGGATCAGGCGGGGCGCTACGCGCTGCCTGGACAGCCTCAGCGGCCGCCAGCGCCTCCGCGTAACTACTGGGTTTGGCTGGCGCTGTCATTCGCCGCCGCCGAGACACCAGGCGCCGCCGAAGGCGCAGCAGCAGGCGCAGCAGCCGGTGCCGCCGACTGCGACGACGTCGGCGCCGACGGCAGCCCAGCCAGTTGATCAGCCATCAGCCGCTGCACATTGCGCGCAGTCTCATCCGGAGACATGTTCCAGATCCGCTCGCACCGATCCTCAAGGGACAGTGTGCCCATCGCCTGCGACGACGCCGACCCCATCTCAGCCAGCGTCCGGAACTCAATCGGACCCCAATGCAGCCGCATCTTCCGGCCCCGGTCCTGTGCGCCGGCCAACGCGAACGCGATACGCCACAACAGCTTCAGCGACGGCGCCGAACGGGTCCGCCGGTCACGGACCTTCGACGTCAACGATTCCCGGATCAGGCCGGCTCCCTGTGCGGAACCATTCGCCGCGTCCGGCGTGATCAGGTGCAGCGGCGTGCTGGTCAGTGCGGCGAATTCCTCAACATCATCCCGCTTGCCCTTGAGTATTCCGCCGAAATCCGTCTGCTGCGACTCCCAGATCTTGAACCCAGCCGGTATGCGCCACATCGCGCCCGGGCCCGCCCGGAAAATCTTGTTCCAGTCGACAGGCTCAGATGATTCGGGGCTGTCTTGATCGTCTTCGTCTTCGTCGCCCTCGAGCGCGCGCTGCCGCAACGCCTGATACCAGAACCCGATGATCCGCTGCAGCGTCGTGTCGATGATCCGGTCCAACAGATCCAGGTGAGGCTCGTATTCGCCCAGCCCGTCGAGGTTTTCGAACCGCACAATCGGAATCCCGCCGAGCGCATCAAGACCTTCGATCGGCTCCGGCTCTGCGTCGGCCTGCCACAACCCCATACCGCCCTGATAGCGCAGCGTCCACTTCTCACCCGGCAAGAACAGAAACGCAACGTTCTCCTGCGTGATCGGGTCGAACTGATGCACCACAGCAGCACGCAGCCGAACGGGGTTCTGCCAGTCCGGGATCCCGATGCACCGCCGCGGATCAATCGCATGAATCGACGGCACCGGACGCCCATTCGACAACGTCGGCCCACCCTCAACACCCGGAACGACCATCGCATACGACTCGCCCATCGCGAACTCGAAAGCGTAAATGTCCTTGAGAACCGCAGCGAACCCAGTCTCATCCATGATGTCGGCGGCCATGTCATCGCCATCAGTGTCCGAATCCACCAACGTCGAAACCGACTGCAACTCAAGACGATCCAACATCGGCGCAATACACATCGGCGCATAATTCGACCGCGCCTTCCGCAACACACCGCGGAACACATCGTGATACTCCGGATCGAGCTGCGGCAGCGGCGGATCACCAACCTTGTACGACCACAACGTGTCCAAATATCGGTCCCGCGGGGTGCAGTACCGGGCAATGTGACCCGGCCCCTCAAGGCTGTGCACCGTCGCCGGCCGCGGCATCCGATCCCGCCACACCGGCCGCGTCGGCGCCGTGAACATCGCGTTGATCCGGTTAAACCATTCCTCGGGTTCAAGGTCAGTCACAGGGGCAGGAGCGGTCAAAGTCGTTCCACCTCCCCTTATCTGATTCGGGTGATCACACGTTTCTTGCGCCTGTTGCCGATACCGGCAGCGACTGCGTCCAGGCGCGCCTGCCATGCCATGACAGCCGCGTACGCGGCGTCGATCTTGTCTGGCGAGTCCGGGTACGCCTTGTAAAGCAGGTAGCCGGTCCGTACCTGGCGCCGGCGCGCGTTCAGTACGTGCCTGGTGAGTGCCGAAGACCCATCGTGGGTGCATTCTCCGTGCTCAATCGCAGCATGCAGCGACTTGACCGCCTCAACCGCGTTGACGCCCTTACCGCGCGGCCAGGCCGCGATCTTCGACTGCCCTGACGCGCGCACCTTCTGGTGCAGCTTGTCGCCGAACGCCGCTTCCCACTTCGCCACATGCTCAGCCCAACCAGACGGATCCGCGTAGAAGCCGACAACGGTGTACTTTCTGAACGCCATACGGATCACCGCGTCAACCTCAGCCACCGGCGGCTGCCAGCTGCTCTGATCGCCCGTCTTCACGCGATCGCGCCGCGACATCTCCGCGCGCGGAGGCTCCCACACCGACCGATCGCCGATCTCGAACAAGTGCCCATCTCGGACCCGGCAACCGATCAGCGCAGTCGCGTCCGCTTTGCCCTTCGTTCGGCCGCGGGAACCGTCGAACCCAAGAACGATGACGTCCTTGTCGGCGACGATCGCCTCGCCGTCGAAACACGCCCCCCACTCCGGTGCGGACACCCAGGAATCGGAGGCGTGGGTGATCTGATTCAGCAAGTCCGCGCGGAGCTGCTGCACATCCGACGCCGGGTCATACACCTGATCGATGAGCGGATCCAGCTCCGAATGCCCAGGAGGGCATGGCGGGTCGTGAATCACGCAACCGTCAGGGTGTGCAGATGAATCGCCGTAGGCGACACGCAGTCCCCACGTTAGCGACTCGACATCCCACATGTCGGTGTCCGCCGGCGCTTCCCGATGGTCGTACAGCAGACCGGGGTTTCGGGCGCGCCCATCGCGAATGTCGGCGGCATAGGCCGCGCTGGCCTCAGCGACCGAATTCTGCCCCGGGATGAACGCGTTCGGCGACTCAAGCGTCCGGCCACCGTTCTTCGCCGCGTTCGTCCGGATCGCCTGCGCCAACCTGGGACCGTTGTTCGACGGCACCCATTCCTCGGTCTGGTCCAGCGTCGCGAAGATGATCGGCGCTCCCTTGGTGGTGCGCGCCGACGTCGTGATCTGCTTGATCTCACCGCGAGGCAAGAACACAACCGAATCCATCGGCCGAAGCCCCGGGTAATTGTCGACCGCGGGACCGTTACGGACCATCTCAAGCAGCGGCTGCCACGTGTTGGCCGTCTGTTCCTCCGACACCGCGGCGATATGAATCAGCGGAGTCTTGATCGACCGCCACGGCCGACCAACAGGCTGCCCATCGGCATCCCAGCCCGCCGGAACCACATCAGCGAGCCCTTCCGCCAACGCGAGCGCCCCGAGCAGCGGGGACTTGCCCCAGCCACGCGGCCGCCCGAGTAGCCCGCGGTGGTGCTTGAACCGGCCTGTCTCCGGGTCGATCTCGTACCAGCGGAGGATGAAGTCTTCCTGCTCGGTATACGGCACGAACGGCTCGTACTCGTCGCGGCCGGGCGCGGCTAGATTCTCAGTGATCCAGTCAAGGACGTAGTAACCGAGTGTCGGCACCTCCCCGGGTACCGACGGTTTCCACGGCATCTACGCCGAATCTGGAACTGCCCGCAGCGGGCCGCGGCGGGCACGAGAACCGGTCGCATGGGGGGGAGTTGGCTTCGAATTGGCTGCCGGGTCGGCGAACGTGAACTGGATTCCCAACCTGGCCCGATCCTCCGGAGTCGCACCGAACTTCGCGGTACGCAACCGCAACTCCGAAGCCACCTTTAGATCACCGGACCAATACGCCGCGTGCAGCCGCGCTGTGTCCAGCAACTCCGACCAGTCGTTCGCCGTGAACTTCTTCGACAGCTCCGACTCCGACCACATCTTCCACCAAGACCGCGTCTGCGCCGGCCACCGAAACTTCGCCGACCTCGTCACGCCGTCCTCGTCAACCCACGTCACCGTGAACGACGGCAGCGGTGGCTGCTTCGCGACCTTGGCATCGATCTTCTCCGTGCCGGACTCGCGCGCCTTCGCAGCACCATGACCGGCCAGGCGGCCCGCCTCGGTAGGGGCTGGTCCACGTCCCGCCATCAGATCACCGCCAATTGCTCGCCGCCGCCGCGGGCACCTTTGACCGAGTTGCACCGAAAGCACGCCGTGGCCACATTCGCGCGGGTGTGCTCCCCTCCGCGCGACAGCGGAATCAGGTGGTCGATCGTCGGTGCCAACGGGTTCGGCACCACTTCAGACGCCCGGCACTTCTTACGGCAGATGTGGCACCGGTAGCTGTCTCGCAGGAAAATCTCGGCCGCCGTGAACTTCTCCACCACTGCCGTCTTCTTCCGCGCGCGCCGACGACGCCCGTGCTCAGCATGAGCTGCCCAAAACTCGGCCGTCTCCCGCCGCGATTCGTACGACGCCTTCGCGCCGCAGCGATTCGAGCAGTAGCGGCGGCCGGAATACTTCGACGTGAACTCGTCGTCGCAGACAACGCATCGGCCGACTCTCATCGGCTGGCGCTTGCGTTCTGCAGTTGCCTGAGTCCACTTCTCGAAGCGGCCATCCAGGCGAGCAGCAGCAGAACAGTTCGCTGCCTTGCAGGTGTCGTTGCAGTACCTGCGGCGAATATCGGCCTCATCAGGAAGCGGTGTCGAACAGAACCCGCAAATGCGTTGTGTAGCAGCCATATCGGCTTTCCTCCCAGCGCCATATCGGCTCGTCAGAGGTGATCACGAAGGTGCCCGAATCGCCAGACCCAGGCTCAGCCCGAGCCACAGAACCCCACGGCGTCCGCCCTTGCCGCCTGGGAGGGGTGGATGCCATGGGGGGTATGCGGTGTACCGCCGGGGGTATCCCGGTCAGGTGTGGTGCAGGCGGGCCGGGTGCGACTCAGGCTGGCGTTTCCAGGCGCTCTGTCCGCGTGTGCTCTCGCCGCGGGTCTTGTCGCGGTGGCAGGGCTCGCAGATGGCGCGGGCATTGCGTGGGTCGAGCTTGGCGCCACCGGCCGCGACGTTGTGGTCGTGGTCGACCTCGTCGGCGTGGCCGATGCAGTTAGGGCCGCGGACTTGGCAGCGGTTGTGGTCTCGCTTGAGGACTTCGACGCGTAGTTTGCGCCATGCTCTGGTGCCGGTGATCTTGCTGCTTGCGGTCCTTGGCCCGGACCAAGCTGGGGGCATCAGTACCAGTAGCGGCGGCCGAGGACGGGGCGTCCGGTGGCGCCGAGTGCGAGTAGCACTGCGCCGATGAACAGCAGGATCCAGCCGAGGGTGACGAGGGGTGCGATGGCGAAGACGTAGCCGAAGATGAGCAGGATGACGGCGATGGCGATCATGGTGTTCCCCCTAGTGTTTGGCTGTTGGGCCGTGGCCGAATACGCGGACGAAGTATTCGGTTGCGAGTCCTTTGGCTTTGGCTTCGCTCATGTACTGGCGCAGCAGGTTGTACAGCGTGGTCCAGGGCTTCGGACTGTCGGCCCACTTGGCGCGGCCTGGCCCCGTGGTCCAATACGCGTTCAGCGATGCGGATGCGCCTACGCCGGGGCTGGTGTCTACTCCTGCGGCCATCAGCGGTTCCCCTTCATCAGCTTGGCCAGTGTGTTGCGGTCGATGAGTTTGTCGAGGATCGCGTTCCACAGTTCGGCGCGGAGTTCGTCGCCGGCGTTGCGGGCTTGGTTCTGGTGTTCGCGGGCGTAGGCGAATAGGCGTGGGAGTGCAGGCATGTTGGCCTCCTGCGGGCACAAAAAAGCCGCTTTGCCCGGGTCTGGGCATAGCGGTTCCAACTGGTTATTCAGGGTACTACAAATTTCGCCGCAGAATCGGCATTATTGCTCCCGACGTGTCTACCCTTACGCCGATCAGCGGTTCTTATGTTGGGTCGCAGTCGAGGTCGACAACGCCACGCTCGCGGTCGCGCGTTTTCCGTAGCAGCCGGAAATAAGCGCCGAGTGCTTCCTTCTCGTCGTCAGTGAAAGGCTGTACCGAGCAAAGGGTTACACCCTCGACGGTGGTGCTGAATTGGGTGGCATCGCCGCCGCCCACGAGATCATCGCGGCCCGTCGTGCCGTGGAAGTCAGGCATGTTTCCTCCTACCGATAATTGAGCGGACGGTCAGCTTGTCGAGACGTGGGGCGTCATGCGACTTGCCCTTTGAGTCTCCGCTTGAGGCGGACGAGTTCGATGTCTTCGATTAGCCAACGATCGTTGGTGGGGCGCACGCCGTACTGGCGTGGCCAGTTGGACCGTATTGACGCTGGCGACAGCTTGAACTCGAGTGCGACTTCGACCGTCGTCATCCAGTTCGGGGGGGCTTCGCTGTCAGGTATCGCCCAGGTCGCGCCGAGTTGATGAATGGCCGGTAGGAGTTGTGATCGGACTGTCTCGGGTGTGGCTTCCCAGAGCAGGGCAACTAGTTTGCTGAGTTTATCTTCCCGATTCATGGTCCGGTGACCCTGTTGTTGAGCAGTTCGATGACGGCGTTGGTCCATTCGTCGTCGGACCATTCTGTTTCGCAGTAGAAGCAGCGCAGGGTGTCGGTGGTTGGGATTCCTTCGGCGTCGACTTCTCGGTAGACGAAGAAGCGGCGGCATTTTAGGCATGGGTAGTGTTGGTGGGAGAATTCTGGTGGCGGGTCGTCGTCGGCGATGCTGTCGGGGCTTTGGAAGTGGTTGGCATCGCGGCCGAAGACGGATTGCGCTTGGGCGCGCGCTTGGCGCAGCCTGATTTCGGATTTGGGCGGCGGCTGGGGTTGCCAGGTGCCGGCGATGTTGTACTTCGGCGATTCACGGCGGATCGCGGACAGTTCGGCATCCATGAGTTCTTGCCGGGAGGTGAAGTGTTCCATGGTGGAGCTGGTGACTTCGGAGAACCAGGACTTTTCATGCTGGTGTGATTTGAAGCGGGAGCTTGGGTTTCGGGTGATTCCGATGTACAGCAGTTCGCCGTCCACGTTGAAGAACCGGTAGAGCACGTGGTGGCGTTCGCGTTGCTCGCGTCGTTGCATATTTGTCATTTTATCTTGCTACACAGACGTTTTGGTGTGTTCTAGTACGGCGTTGGCGAAGTCTGCTGCGGATACGTTGGGGCAGTCGAGTGCGAGGGTGAACTTCCACGTCATCTCTGCGAGCAACCATTCCGCCCATGTGCGTTTTGTGCGTTCGTCTTCGATCGTGGTTTCGAACTGTTTGAGTTTCTCGGCGTCCATGTGTGTGGCCTCCATGTCTTCGGCGTCGCGGCGGCATCGGAATTGGTAGATCTCGAACGTCCAACTGCTTTTACATTCGGCGCAGGCAACGAAGTCGTCTACTCCGCCGTTCTTCCGGTGGGTAACGGTTCTGCTGCAGCGGCGTGTGTGGCAGTTCGGGCAGGCTAGTTGCACTGATTGGTGGGTGTTCTGGTCCCCGAGGATGGCATGGGCGACGCGGTGGCATCGGACGATCTCTAGTGCTATGTCGATTCCGGTTTTGTCGACGTAGGTGGTGGATTCTCCGGTCTTGCGCCATACGGTGACGGTTTCTGCTGGTGCTTGGAGCAGGCGGTCGATGTTGGGTTCGACGAGCCGGGTGCACGCTTGGACGATTCGTCGTTGTTCGCGGTCAATGCGGGACTTGGGTTGGGGGGTGTCGGTGTTGAGGTATTCAGATACGCGGGCTGCGGCCGCGATGAGCCATTCCGCCAGCGCGTCTTTCGCTGCGTCGACCTCGACGTCAATGGGAATGGGTGGAGTTTTGGTTCCGGAGATGCGTTCACTGCTGCCGCGCATGGCGCGATCGCCGAGTGCGTTGTGCAATGAGTCCCAGACTGTCAGTGATTCTGTGATAACGGTGTGTACGTTGCGTCGGCAGGAGTCGCAGAGGGTGTCGGGTTTCTCGGTGATGGCTGGAAGTTCGACGTTCTTTCCTTCGACTTCCTCGACGGCTTGGCTGCGGCACGCGCGGCCGGCGAGGCACCGGTGGCGGCTTTCGGTCATGCGGTTGCTCGGGTTTCGAGTCGGTTGCGGCGTGCGTCGCTGCCTGCTTGTTTGCATGCGTCGCAGGAGTTTTCACCTTCGCGGGAGTGTTTTTTCTGCCCCGCTTCGGTGCCGCATTGGGGGTGCTGGGTTGGCGGTTTCAGGGGTATGTGTTCGGTTCGTTGCGGGCGGCGGGGTCGGCCGATGTTGAGTTTCCGGCGTTCGCATACGGACAGCCCGGCTCTGACTCCGAATCGGTCATCGTGGGAGAGTGCGTCGGTCAGGCATTCTTCGCGGACCTCGCAGTTCGCGCAGACCCGTTTGGCTTCTTTGGTTGACCCACCTTTGTCGGGGAAGAAAATTTCGGGGTCAACTTGTCGGCAGAGCGCCAGATCACGCCAATTCTCTTTGGGTTCATTGGCGTCAAGTCCCCAGGATGATCTGCGTGTGGACGTGTGATCTTCAGTCACGGGTTCCTCCTGGGGTGGGTGCCGGCTTGGCATGCTGGGCAGGTGGTTTGGTCGTTGGCGGTGTGGATGAGCCAGCCTTGGTTGCGTGCGGCCATGTGTGCGGCTTCCTGGTCGGCCGCGGTGACGGTGAACAGGGCGCCGCCGCAGTAGCGGCGGTCCCGGCAGCGGATCGTGTGGTCGGTCATTCCGTCGGACCCGCCAGATCGTCTGTCAGATAGCGGATTCCAAGAGTTGCGACACCCAGCGCGCCCTGCGGTGAAGCGTCAGAGGTTGCGTATCCGGTGACGTAGGAGATTCCGTTCGGTGTGTCTTCGCATTGGGTCATCACGCCGTATGAGACGAACCAGTCGGTGAGTGCGGCGACGTCGCCGTTGGCGTCGGCAATGTGGGCGCGGATCGCTGATTCGATCGCTTGCAGGGTTTCGGCGCTCATCGTTGGATCTTTCGGCGGATGGTGTCGCGGATTCCGCGTCCGCGGCCGTGGTTGGTGGCGTCGATGAGGCGGCGTGTGGCGAGGACGAGTGCGACCCAGGAGTCTGCGTTTCCGGGCCAGGATGCTTCGAGCATGTCGGCGAGTGCGCAGACGGCTAGGGGGTCGTCGGGGTCGGTGAAGGTTCCGCGGATTTGGGTGATGGTTTGGTCGAGGTGTTGGGCGGTTTCTTGGACGTACTTCGCTTGGAGGTCGAGTTGGGCCGGAATGACTAGGTGCGGCCTGTCACCCTCGGGCGCCCCTGAAAGTTCGTCTCCGGGCGAATGGGGCCGGTTTCCGGCGGCCTCTGGCTCGCTCCCGGCGGGCCGGAAACCTTCGCAGTCGCAGTCCGCGCACGCGTACGGCTCAAACTCAGCATGCTCATGCTGGTACGTGCCGATGACTTGGCCGTCGGCGATCAGCAGGTCGTCGCAGACGCACGGATCCGGGTTCGGCGCGGTCACGCGTCGACGCTCCACGTGAACTCCAAGCCGTGAACCTGGGCCGTCTTCACAGCGCCGCCGTCCAGATTCCAGGGGATGCCCGCCATGCTGGTGATGCCGCAGCCGTACTGATCACCGATGACGCTGATGGTGCACACGTGACGTCCGTCGGACGTGATCTGCACGGTCTCCTGGTACTCGGCGGCGTGCAACCGGTGCGCGATCTGCACCAGCTTCCACGCCAACCACTGCCGAACCTTCACTGCTGGCCGCCTTCCTGTGCCGGTGTGGGGTGTTTCTCGTCGAACGCCGTGTACAGCGCCCGGATCTGCTTCACCGCGGCCGACGACAGCAGCGCCTGGTTCTCCGCGATCCGGCGTACGCCGTGGAACACCTCGAGCTGGGAGTTGAGGACGTGGAGCCGGGCGACGGCTTCGGCGATCTTCGGCTCACGATCCGGCGCCGGGGTTTCCAGCTCACTCGTCGGATATCCGAACGGTGCCGACGCGGCTGGTCCGGTGTGCTTGCCGCATGTGACGCAGTTGCCGTCCGGGGCGGCGGTGGATCCGTCGCGGATCGCGCAGGGGTCGGATTCGCGCGGCTGATCCGCGCACGCGATGTCGAGGCGGTCACTCATGGTCGACTGCCTTCATGGCGGCGAAGCCGCCCGTGATCGCGGCCATGCGGTCGCGGTTGCGCGCTTCCAGGGCGGCGTCGCGCTGGTCTTCGCGGGCCCGCCGCGCAGCCTCTGATTCGCGCTCGGTGCGGTCGCGACGGATCTCGCGGGCAAACGCGATGATCTCGGCCGGCTCCGGGGCGTCAGCGGCTCCGAGCGCGCGTTTCTTGACGGCCGCGATCAGGTCTGGCAGCTCAAGGTGGTGGACGCTGAACAGGTCTGCCCAGACGCGCGCGGTGGCGAGCGCGGCTTGTTCGTCGTCCATGCGGGGGGCGGTGCGGTGGTGGCATGCGGCGACGATGGTCATGACTTCGAGTGCGTCGGCGGGGGTGGTCATGCGATGCCTTTCGGGGTTTCGGTGGTTTCGATGGCGGCTTGTTCTCGGGCCCGTTCGCGTTGGGCGAGTTCGGCGACCGCACGGAGCTTGTTTGCGGGGCGGCCGGTGTTTCCGGGCTGCGCCCGGGCGCGTTTGACGCAGTCGCTGTAGACCGAGGGCAGGAACTCTGGGAGTCGTGCGTCCTCGCGTCGGTCCCATTCGCGGATGGCTTCGCGGATCAGGGCGTCGGGGTGGTCGGCGTGGAACAGTTTGTCGACTTGGACGGCAAGCCGTTCGATGGTCTGCCGGGGGTAGGGCGCGTCGGTGCCGAGTTCCTGGCGGACGACGGTTTTCGCGGCGCTGGATGGGTGCTGTTTGGTGGGTTTGGCTGCGTTGTCGATGTATTCGGGTTCGGCGGCGGGGAGCGGCGGCTCGTCTTGCGAGTCGTCGTCGTCGCTTTTTGTAGCGGTAGCGTTAGTAAGAAAAGCGTTAGTAGGGCCACCCTTGGAGCCACCCTTAGCGCCGTTCTGGCCGTAAGGGTTAGCGGCACCGTTAGACGCAGGGTTAACCCCACCGTTACGGCCACCGTTGGGGTCGGGGTTGTGGGCACCATTGAAGGGCTCCAGAGATGCCGGATCGATCGCCTTCTGTCCGAGCATGCTCTGCACTGCCGGACGTTCCCAGGACGTCGATTTCGGCTCGGCGGCGCGTAGTTTCAGCACCTCGAAGACGATCACGCCGCGCAGGATTCGGGATGCCAGGTTGGCTCTGGCGTTGGCTACAGAGACGGCCATGTTGGGTGTGCGCCAGAGGCCGTCATGTTTGATCCATGACCGCAGTAGGCACTCATCGGTGTCAGTGTCGATGATGAGGAACAGTTGCTGGGAGAGGGTTTCGGCGGCGGCTTCGATGCGTGGCACGGTCCAGTCGGCGGCGCGTTGGGCGAGTTTGCTGGGGCTCCACTCGTGCGCACCGCAGAGCGTGCGTCCAGGGCTGGTGTAGAGCGTCATGTACAGGCATTGGGCGTCGGCCGGCAGGTCGAGCCAGTCGTCGTCTCCCCAGATATCAAGGTGAATTCGGGCATGGTCACGCGCCACGTTGCGCCTCCTCACGTCTCGTCAGTCCCGGCTCATACGGCGTCACATGTGCCCGGTGGCAGTCGTCGCACCGCACCCGCCCCGCGCTGTAGGGCACCAGCCCGCACACGCAGCACAACCCCTGCCGGTACCGGGCGTTCTGCTCGTCGCGGGTGCTCATGCGCCAGCCTCAAAGTCCAGGCACTGTTGACCTAGGCGGCGCGCGGCGGCCTCGCACTGCGCCTCACGCAGTTCAACCCCTATCGCTCGCCGCCCAATATTTCGGGCCGCGACGAGTGTTGATGCAGATCCCGCGAAGGGGTCGAGTACAAGTCCATTGGGGGGACAGGCGTACTCGATCAGTGGCTGAAGCAAACCGACAGGCTTCTCGGTCTCGTTGATCGCGCGGCCATGCATAGATCGCGCGAAGATGACCGAGCGCATGAGGCGGGGACCGCCGTCAAATGACTGATATGCGGAGCCATCAATATTTCCCGTGTGTGTCGGGCGCGTCTTACGTCGAACCGCTCGCGCGGTGGCATCGGGCGTTGTCGGTACTCGGTGATAAATGTCCGACCAACGGACGTCGCTGCGGTACCAGTGCAGTGCGTGCTCATGAACCCGCTTGAAACGATCGGCGTGGAATCCGCTGCCATTGTGCTTCTCCCAGACCAAATCTTGTGACAGCCGCCAGTCGTCAAACTCAGAGGCGCGCTGAAGAAACATGCGCATGGAGCCGAAGCACCACATGGACTTGCCGTGCGGCGACACCGCATTGGGCCAGTTGGCAGGCCACTTGTCCCAAGCTAGCGAGGTCTCTCCATATGGCGGATCGGCCACGATGACATCGGCTATGGCGCCAAGACTCGGAAGCAACTCTCGAAAGTCGCCCAGGAACAGTTGGACCTGCTCGTCGGTGTAGTACGGCTCAGGCATCGGTCGTCACCACTTCCCACTCGCCCACTTCCGCGCGTTCGACGTGTGCCCGGCAACCCCACTCACGGAGCTGCTTGGCCATCGCGGCAGGTCCGCTGCGTTGCATGAATCGGCGTGTTGGCGCGATTGGCACTGCGATGACGTCGTAGCCCGGTGCGCCGGGGTATCCGGTTGCGTAGTCGGGCGTTTCGCCGTCGTCACCGATGCAACGGGTGTGGCGAGGTGGGTAGGCGAAGCTCGCGGGGCCGGGTAGGTATTTGTCGAGGTCGGTGGGAAGCCAAGCGGGGCAGGCGCAGTCGGGGTCGGCGTGCTTGCTGCTTGCGCAGGCCGCGATGACTTCCCACCAATTCAGCGGCTGGTCGGCGAACGGCTTGCCGTCGGGTGTAGGCCAGTGGTCGACAACGAGGCGGTACACGTAGCGGCGCTCAGGCATCAGTAACCGCCTCTGCAGCGTTGATCGGCCGCCTGGCCGCCATGGACTCGGCAACTTTGCGCAGGTGTTCAGGACGGTCGGTTGGGTAGCCAAGGCGGAGTAGGTAGTGCGCGATGCAGTCGGCGGGGTCGTCACCGGCGACAACGACACCGTTGATCGAGGCCTTCATGACGGGTGTCCAGTCCGTGGGGTGGGTTAGGCCGCAGCCCTGGATCTGGCAGGTGCAACTGAAGTGCTTGCAGCTCACCGCTTCACCGCCTCTGCAGCGCGTAACTCACTCAGCCGTTCGCAGATGCGTATCCATGCCGGGCCGTGATGAACGCACGACGCGGCGACCTCACGTCTGCAGATGCATGGCGGGACGTCTGTCATTAAGCCCGCCGTCACCAAGGGTTCCGCGCTCATGATTGCGCCGCCCCGCAGCCTGCGCAGTACTCGACACCCTCGAAGCGGTCGTAACGGCCCCTGTGCTCACACTCTGGGTCGTGTTCACCGCCCGCCGCTTTCGCAGCGTCAGCAGCGGCCAAGAGCACAGCGGCGAGAGCGCGGGCCTGGTCGGGCGTGTGTTCGTGAATCGCGCTGGTGTGGACCTTGCCGTGCTCTGCCCACACGTCGTAGCCGGCCCAACGCGGTGCGTGGTGGGGATCGTTATCGGGGTATCGGCCCCACCATGCGTCGAACTCACCGCCCTGGCCGCTGCCGGTGTCGTCGGGCTCCGGTAGTGCCACGATGGCGACACCTTCCAGAGACAGCAGCACATCGGCCACGTGGTCTTCGTGGCATTGGAAGTTGTGGAAGTCTGCGTGGCAGCCGCCGCAGACCCATTCCTCCGGTCGGCCGGCGCGGTGGAGTTTGAAGTGGTTGCGCAGTGCTTCGGCGAGTCGCGCGCGGACGTCAGACACCTTCGGCCTCCGCTCTCTCAATCAGCGCGAGCAGGTTCAGCCAGTACCATTCCTCGCTGTGATAGGTGGAGCGAGCCGGTCCCGTTCGCGCACGGTCACTGATTGCCTGCATCCGTGCGAAGTGCTCGACGCGCGTCATTCCGGACCGTAGTTGTTCCAGTTGCGCCCGTGTGTTTTTCAGCTCGGCGGCGAGCTGGTCAACCACCTTGAGCAAGACCGGAACATCGTCGCAGACCAAGTCGTGTAGCGCGTTCTCGTGCGGCCCCTCAACGCAGTTGCACTCGCTGGCCTCGATGAAAGAGAGTCGGCATTTGATGTCCGCCAACGATTCTGGGGCAAATATGCTGTCGCTACATCCCTGGACGATCACGTCGACGCGGTCTGCTACGTCGTCACTCATTGGTGATGTGGAGTGATTGGGTCGCCGTGCTCCTCCACCATCTTCGTGTGCTGCGGGAAGAGTTCGGCGGCGAAGTGGAGGTTGGTCATGCTGTGACTCCCAGCGATTCAGCGACGACGCCGACGAGATCCCGCGCGGCTGGCGGCGTTACGGCGTTCCCGGCCTGCCTGACCTGTTCGCGGCGGTTGCCGAGGATGCGGTAGGTGCCGGGGAAGTCCATCGCGGCGGCGATCTCGCGGGGCTCGAGCATCCGGAACAGGACGTCGTCGAGGTCGATGGTCGGCCGTTCGGCGGTCAGCAGCGACTGGTGGCCTGCGGTGGTGACGGTGCGGGCCGGTTCGCTGGCGGGCGTGACCATCTCGGCCCCATCGCCCTTGCTGCTGTTGTTGCGCATCAGCAGCGCGTGCCGCTCGGTGGCGGTGACGGTGGCCAGGGCGTCGCTGGTTGGCCGGGTGGTGCCGTTGCCGTAGTAGGCCGTGACGAGGCCGTGGTGGTTGCCGTTGGCGACTACCGTGCACAGCGGGTCGGACACCGGCCGGTGCTTGGAGCCGCCGCCGCGCAACTCGGCGATGAACGCCAGGCCGTCGTTCTCCCGTGTTGTGCGGGTGGGCGCCGGATCAGCGAGGGCCGTGGCGCGGTCCCGCCACGTACCGCCAGTCGGTACAAGGAACCCAGTCTCGCTGCGCGTCGTCATCGTGCGCACCGGCTGATCAACCGGCGCAGCCTGCTTGCCGTCGCGCCCTTCAACGGGCACCAGCAGCGGAGCCCAATACCGGTCAATCCCCGCCTGGATACGCGCCAACGTCTTCGCCGCAAGAGGCTTCGCCCGGTCCCCGATCCGCTGGCCCAACAGCGCCCAGTCGATGATGTCGGCGGCCGGACGGTAGTGCGGCTCAACGACGGTCACGCAGCCCCGCACCGGGCAGGTGTAGACGTACTGCTGGCGGTAGCGGCCCCACGGCGCGCGGTCGGCGCGCTTGAACACCTGCCGCGCCCGCACCTGCCCACACTCCGGGCACACCGCCGCGGGCGAAGTGACTCGTGTGAAGTCCGGACGCGGGTTGCCCTTGCGCCAGAACACCACGTACATCCGGTCCCGGGACTGCGGTGCGCCTGCGCCGAACGCCTGGGCGTGCATGGAGTTCAGGAATACCACGTGGTGGTCGTAGCCCAGCGAGTCCATCGCCATCAGCCACGCCTGAAACGGCTGCCAATGCCAGGCGTCGACGACGTTTTCGACGATCACCGCCTGATAGTGGTGGGCTTCGGTGAACCGTGGAACGTCCCACATGGTTGCCCGCGATCGTTCGGCCGCCGCGTCCGGCAGGACCTCGCCGAACAGATCCGGTTGCGCGTCGACACGCTTCTTGCCGCGAGCAACACTGTGCGAAGTGCATTCGGGACTTGCCCAGAGAAGATCTGTCCGGGGGAATCGGCGCGGGTTGATCTGCGAAATGTCCGCGCAGATGTGATCCGCCTGGCGATGGTTCGCCCCGTGAGTCTCAATCGCCAACTGCCAGTGGTTAGTAGCCACGCGTACCTCAACACCCGGCACCTGTATCGCACCAGTGCTTGAGCCGCCCGCTCCGCAAAACATATCCAGAAGTTGCAAAGTCACTGTGCTGCAGCCTTTCTAGCCAAATACCGCTGACGTAAACTGATACGGTCACACTCGGCGCAGTACCGGCGACCATTCGGGCGCGTCCGCACATTGCGCGGGTCGCTCCAATCGTGACCCTCCCGGCGGCAACTGGTCTGAGCCTTGCCGAGCCGCTTCATGTTCTCGGTATGGGTGACCGCGTCATGATGGGATGGTCTGACGCAGGCAACATTTCGGCAAACGTGGTCCAGATCGAGCCCAACAATGTCTTGGCCCGTCATCATCTTGAAGACGACCCGATGCGCGGGCTGGTCCCGGCCATCAACGCGGATGTACGGATACCCAGCGGAGTTGTGCCAGGAGTCGAACAGCCAGCACCTGCCTTCAACTGGTCGCAGCGGGCCACTTGGGATCGGGCCATTCGTGTCGATCTTGTATTTGATCCGATCGGGCAGATCCGTCAGTGTGAGCATCCGGCCACCTCCCGCTGCAGCGCGTACGCGGCCCGCACACCCCGGTCTCGCTCGGCGATCTCAGCAGCCGTCAGCGGGCGGCCACCCGGGCGCAGCATCGACCCGAACGCGGTGCGGCAGTCGCAGCACGGCTCACCCACGGCGGCGACAGGGTTCGGGCAGCCCGGGATGACGCAGTCGGGGAAAGCGGCGAGTTGCCCCGCCGCCCCCACCATCGCGTGCATCAGTCCTGCACCATCCGGATTTCTTCTGCCATCTCACGCTGACGACGAATTTCGTAACTACCCGGCGCGATCCCGTTGTAGCCGTGCTCCGGATGCCCCAGATACGCGGTCGACCCCTCCGGCACCGACAGCAAAGCCACCCGCAAATCCCGGGCGGAACCGGGCAGCACGTCGCAGAACACCGGTCCGTCCGCGGCGTAGATGGCGTGCGTGTTACCGCCGGACTCGCCTTGCACCACCGGCGTTCCAGCCGCCGGCACCGGACTCGTGGCCGTCACCGCGGCAGGCCGGACCAAGACATCACCCTGGCGTTGCATCCCGCCCAGCACGGGGATGTCGACATCCGCCATGTCCGTCGCCGTGACGACATCGACGCCAGTGGCCTCGATCATCTCAGTTGTTGTTGCCATTCTTATTTCCTCTCTTTGTGTTTCGACCCGTTGCTAGGTTGCGCGGGCCAGTTTCTTGTACTCCCGTTCGGTGAGGTCGAACGTCCACGCTGACGCCGCTATCGCAGTCCGGCAATCCGTCGGCACGGTCAGCCCGAATGTGTGGCGCGAGCCGTCGCGTTCACGGGTGGCGTTGTGCGCAACCAACACCCGAACCGGCCAGTCCAAGACGTTGCGGGGAACGTCGTACAGGCGCAGCACCTGGCCGGGGTTACCGGGGTCGGGAGCCTCGTCGGCGAGCTTCAACCCTGCCGCGGCCACATACCGGTCCCAGCCCATCTTCTCGATCGCGCAACGCCGGACCTCGGTGTTGCGTTCGGACATGATCCGTTCGATGTCCCAACCGGTTTCGATCAAATCGGCGGGAACACGGGTTCCGTGCCAGTAGTGCAGGCCCCACCCGTCCGACCAAGCGACTGCGGGGCCGGTCTCGCAGTGCAGACGGTGCGCACCGGTCGCCGACTCGACGTGCAAAACGGCGGGGGTGTCGCACACCATGACGAAGTCGCGGTTGGGCCACCAGTAGCCGGCGGACTGCGCATCTTGGTAGGCCTTGGATCGTTCCCAGGTGTCGCCGTCGAGTTGCAGTTCGACGACGTCGCGGAAGTAGGAGACGAACGCGGGCCAGTAGCACCAGTGGCGGCCGCCGATGTAGCGGTGCCAGAACAGTTTCTTGCCCTTCTTCACGGCGCTGCCCACGGCGCTGTACACGGCGCTGCCCACGGCGCTGCCCACGGCGCTGTCCACGGCGCTGTCCACGGCGCTGTACACGGCGCTGTCCACGGCGCTGTCCACGGCGCTGTCCACGGCGCTGTACACGGCGCTGTCCACGGCGCTGTACACGGCGCTGTACACGGCGCTGCCCACGGCGCTGTACACGGCGCTGTCCACGGCGCTGTCCACGGCGCTGCCCACGGCGCTGTCCACGGCGCTGTACACGGCGCTGTCCACGGCGCTGTCCACGGCGCTGCCCGGAGAAGAAATTTTCCGGACCGCCTCAATCGCCAAAGCAGCCAACGGAGCCGCGAACGCACCAACCATTGGCGACGACACCCGAATCACCGTGTTCGGCCACGGAATACCAGCGAACTCGTAACACCTCCGCGCCCCGGCTTCCCAAACCGCCCACTCCTCGTCAGTGAGTGGGGTTGTGCGCCAGCCGTATTCGATCCACTCCTGCGCGAAAGAGGACATGCGGTCGCGCTGGGCGGGCGTAAGTTCCGTCAGCTTTTTCTTGGTTGTCATTTCCAGCGTCCTACTCGTGGTTTGCGTGTGAGTCGTTGTCTGCGTGAGCGTTTGGGTTGTTGGTTGGCGGTGTCGCGGGCCATCTGCATGCGGGCGCCGTACCAGGCGGGCGGGTGTTTGATTGCGGTGGATTTGGGGCGGGCCGGGGTGGTGGCAGCCAGCAGGTGGGCGGGGACGTCGTCGACGCCCCATCCGTCTGGGCCGACGCCGGCGCGGATGTCGCGGAACCTCATGCGTGGGCCGCCAGTCGGAGGCAGGTGTTGCCGTGTTCGGCTTCGCGCATGTAGGCGGCGGTGTTGAAGCCGAACAACTGCACGATGGCGTCGATGCAATCCTGACGGTTCGTGTACCGCTCAGAGCTGACGGCGAGGACGCGACCGTTTCCGGCGTTGAGTGCGCGCCAGCGCCAGGGTTGTTGGCGTCCGAGTAGCCGTACGAGCGCGGGCGCCCGGATCAGGTCGACGTAGACGAGAGCGGTATCGGGCATCACTGCACCGCCAGGACGGGCTTGCCGGTCTGCCCGGTGACGGACTGGGTGATGGTGTACCAGGCTTCGCGGAGGATCTGGGCGGTCGGTTGGAGTTTGATCGCGAGTCCAAGGGAGCCGTTGGTGATGCGGGTCCGGAACTTGGCTTCGACGGGGTAGGTCTCGGGGTGTCCTTCCCACGGGCGCAGGTTGAGGATGATCACCTGTGGTACTTCGAGTTCGCGGCCCTTGCCGGCGGTGACGGTGTGGTCTTCGCGGTAGGTGAGTTTCAGGCCGCCGTGTGCGCGTTCGACTTTCGATTCGAATTCGCCGCTGGTTGATGAGCGGATGCTGTCGATGACTTCGAGCAGTTCGGCTTGGTCTGGGCTGGTGATGGTGTGTAGGAGTTCTTCGATTTTGTCGCCGAATTCGTTCTGGGGGTAGAGGCGTCCGGACATGGCGTGCCAGGCGGCCCAGTCGTCGTCTGCGGTGAGTTTCAGGGTGAGTTTGTCGTCGCGCCAGCCTGCGCCGGGGTCGTTGGTGGCGATGAGTCCGGCGTGGTCGTTGTAGATGGCGGTGAGGACGCCGCGCTTGGCGCTGCCCCACAAGGTGCCGGTGTCGCCGATCTGGTCGAGGGG
Source organism: Mycobacterium sp. TY814 (assembly GCF_030755175.1). Lineage (NCBI taxonomy): Bacteria > Bacillati > Actinomycetota > Actinomycetes > Mycobacteriales > Mycobacteriaceae > Mycobacterium > Mycobacterium sp. TY814. The sequence continues at coordinate 1,346,030 of NZ_JAUFRY010000001.1, forward strand.
TCGGCGGGCGAGTTCCGCGAGGAAGGAGTCGAGGTCGGCGACGGTGCGCTCGCCTTTGACGCGCAGCGGGGATGGGAATTCCGTGGGGTCGACTGCGATGTCGGTGACCTGCAGTCCGTGTTCTTCGGTGACGGCGACTGCGTGCTTCTGGTGCGGTAGCAGGCCGTTGATGATCTGCGCCTCATGCGGTGTCCGGACTATCGCCCCGGCTGGACCTTCGTAGCTGATAACGCCGAGTTCGGTTGCGGTGTCGTCGTTTGTGCTTGCCATGTTCAGAGTTGCCTTTCAGGGATTGGGTGAGGGTCAGTTGTCGCGGCCGGCGGCGGCGGATTTGTTGTCGGCGGGTTCGTCGTCGTAGAGGGATCGTTGGTTCGGGTCGTTGCGGTGCAGGCCGCCGTGGTCGTCGCCGAACCACATGGATGTGCGGGGGTCTTCGGGGATCTTGGCGGTGATCGAGTCTTGGATGCGGAATGCGTTGGGGATCTTGTCGACTGGCTTGATGTCGAGCTTCACGGTTACCGAGGCGGCTTTGCCGGTCTGCTGGACGGCTTCGACGGCCTCGCGGAGTTTCTTCGTGGCTTCGTCGTGGGCGCGGCCTTTGGCGTGTGTGAGTAGCAGGGTGGCGAATTCGGTTGCTTGATCGTTGTTTTCGGCCATGATGTTTCCTTTCAGTTGGTGCCGTCGAGGGTTTGTTGTTCGCCGCTTTCGACGTTGGCTTCGGCCAACGTGGCGGTGTTCAAGATCTCGGTGATCTCCGCACCGAGCCGGTTCTTCTTGTCATATTCGTTGAGCTTGTTCACGACTGCCCGGAGCTGGTCGTCGTCAACGCCGTCGCGGTGTTCGAGTTGTCCGACGGGTTTCCCGGCGAGTGCGGCGATGACGATGCGCTGGTCTGCTTCGTCGGTGCAGTCGCCTTGGCCGAGTAGCTGGAACATGCGGTTCAGCCACTTACGGCGGGTGGCCGGCGCCATGTCGTACCCGGCCGCGGCCACCTTCGGTTCCTGGGGGTCGGGGTCGCTTACCTGTTCCGGTTCCGGAGATTCAGTAACCACCGTCGGTTCCGGTTCCACGTCGACGTTGATGGCTTCACGCAACCCTTCGACGCCGCGCCGCTGCCGCTGGCTGACCACGCGCACCGGCGGCGCTGATTCGGACACCGATTCCTCAGTTGCGAGCTCGTCCGCCGAGTACGGCATGCCGAGTAGAATGTGGGGCGCGATCTCACGGCACACCACGGCCGTCGCCTTCGCCCGAAGCATCGTCCGAGGCTCGGTGATGTACTTCATGTTGCCCTGCAACTTGCCGTTCGAATTCTTCTTGTACTCACCGGGTTTGACCTCGACCGGCACGTACTGCGCCTTGACCGCGTCGGCCATTGTGAACCGGCACCGCTCGGACTCGCTGCCATCTGGTGACCAGGCTTCGATGTCGCAGGCTTCGTCGGTCGATTCGTGGGTCTGGAACCGGTAGCCCTTCGATTTCAGCAGCGCCTTCATCGTCCTGGCTTCCAGGCCGGGCTGCCCGTGGATGACGATGACCGACCGCAGCGCGGCGATGGGTGAGAGCCCAATTTCGGCACCGAACAGGATGGCTGCGGCACCGTCTCCGGGCTTGCCGCGGAACCGGTCTGGGACTAGAGCGGTGTAGCACATGCCTTCGGCGAAGAACTTCGCTTCGCGCATCGCGCCGACGTGTTCGCGCAGGGTGGTGATTGCCCCCATGTCGGGCAGGCGTGCTGGCGGCAGTAGTTCGAGCGAGCTGCCCGGTTCTGTGTCCTCGTCGTCGTAGAAGCGGGCGTCGGTGTCGGTGTCGGTCATGCGGTCCTCAGTTCTTCCAGTTGGGGCAGGTTCTTCGTTGCGAGGTTCAAGGCGACGCTGCCTTTGGCGTGCGGGCGGCGGTCAGCGATCCGCAGGTCGCCGACGCACGCGTATTGGGCGTTGCGCATCCGGTCGAGCAGTTCGGTTTTCAGTCCACGTAACCGAGCTTCGTGGTCTTTTGAGTCGGCGGCCGCTGCGAGTAGTTCCACGGCTAGATCGGGATCCACCTGCACCGTCTCCCCGGGTGTGATGTCGGGGTGGAGCTCGCGGACGCACTGGTAGGTGGCGACACTGTCGTCCAGGTCGGGCGGGAACTTGCCCTTCAGGGAGTGCCAGAACTCGGTGCAGCGTTGGTGAATCATCGCGACGACGTCGGCGTCGTAGTGGATGACGTAGGTGTGCGCCTCGAAGTACGGGCCGAGGACCAGCAGCTCGGCGGGGTGCTTCGTGTAGCCGGTGTACGCCATCTGCGCCAGGATCTGCGCGACGTAGTCGGCGGGTGCCTGGTCGGTGAAGAAGTCGCCCCAGTCTTCAAGGTGGCGGGCGGTCTTGAACTCGATCACCTTGCGGGCTCGGCCACGGCGGGCCCGCCGGTCCAGGGTGGCGGCGGCCGGGTAGCCGAACTTGTCGGGGGCGATGATCTGCACCTCCCCCGGGGAGAGTTGCCAGCCGGGGTTGCGGCGTTTCCAGATCGCGGCCATCGCCGGCTCGAAGTCGTGCCCCATGTCGAAGATGTCTTTCGGCGGCTCCGGATCAACCAGCCCCTTCAACCGGTGCCAGAGCCGATACGGCGACTCCCAACGCGAAACACCGAGGATGGCGGCGACTTTCGAGGGGGTGATGATTTGCATCCACTCCGGGCTGCCCGGCTCGACGAAGACGGGCGGGTTCGGTTCCTCACCGGCAACGAATTCGGTTATGGGGTTCACCGCGCGGCCTCCCATGCGCGTGACATTTCCCGCGCCGCTTGCGCTTTCACGATCAGCTGGTCCAGCGACGTCTGCGACATGTCCATCGAGCCGTGTCGGAAACGGACCGCGTACAGGGGTTCGGGCCAGCGGGACGCGTAGGGGTGGATGTGGATCAGTTCGCCGAGATTGATTGAGGCGGTCACGAACCTGTCATTGGAACGGACCAGGGTTGTGTGCGCGGCCGGCTTGTCTGTGCTCATGCGTTGGCCTCGAGCGTTTGGGCGTAGGCGATGGCGCGGCGTAGGCGTGCGCTGTATTGGTCTTTCCGCAGGCCGAGTTGGGCGGCGATTTCGGCGAGGCTGGCGTCGGGGTAGTCGACGCGGGCGTTGAGCGCCCGGTAGTAGCGGGCGAACATGCCGGCGGGTTTGCGGGTGTCGGGGTGGCCGTCCCATTTCCTCATGACGCGGACGGCTTTCCGTGCGGCGGCGACGGTGTGCAGGGCTGCGTGTTCGGTGCGGACGCGGTTGGCGGCGTGCAGCGATTCGATGCACTCGGGGTTTATCCAGCGGGCGCGGGAGCGATTGGCGGTCATAAGTCTGTCCTTGCTGCGGCGGGTAGTTCGTGGACCCAGGCGAGTAACTGGTCGCGGGTCATGTCGATGGGGATGGCGGCCAGGGCGATGACGGTGAGTTCTTGGAGTTGGCGGCGCCCGAGCCGGCTGAGGGTTCCCCACGAGAGATTGGGGTCTTCGTCGCGGAGCAGCATGGCTAGGTGTAGTGCGAGGTCTGCTGTGTCTTCGAGTTCGGCGGCGCGGGCGTCGGTGACTCTGCCGTCGGGGACTTGTGGCCGGTCTGGTTCTGGTGGGCGGTTGCGGATTCGGTTGACGGTGTTGGTGGATATGCCTGTGACTGCAGCGGTTTCGACTTCGGATGCGCCGACGAGTGCGAGGTGTCGGACGCGGCGTTCTTGGTCGAGGTCGTCGCGGTTGCGGTCGTAGTGGGCGAGGTGTTGGCGGGTGGCGCGGAGTGCGGGGTTGTACCGCTCGGTGGCTGCGGTCATGCTGCACCGCATTCGCTGTCGTGGGGGTGGTGGCGTTCCCAGAGGGTGACGGCGCGTGCGCTGGTGAGCCAGCGGTGGCAGCCGCAGTCGGTGCACAGGGCGAGGAAGCGGGCGGTGTCTACGGCACCGGCGTGGGTGGTCGTCATGCTGCACCGGTCCCGAACAGGTGCTCGATGCGTTCGGTGATGTCGCGTTGGGCTTGTGCTTCAAGGGCTTTGATGATTCCGCGTTCTTGGATGACGCCGCGCGGAATCGGGACTAGGTGCAGGGTGGTCTGGTCGGTGCCGGGCTGGTATTCGGCGTCGAACGCGCGGTAGCAGCCGCCGAACAGATCCGGCCCGTAGATGTGCTCAGGATCGAAACGCGTGCAGTCGCCCGGGAAGTTGATGGTGTCAGTCATGCGAGTTGGCCTTTCGGGGCGGGTGCGTAGGTGTCGGCGAACCGCTGCAGCAGCGGCAGGTGCCTGACGCATCGGGTCTGTACCGAGATGACGAGAACCTGCACCGCCTGGTCTGTGGTGAATCCGGAATCGTCTTGGATTGCTTGGATGACACCGGAGATTCCGGGGAAGCTGGGGTGGTCATCGAGGGTTCCGCAGACTGCGGGCGCGGCGATGCTGGCGTAGTTGATGACGTAGGGGGCAACGGGATCCGCATGCGCGGGCGCGGCGTTGCAGGCGGCGACGATGAGCGCGCCGAACAACATCAGCAGCAGCGCACGGGCGGCGGTCATGCGCGGACCGCCTGCAGCTCGCCGGACTCCCCACGGACCAAGGTGAACCCGGACGCGACCGCCGCGAACGCGATGACGATCTCCGCGCCCGGCAAACCAGACTTGCGGACATTCGCGATGAACTCCTGGAACGCTTCAGGATTCACCGCGCACACACCAGATCGAGGTGGTACCGGGTTGAGACCGTGCACAGGCAGTCGGCGGGGTGTTCACGCTCGCGGCGGGCGCGCTGCCGCTCGAACCGGAAGTTGATCCCGGCGGTCGCGGCCAGGCACAGGAACGCGAGCACCGCGCCGACCAGGAACACGGTGTCCATGCCGGTCAACAGACCGGCCCACGTCGCCGCGGTCGCGATTTTCGCGCCGACGACCAGCACCGGAACCAGCGGCCTCACAGCGACGCCCCAGACAGCCGCAGCGACACCGACGCCGCAATAGCCTGCTCCACGACCGCGTTCCACTGCCGCCAACGCTCAATCGTGATCGAAACATGAACGCCGTCAGGATGCCCGGTCGGGCTGGTGCGGATCATCGTGCCGTACTTGTCTTCGTAGACAACAGCGGTCGGCGGTGTGTCCAGGTCGACGTACTGGCCCATGCACGTATAGGCGCGGCGCGGGGTCTTGGTAGAGTTGGTGTCGCTCACAGCATTTCCTTTCGAACTGTTGTTGTTGTGGGTTTTGGCCCGTCCCGGTGTGCGCCGGGGCGGGCCTACTTATTTGGAAACCGCTGCGGCTTCCAGCTTTTCGGCCAGATGCGTCCACGCTTCCGCCCCGATCACCGAAGTCGGTCCGACACGATCAGTGATGTGACGGCGCACCGCATACGCGGCGTCCTCGAGCTCGCCGACGGTGAACGATGGTTGCCCCGCGCTGGCCTCTGGGGGGAGGGAGCCGAGCGCGGGGCCGTCTTCTGCTGTGGGGCCGCGGTCAGCGTTGTCGCAGGACTCACCGTCTCGGCAGCAGAAGTCAGTTGAGCGCGCTCAGCGCAGCGAGCTTTCGCCCGTTCCCAATGGGCGTCTGCGACGTCGTTGAACATGTCGAAGTCGAAAAGAGCGACCGGGAACGCAGGCCAGCGCATCGGCCATAGGCTGCCCAGAGTGAACGACGCGGCGCCACCGTCCGCGCGCAACAACGTCCCGATCATCGCGTTCCCCCTGTGGTGGCTAGTGCTTTCGCGGTGTCGCGTTCCGCGCAGACCCGCTGGTTCTCCCTACGCAGCCGCGCAACCTCAGACCGCTCCGCTTCCAGACACGCCTGCAGATTCGCCTTCTCGCTCCGCAGCTTGTGGTTGTCGCGGCGCAGCGCGTCCAGCTCCCGCGTGTTGGCGTCCAGCCGGGAGTACACAGAGGCCGCGGTGACCACCTCGGGCGCCGCGGCGGTCATGAGGCGCTCCGTAGCCGGCGCCGGCCGCGTGAGGTCAACCCGTCAGCGATCGTGGTAGCGGCCGGTTCAGTGGGTATTGCTTCCACCGGCTCAGGAAGATGTTCGGGTCGGTTGTACAACGCCTCTTCCGCGGCGGCGATATCCGCATCCGTCATGAACCAGACCCGGTCAATCTTCTGTCCCCGGAACCGCTTCCGCTTCAGCTGCGTCGCCACCCAACGCTCCGGGTCACGCAGGCCGTGGTTCTGGCCGCAGATACGGCGGGCGGCCTCAGGCAACGGGTGCTTCATGAGGCGGGCCCCATTGATTGGTGAATGTCACGGAGTTTGCCGATCAACGTGCCCAGTTGTTCACGCGTCATAAGGACTTCGCCGTAGCAGACACCCTTCCCTCCTGCGCCGACATAGGCGTACTCGGTATCTCCCACCGACCCGAGCCCAACGACGGATTGTGCTTTCTGGCAGGCGACCTCAACAGGCTCGGCATAGAAGCTGAATCCCGGCATCGTGTTGGGCGGATAGTGGGCCGCAATCGCACGCAGACTCTGAATGTCTTCCAGGTCGGTCGACAGGATCAGCGGCGTCTCGTCATTGCCGGCAACGGTGATGTAGCAACCACCTTCACGGAGTTCGTAGGCGTAGATAGTGCCGTCTAACAGATTTGGCTGTGCCGGATCAGTCCGGATGAAATCACTCATTTTTTGACCCCCAACCCAAGCTTGTCTGCGATCTGCAGCGCGAATTCCTGCCGCACATAGAGGGTTTGGCGGACCTGCCCGTTATGGTGGCGCGCAACGTCGTGCTGCGGTCGAAGGTCGAACCAGTCGATGTACCGGGCGTAGGCCCGGTACTCGTACTCGTCAACGACGCGGCCCTGCTTCTTCGAGTACCGCTTCATGATCAGCCGGCGGTAGATCATCTTGTGCTCAACCAGGAGGGCGAACGCCTGGGGGCGGGTCAGTCCGAACTGTGCCCCCCACACCTCGACCAGCACGGCATCGTCGTTGGAGATGTAGCGGTCGTGGTAGGCGATCATCGGCGCGGCCGATTCGAGCGCGGCGGCGATGGCCGCCTTCTCCTCCTCGATTTCCAGGACCATGCGAGCGAGGTCCGCCTTGGTTACCAACTCGGCCTGCTGCCGCGGAGCGATCTCGGCCTGCCGCGTCTTGATCGCGAAGTAAGCCTGTGCCTCAGCGATTTTCGGCTTACGCGGGTCACCGTTCATCAGGACTAGGTAGCAGGCGAGTCGCGATAGTTCGAAGTCTTCGATTTGGCGTTCGCCGAAGCCGACGGTGACCATTTTGTTGACGCCAACAAAATTGGTGTGAACAGGCACTTTGGTGTTCTCAGCGGCGACCATGGCCCGCTCGATGGCGGCCGCGAAGTTGCGCCACGTCTCGTACTCGACGACGTTGCAGAGGTCGCGCGCGGTCCAATACTCCGAACCGTTGGCACGGACACGGCGGATCGCGTCAAACGGCGAACCACCGGAGTCAGCTTGAACCAGATCGTCACTCATGCCGCACCTGCCGCGGCCAGTTCCTCGCGCACGATTTCACGGATCAGTTCGCGAAGCGCAACATCATTGCCTTCCGCATCGACGTGCCGACGCCGTTCTAGGACAGATACCGGGACGTTGAGCGCGGTGGCCAGTCTGCGAGTGGCGTCGGCGCTCGGCATCTGGCGGCCGCGTTCCAGATCTGACAAATACGAGAGCGACATCGGAGGGTCGCAGGAGGCGGCAAGGTCCGTCAGGCTGCGGCCATCTTTGGTGCGCATGATGCGGAGCTCGTGCCATACCCCATGGGGATTCCGGGCGGTGATGGGCATGATACCGAAGCTACGCCGTAGCTTCGCGTAGGTCAAGCGTAGTACGCCGTAGGTGTGTCGGACCTACGCTGACCTGCAATGTTCGAATATGACATGCGTGTTATTACGTAGTTTGGCGAACCTACGAAGATTAGACTTCGTAGGTCTACGCGTAGGAAGCTGTTGCCTTATGGACGACGACTTGGTTCAGCCCCCCGAGGCAGTGCTAATCGAGGATCTTCGACAGGCATTTCCAAAGAAGGAAAGGGCGGTCTCGCGGTTCGCGAAGCTGGCCGGCATTAGCGAAGGTCGCTGGCGACAGATTGCCAAGGGGTACCAGCAAGCAACCCGAGACACACGGGTGCCTGTAGTGGCGCCGGCGGACACTCTGGCGCGGATGGCACGTGCGGTCGGGGCTACGCCCGACCAATTGCGATCAACCGGCCGTGATGACGCCGCCGACGAGCTCGAACGGATGATGACCGTCCGCGAAGCCGCTCAGTATGTGCGCGATGGAGGCACCCTCCGCACGGGAGGCATGCCGGAGGGTCTGGGCAAGAATCTTGCGAAGCTATTTCCTCCCGAGGTAAACGAACCCCCCGCGCCAGCCGAATACACAATCTCCGACGAGAAGGCCGTGATCGAGTCCGGCTGGTCGACAGCGACCGATCTCGCTGCCGCAGTCCTTGGGCAATCCGAACCTTCGGAGGAACTACTGGCTGCGTCCCGCCGCGTCGTTTTCGATATCTCTGCGTATCTGATCATTCGGATCCTGGAGAGCGGGTTTGCTCCGCAATTGGAAAGTTGGCTCGCCCGCATCTATAGCGAACGCGAAAAACTCTATCGCCAACTTTCGACCGGTGAGCCAAATTTTCCGTGGGCAAAGGAAGCCTTCGCCGACGCCACAGAAGCTGCATCAGAGGTCGTACGCGAGTGGGGACATATTGGTCGTGGGCCCGAGCATGCCCCTCACTCGGCGACCGATCAGTCAAACCCGTGGTGGGAAGACCTCGGTCGATATAGCACGGCCGCCCGTGAAGAGGATGAAGCGAAAGAGGACGATCCCATCGAATGACAAGGGTGTAATTGCTGGTCAGGTGGGGTTCTTGTCGGTGCCATCTCATAGCGTCCGGTTCCATGAGCCAACGGTGGCATCCCTGGAAGCATGCGGCAGAGCACTATCCGCATGTCACGATCTCTTGTCAGCAGGAACTCCCCGATCGCGTGTGGGGGTTGCAGATTGGCCAGATGATCTGGCTGTGCAGGAAGCTGAACCAGGTCCGGCGCCGCTGCACACTCACTCACGAACTGATTCACCTTGAGCGGGGTCCTGTGCCGGCGGAACCGCGAGCACGGGCAAGGGAAGAGCGGACCGTCTCGGAGCTGGCGGCGCGGCGGCTCATTCCGATCGCGGCCCTGATCGACGCCTACCGCTGGTGCCCGGCCGGGAATCCGGCCGAGCTCGCCGAAGAACTGTGGGTAGATATCCCGACGCTGCGCACCCGAATGGCGACGCTCGACCCCTTCGAAGTCGCCGAACTCGAGCACCACCTGAACGGAGAATGGCAGTGGATAGCCTGACCGACCACGACACCGCGATCCTGGCGATGGAACGCCAGTTCTGGAAGACCTCGGGCGCGAAAGAAGAAGCCATCCGCGACCAGCTCGGGATGACGCCGATCCGCTACTACCAGCGTTTGAACCAGTTGATCACCCGCGAGGCCGCGTTGGCGCACGACCCGGTGACCGTGAATCGGCTCCGCAGGATCAGGGCTCCGCGTAGTGTTCGGAATCTATGACGTGGCAGGTCCCGCCGGGCTGGTATCCGGATCCATCGGGCGCGCGCGCTTGGCGTTGGTGGGATGGGCGTGGTTGGAGCGCAAATCCGGCCGCGGGCCGTCCGGCCCCACAGGGCCGGGTGGGTCGGCGACGGCGTTCACGATTCTCGACGGTTGAACTGCTCGCCATGGTGGTTTACGTCTTCATCTTCGGAAACCTCGCCCTTGGCTTCTTGATAGACGGCAGATGGCAGGCGGTTGGGGGCGTGGCAATTCTGGCCGGCGTGAGCGCCGTAGCGGCGATCCTGGTGGCGTACGGATTGCGGCGGGCACGGGGACGTCGTCAGGATGATGCGCGTCGCCGCCGACGCGAGGCCCAGTTGGCGGCCCGCGCCGACCAGGAACATCAGGCGATGATGCGCGGCGATATCGAGGCAGGCGTGTTCGGGGCATTCCAGCCGCCGCGGCTGGACCGCAACGACCTTCCCGACGCTGATCAGATGCGTGCGCAGGCATGGCAGCCCGATATGGCTGATGCGCCGCCGGCGGTGCGGCCGAATAACCCGGCGCCGTGGCACGTCGTGACTCAGTGGCCGACGCGGCAGTTCCACAAGCCCACCCAGAGTTAGGTGAGCCATTTGCCCATCGAGTCGGCGAGGTCTTCCCCGCTGCGCCGGTCGAGGTGGCCGTAGACGTCGACGGTCGTTTTGATGCTTTCGTGGCCCAGGTGTTGCTGGATGGCGGGCAGGGGCTTGCCGTCTTGAATGAACCAGCTCGCGGCGGTGTGACGGAGGTCGTGGATGCGGGGCCGCAGAGGATTGGCGATCGGGTTGCCCTGCTCGTCGATTGCAGGCCATGCCCGTTTGATTGCGGGCCACCACACGTTGGCGCGGAAGTTCGGTGCCCGCACGGGGCCGCCGGCGGCGCGGTTGCCGCGGCCGGGGTTGGTGAACAGCCACTCCTGTGTGTAGTCGAGCTTGTCCAGCACCGAGGCGGGCACGTTGATGGTGCGTACTGAGCGGCGGGTTTTCGGCAGACCGATCCGGTATCCCCCGCCGCCGCGTCGCCACGCCTTTGAGATCCGCACGGTGTTCCTGTTGCGGTCGACGTCGCCGGGCTTGAGTGCGGTCGCCTCTCCCCAGCGGCATCCGGAGGCGACCAGGAATAGGACAAGCGGCTTCCAGTGGTCGGGGATTTCAGCGAGCAGGGTGTTGAAGTCTTCGTGGGTGAGGAAGACCATTTCTTGGCGTTCGCCGCGGGGCAGGCGGGTGCCGGCTGCGGGATTGGCGCCGAGGCGGCCGGCGGCGACGGCGGACGACAGGGCGGTCGACAGCAGGGCGTGTTTGTTGGCGATCGTTTTCGCGCTGGCCCCTGACTGTTCGAGTGCCTGCACCCAGCGCCGCACATCGTCACGTGACAGTTTCGTCAGCGGGATCGCGCCGACACCGGGGCCGATGTCGGTGCGGAGGTAGCTTCGGTAGTCCTCGACGGTGCGCGGGTCGACGCCGGTGAGATGGTCGATGTGGTGAGTGACCCATTCGGCGACGGTCATCCCGGTAGTACTGTCGCGGCGACGCGGGCGCGGATCTATCCCGTGCATTTCCAGCGCGCGCGTCGGTCCATGCGCGTTTACTGCGGCGCGGAAAGCCTCTGCCGCTTTCGGGTCGTCGAATGGCAAGCTACTCTGGCGCCCATCGATGGTGTAGAGCACCGCATACGCGACCGTCCCGTCACGTCGGGGGCGTTTCCGGATAGACGCCACGTCTAGGCGCTCTCATGCTCATGGGAGCGAAGAGACCTGATGAGGGCTTCGAGTTCTTCGAAGCGGCCGGCTTTGATCAGATCAAGTGGAGTTTGATGACTTCCCAGCTGCCGATGAGACGAAACGAGCCAGCGGTGAGCATTTTTCGGCCCGTAATAGCTCAACAGTCCGGCCCGTAGGACTGCGGGCAGCATATCGATTGGCTTGTAGGGTCGCGGATCGACCAGGCAGGGCGTCGTCCGCACTACCTGCATGAATTGGTGAGCTTCCTCGACTGATGCAAAGTCGCGGCCGCGGCGGATCAGGCGCCCGCCGTCGAGTGCCATCCATTGCACCTCGTACCGGCGCCGGCTGTTCAGCTCGAATTGCGTGAGCGCCGGCTCTGGGATTGGTATCCAACCTGGCGCCGGACGATGAACCCGGCGGCTGTTCTCTGCGGGGGTGACAGCTTCGAGGTGGTGCGCGCTGACGCATGGCCGGTGGCAACACAGATGGTCGATGGCCAGGCCGGGCGGGACTAACTGGTGATGGTGCAGCATCCAGGCGACACGGTAGGCTCCGATGCTGCGGCCGGCGACGGTCACCATCCCGTAACCATTTTCGTCACGCGGTCCGATCCACTCTAGGCACCCCCAGTCAGCGACGCGAACTCTGCTTCGGAACCGCTCGAGGAAGCGGTGGTCGTAGAGATCTGCCAGCGTCAGCGGAGGTCTAGTAGATTTTCGCTTCGCGGCCGCGCCCGCGGCCCTACTGGATTTTTTTTGATTGACACGGGGCATTGACACGGCGACTATAGTAACATTATGTCGCCTGACCAGCATGTATTGGTGGAGCTGCCGGGAATCGAACCCGGGTCCTACGGCATTCCCTCAAGGCTTCTCCGTGCGCAGTCCGCTATGTCTCTGCTCGGATCTCCTGGTCACGCGAACTAGCCAGGATGACGATCCCAGTCGCTGTTGGTGTCCCGATGAGTCCCGCGACCGAACTCATCGGTTGATCCCTCTAGCTGATGCCGGGGTCCGGGGCGAGGGCGTTCCCGGTCCGACAGACTAGCCGTCGCTTAGGCAGCGAGAGCGTAGTCGCGCTGATGTGAATCGGCGCTTATATGGTTGCAACGACGCTTACGGTGGTCTCTTGCCTGCACCGGCACGCTTCCCTTGATTCGATGCGCGAAGTCGAAACCGTTCAGCCCCTTGTCTTGATTCTTCGAGCATCCCTGCCGGTCTCCCGGCAGGACAACCAATGGTACGCCAGTATCAACCGGCGGCCACGCATTTTTCTTCCCGGCCACGTGCGGCCGAGTCCCCCCGGTTGGCGGCCCGGGGGGACTCGGTCGAAACACAGTGCTAGCTGATGCCGACGGCCTCTTTCGCGATGGCGGCAACGCGGGTCTGCCCAGCGGAGACGATCCGCTGCCGCGCCTTGTGCGCCTCTTCATAAGCGATCACCACGCGGACGTCCCGGGGAGTGGTGAGGTCCTTGATCGCGGCGACGGCGTCACTGATGTTCAGCTCGTCGTAGTTCGCGATCGGCAACTCACTGGCGTCCAAGACACCCACCGACTCGCGACCCTCGTGCAGTGCGTCGGCCGCGTTGTCCGCGCCCTCGCTGCGGGTGACGCGCTCGGCGGCCCGCAGTGCGGCGTTCTGCGAGGCGGACAGAGCCTTGGCCGCGATCTCGCCGGCGTTTCCGCCGCGCTCCACCAGCTCCCGGAACGCGGGACCAGCGGTGCGCAGACTTTCGACGGCACGGTCGATGCCACGCGCCGACCAGGTGACCGGCAGGTTGACCAGCTTCACCGCAGTGCCGGCGGCCATTTGCACCGGTGTGCGACGCAGCGCCGCCGGACCGCCGAGGGCGTCCTCGGCAAGCACCGTGGTCAGCCACTCCACCGTCGCGGTGTGCGCGGTGATCAGACGGTCGGCCAAGTTCTCGACGTCCTTGTTCTTGGCGGCGATCGCCAGCGCTTTGGTGTAGCGCGCGCGGTCCAGCAACTGGTCTTCGAGCGCGAGGTCACCCAACAGCGCCTCGTCGAACGGCTCGGCCTGCTCGGTCAGCGCCTTGACCGCGGCCGCGGCGCGACCCAGGAACGGGCCGATCACGTCCGGGTAGCCGCCCAGGTCCCGAATCCTCGCCTGGATCGCTTCGGCTCGCTCACGGCCGTTTTCCGCGTTCTGACTCAACTCGCGGCGTACCGCCTCGGTGCGCGCCTGAATCACCCGCGTCTCAGCTATTTGAATCTCGGTGTTCGTCAGATCGAGCAGAGTGCGAAGCTGCGCGAGCAGTCTGGTCGTATCCGGTGCAGTCATTATGTCTAGACCTCCCTGAGTGGATTTGGGTGGCGCGATGGCGCCCGTATTAGTCGGCTACCCATCTGGGCCGCCGAGCCAACATCCCTTTAACAGGTGTGATCCAGGTCGCTCCAAGCGACGAAACGCTTTGTCAAATAACGAAGTTGATGCGCTCGACGATCCGCCCCGCGACGTCGCGGTCACCGTCCAGTTCGACGTCCTGGCTGCGTGCGGGGCACAACGGACGCCCGCCGGCCAGCCGGGTGAACTGCAGTGCGTCGACGCGGATCGTCGCGGTCGGCTCTTGCCCGCCGAAGTCGTCGACGAGCTGGGCGCGGCCGTCTACGCTGACGCGGATCTCGTGCGCCGCCGGCCCGGTGAGGTCGAACAGGACGCGCGAACCTTCGGGCGCTTTCGCCAGTTTTCCGACGACGAAACCCATCGACGTCTCGACCTCGTCCAGCGACAGGCGCAACGCCGGTCCCTGCAAGTCTTCGTCGGACGACGGCCGCTGCAAACCGATCCGGATGTCCTGCTCGTGCATCCAGCAGTCGAACACCCGGATCCGCATGAATCGTCCGTAGCTGTCCGGCCCCGCCGGTGTGAACGACACTGCGTTCCACGCGTCTTCGGACATGTCCTGCAACACTTTTCGGCGCTGTCCGGTGACCTCGCGGAACTTCGCCAGCACCTGCGCACCCGATTCCGCGCTGAGGTGGCGGACCCAGCATTCGTTCATCACGCCGATGTCGTTGCGCACGTGGTCAAGTGCTTTGACGTCGATGTCGGGTTCGGGCGGACTGACGCCCTGCAGGAACGACTCGGTGCCGATGATGTGCGACACCACGGCCTTGACGTCCCATCCGGCCAACGCGCTCGGTGCCTGCCAGTCCGCCTCTGACAACCCGTCGAGCAGGACGTCCAGGGCGTCCCAGACGGCGAACAGACCCGTCAGTACGTCGGACTTGTCGAGCAGGGTCACAGGACGGTCGGCCATGGATCGGATCCTAGTGGCGATCGCAAGGGCGGCGAAGCCGCTCGCCGCGGATCGCCACCATCGGCCTAGTGGCGATCGCAAGGGCGGCGAAGCCGCTCGCCGCGGATCGCCACCATCGACCGATCTAGACAAGCAACCCGAACCGGACGATGAACAGTCCGCTGATGGCCACGAACACTCCTGCCGGGATTGCCCACGGCCCGCCGAACGCCACCGCATATGTCCCGACGACGGCCGCGAGCACGGCGTGAACGATGCGAACCACGACGCCGGCCCGGCTGCGCGCGGCCGACACCAGGGTGCGCCGCGGCACCGCGCGCAACAGCCAGACGAAGTTGCCGATCAGCACCACGACACTCATCACGATCAGCACCTGCATCAGCACGGTGCGGAAATCCCTGTCGTGCGACGAGCCGACAAAGGCCGACAAGATCCCCACCACCAGTGCCAGGACCGTGACGCGGCGCAGGATTGTCGCGAGAACCGCACCGATATTGCGGCGGACCAGGTTTCCCAGCGTCGGGTCGCTACCCGCGGCACCGAGGAAGCCGCGCAACGCGTGACCGAACTTTCCGCCGCGCAGCCGGTTGACGGCCAGGTTGTTCTGCGCTTCGGCGTTGCCCGGGTCCAGTGACAGCGCCCGCTCGTACGCCGCGGAGGACTCTGCGATGTAGCCGAGGTCGTGCAGAATGGTGCCGCGCAGCACCAGGGTGTCGACGTCCGCCGGCGCGAGCCGCAACGCCTCGTCCACCTCGATCAGCGCGTCGTGATGACGGTGCGCCTTCTGCAGGATTCGGGCGTAGAGCCGGTGCGACAGAACCTCATTCGGGTGCTGAGTCACCGTCCGCCAGGCCATCCACAGCGCTTCCTGACCACGGCCCTGCCCGTCCAGTGCCAAAGCGTAGATTCGCATGGCGAGTTCGTCGTGCGGTGCCGCGGACAGGGCGGCGTAGGCGCTGGAAGCAGCCTGTGCATGGTCTCCGATCAGATACTCGGCCCGGGCGTGGTGGGCCAGCAGCCCCGGATCGTTGGGATGCTCGGCCAGTACCTGACGCAGCACCTCACGTGCGCGCTGGTAGTTCTTCGACTCGATGTAGGCGTCGGCGACCACGATGGCCTCGGCCACCGGGTCGGGGCCGGGCTGCGTCATTAACGAATTTTCCTGCGGCGCAGATATTTTGCCAACTCGTCGTAGCTGCCGTCGTTGTTGGCGAACTCGACGACGTTGCGCGCGGCCTCGAACCAGGGCCCGGTGCTGGGGCGGACCTGTGCGAGGGAGGCGGTGATGTCGGCCATCGACACGGGTCGCACCTGCCCGCTGCGCATGGAGTCCGCCATCGCCAATTGTGTTGCGCTGTCGCACACATGAGCCAGATCGGCACCCGAGAAGCCCTCGGTTCGCCCGGCAATGGCCTTGAGGTCGATACCTGCCGCCGGCCGATCCCTCAGGTGGTAGCGGACGATACCGGCCCTGGCTTCGGCGTCGGGTAACCCGACGAAGAGGGTGCGGTCGAAGCGTCCGGGCCGTCGCAACGCGGGGTCGACGTCCCACGGGGCATTGGTCGCGCCGAGCACGTACACACCGTCGTTGACCGAACTGGCCGAGTCGAGTTCCTCCAGCAAAGCGTTGACCACCGTGCGAATTCCCGTGTTACCGCCCAGCGCCGAACGGCGATGCCCCAGCGCATCGACCTCGTCGAAGAACAGCACGCAGGGCGTGTTGCGGCGGGCGTTGTCGAAGACGTCGCGCATGCTGCGCTCGCTCTCCCCCAGCCAGCGCTGCAGCACGTCGGCAATGCCCACCTGGTAGAAGCTGGCGCCGAGCTCACCCGAAATCGCTTTGGCAATATGGGTTTTGCCGCAGCCGGGCGGACCGTACAACAGCATGCCGCCGCGGGCGGATATCTTGAACGCCTTCATCAGGTCGGGGTTGCGAATCGGGCCCAACAGCGAAAGTTCAAGCTGCTGTTTGACATCGGCCATGCCGGCGACGTCAGCGAGTCGCACGTCACTGCGCTGCAGCACGTCGTAATCGCCTTCGTGGACGACGTCGGCGCTGTCCTCGCCTTCGACGAAGGCCGGCTCGATGATGTCGGCGACCTGCTTCTCCGCGCTGGACCAGTCGAACTGCGGCTCGGCCGGTCCCCCGCCCGCCAGCGCCGCACTGCAGCGCTGCAACACGCTCAATGCGTCGGCGTTGCCCGGGTCGCGCGTCAGCGCGGCGCTGCAATGTCCCAGGGCTTCGGCATGGCGGCCCTTGTCGGCCAGCAACCGCGCCAGGTGCACCCGCAACTCGACCACGTCGGGGCTGCGCTCGACCGCTGCCGAGAGCTCCCTGATGACGGGGTCTTCGCTCATCCCATGCCCTTGGCCCGGCGGCCGAGCTCTCTGACCACTTCACGCTGGGCGTCACGCTTGGCCAGGTCCTGGCGTTTGTCGTGCGCCTGCTTGCCGCGTCCCAGCGCCAGTTCGACCTTGACCTTGCCCTCGGAGAAGTACATCGACAGCGGCACCAGCGCGTAGTTGCCCTCGCGGATCTTGCCGATCAGGGTGTCGATCTGCCGACGGTGCAACAACAGCTTGCGGTTGCGTCGCGGCTCGTGGTTGGTCCAGCTGCCGTGCCGGTACTCCGGGATGTGCACGTTGCGCAGCCAGATTTCGCCGTCGTCGACCGTGGCGAACGCGTCGACCAGCGATGCGTGCCCCTCGCGCAGGCTCTTGACCTCGGTGCCCTGCAGCGCGATGCCGGCCTCAAAGACGTCGATGATCGCGTAGTTGTGCCGAGCCTTGCGGTTGCTCGCGATGATCTGTCTGCCGTCTTTTTTGCGCGCTTTGGTGGCCATGACTAGCGCCGTATGTAGAGGCGCAGCGTCGCGTATGCCGTCAAACCGGACATGGCCACGCCGAGCAGCAGCAGGATGGGTGAGATGTAGACGATGTCGGCGTAGTCCACCTTCGCGATCAGGTGGGCTTGATAGAACTGGCTCAGCGCGCCTTCCAGGAACAACGCCCGCACCAGGATCAGCCCGACGATCGCGATGACGACACCGACCGTCGCCGCCAGCACCGCCTCCACCAGGAACGGCAGCTGGGTGTACCAGCGACTGGCGCCGACCAGCCGCATGATGCCGATCTCGGTGCGCCGCGTGTAAGCCGCGACCTGCACCATGTTGGCGATCAGCAGAATGGCGCCGATGGCCTGCACCAGCGCCACCGCGAACGCCGCTTTACTCAGCCCGTCCAGCACCGCGAACAACCGGTCGATCAGCTGCTTCTCGTTGAGGATGCCGCGCACTCCGGGCTGACCCTCCATCGCGGCGGCGAACTCCGCGTGCTGGTCGGGGTTGCTGAGCTTGACGATGAACGACGCCGGGAACGAGTCCTTGCCGGCGACATCCTTGAACTCCGGAAATTTCTTGATCGCGTCGGCGTAGGCGTCCTGCTGGTTGATGAACCGAACCGACTTGACGTCCTGGCGCCCCTCGATCTTGTTGCGCAGCGCCTTACAGACGTCGCCGCTGCAGGTGGGGTCGTTGGCAGAAACGTCCTCGGTGAGATACACCTGCGTCTCGACCCGGTCGAGGTAGATGGCGCGGGAGTTGTCGGCCAACCGCACCACCAGCAGACCGCCACCGAACAGGCCGATGGAGATCGCGGTGGTGAGGATCATCGCGATCGTCATGGTGACGTTGCGACGAAGGCCGGTGACGACCTCGTTGAGAAGGAATCCGGCGCGCACTCAGCGATCCATCCCGTAGACGCCGCGCTGTTCGTCGCGAACCAGCCTGCCCAGCGACAGCTCGACCACCCGTTGGCGCATCGCGTCGACGATGTGGTGGTCGTGGGTGGCCATCAACACCGTCGTCCCGCTGCGGTTGATCCGCTCCAACAAATCCATGATGTCCTTACTGGTGTCTGGGTCGAGGTTGCCGGTGGGCTCGTCGGCCAGCAGAACCAGCGGACGGTTGACGTATGCGCGAGCGATAGCGACCCGTTGCTGCTCACCACCGGAGAGCTCGTGCGGCAAACGGTTGGCCTTGCCCGAGAGTCCGACCGTCTCGAGCACCTCCGGAACCACCCGGTTGATCGCATCGGCGCGGCGGCCGATGACCTCGAGGGCGAAGGCGACGTTGTCATACACCGTCTTCTGCTGCAGCAACCGGAAGTCCTGGAAGACGCAGCCCATCACCTGACGCAGCTTGGGAACGTTGCGCCCACGCAGCTTGTTGACGTGAAACTTCGAGACCCGGATGTCGCCGGTGGTCGGCGTCTCCGCGGCCAGCAACAACCGCATGAACGTCGACTTCCCCGATCCCGACGGACCGATGAGGAAAACGAACTCACCCTTGTCGATCTTGACGTTGATGTCATCCAAGGCCGGACGGGCCGACGATTTGTACTGCTTGGTGACATGTTCCAGGGTGATCATCACGGCACGCCAGTGTAGCCGGGTGGTTCGCAGGGGCGCGAAACTCAGCGCGGCGGAGGCGCTGAGCTGGGCCCCGGAACAGGCGAGGGTCCCGGCCCGGGCGGCTGCTGGTCGGCGGGCGGTGTGGTCGGGGTCGTGGTTGCAGGGCAGAAGGGCGGCGGCAGCAGGCACGGCAGACCCGGTGTGGTCGTCGTGGTCGTCGTGGTCGGCGGAGGCGACGGCGTTGTCGTGGTCGGCGTGGGCGTCGTGGTGACGGGCTGCTGCTGCACCCGGGTGCGCGGCACCCACGTGTAGCCCGGGTCGGGGACGAAGCCGGGGGGCACCACCTGGCCGGGCGGCGGCGTGTCGCTGCGCGCCGGCTCGGGATGCGGACGGTAGGTGGCGTAGGTCCACCACAGCGCGAAGAACGCCACGATCAGCACCACGGTCGACGTCCGCACACGGCCCCCGAACAAGTGGCTGGGGGTGCGCTGCCTGTCACGCAGCCTCTGCAGCAGCGTGGATCCGAACTTTTTCATCGCTGCGCCACCGAACCTTTGTCGGCCTCAGGCACCTCGTCGGATGCGGGCACGCCGGCGTCGTCGACCACTCCAACCGTCGCGTCGGCCGCGGTCACGATGCCGGCCCGGCCCAGCGCACGGATGACCAGGACCCGCAACAGCCGGCCGGCCTCGAACTGCTTGCCGGGCAGGGTGCGAGCCACCAGCCGCAATGTGACGGTCCCGACTTCGATGCTCTCGACGCCCATCACTGTGGGCGAATCCAGCAGCAGCTCGCCCAACAGCGGGTTGTTTTGGGCGTTCTCACACTCCTGGTGCAGCACGTCGTTGACCCGGTTGAGGTCGGCGTTCGTCGACACCGGGATGTCGACCACCGCGCGCGCCCAGTCCTTGGAGAGATTGACCGACTTGACGATCTGGCCGTTGGGGACAGTAAACACCTCGCCGTCCGCCGAACGGAGTCTGGTCACCCGCAGCGTCACGTTCTCGACGGTGCCGGTGGCGTCGGTGGTCGAACCCTGAATCGTCAGCTTCACCAGGTCACCGAACCCGTATTGCCGCTCGACGATGATGAAGAACCCGGACAGCAGGTCTTTGACCAGTTGCTGGGCGCCGAAGCCCAGCGCGGCGCCGACGACCGTGGCCGGTGCGACCAGACCGCCGACGGAGAACTGCAGAACATCGGCGATCTGCATCATCACCATGATCGCGATGATCACGATGGAGACCCACCGGATCACCGAGGCCACGGCCTGACGGTGTTTGGTGGCCTCCGAGCGGACCAGCGCGTCGCTCTCGGCGAATCCCAGGTCGAGCTGGCGGGTGATGCGCTGGGCCACCCAGCTGACGAAGCGGGCCGCAAGCACTGCGGCGATCACCAGCATGGCGACCCGCAATCCCCTGGTGATGATCCATTCGCCGAGGGGGCCGCGCCAGAAGTCGTGCCATCGCTGCGCCGCGGAGGCGATGCCTTTTATGTGTAAAGCGAGGTTATTAGTCGTCATCTTTTCTGTTGCGCCACCGGATCCCGGCTTCCAGGAACCCGTCGATGTCTCCGTCCAGCACGGCCGCCGGGTTGCCCACCTCGTATTCGGTGCGCAGATCCTTGACCATCTGGTAGGGGTGCAGTACGTAGGACCGCATCTGGTTTCCCCAGGAGCTGCCGCCATCGCCTTTCAAGGCGTCCAGCTCCGCGCGTTCTTCGGAACGCTTGCGCTCCAACAACTTTGCCTGAAGCACTCGTAATGCCGAAACTTTGTTCTGCAGTTGCGACTTTTCGTTCTGGCAAGTCACGACGATACCCGTTGGGATGTGGGTTAAACGAACCGCCGAGTCGGTGGTGTTGACCGACTGGCCCCCCGGCCCGCTGGATCGGTAGACGTCGACACGCAGGTCGCCTTCCGGGATTTCGATGTGGTCGGTGGTCTCCACCACCGGCAGTACCTCGACCTCCGCGAAGGACGTCTGACGTCGACTTTGGTTGTCGAACGGGCTGATTCGCACCAGCCGGTGGGTGCCCTGTTCGACGGAGAGAGTTCCGTAGGCGAACGGCGCGTGCACGGCGAAGGTCGCGCTCTTGATGCCGGCCTCTTCGGCGTAGGACGTGTCGAAGACCTCTACCGGGTATTTGTGCTGTTCGGCCCAGCGGATGTACATCCGCATCAGCATCTCGGCCCAGTCGGCGGCGTCCACCCCGCCCGCACCGGAGCGGATTGTGACCAATGCCTCACGTTCGTCGTACTCGCCGGACAGCAAAGTGCGTACTTCGGTGGCCTCGATGTCGGCGCGCAGTGCCTTCAGTTCCGCGTCGGCCTCGGCGAGCGCGGCTTCGGCCGCGGGTCCCTCTTCCTCGGCGGCCAGTTCATAGAGCACCGGCAGGTCGTCAAGCCGGCTGCGCAGCTCCTCGACGCGGCGCAATTCCCCCTGGGTGTGCGACAACTCGCTGGTCACCTTCTGGGCGCGGGCCTGGTCGTCCCACAGGTTGGGATCTGACGCCTCCTGCTCGAGTTTCTCGATGCGGGTTCGCAGACCCTCGACGTCAAGCACCCGCTCCACCGTGGTCAGGGTGGAGTCAAGTGCGGCGATATCGGCTTGACGGTCAAGTTCCACGGGCGACAACGTTACCGGCACCACCGTCTAGCATGCTTCTACATGCGTCCCTATCACGTCGCCATCGTCGGCTCCGGTCCGTCGGGCTTCTTCGCCGCAGCGTCTTTATTGAAGGCGGCCGACACCACCGATGAGATCGACGTAGCCGTCGACATGCTCGAGATGCTGCCGACACCATGGGGGCTGGTGCGCTCCGGTGTGGCGCCCGACCACCCCAAGATCAAGTCGATCAGCAAACAGTTCGAGAAGACCGCGACCGATCCCCGCTTCCGTTTCTTCGGCAACGTGGCCGTCGGCGAACACGTCCAGGCGCAGGAACTGGCCGAGCACTACGACGCAGTGATCTACGCCGTCGGCGCGCAGTCGGACAAGCCGCTGAACATTCCCGGGGAGAACCTGGCCGGCAGCATCTCCGCGGTCGATTTCGTCGGCTGGTACAACGCCCACCCGCATTTCGAGGAGAAGACACCGAACCTGTCCGGGGCGCGTGCCCTGGTGGTCGGCAACGGCAACGTCGCGATCGACGTCGCCCGCATCCTGGTGACCGACCCCGACGTGCTGGCGCTCACCGACATCGCCGACCACGCGCTGGAGTCGCTGCGGCCCCGCGGCGTCGAAGAGGTGGTGATCATCGGCCGGCGCGGCCCGCTGCAGACGGCGTTCACCACGCTGGAGTTGCGCGAGCTGGGCGAGCTCGAAGGGGTCGACGTGATCGTCGACCCGGCACAGTTCGCGGACATCACCGACGAGGACGCCGAGGCCGCGGGCAAGACCACCAAACAGAACATCAAAGTGTTGCGGGGCTACGCGGAGCGCGAGCCGCGCCCGGGACACCGGCGAATCGTGTTCCGGTTCCTCACCTCTCCGATCGAGATCAAGGGCGAGGAGCGCGTCGAGCACATCGTGCTGGGTCGCAACGAACTGGTCACCGACGAAAGCGGATGGGTGTCGGCCAAGGACACCGGCGAGCGCGAGGAACTGCCCGTGCAACTGGTGGTCCGCTCGGTGGGCTACCGCGGTGTGCCCACTCCGGGCCTGCCCTTCGACGAGAAGCGCGGCACCATCCCGAACACTGCCGGTCGTATCGAAGGCAGTCGCAACGAGTACGTCGTGGGCTGGATCAAGCGCGGGCCGACCGGAGTGATCGGCACCAACAAGAGCGACTCCCAGGAGACCGTCGACACGTTGATCGCCGACTTGGCCGGTGCTGCGCTGGCCGACTTCCCCGCGGATCACGCCGACCGGATCTCGGCCTGGCTGACCGAACGGCAGCCGAAGGTGATCACCTCAGAGCACTGGGACGTGATCGACCGGTTCGAGCGCTCGGCCGGCGAACCGCACGGACGTCCCCGGGTCAAGCTGCCCAACCTGGCGCGCTTGCTGCACATCGGGCACGGCTGATCCTTATCCCAACGTGGCGGTCGCGAACGCGGCCGAGGCCGGGCGAAGCGGGCCGCCACTATCCCACTAGCACTCCGGGATTGAGGATTCCGGCCGGATCCAGCGCGTGCTTGGTCGCGCGAAGCGCTTTCGCGAACGGGTCGGGCCGCTGCCGGTCGTACCACGGGCGGTGGTCGCGGCCGACGGCGTGGTGGTGGGTGATGGTGCCGCCGGTGGCGCTGATCGCTTCGGAGACAGCGGCTTTCACCTCGTCCCACTGCGCGTCCAGCGAACCCCACCGGCCGGCCGCGTAGATGCCGTAGTACGGCGCCGGGCCGTCGGGATAGACATGGGTGAACCGGCAGGTCACCACGCCGGTGCCACAGACCTTCTGGATCGCATCGCGGGCGGCACCCATTACCGCGTTGTGCAGATTCTCGAATCCGGTCCAGGTGCACGCGGTTTCGAACGTCTCGGCGATGACACCGCGGCGTGCCAGGGCATCCCGTTGGTAGGGCATCCGCAGGAAGGACGAGCGCCAGTTGGTCGCCGCATCATCTGGCCTGTCTTCTGTTGCGTCACTGTCGGATTCGCGGTTACGGCGGGATATGACCGTGCCGCCGTGTTCGGCCGTGATCTCCAGTGCGCGGTTCAGCCAGGGGTCGATCGGATGATCGGCGGATTCGAACGCCAGCACCAGCAGGCCACCGTGCACCGGTACGCCGGCGTTCAGGAATGCTTCCGCGGGATCGAGCAACCGGCAGTTCGCGGGAAACAGACCCGCTTGGGCGACGGTCCGGGTGGCGGCGACAGCTGCCGCCCAACTCTCGAAGGCCACCGAGGCGGTGACCTGCCAGCGTGGACGGTACTGCAACCGCATCCAGGCCTCGGTGATCACACCGAGAGTGCCCTCCGAGCCGATGAAGAGCCGGTCCGGGGACGGTCCCGCGCCCGAGCCCGGTAGCCGGCGGGACTCGCTGACGCCGGCCGGGGTGACCACGCGGACGGATTCGGTCAGGTCGTCGATGTGGGTGTAGAGGGTGGCGAAGTGTCCGCCCGCGCGAGTGGCCAACCAGCCACCGAGGCTGGAGAACGCGAACGACTGCGGGAAGTGCCGCAGTGTCAGGTTGTGTTTGCGTAACTGGTCTTCGATCCACGGCCCGAGCGCGCCGGCCTGGATACGCGCGGCGCGGCTGACCTGATCGACTTCGATCACCGAGCTCATCGCGCTGACATCCAAGGTGACCGCGGGCTGCTCGAAACGTGGTTCCACGCCGCCGACGACGGAACTGCCGCCGCCGTAGGGAATGACCGAAATCTGTTGGCGGGTACACCAATCCAGCACGTCGACCACGTCCTGTTCGCGGCGCGGCCGCACGATCAGGTCGGGAAGATGGTCCAGCCGCCCCTGCAGGTTGCGCGCGACGTCGCGAAAAGCCTTGCCGCGCGCGTGCCCCGCCCGATCTACCACCTGGGATGAGCACAACCCGGCCAGGGACTGCGGCGGAGTGACCCGAGGGCTCGGCAGCCCGAGCGCGTTCGGGTCGGGGGGGCGGTGGTCGGTGAGGTCGTGGCCGGGCAGCATTGCCGCTACGCGGTCCACCAGATCTTTCGTCTCCTGCTCAGTGAGCGCCTGTTCGAGCGTGCCCCAACCCCACCACGACCGCATGCCGGTGGCGTCAGTGCTTGCGGAGAACGAGCACGCCGCCGGCCACCAGCAATATCAGGGCCAGCACGATTCCCCAGCCGGCGCCGGCGAAGTACCAGGTGACGGCCACCAGTGCGATCAGCGGCGAGACCGCGAAAAGCACAATCCCGGGGTTCTGCTTGATCACTGCCAGAGCGCTTTTGGCCCGGATGGGGTCCAGCTCATTGCCTGCCATCCGTACAGGATGCCAGGTCAACGGCACAATGCAAGCGCGATCAACCGGGTTCGTCGTCCTCGGGTGCGAACAGTTTTTCGGGATGGTGGAAGGTGTTGATGCGGGGTTGTCCGTGGTCGTGGTGGGCGGGTGGGAGCCATTCGGTGTGGCCGTGGGCGTTTTTGCGGGTGGTCCAGCCTTTTTCGGCGAGGCGGTTATCGGGTCCGCACGCGAGGGTGAGGTCGTGGATGTCGGTGAGGTAGGTGTTGGTCCACCCGGAGACGTGATGCACTTGGCAGTGGTAACCGGGGGTGTCGCAGCCTGGGCGGGTGCAGCCGCCTTCTTTGGCCAGCAACATCATTCGCTGGGCGAGGTTGGCCAATCGCTTGGTGTGGTACAGGGCTAACGGCTTGGCCTGGTCGAAGACCGCCAGGTAGTGATGCGCGGTGGCGGCCCAGCGGATCAGGGTGGTCAGGGGGATGCGGGTGCCGCCGGCGGTGCGGGCCCGCCCGGCCCCGGCTTCAAGGTCTTTGAGGGTGGTGGTGACGATGATGCTGACGGGCAGGCCGTTGTGGGTGCCCAGTTCGCCGGAGGCGAACAGTTCCCGGATGGCGGTAATCATGGCGTCGTGATTGCGTTGCGGTTGGCTGCGGGTGTCGCGACGCACCGCGTCATCATCCGGATCGAACACGGGCTTGTCGTCGTCGGGGTTGCCGGCGCCGGGGGCGGCGAGTTTGGCCCACAGCGCTTCGATCAGCGCGCGGAGTTCGGGGGTGATCAGGCCGCTGATGCGTGACATGCCGTCGTACTGCTGGGGGCCCAGGACCAGGCCGCGTTTGCGGGCGCGTTCCTGCTCGGTGTAGTCGCCGTCGGGGTGCAGCAGTGCCATCAGTTCGCGGGCGTAGGCGGAGACCTGGTCGGGCCGGAAGTCGCAGGCTTTGCCGGCGAGGTCTTGTTCGGCGGCCTCGCGGGTGCCGGCGTCGACGGTGGTGGGTAGGTGTGACATGAAGCTGCGGATCACCTTGACCGCGGTGTCGCCGATCAGACCGGCGCACTGGGCCGCCGCGGTGGCGGTCAGCAGTGGTGGCAGGGTTTCTCCGGTCAGGGCGCGGCGCTGGCCGAGGTCTTCGGCTTCGGCGATCCAGCGGTTGGCTTCGGCTTTGGTGATCCGTAGCCGCTCGGCCAGTGCGGCGGGCAGTTTTCCGCCGAGCTCGTCCTCACTGGCCTGGGTTTTGAGTTGGTTGATCAGGGTGTGGCGCACCGACCGCTCTCGGCGCTCGCGGCGTTCCAGGCGCTCCAGGGCCCGCAGCAGCTCGGGGGTGGTGAGTGCGTCAAAGCTCAACGCGCACAGCCGGTCCTGCACCTCCTCGGACGCGTCGAAGACCTCCACGATCTCCTCACGCGTGCTCGATGACATACCCGAATTCTACGAAGGACCACCGACAACACAGGACCGGCAATTTCGGGCAAGATCAAGCGGCACAGAATATTTCGCTCACTTCGAGGCGTTGATGACACAGGACATGCCCCCCGGATGACCAAGGTCCCTACCAATCCCCCGGCGGCAACCGTAACGTCCCTGCCGTGGACATCGAGACCGTCAAGAGCGCAGTCTTGCTGGCCTGTCGGGCGCCGTCCATCCACAACAGTCAACCGTGGCATTGGGTCGTCGAGCACGACGCCGTCCACCTGTTCGCCGATCGCACCCGAACCGTTCGTGCCACAGACCATTCCGGGCGCGGTGCCCTGATGAGCTGTGGCGCGACGCTGCACCACCTCGAGGTTGCGATGGCGGCGGCCGGCTGGCGCGCCACCATCACCCGCTTCCCGGACCCGAATGACCCCCGGCACCTGGCCACCCTGCGATTCCGTCCGATCGACCTCGTCACCTCGGCACACCGCAACCGGGCCGAAGCGATCCTGCAGCGCTACACCGATCGGCTGCCTTTCGACCGCCCGATGTACTGGGACCATTTCGAGCCGGTGCTGCGCGACGCCCTCGACGACGACGTAGCCACCCTCCACGTTCTCGCCGACGAGCAGCGCCTCAGACTGGTCGAAGCATCGCAGCTGAGCGAGGAACTGCGTCGTGACGACGCGTCGTACCATGCCGAACTCGATTGGTGGACATCGCCGTTCGCGCTGTCCGAGGGCATGCCGCCATCAGCGTTGGCGTCCGACACTGAGCGGCTGCGGGTGGACGTCGCCCGGGAGTTCCCGATCCGCGGCCACCAGGAGCGCCGCCCCGGCATAGCCACCGACTGGTCGAAGATCCTGGTGTTGTCGACACCCGCCGACACAAAAGCCGATGTGCTGCGCTGCGGCGAAGTACTCTCGACCGTGCTACTCGAATGCACCATGGCCGGAATGGCGACCTGCACATTGACGCACCTGATCGAATCAAGCGAGAGCCGCGAGATCGTGCGGGACCTGATCGGCCGGCGCGGCGAACCCCAGGTCTTGATCCGCGTCGGTATCACCCCGGCGATGGAACCCCTTCCAGCTCCGACACCTCGCCGGCCATTGCATGCCGTCCTCGAAATCCGCCCCACGCCCCCAGCCGAAAGGATGAGCCAATGAGCATTGAGCCGATCACCGTCCTGTCCGAAAGCGAGAGTTGGGATCTGCTCGGCACCGCCTCGCTCGGCCGGTTGGTGACCAACTTCGGCGGCGAACCGGAGATCTTCCCGGTCAACTTCGTCGTGCAGGACCGGACCGTGTTGTTCCGGACAGCTGAAGGCACCAAATTGTTCTCGGCGGTCGGGCATCGCACGGTGATCTTCGAGGCCGACGACCACAACGTCGCCGAGGGCTGGAGTGTGATCGTGCGCGGCCGGGCCCGGCTGTTGAAGACCGACGCCGACATCCAGCAGGCCGATAAGGCCGGGCTGTATCCGTGGGTGGCGACGGCCAAGCCCAATTTCGTGCGCATCACACCGAACGACATCACCGGCCGCCGCTTCGTGTTCGGTCCCGAGCCCGACCACAACGAGACCGTCGCATAAAGCCTCAGCGGGCGAGTAGCGCGTCGAGCTCTCGAGCGTCAAACCCGTTCAACCGGCGGTGCATCGACCAGGCAATCCTGGCTGCCTGCAGCTTGGCGTGCTCGGCGACCGGCCCGTAGTAGAGCTCGTCCACCGCCTCGTTCCACAGATTAAGCCAGCGCACAAAGTGGTTCGCGGCCAACGGAGTTCGGCTGTGCAGGTCCCGGTGCACCCTCAGTGCGTTGCCGCGGTAGCGTCCGGCGCGGAAAAGTGTGGTCTCCCAGAAGTCGCACATCGTCGGGATGTGCCCGTCCAGCCCGGCGGCCCGCAACTCCGTGAACACTTCGTACAAAGTCTCGTCGTGCAATGCCGTCCCGTAGAAGCGGCGCAGCAAGGTCTCCACGTCGGCACGGTCGGTGAGATCCGGTGCGCCCGCCATCAGACCACCAGCGACAGCGGGCCACGGGTCGGAGGGTTCCTGCGTCGCTTGCTGATTTTGACCAATCTCGTGACGGCGGCCTCGATGCCGCGGGCCAGTTGGTCGACGTCGGTGACCACGTCGTAATCGGTGAGAATCCCGAAGAACATTTCGCCGGCGTAGCTGAGCATCGCCACGCCGGTGCGCAGGTCCATCGCCAGCGGTGGAACCGGGTACAACCCGGTGACCTGCCGGCCCATGATCCGCAGCGGGCGGCGCGGACCTGGCACGTTGGTCGCCACTGTCACCACGCCGCGTTGCGGCAGGCGCATCAGCAGCCCGACGGTCCATGCGCTCAGCGCAAACGGAATGCGGTTCGTCAATGCCACGAACATATTTCCCGCCTGCCGCTGACCGCTCGACTTCGCCCGGCCCAGACGGTCGTGCACCGTTCTCAGCCGTTCGAGCGGACTCTCCTCGTCCACAGGCAGATTCGGCAGCATCAACGACACCCGATTGTCTGTCTCACCGGCCGCGCCGGCCGACCGAACCGACACTGGGACCAGGGTCCGCAGCGAACCGCGCAGCGGCTTGAGCCCGCGCTCGACCATGACGTTGCGATAGCTCTCGGTAATGGCTGCCAGCGCAACATCATTGACCGTGACATCGAACGTCGAGGCGATCAGTTCGATGTCGCTCATGGCCACCCGCGCCCCGCCGTACCGGCGCTGGTCGCTGAGCGGGCCGTTCATTGACGACGCGGACGGGATCAGCAGCCCGGCGGCGATCTCGCCGGCACCCTGGACGGCGCGGGCGATTCCGGCAGTCAGGGCAGCCGAGGCTTGCGCCACACCGCCGAACAGTGACGACCGTTGTGCGGGACTGGCTTTCGCAACTTTCCGCGGTGCACGAGCCTTACCGTGCGACACACTGCCGACACCGTCGTCACACAGCCCGGCGAGGATATGCGTGGCGGCGATTCCGTCGGCCATGCAGTGGTGCAGCTTGGTCAGCATCGCCCAGCGATCGTCGGCAAGCCCCTCGATGACCCACACCTCCCACAGCGGCCGATCCCGGTCCAAGCGCCGTGCCATCACGTCGGCGATCAACCCGAACAGTTCCCGGTCGTCACCCGGATGCGGCAGGGCGGCCCGCCGAACGTGCCGCCGGATATCGAACCCGGGATCGTCCACCCACTCCGGCGCACCAAGATCGAGGGGATGCAGCCGCAACCGCTGCCCGAACCGCGGGCAGCCGCGGATCCGTTGTGCGAAGACCGAGATCAGCGCATCCTGCTCCGGAGCCGGCCCTTCGATGACCGCTAGGCCCCCGATGGCCAGGCTGACGCGCCGATCGGCATCCTCTGCCTTGAGAAACCCGGCGTCCAGCGTCGTCAGGTGGTCCATGGATCAGCACCCTCCCAAGTATGTGCAACTGTCAGTTTCACTATCCGCCTTCGGCGGAGTCCGGAGCAGGGCCAAAGGTCCCACGCCAGTAGGGCTTCGGCCTCTGCCGCAGGTCGCGGCGCACCGACGATGCTGATTGCGTGACCACAGTCATGGACAGGAAGGGCTCGGCCCCGATGAACGCCCAATTCCCTGATGCCGACACGTTGCGAACGGTCCTCACCCTGGCCACCCGCGCTCCTTCCATCCACAACACACAGCCCTGGCGCTGGCGGGTCGGCACCGCCGGCCTGGACCTGTTCTCCGAACCGGACATGCAGCTGAAAAGCACCGATCCCGATGGCCGCGACCTGATCATCAGCTGTGGCGTCGCATTGCACCACTGTGTCGTCGCGCTCGCGTCAATGGGCTGGCATGCCAGGGTAAGTCGCTTTCCCGATCCCGAGAACCCGCGTCACCTGGCCACCATCGAGGTGGTGCCGCAGGTACCGGACCAGTCCGATATCGCGCTGGCCGCAGCGATCCCCCGCCGCCGGACCGACCGGCGCGCGTACAGTTCCTGGCCGGTGCCGGGCGGCGACATCGCGCAGATGGCCGCGCGCGCGGCCCGCAGCGGAGTCATGCTCCGTCAGGTCGACTCACTGGTCAGGATGCGGAACATCGTCGCCCGCGCCGTTTCGGATCACGCCGGCGACGACGCCTACATGCGTGAATTGACCACGTGGAGTGGGCGATACGGGGCCGTCGCCGGAGTCCCGGCCCGCAACGCGCCGCCGTCGGATCCGCAATCCCCGATTCCGGCGCGGTTGTTCGCCGGTCCGGGTCTGGCTCAGCCGTCCGGTGTTTCGCCCGCCGACGACTGTGGCGTGATCCTGGCGCTTGGCACCGAAAAGGACGACCGTCTGTCACAACTGCGCGCCGGGGAGACCACCAGCATCGTGCTGTTGACCGCCACCGCAATGGGTTTGGCATGCTGCCCGATCACCGAACCGCTGGAGATCGCGGAGACCCGCGCCGCGGTGCGCGCCGACGTGTTCGGCGACAGTGGCTACCCGCAGATGCTGCTCCGGGTCGGCTGGGCCCCGATCAACGCCGATCCCTTGCCGGCCACTCCCCGGCGCAGGCTGGTCCGTGTTGTCGACTGGCCCGAGCAACTACTGGACTAGCGGCGCTGACCACCGCACCAGTGTCCCACCCGAAGGCTGTGTGGCGATGGCGAAATCGCCGCCGGCCTCCTCCGCGCGCCGCTTGAGGTTGGTCAGTCCGCTGCCGGTGAACTCCCCAGGCATACCGCGGCCGTTGTCACCGACTTCGATGCACAGGTCGTCGTCGACCTTGACCCGCACCGTCAACGCCGTAGCCTGCGCATGCCGGACGGCGTTGCTGACCGCTTCCCGCACCACGGCCTCGGCATGATCGGCCAACATACTGTCGACCACCGAGAGCGGACCGATGTATTGAACGCTGGTGCGCAACCCGGAATCGGCGAACTGGCCGGCCGCCGCGTCGATGCGCTGACGCAGTCGGGTGATGCCCTGCGAGGACCCGTGCAGGTCGAAGATCGTGGTCCGGATCTCCTGGATGACTCCCTGCAAATCATCGATGGCCCCGGCAAGGCGTTGCTGCACTTGAGGTTCGATGGCCCGGGGAAGAGCAGCCTGCAATGACAGCCCCACTGCGAACAGGCGTTGGATCACGTGATCGTGTAGATCCCGCGCGATCCGGTCGCGATCGGTCAGCACATCGAGTTCGCGCATCTGCCGTTGTGACGTCGCCAACTGCAGGGCCAGCGCGGCCTGGTCGGCGAAAGCGGCCATCATCTCGAGTTGATCGTTGCTGAAGAATCCCGCGCCGTCCCGGCCCAGGACGACGACCACGCCCGCGACGGTGCCGGTGGCGCGCAGCGGCAACAACAACGCCGGACCTATTTCATCCAGGCCGTCCAAGTCACCTTCGGCCAACTGGTCGATCTGCCGTGGCATACCGTTGACGAAGACCTCCCCCAGCGACGTGCCGTTCACCGGAATAGTCTGTCCCGCAACGTGGCTCACTGCGGGCCCGAGCGTCTCGATCACCATCAGTTCGGCGACATCGGCAGGCGAGGCGGTCTCGTCGAGAGGAACGGCAACCAGGGCCGCCTCAGCGGCGGTCAGCTTGAGCGCCTCCTCCGCGAGCAGGCGGTAGACCGTGGCGGGTTCGGTGCCGGACAACAGTTCGGTGGCGATATCCCGGGTCGACTCGATCCACGCCTGGCGCTCTTTGGCCTGCTGGTAGAGAGCGGCATTCGCGATCGCGATACCCGCGGCCGCCGCCAGCGCCTGCACCAGTACTTCGTCGTCGTCGGTGAACGGTTGACCGTTGGTCTTGTCGGTCAGATACAGCGTGCCGAACGACTCCTCCCGCACCAGGATCGGCACGCCGAGGAAGGTCCGCATCGGCGGATGATTCGGTGGAAACCCGACCGATGCCGGGTGCTTCGAAAGATCGTCCAGCCGCAGCGCTTTCGGTTCATCGATGAACAAGCCGATGATGCCTTTGCCCTGGGGCAGGGGGCCGATGCGCCGCACTGTCTCTTCGTCGATGCCCTCGTGGACGAAGTTCATCACCCGCTGTTCGCCGTCGTGCACTTCCAGGGCGCCGTAGCGGGCGTCGACCAGCTCTGTCGCGGAGTGCACGATGGCGCGCAACGTGGCATTCAGCTCCAGTCCCGAGGTGACCACCAGCATGGCTTCCAGCAGCCCGTCGAGCCGGTCGCGGCCCTCGACGATCTGCTCGACCCGATCCTGCACTTCGACGAGCAGTTCCCGCAGCCGCAACTGGGACAGCGTCTGACGGAGCGGATGCAGACCACCTTCCTGGTCGGCCTCGACCGGCTCCCCGACGGTCATCGGCCGGCACCTTCGGAGCGCTTCAATTGCGTTGCGAAGACGGCAGCTTGGGTCCGGCGCTCCATGCCGAGTTTCGCCAGCAGCCGCGAGACGTAGTTCTTCACCGTCTTCTCGGCGAGAAACATGCGATCGGCGATCTGCTTGTTGGTCAGGCCTTCGCTGAGCAGACCCAGCAGCGCGCGCTCCTGGTCGGTGAGACCGGACAACGGATCCTGCTTCTCGGTCGCGTCGCGCAATTTAGACATCAGCGCCGCCGCCGCACGATTGTCCAACAGTGACCTGCCGGCGCCCACGTCCTTGACCGCCCGGGCCAGCTCCATGCCCTTGATGTCCTTGACGACGTAGCCGCTGGCGCCGGCCAGGATGGCATCCAGCATCGCTTCGTCGGAGGTGTACGACGTCAGAATCAGGCACCTCAATTCCGGCATGCGCGACAACAGGTCCCGGCACAGCTCGATACCGTTGCCGTCGGGCAGCCGGACATCGAGAACCGCGACATCCGGACCCGCCGCCGGAATCCGCGACATCGCTTCGGCAACCGAGCCGGCTTCGCCGACCACGTCGAGCTCGGGGTCGGCCCCGAGTAGGTCGATCAGACCGCGTCGCACCACTTCATGGTCGTCGACCAGGAAGACTTTTACCAAGGCATCACTCCTGATCTCGCCATTACTACAGATTGCCGCTTCGCACCGTCAGCACCGAGGAGCCCGCGTTGTACACGCTGCGCACCTGCGCGGCGTGCGCGTCGGTGACGAATAGCTGACCTGGCCCCTCGTTGTCAGCCATGTAGCGGCCACCGTGTCCCCGCACGATCGCCGACTCCACCCGCACATCGGGATACAAGCGTGTCCACCGGGTCAGCCTGCGGTCCAATTGCGCTTTCGCCAAGCGGTTTCCGTCACCCGCCTGCGCGTGGGTCTCCTGCACGGAAACGGCGCGCAGCGGGACGCCACGCAGGCGAGCCTCCTGGAAGGCATGGCGCAACACGGCGCCGTTGTCCGCTTCCGCGACCACTCGCCTGATCGTCGGGACCGTGGTGCCGTCGGGCGACCGGTGGATCACCGCGACGGGACACAGCGAGGATCCGGCCAGCGCGCCGGCAACGGATCCCTGACCGCTGTGCGCGTGATTGCGCCCGATCGAGCCGACACAGATCATCGACGCCGACCGGGACTCCTGCATCAGTTTGGTGAGGGGCCGGCCCCAGAGGATCTCGGTGTCGACCACCACCTCTTTGCCGGTCGCCTTGATCGCCTGCTGGGCGTCGAACAACGCCGCGCGCGCGGCTGCCTGGTGCCCGGCGATTCCGCCTGAGACTGGCGGCGATTCGATGACGTAGACCAGTCGCAGCGGAACGTCTCGGGTGACCGCTTCATCAATTGCCCACAGCGCAGCGTGCAGAGCCGCCCTCGAACCGTCGATACCCACGACGACTGCGGGACCTGAGTCGCGGCTGCTCATCGCGGTCTCTCCTTAACTCGAACGGTCGGCCAACCCGAACGCTATTGACCACTCGCCGGCCGCCCAAGAGGCCTTGGTCCCCGGATCGGTGGCTTAGGTCCCTAGAGCGAAGGGTTTCGCGCGAACTCTTGCCACCGCGGCACGGCGCGAATTTGATGGGTCTGGGCGCCCTGACGCTCGGGTGCCCGGGCAGAAGTTCGGTCGCCTACCCGGGGGTTCCTGTCATGGCCGTCCAAGAGACATCGCCACATTCCGCCCAGCCGACATCTCAGCCCCTGGTGGGCAAAGGGTGGGTCCAGGGCGTGGCGCTGGTGCTGATCTTCGGCTTTCTGGTGATGGGCATCCTGGCCTACCGGACCTACACGGCGGCGATGCCGATGCCGGACAAGGTGGTCACCGAATCCGGCCAGGTGCTGTTCACCGGTGCAGACATCACCGCCGGCCAGGAACTGTTCCAGGCCCGCGGACTGATGCAGTACGGATCGGTGCTCGGCCACGGTGCCTACCTGGGGCCCGACTACACCGCCGACTACCTGCGGATGGCGACAGACGATGTCACCGACCAGTTTCGCGCCGCGGGTGTGGCGGACCCGCACAGTCAGGTGGTCAGCGAGTTCCGCACCAACCGCTACCGTGCCGACACGAAAACGCTGGTGTTCACCGACCGTCAGGCCGCCGCCTTCGACCGCATCCAGAGCCACTATGCGGCCTACTTCGGCGAGAACTCCACCAAATACGGACTGCTGCCCCGGCTGATCACCGACAAGACCCAGATCCGCCGGCTGACGGCGTTCTTCGCCTGGACGGCGTGGGCGGCGGCCGCCGAACGGCCCGGCCACAAGTACACCTACACCAACAACTGGCCGGCCGAACAACGCGTCGACAACGGTCCGACCGCAGCGGTGATCGTGTGGTCCGCGCTGTCGCTCATCGCGTTGCTGGGCGGCATCGGGGTCATGTTCGCGATCTACGGACGCTGGAGCCAGAAGGTCGGCTGGCACGGCGCCGAAACGTCCACTCTGGCGTTCCGCCAGCCTGGCGAAGTGAGCCTGACGCCGGCACAGCGGGCCACCACCTGGTTCTTCGCCGTGGTGTCGGTGCTCTTCCTGGCTCAGTCGTTGCTGGGCGCGGCGGCCGAGCACTACCGGGCTGACCTGTCCACGTTCTTCGGACTGGACCTGGCTCGAGTGCTCCCCTACAACCTCGCCCGCACCTGGCATCTGCAGCTGGCCCTGTTCTGGACCGCTGCGGCGTTTCTGGCCGGTGGCATCTTCCTGGTGCCCTTCATCGCCCGCCGGGAGCCCAAACGCCAGGCGCTGCTGGCGTACGTGTTGCTCGGAGCGGTCGCGCTGGTGGTGTTCGGCTCACTGACCTGTGAGGCGCTGTCCATCTACGGCGTCATTCCCAGTGGCGGTCTGTTCTCTCAGCAGTGGGAATACCTGGACCTGCCGCGGCTGTGGCAGATCCTGCTCGTCGTCGGGTTGTTCGTCTGGATCGCGATCATCTGGCGCGGTATCCGCGCCCGGCTCAAGACCGAATCGAAGATGAACATGCCGTGGCTGTTCTTCTTCTCCGGCTTGGCGATTCCGATGTTCTACGCTGTCGGACTGCTCGCGAGCAGCGACACCCACTCTACTGTCGCCGACTTCTGGCGGTTCTGGGTGGTCCACCTGTGGGTCGAGGACTTTCTGGAACTGTTCACCACCGTGATGGTGGCCTACATCTTCGTGCTGCTGGGGGTGGTACGGGAGCGAATTGCGCTGGGCGTCATATTCCTTGACGTCATCCTGTACTCCGCCGGCGGCGTCATCGGCACCATGCACCACCTGTACTTCTCCGGGACACCGGTGGAACACATGGCGCTAGGTGCGTTCTTCTCGGCAGCCGAGGTGATTCCGCTGACCTTCCTCACCGTCGAGGCGTGGGCCTTCCTGCAGCTCGGCGCCCGCCAGCAGTCCGGGGACGCGAATCCGTTTCCGCACCGCTGGGCGGTGATGTTCCTGGTGGCGGTCGGGTTCTGGAACTTCCTGGGGGCCGGCATATTCGGCTTCCTGATCAACCTCCCAGTGGTGTCGTACTACCAGATCGGCACCGCGCTGACGGCCAACCACGGGCACGCGGCGATGATGGGCGTCTACGGGATGCTCGCCGTCGGTCTGGCGATGTTCGCGTTCCGCTACGTCATCCCCGCCGACAAGTGGCCCGAGCGGCTGGCCCGAACGTCGTTCTGGTGCATGAACATCGGTCTGGCCTGGATGGTATTCGTCACGCTGTTGCCGCTGGGGGTGCTGCAGCTCTACCACTCGGTCGGCGACGGCTATTTCGAGGCGCGATCACTGGGCTACATCACCAAACCCGGCAACGCGGTTCTGGAATGGCTCCGGCTGCCGGGAGACGTGATCCTGATCGTCGGCGGGGTACTGCCGTTCGTCTGGATCGCATGGACCGCGTTACGCAACTTCCGCTCCGGCACGACGGTCGATGAGTTGCCCGAGCGCCCGCTGTACATCGAGACATGACACCGCCCGCCACGGCGGTCTGGCTGATCGCCGGTTACTCGCTGATGCTGCTCGCCGTCGGGTGGTGCTTCGACGCCATGGCACGACACGCCTCGGCGCGCGCCGCGGCCTGGCGGACCGGCCGGTTCAGCTATCGCCCCGACCACGATGCCTGGGTGTGTCCGCAGGATCAGTGGCTGTGGCCGACGTCGTTTGACCCTAAGCACCGGGTGATGCGGTACCGCGCGCTGCCGGTCGTATGCAACAGCTGCCCGGTCAAGGCCACCTGCACCACCTCGGATCACGGCCGGGAGATCAGCCGCGAGGTCGATCCCTGGCCACATTCGGAGGCGGGACGCTTCCACCGCGGGATCGGTTGCAGCGTAGCGGGATTCGGAATCGTTCTGCCCACGGCGACATTGATCGCCAACCACTCGCTGTCGGAGGTGCTGGTCTTGACCGGCACCGTCACCGTCGTGCTGACGCTCGGGCTGCCCCTGGCCCGCCACCTGTGGAACACCCCGGCCAATGCGCCGGACCACCTGCCCCACCGCACCGCCATCGAGGACGAGGTAGCCGCCGCGATCGATCGCTACTCCACCCACTGGGGCGGCAGCTGGAAACCCAAGGAGGACCGGACATGACCGGACTGGCAGTGGGCTTGACCGCCCTCGTGATCGTGATCCTGGTTGTGGCGGCCGCGGCCTCGCTGGCGGTGCTGCGCGAGTACGAACGGGGCGTGGTGTTCCGGATGGGACATGTGCGGCACCTGTACCAGCCGGGATTACGTTTCTTGATTCCGTTGGTGGACAAAATGGTTCGCGTTGACCAACGACTGGTGACGCTGACCATCCCACCGCAGGAGGTGATCACCCGGGACAACGTACCGGCCCGGGTGAACGCGGTGGTGATGTTCACGGTCACCGAGCCGCTGAAAGCGATCCTGGCCGTCGAGAATTATGCGGTGGCCACCTCGCAGATCGCCCAGACCACGCTGCGATCGCTACTGGGCCGCGCCGATCTGGACACGCTGCTCGCACACCGCGAGGACCTCAACAGCGACCTGCGCACCATCATCGAGAAGATGACCGAGCCGTGGGGGGTGCAGGTGCGGGTCGTCGAGATCAAGGACGTCGAGATACCGGAGTCGATGCAGCGGGCGATGGCGCGGGAAGCCGAAGCCGAACGGGAACGCCGCGCCAAGGTGATCAACGCCCGCGGGGAACTACAGGCGTCCGAGGAGTTGCGCGAAGCCGCCGAAACCCTGTCCAAGAGTCCGGCCTCGCTGCAATTACGTTATCTGCAAACGTTGCTGGAGCTCGGCGCCGACCAGAACTCGACGGTGGTGTTCCCGTTGCCCGTCGACATCATCACGCCGTTCCTGCGTGACCCGGACACCCTGCGGGGCGTGCTGGACCGGGTCAACCATCGCGGGTGACCGACACCATTTGTTCACTCTGAACGCACCGTAAATTCATCGAATCCGACACGCTTCGCCCGCCGGCCTTGCCAGGTTTGATTGCACGCCCCGGGCTGCCGAAAAACAGCCGGCTGAGGCAAATGCTGTTCGGCCGCGCCACTTATCTGGTAGTGCATGCGTACGACATTAAGGAGAACTGTGACAATGGATTACGCCTTTCTGCCGCCGGAGGTCAACTCGGCGAGGATGTACACCGGACCCGGTTCGAGTTCGTTCCTGACCGCCGCAGGCAGCTGGGACGCGCTGGCCGCGGAGCTTGTCACCACCGCAGCGGGTTACGACGAGGTGCTGACCGGCCTGGCCACCTGGCAATGGAGCGGTCCCGCATCGCAGGCCATGACGGCCGCTGCGGCCCACTATGCCGGTTGGCTGCAGGCCACCGCCGAACAGACAAAGCAGACCGCGGCGCAGGCGCGGGCTGCCGGGGCGGCCTTCGAGCAGGCCTACGCGATGACGGTGCCGCCGCCGGCCGTCGCCGCCAACCGCATTCAGCTCGCGTCACTGATCGCGACGAATCTGTTGGGCCAGAACACCGCAGCGATCGCGGCCGCGGAGGCGCAGTACGCCGACTTCTGGGCTCAGGACGCCGCTGCCATGTATGGCTACGCCGCGTCGTCGCAATCGGCGACGCAGCTGCTGCCGCAGTTCTCCTCCCCCGCACAGACCGCCAGCCAGAGCGGCCTGTCCGCCCAGCAGGCCGCCGTCAGCCAGGCCAACGCCAGCGCCGCCGCGTCAGATCCGGTGTCGCAGTTCGTCGATGCGGCGACCCAGTCGTTGCAGTCGCTGGGCGGGTCGATCATCCCGGACGATCTGACCGCTCTGGATGTCATCGCAGCGGTCGGCACGTCGATCAACTCCACGTACTACTTGGAAGCGTTCGCCGCCGGGGTCATCGGCGCCGAGAACAATCTCGGGGTGCTGCCCAAGGCGGGTGCGGCGCTGGCGGCCGACGTAGCGCCCGCAGCGTCCGGCCTGACCGCCGCGCCCCCGCTGGGCGCGGGTCTGGGTACCGTCACCGCGACCCTGAGCCGGGCCGGCACGATCGGGCAGATGTCGGTGCCCGCCAGCTGGGCCGCACCGTCGATCAGCCGGTTTTCCGCCCTGGAGCCGGCGGGGTTCACGGTGATTCCCGGGACCGAGGACGCGGTGGTGTCCGGGTACCCCGGCTATCCCGGGCTGCCGGCCGGGACGTCGGCGCGAGGCGCTGGATCCCCGCCGCGCTACGGTGCCCGGCTAACGGTGATGGCGCGCCCGCCGGCCGCTGGATGACCGATTTCGCTTGGCTGCCGCCGGAGGTGAACTCCGCGCGGATGTACAGCGGCCCCGGATCGGGGTCGTTAATGGCGGCCGCCGAAAGCTGGGACTCCCTGGCCGCGGAGCTGGAAACCACGGCCCAGAGTTGCCAATCGGTGCTGTCCACCCTGACTGCATTGCACTGGCACGGGCCGGCGTCGGCGGCAATGACAGCGGCCGCCGCCCCGTACCTCGGCTGGTTGCAGGCCACCTCCGGGCAGGCGCGGCAGACGGCCATGCAGGCCCGGGCGGCGGCGGCCGCCTACGAGTTGGCACATGCGATGACGGTGCCCCCGCCGGTGGTCGCGGCCAACCGCGTCCAGCTGGCGTTGCTGATCGCGACGAATTTCTTCGGCCAGAACACCGCGGCGATCGCAGCCACCGAGGCGCAGTACGCCGAATACTGGGCGCAGGACGCCGCCGCGATGTACGGCTACCAAGCAGGCTCGACCGCGGCATCGGAGCTCACGCCGTTTACCTCGCCGCAGCGGGCCACCGCGGCCTCCCAGGAATCCTCCGGCGACCTGTCACTGCGGGCGCTGTACACCGCACTCGACCCCTCGTCGCTGTTCTACCTCGATGTCACCGTGTTCGACGAGATCCGCGTCGTGGGCACCACGATCGGTTCCGTCACCAAAATCGATCTGACCGCGTGCGGGGTCATCGGGGCCGAGAACAACCTGGGCATTTTGCCGACCGTGGCCACCCGATCAGCGGTGACACCGGTGCCGTCGAACCTCGCAGCCGGTTCGGGACTGGGTCAGGTGAGCGCGACACTGTCGCGCGCCAACACGATCGGCACGCTGTCGGTGCCGCCGAGCTGGGCCACGGAATCCGGTGGCTCGATCAAAGTGGCGCCGGCGCGGGCACTGCCGAATTTCTCCGCCGAGCCGGCCGGCACCGGTCTGGGTTTGCCCGGCGTGCCCGGAATGAAAGCGTCCCGGCCGTCGATTGTCG
Source organism: Mycobacterium sp. TY814 (assembly GCF_030755175.1). Taxonomy (NCBI): domain Bacteria; kingdom Bacillati; phylum Actinomycetota; class Actinomycetes; order Mycobacteriales; family Mycobacteriaceae; genus Mycobacterium; species Mycobacterium sp. TY814. The sequence goes on from NZ_JAUFRY010000001.1 coordinate 1,386,234, forward strand.
TGCCGCGCTACGGCCGCCGGCTGCGGGTGATGTGGCCCTCGCCCGCTGTCGGCTGAGGCCTCACCCGTCCAGCGGTTCGGGCGGCGCGGGCGGCTCGGGCGGCGCGAAGTTCCAATTGTCCGGATTGTTGGGCGAATACACGACGGGGAACTGCTGACCCGTGACCGGCCACTGGCCGGCGGTGACGATCATGCGGCGGTAGACCGCGTGCTCGTTGACGGTGGGTCCGTTGATGACGCCGGAAATGGTGACGAACTGCTCGCCGGCCTCGGCGCTGTCGGCTTCCCGCGAGCTGACTCCGGTGACCAGCAATGTGCCGCTGGCCAGGGCGCCGCGCGGGCCGGGACGGATGAACCGGGGCGCCAGAAACACCACCAGCACCGCCACCAGCAGGAGCAGCACCATGAATTCCCACATCTGGCCATGGTAGGACTGCTGGCGTGACGCATGCCGATGATCTGCAGTTCGCCCTGACGCTGGCGGACCGCGCGGACGACGTGACGCGCGCCCGGTTCGGTGCACTGGACCTGCGCATCGACACCAAGCCCGACCTCACGCCGGTGACCGACGCCGATCGCGACGTGGAGTCGCAACTGCGCCAGGCGATCGCGGCCGGACGGCCGGACGACAGCGTGCTCGGCGAGGAGTTCGGCGGAACCACCACCTGGAACGGGCGGCAGTGGATCATCGATCCGATCGACGGCACAAAGAATTTCGTGCGCGGAGTGCCGGTGTGGGCGAGCCTGGTCGCGCTGCTGGAAGACGGCGTCCCCGTCGTCGGGGTGGTGAGCGCGCCCGCGCTGCAACGACGGTGGTGGGCGGCGCGCGGGCAGGGGGCGTACGCCTCGGTCGCCGGGACGCCGCCGCGCCGGCTCACGGTTTCGGCTGTGGCAGAACTGAATTCGGCGAGCCTGTCGTTTTCCAGCTTGACCGGCTGGGCGCAGCTCGGGTTGCGCGGGCAGTTCATCGACCTGACCGATGCCGTCTGGCGGGTGCGGGCCTACGGCGACTTCCTGTCCTACTGCCTGCTCGCCGAGGGTGCGGTGGACATCGCCACCGAACCCGAGGTCTCGGTCTGGGACCTGGCCGCGCTCGACGTCCTCGTGCACGAGGCAGGCGGGCGCTTCACCAGTCTGGACGGCACCGCCGGACCGCACGGCGGCAGCGCCGTGGCGACCAACGGCCTGCTGCACGACCAGGTCCTCGATCGCCTGCGCCCCGCTGTGAACTAGCTAACACGTGCCATCTATCTTACTCCGGAGTAAGATACGGTCATACGCATCGCCCCACCGACAGAGGCTGCTGATATGACCGACACACTTCCTGCTTCCGGCACCCGCTCCAAGAAGCGCCGTGGCCCCCAGACGACCATCGGGATGAAACCGCACAAGCGCACCGGCGTCGACATCGCCATTGCGTTGCTGACACCGCTGGTCGGCCAGGAGTTCCTGGACAAGTACAAGCTGCGCGACCCGCTCAACCGGACGCTGCGCTACGGCACCAAACAGGTGTTCTCCACCACCGCCGCCGCCAGCCGCCAGTTCAAGCGGGTGCAGAGCCTGCGCGGCACGCCGACCCGGCTCAAGTCGAGCGGCAAGAACTACTTCGACCTCACACCGGACGACGACCAGAAGATGATCGTCGAAACCGTCGAGGAATTCGCCGCGGAGATCCTGCGCCCGGCCGCCCACGACGCCGACGAGGCGACGACCTATCCGCCCGGCCTGATCGCCAAGGCCGCGGAACTGGGCATCACCGCGATCAATATCCCGGAAGACTTCGACGGCATCGCCGAGCACCGCTCCGCGGTGACCAACGTGCTGGTGGCCGAGGCTCTTGCCTACGGCGACATGGGCCAGGCGCTGCCCATCCTGGCGCCCGGGGGCGTAGCGTCCGCCCTGACTCACTGGGGCAGCGCCGACCAGCAGGCGACCTACCTGCGTGAGTTCGCGGGCGAGAGCGTCCCGCAGGCGTGCGTGGCCATCGCCGAGCCTCATCCGCTGTTCGACCCGACGCGGCTGCGGACCACCGCGGTGCGCACCCCTTCCGGCTACCGCCTGGACGGCGTGAAGTCGCTGGTGCCCGCCGCGGCCGACGCCGAACTGTTCATCGTCGCCGCACAGCTCAACGGCAAGCCGGCGCTGTTCATCGTCGAGTCCTCCGCCAAGGGCCTCACCGTCAAGGCCGACCCCAGCATGGGCATCCGCGCGGCGGCGTTGGGACAGGTTGAGCTGAACGGTGTTTCGGTGCCGCTGCACGCCCGGTTGGGTGAAGACGCGGCGACGGACGAGGACTACTCCGAGGCGATCGCGCTGTCGCGGCTGGGCTGGGCGGCGCTGGCGGTGGGCACCTCGCACGCGGTGCTCGACTACGTCGTGCCCTACGTCAAGGAACGCGAAGCCTTCGGCGAGCCGATCGCGCGTCGGCAGGCCGTCGCATTCATGTGCGCCAACATCGCAATCGAACTCGACGGGCTGCGGCTGATCACCTGGCGCGGGGCATCGCGCGCCGAGCAGGGCCTGCCGTTCGCCCGGGAAGCGGCGCTGGCCAAGCGATTTGCGTCCGACAAGGGCATGCAGATCGGGCTGGACGGCGTGCAACTGCTCGGCGGCCACGGATTCACCAAGGAGCACCCGGTCGAGCGCTGGTACCGCGATCTGCGGGCCATCGGCGTCGCCGAAGGCGTCCTGGTCATCTAACTCGTATTCTTCAACGGCGAAAGAGTAATCATGGCAATCAATCTCGAGCTACCCGGCAAGCTGCAAGCGGTGGTGACCAAGACCCATCAGGGCGTTGCCGAGTTGGTACGGCCCATCGCGCGCAAGTACGACCTGAGAGAGCACGCCTACCCGGTCGAACTCGACACGCTGATCAACCTTTTCGAGGGCGCGTCGGAGTCATTCAGCTTCGCCGGTGCCGGCGAGCTGCGGGGCAGCGACAAGAAGGACGACAACCACAACGGCGCCAACATGGCTGCCCTCGTGCAGACGCTCGAAGCCAGCTGGGGTGACGTAGCGATGATGCTGTCCATCCCCTACCAGGGCTTGGGCAACGCCGCCATCTCCGCGGTGGCCACCGAAGAGCAGCTCGAGCGCCTGGGCAAGGTGTGGGCCGCCATGGCGATCACCGAACCCGGCTTCGGCTCCGACTCGGCGGCGGTGTCCACCACCGCCAAGCTGGACGGCGATGAGTACGTCATCAACGGCGAAAAGATCTACGTCACAGCCGGTTCGCGTGCCACCCACATCGTGGTATGGGCGACGCTGGACAAGTCCAAGGGCCGCGCGGCGATCAAATCGTTCATCGTGCCGCGCGAACACCCCGGGGTCACCGTCGAACGGCTCGAACACAAGCTCGGCATCAAGGGGTCGGATACCGCTGCTATCCGGTTCGATAATGCGCGCATCCCGAAGGAGAATCTGCTCGGCAACCCGGAAATCGAGGTAGGCAAAGGCTTCTCGGGTGTCATGGAGACCTTTGACAACACCCGGCCGATTGTCGCTGCCATGGCCGTCGGCATCGGGCGCGCCGCACTGGAGGAGATCCGCCGGATCCTCACCGACGCCGGAGTCGAGATCGACTACGACCGGCCCGCGCACGTACAGAGCGCCGCTGCCGCGGAGTTCCTGCGGATGGAATCGGACTGGGAGGCCGCCTATCTGTTGTCGCTGCGTGCGGCATGGCAGGCCGACAACAGCATTCCCAACTCCAAAGAAGCGTCGATGAGCAAGGCCAAGGCCGGCCGGATGGCCAGCGACGTCACCCTGAAGACGGTCGAATTGGCCGGCACCACCGGATATTCCGAGCAGATGCTGCTGGAGAAGTGGGGCCGCGACTCCAAGATCTTGGACATCTTCGAAGGCACGCAGCAGATTCAGCAACTGGTGGTGGCCCGCCGGCTGCTGGGTCTGTCGTCGGCCGAACTCAAGTGAGCTGGCGGGCGAGCTCGTAGATGGCCCGCCCGTGCAACTCGAACAACGCGATCAGGTCGACCGCGTCGCCGCCGAGTTCTTTGGCGACGAACAGTCCGTCCGCACCGGCCATCGCGTACGTCGCCAGCTGATGCACGTTTGCCTCGCTGAGCTGCGGCATGGTCGCGCGAAAGTTGTTCTTGAGCTGGTCGAATGCGCGTGCCCGGACCTGGATGAACATCGTCTTGGCGCGGGGCTCGGCAGGCCGGCGCTCAAGGGCGAGCATCAGCCCAAGCCGCAGGAAGTCCGGCGCCTCCAGTAGCGCCTTGGCGGTCTGCTCGGTCAGTCCCCGAATCAACTCCCGGGGATCCGCCGTCGGTGTCGGTTCCGAGAGGTTCCACGCGGTCAGCCAGGTGCCGAAGCTGCGCTCGATGACCGCGGCGATCAGGTCGTCTTTGTCCTTGAAGTGCCAATAGATCGAGCTGGCCGGCAACCCGCACTTCGCGCTGACCAGCCCGATGCTGGTGCCTTCGTAACCGCGTTCGGCCGCGATCTCGGTCGCCGCGTCCAGAATCCGGGTGCGTGACAGTTCGCCGTCGGCCCGGCGCTTACGCTCGGTCTTCTTGGCGGCCATGTGACTCCCCCTGACTCCGGAACTCCCGCAAGATTACCGTAGCGATCACTACGGTACAACCGACGGGGGAACCGCAAGGCTGACCACCTTCGCCGAACGTGAACTGACGGTGAGATTTTCGCGATTTTTTCGCACTCAGTTCACGCTCGGCGAACGGGGGGGCTAAGCCACCGCGTCGAGCCGGGCCCGGAGTTCGTCGTCGAGTTGGATGTCTCTGACGGCCAGGTTCTCTTCCAAGTGGGCGACCGACGACGTGCCGGGAATCAGCAGCACATTGGGCGCCACACCCAAAGTCCAGGCCAGCGCGACCTGAGCCGGTGTGTACCCCAGTCGCTCCGCGGCACTGCGCACCAGTTCGTGGCCCAGGACCGGGTTCGACGGGGAGAAGGCCGAACCGAGCGGGAAGAACGGCACGAAGGCTATCCCGCGATTTGTACATTCCTCCAGCACCGGAGCCGAAGACCGGTCGACGAGATTGAAAGCGTTTTGAACACAGGCGATCTCGGTTCGCTCCAGCGCGTGCAGCAGATGCCGGTGGGTGATCTCGCTGAGCCCGATGCCGCCGATCAGTCCCTCGTCGCGGGCGGCGATCATCATCGACAGTTGTTCGTCGAAGAGCTCGTCGGGCTCGTTGCTGTCCATCAGCCGAAGGTTCACCACAGCAAGCTGATCGACCCCCAGTGTCCGCAGATTGGCTTCCAGGTCGCGGCGTAGATCGGCAGGATCGGTCAACGGCAGCCAGGCCCCTTTCTCGTCGCGGCGCCCGCCGACTTTGCTCACCAGGGCCAGGTTTTCCGGATAGGGATGCAGCGCCTCCCGGATCAGTTCGTTAGCGACGTCCGGCCCGTAGAACTGAGCGGTGTCGATGTGGTCGACACCGAGTTCGACGGCCCTGCGCAGCACGGCCAGTGCGCCGTCACGATCACGCGGGGGGCCGAGCACTCCGGGACCGGGAAGTTGCATCGCTCCGAAGCCGACCCGGGCCACCGAAAAACGACCAAGTCGGAATGAATCCATAACTGAGGCTAGCGTCGGACTACTTGGAGAAATTCCCCGTGCTGGTGGCGCAATCAAAGGACGTGGTCGGCGCACTCGACCAGGTGCGCGCCGGGGCCTTCACCGGACGGGCGGTCGTGCGGGTTGCGGGCGGGTTCTGGCCCGGAAGTAGGGTGATCGGCATGCGCGCAGCACGGGTGACTCGGCTTGATGGTCCGGAAGCTATTGAGGTGACAGACATCGACGAACCCACCGGCGACGGTGTGGTGGTCGACGTGCACGCCGCCGGGGTGGCCTTCCCGGATGCCTTGCTCACCCGCGGGCTGTACCAGTACCGGCCGGACCCGCCGTTCACGCTGGGCGCCGAGATCGCCGGGGTGGTGCGCTCGGCGCCGGAGGGCGCGCACGTGCAGCCCGGCGACCGGGTGCTCGGTCTGACGATGCTGACCGGCGGCATGGCCGAGGTCGCGCTGCTGGCGCCCGACCGGCTGTTCAAGCTGCCCGACAACCTCAGCTTCGAGGCCGGCGCGGGGGTGCTGTTCAACGACTTGACGGTGTACTTCTCGCTGGCCGTCCGCGGCCGTTTGCAAGCCGGCGAGACGGTACTGGTGCACGGCGCGGCGGGCGGCATCGGCACCTCGGCGCTGCGACTGGCCCCGGCACTCGGAGCATCGAAGGTGATCGCGGTGGTCAGCTCCGAGGAGAAGGGCCGCATCGCCACGGCCGCCGGAGCCACCGACGTGGTGCTGGCGGACGGGTTCAAGGACGCGGTCAAGGAGCTGACCGGGGGCCGTGGCGTCGACATCGTGGTGGACCCCGTCGGCGGTGACCGTTTCACCGACTCGCTGCGCTCGCTGGCGCCGGCCGGCCGTCTGCTGGTGATCGGCTTCACCGGTGGGGAGATCCCGACCGTCAAGGTCAACCGGTTGCTGCTCAACAACATTGACGTGGTCGGCGTGGGCTGGGGCGCCTGGGCCGGCCGCCACCCCGGCGCGCTCGAAGAGCAGTGGGCGGCGCTCGAAGAGCTGTTCACGTCGGGCAAGCTGAGCGCCCCCGAGCCCGAAGTGTTCCCGCTGGAAGAAGCGGCAGCCGCCGTCGCGTCGCTGGAAAACCGCAGCGCCAAAGGCAAAGTCGTGTTGCGGGTGCGCTAGCGCATCGAGCACGGTGTGACTTCGGGACTTGCCCGGCAGCAAAACAAAAAGTAATGTCACTTTTACTTATTGCTGTCGACCATCCGGAGCCGCTTCATGGAATCGTTCGTCCACCTGCGTAAGGGCAGGACACCGCACCGCGTGCACGCCGACCTCGACGGCCTCAAGGACGACGAAATGGGTCGCGGCGGGTTCGCCGGACGCACCGCCAACATCTACCGTCGCCACGACCCCACCGCCTACCGCGCGGTGGGCCCGCTGCGCCCGATCGATGTGCTGGCCGACCAGCTCAAGCCCAGTGACGCCACCGATGCCAACGGCGGACCGCTGGTGATGTTCACCAATCCCGACTGCCGGGTGCTGCTGAGCCGGCGCCACGACGAGATGCCCTTCTACACCCGGCACATTGACGGCGACCTGCTGTGCTTCGTACACAGCGGCGCCGGCCTGCTGGAAACGGAGTTCGGGCCGCTGCGCTACCGGCAGGGCGACTGGATCTATCTTCCGAAAGCCACCACGTGGCGCCAAATACCAGATACCGAAACCACATTGCTGATGATCGAGGCCACCGACGAGTTCCGGGTCCCCCCGCCCGGGACACTCGGACGGCACTTCCCCTTCGATCCGGCACAGGCGGTCATCCCCGAGCCGGCACCGATCGACGACGACGGCCGCGACGAGTATGAGGTCCGGCTGATTCATCGGGAATCGGGCAATGCTGGGTCGACCACTATCCTTTATTACCAACACAATCCGATCGACGTCGAAGGCTGGCGCGGGGACAACTTCGCGTTCACCTTCAACATCGCCGACTACAACGTGATCACCTCCAACAGTGTGCATCTGCCCCCGACAGTGCATCTCTTCATGCAGGCAACCGGCGTCTACGTGATGAACTTCCTGCCCAAACCGGCCGAGGGCGTCCCCGGCACCGAGCGCACCCCGTGGTATCACCGCAACGTCGACTACGACGAGATCGCGTTCTTCCACGGCGGATCGCTCTACGGCATACCGATGCCCCCGGGCCTGATATCCCATGCGCCGCAGGGGGTTCACCACGGCGCACCGGAGAAGGCGCGGGAACGCGCCCGGCGCAAGTTCGATGAGTATTCCAGCGTCGACTGGCAGGTGATCGCTATCGACACCCGGCGCCGGCTCACACCGTCGGCCGAGGTGCTGGCGCACGACCTGGGGCAGCACTCATGAAACACGAGTACGAGCGGATCCCCTATCTTGTTGCATTCCAGAACAATTCCGGCGTGCGTGACGTCTACGGCGGTCTTGCCGAGATCACCGTGCTGGAAAGCTATCTACTCAAGCCGAAGGACAAGCCGTCGGACACCGTGCTGGTTTTCATGCATCCGATCGGCGGCGGCGCCTACCTGCCGATGATCAACGCGCTGGCCCGCGCCGGGCATCATGTCATCTACTGCAACAGCCGATTCCGCGGCACCGATTCGTCGTTGCTGATGGAGAAGGTGGTCGAGGACCTCGGCGAATGCATCAAGGACGCCAAGAACCGGTTGGGCTACCGCAAGGTGGTGCTGGCCGGCTGGAGTGGCGGCGGCTCGCTCTCGGTGTTCTACCAGCAGCAGGCCCAGCACGCGACCATCACGTCCAGCCCGTCCGGCGACGGGCCTGACCTGACCCAGCTCGAGCTGCCGCCCGCCGACGGCATCATGCTGCTGGCCGCGCACATCAGCCGGCACGGCACCCTGACCGAGTGGCTGGACGCCTCCATTCTCGACGAATCCGATCCCACCAGGCGTGATCCCGAGCTGGACATCTACAACCCGGACAACCCCAACCAACCGCCCTATAGCGAGGAGTTCCTCACCCGCTACCGCCAAGCGCAGATCGACCGCAACCGGCGGATCACCGCGTGGGTCCGCGACAAGCTGGCCGAATTGAAAGCGGCCGGCAGACCGGATGACGAGTTCTGCTTCGTCGTGCACGGAACCATGGCCGACCCGCGCTGGCTGGACCCCACGGTCGACCCGAACGAGCGGACACCGGGCACCTGCTACCTGGGCGATCCCCAGGTGGTGAACATGAGCCCGGTCGGCCTGGCCCGCTTCTCGACGCTGCGCGGCTGGCTGTCGCAGTGGAGCTATGACGAGGCCCGGGGCGACGGCGTAGCGTGCGGGAAGGATCTCGCGATCCCGGCCCTGGTGATCGGTAACCTGGGCGACGACGCATGCACACCCAGCCACACCCGACGGCTCTATGAGGCGATCGGGCACCCGGACAAGGAGATGCACGAAATTCCCGGCGCCACACACTATTACGCGGGTCCCGACCAGCGAGACAAGTTGCGGCAGGCGGTCGACATCGTCACCGACTGGCTGACGCGGCACGGGTTCGCTGAATGACGGGTGCGCTGGACGGCATCAGGGTGCTCGAACTCGGCACGCTGATCGCCGGGCCGTTCGTCGGCCGCCTGCTCGGAGACATGGGCGCCGACGTCATCAAGGTCGAACCGCCCGGCGCCCCGGATCCGTTGCGGACCTGGGGTCAGGCCGAGGTGGACGGCCACCACGTGTTCTGGACGGTGCACGCCCGCAACAAAAGGGCCGTCACGCTCGACCTGCGCAAGCCGCGCGGACGCGAGCTGTTTCTGGAGCTCGTCGAGAAATCCGACATCGTGGTGGAGAACTTCCGGCCCGGCACCCTGGAGAAGTGGAACCTGGGCTACGACGTGCTCAGCGAACGCAATCCGGGCATCATCCTGGTCCGGGTCTCGGGCTACGGACAGACCGGGCCGGACGCACACAAGGCCGGCTATGCGTCGGTCGCCGAGGCGGCCAGCGGCCTGCGGCACCTCAACGGCTTCCCCGGTGGCCCGCCACCGCGGCTCGCGTTGTCGCTGGGCGACACCCTGGCCGGCATGTTCGGAGCGCAGGGCGCCCTTGCTGCCCTGTACCGCCGCAGTGTCACCGGACACGGTCAGGTGGTGGACGTCGCGCTGACCGAATCCTGTTTAGCGGTACAAGAATCCACCATCCCCGATTACGACGTCGGAGGCGTGGTGCGGGGGCCGTCGGGCACCCGCCTGGAAGGCATCGCTCCGTCGAACATCTACCAGAGCGCCGACGGCTCGTGGGTGGTGATCGCCGCCAACCAGGACACCGTGTTCGCCCGGTTATGTAAGGCGATGGAGCGTCCGGAACTGGTCACCGACGACCGCTTCGCCAACCACGGCGCGCGCGGCCGGAACCAGGACGAGCTGGACGCGATCATCGGCGCCTGGGCCGCCCATCGCCGGCCCGCCGAGATCATCGAAACACTCTCGGCCGCAGGCGTGATCGCCGGCCCGATCAACACCGTCGCCGAGGTGGTCAACGACCCGCAGCTGCGAGCCCGCGACATGTTGGTGCCCCACCACGACGAACGGCTGGGCCGCGACGTCCTCGGTCCGGGCATCGTGCCGGTGCTGTCGGAATCTCCGGGCAGCGTACGCAATGCCGGGCCGGCCCGACCTGGCCAGCACAACGACGACGTGTACACCGGGCTGCTGGGCAAGACGGCTGACGACATCGCCGAGTTGGTGGCCGAGGAGGTGCTGTGAACTCCCACGTCGACATCCGCGAGGTGGCGCTGCGCGACGGATTGCAGATCGAGAAGCCGATCCCGTTGTCGGCCAAGCTGGAACTGCTGGCCGCGGTGGCCGCCACCGGGGTGCGCGAGGTCGAAGCCACCGCGTTCGTGTCGCCGTCGAAGGTGCCGTCGATGGCCGATGCCGCGGAGTTGGCCGCTGAATTGCACAACTACCCCGACATCGACTTCTCCGCGCTGGTGGCCAGCCCGAACGGGGCCAGGCGCGCGATCGCCGCGGGGCTGCGATCCATCGAGTACGTGGTCGCGGCCTCCGATGCGTTCAGCCAGGCCAACGTCGGACGGTCCAGCGCCGAGGCAACCCGCCAGATCAGCGAAATCGTCGCCATTGCACGCGACGCCGGCGCGTCCGTCGAGGTGATCGTCGCCACCGCCTGGGACTGCCCGTTCGACGGGCCCACTGCGTCACAACGGGTGCTCGACATCGCACTCGCGGCACGCGAGCAGGGTGCGGACCGGTTCTGCATCGCCGACACCATCGGCACCGCCACCCCGGGGCGGGTGAGTTCGCTGATCGCGCAACTCCATCCGGTGATCGGTGAGCTGCCGCTGGGGGGACACTTCCACAACACCCGCGGCGCCGGGCTGGCAAGTGCCTACGCCGCCGTCGCGGCCGGTGTCACCCGCCTGGACGCTTCGGTCGGCGGCTTGGGCGGCTGCCCGTTCGCGCCGGGTGCGACCGGCAACATCGCCACCGAGGACCTGGTGTACCTGCTGACCGACAGCGGATTCGAGGTCGACGTCGATCTGCCGGCGGCGATCGCCGCCGCGCAGGTCGCCAGAACCGCTGTCGGCCACGACCTCCCGAGCGCCCTGCTGCGCGCGGGAGACCGGATGCGCACCTGATGCCGGCCGAGGTGCTCAGCGCCAAGGGCCAGCAGACCCGCCAGTCCATCGAACAGGCTGCGCGGAAGTTGTTCGCCGAGAGAGGTTTTCACGGCACCACTCTGGCCGACATCACTTCGGCGGCGGGAAAGTCGTCAGCTGTGTTCTACCGCTACTTCACCGATAAGGAAGATCTGCTGGCCGCCCTGGCGGAGTCGTTTTTGCATGACGTGGTCGAGCCGTCCGGGTTGCGGGTTCACCTACCGGAATCTCCCGACGACGACGCGTTCTTCACCTCGGTGGTCACCGGCTACTGGAGCATGTTCAAACAGAACATCGGCATCATGATCGCGGTGGCACAGCTGGCCGCCACGCAGCAGCGTTTCGCCGACGTCCAGAACGAGTTCCGGCGATTCGGGATGGATATCGTCGCGGCCTCGGTGCGCCGCGCGCAGGAACAGGGTTACGCCACCGAGCTGAATCCGGAGCATACGGCGGCGGCCATCGCGCTGCTGTTCGAGAACTTCACCACCGTGTTCGTCGGAAAGCCGGACCTGGGGGTGACGATCACCGACGACGAGGCCATCGCCCTGCTGTCGCGAATGTGGAAGAAGACGTTGTACGGCGCCTGACGACCTAAGGAGAGATCAACGTGGATTTCAGCCTCCCCGAACACCTTCCGGGCTTGCTCACCGAGATGGACGAGTTCATCGAGACGGAGATCAAGCCGCTGGAACGGGAGAACATCCAGTACTTCGACCACCGCCGCGAAAATGCCCGCACGGATTGGGACAACGGCGGCATCCCGCGCCGGGAGTGGGAGGACCTGCTCGGTGAGATGCGCAGGCGTGCCGACAAGGCGGGCTGGCTGCGGTACGGGCTGCCCGCGCAGTTCGGTGGGCGCGACGGCACCAATATCGACATGGCCGTCATCCGGGAGCACCTGGCGCACAAGGGACTCGGCCTGCACAACGACCTGCAGGACGAATCGTCGATCGTCGGCAACTTCCCGCAGGTCATCATGATGGACCGGTTCGGCACCGACGCGCAGAAACGGGAGTGGACCGAGGCGCTGATCACCGGCGAACGGTCGATGGCGTTCGGGCTGACCGAGCCCAAGCACGGCTCGGATGCCACCTGGCTGGAAACCACCGCCGTCCGCGACGGTGACGGCTGGGTGATCAACGGCGCCAAGCGATTCAACACCGGCGTGCATCGCGCCACCCACGACCTGGTGTTCGCCCGCACCTCCGGTGAACCCGGCCAGGCGCGCGGCATCACGGCGTTTCTGGTGCCGTGCGACTCCCCCGGTTTCACCATCCCGTACTACTGGTGGACGTTCAACATGCCCACCGATCACGCCGAGGTGGAACTCAAGGACGTCCGGGTGCCCGACGACGCGATACTCGGTGAGCTGGACCGCGGCCTGGAGGTAGGCCAGACCTTCCTGCACGAGAACAGGATTCGTCAGGCCGCCAGTAGCCTCGGCGCCGCTCAGTACTGCATCGACCGCGCCGTGGCCTATGCCGGGGAGCGTCACGTCTTCGGCAAACCGCTGGCGGTCAACCAGGCGGTGCAGTGGCCGCTGGTCGAATTGCAGACCGAGGCGCAGATGGTGCGCCTGTTGGTTTATTACGCCGCAACGCAATTGGACCAGAACCACCACATGGAGGTCTCGGACAAGGTGTCGATGGCCAACTACCGGGCCAACCGTCTGGTGTGCGACGCCGCCGACCGCGCGATGCAGGTGCTCGGCGGTATCGGGTACAGCCGCCACGAGCAACTCGAACACATCTACCGCCACCACCGGCGCTACCGGATTACCGAGGGCGCAGAGGAGATTCAGATTCGCCGGGTTGCCCAGCGGCTCTTCAAGTTCGGCAAGAAGTGACGCTGTCCGACAGCTTGACCGCCCTGCTGACGCCGGTGCTGGGCGACGGCGTGGCGATCGACAACCTGCGGGTGCTCACCGGCGGTGCCAGCCGCACCACCTGGGCGTTCGACGCGGTCACCGGCGCCGATCGCCGGCCACTGATCCTGCGCACCGGGCCCCCCGACGACATCCACGCCGGGATGGAACTGGAAGCCCGGGTTCAGGCGGCCGCGGCAGCCGCGGGCGCGCCGGTGCCACACGTGCTGATCGCGGACAATTCGCTTGCAACACTGGGCAACCCGTTTCTGATCTGCGAGGAGATCAAGGGCGAGACCATCGTCCGGCGGATCTTCCGCCAACTCGACGACCCGCCGCGGCTGCTGCGGCAGTGCGCCCAGGCCCTCGCCGCCATCCATCGCGCCGATGCCGGCGACCCCGATCTGGCACACGAGGACCCCGTCGAGCACTCCCGCCAACAGCTCGACGACATGGGCGACACCACAGCCACTTTCGAACGGACGATCCGCTGGCTGACCAGCCACCGGCCGGCGCCATCGCCCACGGTGCTGGTGCATGGTGATTTCCGGATGGGAAACCTGATCGTCGACGGCTCCGACCTGGCCGCCGTGCTCGACTGGGAACTGGTGCACGTCGGCGAGCGCTACGAGGATCTGGCCTGGTTCTGCGTGCGCGCCTGGCGGTTCGGCGCCCCAGCCAGTCGCGCCGCGGGCGGGCTGGGCAGCATCGAGAGCTTCCTGCGCTTCTATGAGGAGGCCGGCGGGACGACCGTCGACCGGACCGCGTTCCACTGGTGGCTGGTGCTGGCCACGTTGCGCTGGGGGGTCATCTGCCGTTATCAGGCGGAACGCCACCTGTCCGGCCAGACCCGCTCGGTGGAACTGGCGACGATCGGGCGCCGGGTGTGCGAGAACGAGTGGGATCTGCTTGACCTGTTGGAGGATTCATGAACCTGCACGGCCGGCCGACCGCGGCCGAACTCGTCGCCGCCGTCGCCGAATTTCTGGAACGCGACGTCCGGGACGCCACCGCCGGGCAGGTCAACTCGCACATCAATTTCCAGGCCCGGGTGGCGGCCAACGCGCTGCGCATGGTCGAGCGGGAACTGCAGAACCCGGGCGCATCCGACGTGGAAGCGGCACTGGCCGGGCTTGGATTTGCCGATGAAGCCGGGCTCGCCGCCGCCATCCGGGCCGGTGATCTGGACGGCCGCGACGGCGACGTGGTCGCCTGCCTGCGCACGCTGGTGAGCCACCGGCTTGCTGCCGCCCATCCCGGATACGACAAGGAGCCGCAGTCATGACCGTCAATGAGCTCGCAGACCGCCTGTTTTCCGCCATCGAGAACGGCGATCGAGCCACCGTCGCTTCGATGTGGAGCGAGAACGTCGCCGTCTGGCGCACCGACGGCCGCCGCGACGCCACCACATGCGATGACAAGCCGCGGGCGTTGCGCGTCATCGACTGGTTCCTCTCGACCACCGCATCGCGCGGCTACCAGATCCTGGATCGCCAGGTCTTCGAGAACGGATTCGTCCAGCAGCATGTGTTGCACGCCACCGGTCACGGCGGCCAATCGATCGCGATGCGGGTTTGCATCGTGATCAAGGTGGACACAGAAGGACTTATCGACCGAATCGACGAGTACTTCGACCCCGCGGAACTCGCGCCCCTACAAGTGAGGGACCCACGATGACCACCCTGGAAACGCTGCTCAGCGACCCGGAAACCGTCGGACCCTGGGCTCTGGTGCCCGACCGCTCGGCGGTCACCTTCAAGATCCGCAACATGTGGGGGCTGATGCCCGTCAAAGGTTCGTTCACCCAGTTCAGCGGCGAAGGACGGCTGACTCAGGGCGGCGCGGTATCGGGCCGGATCGACATCGAGGTGGCCTCGCTGGACAGCGGGATCGGGCGCCGCGACAAGCACCTGCTGTCGGCCGACTTCTTCGATGCCGAGCGCTTCGCCACGATCAGCGTCGTCGTCAATGCGCTGCAACCGGGCACCGGGAAGTCCGCCGACCTACGCACCCACTTCACCATCAAGGGCATCACCGAACCGGTGTCGCTGCCGGTGACGATCACCGAACTCGACGACGGCTCGGTACAAATCTCGGGCCGTTCGCAGATCGACCGATCCCGGTTCGACCTGGGGTGGAACAAACTCGGGGTGATGTCCAATGCGGTCACGGTGTCCGCTGAGGCAGTCTTCGTGCGGTCGGCCGGCGGCGCGTGAATTAACATCGCACCCGTGCCCGACACCACCCCACTGCGCGTCCTCGTTTACAGCGACAACGTCCACACCCGCGAACAGGTGAAGCAGGCCCTGGGCAAACGGCTGCACCCGGACCTGCCCGAACTGAGCTACGTCGAGGTCGCCACCGGCCCGATGGTGATCCGCACGATGGACGAGGGCGGTATCGATCTGGCCATCCTCGATGGAGAGGCGGCGCCTACCGGCGGCATGGGCATTGCCAAGCAACTCAAGGACGAGTTGTCGTCCTGCCCGCCGATTTTGGTCTTGACCGGGCGCCCCGACGATGCGTGGCTTGCCAGCTGGTCGCGTGCCGAGGCGGCAGTGCCCCATCCGCTCGACCCGATCGTGCTGGGCCGGACGGCGCTGAGCCTGTTACGCGCCCCCGCGCACTAGGCACCCTAGGCGCCGGGGATCCGGATCCTCGCTTCTTCTTCCTCTTCCTCGGCCTGCGGACGGAATTCTCCGGGCGCAATTTCCGGCCTCAATCTGGCGACTGATTCCTCGGCGACTGCGTCCGATGCGCGGAATCCCGACGCCGGAATGCTCGATGCACCCCGTGTCTGCGCGGCCGGCTTCGCTTCGCCGGGGGCTGCCGCCGCCGCGGCATCGGGGGCCGCGGTGGGCAGCACACTCATGGCCGGCACTTCTGCCTCCGGTGCTTCCACACCCTCGGCCGCGACGTCGGCTTCCTCGGTGGCCTCTTGGGCTGCGAGGGCCTCTTCGTCTTCCTTCTCCTGCGCTTTGGCGGGCATCGGCATCGACGGGCCGTCGCCGAGCAGGCCGGAACTCCGGGTCATTGCGCCCATGGGCATCGGCATCGGCATCATGCCGAAGCCCCCGACGCCCGGGCTGGCCACACCGGGATTAGCGCTGGTGGCGGCCGCGCTACCGACGTCGGTTCCGGCCGCGGTGCCGCCGGCGTAAGCACCCGCGTCGCCGCCGGTGTAACTGGCCGGCGCGAGTCCGCTGTCGGCACTGCCCACACCGCCTCCACCACCGCCGCCAGCGGCGGCGGCGCCCTCGGTACCCGTGGTTGCGGGCGGGGCACCTCCGCCGCCGGTCGCGCCGCCAACGCCGGCTGAGCCAGTGCCGCCACCACCACCGCCCGCGCCAGCCGCGGCGCTCACTGCGCCGCCGATGCCACTGGCGAGCGCCGGGAAGCTCTGCAGCACCGACTGCCACGGCACCACCTGCGCGGCAGCGGCCGCCGCGCCGGCGTAGTAGCTCGCCATCGCGCTGACGTCCTGGGCCCACATCTCTTCGTAGATGCTTTCGGCCAGTGCGATCGCCGGCGCGTTCTGGCCGAACAGGTTGCTCATGATCAACTGCACGAACGCATTGCGGTTGGCGTCCACCGCACCGGGATGGATGGTTGCCGCCTGCGCCGCCTCAAAGGCGCTGACCACCGCCAGCGCCTGCCCGGCCGCACCCTGAGATTGCGCCGCGGCCGCGGCCAGCCAGCCTGCATAGGGCGCTGCCGCAGCCGCCATGGCTGCCGACGCCGCTCCCTGCCACGCCTGGCCTGCCAGGTTCGAGATGACCGAGCCGAACGATTGGGCTGCGGTGCTCAACTCGGCTGCCAACCCGTCCCAGGCTGCCGCCGCCTGCAACATCGGTGCGCTGCCGGCTCCGAGGAACATCCGCAACGAGTTGATCTCCGGTGGCAGCGTAAAGAAACTCACAGACCCCGTCCTCCCAGATCGGCCATCGGCATCCCGGCGCTGACCTCGCAAAAGCGTGCAGCGACCCAGCTCAACAGTAACAACAAGCGCTCCGCACGTCTGGCCGTCGCGCAGATCAATCGAATTTTCCGCGACCTCATCCCAGACAGCTTTCGACGAGCCGCGTAGGGACTAACGGCGCCGACCGAGGGACTTCTGGCCCTAACGACGATTCGGTGCCGCAACGAACCATCGGAGAACGTCATTCTCTCGATACCCCACCGGGTGTGGCAGTTGATGGCTAACGGGCAGCAGTGAATTCGGGCGCAGGGGGTTTGACGATGTCGATGGTCAGCGTTTCGCCGGAGGTGGTGTCGCAGGCGGCGTTGGATGTGGCGCGAATCGGGTCGGATGTCAGTGCGGGTAGTGCGGCGGCTGTGCTGCCGACGACGCAGGTAGTGGCGGCGGCCGGTGATGAGGTGTCGGCGGCGATTGCGGCGTTGTTCGGCACTCATGCCCGGGAGTATCAGGCGCTGGCTGCGCAGGCGGCGCGTTATCAGGACCAGTTCGTGGCGGTGTTGAGTTCGGCGGCGGCGGAGTATGCCGGGGCGGAAGTCAGTGCGGCGGCATGGCTGCAGGGTTCAGCGGCGGCAGTGGCGGCCTCGCCGGTGGCTGGGGTGTTTCAGCTGTTGGTGTACGGGCCCACCCACACGGTGAGTCAGTGGTGGATCAACAGTGTGTTCGGTCAGGTGCTGGACCCGATCCTTAACTTCCCCACCCAGTTGTTGTTGGGCCGGGATCTGATCGGTAACGGCGCCGCGGGTACGGCGGCCAACCCGACCGGGGGTGCCGGCGGGTTGTGGTTCGGCGATGGCGGGGCGGGTTACAGCCCGACCGGCAGCACCCCGCTGGCCGGTGGGGCCGGTGGGGCGGCCGGGTTGATCGGCACCGGCGGCGCCGGGGGTGCGGGGGTGGCCGGCGGGGCCGGGGGCACCGGCGGCGCCGGGGGCTGGTTGATGGGCAATGGCGGTGCCGGTGGGGCCGGGGGAACGGCGGTCACTCTGGGCGGGGTCGGGGGTATCGGCGGGGCCGGTGGTCAGGCGTATGTGTTCGGCGACGGCGGCCTCGGTGGGGTCGGTGGTGCGGGCCTGAGCGGCACGGCCGGGCATCACGGGGTCAACCCCGGTGACTGGGGCACCAACGGCGGCCCCGCCGGCAACGGTGGGATGGGCGGGGCCGGAGGCCGGGGCGGGGTCATCATCGGTGACGGTGGCTCCGGCGGCCTCGGTGGGGCCGGCGGTGCCGGTGGGGCCGGCGGCAGTGGCGTGACCGGCACGGCCGGGATCGCCGGGATCGACGCTGGGGCCGGCGGGACGGGCGGCTCGGGGGGGAACGGGGGCGCCGGCGGTGACGGGGCCATGGGTGGGGCCGGCGGGGCCGGCGGGTTGTTCGGTCAAACCGGGACGGCCGGCAACGGCGGGGCCGGCGGGGCCGGCGGGGCGGCCGGGCTGCCCGGCGATGGGGGCGCCGGAGCCGCCGGCACCGCCGGCTTCATCAACGGCGGGGCCGGCGGCAACGGCGGCAATCCGGGTGCGGCCGGAGGCGGCGGGCATGGTGGGGCGGCCGGCGGCGCGGGCGCGGTCGCCGGCGCCGCCGGCGGGTCCGGGCTGACGGTGCTCAGCGGCGGGTCCGGCGGCGCGGGTGGAGCCGGGTTCAGCGCGCTCACCCCGGGCGTCAACGGCGGCGCGGGCGGGGCCGGCGGTAATGGGGGTTCGGTCGGCAATGGCGGCGCTGGGGGCGCCGGCGGCAACGGCGCCGCCGGCGCTTCCGGCCCTGGCGGGCTCAACCCGGGTGACTCCGGCTCCCCCGGTATCGCCGGCGGAGCCGGCGGGCACGGCGGCGCCGGCGGTCTGGGCGGGGTCATCTCCGGTAACGGCGGCGCCGGCGGGGCCGGTGGAGTCGGCGGGGCCGGCGGCAACGGCGGCGACGGCCTCAGCGGGGCAGCCGGCATCGCCGGGGTCAACAACGGCGCCGGTCAAAGCGGCGGATCGGGCGGCAGCGGCGGTGCCGGCGGGGCCGGGGGCACCGGCGGCGACGGCGGCGCCGCCGCCCACGGCACCGCCGGGGTCAACGGTGACGGCGGCGCGGGCGGGCGCGGCGGCAACGCCGGCACCCCCGGCGACGGCGGCGCCGGCGCGGCCGGAGACTCCCTGTTCATCAACGGCGGGGCCGGCGGCAACGGCGGCAACGCCGGCGCTGTCGGGGCCAGTGGGACCGGCGGCAATGCGGGTGTCGGCGGCACCGGCGGCACCAAAGGCCTCGACGGCGGGACCGGAGCCGCGGTCACCGCCGGCGGCAACGGCGGCACCGGCGGAGCTGGATTCAACGCCACCACCGCCGGAACTGACGGGGGCGCGGGCGGGGCCGGTGGCAACGGCGGCTCAGTCGGCAACGGGGGGGCCGGCGGGGTCGGCGGCAACGGCGCCGCCGGCACCGCCGGCCCCAACGGGGTGTTGCCCGGCGACTCCGGCTCGCCCGGTATCGCCGGCGGGGCGGGCGGCCACGGCGGTGCCGGGGGCTCCGGCGGTGTGGTCTCCGGTAACGGCGGCGCCGGCGGCGCCGGCGGTAACGGTGCGGCCGGCGGCAACGGCGGCAACGGGCTTGCCGGGGCAGCCGGGATCGGCGGCGTCAACGCCGGCGCCGGGCAAAGCGGCGGATCGGGCGGCAACGGCGGAGCCGGCGGGACCGGGGGCACCGGCGGCGACGGCGGTACCGCCGCCCACGGCACCCTCGGCGCCAACGGCGATGGTGGCGCGGGCGGGCACGGCGGCAACGCCGGCACCCCCGGCGACGGCGGCAACGGCGCGCCCGGCGAGGCCCTGTTCATCGACGGCGGCGCCGGCGGCAACGGCGGTAACGCCGGCACCCTCGGCGCCGGCGGGACCGGCGGCAATGCCGGTGTCGGCGGCACCGGCGGCACCAAAGGCCTCGACGGTGGGGCCGGGGCCGCAGTCACCAGCGGCGGCAATGGCGGCACCGGCGGAGCCGGATTCAACGCCACCACCGCCGGATCCGACGGGGGCGCGGGCGGAGCCGGCGGTAACGGCGGCTCAGTCGGCAATGGCGGGGCTGGCGGGGCCGGCGGCAACGGCGCCGCCGGCACTCCCGGTCCCAACGGGATCCTGCCCGGCGACTCGGGCTCCCCCGGCATTGCCGGCGGGGCGGGTGGTCACGGTGGGGCCGGCGGGCAAGGCGGCTCGATCTCGGGCAACGGCGGGGCAGGCGGCAACGGCGGGGCCGGCGCAGCCGGCGGCAACGGCGGCAACGGGCTCACCGGCGCAGCCGGGATCGCCGGGGTCAACAACGGCGCAGGCCAGACTGGCGGCTCGGGCGGCAGCGGTGGCGCCGGCGGAGCGGGTGGCGCCGGCGGCGACGGCGGCGCCTCAGCCCACGGCATCGTCGGCACCAACGGCGACGGCGGCCAGGGCGGTACCGGCGGCAACGCCGGCACCCCCGGCGACGGTGGCAACGGCGCGGCCGGCGAGGCCCTGTTCGTCAACGGCGGCGCCGGCGGCAACGGCGGCAACCCCGGCGATGTCGGAGCCGCCGGCACCGGCGGCGCAGCCGGAATCGGCGGCACCGGCGGCACCAAAGGCCTCGACGGCGGGGCCGGGGCACCGGTCACCAGCGGCGGCAACGGCGGCGCGGGTGGGGCCGGGTTCAACGCCCTCACCCCCGGCGCCAACGGCGGCAACGGAGGCGCCGGCGGCAACGGTGGAACCGTCGGCAACGGCGGCGCCGGTGGCATAGGCGGCAACGGCGCCGCCGGCCAGGCCGGGAACAACGGAGTGCTGCCGGGTGAATCAGGTACTGGCGGCGGCACCGGTGGCACCGGCGGCAATGGCGGGGCCGGCGGGTCCGGCGGCTCCGTGTCCGGCAACGGCGGCGCAGGCGGCAAGGGCGGCTCCGGTGCGACCGGAGGCAATGGCGGCAACGGCGTGACCGGTGCCACCGGAGTGGCCGGATTCAACAATGGCGCGGGTGGCAACGGCGGCTCCGGTGGCAACGGCGGCTCCGGTGGCAACGGCGGGACCGGCGGCGACGGCGGCGCGTCCGCCCACGGCATCGTCGGCGCCAACGGCGACGGCGGAGCCGGCGCCAATGGCGGCAACGCCGGCACCCCCGGCGACGGCGGCAACGGCGCCGCGGGCAACGGCACCTTCATCAACGGCGGAACCGGCGGTAACGGCGGCAACCCGGGCGCCATCGGAGGCGGCGGCACCGGCGGCGCGGCCGGCATCGGCGGCACCGGCGGCGCCAAAGGCACCGACGGCACCGGCGGGGCCGCAGTCAATAGCGGCGGCAACGGCGGCACCGGCGCCGCCGGGTTCAACGCGACCATCCCCGGCGGCACCGGCGGAAACGGTGGTGCCGGCGGCAACGGCGGCACCGTCGGCAACGGCGGCGCCGGCGGGCTCGGCGGCAACGGCGCAGACGGCGGCCCCGGCACCGACGGCGGCAGCGGCGGAGCCGGCGGCAAGGGTGGCAACGCTGGCGGCGGGGGCACTGCCGGTGCCGGCGGCAGCGGCGGTAACGGCGGAGCCGGCGGCGCTGACCTGGGGACCGGCGGAACCGTCGCCCCGAAGGGCGGCAACGGAGGCGATGGCGGCAACGCGGGCCTGATCGGCAGCGACGGCGTTGCCGGCAATGGCGGTAGCGGCGGTGCCGGTAGCACCGGCAACAACGGCAATGCCGGCCTAGCCGGAGACGCCGGCGGTGCCGGCGGCCGCGGCGGTAGTGGCGGTAACGCCACCGGCAATCTCGGGGTCGGCGGTAACGCCGGCAGCGGTGGCCGCGGCGGCGCCGGTGGCGCCGGCGGTTCCGACATCGGGGCCGGCGCCCCCGCAGGTGGCAATGGCGGAAATGGCGGTGACGCCGGCACGGCCGGGTTCGGCTTCACAGCGGGCACCGGCGGCACCGGTGGTGCCGGCGGCGACGGCGGTGCTGGCGGCGCGGGATTGAACGGCGGCTTCTCGGGCTCCAGTAGCGGCACCGACGGCGGCGCCGGCGGGACCGGCGGCAGTGGGGGTAACGCCACCGGCGCCGGCAGCGTCGGCGGCAAGGCGGGTAACGGCGGTGCCGGCGGCAGCGGCGGCAACGGCGGGATCGACAAGTTGCCCGGCGGCGGCATGGCCCCGAGCGGCGGCAACGGCGGTAACGGTGGCGACGCCGGCGCGTTCGGCACCGGCGCGACTCTCGGCGGTGGCGGCAAAGGCGGACACGGCGGCAACGGCGGCACCGGAACGGCCGGCAACAACGGCGGCCCGGGCCTTTCCGGCGACGCCGGCGGCAAGGGCGGCACCGGCGGCAACGGCGGCAACGCCACCGGAACCGGCAGCGTCGGCGGCTACGCCGGAAACGGCGGAGCCGGCGGCAACGGTGGCGACGGCGGTACAGGTCTCGCAGGCGGCGCAGCGCCGGCCGGTGGCGCCGGCGGAATCGGCGGTAACGCCGGCAAGGGTGGTACCGGTGCCATCGGGGGCATCAGCGGCACCGGCGGCGCCGGCGGCAACGGCGGCACCGGCGGCACCGGCGCGACCGGCAACCCCGGCGGCGCAGGCTTCGACGGCGGCGTCGGCGGCAGCGGCGGCAGCGGCGGCTCGGGCCTGGACGGCGGCAACGCCGGCCACGGCGGCGCCGGAGGCATCGGCGGTAACGGCGGAGCCGATATCGGCTTCGGTGGTCAGAATGGCGGCACTGGCGGCCTCGGCGGCAATGGCGGCAACGGCGGCATCGGAGAGGGCTCCGCACGCAACGGCATTGCCGGCGCCGCGGGTAACGGAGGTACCGGCGGTAACGGCAGTAACGGGAACGCGGGCGTCCCCGGAGAGGCCGGCCACGCGGGCGGCAACGGTGGCAGCGGCGGCAAGGGCGGCGCCGCCGGCAGCGGCCGCGGCGTCGGCTTCGGCGGCCAGGGCGGCAACGGTGGTAACGGCGGCGACGGTGGCGCCGGCGGTGCTGACACCGGCACCGGCGGGGGCATCGCCCCGTCCGGTGGCGCCGGCGGAAACGGCGGCCATTCCGGCTATCCCGGTGCCGGCACTTTCAACCAGTTCACCGGCAATGGCGGTAACGGCGGCAACGGTGGCGCCGGCAGCACCGGCAATGCGGGCAGCGCTGGTCTCGCAGGTGACGCCGGTGGCGCCGGCGGTATCGGCGGCAACGGTGGTGCGACCTACATCGGCGGCATCGGCGGCAACGCCGGCAGCGGCGGCGCCGGCGGCAACGGCGGCAATGGCGGCACCGACATCGGCACCGGCGGAACCGTCGCCCCCGCCGGGGGCGCTGGCGGCAACGGCGGCGCGGCGGGTACCCCCGGTATCGGCGGCGATGGCAAGGGCATTGGAGCTACCGGCGGCAAGGGCGGCACCGGAGGTGCCGGCAGCAATGGCAACGCCGGACTCGGCGGCTTCGCCGGTGACACGGGCGGCCAGGGTGGTGCCGGTGGTGCCGGCGGAATCGCGACCGGGACCGGCAGTGTCGGCGGCCGGGCCGGAGACGGTGGCGCCGGCGGGAACGGCGGCAACGGCGGGGCAGACAAGAACCTCGGCGGAGGGATCGCCCCCAGCGGCGGCAACGGCGGCAACGGTGGAGACGCCGGCGCGGCCGGCCTAGGTGTGACCGCGGGCAGCGGCGGCACGGGTGGCGCGGGCGGCAACGGGGGCAACGGCACCGCGGGCAACAACGGCAACGTGGGCCTCGCCGGCGACACCGGCGGCGCCGGTGGTACCGGCGGGAGCGGTGGCAACGCCACCGGCCTCGGAAGCGTCGGCGGTAAGGCGGGCAGCGGCGGCCAAGGCGGCAATGGGGGCAACGGCGGCCTCGACGCCGGGACCGGCGCAACCGTCGCCCCGGCCGGCGGCAACGGCGGCAACGGCGGCAACGCCGGCTCCGTCGGCACCGGCGACATCGCCGGCAGCGGCGGCACTGGCGGCAACGGCGGCAGCGGAGGTACCGGACGCACCGGTAACACGGGCAACCCCGGTGTTGTCGGCGACACGGGTGGTCAAGGCGGCGCTGGCGGCAACGGCGGCACCGCCACGGGTGTCGGCAGTATCGGCGGAAACGGCGGCAGTGGCGGCACTGCCGGCAGTGGCGGCAACGGTGGCACCGACCTCGGTACCGGCGGGACCACGGCCCCGGCGGGCGGCGCCGGCGGAAACGGCGGCAATGGCGGCGCGGCCGGCGGTGGCGCGACCTGGGGCAATGGCGGCGCCGGCGGCAAGGCCGGCACTGGCGGGAACGGCAGCACCGGCTACGGCTGGACCAGCGGCATAACCACCGCAGGCGACAACGGCGGGGACGGCGGGGCCGGCGGTGTCGGCGGCAACGGCGGCAACTCCGGGTCGGGTGGCACCAACGGCGCCAGCGGCGCCGGCGGTAACGGCGGCAATGGCGGCAACGGCGGCGTCGGCGCCTACGCCGGTGGCCCGCCCGGAGCCGGCGGCAACGGCGGCAAGGGCGGCGCCGCAGGATCTGCCGGCACCGGCGGTACCTCGAGCCCCGTCGGTGGCGCGGGCGGCAATGGCGGCAACGGCGGCGTCGGCGGCAACGGCGCCAACAACTCCGCCTACTTCAGCGCCGTTGGCACACCAGGGGGCGCCGGCGGCAACGGCGGCGCGGGCGGTGCGGGCGGTGTGGGTGACCTCGTCGAAACCGGCGGCAACGGCGGCCAGGGCGGCGCCGGCGGCAGCGGCGCCAACATCACCGTGGCCTTCGGCGCCACGATCTCCGGCGGCGCCGGCGGTGCCGGCGGCAACGGCGGCGCTGGGGGCACCAGCACCGGCGGTCTCGCCTCCAACACCGGCGGGGCCGGCGGCATAGCGGGAGCCGGCGGCGCCGGCGGTATCGGCGACTCCGCCTCGACCGTCGCACCCGGTGCAGGCGGCAAGGGCGGGGCCGGCGGGCTCGGCGGAGCCGGCGGTTTTGCGAGCGGTACCGGGGCCATCGGCGGCCAAGGCGCCATGGGCGGTGCAGGCGGCGCCGGCGGCGGCGGCGGAAACGCTGCGCTGGGCAAAGGTTTCGTCGGAGCAATCGGTGGCCAGGGCGGCGCTGGTGGCGGTGGCGGTGATGGCGGTGGCACCGGCGCCGGCGGCACGAACGGTTCCGGCGGCCTCGGCGGCAACGGCGGCGCCGGCGGCAACGGGGGCGCGGGATCCAGCGCCGGAGGCACCAGCATGGCCGGAGCGGCAGGCGGCAACGGCGGAGCCGGCGGCGACGCCGGAGCCGGCGGCGCGGTGGGCGGCGGTGGTACCGGAGGGAGCGGCGGTGCCGCGGGCACCGGCGGGACCGGAGGCAACGGTGGCACCGGTGGTAACGCCGGCCCCACCGGCCCAGGCAGCACCGGCCTCGTCGGCGGTGCCGGCGGCACGGGCGGCAACGGCGGCGCGGGCGGCACCGGGACCGGCGGCAACGCCGGTAACGGCGGCGCGGGCGGCAACGGCGGCAACGGCGGCCTTGACACCGGCACGGGCGGCACCGTCGCGCCGACTGGCGGCGCCGGTGGCAATGGTGGCGATGCCGGCACCCCCGGCAGCGGCGCCGTCTCCGGCAAGGGAGGTACCGGCGGCAACGGCGGCAATGGCGGCGCCGGCGCCAATGGCAACAACGCCAACAGCGGCTTGGCCGGTGATGCCGGCGGCCAGGGTGGCGCCGGCGGCAACGGCGGCAAGGCCACCGGCACCGGCAGCGTCGGCGGTAACGCCGGTAATGGCGGTACCGGCGGCAACGGTGGACACGGCGGCTTCGACACCGGAACCGGTGGAAGCGTCGCCCCGGCCGGCGGTAATGGCGGCAACGGCGGGGACGCCGGCACGGCCGGAACCGGCGCCAAAGCAGGTGTGGGTGGCGTCGGCGGGACCGGCGGCAACGGCGGCGACGGCACCTCGTGCAACGTCGCTGCCCCCGGAAAGGTCGGCGACACCGGCGGCGCCGGCGGCAACGGTGGCAATGGCGGTACTGCCAATGGAGACGGCAGCATCGGCGGGAACGCCGGAAACGGCGGTATCGGCGGCGACGGCGGTATGGGCGGCCAGGACACCGGCTCCGGTGGAGCCGTCGCCCCGGCAGGTGGTGCCGGCGGCAATGGCGGTAACGCGGGATTACGCGGCATCGGTTACACCGTGGGCAACGGCGGGATTGGCGGCAGGGGCGGTGCCGGCGGCACCGGCAGCATGGGCAGTGCGGCCAGCCCGGGTCTCGTCGGTGACACCGGCGGCGCCGGTGGTGTCGGTGGCAGTGGCGGCAGCGCCCCAGGCGGCACCGGAGGCAACGGCGGTGCCGGCGGCTACGGCGGCTACGGCGGCCACGGCGGCATCGACACCGGAACGGGCGCACGAGTCGGCGGCATGGGCGGCACCGGCGGCAAGGGCGGCAACGGCGGCGCTGCCGGTTTCGGCGCCACCTGGGGCAACGGCGGCACCGGCGGCACGGGTGGCCAGGGCGGAGACGGCGGCAACGGCGTCACGTTGGGCATCACCCAAGGCGACCCCGGCGGCATGGGTGGCGCCGGCGGCGGCGGGGGCAACGGCGGCGCTTCCGGCAACGGCGGTACGAACGGTGCCAGCGGCGCGGGCGGCTACGGCGGCACGGGCGGCAACGGTTCCGACGCCACCAACGGCAACGGCGGCGCGGGCGGGCGCGGCGGCGCGGGCGGCAACGCCGGTGCCGCCGGCACCGGCGGCACCATCGCCAGCGCGGCCGGGGGCAGCGGCGGTCACGGCGGCAAAGGCGGCGCCGGCGGCGCCGCGGCCCCGCAGGGATTCTTCGCCGGCGCCGGCGGCGACGGCGGCAGCGGAGGCAACGGCGGCTCCGGCGACCTCGTCGAAACCGGCGGCACCGGCGGCGACGGCGGCAACGGCGGCACGGGCGGCACTCCACCGGTCGGATTGAGTCAACAAGGCGGCTTCGGCGGCAGAGGCGGCAATGGCGGCACCGGCGGCTTCGCCTTCGGCGGACTTGCCAGCAACCTCGGCGGCGCCGGCGGCAACGGCGGAACTGGCGGCGTCGGGGGCGGCGGTTCTGCCGGCACACTGACCGCCGCACCCGGCGACGCCGGTCTCGGTGGTGGCGGTGGCAGCGGCGGGACAGGCGGCCAGGCTCAGGGTCCCGGCGCCGTCGGTGGCAACGGCGGTAAAGGCGGTCACGGGGGCATGGGCGGTACCGGCGCTGATGCCTTCTTCGGCTCCGCGTTCAGCGGCGGCAAGGGCGGGTACGCAGGCGCCGGGGGCACGGGTGGCGCCGGCGGATCGACATCCGGCGGCAGCGGCACCGGCGGCACCGGTGGCGACGGCGGCGACGGCGGCGACGGCGGTTCGGGCGGCACCAGCGGCAGCGGAAACCCCGGTGACGCAGGCCTGCCCGGCGGATCCGGCAAAGCCGGCTCCGCCCCCACCGGCCAGATCGGCGGCAACGGCGGAGGTGCCGGTGCGCCGGGTGCCGGCGGCGCCGGTGGCGTCTATCCGTAGGCCGTCCGATAGGCGTATCGGTAGGGTGCGCGCGACCGGCGAGCCGTTCCTGGCTAGGCTGTGGGCAAGGTCATGTCGGGGTACCTCAGTCCGGTTTCGTCACACCTGGTCGCCGCGTGACCGCTGTCGACAGCCCAAACGACGGAAAACGTGGAGCAAGTGAACGTCTACATACCCATATTGGTGATGGCGGGCATTGCCGCGGCCTTCGCCATCGGTTCGGTCTTCCTCGCCAGCATCACCGGCCCGACCCGATACAACCGCTCGAAGCTCGAGGCCTACGAATGCGGGATCGAGCCCACCGAAACCGGGTTCAGCGGACCGCATGCCGCGAGCGGGCAGCGATTCCCGATCAAGTATTACCTGACCGCAATGTTGTTCATCGTCTTCGATATTGAAATTGTGTTCCTCTATCCGTGGGCGGTTAGCTTCGATTCGCTGGGGGCTTTCGCGCTCGTCGAGATGGTCATATTCATGCTCACGGTTTTCGTGGCCTACGCATATGTGTGGCGCCGCGGCGGCCTGACGTGGGATTGAGGTAGGTAGGACGTGGGACTGGAAGAACAGTTACCCGGCGGGATCCTGCTGTCCACAGTCGAGAAGGTTGCGGGCTATGTCCGCAAGAACTCGTTGTGGCCGGCGACGTTCGGGTTGGCCTGCTGCGCCATCGAGATGATGGCGACCGCGGGTCCGAGGTTCGATATCGCCCGATTCGGCATGGAACGGTTCTCGGCGACGCCGCGGCAGGCCGACCTGATGATCGTCGCGGGCCGGGTGAGCCAGAAGATGGCGCCGGTGCTGCGGCAGATCTACGACCAGATGGCCGAGCCGAAGTGGGTCCTGGCGATGGGTGTCTGCGCCTCGTCGGGGGGGATGTTCAACAACTACGCGGTGGTCCAGGGCGTCGACCACGTGGTGCCGGTGGACATCTACCTGCCCGGCTGCCCGCCGCGGCCCGAGATGCTGTTGTACGCAATCCTCAAGCTGCACGAGAAGATTCAGGAAATGCCGCTGGGCGTCAACCGCGAGAAGGCCATCGCTGAAGCCGAAGAGGCGGCGATGGCGGCCCGGCCGACGATCGAGATGCGCGGACTGCTGCGATGAGCTCACCCGACAAGGACTCCCAGGGCGCGACGCTGACTCCGGGGGCCGACTTGCCGCCGGAAGGTCAAGAGGTCATCAACGTTCGCCGCGGCATGTTCGGCGTGCGCGGCACCGGCGACACCTCCGGCTACGGCCGGCTGGTGCGCGAGATCGCGCTGCCCGGCGAGAGCCCCCGCCCCTACGGCAGCTACTTCGACGACATCGCCGACCGCCTCGCCGAGGCGCTGGACCGCGAGGGTCTCTCCTTCAACGAGGCGATCGAGAAGGTCGTGGTCTACCGCGACGAGCTGACGCTGCACGTGCGCCGCGACCTGCTGCCGCAGGTCGCCCAACGACTGCGTGACGAACCGGACCTGCGGTTCGAGCTGTGCCTGGGCGTCAGCGGCGTGCACTTCCCGAACGAGACGGGCCGCGAACTGCACGCGGTGTACCCGCTGAAGTCGATCACGCACAATCGCCGGCTACGGCTGGAAGTTGTTGCGCCCGATAGTGATCCGCACATCCCGTCGCTGTTCGGGGTCTACCCCACCAATGACTGGCACGAGCGCGAAACCTACGACTTCTTCGGCATCATCTTCGACGGCCACCCGTCGCTGACCCGCATCGAAATGCCCGACGACTGGCACGGGCACCCGCAACGCAAGGACTACCCGCTGGGCGGCATCCCGGTCGAGTACAAGGGCGCGCAGATTCCTCCGCCCGATGAGCGCAGGGGCTACAACTGATGAGCACAACCGAAACCCTGGTGGTCGCAGGCGGTCAGGACTGGGACAAGGTCGTCGACGCCGCCCGCAAGGCCGACCCCGGCGAGCGCATCGTCGTCAACATGGGACCCCAGCACCCGTCCACCCACGGCGTGCTGCGGCTGATCCTCGAGATCGAGGGCGAGACGGTCACCGAGGCCCGGTGCGGAATCGGCTACCTGCACACCGGAATCGAGAAGAACCTCGAATACCGGTACTGGACGCAGGGCGTCACCTTCGTCACCCGAATGGACTACCTGGCACCGTTTTTCAACGAGACCGCCTACTGCCTCGGCGTGGAGAAGCTGCTCGGCATCACCGACGAGATCCCGGAACGGGTCAACGTCATCCGGGTGATGATGATGGAGCTCAACCGCATCTCGTCGCACCTGGTCGCATTGGCCACCGGCGGAATGGAACTGGGCGCCATGACGCCGATGTTCGTCGGCTTCCGGGCCCGCGAGATCATTCTGACCCTCTTCGAGAAGATCACCGGCCTGCGGATGAACAGTGCCTACATCCGGCCGGGTGGCCTCGCCCAGGACCTGCCGCCGGGTGGCGTCGACGACATCGCCGCGGCCCTCAAGGAACTGCGCATCCCGCTGCGCCAGATGGGCGAACTGCTCAACGAGAACGCGATCTGGAAAGCCCGCACCGAGGATGTCGGATACCTCGACCTGACCGGTTGCATGGCGCTCGGCATCACCGGCCCGATCCTGCGTTCCACCGGGCTGCCCCACGATCTGCGCAAGAGCGAACCCTACTGCGGATATGAGAACTACGAATTCGACGTGATCACCGCGGACACGTGTGACGCTTACGGGCGCTACATGATTCGCGTCAACGAGATGTGGGAGTCGATCAAGATCGTCGAGCAGTGTCTGGATCAGCTCAAGCCCGGCCCGACGATGGTCGAGGACCGCAAGATCGCTTGGCCCGCAGACCTTTCCGTGGGCCCTGACGGCATGGGTAACTCACCGGAACACATCGCCAAGATCATGGGCAGCTCGATGGAAGCCCTCATTCACCACTTCAAGCTGGTGACCGAGGGCATCCGCGTTCCGGCCGGCCAGGTGTATGTGGCGGTGGAATCGCCGCGTGGCGAACTCGGTGTGCACATGGTCAGCGACGGCGGCACCCGCCCTTACCGGGTGCACTACCGGGACCCCTCGTTCACCAACCTGCAGTCGGTGGCCGCGATGTGCGAAGGCGGCATGGTCGCCGACCTGATCACCGCGGTCGCCAGCATCGACCCGGTGATGGGCGGAGTGGACCGATGAGCGAATCAGGCAGCGGCGAAAGGGTTTTCCTGCGGCTCGGACCGCCGCCGGAGGAGCCCAGCCAGTTCGTGGTCGACGGCGCCCCGGAGTCGTATCCCCCCGAGGTGCAGGCGCGGCTGGAGGTGGAAGCCAAGGAGATCATCGCCAAGTACCCCAACAGCCGGTCGGCCTTGCTGCCGCTGCTGCACCTGGTGCAGGGCGAGGACTCCTACATCACCCCGGCCGGTATGGAATTCTGCGCGCAGCAACTGGATTTGACCGGTGCCGAGGTCTCGGCGGTGGCCAGTTTCTACACCATGTACCGCCGCGGCCCCACCGGCGATTACCTGGTCGGCGTCTGCACCAACACGCTGTGCGCGGTGATGGGTGGCGACGCGATCTTCGCCGACCTCAAGGAGCACCTCGGGGTCGGCAATGACGAGACCACCGAGGACGGTGCCGTCACGCTGCAGCACATCGAGTGCAACGCAGCGTGCGACTACGCCCCGGTGGTGATGGTCAACTGGGAGTTCTACGACAACCAGACCGCCGACTCGGCCCGCGAACTCGTCGACTCCCTGCGCGCCGGCCGGCCGGTGGCGCCCACCCGGGGCGCCCCGCTGTGCAAGTTCCGCGAGACCTCACGCATTCTCGCCGGTCTTCGCGACGAGCGCCCCGACGAAGGGCAGGGCGGCCCGGGCGCGGCCACCCTGGCCGGGCTGCGGGTGGCTCAGGAGAACGACATGCAGGCTCCCCCTGGTCCGGAAGGCCAAGCATGACAACACCTTTGACGCCGGTCATCAGCCGCTACTGGGATGACCCGCAGTCCTTCTCGCTGGAAACCTACGAACGCAACGATGGCTACCAGGCCATGAAGAAGGCCCTGGCCATGAACCCCGACGACGTGATCGCGACCGTCAAGGACTCCGGGTTGCGCGGACGTGGCGGCGCCGGGTTCTCCACCGGGACCAAGTGGTCGTTCATCCCGCAGGGCGACAAGGGCCCCGCGGCCAAGCCGCACTACCTGGTGGTCAACGCCGACGAGTCCGAACCGGGCACCTGCAAAGACATTCCGCTGATGCTGGCCACCCCGCACGTGCTGGTCGAGGGCGTCATCATCGCCGCGTACGCGATCCGGGCCAGCCACGCGTTCATCTACGTGCGCGGCGAAGTGGTGCCGGTGCTGCGCCGCCTGCAGAACGCGGTGGCCGAGGCGTACGCGGCCGGTTACCTGGGTCGCGACATCGGCGGTTCCGGTTTCGATCTCGAGCTGGTGGTGCACGCCGGCGCGGGCGCCTACATCTGCGGCGAGGAGACGGCGCTGCTCGACTCGCTGGAAGGCCGCCGCGGCCAGCCGCGGTTGCGGCCCCCCTTCCCCGCGGTCGCCGGCCTCTACGGCTGCCCCACGGTGATCAACAACGTCGAGACCATCGCCAGCGTGCCGTCGATCATCCTCAACGGCGTCGACTGGTTCCGTTCGATGGGCAGCGAGAAATCGCCCGGCTTCACCCTGTACTCGTTGTCCGGGCACGTCACCCGGCCCGGCCAGTACGAAGCACCGCTGGGAATCACGTTGCGCGAGTTGCTCGATTACGCCGGCGGCGTCCGGGCAGGCCACCGGCTGAAGTTCTGGACGCCGGGCGGTTCGTCGACTCCCCTGCTCACCGACGAACACCTCGACGTTCCGCTGGACTACGAAGGCGTCGGCGGGGTCGGCTCGATGCTGGGCACCAAGGCACTCGAGATCTTCGACGAAACCACCTGCGTGGTGCGCGCGGTGCGTCGCTGGACCGAGTTTTACAAGCACGAGTCCTGCGGCAAGTGCACGCCGTGCCGCGAGGGCACGTTCTGGCTGGACAAGATCTACGCACGGCTGGAGAACGGCCAGGGCACCCGCGAAGACCTCGACAAGCTGCTCGACATCTCGGACGCGATCCTCGGAAAGTCGTTCTGCGCGTTGGGAGATGGCGCGGCCAGCCCGGTGATGTCGTCGATTCAGCACTTCCGCGACGAGTACATCGCGCACGTCGAGACCGGCGGGTGCCCGTTCGACCCCAAGGATTCCATGTTGTCTTTCGAGCCGACTCTGAATGGAAAGGCCTGACGCTGCAATGACAAGTGCGGCCAAGACGGATACCGGCGACGAGGTCAAGCCGCCGGACATGGTGACGCTGACCATCGACGGTGCCGAAATCAGCGTCCCCAAGGGAACTCTGGTCATTCGCGCGGCCGAGCTGATGGGCATTCAGATCCCCCGGTTCTGTGACCACCCGCTGCTCGACCCGGTCGGTGCCTGCCGGCAGTGCCTGGTCGAGGTGGAGGGCCAGCGCAAGCCGCTGGCGTCGTGCACCACGGTCTGCACCGACGACATGGTGGTGCGCACCCAGCTCACTTCGGCGGCGGCCGACAAGGCCCAGCACGGCGTGATGGAGCTGCTGCTGATCAACCACCCGCTGGACTGCCCGATGTGCGACAAGGGCGGTGAATGCCCGCTGCAGAACCAGGCAATGTCCAACGGGCGAGCGGAATCTCGCTTCACCGACACCAAGCGCACCTTCGCCAAACCGATCAACATCTCCGCGCAGGTGCTGCTGGACCGCGAACGCTGCATCCTGTGCGCCCGCTGCACCCGGTTCTCCAACCAGATCGCCGGCGACCCGTTCATCGACATGCAGGAGCGCGGCGCCCTGCAGCAGGTCGGCATCTACGCCAACGAGCCGTTCGACTCCTACTTCTCCGGCAACACCGTGCAGGTCTGCCCCGTCGGCGCGTTGACCGGCATGTCCTACCGGTTCCGGGCCCGCCCGTTCGACCTGGTGTCCAGCCCCAGCGTGTGCGAGCACTGCGCGTCCGGGTGTGCCCAGCGCACCGACCACCGGCGCGGCAAGGTGACCCGCCGCCTGGCCGGCGACGACCCGGAAGTCAACGAGGAATGGAACTGCGACAAGGGCAGGTGGGCGTTCACCTACGCCACCCAGCCAGACGTCCTGACCACTCCCCTGGTCCGGGACGCCAATGGCGAGCTGGCACCGGCGTCCTGGGCGCACGCGATCGTGGCCGCGACCCAGGGCCTCGAGGCGGCACGCGGCCGCACCGGCGTGCTGGTCGGCGGCAGAGCGACCTGGGAAGACGCCTACGCCTACGCCAAGTTCGCGCGAATCGTGCTGAACACCAACGACATCGACTTCCGCGCCCGGCCTCACTCGGCCGAGGAGGCCGACTTCCTGGCGGCGCGCATCGCGGGCCGGCCGGTCAGCGTCAGCTACGCCGACCTGGAATCGGCTCCGGTGGTGCTGCTGGCCGGATTCGAGCCGGAGGAAGAATCGCCGATCGTGTTCCTGCGGCTGCGCAAGGCCGCACGCAAGAACGGCGTCCCGGTGTATTCGATCGCGCCGTTCGCCACCCGCGCGCTGGACAAGATGTCGGGTCGGCTGCTGCAGACCGCGCCCGGCGGTGAGCCCGCGGCGCTGGACGGCCTGGCCACCGGTGAAGTCGGTGACCTGCTCAGCACCCCCGGCGCGGTCATCATGGTCGGCGAACGGCTGGCCACGGTCCCCGGCGCGCTCTCGGCGGCGGCCCGGTTGGCCGACTCGACCGGTGCCCGCCTGGCCTGGGTGCCGCGACGGGCCGGAGAACGCGGGGCGCTGGAAGCCGGAGCCCTGCCCGCACTGTTGCCCGGCGGCCGCCCGGTCGCCGACGACACCGCCCGCTCGCAGGTCGCCGCCGCCTGGCACGTCGACGAATTGCCTTCCGCCGCAGGACGTGACGTGGACGGCATCCTGGCCGCCGCCACCGACGGCACCCTGGGCGCGCTGCTGGTCGGTGGCATCGAACCCGGTGACTTCGCCGACCCGGACGCGGTACTGGCCGCGCTGGACGCGGCGCCCTTCGTGGTCAGCCTGGAGTTGCGGCACAGCCCGGTCACCCAACGGGCCGACGTGGTGTTCCCGGTCGCCCCGACCACCCAGAAGGCCGGTGCCTTCGTCAACTGGGAGGGTCGCTACCGCGGCTTCGAACCGGCTTTCAAAGGCAGCATGCTGCAGGCCAGCCAATCCGATCACCGGGTGCTCGACACGCTGGCCGACGAGCTGGGCATCCTGCTCAACTGCTCGACCGTCGAGTCGGCGCGCGAGGAACTCGCGGGGCTGGGCACCTGGGACGGAAAGCACGCGGGCAGTCCGCACGTCGAGGCCGCGCCCGCCGCGCAACCCGAGTCCGGCGAGGCGGTGCTGGTCGGCTGGCGGCTGCTGCTGGACGCCGGCCGCGGGCAGGACGGCGAGCCGCATCTGGCGGGTACCGCGCGCACCCCGGTGGTGCGGTTGTCGGCCGACACCGCCAAGGAAATCGGCGCCACCGACGGCGAGTCGGTCACCGTCAGCACCGATCGCGGCTCAATCACCTTGCCGCTCAACGTGACTGACATGCCGGACCGGGTGGTGTGGCTCCCGCTGAACTCTCCGGGCTCGGCAGTGCACCAGGAATTGGGCGTCACCTCCGGCGCTTTGGTAAAGATCAGCGCGAAGATCGGGGTGCCGGAATGAACGGTTTGACCGCCTTCGGACACGACCCGTGGTGGCTGGTGCTGGGCAAAGCCCTGGCCATCTTCGTGTTCCTCATGCTCAACGTGCTGGTGGCGATCCTGCTCGAGCGCAAGATCCTCGGCTGGATGCAGTTGCGGCCCGGCCCCAACCGGGCCGGACCGTGGGGCACCCTGCAGAGCCTCGCCGACGGCATCAAGCTGGCGCTGAAGGAAAGCATCACCCCCAAGGGCATCGACTGGTTCGTCTACTTCGCGGCGCCGGCCATCTCGGCGATCCCCGCGTTCACCGCCTTCTCCTTCATCCCGTTCGGCCCCGAGGTGTCGGTGTTCGGACACTGGACGCCCTTGCAGCTCACCGATCTCCCGGTCGCGGTGCTGTTCATCCTGGGCATGTCGGCCATCGGCGTGTACGGCATCGTGCTGGGCGGCTGGGCGTCGGGATCCACTTATCCCCTGCTGGGTGGGGTGCGCTCCACCGCGCAGGTCATCTCCTACGAGGTGGCGATGGGGTTGTCATTCGCAGCGGTGTTCCTGTTCGCGGGCTCGATGTCGACGTCGCAGATCGTCGCCGCCCAGGACCGGGTCTGGTTCGTGTTCCTGCTGCTGCCGTCGTTCGTGATCTACCTGATCTCGATGGTCGGCGAAACCAACCGGGCGCCGTTCGACCTGCCGGAAGCCGAGGGCGAACTGGTCGCCGGTTTCCACACGGAGTACTCGTCGCTGAAGTTCGCGATCTTCATGCTGGCCGAGTACGTCAACATGTTCACGGTGTCGTCGCTGGCCGCGGCCATGTTCTTCGGCGGCTGGCACGCGCCGTGGCCGCTGAACATGTGGGAGGGCGCCAACCACGGCTGGTGGCCGGTGCTCTGGTTCACCCTCAAGATGTGGACGTTCCTGTTCATCTACTTCTGGCTGCGCGCCAGCCTGCCCCGGTTCCGCTATGACCAGTTCATGTCGCTCGGCTGGAAGCTGCTGATCCCGGTCTCGCTGGTGTGGATCATGATCGCGGCGGTCATCCGCACGCTGCGCAACCAGGGCTACGAACACTGGACCACGCTGCTGGTGGTGTGCAGTCTCCTGTTCGCGCTGGCGTTGATCGCCACCCTGCGAAAGCCGTTCAGCGCACCCAGCCCCCGCAAGCGACGCAAGCAACTGGCCGCAACCGCCGACCAGGCCGGTTTCGAAGGCGGTTTCGCGCCCGCATTCCCGACACCGCCGCTGCCGTTCAAGACACTCGAGCAGCCGATAGGTGCGAGCAAGGAGAAGGCACGTGGCTAACATCTTCAAGCGCCTCTGGGATCCGGTAGCCGGATTCGGCGTCACCTTCGGGTCGATGTTCAAGAAGAACATCACCGAGGAGTACCCGGAGAAGCCCGGACCGGTGGCACCGCGCTACCACGGCCGCCATCAGCTCAACCGGTACCCGGACGGCCTGGAGAAGTGCATCGGCTGCGAGTTGTGCGCCTGGTCCTGCCCGGCCGACGCGATCTACGTCGAAGGCGCGGACAACACTGACGAGCAACGGTTTTCGCCGGGCGAACGCTACGGCCGGGTCTATCAGATCAACTACCTGCGCTGCATCGGGTGCGGGCTGTGCATCGAGGCCTGCCCCACCCGCGCGTTGACCATGACCAACGACTACGAGCTGGCCGACGACAACCGCGCGGACCTCATCTACGAGAAGGACCGGCTGCTGGCGCCGCTGCTGGAGGGCATGACGCAACCACCGCACCCGCGGGCCGAGGGCGCCACCGACAAGGACTACTACCTGGGCAATGTGACGGCCCAGGGCCTGCGCGAAGGTCAGGACGCTCGATGATCGTCACGTTCGCAGCGGAAACTCTGACCCGGACCTCCAGCGGCGAAGCCGTGATGTTCTGGGTGCTCGGCACGGCCGCGGTGATCGGGGCACTCGGGGTGGTGCTGGCGGTCAACGCCGTCTACTCGGCCATGTATCTCGCGATGACGATGCTCATCCTGGCCGTGTTCTACATGGCCCAGGACGCGCTGTTCCTGGGCGTCGTGCAGGTGGTGGTCTACACCGGTGCGGTGATGATGCTCTTCCTGTTCGTGCTCATGCTCATCGGCGTGGACTCCGCGGAATCGCTGAAGGAGACCCTGCGCGGCCAGCGGGTCGCCGCGGTGGTCACCGGCGTCGGCTTCGGCATCGCGCTAATCGCCGGCATCGGCAACGTGGCGACCGGCGGCTTCTCCGGCCTCGCCGCGGCCAACGCGAACGGCAACGTCGAAGGCCTGGCGGCACTGATCTTCTCGCGCTACCTGTGGGCCTTCGAACTGACCAGCGCGCTGCTGATCACCGCCGCCGTCGGCGCGATGATCCTGGCACACCGGGAACGGTTCGAGCGCCGCAAGACTCAGCGCGAGCTCTCCGAGGAGCGGTTCCGTCCCGGCGGCCACCCCACCCCGCTGCCCAACCCGGGCGTCTACGCCCGTCACAACGCGGTCGACGTCGCCGCGTTGCTCCCCGACGGCTCCTACTCCGACCTGTCGGTCTCCAAGATCCTGCGCACCCGCGGAGCCGACGGACTCGAGACACCCTCACCGGAAGCTGTCAAGGGAAGCTCATCATGAATCCGGCCAACTACCTTTACCTTTCGGCTCTGCTGTTCACCATCGGGGCTTCCGGGGTGCTGCTGCGGCGCAACGCGATCGTCATGTTCATGTGCGTCGAGTTGATGCTCAACGCCGTCAACCTGGCGTTCGTCACGTTCGCGCGGATGCACGGCAAACTCGACGGACAGATGATCGCGTTCTTCACCATGGTGGTCGCCGCGTGCGAGGTCGTCATCGGCCTGGCCATCATCATGACGATTTTCCGTGCCCGCAAATCGGCGTCGGTCGACGACGCGAATCTACTCAAAGGCTGAGAACGCCAAGATGACTGACTACACCTGGCTGCTGGTGGCGCTGCCGCTGGCGGGTGCTGTGATCCTGCTGTTCGGCGGTAGACGCACCGACGCGTGGGGCCACTGGCTGGGCACGCTGGCCGCGATCTCGGCGTTCGTCGTCGGCGCGATGTTGCTGTCTGAACTGCTAGGCCGCAGCGCCGAAGACCGTGTCATCCACCAGAAGGTGTTCACCTGGATGCCGGTGGGTCAACTGCAGGTCGACTTCGGCCTGCAGATCGACCAGTTGTCGATGTGCTTCATCCTGCTCATCTCCGGCGTCGGGTCGCTGATCCACATCTACTCGATCGCCTACATGGCCGAGGACGAAGACCGCAGAAGGTTTTTCGGCTACCTCAACCTCTTCCTGGCCTCGATGCTGCTGCTGGTGGTGGCCGACAACTATGTGGTGCTCTACGTCGGCTGGGAGGGCGTCGGTCTGGCGTCCTACCTGCTGATCGGCTTCTGGTACCACAAGCCGACGGCGGCCACGGCGGCCAAGAAGGCGTTCGTGATGAACCGCGTCGGGGACGCCGGCCTGGCCCTGGCGATGTTCCTGATGTTCGCCACGTTCGGCACCGTGTCCTACGCCGGCGTGTTCGCCGGCGCGCCCGCCGCCAGCCAGGGCGTGCTCAACGCGATGGGGTTGCTGCTGCTGATGGGCGCCTGCGCCAAGTCGGCCCAGGTCCCGCTGCAGGCCTGGTTGGGTGACGCGATGGAGGGTCCGACGCCAGTCTCGGCGCTGATCCACGCCGCCACCATGGTGACCGCCGGTGTCTACCTGATCGTGCGGTCCAACCCGGTCTTCAATCTGGCCCCCGGCGCGCAGCTGGCCGTGGTGATCGTCGGTGCCGTCACCCTGATGCTGGGGGCGTTCATCGGCTGCGCCAAAGACGACATCAAGCGGGCGCTGGCCGCTTCCACGATGAGCCAGATCGGTTACATGGTGCTGGCCGCCGGCCTCGGCCCGGCCGGCTACGCGTTCGCGATCATGCACCTGCTCACCCACGGCTTCTTCAAGGCCGGACTGTTCCTCGGGTCCGGGTCGATCATCCACGCGATGCACGAAGAGCAGGACATGCGCCGCTACGGCGGCCTGCGCAAGGCCCTGCCGATCACGTTCGTGACGTTCGGGCTGGGCTACCTGGCGATCATCGGTGTTCCGCCCTTTGCGGGCTTCTTCTCCAAAGACGCGATCATCGAGGCGGCGCTGGGCGCCGGCGGCGCCCGGGGCTATGTGCTGGGCGGGGCCGCCCTGCTGGGCGCGGGCATCACCGCCTTCTACATGACGCGCGTCATGCTGATGACGTTCTTCGGTCAAAAGCGTTGGGCGCCAAGCTCGCATCCGCACGAGTCGCCCGCGCTGATGACGGCGCCGATGATCATCCTGGCCTTCGGCTCGGTGTTCGCCGGCGGCCTGTTCGCGATGGGCGACTCCTTGCAGCACTGGCTCGAACCCGTGGTTGGTGTGCACGAAGAGGCGGCGCACGCGTTGCCTGAATGGGCCGTCAGCGTCGTCGCGGTGGCGGTGGTCGTCGTCGGCGCCTTGGTGGCCTACCGGATGTACGGCGGCAAGGCGGAAATTCCGCGGGTGGCGCCCGCTCAGGTTTCGGTGCTGACGACGGCCGCACGGGCCGACGCTTACGGCGATGCCTTCAACGAGGAGGTCTTCATGCGCCCGGGTGCGCACCTGACGGACAGGCTGGTGGCCGTCGACAACGCCGGCGTGGACGGGTCGGTCAACGGCCTGGCCGCCCTGGTGGGCCGGACGTCGAATCGGTTGCGAGGCTTCCAGACCGGCTTCGCCCGTAACTACGCGCTGTCGATGCTGGCGGGGGCGGCCCTGGTGGCCGGCGCACTGTTGGTGGTGAACCTGTGGTGAACGTGCCCTGGCTGAGCGTCCTGTGGCTGGTGCCGCTGGCCGGTGCGGTGCTGATCATTCTGTTGCCGCCGAGCCTGCGGCAGGTCGCCAAATGGACCGGCCTGCTGGTCGCCGTCGCGACGCTCGCGGTCTCGCTCGTCGTCGCGGTCGGGTTCAAGCCCGGTGGTGACACCTACCAGTTCGTCGAAAGACGCACCTGGATACCGGCTTTCGGGGCCGGTTACTCCCTCGGTGTGGACGGCATCGCGCTGATCCTGGTGGTGCTGACCACCATCCTGATCCCCCTGCTGCTGGTGGCCGGCTGGAACGACGGGGGCGACACCAATCCCCGGGGCGTGCACGCGTATGTCGCGCTGACGCTGGCCATCGAGTCGATGGTGCTGATCTCGGTCATCGCCCTGGACGTGCTGCTGTTCTACGTCTTCTTCGAAGCCATGCTCATCCCGATGTACTTCCTGATCGGTGGGTTCGGGCAGGGCCGCGACCGCTCGCGGGCCGCGGTGAAATTCCTGCTGTACAACCTCTTCGGCGGGCTGATCATGCTGGCGGCGGTGATCGGCCTCTACGTTGTCACCAGTCAGCACGGCGGCGGCACCTTCGATTTCGTCCGCATCGTCGACGACGTCAAGGCCGGCCGCCTCGCCGGAGTGGACCCGGTGGTGTTCAAGGCGATCTTCCTGGGCTTCATGTTCGCGTTCGCGATCAAAGCTCCACTGTGGCCGCTGCACCGCTGGCTGCCCGACGCGGCCGTCGAGTCCACTCCCGCCACCGCGGTGCTGATCACCGCCGTGATGGACAAGGTCGGCACCTTCGGTATGCTGCGCTACTGCCTGCAGCTGTTCCCGGACGCCGCAACGTATTTCCGTCCCGCGATAGTCACGCTGGCCATCATCGGGGTGATCTACGGCGCCATCGTGGCCATCGGCCAGACCGACATGATGCGCCTGATCGCCTACACCTCGATCTCCCACTTCGGGTTCATCATCGCGGGCATCTTCGTGATGACCACCCAGGGCCAGAGCGGCTCGACGCTGTACATGCTCAACCACGGCATCTCCACCGCGGCGGTGTTCCTGATCGCAGGGTTCCTGGTATCCCGCGGCGGTAGCCGCAACATCGCCGATTACGGCGGCGTGCAGAAGGTGGCACCCATCCTGGCCGGCACCTTCCTGGTGTCCTGCATGGCGACCCTGTCGCTGCCGGGCCTGGCTCCGTTCGTCAGCGAATTCCTGGTATTGCTGGGCACTTTCAACCGCTACTGGGTGGCGGCGGCGTTCGGTGTGACGGCGCTGGTACTGGCGGCCATCTACATGCTGTGGCTCTACCAGCGGGTGATGACCGGCCCGGTGGCCACCGGGAACGAGAAGATCCGCGATCTGGTGGGCCGTGAGCTGGCCGTCGTCGCCCCGTTGCTCGCGCTGCTGTTCGTGCTCGGCGTCTACCCCAAGCCGGTGCTGGACATCATCAACCCGGCGGTGGAGAGCACCATGACCACCATCGGCCAGCATGACCCCGCTCCCACGATCAACGGCGTACCCCGGAAAGCCGAAGGACCGCACCAATGACGCTGCCCAGCCCCAGCATCGAGTACTTCCTGCTGTCCCCCATGTTCATTGTTTTCGGTATTGCGGTGCTCGGCGTGCTGGTCGAAGCATTCCTGCCGCGAAGGGCGCGCTACGGCGCGCAAGTGGTGCTGACACTCCTCGGGCTGGTCGCGGC
Source organism: Mycobacterium sp. TY814 (assembly GCF_030755175.1). Classification (NCBI taxonomy): domain Bacteria; kingdom Bacillati; phylum Actinomycetota; class Actinomycetes; order Mycobacteriales; family Mycobacteriaceae; genus Mycobacterium; species Mycobacterium sp. TY814. Next base: position 1,427,852 of record NZ_JAUFRY010000001.1, read on the forward strand.
CTTCGTCGCCGTGGTCGCCGTGGCGAAGTCGGTCCCGGCCGAGGGCCGGCGTACGGTCCTCGGCGCGGTGGCGGTGGACCGGCCGACACTGTTCCTGCAAGGCACAATCGTCCTGGTCTCGGTGCTCGCCGTCATCTTCGTCGCCGAGCGCAGCCAGCGAACGGTCCCGGCCGCCGAGAAGAGCAAGGTCTTCGCCGGCCTGGATTCCTTCACCCCTCAGGCGTCCGCGGTACCGGGTAGCGACACCGAGCACGAGGCCGAACGCGCCGGCGTCGCCCAGACCGAGCTCTTCCCACTGCTGATGCTGTCCGTCGGCGGCATGATGGTGTTCCCCGCCTCCGACGACCTGCTGACCATGTTCGTCGCGCTGGAGGTCCTGTCGCTCCCGCTGTACCTGATGTGCGGGCTGGCCCGGCACCGCCGGTTGGCGTCGCAGGAATCGGCGCTGAAATATTTTCTGCTGGGCGCCTTCTCGTCGGCGTTCTTCCTCTATGGCGTGGCCTTGCTGTACGGCGCCACCGGCACGCTGACACTGACCGGCATCCGCGATTCCCTTGCCGGCGAGACCAATAAGTCGATGGCTCTGGTCGGCGTCGCGTTGCTGTCGGTCGGTCTGCTGTTCAAAGTCGGCGCGGTGCCGTTCCACTCCTGGATTCCGGACGTGTACCAGGGCGCCCCCACCCCGATCACCGGTTTCATGGCGGCGGCCACCAAGGTCGCGGCCTTCGGCGCCCTGCTGCGCGTCGTGTATGTGGCACTGCCACCGTTGCATCACGACTGGCGCCCGGTGCTCTGGGGAATCGCGATCCTGACGATGACGGTGGGCACCATCACCGCGGTGAACCAGACCAATGTCAAACGGATGCTGGCGTATTCGTCGGTCGCACACGTCGGCTTCATCCTCACCGGCGTGATCGCCGACAACTCCGCGGGCCTGTCGGGCACGTTGTTCTACCTGGTCGCCTACAGCTTCAGCACGGTGGGCGCCTTCGCGATCGTGGGCCTGGTCCGCAATTCCGAGGACGTCGAAGACGCCGACCTGTCGCACTGGGCGGGCCTCGGTCAGCGCTCCCCCATTGTGGGAGTGATGCTTTCGATGTTCCTGCTGGCGTTCGCGGGCATCCCGCTGACAAGTGGTTTCATCAGCAAGTTCGCGGTGTTCAAGGCCGCGGCGCAGGGTGGCGCCGTGCCGCTGGTGGTGATCGGTGTGATCTCCAGCGGCGTGGCCGCCTACTTCTACGTGCGGGTGATCGTGTCGATGTTCTTCACCGAACCCACCGACGACACACCGCATGTCATGGCGCCCGGGGTGCTGAGCAAGGCGGCCATCGCGGTGTGCGCGCTGGTGACGGTGCTGCTGGGCATCTTTCCGCAGCCGGTGCTGGACCTGGCCGAGCGCGCCGCGACATTCGTGAACTAGGTCTGGTCGAAGAATCCCGACTGGTCGTCACCCTTGTTGTAGAAGCCGGAACTGGCGTTGCCCGAGTTCGACACGCCGGAGCTGCCGGCGCCCGAAACGCCGATACCGGAACTGAACTGGCCCGACAGGTTGAACCCGGAGCCGAATGAGCCGGTGTTGCCGAAGCCGACATTGTTGAGCCCCGTGTTGTTGAAGCCAACCAGCTCCGAGCCGTTGTTACCGAAACCCGATATCGCAACGAAGCCACCGGTTTTCACGTTCTGGAAGCCCGACACGGTATCGCCTGAGTTGTTGAATCCCGAGACGTTGGTGGCGCCGGCTGCATGACCGAATCCGGAGACGCTGCCGGGCTGGTCGGTCGCGCTGCCGATGCCGGTGTTGACGCTGCCTGCGTTGAACAGGCCCGTGTTCAGGTCACCGGAATTTCCGAAGCCGGTGTTCAGGGAACCTGCGTTGAACGATCCGGTGTTGCCGCCGAGCCCAGCACCGGCCTGGCCGCCCGCATTGAAATCGCCGGTATTGGCGAAGCCGGCATTGCCGAATCCCATGTTGCTCAGACCGGCGTTGCCGCCGCCGACATTGTTGAAGCCGCCATTGCTGAACCCAGTGTTGTTGAACCCACCATTGCCGAAGCCGGTGTTGATCGCGCCTCCGTTCCAGAAGCCGGTGTTCAGGGACCCGCCGTTGCCGAAGCCGGTGTTGGTGTTGCCTGAGTTGAAGAACCCGAAGTTGCCGTCACCGGAGTTGAAGAAGCCGACGTTGTTGTTGCCCGAGTTACCGAAACCGATGTTGCCGACGCCCGAGTTGAGCGCTCCGATGCCGAACTGGTTGTTACCGGTCAGGCCGAAGCCGATGTTGTTGTTGCCGCTATTGCCGAACCCGAAGTTGAAATTGCCCTTATTGCCGAACCCGAAGTTGGATGAGCCCAGGTTGCCGCTGCCGAGGTTGGACGAGCCCGAGTTGCCGGTGCCGATGTTGCCGCTGCCCCGGTTTCCGCTGCCGAAGTTACCGTCACCGGCGTTATTGCCGAAACCGAGGTTCCCGCTACCGTTGTAGTTTCCGCCACCGAAGTTCAAGGTGCCGAAGTAATTGCCGTTGCCGAAGTTGGTGTAGCCGAGATTGCCGCTGCCCAAGTTGTAGGAGCCCCAGTTGCCGCCGCCCAGGTTGAGGTTCCCGAGGTTGCCGCCGCCTACGTTGACGTTGCCGATATTGCCGGAGCCCAGGTTGAAGTCGCCGGTGTTTCCGGCCCCCAGGTTCCAGCTGCCGAGATTGCCCAGCCCGGTGTTGACGTCAGGCAGTGCAAGGCCGAGTGCAGGTGCGCCGGGCAGCGCGGCCAGGGCTGGGGCCAGCGGTCCGATATCGAGCAGGAACGCGGGCGCGGCAGCACGCCCGAAGATGCCGGCCTGCCCATTACCTGGGTGGAAGAAGCCCGAGCTCGCATTGCCGGCAATCCCGATGCCTGAGCTACCCGCTCCTGCGATTGCGATACCGGCGCTGAGGTTGCCGGAATTCGCAATTCCTACCGTGTCCTGACCGGTGTTGAACCACCCGACCGCACCAGAAGCGGAGTTATTGAAACCTGAGATCAGGGTGGCTCCGACGCCGGCGTCCGAGTTCTGGAAACCGGACGAGAAGCTGGCCGTGTTGTTGAAACCGGAACTGTTTAGTCCTGTGTTGCCGATACCGGAGCCGGTCGCGCCCGGCGGCGTGATCGCACTACCGACGCCGGTATTAAAGTCGCCGGAATTCAGCAAGCCGGTGTTGGTGTTGCCCGCATTGCCGAGACCAGTGTTGAATCCGCCACTGTTCGACATGCCCGTGTTGAAGGCTCCTGTATTGAAGGAGCCCGTGTTGTGCAGCCCGGTATTCCCGGTGCCCATGTTCGATGCGCCCGAATTACCAACGCCCGCATTGAAATCCCCCGAATTTCCGATTCCGAAGTTCGAAGTACCTGCGTTTCCGAAGCCGGTGTTGGTACTACCCCCATTCCAGAACCCTGTGTTGACACCACCGGCGTTGCTGAAGCCGAAGTTGCCGTCGCCGGAATTGAAAATGCCGAAGTTACCGTTACCGGAGTTGAAGAATCCGACGTTGTTGTTGCCCGAGTTCCCGAACCCGAAGTTTCCGGTGCCGGAGTTGAGCGCACCGATTCCGAACAGGTTGTCGCCGGTCAGTCCGATGCCGATGTTGTTGTTTCCGTGGTTCCCGAATCCGAAGTTGTAACTGCCGTTGTTGCCGAACCCGATATTGGTTGAACCCAGATTGCCGCTGCCCAGGTTGAACGAGCCCAGATTGCCGCTGCCGAAGTTGAGACTGCCGAAGTTGCCGCCGCCGAGGTTGCTGCTTCCCCGGTTGCCGAAGCCGGCGTTGCCGTTGCCCGAGTGGCCGAATCCCACATTCAGATTGCCGGAGTGTCCGAGGCCGAGGTTCGTGAAACCGGTACTCCCGAAACCGAGATTGAAGGAACCGAAGTTGCCGCTGCCCAGGTTCAGATTCCCCAGGTTGCCGCCGCCGAGGTTCACGTTTCCGGTGTTGCCGTTACCGAAATTCAGGAAACCGTTGTTGCCGCCCCCAATATTCCATGACCCGATGTTGCCGATTCCGGTGTTCACGTCGGGAATTGCGGCCGCGGCAGCGGCGGCGGATGCCGCCACCTGACCCAACACCGGCAGACCGGCCAGTGCGTTACCCCACGACGACAACGTCGCGGCGGCCGCCGCCGCCCCGCCGTGATAGCCCACCAGTGCCGCCACGTCGGCCGCCCAGAACTCCTCGTACACACTCTCAGCCGCCGCGATGGCCGGCGCATTCTGGCCGAACAAGTTGCCGATCACCAACCGCACGAAGGCATTTCGGTTCGCCGAAACCGCCAGCGGATGCACCGTCGCGGCTCGGGCCGCCTCGAACGCGCTCGCGACCGCTCTGGCCGCCGCAGAAGCATCCCCCGCGCGGCTCGCCGCTACTGCCAGCGACCGCGCATAGACGTCCGCAGCAGCTACCATCTTCGCCGCCGCGGCGCCCTGCCACGCCTGCCCGGCCAACCCCGATGTCACCGCCTGGAACGACTGCGCCGCGGTCGACAACTCCTGTGCCAACCCGTCCCAGGCCAGACCCGCCTCCAGCATCGGCGCAGAACCCGCGCCACGGAACATGCGAATCGAATTGATTTCCGGCGGCAAGCCGAAGAAGCTCATGACCGCGTCCTCCCGATGGACCAGTACGATGACATGTCGCCTGTGACCGCTGTCACATAAGGCGCGCAAGTGACTGTAGAGAACTTGCCCATCGAATGCCGGATTTTTGCTGATTCCCGGCCGCGAGATTCGTTTGCCTAATTCAGAAACGGACGGGTGGCCAGGACATAAATCGCCAGCACGGCTAGCGGCGCCAGCAGCGGCAACCAGGGCACCTGCACCGGAAATGACGTCGCCACCAATCCGACGAAAGTGAAGCCGACGGCGGCGACGATCGTCGGCCAACTGCCGGTGACCACGTCGCCGGACGCATGCCGGCACACCAGGTAGGCCGCGGCGCACAATCCCGACAGCGCGGCCAGCACGTGGGAACCGTCTGAGACCGCGATGAGTAACACCGCCAACAACACGGCAATCGTTGCCGCAGAACGAAATACCGCGCCCAGTCCGACAGCGAGCACGGCAGCGGCTCCGGCGGCCAGCGCAGGCCCGTGCGATCCGATGGTGGCCGCCGCCACCATCAGCAGGCCGAACACCACCGAGAAGACGCGGGTCCCGGACTGCGCGAGCATGTCAGCGCCTCGATCCCCGTACGCGCATCCGACGGTCCGGCATCAGGGCCATCGACTGGTCGAGTGAGCGATCCGACGGCCAGGACAGCACGTCTACGCCGACGGTGGCCATGTCCCGATACATCCCCGAGCGCTGCAGCGCCCACATCTTGACGACCAGTGGGTCGTGCTCGCCCTCGAACGGAGAACTGTCCAGTACGTCCACCACCACCACCACATGGCCGCGCTTACGCAAATCGATGAGCGCCAAGGCGAATTCGGTGTCCAGCAGCGTGGAGAACGCGATGACGATCGCACCCGACGGGACGGCCGCGCGGGGAGCCAGGGTGCCGGTGGTGGTTTCGAATCGCCCGCCGGCATCGAGCACGGTGTCGAGAACGCGATAGAACTGCCGCTGACCGATGTCGGCGCCGAGCCAGCGGGGGCGATTGCCACCGAGAGCGACGATGCCCGCCCGGTCGCCGTGCCGCAGGGCGGTCTGCACCACCTGGGCAGCGCCGCGAACCACGCGTTCGGTGGCAGCGGTTGCGGGCCCGGCCGGCTGGCGATAGGTATCGATCAGCACCACCACGTCAGCGGCGCGGTCGGTCAGGCGCTGCGTCACATGCAGTCGGCCCCGCCGGGCGCTCACCGCCCAGTTCACCGCGCGCAGTTGGTCACCCGGCACATAGAGCCGGATGTCGGCGTATTCCACGCCGGGCCCGATGTGCCGGGTCAGGTGCGCACCCAGCCGGTCGAGCAATTCCACCTGCGGAAGTGACGTCGATTGTGGCGGCGTCAGGGGAAACACGATGACGTCGGCGACATCGACAGTTCCGGTCCCCCTGAGCAACCCGCCCCGCGCGACGACGTCCACCCGGGCCCGCAGGTGGTAGCGGCCCCACCGTTTCGCCACGGCTACAACTGTTTTCGCCTGCGGCTCGCTTTCGGCCTCGTCCAGTTCCATCCCGTCGACGGCCGAGACCGTGAGGTCCGCGGCGGCCGAGCCGTCCGTCGTGGTCCACACCCGCACCCGCGACTCCTCGTTCTCGAAACATCGTTGCGAGTCGGGGTCCGCGTGCACGTGAACCGTCGGGACCGGAGATTGCCAGCTGAGCGAGCACAGCACCCCCAGCAGCGGCGCGGCGAACGCGATGAGCTGCCAGCGTCCGCCCATGACTGCGGCCGCCAGCGCCACTCCTGCGCAGGTGGCGATCGCCAGCGTGAGTGCGGATGCGCGCCAGCGGATCTCGACTTCGCGATGGGTGATCACGTCTGCCGGCGGTCGGCGCGTGGCACGGGCAGGCGCCGCAACAGTTCTCCGACCACGTCGGCGCCCTGGATCTTGCGCACCCACATCTCCGGACGCAGCGTGATCCGGTGGGCAACGGCGGGTACGGCGAGCGCTTTGACGTCTTCGGGGATCACGTAGTCGCGGCCCAACAACAGTGCGCGGGCACGCGCGAGTTGCACCAGGTCGAGTTCGGCGCGCGGACTGGCGCCGACGGCAACCTGGGGATGGTGCCTGGTCGCCGTTGCCAGCGACACCACGTACTGCAGCACGTCCTCGTGCACGGTGACCTGCTCCACCGCTTCACGCATCGCCAGCAGATCGGTTGCGTCCACGACCTGGTTGACCGTTGGCTCCGCCGAACCACGGTCCAGGCGCCGGCGCAGCATCGCCGCTTCATCCTGTTCGGAGAGGTAGCGCAGTTCCAGCCGGATGGCGAACCGGTCCAGCTGAGCCTCCGGCAACGGGTAGGTGCCTTCGTACTCGATCGGGTTGTCGGTGGCCAGCACGATGAAAGGCGTTGGCAGCTTGTGGGTTTGGCCGTCGATACTGACCTGCCCCTCGGCCATCGCCTCCAGCAGCGCCGCCTGAGTCTTGGGGGGCGTGCGGTTGATCTCGTCGCCGAGCAGCAGGTTGGTGAAGATCGGGCCGCGGCGGAATTCGAAACGCCCCGACTGCATGTCGTAGATCGTCGAACCGAGCAGGTCCGCCGGCAACAGGTCGGGGGTGAACTGCACCCGGGTGAATTCCAGTCCCAGCGCGGACGCGAACGAACGCGCGATCAGCGTCTTGCCCAGCCCGGGTAGATCTTCGATCAGGACGTGCCCGCGGGCCAGCAGCGCGGTCAGGATGAGGTTCAGCGCCGAGCGCTTTCCGACCACGACGCGTTCGATCTCGTCGAGGACCGCTTCGCACTGGGCTGTGGTCGTACCAACGGGCATGGCCGCCGGGGTCGTCATCTGTGCTCCATCGTCATACCTTCTCCAACTTACGCAGAATTTCCTCCAGCGCCGCGCGGCCCGGTCCCGGCTGGCTGGCATCGGCATGCCCGACATTGTTCGGATTAACCCATTCCCAGAGTTCGGCGCCGAAAAGCATCTCGCCGGTGGCCCGGAACGCCGCCGGGTCCTTGGCCTGTCGTTGGCCCGTAGTGATCTCAAAGCGACGGGCCAGCATCGGGCGCAGATGACGGTCCCAGTCCTTGCGACTGGAGTCCGACCATCGGATCATCGTCTCGGTGTTCGACAACCAGCGGCGCAGTGAATCACCGAGATCGTCGTGTTCCACCTCAGCTTCCGGCTCACTCGGGTGACCCAGGACGCGGCGCACGTTGAGCAACACCAGCGCCAGGGCCACGCCGGCGCCCACCAGGACGAAGCGGCGGTCCTGCAGAATCAGCGCCAGCATCTCGATCCCGACGATGAGGCAAATACCCAGTGCTATAAGCTTTTTCATGCGACTCTGCCCGCGCGTGGAGCGATCTCGTCGAGCACCAGTTCAAGTACGCGGACCGCTGTCTCACGATGTGCTTCGTCCATCACATGCGGGCTGAACCGGGCTTCCTCGAAGAGATTCACCAACTGGACGGCGTTTTCGGCTCGCAGCGCACGCTGTTCGACCGCACGGGCGAGCACCTCGGTGGGCGTGTCGAACTCCTGCGGCACCGCACCCGGGACGTTGGCCAACTCGCGCTCCATTGCCGCGTAGCAGGCGATGATCGCTTCGCGTGGTTCCCGGCTGAGGTCTGTCATTTCGGCGAGCCCTACCTCCGCGGCCCGCACCAGTGACTCCGAAGCGACGTCCGCAGAGGGCAATTCGGCATGATCGGGAGCCGCTGGTGCTGTTGTCACCGCGCGGCGGCGCCGACGCGACACGATGAAGCCGCCGACGAAAAGCATCAGCAGTACCGGGACAAACGCCACCAGCGACCCGAGCATGTCCGGGCCGTCCTTGGGCCGCGCAGGCTGTTTCGGTTGCGGAGCACCTCCGGTGCCCGGCGGGGTAGCGCCCGAATCCGGTTGCGGCGCGTCAAGACTGATCTGTGGCGGGGTGAACCAGCGGGATACCAGCACCGCGATCAGGAGCCATGCTGCGACCACTCCCAGCGCGATCAACACCACGCGCCAGCTCGGCCGGGCGCTGCCGCCGCCCAGCATGTCGGGCAGCGGGCCGGCGCTGGGCGCCACCGCGCGCGGGTCGCGCAGTCTGGCGATGATCGAGAATGCCAGCAACGCCAAGGTGGCCGCGATCGCCGCGACGAGGAACATCAGCGCCGTCCTGCTCGGCCCCTCCTCGGCAATGCGGCGCCCGTGGTGCGCCGGGAGATACCCGCGTAGCGCGGCGGCAACAAGCATCAGGAGCGCGACCATAGCCACCACCCGCGTGGTGGGCTTGCCGAACATCAGTGACGGTTCCCCGGCGGTTTGGGCCCCATAGCCGAAGGCTAGTGGCGTCGGGCTACCCGGGTCCAGTCGCGGGGGCTTGTCGGCCGGGATGCCTGTTGTGATGTGCCAGGACATCGGCGGCGGTTGGTGTTTAGGAGTTTCGGTGAAGGTGAGCCGCTGCTGTTGGGCTGCGGTGAGCGGGGCCTTCCGTTGCCGACGTATCTCGCCCACGGCCGCGGTTATCCACAAACACGCGACCCTGCCAGAAAGTTTGAGTCAGTAGATCGTGGTACTATCGAACATGTGTTCGACTTCGTGCAGTTCTCGCAGGTGGCCCCCGATGCCACCGAAGCCGAACTCGTCGCGCGCATCGACGCGCTGGAGCAACTCAAATCCGCCGCCGCCGCCGGACAGGCCCGCGCCGCCGCCGCCCTGGACACCGCCCGGCGCGCCGCAGAATCCGCCGCCGGGATCCCCGCAGCCAAACGAGGCCGCGGAGTGGCCAGCGAAGTCGCGCTGGCCCGCCACGACTCCCCGGCCCGCGGCGCCCGCCACCTCGGATTCGCCAAAGCCCTCGTCCACGAGATGCCCCACACCCTGGCCGCACTGGAACACGGGGTCCTCTCGGAATGGCGGGCCACCCTCATCGTGCGCGAATCGGCCTGCCTGGACCTCGAAGACCGCCGCGCACTGGACCGCGAACTATGCGCCGACACCACCGCACTGCACGGCCTCGGGGACAAACGGATCACCGCCGCAGCCAAAACAATCGCCTACCGCCGCGACGCCCGCGCCGTCGTCGAGCGCGCCGCCAAAGCCCCCCAGGACCGCACCGTCACCATCCGCCCCGCCCCCGACACCATGACCTGGGTCAGCATCCTGCTCCCCGTGGCCCAGGGAGTCGGGATCTACGCCGCACTACGCCGCGCCGCCGACACCACCGTCGACCACCGCACCCGCAGCCAAGTCATGGCCGACACCGCCTTCGAACGCCTCACCGCCACCCCCGCCACCACCCCCGCACCGATCGCCCTCAACGTCGTCATCTCCGACCGCGCCCTGCTCGGCGGCACCAACGACGCCGCCCTGCTCGAAGGCTACGGCCCCATCCCCGCCGAGGTGGCCCGCACATGGCTCAACGCCGCGCTGGCCGATCACCACGCCCTGGCCACCCTGCGCCGCCTCTACGCCAACCCCACCACCGGTGCCCTGGTAGCCATGGAATCGCGCGCCCGAGCCTTCCCCCGCGCCCTGGCCGCCTTCATCAACCTGCGCGACCAAACCTGCCGCACCCCCTACTGCGACGCCCCCATCCGCCACCGCGACCACATCCAACCGGTCAAACACGGCGGACCCACCACCGCCACCAACGGCCAAGGCCTCTGCGAACGCTGCAACTACACCAAAGAAACACCCGGCTGGACCGTCACCGCCCACCACCACAACGGCCACCACACCACCGAACACCAAACCCCCACCAAAGCGCGCTACCGATCCACCGCCCCACCGATCTATTCATTCGTCCGCACCAGCGAAGCCGAAGACGCCATCGCCGTGAGACTGATCGAGTTCAATGCCGCCTGACGAGTTACACCGTGAACGGCGCGTAGCTGCCATCGAGCACCTGCAGGTGCCCGATCGTGCGGCCGGTCACCACGCTCGGGCTCACCCGGGCGAGTTGCAGTGCGGCCTGCGCGAATTCCTCGGCGGTGCTCTCGTCGTCGAAACCGCGGGCGTAGTAGGACAGGCCCGGCGTCATGATCGGCTTGGACGGCGCGAGCGCGTTGACCGCGATGTTGTGCTCGGCGAGATCGAGTGCAGCACAACCGGTGAGATGTTCCAGCGCCGCCTTGGAGCCCCCGTAGCCGGGCAGTCCGCCACCCAGCCGCGAGGCGATGGAGGTGATGTTGACGATCGACCCGCCGCCGGCGGTGATCATGTCCGGGCTGACGAGTTGCATCAGCTCATACGCGGCGAACACCGCGATCTCGAAATGCCGGCGGTAGGCGGTCAGCGGGATGCTGACGAATCCCGGATACCGCGCCTTCTCCGCCGCCGCTTTCTTGGCGCGCGGCGCGGCACCCGGCCGTCCCGGCGCGGTGAACGCCGCATTGTTGATCAGAATATTGATGGGCCCCAACGCATCCCGGGCCTCGTCGACCAACCGGATGATGTCATCGTGGTCGGTGAGGTCGGCCCGGATCGCCACCGCCCGTCCGCCGGCCGCCTCGATGTCGGCGACCGTCTCGCCGATGGTTCCGGGCAGCCGCTCATCCCATACGGCCTCGGTGCGTCCGACGACAGCTACCGCCTCACCGTCGGCCGCCAGCGCCAGCGCGATCTCGCGCCCCAGACCGCGACTGGCGCCCGTGACGATGGCCGTCACCGGGTCACCCCATGCACCACGATGGCGGCGGTCTGCTCCACCCAGGCGTCGTCCAACTTCTGGTCCGGATACAGCATCATCCGCAGCATGGTGGCTCCTCCGATAATTTCGATCAGCCGGTCCGGGTCGACGTCGGCATGCGCTTCGCCGCGGTCGATCGCCTCACGCAGCCGCATCCGCACCTCCGCGAACAAACCGTGGAAGCGCGACATCACCCGCGCGTTCAACTCTGGGTCAGCGGTCATATCGGCCACCAGTCCCGGTAGGGCGGCCCGCACCACGGGGGTGGTGAACACGTCGCGGGTGGCCTCGATCATCATCCGGATATCGGCGGCGAAATCACCGGCCGGGGCCACCAACGCCGTCGGCGCCACCGGGAACGCCGCCTCATGCACCAATTCGGCCTTGCTGGACCATCTCCGGTACAGCGCGGACTTCGTAGTACCGGCCCGCTCGGCTACCGCGGCCAGACTGAGATTCGAATAGCCGATGTTGACAAGCAGTTCCGCGGTCGCCGCCAGGATGGCAGAGTCAATGCGTGGATCCCGCGGCCGTCCGGCGCCGGGGACCTTGTCAAGGGTGGACGGGTCTGCTTTCATAACGCTACCTACCGTATCGTAATTACCCCGCAAAGGAAGCACACCCGTGGCCAATGAACCGGCTCTCGAAGATGTGGGCCGCATGCAACGCTCGAGCCGCGACACCGGCACTGTCCCGGCCCTGATGTCGGAGTGGCTGGCGACGAAGCTGCCGGTAAAGCCCGAGGTCACCGTGGAAAGCGGAGTGGACTCGACGGGCATGTCATCGGAAACCATCATCCTGACCGCGCGATGGGAAGGCAACGAACAGAAGCTGGTCGCCCGGGTCGCACCCACCGCACAAGACGTTCCGGTCTTCCCGACCTACCGGCTGGATCACCAGTTCGAGGTGATCCGGCAGGTCGGCGAACTGACCGACGTACCGGTACCCCGGGTGCGCTGGATCGAGAACACCGGCGACGTCTTGGGAGCGCCGTTCTTCCTGATGGACTACGTCGAGGGCGTGGTGCCGCCGGACGTGATGCCGTATACCTTCGGCGGCAACTGGTTCGCCGACGCACCTGCCGAGCAGCAGCGCAAGCTCCAGGACGCCTCGGTCAAGGTGCTGGCCACCCTGCACTCGATCCCTCACGCCGAGAACACGTTTGGCTTCCTCACCCAGGACTTGACCGGTGACACCGCGCTGCGCCGGCACTTCGGCTGGGTCAAGTCGTGGTATGACTTCGCCGTCCCTGACATCGGCAGATCACCCCTGGTGGAGCGCACCTTCCAATGGCTGCAAGACAATTGGCCGGCCGAGGCCGACGCGCGCGAGCCGGTACTGAATTGGGGCGACGCCCGGGTGGGCAACGTGCTGTACCAGGATTTCGAACCGGTGGCGGTGCTGGACTGGGAGATGGTGACCGTCGGCCCGCGTGAACTCGATGTCGCCTGGATGATATTCGCGCACAAGGTCTTTCAGGAGCTTGCCGGCCTGGCAACGCTGCCCGGCCTACCAGAGGTGATGCGTGAGGAAGACGTGCGCGCCACCTACCAGCAGCTGACCGGCATCGAACTCAGCGACCTCAATTGGTTCTACGTCTATTCCGGCGTCATGTGGGCGTGCGTGTTCATGCGGACCGGCGCGCGGCGGGTGCATTTCGGCGAGGTCGAGAAGCCCGACGATGTCGAGACGCTGTTCTACCACGCCGGGTTGATGAAACGTCTTATCGGAGAGGAGCACTAATGCTTGGCCCGCTCGACGAGTACCCGGTACACCAGATTCCGCAGCCGATCGCCTGGCCCGGCTCGTCCGACCGGAACTTCTACGACCGCTCGTATTTCAACGCACATGACCGGACCGGAGACATCTTCGTCATCACCGGCATCGGCTACTACCCCAACCTCGGCGTGAAGGACGCATTCCTGCTCGTCCGTCGCGGGGATACGCAGACCGCGGTGCATCTTTCGGACGCCGTCGACCAAGACCGGTTGAACCAGCACGTCAACGGCTACCGCGTCGAGGTCATCGAGCCACTGCGCAAACTGCGCATCGTGCTCGACGAAACCGAGGGCATCGCAGCCGATCTCACCTGGGAGGGCCTGTTCGACGTGGTCCAGGAGCAGCCGCACATCCTGCGGTCGGGCAACCGGGTCACCCTCAACGCTCAGCGGTTCGCGCAACTGGGCAGCTGGAGCGGACAGCTCAGCGTCGACGGCGAAGACATCAACGTCGACCCGGCGGTCTGGATCGGCAGCCGCGACCGGTCCTGGGGCATCCGGCCGATCGGAGAGCCGGAACCGGCCGGCCGCCCGGCAGACCCGCCCTTCGAAGGCATGTGGTGGCTCTACGTGCCGATCGCCTTCGACGACTTCGCCATCGTGCTGATCATTCAGGAGGAGCCCAACGGGTTCCGCTCACTCAATGACTGCACCCGGGTGTGGCGGGACGGCCGGGTCGAGCAACTGGGCTGGCCGCGCGTCAAGATCCATTACCGCTCCGGCACCCGGATCCCTACCGGCGCAACCATCGACGCGACCAGTCCCGACGGCACGCCGGTCCACTTCGACGTGGAGTCCAAGCTGCCGGTGCCGATCCACGTCGGCGGCGGCTACGGCGGCGACTCGGACTGGACACATGGCCTGTGGAAGGGTGAGAAGTTCGCCGAGCGGCTGACCTACGACATGACCGACCCCGGGATCATCGCCCGCTCGGGCTTCGGCGTGATCGACCACGTCGGGCGCGCGGTGTGCCGGGACGGCGACGGCGACCCGGTCGAGGGCTGGGGCCTCTACGAGCACGGCGCACTGGGCCGGCACGACCCGTCCGGGTTCGCCGACTGGCTAACCGTCGCTCCCTAACTGGTCGATGATCTCGGCCAGCGTGGACAGGCCGATGGGCGCCGCCTGATACAGGAACACCGTGTCCGCGACGCCGTCGAGGCGGTCGCGGATGTGCGCGGCGATCTGCGCCGGTGTACCGCACGCGGCGATGGTGTGCATCATCTCGTCGGTGATCAGCGAGCTCATCTCCTGCCAGCGGCCTTGTTTGGACATCGCGTTGAGCTCGGGCTGCAGGTCCTCCCAGCCGTGGGCGGCCAGCACCGGCCGATATGCCGGCGTCGAACCGTAGAACGACAGCAGCCGCCGGGTCCCCGCGACCGCCTCGTCAGAATCGCCCGAGACGATGACTTCCGGGATGATCCGGAAATCGCGCCGCCCGCTGGCCTCCAGGCCCGCCCGAACTGCGGGCAGGGTGCTGCCGTGCAGAAAACGTTTCGAGCTGAACGGCATCACCAGCAGTCCGTCGGCGTGCTCGGCGGTGGCCCGCGTCAGCCGGGGTCCCAGCGCTCCCACGTAGATCGGCGGCGGGCCGTACGGGTTCGGGCCGGGATTGAACATCGGCGTCATCAGCGTGTGCCGGTAGTACTCGCCGCGAAAATCCAGGCGCCCGCCGGAATTCCACGCCTCGAAGATCGCCCGCAGCGCCGCGATCAGCTCGGTCATCCGCTCCACGGGATGGTCGAACTGCGCGCCGAAACGTTTCTCGATCTGCGGACGAATCTGCGTCCCCAGTCCCAGATGGAACCGTCCCGCACTGAGCAGCTGGTGGTCGTTGGCCTGGTGCGCCAGATGAATCGGGTTGCGCGGAAACGCAATCGCGACATTGGTCATCAGATCCAGCCCGCCCACCGTGGCGGCCAGGGTCAACGGGGCGAAGACGTCGTGCGGGCCCTCGAAGGTGGCCACGCCGTGGGCTCCGGCGTCCCGCAGTTCGCGCGCCCGGTCGGCCGCGTCGGTCAGACCGTATAAAGCGGTGAATACCTTCAACGCACTCCCACCTCAAGATCCGGCACGGAAGTAACCCTACGGAACCGACCGGCAATGCTGTTCACTGGAGCACGTGCCGAACCCCCCCTGGAATGTCGACGTTGTCGTGGTGGGCGCCGGTCTCGCCGGGCTTGCCGCCGCTCGGGAACTCACCCAGCAAGGCCACGACGTGCTGGTGCTGGAGGGCCGAGACCGCGTCGGCGGCCGCTCGTTCAGCGGCAGCGTAGCCGGGCTGCCCATCGACCGGGGCGGCTCGTTCGTCGGCCCCACCCAGGACGCGGTGCTCAAGCTGATCAGCGAGCTGGGACTGCCCACCGTCCCCACCTACCACGACGGCAAGAACGTCATCCACTGGCGCGGTGCGGCCCGGCCCTACAGCGGCACCATCCCCCGGCTGTCGCTGGTCGGTCTGCTCGACATCGGCCGGCTGCAGTGGCAGTTCGAGCGGCTCTCGCGCACGGTCCCGATAGCCGCGCCCTGGCATGCGAAACGGGCGCGCCAACTCGACGGCGTCTCGCTCGGACAATGGCTGAGCATGGTGCGTGCCACCGACTCTTCCCGCGACCTGATGGCGATCATGACGCGGGTGACGTGGGGCTGCGAACCCGAGGACGTCTCGATGCTGCACGCTGCCCGGTATGTGCGCGCGGCCGGCGGACTCAACCGGTTGCTCGACACCGAGAACGGCGCACAGCAGGACCTGGTGCCGGGCGGCACCCAGCAGATCGCCGACCGGGCGGCGGCCGAACTAGGCGACCGCGTGGTGCTGGAGGCGTGCGTACGACGCATCGAACGGCACGGGTCGGGAGTTACGGTCACTTCCGATCAGGGCCAGGCCGAGGCCGGGTTCGTCATCGTCGCGATTCCGCCCGCCCACCGTGCCGGCATCGAGTTCAATCCCCCACTGCCGCCCGAATACACCGAACTCGCCCGGCATTGGCCACAAGGCCGCCTGACCAAGGCCTACGCCGCCTACGAAACCCCGTTCTGGCGGGCCAAGGGCTTCTCCGGCCAGGCATTGCTGGACAAGGGCCCGGTGTTCATCACCTTTGATGTCAGCCCGCACGCCGACGGCCCGGGCATCCTGCTGGGCTTCGTCGACCCCCGCGCCTTCGACTCGCTGCCCGCCGACCGGCGACGTCAGGAGGCGCTGCGCTGTTTTGCGTCGCTGTATGGCGAGGAAGCGCTCAACCCACTCGACTACACGGATTTCCGTTGGGGGTCAGAGGAATTCGCGCCGGGCGGGCCGACCGCCGCGGTGCCGCCGGGGTCCTGGACCAAGTACGGCAAGGTGCTGCGGCGGCCGGTCGGGCCGATTCACTGGGCCGGCACCGAGACGGCAGACGAATGGACCGGGTACTTCGACGGCGCGGTGCGATCCGGCCAGCGGGCCGCCGCCGAGGTCGCCGCGCTGCTATGAGCTGATCAGCGTCACTCGGGCCTGACGGTCGACGGCCGCTTCGGCCAGGGCACGCAGCTGCCTGTTCACCTCGTCCGGCTGTTCCAGCATGGAGCAGTGCCCGCCGGGCAACTCGACCAGGTCCACCACGTTGGGCGCGGTGCGCGCGAGCCTACGGGCCTGGCTGATCGGAGTAAGCCGGTCGTGTTCGCTGCCGATGACCAGCGTCGGCACCGTGAGCCCCTCCAGGTTGAGGTGCCGGGAGCCGATCTCCTCGATGAGCATCCGCGCGCAGCCACCGCGGCCCATCGGTGAGGTTTGTGCGAACAGTTCGTAGACGAGTTGGACGACAGCCGGGTCGGCGCCGGCACCGCAGGCCATCATCGCCACCAGATACCGGCTCGGAATCCGGACCGCGCCCGGCAGCGGCAGCCCACCGACCGCGCTGATCAGGGTCCGCCCCGCCACCACTCGGGCCGGCGACAGACCGCGCG
Source organism: Mycobacterium sp. TY814 (assembly GCF_030755175.1). Lineage (NCBI taxonomy): Bacteria > Bacillati > Actinomycetota > Actinomycetes > Mycobacteriales > Mycobacteriaceae > Mycobacterium > Mycobacterium sp. TY814. The sequence goes on from NZ_JAUFRY010000001.1 coordinate 1,444,819, forward strand.
GCACCGAGAGCAGTCTGATCTTGTCCAGCAGGTCACCGCTGGCCGTGTTGATCAGCGCAACGGCGTCGGCACGGCGGCGGACCTTGTGGCGGTAGCGCTCCGACCACGCCTGGATGGTCATGCCACCCATCGAGTGTCCGGCGATCAGCGCCCGTTCGTGCGGCGCCAGGGTCGCGTCCAGCACGCAGTCGAGATCGGACGCGAGGTGTTTGAGGCTGTACCCGCCGCGGCGCGGTACCGCACTGCGGCCATGGCCGCGGTGGTCGAAGGCGATCACCCGGTAATCGGTGGACAGCTCGGCGATCTGGTGCGACCACGCCCGGATGGCACAGACGAAACCGTGCGTCAGGACGATGGGGTAACCCTCGGGCGGGCCGAACACCTCTGCGTGCAGTGTGGTGCCGTCAGCTGCGCGAACTTTGACGGTGCGGCTCGGCGGCAAGGCGGCCGGCAACTGCCGAACCGGTCTTTCACGGGTAGTCATCCGAGCACTCATCACCGCTCCCGCCTTGGTCACGGCTCCGTTGCCGCCATCCAGTTGCCCGCGACTTTACCTGACCGTAATGTGCGGTCCGTCACAAACCAGAACACGATCAGATAACGGCGAAATCGTGCCAGAGTTATCCCGCCGCGGATTTTTGGCGGCAACGACCCTGCTGGCTGGTGGCTGCACTACCTCCGGGCATCAGGCACAGCGCTCCACCGCACCCACCGCCACCGGGCCGCCGGACACGAAATCGGTCCTGATCGTCGGCGCCGGAATGGCCGGCTTGGGCGCGGCGCGCAGCCTCGCCGACGCGGGCTGGCCGGTGCGGGTGCTCGAGGCCCGGGACCGGATCGGCGGACGGGTACACACCACCCGTGACTGGGGCGTGCCGCTGGAGATGGGCGCGTCCTGGATCCACGGCACCACCAACAATCCGCTGGTGGCGCTGGCGCAGCAGGTGCACGCCTCGGTGGTGCCCACCGACTACGACGACTCGACCAAACTGGTGATCGACCCCCAGCTGCAGCCGATGACGTTCGACCCCAAGACCTGGCGGCGTCTGGTGTCCGACGCGTGCGACGAGGTGACCGGCGGAACACTCGGCGCGGCCATCACCGCTCAGTCCGGCGATCTCACCGACCGTGAGCGCGCCGAACTGGATTTCTACGTCACCACCGAGATCGAGGACGAGTACGCCGCCGACGCCGGCCAGCTTTCGGCCACGACGTACGACCTCGGCAAGTTCACCGACGGGCCCCAGTCGGTGATCACCAGCGGATACGACGCGATACCGCAACTGTTGGCCGACGGGCTCCCGATCGTGCTCAATACCCCCGTCACTTCCGTTGCGCGACAGGATAATTCGGTGACCATCCGGGCCGGCGACCGAACCTTCCAAGGATCCGCCGCGATCGTCACGGTGCCGCTGGGCGTGCTGAAGGCCGCGAGCATCACCTTCGATCCACCGCTGCCCGAAGGGCACGCGCACGCGATCGATGCGCTGGGTTTCGGCGTACTGGCCAAGAGCTACTTCCGTTTTCAGCGACGAAGCTGGGACACCGAGAACGCCTTCTACGAGTACCTGAGCCCCGAAAATGGCCCCGGGAAAGGAATGTGGGCCCAGTGGTTCACGCTGCCCGCGGCCTCCGGCCCGATCGTCTTGGCGTTCAACCCCGGTTCGCGGGGCCGCAGCGTCGAGTCCACTCCCCCGGCCGATCTGGTGAAAGGGGCGCAGCCCGTCGCGCGGCAAGTGTTCGGCGCCGACGTCACCGAGGTGCGGTCCTCGAGTTGGACCACCGACCCTTACGCGCTGGGCTCGTATTCCTTCCACGCACCAGGTTCCGGTCTCGACGACCGGCGCAGGCTGCAGGAACCGGTCGGCGACCGGCTCTACCTGGCCGGCGAGGCCATCGGAGCGGACAACCCGGCGACCGTCCACGGCGCTCTGCTCAGCGGCCGGCACGCGGCCGCCGAACTGATGCGCCGGCTACCCAAACCGTGAAACAAACTGTGTATCAGTAGTTTTCCAGCGCATCCACGCTACGCCAGCTCGGCCAGGTAGTCTCAAAGATCCGGTAGATGCGCCCGTCGCGATAGACGGCGATCAGCACCAACTCTATCCGGGTCGGTTCTTCGCCGGGACGTGACGTGGTGATCCACAACCGGCCCGCCAGCCTGTCCGCCGCCTCCACCCAGGCCTCCTCGTCGTACTCGACCGAGTAGGCGATCGACGTGGCATAGAGCCTGCGGTGGCTGTCGCGAAAGTCGGCGAAGCCCTGCGTCAGCCCGTCGGAGCACATCACGAACTCCGGATGGTAGTAATGCTCGATCAAATCGCCGTTCTTCGCGACGACCATGCGCTCGAACATCTCGCGAAGTAGGTCGACCGACGTCGTCATCAGGCCGGCACCTGCGCCGGGGTGCCACGCCCGAGGTTGCGGAATCCGACGGCGGGTTTCTTCAGGCCCACCAGGAACGGCAGCGTCTTCATCTCCAGGTTGAACCGCGCCGACAGTTTGCCCAGCCCGCCCCGCTGCGGCTCGGCGTCCGGCACCTCGGCGGTCGAGAGATCGACGTAGAACGTCGACGTCTCGCCGATGCCCTCGAAGTTGTGGATCAGCGGCATCGACGCCCGGCGCATCGATTCGTCCAGGCACTCGGCCACCGCGTCGGTCATCAGCAGGTACTCGGGGATCGGCACCGAGTTCTTCAGCATGCGGTGCACCAAAATGACGTCGACGCCCGCCAACTCGACGTAGCGCTTCACCTTCTGCTCGGCGACCTCACCGACGTGCGCCACGAACTTCAGCGACAGAGTGCCCAGTTGCTCGCAGCTGCGACAGTCGCAGAGCGCTTCCTTCTTGAACCGCTCGCGGCGCGCCAGGAACGACTGCCGCATCTTGGGTAGCCTCTCGCAGACAACGCGGGCGTCGCCGTCCGGCACCCAGAAGAAGGCGGCATCGCCCTCCAGCTTGGCCAGCTTCAGACCCTTGCCACCGGCGTCGATCACCGCCTCCAGCAGGGCGCCTACCGCCTGTTGCGCGTGCGCGAGGTGCAACCGGTTCCAGCTCATGTAGTTGGTGTATCCGCCGATATCCGCAATGAGCAGAACGGCGCGCCGAATCGCCATGGTGTCGCAAGTTTAGTACCGCGCTCAGGATCGGGGAATGTACGGGAGCCTGACCCTGTTGATGGCAGCCCACAGGGCACGCTCGCGAGCGTTGCCGGCGACGAACAGCAGCTGGTCACTGGCTTCGAGCACATCTTCGGGCCCGGGGACGATGACGTTCTCGCCGCGCACCACGGTGACCAGCGCGGTGTTGGCCGGCAGCCCCAGCTCGCCCACGGACTGCCCGACCAGTGGATTATCTTGCGGCAGAGTGAGTTTCGTCAGTGCGGTGCGTCCCTCCTGCAGCCCCATCAGACGCACCAGGTGCCCGATGTCGATGGCGCCCTCGATGCCCGCGACCATCGCGCCGGGCGTCGAGACCGCGACGTCGATCCCCCAGGACTGGCCGAACAGCCACTCGTTGCGCACGTCGTTGATCCGGGCCACCACCCGCGGCACGCCGAACTCGGACTTGGCCAGCAGACCCACCACCAGGTTCGCCTTGTCGTCTCCGGTGGCGGCGATCAGCACATCGCAGGTCTGCACTCCCGCCTCCTGCAGCGCGGACATTTCGCAGGCGTCGGCGTTGAGCCAGTCCGCTTCCGGCACCTTGTGCGGCTCGAAGTTGCGCCGTTGCCGCTCGATCAGCAGGACCTTGTGACCGGCGTCGAGCAACTCCTGGGCGACCGAGCGGCCCACATTGCCGGCGCCGGCGATGCCGATCCGCAATTTCCGCTTGGTCACGTGACCATCTTTGCGTATGGACAGAGACCCGGCACTTCCCGCTGTGCAACGCGCGGCGGCCCGGCGCGGGCTGATTTACTGACAGCACGCCGAAATCGGCGGCCTCGTCCACACCAGATCGCCTCGTCTGAACTGGAACCACATGACCCTGGAACAGCTGTACCTGACTGTGTCGATCGGCGGCCTCGTGCTGCTGGCGAGCATCGTCGGTACCCGCGTGGCCACCGTCGTCGGGTTCCCCAGCCTGCTGTTGTTCCTGCTGGTCGGCGTCGCGATCGGCGAGGACGGCCTGGGATTGCAGTTCGACGACGTCATCCTGTCCCGCAACGTGGGGATCGCCGCGCTGGCCGTCATCCTGGTGGAAGGCGGCCTCACCACCCGCTTCAGCGACATCCGCAAGGTACTGGCGCCCGCGGCCGCCCTGGGCACCCTGGGCGTGGTCATCAGCACCGTGGTCACCGCGGTGGGCGCGCACCTGTTGCTGCACTTCGACTGGCAGCTCGCGCTGTTGCTGGGCGCCATCGTGTCCTCGACCGACGCGGCGGCGGTGTTCTCGGTGCTACGGGTGCTGCCGCTGCCGCGGCGGCTGGCCGGACTGCTGGAGGCGGAGTCCGGATTCAACGACGCACCAGGGGTGATCCTGGTTCTGATGTTCTCGGTGGTGCCCTTCGTGTTGAAGCCCGAAGGCGCGATCACCGACCTGCTCTACGAACTGCTCGGCGGCTCCGTGATCGGTTTGCTGGTGGGCTACCTCGGCTCGTTCGGTTTGCGGCGCATCGCGTTGCCGGCCTCCGGGCTGTACCCGATCGCCACGTTCGGTCTGGGGCTGGTGGCGTTCGCCGCCGCGGGAGACGCCCATGCCAGTGGCTTCATCGCCGCGTATCTCGCCGCCGTGGTGCTGGCGAACTCCGGCCTGCCGCACCGCTCGGCAACCCGTTCCTTCGCCGAAGGGGTCGGCTGGCTGGCCCAGATCGGTCTGTTCGTCCTGCTCGGACTGCTGGTGGACCCGAGCGAACTGGCGGTCGACGTGATCCCCGCGATCGTGATCGGGCTGGTGCTGCTGCTGGTGGCGCGGCCGCTGTCGGTGGTGGGCACCCTGATCTGGTTCCGGACGCCGTGGCGCGACCAGGCTTTTCTATCCTGGGCGGGCCTGCGCGGCGCGGTGCCCATCGTGCTGGCGACCTTTCCGATTGTGGAGGGCGTTCCGGACAGCTCCCGGTTGCTCAACATCGTGTTCGTGCTGGTCGTCGTCTTCACCCTGATTCAGGGCCCCAGTCTGCGGCCGATCGCGCGCCTGCTGGGCCTGATCTCCCGTGAAGCGACTCGCGAGATCCAGGTGGAAGCCGCTCCGCTGGACATGCTGGACGCCGAACTGCTGACCATGCGGGTGCAGCGTCCGTCGAGGCTGCACAACGTGACCATTCTGGAACTGCGCCTGCCCGACCCGGCCGTCATCACGCTGATCATCCGCGACGGCCACACCTTCGTCCCGGAACCCGATACCCGCATCGAGAGCGGCGACGAGCTCCTGATCATCACCACCAGCAAGACCCGCGCGGCGGCCGAGGCCCGGCTGCGCGCGGTCAGCCGCCGCGGCAAGCTCGCGCACTGGTTCGACGAGTACGGCGAGCTGGATTAGTCCGCAAACCTCGGTTCGCCCAGGGTGAAGGTCGCCTCTTCGACGTACGCGCCCAGGTGCAGTCCGGGGCGCAGCCATGTCGGCAGCGGGCCCGACGAGGACACACCGACGGTCACCAGTGCCGGGCGGATCCGGCCGTTGAAGGTGAGCAGCGAGTCCCCGACGCGACCGTCCGCGAACTGCTGGCGCGCGCTGCCCTTGACTTTCAGCGGCAGCGCCGGGCCCTTGACCCGCGGCGTCGCGCTGACCGTCCACGACGGCTCGGAGGTGCTGCTGCCGGTGATCAGATTCCCGTCCGCCAGCTCTCCGTCGAAGCGGGCCAGAGTTTTGGGCATCGCCCAGTTGGTGCGGCCGCCGACCAGACTGGACTCCGAATCCACCGACATGAAGGCGACGTTGCCCCAGGGTCGCAGCCCGCTGCGAGAACCGACGATGCCGAGGACCTCGTCGTAGGCCCCCACCGGGGTGTCGGTGTAACGGACAAAGGCGCCCAGGGTCACCAGGGCGGGGTTGCCGGACAAGGCCGGCGGCAGGGCTGCGGCCGCGGCGCGACCGCCGCGACCCAGCCACAGCAGGGCGGAGCAGCGGCACTCCCACGGAGCGGGCGCTTCGTTGCGCGGCAGCGTCGCGACCAGCGCATGGCTGAGCGCGCTTTCCGGCACGCCCCGCACGCCGGTCAGCTCGATGCGAGTGTCGTTGTCCCCCATAGTTACTCCTGATTCTCGATACGCGCCTGGTAAGCGGCCCGCTGCTCGCGGTCCAGCTCTGCGGTGACCTTGTTACCACCCGACAACCGGAACACCGCATCGACCAGGGCAGCCGGCAATGGGGCGGTCCCGCGAGAGACCAGACCCACCGCCTTGGGCACGAACACGGTGCGGGAGGCGCCGTTGGCCAGTTCGGCGACCACTGCTGTGGCCACGTCCTCCGGATTGACCACCAGGAAGCGCTCCAGCGGCCCCGGTGCCGACATTCCGGCGATCAGTTCGGTACGGACGAAGCCGGGACAGATCGCCGAGATGTGGACGCCGCTGCCCCGCCACTCCTGACGCAACGCCTCACTGAAGCCGACGACGGCGTACTTGGACGCGCAATAGGTGGCGGCGTTCGGAGAAGCCAGGGTTCCCATCACCGAGGCGATGTTGACGATGTGCCCCGATCCCTGCGCCGCGAAGCGGGCGCCGGCCAACCGGGCGCCGGTCAGCACGCCCAGCACGTCGATCTCGATGGTGCGCCGGGTGACGCCGGGGCTCTCCTGCAGGAACGGCCCGATGGGCATGATGCCGGCGTTGTTGACGAGCACGTCGAGCCCACCAAGATCCGAGGTCGCCTGGTCCAGGAAGGCCTCGAAGCCCGCCGCGTCGGTCACATCGAGGTGATGGCCCGTTGCCCCGATCTCGGCGGCGGTCTGCCGGACGGCGGCGTCCTGTACATCGCCGAGGGCCACGGATGCGCCCGCAGCGATCAGCGCCTCACCGATCGCCCGCCCGATGCCTTGCGCCCCACCGGTGACGGCAACCCGACGACCTCGCAGCTTCGCCATGCGGCCCAGAATCTCATACCGTGCGCCGCCGGCTGCGCTCAACTCCCCGACCCGAGCGCAGCATGAACGAGATCCACTGCGTACGAAGCGCTTTGCGCCGCCCCCTCCATGGTGGTGGGCCAGTCGTTGTGAGTCCAGTCACCCGCCAGAAACAGGTTGGGCACCGAGGTCCGGTTGCCGGGGCGGATGGTTGACATGCCGACCCGGGACGAGAACGTGGCCTTCGGCCAGGGCACGACGGTGACGTCGAGAACCCGGGCCTGCCGGGCGGCCGGGTAACTGGCGCGCAGCGCGCCGACCAGGCGGTCGGCCACTTCCGGGTTCTTCAGCGTCATCAGGTCATAGGCGGCGCAGGTGGTCAACGCGTAGAGATGGTTACCGTCCGGGCGCGGACCGTGCATCCGGTCGCGGTCGAAGACCCAGCCGATGTCGCTGTCCAGCAACGACTCCCACGGCGCCACGGTCCCCAGTGGCCGATCGAGCAGCACGTAGGCGTTCATGATCGGGATGGGCTCGAGTTGTTTGGCCGCCAACCGGATCTCCTCGGATCCCGGCACCTCGTCCAGCAGCGAGCGCAGATTCCACGACGGCACAGCCAGCACCACCGCGTCGGCGTCGATCACGCTGCCGTCGGCCAACCGAACCCCGGTCGCCCGGCCGTCGTCCACGACCACCGCTGCCGCCCGGGTGCGCAACCGCACCTGTACGCCACGTTCGGCCATCACCTGCCGAGCGCCGTTGAGGTACAACGTCTCCAGGTCGACGGTCGGATAGCCGATGCGCATGGCCGACCGGCCGCCGCGGCGCACCCGGTCGGCGCCCGTACGCAGCAGCGCGGCGAAGGCGTGTGCCGAAGCCAGCCGCGGCAGCTCGTTCAGCAGGCCGATCACCATGGAATTAACCATGATTCGCCGCACCTCGGCCGGAAACCCACAACGGTCGAGCCATTCATCGACGGTGATGTCATCCAGCGCGTCGTCGAACCGCACCACGTCACGCATCAGCCGGGCCCATGCCGGCGCGGCACGCAGCAGAGCGGGCAGTCCCAGACCCCGCACCCTTCCGAGCAGCAAGCGACGCGCGTTGCGCGGGCGCAGGCCGAAAGTCTCGACGTGCCCGCCGGGATACCGCACGCCGAACTCGTCGGGAAACTCCAGAAGATGTTGCGTGCCAATGGATTTCAGATAACGGAAAATGCAGTCGTAGGAACCCGCCAGCACATGCTGGCCGTTCTCGATGGAGTCGCCGTGCCCGGACGTCAGGCCGATGGTGCGCCCGCCCAGCTTGCCGTTGCTTTCCACCAGAGTGACCGCGTAGCCGAGTTCGGCCAGCCACACCGTAGCGGCCAGCCCCGCCAGGCCACCGCCCACCACCACGACGCGCTGCGTCACTGTTCACCTCCGTCCAGGTCAGCTGCCAGGCCCAGGGCCCGCATGGTGCCCGAAAGGTGCGCCCGCACGGCCAGGCGCGCCCCGTCGCCGTCCCCGTCCCGGAACGCCCGGGCGATGCGTTCGTGCTCGTCGATAATGGTGGCCAGGCGCTCGGGATGGCGCGCCGATTCGCCGATCATCCGCATCTGCCGGTCGCGCAGGGTCGAGTAGAAGCCGGCCAGGATGGCGTTACCGGCCGCTTCCAGCGTGGCGTTGTGGAAAGCGCGGTCGGACTCCAGGAACTCGTGCAACTCGGCGCCGGCGGCAGCCTCGCGCTGCCGCTGCACCTGCGCCGAAAGTCGTTCATAGACGGCCGCACACGCAGCGGGACCGCGCCCGATCACCGCCCGTACCGCGAACTCCTCGAGCACCAGCCTGGCCTGCAGGACCGCGCGCACCTCGTCCGGGGAGACCGGCACCACCAGCGCTCCCCGCTTGGGATACAGCCGCAACAGCCCGGCCGCCTCCAGCTGCAGGAATGCCTCGCGCACCGGGGTGCGCGACATCCCCAACGCGGTGGCGACCTCACCCTCGCTGATCAGTTCCCCGCCCGGGAACTCCCCGGTCAGCACCTTGGCCTTGACGTAGTCCAGAGCACGGTCCTTGGCCGCGCCCGGACCGGTGGTGACCTCCAACGTCTCAGCCCTCCCTTGCGGCTCAGTGGTATCCCGACTCTATTCGGCGGGCGCCACGCACACGCGGTTGCAGCATAGATACAAGATAGATACGATATAGACATGAGCACCACAATGGACATCCACGCCGCGACAGTCGAGGACTGGGCTGAGCAGGCCCGCTATTTCGAGTACACCCAGGCCGCCGATCCGATCGGCTCAGGCCATACGCCCCGGGTGCCGATTGCCCAGTTCAGCCCGGAGATCTACCTGGACCGGCCCACCGGCGTGGTGCCGCTGGACCTGTCGGGCGACCTCGGCATCAGCACGGGCGCGGCCACGAGTCCGGCGCTGCTGGCCAACTTCGTGCGCATCCGCGCGGGCGAGCAGATCGACACCTGCCCCAACGCCACCTCGCAGATGTACTTCGTGTTGTCCGGACAGGGCCTCGTCACGGTCGACGGACGCACGACCAGCTGGACCAAGGGCGATTTCCTCACTCTGCCAGCCGGTGCCAGGGCGGCCTTCCGCGCCGGCGAGGACGCGGCGATGTACTGGGTGCACGACGAACCGTTGCTGCGCCACCTCGGCGTCCGGGCGTCCGAACCGCGATTCCGTCCGACCAAGTTCCGCGCCGCGGACGTGGTCGCCGAACTCGAGCACATTGCGGCGCAACCGGGCGCCAACGAGAGGAACCGGGTCAGCGTGCTGCTGGCCAACGCCGAGCAGGAGCAGACCCTGACGCTGACGCATGTGCTGTGGGCGATGTTCGGCGTGCTGCCGCCCGGTCAGGAGCAGCGCCCGCACCGTCACCAGTCCGTCGCGCTCGACCTGATTCTGGATGCCCAACCGGGGTGCTACACGCTCCTGGGCACCCACCTCGACGATCACGGCCGTATCGCCGACCCGATACGGGTGGACTGGCAGGCCGGCGGCGCCTTCACGACGCCCCCCGGCATGTGGCACGCGCACTACAACGAGTCCGGCGCCCCGGCGCACCTGATTCCGGTGCAGGACGCGGGGTTGCAGACCTACCTGCGCAGTCTTGACATGCAGTTCAGCCGTGTGCCTTCGACGCAGCCTCGACGTTCGCGATCTTGCTGAACCCGCTGACCGTGAGCACGCGCACGAGCAACGGGTGGACGATCACGTGCAGCGCGTCCACAGCGTCGGCCTGATCGAACAGGGCGTTGATGCCGGCGCTGTCCACATATCTGACGGCGCTCAGATCGATGGTTATCGGGTCGCGGCTGCCCGCGTTGGCGTCGGACAGAGCGCGCTTGAACACCTCGATGTTGCTCAGGTCGATCTCGCCGGTGGCCGTCAGGCGTGGCGACCCGTCGGAGTCACGGTCGGTGTTCAGGGTGAGCGGTGTCGCCATTACGTGATCCTTGCATGCATGGAGACGGTCGTACCGGCTTCGCTGGATTGGATGCTGCAGTCCTCCATCAGGACTCGCATCAGGGAGATGCCGCGTCCGCGGCTGAATTCGGCGACCTGGGTCGGCGTCTTCCATGCTCCGGTGTCGGTGACGGTGACCTGCAGCCGGTCGACGATCGCTGTCGCGCGCAGCGAGACGGTGCCCACCCGCTGGTCGCGGTGACCGTGCTCGATTGCGTTGGCCACCGCTTCGCCGGCGGCGATCAGCACGTCCTGAATCTGCTCAGGCTCGACACCCGCCCGAGTCAGCCAGCTGCGCAAGGCATCTCGACTGTCGGCGAGATAATTGGCGTCGGCCGCGAACTCCAGCGAGAACGGCGCAGGCTGCCGGTACAGCAACATGGCCACATCGTCGGGATAGCCGCCGCCAGGCTCCAGCTGGGACATCAGCCGGTCGGCCACCTCTTCGAGCTCCTGCGAGCGGCCGTTCTGCACCAGGTCGGCAGCACGTGTCATGCCGTCGTCCAGGGAGTGCCCGCGGCGTTCGACCAGCCCGTCGGTGTAGAGCAACAGCGTCGCGCGCGGCGGCATGGTGATGCGGCTTTCGGGGCGCTGCCAATTCGGGCGCAGCGCCAGGGGAAGCCCGTGTTCCCCACCCAGCAGCACCGTTGTGCCGTCCGCGTACACCATGATCGGGGGCGGGTGCCCCGCGCTGGAGTAGACCAATTCCCCCGTTTCCTGGGTAAGCACCGCACAGAAAGCCGTTGTGCAGCGGGCACCGGGGAGTCGCTCGGCGAAGCGGTCCAGGGCGGTGAGAACAGCGCCGGGGCTGGGCTGCTCGAGCAGCAGCGCGCGGCAGGCGCTGCGCAGTTGGCCCATGACGGTCGCCGCCGCCAAGCCGTGACCGACGCAGTCCCCGACGATCAACGCGACGCGATCCTCGTCGAGATCGACCACGTCGTACCAGTCCCCGCCCACCTGCAACGGATGGCTCGCGGGCAGATACCGCACCGCGAAACCCTGAGGCAGCGACGTCGGCCCCAACATCGCATGCTGCAACGCCACCGCGGTCTCGCGCTGCTCGTCCAGTTGGTAGACGCGCTGCAATCCCTGCCCGAGCCGCCCGGCCAGCACCGCGAGCAGGGTCTGGTCTTCCCGGGTGAAACGCCGGTGCTCGGTCAGTTCGACCCAGATGGCCAGAAGTCCGCGGGGATGCTGCGACGCGATACCGGCCACGCCCGCATCGACGGTGACGGTGCTCAGCAGATCCGTCTCGCGCAGGGACCCGATCTGCTGTTGCAGTTCCGGCGAGAGGTCGGCCCACTCGACCGGCTCTCCGGCGCAGACGACTCGCGGTGCGCGTTCGGTGGGGCCGTTGGCGAAGGTGACCGCCAGCACCCGGCGGGCCTGCCACACCCGGCGCAGCACCTCGGCGGCGCCCTGCAGGGCGTCGGTCAGCGTATCTGCTTGCACCAGTTGTTGATTGAGCTCCGCCAACGCACTCTGACTCTGCACGGCATAGTGTTCGGCCGTAATGTCGCGGAAGGTGCCGACCATGACACGGCGCCCGGAGTCGGGGTCATGAGCGTGGTTGAAGTTGACCGCGATCCACAGCCGGTGCCCGTCGCGGTGGGTGACCGGAATTGTCAGACTGCCCTCGGATTCGTCGAGCGACTTCGCGAACTCGTCCTCGACCAGCTGGCGGGCCGTGATATCGAGCTCGGGGTCCGGCCACCAGGCGTGCGGAGGATCGTACGGAAGTCCTTCGGGGCCGTAGCCGAGGATTTCGCCGAAGGCCGCGTTGATCTCGATGACGCTGCCGTGTTCGTCGATGACGAAGAAGGCTTCCTGCAGCGAGTCCACCAGCGCGGTGCGCCAGCGTGCGTGGTAGTTGCGCATCCGCGCCAATTCGACGTTGGCGCGCACCCGGGCGAGCAGTTCGGCGGCGGCGAACGGCTTGACCAGATAGTCGTCCGCGCCGGCCAACAGGCCTTCGATGGACGCTTCCTGACCGGCCCGCGCCGACAGCAGCAACACCGGCAACGCTGCCGTGCGCTGGTCGGCCCGCAGCGCGGCCAGCAGCTGCAGGCCGTCCATCTTGGGCATCATCACGTCGCTGATCACCAGATCCGGGAGCTGGACGCGGATCGCCTCCAAAGCCTGCTCACCATCCGCCGCACCGCTCACCTGGTACCCGGACGCACCCAGCAGATTGCCCAGATACTCCCGCATGTCGACGTTGTCGTCGGCGACGAGCACCCGGGGCTGCGCGGCGCCGCCCTTTGCGGGCAGCGCCGCCGAAACCGGTGTGGACACCGATTCGCCGGGCAGCCAGCGCAACGCCTCCTGCACATACGGCTCCGAGATCGCGCCGATACTGGTCCGGGGGGCGCTCGGGTCGACCAGTTCGTCCGCGGGCAGATGTGCCGTACCGAAGGGCAACCGGATCGTGAAGGTGGTGCCCTCGCCCTCCCGGCTGTCGGCGGTGATGGTGCCACCGTGCAGCCCGACCAGTTCTTTCACCAGAGCCAACCCGATGCCGCTGCCCTCGGTGGATCGCGCACGGGAGGTCTCGATGCGGTGGAAACGTTCGAACAGCCGCGGCATCTCGGCAGCCGACACACCGACCCCCGTGTCGGCGAAGCTGATCACCGCCTGCCCGCCCTCCTGGGTGACCCGCACCGAGATGCCACCGTCGAAGGTGAACTTCAATGCGTTGGAGAGCAGGTTGAGCACCACCTTCTCCCACATCTCGCGGTCGACATACACCGGCTCGTCCAGCGGCGGGCACTCCACCGTGAGCGCCAGGCCGACCTGGTTGATTGCCGAACGGAACACGCTGGCCAGTTCGGCCGTGAGGGACGCCAGGTCCACCGGCTCGAACTGGGCACGCATCCGCCCCGCCTCGATGCGGGAGAAGTCAAGGAGGGTGTTGACCAGCTTCGCGAGACGTAATCCGTTGCGGTGCACCAGCTCCAGTTCCTGACGAGCGGTCTCGTCGAGACTGTCGTCGCGGCTGCGCAACTCGTCGACCGGCCCCAGGATCAAGGTGAGCGGGGTGCGGAACTCGTGGCTGATGTTGGAGAAGAAGGTGGTCTTGGCGCGGTCCAGTTCGGCGAGTTCCTCGGCGCGCTGCTGCTGGGTCTGGTAGCTGCGGGCGCTGCTCACCCCGGTCGCGAGGTAGCCGGCGACCAACTCGACGAAACCACGGTAGCCGTCGTCGAGCTCGCGATACCGGTTGAGTCCCGCGACCAGAAACCCGAGCGGCGGGGCGCCCTGTTGCAGCAGCGGCACCATGAAGGCCTGTTTCGGCGGCTCGGGCCAGGCGCCGGTGGGCAGGTTCGCCGCCACGCCGTCGAGTTCGATCACCTCACATTCGCCCTGCGCCGCCTTGTCGGCCGGCCACAACGAGTCGCCGTCGCCGGTCAACGTCTCCGGTGCCGCCGGATGCCCGAACGCGATGCCGCTGACACCGGCCAGCTGTGCGTCGCCCCGCTCGCCGAACAGGTAGGTCAGGCTGAAGGGGAGGTCATAGGGGTTCTTGTTGAGCTGGCCTGAGGCGAAGTCGAGCATCTGGCGCTCGGTGCGGATGACGCTGGGGTCCGAGCCCAGATCGCGCAGTGTCGCGATGCGCCGTTGGGCAATGACCCGCTCGGTGTCCTCGCTGACCACACAGAGCAGTCCGACGACGCGGGCGTCGTCATCGCGCAACGGGCTGTAAGAGAACGTGTGGTAGGACTCCTCCGGATAACCGGACCGGCCCAGGATGAGCATCAGCGCCTCGTCCCAGGTCGCTTCACCCTCGCTGAGGACGCGCTCCACCCGCTGGGCGATATCCGGCCAGATCTCCGCCCAGACTTCGCTGGCGGGCCGGCCCAGCGCCCACGGATACTTGCGGCCCAAGGTGTCGCGGCGGTAGGCCGCGTTGCAGAAGAAGGTCAGCTCCGGGCCCCAGCCCATCCACATGGAGAACTGGGACGACAGCAGGATGTCCACGGCGGTGCGCAGGCTCTGCGGCCAATTATCAACTGGCCCAAGCGGAGTCGACGCCCAGTCGACGGCCGCCAGATCGCGGCCTATCTCCTGGTCTGCGCGAAAGACCACTGACGTCCCTTTCCCGTCCTCGGAACCCGTACCCGACACTCAGTATGACTTCACCTGGCCGCCAGCGGTGTGGCGATGTCCTCCAACGATTTGCCTTCGGCGTCGACGGCGAGGAACCAGGCGACCAGGCCGCCGATGATCATCACCGCCGCGCCCAACAGATAGCCCAGGAACAGCAGCAGCGGCCTGGAGCCGTCACCGATCAGTGCGCCGTAAATGACCGGCCCGAGGGCGCCGAAACACTGCGCGATGGCGAAGAACACCGCGATTGCCTTGGCACGAACCTCGAGCGGGAAGATCTCGCTGACGGTCAGATAGGCGGCGCTGGCACCGGCCGACGCGATGTAGAAGATGACGCACCAGGCGACGGTCTGGGTGATCGCGTTCAGCACGCCGGCCTGGAACAGGGCCGCGCTGACGGCCAGCAGCAGCCCCGAGAGCAGGTAGGTTCCCGCGATCATCCTGCGCCGGCCGATGGTGTCGAAGAAGTGCCCGATTGTCAGCGGCCCCAACAGATTCCCCACTGCGAACGCGATGAGGTACAGCGGCGTCGACGCAGACGGCACGCCATAGAACTTGCCCAGCACCAGGGTGTAGGTGAAGAAGATCGCGTTGTACAGAAACGACTGGCTGATCATCAGCACGGCACCCAGCGCGGCCCGGCTCGGGTAGTCGCGAAACAGCACGCGCGTCAGCGCGAGGTAGCCGATTTCCTGGGCGGGCCGCAATTCGATGGCCGTCGATTCGTCGACCGGCGGCAGCGCGGCCCCGGTGGCCCGCACCTCCTCCTCGATGTGGGAGATGGTCCGCTCGGCGTCCTCGGTGCGACCGTTCATCACCTGCCAGCGCGGGCTTTCCGGCAGGTTGCGCCGCACCAGCAGAATCACCAGAGCCAGCACCGGGCCGAGCAGGAAGGCCAGGCGCCAGCCCAGGCTCAGATCGATCGCGCGCAGGAAAATGAAGGTGCCCAGCGTGCCCAGGACCGCCCCGGCCCAGTAGGTGCCGTTGACCGCGATGTCCACCCGGCCACGGAACCGGGCCGGGATCAGCTCGTCGATCGCCGAGTTGATTGCGGCGTATTCGCCGCCGATGCCCATCCCGGAGATGAATCGCGTGAGATAGAGGAACGCGATCCAGGCCGCACTGTTCCCGAGCGTGGCGGCGGTGAGCGCACTGCCGAGCAGGTACACGCCCAGCGTGACCATGAACAGGTTGCGCCGGCCCAGCTTGTCGGACAGGCGCCCGAAGAACAGCGCACCGGCCACCTCGCCCGCCAGGTAGACGGTGGCGACGAACCCGACGGCGGCCGACGACAGATGCAGTGTCTGCGGTTCGGTCAGCGTTTCGGCGACCGCACTGGCGACCGTGATTTCCAGGCCGTCCAGGATCCAGGCCACGCCGAGTGCTACCACCATGCGCGTGTGGAAGGGCGACCAGGGCAGCCGATCGATCCGTGCGGGAATCAGGCTGCGGATCGCTCCACGTTCGTCGCTATTCGGCACACGTCCTCGTTCCCGTCTGGGGGATTCCAGAAACATTCATCCCGCAAGCTGATCGGCCGTCGGCGGCTGAGCGAACACGCGTTCTCCGGTGATCAGGTCGGACTCGTCGAAGCCGAACACCGCCCACAGCCGGAGCTCGAACGGCTCCGTCGCCGTAGTCGGAGTACCGCGCAACCAGAACTCGATCTGCACCTGCCCGTCGTCGAGGTGGGTCAGCTCGATCAGCTCGTTGGTCTGGTCGGGCACCAGCGTCCGGCCGTCGATCCAGTACCGCATCACCTCGTCGGCTCCGTCGAACACGGTGCCGTCGGGCAGTTCGTAACGGGGATGGCTGAATGTCGCCATCGTCCGGTCCCATTCCTGCACGTTCTCGCTCTGCATGTGCTCGATGACGCGAGCCGTGCGAGCCTCCTGATGCGCGCGCCGGTCGGGATCGGCCATGAACGCTCCTTTCATGAATTACTCAGCCCAACAACCAGATTGATGGTGACGGCCAGGATAACCGCCCCGAAGAGGTAGGACAGCAGGGCCTGGCACAGCGCGATCCGCCGCAGTTGGCCGGTCTTCAGCGTGGTGTCGGATACCTGGTAGGTCATTCCGATGGTGAATCCGACGTAGAAGAAGTCGAGAAAACGCGGGTTGTCCGTGCCGTTGAAGTCGATGCCGCCGGACGAGTCCGAGTAGTACACATCGGCATAGCGGATGCTGAACACGGTATGGACGACGCACCACGCTACGGCGATGCTGACCACTCCGATGGCTGCGGCGATGTCCTTCTCGGCCCCGGTCTTCGAACTGGCGGTCAGTAGATGCGCCACCCCGGCCAGACTCGCCACGCTCGCCGACAGGATCACCACGTCGATGAGCCAGCCGGTCGGCGGGTCCTCCGGCACCACGTGCTCACGCGTCCGCTCGGCGTCCATCGGCAGCACGACGATCCACGTCCACACCAGATAAACCAGCGCCGCCGTGGTCCAGCCGACGCTCGGCGCGTACTTCCAGCCCGTCGTGCCGGCGATCAGCGACACGGCGGCCACGCCGACGAGCCCCGCCACCATCAACCGGGTAACGACGTGTCTGCGCCAGCCTCGCATCGCGGTCAAATCAGCGCCGCGGCCGGCGGCAGGGTGGCAGCGACCGGCGTGAGGTCGCCGGAAAGTCCTGCGGCAGTGCGCAATTCGCGGAAGGAGTCGATCAGCGCGTCGGTGGCCTCGTGCGGATCGTCGAGCGTGCGGTCGTCGGTCAGCACCGAGACGGCCAGTTGGTCGACGTAGCTCCAGACCGTGATATTCATGCCGCTGCCGGCGACGATCGGCCCCACCGAATAGATTTCGTTGAGCGTCGCCCCCTCGATGCAGCCGCGTTCGCGCGGCCCGGGCACGTTGGACACGACCAGGTTCATGACGGCGCCCGACTCCATACGCCGGGCCTGGGTGCGAAAAATCCCCGGCGACAACGCCGTCGGCAGATAGGACATCCACGCGGGCAGCACGGTCGGACCGAGCAGCTGGTGATTCTCCTTCGCGATCCTGGTGGCCATCGCCGTGAGCGTCACCCGTTGCATCGGGTCATCGACGTGCACCGGCAGCGACGGTGTCATGTATGTGAATTCATTGCCGGCCAAGCGGTCTGGCGACGGGTTGTAACTCACCGGTACCCCGGCGATCAACGGGACGTCGGCGTGGCCGTCATAGCGCAGCAGCAATCGGCGCAGCGCGCCCGCGACGGTCGTCAGCACGACGTCGTTGAGCGTGACCCCGAGGTGCTTGCTCGTCTCCTTGACGTCGGCCAGCGCGAGCGGCGCGGTCGCGAACCGGCGCCCCGGGCCGACCCGGTGGTTGATGAAGCACGGCGGCGGGGCGAAATTGCGCGCCAGGTCGGGGTTGGCGCCCCGTTCCTTCGATCTGCGCCGCACCCGTGCGACGCCCGAGGCCGTCTCGTTGACCAGACGCGGCAGTTTCCGGATCAACCCGGCGTGGTCGCGGACGGCCTCCTTGAGCAGGTGCGAGCGCGTCGGCAGTTCGGGCGGCACCCGCCGCGGCTCGGGCTGATGCGGCGACAGCGCCTGAGCCATCTGGTTTGCCGAGGCCATGCCGTCGGCCAACACGTGATGGACCTTGTGAATGATGGCGATCCGGTTGTCGGCGAGCCCCTCCGCCACGTACATCTCCCACAGCGGGTGATCACGGCGCAACGGGGTGCTCGCGATCTCGCCGATCAACTCATCGAGTTCGCGGCGCCCACCCGGCGCCGGCACCTGAGCCCGGCGTACGTGGTATTCGAGGTCGATGTCGTCGTTGATCACCCACATGGGGTGGTGCAGCTTCAGCGGGATGTCCAGCAGCTGGTAGCGCAACGGCTCAAGAGCCATAAGCCGTTGGTACCCGACCGAGCGAAACAACTCGAAGTCGAAGTCCTGCTCCATATTCGACACGTCGAGGATGCCGATTTTCAGCGTGTGCATGTGGATCTCGGGTGTCTCGGTGTAGAGCATCAGCGCGTCGACACCGTTGAGTCGCTTCACACGCCTATTCCACCCCGTCGCGGGTTTGGACGCCAGACCCCCATCCCGGGCTTACACTTCGGTCGGTTGTCCGACTAATCAAGGAGCCGTCGATGGCATACGTGCGTGCGGAGCGGCGCCAGGAGGAGATCGTCGCCGCCGCGGTCCGGGTCCTGAGCGACGTCGGAGTTCCGGGGACGACCTTGCGCGCGGTGGCGGCCGAGGCCGGGATTCCGCTCGGCACGCTGCACTATGTGTTTCCGACGAAGGACCAGTTGCTGCGCGCGGTCATCACGGCGGTCATCGACGACGTGGTGGCGACGGTGCAGCCCGGCCTTGCGCCCGACCGCGGCGTCGCGCACGGGCTGCGGCAGGGTATGACGGGGTTCTGGAACGCGCTGGTCGAACGTCAGATCGGACTGCAGATCATGCAGTACGAACTGGCCATGTACTCGGTGCGTAGCGAAGGCGCGGGCGGACTGGCCCAGTTGCAGTACGACCGCTACACCGATCTGGTCAGCACGCTGTGTGAGCAGGCGGCACGGGCGGCCGGCGAACGATGCGCCGTCGACTTCCCGACACTCGGGCGGTTGGCGCTGGCCGTGCTGGACGGCCTGATCGTGCAGTACGTGGCCAGCACCGACGCCGCGCGCGCACGGCACGATCTCGAACGCGCCGTGGACATGCTGGTGATGTTCGCCGACCCCCAGCCGATCCCGGCGGCGCGGTGACCCGTGTTGCGCAGGCGCCACCGACTGTGGCTTACTAATTCGGTCGGTTGACCGACTTATTCTGGACGCGGGAGGCACTCGGTGCGGAACTCAACGGTTGTCGTGGTGGGCGCCGGTTTATCCGGACTGACCGCTGCGCACGAGCTCGATCGCCGCGGCATCGACGTCATCGTCCTCGAAGCGGCCGATCGCGTGGGCGGGCGCGTGCTGGGCCGGACCAGCACGCTGGGGTCGCGTTTCGACCTCGGTGGGCAGTGGATCGGCCACGACCACCACCGGGTCAAGGAGTTGGCCACCGAGCTGGGCGTGACGGTGTTTCCCATGCACACCGGGACGCTGCCCACCGTGATCGACGGCCCGCGGCGGGTTTCACCACTGGGCCCGTCGATGCTCGTCTCGGCTCTGGCGCTGACCGGGATCGGCGTGCTGGCACGGCTCGGGGCACCGGCCGGATTCAACGCGACGACACTCGACCGCTGGCTGAGCAAGGTGCCGGGCCGTACCGCTCGGCGACTGCTCGAGGTGGTGGCCCTGATCTCGTGGACCGGCGATCTCGACCGGCTGTCGGTGCGGGCTGCCACGGACATGATCCGTCACCAGGGAGGCCTGCTGACGATTCTCGGGACCAAAGGCGGCGCCCAGGAATCATTGCTGGTCGAGAGCGCCGGGGCGCTGGTCGAGCGGTTGGCGGCAGGGCTGGGCCCGCGGGTGCGCACCGGACATCGGGTGACCTCGATCGAGTGTGGCGACCGGGTGCTGCTTCGCACGCCGTCAGGGGTTGTGCAGGCCGACAAGGTGATCGTCACGGTGCCGCCGCCCGTAGCGTCGCGGATCGCGTTCGAACCCGCGCTACCCGCGGATCACGTTGCCCTGCAGTGCAATACATACATGGGGTCGGTCTTCAAGGCGGTCGCTGTCTATCAGCGGCCATTCTGGCGGGAACGGGGCGGCGGGGAGTTCCTCGTCCTGGGCAAACCCGGCAGCGCGGTTTTCGACACCTCCGCGCCGGGAGGACCCGGCCATCTGTGTGTGCTGGTCGGGGGCCCCGAGGCGCGCGAACTGTCCCTCCTGGACGACGCGGCGCGCCGCGAGGCAGTGCTGGCGCCGCTGGTGGCCCACATCGGTCATGAGGTGCTGCAGCCGGTCGACTGGCAGGAGAAGTCCTGGCACCTGGACGAATTCGTCGAAGGTGGGTACGTCGCACTGCCGAAACCCGGCACCACCGAGGGATTCGTGCCGATGGCATGCGCTCCGGTCGGCGACCTCCACTGGGCTGGATCAGAGACGGCCAGCGGGCATCCGGGCTATCTGGACGGGGCGATCGAAGCCGGCCGGCGCGCCGCCGCAGAAGTGACCGCTGCCCTACAGCCGTCCCTCGACCCGTAGTTTCGGGTGCACCCAGTTGGGCGATCGGCGTTCCTTGAAGGCCAGAAAGCCCTCGATCGACTCGGGCGCGCCGAGGCTGGACTGCATCCCGATCCGGTCGTAGAGGCCCAGGTAGCTGTCCAGGCTGGACTTGATCACTGCCCGGGCGGCAGGTGCGGTGCGGCAGCACTGTGCGAGCACTTCCCTTGCCGCAACGGGCAACTCGTCGTGGGCAACGACGCGCGCCACCATCCCCCACTCCAGCGCCTCGCGGGCGGACAGGGTGCGGCCGGTGAACATCAGGTCGCGGGTCCGTACCGGACCGATGAGCCGGGCGAGCATCTGGCTGTAATAGGTGTCGGCGATGCCGCGGTAGAGCTCGGGCACCCGGAAGGTGGCGCGGTCGCTGACCACGGCCATGTCGGCACACAGCGCGATCTGCAGTCCCCCGCCCTGACAGAGTCCGTTGACCGCGGCGACCACCGGCTTGGCGGACTGGCGCAGGGTATCGAAGGGCAGCGCGTCCATGCCGAGCGCCGAGCCGAAGGTCAGCCAGTTGTCACTACCGCCGCCGCCCATGTCGCCGCCGGGTGCGAAGACGTCCCCGGTGCCGGTGATGAGCAGGCCCGCCAGATCGGGATCGGAGCCGACGTGATTGACCGCGTACTTGATCCCGAAGTACATCGCCGGCGTCATCGCGTTGCGGGCTTCCGGCCGGTCCAGGGTGCAGACTCCGAAGGCGCCCTCGCGGGTGAACTTCAGAAACGGCGTTCCCAGCCAGTCGCCGTCGGGTGGCCTGGGGGCCGGTGGTTGCTGACCCTGCGTCATCAATGCCCTTGCTGTCCAGGCGCATTGGTGAACCACACGTTCTCCTCGCGTAGCTCGCGGCTGCGCCAGCCGTCTTGGGTCCGGACGAGTTCGTGGTGATAGTAGCCGCCGCATACGCTCATCTCCGCCGTGCCCGGCAGCTGCATCGGGTTGTAGAACATCGCCCGGACCCGCGCGGTGTCGCCGTCGATGTCGGCCTCGATGTTGGTGATGTAGTGCATGGTCCAGGGAATCACGGCCATTCCCTTGCTCAGCCAGTCGCTGACCTCATCGCGCGGGCCGGCGACCGCCCCGGCAGAGGTGTAGTCGATGACCGCGTCGTCGGTGAAGACCGAACGGTAGAGCTCCCAGTCCTTACCGTCGACGGCGCGCGCGTAGCGGTACAGCAGTGCGGCGATCTCGTGCTCGTCACTGATCTTCTGCGGATTTGTCATGATATGCCGTGACTCTAAAGATTTAGAGTCCTAGGCGCAATAGCCGGTATGATCCAGCCCATCGTGACTCCACACAGGGCCAAGGGTGAACACCGTCGCAGGTTGTTGTGCGACACCGCGATTCAGTTGCTCGCCGAGGAGGGCGCCAAAGGCCTGAGTCATCCGAAGGTGGATCAGCGGGCCGGCCTGCCCGCCGGCAGTACGTCGTTCTACTTCCGTACCCGCGCCGCGCTGCTGTTGGCGACCACCCGGCGGGTGTGCGAGCTGGACCTGGCCGACCTGTCCGCGGTGCTCGGACCCCGCGAGGACGACTCGGGCGGCATTTCTCCTCTGGCGGCCCTGATCATGCTCTCGGCGCAGGAGCCCCGGCTCAGCCGCACCAAGGCCCGGTTCGAACTCATTCTGCAGGCCAACAGGGACCCGGATCTGACGGCCGTGTTTCACGAGAACGTGCAGCTGCTCACCCGGATTCAGCGCGACATCGTCATCCGGTCGCAGCCGGGCCGTGAACTCGCCCCGGCGACCGTCGACGAACAGGTCTCTGCCACCTTGAATTTCGTCAGTGGCTTGTTCCTGCGGCTGGTCGCCAGCCAACGGGCGTTCGACGATGGCCACCATCTCGACCGGCTCCTCACCGGCATCATCAACGGCATCGCCGCGGCGCATCAGGACACAGCCGACGAACCCTGACCTACGAAAACGCCGCGTACCGGCAGGCTTCTGTCGTCGGCGGGCGCCGCCTGCCGGGCGAAGTAGGTCACGTAGAAGGCGGCGCTGAATGCCGCCAGCGTGCCGACGATGAGCACCCCGAAGGGCACCGAGAAGCGCGCCATGTCCGCCGCAAAATAGCGACAACACACCAACAATGCCGCCAGGAACGCGGCGCCGAAACCCGTCATGCCGATCCGCCACCACACCCGGTCGCGCACCGGTTCCCGCAACGCCGACTCCACCGTCAGGCACAGCACCCCGCCCGCCAGAAGATCGACGCCGTAGTGATACCCGAAGCCGAGGGTCGCGGCGACGGTGCACACCAGCCACAGCGCGCCACCTATCCGCAGCCACCGCGGTCCCCCGCGGGAGTGCAGGAACACCGCCAGCGCCCACGCCGTGTGCATTGAGGGCATGCAGTTGCGTGGGGTTGATCCGTCGAAGGCAATTGCCCTGGGCGACAAATTGATCCGCGGCACGGAGTGCGGCCAGAAGTCGCCGACTTCGAATCCCCGGCCCGCGCTCCCGAAGGCGAAATCCGGGCCGACCAACGGGAAGAACACGTAGATCAGCGGCCCGATCAGGCCGAGCACGAGGAATGTCGGGATCAGGAAATGCCGTGGCCAGCCGCCGATGCTGACGTTGCGCAGTTGATAGATCGCGACCACCATTGCCGCGACGGGCAATTCGATGTACACCCAGTGAAACGCCGCGTTGAGAACCGGACCACCCGCATGCAGGAGCCGGCCCAGTAGCCACGACGGTTGCGCGAGGGCGTGATCGGCCAGCAGTGCGTACTCGTCCATGACCACCGGCCGCAGGATCGCGGTAATGCGCAACCAGCTGTCGCCGACCTTCGTGGCGATGATGAGCAGCAGGCCGAAAGCGACTCCCCGCAGGGCCGTGCCGTGTTCCTCCCTGGCCCAGCGCCGCCACGCGACGATCACCGCCAAACCGGTGAGCACGATCAGCGGACCGTTGCCGAGCGTCCACGCACCCCCTCGCGCCAGCCGCACCGCCGCGAAAACCACGTCAAGGGCCGCTGCCAGCGACAACGACCAGAGCCGGTAGTGGCGCGACAACCCGACCATCGCCACGCCCAGACTCACCCACGGAACGGTGGCCGACGTCGGCGTGCCGAAATAGTCGCCGGCCAGGCTGCGCAGCGGACCCACAAACCCCGAGCCGCTGGCCGTGATCTGCAGGCCGATCAATACGGCAGCGATGAGCGCGACGGCGGTCGGCGCCCACAGGCGGCCCGCCTGGGATCGCCACTGCGCTGCGCGCAGCTCGCCGGTGAACACCCGACGAATAATAGGTGTCAGGTTGGCGTCCCGGGCAAGACTGGGTGGATGCGCGCCCCGGTGTGTCTACCCCTGGGGGCGGCGCCGGACACCGAAAACCGGGACGAGACCCGAGTGATTGTCGATGTCGGAATGGGCGACCGGTTGGCCGGGCCGACGACGTCGGGGGCGCAAGTGAGTCAGGCCGCGCCGAACACCACCGCGACGTTGTTTCCGCCGAAGCCGAACGACTCTGCGACGGCGTAGCGGTAATTGCCGCGACGCGGCTCGCCGGCGACGACGTCCAGCGCGACTTCAGGGTCCGGTTCGGTGAAATTCAAAGTGGGCGGCACGATTTGGTCACGCAGCGCCTGAACGGTGAGCACCGCCTCGATCGCGCCGGCCGCCCCCAGTGAATTTCCCAGTGCAGCCTTCGGCGCGTATACGGCGGGCGAGTGCTCACCGAGTGCCCGGTGGATCGCGCGCGCCTCGGCCGCGTCACCGAACGTGGTTCCCGTCGCGTGCGCCTTGACGAGGTCGATGTCGGCCGGCGCCAGTCCGGCCAGGTAGACGGCACGGCTGATGGCGTCGCCGGCGCGCTCACCGGCCGGGTCCGGCAGCACGGCGTCGCATCCGTCGGACGTGACGGCGGCGCCCATCAGCCGGGCCAGGATGGGCGCGCCCCGCGCTTTCGCGTGTTCCTCGGTCTCCACCAGCATCATCGCGCCGCCTTCGGCCAGCACCATGCCGTCGCGGTGCTTGTCGAACGGGCGGCAGGCACCGGTCGGGTCGTCGTTGTTGGTGGAAAGCATGCCGAGCTGCCAAAACGTGGCCAGGGGAACCGCCTCGATCACGGTCTCGACACCGCCGCAGATCGCCATGTCGGCTTCTCCGAGGACGATGTTCTGCCACGCTTGCGCGATGGCCGCGGTGCCTGACGCGTCAGCCATCACCGACGTCTCGACGCCCGCTTTCGCCTCGCGGTCCAGTCCGATCACCGCAGCAGGCGCGTTCGGCATGTATTTCTGCACCGAAATCGGCGAGATCGCCTTCAGGCCCTTGACCTTCCAGATGTTGTGCCAGAGCGGGATGTCCTCGGTGCTGCCCAAGCCCAGGCCGACCGACACCATCAGCCGATTGGTGTCGACCTCGGGCGAGCCGGCCTGCTCCCACAGGCGCCGGCTCACCACCGCCGACAGCTTCTGCATGAACGCGAACCGGCGCAACTCGACGCGGCCGAATTGCTCGTCCAGATCTTCGCGTAACGGACCCCCGATGCGCACCGGCGAATCGAATTCGGTGACGAAGTCCTTATCCAATTTGCGAATTCCGCTGCTGCCCTGCAACAGTTGCTGCCAGGTTTCCTCGGCATCTGGGGCGAGTGACGTCGTGGACGCCACCCCGGTGACGACGACGTCAGGGAAACCTTCACCCGTTCTCAGTGCTGCCATGCCGATCCCTCGTGTCGAACATCGACGTCACGTCCCCCTCCAGGTGCCACGCCTGCCGTAGGTATCAACTTCCCAGGAAGTGCCGGCGAAAACCCGTCATGGGCAAATCGCACCATGATGATAAACAGCCCCGCAGAAGCCGAAAAGACCTCGTCGAACTCCGGCGGCGGCGTGCCACGTTTTCACCGCTCGGCTGCGGGTAACACTGTCGATCTGCCGAATGAAGGGTCGCCGTGGGGCACGCCTCGCTGATGCATGGAACTATTCCCGCCGTGGTGCAATTCGTCACCGCTGTGGCGCTGCTTTATGGAATCGGGTGGCGTGGGCGGCGGTGGCGCCTGGTGTGGATTCCGTCGGCAGTCACCGCGGGGGCGGTGACCGTCGCGGCGGCGCATTGGGCGTACGACACGCTCGGAATCGCCAGTGAGCCCGCGCCACGACGACTTTGGTTGTGGGTCTTCCTTTTCGGACTCGCCGCCGCCACGGCCGTTGCCGGGTGGCGTGGTGCCGGCGGATGGCGCCGCAATGCATCGGTATTCGCGACATCGTTCTGCTTACTGAGCACCGGTTTGACGATCAACAGCTGGCTGGGTTACTTCCCCACCGTTGATGCCGCATGGAGCCAGCTCACCAACAGGCCACTGCAGGATCAGGTTCACATCGGAACCGCCTACGCCCTGCAGCGCAAAGGCGCTGCGGTGCAACGCGGAAAGCTGGTGGCGGTGACGACGGGCACCAAGGTGTCCGGGTTTTCACACCGCCGCGACTGGGTCTACCTGCCGCCGGCCTGGTTCGCCGGGACACCGTCCACGCCGCTTCTGGCGATCCTGATGATAGGAGGCGAATTCGGCACTCCGGCCGACTGGATTCGCGTCGGCAATGCCACCACCGCCCTCGATGCGTACGCCGCCGCGCACGGCGGCAACGCCCCGATCGCTGTTTTCGCCGACGCCACCGGTGGATTCACGGTCGACACCGAGTGCGTCGACGGACCGCGCGGCAATGCCGCGGAGCACCTGACCGCGGAGGTGATTCCGGAAATCAATGAGCTGTTCGGCCTTGGCGGAGAGCCGAAGTGGGGCGTGGTCGGCTTCTCCTCCGGGGGTACCTGTGCCGTCGATCTGGCGGTGATGCACCCGAACACCTTCAGCGCTTTCGTCGACATAGGCGGCGATGTGGGCCCGAACGCCGGCAACCGGGAACAAACTATCGACCGGCTCTTCGGCGGTGAAGCGGATGCATACTGGCGGTTCGACCCCAGGACGGCGATCGGCCGGCATGGCCAGTACACCGACCTGTCCGGCCTGTTCGCGGTGCCCGGCACGTCTGGCGATCACGACGGCGTGGGGCAAGACGCCGCGGAGGCGCTGTGCGAGACAGGTGCCGCCAGCGGCATTGCCTGCGAGGTGATCGCGCTGCCCGGCAAACACGACTGGCCGTCGGCCGCGAATGCCTTTGCGGTGACGCTGCCGTGGCTGGCCGAGCGGCTGCGCACGCGAAGCGGTGCCGCTTCGCTTCAGCGGATCGACTCGATGGCACGACCGGAGTCCAGGTCGCGGTAGGCGGTCAGCAGCCGAATGTGGTTGCCCACGTTGATCTCCCAGCCGTAGTTCTCCACCGGGCAGGTAAGCCAACCGATGTAGGTGTTCCACGCCTGCGCACGGCGGTACTCCTCGAACGCCTCGGCGGGTGTCGGCAGATCCTCGATGCCGTGGCCGCGCAGCAGGCTCAGGTGCAAGTCGATGAGCCGTCGTTCGTGGGCGCGCCGTTGCGCGACGTCCAGTCCGGTGACGATCAGATAGGACAGGTCGTGCATGTAGTAGCCGCGGACGCTGAGCTGCCAGTCCACGAATCCCATTGAGCCGTCGGGGAGCACGAAGGTGTTGCCCACGTGGCAGTCACCGTGCACCAGAGTCTGCTGCAGCTGTGACTGATGGCGCTGGACCAGCTGCACCTTCTCGTACAGCGAGTCCGTGCTCTCGTTTACCGACTGCACCAATTCCCGCTTGTGCAGGTTGTTGCCCACCTCGTCGGCGATCATCGCCGGCACGAGATCGGGATGGGTGAACAGTTCGTGCAGTTCTCCGGCAACCTGCGTCTGCGCCCACTTGAGCTCGGGGGCCGACCAGTCGGCGCGCGTTCCCCAGTGCCGCGCATGGAATCCCGCGAGCTGCCGGATGGCGTCTTCCAGGCTCGCCAACGACGGCGATGACGCCACGGACGGAAACTGTGCCCCCCGGGCGGTGAGGTCCTCCAGGGCCAGGCCGAAACTTCCGGTGGCCGCGTCGAACCATGCCCCCAAGCATTGCGGGGTGCGAACCATGGTCCAGGGCCACAGGCGGCTGTACGCCTGAACCTCGTTGCGGTAGAGCGGATAGGCCGGCAGGTCCGGCCGAGCGAGCTTCAGCACGACCCGCCGGGGCAGACCGGTACCCGCCCCGTCGTACGTCAGCTCCAGATCGACGCGTCCGGACGTCGACACCGCGTCGCCCTCACCCCACTGCCACACCCTGCGGACTCGGAGGTCGCGCACCCCGACGCCGGGATTGAGGGTGCCGATCAACTGCTCGATGAGCTCGGGCGTGATCGCTGCCGCATCGGTGGGGATTTGACCAAGTTCAGACATTGAGGACCCTCCGGAGTCTGAGCGGCAATCGGCCGCCCTGCCGTTTGGCACGCTAATACAAATGGGTTATTTCTGCAATACGATCGTGATAGAGTCTGCGGCGTGGAAGAGGGCAGCAGAGAACCCGCCCGGGTAACGCTCATCGACACCGCCGAACGGCTCATCGCCGAGCAAGGTCCCGCCGTGTCGCTGCGCCAGGTGGTAGCCGCAGCCGGGCAGCGCAACAGCGCCGCGATCCGCTACCACTTCGGCACCCGGGAACAACTCATCACCGCGGTCGTCGAGGCACGACAGAGCGTCTTCGAGCCGCAACGCCTCGAGCGGCTCGCCGCACTCGAGGCAGGAGCCGACTTCACCGCCCGCGGACTGCTGGAGGCGTTGCTCGGACCGGTCTTCGAATACCAGCGTGCGTGCGCTCCCGGCTTCCATGCGCGGTTCATGGAGAAGATCCGCGACTACCCGGGTATCGACCTCACCGGCCGGCGCGACTGGGCCGCGACCACCCTGATCGTGCGACGCCTCGAAGCCCTTGCCCCGCCCTGGCCGGACGCTCTTCGGGCGCTTCACACCCGGGGCTTGATCACCGTCGTCTTCGCCCTGCTCGCCGACCTTGAACGGGCACAGTACGAATCGGGTGAGGAGCGGACACTGGCGGAGCAGGCCACCCTGGAGATGGTGCTCGGGGTGGTCAACTCGGTCACCAATGACGGCGGCGACGGGCAGTCCTAAAGCCCAGTCGCAAGCCTCGATTCGAGCTATGGGCGCGTGGTTGCACCGATGAATTCCACCCCGGCGCGAATAGCGGGGCGGTGGCGCAGGATTCGGTAATGCGCTAAGCGGCCGAGCCCTTTGGTGGTCAGAAATTGTGCACCTTGCCACGCAGCGGCCAGTCGCTCGGTGGCGGCATAGGGGCTGTCCGGGTCGTCGGGGTCGTGGATCAGGAGCAATGGTGGGTAGTTGGCTCGCCGACCGATCCGCGTCATGTTCGTCTCTTCCAGCGGCATAGCGATTCGCTTTTCCAGCCGGCGGTGCAGACCCGCGCGGATCCGGCGACCGAAGCCGTGGCGTGCGGCGAACCAGTCGAGATAGAGGGGAAAATCGCCCATTGGCGCCAATAGGACCAAGCGCCCTACGGGTGCGCCCTGCGCCGCCGCCAGCGCAGTCGCGTTCGCTCCGAGTGAGTGAGCCACTACCGCATGGGCTGGCCCGTGGGCCTCGATCATGGCCGCAATCGCGTCGGCGCACTCGGTGGCGGTGGTACGCCCGGGCGCGAGCGCACCCGGATCGGATTCGTTGTGGCTGGGCAAGTCGAAAGCAACGACTCGATACCCAGCCTCCACCAGCGGTTTGACGAAGATTGCCAGATGCGCGCGCTGGCCGCCCCACCCATGGACCAGATAAATCGGCCGTCCCTCGCCCCACTCCTCGCCAGCGACCCGATGCCCATCCCAATACGCTTCTATCGGCCTGCCTGGGGACACACCCGGCGGCATGCGCAGACTAGATTCGAGAATCGGTGGGGTGCACCACAACTCGACTGCCCACCGTGATCCCAACGAGGGCGCGAAGCGCTCGAGCAGCCAGAAAAGTCGGCGCACTTTGGCATCGACCGGGGGAAGGACTCCGGAGCCGACGACATCGAGCGGGGCAATCGCGCCGGCCTGCGCTTGTGCCGACGGTCGAGGAGCTCCTTCAGTCATGATTCGCGATCGTAGCCTCCTCCCACCTACCGCCTGCTGAACCTTCGATTACTCGACCTCAAACGTGGACCGCCAAGAAAACGTTAGCTTGGCGAATGTTCCCCACGAGGTTCCTATCGGGAAAAAAAATGGCCCCCGGAGAAGTCTCCGGAGGCCATCCCACTTTGTAGCGGGGACAGGATTCGAACCTGCGACCTCTGGGTTATGAGCCCAGCGAGCTACCGAGCTGCTCCACCCCGCGTCGGTAAACGCAAGGTTACCCAACGCGTGGCGACCTCTCCAAATCGCGTGCTCACCAGCACTGAGGCAGCCGGCCCGGGCGAAAATCCGTTGCATCTGCCGCGCCACCGGGAATACCGTTCACCAGCCAACCCACGTTCAAGGAGACCGTCATGCCCGAACAGCTCGGGCCCAAGCTGCTCAACTTCGCCACAGACATCGCCGGCAACACCGTCGAGCAGGCCAAGGTCACCGCGTCGATGCCGTTCGTGCACCCGCACGTCTCACTGATGCCCGACGCGCACCTGGGCAAGGGGTCGGCGGTCGGAACCGTCATCCCCACCCGGGGCGCGGTGATCCCGGCTGCGGTCGGCGTCGACATCGGCTGCGGAATGGTCGCGGCCAAGACCCGATTCACCGAGCAGGACCTGGCCGACCGGTTTGGCGACTACCGACCCAAGCTGTCGGCACTGCGCCAAGCGGTCGAGGATGCGATCCCGCTTTCCCCCGGCAACTACAACAAGAGCCTGCAACGGTTTTCGTTCACCGCCCGCAAGCACGACGAGCTGCTGAAGCTACAGCAGGACCTCGACGTCGACCTGTCGCACAGCCCGAAGTGGTTGCAGCAGCTGGGATCTCTCGGCGGCGGCAACCATTTCATCGAACTGTGCCTGGACACCGACGACAACGTCTGGCTGTTTCTGCACAGCGGCTCCCGCGGCGTCGGCAACAAGATCGCCCAGCGGCACATCAAGATCGCCCTGGACCAGTGCACGGCCAACCCATCGATCAGGCTGCCGAACCGAGACCTGGCGTACCTTCAGGAGGGCACACCCGAATTCGACCGCTACATCAAGGATTTGACGTGGGCTCAGCGCTTCGCCTACCTGAACCGGGCCGAGATGATGGACCGGTTCATCCACGTGTTCGCGGAGTGGATCGGGGCCCAGGCGCAGCGCGTGGAGGTCGAGCGCATCAACACGCATCACAACTACACGGTGCCGACCACCATCCAAGGCGAAACCGTGTGGCTGACCCGCAAGGGCGCAATCGATGCCACCGAAGGCAAGCTGGGCATCATTCCCGGCTCGATGGGCACCCGCTCATACATCGTGCGGGGCAAGGGAAACGCAGACGGTCTGTGGTCGGCTCCGCACGGAGCCGGCCGGCGGTTCAGCAGGACCAAGGCCAAGGAACTGTTCAATGAGCAGGACCTGGCCGACGCAATGCTGGGCATCGAATACCGGCACGGCAGGGAGTGGATCGACGAGATTCCGCAGGCGTACAAGGATATTGACCAGGTCATGGTCGACGCCGCATCCCTGGTCGACGTGGTGACCTCGTTGCGGCAGATCCTGAACGTCAAGGGGACCTGAGCTTTACGCCGTCTCGGTCTCGGCCTTGAGCAGCCAAGCCTGCTTCTCCAGGTCGTCGATGATGGCGTGCAGTAGGTCCGCGGTGGTGGGGTCCGCGTCGTCGACGTCGTCGTGCACTGCGCGCAGGGTGCCTACGACGGCGTGAATCCGAGTGGTGATGATGTCGACGGTGTCGGCGACGCTGACCAACCCCGGCGGTGCCGCGGGCACGGTGGTGCCGGCGACGACCGTGTCGGAACGCCCGTCGGGAACGGCGTCCAGGGCGCGCATCCGTTCGGCGATCGTGTCGCTGGCTTCCCGCGCGACGTCGACCAGGCTGTCGAGTTGCAGATGCAGATCCCGGAAGTTCGTCCCGACGACGTTCCAATGCGCCTGCTTGGCCTGCAGGTGCAACTCGATCAGGTCGACGAGCACTTTCTGCAGATTGTCGAACAAGCCGGCTGGGGCCTGAAATCGGTTGATATCGTTGCTGTTACGGCGATTGGTGGAGACTGATGTGGTCACGGTCGGTCCTTTCGTTTGTTCATTCATCCCACCCGTTGCCCAGGATGATGTCGACGAAGTTCGCCCGCTGGAACGTCGGGTCGAAGTGCGCCAGCACGTCGTCGTTCATGGTGCCGAAAGTGCTGTCCGGGCGGTGCTTCATGCCGTCGTTGAAGGCGGCGATGATGCGGTTCTTGAAGTCCGGCCGAGGGTGCGCCGCAGTCACCGCGTCCCGTGCCTCCGGTGCCAGGTCCTCGCGGCCCATGCCCAGCACGTCGGTCTCCACACCGGCTGTGACCAAGGCGATTTCGGGGTCGAGGAACTCGGGCACGCCCGGCGTGGTGTGTAAGGCGATGCCCAGCCACACTTTTCGGGCGTCGGCCGGGTCGTGGCCGCGCTCCAGCAGGAAGTCGCGCGCCGCGTTGGCGCCGTCGACTTCGAAGCGCTGCGCCGACGTGCGGTAGCGCTCGGTCAAGCCGATGTCGTGAAACATCGCCCCTACGTACAGCAACTCGAGGTCGGGTTGCAGGCCCAGCCGGCGCCCCTGCAGGGCGCCGAAGAGATACACCCGCCGGGAGTGGTCGAAGAGCAGATCGTCTTCGGCGGCGCGGATGTAGTCGGTGACCTCGCGGACCAGTGGCGTGTCCGGGATGGCGATGCCGGCGATGGTGTCTATCGATTGAGTGCTCATCCGGTCAGTCTGCGGCGGTCAAACCCTGACGGCGGGTAGCCGTTTGCGCCGTCTTTCCCACAGAAAGCGACATGGCCGCAGAATGGACGGGTGGGGGCTCGCGTGATTGTGATCGTCGTCTTCGACGACGTGACGATGCTGGATGTCGCGGGAGCCGGCGAAGTGTTCGCCGAAGCCAACCGCGCCGGTGCCGACTATCAGCTCAGGATCGCGTCGGTGGACGGCCGCGACGTCACCACGTCGATCGGGACCCGGCTGGGCGTCACCGACGCAATCACGTCGATCGAATCCGCGGACACCGTCCTGGTCGCCGGCAGCGACGACCTGCCTCGGCGCCCCATCGACCCCTCCCTGGTCAAGGCCATCAGGTCGATCGCCGGCCGGACCCGCCGGCTGGCCTCCATCTGCACGGGATCGTTCATTCTGGCGCAGGCCGGGCTGTTGCAAGGCCGGCGCGCCACCACGCACTGGCATGACGTCCGGTTGTTCGCGCGAGCGTATCCCGACATCTCAGTTGAGCCGGACGCAATCTTCGTCCGCGACGGCGACGTCTTCACCTCGGCCGGGATATCGGCGGGCATCGATTTGGCGCTGGCTCTGGTCGAAATGGATTACGGCACAGAGCTGGTCCGCGCCGTGGCCCGATGGCTGGTGGTCTACCTCAAGCGCGCGGGCGGGCAGTCACAGTTCTCGGTACTGGTCGAGGCGGACCCGCCACCGCAGTCTCCGCTGCGCAAGGTCACAGCGGCGATCTCGGCCAATCCGGCCGACAACCACAGCGTGAACGTCCTTGCGCAGCGGGCCTCGTTGAGCACCCGGCAGCTGACCCGGCTCTTTCAGTCCGAACTCGGGACGACGCCGGCCCGCTACGTCGAGATGGTGCGCATCGACGCCGCCCGCGCTGCCCTCGACGCGGGGCGCAGCGTTGCGGAGACGGCGCGGTTGGCGGGGTTCGGCAGCGCCGAGAGCCTGCGCCGGGTGTTCGTCGACCACCTGGGCGTCACGCCAAAGGCCTACCGGGAGAGGTTCCGCACCGCGGCGCGCGGCTGAGCGCCTACTTCGTGTTGTTGAACTTCGTGATGGCTTCGTCCAGGCGCTGCAGCGCGGACCCGTAGCCGGCGAAGTCGCCCTTCTTCTGCGCGTCCCTGGCAGCGCCGATCGCCGCTTGGATCTCTTGCAGCACAGCGGCTTTGGCGGGCGACAGCGTGGTCGACGCGTCAGGCGGGGGCGGTATCGCCGCCGTCGGCGGTGGTGTCCCCGGCCCGTTGGCCGGCGGCGGAGGATTGGCCGGCGGGGCGGCCGGCACTCCGGCGTCGGTGGGTTGGATTCCGGTCGCGGCGGCTCCCGCACCGGGGCCGAACAGCGCCGTCAGCGCATCACCCACGGTGGGCCCGTAACCGATCTTGTCGTTGTACATCATCGCCACGCGGATCAACCGCGGATACGACGAGGCCGCGTCACTGGCCCCCGGCGATGCGTAGACCGGCTCGACGTACAGCAGGCCACCCTGACCCACCGGGAGCGTGAGCAGATTGCCCCAGCGGATGCGGTTCTGGTTGTCACGGCCGATCACGCCGAGGTCCTGGGACACCGCGGGATCGGTGGTGATCGCGTTGTTGGCCAGCTTCGGCCCGTTGACCTGACCCGGGATGGTCAGCACCGTGATCTTGCCGTAGGTCGCGGGATCCGAACTGGCGCTGATGTAGGCGGCCAGGTAGTCGCGCTTGAACCTGTTCATCGCGCTGGTCAGCTGATAAGACGCCGAACTGTCGTTCTTGGCAATGTTTTTCGCGACGATGTAGTACGGCGGCTGGTAGCTGCTGGCGGTGGGGTTGGGGTCCAGCGGCACGTCCCAGAAGTCCGAGGTGGAGAAGAACGTCACCGGGTCGTTGACGTGGTACTTGGCCAGCAGCATGCGCTGCACCTTGAACAAGTCCTCGGGGTAGCGCAGGTGTTCGGCCAACTCGGGGCTGATGTCGCTCTTGGGCTTCACCGTTCCCGGAAACACCTGCATCCAGGCCTTGAGCACCGGATCGTTCTCGTCCTGCTGATACAGCGTCACGGTGCCGTCGTAGGCGTCCACGGTCGCCTTCACCGAATTGCGGATGTAGGAGACCTTCTTGTCGGGCGCCAGCCGGTTAAACGCCACCTCGGTCGAGTCGGCCGTCGCCGAGGACAGCGAGGTGAGCTCGGAGTACGGGTAGTTGTCC
The DNA here is from genome assembly GCF_030755175.1 of Mycobacterium sp. TY814. Lineage (NCBI taxonomy): Bacteria > Bacillati > Actinomycetota > Actinomycetes > Mycobacteriales > Mycobacteriaceae > Mycobacterium > Mycobacterium sp. TY814. The sequence goes on from NZ_JAUFRY010000001.1 coordinate 1,479,481, forward strand.
AGCGTGGTGTAGCCGTCGATGATCCACACCATCCGCTTGTTCACGATGGCCGGGTACACCGCGCTGTCGGTGGTCAGCCACGGCGCCACCGCCTCCACCCGCTGGGCGGGGTCGCGGTTGAACAGGATCCGGCTATTGGAGCCGATCACGTTGGAGAACAAGAAGTTTCGTTCGGCGAACTTCGCGGCGAACACGCTGCGGGAGATCCAGCTGCCGATCGCCACCCCGCCGGCACCGGTATAGGTGTAGTTCTTGGTCTCGGTGCTGGTCTCGTAGTCGTACTCGCGGTCGGCCCCGGTCTTGCCGACGATCGCGTAATCGGCGGCCGCGTTGGCGATGACCGGCCCGAAATAGACCCGCGGCTGGTCCAGCTGGGCCGGGCCGTCCGACACGATGCTGCCGTTCGCCCCGACGACGTTGACCAGGAACTGCGGGTAACCGCCGTTCTGGTTCGGGTCGTTGGCGATGCCGCGCACCGTGTTGGCCGGCGAAGCGATGAAGCCGTTGCCGTGGGTGTAGACGGTGTGCCGGTTGATCCAGTCGCGCTGGTTATCGATCAGCCGGTCCGGGTTGAGTTCCCGGGCGGCAACCACGTAGTCGCGCAAACTGCCGCCACGGTCCTGGTAGCGGTCGATCGACAGCTGGTCGGGGAAGTAGTAGAAGTTCTTACCCTGCTGGAACTGGGTGAACGCCGGGCTGACGATGGTCGGGTCGAGCAGGCGGATGTTGGAGGTGGTAGCGCGGTCGGCGGCCACCTGCTGCGCGGTCGCCTGCCCGTCGCCGGTGTAGTTGCGGTAGGTCACCACGTCCGGCGTCAGCCCGTAGGCCTGTCGGGTAGCCGCGATACTTCGGCTGATGTATTCGCTTTCCTTCTGCGCCGCATTGGGTTTGACGCTGATCTGCTCGACGATCAGCGGCCAGCCCGCCCCCACGATCAGCGACGACAGCAACAGCAATACCAGGCCGATCGCGGGAATGCGCAAGTCGCGCAACGTGATCGCGGAAAACACCGCGGCCGCGCAGATCAGAGCGATCGCCATCAAAATCAGCTTGGCCGGCAGCACCGCGTTGATGTCGGTGTACCCGGCTCCGGTGAACGGCTTGCCTCCGCGGGTGTGTGAGAGCAGCTCGTAGCGGTCCAGCCAGTACGCCACCGCCTTGAGCACCACCAACACCCCGACCAGGCTGATCAGCTGGATGCGCGCCGAGCGGCTCAACGCCCCCGCCCGCCCGGACAGCCTGATCCCGCCGAACAGGTAGTGCGACACCAGATTAGCCACCAGGGCCAGGAACACCGCCACGAACAGGTAGCTGAGCACCAGCCGGTAGAACGGCAACTCGAACGCGTAGAAGCCGAGGTCCTTGCCGAACTGCGGATCGGCGATGCCGAAGTCGCCGCCGTGCAGGAACAACTGAATGCGCACCCAGTAGCTCTGCGCCACCATTCCGGCCAGCAAACCGATCGCCGTCGGCACCCCGATGCCCACCAATCGCAGCCGGCTCAGCACGACAACCCGATAGCGCGCCACCGGATCGTTGTCGTTGCTCGGGACGAACACCGGGCGGGTGCGGTAGGCCAGCGCGAGCCCGCCGAACACGATGCCGCCCACCAGCAGACCTGCCACCAGGAACACCACGATGCGGGTGACCAGCACGGTGGTGAACACCGAGCGGTAGCCCAGCTCGCCGAACCACAGCCAGTCGACATACGCGTCGATCAGCCGGGGGCCGGCCAGCAACAGCACGATCACACCCAGCGCGATCAGGATCAGAATCCGGCTACGCCGAGTCAACTTCGGCATCCTTGCGGTGGGCCGCATTCCCACTGGCTACGCTCCCTGCTTCGTTTTCCCGATGGCGACAACTGTACGCAAGTGGCCTGACTGGCAGCTCGGCTAGCAGCTCGGAGTGGCCGCCCCCGACGTCATCGCATGCAGGGCGTCCACCGCGGAACCGAGCGTTTCGACCTTCACCAGCTTGAGCCCCGACGGAATGTCGGACATCGCCTCGTAGCAGTTCTTCGCGGGCACCAGGAACACCGAGGCGCCGGCGGCACGGGCCGCGGCCATCTTGTGCGTGATGCCGCCGATGGGACCCACCTTGCCGTCGACGGTGATCGTGCCGGTGCCGGCGACGAACGTCGAACCGGCCAGGTCACCGGTGGTGAGCTTGTCGACGACGGCGAGGCTGAACATCAGCCCGGCCGACGGCCCGCCGATGTTGGCCAGGTTGAAGTCGACGGTGAACGGTGCCCAGGGCGCGTCGAGCACCGCCACGCCCATGAACCCGTAGTCGCGGTCCTTGTTGGTGCCCAGCGTGATCTCTGCGATGCCGGCCGGCTCATTCTTGCGGCGGTAGTCGATCGTCACTACCTGGCCGGGCTTGGATTTCTTGAGCAGCGAGGTGAACTCCTCGACGTTGGCCACCGGCGTCCGGTCGACGGCGTCGATCGCGTCACCGGGCTTCAACTTCCCGGCCGACGGGCCGGGGTCGGTGACCGTGGCGATAGTGACCGCTTCCGGGTACTTCAGGTAGCCCAGGGCGGCGTACTGCGCGCTGTCCTCGGAGTTCTTGAAATCGGCGTTGTTGGCCTGGTCGACCTCGTCGCGGGACTTGCCGGGCGGGTAAATCAGGTCGCGCGGCACCAGCTGCTCCTGACCCGAGATCCACAGACTCAGCGCCTCGCCCAGGGTCAGGTCGTCGCGCTGGGAAACCGTCGTCATGTTCAGGTGACCCGTCGTCGGGTGGGTCTGGGTGCCCTCGATCTGCACGACCTGCTTGCCGTCGACCTCGCCGAGCGTGTCGAAGGTCGGTCCCGGCCCCAGTGACACAAACGGGACCGTCACCACCGCGAGCAGCACCCCGAAGACCACGATGGGGACGAGCGCGACCATCAGGGTCAAAATCCGCCTGTTCACGCCGCTTACCCTAACCGGCGTGGCCTCGGACACGTTCAGCTGAGAGCGTGACCGTGCCGCGCGCTTTCCGTCAGCGTGGTGAGTACGGTTGACCTCATGGCTGACCTGCCTTTCGGCTTCTCCAGCGGAGACGACCCCGACCGTGAGAAGCGCGAGAAGAACGATCCCAACGCCGGCGCGGGCAACAACCCGTTCGGGTTCGGGGGTGACTTCGACATGGCCAACCTGGGCCAGTTGTTCACCCGACTGGGTGAGATGTTCGGCGGTGTCGGCAGCGCGATGGCGTCCGGCAAGGACGCCGGCCCGGTGAACTACGACCTGGCCCGACAGGTGGCGTCGGGTTCGATCGGGTTCGTCGCCCCGATCCCGGCCACCACCAACTCGGCGATCGCCGACGCGGTGCACCTGGCCGAGACCTGGCTCAACGGCGCGACGGCACTGCCGGAAGGCACCACCAGAGCGGTCGGCTGGAGCCCGTCGGACTGGGTCGACAACACGCTGGGCACCTGGAAGCGGCTGTGCGACCCGATGGCCCAGCAGATCTCCTCGGTGTGGGCGCAATCGCTGCCAGAAGAGGCCAAGGGCATGGCCGGCCCGCTGCTGCAGATGATGTCGCAGATGGGCGGTATCGCCTTCGGTTCTCAGCTCGGCCAGGCACTGGGCCGGCTGTCCAAAGAGGTGCTGACGTCCACGGACATCGGCCTGCCGCTCGGACCCAAGGGGATCGCCGCCATCCTGCCGGACGCGGTGGAGTCCTTTGCCGAGGGCCTCGAGCAGCCGCGCAGCGAGATCATGACGTTCCTGGCGGCCCGGGAGGCCGCCCACCACCGCCTGTTCAGCCACGTTCCCTGGTTGTCCAGCCAGTTACTGGGAGCCGTCGAGGCGTACGCCGCGGGGATGCAGATCGATATGACCGGCATCGAAGAGCTGGCCCGGGATTTCAACCCGGCATCGCTGGCCGATCCGGCCGCCATGGAAAACCTGCTCAGCCAGGGCGTCTTCGAGCCGAAGGCCACGCCCGCGCAGACGCAGGCGCTCGAACGGCTCGAGACGCTGCTCGCCCTGATCGAAGGCTGGGTGCAGACGGTGGTGACCGCCGCACTCGGTGACCGGTTGCCCGGCGAGGCGGCGCTCAGCGAGACGCTGCGCAGGCGCCGCGCCAGCGGGGGCCCCGCCGAGCAGACCTTCGCGACCCTGGTCGGGCTGGAGCTGCGGCCGCGCAAACTGCGCGAAGCCGGTGCGTTGTGGCAGCGACTGACCGACGCCGCCGGGATGGATGCGCGGGATGCCGTGTGGCAGCACCCCGACCTGCTGCCCGGCGCCGACGACCTCGACGACCCGGCGGCCTTCATCGACCGGATCGTGGGCGGTGACACCAGCGGGATCGACGCGGCGATCGCCGAGCTCGAGGATGACATCCGGGACGACCCGGGTCCTGTGGATAACTGACCACAGCCGCGCGCCCGGCCTGGCACCGTGACATCTCATGGCGTCGGCCGCACCACCGTTGTTCTCCCTCGATCCGGCGATGCCGGTGCTGTTGCGGCCCGACGGTGTGGTGCAGGTCGGGTGGCATCCCCGCCGTGCGGTGCTGGTGCGTCCCCCGGGCGATCTGACCGCGCCGAATCTGGCGGCACTGCTGCGGTCCATGCGGTCGCCGGTGTCGCTCACCGAGTTGCAGCGCCAGGCCGGTGGGTTGGCCGGCGACGACCTGACGGATCTGCTCACCCAGCTGGTCGAGGCCGGAGTGGCCACCCGCGGCGGCGGCGACCCGTCGGGTCGGACGGCGTCGATCCGGGTGCATGGCCGGGGTCCCCTGTCCGACCTGCTGGTGCACGCGTTGCGCTCTTCGGGCGTGCGGACCGGGCACACCAGCCAGCCGCACGCTGCCGTCACAACGGCCAGCGTGGATCTCGTCGTGCTGACGGATTTCCTGGTGGCCGACCCGCGCATGGTGCGCGACCTGCACAACGCGGGTGTCCCGCATCTTCCCGTCCGGGTACGCGACGGCACCGGCCTGGTGGGGCCGCTGGTCCTGCCCGGTGTGACCAGCTGCCTGGGCTGTGCTGACCTGCACCGTCGCGACCGCGACGCGGCGTGGCCGGCCATCGCGGCGCAGCTGCGCGACACCATCGGGGTCGCCGATCGGGCCACCATCCTGGCCACCGCAGCGCTGGCGCTGAGCCAGGTCAATCAGGTCGTCGCGGCAGTGCGCGGGCAGCAGCCCGATCCGCCCGCAGCGCTCAACGCCACCCTGGAGTTCGATCTACGGGCGAGCACGATCATGGCCCGCCCGTGGACCCGGCATCCGCTGTGTACCTGCTAGCCGAGCCGGCCCTGCTCCGGAACGCAGGTCGAGATCGACGCGTAGGCACGGCCGAGGGTGTCCAGCACGTCCTCGGTCAGGGTGCGCTCGTTGCGGTGCTTGTCCAGCACCTCGATGATCGCTCGGAACAAGGAATCGGCGGCGTCGTGCTGCGATTGTCTGGCTGCCATGGCTGTTGGTGTCCACCCTCCGGACGTGGGGATCGATGCGTCACACGGATGCGCGACCCGAAGAGAGTACATATCCCAAAAGAACTACGACTCAAATCGATGCAGACGATGCGGTGGCCGTCGTGGATGATGGGGGTGTGTCAGAGATCAAGCGCGGCCGCGCCGCCCGCAATGCCAAACTCGCCAGCCTGCCGGTCGGCATGGCCGGCCGGGCGGCCCTCGGGTTCGGTAAGCGGCTGACCGGCAAGTCGAAGGACGAAGTCAACGCCGAGCTGATGGAGAAGGCCGCCAACCAGCTGTTCACCGTTCTGGGCGAGCTCAAGGGCGGGGCGATGAAAGTCGGGCAGGCGCTGTCGGTGATGGAGGCTGCCATCCCCGAGCAATTCGGCGAGCCGTACCGCGAAGCGCTGACCAAACTGCAGAAGGACGCTCCCCCGCTGCCCGCCGCCAAGGTGCACCGGGTTCTCGACGCCCAGCTGGGCACCAAATGGCGGGAACGCTTCACGTCGTTCAACGACACCCCCGTCGCCTCAGCCAGCATTGGCCAGGTTCACAAGGCCATCTGGTCCGACGGCCGCGAGGTGGCCGTCAAAATTCAGTACCCGGGCGCCGACGAGGCGCTGCGCGCCGACCTCAAGACGATGCAGCGCATGGTCGGGGTGTTCAAGCAACTCTCCCCCGGCGCCGACATCCAGGGCGTGGTCGACGAGCTGATCGAACGCACCGAGATGGAGTTGGACTACCGGCTGGAAGCCGACAACCAGCGCAAGTTCGCCAAGGCGTACGCAGGCCATCCCCACTTCGCGGTTCCGCACGTGGTGGCCAGCGCGCCGAAGGTGGTGATCCAGGAGTGGATCGACGGCATCCCGATGGCCGAGATCATCCGTCACGGCACCCCCGAGCAGCGTGACTTGATCGGCGTTCGGCTGCTGGAACTCACCTTTGACGCGCCGCGGCGGCTGGAAATGCTGCACGGCGACGCCCACCCGGGCAACTTCATGCTGCTGCCCGACGGACGGATGGGCGTCATCGACTTCGGCGCCGTCGCACCGTTGCCCGGCGGATACCCCATCGAACTCGGCATGACCATTCGGTTGGCCCGCGACAAGAACTACGACCTGCTGCTACCCACCATGGAGAAGGTCGGGTTCATCCAGAAGGGTCAGCAGGTCTCGGTCCGCGAGATCGACGAGATGTTGCGCCAGTACGTCGAGCCCATCGAGGTAGACGAGTTCCACTACACCCGTAAGTGGCTGCAGCGGATGACGGTGAGCCAGTTCGACCGCTCGGTGGCCCAGATCAAAACGGCGCGGCAGATGGACCTGCCGCCCAAGCTGGCGATCCCGATGCGGGTGATCGCATCGGTGGCCGCGATTCTGTGCCAGCTGGATGCGACGGTGCCCATCAAGGCGCTGTCGGAGGAGCTGATTCCCGGCTTCGCCGAACCAGACGCTGTCGTGGTTTAAGCGCCCGTCAGGCGGCCTCTTTGCGAGGCCGCCCTCGGGGACGCTTACGACCGACGACCGAGCCGCGCTCGAAGATCTCGCCACCCCAGACACCCCACGGCTCGGCTCGTTCCAGCGCCGCGGCCAGGCACTGGCGCCGCACCGGGCAGTGCACGCACAACGTTTTGGCACGTTCGAGGTCGGCCGGGGTTTCGGCAAACCATAGGTCGGGATCACCGGCATGACACGGCAGAGCCGGCTGCGTCCGTCTAGGGACTGTCGATGCCGACATGTCCTTTTCACCTGCTTCCTGGTCGGTTGGTTGTCCTTTGCGTGATCCGGACCAGGGAAGTTGTCTGCGGAGACAACGATGGCCACGGATCGACTTCCGGTCCGTGGCCATGTGGCGAAAACTGGCTGCTTACGTCTTTACGTTGAGCCTCACGGACGCTTCAGTCGCGGCGGCGACGCGGTGCTTGCCCGCTGCCGCCGGGGTAGCGGCGGCATGGCGGGCGGCGGCGCGTACGCCGTACAAATTCATCGAAATCATCGCGGGCCACCCTCCTTCCGTGTGCGCTACGAGCGGCCGACAAAATACGTTACCGAGACTAAACGGTACCGGCCGGGCTCGGCAACCGATTTTCTGACCTGCGGATATGCCGCTTCACTGAGCCTGCCGGACCAGCTCGAGCACGTCGGGGCCGTACTGCTCGAGTTTGCGGGCACCGATGCCGGGGATGGCGATCAGCGACGCCTCGTCGGTGGGCCGCAGTTCGGCGATCGCGATCAGGGTGTTGTCGCTGAACACGATGTAGGCCGGCACATTCTGTTCTTTCGCCGCTGCCAGGCGCCAGTCTTTAAGCTGCAGCAACAGTTCCTCGTCGACGTCTCCAGCGCAGGTTTCACATCGCCGCAGCATGATGGACGCCGGCGTGGAGAGGTCCTTGTTGCAGACTCGGCAGCGCGCCGGGCCCTTGTTGCGCCGCGACTTGCCGGGCGCGGCCTCCACCCGGGTCTGGGGGGCGATGCCGTTGAGGAACCGGGACGGCTTGCGGGTCTGACGGCCACCCTGGGACCGCGCCAGCGCCCAACTGAGCGCCAAATGCATTCTGGCCCTGGTGATTCCGACATAGAGCAGTCGGCGCTCTTCCTCGACCGGCTCGCTGTCGGCGCCGCGCGCCAGCGCGTGCGAGATCGGCAGGGTGCCGTCGGCCAGGCCGACCAGGAACACGGCGTCCCACTCGAGACCCTTGGCGGCGTGCAGGGACGCCAGTGTCACGCCCTGCACCACGGGTGGGTGCCGGGAATCGGCCCGCAACCGCAACTCGGCCACCAGACCCGGCAACTCCAGCCCCGGACGCTGGGCCACCTCGTCGTCGACCAGTTCGGCCAGTGCGGTGAGGGCATCCCAGCGGTCGCGGGCCTTGGTGCCGGCGGGTGGCTCCTGCGTCAGCCCGAGTGGCTCGAGGACGCCGCGGACGACCTCTGCCAGGTCGCCTTCGGGCCCGCGGTCGGCCGCGCGCTGCAACGCAAGCAGGGCCTGTTTGATCTCCTGACGATTGAAGAATCCCTCCCCGCCGCGGACCTGGTAGGCGATGCCGGCCTCGGTCAGCGCCTCCTCGTAGATCTCCGACTGCGCATTGACGCGATACAGGATCGCGATTTCCGATGCCGCAGTGCCGTTTTCGATCAGCTGCGCGATGGCGGCCGCGACCGAAGCGGCCTCGGTGTGCTCGTCGGGATGCTCCCGGAAGGACGGCGCCGGGCCGGGCGGCCGCTGACCGATGAGCTGTAGCTTGCTGCCCGCGACGCGGCCCCGGGCGGCGGCGATCACCTGGTTGGCCAGCGACACGACCTGCGGCGTGGACCGGTAGTCGCGTTCCAGGCGCACCACCGTGGCGTCCGGGAAACGCCGGGAGAAGTCCAGCAGAAAGCGCGGTGAGGCGCCGGTGAAGGAGTAGATGGTCTGGTTGGCGTCGCCGACGACGGTGACATCGTCGCGGTCGCCGAGCCAGGCCGACAGCACCCGCTGCTGCAGCGGGGTGACGTCCTGGTACTCGTCGACCACGAAGCAGCGGTAGCGATCGCGGAATTCGGCGGCCACCGCGGCGTCGTTCTCGATCGCTGCGGCGGTGTGCAGCAGCAGATCGTCGAAATCGAGCAGCGTCACGTCCTCGTCCCGGACCTTGAGCGCCTCGTAGGCGGCGTAGACGGCCACCACCTTCTCGGCGTCCAGCGGCGTGTCCCGCCCGGCCCCTGCCACCGCACCCGCGTACTGCTCGGGGGTGATCAGCGACGCCTTGGCCCACTCGATCTCGCCCGCCAGGTCGCGCACGTCGTCGGTGCTGACGTTGAACCGGCACCGGCTGGCCGCCCGGGCGACGACGGCGAACTTGGTGTCCAGCAGTTCCCAGCGGGTGTTGCCGACCACCCGGGGCCAGAAGTAGCGCAGCTGACGGTGCGCGGCGGCGTGGAAGGTGAGCGCCTGCACAGTGCCGACGCGCGAGCCATTCTGCGCCGCCGCGTCCAGCGCGCGCAGCCGGGACCGCATCTCACCCGCCGCGCGCTGGGTGAACGTGACCGCCAGCACCTGGCCGGCGGCGACGTGACCGCTGGCGACCAGCTGAGCGATGCGATGGGTGATGGTGCGCGTCTTGCCGGTGCCGGCACCCGCCAGCACGCAGACCGGGCCGCGCGGAGCGAGCACGGCTTCGCGCTGCTCGTCGTCCAGCCCCGAGATCAAGGCATCGGCCATCACCGGCATGCCGTCCATCTTGGCAGTGCCCGCCGACAAGCCGGGCGTGTCCCGGTTCTCGGCGGGCCGACACAGGAATGGTTCATCGTCGGGCTACGTTATCGAGTCATGACCAACGCTGCGCTGACCATGTACACCACCAGCTGGTGTGGCTACTGTTTCCGGCTCAAGACGGCGCTGAAGGCTCAGGGCATCGCCTATGACGAGGTCGATATCGAACAGGATTCTGCCGCCGCCGATTTCGTCAGCTCCGTGAACGGGGGCAACCGGACGGTGCCGACCGTGAAGTTCGCCGACGGGTCGACGATGACCAATCCGAGCGCGAGCGAGGTCAAGGCGAAGCTAACCGGCTGAACGCGGGCGGCCGACACGGGCGGCCAATTGGTGCGGACCGTCGCGTCCTGTCGCGCTTACGATAAGGACCATGGCAGGGGCGCTGGTCCGGCGGGCAATTTTCGTCGTGTTCTTCGCACTCGCCGCGCTCACCGCGTGCTCACACCAGAGCACCCCGGCAGCTCCCAGCACCTCGGCGGCCACCGGAGTAGACGCGCTGATCGTCAGCGTCGAAGACGTGCGGCGCATCGCCAACTACGAAGAGCTCACCACGCACGCCCATGCGAACCTCAATCACCCGCCGGCCGGCGACGTCAACGCGCCGGGGCCCTGCCGGGCGGCCGGCACCAGCGATCTCACCTTCGCCAGCGGCTGGACCGAGTTTCGCAGCGCGGGCTACAGCGGGGTGACCGACGACCTCGACCCGGGCGGCCGCACCATGAAGGACTCGGTGAGCCAGGCCGTCGCGATCTACCCCGATGCGCAGGCGGCCCGCTCTGCTCTCGATCAGCTGGAAGCCTCACTGAACGCGTGCGTCGCGTTGAACGACCCGAAGTACGCATTCAAGCTGGACAAGCCTGATGCGATGAGTCTGCGGATCACCGACAACGGGTGGAGTCACCAGTACCGGGCCCGCAAGTCGGTGTTGATGTCGGTCGGCGTGCTGGGCATCGAGCCGGCCGAGCGGATCGCCAGCACGATCCTGGACAACATCTGCGACCGCATCAAGTAGCGCGCCCGGCCGGCTCAGCCTTCGGCGGCCCAGGACTCGATGATCACCCGGGCGATCGAAATCGAGCCCGGCAACAGCAGTTTGGAGTCCGACGCACTGGACCAGTCACCGGCCTCGAGTGCCGCACGGATCTCGTCGCGGGTGAACCAGGTCGCCTCGGCGATCTCGCCGTCGTTGAACGAGAACGGTTCCTCCGGGTCGCCCACGGCGTGAAACCCGACCATCAGGGAGCGCGGAAAAGGCCAGGGCTGGCTGCCGAGGTAGCGCACGTCCGTGACGGTCAGTCCGATCTCCTCGCGGATCTCACGGGCGACGCAGACTTCGAACGACTCGCCGGCCTCCACGAACCCGGCCAGCAGCGAGAACATCCGCTGCGGCCAGACCGCTTGGCGGGCCAGCACCGCGCGATCGCCGCCGTCGTGGACCAGGCAGATCACCGCCGGGTCAATACGGGGGAACTCTTCGTGGCCGGTGAGCGGGTTGACCCGCGCCCAGCCGGCGCGGGCCGGCTTGGTCGGAGTGCCGTCGACCGGGCTGAAGCGGGCGCTGTCGTGCCAGTTGAGCAGCGCCAGCGCGGACGACACCAGCTGGCTGCTGGTGTCGTCGATGATGCGTCCGAGCCGGCGCAGATCCAGAACCTCGACTTCGCCGTCGTCGGGTGGCTGCAGCGGGCCCCGAATCGCCCAGACGTGACGGCCGCCTTCGACGCGCCCCAGGAACACGGCGTCCGGAGGCGGTGTGTCACCCTCCGCTGCCGCCGGGCCGAGCACCACTTTGCCGCCGGCGGCCAGTACCTGGTTGCGGGAATCGACGCGCAGCAGCGCCGCGTCGGGCCACCCGGCCGCGGCCGCGTCGATGTCGGTGCGCAGCTGGTCGGCGCGATCGGCCCCGACGCGCGACAGCAGCGGAATGTCCCGCAACCTGAAGTCCACGCGCAGGCCCTATCGTTCGTCCGCGATGTGGCGGACATAGAGCAGCCGGTCGCCCGCCTCGATGGCGTCCACCTCGGGCGCGCCGATGCGGAGCAACTGCCCACCGCGGACCACCCCGAGCACGATGTCGCGCAGATGCCGCGGCGACCCACCGACCTCGGACTGTTCCACCTCGCGTTCGGCGATCGCCAGCCCCTGGTCCGGGGTCAGCAGGTCCTCGATCATCTGCACCACTGTCGGAGTGGTGGTGGCCAGGCCGAGCAGCCGGCCGGCGGTCTCGGAGGACACCACCACCGAGTTGGCTCCGGATTGCTGCAACAGATGCTGGTTTTCGGCCTCACGGATGGAGGCGACGATCATTGCCTTGGGTGAGAGTTCCCGCGCGGTCAGCGTGACCAGTACCGCGGTGTCGTCACGATTGGCGGCGACGATGATCGAGGCGGCGTGCTGCGCGCCGGCCAGCCGCAATACGTCGGATTTCGTGGCGTCGCCGTGGACGGTGACCAGGCCGGCCGAGGCGGCGCGCTCCAGGGCCGCCCGATCGGTGTCGACGACGACGATTTCGCCGGGTGGCACTTCGTCGCTGAGCATGGCCCCGATCGCCGTCTTGCCCTTGGTCCCGTAGCCGATGACGACGGTGTGGTTGCGCACTCTGTTCCTCCAACGCTGGATCTTGAAAGCCTGCCGCGATGTTTCGGTGACGACCTCGAGCGTCGTGCCGACCAGCAAGATCAGGAATGCGATGCGCAGCGGCGTGATGATCAGAACGTTCGTCGCCCGGGCGAATTCGGAGACCGGCGTGATGTCGCCGTAGCCGGTCGTCGACAACGTCACCGCGGAGTAGTACAGGCAGTCCAGAAACGTCAGGCTGTCGCCGCGCGAGTCGTGGTAGCCGTCGCGGTCGAGGTAGACGGTGACCGCGCCGACCAACAGCGCCACCAGCGCGATGCTGACCCGGCGGGAGATGATGCGGGCGGGACTGGAATGGCCCTGCGGGATCCGCAGCACGCCGACGAGCGCATAACTGGGCTGGACGGTCAGCCTCTCGTCGAGACGCCGCAGCCGCCGCCAGCTCCCTTTCGCCACGGAAGTCATGTAACCACGATCAGGCGAGGGTGGGGCGACCGGAGTCGACCAGCAGCGTGCTCAACTCGTCGGCGTCGGGCAGCTCATCGGGCACGACGGTGGCCCCGCTGCGGACGTAGTAGAAGGCGGTACGCACCGACGATTCCGGGCAGCCCTGCAGGGCCGCCCACGCCAGCCGGTACACCGCCAGCTGGACGGCGGCGTGGCGCCTGGCGTCCAGCCCGCGCGGCGGCTCACCGGTCTTCCAGTCCACCACCGTGACACCGCCGTCGTCGTCGGCGAAGACCGCATCGATGCGCCCACGCACCACGGTGTCGCCGATCGGCATCTCAAACGGCACCTCGATCGCGATCGGGGTGCGGGCCGCCCATGGCGAAGCGGTGAATGCCTGCTGCAGAGCGGCCAACTCCTGCGGGTCACCCACGTCGGAGTCGGCCGCGCCGGGCAGATCACCCAGGTCGAACAGCAACTCGGCGCCGTAGAACTGCTGCACCCACGAGTGAAAGGCGTTGCCGAGCAACGCATGTGGATCTGGCCGGGTGGGGAGCCGGTGGATCAGCCGCTGCGCCGCCGCTTCGGGGTCGCGGGCCAGATCCACCAGGCCGCTGACCGAGAGCTGGCTCGGCAACGCATGTTCCGGGGGCTGGGCGGTGCGCGCCCGCTCGGCGAGTAATGCGTCGACGTCGGCGGCCCAGCCTTCGAGGTCGGCCTTGCCCTCGACGTCCATCGTGTTATCCGCCGACCTTGCCTTGCTGACCAGCGCGGCCCCGCGTTCGACGTCGGCGCGCCGCCGCGACAACGGGTCGACAGGCCAGACCGCTTCGACAACGTTGTCCTGCAGGGGATTTCGCTCGCCGTCGGCGGGTGCGGGTGCCCAGTGCTCGACGACCCCGCAGGCTTGGCCGGCCTGCGCGGACTCCTCGATGATGTTTTTGAGTTCACCCAGGAACTCCGACGGCCCACGCGGCTTGATCCCGGTGGCACCCCAGTGGTGCCCGGATATCAGCAGCGTGTCCTCGGCCCGGGTGACACCTACATAGAGGAGTCGGCGTTCCTCGTCGACGCGTCGCTGGTCGAGCTGAGCGCGGTGCTCGGTGATTGTGTCGGACAATTGCTTTCGGTTCGTGACGGCCGAGGTGTCCAGGACCGGGATGCCGAGCGCGCCGGCCGCGGCGCGATCACCGCGCAGCAGCGGCGGCAGTTCACCGGCGTCGGTGAGCCAACTGCTTCGCGACGCGTTCGACGGGAAGGTCCCGCCGGACAGGTGTGCCACCGCGACCACCTGCCATTCCAGGCCCTTGGCGGCGTGCACCGTGAGCACCTGCACCCGGTCGCGGGCGGCGATCGGCTGTGCAGGTGTCAGGCCGTTCTCCACTTCCGCGGCCACGTCAAGGTAGGCGAGCAAGCCGGCCACTGAGGCCTTGGCTGCGCCGCCGGCGCGCTCCGCGTAGCCGACGACCTCATCGGCGAAGGCATCGAGATGCTCGGCGCCAGACCATTGCCCGGTGGCGGCGGCGCGAACCTCGCAGTCGACCCCCAGGACGCGGCGAACCTCAGCGACCAGGTCGGGCAGGGAGTGACCCAGATGCCCCCGCAGCGCGGTCAGTTCGGCGGCCAGAGCTGTGATCCGTTGATGGCCGGCGGCCGAGTAGCCGCCGGGCGGGCCTGGGTCCGAAACGGCGTCGGCCAGGCAGGCGACGTCTGCGTCCGGACCGGTTGCCTTCGCGATGGACTCGGCCGAGAGCGCTTCGGTGGCCCGCCCGGAACCGCCCAACTCCTGAGCGCGCCGCCACAACGCGGCGATATCCCGCCCGCCGAGGCGCCAGCGCGGGCCGCTGAGAACCCGCATCGCCGCCGCGCCGGCCGTCGGGTCGGCGACCAGGCGCAGCATCGCCACCACGTCGGCGACCTCCGGGACGGACAACAGGCCCGCCAGGCCGACGACCTCCACGGGGATCCCGCGGGCGCGCAGCGCATCCGCGATGGGGGCGGCATCTGCGTTGCGGCGCACCAGGACCGCGGCCGTGGGCGGCGCGATCCCTTCGTCGCGGGCGTGCCGGTAATGCTCCTGCAGGTGGCCGGCGATCCAGTCACGCTCGGCCACGATATCGGGCAGCAGCGCACAGCGGACGGTGCCCGGCGGGGCGTCCGGGCGGGGGCGCAGCGGCCGCACGGCGACCGAGCGCCGCCGCGCCTCGGCCGATATGGCGTTGGCGAGCTGCAACGTTCGCGGGGGGTTGCGCCAGCTGGTCCGCAACTCCAGCGTCGGCGCCGGCGATCCGTCGGACAGCGGGAAGTCGGTGGTGAATCGCGGCAGGTTGGTCGCCGAGGCGCCGCGCCAGCCATAGATCGACTGGATGGGGTCGCCGACCGCAGTCAAGGCCAGCCCGTCATCGGCGCCGCCGCCGAACAATGACGACAGGGCGATGCGCTGAGAGTGCCCGGTGTCCTGGTACTCGTCGAGCAGCACCACGCGGTAGCGACTGCGCAGGTCCCGTCCCACCTGCGGGAACGTCGCTGCCAGCCGCGCCGCCGACGCCATCTGCATGCCGAAGTCCATGACCTTGGCACCGCGCATGCGTTGCGCCAGCGCATCCAGCAGCGGCACCAGCTCGGCGCGCTGAGTCTGGGTGGCCAGCATGCGCAGCAGCGACTGGTTGGGACCGCTACCGCGTTGCTGCGGCCCGGCCGGCAGGGTGTGCACCAGCCGCTCCAGCTCGAGATGGGTGTCGCGGAGCTGGTCGGTGCTCACGAGGTGTTCGGTCAGCTGCCCCCACAGCCGTAACACCAGCGCGGTGACGGCGGCCGGCGTCTTGTCGGTTTCCAGCGCGCCCTCGTAGCCGTTGACCACATCGAATGCCAGCTGCCAGAGCTCGGTTTCGGTGAGCAGTCTGGTATCGGGTTCCACCGGCAACAGCAGGCCGTATTCCCGAAGTAGCGAGCCTGCGAACGCGTGATAGGTGCTGACCGTCGGCGTCCCCTCCCCCGGCCCCGGGCCAACTCCAGATAGCCGCGCAAGACGCGAGCGCACCCGCCGCAACAGCTGGCCGGCGGCCTTGCGGGTGAAGGTCAAGCCGAGCACCTGGCTGGGTTCGGCGTAGCCGTTGGCGACGAGCCACACCACGCGCGCCGCCATGGTCTCGGTCTTGCCGGCCCCGGCGCCCGCGATGACGACGAGCGGGCCCGGCGGTGCGGCGATCACCGCCGCCTGTTCCTCGGTGGGCGGGAAGATGCCCAGCGCATCGGCCAATTCAGTGGGGCTGTACCGCGGGCTCGTCACGCGCACCCCTCGTGGGCGGGGCAGGACGGCCGCAGCGGGCAGTGCGAGCAGCCGTCGTTGCGCCGGGCGATGAACTGGGGCCCGGCCGTGGCCTCGGCGGCCTGGCGAACCAGGTCACGCCAGTGCTCGCGGGCCTGCGGGGTGAGCGGATCCTGCTCGCGCTGCGTGGCACCGGCGGCTCCGGTCTTGCCTGGGTAAACCAACCGCGCTCCACCGGGCTCGTCTGGTCCGCTTTGGAAGTCCGGGATCATGCCCTCGGCGACGGCCAGCTGATACATCGCCAACTGGGCGTGCTGCTGGGCGTCATCCTTGCTGACCGGGGTCTTTCCCGTCTTGACGTCGACGATGACCAGCCGGCCCGCGGCGTCGCGCTCCAGCCGGTCGACCCGGCCGCGCAACCGGACCTGTCCCCCGTCGCTGCGCGGGGCCTCCAGGACTCCGTCGACGCCGATTTCGACGCCGACCTCGGTCAACTCGGCGCGCGTCTGTGCGCGCCACTCAACGAACGCCTGAATCATGGCGCGGTGCCGGCTGAGTTCGTTGGCCGAATGCCATTCGGCGTCGAACGGCAGGTGCTGCCACACTCGGTCCAGCTCGGTCAGCAGTTGAGACTCCGTCTTGCCGGGTTCGGCGATCAACGCGTGCACCACCGAACCGATCGCCGAGCGCAGCTCGCGCGGATTGCTTCCCCCGTGCCGCTCGGCGAGCCAGCGCAGCGGGCAATCCGTCAAGGTCTGCAGTGTGGACGGTGTCAGCGTGACGACGTCGTCGCTGCCGCACAGCGGAGCGTCGGTGCTGACCGCAACCAGCCCGTGCCATGCCGAAGGGTCGGCCCCCGGCACCCCGGCCTCGGCCAGGCGGGCCAATTGCGTTGCGGCACAGGATCTGGCGTTCTCGTCGACCGTGCCCTCTGGTGCGCACACCACCGACCGCAACCGGCCCACCACCGCTGCGGCGGACAGCACCCGCGGTGAGCAAACGGGTTGGGCCACAACGGCTTCCTCGCCTGCCAGCGACGCGATCTCGAAGAAGAACGGCGATGGCAGGGCGGCTTCTCCCCCGCTGCCGCCGGTGTCGCTGTCGATCGCCGTCACCAGCAACGCGCGGCGGGCCCGGCCCATCGCGGCAACCAGCAACCGGCGCTCCTCGGCCAGCAGCGGCGCCCGCACCGACGCCTCGCCGGTGACGCCGTCGAGTCCGTCGAGCAGTCGCTGGGTGGCCAGGATGCCGCCGCGCGGCACCGTGTTGGGCCACAAGCCGTCCTGCAACCCGGCGATGACCACCACATCCCATTCCTGTCCCAGCGCCGCGTGCGCGCTGAGCACCTTGACCTGCTGCGTCTGCGAACCCGAATCGCGGCCGGCGGGCGGCAGCCGCAGCGCCTCGACATGCTCGACCAGCCCGCGCAGCGACGCGCCGGCGGTGCGTGTGACGTAGGCGTCGGTGACATCGAACAACGCGGTCACCACTTCCAGATCCCGCGTGGCCTGGGCCCCCGCCGGGCCGCCCCGCTCGATGGCTGCCAGCCAGCGCCGCTGCAGGCCGCTGCGGTGCCATGCCGCCCACAAGGTGTAGCGCGGGTCGCCTCCGCCGCGATGGCACCGGGCGGCGGCGGCCAGCACGGCACGTACCCGTCGCAGCGCGCCGGACTGCGGCCCCGCCAACGCCCCGTTGCCGTTGAGCGTCTCCACAAGCAGTTCGCCGAAGGCTTCCGACCGGCCGCGTTGCAAGGTTCTGCGCAGCTGCCGCAACGAGACCGGGTCCACCCGGCCGATCGGCCCGGACAGCAGCGCCAGCGCCTGGTCACTGTCCAGCCCGTCGGCAGTGGCGGCCAGGACGGTGAGCAGCGTGCGGGCTGCCGGCTCGTCCGACAGCGACCCGCCGGTCGGCGGTAGTGCGACCGGGACGCCGGCGGCGGCCAGCGCGCGGGGTAACCGGGCGCCCGCACGCGGCACCGATCGGACGATCACCGCCATCTGGGACCATGGCACGCCGTCGACGAGATGTGCCCGGCGCAGGGTGTCGGCGATCAGTGCGGCCTCCGCGTGCGCCGAGGCGGCCAGGCGCGCGGTGACCGCTCCTTCCTCTTTGCCTAAGCCCTCGATGCACCTGCCGGCGCTGGAGCCGGGCAGCCGGCCGGCGATGCCGCTGATCACCCGGGCGACGGCGGGGCCGCAGCGATGGGACTCCGTCAATGTCACCGCCGGTCCGTCGACGCCGAGCAGCCCGGCGGACTCGCCACCGCGGAAGCCGAAGACCGCCTGGTTCGGGTCGCCCGCGATCAGGGCGGTATCGGCACCGGCCGCCAGCACCCGAACCAGTTGCGCCGCTTGCGGATCGAGTTGCTGAGCGTCGTCGACCAGCAGCACCCGGACCCGGGCCCGTTCGGCGGCCAGCAACTCGGGATCGACCGCGAGGGCCTCCAATGCGGCGCCGACGAGTTCCGCGGCGGCCAGGGCCGGCGCCGTCGCCTGCGGCGCCGCGGTGCCGACCGCCGCCCGCAGCAGCATCACTTGTTCGTACTGTCGGGCGAACTGACCGGCCGCGGCCCACTCCGGGCGTCCGCAACGACGCCCCAGCCGCTCCAACTGCTGGGGGTCGAGGCCACGCTCTGCGCAGCGCGCCAACAAGTTTCGAAGTTCGTTGGCGAACCCCGCGGTGCACAGGGCGGGCAGCAGGTGCTCGGGCCACCGGTTGGCGTCCTCGGCGTCCCCGGCCAGCAGTTCCCGGATGATGGCGTCCTGTTCGGCGCTGGTCAGCAGTCGTGGCGGGGGTCCGCCAGCCCGCTCCGCCGCGCGGCGCAGCACGGCATAGGCGTAGCTGTGCAGCGTACGTACCAACGGCTCGCGCACGGCCGCCGTCGTGCTCGATGCCAGCATCGCCCTGGTCAACGCGCTGCGTTCGCGCATGCCGATCCGGCCCGAACCAGCAAGCAGCAGAACAGATTCCGGAGCTATGTTCGCCGCGATATGGGCGATCGCAGCCTCGACCAGCAAGGTGCTCTTGCCGGTCCCGGGGCCGCCGAGGATGCGCACCTGACCGCGCGACCCGGGCTGCAGCACCTCGCGCACCTGCCCATCCCACTGCAACGCCATGCCCGGCATGCAACCACGGAGGTCCGACAAGTTGCCGCGAGCAGGTATGACGCGGACTGGCATCATCGAAGCGTGACCCTTCATGTGCACCGCTTCGGCCCGGCCGGCCCGCTCCAGATGCTGGCATTGCACGGATTGACCGGTCACGGGCGGCGCTGGCAGCACTTCGCGGACTACGTGCCGGAAATCGCGGTGGCCGCACCGGATCTGATCGGGCACGGCCGCTCGTCGTGGGCCGCACCGTGGACCATCGACGCCAACGTCACTGCGCTCGCCGCCCTGCTCGAGGCGGACGCCGAGGCTCCGGTGCTGGTGGTCGGGCATTCGTTCGGTTCTGCGGTGGCGATGCATCTGGCGGCGGCCCGACCGGACCTGGTGTCGTCGTTGCTGCTGCTGGATCCCGCGATCGGCCTGGACGGGCAGTGGATGGCTGAGATCGCCGAGGCGATGTTCGGCTCCCCCGACTATGCCGAGCGGTCCGAGGCACGCCAGGAGAAGGGCGGCGGCGTGTGGGCGGACGTGGATCCGGCGGTGCTGGACGCCGACGTGGAGGAGCATCTGGTGCAGCTGCCCAACGGGCGGTACGGCTGGCGAATCAGCCTGCCGGCGATGATGGCGTACTGGAGCGAGTTGGCACGTGCGGTTGTGCTGCCCCCGCCCGGGGTGCCGACGACGCTGGTGCGGGCCCGGTGGACGTCGCCACCCTATGTCAGCGAGGAGTTGGTCGCAGGACTGCGTGAGCGATTGGGCGACGACTTCGAGCTGCTCGACTACGAATGTGATCACATGGTTCCGCACGCCAAGCCCGACGACGTCGCCGCCCTGGTCCGCAAGCGGCTGCAGCTGGTTTAGCCGTGGCCGCGGTGACCGACGAGCAGATCGAGCGGGTACGCGCTCTGGTCGCGGCCATCCCGCCCGGCAGAGTGTCCACCTACGGTGACATCGCTTCTGCCGCAGAGCTTTCCAGCCCACGCATCGTTGGCTGGATCATGCGCACAGACTCCGCGGACCTGCCTTGGCACCGGGTTATCACCGCGTCGGGCAGACCCGCCGCCCACCTCACCACCCGGCAGCTGGAGCTGCTGCGCGCGGAGGGAGTGCTGGCGGTCGACGGGCGGATACGGCTGTGCGAGGTCCGGCACGAATTCTGAAGTGCCGCAAGCCGTCAGCCTGCTAGGCCGGCTGCACCGGACGTCCCGGTCTCACCCGTCAATCCGATGGGGCCGTAATTGCCCGGTGCACCCCACTGGCCCTGCACGTAATTGAGGGGATAACCAGGAGGTCCGCCGCTGCCGGGTGCGCCGCCGGCTCCTCCGCCGCCGCCGACGCCGGGGTCGCCGCCGGCACCCCCGGCACCGCCGCCGCCGTTGACGCCACCGTTGGGTCCCGTGCCGCCGGTGCCGCCATTGCCGCCCATACCGCCGGTACCGCCGGTGCCACCCATGCCACCGTCGCCGCCACTACCGCCGTTGCCGCCACTGGTGTTGCCGCCGCTGCCACCGGTGCCACCCGTGCCGCCGGGCGCGCCATAGCCGCCGGTACCGCCGGCGCCCCCGGCACCCGCGTTGCCACCGACGGCGTTGCCGCCGCCGTTTCCGGCGTTGCCGCCGTTTCCACCGCTGCCACCGGCACCGCCGGGCCCGGCGCCGTAGCCATACCCGTCACTGAGTGACGCGCCCTTTCCGCCAGTACCGCCACTGCCGCCGGTGCCGCCGGCCGGGCCGTTAGTGCTGAGTAGGGGATTGATCGGCCCATTACCGCCGATCCCGCCGATGCCGCCGGTACCGCCACCCACGCCGCCGGTGCCGCCGGCGCCGCCGTTGCCGTAAGTGTTGCGCGTCCCCAAGAAATCTTCGACGGGAAAAGCGTTGTATCCGCCGTTGCCGCCAGTGCCGCCGCTGCCCCCGTAGCCACCGGTGCCGCCTACACCGCCATCGCCGGCGTAGGCATAGAAAACGGGGAAGTTGGAAGCGTTTCCGCCCCAACCGCCGTTGCCACCTTGTGCGCGGAACCCGCCGGTACCGCCGACGCCGCCGGTGCCGCCGAAGGCACGGATGTTGATATTGAGTTCGCCGTTCACGGCGGCTGCGCCATCGCCGCCATTGCCGCCTCTTATGCCGGGAAGCGAGGAGTCCGGCCCACTTGCGCCACTGTCGCCTATCAGGTGTTTGACCCCGAAGCCGACATCTTCGAGCCTGGTACCTGCCCCATTGGCACCGAATCCCACTTGCCCGGTGTTGATTTGCCCGGGGGGGTTGTAGCCGTTCGCGCCGGTCCCGCCGTTGCCCCCGACGCCTCCCGCGCCGCCGCTTCCCGCGTCGCCCTGATTACCGGCCTTGGCTCCGGCGCCGCCGGCGGCGCCGCCCGCGCCGCCATTGCCGCCGTTGCCGCCGTTGCCGCCGTTGCCGCCGGCTCCGCCGCTGGCGGCGCCGGTGACGCCGTTGCCGCCGGCACCGCCAGTTCCAGCGGCACCGCCGCGTCCGCCGTCGCCACCTCCGGTGGCACCGTCGACGGCGGGGGCCCCACCTTTTCCGCCAGCGCCGCCATCACCGCCGATGCCTCCAGCGGTACCGGGAGCACCCGCAGTGGCGTAGCTCATACCGTTGCCGCCGTTCCCGCCGATGCCGCCGACACCACCGGTGCCGCTGGTGCCTACGGCGCCTATCTGCCCGCCGAGTGACAGTGCGGCACCGCCGAGGCCGGCCTTTCCACCAGTACCACCCCCGCCACCGGTGCCGCCGGTGCCGCTGACCCCGCCTCTGCCGCCCGTGCCGCCGATACCACCCTCGCCACCGGCGCCCCCACTTCCACCGATAATTCCGCCGGTTCCGCCGCTGCCGCCCGAGCCGCCGTTGCCGCCAGCACCTCCGGCAATGCCCGCGTCGCCGAACCAAATGCCATCCGTTCCGGTGCCACCGACACCGCCGGCGCCGCCGGTGCCGCCGCTGCCACCGGCGCCCATTTCGCCTGGTTTGCCGCCGGCAGCTTGGGCGAGACCGCCGAGCCCGCCGCTGCCTCCGCTGCCGCCGTTACCACCGTCGCCGCCGCTACCGCTGGCGGAACCGCCGGCACCCCCGGCACCCCCCGCGCCGGCCAGGCCGCCGGATCCACCGTCGCCGCCGCCACCGGAGCTCTTACCCCCGAGGCCACCGGCCCCGCCGCTTCCACCGCTACCGCCCGTGCCGCCCGTCATGCCGTGTTGACCGGGATCGGTCGCATTGGCACCTGGAACGCCCTTCGCGCCATTTCCGCCGTTGCCACCAGCGCCGCCGTTGCCGACCGAACCGCCGTCACCGCCTCTACCGCCGGCGCCGCCCGCGCCGCCATCGCTGGTCGCCGAGGCCCCGGTTCCGCCGACGCCGCCGTTGCCGCCAGCGGACGGGGCGTTGCCCGACGCCCCGTCAATGCCAGGGCGGGCGCCGGCGCCCCCAGCTCCGCCAAGGCCGGCGAGACCGCCAGCGCCGGGCTCGCCGCCGCGGCCGCCGTCCCCACCGGCGCCCGCAGTGCCGTTGACCACCACCCCGTTCCCGCCGCTACCGCCGTCGCCCGGCGCTCCGCCCTGACCGCCATTACCGCCCGCTCCGCCCTGACCGCTGGTGCCCTTCCCGATCGCGGTGCCGCCGAGGCCACCAACGCCGCCTTTGCCGCCCACACCACCGCTACCACCGTCACCACCGGTCAACCCGGCACCGCCGGTGGCACCCTTCGCACCCGAACCGCCGCTCGCGCCGTGGCCGCCCGCACCTCCGACACCGCCGTTGCCCGACGTCGAACCGCCCGCACCGCCGTCGCCTCCGGCGCCACCGCCACCGCCGGCACCACCGTCGCTACCGGGGCCTGGTCCCTGAGTACCCGCCAATCCGTTACCGCCGGCACCTCCGTTACCGCCGTCGCCTACCGATCCCCCGGCACCACCCTTGCCTCCGCCACCGCCAGCCCCACCAACAGCGGTCGCGTCGGCGCCGGAACCGCCGGCGCCGCCCTTCCCGCCGGCGGTAGCAGTTGAACCCGCATTACCGTCGGCCCCAATTGCACCCGGTTGAGTTCCGGTACCGCCGGCGCCACCCAGACCCGCGGCTCCGGCGGCACCGGGGTCACCGCCCTTGCCTCCGTCACCGCCGCTGCCCGCAACACCGTTCACAACCGCGCCGTTGCCGCCGGCACCGCCATCACCCGGAGCTGCGCCGTGACGGCCGTTGCCACCGGCACCGCCATGACCGCCGGCCCCAATGCCGAGCGCGGCCCCGCCGGCGCCACCGGCGCCCCCCTTACCGCCGGCACCACCGTTGCCGCCATCAACGCCGTTGGCGCCCGCACCGCCGACCGATCCGGTGACGCCGCTACTACCGTCTGCCCCAGTACCACCGGAGCCCCCGGCACCGCCATTACCCGAGATCGTCCCGCCGGCACCGCCCGCTCCGCCGGCCCCGCCGGCACCGCCGGGGGTGCCGCTGGCGCCCGGCTCGGTGACCTGCGCAGCGGACATCCCATTGCCTCCGGCGCCACCGGCGCCGCCGTTGCCCACGGAGCCACCCGCACCACCTTTGCCGCCGGCACCGCCGGCTGCGCCGGCAGTTGTCGCATCGGCGCCGGAACCGCCCGCACCCCCATCGCCACCGGTGATCCAGCTTCGGCCGTGCACCCCGGCAACTCCACCGTGTGCGCCGGCCCTGCCGCCAGCACCGCCGATGCCCGCATTACCGCCTCTGCCGCCGTCGCCGCCGCTACCGGCGATCCCGTTGACTACGGCGCCATGACCTCCCGCTCCACCCGAGCCGGCAACTCCGCCGTCACCGCCGGCACCGCCGACACCGGGTGCACCAGCCTTGCCGAAAAGGCCGCCTCCGTGACCCGATGCCCCACCGATGCCGCCGGACCCCCCGAGGCCACCGTCACCGCCCGCCCCGCCGGTGAGTCCGAGGTCGCCACCTGCACCATGACCGCCGCCACCCCCCACCCCACCCGTACCGCCGGCGCCGCCGGCGCCGCCGGCGCCGAACAGCAGGCCGGCGTGGCCACCTGCACCACCGTGTCCGCCGACGCCGCCAACTCCGCCGTTGCTGCCGTCTGCGCCCGGCAGGAACCCGTCATAGCCCGGGAGCCCGACTGCGCCGTCTCCGCCGGAACCCCCCGCGCCACCGTTGCCGAACAGCAATCCGCCACGGCCGCCGGCACCGCCGGTACCGCTGTGTGGGCCGCCGGAACCCCCCGTCCCACCGTTGCCGAACAGCAGTCCGCCGGAACCGCCGGCACCACCGCGACCACCGGTACCGCTAACCGAGAGCCCCCCCGCACCGCCGACGCCACCAGAACCGAGCAACCCTGCCGCGCCACCCGTACCACCGGCGCCGCCGATCCCTGTCGTAGAGGAACCGCCGGCACCACCGGCACCACCGGAGCCGATCAATCCGGCAGCGCCACCCCTGCCGCCCACTCCTCCGTTGCCGCCGTTCGCCCCGGTCGCGCCGGAGCCTCCGGCACCGCCGTTGCCCCAAAGGATGCCACCGGCGCCACCGCTTTGGCCGGTACCCGGCGCGCCGTCGGCGCCATTCCCGATGAGCGGGCGTCCGAAGTATGCAAAAGTGGGAGTGTTAATGGCATCCAGCGATTGCCGAATTATTTCGGCACCCAGGGCTTCGGTGTGGAAATACGAAGCCGATCCGGCCGCCAAAGAGTGCAGAAATTGATCGTGGAAAGCGGCCGCCTCGGCGGCGACCTTCTGGTAGCCCGCTGCGTGTGCCCCGAAAAGGTCCGCGACGCGCGTCGAGACCTCGTCGGCGGCCGCCGACAGCACCTCGGTGGTGGGCAGCGCCGCAGCAAGAGTGGCTGCGCTGATCGCTGATCCGATGCTCGCGACGTCCGACGCCGCCGCGATGAGGGCGTCGGTTGCAGCGATCACATACGACATGGCAACGGCCCCACTTTCCCGCAGAGATTCCCGATTCGCAGATGTTATTCGCGGTGCCAGATATGAGGCCAGATTTTTACGTTCGTTATAGAAAAGTTATTCGTTGTGCGGGCTGTGTCGAACAATTTTACAGATCGATACCTATTGCGGAGAAAGGGGCCTCTTGTACGGTTTCTTGGCAGCAAATTGCCATACCCCTGGTACTTCCGCGTGAGATATCTGGCGTGAAGTAGGCCGGCGCGCTAGAGGATCATCCGCACCATCGCCGCGGTACGGGCCAGACCCGGAAACGCCTCGGCGGTGGACCGTGGATGCAGAGCATGGACCGCAAGACGAAACATCAACGCGCGCAACAGCATCTGTGACCATTCCGGCAGCGCGCTCCAGCGTTCGATGAGGCCGTCGTCGGCCTCGCCCCAGGACAGCGCGTCGACGACGACCACACCGGCCGCCCAGGACGCCGGCCGCCAGTACGGGGTGATGTCGGTGATGCCGGGAGGCGCGGTGCCCGCGAAAAGCACTGTGCCGTAAAGGTCTCCGTGTACCAGTTGATTGGGGCTGCGGGTGGGCTTGCGCAGCGTGGCGAGTTGATTGATCAACTCTACGGAGCGCTGCGCGTCCGCGGATGCCGGCGCGGTCTGCGCGCCGGGCGGCACCGACTGCAACGGCCGTTCCTCCCA
The DNA here is from genome assembly GCF_030755175.1 of Mycobacterium sp. TY814. Taxonomy (NCBI): domain Bacteria; kingdom Bacillati; phylum Actinomycetota; class Actinomycetes; order Mycobacteriales; family Mycobacteriaceae; genus Mycobacterium; species Mycobacterium sp. TY814. The sequence goes on from NZ_JAUFRY010000001.1 coordinate 1,505,142, forward strand.
CGCGGCACGGTCGGCGGCGATGAAGACGTCGACGTCAGCCCACGGTGCGGTGGGTCCCTGGGTCAGGAAACGGGGGCGCTCCAGCTTGCCGGTGGCCTCGTGCAGGCGAACGGCCGCCGAGACGACCTCGTCATGGCGGGCTTCCGGTGCACCCGCGACGAAGGTGTCCGCCCGCCAGCCCGACACCACGTAGCGACCGTCGGTGGATCGGACCGGCCGGGCCAGCCGCACACCGTCGACGAACAACGTCTCACGCACCCGGGCCGACCATGTCGCGCGGGCGTTGTCGGCCACCATGGACAACACCACTTCACCGCACCGCCAGCCGCCTTCCCAGGCGGCGCCGAGGGGCGCGGGCTGGACTCCGGTCAAACCGAACGCTGCCAGCACATGCTCAGGCGGCGGCTCGACAGTCACAGCGGTCAGCCTAGTCGGGCGACGATGCGCGTCGGAACGGACGCGCTGAGGAGCCCGACAATCCAGCCCAGCGGGCGACGATGCGCGTCGGAACGGACGCGCTGAGGAGCCCGACAATCCAGCCCAGCGGGCGACGATGCGCGTCGGAACGGACGCGCTGAGGAGCCCGACAATCCAGCCCAGCGGAGGCCTAGTAGAGGCGCCTGCGCGCCGCAGTCAGTACACCACCATGTCGGGCTGCATCTGCGCGGCCCACGCCAGGATCCCGCCCTGCAGGTGCACGGCATCGGAGAACCCGGCCTGCTTCACCGCAGCCAGCGCTTCCGCCGAGCGCACCCCGCTCTTGCAGTACAGGACGGCCACCCGGTCCTGCGGCAGCTGCGCCAAGCCCTCACCGGAGATGATCAGCCCCTTCGGCACGAGCTGGGCGCCGTCGATGTGCACGATGTCCCACTCCACCTGCTCGCGAACGTCGATCAGGGCCAACTTCTTGCCGGCATCCATCATGGCGCGCAGCTCCTGCGGTGTGATGGTGGAACCGCTCGCCGCCGCGGCGGCGTCCTCCGAGACCACACCGCAGAACTGCTCATAGTCGATGAGTTCGGTGATCTTCGGCGTAGTGGGATCCTTCCGGATCCTGATGGTGCGATAGCTCATCTCCAGCGCGTCATAGATCATCAGCCGGCCGAGCAGGGTCTCGCCGATGCCGGTGATCAGCTTGATTGCCTCAGTGCCCATGACCGACGCGATCGAGGCGCAGATGATGCCCAGTACACCGCCCTCAGCGCAGGACGGCACCATGCCCGGGGGCGGCGGTTCCGGGTAGAGGTCGCGGTAGTTGAGCCCGAGCCCGTCGGGTGCGTCCTCCCAGAACACCGACGCCTGGCCTTCGAAACGGTAGATCGATCCCCACACGTACGGCTTGCCCGCCAACACGGCGGCGTCGTTGACCAGATAACGGGTGGCGAAGTTGTCGGTGCCGTCCAGGATCAGGTCGTACTGGCTGAAAAGGTCCACGGCGTTGTCAGCTTCCAGCCTGAATTCATGGAGTCGCACCTCGATCAGCGGGTTGATCGCAACGATCGAGTCGCGCGCCGACTGCGCCTTGGACCGTCCCACGTCGGCCGTGCCGTGGATGACCTGGCGCTGCAGATTGGATTCGTCGACGACGTCGAAGTCGACGATCCCGATAGTGCCGACACCGGCGGCTGCGAGGTAGAGCAGCGTCGGGGATCCGAGCCCTCCGGCCCCGATCACCAGCACCCGGGCGTTCTTCAGCCGCTTCTGTCCGTCGACACCCAGGTCGGGAATGATGAGATGGCGACTGTAGCGCGCCACTTCCTCACGGCTGAGTGTCGCGGCGGGTTCCACAAGCGGCGGCAACGTTGGCGTCACAACATCGAGGTTAGGCGATCAGCACGCCCGCGAGAACCTACGCGATCGGGTAAGGCCAGGGATTGAACCGGCACGTCTTGCCGTCGGCCTTGACCTGGTCGGGGTCGAACTTGGCCCCGTCGTCGTTGGACGTGGAGAACGTCTGCTGCATCATCACCGGCGCCAGCGCGCCCTGCTGATCGCACGGCTCGTGCTTAACGTACCCGATGGCGTGTCCCACTTCGTGATTGATCACGTACTGCCGGTAAGAGCCGATGTCACCCTCGAACGGCACGGCTCCCCGAATCCAGCGCGCCTCGTTGATGAACACCCGAGACTGCCGATCAGACCCGAAAGACGGGTTGTAGCACGACGTCTCGAGCCGGAACTCGTAGCCGCAACCCTCCCGCACCGAGACCGGTGAGACCAGCGAGACCCGGAAATCCGGCTTGCTCCCACTGTTTCCGTCGATCCGGATGAACGCGAATTGCGGGTTGTGGGTCCAGCCCTTGGGGTTGGCCAGCGTCATGTCGACCATCTGCGCGAACGCGTTGTCGCCGCCGTACATGTTCGGGTCCAGACCGTTCTCGATTTCGATGGTGTAGCGGAACACTTTGCTGGTGCCCTGACCGATCTGCGGAGTGGTCCCCTCGATGACGCGGTAGGTCTTGTCGCCCGCCTCGGTGTACGGGCCGCCGTCGGGCAGCGTTCCGGCCGGCAGGTTTGCGTCGAACGCGACCAGGCCGCGCGGCGGCGTGTCGATGATCGACGTGCCCACCGCACCGATGGTCGGCGGCTCCTTGTGGATCGTGTGAGCCGCGGGCTTGGGCGTGCTGGTGCCGGTGACCGTCTGGTACACGACGACGAGGGTGAGCACCGTCAGCAGCGGAAGCGCGTACGCCCGCCAGCCGTAGGTGGACACGAACCGCCCCAGCCAGGTCTGCTTGCGCCACTGGCGCGGCCGGTCCCGGTCCGCGCGCACCCGCCCCGCGCTCTGGCCGAGCGGGTCACGCTGCGCCCGCAGCGGCTCACGCCAGTCGTCACGCAGCACTGGCGCCCGACCGGTATCGCGGGGCGGCCACTGGGACGTCATTTCCCCAGGATGGCACAGTAGCCGGGGGCAACCGGCCCTGGCGCGCCCGAAAACCCGCCGACCTGCTTCATATCGACCTCACACCCCAACGAGTCCGCAGGTAGTAAGGTCATGGCAATACAAGGGCGGCCCAGGGGGATGGCTGAACGGTCGCCGGCCGAAAGCGATCAGATTGAGGACGATGAGCGATCTAGCCAAGACGGCGCAGCGACGTGCCGTCAGATCGGCCGACGGTGTTCGGCCGATCGAAGGCGCTCCGGTCTCCAACCGCCGGGACAACCGGTTGCCGCGCGACGAACGCCGCGGCCAGCTGCTTATCGTCGCCAGCGACGTCTTCGTGGAAAGCGGATACCACGCCGCCGGCATGGATGAAATCGCCGACCGCGCCGGAGTGAGCAAACCGGTTCTGTATCAACACTTTTCGAGCAAGTTGGAACTCTACCTGGCGGTGCTGAATCGGCACGTGGAGAACCTGGTCAGCGGCGTGCAGCAGGCACTGGGCCGCACCACCGACAACCGGCGCCGACTGCACTCGGCGGTGCAGGCTTTCTTCGACTTCATCGAGCACGACAGCCAGGGCTACCGGCTGATCTTCGAAAACGACTACGTCACCGAGCCCGAGGTCGCCGCGCAGGTGCGGGCGGCCACCGAATCGTGCATCGACGCTGTTTTCGCACTCATCGCCGAAGACTCGGGCCTGGACCCGCACCGCGCCCGGATGATCGCGGTGGGACTGGTCGGCATGAGCGTCGACTGCGCCCGGTACTGGCTGGACTCGGATCGTCCGATCTCGAAGTCCGACGCGGTCGAGGGCACCGTGCAGTTCGCCTGGGGCGGCCTGTCACACGTGCCGCTCGCCCGTTCCTAAGCCTTGGCTTTGGCCACCGCTTCGGCGCCGACCCCGAATCCGACCCGGCGCGCGTCCGCGACACCGATTTCGACATAGGCGATCTTGGCCGCGTTGACCAGGATGCGCCGGCCGCGCTCGTCGTTCAGGCTCAGCAGACCGGAGTCCTCGCGCAGCGCGGCACCGACGAGCTCCTCGACCTCACCAGGCGTCTGCGCACTGGAGAAAACCAGCTCGCGCGGACTGTCCGTGATACCGATCTTGACCTCCACCGGGGCCCCTTCCGTTGGCATTTTCGTCGCAGGCGTCTGTGCAGCAGGCTAGTGGACGGGTCGGACCGGCACAGCGCCCCGCCCCCCAAACCGGCAGTTCGCGGTTAGTGAACAAACCCATCACGATTCGGTTTAGGCACCCGTCGCAGCCCTGAACCGGTCCGTCCACGTCATTAACATCGGCACCATCAGTAACATCCGTGACACCCTCTACGACATCGTCCGAGACCTCGAAGAGTTCCCGGGCGATGACGCTCGCGCGGAAAGCTACGCCGCAGACTTCGACGACGACGACCCGGAGACCGACAGCTGGGACGATTCCGACTACCAAACCGACGAGGAATGGGCATGGCCCGCCGACCGCCGCTGGCGCCCGATCGCCATGTTCCTCGGCGCCGTTGTGGCGATCGGAGCCATTGCCACCGCGGTGATCATCAACAGCGGCGACAGCGCCACCACCAAGGCGACGGTCGGGGTGCCGGCCCCCCGTACGGCCATCACGACGCCCCGATCCAGTGCGCCGCCGAGCGCGACCGCGAGTGCCCCGCCGACCTCATCCCGCGGCCTGCTCCCCCCGGAGACGGTCACCACCATCGCGCCCAGCGACGCGCCCACCAAGACGGCAACGCCGCGGCTACCGACCGCTGCCCCGGCTCCGACAGCCGCCCCGCCCGGCGCGGCGATCAACCCACGCACCGTCGTCTACAGCGTGACGGGCACCAAGCAGCTCTTCGATCTGGTCAACATCGCCTATACCGACGCCCGCGGCTTCCCGGTGACCGAGTTCAACGTCGCGCTGCCCTGGACGAAGGTTGTCGTGCTCAATCCTGGCGTGCAGACCGAATCGGTGATCGCGACCAGCATCTACGGCCAGCTGAACTGCTCGATCGTCAACGCGCAGGGTCAGGTAGTGAAGGCGTCGACCACCAGTTCCGCCCTGGCGACCTGCACCCGCTAACTCAACCCGAGTTCGCGCATCCGGCTGTCGTGGGTGTGCTGTAGCCGCTCGAAGAACGCGCCCAGCTGCCCCAGCCCGCCCGTCCCGGAAACCACCAGGTCGACCAGTTCGTCGTGATCGGCCAGCAGGAACTGCGCCTGGGTGATCGCTTCGCCGAGCAGCCGCCGCGACCACAGCGCCAGCCGGCTGCGTTGCTTGCCGCTGGACGTCACCGCCGCCCGCACCTCAGCGACGACGAACTGGGAGTGCCCCGTCTCGGACAGGGCCTCGCGCACCACGTCGGCCACCTCGTCGGGCAGCCCGTCGGCGATCTCCAGGTACAGGTCGGCGGCCAGGGCGTCGCCGACATACGTCTTCACCAGGGCTTCCAGCCAGGTGCTCGGGGTGGTCAGCCGGTGGTAGTTCTCCAGCGCCGAGACGTATTTCGACATCGCCGGCACCACGTCGACACCGCGCCGTTCCAGGGCGTCCCGCAGCAGCTCGTAGTGCCCCATCTCGGCGGCGGCAATGCTGGCCATCGAGATCCGGCCCCGCAGGTTCGGGGCCATCCGCGCCTCTTCGGTCAACCGGTAGAACGCCGCCACCTCGCCGTATGCGAGCAGCGCGAACAATTCGTTGACGCCAGGGTGATCCGCCGGCAGCCGGGGCCTGGGCGAATCGGCCGCCTTGTCGTGGGAGTCGGCGGTGGATGGCGAAGGCATGGTGACACTTTAGTCGGCAGGATTAACGGAACATGGGTGCCCGCTGGGCGACCAGGTATCATGCTTGGTAGGCAGTGGCTGAATCTGTGCTGTCACTGCCCAAAAGAAATGTGCGTGCACGCAACGGCCCGCCCCGATCAAGCAGCGGGCCTCGGCGACGTAATCGGAGTCGGAAATCGTGCGCGCGAACCGCGACACAGACGAAGTACCGACTCAAACTCGATTACTGTCACCGAAAGGCTCTCCTCCCGCGTATGACCGCACTAAAAAGCACCACCCCGTTGACCTTTGCCAGCCTTGGAGTTCGCGACGAAATCGTCAGCGCACTGGCCGAAAAGGGCATTGAAACCCCATTTGCTATCCAGGAACTCACCCTGCCGCTCGCGCTCGCCGGCGAAGACGTCATCGGCCAAGCGCGCACCGGCATGGGCAAGACCTTCGGGTTCGGCGTACCGCTGCTGCAGCGCATCACGTCCGAGACCGCCACGCGACCGCTGACCGGCGCACCGCGGGCCCTGGTTGTGGTCCCGACCCGTGAGCTGTGCCTGCAGGTCAACGGCGACCTGGCCACCGCCGCCAAGTACCTCAAGGTGAAGAACGAAGACGGCACCGAGCGCCCACTGTCCGTCCTTGCCATCTACGGCGGTCGTGCCTACGAACCGCAGATCGAAGCGCTGCACAAGGGCGTCGACGTCGTGGTGGGCACCCCGGGCCGGTTGCTCGACCTGTGCCAGCAGGGCCACCTGCAGCTGGGCGGATTGTCGGTGCTGGTCCTCGACGAGGCCGACGAGATGCTCGACCTGGGCTTCCTTCCCGACATCGAGCGCATCCTGCGCCAGATTCCGGCCGACCGGCAGTCGATGCTGTTCTCCGCGACCATGCCGGACCCGATCATCACCCTGGCCCGCACGTTCATGGTTCAGCCCACCCATATCCGGGCCGAGGCACCGCACTCGCTGGCCGTGCACGACACCACCGAGCAGTTCGTCTACCGCGCCCACGCGCTGGACAAGGTTGAACTGGTCAGCCGGATTCTGCAGGCCCAGGATCGCGGCGCGACGATGATCTTCACCCGCACCAAGCGCACCGCCCAGAAGGTCGCCGACGAACTCCAGGAACGCGGTTTCGCGGTCGGAGCCGTGCACGGCGACCTCGGTCAGATAGCCCGCGAGAAGGCGCTCAAGGCATTCCGCTCCGGCGACATCAACGTGCTGGTGGCCACCGACGTGGCCGCGCGCGGCATCGACATCGACGACGTCACGCACGTCATCAACTATCAGTGCCCGGAGGACGAGAAGATGTACGTCCACCGCATCGGGCGCACCGGCCGCGCCGGCCGCACCGGCGTCGCCGTCACCCTGGTCGACTGGGACGAGCTGGAGCGCTGGTCGGCGATCGACAAGGCGTTAAGCCTGGGCTCCCCCGACCCGTCGGAGACCTACTCCAACTCGCCGCACCTGTACTCGGAGTTGGTCATCCCCACCGACGTCGGGGGTAGCGTCGGCACGCCGCGCAAGGCGCCCGTCAAGCAACGCGAGGCCAGCAGCGGCACATCGCAACGCCCGCCCCGGCGTCCGGACCGCCGCAAGCGCACCCGCGGCGGCAAGCCCGTCACCGGCCATCCCGAGGCGAACACCGCTGCCGCCGCTGACGCGGCTCCGGAGAACGCCGCACCCGCCGGGGCCGGCACCGGCGCTCCGTCCAGCAGCACCCGCCGTCGTCGCCGTCGTCGCAAGCCGGCAGACGCCGCCGCGGCGGCCAACTGACGGCATACTCACATCCGTGGTCCGACCCGAGCGCCGCACCAAGACTGACATTGCGGCCGCCGTGGCAATCGCGGTCGTCGTCGCGGTAGCCGCGTCGCTCATCTGGTGGACGAGCGACGCGCGGGCCACCGTCAGTCGGCCGGCCGCGACTGCCGCCCCGACGCCCAGCCAGGCCCGCGACGTCCCGGCCACCCTGCGCCAGCTCTGGACCGCTCCCAGCCCGGGAACCCGGGTTCCGGTGGTGGTGGCAGGCTCCGTCGCCACCGGCAACGGGCGCGAGGTGCAGGGGCGCGATCCCGGCACCGGTCAGGTCCAGTGGAGCTACTCGCGGGACACCGACCTGTGCGGGGTGACCTGGGTATACCACTACGCCGTCGCCGTCTACCGGGACGACCGGGGCTGTGGCCAGGTCAGCACCATCGACGGATCGACCGGGCGGCGTGGGCCGGCCCGCAGCAGCTACGCCGATCCGAAGGTACGGCTGTCCTCTGACGGCACCACCGTGCTGTCGGCGGGCGACACCCGGCTGGAGATGTGGCGCTCCGACATGGTCCGGATGATGGCGTACGGCGAGACCGACGCGCGCGTGAAGCCGGTGAACCGCGGCCTGCACTCCGGCTGCACCCTCGAATCGGCCGCAGCCAGCTCGTCGTCGGTGGCGGTGCTCGAGGCCTGCACGAACCAGGCGGACCTCAAGCTGATCCTGCTGCGACCCGGCAAAGAGGACGACGAACCACAGCAGCAGGTGGTGCAGGAAACCGGGGTGCGGCCGGGCACCGGTGCCCGCGTCGTGGTGGTCTCGCAGAACCGCGCCGCGGTGTACCTGCCGACACCGCAGCCTCACCTCGACGTGGTCGACGAAACCGGGACCACGGTGTCAAGCACCCTGCTGGCCGGACCGCCGTCACCGTCGTCGGTGGTGTCCAGCACCGGGAACCTGGTGACCTGGTGGACCGGCGATGCGCTGCTGGTGCTGGAGGCGACCAACCTGACCGCGCGTTACACGATCGCCGCCGGAGAGACGGCCGCCCCGCTCGGCCCGGGAGTGATGATGGCCGGTCAGCTACTGGTGCCGGTCACCGGTGCGATCGGCGTTTACGACCCGGTCAACGGCGAGGCCAGCCGGTACATCCCGGTGGAACGTCAGCCGGGCAGCTCGGCGGTGATCCCGGCGGTCTCGGGCTCCCGCGTGATCGAGCAGCGCGGGGACACCGTGGTGGCGCTCGGTTAGTTGTAGTCCACCGCGAAGGTCGGCAGGGCCTTGCCGGTCTTCCAGTGCTTGATCAGCGCCTTCGCCAGTTCGCGGTAGGCCAGCGCGCCCTTGTTCTTCCGCCCGGCCAGCACCGAGGAGCCCGACGCGCTGGCCTCGGCGAAGCGCACCGTCCGCGGAATCGGCGGCGCCAGCACCGGCAGCTCGTAGCGGTCGGCGACATCGAGCAGCACATCGCGGGTATGGGTGGTCCTCGAGTCGTACAGCGTGGGGAGAGCACCCAGCAGGCGCAGATCCGGATTCGTGATCTGCTGGACGTCGGCCACCGTGCGCAGGAATTGCCCCACCCCGCGGTGCGCGAGCGTCTCGCACTGCAGCGGCACAATGACCTCGCCCGCAGCGGTGAGCCCGTTGAGCGTCAGCACCCCGAGCGACGGCGGGCAGTCGATGATCACCACGTCGAAATCGTCCGCGAGTTTGGCCAGCGCCCGCTTGAGCGCATATTCGCGCCCGGCCCGCATCAGCAGCATCGCCTCGGCACCTGCGAGGTCAATGTTGGCCGGCAGCAACGTCATTCCCTCGGACGTCTCGACCAGCGCGGCACCCGGTTCGACATCGCCGAGCAGCACCTCATGGACGGAGACCGGCAATTTGTCCGGATCCTGGCCCAGCGAGAAGGTCAGACACCCCTGTGGGTCCAGATCGACGAGCAGCACCCGTTTTCCCTCGTCCACCATCGCCGCACCGAGCGACGCGACCGTCGTCGTCTTGGCCACACCGCCCTTCTGATTGGCCACCGCCAGCACGCGCATGTCACTCACAGTGCCCATCCTGGCACGGAACCCATTGCCCCGTTCGGGTGGCGGGCCCGGCACCGCCCCCGGCGTGTCTCGGGCAGAATCGCGGGCATGGGCGTACACAACCGGAGGCTGGTGCTGTTGCGCCATGGAGAGACCGAATGGTCGAAGTCGGGGCAACACACCGGCCGCACCGACATCGAGTTGACCGCCGCCGGCCGGGAGCAGGCCGAATTCGCCGGCGTGGTGCTCGGCGATCTCAAACTCGACAGGCCATTCGTGTACTGCAGCCCCCGACGCCGGACGCTGGTCACCGCCGACCTGGCCGGACTCATCGTCGACCAGGTGACGCCCTTGGTCGCCGAGTGGGACTACGGCGACTACGAAGGCCTGACCACGCCGGAGATCCACGAAACCGACCCGGACTGGCTGGTGTGGACACACGGATGCCCTGGCGGTGAAAGCGTCGCGCAGGTCAGCGAACGTGCCGACCGGGCGATCGCTCTCGCATTGGAGAACATGGAGTCGCGGGACGTTCTTTTCGTGAGCCACGGTCATTTCTCCCGGGCCGTGATCACCCGCTGGGCGCAGTTCGACCTGAGCGAGGGCAGCCGCTTCGGTATGCCAACCGCCACCATCGCGATCTGCACTTTCGAGCACGGTATACGGCAGCTCGCTCAGCTCGGCCTGAGCTGCCATCCCAAACCGGCTGCGATCGCGTGAGCCGCGAACCGGCCTTTGCGCTCACCGGTCCCCGGGGAACCCTGATCGCCGAGCGCGCCGGCGACCGCTACCCCGACATCGCCGCGGCACACGCGGCGCTACGCACGGGACGTGCGCCAATCGTGTTGGGCGCGTTGCCGTTCGATGTGCACCGGCCGGCCGCGCTGTTCGCCCCGGAGAACCTGAGCCACGTCAACGCCCTGCCCGGCTGGCCGACCGGTCCACTGCCGAGCGTCCGCATCGACGCCGCCCTACCGCCCAGCGACGAGCACCGCGACCGCATCAGCCGCGCCCGCAAACAGCTTGCGGCGCAGGATAATCCGCTGCACAAGGTGGTGCTGGCCCGCGCCTTGCGGCTGGCCGCCGATGCTCCACTGGACGGCCGCGTCGTCCTGCGGCGACTGATCGACGCCGACCCGACGGCATACGGCTTCCTCACCGACCTGAGTGCGGCCGGCCCGGACTACGACGGGACGGCGCTGGTGGGTGCCAGCCCGGAACTGTTGGTGGCCCGAACCGGCACGCAAGTGGTGTGCCGGCCGTTCGCGGGCTCGGCTCCCCGCTCGGCCGATCCCGACATCGACGCGGCCAACGGCGCCGAACTGGCCGCATCCGACAAGAATCGGCACGAACATCAGCTGGTCATCGACACGATGCGCGCGGCCCTCGAGCCGCTGTGTGACGACCTGACCATCGCCGCCGAACCGCAACTGAGCCGCACCGCCGCGGTCTGGCACCTGTGCACGCCGATTGTCGGCGAGCTGCGCGACAGCTCAACGAGCGCAATCGATCTGGCGCTGGCGCTGCACCCCACCCCGGCGGTCGGCGGGGTGCCGACCGAGCAGGCCACCGAGTTGATCGCCACCTTGGAGGGCGACCGGGGCTTCTACGCCGGCGCGGTGGGCTGGTGCGACGCGCGCGGCGACGGCTACTGGGTGGTGTCGATCCGGTGCGCCGAGTTGTCGGCCGACCGCCGGACCGCGCTGGCCCGCGCGGGCGGCGGCATCGTCGCCGAATCTGATCCCGACGACGAAGTCGCAGAAACCACAACGAAATTCGCGACGATTTTGAAAGCGCTGGGAGTAGAGCAGTGAGTGCGCAGATCCGCCGCGCCACGCCTGCCGACGTGGCCGACATCACCGCCATGATCCACCAGCTCGCCGAGTTCGAGCACGCCGCCGATGAGTGCACGGTGACCGAAAAGCAGATTGCCACAGCGCTTTTCGGCGATTCCCCGACCGTCTACGGGCATGTCGCCGAGTGCGACGGTCAGGTCGCTGCGATGGCCCTGTGGTTTCTGAACTTCTCCACCTGGGACGGCGTGGCGGGCATCTACCTGGAGGACCTGTACGTGCGGCCGCGGTTTCGCCGTCGCGGCCTGGCCCGCGGGCTGCTCGCGGTCCTGGCAGCAGAGTGCGTGCACAACGGTTACAGCCGGCTGGCGTGGGCGGTGCTCAACTGGAACACCGACGCGATCGCCTTGTACGACGGCGTCGGCGGGCGGCCGCAGACGGAGTGGACCACCTACCGGGTGTCCGGCCCGGAACTGGCCGCACTGGCCGGCCCCGCCTGATCGCGCCCGGCTGCCCAGCGCACCGACGGCCCACTGAACAACAGCGCGAGGGTCACCAATGCCACGAGCGCGACGGGTGTTCCGAACACCGGCCGGTGCGAGCCGACCGCCAGGTACCAGGCCACCGGCAGCAGCAGCAGCTGCGTGAACACAGCCAGTCCCCGGCCCCAGCGCTTGCCCTTCACCAAGGCGAGCCCAGCCGCCAGCACCGCGCCCCCGATCACCGCGAACCAGGCCGCGGTACCCAGACCGTTGACGACATGCTGATCGGCCCCGGCCAGGCCGCGGATTACCAGAATCACGGCGACCACCAGCCCCGCGACTCCCTGAGCCGCGACGATGAAGCCGGCACGACGGACGGTGGACGGGGCGGAGTGAGTCACAGCGCCAGCGTAGTCAGGCTGGCCGGGCGCTCTTGAGATTGCCGCGACGGTCGTGCTCTGCGCCCAGTCCGCCACCATGGCGGCAATCTCGGTGGGACGAAGCCCGCATAAGCTCACTCATCATGCGTGCCATGTTGATCGTCAATCCGATTGCCACCACCATCACGCCGAGCGCCCGCCTGCTGGTGACACGCGCCCTGGGCAATCGCCTTGACCTCACCATCGAGCCCACCAACTACTCGGGGCACGCCGAAGAGCTCGGTCGCAAGGCCGTCGCCGACGCGTTCGACCTGGTCGTCGTCCACGGCGGGGACGGAACGGTCAATCAGGTGGTCAACGGCATGCTCGGCCGGCCCGGCACGCCCCAGTCAGGGCCGGTCCCGGCGCTGGGCATCATCCCCGGCGGGTCGGCGAATGTGCTGGCCAGGGCGCTGGGCATCCCCCGGGACGCATCCGGCGCGACCGACCAGCTCATTGCGCTGCTGGACTCCTACCAGCATCACCACGAGTGGCGCCGCATTAGCCTGATCGACTGCGGCGAGATATACGCGCTGGTCAACGCCGGCATGGGGGTGGATGCGGAGGTGGTCCGGGCCGTCGAAGAGGAACGCAAGAAGGGCCACAAGATCACCCCGGTGCGCTACTGGCGGGTGGCGACTCCCGTCTCGGTGCGCTTCAGCCGCCGCGAACCCAACCTGATTCTGGAACGGCCCGACCACGAGCCGGTCTCCGGCGTGCACTTCGTCTGGGTGTCCAACACCAGCCCCTGGACCTACAGCGACGACCGGCCGATGGTCACCAACCCCGGCTGCAGCTTCGAGTCGGGGCTGGGCCTGTTCGCGCTCACCGAGATGAAGCTGATCCCCACCCTGCGACTGCTGCGCCAGCTGCTCGCCAAGCGGCCGAAGCTGGAAGCCAAGCAGCTCATCCGCGACGATGACATCGACCACATCCGGGTCGGCACCATGACCGGTCCGGCCGCCTGCCAGTACGACGGAGAATACCTCGGCCTGCGCGAAACCATGACGTTCCGGTCCGTTCCGGCCGCTCTCGCGGTCGTCGCGCCACCGCCAAAATAAGCCCTCTGAGCTGCGCAAATCAAAGATGTGACAAGCCCGCGATGAAAAATGGGGCGAAATTCGGCAGTTAGTGTAGTACAACTGAGTAAGGGCCTGGGTAAGAGATCGGCAAAGTGAGATACCCCACGGGCTCACGTAACACTATTGACATCTGTTGAGCCTGTGAAACGATCAAAAGGTTGCATGCAGAAATATGCAGAGGTACGGAAACCTTTCTTGCGCACGCTCAACAGCCAAGAAGAAAAAATGCCCGTGCGCGGTGCTGCGCACTTAGTGAGGAGTAGCAACTAATGGATTGGCGCCACAGGGCGGTCTGCCGTGACGAGGATCCGGAGCTGTTCTTCCCGGTAGGGAACAGCGGCCCGGCACTCGCGCAGATCGCTGACGCGAAACTGGTCTGTAATCGGTGTCCGGTGACGACAGAGTGTCTCGGATGGGCTCTGAACACGGGTCAGGACTCGGGCGTCTGGGGTGGGATGAGCGAAGACGAGCGGCGCGCACTCAAGCGCCGCAACGCCCGGACGAAGGCCCGAAGCGGAGTCTGACAACTCAGCTAAGCAGCAATACGGCCCCGATGAAATCGGGGCCGTATTGCTGCGTGCTCACACCAGCAGCCGCCCCATGCGGCCGATCGGAACCCGCAACACCACGTCGGTTCCGCGGTCGGGGCCTTCCCGCATTCCCAGGGAGCCGTCCAGCTCCGCGGACACCAGCGTCCGCACGATCTGCAGACCCAGGCTGTCGGACTTCTCGAGGCTGAATCCCTCGGGCAGACCACGCCCGTCGTCGTGCACCACGACGTCCAGCCAGCGCGCCGAGCGTTCCGCGCGAATGGTCACCGAGCCACCGGTGGCCGACGGATCGAAGGCGTGCTCGATCGCGTTCTGCACCAGTTCGGTGATCACCATGATCAGCGCCGTCGCCCGGTCGGAATCCAGCACACCCAGGTCACCCACCCGGTTGATCCGGATCGGCCGGTCCACCGACGCCACGTCGTTCATGATCGGCAGGATCCGGTCGATAACCTCGTCCAGGTTGACCTGCTCGTCCACCGACATGGACAGCGCGTCGTGGACCAGCGCGATCGACGACACCCGGCGCACCGACTCGATCAGGGCCTCGCGGCCCTCAGCGTTGACGGTGCGGCGGGCCTGCAACCGCAGCAGCGCGGCCACCGTCTGCAGGTTGTTCTTCACACGGTGATGTATCTCACGAATCGTCGCGTCCTTGGAGATCAGCGCGCGGTCGCGCCGCTTCACCTCGGTGACATCGCGGATCAAGATCGCCGCGCCGACGTTCTCCCCGTGCACCACCAGCGGCAGCGTCCGCAGCAGCACGGTGGCGCCACCGGCGTCCACCTCCATACGCATGCTCGAGCCGCCGGCCAGCAGGTTGAGCACGTGTTCGGCCACCTCTTGGGCTTCGAACGGGTCGGAGATCAGGGGACGGGTGACCTTGATCAGGTTGTGGCCCTCGAGTTCGCTGGAAAGGCCCATCCGGTGGTAAGCCGACAGCGCGTTGGGGCTGGCGTAGGCGACGATGCCTTCGACGTCGAGGCGGATGAACCCGTCTCCCGCACGCGGCGTCGAACGCGACATGGCGACGTCGCCTACGTCGGGAAAAGTCCCTTCGGCGATCATGTGCAGCAGGTCGACAGCGCATTCCCGGTAGGCCGTCTCCAGGTGGCCCGACATCCGCTGCGCGGCCAGCTCGGTCTGATGCTGGGTCAGCACCGCCACCACCCGGCCGCCGTAGCGAACCGGCGACGCCGCGATATTGGGGCCAGGCAGCTGCCACGAATGTTGTTCGCCCGCATCGCTTTCCTGGATGGCGACACTGCTGGTGAAGGTGTCGGCAACCAACGGCAGCCGCTCGGCGGAGACGACGCTGCCGACCGCGTCGGTCTGCAGGACCGTGGGCGCGGTGTTGGGCCGGCACTGCGCGACGCACACCAGCATCCCGTCGTCACGGCGGACCCACATCAGGTAGTCGGCGAAGGAGAGGTCGGCCAGCAGCTGCCATTCCCCCACTACGGCATGCAGGTGGTCGACGGCGTTGCCGGGCAGAACCGTGTGCTCGGCGAGCAGATTACCGAGAGTGGACATGCAGGTACGTGAAGCCCAACGGCTAGCTGATCACGGCTATGAGGTCGCCGGCCTGGATGACGTCGCCGACGGCGACGCTCACCTTGCTGATGGTGCCAGCGATCTCGGCCAGGACCGGAATCTCCATTTTCATGGACTCCAGCAACACCACGACGTCACCCTGGCCGATTTGGTCGCCTTCGTTGACCACGACTTCGAGCACGCTGGCCACGATCTCGGCGCGAACCTCCTCGGACATCATCACCCCACTCGTATCGGCCGCTTCTGCGTATATCGAACCATAAGGCCGGCCGGGGTGGCGGCGCGCGGGCTCATGAGGGCGCGTCGCCGTCCGCATGAGACACTGGAAGGCAACCCGGCGGCCCGCAGGCCGCCCAGTACCGCCAGATTCAGACGAAACGAGGTTCCATCATGGCCAAGCGTGGCCGCAAGAAGCGTGACCGCAAGTACAGCAAAGCCAACCACGGCAAGCGCCCCAACGCCTGACCCGCGTCAGGCCTGAAACTCCCCCCGGACGATCGTCGTCCGGCGGATCTCCAGCCGTAGGCGCTCCCGCAGGCTGTCGGGCGCCTTCTCACCACTGCACTTGGTGGCGATCAAAGCCTTGAGCCGTTCCTCGATGCCGTAGTGCTGGAAGCATCCCGGGCATGCCTCTAGGTGCCTACGCAGGCTTTCCTTCTTCTCCGGGGTGCATTCACCGTCGAGCAGCGTCCATACCTCGGCGATCACCTCGGCACAGCCGAAGGCGCCGTGGTCGTCGTGCCCGCTGGGCCGACCGCAGGACTCACTCATGACGACACCTCCTCGTGTGCCTGTTCGCCGCGGATAAAGCCGCGATCCTTGGCCACGTCGGCCAGCAATTCGCGCAGCTGACGCCGGCCTCTGTGCAGCCGGGACATCACGGTACCGATCGGCGTGCCCATGATCTCGGCGATCTCTTTATACGGAAAACCTTCGACGTCCGCGTAGTAAACGGCCATCCGGAATTCTTCCGGCAGTGCCTGCAACGCCTCTTTGATTTCGGTGTCGGGCAGCCCCTCGAGCGCCTCGACCTCGGCCGACCGTAATCCGGTCGAGGTGTGCTCGGCGTTGGCCGCCAGCTGCCAGTCGGTGATCTCCTCGGTCGGATATTCCGAGGGCTGACGCTGTTTTTTGCGGTAGCTGTTGATGTAGGTGTTGGTCAGGATGCGGTACAGCCACGCCTTGAGGTTGGTGCCCTCGCGGAACGACCGGAACCCGGCATACGCCTTGACCATGGTCTCCTGCAGCAGGTCCTCGGCGTCGGCCGGATTCCGCGTCATGCGCAGCGCACCGCCGTAGAGCTGGTCGAGCAGCGGAATCGCGTCGCGCTCGAAGCGCGCCGTCAACTCGGCGTCGGTCTCCTCCGCGGGCACGGCACCGTCGGGCCCGGTCGCGCCATCGATGTCGGCCATCTTGATTAACACGGTCCCTTCGGTTGCGGCGTCGCCGGAGCGCTCAAACCACGCCACCGGACTCGCAAGGAAGCGATCCAACCGCTCCGCACCCAAGAGGCTCGTCGCAGTTGACACCGAACTCCCTCCTTCAATCTAAAGGCCGCCACCGACTCGTGCAGTCACCGCCTCTCACAACGGCAATTTCCGGCGCGCTATTTCCGGGCCTTGATCCCGCGGTCTGCCCCGATCTAACGTGGCGTTAATGTGACGGCCATGTCCCTTAACGGCAAAACCATGTTCATCTCCGGCGCCAGCCGCGGTATCGGCCTGGCGATCGCCAAACGCGCCGCTCAAGACGGCGCCAACATCGCCCTGATCGCCAAGACCGCCGAGCCGCACCCCAAGCTCCCCGGCACGGTGTACACGGCCGCCAAGGAGCTCGAGGAAGCGGGCGGACAGGCCCTGCCGATCGTCGGAGACGTCCGTGACCCGGACTCGGTCGAGTCCGCCGTGGCCAAGACCGTCGAGCAGTTCGGCGGCATCGACATCTGCGTCAACAATGCCTCGGCCATCAACCTCGGATCGATCCTCGAGGTCCCGATGAAGCGCTTCGACCTGATGAACGGCATCCAGGTGCGCGGCACCTACGCCGTGTCGCAGGCCTGCATCCCGCATCTGAAGGGCCGCGAGAATCCGCACATTCTGACGCTGTCGCCGCCGGTGCTGCTCGGCAAAGAGTGGCTGAAGCCGACGGCGTACATGATGGCCAAGTTCGGCATGACGTTATGCGCCCTGGGGATCGCCGAAGAGATGCGCGAAGAGGGCATCGCCTCGAATACCTTGTGGCCGCGCACCCTGGTGGCCACCGCCGCGGTGCAGAACCTGCTCGGCGGCGACGAGGCGATGGCGCGCGCCCGCAAGCCCGAGGTGTACTCCGACGCCGCCTACGTCATCCTCAACAAGCCGTCCCGGGAGTACACCGGCAACATGGCGCTGTGCGAGGACGTGCTGCTGGACTCCGGTGTCACTGACCTCTCGGTCTATGACTGCGTGCCCGGCGGCAAGCTCGGCGTCGACTTCTGGGTGGACGGCGTCAACCCGCCGGGGTACTCCCAGCCCTGACGTGGCCGCCGCCGCGACACCGGCTCTGGCGGCACTGGGCAAAGCCGGTGTGCCGCACCAGGTGGTGAAGTACGACCACGATTCCCGCGAACGCTCGTTCGGCACCGAAGCGGTGACCGCCCTCACCGAGTCCGAAGGCATTGCGGCAGAACAGATCTACAAGACGCTGATCATCGAGGTGACCGGTGGCCTGGCGGTGGCCATCGTGCCGGCGTCCGCGAAACTGTCGTTGAAAGCAGCAGCCGCAGCGCTGGGGGTCGGTAAAGCCGCCATGGCTGATCCCGCTGTCGCCGAACGAACGACGGGCTATGTGCTGGGCGCCGTTTCGCCGTTCGGGCAGCGTAAGCGGTTGCGCACCGTGCTCGATTCCGGCGCGCTGTCGTGGACGACGATCTATTGCAGCGCGGGCCGCCGCGGTTGGGACGTGGCGGTGTCGCCGCAGGATCTGATCCGGCTGACGGGAGCGGTCACCGCGGCGATCCAGGCGTAGCGGTCAGGAACTGCTCGATGACCGGCGCCAGTTCGAGCGCGTTGTGTACGACGTCGATGTGCCCGCCCGAGTGCAGGTGCAGACGCGAGTGCGGCAGCAACCGATGCATGATGTGCGCGTTGACCACCGGGATGATCGGATCGTCGGTGCCCGCCACGATCAGCGTCTGCTGACGCACCGCGCGCAGGGCGAACAGGCTGGTCCAGACGGAGCCGGCGAGCAGCTGGTGCAGGTAGCCGACCTTTGATCCGGCATGCACCTGTCTGAGGAAGAGCCGTGCGACGTCCTCGCCGTGGGTGCGGACCGTTCCGCCGTACAGCTCGCCGGCGATGAGCCCGGCGTAGCTGGGATCCGAGAAACGGCGCGGGGTAACCATTTTCGCGAGCACGCGCGGGTGTGCCGGCACCATCAGCGCGCCCGTCCCGGTCGCCACCAGTACCAGCCGCCGGCACCGGCGCGGATTCTGGAACGCGAACTGCTGCGCCAGGGCACCGCCCCAGGACAGCCCGAGAACGTCCACCACCCCTATGCCCAGCTTCGTCAGCACCCGGCCCAGCACCCAGGAAAGATAGGGGAAGCCGTAGGGCAGCGGCGATGTCGGCGAGCCGCCGGTGCCCGGGACATCGAATCTGACCACCGGGCAACTCAATTGATCCACTAGCGGGTCGAGCACTTCGAGGCTGGCGCCGATACCGTTGCACAGCACCAGCGGAACTCCGGTTCCGGGCCGAACCTCGACCCGGATCCGCTGACCGCCTGCGGTGACGTAGTGGCTCATTTTTCCATCACATAACTGCCGGGTGCCGGCCCCAGCGGCGGAAGGCCATCCCCGCCAAGGGCTTTGGGCGCGTCGACCTCGGGACCGCTGCGCTGCGCCAGCCATTCGACGTAATGCGGCCACCAGGAGTCGGCGAATTTCTCGGCGGCGCCCAGCCACTGCTGCGGGTCCTCGTCGCCGACCGGGCCGACGCGGTAGGAAGCCTTCGGGTTGCCCGGCGGGTTGACCAGCGCCGCGATGTGGCCACTGGTCGACAGCACGTAACTGTTGTCCTTGCTGCCCAGCAGACGGGCGCTGCGGTAGGTGGCCTGCCACGGCGAGATGTGGTCGGCGACGCCGCCGATCACGTAAGCGTCCGACGTGATCTTGCCCAGGTCGACCGGACTGCCCAGCATGCTGACCGCACCGGGGGTGACCAGCGCGTTGCGCAAACCCATCAGCACCATGTCGCGGTGCAGGGCGGCAGCCATCCGGGTGGTATCGGCGTTCCAGAACAACACATCGAACGCGGCCGGCTTACGGCCCTGTACATAGTTGTTCACCACATACCGCCACACCAGATCGGTAGGCCGCAGCCAGGCGAACATCTCGGCCATGTCGCGTCCGTCGAGGAATCCCTTCTTGGCCGACACCCGAATCGCGGCCTGTGCCGCGCGATCGCTCATGGCCGCCGCGGCGAATCCGGCTCGGGTCTCGTCCAGAACCGTGACCGCCAAAGTCAGCCCGGCGACTCGGTCGCCCACGCCGATCTCGGCCAGATGGGCAGCCGTCATGGCCGCAAGGATGCCGCCCGAGCAGGTCGCCAGCAGATGGGTGCTGTCGGTGCCGGCGATCTTCTGCACCGCGTCCATCGCTTCGATGATCGCCGCGCCGTAGGCGTCGAAACCCCAGTCCCGGTGCCGCGCTTGCGGATTACGCCACGACATGACGAACACCTGCTGACCCTGCGCGACGAAGTACTCGATCATGCTGCGGCCCGGCGCGATGTCCATGACGTAGTACTTGTTGATCACCGGCGGCACCATGAGCAGCGGAATTTCCCGCACCTTCGCGGTCTGCGGTGCGTACTGAATCAGTTCGAACATCGAGTTCTGCAGCACCACAGCCCCCTTGGTGACGGCCACCGTCTCCCCCACCACGTAGGCATCGGGCTCTACCATCGCCGGCACCCGCGGCTTCGACAGCATGTCGCGGGCAAAGGCTTTCAGCCCCCGAACGGCGCTCAGGCCGCCGGTGTCGATCAGGGCTTTCCAGCCGAGCGGGCTGATCAGCGGATTGTTGCTGGGCGCGAGGCCCTCGACCAGGTTGTCCAGGACGAACTGCATCTTCTCCTGGTCGCGCCAGTCGAGTGCGGCGTCCTCGAGCAGCCCGCCGGCGGTCTCCGCCCCGGCCAGGTAGGCCTGCATGATCCGGTGCAGCAGCGGATTCTCCTGCCACGCAGGGTCACTGAAGCGTTTGTCGGCGCGCGCCGGAGCGCGATGTGACTTACCCGTGGTGATGTTGCCGAGTTCGCGGGTCAGCGTGCCGACCCGGTCCGCGACGGCGCCGGGGTGTTGCGCGAGGTTCCCGGCGACCCGCGCCCAGGTTGCGTCGGGCAGCATCCGGCTGAAGAAGGGCCGGGTGGCGCTGGTGAGCAGCAGGTCCAGGGGTGCGGCCAGTTCGTCTGGTTTGGGTTGGGCGGCCATGATCAGCAGGTCCTTTCGGTTGTCGGAATGGTGATGTCGCGCTTCTGGACCTTGCCGGTCGGTCCCTTGGGCAGCTCGTCGACGAGCCAGACCACGCGCGGATATTTGTAGGCGGCGACCCGCTCCTTGACGTGGTCGCGCAATTGCTCGGCGGTCACCGTGGCGCCCTCCTTCAGGGCGACCGCGGCGCCGACTTCCTCCCCGAGCGAGTCATGCGGGAGGCCGATGACGGCGGCTTCGGCGACCGCCGGATGCTCGTAGAGCACTTCTTCGATCTCGCGCGGATACACGTTGTAGCCGCCGCGGATGATCAGGTCCTTGATGCGATCGACGATGTAGTAACAGCCGTCGTCGTCGACACGCCCGACGTCGCCGGTGTGCAGCCAGCCGTCGTCAGTGATGGTGGCTTGGGTGGCTTCAGGCAGGTTCCAGTAGCCCTTCATCACGTTGTGGCCGCGGATCTGGATCTCTCCGGTACCGCCACGGGCGACCTCGACTCCGCTGAGGTCGACGACCCGCATTTCGACGCCGTCGATGGGCGTGCCGATCGAACCGGGCTTACGTGCGCGGTCAGGATGATTGAAGGCGGCCGCCGAGGAGCTTTCGGAGAGCCCGTACCCTTCGAGAACGGTGCAGCCGAAAGTCTTCTCGAAGTCGGTGAGAACCTGCACGGGCAGCGCGGCGCCGCCGGACACGCAGGTCCGCAGACTCCGCGTCGCCCCTGCCGGCGCTTCGGCTGCAGCGCCGAGCAGCGCAGAGTACATGGTCGGCACTCCCTCGAAGATCGTGACGGCGTCGCGCTCGATCACGTCGAGCGCCCTGCGGGGGTCGAAGCGGGGCATGAGCGTCAACGTCGCACCCGCGAGCACCGCGCTATTCAGCGCGCCGGTCAAGCCGAATACGTGGAACAGCGGCAGACAACCCATCACCACATCGTCCGGACCGATCTTCGCCAGCGTGCGCACCGTGACGTCGGCGTTGTGACCAATGTTGCCGTGAGTCAGCATGGCGCCCTTGGGTTTTCCGGTGGTCCCCGAGGTGTGCACGATGACGGCCACGTCGTCGGCGCCGCGCTGGACCGGGCTCTGCTGGGCGGGTAGGTCGGCGATCAGGTCGGCCAGTCCGGCGTCGTCAACCAGCCAGCACCGGGCGCCGACCTCGTCGGCACCGGCGGTGGCCTCCGCGGCGAACGTTGGGGTTGCGAACAGCGCCGCGGCACCGGTGTTGGAAAGGTAGTAGGTAACCTCGCGGGCCTTGAGCAAAGGGTTCATCGGCACCGCGATGGCGCCCCGGTACATGATCCCGAAGAAGGCGATGGCGTAGGCGGGGGTGTTGGCCAGCATCAGCCCCACCCGGTCGCCGGGCTCGATGCCGGCCCGCTCCAACAGCGTCGCCACCCGCGCGGCCGCGGCGTCCAACTGGGCGAAAGTGACCTGCAGGTCATCGCAGCGCAGCGCGATGCTTTCGGGATAAAGGTCCTTCGACACAACGAGATTGGTGCTCAATGCGGTCATGGAATGCCTCCGGGAAATGCTGTTCTGGGCCTGACTCCAGCGTCGTGCCGGCGGCTGCGCACGACAATGTTCGGGCAAACAACGTCAAGCCTTCTTCGGTGTGACCGCGCACATCGGGCCTACAGTTTGTGCATGGCCGTCGGCACCACGGTTGACCCGCACGTCATCGAACTCGGCAGGCTCATGTTGGCCCGCGCCCCGAGTTTGGGTGAAGCCATGGCCGAACAGCTGTGCCGCGAGATCGACGCGTACAGCGACGGGACCGTCGTGACGAAGGACGAAGTACGCGAAAGCTGCGTCGCGAACCTGACATTCATCTTCGACTCGCTCGCTGATGATTCCGATGCCGATGCGGACGTAGCGCCCGCCGAGCGCACCGGCACCGCGCGGGCGATCAGCGGTGTGCCATTGCCGGCGGTGATGACCGCCTACCGCATCGGCTTTCGCTTCATGTGGGAGCAGACCCTCGCCGTGGCACGCGCGGCGGCAATACCCACCGACTCGATCCTCAATGCCACCTCCCGGGTCTTCTTCGCGCAGGAGAGGTTCACGCAGGCGATGAGCGACGCCTACCGCCAACAACTGACGGTGCAGATCCTGGAACGGGAAGAAGAAAGATCGGCAGTGGTGGAGGCGTTGCTGACGCGCCGGATGACCGACCGGCAGAGTCTGTGGGAGGCCGCGGACCTGTTACGGCTGCCCACCTCGGGCCCCTACGTGGTGGTGGCCGCGGTGCTACCTGCGATCGGCAAACTGGGTCTGCCGGCCATCGAGAACAAGCTGTCCGCCCGTGACATCCGGTCGGCCTGGCGACTGCTGCCCGAGCTTCAGGTCGGCATCGTCCATGTGCGGGAACCGGCCCACACCCTCGACGCTCTTGTCGAGGTGCTCCGGCAGGCCGCCAAAGCACGGGTGGGAATCAGTCCGCCGTTCCACGAACTGCCCGAGACCGCTGACGCGTTGCGCTACGCGCGGCTCGCGGCGGGGGGCAACTCGCCGGAACTGGTCACCGCTTTCGATGACACACCGCTCGCCCTCGCAGCGGTCAGCGCGCCCGAGGTCATGACGCGGATCAGATCGTCGGTGCTGGGACGCCTGGACGCCATGCCGGCCGAGGAACGAGCAGTCCTGATCGATACCTTCCGGGCGTGGCTGGATGTCGGCGGCTCGGCGAATGACACTGCGGCGCAGATCTATTGCCATCCGAACACGGTGCGGCACCGGCTGCGCCGCATCGAGGAGCTGACCGGCAGGACACTCACACGTCCCAGGGACGTCGCGGAACTCTGTCTTGCGTTCGAAGTTGAGCAGCGGCTGTATTGACTACCGGTAGTTGTAGAACCCCTCGCCCGTCTTGACCCCGAGCTTGCCCGCGTCTACGTACGAGTGCAGCAGGTCGCGCACGTTCTCGGGCAGATGCGGAAACTCCTGCGCGTAGTTGTTCTCGATGTCGAGCACCACGTCCAGGCCGACCAGGTCCATCATCTGGAACGGCCCTACCGGGAAGCCAAAGTTGACCTTCCAAATGCCGTCGACGTCTTCGGGACGGGCGACACCCTCGGCCACGACGGCGAGGCACTCGCGCTTGATAGCGGCCCATACCCGGTTGAAGATAAACCCGGTGCACTCCTTGCGAGCTTCGAAGGGATGCACTCCGAATTCGGGAAGCACGGCCAGCAACGTGTCGAGCAGACCACGGTCGGTCTGGCCGTTCGACATCAGTTCCAGCGCGTTGAACTGGGGCGGCATATTGAAGTGCATGTTGCACAGCCGTGTTTTGTCGCGGACGTTTTCGGCCATCAGCCGCGACGGGAACGACGACGAGTTGGTGGCGAAGATGGTGTCCGGCGGCGCGGCTGCGTC
Organism: Mycobacterium sp. TY814; assembly: GCF_030755175.1. Taxonomy (NCBI): domain Bacteria; kingdom Bacillati; phylum Actinomycetota; class Actinomycetes; order Mycobacteriales; family Mycobacteriaceae; genus Mycobacterium; species Mycobacterium sp. TY814. The sequence continues at coordinate 1,529,307 of NZ_JAUFRY010000001.1, forward strand.
GATCTCGCCCCAGAGCGGAATCTTGATGTCCAACCGCTCGGGCACCGACTCGATGGCCAGCCAGGCACCGTCCAGCGCCTCCTGCAGCGTCGCAGCGCCGACGGCGGCGCCCGGCTCTCCAAAACCTCGGTCTTGCAGGAGCTTCGGCAGATTGTCGGTGACGTACCCGACTGCCTCGGCCCGCTGTTCGGGACGGCGTGCGTAGATCCGCACCGTGCCCCCGCGGCTGGCCATCATCAATGCGATGCGGCGTCCCAACGTGCCGGCGCCGATCACCGCGACGGGCCGGTCCTGGATTTCTTCGAACGTGTGGGTGTACTTGCCGGTCACATACGCATGTTAGGACGTGTTGGCCCTGACCGGATTCACAGCCCATTGGGATCTATGTCCCAGTCTCGCCTCATAACATCGTGCTTGGACGGACTCACGGAATACCTTCCGAGAGATTTTGCCCAACCAGTAGAGCCGACAATGGAATTCACAGTAGAACCTGCCTTCTTGCCCCGGCTGCAGCATGCCGGACTACCGATGGCCGCGGACCGTGGCGTCGGGTGGAGGGCGTTGCGGGATGCAGGGCCGGTGGTGTTCATGAACGGCGCGTATTACCTGACCCGCCGTGAGGATGTGCTGGCGGCGTTAGGCGATGCCAAGCTGTTTTCAGCACAACTGGCGCTTCAGCCACCCGGCAGCCCGGTGCCGGTGCTGCCGTCCGCATTCGACCCACCACAGCACACTCGCTACCGCAAGATCCTTCAGCCGTTCTTCAGTCCCCACGCCCTGGCGAAGCACCAGCCGGTGATGGAGCGCCACGCCGCTGACATGATCGCTGCACTCGCGGACCGGGGCGGATGCGAGGCGATGGGTGATTTCGCACGCCTCTACCCGTTCCAGGTTTTCCTGGACCTCTACGGGCTGCCAGTGCGGGACCGCGACCGGGTGATCGCCTGGAAAGACGCCGCGGTGGTCGGCAAGCCGGAAGGACAGGAGTTGCTGTCCTATTTCGCCGACGCCATCCGGCAACGCCGGACCACGCCGGGACGTGACATGTTGTCGCAGATCATGGCGGACCCGGGCGACCTCAGCGACCTCGAACTGCTTGGCATGAGCCATCTTCTGGTGCTGTCCGGGCTCGACACCGTGGCAGCGGCCATCGGATTCTCGCTGTTCGAATTGGCCCGCAGGCCAGGACTGCGCGCAGAGCTTCGCGAGGATCCCGAGCAGATCAGGGTCTTCATCGAAGAGATCGTTCGTCTCGAGCCCGCCGCGCCGTTGGCGGCGCGGGTGACCACCGACTTCGTCCACGTGGGCGGCATGACGCTTCCTCCTGGCACACCGGTACGGCTGTGCACTGCGGCGATCAACCGCGACGGCAGCGACGCAATCTCCACCGATGAGCTGGTTATGGACGGAAAAGTGCACCGCCACTGGGGATTCGGCGGCGGGCCGCACCGCTGCCTGGGTTCCCACCTGGCGCGGATCGAGCTGAGCGTGATCATCGCTGAGTGGCTGCGCCAGATCCCCGACTTCGAACTGCCGCAGAACTACACTCCCGAGATCGAATTCCCGTCGAACTCCTTTGCCCTCAAGGCGCTGCCGCTGAGTTGGAGCTGAGCGCTAACCGGCGAACGGTGGGCGGGTCATGACCGTGGGACGGACGCCGTATTTGGGACTTGCGCCGCCCTGACCCATCCCCGGGCCGGCCAGCGGCATGCCGCCGAGCAGGTTGCCGGGCCCTGCGGCGTCGGACGAGGCGGGTGCGAGGTTCTCCACCACGAGCGGCCCCGAATGTCCGGTCACCGGGTTCGCCCCGGCCCAAGTCGGGGGGACCGACAATTTTCCGATAGACGCGGCGTTACCCAGTCCGGCCGACGTCGGCCCACCGCCACCGCTAAGCATTCCGCCCAGACCTCCCAGACCCTTGGGAACGGCGGCCGCGGCATCCGGCGCCGCGCCGCCGATCGCTCCCGTGGTCTTGGCAATCTGCACCCCGAAGTTGGCCATACCGACGCTGAAGTACGGCAAGCCTTCGGTGTTGTACCAGAGGGCGGAGTAGCTGTTATAGCCGGTAACCAGGGTGCCGAGGTTGTTGGGCAGCGTGTTCTGCCCGCTCAACAGGAACCAGATCTCGGTGAGCACCGGATTGGACTGGATCGACGAAAGGGGCGACGCCAGACTCTGCAGCTGATTCGGCAATCCGTTGATCAATTGAGTCAGCGTGGACTGCGCGGTACCCGCTGAGCCGACTCCGCTGGTAACGGCGGTGGCTTGCAGTGCCTGGGCGGCCGGGTTGGCGATCTGAGGTGCCGCGGTGAAGGGCGCCAGCCTGGTCGCTGCCGCGGACTGACCCGCGTATCCGTACATGGCGGTGGCGTCCTGTGCCCACATCTGGCCGTACTGCGCCTCGTTGGCTGCGATGGCACTGGCGTTCTGGCCCAGCAGGTTGGTGTTCAGCAACTGCGTCAGCTCAACACGATTGGCCGCCACCAGCGGCGAGGGCACCGTCGCAGCGATCGCGGTCTCGTACGCCGCCGCGGCCAGTCGGGCCTGTGTGGCCGCTTGTTCGGCTTGCTCCGCGGTCGTGCTCAGCCAGGCCAGGTAGGGTATGGCGGCCCGTGCCATCAGTGCCGACGCCGGCCCCAGCCACTCTTCCCCGCTCAGTGTGGCCAGCACCTTGTCATACCCGCTTGCAGCCGAATTGAGTTCTGCTGCAAGCGCACTCCAGGCCGCTGCCGCACTCATCAGTGGGCCTGACCCCGGGCCCGAATACATCAACGCCGAGTTGATCTCCGGCGGTATAGCTCCAAAATCCAGCATGTTGACCCCTTATCTGTTCCTGGTCGCTTCATCCGGCCGACGGCGGGCGGGTTACCACCTTGTAGCGCAGCCCGTACTTGTGGACATAGCCTGCGGTTCGTCGTCCTCCGGCCCCGGTAGGCATCCCACCGAGCACGGTGTTGCCCGTTCCCGATGTCGAAGTGGTTTGGAGGGAAACATCTTTCGCGACGACGGACGGATTGGCTGCTGGCGACCAAGAGGCCCAGTTCGGCGGAACCGACAGCGTCCCGACCTTGCCTGCCTGACCCGCACTCGCCGACGCGGCGCCACCGGACCCCAGATGGGCGAACTGTGGCGTCGGGTACCAGGCGCCGCCACCTCCGGCCGTGGTTCCCCCGGGTCCGAACGTCAAAGTCTGGTCGAGGTTGTAGCCGTGGTAGCCCGTTCCGTAGGCGTTATAAATCTGCAAGAGGTTGTGGAACCACGTGTAGTACGTGGCCTGGTTGATGCCGGAGGTATTCCACGCGGTGGGTATCTCGTTCAACGGCCACGGCAACGCCGATGGGTTTGTCATGAAATCCGTGAGAAGCTGCTGCAACGACTGGGGCGCGGTGGTCGCCGAACCCGTCGACGCGACCATCTGGGCGGAGTTCCCGGCCGGCGTCGCGACGGCCTGCGCAACCGCGACGTTCTGACCCCCAATTGCATTGGGGGCCATCGTATTCGGCGGCGATGTGAACGGAGTCAGGTCCCGGGCGGTCGCCGACGCGGACGCGTAACCGTACATGGCGGCGGCATCTTGGGCCCACATCTCCATGTACTGGGCCTCGGTGGCCGCGATCGCCGGAGTATTCTGGCCGAAGAAGTTCGTCTCGATCAGCGTCATCAGCAGAATTCGGTTGGCTGCCACTATATTTGGAGGCACCGTCATCGCAAACGCTGCCTCGAAGGCACCGGCGGCCAGCCGCGCCTGACTGGCAGTCTGTTCGGCCAGCGCCGCCGCCGCACCGAGCCAGCTGACATACGGGGCGACCGCAGACATCATCGCAGCCGACGCGGGCCCAACCCACGGGGCGCTGTTCAGCTCCGAGAGTTTGGAGCTGTAGCCGGCCGCTGCGGTGTCCAATTCTGCGGCCAGTTCGTCCCAGGCCGCCGCGGCCAGCACCATCGGCTCTGCTCCCGGCCCGGAATACATCCGGCCGGAGTTGATTTCGGGCGGCAACGCACCGAAGTCGAACACCTGATCCCCCTGTTCTCCGCCAAAACCGGATTCAGTCACCGTGTTCCGTTGTTGTCGTGTGCCACCCGCCGGCGGGCCGAGCGAGCTGCGGATCCGCGACGTGGACCAGATGGATCGGCTCGCAGACCCAGCCCCGCGGCAGTGGCTCCGCGGCAGGGGCGGCGGTCTCCGTGATCCAAATCGGCGGTACAGTCAGGCGCCCCAGGGGTTTTCCCCGACCGAGAGCGGCGGCGCAGTCGCCCGCACTCCCGGGGCCCGGTGAGAGGCAAGCCAATGCCGCCGCCTTGTTGAGTCCATTCAGATAGAAGATCGCGAAGTCGGACGGGGCGCTCAGGGACGCCAGCCTGGACAGAGAGGCTGTGATCGGCGACAGAGTCACGTCGAAGGAAGCCAGTGGCGAACGGCAGAGCGCACGCAGCGCATCGGGAATCGTCGCGATCACCTGGCACCCAGCCGAGATGATCTCCGGGCCTACCCGCAGCGCCCAGGCGCGAGAAGGCGGGCAGGAGGCACCGCCTTGTGCTGTCGACACGGGCGTCCCACCGGGCGGCGGAGTGAACGGAGTCAATACCGCGGCTTCGGCCGACGCACGGGCGTAGGCATACATTGCATTGGCGTTTGTCGTCCACATCTGCTCGTACGCCGCGTCGATCTCCGCGATCGCCGGACTCGTTTGGCCCAGGCAATTGGTCGCGGACAAGGAAAGCCGATGCGCGCGGTTCGCGCTGATGTCGTCCGGGTGAACCAAGGCCGCGAAGGCCGACTCGTGGGCGCTCGCCGCCGCCGAGGCCCGGGTAGCCGCCTGCTCGGCTTGGGTCGCGGTGAGTGCGAGCCACCTCAGGTACGGTGTGGCGGCGTCGCGCATCGCGATCGCCGCGGCGCCTTTCCATTCCTCTGCGAGCGTCGCGGTCGCCTCACGGCAATATGCCACCGTCTCCGAGAGATTCGCCGCCAGCCGGTCCCAGGCATCGGCGGCCTGCAACAATGATTCCGATCCGGGACCGGAATGCATTCGGCCGGAATTGATCTCCGGCGCCTGCCTCCCGAAATCCATCCCTAGCCCTGGTGAGTTGAGCCGGAGCGCAGGCTCTTGACGGCGTCGGGATCGTCTTCGGTCACTCCGACTTTCGCCGCACCGCCCGGCGATCCGAGGTCCGCAAAAAAAGCAGCGTTGATCTGAAGGTACTGACTGAACTCGGCGGGCAAATCTTCTTCGTAACTGATGGACTCGACCGGGCATACCGGTTCGCAGGCACCGCAGTCAACGCACTCGTCAGGGTGGATGTAAAGCATCCGGAGGCCCTCGTATATGCAGTCGACAGGGCATTCCTCCACGCATGCCTTGTCTTTGATGTCGACGCAGGGTTCAGCTATCACGTATGTCACTAATGTTCCTCCCCACTTATTGCTGAACGGCAAGTTCGGCAGGTCTGTTGCGGGCTCAACGCCTTCGCGGCGGCCGATAGCGGCCAAGGAGAAATAGCGTCACACCGCAACAGAATCGGCGCGTCCCTGTGCCGATCATGGCTCCGATTCTTCCGCGAAGAATCGGGCGGCAGTAGAGGGTCTGATGTTGTGAAGTCACACGGTTAGGTTGTGTCAGTTCGGGTGCGCCGCATAACGAATGGCCATCCAGGAACAGGTCAGCGGATGCGCTGCGATAAAGCGCAGCGTCTTGCCAGCTCATTACAAGCTAATTGTGATTTCGTGGAAACATGGCGTTAAGTTCCTATATGCCCGAACTCGCCTCGTTCGAAGTTCTGTTGGCGATCGCGGAGACCGGCAGTCTTGGTGGAGCTGCCCGTGAACTAGGAATGACCCAGCAGGGAGTATCCAGACGCCTTGCGTCGATGGAAGCCCAAGCAGGCGTGGCCTTAGCCGTTCGGACGACGCGTGGCTCGGATCTCACACCCGCAGGAGTCGTCGTCGCCGAGTGGGCCGCCCGCCTGCTCGACGTCGCCCGCGACATCGACGCCGGCCTCGGCTCCCTCCGCGAAGGGCGTCGCCAGCGGATCAAGGTGGCGGCCAGCCAGACGATAGCCGAGCACCTCATGCCCCAGTGGCTGCTGTCTCTGCAGGCCGCCAACAGTCATGGCGACGCCGCCCCACAGGTGATTCTGACCGCCACCACCAGCGAGCAGGCCATCGCGGCGGTCCGGCACGGCGCCGTCGATCTTGGCTTCGTCGAAAAGCCAGGTCCATTAACGGGATTGGGTAGCTGCGTGGTGGGACACGACGAACTGGTCGTGGTAGTGCCGCCGAGCCACAAATGGGCTCGGCGATCACCGGTCATCAGCGCCCTCGAGTTGGCCCAGACACCGCTGGTTTGCCGCGAACCCCATTCCGGTATCCGCGATTCACTCACTGTGGCGCTGCTTCATGTGCTCGGCGACAACCTGCGGCAGCCGCCGCCGGTGCTCGAACTATCCTCGGCAGCAGCGGTTCGTGCTGCCGTCCTGGCCGGTGCGGGACCGGCGGCTATGAGCCGGCTGGCCGTGGGCGACGATCTCGCGGTGGGCCGATTGCGTGCCATTGCCGTGCCCGAACTCGATCTGGGACGGCAACTTCGTGCGGTCTGGGTGGGCGGACGGACTCCCCCCGCCGGCGCCATACGGACGCTGCTGCGCCACATCAGTAGCCTCCGTTGTGAGCAACCGGCATCAGCTGACGAGCTGACTCTGGAAAGGACCTAGCAGGCGACTCCTGCCGGTGCACGGTGCGAGCTTAGGAAAGGTGCAAACCGCATTCGGTCTTGCTTCGTCCCTGCCAGCGCCCGCTGCGGGGATCGGCCCCCACCGCCGGCCTGGCGGTGCACGGCTCGCAGCCGATGGACAAATAGCCCTCATCCACCAGCGGGTTCACCCATACATTGTTCTCGGCGATGTAGTTCTGGACATCCTGTTCGGTCCATGCAGCCAGCGGATTGACCTTCACCAGGTGAAATACCTCATCAAAGGAGATCAGCGGGGCGTTGGCGCGAGACGGCGCCTCCACCCGGCGCAGCCCGCTCACCCACGCGGAGAATCCGCGCAGCGCCCTGGCCAACGGGACAACCTTGCGCAGCCGACAGCATTCGTTGGGGTCGCGGGCGAACAGATCGCTACCCATCAACTCGTCCTGCTCGGCCACGGTGTGCGCGGGCGTGATGTTCAGGAGCCCGATGTCGTAGCGGGCATCGATCGCATCACGACTGCCTATGGTTTCCGCGAAGTGGTAACCGGTGTCCAGGAATATGACCGGAACTCCTGGGCGGACCTTGACGGCGTGATCGATCAGCACGGCGTCCTGCATGTTCGAGGCGACGACGTAGTCGCACGAAGACTGCCCATCGACTTCCGTTGCACCGCCGAAGGTCTCGTCCGTCCAGCGCAACAGATCGGCAGCGCCGGCACCGGCCAGCTCCGCCGCCCCCCGGTCGGCCAGCTCACGCAGCCGGACCTCATTGCGATCGTTCACAGCCGACTCATTCCGTCGCCCCCGTTATGAATGCGCTTCTGAAGCAGAGTTTTCCAGTCTCCCGGAGCTCAATGGCCCGGCGCGCTCCTTCATCAGGGCCATGACTTCAATCCTGCCCCGCCGGAATCGATTTCAGTAGAGATTGGCAGTTGTGACCCCACACGAATGAGTTGTGACCGCATGGCTGCCGAAGTCTGATGAATGGCAGTACCACGTCCAGAGCAAGCGCATATTCAAAATTGCAGCTGCACAACGTATTTCATTCATTTGCTGCGGAGCGCGCGACTTTACCGCCCCCTCCCTTCAGCAACTCTTCAGGTATTGCCCAGCAGTTTGCAGCCTCGAAATCTGCGTCATGACGCCACCGGCCTGGCAACCTGGTTTCTCGATGCCGTTACACCAGCGGGGAATTCGAGGATTGTGATGGAACAGCAGGTCCTGAGCCAAGACGGGGAATCACCATCGAACCCGGGCTGCCCCACAGAGAGAGCCATCGGCTCGCGACCGCACTGGGAGAGGGTTCGAAGCCCGATGCGACGCTCGCGTCATATTGCACATTGGGATCCCGAGGATCTGACCGCCTGGGAAGGGGGCAACAACGTCATTGCGCGGCGCAATCTGATCTGTTCGGTGATGACGGTGCACCTCGGCTACTCGATATGGTCTTTGTGGGCGGTGATGGCGCTGTTCATGCCCGAGGACGTATACGGATTTTCTGCGGCCGACAAGCTCCTGCTCAGTTCCACCGCCACGCTGGTCGGAGCGTGCCTGCGCATTCCCTATGCGCTGGGCACTCCGATCTTCGGAGCTCGTGTGTGGACGGTCTTCTCCGCTTGGGTGCTGATCATTCCCACGGTCGGAGCGATGGTGCTGCTGGACCATCCGGGGCTGCCGTTGTGGCCCTACCTGGTGTGCGCAGGCCTCAGCGGGTTGGGCGGCGGAAATTTCGCGGCGTCGATGTCCAATGCGAACGCCTTCTATCCGCACCGACTCAAGGGGCGGGCGCTGGGGTTGACCGGGGGGCTCGGCAACCTCGGTGTCGCCGGAATCCAGATGGTGGGGCTGCTGGTCATCGCGCTTGCCGGAGACCGGCAGCCATACTGGGTTTGCGCGGTGTACCTCGTGCTCCTGGCGGTGACCGGACTCGCGGGGACGCTGTTCATGAATGACCTGGAGCAACACCGGATCCAGGCGCCTCACCTCGCAAGGATCCTGCCGTCCATCCTGTCCAACCGGAACACCTGGTTTCTCGCCCTGCTCTATCTCGGCACCTTCGGCTCGTTCATCGGCTTCGCATTTGCGTTCGGCCAGATCATGCATATGGAGTTCCGTGCCGACGGAGAGAGTGCCGGGCAGGCGTCGCTGCACGCCGCGGCGCTGAGCTTTATCGGACCGCTGGTGGCGGCGGCAGCCAGAATTTACGGGGGCCGGCTTGCTGACCGGTGCGGCGGGAGCCGCGTCACCCTCGCGGTGTTCACCGCCATGGTGCCCGCCACCGGTGTGGTGCTCATCATGAGCACTCTCGACGACCAGTCCGGCGGCGACTCCGGAGCCACGATGGTCGGCTACATCGGCGGCTTCATCGCCTTGTTCATTCTTGCCGGCCTCGGCAACGGTTCGGTCTACAAGATGATTCCGACACTTTTCGAGGCCTCCAGCAACTCCGCGGAACTCGATGCTGCCGGACATCCCTCACCACGTGTCATCTCGGGAGTGGTAATCGGCTTCGTCGCGGGGCTCGGCTCACTGGGTGGCGTGGGCATCAACCTCGCTCTGCGGCAGTCCTACCTCAGCACCGGCTCCGAAACCTGCGCGTTCTGGATCTTCATGTGCTACTACGCCGCTGCCGGGCTGCTGACCTGGGCGGCATACGTGCGCCGACCCGCCCTGGCGTCAGTTGGGCAATGAGTCACCGGATTCACCCTCGCGGCTCGGGTAAAAACCCGATCGACCTGTCGCGAAACCACTTACGATGCCGACCATGCCCACGCCAGAAGACCTCGACAGCGTCCTAGCAAATCTCAGTGCGCGGGTCGCCGCGGTGGAACGAACGCAGGCCGACTATCGCTCGATGACCGAAGCGATCAAGGCGTTCGGCGACACTCAGCGATTGCTGGCCGATGTGCTGCGGTCGAATATCAGCGAGATGCGATCGACGGCCGACGATTCCAATCAGCGCATCCGCGCCCTCGAGGCGTCCGTTGCGACGATCGTGGGGCTGCTCGGGCAGTCGATTCAGCGCTGACCGACTACAAGAGCGTCATCTGCCCGGGCTCCGGCTCTGCCGGCTCCAACAGCTCCGGTCCGTTGTTGCGGATGTTGTTGACCAGCTTCGATACCTCGCGCAGCTCGATGTCGTGCACATCCGGTGGACGGGCCAGCAACTCGGGATCCAGCGGCGCATCCGGATTCAACCAGGCATCCCAGTCGCCCTCGCCGAGCATCAGCGGCATGCGGTCGTGAATTTCGGCCAGCTCGCCCACGGCGTCGGTGGTGATGATGGTGCAACTCAGCAGCGGCTTGGCTTCTTTGTCCGCCTTCCACACCGACCACAACCCGGCGGCGAACAGCGGTTCGCCATCGCTGCGATACATGAAAAACGGCGTCTTGCCCGCTTTCTTGGCCGTGCCCCCGTCGGGATTCGCGCGCCATTCGTAGTAGCCGTCCATGGGCACCAGGCACCGTTTGCTCTTGGCCGAAGCCCGGAAGGCGGGCGACGTGGCGACCTTGTCGGCACGGGCGTTGATCAGCAGCGGGCCCTTGTTCTCCGGCGCGCCATCCGGACCCGCCTTGACCCAGGGCGGCAACAGGCCCCACCGCATCAGCCGCACCCGGCGGGTGGCCTGGTCGTCCGGCTCGTCATGGCGGGTCACCACCGTCGCGATCGTGGTGGTGGGCGCCACGTTGTAGTTGGGCTCGGATGCCCGTTCGTCGGTGCCCGTGGCCTCGTCGATTGCCTTGATCTTCTCGGCCAGCAGGGCCGGATCGGTGGTGACTGCAAAACGTCCACACATATCTCCAATGGTGGCAGACATGGCTGACACGGAATGATGGACCGGTGAGCGCATGGCAGGCCCCCTCCACGACGGCGCCGGTGCACGCCACCGTCACCGTTCCAGGCTCGAAATCCCAGACCAACCGCACCCTGATCCTGGCTGCGCTGGCGGCCGCGCAGGGCCGGGGCACCTCCACCATCACCGGCGCCCTGCGCAGCCGCGACACCGACCTGATGATCGGCGCGCTGCAGACGCTGGGCCTGCATGTCGAGGGCGCCGGGTCCGGCCTGACGGTCAGCGGCCGCATCGACCCCGCCCCCGATGCCCGGGTGGACTGCGGGCTGGCCGGCACCGTCCTGCGCTTCGTGCCACCACTGGCCGCGCTGAGCGCCGGCGCGGTCACCTTCGACGGCGACGAGCAGGCGCGCGCCCGGCCGATCGCCCCGCTGCTCGACGCGCTGCGCGGACTGGGCGTGCCGGTGGACGGCTCGGGATTGCCGTTCCGGGTGCAGGGCAACGGCGCGGTGGCGGGTGGCACCGTGGCCATCGACGCCTCGGCGTCCTCGCAGTTCGTCTCAGGCCTGCTGCTGTCCGGCGCGTCCTTCACCGAGGGCCTGACGGTGCAGCACACCGGTGCGTCGCTGCCGTCGGCACCGCACATCGCCATGACGGTGGCCATGCTGCGGCAGGCCGGTGTGGTCGTCGACGACGCGCAGCCCAACCGCTGGCAGGTGCTGCCCGGCACCGTCGCGGCACGGCACTGGGAGGTCGAACCCGACCTGACCAACGCGGTCGCATTCCTCGCCGCGGCGGTGGTGACCGGCGGCACCGTACGCATCACCGGCTGGCCGCAGCACAGCGTGCAGCCTGCCGCACACATCATGGACGTGCTGAACAAGACGGGTGCTGTCGTCACACAGGGTGATTCGATCCTGGAGGTACGGGGCGCGGCGGACTACGACGGCTTCGACGTCGACCTGCGCGACGTGGGCGAGCTGACACCGACGGTGGCGGCGCTGGCGGCCCTGGCAGCGACGGGCGCCACCTCCCGGCTGAGCGGTATCGCGCACCTGCGCGGCCACGAGACCGACCGGTTGGCCGCACTGAGCACCGAGATCAACCGCCTCGGCGGCGACTGCCGGGAAACCGAAGACGGACTGGTGATCACCGCGACGCCGCTGCGGGCGGGCCTCTGGCACGCCTACGCCGATCACCGGATGGCGATGGCGGGCGCCATCGTCGGGTTGCGGGTTCCCGGCGTCGAAGTCGACGACATCGCCGCGACCACCAAGACGCTGCCCGAATTCCCGCAACTGTGGGGCGACATGGTGGGTTCTAACGCTTGAGGCCTGGCGACTACGACGAATCCGACGTCAAGGTCCGATCCGGCAAGGGATCGCGGCCCCGGACCAAGACTCGTCCGCAGCACGCCGACGCCGAGTCCGCCATGGTGGTCAGTGTCGACCGCGGCCGCTGGGGATGTGTCCTGGGCGGGGACCCCGAGCGCCGCGTCGTCGCCATGCGGGCCCGCGAACTGGGTCGCACCCCGATCGTTGTGGGCGACGACGTGGACATCGTCGGTGACCTGTCCGGGCGAACCGACACCCTGGCCCGCATCGTCCGTCGCGGTCCCCGACGAACGGTGTTGCGGCGCACCGCCGATGACACCGACCCGACCGAACGGGTGGTGGTCGCCAATGCCGATCAGCTGCTGATGGTGGTGGCCCTGGCCGACCCGCCGCCGCGCAGCGGTCTGGTGGACCGCGCGCTGATCGCCGCGTACGCCGGCGGCCTGCGGCCCATCCTGTGTCTGACCAAGACCGACCTGGCGCCGCCTGAACCGTTCGCCGAGCAGTTCGTCGACCTGGACCTCACGGTGGTGGCCGCGGGCGTCGACGATCCGCTACTGGCAGTGGCCGACCTGCTCGACGACAAGATCACGGTACTGCTGGGACATTCCGGGGTGGGCAAGTCGACCTTGGTCAACCGCCTGGTGCCCGCTGCGGACCGGGCGGTCGGTGAGGTCACCGACATCGGCCGTGGCCGGCACACCTCCACGCAGTCGGTCGCGCTCCCGCTGGCGAACGGCGGCTGGGTGATCGACACGCCCGGCATCCGCTCGTTCGGGCTGGCGCATATTCAGCCGGACGACGTGATGAAGGCGTTCTCCGATCTCTCCGACGCCATCGAAGACTGCCCGCGCGGCTGCGGCCACATGGGCCCACCGGCCGACCCCGAATGCGCGCTGGACGCGCTTGCCGGGACCGCGCCGCGTCGCATCGCGGCGGCGCGCCGGCTGCTGGCCACCCTCAGGGAGACTTGACCACCCGCATACCCAGCTCGTCCGCCGGCACGAGATGCCCTTCAGCGCAACGTATCTGGACTTCGGCTGCGGCGCCGCAACCCAGGTGTTCCAGCCTGAGCCGATGGCGCCCCGGCAGATGCCGCTGCCCCCACTGGAACATCGACCACACCACCGGCATGAACTCGATGCCGGACTCGGTGAGCACATACTCGTCGCGGCTGCGCTGCCCGGGCTCCCGGTAGGGCCGGCGCTCCAGCAGCCCCAGGTCGACGAGCTCGGCCAGCCGCGCCGAGGTTGCCGCCTTGGTGATGCCCACCCGGCGGGCGAAGTCGTCGAACCGGGTGGTGCCGTAGTAGGCCTCGCGCATGATCAGCATCGCGGACTTGGTGCCGACCACGGCCATGGTCTTCTCAATCGCGCACTCCCCGACCGCCGACCACGCATCCCGATCGGCCAGCCTGCCCTGCAGCATTGTCACGCACATCACCTCCCGACCTGGGTTGCTTTCACTATACCTAGGTGTTATAGCTGGATATAGCAGAACATACTCAGCTGCTGGACTCAAGGAGGAGCCATGACCCGTGACGCCGTAATCGTCGGCGCTGTTCGCACCCCCGTCGGCAAAGGCAAGGCCAACGGTGCGTTGCACGACGTGCTGCCGGCCGACCTGCTGGCACACAGCCTGCGCGAGGTGGTGGCCCGTACCGGCGTGGACCCGGCCCGGATCGACGACGTCATCGCCGGCGCCGTCACCCAGGTCGGCGACCAGGCCGTCAACATCGCCCGTAATGCGTTGCTGGGAGCCGGTTTTCCGGAGTCGGTGCCCGGAACCACGGTCGACCGGCAGTGCGGCAGCAGCCAGCAGGCGATCAGCTTTGCCGCCCAGGGCGTGATCGCGGGCGCCTACGACATCGTCATCGCCGCCGGCGTGGAGTCGATGAGCCGGGTACCGATGGGCACCTCGGTGTTGCCGGGCAGCAACCCGTTCGGCGAGGACATGACGCGGCGCTACCCAGACGGACTCGTCCCACAGGGCATCAGCGCGGAGCTGATCGCCGCGAAGTGGGGCTTCTCGCGCGCCCAACTCGACGAGTTCTCCACGGCCAGCCACGAGAAGGCCGCCCGTGCCACCAAGGACGGATTGTTCGACAACGAACTCATCCCGATCGCCGGGCTGTCCACCGACGAGATCATCCGCCCGGGCACGACAGTCGACACGCTGGCCGGGTTGAAGCCGGCGTTCTACAGCGAAGCCACGGCGGCCCGGTTCCCGCAGATCACCTGGCAGATCACGCCGGGCAATTCCTCGCCGCTGTCCGACGGCAGCGCCGCGGTGATGATCACCAGCAGCGAGGTGGCGGCGAAGCTGGGCCTGAAGCCGCTGGCCCGCATCCACACCGCCACCGCGGTGGGCTCCGACCCGCTCTACATGCTGACCGGGGTCATACCCGCCACCGAACGAGTGCTGCAGCGTGCCGGACTGACGCTGGCCGACATCGATCTGTTCGAGGTCAACGAGGCGTTCGCGCCGGTTGTCCTGGCGTGGGCGAAAGACGTCGACGGGGACCAGACTGGCATCCTCGAGCGGACCAACGTCAACGGCGGCGCCATCGCGATCGGCCACCCGCTGGGCGCCAGCGGCGCCCGCATCATGACCACCATGGTCAATGCTTTGGAGCAGCGTGGCGGACGTTACGCGCTGCAGACGATGTGCGAGGGCGGCGGCATGGCCAACGCCACTATCGTCGAGCGCCTGGGCCGATGACACGCGAAATCCAGTTCGACGGCGTGCGGGTGCGCTACGACAGCAGCAAGAGTTACGACGAGGTGGTTGCCGCGTTGCTGGCCGACATCGGCCGGCAACCGGTCCCCATCGCCGCGGTCACCCAACCGTGCGACGACTGGGACACCTATCGGGCCACCGTCGAAAAGCACGTCGGACCAAGCGGTTTCATGCTCTTCGCGCTGATCGATCATGGCACCTGGCTGCCAAATGCGGGCATCGAACGCCGGGCGCTGCGGGTCATTCTCGGCAATCCCCTGATTGCGATCACCATGCTGCGCCACGACGTGACCGCGGGCCTGTTCGCCCCGGTCGAACTGCTGATCCTGGACGAGCCGGACGGCAGCAGTCTGACCTACGTCAAACCGTCGTCGCTGATGGTCGTCGAGCCGAATCCGGAGTTGCTCAGCGCCGCAGAGCAACTCGACGCCAAGCTGGCGGCGTTGGCCGAGAAGGTCACCTCAGATTCTGAGCGAGGAACAACCTAGCCCGGCGACGCCGTGGTGGGCGAAGGCAGCCCAGTAACCCCGTACCTTGCGACCCAGTTCGATGTCGATCGGGTCAGGCCCGGGACCGAGCATCGGCGCGTCGGCCCAGCACTCCGGTGTGCCGAACAGGAGCGGCAATTCGATGCAGTGACAGGCGCGAAGCGGTGCGCCCGGCGGTGCCCAGTCCACCCGGAAGGTCGCGGCCGCACCGCCGTTCGATGTCCAGAACTTGGCGAGCTCACGCGCCGGCGCGCCGAATATTCGCCTCGTCAGAACGTCGCCCACTATTCGTGCGATGACCCGGCCCGGTAGACCCAGACGCGCGAGTCGCCGGCCTCGGGAGTCCATCGCGACGAAGGCGTCGGCATCATTGCGGGTGTAGCCGACGAGGAGCTCGACCCGGCCTGCCGCCTCGGCGAGTACCCGGCTTTCGTCGCGCGCGGACGGCAGCGGGTCGGTACCGGCGATCGGCGCGAACGGGAAACCGCCGAGCATGCCGAATCGCTGTGCGGTTGTCACGGCGGCATTCTGGGCGTCGAGCAGCTGTTCGACGGTGGCCTCGCCGGGTGCGACACCGGCGAGGGCGGCAAGCACCGCCTCCCGCATGGCAGCCGTCATCGCCTGCCTGCCCTTGCGCAGGCCGAGTGGCGCGCTTTGCAGGATTGCGCGGGTGAACAGACCCGCGGTCTGGCTGCTGAGCATCAGCGACAGCACCGAATCTCCGCCTGCCGATTGACCGAAGATCGTCACACGCGACGGGTCGCCGCCGAACGCCGCGATGTACTGCTGGGTCCACCGCAACGCCAGAATCTGATCCCGCAGCCCCAGATTGGCTGCCCCGTCGGGGCTGAGGTATCCGAAGATGCCCAGACGGTAGCTGACGTTGACGACGACGACCCGGCCTTCCCTGACCAGCGCGTCGGGGTCGTACTTGGGCGCCTCACCGCTGCCCGACATGTACGCGCCGCCGTGGAACCACACCATCACCGGCAACCCCTGGGCGTCACGAGGCGCGGTGACCGAAAGCACCTGACAGTGCTCGCTTTTCGCCAGATCGTCGGCTATCGGCCCATTGACGAAGTCCAACCGCGACGGCAACTGCGGGCATGCCGCACCGCGCCGGGTCGCGTCCAGCACATCCCGGTGCCGCGGCGCGGGCACCGGCGCGGCGAATCGCCCGGCGGTCGCATAGGGGATGCCGCGGGCCCTGACAAGAGTGCCGTCGTCGTCGACAAGCACTGGGCCGCAACCCAGCTCGAGGAGTCTCGCTGCCACCGGGTCAGCTACCGCAGCCGTGGCAATCCGAGTATCTGCGCGGCCTCCTCAGCAGTGGCCACGGCACGTCCGGCTTGTTCGCAGAGCTCCACGGCCTCGTTCACGAGTTCCACGTTGGTCGGGGTGCGGTCACCCCGGTAGAACTCCAGTCCCAGGTGCAGGTGCCCGCCGCGCTCGAGCGCGAGCCTGGCCAGCGGGCTGGCGCACAGGTCACCTCCGACGACGGAGACTGCCCACGGAATGTCACACCCCGCAAGCAGTTCCAGATACGCCTCAAGTGCACGCTCGGTCGGGGGCAGCCCGAACGGCGCTCCCAGGTAGCCCAGTTCGGTGGAGAAGTAGAGCTTGATCATCGCGCCCTGCGGCAACCTCCCCGCTCGCCACCAGGCGAGGGTGGTCCGCAGGAAGCCGGGTTCGTAGATGGCCAGACTGGGACCCAGTCCGGCTTGGTGGCAGATCTCGAACGCGCGGCTGATGGTGTCAAAGGAGTTGCTGT
The DNA here is from genome assembly GCF_030755175.1 of Mycobacterium sp. TY814. NCBI lineage: Bacteria > Bacillati > Actinomycetota > Actinomycetes > Mycobacteriales > Mycobacteriaceae > Mycobacterium > Mycobacterium sp. TY814. Next base: position 1,546,121 of record NZ_JAUFRY010000001.1, read on the forward strand.
AGACCAGATTTCCGGTGGGAACGCCATCGGCGTCGGTGCCGCCGAGGTTGACCGACCCGGGATCGGCCAGCCCGACACGCAGCCCGGCCGCGGCGAGCGGAAGAAGGTGTTCATACGAGATGGAAAAGCCCTCGCCGAAGTGGATCGTTGGGTAGAGCAGCGCGTCGGGCCGGGCCGCGAGGACGGGCCGCCACGCTTGCAGATAACGCTCGGCGGCCTCCTCCACACTCACGCCGTAGCGGTCGATGTGGTTGTGGATGATCGCCGCACCGGCCTCGATGCAGGCCAGCGCGTCGGCGGTGATCTCCGAAGGATCAACGGGCACATGGGGATTGGCCGACTTCGGAGTTGCGCCGTTGATGGCGCACTCGATGATGACGGGACCCACGTACTCAGAGCCAGCCGGTGCGGGCCGCGGCCACCGGCTCGGGAGGTGACGGGGCCAACTGGCCCTCGCGCACCCCGTCGAGCATCCGCTTGACGGTGGCGACGATCTCGGGCGCCGTTGCGGCGAGCCCGGTCAGGTCGGCTTCGGTGACGTCGGAGGCGTCGACGCCGGCCCGCTCCAGCACCGCGGCCGGATCGGCCAGTTGACCGGCCAGCCACGACACCGGATCGGCGGAAAGCTCAGGGACGAAGTGCCGCCGCCCGGGCTCCCATCCGTCGAACCGGGGGTGGTGATGGGCGCGGTCCAGGGTGCCCGGCGGGCTCTCGGTGGATCCGAACAGGTCCACCCGCCATACCGGCCGGGTGAACGTGATCGGGATGCCGGCGTAGATCGAGCCCTGCGGATCGGCCCGGTCGACCAGACGGAGTTCGAGCCGCACTCCCCGTTCCGGGGTTTCCTGACCTGTCATCGGGGACGGGTCGACGAAGTACATGTCGCCGACGACCACACCCAGGGTTTCGAATCCGAACGCTGCGAGCATCTATCGAGCGTAGTCCCGGTTGCCCCGCAGTGCCCCCGGCGCACTCGCCGGAACCGCCGGGCTGACCGGCGGCACCGGATCGACGCGGACGTAGGACGAGCCCAGGGGCGGGCGCGGATCCCGCTCGCCCTTGTTCGGCCACAGCGACGCGGCGCGCTCGGCCAGCGCGGTGATGGTGAGCGACGGATTCACGCCCAGGTTCGCGGTGATGGTCGAGCCGTCGATGACGTGCAAACCGGGGTGCCCGTGCATGCGGTGGTAGGGGTCCACGACACCGTCTGCCGCGGTCTCGCCGATGACACAGCCGCCGATGAAGTGACCCGTCATCGGAATGTCCGCCAGATCCGCCCAGGCCCCGCCGGCGATGCCGTCGGTGTGCTCGGCCGCCCGGCGGGCGACCTCGTGGCCGACGGGTATCCAGGTCGGGTTCGGCTCGCCCACGCCTTGCCGGGTCACCATGCGCCGACCGAACAGCCCACGCCTGGTGAAGGTGGTGAGCGAGTTGTCGTGAGTCTGCATCACCAGCAGCGGGATGGTCTGTTGCGACCAGCGGCGCGGGTTGAGCAGCCGGCGCAGGTCCTGGCGTTGGCGCACAAGCTCTTTCATCCCGGTCCGCCAGCGGCCACGCCGTCTTCCGACACCGTCCAGTCCATCGACGAGGACCGTGCCCATCAGCCCCATCAGGTTGGAGTCGTGACCGTAACGACAGGGTTCGACGTGGGTGTGCTCGTCCGGGTGGATCGACGACGTGATGGCGACTCCCTCGGAGTAGTCGACATCGTCACGGCGCGCCCGCACCGCCAGAATGGCCTCGGAGTTGGTGCGCGACAACTCCCCCAGTCGCGGCGAGATGCGCGGGAGGCTGCCGCCGTCGCGCAGCCGGTGCAGCAGGCGCTGGGTGCCGAGCGCGGCCGCCGAGAACACCACCTGCTCGGCGGTGAACGTCCGGCGCCGGCGGCGGATCTTGCTCCCGGTGCGACGGGTTATCACGTCGTAGCCGCCGTCGCCGCGTGGCCGGACATCGACCACGGTGGTCAGCGGATGGATTGTCGCGCCGAGTTTTTCGGCCAGGTACAGGTAGTTCTTGACCAGCGTGTTCTTGGCATTGTGCCGGCAGCCGGTCATGCACTCGCCGCAGTGCAGGCAGGCGTTGCGGTTCGGGCCGGCACCACCGAAATAGGGGTCACCCACCGGCGCACCCGGCGCGGCCAGGCCTTCCGCGTCGCTGAAACACACCCCGACGGGGGTGGCGTGAAAGGAGTCGGCGACGCCCAGGTCGGTGGCGATCTGCAACATCACCTTGTCCGAAGGTGTTGTGCGCGGATAGGTTTCGACGCCGAGCATCCGGGTGGCCTGGTCGTACCAGGGGGTGAGCTCGTCTTTCCAGTCGGTGATGCCGCTCCAGCGCGGGTCGGCGAAGAACGAGTCCCCGGGCTGGTACAGCGTGTTGGCATAGACCAGCGAGCCACCGCCCACCCCGGCGCCACTGAGCACCACAGCGTCCGACAACACGTCGATCCGCTGGATGCCGTAGCAGCCGACCGACGGCTTGAACAGGTAATCCCGTACGTGCCAGCTGTTCTTGGCGAAGTCCTCGTCGCGGAACCGCCGGCCCGCTTCGAGAACGCCTACCCGGTAACCCTTTTCGCTCAGGCGCAGTGCGGTCACGCTGCCGCCGAAGCCGGACCCGATGACGAGCACGTCGTAGTCGAAGCCAGTCATGCGTTGACCTCCGCCCGTACCGGTAGCACTTCGTGATAGTCGTCGAGAGCCGCGAACCGGGTGCGGCGCTGATATTCGTGGACCAGTCCCGGCCAGTTGGTGGTAACCCGGCCCGACGAGGTGCGGTACCAGGAGTCGCAGGTGGTCCACACCCCGCGCTCCAGGCGGGACTGCACCCCCGAGTCGTAGGACTGCTCGACATCGCGCCGGACCTCGAATGCCCGAGCCACCCCGCCGCGGGCCAGCTCCTGCACGATCTGCCGGATGTAGCGGGCCTGCTGTTCCATCATCAGGATGATCGAGCTGCTGCCGAGATTGGTGTTGGGGCCGTAGATCAGGAACATGTTCGGAAAGCCCGGAACGGCCATGCCGAGGTGGGCGCGGGCGCCCTCGGCCCACTCGGTGTGCAGGTCGCGGCCCTCGCGGCCGGTGATGGTCATCGGGGCGAGGAATTCGGTGGCCTTGAATCCGGTGCCGTAGATGATCACGTCGACCTCGTGCAGCCGGCCGTCCGCGGTGCGCACGCCCGTCGGCGTCACCTCGCGGATGGTGCCGGTCTCGACGTCGACGTTGTCGCACGCCAGGGCCTGGTACCACTCACTGCTGAACAGCACGCGCTTGCAGCCGATCGGATAGTCGGGCGTGAGCTTGGCCCGCAGCACCGGATCCTTGATGTGGCGCTTGAGGTTTGACATCGCGAGGGTCTTCAGCACCCGCGCCAGCGGGGCCGCCTTGGTCAGCGCGAAGCCCAGTAGTTCGGTGGTCTCCCAGATGGTTCCGCGCATGGCGGCGGCGAATCCGGGGACCTTCGCGAACGCGGCGTGGTGCTTGTCGGTGTAGGCGCGATCCAGCTTGGGCACCACGTAGGGCGCGGAGCGCTGAAAGACCGTCACCTGCGCCGCATCCTGGCGGATGCGCGGGACGAACTGGATCGCCGATGCGCCGGTGCCCAGGACGGCCACCCGCTTGCCGGTCAGGTCGACGTCGTGGCGCCATTGCGCGGAGTGGAACGAGGGACCGGCGAACGTGTCGAGCCCCGGGATGTTCGGCAGCGCCGGCCGCGACAGCTGCCCGACCGCGGGCACCAGCACGTCGGCTTTGAGGGTGTCGCCGGACGAGGTCGTCACCCGCCAGGTGGCGGTGCCGTCGTCGTATTCGGCGGAGGTGACCTCGACGCCGGTGCGCACCAGTCCGCGCAGACCGAACCGGTCGGCGGTGTCGTGGATGTAGTCCAGGATGTCGGGCTGCTCGGCGTACCGCCTGCCCCAGTCGGTCTTGCGGGAGAAGGAGTAGGAGTACAGGTTCGACGGGACGTCGCAGGCGGCGCCGGGGTAGGTGTTCTCCCGCCACACGCCGCCGATGTCGTCGGCCTTCTCCAGCACCGTGACGTCGGCGAGACCGTCCTTGGACAGCTCGTAGGCGGCGGCCAGGCCTCCGAAGCCGGCCCCGATCACTAAAACGCGGGGTGTCGATGTCATACGTTCGACGTTAGAGGCGATCGGGGCCGCGGCGTCAGCCGATTGCGGTCGGCAAATCCATGATTCCGGCCAAACGTGGCGCGACCGACCGCTGATAGCGGGCCGGCGTGGTCCCCGTCCAGCGCTTGAACGCGGCGATGAAACTGGTCGCTTCGGCATAGCCCAGCCGCAGCGCCACGTCCTCCACCGACAGCGCGCCGGTGGCCAGCAGCTCCTCGGCCAGCCCCCGGTGGACCTCCTCGACCAGTTCCCGGAAGGTGGTGTTCTCCTCTGCCAGCCGCCGGCGCAGTGTCCGCTCGCTCATCGCCAGCTGCCGGGCGACGGCCGCGATCGTGTGGGGTTCGCCGTCGATCGACGCCAGCCGGTCGCGAACCCGCCGGGCGACGCCGGTGCGCTGCCGGCGGCGCTCCAGCAACGCCTGGCACTGCTGCTCGCACATCACTTTGCTGATCTCGCTGGCCTGCGGTAGCCGGTTGTCCAGCAGCCCCACCGGCCAGCGCGCCACCGTGGCGGGCGAGTCATAGCCCGGAGTCACGCCGAACGCCTCGCGGGCCGCGGCGACTCCGGAGGCGGGCGCGGGACCGGCGAAGTCGATCGAGGTGAAGGGAATGGGGCTGCCCAGCAACTCCGACATCACCCGGGCGATCGCTGCCAGGTCACGCCGCATCAGGAATTCGGCAACCGGACCGGTCAGGTCGGGCAGGTCGAGTCGCAGCGCGACTTCGGGCCCCTCCACGGTGACCGTCGGCAGGCAGAATCCGTAACTGAGGTCGTAGTAGCGGGCCGCGAACCGGACGGCATCGCCCAGCGTCGAGCTGGTCAGGCAGGCGAAACCGAAGATGCCGAACGAGCCCACGTAGTAACTACGGCCCACCCGCACGCCCAGATCGGCCGGCTCGCCGAGCAGCTTCACCAGGTTCGTCGCGACGGCGAGTTCCTGACGCCCCAGGATCATCCGCTCGTGGTCGTGCAGGTCGGCCTCCGACAGTCCGGAGTCGGCGAGCACCTCGGCCACCGAAAGCCCGTTCTGGCAACCGAATTCGGCCATCAAGGCGACGCTGGCCGTGGTTCGCGGAAAATCCCAGTGCGACACCTGGGACCCCACGAACACCTGCACTAGACCAGTATGGCCGCCCGGGCGAACCTGGCCGGCGCTATGCCGCCAGGTCGTCGTCGGAACCGGATGTGGGGGCCGCGGCCACCGACCGCCGGTTGCGCCGCCAGCCGCGCACGGTGGCGATCGCCGTCTTGAGCCCGCGGCGGCGTCCGGTCGTCGGGTCGGTGCCGGCGAAATCCGGCCCCAGGTCGGCGAACATACGCTCGCTGCGCGTCTCGGGCGCATTGTCGGCGCCGTCGCGCAGGTACTTGTCCGGCAGCGACAGCTTGGCCAGCGTGCGCCACGTCTTGCCGTATTGCACCAGGAATGAGCCTGTGGTGTAAGGCAAGTCGTACTTGTCGCAGACTTCGCGCACCCGCACCGAGATCTCGTGCAACCGGTTACTGGGCAGATCCGGGTAGAGGTGGTGCTCGATCTGATGGCACAGGTTGCCGCTCATGAACCGGAGCAACCAACCGCCCTCGAAGTTCGCGCTCCCCAGCATCTGCCGCAAGTACCACTGGCCCTGCGTCTCACCGACCATGTCGGTCTTGGTGAATTTCTCTGCGCCGTCCGGGAAGTGGCCGCAGAAGATCACGGCGTTGGCCCAGACGTTGCGGATCACATTGGCCAGCACGTTGGCCTTCAGTGTCGAGGAGTAGGTCGCGCCCGGCGACACCGAGGTGAGCGCCGGAAATGCGACATAGTCCTTGAACACCTGGCGGCCGGCCTTGAGGAGAAACTCGTCGATCCGCTCGCGAGCCTCGGCGTGATCCATCCGCTTCTTGACGATCTTGCCGATCTCGACGTGCTGCATGCCCACGCCCCATTCGAACAGCAGCAACAGCAGGCTGTTCCACACCAGATTGAAGATGTTGAAGCGTTTCCAGGGCTGGTCGCGGGTGACGCGCAGCAAGCCGTAACCCACGTCATCGTCGATGCCCAGGATGTTGGTGTACTTGTGGTGCACGAAATTGTGGGTGTACCGCCAGTGCTTGGACGACCCGCTCATGTCCCACTCCCAGGTGGAGGAGTGGATCTCGGGGTCGTTCATCCAGTCCCACTGGCCGTGCATGACGTTGTGGCCGATCTCCATGTTCTCGATGATCTTGGCCACGCCCAGGGTCGCCGCGCCGGCCCACCAGGCCGAGCGCCGGGAGCTGGCGGCCAGGATCACCCGGCCGGACAACTCCAGCGCGCGCTGGGCGGCGATGGTGCGGTGGATGTAGCGTGCGTCCCGCTCACCGCGCGAGTCTTCGATGTCGCGGCGTATCGCGTCCAATTCGGCGGCCAGATTTTCGATGTCGGCGTCCGTGAGGTGCGCGAATACGTCGACGTCCGTGATCGCCATGGTCTCCTCGTGGATCGGGGTCAACCTACGTACCCGTAGGTTACCTGTGGGTAACTCTAGATGTCGACCACGCAGTCGCCCGACGCGGCCGACACGCACGTCTGCACGCGGGTACCCGGGTCGTGCTCCTGGCCGGTGCGCAGGTCACGAACATGACCCTCCACCAGGTCGACGACGCAGGACTGACAAATACCCATCCGGCAACCGAACGGCATCTGCACACCGGCCCCTTCGCCGGCGTCCATCACCGACGTCGCCGCATCGGCGGCCACGCTCTTGCCACTGCGGGCGAACGTCACCGTTCCGCCCGCTCCCGCCGGCGCCGCTTTGGCCACCGCGAAGCGTTCGAGGTGCAAGCGGTCGGCGATGCCCGCAGCGCCCCACACCTTGGTGGCCTGGTCGAGCATGCCCTCCGGCCCGCAGGCCCACGTCTGGCGCTCGCGCCAGTCGGGCACCTCGTGGTCGAGCCGGGACAGATCGAGGCGACCCTGAGCCCGGGTCTCGCGTATTGACAGGCGATAACCGGGGTGGCTGTCGGCCAGTGCGGCGAGTTCGGCGGCGAACATGACGTCGGCTTCGGTGGGCGCCGAATGCAGGTGCGCGATATCGCCGATCTGGTTGCGCCGCAACAAAGTTCGCAGCATCGACATCACCGGGGTGATCCCGGAACCGGCGGTGAGGAACAGGATCGCCGGCGGCGCCGGGTCCGGCAGCACGAAATTCCCCTGGGGTGCGGCCAGTCGGACGATGGTGCCCGGTTCAACACCGGCCACCAGGTGGGTGGACAGGAAGCCTTCGGGCATCGCCTTGACGGTGATGGTGATGGTCCCGGCGCTCACCGGGCTCGACGTGAGCGAGTAGGACCGCCAGCGCCAGCGTCCGTCGATGAACAGGCCGATGCCGATGTACTGGCCGGGCTGGTAGTCGAAGCTGAATCCCCAGCCGGGTTTGATGACCAGCGTCGCCGAGTCCTCGGTCTCGCGTCGTACCTCCACGACGCGGCCCCGTAACTCACGGGCCGACCACAGCGGGTTGGCCAGGCGCAGGTAGTCGTCGGGCAGCAGCGGGGTGGTAATTCGCGCAGCGAGCTTGCGTATCACATGCCAACCGGGATGGCGATCGGCACCGGCGACGCTTGGCCGCCTGGTGTTGACGACGTTGGCGGACAGTACCGCGTTCTTGATGCCCATAACGAAAGCTACGGTACCGTAACTTACGGTGCCGTAGCTAGTTCAGAGCAGCTCCAGCAGGAAGGGCAGCTCCTGGGTGGCGTACCAGGCCAGGTCATGATCCTGGGCATCGCCGACGATCAGGTCGGCGTCTTCGTCACCGAGGTCCGCCTCATCGATCACCTCGATCGCCGCCAGCACGGCCTGTTCGGCGCCGGCGTTGTCCACGTATGCGGCGATCACCCGGTCTATGGGCACCGAGCCGGACAACCTGACGACGGCGTCGTCGAGGTCCGGACGGAAAGCGAGCCCGTCCGGGTCGACGTCGGCCGCCACCACCGCGCGTCGCGCAGGCAGCCCGCCACCGGGCTCCACCGCGAGCAATCGCAGGGAGGCCAGGGCCGCCTCGCGTAATGCCACCTCGGCGAGCTCGTCGTCATCGCCCTCTGCGTAGGACTCCCGCAGTGTCGGTGTCACCGCGAAAGCGGTGCCGCCGACCGGGCGCAGGGATCCGTCGGCGACGAGTTGCTGCAGCATCGCCAGCGTGGCGGGGATGTAGACCTGGGTCATGAGCCGCGCATCAATTGGGCGACGTGGTCGTCGACGTACTTGGACAATTCCCGCGCCGGCCGCTTGTAGTTTCCGCTGACCACCGGGTGCGCCGGCAGCTTGACGACCGGTTTTTCCACATCGCGGTACTCGATGGTGGACAGCAGATGAGACATCATGTTCAGCCGCGCGTGCTTCTTGATGTCGGATTCCACGACATACCACGGGCTGACCGGGGTGTCGGTGTGCACCATCATCTCGTCTTTGGCCCGCGAATAATCTTCCCAGCGGTACACCGACTCCATATCCGTAGGACTCAATTTCCATTGCCGCACAGGGTCATTGAGCCTTGCCTTGAAACGTCGCAACTGCTCGCCCTCGGAGACCGAGAACCAGTATTTGCGCAGCAGTATGCCGTCGTCGATGAGCATCTGCTCGAAAATCGGTGTCTGGCGCAGGAACAACGCGTGCTCGTGGGGCGTGCAGAATCCCATGACCTTCTCGATTCCGGCGCGGTTGTACCACGAGCGGTCGAAGAGCACGATCTCGCCTTTGGCAGGCAGATGGGTGATGTAGCGCTGGTAATACCACTGCCCGCGTTCCCGGTCGGTCGGCACCGGCAGCGCGGCGATGTGAGCGACCCGGGGGCTGAGGTATTCGGTGATCCGCTTGATGGCACCGCCCTTGCCCGCGGCGTCGCGGCCTTCGAAGATCACCACCAGCCGCGCTCCGGTGTGCCGCACCCACTCCTGCAGCTTCACGAATTCCGTTTGCAGCCGGAATAATTCGGCCTCATACAGGTCATTCGGAATCTTCGGCGCGGCCGCGGATTTCTTCTTCTTCGGAGTGCTCACATCAATGGATGGTATCGGTACCGGGGCAGAACTACCGGGAAGCTTCCAGCAGCTCGTCCAGCGCCTGGGTCAGCAGGCCCGGCAACAGGTCGACGTCGCTCATCGCGTCGCGGTCGGCGTTGATCCCGAAATACAGCATGCCGTTGTAGGACGTCACGCTGATGGCCAGTGCCTGGTTGTGCAGCAACGGCGGCACGGCATCGGTTTCCAGCAATTTGGTGCCGGCGATGTACATCTGCGATTGCGCTCCCGGCGCGTTGGTGATCAGCAGGTTGTAGGAGCGGGCGGCGAAACTGGTCGCCACCCGGATGCCCATCGCATGCAGGGTCGGCGGGGCGAAACCCGACAACGTCACGATCGTCCGGGCGTCGACCCGGCTGGATGCCGCCGGATTGGACTCGGTGGCATGGGCGATCTGTGACAGCCGCACCACCGCGTTGCCCTCCCCCACCGGCAGGTCGACGAGAAACGGTGTCACCTCGCTCATCGCCTGACCGGGACCGGTCGAGTCGAGCTGTTCGTCGGCGTACACCGACAGCGGCGCGAGCGCGCGCACCGTCGCGGTCGACGAGACGGCCTCGCCGCGCGACATCAGCCAGTTGCCCAGCGCCCCGGTCACGACAGCGAGCACCACGTCGTTGATGTCACAGTCGTAGCGCGCGCGCACCGCCCGATAGTCTTCGAGCTTTCCGCGGGCGACGGTGAACCGTCGGTTGCGCGACACGGGCGCGTTGAGCGGGCTGCTGGGCGCGGTGCCGCGCGCCACCGTGCGCGCGATGTCGACCACCCGGCGTCCGGCCTCGACGATCTGAGTGGAGCTGGTCACCAAGCCGGCGAGGGAGGATCCAACGGCCCGCATCTGCGCGCCCGGACCCGCGATCCAGTCGCCGATGGCGCCGACCATCAACCGGGCGCTGCCGGGGTCGCGTTCGGGAACCCAGATGTCCTCTGGGAACGCCGGGGACCGGCGCGTCCGGTCGGCGATCACATGGTTGATCTCCAGCGCGCCCATGCCGTTGATCAGCGCCTGGTGCGACTTTGTGTAGATCGCGATGCGGTTCTTTGCCAGACCTTCGACGAGGTACATCTCCCACAGCGGCCGGGACTTGTCCAGGGGCCGCGCGGCCAGCCGCGCGATCAGTTCGTGCAGTTGCTCGTCGCTGCCCGGGGACGGCAGCGCCGAGCGCCGGATGTGATAGGTGATGTCGAAGTCGCGGTCGTCGATCCACACCGGCCGGGCCATCCCGAACTTGACCTCGCGCACCTTCTGCCGATACCGCGGAATCTGCGGTAACCGCTGCTCAACGGTGGCCAGCAGCGTCTCGTAACTCAACCCGGCCCGCGGGCGGCGCAGAATCGACAGCGAACCGACATACATCGGGGTGGCGGTGTTTTCCAGCCGGTAGAAGGACGCGTCCGCAGTGGACAAACGAGTCACCATCGCGGCTCGGTCCTCCTCGTCAAGTCGCCCTCTTTCGTTTCAGGGACATGTTGTCGCCCACGGTAACCGCATCCGCGGTTCTGCGAAGGTCGGGGTTCGCGCCGGCAGCGGTTGTGGATGGACGCCGGTGGGTGAATACCGCAGACCGGCGATCGTCTGCCACCCTCCACGGGTGCCCGTTTCCGACACCGCCGTAACGCCGGTGATCGACTACGAACCGCCGACACACCTGCCCGGCCCTGACGCGCCGCGTTGTCTGCCGACGGCGGCGGCGCCGGCCGCTCGCGCGCGCCCTCACCCCGCGCCGAAGACGCCGTTGTCTCCGCGGATGCGTCAGGCCGCCACCTTCGCCGACGCCGCCCTGCGCCGCGTGCTGGAGGTGATCGACCGCCGCCGCCCGGCCGCGCAACTCGGTGCGGTGCTGGCGCCGTACCTGGTCGATGCGGTGGTTGCGGTCAGCCGCGCGGCAGCCGGCACGACGGGGGCCGCGGTGCTACGGCGAATGCGGGTTCAGCCTGCCCTCGGCGATGACGCGGCCGAGGTGTTCGGCTCGTACAGCCGCGGCGAGCGGGTCCACGCCATCGCCTGCCGGGTGGAACGGCTGCCCCCGGGCCGATGGCTGGTGGTGGCGCTGCACATCGGCTGATCACTACCTGGTTTTCGCCGGCAACCGGCCACCGGTGTACCGGGACAACACCGGGCCAGCGATCGCCATGATGAACACATAGGCGGTCGCCAGCGCCGCCACCGCCGGGATCGATGTGCCGACGAGCCCGATGATGATCAGGGAGAATTCGCCCCTGGCGATCAGCGCCGTGCCGGCCCGCAACTGTCCGCGGCGCGCCACTCCGTCACGCCGCGCGGCGAACATCCCGGTGAGCACCTTGGTAGCCGAGGTGACGACCGCCAGTGCGATGGCTACCGCCAGCATGGGCAGCAGCTCTTTGGGATCCACCGACAGCCCGATCGCCAGAAAGAATATGGCGCCGAACAGATCTCGCAGCGGACCCAAGACTTTGCGGGCACGTTCAGCAGTGTCGCCGGTCAGTGTGAGACCCACCAGGAACGCGCCGACCGCGGCGGATGCGCGCAGGGTTTCGGCCAGCGCAGCCACTATCAACGTGATGCCCAGTACGCGTAGCAACATCTGCTCGGAATCAGGATGTGTCACCAGGCGGCCGACGTGATGGCCCCAGCGGTAGGACGCCGCGAACGCCGCAAGCAGCGCACCGATCGCCGCCAGCATGCCACCGACAGCGTCGACCCAGTTGCCCCGCGCCGCCAGCACGGCAACCAGCGGCAGGTAGCCCGCCATCGCGAAGTCCTCGAGTACGAGTACGGCCAGCACTGCGGGTGTCTCGCGATTGCCCAAGCGTCCCAGGTCTTCCAACAACCGCGCGATGACGCCCGAAGACGAGATGTAGGTGACACCCGCCAGCGCCAGTATGGCGACCCCGTTCATCCCCAGCAACCAGCCTGCCACCGCACCTGGAATCGCGTTGAGGACGATGTCGACGCCGGCTGACGGAAGATGGTGTCGCAGACTGGACGCGAATTCCGTCGCGGAGAACTCCAATCCCAGCGTCAGCAGCAGCAGCACGACCCCGATGGGGGCCGCTGTGATGACGAAGTCGTCGGCAGCGGCCACGGGAAGTAGGCCGCCCTTGCCGAGCGCCAGTCCCGCGATCAGATAAACCGGTATCGGGGACAGCGCGAACCGTCGGGCGCCGGCCCCCAGCAGCGCAAGCATGGTCAGGAGTGCGCCGAGCTGAAACAGCAGCGCACTGGAAACTTCCACTGGTTCAGCCCTTGCCGATGATCTGCTCGACCGCGGCGATCCCCTCCTGGGTGCCGATCACGATCAACACGTCCCGTGCCCGCAGGGTTTGCGCCGGACCGGGCGACGCCAGCACCTCGTCGTCGCGCACGATGGCGACGATCGACGCGCCGCTGCGGGTTCGGGCACGGGTGTCGCCGAGGGGACGGTCGACGAAGGGACTGTCAACCGTGACATGGACTTGGCCCGCTTCCAGTCCGGGTACTTCCCGGGTAAGTTCGGCAAACCGCTCGGCAATCCTTGGCGCACCGAAAATCTGGGCGACGGCTTCGGCTTCGTCCTCGGCCAGGCGGAAGACCGGACGGGCCTCGTCCGGGTCCTCCGCCCCGTACACCACTACGTCGAAGTCACCGTTGCGCCGTGCGACGATGCCGATCCGCTCACCCTGGTGGCTGGTGAATTCGTACCGCAGACCGACACCTGGCAGCAGCACCTCCTTGACGTCCATGGTGTCCATCCTTGACGAATCTCCGGCCAGAAGGAACAGGGATCAGCATCGGTACCCGGCGCTGGTAGTCGCGGTACCGCTCACCCAGGTGTGCGGTCAGGTCGTGCTCTTCCAGCTGCAGGGCCACCAGGATGTAGGCCGTGATGCCGACCGAGAACAGCAGGTGCCCGGCCGTCATCGTGGGGGCCGCCCAGAATGCCACCAGGAAGCCCAGCATCAGCGGGTGGCGTACCACCCGGTAGAGCAGGTGGGTGCGAAAACCCAACTCGCGGTAAGGCTTTCCCTGCCATGCCAGGTACACCTGTCGCAGCCCGAACAGGTCGAAATGGTTGATCATGAAGGTCGAGGACAACACGATCGCCCACCCGAGCCAGAACAGCGCCCAGATCGCCCAGCGCCCCGCAGGCTGACGGACCTCCCACAGTTGGCCAGGCATGGCGCGCCACTGCCAGTAGAGCAGCAGCAGCACCGCACTGGCCAGCAGCACATAGGTGCTGCGCTCGATCGCCGCCGGCACCCATCGGGTCCACCAGCGTTTGAAGGCGGGCCGGGCCATCACGCTGTGCTGCACGCCGAACAGGCCCAGTAGCGCCAGGTTGATCGGCACGGCCTGCCACAGCGGGGCGGTGATGCCATTGTTCACCGTGCGCGGCACCAGGATTGCGCCGGCGAAGCCGACGGCATAGCCGAAGGCGACCAGGAAGATCAGGTAACTCAGGGCGCCGTAACCGATTGTCAGAGTGCGTTTCATGAGCTGATTGTTCGCCGGAGAGACGAATCGGGTCATGGGGCGGATGCCTCAAACATCGGTGCCCGTAGGGTGGTTTGATGGCGCTCTTGCTCGGGCCCGCGTTGCGGCACGTATCCGACACGACGGCATTGGTGTGGGTCCAAACCGACAGTGCGGCAACGGTGGACGTACTGGGGGCATCCGCGCGGACGTTCGCCGTTCAGGGTCATCACTACGCTCTGGTGACGGTCACCGGGCTGACTCCGGACACGGTCACCGAATACGAGGTCAGGTGCGACGGCGAAGTCGTCTGGCCGCTGCCGGACTCACCCTTCCCGCCGAGCGTCATCCGCACCCGGGGGCCGAAATCCACCGGCCGGTTGCAGGCCATCTTCGGATCGTGCCGTTATCCCAAGACCGACGACGCCAGCGTCGAGTCGAAACTCGGACTCGACGCGCTGGACGTCTACGCCGCGCGGATGGCCACCCAGCCGATCGACGACTGGCCAGAGGCACTGATCCTGCTCGGCGACCAGCTGTACGCCGACGAACTGACTCCCGAAGCCAGACGGCGCCTGGCCGGCCGCCGCACCCGGACCACGCGCGCCAAGCGACCGCCGGACGAGGTGGTGAGTTTCGCCGAATATGAACGGCTGTACCGGCATTCGTGGAGCGATCCGGAGATCAGATGGCTGATGTCCACGGTTCCCACCGCGATGATCTTCGACGACCACGACATCAGGGACGACTGGAACACGTCGGCGCCGTGGCGTGCCGAGATGAACGAGAAGCCGTGGTGGCGCGACCGGATCCGGGCGGGCCTGGCCTCCTACTGGGTATACCAACACCTGGGCAATCTGAGCCCGCAGGAGTTGGCCGCCGACGAGGACTATCGGCGGCTGATCACGACCGACGGCGACACCTGGCCGCAGCTGACCGAGCTGGCCGACCGCGCCGATGCGGAGGTGGATGGCACCAAGGGCGTCCGGTTCAGCTACCGCTGGGACCTGGGACGCAGCCGGCTCATCATGATCGACTCCCGCAACGGCCGGATCCTGGACTCCGGTCGGCGCATGATGGTCGGGGACCACGAGTTCGCCTGGGTGGAAGCACAGGTAGCCGACCGCCTCGACGAATTGGACCATCTGATGCTGGCTTCGTCGGTGCCGTGGCTCATGCCGCCCGCGCTCGGGGACCTGGAAGCGGCCAACGAGCGTAACGCCGACCGGCCGGGGCTGCGTGGCAGGATCGCCGAAAAGACCCGCCAGGCTTTGGATCTCGAGCATTGGCCAGCGTTCCATAAGTCGTTCGAGCGGCTCGCGGAGCTGATTCACTCGGTGGCCGGCCGCCCCGACGGGCCCGCCACCGTCAACGTGTTGTCCGGCGACGTGCACCACAGTTACGCCGCGCGCGTCGCGTGGACCGGTGCGCCCGATGCGCCGGCCGCGGTGCACCAGCTGGTGTGCTCGCCGGTGAACAACTACGTGCCGCTGTTCGTCAAGCCGGTGTTCACGCTCGCGTGGACGTGTCCCGCCGCGCAGCTGGCCCGATGGTGGGCACGTCTGCACCGCGTCCCGTCGATGCCGTTGTCCTGGGCGAACACCTGCGGTCCGCTGTTCGGAAACACCATCGCCACCCTGCTGGTGGACGGCCGCAGTGCCGAGGTGCTGTTCGAACAGCCCCGCGGCACTGCTGCGCTAGAGGAGGTGGGCCGGGTTTCGCTCAGCCGGCCCACCTGACGGCCGAGCGCCGGTCCAGCACCCAGATGGTGGCCAGCGTCAGGACGACGGCGAATGCGCCGAGCGCGAGCAGACTCCCGCC
Source organism: Mycobacterium sp. TY814 (assembly GCF_030755175.1). Classification (NCBI taxonomy): domain Bacteria; kingdom Bacillati; phylum Actinomycetota; class Actinomycetes; order Mycobacteriales; family Mycobacteriaceae; genus Mycobacterium; species Mycobacterium sp. TY814. The sequence continues at coordinate 1,561,546 of NZ_JAUFRY010000001.1, forward strand.
GGTGCCGCCGTTGAACGTCGACCGGTAGGCGGACATGGCCGGCAGCGTGGCGGTGAGCCGGTCCAGATCGAGGTCGCGGCCCAGCGCTTCGAAGGCGTGCCGGTTGGCCAGGCCGAGGCTCATCAGCCGTCCCGGGAATGCCATTTTGTCCACCGGGACGATGGCACCACCGAACAGCACCTGCGGGAAGCACAGCATGGGCAGCGCGAGTGCGGCCTGCGCGGCGTTGTGCACCGCGGCGGAGGCGAGCAGGCCGAGGGCCAGCGCGGAGGTCGCTTCGATCAGCATCGTCACGAACAGCAGGATGTACACATGCCACCCGGCGGCGGGCAGCCGGCCGAGACCGCGCAGCACGATCAGCAGCACCGCACTCACCGCGGCCAGCACCGGGAGCAGCGCGGTGACTTTGGACGCCACGTAGGCGCCCACACTGAGCCCGGCGAGGCGCTCCCGCCGGAACACCGCGATCTCCCCCACGATCTGCAGCAGTCCGTAGGTCAGGCCGAAGAAGAAACCGTCGAACGCGATCCAGAAGACGATCTGGGCCGGGCCGACGTCGGCCGCGCCACCGGCGTCGAACGCACCGCGCCGGAACAGCGTCGCCATCATCGCCGTCACCAGTACCGGTGAGCCGAGCAGCACCGCCAGTGTCAGCCGGTTTCGGGCCAGCACCTCGACATTGCGGCGCGTCAGCAGCCACCACTGCTGAAAGATGCTCGGACGCTTTATGTCTGGAGTGGACGCGGGAACGGGGCCGGGCCGGACCGCGGTGCGCGGTGCCCACGTCATCACGGGACTGCCGTTGGCCAGTCTGTCGTAGACCTCGGCGAGGTCCTGCACCCCGAAATACCGCCGCGCATCCATCGGGCTGCCGCTGAATGCCAGACGGCCGTCGCGGGCCAGGAAGATCACCCGGTCGCACCGGTCGATGCTGGCCGGCTCGTGCGTGGTCAGCACGACCGTCACCCCCCGCTCCGTCAGGCCGCGCAGCAGCCGCAGCACGTCGGCCGCGGTCGAGGGGTCGAGCCCCGAGGTGGGTTCGTCGAGGAAGAAAAGAGTTGGGCGGGTGAGCAGTTCGACCGCGATGCTGGCGCGCTTGCGCTGACCGCCGGACAGCGAACGCACCGGCACCTCGGCCCGGTCGCTCAGGTCGAGATCATTCATGGTCTCCTCGACCGCACGATCGGCCTCGGCGGCCGAGGTGCCCGCCGGCAGTCGCAGCCGCGCCGCGTAGCGCAGCGTGCGGCGTAGCGGCATCTCGAGGTGGATGATGTCGTCCTGAGGTACATAGCCGATACCGGCACCTCTACCGGCCAGGTTGTGCACCACCTCACCTGCGGACGGCGGCTGAAGTCCCGCAAGGATTTTCAACAGGGTGGTCTTTCCCGCTCCGCTACCGCCGGCGATGGCTACCAGCTCGCCCGGTTCGATGGACAGCGACAGCGGCTGCAGGATTTGTCGTGTGCCGACCCGGCGGCTCACGTCGATGGCATCTACTCGTGTGGTCATAGTGGGAGATCATCGGCCGGTCGCGGGATCGGTTACATGGGGCGCTTGCCTCAAATCAGTCCACGGTCGATGGCCGCGAGACTGGCCTGCGTGCGGTTGTTGACGCCCAACTTCGCATAGATCCGCTCGACGTGATTGCGGGCGGTCTTCTCGGCGATGAACAACTGAGTGGCGATCTCCCGGTTCGACCGGCCCTGCGCGACGAGCCGCAGGACCTCCACTTCCCGGGCGGTGAGCCCCGCCGACCACGAGGCGCGCCGGGTGCTCCGGTGCCCGGCCGCGGCCAGGGCGGCTTCCACCGACTCGGCATCCAGGCGGCCCTCGCGCGCGTCCTGGCGCAGCTGAGCGGCGGCGGCGGCCGGATCCAGAGCGGCCCGGTTCGGGCGCGGCTCGAGCAATTGATGATAGGCCGCCACGGCGGCCAGCAGCCGGTCGTGCGGCGTCAGTTCGTTGCCGGAAAGCCCACGGGGAAAGCCGGATCCGTCGATACGCTCCTCGTGCTTGGTGGCGACGGACACCACCGACTCCAGACCCTGGATCCGGCTCAGTATCCGCCCCGTCAGGTAGGGGTACATCCGCACCCGCTCCCATTCGGCGGTGCTCAGCGGCCCCTTCTTCTCCCAGATCTGGTTGGAGACCCCCAGTCTGCCGAGACCCTGGACCAGGCCCGCACGGTACAAACGGGTGATATCGGCCGGGGGCATCCGGCAGTGCCGGGCCGCCGCGGCCGCGAGGTCGGCGACACCGCGGGAGTACCCCGGCGAGCAGGGACACTTCAAGTCGACGAAATCCGCCATCGCCCTGAGTAATTCGTTGATCTCCTCAGCACCGATGATGCGGTCGCGATCCGGCGCCTGCGCCAGAGCCGCGGTCCACACATCGATTTCGAGGAGCCCGTCCACGATCGCGGCGGCATCGGCGATGAAGACATCGGCCACGGCGGGGCTGAACTGTGTGCCACGCCGGGCCCGGGCGATCTCGAGCGCCTGATCCAGGCCGCCCGTGCGCAGGTGGACCTCGATGACATCGGACAGGTGGACTATGTGTATTTCGAGCGGAATCTCTTCTTCCCGAGCACCATTCGGCATCCCCCGGCCGTCCCAGCGCTCGAAGATGTACGCCAGCGCCGTTGCGACGTCACTGTCGAGTCCGATCCGGTCAGACAGCACCCCGGCCGAACTGCAGTGCGAACTGATGAGATTGGCCACTTGATTGCGCGCGGTGAGCAGGAAGGCCGCCGAACGCAGGCCGCGTTCCCACACCGGCAGCCCGCGCCCCACGTGACTGACCATGAGACGCAGGAACGGCAGGCCGGCCATGTCCACCCCGTAGGTGTCGGCACGGAAGGCGATGTCGTCACCGAACAGCGCCGAGAGCTCATGGGAATCGGCGTGACACCCGATCCAGCCCACCAGGTTGGCGTAGTACACCGTCGCGCGCTGCCGCGCGTCCAGGCCCATCCGGTCGGCAATGCGAGTCGCGATCAGGGTGGACCGCAGCATGTGTTCCATCGGCTGACCCAGACCGAGGTCGATCGCCAGCGAGATGGCCGCCAGCAACTCGGCCTTGCGCAGGCCTTTCGGCGGGTCGTGCAGCGTCGGGTGCACGACCTCATTCTGCACTTTCTGGGGCAGTTGCCCCATGCGACTGCCCGGTTCGCCGGCCTACCCTCGGCCCATGGTGACGGTGATCGAGCACAACCCCTGGCACAGCGTGCTGACCGAAGGGCATGCGTCGTTGGTCAAGGCGCGACGCGTGTTCCGCTATCTGCCCTCGGCGCCACGGTGCAAGCTGTGCAACAACCCGTTCGGCGGCCCTGCCGGGCGGGTGCTGGCCGTCGCCGGGTTCAGTCCGTCGCGCAAGAACCCCAACCTGTGCAGCCGTTGTTGCGACGCGCTTCCCGCAGGTGGTGCCGAGGTGGATGTCGCGGTGCTGTTCGCCGACGTCCGCGGGTCCACCGCCCTGGGACAGCGCGGTGCGGCGACGCACTTCGCGGCGCTGCTCAACCGGTTCTACGGCGCCGCGACCCAGACGCTGCTGCGTCACGATGCGGTGATCGACAAGCTCATCGGCGATGAGGTGATGGCCTTCTTCGTGCGCGGCATCAGCGGTCCGCACTACCGCAGCCATGCGCTCGCGGCCGGGCTGGACCTGCTCAGAGCGGTCGGCTACGGCCGCGCCGAGGGGCCGTGGCTGGAGTTGGGTGTGGCGGTCAACGCCGGCGTCGCGTACGTCGGCAACGTCGGTGGCGCCGTCGTCGACTTCACCGCGCTGGGTGATCCGGTCAACGTCGCCGCACGCATGCAGCAGCACGCTGCCGGCGGAGAGTTGCTCGTCGCTGCCGGAGTGGCCGACGAGCGCGTCGGGACGGCTCCGCGTCGCCCCCTGAACCTGCGGGGGCACGCTGCGCCGGTCGACGCGTTCGTGCTGGGGGCTGAGCCAGCGCCCGGTTGCTCGAACGTGCAGCCAGCCGCACGTTCGGCGTCGAGCGTGCGGCCAGCTTCACACTCGGCGCCGCGCATGGCGCCGATCCCGGACGCTAGCGCTTCTTGACCGATTTGGGGGGCTTGGCACCGCGGCCCTGCTGGCGCGCCGCGGCACGCCGCTCGCGGCGACTGCCGCCGGCGGCCGCACCGGCCGAGGTTTTCGCCGCCCCGCCGCCGTTGCGCTGCAGTTGCGCCGAACCGTCTTCCGATGGGCCGGAGTAGGTGAGCGCGGGCGTGTCGCTGTCGTCGATTCCCTTGGCGCGCAACGTACTCACCGGCTCTTTCGCGCGCACGGGCTCGTCGTCGCCGTCGGAAGCCGCTGCGGCAGTGGCGAACTCGGCCAAGCCCTCGGGCGCTTCGACCGGCGCAACGTCGACCTGAGGTGCCGGCACCGCCTCCACGCTGACGTTGAACAGGAAGCCGACCGACTCCTCCTTCATGCCGTCGAGCATGGCCATGAACATGTCGTAGCCCTCGCGCTGGTATTCGACCAGCGGGTCGCGCTGGGCCATCGCCCGCAGCCCGATGCCCTCCTTGAGGTAGTCCATCTCATAGAGGTGCTCGCGCCACTTGCGGTCGATCACATTGAGCAGCACGTTGCGCTCCAGCTGACGCATCGCGCCCTCGCCGGCGATCTCCTCGAGCTCGGCTTCCCTTGCGGCATAAGCCTTGTCGGCATCCTTGAGCAGCGCGTCGAGGAGTTCCTCGCGGGTCAGGTCGTCGCGCTCGGAGTCCGCGTCGTGGTGGGTGAGTGCCTCGTGGCTGATGCCCACCGGGTACAGCGTCTTGAGCGCCGTCCACAACGCGTCGAGGTCCCAGTCCTCGGCGTATCCCTCAATGGTCGCCCCGTTGACGTAGGCGGTGATGACGTCGGTCAGCATCTCCTTCGCCTGTTCCTTGAGGTTCTCCCCCTCCAGGATGCGGCGGCGCTCGGCGTAGATCACCTTGCGCTGCTGGTTCATCACCTCGTCGTACTTCAGGACGTTCTTGCGCATCTCGAAGTTCTGCTGCTCGACCTGGGTCTGCGCGCTCTTGATGGCGCGGGTGACCATCTTCGCCTCGATCGGCACGTCGTCGGGCAGGTTCAGCCGGGTCAGCAGGCTCTCCAGCGCGGCCCCGTTGAAGCGGCGCATCAGCTCGTCGCCGAGCGACAGGTAGAAGCGCGACTCCCCCGGGTCACCCTGGCGGCCGGAGCGGCCGCGCAACTGGTTGTCGATGCGGCGCGACTCGTGGCGTTCGGTGCCCAGCACGTACAGGCCGCCGGCTTCGATTACTTCGGCGGCCTCTGCGTTTGCTTCCTTCTTGACCTTGGGCAGCTCCTGGTGCCACGCCTCTTCGTATTCCTCGGGCGTTTCCACCGGGTCCAGGCCGCGCTCGCGCAGCCGCTTGTCGGTGAGGAAGTCGACGTTGCCGCCCAGCACGATGTCGGTACCGCGGCCGGCCATGTTGGTGGCCACGGTGATGCCCCCACGCCGGCCGGCCTCGGCGATGATGCCCGCCTCCTGCTCGTGGTACTTGGCGTTCAGGACGTTGTGCGGGATGCGGCGCTTGGTGAACTGGCGCGACAGATACTCCGAGCGCTCCACGCTGGTGGTGCCGATCAGGACCGGCTGGCCCTTCTCGTACCGCTCGGCGACGTCGTCGACCACCGCGATGTACTTGGCCTCTTCGGTCTTGTAGATGAGGTCGGACTGGTCGGTGCGGACCATCGGCTTGTTGGTCGGGATCGGGACGACACCCAACTTGTAGATCTCGTGCAGCTCGGCCGCCTCGGTCTGGGCGGTACCGGTCATGCCGGCCAGCTTGTCGTAGAGCCGGAAGTAGTTCTGCAGGGTGATGGTGGCCAGCGTCTGGTTCTCGGCCTTGATCTCCACGTGCTCTTTGGCCTCGATGGCCTGGTGCATGCCCTCGTTGTAGCGGCGACCGATGAGCACACGGCCGGTGAACTCGTCGACGATGAGCACCTCGCCGTTGCGGACGATGTAGTCCTTGTCGCGGTTGAACAGCTCCTTGGCCTTCAGCGCGTTGTTCAGGTAGCTGACCAGCGGTGAGTTGGCGGCCTCGTAGAGGTTGTCGATGCCGAGCTGGTCCTCGACGAACTCCACGCCCTTCTCGTGCACGCCGACCGTGCGTTTGCGCAGGTCCACCTCATAGTGGGTGTCCTTCTGCATCAGCGGCGCCAGCCGGGCGAACTCGGAGTACCAGTTGGACGCGCCGTCGGCAGGCCCGGAGATGATCAGCGGGGTGCGCGCCTCGTCGATCAGGATGGAGTCGACCTCGTCGACGATGGCGAAGTTGTGGCCGCGCTGCACCAGGTCGTCCAGCGAATGGGCCATGTTGTCGCGCAGGTAGTCGAAGCCGAACTCGTTGTTGGTGCCGTAGGTGATGTCGGCGTTGTAGGCGACACGACGCTCCTCCGGGGTCATCTGGGCCAGGATCACCCCGACGTCCAGGCCGAGGAAGCGGTGCACCCGGCCCATCCACTCGCTGTCGCGTTTTGCCAGGTAGTCGTTGACGGTGACGACATGCACGCCCTTGCCGGCCAGCGCGTTGAGGTAGGCCGGCAACACACAGGTCAGGGTCTTGCCTTCACCGGTCTTCATCTCGGCGACGTTGCCCAGGTGCAGCGCGGCAGCACCCATCACCTGCACATCGAAGGGGCGCTGGTCGAGCACCCGCCAGGCGGCCTCGCGGGCCACCGCGAACGCCTCGGGGAGCAGGTCTTCGAGGTCTTCGGGGTTCTTCTCGTCGGCGAGACGCTTCCTGAACTCGTCGGTTTTGGCCCGCAGCTCCGCGTCGGTGAGTTTCTCGACGTCGTCGGACAACGTGTTCACATAGTCGGCCACCTTCTTGAGGCGTTTGACCATGCGACCTTCACCAAGGCGCAGCAATCTCGACAGCACAGCTTTGTTCCCCTGTTGGGTAGGAGTCTTTCAGGCGACCCCCATCCTAGGTGACGGGGTGATCAGGCCAGGCTGAGTCAGGCCAGCCGAATCAAGCCGTAGTCGTACGCGTGCCGGCGATAGACCACCGAAGGCCGTTCCGTCTCCTTGTCGAAGAACAGGAAGAAGTCATGCCCGACGAGTTCCATCTCGTAGAGCGCGTCGTCGACCGACATCGGCTTGGCGGGGTGTTCCTTGGTGCGCACCACCTTGCCCGGCTCGTGGTCCTTGTGCTCCAAGTCGGCGCCCACGTGGTCATGCGCATCCGCCGGCTCGGCGTTGAACGCCTTGTCCAGTGGCGGCAGCACCGCGGTGGCCTCGGCCAGCGATACCGGCGTCTTGTCGCCGTAGTGCACCTTGCGGCGGTCCTTGCCGCGGCGCAGCCGGTTCTCCAGCTTGGCGACGGCGGACTCCAGCGCGGCATAGAAACTGTCGGCGCAGGCCTCGCCGCGCACCACCGGTCCCCGGCCGCGGGCGGTGATCTCTATGCGCTGACAGGCCTTGCGCTGGCGGCGGTTGCGTTCGTGGTCGAGCTCGACGTCGAAAAGGTAGATGGTCTTGTCTAATCGCTCGCAGCGCGCGAGCTTCTGCGAAACGTAGATGCGGAAATGGTCGGGTATCTCGACGTTGCGTCCCTTGAACACGATCTCGGCCTGGGCCGTTGGTTCGGCCTGGTCCCCGGTTCCGGTTGCATCGAGAACTTGCTCGGAATCCGCTGTGAGCCTTGGCATTCGTGACAACTCGTTTCTCTTTTCACGTCACACGCGACCTGCGTGCCCGGCACTGATTCAGATACGCACCGACGGGGTTAGAGCGGTATGGAGGAGCCACCGCCGCAGGCTGCCCGCCGGAGCAAGAGATCGTATTCTCACCTCCTACCGCGGGTGCTGCTGGTGCTGTCGACGTTAGCCCTTGTTCGCCTTAACGTGCCACCTAATTCGCAGACCTGTTGCGAGTTCTTCACGCGGCGGCGATAGCGAGGACCGCGGCGACCGGCACGCCGGCAGCGCACAGCACCCGAACGGACTCGCGCGACGTGGCGCCGGTGGTGATGACGTCGTCCACGACCAGCACCTCGGTGGCCGGCCGGCGGCCGCGCAGCCGTACCCGGCCGGCGATGTTGCGTTCGCGGGCCGAGATGTCCAAGCCCACCGAGTCGCGGGCCAGGGCCCGCATACGCAAGGCGCCGGTGACGGCGATGTCCGGGTTGGCCGCCACGGCGGCGTCCGCGATTCGGGTGACGGGGTCCCCACCCCGTCGCCGGGCCGCGGAGCGCCGGGTCGGTGCCGGCACGATCGTCAGCGGGGTGCTGACCATACCCCAGCACCACAAACGGTGGATCCCGACGGCCAGGGCCTGCGCGAGAGGTAGGACGAGGTCGCTGCGGCCGCGCTCCTTGAGCGCCAGGATCGCCTGGCGCCGGACGCCGGTGTAGCGGCCGAGTGCGAAGACCGGTACTTCGGGATCGATGCGGGGACTGACCACCAGCGGTTCGCCGGGTTCCACGGCGAGTGCATTCGCGCAGGCCGGACACCATCGGGTGGCCGGGGCTCCGCAGCCGCCGCACTGCAGTGGCAGGACGAGGTCGAGCATCCAGTCAGTGTCGCCGCCGGGGGTGACAAGTCCGGACGGAGACCTACTTGTAACCAAACACTGACCGACTTGCGTTCGCGCGCTTTCAGTTTCGCGCTGGTAGCGGCCCTACCATTCCAGCAGCGAAGGCTTATTACCCATCCGACTAATTAACCCTGGAGAGAAAGCCATGCGGGCGGCGATCCGGTCTCTGCTGGTGTTCCTGGGCATCACTTCGACAGTGATGGCCGGGCACGCCGGCGTCACGCTGATGGCGGCGAGCAAGTCGGCCAGCTACGCCGACATCGTTGCGCTGCTGCCCGTGCGCGGCTCGGTGGTGGGTGTCGCACACCCCGTCGTGGTGACATTCGGCGGACCGGTAGCGAACCGCGAGGCCGTGGAGCATGCCATCGAAGTGACGTCGGCACCCGCGATGAGCGGCAAGTTCGAGTGGCTGGACAGCAACGTCGTGCAGTGGGTGCCCGACCGGTTCTGGCCGGCGCACAGCACCGTGGCGCTCTCGGTGGGCGGTTTGCGCACGGAGTTCAAGACGGGCCCGGCCGTCGTCGGCGTCGCGGACATCACCAACCACACGTTCACCGTGAGCATTGACGGGGTCGAGGCGGACACGCCGGCGCCGGCGCTGCCGGCGCCGCATCACCGCACGCACTTCGGCGAGCCGGGCGTGCTGCCCGCGTCCATGGGCAGGCCGGAATATGGAACGCCGGTGGGGACGTACAGCGTTCTCGCGAAAGACCGCTCGGTGATGATGGATTCGAGCAGCGTCGGCATTCCCGTCGACAACCCCGATGGTTACCGCCTGCAGGTGGACTATGCCGTGCGCATCACCAACCACGGTCTGTACGTGCACTCGGCTCCGTGGGCGGTCAACGCGATGGGCGTCGACAACGTCAGCCACGGCTGCATCAGCCTGAGCCCCACCGACGCGGAGTGGTACTTCAATACGGTCCACGTCGGTGACCCGGTGATCGTCAAAGAAGGCGTCCCGGCCGTGGACAGCGGCAAGGAAGCCGACCCGAAACCGCTGCAGCCGTCGACCCTGAACCCCGACCGGCCACCCAGCTAGAACGGTGGGGGTTCGTCGTCGGGTGGGCCGGTGGCGGTGATGCGGGCCTGGCGGTTGGCGCGGCGTTCGGCGGCGACGCGGGCGGCGCGGTCTTGGGTGCGGGTGCGGCGGCGGGTGGGCATCATCGCGGTGCGCTCGGCGCAGTAGTCCTGTGGTGGGGTGTGGGCTTCGGGGGCGGGCATGCCGCCCACGGCGTGGCACAGGCTGGGAAACAGCAGCGCGCTACCGGGGGTGGTGACGTGGGTGTCCCCGCCCGGGGAGGTCAGGATCAGGGTGCCGTCGGCGAGTTGCTGCTCGGTCCAGCCCCAGAACGTTTTCATCAAATGGTGCGCGCGGCAGTAGCACTTGAGGTTGCCGGCATGGGTGGGCCCGCCCTGGGCGTAGGGGATGGTGATCCAGGTCGCAGCCGGTGGCCGGTACCTCGCAGCCGGGCCAGCGGCACGTCAGATCCCGGGCCCGCACGAAATCGGCCAACCCCGCAGACGGGGTGTAGTGGGGTTCAGGGGCGGCGTAGCCGGGATGGATCAACGGCACCTGTTTGGCGGACAACGCCAACTCGGCCAGCAGTTCAGGGGTGATGAGGTCCTGCCCGCCCAGTAGGTAGGCGGGGTTGTCGGCGTGCCCGTTGAGGGTGGCTTGTTCGGCGATCACCTGGATCACCACCGGCCCGGCGGGCTTGCTGGCGGTGGCGGTGCAATCGGGGCGGCCGCATTCACAGCCCAGCCGGGTCGCCGCAGCGGCCAGCGCCCCCAACGCATCAGCGCGGCGCTGGGCGGTGGTGCGCGGATCATGCGGGCACACCGTGGCCGCCAACGCCGTCAGCCGCGCTTCCACGGCCCGGGCGTCGGTGCTGCGCAACCGGCCCTCGATCGGGCAGATCCCGTCGGCCGGCGGACCGATCCACACCTCCCGATCAGCCTGCGCTTCTTTGCGGCGGCGCAGCGCATCCACATCGGCGCGGGCCACGATCGCATCGACCTTCTTAGCCAGCCGCCCCCGGCTCAACGACGGCCAGCGTGTGACCCGCGCGGCGATCGCGGCGTCCACCGCCGCCAGCACCTGCGGGTCCTCGATCAGATCGGTACGGAACACAATCGTCGAGAACGCCTCCAGATCGATATCCCCGGCACACAACACCGCGCCCACCTGCGGTAGCCGCTCACGCATCGCCCGGGCATAACGCACCTTGGTCTCCGCACGGCCCTGACTGATCTTCAACCCCGCGGCCACCTCCCCAGCCACCGCCCTGGTCGTGTCGATCGCCCAGTCCTCCCGCTCCCCACCCCGGGCCAGCCGGTGGGCGAACAACTCCCCAATCGCCACCAACTCCGCGGCCGCACCCTGATTGACCCAGCGCGCCGCGGCACCGATCCGCGCCATCCAGCCCACCGACTCCTCAGTCGCCACGGCCAACACCTGACGACGCACCACCGACTCGCGCCAGCGGGCATCCCACACCGCCCACTCCCCCACCGTCGGCGACCGGGGACCCGGTGTCTCCCCGGAGGGAGCGCCGCCACTGGATGATTCGAACACTTGTTCGAGTATACAAGGCCCCCTGACACTCCGGTGTCACCGCAGGTCAGGCCCCGTCACTCGTGCGAAAGGCCACCGAGTCGCCGACAATCAGTCCATGCCCGCACAGAATTCGGCCCTCCGAACGGGAAGGGGCAACGGCGGGGCAATTGGGCTAGTCGCGCTGCATGCCGTTCTGGTGCTGTTCACGGTGCTGCTGAATCTGGCACTTCTGGTCACCGCCGATCCACACGATCAGTGCCGCATTCACCACGTGCATTGCGAGCGCGGGTCTCATCTTCGGGAGGCCGCGTTGATCAGCGCGGTGGGAACCGGCGTGCTGATCATCGTCGAGGTCGTTGCGACGACCTACGCCTACTTGTGGAGACGCCGACGACTCCCCCTCGTCATCCCGCTCCTGTGCTCCATCGGCCAATCCCTCATCCTCGTCACCGCTTTCACTCTCGGCTCAGCGGGCCTGTAGCACTCGAGGCGGGTCAGATGCCTCGTCGGGGATTCGCCACCTTGCGACTCCTACTGCGCCGGAGCGCCCACCGCCCCACACGCCGGCAATGCGGTCGTCGTCCCGGCCAGCACGGCCGGGATAGGTGCCGAGGGCACCTCGGCGGCCACGGCCTGAGGCGAGGGCGCCTGCGGCCCCGGCAGCACGACCGGGTCGGCGGCCTTCCCACTGGACGGAGTCATGGGTGCACCTTTGCCGGTACCGGCCTGCGTCGCGATCGGAGCAGCGACCCCTGCACCTTCGGCCGCCCCGGCCCCCGCGCCCGCGACCGGAACAACCGGCGCCACCGGAGGCACCACGGGCACTGGGGGCACCGGAGGCACGACCGGCACGACAGGTACCGCGGGCGCGATCGGCACCGGACCGGGCAGCACCACGGGCGCCGCGGCCACCGGCCCGGCAGCGAATCCCATCTGCTGCTCGATGCAGTTCCCGCCGCCGGTGCGCAGTGGAGTGGCCACCGCACCCGGACTCAACGCCAGCGCAGCCCCGCACAACCCCGCGCCGGCAGCAACCGCTACGCAGAATCGATCGATAATCCGCAACGCCAACTCCGTTCGTTCTCCCCAATTGCCCCCGCAATCAATAACAATGGGGAACCGTATCGGCGTGTCGAATTCTTGCCTAGAGCACAAAATTGATGGTTGCCGAACCGATGCCAAGCACCGGCCGTGCCGTGACAGTGTCTTTCCCAAACAGTTACGAGCGGAAGGGTTTTGACCCTCAAAACTGTGCTACCCGGTCGCCCGGGTCGCCATCGGGCCGCAATCGCCGAATGGCAGAAAAAGCGCGAGAAATGACTATTCAGCTACCGTCTACATCGAATTACAGCGATGTAATTTACAGACATGTAATTCGCTCGCCCGATCAGTCCGAGCCCCACCACAGCGACGGCCAGCTGAAGCTCAGCGCACCCTGGCTCAGCCGGGTGATGAGCTCTTCGAGCGCCCGCAGCGGCAACTCCATCCGCCACTCCGGCAGCAGACCGGCCAGGTGCAGGGAATCCGGTGTGAGCTCGACCCCGGTGATCATCAATCCATGCGGCAGCTCCGGCAGCGCCACCTGGTAGGCCGGCGTCCGCAATGGCAGCTTCCACCGCCGCTGGCCGGCCACCACCGCCCGCGGGCGCAACCACAAAGTCGAGCCCACCACGTCGGCGTCCACCTCGAGACCGCCCAGCCCGGGTCGCCGCGCCCAACTCAGCCGCGCCGTCCCGTCCTCCCCCGACTCGCTGCGCAGATGCGGTGCCGCCTGCTCCAGCACATGGTCGAAGACGTCCTTCGGCAACTCGGTGGTCAGCTCTGTCGGGGCCGCAATGACCAGCGGCGGCACCCCGGGACGGATGTGCACGTTGCGCATCACGGCAACCGCGCTCTGCAGGCGGTTGTCGGCCCAGCAGATATCGCGTGCCGCCACCCGGACTTCGCCGAGCTGGCCCACCGGCAACCCCTGCGGATCCAGCTCCGACTCCAGCTCGACGACGGTCAGCGTCACGTCCTGATCGCCGATGCGAACGGTGACTTCCTTACCGACCAGCAGCTGCTGCAACGTGGCGAACAAGGTCCGGTAAGGCATCGCCACCGCGTGGGCCCCGACCGACGGAATTCCGGTCGAGGACCACAGCGAAGACAGCATCTCCAAGGCGCGGAACGGGTCGTCCCAACGCAGGAATGGAACCTTGGGCGACATCGGCAAGCGCCTCCTCAGCAGCAGGGTAGCCGGTGGGGTCAGTTGCTCGACACTGTTATCCCGGCAGGACCGGCGCCGCGCCGCCGATCATCAGTCCGGCCACTTCTGACCAGCCCTGTTGGTTCTCCGCGGCAGACGCGGAGTACATCAGCACGCCCTGTGGACCGGCGACATAGACGGTGGACGGATTGGCGGCGATGGCGAACAACGGGATCTGCAGCCCTCGTGCGGGCGCATCGGAGTTGACGCCGTCGAGGTTGACGTAGGACACCGGGTGGGTGGCGTCGTTGCGGGTCACCACGATGTCGTCACCTGTTCGCCAATACAGGGACACCACTGACGTTCCGAGTCCGAAGCCCAGCCGCCGGGGGTATGTCAGCGCGAACTGGCCGGCCTGAGTCTGCTCGACACCGGCGAGAATCACCTGTCCCCCGATCACCATCGCCGCGCGGGTCCCGTCGCGGGACAACTGCAGGTCGGTGATCGGCCCGGGGAAGCGGCTGGACACCGCGGTGGAGTCCACCGGGATACGGGCCGGCTGTCCGGTCGCGGGTTCCTGAATCGCCCGCAGCACGTTGTTGGCGTCGACCACCACCCACACCGCATCGTCCAGCGACCAGCTGGGCCTCGACAGGTTGTGCCCGTCGGCGGACTGGACCGCCTCGCCACCGAGGTCGCCGATCCACAGGGAGGCCGCCATGTCCGGCGCCCCGCGGCGCAGTGTCACCACCGATGCCACCTGCCGCCCGCTGCGTGACAATGCGGCGCCGGTCTGGTCACCCATGCGACCGAACGCTCCGGGCAACGTGGTCACATGCTGTCCGTCCAGTTCCACCAGCGATCCACCCACCAGGGCGTGCAATCCGGCGCCGGCGCCGTCGGCCACGCCCGGGTCGGTCGTGGCGACGTCGGAGGTGTTCCAGCCCTGGGCAAACCGATCGTCCAACGGGGCGCCGTCGGCGTTGATGACGTAGGGCCCGCGGATATCGGCCCGCGCCAGCGTCCAGATGATCTGTGCGGCGAGTAGAGCCCGGCTGTGCGGGTCGGTGGTGGAAAGCTTCTCGAGCTCGATGCGGGCGCCGCCATAACCCTTCCCGACGCCGCTCTTGCCGCCGTCGGCCCGGGTGACCGGGCCGCGCAACCGCAGCGGCGGTGCCAGCAGGTTTCGCACTGTGTGCGCCATCTCCGGACGCGGCCCGGCCAGCAGCTTGGAGATCAGCTCGGTGGCCAGCTGGTCGTGGTCGGACACCGCGACGTAGCGCGGGTCGGGCACGACGGTCTTCCCGGTGGGGTCGGCGAAGTACAGCGTGTTGCGTTTGTAGGTCGCCTGGAACTGCTGCCAGTCCAGGAAGACGCCGTTGGGCAGGCGGTCGATGCGCCATCCGCCGGACGTCTTGACCAGCTCGATCTGTCCCGGGTCCGGCAGCTGGCCTTCGGCGGTCTCGAAAACCCCGATATCGGACAGCGAGCCGAGGATGTCGGCCCGCATGCTCGCGGAAACCTTCTCGGCGCCACGGGTTTCCACGAACACCACATGGTCGATGAGCAGCGCGCTACCGGCGTCGTCCCAGGAATTGGAGGCCGACTGGGTGAGGAACTGCCGGGCCGCCAGGTGCCGGTTGGCCGGATCGGCGGTCGCCTTGAGGAATTCGCGCAATAACACGTCGGGATCCATGCCCGGGGTGGGCTTGGGCAGGTTCGACGGCGCCGGTCGCTCGACGGTGCCGATGGCCTGCGGCGCCGACGAACTGGGCACGCTCGCGCAGCCGGCCAGCACGCTCACCGCTGCCATCAGGACACCCAGCAAGCGCCTCATCCGGCGTGCTCCCGGGTGCGCTGATCGGCGACGGATGCGGGGTTGGCCGCCGGCGCCGGCTGCGGGATCGGCTTCATGGGCAACGGGCTGGTGGTGACCTTGTGTCCGCGCACCAGCGGCAGCGTCAGCCGGAAGCATGCACCCTGACCGGGCTCGCCCCACGCCTCCAGACGCCCCTGGTGCAGCCGGGCATCCTCGATGCTGATCGCCAGACCCAGCCCGGTGCCGCCGGAGCGCCGCACCCGAGAGGGGTCCGAACGCCAGAACCGGCTGAACACCAATTTTTCCTCGCCGGGTCGCAGGCCGACACCGTAGTCGCGGACGGTGACGGCGACGGTGTCCTCGTCGGCGGCCATCCGGATCCGCACCGGCTTGTGCTCGGCGTGGTCGATGGCATTGGCGATCAGGTTGCGCAGAATGCGTTCCACCCGGCGCGCGTCGACCTCGGCGATCACTTCGTCGGTCGGCATGTCCACCAGCAGCTCGATGCCGGCCTCTTCGGCCAGGTGGCCGACGTTGGTCAGTGCTTTGTTGACGGTGGTGCGCAGGTCGAGCGCTTCCACCGACAGCTCGGCCACACCGGCGTCGTGCCGGGAGATCTCCAGCAGGTCGTTGAGCAGGGTTTCGAAGCGGTCCAGCTCGTTGACCATCAATTCGGTGGAGCGGCGCAGCGCGGGGTCCAGGTCTGCGCTGTGGTCATAGATCAGGTCGGCGGCCATCCGGACCGTGGTCAGCGGGGTGCGCAGTTCGTGGCTGACGTCGGAGGTGAACCGGCGCTGCAGGTTGCCGAACTCTTCGAGCTGGGTGATCTGCCGGGAGAGGCTTTCGGCCATGTCGTTGAACGAGACGGCCAGCCGCGCCATGTCGTCCTCGCCGCGCACCGGCATCCGTTCGGACAGGTGCCCCTCGGCGAAGCGCTCGGCGATCCGCGACGCCGACCGCACCGGCACCACCACCTGACGCGAGACCAGCAGCGCGATGCCGGCCAGCAGCAGTAGCAGCACCAGCCCGCCGGTGGCCATCGTGCTGCGCACCAGCGTGATGGTGGCCTGCTCGTTGGCCAGCGGGAAGATCAGGTACAGCTCGAGGTTCGCCACCCGCGACGACGTCGGAGTGCCGACGATCAACGCCGGACCGGAGAAGCCCTCGGTGTGCACCGTCGCGTACTGGTAGGCGGCCTGGCCGGCTTTGACGAAGCCGCGTAGCGCGTTGGGCACCTGGTCGACCGGGCCTGCGGTCGAGGCGGCCCGCGGCCCGTCGCCGGGCACCATGAGCACGGCGTCGAAAGCTCCCGCCAGGCCGGCACCGGAGGCGGGATCGGTTTTCGAGGTCAGCGTGTTGCGGGCCAGCTGCAGGCTGCTGTCCAGCGAGCGCGTTTCTTCACCGTTGACGATGCCGCTGACGGTGTTGCGGGCCCGCTCGATCTGATCGGTCGCGGCCTTGACCTTGACGTCGAGCACCCGATTGGTGACCTGACTGGTCAGTACGAAACCCAGCGCCAGGATCACCGCCAGCGACAACCCCAGGGTTAGGGCAACGACACGTAACTGCAGGGATCGACGCCAGACCACGGCGACGGCTCGGCTCACAGCGCTCAAGCCGCGCGGCAAAGGGCCGGAACGCCCCCAGCGACCTCGACTACGTCGTGGCGAGCGCCAGATCACCTACACCGCACTTCCCCGGCCGGATCACGGGGGGCCGGCCTTGTAACCCACTCCTCGAACGGTCAGAACCACGGTCGGGTTCTCGGGATCCTTTTCGACCTTGGCGCGCAGGCGCTGGACGTGCACGTTCACCAGGCGGGTGTCCGCCGGGTGCCGGTAGCCCCAGACCTGTTCGAGCAGCACATCACGAGTAAACACCTGGCGGGGTTTACGCGCCAACGCGACCAACAGGTCGAATTCCAGGGGCGTCAGGGAGATCTGCTCGCCGTTGCGGGTGACCTTGTGGGCCGGCACGTCGATGTCCACGTCGGCGATGGACAGCATTTCGGCCGGCTCGTCGTCGTTGCGACGCAGGCGTGCCCGCACCCGCGCGACCAGCTCCTTGGGCTTGAAGGGCTTCATGATGTAGTCGTCGGCGCCGGATTCCAGGCCGAGCACCACGTCCACGGTGTCGGTCTTGGCCGTCAGCATGACGATCGGCACGCCCGAATCGGCACGCAGCACCCGGCAGACGTCGATGCCGTTCATACCGGGCAGCATCAAGTCCAACAGCACCAGATCCGGGCGCAACTCGCGCACCGCGGTCAGGGCCTGAGTGCCATCGCCGATGACCGCGGTGTCGAAACCCTCCCCACGCAACACGATGGTGAGCATCTCGGCCAGCGAAGCGTCGTCATCGACGACGAGAATCCTTTGCCTCATGGTCTCCATGGTGTCACCAGATCAAGACAAAACTCGGCTACCACACGCGTGTTTCTCGATTGATAAGGCCAAATGGCACCGAAATTGTGCTAAACGGCCGCCTCGGACCCCCAAAGGGACGTGGCCAGAGCGGCCGGATCGATGTCTGCGTCCACCACCAGCCACCGCCCGGACCAACCCGCGGCGGCCAGTCCGGCGTACACCGCGCCGGTCCGCCGCTGCAGCCCGTCGTCGCGTTCATAGCTGTCGCGCGCCCGGCCCGGGTCGCTCTCGGCCCGGCTGCGGGCGCGCTGCCCCGCTAGCTCGGCCGGCACCGCGAGCAGGATCTGCCAGTCCGGCACCGGCAGGGCGAGCCGCTCGTATTCGAGCGTGCGCACCCACTCCACCGCGTCCCCGGCCGCGTCCTGATGCAGCCGCGCCGCGCTGTAGGCCGCGTTGGAGGCGACATAGCGGTCCAGGATCACCACGTCGTGCTGGTGGGTGAGTCGTTCGATCTCCGCGACGGCCCCAGACCGGTCGAGCGCGAACAGCGTCGCCATCGCATAGACCGAGCCGGCGAGGTCGCCGTGCTGACCGTGCAGCGCTTCGGCTGCGAGATCGGCGGTGATCGACTGCCCATAGCGGGGGAACGCCAGCGTTGCGACCGACTTGCCGGCGACCGCGAATGCCGTGCGCAGCCCGTCGGTCAGGGTCCGCTTGCCGGAGCCGTCGACGCCTTCGATCGCGATCAGCACGGCGCGATGCTATCCGCCCAGCGCCGAATGTGCGGCAGGCCGCACGCTCGACGCTGGATGTGCGGCTGGCCGCACACTCGCGACGGGACCCGGCTCAGTAGCGGTAGTGGTCCGGCTTGTACGGGCCCTCGACGTCGACACCGAGGTATTCGGCCTGGTCCTTGGTCAGCTTGGTCAGCTTGCCGCCGAGCGCCTCGACGTGGATGCGGGCCACCTTCTCGTCGAGGTGCTTGGGCAGCCGGTATACCTCGTTGTCGTACTCGTCGTTCTTGGTCCACAGCTCGATCTGGGCGATCGTCTGGTTGGCGAAGCTGTTGCTCATCACGAACGACGGGTGGCCGGTGGCGTTCCCCAGGTTCAGCAGCCGACCCTCGGACAGCACGATGATCGAGCGGCCGGTCTCCTTGAAGGTCCACAGGTCGACCTGCGGCTTGATGTTGGTCTTGGTGGCACCGGAGCGCTCCAGGCCGGCCATGTCGATCTCGTTGTCGAAGTGGCCGATGTTGCCCAGGATCGAATGGTCCTTCATCGCCTTGATGTGATCGAGCATGATGATGTCTTTGTTGCCGGTCGAGGTCACCACGATGTCCGCGTCGGCGATGGCGTCCTCGACGGTCACCACGTCGAAGCCCTCCATCATCGCCTGCAGCGCGTTGATCGGGTCGATCTCGGTGACCTGGACCCGGGCGCCCTGGCCCTTCATGGCCTCGGCACAGCCCTTGCCGACGTCGCCGTAGCCACAGATCAGCACCTTCTTGCCGCCGATCAGGGCGTCGGTGCCGCGGTTGATGCCGTCGATCAGGGAGTGGCGGGTGCCGTACTTGTTGTCGAACTTCGACTTGGTGACCGAGTCGTTGACGTTGATCGCCGGGAAGGCGAGGTCACCGGCCGCGGCGAACTGGTACAGGCGCAGCACGCCGGTGGTGGTCTCCTCGGTGACGCCCTTGACCGACTCGGCGATCTTGGTCCACTTGCCCTTGTCGGTCTCGAAGCGATTGCGCAGCACGCTCAGGAAGATCTTCCATTCCGCCGAGTCGTCTTCCTCGGCGGGCGGCACCACGCCGGCCTTCTCGTACTGCATGCCGCGCAGCACCATCATGGTGGCGTCGCCACCGTCGTCAAGAATCATGTTGGCCGGCTTGTCTTCGTCCGGCCAGGTGAGCATCTGCTCGGCGGCCCACCAGTACTCCTCGAGCGTCTCGCCTTTCCAGGCGAACACCGGGACACCCTTGGGCTCTTCGGGTGTGCCATGCGGGCCGACAACGACGGCGGCCGCCGCATGGTCTTGGGTCGAGAAGATGTTGCACGACGCCCACCGAACTTCGGCGCCCAGCGCGGTCAGGGTTTCGATCAGCACCGCGGTCTGGACGGTCATGTGGAGCGAACCCGAGATCCGGGCCCCCTTCAGCGGCTGCACCTCGGCGTATTCGCGGCGCAGTGACATCAGGCCGGGCATTTCATGCTCGGCGATCCGGAGCTCTTTGCGGCCGAAATCCGCCAGCGACAGATCGGCAACCTTGAAGTCGATGCCGTTGCGAACGTCGGGGGTCAGCGAATTTTCGAGCGTCGTCATAGGGGTTTACATCCTTCTTTGGGGGCTTCTTTGAGTCCGAGCAGGCGCGTCAGCCTAGATACTCTCTGGACTCACTCTAGCCTCCGGCCAATTGCCGTCCTGGTCAGGGCACGTTGATGACGCCGTGGCGCTCGGCGAACGGGGTCATCATCCTGGCCAGATCGGCCGCCACGTCGTGGTCGGCTTCCGGCGGCATCGACACGTAGCTCAGGCACAGCCGGACGATCGCCCGCGACAGCACGCCGGCGTCGTCGTCGCTGGTGGCCAGCCACGTCTGGGTGAACGCCGTGGCCAGCCGCGCCGAGGCACGACTGATGATCGGCGCGCTGTCGGTGGTGATCAGCTGCAGCAGGTCCGGCTTGGCGACACCGGTCAACAACGAGATCACCAGCGGGTCGGCCGCCGACTCGGCGAAGAAGGCCCGGAACCCCTGCAGGAACGACTCGTAGATGTTGCCGATGTTGGCGTCCAGCGCACCCTTGACGGTGTCGACGAGCCGGTCGGCCAGGCGCAGGGCGTAACCCTGCGCCAGGCCCTGCCGGGACCCGAACTCGTTGTAGATGGTCTGCCGGCTGATGCCGGCGGCCCGGGCCACGTCGGACAAGGTGATGGCGGACCAGTCGCGGGTGAGCAGCAGGTCCCGCATCGCGTCCAGCACGGAGTCCCGCAACAAGGCTCGTGACGCTTCGGCGTAGGGAATCCGCTTCACAGGCGCGACCATATCTGTTTTCGGGGCGAAGTTCGTGCCGATCATGACCGGGCGACCTCCACCATGACGAAGTCGGACTTGGCAGCACCGCAGTCGGGGCAGCTCCAGTCCTCGGGAATGTCGTCCCACCGGGTGCCGGGCGCGATGCCGTCTTCCGGCCAGCCCAGCTCTTCGTCGTACTCGAAACCACACTGGACGCACTGGTAGAGCTTGTAGTCACTCATGTCATCTCATCCTTCCTGGACTAGTTCGAAATCGGGCTTCTCGCGGACGGCGCAGTCCGGACAAGTCCAGTCATCGGGGATCTGGTCCCAGCCGGTGCCGGCCGGAAAACCTTCGCGGGCGTCGCCTTTGGCCTCGTCGTAGCGGTAGTCGCAGACGGGGCACTTGTACGCGGCGCTCATGCTGCCGCTCCGTACTTGGCGAGCAGCTTCTTGCGCAGCCGCGGTTGCACATTGACCTTGGTGATGTCGCCGTCGTAGTGCTCGAGCACCCGGTGGTCCATGACCTTGCGCCACAGCGGCGGGAAGTAGGTCAGCGAGATCATCGATGCGTACCCGCTGGGCAGGTTGGGCGCACCTTCCATGCTGCGCAGGGTCTGGTAGCGCCGCGTGGGGTTGGCGTGGTGGTCGCTGTGCCGCTGCAGGTGGTAGAGGAACAGGTTGGTGACGATGTGGTCGGAGTTCCAGCTGTGCACCGGAGCGCAGCGCTCGTAGCGGCCGTTGGCGTTCTTCTGCCGCAACAGCCCGTAGTGCTCGAGGTAGTTGACGGCTTCCAGCAGGCTGAAGCCGAAGATCGCCTGAATGATCAGGAACGGGATCACGCTCACCCCGAAGGCCGCGATCAGCGCGCCGAACAGCACCACCGTCATCGCCCAGGCGTTCAGCACGTCGTTGCCCAGGTAGGTCCGCGGGTCCCAGGGGCTCTTGCCGAGCCGGCGGATGCGCTGCGCCTCCAGGTGCACCGACGAGCGGGCGCTGCCGACGACGCTGCGCGGCAGGAACTCCCAGAACGTCTCGCCGAAGCGGGCCGAGGCGGGGTCCTCAGGGGTCGAGACCCGAACGTGGTGGCCGCGGTTGTGCTCGATGTAGAAGTGGCCGTAGGCCGTCTGCGCGAGGGTGATCTTGGACAGCCAGCGCTCCAGCGAGTCCTTCTTGTGCCCCATCTCGTGCGCGGTGTTGATGCCGACGCCGCCGAGCACGCCCACCGAGAGCGCCACGCCGATCTTGCCCAGCCAGCCCAGTCCGCCCTCAAAGCCCAGCCAGTGCAGGTTCGACGCGGTGAACAGGTAAGCACCCAGGATCACGCTGGCGTACTGGAACGGGATGTAGATGTAGGTGCAGTAGCGGTAGTACTTGTCGTTCTCCAGCCGCTCCATCACCTCATCCGGCGGGTTCTGCCCGTCCGGGCCGAAGCGCAGGTCCAGCAGCGGCAACAGGATGTAGACCAGGAACGGCCCGATCCACAGCGGCAGTTCGGCCGCCGTGTGCCAGCCCAGCTTGTTGACGCCCCAGATCACCGGCAGCATCACGAACAACGCCGTCGGAGCGATCAATCCCATCAGCCACAAGTAGCGCTTCTTGTCGCGCCACTCGGCTACCGGCACCTCCGGAGTGCCGTCGATTTGTGTGGTCATACGCCATACCTCCTTGTGTGAGTCTCACCACTTGAGGTTGGACATTACAACCGTTTACGTCTCGCGTCTAGACACAAGACGTTGTTTTGTAAACTAACTATCCAAAATTAGCTCAAATGTCCAGGTCGGCGTCACCCTTCTCGCGCCGGGCCTGGACCGAGTGCCGCCGGCCGTAGCCGACGTAGATCGCGACCCCCACCAGCAGCCAGATGCCGAAACGGAGCCAGGTGAGCGCGGTCAGATTGAGCATCAGCCAGAGGCAGGCGCACACCGACGCGATCGGCAGCACCGGCACCCACGGCGCGCTGAAGCCCCGGGGCAGGTCGGGACGTGTCCGGCGCAGCACGATGACGCCGGCGGAAACCAGGACGAAGGCGAACAGCGTGCCGACATTGACCATTTCCTCGAGCTTGTTGATCGGGAACACCGACGCGGTCGCGGCGATCACCACCGCAACCAGCACGGTGATGCGCACCGGGGTGCCTCGCGAGCTGGTCTTCGCCAGCCCCCGGGGCAGCAGGCCGTCGCGCGCCATCGCGAACAACACCCGGCACTGACCGAGCATCAGCACCATCACCACGGTGGTCAGGCCGGCCAGCGCTCCGACCGAGATGATCCCGCTGGCCCAGTAGATGCCGTTGGCCTGGAACGCGGTGGCCAGGTTCGCCTGACCGTGGCCCGGGACGCTGCGCAGCTGGGTGTAGGAGACCATCCCGGACAGCACGATCGCCACCGCGACATACAGCAGCGTCACGACCCCGAGTGAGGCCAGAATGCCGCGCGGGACGTCGCGCTGGGGATTCTTGGTTTCCTCGGCCATGGTCGCCACGATGTCGAACCCGATGAAGGCGAAGAACACGATCGAGGCGCCGGCCAGGACGCCATACCAGCCGTAGTGGCTACCGCCGGCGCCGGTCAGCAGCGACAACACGGACTGGTCCATCCCGCGGCCCTGGTGCTCGGCCTCCGGCTTCGGGATGAACGGGGTGTAGTTCGCGGCCTTGATATAGAAGGAGCCGACGATCACAACCAGGATCACGACCGACACCTTGATGGCGGTGACCACCGCGGAGAACCGGGACGAGAGCTTGGTGCCGAGCACCAGCAGGACGGCCACCAGCGCGACGATCAGCAGCGCGCCCCAGTCGAATTCGATCGGCCCGAGCGCGAGGGTGCCGCCGGCGAAACCGAACACCGTACCCAGGTAGCTGGACCAGCCCTTGGCGACCACCGCCGCGCCGATGGCCAACTCCAGCACCAGGTTCCAGCCGATGATCCAGGCCAGGAACTCGCCAAAGGTGGCATAGGAGAAGGTGTAGGCGCTGCCGGCCACCGGAAGCGTGGACGCGAATTCGGCGTAGCACAGCGCCGCCAGCGCGCAGGTCCCCGCGGCGATGAGAAACGAAATCCAGATGGCCGGTCCGGTGATGTCGCCGGCGGTGGATGCGGTGACGGTGAAAATGCCGGCCCCGATCACCACCGAGACGCCGAAGACCACCAGATCCAGCCAGGTCAGATCTTTGCGGAGCCGGGTGGCCGGCTCGTCGGTATCGGCAATCGATTGCTCGACCGATTTCGTGCGCCAGCGACCGGACATCTGCCCGCCCCTTCTCCTCACCTGCAGTTGTGACCGCACAGTACTGGGTACTCTGCGGGAATGGTGGGGAGCGTAGAGAACAAAAATCATGCGGTGGTGATCGGTGCGAGCATCGCGGGGCTGTCGGCGGCCCGGGTGCTGTCCGACTACTACGAGCGGGTGACCGTCTTCGAACGGGACGACCTGCCGAGTGCACCGGCCAACCGCGCGACCGTCCCTCAGGACCGTCACCTGCACATGCTGATGGCGCGCGGCGCCAACGAGTTCGAGAGCCTGTTTCCCGGTCTGCTGAATGACATGGTGGCGGCCGGTGTGCCGATGCTGGAGAACCGCCCGGACTGCATCCACCTGGGCGCCGCCGGTCACGTGCTGGGCACCGGGCACACGCTGCGTGACGAGTTCACCGCCTACGTACCAAGCCGCCCGCATCTGGAGTGGCAGATCCGGCGCCGCGTCTTGGAGATCGACAACGTCGAGATCGTCCGGCGCCCGGTCGCCGAGCCTCGTTTCGAACCTGCCGCGCAACGGGTCACCGGAGTGCTGCTGGACCCTGCCGTGCGCGGTGAGGAACCCGAATTCATAGCCGCGGATCTGGTGGTCGACGCGGCCGGACGCGGCACCCGACTGCCCGTGTGGTTGGACCAGTGGGGTTATCAGCGTGCTCCGGAAGCCACGGTCGACATCGGAATCAATTACGCCACACACCAATTCCGCATGCCCGAGGGCTTGATCGCGGAAAAGGTGGTGGTCGCCGGCGCCTCGCACGACAAGTCGCTGGGGCTGGGCATGCTGTATTACGAGGACGGCACCTGGGTGCTCACGACCTTCGGCGTGGCGCACGAAAAGCCGCCGCGCACCTTCCCCGAAATGCTCGCGCTGGCAGACGATCTGCTGCCGGAACATTTCAACAAAGCGCTGGCACAGGCCGAACCACTCGGTGAGCCGGCGTATCACGCCTTCCCGGTGAGCAGATGGCGTCGCTACCACAAGCTGGAGCGGTTCCCGGCCGGGATCATCCCGTTCGGTGACGCCGTGGCCAGCTTCAACCCGACGTTCGGACAGGGCATGACGATGACGTCGATCCAGGCCGGCAACCTGCGCCGGGCACTGGAGTCACCGGACGGGGATCTGGCAGCGACGCTCGCCCGATTCACTGCCAAGACGACGTTCCCGGTGTGGATGATGAACGCCATCGGCGACGTGGCTCTGCATCATGCGACCGGTCACCCGGAGCCGCGGTGGTGGCGCGCGGTCGGCGGTCTTTTCGATCAGTTCCTCGGGGCCGCCGAGACGGATCCTGTTCTGGCGGAATGGTTTTTGCGCCGGTTCTCGCTGCTGGACAGTCTGTACATGATTCCGCCGGCCCGGTTGATCGGGCGAACCATGGCGCACAACATGCGGCTGTGGATGAAGGAGCGCCGGGAGTTACGCGCTCAGGGTCGGCAGCGCGGGTTGGTCACAAGCCCACGGTAGCCCGGAACAACTTTGCCGGGCGCTCCGCGGACAGCCGGATCGGGCCGTCGTCGGCGCCGACCCACGCAGCCGCGCCGCGATCGAGCGTCACCGACCCGGATTTGCCGTAGACAGTCAGAGATCCCTCCGCGCACAACAGGATCTGCGGCCCGTCGTGGCTGCACGGCGCGTCGACCTCGTGCCCGAGGTGATCGCCGTCGAGCACCAGCAGCGCCAGCGCGAATTCGTCGGTCGGAGTGTCGTAGACGCGTTCCAGGCCGTCGCGGTGCACCGATGGGCGCAGGTGCGCTTCGGGGGTCGGCGTGAAGTCCAGCACCCGGAGCAGCTCGGGCACGTCGACGTGCTTGGGCGTGAGTCCGCCGCGTAATACGTTGTCGGAGTTGGCCATCACCTCCACCGCGAAACCGCGCAGGTAGGTGTGCAGGTTGCCGGCCGGCAGGAAGATCGCCTCGCACGGGGCCAGGGTGATGCGATTGAGCAGCAACGCCGCGAGCACCCCGGCGTCACCGGGGTAGCGCTCCCCCAGTTCCAGCAGCGTCTTCACTTCGGCCGCGAATTCCGTTGCCCCGGAACTGATGTACTGGATCGCGCCGTCGAGCACCGCGGGCACCAGCACGTCGAGGTCGGGCTGGGGCGCGGTGATCCACGTCGTGAACAGCGCGCGCAGGCCGTCCGCATCGGACTGGTCATCGGACCCGGCACTGAGCAACTCGATGAACGGATCGAGATCGGACACGTTCAGCGCGCGCAGCAATTCGACGGTCCGCGACGCCTGACGGAAACCGGCGAGCGCTTCGAAGGGCTGCAACGCCACCAGCAGTTCCGGCTTGTGGCTGGTGTCGCGGTAGTTGCGCACGGGCGAGTTCACCGGGATGCCCAGCCGCTCTTCGCGGGCGAAACCCTCAAGGGCCTGCGCCGCACTAGGGTGTGCCTGCAGCGACAACGGCTCGTCGGCGGCGAGCACCTTGACCAGGAAGGGCAGCACGTCACCGAACCGCGCCCGCAAGGTGGGCCCGAGCTGACCATCCGGGTCAGAGGTTAGTGCGGCCAGCAACGAGGCTTCGCCGTTCGGCGTCTCCAGCCAGGCCGGGTCACCGGGATGGGCGCCGAACCACAGCTCGGCTTCGGGATGCGCGGCAGGCACCGGCCGTCCGGTGAATTCGGCGAGAGCGGTGCGTGATCCCCAGGCGTACGTCCGTAACGCTCCGCGTAGCAGTTCCACCGTTTATCTATCCCCGTGCCAGTCGCAGGTAAACCGCGGCCATCTCCAGCCGAACGGCCAATACTGCCAGTTGCTGCTCGGCGCGGGCCGCGGCGGTCGGCGGCGGGGGTCCGTCCTGCATGTCTTCGGCACCGATCAGATAGACGTCGTCGAGTCCGGCCACCCGGGCGGACACCACCGTCCGCTCGGCGGCCAGCGTCAGTGCCAGGACCCGCAACCGCTGGGGCAGCGGACCGTCGATCTGCTCGTCGTGGAACAGCGCATCGGCAGGGTCGGCGAAGCTGCTCGGTCCGTTGCGCAGTGCCGCCACCGCGTCGCCCAGGCCCGCGGCCGCCGCGGCCTGCTGCGCGACCCGCAGCAGCACCGCACTACCGTGCCGGGCCAGGGCCAGGGTCGCCGCGTTGTCACCGGCCAGCGCGACCCGGCAGTCGGTCATCCGGGCGGCCAATGTCTTGGCGGGGTTGGTGAACAGGTCGCGGCCTGCGCTGTTGCGCAATGCCTCGGCGTCGAGTCCGTCGGCCAGCGCGGCCAGATCGATGGTCAGCCGCGAATCGACGGTTTGCAGCACCGCCAGCCCGGCCGCCAGGTACCGGCACAACCCGAACTCCTCGGGACCCGGCAAGCGCGGCGACAACACCGCGACCCGGCCGGCGGTGGAATCGCGCAGGGGACCCTCGAACGGCGCCACCACCACGACCCGCGCGCCCCGGCGCACTCCGGTGGCGGCCGCGCCCACCAGCGCGGGATCACCGGGATCGTCACCGGCGACAATCAGCACATCCAGCGGACCGACCCACGGCGGCGCTTCGGTGACGAGAACAATCGGCTCGGCGGCCGCGGTGGCCAGCGTCGCCGCCAACAATGCGCCGGCGGTTTCCGCTGCGCCGCGACCGGCCACCCAGATCACGCTGCGCACCCGGTCCTCACCGCGCAGCGAGTCCAGTTCGCCTTCACTGAGAGCGGCCGCGACGGAACGCACCTGCGCGCCGGCCATCGACGCCGCGCGCAGCAGCCCGTCCCGGTCGGCGGCGATCAGGCCGTCAGCGTCCTCGAGATCGACGGCCCCCACGGCACTCACGGTCCGGCTCCGCTTGCCTGCGCGGCGATTTCGGCGCTCACCTGTGCGACCACGGCGTCCACATCCTCGATGCTGCGCCCCTCCACATTCAGCCGCAAGAGCGGTTCGGTGTTCGAGCTCCGCAGGTTGAACCAGCTGCCGTCGCCCAGGTCCACGGTGACACCGTCCAGATGGTCGATGGACTGGATCCGGCCCGCGAAAGTCTTCAGGACGGCGTCCACACAAGCCGGTGCGTCGGCCACGGTGAAGTTGATCTCGCCGGAGGATTCGTAGCGCTGGTAGTCGGCGGTGAGATCAGACAGAGGTCGCTCCTGCTCGCCGAGCGCGGCGAGCACATACAGCGCCGCCAGCATGCCGGAGTCAGCGCCCCAGAAGTCGCGGAAGTAGTAATGCGCCGAGTGCTCGCCACCGAAGATTGCGCCGGTTTCGGCCATCAGTGCCTTGATGTAGGAATGGCCGACGCGCGAGCGCAGCGGCGTGCCGCCGCGCTCGACCACCAGCTCCGGCACCGCGCGCGACGTGATGACGTTGTGAATCACCGTGGCGCCGATCTCGCGGCCCAGTTCGCGGGCGGCCACCAGGCTGGTCACCGTCGACGGCGAGACCGGATTGCCGCGCTCATCGACGACGAAGCAGCGGTCGGCGTCGCCGTCGAAGGCCAGGCCGATGTCCGCGCCGGTTTCGCGCACGTAGTTCTGCAGGTCCACCAGATTCGCCGGGTCCAGCGGGTTGGCCTCGTGGTTGGGGAACGTCCCGTCCAACTCGAAGTACAAGGGCAGCAACGTGATCGAGTCGATGGCGCCGAGCACCGCCGGTGCGGTGTGGCCGGCCATGCCGTTGCCCGCGTCCACCGCCACCCGCAACGGACGCAGGCCGGTGGTGTTGACCAGCGAGCGAAGGAACACCCCGTAGTCGGCCAGGACATCTTTGTCGGTGACCGAGCCGCGCGGCCCGTCATGACCCGGGACGCCCGCGATCACGTCCTCGCTGATGGTCTTCAGCCCGGTGTCGGCGCCGACCGGCTTGGCACCGGCACGACAGAGTTTGATGCCGTTGTACGCGGCGGGGTTGTGGCTGGCGGTGAACATGGCGCCAGGGCAATCCAGCTGCCCGGAGGCGAAGTACAACTGGTCGGTGGACGCCAGCCCAATGCGCACCACATCCAGTCCCTGCCCGGTGACCCCGGCGGCGAACGCCGCCGACAGCGACGGGGAACTGTCGCGCATGTCGTGACCGATGACCACCTGGCTCGCGCCTTCGCCGCGCATCAACCGGGCAAACGCCGCCCCGACATCGGTGACCAGCGCCTCGTTGATCTGTTCGCCCACCAGGCCGCGAACGTCGTAGGCCTTGATGACACGGTGGACAGCCTCGGCGGGCCACGACATTCTGCGGTGCTCCTGACGACCTGGGTGGGATGACTCTTGGCCGCCAGCCTATCGGCCCGGCGGAGCCCCGGACCCAGACGGTGGCGAACTAACCGGGAGGATCCGGCAGTACCCGCAGGTGGCCACGTCGGCGTCCGGAGCGGTGCTCGGGCGGAGCGAGCAGACCACCACTCGGCGCGGTGGCGTGGGCGCCCGCATGATGCAGATGCGCGTCGGCGACGGTCCCCGCGGAGCGCGGTACGTCGTCGAAACCGTCACTGGCGATGAAGCCGTTCACCAGCGCGGGGGTGCGGGCCGGGGTACGCCCAGAAGCCCCGCCCTCGCGGACGGCATCGGCCAGCGCCACCAGTTCGTCGTCCTCGTCCGGATGGGTGGGTAGGGGTCCGGCATGGCGGACCAGTTCCCAGCCGCGCGGTGCCGTGATGCGGCCGGCGTGGTTGACGCACAGATCCCACGAGTGCGGTTCCCGCGCGGTAGCGAGCGGGCCGACCACCGCCGTCGAGTCCGAATAGACGAACGTCAACGTTGCCACTGCATAATGCGGACACCCGGGCCGGCAGCAGCGTCGGGGTACGTTCACGCTCGAAAGGCTATCGCGGGAAAACGCCACCGCAGCGGCGGACACGCGCATCGGCGGGGGCTATGTGGAACCGTTACCATCGGCGTCCAACCGTTACCATCGGCGTCCAACCGTTACCATCGGCGCGTGAGCGGGGAAAGATCGGCTCTGCCGTTCGGCCGGCCGGGCCGCCGAAGAGGCCGGGATCTACGGGGTCCTTTGCTGCCGCCGACGGTTCCCGGGTGGCGCAGCCGGGCCGAGCGCTTCGACATGGCCGTATTGGAAGCCTACGAACCGATCGAGCGGCGCTGGCAGGACCGGGTGTCCGAACTCGACGTCGCGGTGGACGAGATCCCGCGTATCTCCGCCAAGGATCCCTACAGCGTGCAGTGGCCGCCGGAGGTGATCGCCGACGGTCCGATCGCGCTGGCCCGGTTGATACCGGCCGGTGTCGACGTCCGCGGAAATGCCACGCGGGCGCGAATTGTGTTGTTCCGCAAGCCCATTGAGCGACGAGCCAAAGACACCGTCGAACTCGGCGACTTGCTGCATGAAATCCTGGTGGCCCAGGTGGCGATCTATCTGGACGTGGAACCCTCAGTCATCGACCCCTCGATCGACGACTGAGCTACAGACCTCGGATCAGATGATGCCGCGCTTGAGGCGGCGACGTTCGCGTTCGGACAGACCACCCCAGATGCCGAACCGCTCGTCGTGCGCGAGGGCGTACTCCAGGCACTCGTGCCGGACCTCACAACCCAGGCAGATCTTCTTGGCCTCGCGGGTGGACCCGCCCTTCTCCGGGAAGAAGGCTTCGGGGTCGGTCTGGGCGCACAGCGCCTTGTCCTGCCATTGGTCGGCGGGGATCTCCTCGATCGGCTCCGGTTCGAATGCGGCAGGCGCATCGGGAACCACGCTCAGATGAGGACGGACGTGCGGCATGTAGGTTTCAGCCGGCTCGGGAGTGGTGTGCGGTGTGCCTGCCGTTACTCCCCGAAGGTACTCATAGGACATGCTCCGCCTCCTCACTAATAGAGAGTGAAATGGTTTCCCACTGTTTTGATGTACAGATGCCCAATTCGAACAAGTGATCGAATCTCGGTCTGCGACACCGGAACCGGCCGGCCAACCGGGAAATGACACTGATGTGATTAGACACGGGCCAGGGACCCTGGTCAAGCACTTCGGCGCATTTCCATACCATCTCGTGATCGAATTTCGGCGATTCTGTTGTCCGCGAAGCACGGCGTGTCGAGTACGAATTGATCACAAGTCCCTTGCGCCACATTGGTTACCAAGATTCACCCCACCCTAACGTGTCCCGGCGGGCAGGTACTGTCCTGGTGTGAAAGTCACCGTTCTGGTCGGGGGAGTCGGGGGCGCCCGCTTCCTGCTCGGCGTGCAGCGGTTGCTCGGCCTGGGCCAGTTTGCTCAGGGTGAGGATGCCGGCCACGAACTGAATGCGGTCGTCAACATCGGCGACGACGCGTGGATCCACGGCGTGCGCATCTGCCCGGACCTCGACACCTGTATGTACACCCTCGGCGGTGGCGTGGACCCGGAGCGGGGCTGGGGTCACCGCGACGAAACCTGGCATGCCAAAGAGGAACTCGCCCGCTACGGCGTGCAGCCCGACTGGTTCATGCTCGGCGACCGCGACCTGGCCACCCACCTGGTGCGGACCCAGATGCTCAACGCAGGCTATCCGCTGTCGCAGATCACCACGGCACTGTGCGACCGGTGGCAACCCGGCGCACGGTTGCTGCCGGCCAGCGACGACCGGTGTGAAACGCATGTGGTGATCACGGATCCGGCCGACGGAAACCGGCGGGCCATCCACTTCCAGGAGTGGTGGGTACGGCACCGCGCTCAGGTGCCCACCCACAGCTTCGCGTTCGTCGGCGCCGAAAAGGCCACCGCGACAACCGAAGCGGTGGCAGCCATCGCCGAAGCCGACGTCATCCTGGTGGCGCCGTCCAATCCGGTGGTCAGCGTCGGCGCCATTCTGGCGGTGCCCGGGATCCGGGGCGCGTTGCGGTCGGCCCCCGCCCCCGTTGTCGGCTACTCCCCCATCATCGGCGGAAAGCCGTTGCGCGGCATGGCCGATGCCTGCCTGTCCGTGATCGGGGTGGACTCCACCGCGGAGGCGGTCGGCCGGCATTACGGCGCCCGCAGCGCCACCGGGATACTGGACTGCTGGTTGGTGCACGACGGCGACAACGCGCAGATTGACGGTGTCGCGGTACGTGCGGTCCCGCTGTTGATGACCGACCCGGAGGCGACCGCCGAGATGGTGCGTGCCGGGCTGGACCTCGCGGGCGTGACGGTGTGACCGCCCTGCCGCCGGCCGGCGAGCACGGTGCCGCCGCCACCGTCGAAATCCTGCCCGTCACCGGGCTTCCCGAGTTCCGTCCCGGCGACGACCTGAGCGCCGCGCTCAGTGCGGCCGCGCCGTGGCTGCGCGACGGCGACGTGGTCGTGGTCACCAGCAAGGTGGTGTCCAAGGCCGAGGGCCGGCTGGTACCGGCGCCCGAGGATGACGAGGAACGAGACCGGTTGCGCCGCAAGCTGGTCGACGAAGAGGCCGTTCGGGTGCTCGCGCGCAAAGAGCGGACGTTGATCACCGAGAACCGGCTGGGGCTGATCCAGGCTGCGGCCGGGGTGGACGGATCCAACGTCGGGCGAAGGGAATTGGCGCTACTGCCGCTGGATCCGGACGCCAGTGCCGCCGCCCTGCGGGCCGGATTACGGGAGCGGCTCGGCGTCAACGTCGCGGTGGTGATCACCGACACCATGGGCCGCGCCTGGCGCAACGGTCAGATCGACGCGGCGATCGGCAGCGCGGGTCTGGCGGTACTGCACAACTATTCGGGCGCCGTCGACCAGCACGGCAACGAACTGGTGGTCACCGAGGTGGCGGTCGCCGACGAGATCGCGGCCGCGGCCGACCTGGTCAAGGGCAAGCTCACCGCCATGCCGGTGGCCGTGGTGCGAGGGCTGAACCCGGCCGACGACGGTTCGACGGCCCGCAGCCTGGTGCGCGCGGGCACCGAGGACCTGTTCTGGCTCGGCACCGCCGAGGCCATCGAGTTGGGCCGCTCGCAGGCTCAGCTGCTGCGCCGCTCCGTGCGCCGGTTCAGCGACGAGCCGCTGGCGCCGGAACTCGTCGAAAGCGCCGTCGCCGAAGCGCTCACCGCCCCGGCCCCGCACCACACCCGCCCGGTGCGGTTCGTCTGGTTGCAGGACAACGACGCCCGGACACGCCTGCTGGACCGGATGAAAGACAAGTGGCGGACCGACCTCACCGGCGACGGCAGGCCGGCCGACTCCGTCGAGCGCCGCGTCGCACGCGGCCAGATTCTCTACGACGCGCCCGAGGTCATCATCCCGTTCCTGGTGCCGGACGGGGCGCACAGCTACCCGGACGCCGCCCGCACGGCGGCCGAGCACACCATGTTCACCGTCGCGGTCGGCGCGGCCGTGCAGGCGCTGCTGGTCGCACTGGCGGTGCGCGGGGTGGGGAGCTGCTGGATCGGCTCGACGATCTTCGCCGCCGACCTGGTCCGCGAGGAGCTTGCGTTACCCGCCGACTGGGAGCCGCTGGGCGCCGTCGCGATCGGGTATGCGGCCGAGCCCGCCGGGTTGCGCGATCCGGTGCCCACCGCGGAGTTGTTGATCCGCAAATGAAGACGTTCGCGGGCAAGGCGGCCGTGACGGCGGACAAGATTCGCGGCGGCTACTACACGCCCGCGCCGATCGCCCGCTTCCTGGCCGGCTGGGTCACCCAGGCCGGCCCGCGGGTGCTGGAACCGTCCTGTGGCGACGGGCGAATCCTGCGCGAACTGGCCGCCCTCAGCGATCAGACGCGCGGCGTGGAACTCGTTGCCGCAGAAGCGGCGAAGGCGCGCACCTTCGCGCCGGTCGACACCGCGGACCTGTTCTCCTGGTCGGGCGGGTGCGAATTCGACGGCGTCGCGGGCAACCCGCCCTACATCCGGTTCGGGCACTGGGCGGCCCAGCAGCGCGAGCCCGCATTGGCGATGCTGCACCGAGAGGGGTTGCGGCCCAGCCGGTTGACCAATGCCTGGGTGCCGTTCGTGGTGGCGAGCACCGCCCTGGTGCGCGAGGGCGGCCGGGTGGGCCTGGTGCTGCCCGCCGAGCTGTTGCAGGTCGGTTACGCTGCGCGACTGCGCGACTACCTGGTGAGCCGCTACCGGGAGATCACGCTGGTGACCTTCCGGCGCCTGGTGTTCGACGGGGTGTTGCAGGAGGTGGTGTTGTTCTGCGGCATCGCCGGCGCCGGGCCGGCCCGCATCCGCACCGTGCAGCTCGACTCCGCCGACGCCCTCGCCGATGCGGATCTGGAGGTGCCGTCGGCGCCGGCGCTACTGCACGAACGGGAGAAGTGGACGGCGTACTTCCTCGACCCGGCGCAAATCAGACTGTTGCGAGCCCTCCAAGAATCCGACGTCCTGAGCCGGCTCGGCGGGGTCGCCGAGGTGGACGTGGGCATCGTGACCGGCCGCAACAGCTTCTTCACGTTCACCGACCCGCAAGCGCACGAGCTGGGACTGGTGCCGCACTGTGTGCCGCTGGTCTCGCGCAGCGCTCAGCTGTCCGGGCTGGTTTACGACAACGATTGCCGCACAAGCGATTCGGCGGCCGGTCAGCGTACCTGGCTGTTGCACGCACCGGCGCAGCCGCAGGACGGCGCGCTGCTCGCGCACATCGCGGCCGGCGAGGCGGCCGGCGTGCACCGGGGCTACAAGTGCTCGCTGCGCAAGCCGTGGTGGACCACGCCGTCGTTGTGGGTTCCAGACCTGTTCATGCTGCGCCAGATTCACCTCTCCCCGCGGCTGACGGTCAACGCCGCGCAGGCCACCAGCACCGACACCGTGCACCGGGTGCGGGTTGCGGCCGGGATCGATCCGCGCGCGCTGGCGGCGGTGTTCCACAACAGCGCGACGTTCGCGTTCGCCGAGATCATGGGCCGCAGTTATGGCGGTGGCATCCTGGAGCTCGAGCCCGCCGAGGCCGAGCGGTTGCCCATCCCGCCACCGGCGTGCGCCGACCCCGATCTGGCCGTCGACGTGGATCTGCTGTTGCGGGCCAACGAGATTGAGAAGGCGCTGGACCTGGTGGACCGGCGGGTGCTGATCGAGCAGCTCGGCGTTTCGCCGGATGTGGTGGCCCAGTGCCGCGCCGCGTGGCGTGCGTTGCGCCGCCGCCGAACCGGGAGGGGGACGCGATGAGCGTGCGGGACTCGGTGATCGCGCTGCTCACCGACTGGCAGGCACCCAACCCGGCTCAGGACTCGCTGGCCGAGGCGGTGCTGGCGTTCGTGCTCGCCCGCACCGACTCCTGCCTGCGCGAGTGCGAACCAGGACACGTCACCGCATCGACTCTGGTGCTCGACGACACCGGCACGCGGGTGTTGCTCACGCTGCACCCGCGCCTTGGCCGCTGGGTGCAGCTGGGCGGGCACTGCGAGGACGACGATCCCGAGATCCTCGCCGCCGCCCACCGGGAAGCGACCGAGGAATCCGGCGTCTCCGGCCTGTGGTTGCGGCCCGAACTGGCCGCGGTGCACGTGCATCCGGTGACCTGCTCGCTGGGAGTGCCGACGCGGCACCTTGACCTGCAGTTCGTCGCGCACGCCCCGGCCGGCGCGCAGATCGTGGTCAGCGACGAGTCCGACGACCTGCGGTGGTGGCCGGCCGACGAGCTGCCGCCGGGCACGGATCATGCGCTGGAATACCTGGTGCGCCAAGCCCTGAGCCGGGCTCAGACGTCCGAGGAGTAGCGGATCCCGCCGTCGGGGATTGAGACGCCGGGCCACACCCGGGCACCACGCAACAGCTCGCAGCGCGCTCCGATGTCGGCGCCGTCGCCGATCACGCCGTCGCGGATCAGCGCCCGCGGGCCGATGCGGGCGCCGAAGCCGATGATCGAGCGCTCGATCACGCAGCCGGCCTCCACCTTCACCCCGTCGAAGATGACCGCGCCGTCCAGCCGGGCACCGGGACCGATCTCGGCGCCGCGCCCCACTACCGTGCCGCCGATGAGCAGTGCCCCCGGGGCCACGGCGGCGCCGTCGTGCACCAAACTCTCCCCGCGCTGTCCGTGCAGTGCCGGCGACGGGGCGATGCCGCGCACCAGGTCCGCCGAGCCGCGCACGAAGTCCTCCGGGGTGCCCATGTCACGCCAGTAGGTCGCGTCGACGTAGCCGCACACTTTGACGTCCGGGTCGGACAGCAGGGCCGGGAACACTTCGCGCTCCACCGACACCTCGCGGCCGCGCGGGATCCGGTCGATGATCCGGCGCTGGAAGACGTAGCAGCCGGCATTGATCTGATCGGTCGGCGGATCCTGAGTCTTCTCCAGGAACGCCGTGACGCGGCCGTCGCTGTCGGTGGGCACGCAACCGAAGGCCCGGGGATCGCTCACCCGCACCAGGTGCAGCGTGACGTCCGCCTGGTGTTCACGGTGAAAGGCCAGCAACTGGCCCAGATCGGTGCCGGACAGCACGTCGCCGTTGAACACCATGACGGTGTCGTGGCGCAGCTTTTCGGCCACGTTGGCGATGCCGCCGCCGGTGCCCAGCGGCTTCTCCTCGGTCACGTAGTCGATCTGCAGTCCGAGCTTGGAGCCGTCGCCGAATTCGGCCTCGAACACCTCGGCCCGGTAGGAGGTACCGAGCACCACATGCTCGATGCCGGCGGCGGCTATTCGCGACAACAGGTGGGTCAGGAAGGGCAGCCCCGCCGTCGGCAGCATCGGCTTGGGCGCCGACAGCGTCAGTGGGCGCAACCTGGTGCCCTTACCGCCGACCAGGACCACCGCATCCACGTCGTGGGTTGCCACTTCAGCGCCGCCCTTCTGCCAGTTGTTGCCGCGTCGACCGGCGCGAACGGCGCACCGCATTGCGCACCATCACGCGCGAGCGCACCGCCAGCGAGCCCCGCAGCGTCCAGCGCAGCGGAGCACGCCACCAGCCGGTGTGCCGATCCGCCAGGAAGATATAGGTACTGCGGTGATGCGCCGCCAAATGACGGCCGGGGTCGTGGCCGGTCGAGTGCCCCTTGTGGTGCAGCACCTCGGCCGACGGCACGTAGATGGAGAGCCAGCCCGCCCTGCCCAGCCGGTCGCCGAGATCGACGTCCTCCATGTACATGAAATAGCGCTCGTCGAAGCCGCCGATCTGGTCGAACGCCGACCGCCGCACCAGCAGGCACGACCCCGACAGCCAGCCCACCGGCCGCTCGCTGGGGTCGAGATGCTCCTGCCGGTAGGCGCGCGTCCAGCGGTTGCGCGGCCAGACCGGCCCGAGCACCGCGTGCATGCCGCCGCGGATCAGGCTGGGCAGGTGGCGCGCCGACGGGTACACCGAGCCGTCCGGATCGCGGATCAGCGGGCCCAGCGCGCCGGCGCGGGGCCAACGGGCGGCCGCGTCCAGCAGCGCGTCGATGCTGCCCGGACCCCACTGCACATCCGGGTTGGCGACGATCACCCACTCGTCGTCCCACTCGCCGTCACGCAGTGTGGCCACCGCACGGTTGACCGCCGTCCCGTATCCGAGATTGGCGCCGGTGGGCATCAGGCGCACGTTGGGGTAGCGCTCCACAGCCGCTTCCGGTGTGCCGTCAATGGAGCCGTTGTCAGCCAGGACCACCCCGACCGGACGGTCGGTGGCCAGCGACAACGACGCCAGGAACCGCTCCAGATGTGGGCCCGGCGAGTAGGTCACCGCGACGACCGGCAGCACGTCAGTCACGCGTAGAGGGTAACGGTCGTTCGGCGGCGGCCGTCAGCGCCGCTGTGAGCGCGGGGCGCCACGGGCGTAGCGGGGTCAGCCCGGCGGCGGCCCACGACCGGCCGGACAACGCCGAATAGGACGGCCGTTCCGCGGGCCGTGGAAACTCGTCGCTGGTGCACGGCGTCACCCGCTGCGGGTCGGCGCCGCTCTCCTCGAACACCGCGCGGGCCTGCTCGAACCGGGAAACCACGCCCTCGTTGGCGGCGTGCAGCACCCGCCCGCGCACGGGGCTGTCGGCCAGCTCCAGCAGCGCGCCGGCCAAATCGGCGGCGTAAGTGGGCGAACCGGTCTGGTCGTCGACGACCTTGATCGGCCCGTCTTTCGCTGCCAGCCGCTGCATGACCGCGACGAAGTCGCTCCTGTCGACGCCGCCGGTGTACACCCAGGCGGTACGCACCACGACGGCCTCCGGCAGCGCGGCGACCACGGCCCGCTCCCCGGCCAGCTTGCTCTGGGCGTACACACCTTGGGGACCGGTGGGGTCGTCGGGTTCATACGGACGGGGGCCGCTCCCGTCGAACTCGCCGTTGAAGACGTAGTCGGTGGAGACGTGGATCAGGTGGGCGCCGGTGCGGGCGCAGGCACGGGCGAGGTGCTCCGGGCCGGTCGCGTTGACGGCATAGGCGCGGGCCTGGTCGGTTTCGGCACCGTCGACGTCGGTGTACGCCGCGCAATTGATAACGACATCGCCGGGCCGGATGATCTCGTCGGCGGCGGCCTGGTCGGTGACGTCCCACTCCGACGACGTCCTGGCCAGCACGTCGCGACCCGCGCGGGTGGCCTGCGCCGCCACCAGAGTGCCCAGTTGCCCGCCCGCACCGGTGACTAGGAGCCTTTCCGGCCTGCTCGACATGGTTCGAGTCTGGCACGCCGAGCCCGGCTACCCGGAAAGCGGCTGTTGCACAAGTAGCCTACAGTGATGCCTGCGCAAAGTGTGGCTCGTGTGACTCGTGTGGTCTCGACGGCTCTGGCCCTGGTGGTGGTGATTGGCACCGGCGTGGCCTGGAGCAACGTCCGCTCCTTCGAGGACGGCATCTTCCATATGTCGGCAGCCTCGCTGGGCCACGGCGCCGACGACGGCGCGATCGACATCCTGCTGGTCGGCCTGGACAGCCGCACCGACGCGCACGGCAACCCGCTGACCTCCGAGGAACTGGCCACGCTGCGGGCCGGCGACGAGGAAGCCACCAACACCGACACCATCATCCTGGTCCGCATCCCCAACAACGGGAAGTCGGCGACCGCGATCTCGATCCCCCGCGACTCCTACGTCCAGGCCCCCGGGCTGGGCAAGACCAAGATCAATGGCGTCTACGGCCAGACCCGCGAGATCAAGCGCACCAGCCTGGTACAGGC
Organism: Mycobacterium sp. TY814; assembly: GCF_030755175.1. NCBI lineage: Bacteria > Bacillati > Actinomycetota > Actinomycetes > Mycobacteriales > Mycobacteriaceae > Mycobacterium > Mycobacterium sp. TY814. Next base: position 1,600,192 of record NZ_JAUFRY010000001.1, read on the forward strand.
CGGCGCCTCGCCCACCGAAGCCGCGACGGCGGGCACCCAGGCCGGTCGCGAGGCACTCATCAAGACGGTGGCCGACCTCACCGGCGTCACCGTCGACCATTACGCCGAGATCGGGTTGCTCGGCTTCGCCCTGATCGCCGACGCCCTGGGTGGCGTCGAAGTCTGTCTCAAAGACGCTGTCTACGAACCGCTTTCGGGTGCCGACTTCCCGGCCGGCCAGCAGCGGCTGAACGGCCCGCAGGCCCTGAGCTTCGTCCGGCAGCGGCACGAGCTGCCGCGCGGCGACCTGGACCGGGTGGTCCGGCAGCAGGTCGTCATGGCCTCGCTGGCACACCGGGTGATCTCCGGTAAGACGCTGTCCTCCCCCGCCACCCTCAAACGCCTGGAGGCGGCGGTCCAGCGCTCGGTGGTGATCTCGGAGGGCTGGAACATCATGGACTTCGTCCAGCAGGTGTCGAAGCTGACCGGCGGCAACGTCGCGTTCGCCACCATCCCGGTGCTCGACGGAGCCGGCTGGAGCGACGACGGCATGCAGAGTGTGGTGCGGGTGGACCCGCACGCGGTGCAGGAGTGGGTCGGCGGCCTGCTGCATGAGCAGGACCAGGGCAAGACGGAGGAACTCGCCTACACGCCCGGCAAGACCACGGTGAACGTGATGAACGACACCGACATCAACGGCCTGGCCTCCGCGGTACTGGATGTGCTGAGCGCCAAGGGCTTCGCCGCCGGCACGGCAGGCAACAACGACGGCGGCCACGTCAAGAACAGTCAGGTGCGCGCCGCCAAGACCGACGACCTCGGCGCCCAGGAGATCGCGCGGCAACTGGGCGGTCTACCCGTCGTCGCCGACTCCTCCATTGCGGCCGGGTCGGTGCGGGTGGTGCTGGCCAACGACTACACGGGTCCCGGCTCTGGCCTGGACGGCGGGTCGCCGACGCCGGCCCGCGCCTCGACCGTCGGATCGGTCAACAGCAACGTGCCAGCGCCGTCGCCGATCCTCACGGCGGGCTCGGAGAAGCCGGAGTGCATCAACTGAACCCGACCCTGGCCGGGGCCATCCTGGACCCGATGCTGCGTGCCGACCCGGTCGGCCCGCGCATCACCTACTACGACGACGCGACCGGCGAGCGTATCGAGCTGTCGGCGGTGACACTGGCCAACTGGGCCGCCAAGACCGCCAACCTGTTACGCGACGAGCTGGGCGCCGGGCCGGATAGCCGGGTCGCGGTGTTGCTGCCGGCGCACTGGCAGACCGCGGCGGTGTTGTTCGGGGTGTGGTGGATCGGTGCCGAGGCGGTGCTCGACGGGCCGGCTGATGTCGCACTGTGCACCCTGGACCGGCTCGACGAAGCCGACGCTGCCGTCGCCGGCGGCGAGGTTGCCGTGCTGTCGCTGGACCCCTTCGGCCGAGCCGTCCCCGACCTGCCGATCGGCGTCACCGACTATGCGACCGCCGTGCGGGTGCACGGCGATCAGATCGTGCCCGAACCCCGGCCGGGACCGGCGCTGGCCGGTCAGTCGACCGGCCAGCTGATGGCCGCCTGCGTGCAGTCGGCGGCGATGCAGGGCCTGGCGCCGGGCGAGCGGGTGCTGTCCACGGCGACGTGGGAGCGGCCGGAGAAGGTGGTGGACGGGCTGTTGGCGGTGTTGTCGGTCGGCGGATCGCTGGTGCAGGTGGCCAATCCGGATCCGGCGGCGCTGCAGCGGCGGGTCGAGATGGAGAAAGTGACCAAGGTTCTCTAGCGCGCGGCGCCCCCAGCACCCCCTCGCCCGCTGACTCTGCGCAATTGGCGGGAAAGTGCGAGAGGGGCCCGCCACACACGCAGACTCAGTCCAAGCGCGGCGAGCGGCCCGGGCAATACATGTTGATATCGCTATATTTCGATGTTAGCGTTGCCGGAAAGACGACAAGGGAAAGGTGCGGCAATGGCGGTGCAGGTGCTTTTGGCCAAGGCGGCTTCGACGGTGATCACCGGCTTGGCCGGTGTGACCGCGTACGAGGTGCTGAAGAAAGCCGCCAAGAAGGCGCCGTTGCACGAAACCGCGGTCAAGGGAGCCGAATTGGGCCTGCGCAGCACCCGCAGGGCCGAGGTGGCCGCCGAGTCGGCCCGGCTCAAGATCGCCGACGTAATGGCCGAGGCGCGGGAACGGATCGGCGAAGAGGCGCCCACGCCGGCCGTCGGTGACGTCCACGACCACGACCACTGATCCCGTGGCCCTCGCGCTGGTTCCTGACATCGCGCCGGCCGAAGACCCTGCGCTGCAGGTGATTTCCGATGCGGCCGGACGCATGAGAGTCCGGGTCGACTGGGTCTGCCGCAATTCCCGGCGCGCTGTCGCCGTGGAGGAAGCCGTCGCCAAATGCAACGGGGTACGCGTGGTGCACGCCTACCCGCGCACCGGTTCCGTCGTCGTCTGGTACTCGCCCAGACGCTGTGACCGCGCCGCCGTGCTGGAGGCGATCAGCGGCGCGGCACGCGTCGCCGCGGACCTGATCCCTTCCCGCGCACCGCATTCCGAGGAGATCCGTAACAGCGACGTGCTGCGCATGGTGATCGGCGGTGCGGCGCTGGCGCTGCTCGGCGTGCGGCGGTACGTGTTCGCCCGGCCGCCGCTGCTGGGTCCCAGCGGCCGGATGGTGGCCACCGGCGTGACCATCTTCACCGGCTACCCGTTCCTGCGTGGCGCCCTGCGCTCCGTCGGCTCGGGCAAGCTCGGCACCGACGCACTGGTCTCGGCGGCGACGGTGGCCAGCCTGATCCTGCGCGAGAACGTCGTCGCGCTCACCGTCCTGTGGCTGCTCAACATCGGCGAGTATCTGCAGGACCTGACCCTGCGCCGGACGCGGCGAGCCATCTCGGAGTTGCTGCGCGGCAATCAGGACACCGCCTGGGTCCGGCTGGCCAAGGGCCAGGAGGTTCAGGTCCCGATCGACACCCTGGAGATCGGCGACGAGGTGGTGGTGCACGACCACGTCGCCATCCCGGTCGACGGCGAGGTGGTCGAGGGCGAGGCGGTGGTCAACCAGTCCGCGATCACCGGCGAGAACCTGCCGGTCAGCGTCGTCGCCGGGGCACACGTGCACGCCGGTTCGGTGGTGGTGCGCGGGCGCCTGGTGGTGCGCGCCGAGGCCGTCGGCAACCAGACCACCATCGGGCGCATCATCACCAGAGTCGAAGAGGCACAGCATGACCGGGCCCCGATCCAGACCGTCGGCGAGAATTTCTCGCGCCGATTCGTGCCCACGTCGTTCGTCGTCTCGGCCCTGACCCTGCTGGTCACCGGCGACGTCCGGCGCGCCATGACCATGCTGCTGATCGCCTGCCCGTGCGCGGTGGGCCTGTCCACCCCGACGGCCATCAGCGCCGCGATCGGCAACGGCGCGCGCCGCGGCATCCTGATCAAGGGCGGATCGCACCTCGAACAGGCGGGCCGGGTCGACGCGATCGTCTTCGACAAGACCGGAACGCTCACCGTGGGACGGCCGGTGGTGACGAATATCGTCTCGCTGCATAAAGATTGGGAGCCCGAGCAGGTGCTGGCCTATGCCGCCAGCTCGGAGATCCACTCGCGCCACCCGCTGGCCGAGGCCGTCATCCGCTCCACCGAGGAGCGCCACATCAGTATCCCGCCGCACGAGGAGTGCGAGGTGCTGGTCGGTCTGGGCATGCGGACCTGGGCCGACGGCCGCACGCTGCTGCTGGGCAGTCCCGGCCTGTTGCGCGCCGAGAAGGTCAAGGTGTCCAAGAAGGCGCAGGAGTGGGTCGGCAAGCTGCGCCACCAGGCCGAGACGCCGTTGCTGCTCGCGGTGGACGGCACCCTGGTGGGCCTGATCAGCCTGCGCGACGAAGTGCGGCCGGAGGCCGCGGAGGTGCTGAACCAGTTGCGCGACAACGGTGTTCGCCGGATCGTCATGCTCACCGGCGACCATCCCGATATCGCCGAGGTGGTCGCCGACGAGCTGGGCATCGAGGAGTGGCGCGCCGAGGTGATGCCCGAGGACAAGCTCGAGGTGGTGCGCCGGCTGCAGGACGAGGGATACGTCGTCGGGATGGTCGGCGACGGCGTCAACGACGCGCCGGCGCTGGCGGCCGCCGACATCGGCATCGCGATGGGCCTGGCCGGAACGGACGTCGCGGTGGAGACCGCCGACGTCGCGCTGGCCAACGACAACCTCTACCGCCTGCTCGATGTACGGGACCTGGGCGCGCGGGCGGTGGACGTGATCCGGGAGAACTACGGCATGTCGATCGCGGTCAACGCCGCCGGCCTGCTCATCGGCGCCGGGGGCGCGCTGTCACCGGTGCTGGCCGCGATCCTGCACAACGCGTCGTCGGTGGCCGTGGTGGCCAACAGTTCGAGGCTGATCCGGTACCGGCTGGACTAGCGCCGTGGCGATCGCAAGCGCGGCGGAGCCGGGCGCTGCGGGTCGCCACCACCGGGTCTAGCAACAGTCCTTGCCGCGCCAGGCCAGCACACCCTGCCACATGGCCACGCACGCCACGGCCAGTCCGATCGCCGGATCGACCCACCACCCGGCGGGCCAGGCCGCGGTGATCGCCAACCCGGCCAGCACTCCGGCCGCCTGCGTGGCGCACAGATAGTTCTGGGTGCCCTCGCCCTCGGTCGCACCGGAGTGCAGGCGCGCACCCACCCGGTGGTTGGCCCAGCCGAGAGCCGGCATCAATACCAGTGCCAGCGCGGTCAGCCCGATGCCCAGCACCGAGGTCTCGGAGTGCTCGCCGCCGAGGAAATGCCGGATGGATTCCGCGGCGACATAGGGTGCCACCAGCCAGAACGACACCGCGACGCCGCGTTGTGCGCGCCGCTCGGCGGTCGGGGACAGGGTGCGGTCGCCGGTGAAGCGCCACAGCACCATCGCGCTGGCCAGCCCCTCGGACGCTCCGCCCAGCGCCCAACCGGTCAGGGCGATCGACCTGACCGCGATGCCCTCCCATAGCCCGACGCCACCCTCGATGAGCAACACCGCCAGGCTGATCCACGCCAGCCGGCGGGCCCAGACCACGTTGCGCTCCCAGTCGGCAGACTCCTGGTGGCACGCGTGGTCGACGACGCCGGCAGGTTCACCAACAGCGCCCGGACGAGTCATTTCCGCGATGGTAGTGGCCCGCCCGCGGGTGCGCCCGGACCGACGCGCACCCGGCCCCCGTCGGACGCCTTCACCCGTCCTCTCCACCTGGTTAGTTACAGTGGCTAACCACCAGGTCAGCTGCGGGAGGATCACATGGTGCGCACCGACGACGACACCTGGGACCTGGCGTGCAGTGTGGGCGCGACCGCCACCATGGTGGCGGCCGGACGTGCCCGCGCCAGCAGAGCGGGGTTGATCGACGACCCCTTCGCCGAGCCGCTGGTACGCGCGGTCGGCATCGACTTCTTCACGCGATGGGCACGCGGTGAACTGGATACCGCCGACGTCGACTTCCCCGACGCCCCGTGGGGCATGCAGCGCATGACCGACCAGCAGGCGGCCCGCACCCGCCACATCGACGAGTTCTTCGCCGCTACCCAGCGGGCCGGGATTCGCCGGGCGGTGATCTTGGCGTCCGGCCTCGACGCACGCGGATACCGGCTGCCGTGGCCGGAGGACACCATCGTCTTCGAGATCGACGTCCCGCAGGTCATCGAGTTCAAGTCGGTGACCTTGGCGGCGCTGGGCGCCGCTCCCACCGCCGACGTGCGGGGCGTGCCGGTCGACCTGCGACACGACTGGCCGTCGGCGCTGCGCGCGGCCGGCTTCGACACCACCTCCCCCACCGCCTGGGCCGCCGAGGGCCTGTTCGGGTACCTGCCGCCGGCCGGCCAGGACCAGCTGCTCGACGACATCTCCGCGCTCAGCGCCGGCGGCAGCCAGCTGCTGGCGGAGGTGTTCTTCGCCGCTCCGGCCAGCCGCGAGCTCTACGACGCCATCTTCGCCAGGTGGTACGAGCACGGCCTGGGCGTGGAGATGGACCGGCTGGGCTACCCCGGCGACCGCAACGACGTCGCCACCTATCTGCGGCGACACGGCTGGCACGTCACGCGCATCCTGCTCAACGAGCTGTTGGTGGCCAACGGGTTTCGGCCGCATACCGTCGGCCGCTCCAGCGACGAAAACCTGTTCACCGAGAACTACTACTGCACCGCGGTGCTTTCAGGAAGGTCCGTTTGATGCCGAATTCCGCCAAGCCCCTGGACGGCTTCCGGGTACTCGACTTCACCCAGAACGTGGCAGGGCCGCTGGCCGGTCAGATCCTGGCCGACCTGGGCGCCGAGGTCGTCAAGATCGAAGCGCCCGGCGGCGAGCAGTCCCGCAGACTCACCTCGGTGCTACCCGGCCGGCCGCCGCTGGCCACGTATTTCCTGCCCAACAACCGGGGCAAGAAATCGGTGGCGGTGGACCTGACCCAGGAGGATGCCAGGCAGCAGATTCTGCAGCTGGCCGACACCGCCGACGTCGTGCTGGAAGGATTCCGGCCCGGCGTCATGGAACGACTGGGTCTGGGCCCCGACGAAATGCGGGCGCGCAATCCCAGGCTGATCTACGCGCGGCTGAGCGCCTTCGGCGGCAACGGCCCCAACGGCACCCGCCCGGGCGTCGACCTGATGGTGGCCGCCGAGGCCGGCATGTGCACCGGCATGGCCACCCCCACCGGCAAACCGCAGATCATTCCGTTCCAGTTGGTCGACAACGCCAGCGGGCACGTGCTGGCGCAGGCGGTGCTGGCCGCGCTGCTCAATCGGGAGCGGCACGGGGTGGGCGATCTGGTGCAGGTCGCGATGTACGACGTCGCCGTCAGCCTGCAGGCCAATCAGCTGACCATCCATCTGAACAAGCCCAGCGAGCCGCCCGCCCAGCCCGCTTCTCCGGCCAAGAAGCGCAAGGGGGTCGGCTTCGCCACCCAGCCGTCAGACGCGTACAAAGCCTCCGACGGCTATCTGTTGATCAGTGCCTACGTGCCCAAGCACTGGACGAAGCTGTGCCAGATCATCGGCCGGCCCGACCTGGTCGAAGACGAGCGGTTCGCCGACCAGCGGTCGAGGGCGATCAACTACCCCGAGTTGACCGAGGAACTGGAATCGGCGCTGGCCGCCAAGACCGCGGCCGAGTGGGTTGAGCTCCTGCAGGAAGGCGGCCTGATGGCGTGCCTGGCCTACACCTGGAAGCAGGTGGTGGACACGCCGCTATTCGCCGAGAACGACCTGTCCCTGAAGATAGACGGCGGGGACGACGCCATTACCGTCGTTCGCACGCCGGCGCGTTACTCGAGCTTCGACGCCAGGGTCACCGATCCACCGCCGGCGGCCGGCCAGCATAATGACCAGTTTCTGACCTAGTCAGGTCATTTCCGCTGGAAGAAGCCGCTTCGAGCGCTTTCTCCAAAAGACCGCATCGCGAATCTTCTGAGGAATATTCAATTTCTTTTTCTGAAGAAAATTCAGTTTCTCTGTCGCGCCATTTTTTATGCGTAAAACACTGCAATTCTTCGTCCAATCGGATTAAGGTCCTTCTCGTCTTGAACGAGATACCGACTACGGACGGGGTGTAACGCAGCGATGTTCTTTACGACGGTTGCCCCAGAGGCGCTGACAGCGGCGGCGGCGAACGTGCAGGGCATCGCCGCGGCGCTCGGTGAGGCCAACGCGGCGGCCGCCTCCGGAACTACCGGCGTGCTGGCCGCGGGTGCCGATCAGGTGTCGACGGCACTCGCGTCGCTGTTCTCCGGTCACGCCCTGGACTACCAGGCGGTCAGCGCGCAGGCGGCCCTGTTCCACTCGCAATTCGTCGAGGCGCTCGACGGGGCGGCGAACTCGTACGCCGCCGCTGAGGCGGTCAACGCAAGCCCGCTGCAATCCATCCAGTCGCTGCTGTCGCGTCCGATCATCGGCAACGGTGCCGACGGCACTGCGGCCAGCCCCAACGGCCAGGACGGCGGCTGGCTGTACGGCAACGGCGGCAACGGCTACAACGGCGCTGGTGGCAATGGCGGTAGCGCGGGGCTGATCGGCAACGGCGGCGCAGGTGGCACCGGCGCCGACGGGGCCGCCGGGTCCGGCGCAGCCGGTGGCACCGGGGGGTCCGGCGGGCGCGGCGGCTGGCTGTGGGGCAACGGCGGCGCGGGTGGCGCCGGCGGCGTAGGCGGCAGCGGCGCCACCGGCGCCGCGCACGTCACGGGTAGCGCTGGCGGCAACGGAGGAACCGGCGGAGCCGGAGGCGCCGCCGGCTTGTTCGGCACCGGCGGCGCGGGTGGCGCCGGCGGTGCCGCGGGGCAGGGCGGCGGCAGCACCGCGTCGCCCAGCAATCCAACCGGCGAAGGCGGCATAGGCGGGATTGGCGGTGTCGGCGGCGCCGGCGGTGCCGGAGGCTGGCTCTACGGCCAGGGCGGGGCGGGCGGCATCGGCGGTGCGGGCGGTGCCGGCGGCACCGGCGCTGACGGCACCGACTACCAGGGCCAGGCGTATGGCGGGTTCGGCGGGAACGGCGGTGCTGGCGGAACGGGCGGCGGCGGCGGATCCGCGGGCCTGTTCGGCGACGGCGGGGCGGCCGGCCTCGGTGGCCGCGGCGGCGACGGCGGGACCGGTGGAATCGCCACTCCAACGTGGAATGGCAGCGGCGGATTCGGCGGCTACGGCGCAGCCGGCGGTAGTGGCGGCGTCGGGGGTGACGGCGGTTGGCTGCTCGGCACGGGCGGCGCCGGCGGCAACGGCGGACACGGCGGCAATGGTGGGGTCGGCGGCCAAGGCTTGGGCCCGGCCAGCGGCGGCGACGGCAGCAAGGCAGGCGTCGGCGGCAGCGGGGGTGCCGGTGGCGGCGGCGGACGATTGTTCGGCACCGGCGGCGCGGGAGGCAACGGGGCCCTCGGCGGTAATGGCGGCAAGGGCGGTATCGCCGGCACCGTCGCGCCCACCCAGGGCGCCGCTCCGCCGCTGGGCGGCAATGGCGGCGACGGCGCAGCCGGCGGCGTAGGCGGCACGGGTGGTAGCGGCGGCTGGCTGTTCGGCGACGGTGGCGCCGGCGGCGCCGGCGGCGGCGGTGGCCACGGCGCGAATGGAGTCGCCACCACCGTCGATACCACCAGTCGCGGCGGCAGCGGCGGTGATGGCGGCGCCGGCGCAATGGGTGGTCGCGGCGGCGCCAGCGGCTGGCTGATCGGCACCGGCGGGGCCGGTGGCAACAGCGGCGACGGCGGCGGTGGCGGCAACGGTGGCGCGGGTTACGGCACGTACAACAAGGGCGGCAACGCCGGCAGCGGTGGCGCCGGCGCCACCGGCGGAGCCGGCGCGGACTCGGGACGACTGTTCGGCACCGGCGGCAACGGCGGGATGGGCAGCAACGGCGGTGCTGCCGGCCAAGCCGGTACCGGCCAGGGCGGCAACGGCGCCGCAGGCAGCGTCGGCGCCAACGGCGACGGCGGCGCCGGCGGGTCGGCATGGGTGTTCGGCGACGGCGGCGACGGCGGTTACGGCCCAGTGGCCGGCGGCGCCGCGGGCCGCGCCGGATATGTGATCGGTGACGGCGGGGCCGGCGGCAGCGGCGGGCAGGGCGCGGCCGGGGCAGACGCCGGACAGCTGTTCGGCACCGGCGGTCGCGGGGGTGACAGCTCGGCCTCCGCGACGGCCGGCGCCGCGGGCGGCCGCGGCGGCTGGCTGTACGGGGTGGGCGGCGGCGGCGGCAACGCCGGCGCCGGCGCCAACGGAGGAACCGGCGGCAACGGCGGCTACCTGTTCGGCGACGGCGGCAGCGGCGGCAACGGCGGTGCCGGTGACACCGGTACCGGCGGCAATGGCGGCGCCGCAGGCAGCGCCGGGCTGTTGATCGGCGACGGCGGGTCCGGCGGGAACGGCGCGCCGGGCGCCTACGGGTTCGACGGCGGGCTGGGGGCGCAGGGTGCGGCCGCCGGTCGGCTGATCGGCAATGGCGGCAACAGCGGCAACACCTTCGCCGCCGGAGTGTCCGGCCACGACGGCGGCGCCGCCGGTCTCATCGGCGGAAACGGCGGCAACGGCGGCGACTCGGGCGCGGGCGCGGCCGGCGGCCGGGGCGCGGACGCCGGTTGGCTCATCGGCGCGGGCGGCGACGGCGGCAATGCGGGCAACCTCGACGGCACCAACCCGTCCGGAGTGAACGGCGCCAACGGTGGCATCGGGGGCCGCGGCGGCTATCTCTACGGGGTCGGCGGCGACGGCGGCGACGGCGGATCGGTGGAAGTCTCCGGCAGCGGCGGTAACGGCGGTCAGGGCGGCTCCGTCGGGCTCTGGGGCAGCGGCGGCGACGGCGGCAACGGCGCGCGGGGCGGTGACGGGAGCGGCAGCGCCGCCGGCGGCAGCGGCGGCACCGGCGGCGCCGGTGGCGCGGCCGGATTGCTCTACGGCGCCGGCGGCAACGGCGGCAACGGCGGATGGGGCGGCCTCACCTACTACACGGCGGGTGCCGGCGCGACCGGTGGCCTCGGCGGCGCCGCCGGCAACGGTGGCCACGGTGGATACCTCTGGGGTGTGGGCGGCGCCGGCGGCAGCGGCGGCAACGGCGGCTTCGGCATCGCCGGTAACGGCGTCCAGATCGCCGGCGGCAGCGGCGGCGCCGCAGGTGCCGGCGGCGATGTCGGCCTGATCGGTGTCGGCGGCGCGGGAGGCGCCGGCGGTGAAGGCGGCAGCGCCTACAACCTGTCCGGAACCTTCAGTAAGGCCCCGGGCGGAGCCGGAACCGACGGCGGCGACGGTGGCCACGGCGGATACCTGTGGGGCGTCGGTGGGGCCGGCGGCAACGGCGGCGATGCCGGCACCGGTGGCAATGTGAGCTCCGTCAGCGCCGCCGGCAACGGCGGCGACGGCGGCAGCATCGGGCTGGGCGGCATCGCCGGCAATGGTGGAGCCGGCGGCCACGGCAGCAACGCCGGCGTCTCGACCGGCCAGGGTGGTGCCGGCGGCAACGGCGGCAACGGCGGGAGTGCCACCGGTCTGATCGGTTATGGCGGCGATGGTGGCATCGGCGGCGACGGCGGCAGTGCCACCGGAACCGGCGGCAATGGTGGCAACGGCGGCAACGGCGGCAACGTCAACAGCCTCATCGGTATCGGCGGCAACGGCGGGGCCGCCGGCGCAGGCCAGTCCAGCGCGGACGACGGCACGGCGGGCGCCGCCGGACACGGCGGCCTCATCGGTATCTCGGGGGTCGCGGGCTAGCTCAACTGGTCGAGATCGACGTCACCGACCCAGGCGAGATCCGGCAGCGGCACCCGGCTGATCCGCACCGCCTCGTCTGCCGGCATACCGAACAGCCTGAGCAGGCCTTCGGTGACCTCGTCCACCGTCTTCGCGTCGTCGCGATCCGGCTGGTCGTGCAGTAGCTGACCCAGCGCCAGCAAAGACCCGGCGCCGAGCACCATCGCCAGTTCGGGGTCCGTGACCGTGAACCGCCCGGCGGCCGCCGCGGCGCCGATGTCCCGGACACCGCGCGGGCCCAAGCCCTTGTCCGCCATGATCAGTTGCATCCCCAGCGCGAGTCCTATCCGGCTTTCCTTGGGCCGCAGCCGGAACAGCCGTCCCGTCAGGCGGTAGCGGGCGGCGAACTTCTCCGCCGGGTCCTCGATCGCGTCGGTTAGCGCGTCCAGCAGTGCCCCCTGCGCTTCGATGACGTCGTTCACCGCGGCCTGAAACAGTTCTTCCTTGCTGTCGAAGTGGTTGTAGAACGATCCGACACCGACGTCGGCGGCCTGGCTGATGTCCTGCACCGGCACCTCGAGCTGGCCGTTGGCGATGAACGTCTGCGCGGCCTTGATCAGTGCGGCCCGGGTGCGCTGCTTGCGCAGGTCCATACGGCTGGGTGACTTGTCGGTGGCCATTTCCCTCTCCCGGTAGACAGCGCCCTCACCTTAGATCAGAAGCGCGGACTCTCACCGAACCCCAACGTTCCGCTGGTGCAGCCCGGGGCGGCGCCGCGCATTCTTTGAATTGGGAATGAATCGGCGTGGGATTTGCCGAATCCCGCAGGCCCACATGGACGATTTGGTCAGGCGTTGGTAGTGGGATTCAAAGAAATTTGCTGATCACAAATATATGGCGAATCCGGGTCGCCGACGCCCGGTGGACATCAGATGGACCCCATCCGTTCACGCCGGTCCGTTTGCCTGGGCAGACCGACCCAGAGGAGTGTTATGAGTAGCGCTGTCGTCGAGCCGCAGCAGTCGCGAAAGATCCTGCCGAACTTGCGCTACGACGTCCCGGCATCACTGGTCGTCTTCCTGGTGGCGCTGCCGCTGTCGCTGGGTATCGCGATCGCGTCGGGGGCGCCGCTGATGGCCGGGCTGATCGCCGCGGTCAGCGGCGGCATCATCGCCGGCTCGGTCGGCGGGTCGGTGCTGCAGGTCAGCGGACCGGCCGCGGGCCTGACGGTGGTGGTGGCCGGACTGATTGACGAGTTCGGCTGGGAGATGACGTGTGTGATCACCGTCTGCGCGGGAGCCGTGCAGATCCTGCTGGGCCTGGTGCGGGTCGCGCGTGCCGCACTGGCCGTCGCCCCGGTGGTGGTACACGCCATGCTGGCCGGTATCGGCGTGACCATCGTGTTGCAGCAGATTCACGTGCTGCTGGGCGGATCGTCGCGCAGCTCCGCGTGGGCGAACATCGAGGCGCTGCCCAGCGGAATCCTGAACCACGAGTTGCACGAGGTGATCGTCGGCAGCACCGTGATCGCCATTCTGCTGCTGTGGCCGAAGCTGCCACCCAAGGTCAGGTTCATCCCGGGTGCGCTGGTGGCGATCGTGGCGGCCACCGCCCTGTCTCTGATCGTCGACCTCCAGGTGGAGCGAATCAACCTGTCCGGCAACTTCTTTGAAGCCATCGGGCTGCCCCACCTACCGCCGCTATCGCCGGGCGGGCACCCGTGGACACAGGAGATCGGCGCGGTCGCACTGGGGGTGGTGACGGTTGCGCTGATCGCCAGCGTCGAGTCGTTGCTGTCCGCGGTGGGCATCGACAAGTTGCACAGCGGGCCGCGCACCAACTTCAACCGGGAGATGCTCGGGCAGGGCAGCGCCAACGTGGTCTCCGGCCTGCTCGGCGGACTACCGGTCACCGGCGTCATCGTGCGCAGCTCCACCAACGCGGCAGCGGGTGCCCGTACCCGCACATCGGCGGTGCTGCACGGCGTCTGGATCCTGTTGTTCGCGTCGCTGCTGACCAGTCTGGTGGAGCTGATTCCCAAGGCAGCGCTGGCGGGCCTGCTCATCCTGATCGGCATTCAGCTCATCAAGCTGGCCCACATCAGGGTCGCGGTACGCACCGGGAACTTCGTCATCTACGCCATCACCATCGTCTGCGTGGTGTTCCTCAATCTGCTGGAAGGGGTGGCGATCGGGCTCGCTATCGCAATCCTCTTCCTGCTGGTGCGACTGGTCCGCGCGCCCATCGAGGCCCGGCCGATCGGCGACGAATCCAAGCAGTGGCACGTCGACATCGACGGCACCCTGAGCTTCCTGCTACTGCCGCGGTTGACCAATGTGCTGTCGACACTGCCGCCGGGTACCGAGGTCACCCTCAACCTGAACGCCGACTACATCGATCACTCGATCTCCGAAGCGATTTCGGACTGGAAGACCGCGCACGAGGCGACCGGAGGCTCGGTGCACATCGTCGAGACTTCGCCCGCCAATCTGTCCAGCGCGCACAGCAGCCCGCCCAAACGCCACTACACCGCGCGCTCGTTGCGCGAAGCTCCGTGGCCGTCGCGGCGTGATGCCAATGATGGCGGTACGGACTCGTCGATCCTGGACGGCGTCAAGCAGTACCACCGCGTGGGGGTGGGCGCCCTGCACCGGCACGTCCACGAACTCGTCAGTTCGCCGAACCCGGACACCCTGTTCCTCACCTGCGCCGACTCCCGGATCCTGCCGGACACCATCACGGCCAGCCGGCCCGGGGATCTCTACATCGTCCGCAATGTCGGCAATCTGGTGCCCACCGATCCCGCCGAGCGCTCCGTGGATGCCGCGCTGGACTTCGCGGTCAACCAGCTGGGGGTCAGTTCGGTTGTCGTCTGCGGACATTCGTCGTGCCGCGCGATGCAGGTGGTGCTTAACGACGACACCGGCGTGGCGAACCGACCGATAGGCCAGTGGCTGCACTACGCGGACGACAGCGTCGCCGCGTTCCGGGACTGCCACCCCGCCCGGCTGAGCAGCACGTCCAACGGCTTCGCTTTCAGCGAACTCGACCAGCTGTCGATCGTCAACGTCGCCGTCCAAGTCGGGCGACTCACGCGCCACCCGCTCCTGGCGCCGCTGGTGGCGTCCGGGCAGCTGCGCGTCGTCGGCATCTTCTTCGACTTCGCGACCGTGCACGTACACGAGATCAACGAGCACGGCATCGTGCACGCCACCGAAGCGAGCCCGGTTGCGAAGGAAGCGGTCTCAGCCGTTCGGTAGACGAACCACCTGCACGAAGAACTCGTCGATCTGGCGCACCGCATTCATGAACTGGTCCAGGTCCACCGGCTTCGTGACGTAGGCATTGGCGTGCAGTTTGTAGCTGCGCAGAATGTCCTCTTCGGCCGAGGACGTGGTGAGCACCACCACCGGAATTCGACTCAGCTCCGGGTCGGACTTGATCTTCTCCAGCAGGTGCCGGCCGTCGTACTTCGGCAGATTGAGGTCGAGCAGGATCAGATCCGGCCGCGGCGCGTGCTCGTAGCCGCCCCGGCGGTAGAGGTAGTTCAGGCCTTCCTCACCGTCGTGCGCCACATGCAGCCTGTTGTTGAGCTTGTTGTGCTCGAACGCTTCCCGGGTGATCAGCTCGTCGCCGGGGTCGTCTTCCACGAGCAGGATGTCGATTGCGCGGGCGGGTGATGTCATGCGTCTGCTCCTTCGAGTGTGGCCTCAGCGTCGGGTTCAGCCTCGGATTCCGGTATGGGTAGCGTGAATTCGAAGCGCGTCCCATCGGTGTAAGTGGTGTCGATCCAGACTGTCCCGCCGTGGTGTTCGACGATCTTCTTGCACATCGCCAGTCCCAGCCCGGTTCCACCATAGGTGTCGCGGCCGTGCAAGCGCTGGAAGATGATGAACACCTTGCTGACGAACTCCTCGGGGATGCCGATGCCGTTGTCGGACACGCTGAACACCCAGTTGCCGCGGTGGTTGTCGACACCCTGGCGACAAGCGATGACGATGCGCGGCGCGCGGTCTTCCCGGCGGAATTTCACGGCGTTGCCGATCAGGTTCTGCCACAACATCGTCAGCAGCGTGGGATCGCCGAAGACCTGGGGCAGCGGCTGCTTCGGGTGGACGACCTCGGCGCCGGACTCCTCGATCGCCGCGGCGAGGTTGGCGACTGCCGTGTCCAGGGCTGTGCCGAGTTCCACCTTGGTGTACTTGGTGTTCAGGCGGCCGACCCGGGAGAAGCTGAGCAGGTCGTTGATCAGCACCTGCATGCGTTTAGCGCCGTCGACGGCGAAATCGATGTATTGGATGCCCCGCTCGTCGAGCTTGTCGCCGTAGCGTTTCTCCAGTAGCTGGCAGAACGACGCCACCTTGCGCAGCGGCTCCTGCAGATCGTGGGACGCGACGTAGGCGAACTGCTCGAGCTCCGCATTGGACCGGCGCAGCTCGGCCGCCTGCTCGTCCAGCTGGAGTTGGGCCGACTGCGACGCCTCGAGTTCGGAAACGATCCGCTGCCGCATGTTCTCCACGTCGACAGCGATGCCCCGGATATCCGCGGGCCGGCGCGGCGGTTCGATGCTGTCACTGAAGTGGCCGTCGGTGATCTGCCGGCACGAAGCGGCCAGCCTGGCCAGCGGACGGGAGACGGCACGCTGCACCAGGATCCCCAGCAGGGCCGCCGTGACGAAGAAAATCAGCACCATGGCGCCCAGCACCTGGTCCCGCCAGTTGTTCATGCGTAACAGTTGGCCGGCGCCGCGGTCTCGGGCCGCGCTGAGGTGGTCGTTCTGCGCGGCGAAAAGCTGTCGGATGTAGTCGAATTCGGCTTTGCCAAGCGCCACCGTCGCGCCGGGCACCACGGCCGGCGTGTTCGGGGTCACGCTCGCGATGAGCGGCTCAGCGTAATCCCTGCGCCAATTGGCGGCGGTGGCCTCGATGGCATCCAGGTCGGCGGTCAGGTCGGGGCGACGGGTGAGCCTGCCCCGCAGCTCCCGGGCGGCGACCTGCTCGGCGGCCACCCCCTCGTAGTAGGGCCCGAGGAACTGCCGGTCCGCGGAGATCAGGTATCCCCGCAGCCCGGTTTCCTGGTCACGCAGTGCCGATTGCAACTGGTACGCCGATACCCGCGCGGGCTGGATGTTGTCTCGGAGCTCGCGGGCCAACTCGTCGGTGCGGTCCAGCAGGACGGCACCGATCACCGCACCCAGCAGCACCAGTAGGCCCATCGTGGACAGCACGAGGGCGAGCCATCCCCTGACGGTGAACTGCTTTTTCGGCAGCGAACCCGACGCGTCGGTCCTCACGGGCGACCGGTCCGCTCCACGCGCACCACCGCGATGTCGTCGGTGAGCCCACCCTGGTCCTGAGCCAGCTCCTGGGCTCCGTCGATCAGGGCGTCGACGAACTGCGCACCGGCCAGCCCTGCGTGCCGGCACGCCAGCTCGAGCAGGCCGTCCTCGCCGAGCCGGCGCGGCCCGCGGCCCGCGTAGCCTTCGAAGAGCCCGTCGGTGAGCAGCAGCAATCCGTGACCGGCCGGCACTTCCAGCTGGTGTTGCGGCCAGTCGCTGCCGCGCAGGCCCAGTGCCGGACCGTACGGAGGCTCGATCCACTCGACCGAACCGGGCCCGTGCAGCAGCATCCCGGGATGACCCGCGCGGATGGAGGTGACCGGCCCCTGTGCCGGAATCGCCAAACTGAGCACCGTGGCGAAGACGCCGTTCTCGGCCCGTTCGGCGTGTAGCACCCGTTCCAGCTGACGCATCTGTTCCACACCGTGAATACCGGCGAAAGTCAAAGTGCGCCAAGCGATCCGCAGCGCCGCGCCGAGCGCCGCCTCGTCCGGGCCGTGCCCGGCGACGTCGCCGATCAGCACGTGGGTCACCCGGTCGGGTGTCTGCACCACGTCGTAGAAGTCGCCACACAGCAGGGCGTTCTCCCGGCTCGGCCGGTATCGGGCCACGATGTCGACGCCCGGGTCGTCCAGCAGCAGCGGGGACGGCAACAAGCCCCGTTCCAGCAGCGCGTTCTCGCGGGCGCGCAGCTGGCTGGCGTGCAGGTCGGCGGCGATCAGCTCGGCGCGCTTGCGTTCTATCGCGTAGAACAGCGCGCGCCGCAACATCTCGGGTTCGACGCGGCCCTTCACCAGGTAGTCCTGCGCACCGGCGGCCACCGCGGACGCGCCGAAGTACTCGTCGTTGAGTCCGGTCAGGACGACGATCGGCACGGTGGCGTCGCTCTTGAGGATGCGGTCCAGGGCGTCGATGCCGTTGGCGTCGGGCAGGTTCAGGTCGAGCAGGACGCAGTCCGGCCGGGCGGAGGCGAGCTGGCGCTCGGCGTGTTCCATCGACTGCGCCCACACCACCTCGATGTCGGCGACGGTGTCGGCGATCAGTTCTTCGACCAGCACGGCGTCCGCGCGGTCGTCCTCCACGAGCAGAAGAGACAGCGATTGCCACGTCGCCGCCGGGTCCAAGGGACCGGCCACCGTCATGAGGGACCCGCCGGTCCGCGGTGCGCAGGCGCAATCGCCTCAGTCACCTCACACCCCCTGGGCAGTGGAAACGTTTGAGCGGCACGACAGCGCGACGGCAGCGGCGAGTACGCCGACACCGCCCCTGCGCGTTCGTTGCCACCCCGACTGGCTGCTCAATCGCGGGGACTTGGTCGTCAGCTGGATACTAAGCGGTTGGACTGGGGTTCTCTCCCCAGTTGAAGAAACTGCATGGCATCTAACCAGAGGTGCTCAGCGCAGCAGCGCCCGTGACATCACGACCCGCTGTATCTGGTTGGTTCCCTCGTAGATCTGGGTGATCTTGGCGTCGCGCATCATCCGCTCGACCGGGAAGTCGACGGTGTAACCGGCACCGCCGAACAACTGTACCGCGTCGGTGGTGACCTCCATGGCCACATCCGACGCCAGACACTTCGACGCCGCGGAAATGAAGCCGAGGTTGCCCTCACCGCGTTCGGCGCGCGCGGCCGCGGAGTACACCATCAGCCGCGCCGCCTCCACCTTCATCGCCATGTCGGCGATCATGAACTGCACGGCCTGGAAGTCGCTGATCGACTGACCGAACTGCTTGCGGTCCTTGGTGTAGGCGATCGCGGCGTCCAGCGCCCCCTGGGCGATGCCGACGGCCTGGGCGCCGATGGTCGGGCGGGTGTGGTCCAGGGTGGCCAGCGCCGTCTTGAACCCGGTGCCGGGATCGCCGATCATCCGGTCGCCCGGAATCCGGCAGTTCTCGAAGTACAGCTCCGTGGTGGGCGAGCCCTTGATGCCGAGCTTGCGCTCCTTGGGGCCGACGGTGAAACCCTCGTCGTCGATGTGCACCATGAACGCGGAGATACCGTTCGCGCCCTTGTCCGGGTCGGTCACCGCCATCACCGTGTACCAGCTCGACTTGCCGCCGTTGGTGATCCAGGCCTTGGCGCCGTTGAGGATCCAGTCGTCTCCGTCGGCCTTGGCCCGGGTGCGCATGGACGCCGCGTCCGAGCCCGCCTCACGTTCGCTCAGTGCATAGGAGGCCATGGCGGAGCCGTCCGCGATCGAGGGCAACACCTGCTTCTTCAGCTCGTCGGAGCCGCGCAGTATCAGCCCCATGGTGCCCAGCTTGTTGACCGCGGGGATAAGCGAGGCGGAGGCGTCGACCCGGGCCACCTCCTCGATGACGATGCAGGCCGCCACCGAGTCCGCGCCCTGACCGCCGAACTCCTCGGGCACGTGCACGGCGTTGAAGCCGGACGCGTTGAGTGCGTCCAGCGCCTCCTGGGGGAACCGGGAGTTCTCGTCCACGTCGGCGGCGTGCGGCGCGATCTCCTTCTCCGCCAGCGCGCGAATCGCCGCCCGCAACTCCTGGTGTTCCTCGGGCAACTGGAACAAATCGAACGACGCGTCTCCGGACCAACCAGCCATCTCTGCCAGCCTCCTCTTTCCTATTCGCGGGCTAACTTACCCGCAAGTCTTTGCAGTTCCGCATCCTTGGCTCGCACGGTTTCGGCCAGCTGATTCTGAAACGCGACAATGCGCGCCCGTAGTTCCGGATCTGACGATCCGAGCATCCGGACCGCCAGCAGACCGGCGTTGCGGGCGCCGCCGATGGACACCGTGGCCACCGGAACGCCGGCCGGCATCTGCACGATCGACAGCAGCGAGTCCAGGCCGTCGAGCCGGGCCAAGGGTACCGGCACGCCGATCACCGGCAGCGGCGTCGCCGAGGCCACCATCCCGGGCAGGTGGGCGGCGCCACCCGCCCCGGCGATGATCACCTCGATGCCGCGATCGGCGGCCTGCCGGGCGTAGTCGAACATCACACCCGGGGTGCGGTGCGCCGACACGACGCGGACCTCGTGCGCAACGTCGAACTCGGTGAGCGCGGCCGCGGCGTCCTGCATCACCGTCCAGTCGCTGTCGCTGCCCATGATCACGCCGACCCGGGGGTTAGTCATGGTCATGTGGATCCCATCCATCCGTCCATTGCCCGTGGGCCAACCAGTGTGCGGCCAGATCGGCACGTTCGCGCAGCTCGGCGAGGTCTTGCGGACCGGCGGCATCGGTGCCGAGGAAGTTGATGTGACCGACCTTGCGGCCAGGGCGCTCGGTCTTGCCGTAGAGGTGTACGCGGGCATCGGGCATCCGGGCGAACAGATGGTGCAGCCGTTCGTCGATGCTCATGTCCGGTGTCTGCGCCGCGCCCAGCACGTTGGCCATCACCGTCACCGGCACGGTGGCGTCGGTGTCGCCCAGCGGGTAGTCCAGCACCGCGCGCAGGTGCTGCTCGAACTGGCTGGTGCGGGAACCGTCCATGGTCCAGTGCCCGGAATTGTGTGGTCGCATCGCCAGCTCATTGACTAGGAGGGGCCCAGCAGCGCTCCCCGTTGTCTCGAACAGTTCGACGGCCAGCACGCCGACCACGCCCAGCTCCCCGGCCAGCCGCAGCGCGAGCCGCTGGGCGTCGGCGGCCACATCCGGCGCCAGATCCGGCGCCGGCGCGATCACCTGCACACAGATGCCGTCCTGCTGCACCGTCTCGACCACCGGCCACGCCGCACCCTGGCCGAACGGCGAGCGGGCGACCAGCGCCGAGAGTTCGCGGCGCAGCGCCACCCGCTCCTCGACCAGCACCGACACATCGCCGGCGAGGTACTCGCCCGCGATCTGGCGGGCGTGGGCAAGATCACGTGCCATCTGCACGCCGCGCCCGTCATAACCGCCGCGGGCCGCCTTCACCACCAGTGGGCCGCCCACCTCCCCCGCGAACGTGTCCAGCTCATCCAGCGCGTCCGCGTCTTCGATGCCCAGGTAGCGCGGCACCGGGGCACCGAGAGCCTCCAGCCGCCGCCGCATCACCAGCTTGTCCTGGGCGTGCACCAGCGCCTCCGGCGGCGGCAGCACGTTGACGCCCTCGGCGACCAGCTTGACCAGCAGTTCGTTGGGCACATGCTCGTGGTCGAAGGTCAGCGCCGTGGCACCGGCGGCGACCCGGCGCAGGTCCTCCAAGTCGGTGTGCGAGCCGACCACCACGTCGGGGGCGACCTGGGCGGCCGGCTCGTCGGCGGTGTTAGCCAGCACGCGCAGGCTCTGCCCCAGGGCGATGGCGGCCTGATGGGTCATCCGGGCTAGTTGCCCACCGCCGACCATGGCCACCAGCGGGGTACGTGGTCTCGGCACGGCCATCATGTTGTCACGGCGCCTGACCGGCGTGTTTTCCGGCTCTCGTACCAAATCGTTATGTACCATTTTGCGCCGAATTCGAGATCGTCCGTAGACTGGCGTGCTGTGTCCTTTGCCGATGCCACAATTGCGCGCCTCCCCGGGGTGGTTCAACCCTTTGCGATGCGCCACCACGAGCTGATCAAATTTGCCATCGTGGGCGGCACCACATTCATCATTGACTCGGCAATTTTCTACACGCTGAAGCTCACAATTCTCGAATCGAAGCCGGTCACGGCAAAGGTGATCGCCGGGATTGTGGCGGTCATCGCGTCCTACGTGCTCAACCGCGAGTGGAGCTTCCGGGACCGCGGCGGCCGCGAGCGCCACCACGAGGCCCTGCTGTTCTTCGCGTTCAGCGGCGTGGGCGTGCTGTTGAGCATGGCTCCGCTGTGGTTCTCCAGCTACGTGCTGCAACTGCGGGTGCCGAACGTGACGCTGACGGTGGAGAACCTCGCCGACTTCCTGTCGGCCTACATCGTCGGCAACCTGCTGCAGATGGCATTCCGGTTCTGGGCGTTCCGGCGCTGGGTGTTCCCCGACCAGTTCGCGCGCAACCCGGACAAGGCGCTGGAGTCCGCGCTGACGGCCGGCGGCATCGCCGAGGTCTTCGAGGACGCCTTGGAGGGCGGGCTGGAGGACAGCAACGTCACGCTGCTGAAGTCGTGGCGCAACCGGCGGGCCAAGGGCACCGGGCGCCTGGGCGCCTCGGGCGCGGCTCAGCTTGGCGACTCCTCCGAGCCGAGGGTGTCGAAGACTTCGTGATACAGCAGCGCGTGCACCTCGCGTAGCCGCGGAATGTTGTAGAACTCCAGCGGGTCCTGGGACGCCGACTCGATGATCAGCGTGCCGGTCCGGAACATCCGCTCGAAAATCTTGTCCCGGAATTCCACGCTGTTGATCCGCGCCAGGGGGATGTCGATGCCGCTGCGGGTGAGCACCCCGTGCCGGTACATCACCCGCCGGTTGGTGACGACGAAGTGCGTGGTCAGCCAGGACAGGAACGGCCACACTGTCAGCCAGCCGATGATGATCAGCCAGATGCCCCAGACGACGCCCTGCAGGATGTTCTTGGTGAGCTGCGCCCACTGGGTCGAGTT
Organism: Mycobacterium sp. TY814; assembly: GCF_030755175.1. Lineage (NCBI taxonomy): Bacteria > Bacillati > Actinomycetota > Actinomycetes > Mycobacteriales > Mycobacteriaceae > Mycobacterium > Mycobacterium sp. TY814. The sequence continues at coordinate 1,622,154 of NZ_JAUFRY010000001.1, forward strand.
GACGAAGCCCGACCCCACCCCCGCCAGCGCCGTCACCAGCAGCAACGTCAGGACGGGCAGGATCAGCCGCTTCCAGTGCGGGTGACGATGAATCACGACCTGCTCGCCGGCGGCCAGCGCGTTGTCGGGGTAGCCCATGTCGCGCGAGATTACCGCAGGTGCACCACATCGCCCGCGGAAATCACGACGGTCTCGCCGGACTTCGCGGCGTCGCTGTCCCAGGTTTCCAGGATCAGCCGGCCCTGCTCGTCGATGTCGCGCGCGATCCCGACGATCTGCCGGCCACCGGGAAGTTCGGCGCGCACCCGTGAACCGAGTGTCAGGCTGCGGGCCCGGTAGTCGTTTGCCAGCTGGGGGTCGGCGCCGTCGGCGGCGCGCCAGCCGGTGATCCGCTCCCCGAGTTCGCGCAGGATCCGGCAGACGAGCACGTCGCGGTCGGGGTGCTCGACCCCCTCGCCCCGTAACGAGGTGGCCCCAGGCACGCCGGCCGGGGCCTCGCTCACGTTGAGGCCGACGCCGATCACCGCGTACGGCTTGGTCACCTCGGCCAGGATCCCGGCCAGCTTGCCGTGGCCGGTCAGCACGTCGTTGGGCCACTTGAGGCCCGCCTCGACGGTGGTGGCGGTGGCCACCGCGTCGGCCACCGCCAGGCCGGTGGCCAGTGACAGCCACCCCCAGCCGGAGGTCGGGACGTCATCAACCCGCACGCCGACCGACATGGTGATCTGCTCTCCCGGGGACACCCATTGACGGTCATGGCGCCCGCGCCCGGCCGTCTGGTGCTCGGCGATCAGCACCTGGCCGTCGATGTCGGTGCCGGACGCGGCGCGCGCCAGCAGGTCGGCGTTGGTGGAACCGGTCTGTCCGACGACATCGAGGCGCTGCCAGTAGGACTGCCCGCCGATGACCTGGGTGCGCAGTGCGGCCTCGTCGAACAGCTGATCCCGATCAGTCATCCGGTGAGCCTATCCAGCATGTCCCGCACAGCCAGGTAACTGAACACCATGCTGGTGCCGATCGGGTTGCCGCCACCCGGGTACGCGGTCCCACTGGGTGCGGCCATGGTGTTGCCGGCCGCATACAGGCCCGGAATGGGGCGCCCGGACGTGTCGAGCACCCGCGCCGCGGTGTCGGTGCGCAGCCCGCCCTTGGTGCCCAGGTCCGAGATGCCGAACGCGGCGGCGTGAAACGGCGGCTGGTCGATGGGCACCAGGGGCGACGCGCCGCCGGAGAACGCCCGGTCGAACGCCTCGTCGCCGCGGCCGAAATCCTTGTCGACTCCGGTGCCGGCGAAGTCATTGAAGCGGGCCACGGTGGCAGCCAGTCTCGGCCCGGGGACACCGATCTTGGCGGCCAATTCCTCCAGCGTGTCGGCGGTGTGCCACAGCCCGGCCTCGACATACTTCTCGGTCTCGACGATCGGGACGTTGGCGGCCTTGACCGGCGGCCGCTCGCCTTCCTTGTCGTCGTAGACCATCCAGTACGGCAGGGCCAGCGAGCCGTCTTGCAACTGAGCGATGATCTCGCGGCCGGCCCGGTCATAGGCCCGGGACTCGTTGACGAACCGGTCGCCGTCCTGGTTGACGAAGATGCCGCCGGTGAACCACAGCGCGAAGGCGGAGCGGCCGTCGGGGTGGGTCATGCCGGGCGACCACCACGCTTGGTCCAGCAGGTCGGTGGCCGCACCCGCCCCGATGCCCGCCAGCAGCGCCCTACCCAAACTGCCCGGGCCGCCCATGGTGTCGCGTGCGACTCCCGGCACGCCATGAAGGCGGCGAAGCTCGTCGTTGTTCTCGAAGCCGCCCGCTGCCAGCAGCACTCCGCGACGGGCCCGGATGGCCGTGCGCTTGCCCTCGCTCTCGACGATGGCACCCTGGACGGCGCCGTCGGTGACCACCAGCTCGACCAGCGTTGTGTTGAGGCGCAGAGTGGCGTTGGGGTACTGGCCGATGGCTTTGAGGAACCGTGCGATCAGCGCCCGGCCGCCGATGTAGTAGTCGGGCGGGGTCGGTGCGCCCAGCCGATCGGTGTCCAGCGGCCCGCGGATCGCGTCGCGCAGTTCGGGAGCGGCGGCCACCTTCAGCGGCTTGGCCGCGATGTGGCGCTGGCCGTCCAGGCGGGCCTTCGGCGCCTTGCCGTAGTAGTCGGGCCACGGCAACGGCACGAACTTCAGGTCGGGATCCTGCTCGAGGTATTCGATCAGCGGCGCACCGCCACGGACGAAGGTCTCCTGCAGGTCACGTGGAGTCCGGTCGCCGACCACCGCGTGGTAGTAGGTCAGTGCGTCCTCGATGGTGTCTTCGAGACCGCCCCAGTTACCGGCCCGCAACAGCACCGGATTACACGGAAACCACACCCCACCGCCACCGGAATACGCGGTGGTACCGCCGAACTTGTCGGTCGCCTCGATCATGAGCACGTCGAGGCCTTCGCGGGCGGCGGTATACGCGCCGGTGACACCACCGCCGCCGGACCCGGCAACCAGGACGTCGCGCTCTTCTGACCAGTCCACCGCACCTTGGGCGCCCATGACCGGAGACTACTTAAGGGCTGCTTAAGGACCGGGCAGGGGCCTGCCGATAACATCGACTCCCATGACAAGCGTTGCCGACCACACGGCCGAACCCGCTGCCGAGCACACCATCGACATCCACACCACCGCGGGCAAGTTGGCGGAGCTGCACAAGCGCAGAGAAGAGTCGCTGCACCCGGTGGGTGAGGCGGCCGTCGACAAGGTGCACGCCAAGGGCAAGCTCACCGCTCGCGAGCGCATCACCGCCCTGCTCGACGAGGACTCGTTCGTCGAGCTGGACGCACTGGCCAAGCACCGCAGCACCAACTTCGGGCTGGAGAAGAACCGCCCGGTGGGTGACGGCGTGGTCACCGGCTACGGCACCATCGACGGGCGCGACGTGTGCATCTTCAGCCAGGACGCCACCGTGTTCGGCGGCAGCCTGGGCGAGGTCTACGGCGAGAAGATCGTCAAGGTCCAGGAGCTGGCCATCAAGACCGGCCGGCCGCTGATCGGCATCAACGACGGCGCCGGCGCCCGCATCCAGGAGGGTGTGGTCTCCCTCGGCCTATACAGCAGGATCTTCCGCAACAACATCCTGGCTTCGGGCGTCATCCCGCAGATCTCGCTGATCATGGGCGCCGCGGCCGGCGGGCACGTCTACTCCCCCGCGCTGACTGACTTCGTGATCATGGTCGACCAGACCAGCCAGATGTTCATCACCGGCCCCGACGTCATCAAGACCGTCACCGGCGAAGACGTCACCATGGAGGAACTCGGCGGTGCCCACACCCACATGGCCAAGTCGGGCACGCTGCACTACGTCGCCTCCGGAGAGCAGGACGCCTTCGAGTGGGTCCGTGACCTGCTGAGCTACCTGCCGCCCAACAACGCCACCGACGCCCCCCGCGAGCCGTTCCCGGTGCCCGCCGGGGCGATCGAGGAGAACCTCACCGACGAGGACCTCGAGCTGGACACGCTGATCCCGGACTCGCCCAACCAGCCCTACGACATCCACGAGGTGATCACCCGGATCCTCGACGACGACGAGTTCCTGGAGATCCAGGCGGGGTACGCCCAGAACATCGTCGTCGGGTTCGGGCGCATCGACGGCCGGCCGGTGGGCCTGGTCGCCAATCAGCCCACCCAGTTCGCCGGCTGCCTGGACATCAACGCCTCGGAGAAGGCCGCCCGGTTCGTCCGGACCTGCGACTGCTTCAACATCCCGATCGTCATGCTGGTGGACGTCCCCGGCTTCCTGCCCGGCACCGGCCAGGAGTACAACGGCATCATCCGGCGCGGCGCCAAGCTGCTGTACGCCTACGGCGAGGCCACCGTCCCCAAGATCACGGTCATCACCCGCAAGGCCTACGGCGGCGCCTACTGCGTCATGGGTTCCAAGGACATGGGCTGTGACGTCAACCTGGCCTGGCCGACGGCACAGATCGCCGTGATGGGCGCCTCGGGCGCGGTCGGCTTCGTCTACCGCCAGAAGCTGGCCGAAGCGGCCAAGAACGGCGAGGACGTGGACGCGCTGCGGCTGGAGTTGCAGCAGGAGTACGAGGACACGCTGGTCAACCCGTACATCGCCGCCGAGCGCGGCTATGTCGACGCGGTGATCCCACCGTCGCACACCCGCGGCTACATCGGCACAGCGTTGCGGTTGCTGGAGCGCAAGATCGCACAGTTGCCGCCGAAGAAGCACGGGAACATTCCCCTGTGAGCGAGGTGAGCGACGTGAGTGACGTGAGTGACGTGAGCGACGTGAGTGACGTGACCGAAGGCACCGACGGCACCGGGGTGCCGCACCCGCACGAGCCGCACCTCCAGGTCCTGCGGGGGCACCCCACCGACCAGGAGCTGGCCGCGCTGGTCGCCGTCCTGGGCACCATCGGGCATGCGCCCGAGCCGGCCCCGCCCGAGCCCTCCCGCTGGGGCCTGCCGGTGGATCAGTTGCGCTATCCCGTCTACAGCTGGCAGCGGATCACCCTGCAGGAAATGACGCACATGCGCCAATGACGCGGCTGGTGCTCGGGTCGGCCTCGACGGGCCGGCTCAAAGTGCTACGTCAGGCAGGCGTCGATCCCCTGGTGCGGGTCTCCGGCCTCGACGAGGACGCGATGATCGCGGCGCTGGGACCCGAGGCCGCGCCGGACGAGGTGGTGCGCGCGCTGGCCCGCGCCAAGGCCGAACACGTGGCGGCCACGGTTGACGAGCGCGACGTGACCGCGAATTGTGTTGTGCTGGGCTGTGATTCGATGCTCTACCTGGACGGCCGGTTGTGCGGCAAACCGGCGTCCGTCGAGGACGCCCGCGAGCAGTGGCGGTCGATGGCCGGGCGCTCCGGGCAGTTGCACACCGGGCACTGCCTGATTCAGCTGCGCGACCATGGAGTGGTCCGCGTGGAATCCGAAACATCAATCACCACGGTGCATTTCGGCACACCGACGGACTCCGACCTGGAGGCATACCTGGCCAGCGGTGAGCCCCTGCGCGTCGCCGGAGCGTTCACGGTGGACGGCCTGGGCGGGTGGTTCATCGACGGAGTCGACGGCGACCCGTCGACCGTGATCGGCGTCAGCCTGCCACTGCTGCGCTCGCTGCTGGCGCGCTGCGGATTGTCGGTCGGCGACCTGTGGGCGGGCAACGCCGCCTAGCCTCGAAACCATGGCCACCTGGACCGAGTTCGTCACGCAGGCCCCTCAGATCGCGGCCACCTTCATGCGCCGTCATCGCGCCACGGGCAACCTGTGCATGCTGGCCACCCTGCGCTCCGACGGCTTCCCGCGGATCAGCCCGATGGAGCCGCGGATATTCGAAGACCAGTTGTGGATCTCCGGCATGCCGGACACCACGAAATACCGCGATCTGCAACGTGATCCGCGGTTATGCCTGCACACCGCCACCGTCGACACGCAGGTCGAAGACGGTGACGCCAAGCTGTGGGGGCGGGCCCACACCGTCCCCTACGGCCCGCTGAACCAGCGCTTCGCCGATGCGCTGTTCGACGAGATCGGGCTCGACCTGCGCGGCCAGGAGTTCGATCTCATCGGCGTCGACATCACCGGAGCCTCGGCGGTACACGTCGGCGACGGCCACCTGGACATCACCATCTGGAAGCCGGGCCAGGCCGAGCGGGTGGTGCGCAAGCACTGAGTAGGCTGGCGCACGTGCCGCTTCCTCCGGATCCCAGCCCGACCCTGCAGGCCTACGCCCATCCCGAACGGCTCGTGACCGCCGATTGGCTGTCCGCCCACCTGGGCTCACCCGGCCTGGCGATCGTCGAATCTGATGAAGATGTGCTGCTCTACGACGTGGGCCACATCCCCGGCGCCGTCAAGATCGACTGGCACACCGACCTCAACGACCCACGGGTGCGGGATTACATCAACGGCGAGCAGTTCGCCGCGCTGATGGACAGCAAGGGCATCGCCCGGGATGACACCGTGGTGATCTACGGAGACAAGAGCAACTGGTGGGCTGCCTACGCGCTGTGGGTGTTCACCCTGTTCGGCCACCCCGACGTGCGGTTGCTCAACGGCGGGCGGGACCTCTGGCTGTCCGAGCGGCGCGACACCACCCTGGACGTGCCCCGTCGGACCTCGTCGGGCTACCCCGTCGTGCAACGCAACGACGCCCCGATCCGGGCCTATAAGGACGACGTGCTGCAGGCCATCGGCAGTGAGCCGCTAATCGACGTGCGCTCTCCCGACGAATACACCGGCAAGCGCACCCACATGCCCGACTACCCCGAGGAAGGCGCGCTGCGCGCCGGCCACATCCCCACCGCGCGGTCGATTCCGTGGGGCAAGGCGGCCGACGAGAGCGGGCGCTTCCGTAGCCGTGAGGAGCTCGACGAGCTGTACGACTTCTTGAGCCCCGACGACCGGACCATCGTCTACTGCCGCATCGGCGAGCGGTCCAGCCACACCTGGTTCGTGCTGACCCACCTGTTGGGCAAGCCGGATGTGCGCAACTACGACGGCTCGTGGACCGAGTGGGGCAACACCGTGCGGGTGCCGATCGTCGCCGGCATTGAGCCAGGTGAAGCACCAGGGCGATGAACCGATGAGCATGCCGGCGCCCCTGGCTGACGTGGTGTCCGACTTCGCCGAGGTCCAGGGCCAGGACAAGCTGCAGCTGTTGCTGGAGTTCGCCAACGAGCTCCCAGCACTCCCGGCCGATCTCGCCGAGGCGGCGATGGAGCCGGTTCCCGAGTGTCAGTCGCCGCTGTTCCTCCATGTGGACGCCAGCGACCCGGACCGGGTGCGGTTGTACTTCAGCGCTCCCGCCGAGGCACCCACCACGCGCGGATTCGCCGCCATCCTGGCGGCCGGGCTGGACGAGCAACCGGCCGACGCCATCCTCGGGGTGCCCGAAGATTTCTATACCGAACTCGGTCTGGCCGCTCTGATCAGCCCTCTTCGGCTGCGCGGCATGTCGGCGATGCTGACGCGAATCAAAAGACGGCTGCGCGAAGCAGCCTGAAGGGGGAACCGCGTGACCGCCTCCGCGGCGCGCCGCATAAACTTCCCCCGATAAGACTTGTAAGAAAATCTCTTAAAGAGAAATTTCTTCCACGACAGACGAAGAAGACGTCGATACAGGAGGCGCTAGTGCCCAGTCACGCCAGCTCGAAGATCTCCAAGGTTCTGGTCGCAAACCGCGGTGAGATCGCAGTCCGGGTGATCCGGGCAGCCCGGGATGCCGGACTGGCCAGCGTGGCTGTTTACGCCGAGCCCGACGCGGACGCGCCACACGTCAGGCTCGCCGACGAGGCGTTCGCATTGGGCGGGCAGACCTCGGCCGAGTCCTACCTCGACTTCGGCAAGCTGCTGGACGCGGCCGCCAAATCCGGCGCCAACGCCGTCCACCCCGGCTACGGCTTCCTGTCGGAGAACGCCGACTTCGCCCAGGCGGTGATCGACGCCGGCCTGATCTGGATCGGGCCCAGCCCGCAGTCGATCCGCGACCTCGGTGACAAGGTCACCGCGCGCCACATCGCCGCCCGTGCCCAGGCCCCGCTGGTGCCGGGCACCCCGGACCCGGTCAAGGACGCCGACGAGGTGGTCGCCTTCGCACAGGAATACGGCGTGCCGGTCGCGATCAAGGCGGCCTTCGGCGGCGGCGGGCGCGGTATGAAGGTGGCCCGCACCATCGAGGAGATTCCGCACCTGTACGAGTCGGCGGTGCGCGAAGCGGTCGCCGCCTTCGGTCGCGGCGAGTGCTTCGTCGAGCGCTACCTGGACAAGCCCCGCCACGTCGAGGCACAGGTGATCGCCGACCAGCACGGCAACGTCATCGTCGCCGGCACCCGCGACTGCTCGTTGCAGCGCCGCTTCCAGAAGCTGGTCGAGGAAGCGCCTGCGCCGTTCCTGACCGACGCGCAGCGCAAGGAGATCCACGAGTCGGCCAAGCGGATCTGCAAAGAGGCGCATTACTACGGCGCCGGCACCGTCGAGTACCTGGTGGGCCAGGACGGCCTGATCTCGTTCCTGGAGGTCAACACCCGTCTGCAGGTCGAGCACCCGGTCACCGAGGAGACCGCGGGCATCGACCTGGTCCTGCAGCAGTTCAAGATCGCCAACGGCGAGAAGCTGGACATCACTGAAGACCCGACGCCGCGCGGGCACGCCATCGAGTTCCGCATCAACGGTGAGGACGCCGGCCGCGGCTTCCTGCCCGCCCCCGGCCCGGTCACCAAGTTCCACCCGCCGAGCGGCCCCGGTGTGCGCCTGGACTCCGGCGTCGAGTCCGGCTCGGTGATCGGCGGCCAGTTCGACTCGATGCTGGCCAAGTTGATCGTCTACGGCGCCGACCGGCACGAGGCGCTCGCCCGCGCCCGGCGCGCCCTGGACGAATTCGAGGTCGAGGGCCTGGCCACGGTGATCCCGTTCCACCGCGCCGTTGTCTCCGACCCGGCGTTCATCGGTGACGACGACGGCTTCACCGTGCACACCCGCTGGATCGAGACCGAGTGGGACAACACCATCGAGCCTTTCACCGGCGGCGACCCGATCGATGAAGAAGAGAGCCGGCCGCGGCACAAGGTGGTCGTCGAGGTCGACGGCCGCCGCGTCGAGGTCTCGCTGCCCGGCGATCTGGCGCTGTCCAACGGTGCGCCCGACGCCGTCGGCGTGGTGCGCCGCAAGCCCAAGCCGCGCAAGCGGGGTGCGCACTCCGGCGCGACCGCCTCCGGCGACGCGGTGACCGCACCGATGCAGGGCACCGTTGTCAAGGTTGCCGTCGAGGAGGGCCAGGAGGTCGCTCAGGGCGACCTGGTGGTGGTCCTGGAGGCGATGAAGATGGAGAACCCGGTGACCGCGCACAAGGACGGTGTCATCACCGGTCTGGCCGTGGAGCCCGGCGCCGCCATCACTCAGGGCACGGTGCTCGCCGAGATCAAGTAGGCGCTTGCAGACTGCGTCGAGTGTGCGCACACCGCGTCGAGTGTGCGCACACCGCGGCCGACACGCCGGCGGGGGCGTTACAGCCGCACACTCGACCGTTCCTGTGAATAGGGCTCCCTCGTTTGTCGGGCCTGCAGACCGCGGGTAGGGTCGAAAGCAGGTTGAGTTCACAGCCGCCTGGAAACACCGTCTTGTAGGTGCGACTTCCGACCGCGGCATTTCGCTTACTCGATGTGATCCACAGCAACGAACGATCGTCGACTGATGGAGTTCACAAATGTCTGTGACGCAAACCTGGCTGAAATGCGAGAACGCCGAGTTCAACGCCCAATGGGAACAGGGTTCAGGCATGGTCAGCGCTTGCGGTGAGCTCGATGCCGCCAACGCTGACCTGCTCGCCGAATACGTCGCGCGGTGCGTCAAGCACTGCCGCTGGCTGACGCTGGATCTGACGGGCCTGAAATTTATTGGCACAGCCGGATTTTCGGCTCTACACCGGATCAATGTGGTGTGCTCGGGAGCCGATGTGCGCTGGGCGATAGTGCCCAGCCTGGCCGTCGCGCGGTTGCTGCGCATCTGCGACCCCGACGGCGTGCTGCCCACCGCCGGGCCGAAACAGCCGGCGCAGGCGCGACTACTCCAGTTGATCCCGGAGTCGAGCTAGCGATTTGGCCAGCAGGCGGGATACGTGCATCTGCGAGATGCCGACCCGCTCGGCGATCTGAGTCTGCGTCATCGACTCAAAGAACCTCAGGACCAACACCATTCGTTCCCGCTCCGGCAGCGCCTCCAGCAGCGGGCGCAGTGCTTCGCGGTTCTCGATGCGGTCCAGACCCTGGTCGACGTCTCCCAGCGTGTCGGCGATGGCGCGCGCGTCGTCGTCTTCGTTGCCGCCACCGCTGTCGATGGACAGGGTGTTGTAGGAGCTGCCGGCAACCAGGCCCTCCACCACTTCGGCGCGGTCCATACCCAGCTCGGCGGCGAGCTCGGTGGCGGTGGGCGCTCGGCCCAGTCGCTGCGACAACTCCGCGGTGGCGGTGCCCAGCCGCAGGTGCAGTTCCTTCAGCCGGCGCGGAACCTTGACCGACCAGCTGTTGTCGCGGAAGTGCCGCCGGACCTCACCCATGATGGTGGGCACGGCGAAAGAGACAAAATCAGAACCGGTTTCGACGTCGAAGCGGACCACCGCGTTGACCAGCCCGACGCGGGCCACCTGGATCAGGTCGTCGCGGGGTTCCCCCCGGCCTTCGAACCGGCGAGCGATGTGGTCGGCCAACGGCAGGCAGCGTTCCACGATCTTGTCCTGGTGACGCTGAAACTCCGCCGAGCCGGCCGGGAAGCCGGCCAGCTCACGGAACATGTCCGGGACATCGGCGTATTCATTGGGACGCGAATTTGAACCGCCGGCAGTTTGCTGTGTCAACTGGCAGTCACTTACTGGGGGCCGCCCGTCGCGCGGTCAACGAGATGCCGAAGACACTGCCCGCGGCATCGGGCTCGCGACCGTCATGGAAAGTCTGGACATCGTCGGCCAGCGAGGTCAGGACGTGCCAGCTGAAGCTGCCCGGCGCCACGACGTCATGCGTGTCGCAGGCCGCGGAGGCCTCGACCACGAGTTCGTCGTCGCGGGGGTCGACCACCAGCGTCAGGACCGCGCCGGGCGTCGCCGAGCGGATCAGACGCGTGCAGGCCTCGTCTACCGCCAGCCGCAGATCCGCTACCGCGTCGAAATCCAGGTCCTCGAAGGTGCCGATGGCACCCACCAAGGTGCGCAGCATCGCCAGGTTCTCCAGCCGTGCGGCAACGTTCAATTCGACGGCGCGGTATCCGCGTTGGCGCCCGTCAGCGCGCTGTTCCGCATCGGTCATCTGGCCTCCCGGCAATATTCGGCCGACACTACTCCCGGCAGGGGTCCCGGCAGGGTCGCCGGATTGCGGCCCGCCGTGGACCAAGGGGTCGAGCCGGTTGGTCATGATCGCCACCGGGTATCTAACCAGTTGCGGGCGAAGTCGACATAACCGGCACAATCCCCGGTGCGAAAAGGGTCTGGATCGGTGTCGACGTAATTCGGTTCCCCATGATGGGGTAACCACGCTGACGCGGAACTGCCGTTACTCATCATGGTGCAGAGTTGATACCCCAATGTCGGTACGGATAAAACTCCGCCGACCAGGTTTCCGTGTGTGACCTTCCTGACGCAGCCCGCCGCCACCACAATGCTCGGCCGCACAGCGGATCGATGCGCCAGCCGGAGGGCACAGAGCTGACTATTCGCGGCTAATGCCGCGGATATCAGAATGCGAGGGCGAGGGCCGGCCCCGCGATGTGCGGCACGCTCATGGCCAGGGTCACCAACATCAACGTCAGCAGGAACCATCCGGCGCCGTGCCACCCCCACCAGGTGCCCTCGTCGCGCCACACCCGGTAGGTCCGCACGAACGCCCACAAGCCGGCGACCAGCAGGATCAGCGGACCGCCCAACGCCAGCATCGTGCGCTCCGGCGGACCGCAGGCGACGGTGTCGGTGCTGGCGCCGCCGCAGGTGCTGACCCACAACGCCGCGATGACGACGAAGCCGACCGCGGCGGCGGTGGCCAAGGCGGCGAAGCGGATGGCGGCATGGACTTCCCTGTCGTCCTGACCCGCGCGGTCACCATTGCGCAATCTCTCGTCTGCTGTTCGCATCGGAGCACCTCTTGTATCTCGCCGATCGCCTGCGGTGATTGCCGGATTTTGTTAGCCGCAGAGCGTTTTTTATGCCATACCCAGCGACAACGCCGTGCAAACCGGCTGCGGTCCGTGTCACAACCTGCCGGCACTTCCGCCGGCCGGTGGGATACGCGGGTAGCGGCGCGCATATCCGCCGTGAGTAATATCTGTCCTTATGGCGACAGCCAGGAGGCGGTTATCCCCTGAGGATCGACGCGCTGAACTGCTCGCTCTGGGGGCGGAAGTCTTCGGTAAGCGACCCTACGACGAGGTGCGGATCGACGAGATTGCCGAGCGCGCCGGGGTTTCGCGTGCGCTGATGTACCACTACTTCCCTGACAAGCGGGCGTTCTTCGCCGCCGTCGTCAAGGATGAAGCGGACCGGCTCTACGCGGCGACCAACACCCAGCCTTCCCCGGGCATGACAATGTTCGAGGAGATCCGGATGGGCGTGCTGGCCTACATGGCCTACCACGAACAAAACCCGGAGGCCGCCTGGGCGGCGTATGTGGGCCTGGGTCGTTCCGACCCGGTTCTGCTCGGCATCGACGACGAAGCCAAGAACCGCCAGATGGAACACATCATGACCCGCATCGCGGAAGTCGTCGGCGGGATACCGGGACAGGCCGCCCTGGAAGCCGAGGTGGAACGCGATCTGCGGGTCATCCTCAACGGCTGGCTGGCATTCACCTTCGAGACCTGCCGGCAGCGGATCATGGATCAGACACTGGAAGCCGACCGGCTCGCCGATGCCTGCGCCCACACACTGCTGGACGCGATCGCCCGCGTCAACAACATTCCTCCGCAGCTGGCTGAGGCCATGGCGACCGCACGGTTCAAGCCGCCGGTTTAGTCGCGTGTCGGTGCCCCTTGGCACCATGGCAGGGTGAGCACTTCCACGCCGGCCCCGCAGTCTGCACTGGACCGGTTCAGCGCGATCACTCGCGACTGGTTCGCCAGCACGTTCGCCGCGCCCACCACCGCGCAGTCGCAGGCGTGGGCTGCTATCGCCGACGGCGATAACACCCTGGTCATCGCGCCGACCGGCTCGGGCAAGACGCTGGCCGCCTTCCTGTGGGCGCTGGACAGCCTGGCCGCCGCGCCGGATCGGCCGCGCGGCACCCGGGTGCTGTACGTTTCGCCACTCAAGGCGCTCGCGGTCGACGTCGAGCGCAACCTGCGCACTCCGCTAGCCGGGCTGACCCGGCTCGCGCAGGCCCGCGGCCTGCCCGCGCCCGAGATCAGCGTGGGTGTCCGGTCCGGAGATACGCCGCCCGCCCAGCGCCGCCAACTCGTCAACTCACCGCCCGACGTTCTGATCACTACCCCCGAGTCGTTGTTCCTGATGCTGACGTCGGCGGCGCGCGAAACCCTGGCCGGCGTCCAGACGGTGATCGTCGACGAGATCCACGCCATCGCAGCCACCAAGCGCGGCGCGCATCTGGCGCTGTCGCTGGAGCGGCTGGACGAACTGCGGGAGGGCCGCGGCGCCCAGCGCATCGGCCTGTCGGCGACCGTGCGTCCGCCGGAGGAACTGGCCCGGTTCCTGTCCGGGCAGTCGCCGACCACGATCGTGGCGCCGCCGTCGGCCAAGACGGTCGAGCTGTCGGTTCAGGTACCGGTGCCCGACATGGCGAACCTGGCCAACAACTCGATCTGGCCCGATGTCGAGGCCCGCCTGGTCGACCTGATCGAATCGCACAACTCGACCATCGTGTTCGCCAACTCGCGGCGGCTGGCCGAGCGACTTACCGCACGGCTCAACGAGATTCACGCCGAGCGCACCGGTGTCGAGTTACCGGCGGGCAGCAATGCACAGGTCGCCGGCGGCGCGCCGGCCTACGTGATGGGTAGCGGCCAGAGCTTCGGCGCACCGACGCTGCTGGCCCGCGCGCACCACGGGTCGGTCAGCAAAGAACAACGCGCCATCGTCGAAGAAGACCTCAAGAGCGGACAGCTCAAAGCCGTGGTGGCCACGTCCAGCTTGGAACTGGGCATCGACATGGGCGCAGTCGATCTGGTGATTCAGGTGGAGGCGCCGCCGTCGGTGGCCAGCGGCCTGCAACGGATCGGCCGGGCCGGCCACCAGGTCGGCGAGGTCTCGCGCGGGGTGTTGTTCCCCAAGCACCGCACCGACCTGATCGGCTGCGCGGTCAGCGTGCAACGGATGCTCACCGGCCAGATCGAGATCATGCGGGTGCCGGCCAACCCGCTGGACATCCTGGCCCAGCACACGGTGGCCGCGGCGGCGTTGGAGCCTCTCGACGCCGATTGCTGGTTCGACACCGTGCGGCGCAGCGCGCCGTTCGCGACGCTGCCGCGCAGCGTGTTCGAGGCGACCCTGGACCTACTGTCCGGCAAGTATCCGTCGACCGACTTCGCCGAACTCCGGCCGCGGCTGGTGTACGACCGCGACCACGGCACGCTGACCGCCCGGCCCGGCGCGCAGCGGCTAGCCGTCACCTCCGGCGGCGCCATCCCCGACCGCGGGCTGTTCACCGTCTACCTGGCCACCGATTCTGAAAAGCCCTCGCGGGTAGGCGAACTCGATGAGGAGATGGTCTACGAGTCGCGCCCCGGCGACGTCATCGCACTCGGTGCCACCAGCTGGCGCATTGTCGAGATCACTCACGATCGGGTGCTGGTGGTGCCCGCGCCGGGGCAGCCCGCCCGGCTTCCGTTCTGGCGCGGCGACAACGTCGGCCGCCCCGCCGAACTCGGTGCCGCCCTGGGCGCGCTCACCGGCGAACTGGCCGCCCTCACCCGCGATGAGTTCGATAAGCGTTGTGCCGGTTGGGGTTTCGATGAGTACGCCCGGGACAACCTGTGGGGGCTGCTGGACGAGCAGCGCGCCGCGACCCGCGTGGTGCCCACCGACATGACGCTGCTGGTCGAGCGGTTCCGGGACGAGCTGGGCGACTGGCGGGTGGTCCTGCACTCGCCCTACGGGTTGCAGGTGCACGGCCCGCTCGCGCTGGCCGTGGGCCGGCGGCTACGCGAACGCTACGGTCTCGACGAGAAGCCGACCGCCTCCGACGACGGCATCGTGGTGCGGCTGCCGGACACCGAGGAAGCGCCGCCGGGCGCCGAACTGTTCGTGTTCGATCCCGATGAGATCGATCCGATCGTCACCGCGGAGGTCGGGGAATCGGCCCTGTTCGCTTCCCGGTTCCGGGAGTCGGCCGCCCGGGCCCTGCTGCTGCCGCGCCGCAACCCCGGACGCCGGTCGCCGTTGTGGCAGCAGCGTCAGCGCGCCGCCCAGTTGCTCGAGGTCGCGCGCAAGTATCCCGATTTCCCGATCGTGCTGGAGACCGTCCGCGAGTGCCTGCAGGACGTCTACGACGTGCCGACCCTGAGCAATCTGATGACGCAGATCGGTCAGCGCAAGGTGCGGGTGATCGAGGTCGAGACCGCGCGCCCGTCACCGTTTGCCGCCTCGCTGCTGTTCGGGTACGTCGGGGCGTTCATGTACGAGGGCGACGTCCCGCTGGCCGAGCGGCGAGCGGCGGCCCTGTCGCTGGACAGCTCGCTGCTCGCCGAACTGCTCGGCCGCGTCGAGCTGCGCGAGCTACTCGATCCCGAGGTCATCGCCGGCACCGGCCGGCAATTGCAGCACCTGTCGTCCGACCGGCTGGCGCGCGACGCCGAGGGCGTCGCCGACCTGCTGCGCCTGCTCGGCCCGATGACCGAGGACGAGATCGTCGCCCGGGCGACGGCCGAAGACGTCGGGGGGTGGCTGGAAGGTCTGCGCGCCGCCCGGCGGGCGCTAACGGTGTCTTTCGCCGGGCGCAGCTGGTGGGTCGCCGTCGAGGACATCGGCCGGCTCCGCGACGGGGTCGGGGCTGCAGTCCCGGTAGGCCTGCCCGCGGCGTACACCGAATCGGTGGCAGACCCGCTGGGCGAGCTGCTGAGCCGCTACGCGCGAACCCACACGCCGTTCAGCACCGCCGAAGCCGCCGCCCGGTTCGGGTTGGGGCTGCGGGTGACGGCCGACGTGCTGGGCCGCCTGGCCGCGGACGGCCGGCTCATGCGCGGCGAGTTCGTCGCCGCGACGTCCACCGGCGCCGGCTCCGAGCAGTGGTGTGACTCCGACGTGCTGCGGATTCTGCGGCGCCGTTCGCTGGCCGCGCTGCGGGCCCAAGTCGAGCCGGTCAGCACCGCCGCCTACGGGCGGTTCCTGCCGGCCTGGCACCAGGTGGGCACCTCCGACACGGGGGTGGACCGTCTGGCATCCGTGATCGATCAGCTGGCCGGTGTGCGGATTCCGGCCTCGGCGCTGGAGCCGCTGGTGCTGGGGCCGCGAGTTCGTGACTACTCACCCGCCATGCTCGACGAGCTGCTCGCCGCCGGCGAGGTCACCTGGTCGGGCGCGGGGTCGATCTCGGGCAGCGACGGCTGGATCGCGCTGCATGCGGCCGACTCCGTGCCCCTGACGCTGTCCCCGCCCGCCGAGATCGAGTTCACCGACGTGCACCGGGGCATCATGGACGCCCTGTCCGGCGGCGGCGCGTACTTCTTCCGCCAGCTCGCCGGCGCCGGCGGGTCGGAGTCCGAGCTGAAAGCAGCGCTCTGGGAACTCGTCTGGGCCGGCTGGGTCACCGGCGACACCTTCGCTCCGGTGCGCGCCCTGCTGGGCGGCAGCACCGGCCCGCGCAGGCGCTCGGCGCCCGCGCACCGCACCCAGCGCGCACCGCGGCTGAGCCGCTACAGCGTCGCGCACGCGCAGGTCCGCTCGGCCGACCCCACGGTGGCGGGGCGGTGGTCGGCGCTGCCCCCGCCGGAGCCGGACTCCACGCTGCGGGCCCATTTCCAGGCCGAGCTGCTGTTGAACCGCCACGGGGTGCTGACCAAAGGCGCGGTGGCCGCCGAAGGTGTGCCCGGCGGCTTCGCCACGCTCTACAAAGTGCTGAGCGCGTTCGAAGACGCCGGACGCTGCCAGCGCGGGTACTTCGTGGAGTCGCTGGGCGGCGCGCAGTTCGCGGTCGCTTCGACCGTGGACCGGCTACGCAGCTACCTCGACGGGGTGGACCCGCAACGCCCGGATTACCGCGCGGTGGTGCTGGCCGCGACCGACCCGGCCAACCCCTACGGCGCGGCGCTGCCGTGGCCCGCCTCCAACGCCGAAGGTTCGGCGCGGCCGGGCCGCAAGGCCGGGGCGCTGGTGGTGTTGGTGGACGGCGAGCTGTGCTGGTTCTCCGAACGCGGCGGACGGTCGCTGCTGACGTTCACTGACGACCCGGACGCCAGCCACGCGGCGGCCGTCGCGCTGGCCGAACTCGTCTCATCCCGGCGGGTGCCGGCGCTGCTGGTCGAGCGGGCCAACGGCGTGTCGGTGCTGACTCCCGACGGCCCCGCCACGGCGGCGCTGGATGCGTTGGTTGAGGCCGGGTTCTCCCGCACGCCACGCGGACTGCGGCTGCGGTAGCCATGCCCGAAGGTGACACCGTCTTTCACACCGCCGCCGTGCTGCGAGAGAACCTGGCCGGTCGCACGCTCACGCGCTGCGATGTCCGGGTGCCCAAGTTCGCCACTGTGGACCTCACCGGCCAAGTGGTCGACGAGGTCCTCAGCCGGGGCAAGCACCTGTTCATCCGGGTCGGTCCGGCCAGCATTCACTCCCACCTGAAGATGGACGGCAGCTGGCGGATCGGCCGTCAGCGCGTGGATCACCGGGCGCGCATCATCCTGGAAGCCGGCGACGTCCGCGCCGTCGGCAACGATCTCGGCGTGCTGGAGATCCTCGAGCGCGAGCACGACGAGGCCGCTGTCGCACATCTGGGCCCGGATCTGCTGGGGCCCGACTGGGACGCGCGGGTCGCCGCCGCCAACCTGGTCGCCGAACCGGATCGCCCTATCGCTGCGGCGCTGCTGGACCAGCGCGTGATGGCCGGCGTCGGAAACGTCTACAGCAACGAATTGTGTTTCGCCTTCGGGCATCTGCCCACCGCGCCGGTGCGCGCCCTGGCCGATCCGCTGCGACTGGTGTCGCGGGCCCGGGAGATGTTGTGGACCAACCGTTCTCGCCGCAACCGCACCACCACAGGCGACACCAGGGCGGGGCGGCAGGTGTGGGTGTACGGACGGGCGGGCCAGCCGTGCCGGCGTTGCGCCACCCCCATCGCCTACGACGGTGAGGCCGAACGCGTGCAGTACTGGTGCCCGTCCTGCCAGCGGTGAGCCGTGCGCTCAGTCGCGACCGTGCGTCAGGAAGAACTCGGCGATCACCTGCGAGCCGTCGAAAACCCGGGTGGTGGCCCCGATGACCGTCTTCGGCAGGTACTGCTTGCCGCCCGGCCAGGTGTGCCCGCCCTTCTCGATCTGATAGAGGATCACCTCGGTGCCCTCGGCGCACCCTTCGGAGTCGTAGCGGCGCACCACGGTCCCGTCGTTGACCGGGGGCAGGTCCTCGATCGTCGGCGGTCCCTGGCATCGGTCGACGGCGCGCCAGCGGTCGACCAGGCTGTTGACCGAGATGGCGTGGCTCAGTCCGCCGCGGCCCCGGACGTCGCCACCGTTGTAGGGCACCACCGGATCGCCGGTGCCGTGCGCATCCAGCACCGACACCGGCCGCGACGGGTTACAGGCCACGCCGACACCGAGCGTGCCGGAGATCGGCGCGATCGCTGCGAAGACGTCGGCACGCTCGCAGGCCAGCCGGTTGGACATGAACCCGCCGTTGGACATCCCGGTGGCGAACACGTGGCCCGTAGGAACTTTGAAATCATCGCGAAGCTTGGTCACCAGAGAGACCAGGAAACCGACGTCGTCGAGCCGTTTGCGGTCGGCCGGGGCCGCACCCCGCCCGTCACCCCAGCTCTTGTCGTAACCGTCCGGGTACACCACCAGCAGGCCGTTGGCGTCGGCGACGGAGTCGAAGTCGGTCAGCCCGCGCTGGCCGGCGCCGGTGCCGCCGCCGCCGTGCAGGTTGAGCACCAGTCCGACCGGCGGCCCTGGTGGGACGTGCACCAGATACGTCCGGTTCAGTCCGCCGTAGGGAAATATCCCCGCCTGATCCCGCGCACGGGCCGCCGCAACCTGCCGCTCGTTGCACCCGACCAAGCCGGCAAGCAGAACGGCCAGCAGGAGCAGTCGCACCCAGGGCATGCCGTCAAACGTACCGACTCTGCTCACCCCGCTGATGGTGGACGGGTCATGAAGGTGCCCTTGAGCTCCAGGCCCATCGCCAGGTCTTCGTACTTCTGCTCCTTGCGCTTCTTCCAGCCGCTACCGGCCGAAATGGGCGGTGCCATCAGCGGCGGCAGCATCGAGAAGTCGCCACCCGCGTCCGCGCCGGGCAGCGGCGACGCGGCCGACGCCAGCTGGACCGGCATGTGTGCCCCGGTCAGCACCGCGGTGGCCGCCGGTGGCGCCGAGAGGTTCCCCATCGACACGGCGACGCCCATCGCTGCCGCCGGTTCCGCCGAGCCCAGAGCGCCGGCGGCATCGGACAGCGACGCCGCCGAGGCCGTCAGAGCCGATTCGCCCTCCGAGAGACCCTCAGCGATATCCGGGGCCACTGATTGCAGCGCCTGAGCCGAACTGAACTGGGCGAAGTAGCTGAGCATGTTGATCGGAAAACCCGACGAGATGAACTGGTTCGCGTAGGTGTTCGCCAGCCCGAACCAGCCCTGGTTGGGGTCGAACGTGACGCCGATCGCCTGCAACAGCGCGTCGGTCGGAGACACCGGCGGAGCGACCGCGTCCGCGGGCGCCACCGCAGCGGCGGCATTGGCGAGCACGTTGGACACATTGCTGGACGTCGCCGACGCGGCTGCGCTCTGCACCGCTTCGCCCTGCGCCGCGGGGCCCTCCGGTGTGGTGATCGACGGCGGCGAGGCGAACAGCGGCAGCTGCAGGGCCTGCGCCGAAGCCGCCTGGTAGCGATACATGGCTGCGGCGTTGCTGACCCACATGCGTTCGTACTGCGCCTCGGTCTCGGCGATGGCGGCAACGTTCTTGCCCAGGCCGTTGGTCGCGAGCAGCCGGGCCAGCTGGATCCGGTTCGCGCTGACCACCGACGGGTGCACCACGGCGGCCTGTACGGACCCGAAGGCTGCCGCTGCGGCCTGCGCCGAAGAGCCCAGCGCCAGACACTGCTGCGCGGTGCCACCCAGCCAGGTGAGGTAGGTTTCCACCGCCTGCACCATGGCGGTCGACGCCGGACCGTGCCAGGCCTCGGTCACCGACGCCAGCACCGGAGCGTAAGCGCGGATCGACTCTTCCAAGTCGTACCCGAGCCGTTGCCACGCGAAGGACGCCTCGAGCAGCGGTTCCGCTCCCGGTCCGCAGTGGATCAGCGCCGAGGTGACCTCGGGTGGCAGTCCGATGAAATCCATGCCATACACAATGTCAACTCAGGTAAATTTTTGCGAAACATTGCGTTGTCTGGCAGAGGAAATACCCAGGAACATTGCGCGTCAGCGCGCCGCGATCAGGAGACTGCGGCCACCGCGGCCGACAGGCGCGAGCGGAACTCGTCGGGCACGGGCGCGTAGCCATTGTCGGCAAGGCCGTTCTGACCAGGGCCGGTGGCGCTTTGCAGGAACGCCTTGACGGCAGCACCGAGCTGCGGGTCGGGATACTTCGAGCAGACGATCTCGTAGGTGGCGAGCACGATCGGGTAGGCGCCGGCCCGATTCGGTCGGTAGAACGAGATCGTGTCGAAGGCGAGGTCGTTGCCTTCTCTGATGAACCAGGCGGCCGAGATCGTCTTGCCGACCGAGGTGGCGTCGATGCCGACCGGATCCGGGCCCGCCGAGGTGATGACTCTGGCCACGTCCAAGTGCCGGGCCAGGGCGAACGACCATTCGACGTAGGTGACCGAACCTTCGGCGTTCGCGACGGCCGCCGCGACGCCGTCACTGCCCGCCGCGCCCTCCCCCGCGCCGCCGTTGAACACCTTTCCCGCGCCCCTGCCCCACGCGTCGTTACCGGCAGTGTCGAGATATCGCTGGAAGTTGTCGGAGGTGCCGGACTGGTCGCTGCGAAAGACCACCCGGATGGGCGCGGCGGGCAGAGCGACGCCCGGGTTCACCGCGGCGATCGCCGGATCGTTCCACGCCGTGACGGCCCCGTTGAACACCTTGGCCGCGGTCGGTCCGTCCAGATTCAGCGACGGCACGCCGCTGAGGTGGTAGGCGATGGCGATCGGCCCGAACACCACCGGCAGATTCCAGACCGGCGAGCCACACCGCTGCCGCGCCCGCTCATACTCGGTCTTGCTTAGCGGGGAATCCGAGCCGGCGAAATCGGTTTGGCCTCCCAGGAATTCGCTGATTCCGGCACCCGAACCGTTGGCGGTGTAGTTCAACGAGTGCCCAGGGCAGGCCTGTTCGAAAGCCTTGGCGAAGCGGGTCATTGCGTTCACCTGGGCGGTGGAGCCACTGGCTTTGAGCGTCGGCGGGCCACCGCAGGCTCTGACGCCGGTGTCACCGGCACACGCCGACACCATTCCCGCACCGATGGCCAACACCGTCAACCCGGCGCCGAATCGATTGAGGTCCAATTCAATTCCTCGACGAATACCGACGGGTAGTCATGCGGAACACTAACAAGTTCGGAGCACCGAGATTTGTTCTAAAGCGGGCCGGCACCATGCCGATTCGACGATTTCAGCTGCAGTTCGCGACCGGTTCACGGTCTGGAAAACTCACCCGGTCACCGTCACGGATCGAGGGGACGGCACCCATCTCCCTTCGTAACATGCGATGATCGCGATGTAAGCATCGTGTTACGTCGCACTTGTCCGCGGGGAGGTCCCAGTGATGGCGCTGTGCCGCTCACTCTCACGCGCTCTCGTGCCGGCAGCGGCGCTCACGCTGGTGACAGCGACGGTCTTGCCGACCGCCCACGCCGACGGTGTCGACAACCAATTCCTTAATGCGCTCCAGTCGCACGCCATCAATTTCGGGACACCGCAGGCCGCGATACTGGCCGCGCACAAGGTATGCGACGAACTCGACGCCGGTCGACTGAAGGCCGATGTCGCTAATGAAGTGGCGGGTAGCAGCAACCTGGACGGTTATCACTCCGGGTACTTCGTCGGTGTCAGCATCGCCGCTTACTGCCCCAGGCACCACCAGACGAACTAGTCAACGTTAACTGAGTCGTAACCAGGCGCCGGCGTCGCAACACCTAGACTTTCGATACGCATATCACCGGGAGTGATGAGTGATCAGGAAAGTGTTGTTCGGTGTGGTCGTCGTACTGACTACCGCGATAGCCACCGCCAGTCCAGTCGTCGCCGAACCCAGCCCGTTCAGTGTCCTGAACTGCAGCTGCGACGGCAGTGCCTCGTTCCAGCCTCGCGGCACGATGAACGAGCAGATCGACACCGGAATCCAGAACGGCCTGGCCGACCTGTTAGGCGACGGCGGCTAACCAGCGGCGCCGCGCCCGACGGCCTGCACCGAGGCATGTTCATGCAGTGCCATTTCGGTCTCGGGCGCGACCGGCATCAGGTCGAAGACGACCTCCTTGACGGTGCCGGTGAACGCGTACGGCGCCTTGTCCTCGTACTCACGGTCGACGACGAGCCCGTTGTCACGCCCGACGTCGAGCCCGGCATACGAGGTGAACGACAGGCTGACCGTCTGGGGCAGCTCGCCCTCACCGATCTGGCGGTCGCCGGCCCACAGCGTCACCCGCCCCCCGGAGCCGACGACAGGCTGAGCCGAGTCGAACAGCATGCGGACGGTGACCTCCCCGGTGGGGATCGGTTCGGTGGACACCTGCCGGTAGGTCTCGACACCCAGGAAGGAGTAGGTGTGGTGCAGCCGGCGCTGTTCGTCGACCCAGAGCGCGAAGCCGCCCATGAAATCGGCGTTGGCGACGATCACGCCCCGGGCGTCCTCGGGCACCGTCAGGCGCGCCTCGATCGCGTAGGAGCGGCCGTAGATGCGAGGCACCATGCCGCGCTGGATGTTCTGCACATCGCCCTTGAAAGCGAACCGGGTGGTGGTCGGAAGCGGCGGCAGATCGCCGAACATCACCGCGAGCCCGCCCAGTAGCGGCAGCACCCGGTTGCGCTCGGCTTCCTGCCACCACAGCTCCTGCAGCTCGGCGAGCTTATCCGGGTGGTCGGCGACGATGTTGTTGGCCTGGGAGAAATCGTCGGGCAGGTAGTAGAGCTCCCAGACGTCTTTGTCGGGGTCGTAGACACCGGGCGCGAAGCGCTGCATGGTTTCCGGCGACAGATCCCACGGCGCCCGATCCAGCCGGGTCGATGCCCACCATCCGTCTTTGTAAATGGCGCGGCTGCCGAACATCTCGAAATACTGCACGGTGCGGTGCTCGCCGGCCGCCGCATCGTGCAGGCTCTCCAGGAAGCTGGTGCCGTCCATCGGCTCCTGCTCGATGCCGTCGACGCTGGTCGGCACCGGTAAACCGATCGCCTCCAATACCGTTGGGGCGATGTCGATGCAGTGGGTGAACTGGCTGCGCAGCTTGCCGTCGGGCCGGATGCGGCTCGGCCAGGAGATGACCATGGGGTCGCGGGTGCCACCGAGGTGACTGGCCATCTGCTTGCCCCACTGGAACGGCGTGTTGTTGGCGTGCGCCCAGCCCGAGGCGAAATGCGGCGCGGTGAACTCGTCACCCAGCGCCTCGATGCCCCCGTACTGCTCGATCAGCGCCAACTGTTGGTCCGCGTCGAGATCCAGGCCGTTGAGGAAGGTCATCTCGTTGAAGGATCCTGTGTTGGTGCCTTCCATGCTGGCGCCGTTGTCGCCCCAGATGTAGATCACCATCGTGTTGTCGGACTCGCCGAGTTCGTCGATGGCGTCGAGCAGCCGGCCGACGTTGTAGTCCGCGTTCTCGGAGAACCCGGCGAACACCTCCATCTGGCGGGCGTACAGCTTGCGCTGGCTGTCGGTGAGGCTGTCCCAGGCCGGGAAAAGGTCCGGCCGCTCGGTCAGCTCGGCATCGGGCGGAATGATGCCCAGCTGCTTCTGACGCTCGAATGTCTTCTGCCGGTAGACATCCCAGCCCTCGTCGAACTGTCCTTGGTATTTGTCCGCCCACTCCTTGAACACGTGGTGCGGTGCGTGGGTGGCGCCGGTCGCGTAGTACATCATCCAGGGCTTGGTGGAGTTCTGGGCGCGCACGGTGTGCAGCCACTCGACGGCCTTGTCGGTGAGGTCGTCGGGGAAGAAGTACGGCCGGTCAGCCGACGGCGCCTCCGGGATGCCGATGACGGTGTTGTCCTGCGTGATGATCGGGTCGTACTGCCCGGCGGCCCCGCTCGGGAAACCCCAGAAATGGTCGAATCCCCAACCCAGCGGCCAGTTGTCGAACGGACCGGCGGCGCCCTGTACGTTGTCCGGAGTCAGGTGCCACTTGCCGAAAGCGGCTGTCACATATCCGTTGTCGCGCAGAATGCGGGGCAGCGCGGCGCAACTGCGCGGCTTGACGGTGGCGTAGCCGGGGTAGGGGCCGGGGAATTCGCAGACCGACCCGAAGCCGACCCGGTGGTGATTGCGCCCGGTCAACAGCGCCGCGCGGGTCGGCGAGCACACCGCCGTGACGTGAAAGCGGTTGTAGGCCAACCCGTTTTCGGCCACCCGGGACAGTGCCGGGGTGCTGATGCCGCCGCCGAACGTGTCCGGGCCGCCGAAACCGGCGTCGTCGATCAGCACGATCAGGACGTTCGGGGCGTCCTCCGGTGCTGCCGCACCGGGAACGATCGTCCAGTCACCGACCGACTCGGCCACGGTGCGGCCGATGGTGCCGCCGAAATTGCGTTGCGGAATCGGCAGTTTGGTGCGATCGGGGTTGAACTTGCCCATCGCCTCCTCCAAAGCCGAGCCCAGCGCGCGCAGGGTCGAACGGCTTAGCTCGGCAACCGATTTCATCGGCGAGCCGGCCATCGTCTGCTCCACCGCGAGGCGGCCCTGCGCCGGCGTCACGGCGATGATCAGGGCGCTGCCCGCCGACAGGGCCTCCCCGATCTTGTCGCCCAGCCCACTGGTGATGCGGTGATGGGCGAAGGTGCCCGCCAGGGCGCCGGCCGCGGCGCCGAACGCGGCGGTGGCCAGCAGAGCCGGCGAGAACAGGCCGACGGCCAGGCCCGCGCCGGCACCCCACGCGGCGCCGCGGCGGCCGAGTTTGTTGCCGGTGTCCAGCAGCACTCCGTTGCCGTCGGCGTCCTTGCCGACCAGCACCGCACCCTGCAACGGCAAGGTCTTGGCGTTGGCCCGCCCCGTCAGATTCTCGAAGTCACTGCGTGCAGTGTCGATGTCCTGATACCCGGCGACGATGACGAGCGCGTTGTCTTCACTCATGACCAGACTTCCTCTCGGCGGCTGACGAACTCGCGACGCGACCCGGTCACCGGGTCGTCAAACTCGATGCGGTGGGCCAACAACTGCAGCGGCGTGCTGAAGTCGTGGTCTTCGGTATGAATCACTCTGGGGTACAACGGGTCTCCGTGAATCGGCACGCCCAGCTCGGCCATCTGCAACCGCAGTTGGTGGGTACGGCCGGTCCGCGGGGTCAGGCGGTAGAGACCGTCCGGCGACTGGAGTTCGACCAGGGTCTCGGCATTGGGCACACCGGGCTCGGTCACCGCCTGCAGGTTGCCACGGCGCTTGACGATGCGACTGCGCACCACCCGCGGCAGCACCAGCCCAGGGTCGACGGCGGCCCGCGCCAGATAGGTCTTGCACACCAGCCCGCGGGCGAAAAGAGTCTGATACCTGCCTCGGAGCTCGCGCCGGGTGGTGAACAGCAGCACTCCCGCGGTCAGCCGGTCCAGCCGATGGGCCGGACTCAGCTCGGGAAGGCCCAGGCTGCAGCGCAACCGCACCAGCGCGGTCTGGGCGACGTGCCGGCCCCGCGGCATGGTCGACAGGAAGTGCGGTTTGTCGACCACGACGATGTCGTCGTCGCGATGCAGCACCGGGATGTCGAAGGGCACCGGCACTTCGTCGGGCAGATCCCGGTAGAGGTACACGCTGGCCCCGGCGGGTAACACGGTCTCACTGCCGATCGCCGTGCCGTCGGCGTCGACCACTTCACCGGCCAGCACTTTCGCACCTGCCTGAGCACCGAACCGGTCGGTCAGTTCGGACAGCACGTGTCCGCCGCGCAGGCGTACCCGCACCGGCCCCAGGGCGTCCCGAACGCCGATCAGTGCAGGCTCCATCGCGAGCAGACTATCCACCCGCGCGGGTGCGCGCGACGAAATCCGCTAGACACGGTGGTGGTGGAAGCGGGCGGCGCGCCGGCGGATCCGGTGGGCGCGTCCCCGCGTGCGCTGGGGCTGGCCGGCCAGGCGTATGGGTTCGGCGTAGAACATCGCCTTCGCCAGTTCCACCAGAACGAGGTAGACCACGACGAAGCCGCCGAGGGCGGCGAAGAACTGCCACGGCAATGGGGTGAAGCCCAGGGTGGCGGCCAGCGGGGACACGGTGAGGGCGACGCCGATCGCGACCACCGTCAGGCTGGTGGCGGTCAGCAGCCCGCTGGGTCTGCTACGGAAGAACGGGACCTTGCGTGTTCGGATCGCGAAGATGATAAGAGTCTGTGTGGCAAGCGATTCCACGAACCAACCGGTACGGAACTCGACGGCGCCGGCGTCGAGCACACCGAGCATCAACCCGAAAGTCATGAAGTCGAACAGCGAACTGATCGGGCCGAAGATCATCATGAACCGGCGGATGAATGCCACGTTCCAGTGCGACGGCGCGTGCAGTTGTTCCTCGTCGACGCGGTCGGTGGCGATCGGCAGTTGGGAGCTGTCGTAGAGCAGATTGTTCAGCAGGATCTGGCTGGGCAGCATCGGCAGGAACGGCAGCAGCGCCGACGCGGCGGCGGCACTGAACATGTTGCCGAAGTTGCTGGAGGTGCCCATCAGGACGTACTTGATGGTGTTGGCGAAGATGCGCCGCCCCTCGGCCACCCCGGTGGCCAGCACGCCCAGGTCCTTCTCCAGCAACAGAACGTCGGCAGCATCCTTGGCGACGTCGGTGGCGCTGTCCACGGAGATGCCGACGTCGGCGGCATGCAGTGCCAGGGCGTCGTTCACGCCGTCGCCGAGGAATCCCACCGAACGTCCGCTGCGCCGCAGGGTGGCGATCAGCCGTGCCTTCTGCTCGGGAGTGATACGGGCGAAGATGGTGTGCGTGCGGGCCGCCTCGGCGAATTCGTCATCGTTCTCCAGCGGCTCCAGCTCGGTGCCCGTGACAGTGCCTTTGGACACCAGACCCAGATCCCGGCAAACTTTTTCGGCGACCCTCGGGTTGTCGCCGGTGGCGATCTTCAGTTCGATGCCCAGACCGGCCAGGGCTGCCAGGGACCGGCGCGCGGCGGCCTTGGGCTCGTCGGCGAAGACCAGGAAGCCAGCCAGCGTCAGGGCGCACTCGTTGTCGGGACTGATCATGGCGAGGTCATCGGCGGGCCTGGTGGCGACCGCGACCACACGGCGCCCGGCGCCGAACAGACCGGCCAGGGTTTCAGCCGCGGCCTCCGGCGTTGTGCCGCAACGGGTCAGCACCTGTTCGGGTGCGCCCTTGACGATCAGCAGGCGGCCGCCGTCGACTCCGTCGACCAGTGCCGAGGTCGCCCTTCGCTGATGGTCGAAGGGCGACATCGCGATGCGACGCACTCCGGCGACCAGCCGCTGCGCCCGCGGCGCCTCCCATAGCGCGGCATCGAGCGCATTGGCGCTGGCGCCACCGGATTCCGGGTCGACGTCGGTGGCCAGCAACCCGAGCCGCAGCACCGGTTCCGACGGTGCGCCGGTGGGGTCGATCGTGTCGACCAGCCGGATGCGCCCCTCGGTCAGGGTGCCGGTCTTGTCGGTGATCAGGATGTCGATGTCACCCAGGTCTTCAATACAGACCAACCGCTTGACCAGAACTTTCGCCTTGGCCAGCTGCCGCGATCCGGTTGCCAGGCTGGTGCTGACCACAGCGGGCAGCAGCTGCGGGGTGATGCCGACCGCGATCGCCAGCGAAAAGAGCACCGAATCGATAACCGGCTTTTCCAGCAACAGATTGCTGGCCAGGATGACCACCATCAGCGCTATCGCGACCTGCAGCAGCAGATACGAGAACCGGCGTAACCCGACCTGGAACTCCGTTTCCGGCTGGCGGGTGTCCAAACCCGCTGCGATGCGGCCGAATTCGGCGTTGCGTCCGGTGGCGTACACCACCGCGGTGGCCTCGCCGGCGCTGACGATGGTGCCCATGAAGGCAAGGTCGGTCAGGTCGGCGAGCGCGGTGTCGGCCGGCACCGGTTGCGGCGCCTTCTCCTCGCCGGTCGATTCCCCGGTCAGGATGCTCTCGTCACATTCCAGGCCGCTGACGTCGATCAGCCGGACATCGGCCGGCACCGCCTCGCCGAGCGAGAGCCGGATCACGTCACCTTGAACAAGTTGAGTGACGTCGACGGTGACGAATTCACCGTCGCGGCGCACCACGGCGTTGTGGTGGACCCCGGCATGCAGCCGGGCCGCGGCATTCTCGGCACGGTACTCGTTGAAGAAACTGAGGCCGGTGCTGGCCAGCAGGATCACGCCGATGATCAGGGCCTGCATGCTGTCGCCGAGGAAGAACGACACGGTCGCGGTGACCGCCAACAGGATGAGCACCGCGTTGCGCAGTTGCCGGGCCAGGATCGCCAGGGCGTTGACCCGGTGTGTCCGCACCACGTTCGGGCCGTAGCGGGCCAGCCGGGAGGCCGCTTCCGCGCTGGACAATCCGGCGGGCGAAGAGTCCAGCAGGCGCAGGACTTCCTCAAGAGGAGCCGCGGCAACCTCGTTCGCGATCAATGTCGGCGGCACGGCAGGACTCTCGCGCACTTGACCAGATTGCACAAGTGACAAAGGGCATCGGAACGGCCACCCAATCACTCCTGGGGTACCGCGCTGGATGAAAGTGCGCGGTCTGGGCGGCGATCCGCGCGACCACGAGCGTGCGGGAGGCGCACCTGAACCACACGCAGACCCGGTTGGTGGTCACGCCGGACGCCGAGGGGCCGGACCGTCCACTTGTGCCGGATGGTCGCCGGGGCGCAACGCCGCCGCCGTCCAAGACTCCCCCGACTGCCCAACCTGCTGGCGGCGCCGCGGGGTCATCAGCGCCGTAAACGATTTCGCCCCAAGCACTTAACCGAAAATTCGCCCACAGTTGGGCCACTGCGCTCGCGAGCTACTCACGACGAACGTACCGTAAGTCTGATGACGCGGCGACCAACTCGGTTGGAAATAAAGCCCTTTCGGCCCATCTCTGAGCACGTTGACGGGGCATGGTGGCCGCGGTCCACGCGGTTGGTCGACGAACTGCCCGGCCTGGTGACGTCATTGGCCGACGAGCTAGGCCCGATTGCCATGGTCGGCTACCACCGCAACAGCTGGGACAGCGCTCCCCCGGTCCTCGAAATCGGCGGTCGCACTATCGAACTGCTCGGCTTCAGCGGCGACGAGCCGGCCAGCATCATCCTGATCGGCCAAGACGGGCATCACTTGAGCCTGCAGGTCATCCCGCCGGACACCGGCGAGCGCAGCGGTGAGCAGGCGCTGCAGGAAGCGCGCTCAGGCGCCGACGACGAGGTCAACGCCGCGAGCCGTTCTCTGGTGGCGCGATCGGTGGCCGACGTAGCAGAAAAACTGGCCCAGCACGAAGGCCGCGGCGACCAGCAACGCACGGCGGCGCTGCGCCCGCAGATCAGGCAATGGTGCGAGCAGGCCGCGCAACAGTTCATCGACGCGCCGGTGCAGACGTTCGTCCCGATCCTCGTCGAGCACATCGTGCGCGGCCGGCTGATGGACGCGCGCGTACCTGCGCAGGGCTGACCCGCCGCCTATCGCGCAATCCCAGCTCACCCAGGATTACCGTCCGCGCCGCCGGACCCGCCGTTGTTTCCGGCGCCGCCCTTTCCGCCCGTGCCGCCGGCGCTGAGCTGACCACCGCTGCCGACGCCGCCGGAACCACCGTTCCCGCCGGTGCCGCCGAAGCTCGCGAGGGTGCTCGTGCCCGCCGCACCGCCGTTACCGCCACTGCCGCCTTTGCCGCCGATCGCTCCGGCACCACTTCCGCTCGTCGCGCCGGCATTGCCGCCGACGCCGCCGGCCCCGCCGGTGCCGCCGGTGCCGCCGGAACCGACGTTGCCGGTGTTGAGGCCGCTGCCGCCGATGCCTCCCTGGCCCCCGCTGCCGGCCGTGCCGCCGGCACCGGCACTCCCGCCCGCGACACCGGCCGCTCCTTGACCGCCGGCGCCACCGGCACCGCCTTGGCCGCCATTGCCACCGGCATTGGCTCCGGTAACGCCGGCAGTGCCGCCCTGGCCGCCCTGGCCGCCGACAGCCCCCTGACCGCCGGCACCCCCGGCGCCTCCGGCGCCCGCACCGTTGCCCGCCTGCCCGCCGGCGCCGCCGGCGCCGCCGACGCCGCCCTGGCCGCCGGAACCGCCGTTGCGACCGCTGAAGCTCCCGGTCGGGCCCGTGGCGCCGGTGCCACCGTTGCCCGCGGCGCCGCCGGCGCCGCCGGCTCCACCTGCGCCATTGGTGCTACCGATGCCGGCTGAGCCACCTGTCCCGCCGACCCCACCGGCACCCCCGTTGCCGCCGCCGCCGCCCTGGCGGCCTTGACCCGAAACGTTCGACGTCGAGTTCGCACCGGAGCCACCGGTGCCACCCTGCCCGCCTTGACCGCCGGCCCCACCGCTGGCGCCTTGCCCGATTGCGCCGGCTGCGCCGCCGTTGCCGCCAACGCCACCAGCACCGGCTTTGCCGCCGGCACCGCCCCCGCTGCCGAGGTCGGCGGTTCCAGAAGCGCCGTTGCCACCTTGACCGCCCTGACCGCCGGCGCCGCCACTGCCATTGCTTCCGTTCACGCCACCGGCGTTGCCGCCGGCGCCGCCGGTGCCGCCACGGCCACCGTTGCCGGCGGCATCGCCAGTACCGTTCGTGCCGTTGCCGCCCGCACCGCCGGTTCCGCCGGTGCCACCGGTGCCGCCGCTGCCGGCAGTTCCGCCGGTGCCCACGGCACCGACCGCGCCGCCGTCACCACCGCGTCCGCCGGTGCCGCCGGTGCCTCCGGTGCCGACGTCGCCTAACACGCTGTTGAAGCCGTTGGCGGCAGCACCGCCGGCACCGCCCTTGCCACCGGCACCGCCGCTGCCCCTGGTACCCGTTGCGCCGCCGGCGCTTCCGCCCTGGCCGCCGGCTCCGGCATTGCCGCCGGCGCCGCCGTCGTGTCCGGAACTGCTGATGCCGGCGGCTCCGGCACCGCCGTTGCCTCCGGTGCCGCCCTGACCACCGCCACCCATCGCACCCGCGGCGCCGGGACCGCTGCCGGCCGCGCCGCCGGTACCGCCGGTGCCACCGGCACCGGCGTCGCCGCCCTTACCTGCTCCCAGGCCGAGGTCGGGACCACCCTTGCCACCGTCTCCGCCGATTCCGCCCTTGCCACCGGTCCCGCCGGCACCGTTGGTGCCGGTGGCACCGCCGGCGGCGCCGCCTTCGCCGCCCGTGCCGCCGGTGCCGCCGGTACCGCCGACGCCGCCGGTCGCACCGGCCTCGGTGGCCGCGTTGCCCGCGTTAGCGGCACCACCGGTGCCACCGGTGCCGCCTTGGCCACCGTTGCCCGCCTTGCCCGCCATCCCCGAACCGGTCCCAGCCGCACCGCCCGCACCACCCTGGCCGCCGCCGCCCCCGAGTCCGCCCGTGACGCCGCTGCCGCCGGTCCCGCCGGTCCCGCCTTGGCCGCCGGTGCCGCCATCGCCGTTGGTGCCGCCCGCGCCACCGGAGTTACCGCCGGCACCGCCAACACCGCCTCGTCCGCCTTGAGCACCCGTCTGGGCGATCCCGTTGGTGCCGTCGGCACCCTGACCGCCGATACCGCCGGTGCCACCGGTGCCGCCGCTGCCGGCAGTTCCACCGGTGCCCACCGTGCCTGCCGCGCCGCCGTCACCACCTGCGCCACCCGCTCCGCCGGTGCCTCCGGGGCCGAGTCCAGCCACTCCCAAGCTCCAACCGCTGCCCCCGGCGCCGCCGGCACCGCCGTTGCCACCGAGCCCGCCCGTGCCGGTGATGCCGCCGGCACCGCCGGCATCGCCACCCTGACCACCGGCACCACCGCGGCCGCCGGCGCCGCCGTCATTTGCGGAGCTGCCGATACCGGCAGACCCTGCACCGCCATGACCGCCGATACCACCCTGTCCGCCATTGCCGACGCTGCCCGCCGCGCCGGGGCCGGTTCCGGCTGCGCCGCCGGTGCCACCCTTGCCACCGGCTCCACCGTCGCCGCCGTTCCCGGCTCCCAGGCCCAGGTCAGGGCCCGCTTTCCCGCCGTCCCCACCGATGCCTCCCCGGCCGCCCGTTCCGCCGGCGCCGTTGACGCCGCTGGCGTCGGCGGCGCTGCCGCCGACACCACCTCGTCCGCCGGCGCCGCCGCTCAATCCGGCCCCACCGGTCGCGCCGCCCTTGCTGCCGGCGACACCGGAGTCGCCTGCCCCACCCGTCCCGCCGGTTCCGCCCTGGCCGCCGACTCCCGCGTGGCCTGCCAGACCGGTGGTTCCCAGGAACCCGCCAGCGCCGCCGGCTCCGCCGGCACCCGAGTTACCGCCGACGCCGCCGTCGCCGCCGGTGCCGCCAATTACCCCGTGGCCCACACCGGTCCCGCCGGTTCCGCCGGTTCCGCCACTGCCGCCGGCCCCGCCGGCCCCGCCGGTGCCGCCGGAGCCCAGCAGCCCGCCCGCGCCGAACAGTCCGGTGTTGGAGCCGCCGGCTCCGCCGACGCCACCGTTACCCCCGAGGCCACCGGTTCCGCCGGTGCCACCGCCGGCGGTACCGTCGGCGCCCGCCAGACCGCTGCCGCCGTCACCGCCCAGCCCGCCGGCGCCACCGGCCCAGCCCGCAATCGACCTGTTGGCCCCGCCGAGACCGCCGTTGCCACCTTGTCCCCCGGTCGCACCGGTTCCGCCCATCCCACCGGCCCCACCGGCTCCGCCGCTGCCGGCTAACAGACCGCCGGCTCCGCCGGCGCCGCCGTTGCCGCCGGCTCCGCCGTTGGTACTGACTCCGCCGGCCGCGCCCATTCCACCGGCTCCGCCCGCTCCGCCGTGGCCGAAGAGCGTCGCCGATCCGCCGGCCCCGCCGGACTGGCCGAACGCACCGGTCCCGCCACTGCCGCCATTGCCGAACAAGATTCCGCCGGTACCACCGGCGCCGCCGCCGGCCCCCGATCCGCCGGCGCCGCCCGCCCCGCCGTTGCCGATCAGGCCCGCCGAACCCCCGGCTCCACCGGCCTGGCCGGGTGCTCCGGAACCGCCACTGCCGCCGTTGCCGAGGAGGAAGCCGCCAGCCCCACCGGCCTGACCGGTGCCGACGGCGCCGTTGGCACCATCACCAATCAGCGGACGACCGAACAGGGCATTGGTCGGTGCGTTCATCACTCCGAGCACGCCCTGTTCAAAGGCCTCCAGGGGTGACGCGGCGGCCGCTTCAGCTGCGGCGTAAGAGTTCCCGCTGACCACCAGAGTGCGGGTCAGTTGCTCATGAAACGTTGCCGCCTGCGCAGCCAGCACGCGGTAGTCCACAGCGTGCTGAGAAAAGAGTGCCGCAATGGCGGTAGACACCTCGTCGGCTGCCGCGCTGACCACACTCGTCGTCGGTCCGGCCACGGCCGTGTGGACACGCGCCAGCGTTTCGCCGATGCTCTCGATGTCGGCGGCCGCTGAAGCCACGATTTCCGGGGAAATAGATACGTATGTCATCTCATGCCTCTTCGAATACATCGGGAAACCAGCAAGCGGCGTAGGCCGCGGGGAATTACCTGACTATAACCCGATGAGCATTCCCGATCGCGGCGTTTCCGGGAAATTCAAAGCTCCGCACAAAATGTCTGAACTACGGACGTTCGAGCACCAAGTTAGGCTTCTGAACAGCTGCTATGAGTTCGACATGGCAGTGCTGGCGCGAATTATCGGCCAGCTGAGCGCAATTATGCGCGGCATTAAGATTCGGAACCGAATTGGGCCGCTGCATTCGTTGGAATTGTTTATACCCAAGATTACCGAGTATCGATATGTGCAATGTGCACGATTTCTGGGCAGCCGGCAGTGCACAATGCCCGGCGTGACCCAGCCTCAGTTGGTGCGCGTTGTCTGCAATGCCGTGATCGCCTCGACGTCGGCCGGTCCGGGCAGCCCCCAGTCGGGCTTGTAGTCGAACAACTCTTCAGCCCGGGCCGACTGCAGGTCGACATCGAGCACCTCGATGGCGTTCAGCGGAACCAGCGCGGGGTGCACGTGGCCGCAGGCCCGGGCCAGACACATCAGCTCGAAGCGCAGGGTGGCCAGGTAGTTGGCGCAGCGGACCGACTTCAGCGCCGGATCCAGCCCGTGCTGTAGCCAGGCCGACTGCGTCGCGACTCCGGTCGGGCAGCGTCCGGTGTGGCAGCGCTGGGCCTGTATGCAGCCGATGGCGAACATCGCCGTGCGCCCGACGTTGATCATGTCGCAGCCCAGCGCCAGGGCCAGCAGCGCGTTCTCCGGAATACCGAGTTTGCCCGACCCGACGAAAACGACGTCGTGCTGCAGACCCTGTTCGGCGAAGGCGCGGTACACCCGCGGGAAGGCCCACTTGAACGGCAGCGCGACGTGGTCGCTGAATACCAGCGGCGCTGCGCCGGTACCGCCCTCGCCCCCGTCCACCGTCACGAAGTCCACACCCCGGCCGGTGCGCGCCATCCGCGCGGCCAGCTCCGGCCAGAACCCGTCCTCCCCGACCGCCGACTTGATTCCCACCGGCAGTCCCGTCGCCGCGGCGATCGTCTCGACGAACTCCAGCAGGCCGTCCACATCGTGGAACGCCGAGTGCCCGGCCGGGCTCTTGCAGTCCACCCCCGGTGCGATACCGCGGATCTTGGCGATCTCCTCGGTGACCTTGGCGCCGGGCAGCATGCCGCCCAGCCCCGGTTTGGCGCCCTGGCTGAGCTTGATCTCGATGGCCCGGATCGAGGGAGTCGCAGCCACCTCGTCGACCAGGCGGGGCAGGCTGAAGGTGCCGTCCTCGTTGCGGCAGCCGAAATAGCCGGTGCCGATCTGCCAGATGAGGTCGCCGCCGTTGCGGTGGTACGGCGACACCCCGCCCTCACCGGTGCTCTGCATGGCCCCGGCCATTGCGACGCCCTGGTTCAGCGCGGTGATCGCGGCGCCGCCCAGCGCGCCGAAGCTCATCCCCGAGACGTTGACCAACGATGGTGGCCGAAATGCCCTGGCGCGCTTGCGCGCTCCGCCAAGCACCTTGCCGGCGGGCAGCGGCACCTTCGGGTCGGGGTGGCCGGGGTCGCCGTCCGGGGCCGACACTGGAAACGCCGCATGCTTGATGATCGGGTAGTTGTGGGCGCGTTCCAGGTCGTTGTCGGTGCCGAAGCCGAAGTACCGGTTGCTCATCTTCGACGAGGTGTACACCCAGCGCCGCTGGTCGCGGCTGAACGGCTTCTCCGCGTTGTTGTCGGTGACGATGTACTGCCGCAGCTCCGGGCCGACCGCCTCCAGGACGAACCGCAGGTGGCCGACGATCGGATAGTTGCGCAGGATGGTGTGCCGGCGCTGCCAGAGGTCCCAGCCGGCCAACCCGGCTATGCCGCCTCCCAGCACCGCACTCACGGAGCGTTTCTTCACGCCCCCATGCTCACCCGGGCCACCGACAGATGGCTAGGGACGTGAGTCCTCAGTTGAGCGGTACCGGCTCGAGGATTTCGGCGCGCGCCTCGGGTGCGCTGGCCCGTAACTCGTCGGCCGAGACGTCGTCGGGCTGCGCCTGCGAGAGCACCTCGGCCTCCACCCGCGCCTTGTAGTTGGCCACCTCGCGGTCGACGTCCTGCGCGCTCCAGCCCAGCACCGGTGCGACGAGATCGGCCACCTCGCGGGCACAGTCGACGCCGCGGTGCGAGTACTCGATGGAGATGCGCATCCGCCGCGCCAGAATGTCCTCGAGGTGCAGTGCCCCCTCGGCGGCGACCGCGTAGACGGCCTCCACCTTGAGGTAGCCGGGCGCATCCTTGATGGGGCTGAGCAGTTCGGGGCGGCCGGCCGCCAGCGCCAGCACGTCGTCCATCATCGAGCCGTAGCGGTCCAGCAGATGCCGGACCCGGTAGGGGTGCAGTCCGACCCGCTCGCCGACGTGCTCGACCTGGTTGATCAGCGCGAAGTACCCGTCGGCGCCCAGCAGGCTCACCTTCTCGGTGATGGACGGCGCGACTCTGGTCGGGATGAACTGCACCGCGGCGTCGATCGCGTCGGCCGCCATCACGCGGTAGGTGGTGTACTTGCCGCCCGCGATGGCCACCAGGCCGGCCGCCGGCACCGCCACAGCGTGCTCGCGGGAGAGCTTGGAGGTCTCGTCGCTCTCCCCGGCCAGCAGCGGGCGCAGGCCGGCGTACACACCGTCGATGTCGGCGTGCGTCAGCGGGGTGGCCAGCACGGCGTTGACGGTGGTCAGGATGTAGTCGATGTCGGCCTTGGTGGCGGCCGGGTGCGCCAGGTCGAGGTTCCAGTCGGTGTCGGTGGTGCCGATGATCCAGTGGCTGCCCCACGGGATGATGAACATGACCGACTTCTCGGTGCGCAGGATCATCGCGACGTCGCTGACGATGCGGTCGCGCGGCACCACGACGTGGACGCCCTTGGAGGCCCGCACCTGGAAGCGTCCGCGCTGTTTGGACAGCGCCTGGATCTCGTCGGTCCACACGCCGGTCGCGTTGACGACGACATGACCGCGGACCTCGGTGATCGAGCCGTCCTCGGAGTCGCGCACCCGCACGCCGGTCACCCGGTCGCCCTCACGCAGCAGCGCGACCACCTGGGTGGAGCACCGGACCACCGCGCCGTAGTGGGCGGCGGTGCGCGCCACCGTCATGGTGTGGCGGGCGTCGTCGACGACGGTGTCGTAGTAGCGGATGCCGCCGATCAGGGCGCTGCGCTTGAGGCCGGGACTCAGCCGCAGTGCGCCGGCGCGGGTCAGATGCTTTTGCGCCGGAACGGATTTCGCGCCGCCGAGCTGGTCATAGAGGAAGATGCCGGCGGCGATGTAGGGCCGCTCCCACCAGCGCTTGGTCAGCGGGAACAGGAACGGCAGCGGCTTGACCAGATGCGGCGCCAGCGTGGTCAGGGACAGTTCGCGTTCGAACAGCGCCTCGCGCACCAGCCCGAACTCGAGTTGTTCGAGGTAGCGCAGGCCGCCGTGGAACATCTTCGACGAGCGACTGGACGTGCCCGACGCCAGATCCCGGGCCTCGACCAGGGCCACCTTGAGCCCGCGGGTGGCGGCGTCCAGCGCACACCCGGAGCCCACCACGCCGCCGCCGATCACCACCACGTCGAACTGCTCGCTGCCCAGGCGCTCCCATGCCTGTGCGCGCTGCTGGGGTCCCAGCGACCCCTCGGACCAGGTCGGCTCGCTGTCGTTGCTCGGGTTGCTCACGACGAAGGACTCCTGTCGGTTACTTGTCGGTAGGCGTGCGTACCCAGGCTAGTTCGTCAGGCGTTTGTTGAGTCGGACTTCAGTCCAGATCGTCGTGCGCCATCAGCCGCCGCGCCGCTTCGGTGATCGAACCGGACAACGAGGGGTAAACGGCGAGCGTCTGCGCCAGCTCGTTGACGGTGATGCGGTTGGTCACGGCGACCGCGATCGGCAGGATCAGCTCCGAGGCGATCGGGGCCACCACCACGCCGCCGATGACGACGCCGGTGGACTTGCGGCAGAAGATCTTGACGAAACCCTGCCGCAGCCCCGACATCTTGGCCCGCGCGTTGGTGTGCAGCGGCAGCATGATGGTCCGCGCGCTGAACTCGCCGTCGTCGATCGCCGACTGCGGCACGCCGACTGCGGCGATCTCGGGCCTGGTGAAGACCGTCGCCGCCACTGTGCGCAGGCGGATCGGGTTCACGCCCTCGCCCAGCGCGTGGTACATCGCGATGCGGCCCTGCATGGCCGCGACCGAGGCCAGCAGCAGCAGACCGGTGCAGTCGCCGGCCGCATAGATGCCGGGCACCGACGTGCGCGACACCCGGTCCACCTTGAGGTAGTCGCCGGGCCCCAGGTCGATCCCGACGCGTTCCAGCCCCAGGCCGGCGGTGTTGGGGATGGACCCGATGGTCATCAGGGCATGGCTGCCCTCGATGGTGCGGCCGTCGGTCATGGTGACCAGGACGCCGTCATCGGTGCGGGTGACCGACTCGGCGCGGGCGTTCTTGAACAGGTTGACGCCGCGTTCGGCGAAGGACTCCTCCAGCACGGCGGCGGCGTCGGCGTCCTCGTAGGGCAACACCCGGTCCCGGCTGGCCGCCACCGACACCTGCACGCCGAGCTCGGTGTAGGCGTGCACGAATTCGGCGCCAGTGACCCCGGAGCCCACCACGATGAGGTGTTCCGGCAGCTCGGTGAGCCCGTAGAGCTGGCGCCAGGTGAGGATGCGTTCGCCGTCGGGTTGGGCTGACGGCAGGATGCGCGGGCTGGCTCCGGTGGCGATCAGCACGAAATCGGCGTCGTGCTCGGTGACGGTGCCGTCCGGGGCGGTGGCTTTGAGGCGATGCCGGGCCAGGCCTGGCGTGGGGTCGACGAGTTCGCCGCGGCCCTGCACCAGCTTGACGCCCACGGCCCGTAGTTGTTCGGCGATGTCTGCCGACTGCTCGGAGGCAAGCCTGCGGACCCGGGCGTGGATCTGCGGCAGGTCGATCTTGGCGTCGTCGATGTCGATTTCGAAGCCAAGCCGCGGCGCGCGGCGCAACTCGGTGCGCAGCCAGGTGGAGGCGATGAACGTCTTGGACGGCACACAGTCGTCCAGAACGGCCGCGCCGCCGACACCATCTGAATCGATGATGGTGACGTCGACGTCGTCGGGCTTTGCGTTGGCGGCCACCAGGGCCGCTTCGTAGCCGGCCGGGCCTCCACCGAGGATCACGATGCGGGTCACCACAGCCCATAACCTAGCCCGACGAGGATGCACTCCGCAGGGCGGAGTTTAAGCTTTTCCCGTGCCGCTCTACGCCGCCTACGGGTCGAACATGCATCCCGAGCAGATGCTCAAGCGTGCACCCCACTCGCCGATGGCGGGAACTGGCTGGTTACCGGGGTGGCGGCTGACGTTCGGCGGCGAGGACATCGGCTGGGAAGGCGCGCTGGCCACCATCGTGGAAGACCCGGATTCGCGGGTGTTCGTGGTGCTGTACGACATGACGCCGTCCGACGAGATGAACCTGGACCGGTGGGAGGGCTCCGAGTTCGGCGTCCACAAGAAGATCCGCTGCCGGGTGGAGCGCGAATCCTCCGACACCGACATCGACCCGGTGCTGGCCTGGCTGTACGTGCTGGACGGCTGGGAAGGCGGCCTGCCGTCCGCGCAGTATCTGGGTGTCATGGCCGACGCTGCCGAAATAGCCGGTGCGCCAGCCGATTACGTGCACGATCTACGCACTCGGCCGGCCCGGAACATCGGCCCGGGGCCAAGCAGTCCGGAGTAGTGGCCGCCCCCGGGGCGACCGCGCCGATTCGCTGATCCCGATGCGCCGGTGCAGCCGCGCCAGCGGCGCCGGCGCCCACCAGTTCCACTGACCCATCAGGTACATGAACGCCGGGACCAGGACCATTCGCACCACAGTGGCGTCGACCAGTACCGCGATCGTCAGCCCCAGTCCGAACATCCGCATGAACGAGACTTCGGCGGTCGTGAGGGCGGCGAAACTGATCGCCATGATCAACGCCGCCGTGGTGATCACGCGACCGGTGTGAGCGAGCCCGAGGGTGACGCTCTCGTCGTTCGCGGCGCGCCGGGCCGGCCCCGGCAGTGCGCGCGCCGACTCACACCAGTACTCGCGGATCCGCGCGATCAGGAAAACTTCGTAGTCCATCGACAGTCCGAACGCGATGCAGAACAGCAGCACGGCCAGGTTGGCGACCAACGTGCCGGTACAGGTCGTGCCCAGACCTGCGAGATGTCCTTCCTGAAACACCCAGACCAGCGCCCCGAACACGGCCGTCAACGACATGAAGTTCAGGGCGATCGCCTTGACCGGCAGCACCACACTTCCGGTCAGCAGGAACAGCAGCGTGAAGGTGACGACGGCGATGAACCCGAGCACCCACCCCATCCGGGCCCGGACGGCGTCCACGCTGTCGCGATTCGTCTGGGCCAAGCCACCGAACTCGACCGCGCGCGCTAGTGGTGGCCGTACCGCGTGCAACGCGTCGAGCTGGGCGTCGGAGACGCGCGAGTACAGCGGCGCCCTGCTGTTCACGGTCAGGAATGCGCTACCGCCCGAAACGCCGGCCGGTGCGTCCGCCGGCCCGGCCATGCGGCCGCCGATGTAGGTGCCCTGCGGCGCCGAGACGTCCAGGACATCGTCGACCTTCGACAGCGCGGCGGCGTACCGGCCGAGTTCACCCGGGGAAATGCCGTCGGCATCGGGGATCACCACTTGAATGGATTTCGCACTGTCATCGGTGAACTCGCGGCGCAACTGGTCACCCACCTGACGCGACGAGGCCGACACCGGGAGCACCCGCTCGTCCGGGTAGCCCCAGCGCGCATGCAGAAACGGCGCGCCGAGCAGCAGTAGCAGCGCAACGACGGCCAGCCCCGCCGGCACCGCGAAACGCCGGACGAATCTGCTTGTCCGATACCAGAAAAGCCGTTCGACGCGACGTTGCCCGGGGTCGGGCCGCCCGCAGCGCCGCCGTAAGTCCAGCGCATCCAAGCGGTCGCCGAGCACGGCAATCGCCGCCGGTGCCGCGATGATCGCACTGGCCGCCGCGAATGCCACCGTGGCGATCCCGGCGTAGGCGAACGACCGCAGGTAGTACATCGGAAACAGCGCCAGGGCCGACATCGACAGGGCGACCGTGATCGAGGAGAACAACACCGTGCGGCCGGCGGTAGACACGGTGCGCCGGATCGCCTCATCGCAGGGCGAGCCCCCGGCGATCTCCTCGCGGTAGCGGCTGATGATCAGCAAGGTGTAGTCGATCGCCAGTGCCAGGCCCATCGCCATGGTGAGGTTCAGCGCGTAAACGGACACATCGGTGGCGTAGGTGATCAACCGAAGCACTGAGAGCGACCCCAGGATCGCGAACACCCCGACGGCGACGGGCACCGCGGCGGCGAGCAACCCGCCGAAGGCCCACACCAGCACGACGAAGCTGAGCGGAATAGCGATGAGCTCCATGCGCAACAGGTCGCTGGTGGTGCGGTCGTTGACCTGGGCGTAGATCATCGCGCTGCCGCCGACGCGGACGACGACGCCGGTCTGGCCGGTGACCACCTCACCGGCCAGTCGCTTCGCGTACTTCTGGGCCCCGTTCTCCCCGCCCGCGAGGTTGGCGACGATCAGACCGGTCCTGCCGTCCCTGCTCACCATCCCCGCCGGTGCCGGCTGGGTCCACGGCGAGGCGACGCTGAGCACATACGGCGACGCACGCAGCTTTCCGACGATGGCTTGTGCCGCTGCGCGGGCCGATGAACTGAAGGCGCCCTGCGGATCGGTCACCGTCACCAGCAACTGCTGGTCACTCTGGCCGAACGTGCCGGTCAGCAATGAACTGGCGTGCGCCGACTGCGAGTTCGGGTCTTCGAATCCACCCGCGGACAGGCGGTCGATCACCGGAATGCCGAACATGGCGGCGCCGATCATTACCAGGGCGACGACGGCGAGGATGCGCCGTGGCACCGTCGTCGCCAGAATCGCTATTCGCTGCAGCATGAATGGTGTTCCCGCCAAGATTGGGGACGGATTGATCGAAAGAATTCGAGATCAAATGTATTGCCGGCTCCGGATCAGCGTCAAAGCCTCGGGAGAAATCACAGGAATTACCCAGCATTTTTAAAGGCGCCGAGTGCGCCTGGCGTTGATAGCATGCGCGAATGACCGAGCACCTTGACGTAATCATTCTGGGCGCCGGCATTTCCGGAATCAGCGCTGCCTGGCACCTCCAGAATCAATGCCCGGGGAAAACCTACGCCATCCTGGAACAGCGCGACCGACTCGGCGGTACGTGGGATTTGTTCCGCTATCCGGGCGTCCGCGCCGACACCGACATGTACACGT
Organism: Mycobacterium sp. TY814; assembly: GCF_030755175.1. Lineage (NCBI taxonomy): Bacteria > Bacillati > Actinomycetota > Actinomycetes > Mycobacteriales > Mycobacteriaceae > Mycobacterium > Mycobacterium sp. TY814. The sequence continues at coordinate 1,663,833 of NZ_JAUFRY010000001.1, forward strand.
TGGGCTTTCACTTCCAGCCGTGGGCCGGCCGGGCCATCGCCGGCGGCGAACCCATCCGCGACTACCTCGGCCATACGGCAGCTGAGTGGGGTGTCGACAAGCGAATCCGCTTCAACCACAAGGTCATCAGGACGGACTGGCGGAGCGCGGAGAGCCGTTGGGTGCTGCGCGCCGAGCAGGTGAACACCGGAAGCAGGATCGCCTCCTCCGTGACGATCTCCTGCTCGTTCCTGATCGTCTGCACCGGGTATTACAGCCACGAGCAGGGCCACTCCCCCAACTTCCCGGGTTCGCAGGCCTTCCGCGGACCGATCATCCACCCGCAGCACTGGCCGGCAGAACTCGACTACGCCGGCAAGCGGGTGGTGGTCGTCGGCAGCGGTGCCACCGCCGTCACTCTGGTTCCGGCACTTGCCGATTCGGGCGCGGAACACGTGACGATGCTGCAACGCTCCCCGACCTACGTCGCAGCCGAGCCGGAACGGGACGTCGTCGCCGACATGCTGAATCGCCGGCTGCCGCAGGGCGCTGTCTATGCCGCCGTCCGGTGGAAGAACATCCTGCGGCAGGCGGCGTTGTACCGGGCCTGCCGGCGGTGGCCGCAACGGATGCGGGCACGACTGATCAAGCAGGCCCGCCGGCAGCTTCCCCAGGGTTATGACGTGGAAAAACACTTTGGCCCGCAATATAATCCGTGGGATCAGCGGCTGTGCGTGGCGCCCAACGGCGATCTGTTCCGCACCATCCGGCAGGGACGGACCGAGGTGGTCACCGATACCGTCACACGGTTCACCGCCACCGGGATCCTGCTCGATTCGGGGCGTGAGCTGCCGGCAGACATCATCGTGACGGCCACGGGCCTGAACCTGCAGCTCTTCGGGGGCGCGACGGTCAGCATCGACGGCCGGCCCGTCGACCTCGCCCGCACCATGACCTACAAAGGGGCGATGCTCTCGGGTGTGCCCAACCTGGCGTTCGCGTTCGGCTACATAAATGCGTCCTGGACCCTGCGGGTCGAGCTGGTGTCGGAGTTCATCTGCCGATTGCTGACCCACATGGACACCTACGGTCTGACAACCGTGGTGGCCGAGCACCCGGGTGCCGGCGTGGAGGAGCGGCCGTTCATTGAGGACTTCACGCCGGGTTATGTACTGCGCGTGCTGGATTGGATGCCCAGGCAAGGCTCGCGCAGCCCGTGGCGGGTGAACCACAGTTACCTGCGCGACCTTCGGCTGATCAGGCACGGCAAGATCGCCGACGACTGGCTGCGGTTCAGCACGAACCGCTCGGACGTGCCGGCCGCCCCGAACGTGCCGCTCGCTCCCGCAGGCTGACCCGGCGCGAAGTCGGCTGCCCGACAGCGCATCTCGCCTTTGCCGAACCGTCGCAGACCGCCCGCACCACCCCAGATCAATATGTCAACCAGGGTTGACCTCAAGAGTGATCGTGGTTACACTTGCCGCTAAGAACAATTGCATACTGCATCTTTCTCTCACTCTCCCGATCGAGGAGGAGACCCGCGATGACGCTTCTTTGAATATGAGTCAGCCTTTTCTCACCCGGCGGGAAATCAGCACGCCGCCTGATCGCATCCCTGCGTAGGAATTCGCGCGAACCTTTCGGCGCGACGCCCTTCATTTCTCGCGCGGTTTTATTCAAACCATCGCGCGCCTAGGACTTTCTTTTTAACGTTTATCACTGTCTTTCAGCCTGAGGAGTTGGCCGATGAGCCGAATCGCGATCGTCGGAATCGGATGTCGCTACGCCGGCGGTGTGGATTCACCGCAATCTTTCTGGGATTTTGTCGTCAACAAAAAGGACGATGCCATTGTCGACATCCCGGCCGATCGCTGGGACTACAGGCGCTTCTACGACCCGGACAAGGGTGCCGCCGGCGCGATGTACACCAAGCGCGGCGCATTCCTGCATACCGATCCGTGGGAGTTCGACCCGGAGTTCTTCGGCATCTCACCGCGCGAGGCGACCAGCATGGACCCGCAGCAGCGCCTAATCATGGAGGTCGCCTGGGAAGCGGCTGACGATGCGGGTGTGGCCGGCCGGCTGGCGGGCGAGGCGGTCGGCGTCTACGTCGGCGCGTTCAACGTCGATTTCTCGGTGTCCACCATGGCCGCGGCCGCGCTCCCGCACATCGACATGAACACCTCGACGGCCGCCTCGTTTACCATGCTGTCCAACCGGCTCGCCTACGCGCTCAACCTCGTGGGCCCCGCCCTGACCATCGACACCGCGTGCTCGTCGTCGCTGGTCGCTTTTCATCTGGCGTGCCAGGGGATCGCCAATGGCGACTGCGAGATGGCTCTGGCAGGTGGCGTCAACCTCATGCTGCAGCCGGAAACCTTCGTGTCGATGTGCAAGGGCGGCTTCCTGGCGGCGGACGGCCGCAGCAAACCGTTCTCGGCCCACGCCGACGGCTACGGCCGCGGCGAGGGCGCCGGCATGGTTGTATTGCGCAGGCTCGAGGACGCCGTACGCGACGGCGACCGGATCTATGCGGTCGTGGAGGCGACGGGGAGCAATCAGGACGGCCACACCACCGCCATCACCGTTCCGAACGGTGATTCGCAGGAGGCACTGGCGCGTTTGGTCTGCGCCCGATCCGGCCTGGCCCCGCACCAGGTCACCTATATCGAGGCGCACGGCACCGGAACACCGGTCGGCGACCCGATCGAATTGGGCGCGCTGGGGCGCGTGTACGGGCGTGCGGACGGCCGCACCAGGCCCCTGTCGGTGGGCTCGCTGAAAGCCACCCTCGGACACACCGAAGCGGCCTCCGGCATCGCGGGTGTGATCAAAGGCGCGCTGGCCATCTACCACCGGACGCTGCCGCCGCAGGGCTGGTTCGACGATCCCAATCCGGAGATCCCGTTCGACGAGCTGCGGTTGTCCATCCAGGTTGAACCGGAGGCGCTCGATGCGTCCATCGACCGGATGGCGGTCGCCGTCAACGGTTTCGGATACGGCGGCACCAATGCCCATGTGATCCTCGCCGCACCGGAGGCACGCCCGGCGCCGCCCACGCCGGCCGCTCCCACCACCCGCCGAACAGCCGGTGTGTTTCCGATCTCAGCACGCAGCGAGGCGGCGACGCGTGCCCTCGCGGGTGCCTACGCCGACCTGCTCGAGGCGGGCGCGGCTCCCGGCGAGCTCATCGAGGCCGCATGGAATCGCCGCGCGCACCAACGCCATCGGGCGGCGGTGACGTTCTCCGATCCGGCGGATCTGTCCGAGCGGCTGCGGCAGGTGTGCAGCGGCGGCGCCCCGGTCGGTTCGGTGGTGGACAATTCCGCGGGGCTGGTCTTCGTCTTCTCCGGAATGGGTACGCAGTGGTGGGCCATGGGCCGCGACCTGCTCACCGCGGGTGGCGTGTTCGCGGCCGAAGCCGCCCGCATCGACGAGGCCTTCCAGGACATCGCCGACTGGTCGATCGTGGCAGAGCTGTCGCGCCCCGAAAACGAATCCCGGATCACGTCCACGGCGATCGCGCAACCGACGACCTTTCTGCTTCAGGTGGCACTGACTCGCGAGCTGGCCCAGTTCGGCATCACACCCAGCGCACTGGTCGGGCACAGCATGGGTGAAGTGCCGGCCGCATATCTGGCAGGTGCGTTGTCCCTGCACGACGCCTTGCTGGTGACCTATCACCGTGCCCGGTTGCAGGCGACCACGGCCGGGACCGGCGGCATGCTCGCCGTCGGTTTGCCCTACAGCGAGCTGGAACCGCTGCTCGGCGCTGACATGCGCATCGACGTCGCGGCCATCAACGGCCCCTCGGCGGTGACGGTCGCCGGCGTAGTCAGTGAGCTGCAGGCTCTCGCTCAGATCCTCACCGAGCGAGGCGTCTTCAATCGCCTGCTGCGCGTGGAGGTTCCCTACCACAGTCACCGGATGGACCCGATACTCGCCGAATTACGTTCGGAGTTAGGTGTTCTCGCGCCGCAACAGCCCACCGTCCCGCTCTACTCCACGGTCACCGCAGCAGCGGTCACCAGTGGGCTGGATGCCGAGTACTGGTGTGCCAACGTGCGCCGGCCGGTCCGCTTCGCCGACACCGTCAAGGCACTGATGGCTGCGGGCCACCGCACCTTTCTCGAGGTCGGTCCGCACCCGGCGCTGTCGGCGAACATCCGCGAACTGCTGCTCAAGACCCACGAACCGGGCGCCGCGATCCCGACCCTGCGCCGCAACGAGCCCGATGCCGAGAGCATCCGTCAGGCGATCGCCGACCTGTACACCGCCGGCGCACTCGACGCCACGGACCTGTGCAGGACAGTGACCCCGCACGTCGAGCTGCCCCGGTATCCCTGGCAGCGCCAGCGCCTGCGCGACGAACTGCCCGAATTCACGCAGATGAAATTCGGCACCGAGGACAGCTTTTCGATGCTGGGAGACCCGGACCTCGACCATCCGGCCGCATGGGAACTCCACGTCAGCGGGCAGGTACTCCCGTGGCTGACCGATCACGTGGTCAACGGCGTGTGTCTGCTGCCCGGCATGGCGTACGTGGATGCCGCACTGAGCGCGGCAGCCGCCCGCAGCGGACTGAAATCTGCGATCGTCGAGGACATCCGCTTTGCCGCTCCGCTGTTCTTCGATCCGGCCGACGGCGCTATCCTGCGCACCGAACTCGACGAGGCCAGTCGCCGCTTCACCATCCGGTCTCGCGCGGCCACCGGCAGGACCTGGACCACCCACGCCACCGGCCGCCTGGTCGACGGAAAGTGTTCGCCCACCAAGCATCACGTCCCCGATGCCGCCGACATGACCGCCATCGATCCCGGCGACCTGTATGCCGCGATGGCCGGCAACGGCATGACCTACGGTCCGAGCTTCCGGCGCGTCACGTCGTTGCGCGCGAACCTCACTCAGGCCGTCGGCACCGTGGACGCGCGACCGGATGAGGGCACCCGGCACCTAGCGCACCCCGGCGTCATCGACGCTGCGTTGCACACCATTTCGCCACTCATCGAACAGTCCGTCGGGCGCACGCTGGGCACCATCGTGCCGATCGGCGTCGACGTGGTGCGGGTATTCGGCCCGTTCCCCGACTGCGTCGAGGTGATCACCACGGTGCATCCGAACGATCCGCTGCGCGCGGACATCGCGATTCTGGACTCGCAGCGTATGGCGTGCGCCCAACTGTCGGGGGTGCGCTTCGGGTCCATCACGCCCGGGCAGGGGCCGATCGACCGTCTCGATCCGCTCTTCTACGAGGAGGTGTGGGAGCTGTGTGACGAGCTGGACATCGCGACCCTGCCGTCCCCGGAGCACACTGCGACGTTGGTGTTGGCCCTCGGTGACGAGCCCAGCCCGCGGGCCCGGCATCTGGCCGAGGCGCTTTCGCACGCCACCCTGTACCACTGCGCCGACGCGGCCGACGTCGACGCCGAACTGATGCACCTGCTGGGGGTGGCATCCGGGCACTTCCCGCAGATACATGTCTGCGTCGTGGCGGGGCGCGCCACCGACGACAGCTCGGCGCTGTGGCTGCTGAAGCAGATTGCCATCACCACCGAAAGATTCGTCCGGGAGAACAAGGGCGAGCAACCGGAGGAGCTGGAGGCACGCGGCGACGAGGGCTTCTACGCGAGTCTTGTTACCGAGCAGGCTTTTTCGCATCCAAACGACGTTTCCGCGCCGGACGTCAGCCACGCCGGCCTGGCGGGGGCGCGGCGCTCCCTGATCGCCGAGCAGTCGCGGTTGCGCTGGCGGTTGATCGACGTGGGGCCCGACACCGAGCTCACCGAACTGCTGCCCGAGGTGTCGGTTCCGGGCGCGTTCACCCAGGACAAGACCGACGAGATCATCTTGCGCAACGGATCACGGTGGGCCGTCGTCGTGACTCAGACGCTGTCGCAGCGGGTTGAGTCGATGGCACAGCAACACCCGCTCACCGACCCGGACGCCAACTTCGCCGTCGATCTGCCCAAGTCGAGGATCCTGTCGGAACTGGGCTGGCGAAGTTGTGCCCGCCCGGCGCCCGGGGCCGGCGAAGTGGAGCTGCGCATGCAGGTCGTCGGCCTGAACTACAAGGACGCCATCAAAGTCGTCGGGTTGCTCGGCAAAAGAGAACTCGAGGGGACACATTTCGGCACCGACCTGGGCATGGAAGGTGTCGGAGTGATCACCCGGGTCGGACCCGGGGTGGCCGGTTTCGAGATCGGCGACGTCGTGACGACCGCTGCCAGGGGAATGCTCATCCGCTACCAGATCGCCGATGCGGCACTGTGCATCAAACTGCCGGAGTCCGCTGCGACCCGGTTCCGGCCCGAATTCTGCACCAGCATGACCGCTTTCATCACCGCCGAGTACGCGCTGCTCGAGTTGGCCCGGCTGAAGGCGGGCGAGACCGTGCTGATCCACGGCGCCGCCGGCGGCGTCGGGCAGGCCGCGATCCAGATCGCAAAGCTTTGCGGCGCAACCGTTATCGGCACGGCGAGCACCAATGAGCGACGCTCCTTCGCGCTGGGCTCGGGCGCCGATTACATGATCGACTCACGCTCGCTGAACTTCGTCGACGACGTGCGCGAGCTCGCCGGCGGCCGCGGTGTGGACGTGATCATCAGCAGCGCACCGGGCGAGATCCTCCGCCACAACTTCGAAGCCGTCGTCGAGTTCGGCCGGATCGTCGAAGTCGGCAAGGCCGACATCTACGGGAACAGCACGCTGGACATGGGGGTGCTGGACAAGAATCTCGGCTATTTCCAGATCGACATGGACCGGTTCATGAAGTGGGACCCGCAGGCCTGCCTGAAGCGGGAAGCCGACATCTACGAGAAATTCGCCAGCGGCATCTATCTGCCACTGCCGGTCGAGGTTTTCGATGCCGCCGACATCGGACGGGCCTGCGAAGAGGTGTTCCGCTCCAGCCGGACCAGTCGCGTCGCGCTCCGCCTCGCCGACAACACACCACCGGTGAAGCCCGGTTGGCACGACGTCGTCACCGACCCCGACGCCAGCTATCTGATCACCGGCGGACACGGCGGCTTCGGACTGGCCACCGGCCGGTGGCTGGTGCGGCGTGGCGCCCGGCACCTGGTACTGGCCAGCAGAAGTGGTGCGACCACCGAGCTGGCACGCAGGCAGATCGCACGGTGGCGCAACACCGGAATAACGGTCGCCGAGGAACTGGTCGACATGACCGACGCCCGCGCAGTCGCGGCCCTGGTGGACCGCTGCTCGTCGGGTAGCCGTCCGCTGCGCGGTATCTTCCACGCTGCGGGAGCCATCGCCGATCAGCGGATCGCCGACATGAGCCTTGCCGACCTCAAGCGGGTCTACGACGTCAAGGTCAACGGAGGGCGCGCGCTGTGGTCGGCCGTGCAGGCCGCGGGGATCACCCTCGACCAGTTCGTGTTCTACTCGTCGGCCGGCGCGATGCTCGGACTGCTCGGGCAATTCGGTTACGCCGCGGCCAACTTCGCCGTGCAGGCCCTCACCGATTCCATTGCGCAACAAGGCCGCCCGGCGATGTGCATCGGCTGGGGCCACATGTCCGGGACAGGCGGCGGCATGGCAACCGACGAAAACCTGGCCCGGCACATGATCGCGTGTGGTGTCGATCCGATCGAAATGGACGACGGGCCACTCTATTTGGAAGAAGCACTGCGACTCGGTGTCCGGCGGGCGTCGATCATCTCGATCAACTGGTCCCAGTTGGACACGGTGTTCGGCCACTTCCGGCAGTTGTTGCGCACCTCGACGGTCATCTCGACCGCCGCGGAATCGAACTCCGCCCAGGACCGGCTGCGGGCCAACCTGATCGCCCTGGACGAGGACGAGCGCGGCGCGGTGCTCGGGTACATGCTCGCCGAGCAACTCGCCACCGTCATGGGCGTGTCGACGGACTCCATCGATATCGACGTCCCCGTCATGGAACTCGGTCTGAACTCGCTGATGGCCGTCGAATTCAGCGCCCGCACCGGCGAGGCGATCGGTGTGTCGCTCAATACGCTGATGCTCGGACCCAGCTACAACCTGCGCAAAGCCGGTGCCGCACTGGCCGAGACTATCGTCGCGGGAGCTGGGAAATGATCGACACCAAGCGCGACGAAGCGGCGATGCGCGACATGGCCAGCCGGCTGCTTGCCGGACGCGGCAACGGAGCCTCGGCCGGCCCGCTGCCGCGTCCGGCGGCGCCGGCCCCGCGCAGTACCCGGCAACAGTTCGCCGACCACCCCCTGGTGGCGTCGGCCTGCGAACTGAACTCACGCAGACGCGCCATCTGGGAGCTGACCGGAATGCCCAGTCCGCTGTTCCTCGAGCGCAAAGGCTACAACACCGCCGTCATCGACGGACCGGCCCAGCAGCTGACCAACTTCGCCGGCTACAACTACCTGGGCCTGGCCCATCACCCGAAAGTGGTTCGCGCCGTTCAGGATGCGGTCGCGCAGTACGGGGCCTCCGCGTCGAACAGCCGCATCACCTCGGGTGAGATAGCGTTGTATCCCCGTCTCGAGCAGCGCCTGGCCGAGATCTACGACGTCGAGGCGGCGATCCTCGCCACCAGCGGATTCCTCACCAACGCCGGGGTTCTCGGATATCTGCTGAACGACGGTGATGCTGCGGTATGCGACTCACTCATCCACGCCAGCGTGGTTGCCGGCGCCAGGTGGGGCGGAGCGCGCGTCATGACGTTCCGGCACAACGACCCGGACTCGTTACGCGGCATTCTGCGCGCATCCCGGGACCGTTTCAATCGGGTACTCGTCGTGATCGAAGGGCTCTACAGCATGGACGGCGACATCGGCCTGCTGCCCCAAATCGCCTCCGTGGCACGCGAGTTCGACTGCGGAGTCATGGTGGACGAGGCCCACTCCATCGGCGTGCTCGGCCCCCACGGGCACGGCGTACGTGAGCACTACGGGCTGCCCGGAGACGCCGTTGACATCTGGATGGGCAGCCTGTCGAAGGCGCTCGGCAGCTGCGGCGGTTTCATCGCGGGCAACGCGAATCTGATCGAAGCACTCACCACCGCTCCCGCGATGCTGCTCACCGTCGGATTCCCGCCTACCGCCGCGGCGGCCGCGCTCACCGCCCTGGAAGTGCTGGAGAGCGAGCCCGACCGGGTGCAGCGCCTGTGGCGCAACACCGCGATGTTCACCACTGCCCTGCAAGACCTCGGCGTGGACCTCGGGCTGTCACAGAACACACCGATCTGCCCGGTGATGGTCCCCAGCGTGGCCAGGGTCGTGTTCGCCTCTTCGCTGCTGTTGCAGCGCGGAATCTACGTCGGCCCGGTGACCGCTCCGGCGGTTGCGCCGGGTCAGGAACGCCTGCGGTTCTTCATCACCAGCGAGCACACCGAGGATCAGCTGAAGACCACGGCGGGCCAGGTCGCAGAGGTGATCGAGATCGCCGGCAAGCTCGACGACACCATTCCGGTCTGACATGCGCGCGGTAGTTCTCGACGGGCCGCGCAGTGTTCGCGTCGAAACGCGGCCCGATCCGGCCCTCCCCGGACCCGACGGAGCCATCATCGCGGTGACCGCCGCAGGCATCTGCGGATCCGACCTGCACTTCTACGAAGGCGACTATCCGCTGGTCGAGTCCGTGGCCCTGGGTCACGAGGCGGTCGGCACAGTGGTCGAGGCCGGACCGCAGGTCCGCACCGTCAAGGTCGGCGACCTGGTCATGGTGTCTTCGGTGGCCGGCTGCGGCGCCTGTCCGGGCTGCGCCACCCGCGATCCGGTCACCTGCTCGGCCGGCCTGCGGATCTTCGGGTCCGGCGTGCTCGGTGGCGCGCAGGCTGATCTGCTCGCCGTACCCGCCGCCGATTTCCAGTTGCTCAGAATCCCTGACGGCATCTCCACCGAGCAGGCCGTGCTGCTGACCGACAACCTCGCCACCGGCTGGGCGGCGGCGCAACGGGCCGACATCCCCTTCGGCGGCACGGTCGCGGTGATCGGCCTGGGCGCGGTCGGACTGTGCGCCTTGCAGAGCGCCTTCACCCAAGGTGCGGCAACGGTTTTCGCGGTCGATCGGGTGCAGGGCCGACTGGCACGTGCGGCCACGTGGAGTGCGACGCCGATCCGGGCGCCGGCGGCCGAGGCCATCCTCGCCGCGACGGGCGGCCGTGGCGCGGATTCGGTCATCGACGCTGTCGCCACCGACGCGTCGCTGACCGACGCGATCGGGGCCGTCCGGGCCGGTGGCACCGTTTCGGTGGTGGGATTGCATGACCTGCAACCGTTTCCGCTTCCGGCACTGCCCTGCCTGCTGCGCAGCATCACGCTGCGAATGACGACGGCGCCGGTGCAGCGCACCTGGCCGCAGCTGGTTCCGTTGCTGGCCTCCGGCCGGCTCGACCTCGACGGCATCTTCACGACGAGGATGTCGCTGGCCGACGCGGCCGCCGGCTACGCGGTTGCGGAGTCACGGTCCGGCGAGCACGTCAAAGTGCTGCTCACGCCGTGACCGGAAAGCCGGGCAACCCTAGAAGGCGGCCGACTGCTCGATGATGTTGACCATCACCCGCACCCCGATCCCCAGCGCCCGCTCGTCGAGGTCGAATGTGGGCTGGTGCAGGTCCAATTGCGGCCCTTCACCCGACCAGACGCCCAGCCGCGCCATCGCGCCGGGGACTTCTTCGAGGTACCAGGAGAAGTCTTCGCCCCCACCGGATTGCCGGGTATCGGCCAGCACGTCGGGGCCGACGGCCTCGATCGCGTGGGTGAGGATGCGTGTCGAGACGTCCTCGTTGACCACGGGCGGCACTCCCCGCCGGTATTGCAGGGAATGTTCGATGGCCAGCGGCGACAGCAGTCCGGCTACGGCTTCGCGGATGATCGCCTCCAGATCGATCCAGGTCTGGCGGCTGGCCGTGCGCACGGTGCCGGCCAGCACACCGGACTGAGGTATCGCGTTGGGCGCCACGCCCGCATTCACCGCGCCCCACACCAGCACGGTGCTGTTGCGGGGGTCGATGCGGCGCGACAGCACGCCGGGCAGCCCGGTGATCAACGTGCCCAGACCGTAGACCAGGTCGGCAGTGAGGTGCGGGCGCGAGGTGTGCCCGCCGGGTGAATACAGAGTGATCTCGAGCTGGTCGGCCGCCGAGGTGATGGGCCCCAGCCGGACAGCGACCTTGCCGACCTCGAGCCGGGGGTCGCAGTGCAGCGCGAAGATCCGCGACACCCCGGTCAACGCCCCGGCCGCGATCGCGTCGATCGCGCCGCCGGGCATCAGCTCCTCGGCCGCCTGGAAGATCAACCGCACCCCGACCGGCAGCTCGGGCACCGATGCCAGGGCCAGCGCGGTGCCCAGCAGGATCGCGGTGTGCGCGTCGTGACCGCAGGCGTGCGCGATGTTGGGCATCGTCGACGCGTACGGGGCGCCGGTCCGCTCCGCCATCGGCAGTGCGTCCATGTCGGCCCGCAAGGCAATCCTGGGCTGATGCTCGGGGCCGAAATCGCAGACCAGCCCCGTTCCGCCGGGCAGCACCTTCGGGTTCAGCCCCGCGTCTGCCAGTCGCTCCGCCACGAACTGGGTGGTGGCGAACTCCTGGCGCCCCAGTTCGGGATAACGGTGGATGTGCCGGCGCCAGTCGACGAGGTCGTCGTAGTGGGCAGCCAGCCACGACTCGGCGCTGTCGACCAGGCTCACGATGCCGCCCGCTGTTGCCGGGCCGCCAGCACCCGGTCCCGCTGAGCCGGGTCCGCGGCGAGCGCAACCACGGTGCGCGCGAGCATGATCGCGCCTTCGACCACCGCCCGGTCGGCGCTGGGACCCGCCGCGGCGGCCGCGAAAGCGCGCTGGTGCACCGTCGCGCCACCAGCGTCGACCCCGATCACCGGGTGGATTCCGGGCAGCACGTGCGTCACGTTACCCATGTCCGTGCTGCCCAACGGCAGCGCCGCCTCCACGGCCGGCGCCACCGGTTCGCGTCCGAGCCGGCGCATCTCCTCACGACACACGTCCGCCAGCCACTGATCGGGCCGCAACTCGGCGTAGGCCGGGCCGGCCTCGTTGATCTCGTACTCGCAGCCGGCGGCCAGCGCGCCGGCGGCGAAACAGGAGTACATCCTGCCTTCCAGCTCGCGCAGCGAGTCGTACTCGACCGCCCGCATGGCGTACTTGAGCGCCGCCTGCCCCGGGATGACGTTCACCGCCTGCCCGCCGTCGGTGACGATGCCGTGCATCATCTGTCCGGGCGCCAACTGCTGACGCAGCAGACCGATCGCCACCTGCGCCACGGTCACCGCGTCGGCGGCGTTGAGGCCCAGATGCGGCGCGACGGCCGCGTGCGACTCTTTGCCCCGGTATTCCACGTTGACCTCGGACAACGCCAGGGACCGCGCGCCCGCGATGTCGGTGGGCCCCGGGTGCACCATCACCGCCGCCGCAACGTCGTCGAACGTCCCGGCCCGCAGCATCAGCGCCTTGCCGCCGCCGGACTCCTCAGCGGGTGTGCCGAGAAGGGCCACCGTAAGGCCGAGTTCGTCGGCGACCTCGGCCAGCGCCAGCGCGGTCCCCACCCCGGACGCCGCGATGATGTTGTGTCCGCAGGCGTGACCGATTTCCGGCAGGGCGTCGTACTCGGCGCAGACTCCGACGACCAGCGGACCGCTGCCGAAGTTCGCGCGGAACGCGGTGTCCAGTCCCGCGACCGGGGCGATCTCGAAACCGCGTTGGGCGACAAGCTCTTTGGCTTTGGCGCAGCTGCGGTGTTCGGCGAAGGCCAGCTCGGGCTGCGCGTGGATGGCGTGGGACAGCTCGACGAGGTCGCCACCGCGGCGCCGCACCGCGGCCTCGACGCGGTCCAGCGCGCTGGGTGTGGGCACTCGGAGCATCTTGGCAGTATCTCACCGCCACGTGCCCCACTACGATCGCCTACTGCGCCAAATGTGCTTGGCGGCTGTCCCGCCATTCGCAGGATCCAGTGGGTGACGACGCTGGTGGGCACCTGGGTGAGCTACGGCGGATTCCCGGCCACTGTATTGGAAGGCTCAGCACGACTGAGCTATTCGTTTTCCGCACCATGAATCCCGCAGGTCTAACGCGGCTCCTGCGGGGACCGTAGCCCGTCCTGCGGCGCTTTCAAAAACAGTCCGGGAAGCGAAATCCACACATCCGAACACTGTCAGAATCGACGCTTTCGGTCTCCAATTCGGGCTCCTGAAGCCGCTGAAACCGGAGGCCGTGAAACGTACGCCGCTTGATTGCGGCAAAACGGCGCGCGACGCAACGCCCCGTCATATTCTTCTGAATCTGCACTGGTCATGGACGACTTCGGGAGGTCGCAATGGTCAACTTCGCGGTGTTACCGCCGGAAATCAACTCGTTGCGGATGTTTGTCGGTGCGGGCTCAGCGCCGATGCTGGCGGCCGCTGCGGCGTGGTCCGGGCTGGGTGAGGAGCTGGGCTCGGCGGCGAATGCCTTTTCCGCGGTGACCTCCACGCTGGCCGGGCAGTCCTGGCAAGGCCCGGCCTCCCAGGCGATGTCGGCGGCCGCGGCCCCCTACGCGGCGTTCCTGCAGGCCGCCTCGGACCAGGCCCACGGCGCGGCCGGTCAGGCCCAAGTGGTGGCGCGTGTGTTCGAGGCGGCCAAGGCCGCCACCATCCACCCGCAAGCGATCGCGACCAACCGCCAAGCGTTCCTTCAACTGGTCCGGTCCAACTGGTTAGGGCTCAACGCCCCGGCGATCGCGGCCGTCGAGAGTCTCTACGACGATTTCTGGGCCGCGGATGTGGCGGCGATGGCCAGCTATCACGGTGGCGCCTCGGCCGCGGCCGCGCAGTTGACGTCCTGGCAGCAGGCGCTGCAGGGCCTGCCGGGCATCGGCGGGCTGTTCGGCGGGCAACCCGCCGCACCGGCCGCGCCAGGAGATCCCAACCTGGGCATCGGAAACAAGGGCGGCGGCAATATCGGCAACGGCAATGACAGCGGTACCGGCCAGGGCAATATCGGCAACGGCAACACCGGCAGCTTGAATCTGGGCGGCGGCAATTCCGGCAAGCAGAACATCGGCAGCGGCAACAGTGGCAACGCCAACATCGGCGCGGGCAACTTCGGCAACTCGAACTACGGTTTCGGCAACCTCGGCACCGGCCCCATCTCGACCAGCGGCCACAACGTCGGCCTGGGCAACTTCGGAAACTACAACACCGGTTTGGGGAACGCCGGCAACAACAACCTGGGCGGGGGCAATACCGGCAACAACAACATCGGTTTCGGCCTGACCGGCAATAACTTGGTGGGTGTTGGTGGTACGTATTACGACCGGGCGGCCGGCGTGTTCCATTTCGATGGCCTGAATTCGGGCAGCGGTAATATCGGGTTGTTCAACTCAGGCACTGGCAACATCGGCTTCTTCAATTCCGGTGATGGAAACGTCGGTATCTTCAACGCGGGCAGAAATATTCTGCCCGCGGAGCTGGGCAACATTCAAAGCCTGGGCATCGGCAACTCCGGCTACGGCAATATCGGTATCGGCAACACCAGTTCCGGAAACTTCGGCATCGGCAACAGCGGCTCGTTCAACACCGGAGTGGGGAATGCGGGCGGCTACAACACCGGCTACGGCAACTCGGGCAGTTACAACACCGGCAGCCAAAACTCCGGCGCCCTCAACACCTTTGACGGCAATTCGGGCGCTGTCAACACCGGGTTCTTCAATTCCGGCGACACCAACACCGGCTTCGGGTCGACCACCGACACCGGATTGACCAAGTCCGGCTTCAACACCACCGGCTATCTGGTGTCGGGCTTCAACAACACCGCAACCGGCCCCAATGCTCAACTTATGTCGGGGTTCTTCAACACGGCCAGCGGCGGCAACTTTTACAACGGCAACATGTCAGGCTTTTTCAACACCGGTGTGCCAACTACCCAGCCGCCCGTATACCTGCCGCCCTTCACCGCGAGCGGCTACAGTTCCGGCTTCTTCAATATGGGCTCCTTCGGCGGGGGCTTGTTCAGCATTGTTCAGCTGTTCAAGAACCTCTAGCCGGTGCTTGGCAGAGCGGTCAGACCCGCGCGGCGATGAACCCCGCAGCCTGGCCGGGGTACGGCGGGTCCGCGTATTCGCGGTGGGCGAGCCGGTCGCGGCCGCCGACCGTGCACACCGGGTCACCGGGACTGCACAGGTCGATGGCCCGCCCGGCGAACTGACCGGTGGACGACAGCGGGACGTTGAACCGGATACCCGGGTTCCCGAACACCGCGACGGCGGCGACCTTCTGGGCGAGCACCGGGTCGAGCTCGGGGGCCGAGCCGAATTCGCCGACGGTGTCCCCCAGGGGCGGCACACCCGCCAGCATGGAGACCGCGGCCGCGCCCTGGGAGAAGCCACCCAGCACGATCCGCGTCCGCGGGCACTGATCCGCCATGAACGCGATGTGGTCGCGCGCGTCGTTCGCCCCGTCGGCGGTGGTGAGGAAGTTGTAACTGGCCGCGTAGTTCACCGGGTACACGCCGAGGCTGCGTGAGCCCAGGGCCGGCCGCAGCGCGGCCTCGAGCGCGTCGCCGACCACGCCCATCCCGGGCGGCTCGGCGGTTCCCCGGGCGAAGACGAGCTCGACGTTGGGACAGTCATCGGCGCCCGCCGTCGGGACCGGGCCGCCGAGCAGAGCTCCGAAGGCCAGCACGACGGCCGCGGCGAAAATTGAAGACGATTTGTGATGCCGCACAAGGCAGATCATCACACACGCCGGGCAGCGGTGCCCGAGCAAGTACTCTCGCCCAGTGTGACCAGCGAACTCGCCGCGCAGGCAGCGGCCGTCATCGCCGAACGCACCGGTGTGGTGACACACGACGTCGCCGTGGTGCTGGGCTCGGGATGGTCGCCGGCGGTGGCCGCCCTGGGCTCCCCGACCACCGTGCTGGCCCAGGCCGATGTTCCCGGATTCGCGCCACCCAGGGCCGAGGGGCACAGCGGCGAGATCTTGTCGGTACCGGTCGGCGCGCACCGGGTGCTGGTGATGGCCGGACGCATCCACGCCTACGAAGGACACGACCTGCAACACGTGGTGCACCCCGTTCGGACAGCCTGCGCGGCGGGCGCGCAGGTCGTCGTGCTCACCAACGCGGCAGGCGGGTTGCGTACCGACATGGCGGTGGGACAGCCGGTGCTGATCAGTGACCACCTCAACCTCACCGCGCGTTCCCCCCTGGTGGGCGCGCAGTTCGTCGATCTGACCGACGCCTACGCGCCGCGCCTGCGCGCGCTGGCCCGCGCCTGCGACCCGGAGCTTGCCGAGGGCGTGTACGCCGGCCTGCCGGGCCCGCATTACGAGACGCCGGCGGAGATCCGCATGCTACGGGTGCTGGGCGCCGACCTGGTGGGGATGTCGACGGTGCACGAGACCATCGCGGCGCGGGCGGCCGGTGCCGAAGTGCTGGGGGTGTCGCTGGTGACGAACCTGGCGGCCGGGATCACCGGCGAGCCGCTGAGCCACGCGGAGGTGCTGGCCGCGGGGGCCGCGTCCGCGGCGCGGATGGGATCGTTGCTGGCCGACGTGATCGCCCGGTTCTGACCCGTGACGCCCGAGGATTGGATCGCCCACGACCCCGACCCGCATACCGCGGCCGAGCTTGCCGCGCTGGATCCGGCTGAGCTCGCCGCACGGTTCGCGCACCCGCTGACCTTCGGCACCGCGGGCCTGCGGGGGCCGGTGCGCGGCGGGCCGGACGCGATGAACCTGGCCGTGGTGTTGCGGGCGACCTGGGCGCTGAGCCGGGTACTGGAGCCGTCCACGACGGTGGTCGTCGGGCGCGACGCCCGGCACGGCTCGGCCTCCTTCGCTACGGGGGCCGCTGAAGTTCTTGCCGCACTTGGGTTTTCGGTACTGCTGTTTCCCGTTCCGGTACCCACGCCGGTGGTGGCGTTCGCGGTGCGCGCCACCGGAGCGGCAGCCGGCGTCCAGGTCACCGCGTCACACAATCCCGCCGGCGACAACGGCTACAAGGTGTATCTCGACGGCGGTATCCAGATCGTCTCCCCCACCGACCGCCAGATCGAGGCCGCCATGGCGCAGGCTCCGCCGGCCGATGAGATCGCGCGGATCCCCGTCGCACCCGCCGAAACCGATCTCATCGAGCAGTACGTCCGTCGCGCGGCGGCGGTGCGGCGCGGCACGGGTTCGGTCCGGGTGGCGCTGACCGCGATGCACGGGGTGGGTGGCGCGCTCGCCGTGCAGACGCTGCACCGGGCCGGTGTCGACGACGTGCACGTGGTCGACGCGCAGTTCGCGCCCGACCCCGATTTCCCCACCGTCGCGTTCCCCAACCCCGAGGAACCCGGTGCCGCCGACGCACTGCTCGCCCTGGCTGCCGACGTCGACGCCGACGTGGCCATCGCGCTGGACCCCGACGCCGACCGTTGTGCCGTGGGGATCCCCGCGCAGGACGGGTGGCGGATGCTGTCGGGCGACGAAACCGGTTGGCTGCTAGGCGATTACATCCTGTCGCAGCCCGCGCGCCGCCCCCGGACGGTGGCCAGCACGGTGGTGTCGTCCCGCATGCTGGCCGCGATCGCCGCGCAGCACGGCGCGGTGCACGTCGAGACCCTCACCGGATTCAAATGGCTGGCGCGCGCCGACGCCGAGCGACCCGGGACGCTCGTTTACGCGTATGAGGAGGCGATCGGACACTGCGTCGACCCCCAGGCCGTCCGGGACAAGGACGGCATCAGCGCCGCGGTGTTGATGTGCGACCTGGTGGCCTCATTGCGCGGCCGCCCGGTGTCCGACGTGCTCGACGATCTCGCCCGTCGCTACGGCGTGCACGAGGTTGCCGCGGTGCCCCGCCGCGTCGCCGACCCGGACGAGGCGGCCGCGGTGTTGCGGAGGCTTCGCGCCGATCCGCCGGACCTATTGGGAGGCTTCGCCGCGTCCCATACCGACATCGCCGACGCGCTGATCCTGCACGGCGGCGACGACGACACGTCGGTACGGGTGGTGGTGAGACCGTCGGGCACCGAACCGAAACTGAAGTGCTACCTGGAAGTCCGGTGTGCGGTGCACGGTGACCTGGTGGCCGCGCGGCAACGGGCCCGCGCGCTGTCCGGGGCGTTGGTCGCGCAGATCCGGCAGTGGTGAGTGGTAGCCCATGGCGGCGATCCGTCCCCCGCAAGCGGGAGGTCCGCCAGCGCCCGGCTGCGCCGGGCTTGCGATCGCCGCTAGCGCGGCCCGAACTGCCGGTCTCCGGCGTCACCCAGGCCGGGCACGATGAACGCCGTCTCGTTGAGCCCCTCGTCGATCGCCGCGGTGAACAACCGCGCGCTGGGCGCCACCTTCTCGACCGCGGCGATACCCTCCGGCGCCACGCACACGCACAGCACCGTGATGTCGGTGGCACCGCGCGACAACAACAGGCCGATGGTGTAGACCATCGACCCTCCGGTGGCCAGCATGGGGTCCAGGATCATCACCGGCAGGTCGGTCAGGTCGTCGGGCAGCGATTCCAGGTAGGGAACGGGCTGATGGGTGTGCTCGTCTCGGGCGATGCCGACGAACCCGACGTGCGCCTCGCGCAGCACCCCGTGCGCCTCGTTGACCATGCCCAACCCGGCCCGCAGCACGGGCACCAGCAGCGGCGGCCTGGCCAGCCGCACCCCGACGGTGTCGCCGACCGGCGTGCGGATCTGCACCGGCTCGGTGGGGGCGTCGCGGGTGGCCTCGTAGACGAGCATCAACGTCAGCTCACGCAGGGCGGTCCGGAAGCCGGCGTTGTCGGTGCGCTCGTCGCGCAGCACGGTAAGCCGGGCCGCCGCCAGCGGGTGGTCGATGACATGGACGTCCACGGCAAGTGACCCTATATAACAATCGGATTCAGGCCTGCTGACACGCGCATTTTCGTTCGCTCCGCGGGTCCCGAGCGCACCTATACTCCCGGCATGCGGGGTCTGCGACGGCACTTGACCAGGGCTTTCTGCGCCCTGACTCTGAGCGTGGCGGTGCTGCCGGCGCCCCGGGTGGCGCTGGCCGCCGCGACGCTGCCGGCGTATGCGCACGTCGTGATCGTGATCGAGGAGAACCGCTCGCAGGCCAACATCATCGGCAACAAGGCGGCGCCGTGGATCAACGCGCTGGCCGCCGGCGGGGCCATGATGGCGCAATCGTTCGCCGAGACACATCCCAGCGAACCGAATTACCTGGCACTGTTCGCCGGCAACACCTTCGGGCTCACCAAGGACAGTTGCCCGGTGGACGTCGGCGCCCAACCGAACCTCGCGTCCGAGTTGCTGGCCACCGGGCATACGTTCGGCGGCTACTCCGAGGATCTGCCCGCGGTCGGCTCGACGGCATGCAGCGCGGGCAAGTACGCGCGCAAGCACGTGCCGTGGGTGAACTTCAGCAACGTCCCGCCCAGCGTCTCGGTGCCCTTCTCCACCTTCCCGGGCCCCGGGAACTACGCGAGCCTGCCGACGGTGTCGTTCGTGATCCCGAACAACGACAACAACATGCACGACGGCTCGATCGCCCAGGGCGATGCCTGGCTCAACAGCCGGATGTCGGCGTACGCCAACTGGGCCCGGGCCAACAACAGCCTGCTCATCCTCACCTGGGACGAAGACGACGGCGGACCGCGCAATCAGATTCCGACCGTGTTCTACGGGGCGCACGTGCAGCCCGGCAGCTACAACGAAACCATCAGCCACTACAACGTGCTGTCCACGCTGGAGGAGATGTACGGGCTGCCCAAAACGGGTTACGCGGCAACTGCTCCGGCCATCGCAACTATTTGGGGCGGGTAAGCGTCAACAGGCCGGGTCGCTATTGTGTGCCGCATGGCTGCTGACCTCGTGCCCATCCGCCTGAGCCTGTCCGAAGGCGACCGCTACACGCTGTGGGCGCCCCGCTGGCGCGACTCCGGCGACGAGTGGGAGGCGTTCCTCGGCAAGGACGAAGACCTCTACGTTTTCGACAGCGTGGCCGACCTGACCGCCTTCGTCCGCGGCAACGACGACAACGATCTGGTCGACCACCCGGCGTGGGCGGACATCACCGAGGCCAACGCGCACAAGCTGGACCCGGCCGACGACAAGCGGTTCGACCTGGTCGCCGTGGAGGAACTGGTCGCCGAAAAGCCCACCGAGGAGTCGGTGGCCGCGCTGGCCGGGACACTGGCGATCGTGTCGTCCATCGGGTCGGTGTGCGAGTTGCCGGCGATCTCGAAGTTCTTCAACGGCAACCCGACCCTGGGCACCGTCTCCGGTGGCATCGATCACTTCACCGGCAGGGCGGGCCAGAAGCGGTGGGACGCCATCGCCGAGATCATCGGCCGCAGCTGGGACGACGTGCTGAAGGCCATCGACGACGTGGTCAGCACACCCGACGTGGACGAGAAGCTGTCGAAGCAGGCTGAAGAGGAACTCGACGAGGAACTCGAGGAAGAAGACGAGCCCGAGGAGACGGACGAGTCGGACGAGGGCGCCGAGGAGGCCGCTGAGGAAGCCGACGAGGACGACGAGGACGACGAGGACGACGAGGACAAGGACGAAGACGAAGACGAAGACGAAGTCGAGGACGAGCGTGCCGAGGGCGACACCGTCGTGCTGGGCAGCGACGAGGACTTCTGGGCGCAGGTCGGCATCGACCCGGTCCGGATCATGACTGGGGCCGGCACGTTCTACACGCTGCGCTGCTACCTCGACGACCGGCCGATCTTCCTGGGCCGCAACGGGCGCATCAGCGTATTCAGCTCAGAGCGGGCGCTGGCCCGCTACCTTGCCGATGAGCACGACCACGACCTGTCGGACCTGGCGACCTACGACGACATCCGCACCGCGGCCACCGACGGCTCGCTCAAGATCGATATCACCGACGAGAACGTCTACGTGCTCAGCGGGCTGGCCGACGACTTCGCCGACGGGCCGGAGGCGGTGGATCGGGAACAGCTCGAACTCGCCGTCGAACTGCTGCGCGACATCGGTGACTACTCCGAAGAGAGCACTGTCGACAAGGCCCTGGACAAGGGCAAGCCGCTGGGCAAACTGATCGCCTACGTGCTCGAGCCCGATTCGGAAAGCAAGCCGGCCGGGCCGTACGCCACGGCGGTCCGGGCGTGGGAGAAGTTGGAATCGTTCGTGGAGTCGCGGCTGAGGCGCGAATAGCGCCGAGAGCCGGCGACGACGTTCAGCGTGAGCGTCGCGGCTAAGGCGCGAATAGCGCCGTAAAGCCCAGCGGTTTAAGTAGTCGACTACGCAAGACAACCCGTAGCGTCCGGCGTCACGATAATCCCGTGATCGTCACACCTGAGTCGATTGTCCAGGCGGCAACGGATCTGACTGCCATCGACACCACCATCCACGCGGCCCGGCTGCAAGCCGCGGCCCCGACGCGCACGTTGCTGCCGGCGGCGGCCGACGAGGTGTCGGCGGGTATCACAAACTTGTTTGCTCAGCACGCCGAGGATTTTCAGAAGGTGGCTGCTCAGGCATCGGAGTATCACGACCAATTCGTGCACACGATGACCGCGGCAGCCGGCTCCTACGCCGGTGCCGAAGCGGTCAACACCAATTCGCTGCTGCAGGTGCCCTTAGAGATCGTCGGCCGGTTGGTCGACAGCGGCCTCACCTCGTACTATCAATTTTCGGCGTGGATCGCCTCCTTGCCGCAGCCTTTTTCGCAGATACTCGGCGCGATGCTCGGTCTGCCGGTTCTCATAGTGATGGCTCCGTTCGCCTTGTTCTTCACAATCTTCCTCATCGCATCGTTCGCTTTACTTGCGTACAACGGAGTGTCGATATTCCCGCCCTACAACTTGTGAAGTCTCGAGACGGTGACGGTCCTAACACGACTGGGTAGCTCATTCGAGCACTGCTTGCCGCCGGCACCTCGCCCCTGCTTCCATGGTCGCCATGTCCGCGGTCGTCGCCGTGCCGGATCTGCTTGCCCAGGCCGCAACGCAGGTGACGTCCATTGGCGGGGTGCTCGAATCAGCGAGCGGGACGGCGGCGGCATCAACGCAGGCGCTGCCTCCCGCGGCCGCGGACGAGGTCTCCGCCGCCGTCGCACAGCTGTTCTCACGCTTCGGCCAGGACTATCAGTACGCCGCGGATCAGGCCGCGGCGTATTCCCAACAGTTCGTCCAACACCTCACCGCGGCGGCGAACAGCTACGCCAGCGTGGAAGCCGCCAACGTGTCGGTGCTGGCGCCCGCCGCCGCCGGCATCCCCACCCTGGATCAGATCTTCTCGTCATTGGTCAGCACGGTGACGGGGCTGTTCTGGCAAACGCTGTCGTATCTCTACTATCTCGGCTTCCTGTTGCTCATCCCGATCTACGCAGCGCTGGCCTTGTGGCTGCCGGTCGCATTCCTGGGTTCACTTTTCGGGCTTACCTAGATATCGGCCGCGCAGGCCGCAAAAATAGCGTCCCAGTCCTCGATATCGAAGTGGTCCTTGCCCGCCGACCAGTGCAGATCCACGTGGGGAATCGCGCGTTCAAGGTAACGGCCCATAGCGTGCGGGATAAATGAGTCGCAGTCGCCCTGCCAAATGTGGGTAGGCACCGCGATCTCTTCCACCCGGAATGTCCAAGGCTGATAGTCGAGAAACGACTCATAGGCACCGCCCCGGCCACCCTGCCGGAAGGCTTCGAGCTGAGATGCGCGGAACTGCCGCGCGAAGAGGTCGTCCCGCAACTTTCGACGCTCTGGGTCGGGAACCCACGCCGTCAGAAGCCGGCAGAACAAACCCGGCCAGTACTTTGCGCACCAGCCCAGCGGCACGAATGCGGCGTCGAAAGGCCAGGATCCCAGCCGCGCAAGACCGCGATAAACACGGTCCTGCGGGCTCAAGGCACCGACGATCTCCGGCGTCGCCAGTGGACCCCAAGGTCCAAACGCGCCGATGAATCGAAGCCGCGTCGGCGGTATCAGGGCACCGCAGGCGAACAGGTGCGGCCCGGCTCCGGAATGCCCGACGACACCGAATTGGTCCACGCCCAATGCGTCGGCCAGCTCGCAGACGTCGGCCGGCCAATCGGAGAATGCGCGACCCGGCTGAAAGGTCGACCGCCCGAATCCGGGGCGGTCGGCCGCAATCAGCCGGAACCCGTTCCGCTTGGCTGCACCGTCGGCGAACACACCCTCCAGTCGGGAGCTCGGCGTGCCGTGGAAGTAGAACGTGGGATATCCGGTGGCGTCGCCCCACTCCTGGTAGGCCAACGTGCGGCCGTCGGGCAGAAGATGGAGTTGCGCCTCGTCGGTGCGGATGCGGTCGGGAAGCACACCGTGATGCTATTCAGAGACGGTCCATGGCGCGGGACATGCTCGAGGACTCGAGGAACGCGTAGCGCCTCGGCTGGGTCTGACGCCTGGCGGCGCGCTTCTGACTCGGGCCTTCACCGTCCAGGCCGAGGATGGCGATGGCGCGGGTGCGGATCTTGCTCATGGGTATTTCCCTTCGGTTGTGGGGGTCGAGAAGTTCGATGGACCAACTGTCGCCCGTTAGGCCGTCCGCGGGCATCGTCCGAAATACGTAAAGCCGGACAGGGGCGGGTCGTAGATTTCGCGGGCCCGCGGATCATCTCTACGTACTTCCGCTTAGATCCCTTGCTTGAAGTGGGTGAACGCTGGCTAGCATGAGCGAGATCCACCCCTCTTTGCTGAGGGCCAAAGGGAGCGTGAGCGCGTGTTGCTGACCGGGACAGTGACGCTGCTGGTAGCCGGCATCCAGGGCGCGGCCGGGAGGCCGATCCCGACTGACTCGGGAACGCCCGAATTCATGCTGCTGGACCGCCTCCTTTCTGAAGCCGCCGCCACCCACGGCGGTGTCCGGGTCCAGCCCGACGGGCATTTCGATGGCGAGAGTTTCGTGATCGCTTTCGGGGGTGCCGGAGCCGCGCTGGCATGCGCGCTGCAATTGCAGTTGACGCGACTCGACCCCATTCGGTTGCCCATCGGCTTACACACCGGCGATGTGCGCCTCAGCGACGACGCCACGAGCTACGTCGGCACCACGATCACTCGTGCGAGCCGGTTGTGTGCCCTGGCGCACGGCGGGCAGACTTTGCTCTCGGCCACCACCGCCGACGTCGTGGCCGACCAGTTGCCGGCCAAGACCTGGCTGAGCGACTGCGGCGCACATCAGCTACGGGACCTGGCGCGCCCGGAACAGGTACACCAGCTGTGCCACCCCGAGTTGCAGAACGAGTTCCCACCGCTGTGCACGACACACGGCGGCGTGGCAGCAGCTCTGCCGGTCCACCTGACCAATTTCGTGGGCCGCCGCCGCGAGATCGCCGAGGTGACCGAGATCCTCCGCGACAACCGGCTGGTGACGCTGATCGGCGGGGGCGGTATCGGGAAGAGCAGACTTGCCGTTCGGGTCGCAACCCAGCTAAGGCCTGTGTTTCCGGACGGCTTGTACTACGTCGACCTCGAGCCAGTCACCAGCGCCGACTTCGCACCGGCGGCCGTGACCCGGGCGCTGGGAGTCGCGGACAAGCCTGGTCGCTCGGTGGACGAAGCGGTACTACGTCACCTTGGCCAGCGCCGTGTGCTGATCGTGCTCGACAACTGCGAGCATCTGCTGGACAGCGCCGCCCGGCGGATCGGCGCACTACTGCGATCCTGCCCCGGCGTGACAATGCTGGCCACCAGTCGTGAGCCACTCGCGGTGGCCGGCGAGGTGACCTGGCGGGTGCCGGCGCTGTGCTACGAGGACGATGCGATCGCCTTCTTCGTCGACCGCGCCCGTTCGGCCCGGCCGAATTTCGGGATCGCCGATGACAACGCGAACCTGGTGAGCGAGATCTGCCGACGGTTAGACGGGATGCCACTAGGCATCGAGCTTGCGGCCGCGCGGGTTCGCTCGCTGTCGCTGCCGGAAATCAGGGCGGGCCTGGACGACAAGATCCGGCTGCTCACCGGCGGCGCCCGCACGGGGCTGCGCCGCCACCAGACTCTGCGCGCATCCATCGCGTGGTCGCACGAATTACTGAGCGAGTCAGAGCAAGTGCTGTTCCGGAGGTTGGGGGTGTTTGTCGGGCCCTTCGGACTCGATGCGGCACACGCGGTTGTCGGCTTCGGGGACATGCCGCGCTATCAGGTGCTCGACGGCCTGTCATCGCTGGTCGACAAGTCGTTGGTGGCGGCGGACAGTTCACCCGGCGGCACGCGTTATCGGCGGTTCGAGGGAATCGGTGAGTTCGCGATGGAGCGATTGGCCGAGGCCGGGGAAGTCGAAACCACGCGCAGGCGTCACGCCACGCACTACCTGGCCATGGCGGCGGTGCTGGACAGTCCCGGCCGTAACGACTACCTACAACTGCTGGACGGCATCGAGACCGAGATCGACAACCTGCGCGCCGCCCTGGCCTGGTATCGGGACAACTCTGGATTCGAATCGGCGTTGATGATGGCGTCGTCGCTGCAGCAGCTGTGGCTTGTCCGGGGGCACATCTCCGAGGGTCGCGACTGGTTCGAATCGCTTGTCGCACAGGCAGAGAGTGACGGCGTCGAAATCGATGCCGCGGTGTGGGCGCGAGCACTGGCCGACAAGGCCGTACTCAAGATGTTCATCGACGCGACCCCCAGCATCGAGGATGCCCAGCAAGCGCTGAAGCTCGCCCGCGACGTTGGCGACCCGGCACTGACCGCCCGTGCTCTCACCGCCTGCGGTCTGACCGCCGGTTTCAACTATCAGACGCAGACGGTCCAGCACTACTTCGCCGAGGCGGCCCAGCTTGCCCGTGCTCTGGGTGATCGCTGGCGGCTCAGCCAGATCCTCAGTTGGCAGAGCAGCGCCGCGATAGTAGCCGGGGACGCGAACGCAGCGCATGCTCTTGGCCGCGAAGGGCGTGACCTCTGCGACCTGATCGGTGACCGCATCGGCTCGCGTCAGTGCCGGTTGGCGGTGGCCTACGCGCAGCTGTGGCGGGGCGACCTGGCCGGCGCGGTCGCGCAGTTCGGTGCGCTGGTCGAGGACGGGCCCGACGCGGATGTTTTCACCTCGCTAGGTCTCAAGGGCCTGGGCGATGCGCTCGCCTACCAGGGCGACGTGAGTGCCGCGCGCGCGGCCAGTGCGGCCGCCATCGAAAGTGCCACCGGCGAATACTTTGTGGGACTTGGCTATTCGACGCTGGCTCTGACCGCGCTCGCCGACGGTGACGTCGGCACGGCGCGAGAGGCGGACGAAAAAGTCTGGCAAAATTTCAATGTCCAACCCCAGTCCGCCAATTTCTGGCGTGCCTTCAAGGCTCAGGTCCAGCTCGCGAGCGGAGACACCGCCGGCGCGCGGCAATCTGTCGAGGAAGGTGTGGAATCGGCGTCGGGCTGGCACCGGTCCCTGGCGCTGACCACCCGGTGCCGCATCGCGATCGCGCAGAAGGAGCCCGGACAAGCGAGGCGCGACGCATACGACGCGCTCTCGTGTGCCGCCGAAGTCGGTGCCCACGGTGGTGTTCCGGACGTCCTGGAATGCCTGGCGTGCCTGGCCGTCGACGACGGCAACTATCGCGAGGCCGCCCGGTTGTTCGGTGCGGCTGAGGCGCACCGAGTTCGCACGGGCTCGGTACGTCTCAAGGTTTACGACGGCAACTACGACGCGTCTGTGAACGTCCTGCGCTCGGCGATGAGCGACAACGAGATGGCGGCCGCCTGGGCTGAGGGCGCCGCCCTCTCCACTGCCGATGCGATAACCCACGCGCAACGCAACCGGGTTGAACGCAGACGCGCAACCAGTGGCTGGCCGTCTCTGACTCGGGCGGAACTCGACGTGGTGCGCCTTGTGGGCGAAGGACTTTCGAACCGGGACATCGCCGAACGGCTGTTTGTTTCACCGCGCACGGTGCAGACCCACCTCACCCACGTCTACACGAAACTCGGGTTCAACTCGCGAGTGCAACTCGCGCAGGAGGCCGTCCGGCGCGCCTGACGCCGTCATCTGCCCCTCCAATATCACCAAGTCCTTATCGCTCTTGCCGGCGATCATTCAATTCCGCTGAATTCGCACTGTCGGGGGGTGAGAGGTAGCTGGCAACGGCGGTACCGGCGGTACCGGGGGGTTGCTGGCAGCCAATGGCGGCGCTGGCGCGCCCGGCGGCATCGACGGTTGCGTCGGCGGTATCGGTGGAGTCGGCGGGTCCTGCGGGCTGCTCATGGGCCTGACGGGCGGCGGCGGGGGCAACGGCTACGGTGGCGCCGGCGGCCAGGCCCGGCATATTCAGCGCCGGCGGAGTGGGCGGCACGGGGTGGCATGCCACCGTTGGCCCGGCGCCTGCCCAGGGCCTCGCGGTGCCAACGGCACAGCGAGCGCAGCCGGTGTCACGGGGCGCGGGGTCAGGACTGCCACGAGCCGCGGGACCTCGCGACACTGACACCACACACACGACACGCCGAAAAACGTGTACCTGCATTCAAAGTCGAAAGAGCGCGGCGCGCGCCGATCCGACACCTACCCGATCAGCACCGCATACCGCGGCTTGATCACCTCGTCGATTATGGCCAGCCGCTCGTCGAAGTGGATGAACGCCGACTTCATCGCGTTGATCGTGAAGCGCTGCAGATCGGTCCAGCCGTAGCCGAACGCCTCCACCAGCCGGTGCATCTCCTGACTCATCGTGGTGTCGCTCATCAGCCGGTTGTCGGTGTTGACGGTCACCCGAAAACGACTGCGCGCCAACAGATCGAACGGATGCTCGGCGATGCTGGCCACCGCGCCGGTCTGCACGTTGGAGCTCGGGCACAACTCCAGCGGAACTCGCTTGTCCCGCACGATCGCCGCGAGCCGGCCCAACGTCACGTCACCGTCCGGGTCGACCTGGATGTCGTCGACGATGCGCACCCCGTGACCCAGCCGGTCGGCGCCACAGAACGCGATCGCCTCGTGAATGGACGGCAGGCCGAACGCCTCACCCGCGTGAATTGTGAAGCGCGCGTTGTGGTCCCGCATGTATTCGAAGGCATCGAGGTGCCGGGTGGGCGGGTACCCGGCCTCGGCGCCGGCGATGTCGAATCCGACCACACCCTTGTCGCGGAACCTGACCGCCAGCTCGGCGATCTCCCGCGACATCGCCGCATGCCGCATCGCGGTGACCAGGCAGCGCACCTTGATCGGGGTGCCCGCTGCCGAGCACGCCTGCTCCCCCGCGGCGAATCCGGCCAGCACCGCGTCGACGACGTCGTCGAACGACAGCCCGCGGTTGATGTGCAACTCGGGGGCGAACCGGATTTCGGCGTACACCACCGCGTCCGCGGCCAGATCCTCCACACATTCGTAGGCGACCCGGTACAGCGCTTCCGGCGTCTGCATCACCGCCACGGTGTGCGAGAACGGCTCGAGGTAGCGCTCCAGAGAACCGCTGTGCGAGCGGGTACGGAACCACGTCGCCAACTCCTCGGCATCAGTCGCCGGCAACTCGTCGTAACCCACCTCGCCGGCGATCTCCAGCACGGTGGACGGGCGCAGTCCGCCGTCCAGGTGGTCGTGCAGCAGCGCCTTGGGCGCCTGCTGAATCTGTTCGAGGCTCAGGTTCATCGCGTGATCCGATCGATAATCAACGGCCTGCGCGCGGGCGCGTCGTCTCCCACGGTGAAGGCACCGTCCAATTCCGCCAGCGCGGGACTCAGACGCTCCGGTGTCTCGGTGTAGAGCGTGAACAACACCTCGCCCGCTGCGACCGGCTCCCCCGGACGCCGATGGATCGTGATGCCCGCCCCGTGCTGCACCCGCGCCCCCGGCCGGGATCTGCCCGCTCCGAGGCGCCATGCCGCCAGCCCCACTGCCATCGCGTCGATGTCGCCCATTGTGCCGCCCCGGGCGGCCGTCACGGTTTCCGAATACCCACCAATCGGCAACGGTTTCGACAAATCACCGCCCTGGGCGGCCACCAGCCGGGCGAACCGGTCCATCGCGGTGCCGTCGTGCAACGTCTGCGCCGGGTCGACACCGTCGACCCCGGCCAGCTCCAGCATCTCCGCGGCCAACCGCAGGGTCAGCTCCACCACGTCGGACGGCCCGCCGCCGGCCAGCACCTCGAGCGACTCCTGCACCTCCACCGAGTTGCCGACGGCCCGGCCCAGCGGGCACTCCATGTCGGTGAGCAGCGCGCGGGTCGGCACCCCGTGCGCGATGCCCAGCTCGACCATGGTGTGCGCCAGCTCGCGGGAGCGCGCTTCCGGCTTGAGATATGCACCCGAGCCGACCTTGACGTCGAGCACCAACGCTCCGGCGCCCTCGGCCAGCTTCTTGCTCATGATCGAACTCGCGATCAACGGCAGCGACTCGACGGTGCCGGTGATGTCGCGCAGCGCGTACAGCTTGGCGTCGGCCGGCGCCAGCTCACCGGCCGCGAAGATGGCGGCGCCGACGTCGCAAAGTTGTTCGCGCAGCCGCTGGTTGGACAGGTTCGCACTGAAGCCCGGGATGGATTCCAGCTTGTCCAGGGTGCCGCCGGCGTGGCCCAGTCCGCGCCCGGCCGCCTGCGGAACCGCGGCGCCGCAGGCCGCGACGACGGGCACCACGGGCAGCGTGATCTTGTCGCCGACTCCACCGGTGGAGTGCTTGTCGACGGTCGGCAGACCGAGGTCGGTGAAATCCATTCGCGGACCCGAGGCCAGCATGGCCGCGGTCCACCGGGCGATCTCGTCACGGTCCATCCCGCGCAGGAAGATCGCCATCAACAGGGCCGACATCTGCTCGGGCGCAACCGTGCCCTCGGTGTACGCGTCGATCACCCAATCGATCGCGGCGTCAGACAGCCGGCCGCCGTCCCGCTTGGTGCGGATCACGGTGGGCGCATCGAATGCGTTGTCAGTCAACGAGATTCCCGAAAAAGGTCATGGGGACCGAAGGCGTCGGGCAGCAACTCACCGAGTGATCGCGCCCCGCCGGGATGGTCGATCAACATCTCCGGGCCGCCGTGTTCGAGCAGCACCTGACGGCATCTGCCGCACGGCATCAGCGGCGCACCGCCGGAGTCCACGCACGCGAGCGCCAGCAACCGGCCGCCACCGCCGGCGTGCAATGCGCACACGACACCGCACTCGGCGCACAGACCAAGTCCATATGAGACATTTTCCACATTGCATCCGGTCACGATCCGACCGTCATCGACCAGGGCCGCCGCACCAACCGGGAACCGCGAATACGGCGCGTAGGCGTCAGCCGAAGCAGCGATTGCCTTGTCCCGCAGCACATTCCAATCAACTTCAGCCATTCGCATCCCCGCCCGCAGTTGAGCTGACCCGACCAGCCCACCCTAGCCCGCCGCGCAAGACAGGACGCGGATCACATCGTGGCGCTACCGCGGGCAACCTCCGCCGAGCTAAGCTCGCGATTACCGGTTTATGCGTTTGATCAGCCGGTTTCCCAACGGCGTGAATGAGGTGAGTATTCAGGTGGTCTCGAAGACGGCAACCACGGATCCGCCGGTTTCGGAATCGACACGCAAGCGCAAGCCACCGCGGACTCTTTATCGCGGCGACCCCGGCATGTGGGCGTGGGTGTTGCACCGCATCAGCGGGGCCACCATCTTCTTCTTCCTGTTCGTCCACGTCCTGGACTCGGCGGTGCTGCGGGTCAGCCCACAGGCCTACAACACGGTGCTGGCGGACTACAAGACGCCCATCGTCGGACTCATGGAGTACGGACTGGTGGCCGCCGTGGGCTTCCACGCGCTCAACGGGATCAGGGTCATCCTGATCGACTTCTGGTCCGAGGGCCCCCGCTACCAGCGGCGGATGTTGTGGATCGTCGCCGTGACGTTCCTGATCATGCTGGTGATGGCCGGCGTGGTGACCGGTATCCACATGTGGGAGCACTTCAAATGAGCAGCCCCGACCTGCAACTCGGACCCGGTCAGACCGCACCGGTGCAGCAGCGCGCCTACTACCGGCCGGCCAGCCTGGACAACCCTCGTTCGCCGCGCCGCCGTGCCGGCATCCCGAACTTCGAGAAGTTCGCCTGGCTGTTCATGCGGTTCTCCGGCATCGCGCTGGTCTTCCTGGCCATCGGCCACCTGTTCATCATGCTGATGTGGGACAACGGCGTGTACCGCATCGACTTCAACTACGTGGCGCAGCGGTGGGCCTCGCCGTTCTGGCAGGTGTGGGACCTGCTGCTGCTATGGCTGGCACAGCTGCACGGCGGCAACGGGATTCGCACCATCATCGATGACTACAGCCGCAAGAACATCACCCGATTCTGGCTGAACGCGCTGCTGACGGTGTCGATGGTGTTCACGCTGATGCTCGGGACTTACGTGTTGATGACGTTCAACCCCAACGTTTCGTAACAGACCTTGTTGAAAGGTGAGCGGTGATCGAACAACACCGATATGACGTGGTGATCGTCGGCGCCGGCGGTGCCGGGATGCGCGCCGCCGTGGAAGCCGGTCCGAGGGTGCGCACGGCGGTGCTCACCAAGCTCTATCCGACCCGCAGCCACACCGGCGCGGCACAGGGCGGCATGTGCGCCGCACTGGCCAACGTCGAAGAGGACAACTGGGAGTGGCACACGTTCGACACCGTCAAGGGCGGCGACTATCTCGCCGACCAGGACGCCGTGGAGATCATGTGCAAGGAGGCGATCGACGCCGTCCTCGATCTGGAGAAGATGGGGATGCCGTTCAACCGGACCCCCGAGGGCCGCATCGACCAGCGCCGGTTCGGCGGCCATACCCGCGACCACGGCAAGGCTCCGGTGCGCCGGGCCTGTTACGCGGCCGACCGCACCGGCCACATGATCCTGCAGACGCTGTACCAGAACTGCGTCAAGCACGACGTGCAGTTCTTCAACGAGTTCTACGCGCTGGACCTGGCTCTCACCCAGACCCCGACCGGCCCGGTGGCCACCGGGGTAGTGGCCTATGAATTGGCCACCGGCGCCATCCACGTCTTCCACGCCAAGGCGATCGTGCTGGCCACCGGCGGCTCCGGCCGGATGTACAAGACCACCTCCAACGCGCACACACTGACCGGTGACGGCATCGGCATCGTGTTCCGCAAGGGACTTCCCTTGGAGGACATGGAGTTTCACCAGTTTCACCCGACCGGGCTGGCCGGGCTGGGGATCCTGATCTCCGAGGCGGTGCGCGGTGAGGGCGGCCGGCTGCTCAACGCCGACGGCGAACGCTTCATGGAGCGCTACGCTCCGACGATCGTCGACCTGGCGCCGCGCGACATCGTCGCCCGCTCGATGGTGCTCGAGGTGCTGGAGGGCCGCGGCGCCGGACCCAACAAGGACTACGTCTACATCGACGTCCGCCACCTCGGAGAGGACGTGCTGGAGGCCAAGCTCCCCGACATCACCGAGTTCGCCCGCACCTACCTGGGGGTGGACCCGGTGCACGAGCTGGTGCCGGTCTACCCGACCTGTCACTACGTCATGGGCGGCATCCCGACGACGGTCACCGGACAGGTGTTGCGCGACAACACCAATACGGTGCCGGGACTGTTCGCCGCCGGCGAGTGCGCGTGCGTCTCGGTGCACGGCGCCAACCGGCTGGGCACCAACTCGTTGCTGGACATCAACGTCTTCGGACGCCGCGCCGGCATCGCCGCGGCGAATTACGCCGAGGGCCACGACTTCGCCGACATGCCGCCGGACCCCGCCGCGATGGTGGTCGGCTGGGTGCGCGACATCCTGTCCGAGCACGGCAACGAACGCGTCGCCGACATCCGCAGCGCCCTGCAGCAGTCGATGGACAACAATGCCGCGGTGTTCCGCACCGAGGAGACGCTGAAGCAGGCGCTCACCGACATCCACGCCCTCAAGGAGCGGTACTCCCGAATCACCGTGCACGACAAAGGGAAACGGTTCAACAGCGACCTGCTGGAGGCTATCGAGCTGGGCTTCCTGCTGGAGTTGGCCGAGGTCACCGTGGTCGGCGCGCTCAACCGCAAGGAGTCCCGCGGCGGCCACGCCCGTGAGGACTACCCGAACCGCGACGACGTCAACTACATGCGCCACACGATGGCCTATAAGGAGGGCACCCACCTGCTCAGCGATATCAGGCTGGACTTCAAACCCGTCGTGCAGACCCGCTACGAGCCGAAGGAGCGGAAGTACTGATGAGCGTGGACACGGAGGTCGAAAACCCGGGGACCCAGGACCCGCCACTGCCCCCCGTTCCGGAGGGGGCGGTGATGGTCACCCTCAAGATCGCCCGGTTCAACCCGGATGACCCGGACAAGTACGCGGCCACCGGCGGCTGGCAGAGCTTCCGGGTGCCGTGTCTGCCCAGCGACCGGTTGCTGAACCTGCTGCTCTACATCAAGGGCTATCTGGACGGGACGCTGACCTTCCGGCGCTCCTGCGCGCACGGCGTGTGCGGTTCCGACGCGATGCGCATCAACGGTCTGAACCGGTTGGCGTGCAAGGTGCTGATGCGTGATCTGCTGCCCAAGAAGCCGGGCAAGCAGCTGACCATCACGGTCGAGCCGATCCGCGGGCTGCCCGTGGAAAAAGACCTCGTGGTCGACATGGAGCCGTTCTTCGACGCGTACCGGGCCATCAAGCCCTACCTGATCACCACCGGCAATCCGCCTACGCGCGAACGCATTCAGAGCCCCACCGACCGCGCCCGCTACGACGACACCACCAAGTGCATCCTGTGCGCCTGCTGCACCACGAGCTGCCCGGTGTTCTGGTACGAGGGCAGTTACTTCGGCCCGGCGGCGATCGTGAATGCGCACCGGTTCATCTTCGACAGCCGCGACGAGGCCGCCGCACAACGCCTCGACATCCTCAACGAGGTGGACGGGGTGTGGCGCTGCCGCACCACGTTCAACTGCACCGAGGGCTGCCCACGCGGGATCCAGGTGACCAAGGCCATCCAGGAAGTCAAGCGGGCGGTGATGTTCTCCCGCTAGCGCTGCGGCAATTTCAGCACGCGATTGTTCCCGGTGTCGACGACGTAGACATTTCCGGCAGAGTCCACCGCGACTCCTTGCGGGCCCTTGAGTCCGTTGAACGGCAACGTGATCGACGTGGAGGTGTCCTTGGTGAGCTTGACGACGCGATTGGCCTGGCTGTCTGTCACGTAGAGGTCGCCGACGTCGTCGACCGCGACGAAATCCGGATGGCCGACCGCGTACGGCAACACAGTGGCCACCGATCCCGTCCAAGGCAGCCTCAGCACCCGCTCGTTCTCCCGGTCGATGACGAACAGGCCACCGTCGGCGCCTACGGCAACTCCAGCGGGATCGTTGAGCCCGGTGAAGGGCAGTTCCCGCTGACTGGAATTAACCCCGCCCAGTGCCAGTACTCTGTCGTGCCCCGAGTCGGCGACGACGATCCGGTCGGTGCCGGATTTGCGGGTGTAGATGGCCACGCCAGCGGGCCCCGCCAGGTCGGTCAGCGGCAGCACGGTCGGGCTGGTCGTTCCCGCGGCGAGTTCGAGCACCCGGTTGTTCCCCGGCTCGGCGACGGCAAGATTGCCCTGCTCGTCGACGGCTATTCCGCCCGGATGGTTCAGGCCGGCGAACGGTTCGACGGTCTGGGTGGTGGAGCGTGCGGCGAGTTTCACCACCCGGTTGTTGCCGGTGTCGGTGACGAGGACGTTGCCGTTGGCGTCGACCGCGACCCCGAGCGGCCCGTCGAGCCCGGTGAACGGCAGGACGACCTGGGTCTGTGCGGTCTCCGACCGGAACGGAAATCTGTTGGTGAACGCCAGGAATGCGATGCCGGCGACGAGCGCGACCACGACCGCGGCAGCACCGAACCCAAGGGTGCGACGGCGGCTGCGCGTCGGGGATGGGACCGTGCGGGCATCCTGCGTCGAATGGAGTACGTCGGGGACCTGGGCCGGCGCCGCGGGTTTGGTGGCGAGGGCCGCGCGGGCGGCGACGGCCAGTTCCGGCGCGGACTGGTATCGGTCATCGGGGTCCTTCGCCATGCCGCGCGCGATCACCTCGTCGAACCCGGCGGGCATCGCCGGGTCGGAGCTGCTGGGCCTGGGTGGGTCGCCGAACAGATGCGCGGCGGTCAGCCCCTCTATCCCGGCGCCGCTGAATGGCGGGCGCGCGGTCAGGCACTCGTAGAGGACGCAGGCCAGCGAGTAGACATCGGCCCGAGCGTCGGCGATGGTGCCGGCCTTGAACCGCTCCGGAGCCATGTACGCCGGACTTCCGGGGGCGATGTCGGTGCGCGTCAGGCGGGCCGCGGATGCTTCGTGCACGAGCCCGAAATCGATCAGATACACGAATTCTTCGCCGACCATCAGCAGGTTCGACGGTTTGACATCGCGATGCACCAGCCCGGCCTTGTGTGCCGAATCCAGCGCCACGGCAACCTGTTCGACCACGCGCACCGCCTGCTGCGGACTCATCGGCCCGGCATGGTCGAGAACGTGGTGCAGGTCGACGCCGTCGACGATCGGCATCACCAGATACAGGCGCCCGTCGATCTCACCGGCCTCGTAGATCGGGATGATGTGCGGATTGGCCAGCCGGCCCGCGGCATATGCCTCGCGCCGGAAACGCTCCTGGTAGCCGGGCTCCGCGGCCAGCTCCGGTCGCAGGACCTTGACGGCCACGTCGCGGCCCAACAAGGTGTCGTGCGCCCGATAGACCGAGCCCATACCGCCGGCGCCGAGCAACTCGAACAGCCGGTACCGCCCGAACTCCGTGTCCCCGGCCGTCTTCGTCACCACGGGCGCCAGAGCCGCTCGGGCCGCGACGGCCAACTCGCCAGCGGTGGGATGGCACTCGTCTGGATCCTCGGCCATGCCGCGCGCGATCACGTCGTCGAATCCGGCAGGAAGGACGGTGTTGTGGGCGGTGCCGGGCGGCTGCCCGGTCAGGCACTGATGGAGGACGCGGGCCAGGGCGCGGATGTCTTCGCGCGGGTCACCCGGGCTCGAACTGTCCACGGTGGCAGCGAAATCCAGCAGATAGACGAACTCGCCGCCCACCACGAAGGTGTTCGCCGCGCTGACGTCACCGTGCGTCAGCCCGCAGCTGTGGCCGGCCTCCAGCGCCGCGGCAACCTGCTCGATCACCCGCACGGCCAGCTCCGGGCTCATCGGCCCGTCGCGCTGCAAGATGGTCTGCAGGTCGACGCCGTCGACAACGGGCATCACCAGGTAGAGACGGCCGTCGATTTCTCCGGCCTCGTAGACCGGGATGATGTTCGGATTGTTCAGGCGCGCAGCGGCAGCCACCTCCTGCCGAAACCGGTCCTGGTACGCCGGCTCGGCGGGAACCATCTTGATGGCCACGTCGCGGGTCATCATCGTGTCCAGGGCCCGGTAGACCGTGCCGGTGCCGCCCCAGCGGAGCACCTCGAGCAGCCGGTAGCGCCCGAAGACTTCGCCTTCCACGTCCCCCGTCACCGAGCCTCCTCCGAAGCGTTTCTGGATGCTATCAACGCAGGTATGCAAAGAACCCCCGCTCTCGCCAGGCACTTCTACGACCGCTTCGAGCCGATCCATGCGCTGACCTATTTCGCGCCCGAGGCTCGAGCGGCGCTGGACGCATTGGGTTATCGCGGATTCTGGATGGGGTACTTCGCTGCGCGTTCGGCACCGCTGGGCGCCGTGCCGCCGGAGGTCGTGACCGCGGTGTTCTACAACTTCGCGCACGCGCGGGTGGCCAGGTCGCTGCCGGCCGCATGGCAGATCGCCGGGCCGGATCGCGCGTTACGCGCCCGCCAGGACTCGGCCGTCGCGGCCCTACACCGATGCGGCGTCACTGAAGACGAAAACCTCTGTACAGCAGCAGAATTGGCTATGCGCGCGGCACGGGAGGCGCCGGTCGGCGGGCGGGCGCTGTTCGCGGCCAACGTCGCGCTGCCGGTGCCGTCGGACCCGGTCGCCGCGCTGTGGCATGCGACGACGCTGCTGCGGGAGCACCGCGGCGACGGGCACGTCGCGGCGCTGGTGGCGGCCGGGATCTCGGGGCGCGAATCGAACGTCTTTCATACCGCGGCGAGCGCGGTGTCCGAGGAGTTCATGAAGCGTTCCCGTCATTACGACGACGCCGAGTGGGAGGCCTGCCGCCAGAGCCTCGCCGACCGTGGCCTGCTGGACGGCGGTGGCGCATTGACGCCGCAGGGCCGCGACCTCAAGGAAGAGATCGAGACCACTACCGACGCACTGTCGTTGCGTGCGTTCGATGCTCTCGACGACGACGAAGTGCAGGCGTTGTTCAGCGCGCTGACTCCGGTCGCGCGGACGGTGATCGCCGCGGGCGACGTGCCCGCCGCCACACCCATGAGTGCCCGCCTCGACTTCTAGCGTTGAAGTCGGCGTCCGGTGCCAGGGTCGCGCCTTCCTTGGATGCCGCGTAGGCGGCCACGAGACTGTCGATCACGCCGTTCCAGGACTCCTCGTCCACGCACAGGCGGCTCGCGGTGAGTACCAGCCGGTCTGGCGTGCCGGGCAGCAGCGACACCGCGAACAATCGCCCGGTGCGCATGTCGTAGCTGGCGCGCTGCCTGGCGATCACCTCCGACACCGTGACGCCGGGAGGTTCCACGGCCCAGCTCCAGCTACCGCCGGGGCGCGACAGCCAACGGTCGCGGCTGGGTTCGAAGACCGCGCCGAGCACCGGGTTGGCTTCGAAGACCGCGTCCACGGCGGCGCGGATGCCCGGCTGATCCAGCCGCGGGTCGGCAATCAGCACCTCCTCATGGGCCCAGTCCTCGAGTTCGGTCAGCTGCGGAAATTCGGTAATGGCCCAGTACGACGACGATGCGTGCTCCACCTGCCCAGAGTCGACCGCCGCGCTTGGAGAATTCTTGGCGGATTCTTGGAGGCCCTGTCACAGGTTGGCCGACTGTCTCGTCTGGAAGGTATGACACAGAAAACCCGTATCGAACCCTTGCCTCCGAAGCGCGCCGGCCTGTTGGTGCGCACCATGTACCGAATCGCCAGGCGCCGCTTCGGCGAGGTGCCCGAGCCCTTCACCGTCGCCGCGCATCATCCGCGGTTGCTGGTCGCCAATGCCGTGCACGAGACGATGCTGCAACGCGCGTCGCAGACCCTGCCGGCCAGCGTGCGCGAGCTGGCGGTGTTCTGGACCGCGCGGACCGTCGGCTGTTCGTGGTGCGTGGACTTCGGGGAGATGTTGCAGCGGCTGGACGGCCTGGACATCGACCGGCTCAAGGACATCGACGGTTATGCGACCTCGCCGCTGTTCTCCGACGACGAGCGCGCCGCGAT
Organism: Mycobacterium sp. TY814; assembly: GCF_030755175.1. Taxonomy (NCBI): domain Bacteria; kingdom Bacillati; phylum Actinomycetota; class Actinomycetes; order Mycobacteriales; family Mycobacteriaceae; genus Mycobacterium; species Mycobacterium sp. TY814. The sequence goes on from NZ_JAUFRY010000001.1 coordinate 1,701,905, forward strand.
CGCCTACGCGGACGCCATGACCACCGACCCGCATGCGGTGACCGACGAGCAGGTCGAGGATCTGCGCGCCCGCTTCGGCGACGCCGGAGTGATCGAGCTGACCTATCAGATCGGCGTCGAGAACATGCGGGCCCGGATGTATTCGGCGCTGGGCATCACCGAGCAGGGCTTCAACTCCGGGGATGCGTGCCGGGTGCCCTGGGCTGACGCGCCCGGTGCGTGATCACTGATGGTGCGGTCCCATCATGCCGGGGCCCATCATGCCCTGCATCATCGCGGGCATGCCGTCGCGCACGAACCCACTGACTTCACGGGCGTGTGCGCGAATCGTCTCCACGAGTGTGGGGTCATCAGCCGTCTCCTCGGCGACCACACCCGTTGGGATGTAAGTGAGTTGGCGCCGGTATCCGCCGGCACTGCGAAACAGCGTCGGCAGGGTCGGGCTCATGCACATCACCTCGGCGCCCTGACCCAGCCGGCTGTACATGTCGGAGACGTGCGCCTGCAACTGCGCGACCAGGTCGGGGGAACGTGACTCCGTGGTAGTGCGCACGCCGCCCGGTACCTCGTCCACCGTGCGGGTGATCTCGCTGTGCCGGGCGAACATGTCCCGATAGACAGCCATGTCGGCCGCACCCATCCCACCGGGACCATTGGTGAGCCGCACCTGCGGCGCCGGCGGTCCGGCCAGGCCGCGCAGGACAGCGCCGACCGCACCGCCGGCGGCCAGCGCTCCGAACACGGCGAGAGCCGCGCGGCGATTCATCAGGGGCATCGTGACCTCACTCAACAGCCACCGACCACTGCGCCAATGGTCTCCCCGACGACCTCAGCGCGGTAGGGCCTTTGGGCCCACGGCATGCGAATCGTTCAATTTCTGAACTAAATCTGCGACGACCTCGTACATTTGGCATCAGTCCTGAGTGTCGGGCCACCGGGGAAGGGGAGCCGCCGATGTCGTCGTACGTGATCGCAGTGCCGGAGGCGTTTGCCCTGGCGTCGGGAGAATTGACCGGAATCCGCGCGGCGATCGAAGACGCCGCCGCGGCGGCCGCACCCTCGACGACGGGCATTGCCGCCGCGGCCGCCGACGAGGTGTCGGCGGCCATCGCCACCTTCTTCGGCAGCTACGCCGACGAGTTGCAGGCGCTGACCGCACGGACGACGACACAGTTCCAATCCGCTTTCGAGCGTGCGGTGAGTGCCGCGGGAGCCGCCTACGCCGCCGCCGAGGCCGCAAACGCGGGGCCGTTGCAGGGGTTGCTGCAACAGCTCGGCAGCGCGTTGTCCACCAGTCCGCTGTTCAACGGCACGGGTGCCGCGACGGTGGGAGCGCTGCTCAACTTCGCGACAGATTCCGTGGGCCTGGGCAAATTCATCAATTTCCCCTCCACGTTGCCCGTCACAGGCACGGGTGGAGTGACCGGCGTCCGGGTCGGCTTCTCGTTCGTGAAAATCCCGATCGGGCCGACGTCGTTCCTGGGCTTCCCGATTCCCCAGTTCAACTACCCCGCTCCGGCGTTGTGGTACTTCCCGACACAGGCGAGCGGAGCGGTGAACGCCAACGGCACGGTGTATTTCTCGCACGGCTTCGGCGCGTTCGGGTGGTTGTACCAGCCGCTTGCCATCGAATTGGCAGGTCAGACCAACAGCGTCGTCGTGACTCCGACCGTGCCGTCGATTCCGTTGCCGCTGGGCCTGTGGATCGGCAGCCCAGAGATGCAACAGGGCGTGGCGTCGTTGTTCCAGGGTCCCCAGACGGCCCTGAACATCAGCGCGCAACGCGCGGGATTCGTCGGCACGCTGCCGCAGGACTTCATCCTGTCCGGCCACTCCGCCGGGGGTGGCCTCACTTCGATCGCGGCCGGCAACTACCTGGCGAATCTGGGTGGTGGCACCAACCATCTCAAGGGCGTGGTGATGTTCGACGGCGTCGCCAACAACAACGCGGTATTCGCAGGCGCGATCAACCAACTGCAGGCGGCCAATGTTCCGATCTACACCGTGGCGGCGCCGCCTCAGTCGTGGAATGCCTTCGGAAACACCACAAATCAGTTGACCAGCCTGTACCCGGGGCAATTCGTCGGCGCCGAGATCGCGGGCGGCTCCCATGTCGACTCGATGCTGGGCCGTGGACCGCTGATCGACTTGGCTTTGCAGGTGATCACCCAGTTCTCCCCGCCCGGCGCCACCGCGGCCGTATACACGCTGTCGACGGGCTGGATCAACGACATGTGGGCCGGGCTGGATCCGACCAGCCCCGATCACGTCGGGATCTACGGGCCCGCGCCCAGTTACGACTACGTGCCGCCCGGCGGTCAGTCGATCTCCCTGCCGCCGGCCACGGCGATCATCCTGCCGGTGTAATCCGCAGCGGCGACCCGGTGAACTTGTCGGGATTAGCGATGTCCCACAACGCAACCACCTTGCCGTCGCGCACGGTCATCGCCGTGATGCGCGGCGCCATCTCCCGGCGGCCTTCGGCAGCGGGGAATCCCGTCGTGTAGGCACCCAATTCGCCGTTCACCAGTGCCAGATGATTCGCGGTGTAGAACGCGTCGCCGTAGCGGCGGGCCAGGCCCATCATGAAGCGGACCACCTTGTCGGCGCCGTGAATGACCTGAACGGCGGTGGGCGCCTTGCCATTCGAATCACCGGTGAACGTCACGTCCGGATGCAGCAGGGACACGACGGTGTCGATGTCACCGGCGGCCATGGCGGCCATCAACCGGCCGACCACCTCGGCGTGCGCGGGATCGGGCTCCGGCGGCGGCGCCGCGGCGACCGCCTTGCGGGCCCGCGACGCCAGCTGGCGCGCGGACGCTTCGCTGATGCCGAGCACGTCGGCCACTTCGGCGAACGGCACGGCGAACCCGTCGTGCAGCACGAACGACACCCGCTGATCCGGGGTGAGCCGCTCCAGCACCACCATGGCCGCGAACCGGGCGTCCTCGGCGGACACCACGGCCGTCAACGGGTCGGCCGCGTGAGCGTCCGAGAAGCCCGTGACGACCGGCTCCGGCAGCCAGTTGCCGGTATAGGTCTCCCGCCGGTGCGCCGCCGAGCGCAACCTGTCCAGGCCCAGCCGGCTCACCACCGTGGTGAGCCAGGCTCGCAGGTCGTGGATGACGCCGTCCTGAGTGCTCCAGCGCAGCCAGGCTTCCTGCACGATGTCCTCGGCGTCGGCCACGGTTCCGGTGAGCCGGTAAGCGACCGACAGCAGATGCGGTCGCAGTGCCTCGAATTCATTCACCTGCGTGGTGGCGACCATAACCCCGAGGGTAACGCCGACTGTTATCGCAGCCGTTTTCACGAATAGATTCAACTGCTTCGCTAGAGTTCTGCCCACGGTCGATTCATGGCCACGACGATTCGGTGCGTGGAATCGCCCGGGCCGGGAAGGCCGGGGTGGGTGGGCAAATCACGACTGGCTCACGAGGCCGTGCTGGCGGCGACAGCGCGGAGATGGACCGTCGGGAGGTCGCGGTGCTGGTGGCGCGTGGGTTGTCGAATCACGAGATCGCCGCGCGGTGTCGCTGTCGGTGCGGACCGTCGAAAGCCACATCTACCGGGCGAGCAGTCAGGCAGGGGTCAGTGGCCGCGCCGCGCTGGCGGCGATGATGCGCAGCGTCGGCGAGGGTGTCCCTACCATCAAGTAGATGGACAACCTGTGGCTGCACTTCACCCGGCACGGCCCGGACTTCACCCCGCCGGTGATCACGCGCGGTGAAGGCGTCACCATCTTCGACGACCGTGGCAAGAGCTACCTCGACGCACTGTCCGGCCTGTTCGTGGTGCAGGTCGGGCACGGCCGTGCCGAACTCGCCGAAGTCGCGGCCCGGCAGGCGCAGACGCTGGCCTTCTTTCCGCTCTGGGGGTACGCGACGCCGTCGGCGATCGAACTCGCCGAACGCGTTGCCGGCTACGCGCCGGGTGATCTGAACCGGGTCTTCTTCACCACCGGCGGCACCGAAGCCGTCGAGACCGCCTGGAAAGTCGCCAAACAGTATTTCAAGCTGACCGGCAAACCCGGTAAGCACAAGGTGATTTCGCGCTCGATCGCCTATCACGGGACCACTCAGGGGGCACTCGCGATCACCGGCCTGCCGAAGTTCACGGCACCGTTCGAGCCGGTGACGCCGGGTGGCTTCCGGGTGCCCAACACGAACTTCTATCGCGCCCCCGAGCCCTACGGTGCCGATGCGAAGGCATTCGGCCAATGGGCCGCTGACCGCATCGCCGAGGCGATCGAGTTCGAGGGACCCGACACCGTCGCGGCGGTGTTCCTGGAACCGGTGCAGAACGCCGGCGGGTCCATTCCCCCGCCGCCGGGTTACTTCGAGCGGGTTCGGGAGATCTGCGACTCCTACGACGTGCTGTTGGTATCGGACGAGGTGATCTGTGCCTTCGGCCGCATCGGGTCAATGTTCGCGTGCAACGACTTCGGCTACGTGCCGGACATGATCACCTGCGCCAAAGGTCTGACGTCGGGCTACGCTCCGCTGGGCGCCATGATCGCCAGCGAGCGGCTGTTCGAGCCGTTCAACGACGGCAAGACCATGTTCCCGCACGGCTACACCTTCGGCGGGCACCCGGTGTCAACGGCGGTCGCGCTGGCCAACCTCGACATCTTCGAACGCGAAGGCCTCAACACCCACGTCAAGGAGTACTCCCCCGCGCTGCGCAGGACGCTGGAGAAGCTGTACGACCTGCCGATCGTCGGCGACGTCCGAGGCGAGGGTTTCTTCTTCGGCATCGAGCTGGTCAAGGACCGGGACACCAAGCAGACCTTCCCCGACGACGAACGCTCCGCGCTGCTCGGACGGGTGTCGGCGGCAATGTTCGAGGCCGGGTTGTACTGCCGCACTGACGATCGCGGCGATTCGGTCATCCAATTGGCGCCGCCGCTGATCAGCGGTCAGGCCGAGTTCGACACCATCGAATCGATCCTGCGCGGCGTGCTCACCGGGGTGAGCACCGGCTGACGCGTCCTCAGGCGTGCTCGCCGAACCGGATGAACAGGGCCAGAGCGATGGTGACCACCGCGGTTGCCGTACCGAAGTACAGGGTGTCCAGGGCGCCGGTCATCAGCATCCGTTCGACGAACTTGATCACCACGACCACCACCAGAACCTGGATGATCGGGCGCTTGAGGTCGCCGAGATTGCGCACCGTCAACCACTCCGGTAGGTGGAGGTCGGCGACGAAAAGCTCGAAGAGCCCGAGCGCGACGATGAGTTGCACCGTCGCCACCAGGAACAGGTCCACGACCTCCAGCAGGCTGATCACCGCGGAGTCTTGCCGCCACCCGCCGTGGGCCAGCATCACGATGAGTTCCACCGCACGCCCGGACGCCCACAGCAATGTGACCGCAGTCGTCACCGCCAGCCCGCACACGGCGATCACGATCAGGAAGCGGAGGTGCTCAAAGACCGATCGCACGCCCCACCCCTGACGCCGCGCTGCCCAGCCGGACCGGCAGGCGCTTGAGCGAGTTGTTCAGGTTCGATCGGATTCGCACCGGGTCGCCGTTCAGCTCGATCGTGGGGAATGCCGCCAGTAGCTCTTCGAAGAAGATCCGTCCCTCGAGTCTGGCCAGGTGGGCGCCGAGGCAGAAGTGGTTGCCCATCCCGAAGGACAGATGGGGATTGGGGTGGCGACGGATGTCGAAGGACTGCGGATTGTCGAACACGCTCTCATCGCGGTTGGCGGAGGTGTAGTACATCGCCACCTTGTCGCCGGCGTTGATGGGTGTTCCCGCCAGCACGGTGTCGACGACCGCGGTCCGCCGGAAGTAGTGCAGCGGGTTGTCGTAGCGGACGATCTCCTCGACGGCGCGCGGGATGAGCGACGGGTCGGACCGTAGCTCGGCGAGCTGGTCGGGATGCCGCAGTAGCGTGAGCAGTCCGGAGGAGAGGATGCCTTTGGTCGTGTCGTTGCCCGCGGTGACCAACTGCACGAAGAAGCCGCCGAACTCGGCGTCGGTCATCGGGCGTCCGCCGAAATCGCCGTGCAGGATTGCCGAGGTGAGATCGTCGGCCGGCGCGCACCGACGCCGCCGCGCCGCGAAATCGATTGCGTACTGCGCCATCTCGGCCCCACCCGCGCCCTCGCCATACCCCGGACCCGCAAGCTCCGGATCCTGACTGGCGGTGATGCGCTCGGCCAGCTGTTGCAGATACCGCCAATCCTGTTGGGGCAGGCCGAAATACTCGCCGATGACGTGGGTCGGCAGCGGCGCCGCCACATCGTGGACGAATTCGACATCGCCGCGGTCCCTGGCCTGCGCCATGATCGCGCCACAGATCTCGCGGACTCGCTCCTCCAGCCGGGCGATCGCGCGTGGCCGAAAGTGCGGCGACAACGGTGCGCGATGCGCGTGGTGTCGCGGCGGATCCATCGCCGCGAGCATGTTGCGCATCCTGGCCAGGCTCTCGGGCGCAGGGTTCTCGATGACGATGCCGCCAACATTGGCCGAGAAGATCTCCGGGTGGCGCGCGACCTCGACCACGTCGGCGTGCCGCAGCACGGCCCAGAAGCCCGGTTCGCCGTGCATCGGCTGCCAGTGCACCGGGTCGGTGCGCCGGAGCACGGCAAGTGCCTCGTGCGGTGCACCGTCGGCGAAGGCGTCCGGGTCGGCCAGGTCGACGAGGTGCGGGGCGGTCGGAGTACTCATCCCACAAGCACATTCGGCCGTGGGAGGCCGGCGGCCTCGCACCGCGCGAGGTAGGTCGCCAACGTACTGGGCCCGTCGTAGGCGCTTTCGACATTGCCGTCGGCGTCGAGGTTGAGGTTGGCACCGTAGATCTGGAACCACACGTGGGTGTCGTCCTCGAGGACCTGCAAAGTGTGGACCGATCCCGCGGGCTCGTAGAGGAACGAGCCGGCCCTGTTGACGTAGGAGTACTCCTGGTATTTCCAGGCTCCCGACGTGGTGTAGCCGTACACCGGCCCGGTGTGCTTGTGCCGCTGCACTTCATAGCCGGCCTGGAAGACGTTTTCGACGATCCACAGCCCCTCGTCCCGTCTCACCTGCAGGACCTTCAGCAGCGACCCGTCGCCGACGTCGACGTAGGGCAGTTCGTCGGCGCCGATATGAACGGCGTGCGGGACATCGACCAGCGTCATCGTGCGAGCCTCCGAATCAATGGTGGGACCGGCCCAGATGCTCCTTCACGATATACGAAGACATTTACATGTCAATTATTTCACGAAGTTTATTATGACTATCCCCGAGCCGGGTCACCTCCAGAAGCGACGCTTCGCCGGCCGGTCACCGGGTGCCATCGCCCGCTTGACCGCATCGACGGCCACCAGAACCTCGCGGCTGTGCGGCCCCCGCGGCTGTTTCAGGAACCGCGCCAGCGCCACGCACAGCTGGTCCAGCGCCGCCCGCAGCTCCGGATCCGTAGCCGCATCGCGGTGCTGCTTCAACTCCTCGAGGACCGATTCGAGACCGGAACGGCGCACCTGTGTCGCCTTCTCGACCTGCTTGAGCAGCTTGTCGAGCGAGCGCGGCGGGGCGGGTTCGGCAGGCGCGGCACCCTCGGCGGCGGCCGACCGGGGCATGGCCCCAGACGGTGCGGGCATGACCGCCTCGGGCACGGGCATCGCGTAGGCCTGAGCCGCCCCGACAAAGCCGACGTTGCTCGCCCATCCCGACGGTTGCTCGACGGGCTGAATCACCTCGGTCAGCGGCCCCGCCTCGGTGCGCTCAGGGTCGATCGCGACGAAGGCGGTGAACCGGGACAGCACCCCGAAGCGCAAGGAGTGCTCCACCAGCCTGGCCGCCAGCTCGTCGTCGGCGGCGTACGACGCGTAGTCATCCTCCAGGTCACGGACCACCGAGCGAGCCCAAATCGTCCGCACCGCAACCGCTTCCGGCACCACCCGGGCAGCCAGCGCAGTCGCGAAAGAGCCGTCGGCGCTGATCTGGAACGTCGCCTCCCCGGCGCCACGGTATCGCCCGGAGACCACACACGGCACCCCGGCGAAGACGTCGGGCGCGCGATTGGGGGTGATCGTGTCGTCCAGAAGCGTTACTCCTTCGGCACTCACCCGTACCGACGTCAGCGCGGGACGCCCGATAGTGCGGGCCAGCCGCGCCATCGCCTCGTCGAGGCGCTCCTCGGATTCGACCAACTCCGATCGGCCGTGCCCCAGCCGTGCCAGCCGGTCGAGGAATCCGGCATTGACCGCACGATCAATGCCCACGCAGTAGATCGCGGTCCGGCCGATCGCCGGAGACAGCGTCCGCAGCAGGTGGTCCTCGCCGGTGATCTGACCGTCGGTCACCAGCACGACGCTGGCCTGCCGGTCTTCGGCAGTCCCGGCCACGATGTCCACCGCCTTGTGCAGCGGCCCGGCCATCTCGGTTCCGCCGCGGCTTTCCAGCGAGCCCAGCCACGACGCCGCCGCGAACCGGTTGCGGTCCGTCGCCTCGACCAGGCCGCCGGCCAGACCCGTGGGGATGTCGATGCGGTCGTCGAAGGCCAGCACACAGAACCGGTCCGCGGAGTCCAGCATGTCGACGATCCGTCCGGCGGCGCGGCGGGCGGCGATCATCTTCCAGCCGTGCATCGACCCCGAACGGTCCAGCAGTACCACGACATCCCTTGGCGCACTGGATGGTTGCACCGGCGGAAGCAGCGTCACCGACCAGGTGCCCTCCTCGCCGTCGGCGTCGGGGACCAACAGGGCCGACGACGACAGCTCGCTGCGGTCGACCCGGAAGCGCAGCACGAAGTCCCGGTCGGCGCGCGCGCCCGGCTGCACCTGCAACCGTGTCAATCCGCCGGCTTCGCTCACCGCGGTCGGCAGCGAGGACCGCAGATCGGTCACCGCGAGTCCGGCTCCGTCGAGGCTCAGCGAAAGGTGAAGGTCCGGGCGTTCATCGGAGTCGACGAGGCGCGGCGGGGTGACCCGGGACGCGTCGGGCACCGCATCGGTGTCCGAGGCCAGCCCCGGCCCGGTCTGGTCACCCGGCAGCGGCGTGCCGGTGGTGTAGCGCGGCGCGACGACCAGCGGGAACCGGAAGGTGGCCTCGCCGTCCTCGAATGACAGGGGCCCGGTCAGCCGCATCTCGATGATCGCTTCCTCGCCGGGCCCGAGATTGCCCACCCGCACCGAGAACACGTCGGAGCGGTCCTCCTCGACGATCGCCGCGCGCTGGCCGGAGACCAGGGCCTGCTCATAGTCGGCGCGAGCCTGGCCGCGTTCCTTGAGCACCCCGACCACGCGTCGTCCGGCCAGATCGGCGGCGAAGTCGGTGACGCCGGCGCGGGCCGGCAGCGGGAAGACATAGGTGGCCTCGAGCGCGGTGTCGCCGGTGTTGACGAAGCGCTGCCGCACCGTGGAGCTGGCCGTCATGCCGACCAGGACGGTGTCGACGCTGAGCGACTTCAGCGGCAGCGCACGGCCGTCGTCGGCACTCAGCTGTCCGCAGCCGGGCCGACCGGTCCGGGTCGGTTGTGCGGGTTCGACGGGGAGCAGGGGTAGCAACTGAGTGCTCATCTAGGGTCCTTTCCGGGGTTGGCGAGCAGGTCCAGCAGCGGCGCGGCGGCGCGGCGCAGCGAGTCGAGTGGCGGCAGTGGGCCGTCGATCAGCACGGTGACAGTGTCGGAAAGTCGGACGGCCCGCAGGTGGGTGACGACGGGCGCGGGTTCCGCTTCGGTGCCGGCTTCCGGGACGGCTGCGGTGACGGCGTCCGGGACGGCTGCGGTGACGGCTTCCGGGACGGCGCGCCAGAATGCGCCGGCCGCGCGGGCGGAGTCCGGTGCGGGTTCGGGGTCCCCCAGACCCGGCGGCATGGCACTGTCCGGGATCGCGGCCAGCGACTCCAGCTGCTCCGCCGACATCGTCGCGAAACGCTCGGCGATCTCGTCGAGCGACAGCCCCTGACCCTGGAGCCGCTTGATCGCGACCAACCGCACCAGGTGCGTGCGTCCGTATGTCAGGGCGCGGCCGCGGTTTCCCGGCCGGGGCAGCAGACCGCGCGACGTGTAGTAGCGGACCATCCGCTCGGCGGGGACGGCCTTGGCCTGCCGGTTGTCCGGTACCGCGCCGGAGGCCTGCACGGCGTCGGCGGCCGCGGCGGCGAATTCGGGCAGGGTCAGCAGTCTCATATTATATGACAGTGTCATATAGATTACCGACACTGTCAATCAGAGTGTCCCCAGTTGTAACTTTCGCAACATCCGTCACAGCGCGCCGTCCGGCGATACGCGGGTCGATCGCTTAATCTGCTCACCGATGCCCTTCACACGGACCTCTCTACGCGCCGCATCGTGCCTGGCGGCAGCCGTTTTCGCGGTCACCGGGTCAGGCGCGCTCGCCAATGCCGAGCCCAGCGCCGAGGTGAATCCGCAGGCCGCCAACTGCCCCTACAAGATCAACACCCCGCCCGCGGTGGACTCCTCCGAGGTGCCCCGCGCCGGTGAGCCTCCGCTGCCGCTGGCCCTGCCGCCCACACCGATCGGCGGTAACGCGCTCAGCGGCTGCGGCATCATCGCCGCCCCCGACACTCCCCCGGTGCCCGGCGACGTCTCCGCCGAGGCGTGGCTGGTCGCCGACCTGGACAGCGGCGCCGTCATCGCCGCCCGTGACCCGCACGGTCGGCACCGCCCCGCCAGCATCATCAAGGTGCTGGTCGCAATGGCGTCGATCAACGCGTTCAACCAGAACAAGGCCGTCCCCGGCACCGACGACGATGCGGCCGCCGAAGGCACCAAGGTCGGCGTGGACGCCGGCGGCACCTACACCATCAATCAGTTGCTGCACGGCCTGCTGATGCACTCCGGCAACGATGCTGCGCACGCGCTGGCCATGCAGCTCGGCGGCATGCAGCAGGCGCTGGAAAAGCTCAACGTGCTGGCCACCAAGCTGGGTGGGCGGGATACCCGGGTCGCCACGCCGTCGGGACTGGACGGGCCCGGCATGAGCACCTCGGCCTACGACATCGGGTTGTTCTACCGCTACGCCTGGCGCAACCCCGTCTTCGCCGACATCGTCGCGACCCGGACCTTCGACTTCCCCGGGCACGGCGACCACCCCGGCTATGAGCTGGAGAACGACAACCAGCTGCTCTACCACTACCCCGGGGCGATGGGCGGCAAGACCGGCTACACCGACGACGCCGGCCAGACGTTCGTGGGTGCGGCCAACCGCAACGGCCGGCGTCTGATGGCGGTGTTGCTGCACGGCACCCGGCAGCCGATCGCGCCGTGGGAGCAGGCGGCGCACCTGCTGGATTACGGCTTCAGCACCGCGCAGGGCACCCAGGTGGGCTCGCTGATCGAACCCGATCCCTCGCTGGTGAGCACCAAGGAGAGTCCGGCCGCACGGGCACCGGACAACAGTCAGGCCGCCGGCCTGATGTCGTCGGCCGACTCCTTGCCGATCCGGGTCGGGGTCGCCGTCATCGGCACCGTCGTCGTGTTCGGATTGATACTGGTAGCGCGCTCGATGAACAGCCGGACACAGCACTGAGAAGCACTAGACTCTGCCGGATGACCGCCCTGTACGAAGACGCCGGACTCACGCTGGATGAGGACGGAATCACCGTCAATCGCTACTACTTCCCGTTCGCCAATGCCAAGCGGATCGCCTACTCCGACATCCGCGGCATCCGGCGCGAGAAGATGGGCTGGGCGACCGGCAAAGGGCGGATCTGGGGCGCGGCCGATCCGCGCTACTGGTTTCCGCTGGACCCCCGCCGCGGCCGCAAGTCGACTCTGCTGGTGATCGACGTGGGCCGGCGGGTGCGGGTGTGCATCACTCCGGACGACCCGGAAGCGGTTATCAAGATACTGAAAGCCAAGGTAAAAGCCTGAGCGGGCGGGGTTTGCTGGTCGGGCTAACCGCCGCCAGCGTCGGAGTCATCTACGGCTACGACCTCTCCAGCATCGCGGGCGCCCGATTGTTCATCGCCCAGGACTTCCACCTCACCACCCGGCAACAGGAGCTGGTCACCACGATGGTGGTGATCGGTCAGATCGTAGGCGCCCTGGCGGCCGGGGTCATCGCCAACGCGATCGGCCGCAAGCGATCCACGGTGCTGCTGACCGCGGGGTACGCGCTGTGCGCGATCCTGGGCGCGTGCGCGGTGTCGCTGCCGATGCTGCTGGCCGCGCGCCTGCTGCTGGGCGTGGCCATCGGCGTCGCCGTCGTGGTGGTCCCCGTGTATGTGGCCGAATCGGCGCCGACGGCCGTGCGCGGCTCGCTGCTGACCGCCTACCAGGTCACCATCCTGGGCGGCATCGTGCTCGGATACCTGGTGGGCTACCTGCTGGCGGGGGCGCATGCCTGGCGCTGGATGCTGGGGATCGCCGCCATACCCGCCATCGTGCTGCTGCCGCTGCTGCTGCGAATGCCTGACACGGCGCGCTGGTATCTGCTCAAGGGGCGGTTCGAGGATGCGCGCCGGGCGCTGTCACTGGTGGAGCCCGACCCCGCAGCCGTCGAGACCCAGCTGAAAGAGATCGCCGACGTGCTGCAGGCCGAGGGCGGCGGGAAGGTCTCGGAGATGGTCCGGCGTCCGTACCTGCGAGCCACCGTCTTCGTCGTCGTGCTCGGCTTTCTGGTCCAGATCACCGGCATCAACGCGATCATCTACTACAGCCCGACGATCTTCGCCGAGATGGGGTTCCGGGGCGATTTCGCTTTACTGGGGTTGCCGGCGCTGGTTCAACTCGCCGGGCTCACCGCGGTGTTCGTCTCGCTGTTCTCCGTGGACCGATTGGGCCGGCGCCCAATTCTGTTGTCCGGCATCGTGATGATGATCGTTGCCGATGCCACGCTCATGGTCATTTTCGCTAATAGCTCCGGCAGCGGTCTTGTGCTGGGATTCGGCGGCATCCTGCTATTCATCGTCGGCTTCAACTTCGGGTTCGGGTCCCTGGTGTGGGTTTATGCGGGAGAGAGTTTCCCGTCACGCCTGCGCTCGCTGGGTTCCAGCGTGATGCTCACCTCGACGCTGACCGGCAATGCGCTCATCGCCGGATTCTTCCTCACCATGCTGCAAATACTCGGCGGCGCAGGGGTTTTCGCAGTCTTCGGCGGATTGACGGTGGTGGCCTTCGGCGTCGTCTACCGGTACGCGCCGGAGACCAAAGGCCGTGAGCTCGAGGAGATCCGAGTGTTCTGGGAAAACGGCGGGCGCTGGCCCGACGAGTCGTGATGACGCTGATCCGGGCCGGCACCGTCGTTGTCGACGGCGAGGTCCACCGTCCAGGCTGGGTGCGCACGGAGCGGCGGCTCATCGCCGACTGCGGATCCGGCACGCCGACTGCGGAGCCCGACGTTGACCTCCCCGATTGTGTTGTGGTGCCTGGCTTTATCGACATGCACGTGCACGGGGGCGGCGGCGCGTCGTTCAGCGACGCACCGGCCGCCGCTGCACAATTCCACCGACGTCACGGCACGACCACCACCCTGGCCAGCCTGGTCACCGCCGCGCCCGCCGAGCTCATCACCTCCGTTCGGCTACTGGCCGACGCGACCAGGGAAGGCGTGGTGTCCGGGACCCATCTGGAGGGTCCGTGGCTGAGCGCGTCGCGCTGCGGCGCTCACGACCACACACAGCTTCGATTTCCCGACCCCGCCGAGATCGACGCGGTGCTCACCGCCGCCGGCGGCACCATCCGGATGGTCACCCTGGCACCGGAACTGCCCGGCAGCGACGACGCGATCCGACGCTTCCTTGACGCGGGAGTCGTTGTCGCCGTTGGCCATACAGACGCGACATATGAACAGACCCAGCATGCGTTGGCGCTGGGCGCCACCGTATGCACCCACCTGTTCAACGCGATGCCGCCGCTGAATCACCGTGAACCCGGACCGGTGCTCGCCTTGCTTCAGGACCCCAGGGTGACGATCGAACTCATCGCCGATGGCGTGCACGTCCGGCCCGAGATGGCAGCCGCGGTGCTGGGCTGGGCCGGCGCCGACCGCGTCGCCGTGATCACCGACGCCACCGCGGCGGCCGGCAGCGAGGAGGGTGAGTACCTGTTGGGGACGGTGCCGGTGGTGGTGGCCGGCGGAGTGGCCACGGTGCGCGGCACCGCCACGATCGCCGGCAGCCTGGCGACGATGGATCAGCTGTTCCGCGCCGTGGCCGGCACCGCGGGGCTGGCCGCCGCGGTCCAGACGACCTCGACCACCCCGGCCCGGGCGCTCGGACTCGACCGGGTAGGGGTCATCCGCGCCGGCTATCAGGCGAATCTCGTTGTCCTGGGCCAGGATCTGCGGGTGCGCCAGGTCATGGCGGAGGGCTCCTGGCTGGCCGATCGGTAGCCGGCTGTCACGTCTGGGCGGGCCGGCGCGTCATAGCTGTGTATCCCAAAGATTGGAGTCCCCATGACGCACCCGTTCCGCGCCGCCGTCGAGGCCGGTCAGTTCGCCACCATCGGCAGCATCTTCGCCGAAGACGGGGTATTGCACAGCCCCATCGCACACCGGCCGTACCGCGGCCGTGCCGTGATCGCGACGGTGGTCGGCACTGTCGCCACGGTGCTTGACGACTTCCACTTCGTCCGGGAACTCGACGGCGCGTTGATCTTCCAGGCGACCGTGGACGGACTGGAGATTCAGGGCTGCGACATCCTGCACACGGACGACGACGGGCTGGTGGACGAGATCACGGTGATGATGCGGCCGCTCAAAGCCGTCGCCGCGTTCGCCGCCAGGATGCGCGCCGAACTCAGCGACGGCGCCTGAACAGCCGCGAAAGCGTCAGCGCCCCAACGGCTCCCGCCGCCATCGCGGCCACCGTCTGACGCGGGCGCAGACCCTCTTCCACCAAGATTCGCGGACTGATGACCGCCGGCGGCGGCGGGTCGACGTGCCTATCCCGCGGGTCCTCGGGTGCCGCCGTGGCGGCCCACGCGGTGCTGAACAACAGCAGCGACCACGTCACGAACGCGAACACCATCAACCCCAACACCGGACCGAACGCCGCACCCGCCGGGCTGCGCACCACCGTCTGCAGGTAGATCGAACCCACCTGCTTGAACGCCTCGAATCCCAGCGCCGCCATCAGTCCGGCCCGGACCGAGGTGGCGAAATGCACCGACTCCCGGGGCAGCCTGGCGATCATCCAGGTGAACAGCAGCCACGTCACCAGCACCGAAACCAGTACGGACACACCCCGGAAGATCTCGTCGAACACCGAATAGTCGGGAATGTGAAGCCATCTCAGCACCGCCGCCATGGGCCTCCGCTGCCCCAGCGCGCTGAGCAGGACCGTCACCATGAGCACCAGAAAGGTGCCGACCATGGCGGTCAGGTCGGACAGTTTGGTGCGCACATAACCGTCGGGTTCCACGTGCTGTTCCCACATCTCGCTCAGCGCCTCGCGCAGGTGCCACATCCAGCCCAGACCCGCCCAGGCCGCTGTCGCCAGACCGATCAGGCCGACCGACGCGCGTGCGTCGATCGCCGAATTGATCAGGTCCACCAACTGCTGCCCCAACTCACCGGCCACCGCGGACCGGATGCGGCCGTCGATCGTGTTCAGCAGCTCCGGCCGGCCCGCCAGGATGTAGCCCGCTGCCGCGAAACCGACCATGAGCAAAGGGAATAACGCGAAGATAGTGTAGTACGTCAGGCCCGCCGCGAAGAACGTGCCCTTCTGCTTGGCGAAACGCTGGTACGCCCGCAGGATGTGGTCCAGCCAGGGGTGGCGGATGCGCAACCGCTGCAGGATTCCGGGCTTGTCAGCCGGTTCGGTCATGCCGCCCCCGACGCGGTCGCGGCCCATGCGGTGCTGTACAGCACCAACACCCAGGTGACGTAGGCGAACACCAGCAGACCCAGCACCGGCCCGAACGTCGCCCCGGCGACACTGCGCATCACCACCCTCAGGTACAGCGAGCCCACCCACTTGAACAACTCGAACCCGGCAGCCGCCATCAGGCCGGCCCGCATCGAGGTGGCCAAACCCACCGATTCCCGCGGCAATCGAACAATGACCCAGCTGAACACCAGCCACGACACAACGAAAGATATCACCACCGAAACGGTCCGGAAAATCCAGTGGAACACCGAAAGTTCAGGTATTCCAAGCATATTCAGCACTACTTTCATCGGCTCGGCGTGGGCCAGCGCAGCGAGCGTCATGGTGGACACCACCACCGCGAAGGTGCCAAGCACGGCGGCCAGGTCGGACACGATGGTGCGCGCGAAGCTCAGCGAGTCCGCCCGGTGGCCCCAGATCCTGCACAGCGCTTCCCGCAGCCGGTACATCCAGGTCTGGCCCATCCAGGCGGCGAAGAGCAGCCCGACCACACCCACGGAGGTGTGCGCCGAAATCGCCGAGTTCATCAGCGTGACCAGTTGCTGGCCCAGCTCGGGGGACACCCAGGAGCGGGTTCGCTCGTCGATCGCGTCCACCAACTCCGGACGCCGCGACAACGCAAAGCCGCCCACCGCGAAAGCGATCATCAGCAAAGGAAACAACGCGATCAGCGTGTAGTAGGTCAGACCCGCCGCGAAGAGGTTCCCGTTGCACTCCCGGAATCGGAGGAAGGCGCGAACAAGGTGGTCGAGCCAGTCATGCCGCGCCCGCAGCCGATCCACGAGGCCGGCCCCGGTCTGCTCTTCGACGGTCAACTCATTCCCTTTGCGGCAGGAAACCTAACCGATCGTAGACCCGTTGCAGGGTTTTGCTGGCGACATCGTTGGCGCGCTGCGCGCCGGCGGCGAGGATGGACTCCAGCTCGGCGGGATCGGACGTCAGTTCGGCCACCCGCGCCCTGATCGGGCTGATGTATTCGACGACGGCCTCGGCGGTGTCCTTCTTCAAATCGCCGTAGCCGCGACCGGCATACCCATCCACCAGCGTGTCGATCGCGATCCCGGTGACCGCCGACTGGATGCTCAGCAGGTTCGAGACGCCGGCCTTGGCCTGCGGGTCGTAGCGGATCTCGCGCTCGCTGTCGGTGACCGCCGAGCGAATCTTCTTGGCGGACTTGGCCGGATCGTCGAGCAGGCTGATCAGGCCGGCGTCGGTGGAGGCCGACTTGCTCATCTTCGACGTCGGGTCCTGCAGGTCGTAGATCTTGGCGGTGACCTTCGGGATCAGCACGTCGGGCACCACAAAGGTGTCCGGGAAGCGGCTGTTGAACCGCTGCGCGATGTCGCGCGCCAACTCCAGGTGCTGACGCTGGTCCTCGCCCACCGGCACCAGGTCGGTGTCGTAGGCCAGCACATCGGCCGCCTGCAGCACCGGGTAGGTGAACAGGCCGACGGTGGTGGAGTCGGCGCCCTGCTTGCTCGACTTGTCTTTGAACTGCGTCATCCGGGAGGCCTGGCCGAAGCCGGTGAAGCAGCCCAGCACCCACGCCAGCTGGCTGTGGGCGGGTACGTGGCTCTGCACGAAAATCGTGGCACTGTTCGGGTCGATGCCCAGCGCCAGGTATTGCGCGGCGGTGACCAGCGTGCGGCGCCGCAGCGCTTCGGGATCCTGCGGAATGGTGATCGCGTGCAGATCCACGACGCAGAAGAACGCCTCGTAACCGTCCTGCAGGCCCACCCACTGGGCCACCGCGCCCAGGGCGTTGCCGAGGTGAAGGGAGTCGGAGGTGGGCTGCACGCCGGAGAAGATCCGGCGGGTTCCGGTAGGGGTGCTCATGATGTCCCGATCTTTTCACGGGGCCCTGGGCCGCTCGGCGCCAGCCAGCGAGCGCCCGGGGGGCGGCTTGCGGTACCGCCGGTACCGCATTTACTGTCGAAATTATGCGACGTCTGCGTAGACCGTCATCGGCGGGCGCCACTCGGAAGCCGATCCATCTCGGACCCACCGACGGCTCGGCCGAGCCGGTGCTGCTGCTGCACCCGTTCCTGATGTCCCAGACGGTGTGGGAGGTCGTCGCCCAGCAACTCGCCGAAACCGGCCGCTACGAGGTGTTCGCACCCACGATGGCCAGCCACAACGGGGGTCCGCGCGCCGGCACCTGGTTCCTGTCGTCGCAGGTGCTCGCCGATCACGTCGAACGTCAGATGGACGAACTCGGCTGGGAAACCGCCCACATCGTCGGCAACTCGCTGGGCGGCTGGGTCGCGTTCGAGCTGGAGCGGCGCGGTCGCGCGCGCAGCGTCACCGGCATCGCCCCGGCCGGTGGCTGGACGCGCTGGAGCCTGGCCAAGTTCGAGGTGATCGCCAAGTTCATTCTGGGCATTCCGCTGCTGATCTTCGCCTGGCTGTTCGGGCCGAACGTGATGCGCGTGCCGTTCAGCCGTCAGCTGGCGACCTACGCCATCAGCGCGAAGCCCGAAGGCGTCAGCGAGCGCGAGCTCAGCGTCATCATCGACGACGTCGCGCACTGCCCGGCCTACTTCCAGCTGCTGCTCAAGGCACTGCTGATGCCCGGCCTGCAGGAACTGGCCGAGAACGCCGTCCCGGCGCATCTGGTGATCTGCACCAAGGACCGGATCGTCCCCTCCCCCAGGTTCAGCAAGCACTTCCGTCACCATCTGCCCGACGACCACCAGTTCACGGTGCTCGAGAATGTGGGGCACGTGCCGATGTTCGAGGCTCCGGGACGCGTCACCGAAGTGATCCTCGATTTCCTCGAAGAAGTGTCGCCGCCCGTCCGCGCCATGGAACCGCCGGCGGGCTGACCCGCCACGACTGCCGATTTGGCAGGACACAGCAGCCATACGATAAGCTGCGAATCGGTCATGAGCGCCAGCGTCAAGCCCCGGCTTGCTGGCCGGCAACCCTCCAACCGCGGTGGGGTGCCCCGGGTGATGACCAGGTTGAGTAGCCGCAACGGCTACGCGGCAAGCGCGGGTCCGCCATTGATCGGGCCC
This sequence comes from Mycobacterium sp. TY814, assembly GCF_030755175.1. NCBI lineage: Bacteria > Bacillati > Actinomycetota > Actinomycetes > Mycobacteriales > Mycobacteriaceae > Mycobacterium > Mycobacterium sp. TY814. Next base: position 1,720,715 of record NZ_JAUFRY010000001.1, read on the forward strand.
CTGAGCTGACAGGGAAACGTGATGCGCATTCTCCCCGGTTATCCAGCTCTGTCCGCTGTGCCTTTCTTTGCCTAACCGCCATTTCAGAGCAGAAAGCGACCAGAGTGAGCCTCGACAACGACACCGACCCGACGTCGCAGTGGTCCTTCGAGACCAAGCAGATCCACGCGGGCCAGCGGCCGGACCCGACGACCAACGCGCGCGCCCTGCCGATCTACCAGACCACGTCGTACACCTTCGACAACGTCGCGCACGCGGCCGCTCTCTTCTCGCTCGCCGAACCGGGCAACATCTACACCCGGATCGGCAATCCGACCACCGATGTGGTCGAGCAGCGCATCGCCGCGCTCGAGGGCGGCGTGGCCGCGTTGTTCCTGTCCTCCGGGCAGGCCGCGGAGACCTTCGCCATCCTCAATGTCGCCGGCGCGGGCGATCACATCGTGTCCAGCCCGAGGCTGTACGGCGGCACGTACAACCTGTTCCACTACTCGCTGGCCAAGCTCGGCATCGAGGTCAGCTTCGTCGCCGACCCGGACGATCCCGATTCCTGGCAGGCCGAGGTACGGCCCAACACCAAGGCGTTCTTCGGCGAGACCATTTCCAACCCCAAGATCGACATCCTGGACACCCCCGCCGTCTCGGAGGTCGCCCACCGCAACGGGGTCCCGCTGATCGTCGACAACACGATCGCCACGCCCTACCTGATCCACCCGCTCGCCCAGGGCGCCGACGTGGTGATCCACTCGGCCACCAAATACCTCGGCGGACACGGCTCGGCGATCGCCGGAGTGATCGTCGACGGCGGCACCTTCGACTGGACCCAGGGCCGCTTCCCCGGCTTCACCACCCCCGACCCCAGCTACCACGGCGTGGTCTACGCCGAGCTGGGACCGCCCGCCTTCGCACTGAAGGCCCGGGTGCAGCTCTTGCGCGACCTCGGCTCCGCCGCGTCGCCGTTCAACGCATTCCTGGTGGCCCAGGGTCTGGAAACGCTGAGCCTGCGCATGGAGCGGCACGTCGCCAACGCCCAACGGGTCGCCGAGTACCTGGAAGCCCGCGACGACGTGCTGTCGGTCAACTACGCGGGTCTGCCGAGTTCGCCCTGGCACGAGCGGGCCAAGAAGCTGGCGCCCAAGGGCACCGGCGCCGTCCTGGCCTTCGAGCTGGCCGGCGGCGCGGAGGCCGGCAAGGCGTTCGTGGACGCACTGCAATTGCACAGCCACGTCGCCAACATCGGCGACGTGCGTTCGCTGGTGATCCACCCGGCATCGACCACCCACGCCCAGCTGAGCCCCTCCGAGCAACTGGCCACCGGCGTCACCCCCGGTCTGGTGCGCCTGGCGGTGGGCATCGAGGGCATCGACGACATCCTGGCCGACCTGGAGCGTGGCTTTGCTGCCGCCGGGGTATACAGCGCCTCGAAGACAAGCAGCGACCCGCAGACCGTGGCGGCCTTCTGAGGAGACCTGACATGACGATCTCCGACGTGCCTACCCAGACGCTGCCCGCCGAAGGCGAGATCGGCGTCGTTGACATCGGCTCGCTGAGGCTGGAGAGCGGCGCGGTGATCGACGATGTCCACATCGCCGTACAGCGCTGGGGCGAGCTGTCGCCGGCGCGCGACAACGTCGTCATGGTGTTGCACGCGCTCACCGGCGACTCGCACATCACCGGACCCGCCGGCCCGGGGCATCCGACCCCGGGTTGGTGGGACGGGGTGGCCGGCCCGGGTGCACCCATCGACACCGACCGCTGGTGCGCGGTGGCCACGAATGTGCTCGGCGGGTGCCGCGGCTCCACCGGCCCCAGTTCGCTGGCCCGCGACGGAAAGCCTTACGGCTCAAGGTTTCCCCAGATCACGGTGCGCGACCAGGTGGAGGCGGATCTGGCCGCGCTGGCCGCGTTGGGAATAACCCGGGTGGCCGCGGTCGTTGGCGGGTCCATGGGCGGTGCCCGCGCGCTGGAGTGGATGGTCGGTCACCCGGAACGGGTGCGAGCCGGGCTGCTGCTGGCGGTCGGGGCGCGCGCCACGGGCGATCAGCTCGGCACCCAGACCACCCAGATCGCCGCCATCAAGGCCGACCCGAACTGGCAGGGCGGCGACTACTACGAAACAGGTCGCTCCCCCGATGACGGGCTGCGCATCGCGCGGCGCATCGCGCACCTGACCTACCGCGGCGAGGTCGAACTCGACCGCCGGTTCGGCAACGATCCGCAGGACGGCGAAGACCCGACGGCCGGCGGCCGCTATGCGGTGCAGAGTTACCTGGAACACCAGGGCGACAAGCTGCTGTCGCGGTTCGACGCGGGCAGCTACGTGGCGCTGACCGAGGCACTCAACAGCCACGACGTCGGACGCGGACGCGGCGGCCTGCACGCTGCGCTGACCCGGTGCCCCGTCCCGGCGGTGGTCGGCGGCGTCACCTCCGACCGGCTCTACCCGCTGCGGCTGCAGGACGAGCTGGCCGAGCTGCTGCCCGGCTGCGCCGGGGTGCGGGTGGTCAAGTCGGTCTGCGGGCACGACGGCTTCCTGGTGGAATCCGACGCCGTCGGCGTGTTGCTCCGCGAGACCCTCGATCTGGCGCTCGCGCAAGGCGCGTGTTCGCGGTGACCCGCTCCAGGCGTGACCGCTCCCTGTCGTTCGGCTCGGCGGCGGCCGCCTACGAGCGGGGCCGCCCGACCTATCCCCCCGAGGCCATCGATTGGCTGCTGCCGGCAGGCGCGCGCCAGGTGCTCGACCTCGGTGCGGGTACCGGCAAGCTGACCACCCGGCTGGTCGAACGCGGGCTGGACGTGGTGGCGGTCGACCCGGTTCCCGAGATGCTGGAAGTGCTGACCGCTTCGCTGCCCAAAACCCGCGCGCTGCTGGGGACCGCCGAAGAGATCCCGCTGGACGACAACAGCGTGGACGCGGTACTGGTGGCTCAAGCCTGGCACTGGGTGGACCCGGCTCGCGCCATTCCCGAGGTGGCCCGGGTGCTGCGGCCGGGGGGACGGCTGGGCCTGGTGTGGAACACCCGGGACGAACGCCTGGGCTGGGTACGCGAACTGGGTGAAATCATCGGCCGCGACGACGATCCGCTGCGCGATCGCGCGACGCTGCCCGAACCGTTCTCCGAGGTCGAGCGCCACCACGTGGAATGGACGAATTACCTGACGCCGCAAGCGCTTATCGACCTGGTGGCCTCGCGGACCTACTGCATCAACTCGCCGGCCGAAGTACGCACGCAGACCCTCGACAAGGTCCGCGGGCTGCTGGCGACGCATCCGGCGCTGGCGAACTCCGCCGGGCTGGCGCTGCCGTACGTCACGGTGTGCGTGCGCGCGACCCTTTCCTGATCGGCTGTCCCGAATTTCACCGGTAGCCGCGCTTGAGCAGGTGCCGGGCGCCGGCGTTCATCGCCTCGGGTCCCGCGACGTCGAAGTCGAACGCGTTGGCCAGCCGGTTGGTGATGCCGAAGACGAGGGCAACGGCGAGTGCGTCGGTGATCTGTTGCGCGGTAACGCCGTTGGCCAGCACCGCGCGCATGTCTGCCGGGTCGGGGGTGTCCGGCTTTGCCAGCATCCGCAGCGTGGCGCGCAGCGGTTCGCCGATGGGTGCGGTGTCCAGGTCGGCCAGGACGGCTGCCACCATGGCCGGGTCGCCATACCACTGGCTCGAGGTGGCGGAGTGCGCGGCGATACAGAACGGGCAGTCGTTGGCCTGGGACACCACGGCCGCCATCAACTCGCGTTCGCCGACGGACCATTCCGACGGTCCGCGCATCGCCTCGTGCGTCAGCGGGCCGGCGCCGTAGAAGTCGGTTCGGTACAGAGCCAGCTTGACGGCGTCGACGACGGGTTGCCGGGTCATCAACCGGATCACCGTGAACAGCGCCTTGGTCAGGACGGAGTGGCCGCGGTCCAGGACGGTCAGCCTCATCGGCCCGCTCCTGTCGCTGCTGCCAACGCGGCCAGTGCGCAGTCGTACCGGCGGCCGGCCTGGCCGACGGCCGCGCAGACCGCGACTTCGAAGATCTGGTCCTCGCTGAAGCCGGCGGCCCGGGCGGCGGCCACGTCGTCGTCACTCACCTGGTACGGGCGGTGGGCGATCTTGTCGACCAGTGTGGCTATCGGCTCGCTGAGGCGGGCGTTGTCGAACGCGGCCCGTCGCAGTTCGGCCGGTGCGTGCGCGTCGCTGTCGAGGATGCGGGCGACCAGCGCCCGGTGCAGTGCGGTGATGTCGGTCATGTCGTTCCTCCCCTCTCCACAGTGTCGACGAACGGCGGAGCCCCGACGTGACAACACCCCCTATTGCGGAACCGGCAGATCGGGACACAGCGTCAGGTACCCGACCTTGGGTGATATCCACTGTTGCCAGTCTTCGTGGCTGACGTTCGAGGTGAGTTTGGAGCAGAGCAGACCGACGGTCGCGTCAAGCGGGGTGGGCGAGAGTCGCACGGTGGTGTCCGCGCTGCCGGAAGCCAGGCTGCGCCCGTCCGGACTGAACGCCACACTGAGGACGGTGTCGGTGTGACTCATCAGGGGTTGGCCCAGCGGGTGTGCGTGGGTCAGATCTTCCAGGTCCCACAGCTGCACATCGTGGTCGGCGGCCGCGGACGCCAGCGTGTGGCCGTCCGGACTGAACGCCACCTGATACACGTAGCCCGTGTGGCCGTGCAGAGGACGGCCCAGCGATTTCGGGTGCGCCAGGTCGGTCACGCTCCACAGCAACACGGTGTCATCGCCGCTGCCGGCCGCGAGCGTGCGCCCGTCGGGGCTGAACGCCACGCTGTACACGGTGCTCATGTAGGGCCGAAACGGCTGGCTGAGCGGCGCCGCATGGTTTCGGTCGGCGACGTTCCACAGCCGGATGGTGGCGTCGTCGCCGCCGGAGGCCAGGGTGCGGCCGTCGGGGCTGAACGCAACGCTGCGCACCGGCGCACTGTGAGCGGTGAGCGGACCACCCAGCGAAACCGGATGCGCCACGTCCGCCAGATCCCACAACCGGACGGTGCCGTCGTCGCCGCCCGAGGCCAGGGTGCGGCCGTCGCGGCTGAACGCGACACTGCGCACCGGCGCACTGTGGCCGGTGAGCGGACCACCCGACGCAACCGGATGCGCCACGTCCGCCGCATTCCACAGCCGGACGGCGCCGTCGTCGCCGCCGGAGGCCAGCGCGTGCCCGTCGGGACTGAAGGCCACACTCTCGACGGCGCCGATGTGACCTCGTAGTGGCTGGCCCAGCGCTCGCGCGTGCACCGGGTCCGCGAGATCCCACAACCGGATGGTGGCGTCGTCGTTGCCCGAAGCCAGGGTGTGCCCGTCGGGGCTGAACACCACACTGTGCACCGCACCGGCATGGGTCTGGAGCGGCAGCGCCGTGTCGAGGTTCCACAGCTGGATGTTGCCGTCCTGGCTTCCGGAGGCCAGCGTGCGCCCGTCCGGGCTGAACGCGATGCTGGGCACGTTTCCGCTGTGACCCGCAAGGGGTCCACCCAACGGACCGGCGTGCGCCGGGTCTGTCACGTCCCACAACCGCACGGTGTCGTCGTCGCTGCCGGAGGCCAGGACGCGCCCGTCAGGACTGAAGGCAAGACTCTGGACGATGCCGGTGTGTCCGAGCAGGCGCTCGCCGAGCTGCCTCGGGTGTACCGGGTCGGCGAGGTCCCACAGCTGGATGTCGCCGTCACCGCTGCCGGAGGCAAGGGTGCGCCCGTCGGGGCTGAAAGCCAGATCCTGCACGAAACGGGTGTTGCCCGACAGGGGTTCGCCCAGCGGGGTGGGATGGGCCGGATCGGCGACATCCCACATCCGCACCCGGCCGTCGCCGCCGCCGGAGGCCAGCACCCGCCCGCCGGGACTGAACGCCACACTGGCGACACCACCGCCCTGAACCTGCAACGGCCCACCCAGCGCACCCGCACGCCCCGGATCGGCGACGTCCCACAACCGCACCGTGCCGTCACCACCACCGCAAGCCAGCACCCGCCCATCGGGACTGAACGCCACACTGGCGACACCACCGCCCTGAACCTGCAATGGCCCACCCAGCGGACCCGCACGCCCCGGATCGGCGACGTCCCACAACCGCACCGTGCCGTCACCACCACCGGAAGCCAGCACCCGCCCATCGGGGCTGAACGCCACGCTGGCTACGGCGGCGCCCTGGCCTTGCAGCGGCCGGCCCAGTGCGCGTGGGTGCGCCGGGTCGCCGACATCCCACAACCGCACGGTGCCGTCGCCGCCACCGGAGGCCAGCGTGTGCCCGACGGGGTTCATCGCCACCGTGCCGACCGGTGCGGGGGTGGTGATGATGATGCGGGTGTTGTTCAGCACGCTGGCGGCGGTGTAGAGCGCGCCGCGGCCGGCGGCAGGATCCGAACGCAGCCGCTGCGCCGCCAGAGTGGCGGTCAGCGCCCGGATGTTGCTGTCCGTAATGGTTCCGGAGAACACCGCGGCGGCCTGGGAGTCGAGTTCCGCGGCCAGTGCGTTGCGTGCTTCGCGGGTGGCCTGCCGGAACATGACCACCGCGACCACGGCGCCGACGACGGCGATGACGGCGATGACGGACGTGCCGGCGAGAACCGCGCGCAGGATCCGGCCCCGCTGTCGTAGTGCCGCGGCGCTGTCCTGGGCCTGTTCGCGGGCCTGGGTTTCGGCGGCGGCGAGTTTTCGGGCGGCGTCGAGTTCGGCCTGCTGGCGCTGCGTTTCGAGCTCAGCCTGGTCGTTCTCGCGCTGCCGCGAGGCGCTCAGATAGTCGCGGACCTTGTCCAGACGGTCGCGGAATCCCGGTTTGGCCGCCAGTCCTTCCGCCGCGGTCAGCCGGGGGCCGTGCAGCAGCCAGGCGTCCTCACGTTGTTTCTTGTGCCATTCAGCGGCACCGCGTTCCAGCGCGTCGGCGGCCTTGAGATCCTCGCCCTCCTCGGCGAGCCAGCCCGCGAGTTCTTCCCACTGGCGCAGCAGGCTTTCCAGGGCGACCTCGACGACCACCACGCCGTCGCGCAGGTCCTTCATCAGCAACCGCCGCGCGATCAAACGCTCCAGCAGCGGGTGACTGTCGGCCGGCAGGTCGTCCCAGCGGGCCAGGCGCCGCATCGGCTGGTCGTTGTCGGGATTGATGGTGGCCAGCCAGGGAATGAACGCCGCCCGCAATCGGTGCAGCTGCTCGGCTCGCTCACCGGGTTCCGACGACAGCAATTCGCGGATCTCGGCCTGGACGACGCCGTCGATACCGCCCCGCTCGGCATACGGCTTGAGGGTGAGCCGGCCCGTCGACCCGTAGTCGCGGTACAACCAGGCCAGGGTCAGCGACAGCAGCGGAAGGGTGTCGGCGCCGGCGGTGGCATCTGCCAGCAGCTGGCGCACCAGGTCCTCGTCCAGGTACAGGGGCCGCCCACCGTCGGTCGATCGCTGCGCCGGCCCGGTGATCACGCTGTGGAACTGGGTGGCGTCCATCGGACGCAGATCGAACTGCCTGGTCTGCAGCCCGGCGAGTTGTGGCGCGGCCTGCATCAACCCGTAACAGTCGGTGCGCACGGTCGCCACCACGATGAACGGCAGCCGGTCCGCGCCGAGCGCCAGGTCCCGTATCAGTGCCAGGAACCCGGCCGCCTCGGCATCGGTGGTGAAGAGCTCTTCGGCCTGATCCAGCGGCAGCACGATGGTGGGCGGCGCGCCATCGCCGGCCGTGTCGAGCACGTCCCGGCATTCCACCAGCCAGGTCCGCAGCTGCGCTGCGTCGCCGCGGCTGCATGCGTCCTTGATGTCCCCCAGCGGCGGATCGTTGAGGCCGCTTCGCCGCCGGGTGGCACAGATCGCCTGCGCCAGCCCGCACGCCCCGGTGAGCGCCCTGAGCTCGGGCCGGACGATATCCAGGACGAGGTAGCTGCGTGCCTCCCTCTGCAGCCGGGGCACGATGCCCGCGCGCAGGAAACACGACTTGCCTGCCCCCGATGCGCCGAGCACCACGAACAGCGTCTCGTCACTCTCGCGCATCGCGTGCAGGGCATCCATGGCCCGCACCAGCTCCGCGTCGCGGCCGAAGAACACCCCCGCGTCGATTGGCTGGAAGGGTTCCCACCCACGGTAGGGCGGCCGGTCCGGCTCCGAGGCCGGCGGCCATGGGAAGGACGCCGCGCCGATACCCGACGAGGTCGCCGATCCGGGCGGCGCGGCGCCGCCTGTGCGCAGTGCCTCCGCGGGGGTCAGCGGACCCGTGCGGCCGGGGTCCGCGGGTTCGCCGGCCTGCCCGCGCACCGGAGTCGCCAGCGCGGCCGCAGCCGCCGCCGCCAGCTCGCCCGCGCTCGAGTAGCGCTCGCCGGGCTGCTTCGCCATGCCGCGGGCGACGACGTCGTCGAAGCCGACCGGGATAGTGGACCGGCGCTCGGTCGGCAGCGGCGGCGGCGTGGTGAGGTGCGCCGTCATCTGTTGTGCCACCAGGTCACCCTCGAACGGCCGTTCCCCGGTGAGGCATTCATAGAGCACACACGCCAGCGCGTAGACGTCGGTGCGGGCATCGGCGACGTCGGTCATCAACCGTTCGGGGGCCATGTATGCCCAGGTGCCGACGGTGCGGCCGGCGGTGGTCAGTTTGGAGGCCGAGCTGTCGTAGGCGACACCGAAGTCGATCAGGTAGACGAAGTCGTGGTCGGTCAGCAGGGCGTTGGATGGTTTGACGTCCCGGTGCACCAGCCCGTGCGCATGAGCCGAATCCAGGGCGGCAGCGATCTGTTCGATGATCCGCACGGCCCGGGCCGGCGCCATCGGCCCGTCGCGCTTGAGGGCGGTATCGACGTCGACGCCGTTGATGATCGGCATCACCAGATACAGGCGGCCGTCGATTTCACCGGTGTCGTGAATCGGGATGATGTGTGGTTCGGTCAACCGCGCGCAGGTCAGGGCCTCGCGGCTGAACCTCTCACGAAAGCCCGCCTCGCGGCCGCGGTCGGCGGGCAGGATCTTGATCGCGACGTCGCGTCCCATGACGGTGTCGCGGGCCTTGTAGACCTCGCCCATACCGCCCTGGCCGATCAGCTCGACCAGCCGGTACCGACCGAACTCGCCCGCTTCCAACCCACGCGCTCCTCTGCCACTGCTCCCGACACCCGATCACGCGGTGATACGCACATTGAACCGGGCCGATGTTTGTCGATGGGGGGATTTGGCAGGACCGGTTTACAGGGACAGCCCCGAATACATCACCCCGGTGGGGTCGTATTGCTGCCGTACGGACGCCAGCCGCGCCAGATTCGACCCGAAGTACCGTGCCGCCGGGGTGTTCGGTTCCAGATAGTTCACGTAGCCACCGGCCGAAACCTGTTGCACCGTCGTGTGCGCGGTGGCCACCCAGGTGCTGGCCGTCGAGGTCTGGCCGCTGCCGTTCTCGACGTACCACTGCGCGACGGCGGCATGGCGCCGCCACGGGAAGGCGGACCCGTCGGGGTCCACGTCGCCGACCGCCCCGCTCAACGTGTCGACGATCACCGACGCCCGCCCCCCGGCCGGCGGCCACTTCCCGAGGGCAGCCACAATCGCTTGCGCCGCAGCCGAATTCATGGTGCCGATGACGTCAGACCCGGCGACGAAACCGCGCGGCGAGCTCGACGCGCTGCCGCCGGCGAGATACATCACCAAGTCCATGTGCGTCATCGTCTTGTGCTCGGTCGCGGTCGGCTGCGCGCCCACCGCCGACTGGATCGCCGAGGCGACCGCCTGACCCGAGCCGGCCGGGCAGGTCGCCAGCACGTGGCAGCTTCCCTCGGTCCCGTTGACCGACAGGTCGACCAACCCCCAGGTGTTGCGGTCGGCGGCAGCGAGCCAGGTCTGCCACCCGGTCAGCACCTGCGCGCCGGCCGCGGGAGCGAAATCCACCCGCACCACGTCGGAGTCGGCGACCGGGAACGTGGAGAACGTCATCGACGTCGTCACGCCGAAGTTGCCGCCGCCACCACCGCGCAGGGCCCAGAACAGGTCGGGGTGGTCCTCGGCCGACGCGGTGACCGTCTCACCGCTGGGCAACACCACCGAAGCCGAACGCAGCGCGTCGCAGGTCAACCCGGCGTGCCGGGAGTCGGCCCCCATGCCGCCGCCCAGCGTCAGGCCCGCGGCGCCCACGGTGGGGCAGCTGCCGGTGGGAATCGCCCGGCCGGCCGACGCCAGCGCCTGGTGCACCGCGTACAGGGTCGTCGCGGCCGGCACCGTGACCGTGCCGTTGGCGCTGTCGACGTTCACCCCGCCGGTCAGGCCGCGCAGGTCCAGGACCATGGCGCCGGTGGCGGTCGATGCGCCCGTGTAGGAGTGCCCGCCGCCGCGGGGGGCCACTTTGAGTTTGTTGGCAGTGGCGAACGCCAGCGCCTTCGCCACGTCGGATGGCGAGGTGACCACCACGATCGCCGCCGGCGCGGCGGCGTTGTAGTTCGAGTTGAAGACCTGTTTGCCGGTGGTGAAGGCGGCGCCGTCGGCGGGCAGCAGCACCTTGCCCCCGATCGAGGAGGCCAGGCTGCTCCAGGCGCCGGTCGGTTCCGCCCACGCCTGGGGCCGCGATACTCCGAACAGAGCCGAACCCGCCAGCGCCCCGGCGGCGCCGCGCAGAAAAGCCTGACGAGAAATCATGAGCCGCATTGTTAATCGGCGCGGCATCGAACGCGGCCCGCCGCCGACGTGTCGGCGCACAGCGTGACGTTATTGTGTCCGTTGCGGCGGCAAAACGCCGGTCCTGCCAAACCTTTACGCCATCGTGTCCTGAATGAGACTGTGGGAGACGAAGGTTCGAGAGGTCGCTTGAGTGCCAGTGAGGGTGCTCTCCAACAATCCTGAGGGAGCCCACCATGCAGCCATGGCGTCACCAACCCCTGACCGTTCGACTACTGGCGGGATCGGCAGCTCTGCTGGCCGCAGGCGCGGTGTTCGCCGCCCCGGCCGAGGCCAGCCCCGTCGACGACGCGTTCATCACCGCGCTGAGCAACGCCGGCATCAACTATGGCGATCCGCTGAACGCCGAAAACCTGGGCAAGTCGGTCTGTCCGATCCTGGCCCAGCCCGGTGGGTCGTTCAACACGGCCGCTTCCCGTGTTTTCGCCAGCCAGAGCGGGATGTCACCGGAAATGGCCGGGATGTTCACCACCATCGCGATTCAGATGTACTGCCCGTCGGTGATGGCCGATGTCGCCAGCGGCAAGATGCCGGGTGCGCTGCAGCAGATCCCGGGGGTCGGAAGCATTCCGGGCCTGGCCAATATCCCGGGGATGCCCGGGAATTAACCCCGATGGCGGCGACCCGCAGCGCCCGGCTGCGCCGCGCTTGCGATCGCCGCTAACCAGTCCCCAGCGGGTCGATCGTCCACGCGACGTAGACCATCGCCGCACCCACCGACGCGGTGGTGAGGAAGTCGGTTCCCCGGCTGCGCACCACCAGCAGACCGGCCCGCTCGTCGGGAAGGGCCAGTCGCAGCGCGGCGGCCACCCCGACACCGATGCCGATCAGCAGCGAGCCGCGGCGCCAGAAGTTGGCGCCCGCCAGCACGAACGCCACCAGGAAAATCAGCCCGACGAGCAGGATCGGCCACTGGGCGCGCACCGCGCGCCCCACAATGGCCCGAACCGTCATCGGCACGTCACCGCCGTTCGGCCAGCTCGACGACGTTGGTCAGCAGAAAGGCACGGGTCAGCGGACCGACGCCGCCGGGATTCGGTGAGATGTGGCCGGCCACCTCCCACACGTCGGGATGCACGTCGCCGGTGAGCTTGCCGTCGACCCTGCTGACGCCGACGTCGACGACGGCAGCCCCCGGGCGGACCATGTCCGCGGTCAGCATGTGCGGCACCCCGACGCCGGCGACGATGATGTCGGCCTGCCGGGTGAACGCGGGCAGATCGCGGGTTCCGGTGTGGCACAACGTGACTGTGGCGTTCTCGGAGCGCCGGGTGAGCAGCAGCCCCAACGGCCGGCCCACCGTCACACCGCGCCCGATGACCACCACGTGCGCCCCGGCGATCGGCACGTCGTAGCGCCGCAGCAGGTGCACGATGCCGCGCGGGGTGCACGGCAGCGGCGCCGGCATGTTGAGCACCAGCCGGCCCAGGTTGGTGGGGTGCAGGCCGTCGGCGTCCTTGTCAGGGTCGACCCGCTCGAGCGCCGCGTTCTCGTCCAGGTGCTTGGGCAGCGGCAGCTGCACGATGTACCCGGTGCACTCGGGGTTGGCGTTGAGCTCGTCGATGGTCTCGCTCAGCGTTTCGGCCGAGATGTCGGCGGGCAGGTCGCGCCGCAGCGAGGTGATGCCCACCTTCGCGCAGTCGGCGTGCTTGCCGCGGACGTAGGCCTGCGACCCCGGATCGTCTCCGACCAGGATGGTGCCGAGCCCGGGCGTGCGGCCCGCGGCCGTCAAGGCGGCCACTCGCTTGGTCAGGTCGACGAAGATCTCGTCGCGGGTGGCCTTGCCGTCCAGCGTGATTGCGCCCACGCCAGACAGTCTGACATGCCCGCAGCGCCGCCCCGCCGCACCCAAGGTCGCCGGTGTTGCGATCACGATTAGGCTGCCTATATGTCTGCAGCCCCAGACGTCTTGAGCCCCGCCAAACTCGGTCCGCTGACCCTTCGAAACCGGACCATCAAGTCCGCGACATTCGAAGCCCGCACGCCGAATGCGCTGGTGACCGACGATCTCATCGAGTACCACCGCAAACCCGCCGCCGGTGGCGTCGGCATGACCACCGTCGCCTACTGCGCCGTCTCGCAGGGCGGCCGCACCGAAGGCAACGGCATCTGGATGCGGCCCGAGGCGGTACCGGGCTTCCGGCGCCTCACCGACGCCATCCACGCCGAAGGCGCAGCCGTCAGCGCCCAGATCGGCCACGCCGGCCCCGTCGCCAACGCCCGCAGCAACGGAGCGACCGCCCTTGCCCCGGTGCGCTTCTTCAACCCGATCGGCATGCGTTTCGCCAAGAAGGCGAGCGCCGACGACATCGACGATGTGCTGGCCGATCACGCCAAAGCGGCCCGCTTCGCCGTGGAGGCCGGCTTCGACGCCGTCGAAATCCATCTGGGCCACAACTACCTGGCGAGTGCCTTCCTGTCTCCGCTGATCAACCGCCGCACCGACGAGTTCGGCGGGTCGCTGGCCAATCGCGCCAAGGTGGCCCGCGGGCTGGTGATGGCCGTGCGCCGCGCCGTCGACCAGGGCCCGCGGCAGATCGCGGTCACCGCCAAGCTGAACATGTCCGACGGCGTGCGTGGCGGCATCTCCCACGAGGAGTCGCTGACCACGGCCCGATGGCTGGAGGAGGACGGCGGGCTGGACGCGATCGAGCTGACCGCGGGCAGTTCACTGGTCAACCCGATGTACCTGTTCCGCGGCGACGCGCCGCTCAAGGAGTTCGCCGGCGCCTTCAAGCCACCGCTGCGCTGGGGCATGCGGATGACGGGCACCAAGTTCCTGCGCGAATACCCCTACAAAGAGGCGTATCTGCTGGACGAGGCCAAGCTGTTCCGCGCCGAGTTGAAGCTGCCGCTGATCCTGCTCGGCGGCATCACCAACCGCGAGACAATGGACCTGGCGATGGCCGAGGGCTTCGACTTTGTCGCGATGGGCCGGGCGCTGCTGGCCGAACCAGACCTGATCAACCGGATCGCCCGCGACGGCGCGAGCGTCCGGTCGGCCTGTACACACTGCAACCGGTGCATGCCCACCATCTACAGCCGCACCCGCTGCGTGGTCACCGGAGAGCCGGACACGCGCTAGGCCTTCCCGCCCTTCCCGCCCGTCCCGCCGGCGCCGCCGACGCCGCCGACAAAATCGTTGGGGGGCGCGGGTTGCCCGGCACCGGCGGGGCCGGGCCCGGAGCCGAGGTATGTGTCGCCTCCGACGATTGACGCGCCGCCTTTGCCGCCGGCACCGCCGCCGCCGCCGGAACCGCCGCCGCCCTCGGCGCTGAGTTGACCGACACCGCCGTTGCCGCCCTTGCCGCCGTTACCGCCGTCGCCGCCCGGGCCGCCGTAGCCGGTGCCGCCGCCGCCGGCGTTGCCGCCTATCCCGCCATTGCCAGGTGCCGCAACGGCACCGATATTGCCGCCGTTGCCGCTGTCCCCGCCGTTCCCACCCTTGCCGCCGGCGCCGTGCAGGCCGGTGCCGCCGACCCCGCCGGTGCCGCCCCGGGCGCCGTTGGCGTTATCGCCGGGGCCACCGTCGCCACCGCGGCCGCCGGTACCGCCGTCGCCGCCGTTGGCGCCCGTGCCGCCGTTACCACCGTTTCCGCCCTGAGCCGCAAAGGGATTGATGTAGCCGATGGTTCCGTCGCCGCCGCGACCGCCGGCACCCCCGGCGCCGCCGTTACCGCCGTCTCCCTGGACACCGTCCGCGCCGGTCGCGCCCTGAGTCGAACCGGAACCGCCCAGACCAGCGAGACCCGCTTTGCCGCCCGCGCCGCCGTCGCCGCCGCGGCCCCCTTCGCCGGCATGCTGGTCGATGCCGGACTTCGCCATCCCGCCGCTGCCGCCGGTCCCGCCGGTGCCGCCCGTCCCGCCGGTTCCGGCGGTGCCGCCGGTGCCGCCGGCGCCCACCGTGCCGAACTTGCCGCCGTTGAGCGGGTTGGCAGCGCCCCTGGCGCCGCCCTGTCCGCCTTGGCCGCCCTGCCCGCCCTGTCCGCCTGTCCCGCCTGCGTTGGCGTCGGTGCCGTCCACCCCGAGACCACCGTTGATGCCGTTCAAACCCGTGCCGCCCTTACCGCCGGTACCGCCGGTGCCGCCGACACCGCCGATACCGCCGTCACCGCCCTGCAGGCCGTGGTCACCGGCCGCGCCCCCGGCGCCGCCCTTGCCGCCGATGCCGCCGGTACCGCCGATGCCGCCGGTGCCGCCCGGGGTGGGGTTATCGATGCCGGTCTGACCGATGCCCCCTTTGCCGCCGTTGCCGCCGTCGCCGCCGCTGCCGTATTCCCCACCTTTGCCGCCGGCTCCGCCGGTACCGCCGGCACTGCCCTGGGTGAGGGCGTCGGCGCCGTTGCCGCCATGGCCTCCGTGGCCGTTGTTGCCCTGGGTGAGGCCGTCCTGGCCATTGATCACCGGGGTGGAGCCGGTGCCGCCGATGCCACCCTTCCCGCCGGCGCCGGCGTTGCCGCCGTTACCGCCCGCTCCGCCGGTACCGGTGCCGCCGGCGGCGAAGGTGCCGTCCGCGCCGTTGCCGCCGTCACCGGCCAGACCACCCGTCCCGCCGTTGCCACCGGCACCGCCGGCGCCCTGAATACCGTTGCCGCTCTTGCCGGTACCGGCCGCGCCGCCCTGACCGCCATGGCCGCCGGCGCCGCCCGCCCCGCCGTTGCCGCCCGTGCCGCCGGCCTCACCCGCCGTGGTGGCATCCGCGCCGCCGGTGCCGTCCGAGCCGTTCCCGCCGGCGCCGCCCCTGCCGCCGGCACCGCCGTTACCGCCTTTGCCGGCGATGGTGCCGCCGTTGCCGCCCGCGCCACCGGCGCCGCCGGCCCCGCCGGGGTCGCCGTTCGCCCCGCTCTGGCCAACGCCGCTGACCGGAGCGCCGAACATACCCGCCGCGCCGTTGCCGCCGGCACCCCCATTGCCACCGTTGCCGTAGGCGCCACCGTTGCCGCCGGCCCCGCCGGCGGCACCGGAAAGTCCGGCGATCGGAGCGTGGGCGCCGGCCCCGCCGTTACCACCGTTGCCGCCGCTGGTCGGCCCGAATCCGGCCTTGCCGTTGGCGGCGAAGGCGGTGCCACCGCTGCTGCCACCGAGACCGCCGCTGCCGGCTGCGCCCGGTGTTCCACCGTTGCCGCCCTTCCCGCCGACACCGCCGTTCACGTTGAACACGCCGTCGCGGCCGTTACCGCCGTTCCCGGCGACTCCTCCGTTACCTCCGTCGCCACCCGCTCCCCCGGCGCCGTGGCTGCCCGCCGTGCCTGCCGGCGCGCTCCCGCCGACCCCGCCGGCGCCACCGTTGCCACCGGCGCCGCCTTTGCCGCCGCTGGCGCCGTTCTGACCGTCCGCGCCCGGGCTCAGGCCGTCAAAACCGCTCAGCCCGTTGCCGCCGTTGGAGCCGTGGCCGCCCATTCCGCCCGCGCCGCCGGCACCGCCGTTGCCGGCCTTGGCTCCGCCGTTGCCACCTGCTCCACCGGCTCCGCCGTTGCCGCCGTTGCCGCCGTCATCGGGGTAGGTGCCGGAGAAGGCAGGCCTGCCGAACATGCCGTTGCCGCCGCTGCCGCCGGCGCCTCCGCTGCCGTACAACCCGCCATGACCGCCGGCCCCACCGTTGCCGCCGGAACCACCGTCGACGACGGCATCCGTGCCGTTGCCCCCATTGCCGCCGTTGCCGCCGCTGGTCACAGTGCCGCCGGTCTGACCCGCCGCACCCCGGGTGCCGTTGCCGCCGGCGCCGCCTGCCCCTCCGACGCCACCGGCGCCGGGGTTGCCGCCGTTTCCGCCGGCGCCTCCATTACCACCGCCGGCCACACCCGTGGCGCCGTGGCCGCCGTTGCCGGCGGCACCGCCGCTACCGCCGTCACCGCCGGCCGCGCCCAAACCGTGGCCGCCGTCTGGGATGTAGAGGTTGTTGAGCCATCCGCCCACTCCACCGGCACCGCCGGTACCACCCCTGCCGCCGGCACCGCCGTTGCCACCGGCCTGCCCGTTATCGCCCGCACTGACGGCGCTCTGGCCAGCACCGCCGATCCCGCCGGCCCCACCGTGACCCCCGAGACCGCCGGAACCGCCGGAACCGATGAATTGCCCGCCCTTGCCGCCCACACCGCCGGCCCCGCCCGCACCGCCGGACCCACCGTCGAGACCAGCGGCCCCGGCTATGCCGGCGCTACCGAGGCCGCCGGCCCCACCGTCACCGCCGTTGCCGTATACCGTCCCGCCGCTGCCGCCGTTGCCGCCGAGGCCGCCGAGACTGCCCGGGGCACCGCCGTCGCCGCCGGCGCCGCCGGCCCCGCCGTGCCCGAACAGTTGGGCGTTGCCGCCGAGTCCGCCTGTCCCGCCGCTGCGCCCGGCGCCTCCCACCCCACCGTTGCCGAACAACCATCCGCCGCTTCCCCCGTTGCCGCCGCTACCCCCGATGCCGCCGGGGTTCACCGCGGCTCCGCCGGCGCCGCCCGGCCCGCCCGCGCCGATCAATCCGGCAGCCCCTCCGGCGCCGCCCGGCTGACCTGCCGCGCCGGAACCCCCGGCGCCACCATTGCCGTACAGAATCCCGCCGGCACCGCCGGCCTGACCGGTGCCCGCGGCCCCGTCCGCACCGTTGCCGATCAACGGGCGCCCCAGCAAAGCCTGCGTGGGCGCGTTGATCACCGCCAGTGCCTGCTCCAACGGGGACGCGTTGACCGCTTCGGCACCGGCGTACGCCGCGCCGGCAGCGGTCAACGACTGCGCGAACCGGTCATGGAACAACGCCGCCTGCGCGCTGGCGACCTGATACTGCTGGCCGTAGGTGCCGAACAGCGCCGCAACCGCCGCGGACACCTCGTCCGCTCCCGCAGCCACCATCTGGACCGTGGGGGCCAGTGCCGCCGCGTTGGCGGCGCTGACCGCCGCACCGATTCCGGTCACCTGGGCCGCGGCGGAAGCCACCAGATCCGGAGCCGCGAGCACGAAAGACATCGAGATACCTCCTTTGACGCGACGGGCTTAGGACGGCCCGATGCCGGTGAACAGCCAGCCCGCGAGTTGTCGGCCGACGTTGGCAAACCCGGAGTCGAAGGCCGCAGCGACGAGGCCGAGGGTGCCGGTGTTGAAGGCCCCCGAGAGGCCCGCGCCGCGGTTGAGGATGCCGGACAGCTGCGTGCCGAAGTTGTAGAAACCCGAGGCGGCGCCCAGCGACACGTCGGACATGGCGTTGTACCAGCCGGACATGCCAGTGCCGGTGTTCCAGTACCCCGAGCCGCCGCCCCCGCCGGCGTTGAAGAAGCCCGACGAGGCCCCGGTGGTGGTGTTCAGGAAGCCGGGTGTGCCACCGAACCCGACGATGGGCACGTTGACGGGGCCGAGCGCGCTGTCCAGATGCAGGTCGAGCGGAATCCGGTCGATGACGACCAGCGGCGGGATGTCGATGGCCGGGATGGCGTTGGACAGGCTGAGCCCCAGCGGAAGCTGAGGGATCGCACCGCCGGGGACGGTGATTCCCGGAATGGTCAGCGACAGCGGCAGGCCGATGCTGACTGGATCCAGCGGGATGGTGAAGCCCGGGAAGTCGATCGTCGCGGAGTCCCAGGCCACGGCGGTGATGGTGAATCCCTTTGCGGTGGAGGTCGATCCGCCGGGACTGGCCGTCACGACCTTGATCGGTGGTAGGTAGCTGGGCGTCAGCCACACGTCCGACATCGATCCGGAGGTGCTGGTGACGTCGCCGATGGTGACGGGCCCCAGGATCAGGCCGGGGGTGGTGAGGGAGAAGGGTTCGACGGTGATCGAGCCGATGTCGATGGTGGGGTTGACGCCCAGGTGGATGGTGGGGATGTCGAAGGAGGGGATCGGCACCGGGCCGATGCCCCCAGCGGCGGTGATGCCCCACGGGATCGGCGGGATGTAGATGTGCGGCAAGACGGTGATGGGACCGATGCCCCCGGTGACGTCGGCGGCCACGAGGGGGAATTGCGGAAGGGTGTAGTCGAGCGAGTAACCGATCAGGCCCTGGTATTCGCCGCGCCACAGGATGCCGTTGCTGTAGTTGCCGCTGATGAAGGCCCCGGTGTTGACGCTGCCGGAGTTGGCGAACCCGGTGTTGGCATCACCACTGTTCAACCAGCCCGTGTTGGTATCCCCAGGATTGAGATCACCGGTATTGGTGTCGCCCACATTGAACGACCCGGAGTTGTAATGCCCGACATTGCCCACACCACTGTTGAAATCACCCGCATTGAACAACCCGGTACTGGCCGTCCCACTGTTCCCGACACCGGTGTTGTAGCTACCCGAGTTGAACAACCCCACATTGCCGGTCCCGGAATTGAAGAACCCGATATTGCCGGTCCCCGAATTGAACAACCCGAGATTGCCCGACCCCGAATTCAACCCACCGATACCGGTCAGGTTGTCCCCCACCAACCCGATCCCGAGATTGTTGCTGCCCGAATTGGCCAACCCGATATTGCCCAGACCCATGTTGGCCGCACCGAAGTTGCCCCCGCCGGCGTTACCGAACCCGACGTTGCCCCCCACCCACGCCCCCAGCGCCGCATTGCCGAAACCGACATTGCCGTCGCCGACGTTGCCGAACCCGTAATTGCCGGACCCGACATTGCCCAACCCCACGTTGTGCAGGCCCAGATTGCCCAAACCCACGTTCAGATCCCCGACATTGCCCCACCCCAGATTCAGCGAACCCGCACCGGCCCACCCCCCGCCGATACCCGAGAGCATCGCCGGCGTCACCAGACCCAAAGCACTGGTGTTGTACACCCCCGACACCCCAGCGCCCCAATTCAACAAACCCGACTGCAACATCCCCACATTGCCCAACCCCGACGCCGTCCCCACCACCGCACTCGACGCCTGATTCCACCAACCCGACACTCCCGCACCGAAATTGCCGAAACCCGAACCCCCACCCCCACCACTGTTGAAGAAACCCGACGACGGCAACGCCGTCGTATTCCCGAAGCCCGGGGTCAGTGGAACGTCGATCAGCCGAACGTGGCTCGCGATGACGTATGCGGTGCCGTCGACGTTGGCCGAGATCTCCGGCCAGGTGATGGACGGGATGGTGACGGCCTGGGTACCGGCGATGACGTCGAGGTTCAGCAACGATGCGTTGCCGAACCTCAGGCCACCCGGGAATAGGGTGAGCGCGTCGATGCTGCCGGGAACGCGGAAGCCCACCGGGATCTGCCCGACAGAGATGACCGGAGTATTGAACGCCCGGGTGGCCGCGTTGACCAGGATGTCCGATCCACCACCGAAGCCCGGGCCCATCACGATCTGGCCCGTGGCGTAAGGAACGCCCGAATTCCCGCCGATCGAATAGAAAGTCACCGTCGGATCGTTTGTCCATATTTCGATCGGGTCTATCTTCGTGTAGGCGCCGACGCTGGCGGACACGATCTGGTGAATGGTGGCAGAAATGCTGGGAATACTGACGGATGGCAGGGTGAACGGCCCGATGTTGACGATTCCCGTGATGTTCGGGTCGGGGATGGCGATATTGATTTCGGGAATGATGAACTCACCCATCGCGACGTTGCCGCTGAGATGCAGGTTGGTGGAAGGAATTGGGATCGGCGGGAGGACGACGGGCCCGAAGCCACCGGCCACGTGCGCATCCACCAGCGGGATCTGGGGAATGTCCAGGTTGTAGGAGTAGCTGAACAGGCCCTGGTATTCGCCCCGCCACAGGATGCCGTTGCTGTAGTTGCCGCTGATGAAGGCCCCGGTGTTGACGCTTCCGGAGTTGGCGAACCCGGTGTTGGCATCACCACTGTTCAACCAGCCGGTGTTGGTATCCCCCGGATTGAGATCACCGGTATTGGTGTCGCCCACATTGAACGACCCGGTGTTGTAATGCCCGACATTGCCCACACCACTGTTGAAATCACCCGCATTGAACAACCCGGTACTGGCCGTCCCACTGTTCCCGACGCCGGTGTTGTAGCTACCCGAGTTGAACAACCCCACATTGCCGGTCCCGGAATTGAAGAACCCGATATTGCCGGTCCCCGAATTGAACAACCCCAGATTGCCCGACCCCGAATTCAACCCACCGATACCGGTCAGGTTGTCCCCCACCAACCCGATCCCGAGATTGTTGCTGCCCGAATTGGCCAACCCGATATTGCCCAGACCCATGTTGGCCGCACCGAAGTTGCCCCCGCCGGCGTTACCGAACCCGACGTTGCCCCCCACCCACGCCCCCAGCGCCGCATTGCCGAAACCGACATTGCCGTCGCCGACGTTGCCGAACCCGTAATTGCCGGACCCGACATTGCCCAACCCCACGTTGTGCAGGCCCAGATTGCCCAACCCCACGTTCAGATCCCCGACATTGCCCCACCCCAGATTCAGCGAACCCGCACCGGCCCACCCCCCGCCGATACCCGAGAGCATCGCCGGCGTCACCAGACCCAAAGCACTGGTGTTGTACACCCCCGACACCCCAGCGCCCCAATTCAACAAACCCGACTGCAACATCCCCACATTGCCCAACCCCGACGCCGTCCCCACCACCGCACTCGACGCCTGATTCCACCAACCCGACACTCCCGCACCGAAATTGCCGAAACCCGAACCCCCACCCCCACCACTGTTGAAGAAACCCGACGACGGCAACGCCGTCGTATTCCCGAAGCCCGGGTTCGCCGGGATGAGCGTCAGGGCGACGCTGCTGTGCGGCACGCTGACGTTGACGTCGAAGTGCAGCGGCAGGTCGATCGAGTAGCCGCCCGGGAAGAAGGTGATCGGATCGAGCAGACCGGTCGCATCGATGGTCAGGGGAATCGCCTGTTGCGGAATGTTCAGGCCCCCTGGGAACAGGGTGAACGCGGGCAGGCCACCGGACAGATCGATGGTCAGCGGGATGCTGGACGTGGCGATCTGCGGGATTTCGATGGCCGGCAGGCTGATGGTGAGCTGTCCGGTGGTCGCCGGGCCGGGTCCGGTGTGAATGGTGATGCCCTTGTCAGGCGCCAGGAAGGGACCGGTGCTGCTCGAAGTCGACCCGACCAGCCAGTTCACGCCGAGTGCCGTCAGCTTGATGACGGGTAGCGACTGAGTCGTTTCCCCGGTGCCGGCAGGGGTGCTCAGGGGGACGACGATGTTCTGCGCGGGAATCGTGGTGGGTCCCAGCAGGACTATCGGCGCGATCTCCATGACTTCGTGCATGTCCAGGCCCAGCGCCGGAACGTCGATCTGCGGGATGGTGAACGGGCCGATCTCGAACAGTTCGTGGACGTCGAACAACGACATGCCCGGGAGATCGATTTGCGGAATCTCGACTGGCCCGAGATTGACCGTTTGGTGCAGGTCGAGAATGGTCGTGGCAGGGATCTCGATATTGATCGACAACCCGGCCAGCCAGTGACGGTCCCCGGTCCACAACACCCCGTTGTTGAAGCTGCCGGAATTGAACGCTCCGGTGTTGACGTTGCCCGTGTTGAACATCCCGGTGTTGGTGTCGCCGACGTTGAACCAGCCGGTATTGACATCGCCGGAATTGAAGTCACCGGTATTCGTGCTGCCGACGTTGAAGCTGCCCGTGTTGTAGTGGCCGGCATTACCGACGCCGGTGTCGAAATGACCGGCATTGAACAACCCGGTACTGGCCGTCCCACTGTTCCCGACGCCGGTGTTGTGACTACCCGAGTTGAACAACCCCACGTTGCCGGTCCCGGAATTGAAGAACCCGATATTGCCGGTCCCGGAATTGAACAACCCCAGATTGCCCGACCCCGAATTCAGCGCCCCGATCCCGGTCAGGTTGTCGCCGACCAACCCGATCCCGATGTTGTTGCTGCCCGAATTGGCCAACCC
This sequence comes from Mycobacterium sp. TY814, assembly GCF_030755175.1. Taxonomy (NCBI): domain Bacteria; kingdom Bacillati; phylum Actinomycetota; class Actinomycetes; order Mycobacteriales; family Mycobacteriaceae; genus Mycobacterium; species Mycobacterium sp. TY814. The sequence continues at coordinate 1,743,155 of NZ_JAUFRY010000001.1, forward strand.
GATGTTGCCCAGGCCCATGTTGGCCGCGCCGAGGTTGCCGCCGCCGGCGTTACCGAACCCGGCGTTGCCTCCCACCCAAGCCCCCAGGGCCGCATTGCCGAAACCGACATTGCCGTTGCCGATGTTTCCGAAGCCGTAGTTGGCGTTCCCGATGTTGCCGAATCCCAGGTTGCTCATGCCGAGGTTGCCGAACCCCACGTTGCTGCCGCCGACGTTGCCCGCGCCCAGGTTCAGCACGCCGTCATTGCCCAGACCGATGTTGATGCCGCCGACGTTGCCCAGGTTCAGCGCGTTGGCGAAATCCAGATACTTCAACTCGGCGAAGAACGGATCGAAGATGCTGGGCGGGGCGGGATAGGTGATCATCGCGATCAGACCGTCGAGGGACAACCCGGACATGTGGTGGCCCATATTGCTGAAACCCGACATCAGCGCCGGTGTCTCGGGATTCAGCGTGGTCACGTTGAACAGGCCGGAGATGCCGGCGCCGAAGTTCATGAAGCCGGAGCCGCCGCCACCGCCGGTGTTGAAGATGCCTGAGGACGGCAGGGTGGTCGCGTTGCCGAAGCCGGTGACCGGCTTGATGTCGATGATCGAGATATTGATCGGCGCAACTGTGGTGAGCAGGTCGAAGTTCACCGGGATTGCCGGGACGGTCATTCCCTGGATGGAGAAGGCCGGGATGTCCGCCGCCACGTTGATCGGCACGGTCCCCGAGATCGACATTCCCTTGATGACGGAGGCCGGAATGTCGATGGGCGGTATGTCGATGGGGATGTACTGAGTGATGTCGATGGCGTCCAGCGGAACTTCGGGGATGGTGATGGTCAAAGGCGCCGTGACCGCGGCGACGGCCGGGAAATCACCGAGCGCGACAGGGCCGAGCTCCCCCTCGAAAACGATATTGAGGCCGCCCGGGTCCAGCACGAATTTGTACGGGAATGCCGGAATATTGATGTTGCGCAGGATCACCGGGCCGTAGGCGTAGTTCCCGGTGATGTCGGTCGACTGCAGCAGCGTGGTCTCCGGCGCGAAGAACCGCACCAGGGCACCGCCGTCAAACCCGATGTGGATTGCGGGGATGGGGATGTCCGGTACGGCGAAGCCGTAGTTCACATCTGCGGTCAGCGCGAAGCGGAGCGGCGGAAGGATGTCGATGTCGGGAATGACGATCGGGCCGACACCACCGGTTGTGGTGACGTGTATCGGGAATTCGGGAATCGTGATCCCGTAGGAGAACCCGAACAGGCCCTGGTGGTCGCCCCGCCATAGCGAGCCGTTGCCGTAGCTACCGGTCATAAAGGCGCCGGTGCCGACGTTGCCCGCGTTGCCCACACCGGTATTCGCGCGACCGGTGTTGAACCAACCGCTATTGATGCTGCCCGGATTGAAGTCGCCGGTGTTGACATCGCCGACGTTGAAGCTGCCGGTGTTGTAGTGGCCGGCGTTGGCCAGGCCGGTGTTGACATTGCCGGCGTTGAACAATCCGACGTTGCCGGTCCCGCTGTTGAAGAATCCGAGGTTGTTGCTGCCCGAGTTGAACAACCCGATGTTGCCCTGCCCCGAGTTGAAACCGGAGGTGAGGCCACCGATTCCGTACTGGTTGTCGCCGACCAGCCCGATACCGATGTTGTTGTTGCCGATGTTGGCCAACCCGAGGTTGCCGTTGCCGATATGGCCAAACCCGACGTTGCCGTTTCCGAGATTGCCGAACCCGATGTTGCCGCTCCCGGCGTTGCCCAGGCCCAGGTTGAGGTCGCCGAGATTGCCGAAGCCGATATTGGAGTGGCCGACGTCGGCCAGGCCGAGGTTGACAAGCGCGGGGTTCAGCACGGTGCCGTTCAGGAACGCTCCCGACAGCAGCTGGCCGACGTTGCCCATACCGGAGACCGCCGCGGGCGTGGCCAGGTCCAGCACGCTGGTGTTGTAGACACCCGAGACACCCGAGCCGAAGTTGAGCAGACCCGAGCCGAGCCTTCCAACATTGGCGAACCCAGAGGTTGTCCCTGCCAAAGCATTTGAGGCCAGGTTTCCCCAACCCGACATACCCGAGCCGAAGTTGCCGAAGCCGGACCCCCCGCCGGCACCGGTGTTGAAGAATCCCGAGGACGGGGTGGTGGTCGTGTTCCCGAAACCCGGGACCGGCGGCACGTCGACGATCGGGAAACGGATGGCGCCGATGGTGACCGTCCCGTCGATGGTGGCCGGGACCGACATCGTGAAGCCGTTCGGCAGCAGCGTGAACCCGTCGATTCCGCCGACCAGGTTGGCGACCCCCGCTGAGCCTTCCGGGATGGTCAGGCCCTGCGGGAAGAAGGTGAAGGCGTCGTTGCCGCCGGTCACGCTGGCTTGCACCAGCCGTTGCGCGAGAATGTCGAAGCCGTTCGGGAGAAGGTTGATCTGAGGGACGTTTACGTTGAACGCGAAGGGAATTGGGCTTCCCGGTGTGGCACCGCCGAACGTGGGGCTGGGTACCTTGATGTTCATCAGGTAGCCCGTTCCCAGGGTGACCTCCTTCACCTCGACCAGCGGGTTGCCCAGGGTGAAGGAGTTGAGGGCGAGCGATACCGCGCCGCCGAAGGCGTCGAGCGCCTTCAGCGGCCCGATGGTGTTCGCCCCGAGATCCACGGTTCCCAGCCCTTGCACGGGGATGGCCGGAACGGTGATCGGGTCGAAGTGGATCGGGCCCAGGCCGATCGATGCGTTGGCGACCCGGAAGTGCAGTGCAGGCACCGCAACGGGCGCAATGTGCACGGGTCCGACGAGACCCGCAACGTGGGCGGTGACCGGGAATTCGGAGATATACGGCCCGAAGTACGCGCCGAACAGACCCTGGTAGCCGCCCCGCCAGAAGACGCCGTTGCTGTAGTTGCCCGACATGAAGACTCCGGTGCTCACCGAACCCGAGTTGGCAAAGCCGGTGCCGGCGTGCCCGGTATTGAACCATCCGGTGTTGATGCTGCCCGGGTTGAGGTCGCCGGTGTTGGTGCTGCCGACGTTGAAGTTGCCGGTGTTGTAGTGGCCGGCGTTGGCCAGTCCGGTGTTGAAGTTGCCCGCGTTAAAGAGCCCAGTCGATCCGGTTCCGCTATTGCCGATGCCGGTGTTGAAGTCGCCCGAGTTGAACAACCCGAAGTTCCCGTTGCCGCTGTTGAAGAACCCGGTGTTGCCGGTGCCTGAGTTGAACAAGCCGATATTCGCGCTGCCGGTGTTCAGGTAGCCGAAGCCGGTCAGATTGTCGCCGTTGAGCCCGATACCGATGTTGTTGTTGCCGGTGTTGGCGAACCCGATGTTGTCCAGGCCGGTGTTGGCGGCACCGAAGTTGCCGCTGCCGGCGTTGCCGAACCCGAGGTTGCCCAGGCCCGGCAGGCCCAACGCCACACCCGAGTTACCGAACCCGATATTGCCGTGCCCCAGGTTGGCGAACCCGAAGTTTGCGTCCCCGACGTTGCCCAGACCCAGGTTGTACCCGCCGAGGTTGCCCAGGCCCAGGTTGTAGTCCCCGACATTGCCCAGTCCGAGGTTGAAGTTGCCGACGTCGGCGAATCCGAAGTTGGCCATGACCGTCCGATTGAGTGCGGTGCCGATCGACACCATCCCGGCCAAGTTGTGGCCCACATTGCCCAGGCCGGAGACCACCCCGGGAGCCGTCATGTCCAGCCCGCTGGTGTTGTAGAAGCCCGAAATCCCTGAGCCCCAGTTCAGCAGGCCCGAACTCCAGGTGCCGGCGTTGCCCACCCCGGAACCCGCCCCCGTCAACGCGCCGGACGCCTGGTTCCACCACCCCGACAGGCTCGATCCGGCGTTGCCGAACCCCGATGTCCCGCCCGCGCCGGTGTTGAAGAATCCCGACGACGGTGCCGTCGTTGTATTCCCGAAACCGGGGCTTGCCGGCATGTCGAGGAGATGGACCGGGATGGGCCCGACGGTGATGCCTGCCCCGATGTCCAGCGGGATGCGGTCGATGGTGATCGCCGGAATGGTGAACCCGTCGATCTGCCCGGAGATGTCGATCGTCACCGGAATCGGATCCCCGGGGATGCTGAAACCCGGAATGGTGAAGCCCGGGGTTCCCACCGACAACGTGGTGAGCAGATCGAGTGCCGCATTGGGGACGGCGATACCGTCCGGGAACGCCGTGATCGCCGGCGTATTCCAGTTCATCACCAGGTTCAGCGCGGGGAAGTTGGTGTTGATCCGGATAGGACCGGTGGTATTGACGGTGCCGTCGCTGGAAATCGTTTGCATCGCCGGGATTTGGATCACCCCCGGGATCCCCACGTTGGTGCCCAGGTTGCCGGCGGGGATGGTCACGTTGAGCGGCCCCCACTGTTGGGCGTTGGCAAGTTTCAGTGGGGAGAGGGTGAGCGGCCCGACGCTGATCGAGATGGGGGTGCCCCCGCCGAATGCGGGTACCACGATGTCCGGAATGACAAGGGGCGGAAGGTAAAACGTGTGATGGATGTTCAACGGGATGGTGGGGAGAATCGGGATGGGCAGCAAGGTGATGGGGCCGATGCCGCCGACGAGGCCCAACCGGATCGGGATGGGCGGGATCGAGAAGCCCGCCTCGGACCCCCACAGGCCCTGGTAGTCGCCGCGCCACAACAGTCCGTTGCTGTAGTTGCCGGACACGAAGGCGCCGGTGTTGACGTTGCCCGCGTTCGCGACGCCGGTGTTGGTGTTGCCGGTGTTGAACCACCCGGTGTTCACGTTGCCCGGGTTGACGTCGCCGGTGTTGAAGCTGCCCGCGTTGAAGCTGCCAGTGTTGTAGTTGCCGGTGTTCCCCAGACCCGTGTTGAAATCACCGACATTGAAGAAGCCGGTGCTCGCCAACCCCGAATTGCCCAGCCCGGCGTTGTAACTGCCCGAGTTGAACAGGCCGAAGTTGCCGGTGCCGGTGTTGAAAAAGCCGATGTTGCCGGTGCCCGAGTTGAACAACCCGATATTGCCGGTCCCCGAATTCACCCCGGCGATACCCGTCAGGTTGTTGCCGCTCAGTCCGATACCGACGTTGCCCGTGCCGGTGTTGGCGAATCCGAGATTGCCCGAGCCCATGTTGCCGAAACCGACGTTTTTCATGCCGGCGTTAGCCAGGCCGATATTGCCGCCGGCCAGCAATCCGAGTGCGGAATTACCGAATCCGAAATTCGCGTCACCGATATTGCTCAGACCAAGGTTTAGACTCCCGGAATTCGCGAAACCCAGGTTCTGGGTGCCGGCATTGGCCGCGCCCAGATTCAGAATCCCCACGTTCCCCGCGCCGATGTTGCCATTGCCGACCTGGGCAAGTCCGGCGTTCAGGGTGAGCGTCTTGACCATGTCAGCAAACGACGGCAGGGGGGCTAACGCCGCCGCGGCACCCGCATGGTAGCCGGCCATTGCCGCCACATCCTGGGCCCACATCTGCTCGTAGGCGGCCTCGGCAGTCGCGATGGCCGGTGTGTTCTGCCCAAACAGATTCGACAACACCAACGACAACAGGTGGGACCTGTTGGCGGTGATCAGCAGCGGGTGGACCGTCCCCGCCAGCGCCGCCTCGAACACGGCGGCCGCAACCCGGACCTGCCCGGCGGTCGCCTCCGCGGCGGCGGCCGCCGAATCCAGACAGGCCGAGTACGAATTGGCGGCGGCCGTCATCGCCTGCGAAGACGGGCCGAGCCAGAAGGTATCAGCCACCCCCGCGGTCAGCGAGTCGAACGACGTCGCGACCGAACTCAGCTCGGCGGCCAGTACGTCCCACACAGCGGCCGCGTCCAGCAAAGGTCCCACACCCGCGCCGCCATACACCAAGATGGAATTTACTTCGGGGGGGAATGCATGGAAGCTCACCCGCCTCGCCACCTCATAGTCTTTCAGTGCAATCCACGCAAACCCTGATTAGCAATTTGTGTGGTTGTTATTTGGTGAGCCATTCGAACATCTACACCGCGTCGGAGCGCGACGCGGCGCGCGACCAATGATGCTCTGCGCAATACGGTGACCCAAGGTCAAATTGCCCACATCGGTCCCGCTAAATAGTGCAGAGTGCACAGCCGCCCGTGGCACTGGCTAAGGCGCGGATCAGGGCCCTGTTCCGATATAAATCAGGCCGGACAGTTTCTGGCCGATATTCATCCAGCCGGAGTTGAACGCCTGGGTGATCAGGTCGAGCGTGCTGGTGTTGAACACCCCCGACATGCCGGCGCCGCGGTTGAGCAGCCCGGAGAGCTGCGTGCCGAAGTTGAGGGCTCCCGATGACGATCCGAGCGACGGGTCGGAGATCGCGTTCAGGAACCCGGACAGCCCCGCCCCGGAATTCCAGAAGCCCGAGCCCCCGCCGCCGCCGACGTTGAACAAGCCCGACGACGGCAGCAGGGTCGTATTCCAGAAGCCTGGAGTCCTGCCGAAATCGACGATCGGAATCTCGATCGGACCGACGGTCGACGTGACGTGCAGGTCCAGCGGAATCCGGTCGATGACGGCGGTCGGGAGCCCGAACGCGGGCGTGGCGAAGTTCAGCCCGAAGTTCAGCGGGATGCTGGGAATCCCGCCGCCGGGAATGCCGGAGCCGGGGATGGTCAGGGATATCGGTAGTCCGATGTGGATCGGTTCCAGCGGAATGGTGAACCCGGGGAACGTCGCCGTCCCGGCCAGAATCGTAATCGGGTTCACGGTGAATCCCGGCGACGAGCCGGGGATACCGGCCTGGCTGCCCGAGATCGTGATCGCTCCGGGTACGCGCAGGGCGTAGCTGGCGACCACGACGAAGTCTGAACTGCCCCCGGAGATGGACGTGCTCGGGGCAGTGCTGTAGTTCACCACGAAGCCGGGGACGCTGACACTGAATTGGCCGACGCTGATCGGGCCGATATCCAGGGTGGGGTTGATGCCGAGGTGGATCGAGGGGATCGGGATGGACGGGATGCTGACCGGGCCGATGCCACCATTTGTGTTGATGTACAACGGGATTGACGGAATCTGGATCGGTGGCAGCACCGTGATCGGCCCGACGCCGCCGATCAGGTCGCCACCGACCGCCGGGAACTGCGGCACGGTGTAACCGAGTGCGACGCCGGCCAGGCCCTGATAGTTGCCACGCCAGAGGATGCCGTTGCTGAAGTTGCCGGACATGAACGCGCCGGTGTCGATGCTGCCGGTGTTGACGAAGCCGGTGCTGGCATGTCCGGTGTTGAACCAGCCACTGTTGATGTCGCCCGGGTTGAAGTCGCCGGTGTTGACGTTGCCGGCGTTAAAGCTGCCCGAGTTGTAGTGCCCGGCATTGCCCAGACCGGTGTTGAAATTCCCGGCATTGAACAGCCCCGTGGACGCCGTGCCGGCATTGCCGATGCCGGTGTTGTAGTTGCCCGAGTTGAACAGACCGAAGTTGCCGGTGCCGGTGTTGAAGAACCCGACATTGCCGGTCCCGGAGTTGAACAAGCCCAGATTGCCCGACCCCGAATTCAGCGCTCCGATTCCGGTCAGGTTGTCGCCGCTCAGCCCGATACCCACGTTGTTGTTACCGGTGTTGGCCAACCCGATATTGCCCAGGCCCACATTGGCCAGCCCGACGTTGTTGTTGCCGGCATTGCCCAGCCCGACGTTGCCCAACCCGGCCAGACCGGCCGACAACCCGCCGTTGCCGAACCCGACGTTGCCGTGCCCGACATTGGCGAACCCGACATTGAGGTCGCCGATGTTGCCCAGGCCCAGGTTCTGCGACCCGAGGTTGCCCAACCCCAGGTTGAGGTCCCCGATATTGCCCAGGCCCAGGTTGAAGTTGCCGACGTCGGCCAGACCGATGTTGGCGATCAGCGTCCGGCTCACCCCGTCCCCGGCCGTCAACAACCCCGCCACGTGATGACCCACGTTGTTCAAACCCGACACCAACGCCGGCGCCCCCAGGGCTGCGGTGTTGTAGAACCCCGACACCCCAGAACCGAAGTTGAGCAGGCCGGAATTCAGCGTGCCGACGTTGAAGTAACCCGAACCGGTGCCCAGCAATGCGTTGTGCGCCTGGTTCCACCAACCGGACATGCCGGCACCGAAGTTGCCCCAGCCCGAACCCCCACCGGCCCCGCTGTTGAAGAAGCCGGACGACGGGACGGTCGTCATGTTGCCGATGCCCGGTGTGGCCGGGATGTTGACGAACGGGATGTTGCTGGAGATCACGTACACGGTGCCGTCGACGTTGCCCAGGATCTGCGGGAAGGTGATCGCCGGGATGTCGACGCCCAGGCTGCCCGCGCTGACGCCGAGGTTGACCAGGTTGGCCGCCGGGAACGTCACGCCGCCGGGGAAGACGGTGATCGGGTCGACGAAGCCGGGTACGTGGAAACCCGCGGGAATCCGGCCGATGTTGAGTTCGGGGGTGTTGAAGCCTTGGGTGACGATGTTGATGAAGGTGTTGGCCTCGCCCGCCAGGCCACCATTGGCCGTGATGTTGTTGACCGCGAACGGAGTGGGGGGATCAAGGATCGACGACGGGAAATAATTCGCGCCGAACGAATAGTAAGTGGGGCCAAGGTAGATGCCGGACCTGTCACCCTCCGTCCAGATGAGGAACGGACTGATAGCTGTGTTCGGTCCCCGCACCGGGTCGGTGTGCATGACGACTTTGATGGAGTCGATGCCGGGGATGTGAACGGACGGGACATGGATCGGACCGAACCCGATGCTTCCGATGATGTCGGGGTTGAGCGCGGGGATGTCGATCTGCGGAATGGTGAACGAGCCCATCGCGACGTTCCCGCCCAGTTGCAGGTGGGTGGCCGGGATCGGGATGGGCGGAATGACCACGGGGCCGAACTCGCCGCTGCCGTGAATGTCCAGCAACGGAATGTGCGGCAGCGGATATTCGTAGTGCAGGCCGAACAGACCCTGGTATTCCCCGCGCCAGAACAGGCCGTTGCTGTAGTTGCCCGACATGAATGCGCCGGTGCCGACGTTGCCGGTGTTGACGAAGCCGGTGTTGGCGTCGCCGGTGTTGAACCAGCCGGTGTTGATGTTGCCCGGGTTGAAGTCGCCGCTGTTGGTACTGCCGGCGTTGAAGCTGCCGGTGTTGTAATGACCGGGGTTGGCCAGGCCGGTATTGAAATTGCCCGCATTAAAGAACCCAGTAGAGGCCGTTCCGCTATTGCCGATACCGGTGTTGTAGGTGCCGGAATTGAACAACCCGAAGTTGCCGGTGCCGGTATTGAAGAACCCGACGTTCCCGGTCCCCGAGTTGAACAGGCCGATATTGCCGCTTCCGGAATTCAGCGCGCCGATGCCGGTCAGGTTGTCCCCGACCAGGCCGATGCCGATGTTGTTGTTGCCGCTGTTGGCGAACCCGATATTGCCCAGTCCGACGTTGGCCAGGCCGACGTTGCCACCGCCGGCGTTGGCGAAGCCGACGTTGCCGATGCCCGGCAGTCCCACCGTCAGGCCCGCGTTGCCGAACCCGACGTTGCTGCTTCCGACATTGCCCAGTCCCAGATTGCCGTCACCGACGTTGCCGAAGCCCAGGTTCTGCAGGCCGATGTTGGCAGCGCCCAGGTTCCAGCTGCCGATGTTGCCCAGTCCGACGTTGAGGTTGCCCACGTCGGCCAGCCCGACGTTGACGATGGGGCTCTGGTTGCCCGTCGTCCCCGCGGTGAAAAGCCCGGCCAGGTGCTGGCCGACATTACCGATTCCCGAGAGCTCCGCGGGTGTTCCCAGCGGCAGCGTGCTGGTGTTGAACAGGCCGGACACCCCTGAGCCGAAGTTCATCAGTCCCGAGTGCAGCGAGCCGGCGTTGAGCACGCCGGATGCGGACCCGGCGAAGGCGCTCGTCGCCTGGTTCCACCAGCCCGACACGCCCGCACCGAAGTTGCCGAAGCCGGACACCCCACCTGCGCCGCTGTTGAAGAAACCGGACGACGGTGTCGGCGAGGTGTTGCCGAAGCCCGCGGTCCGCGGGATGTCGATCAGCGTGACGCTGCTCTGCGGCATGGTGACGTTCAGCGCCGCGTGCAGGGGCAGCGAATCGATCGTGAGACCGTTCGGGAAAATGGTGATCGGGTCGAGAATTCCGGTGGCGTCGATAGTGAACGGAATGGCGTTCTGCGGAATGTTGAGTCCGCCGGGGAACAGGGTGAAGGCCGGCAGCCCGCCGCTGATGTCGATATTCAGCGGAATGGCGTCGGTCATGATCGTCGGGATATTGATGACCGGAATGGTGATCGAGTTGTAGCCGGACGTGGCGAAGCCGGTGCCGGTGTAGAAGGTGATGCCTGTGACCGGTTCCCGTGCCCAGCCGGCGTTGCCGTCGAATCCGAGGCCGTTGGGTTGCCCGATGGTCCATACGGCATCACTGATCAGCGGAACCCGCACCTTGACGATCGGCAGGGTGAATTCCGAGGCGAGGCCGGGCGGGTTGTTGAACGGCGTGGTGTAGGTCTGTCCGCCGAGCGTCATGCCCTGCAGGAAGACGATCGGCGGGATCTCCAAAGTCTGGTGAATATCGAGCTCGAACGCCGGAATATCGACCTGTGGGATGACGTAGGGCCCGACATTGATGATCTGGTGGACGTCGAACAGCGACATTCCCGGAATGTGAATGGGGTCGCTGAGTTTGATGGGCCCGAAGTCGAAGGTCTGGTCGAAGTCGAAAATGGTGCTCGCCGGGATTTGCAGGTCGTAGCGGAAGCCGAAGGTGCCGTGCCAGTCACCGGTCCACAGGGCGCCGTTGTTGAAGTTGCCGGAGTTGAACGCGCCGGTGTTGACGTTGCCGGTGTTGAACAGCCCGGTGTTGGTGTTGCCGACGTTGAACCAGCCGGTGTTGACGTTGCCCGGGTTGAAGTCGCCGGTGTTGGCGTCGCCGACGTTGAAGCTGCCGGTGTTGTAGTGCCCGGTGTTGGCCACGCCGGTGTCGAAATTGCCGGCATTGAAAAGACCAGTAGAGACCGATCCGCTGTTGCCGATGCCGGTGTTGTAGCTGCCCGAGTTGAACAATCCGAAGTTGCCGGTGCCGGTGTTGAAGAAGCCGACGTTGCCGGTCCCCGAGTTGAACAGGCCGATATTGCCGCTTCCGGAATTCAGCGCGCCGATGCCGGTGAGATTGTCGCCGGACAGGCCGATGCCGATGTTGTTGTTGCCGGTGTTGGCGAAGCCGATATTGCCCAGGCCGGCGTTGGCGAAGCCGGTGTTGGCGTTGCCGGCGTTGCCGAAGCCGACGTTGCCCAGACCGGCCAGTCCCGCGGTCAGGCCTGAGTTGCCGAATCCGAAGTTGCCGTCACCGATGTTGCCGAACCCGACGTTGCCGTCGCCGAGGTTGCCGAAGCCGAAGTTCTGGGCGCCGAAGTTGCCGAAGCCGAAGTTGGCGTTGCCGGAGTTGCCCGCCCCGAAATTGAGGTCGCCGAGGTTGCCGAAGCCGGCATTGACACCGCCGACGTTGCCGAGGTTGAGCGCGTTGCGAATGTCGAGGTTTTCCAGTTCGGCGATGACGTTGTCGAAGAATTCGGAGATGACGCTGGGGCCGGAGGGATAGGTGATCATCGCGTACAGGCCCTTGTAGGAGATCCCGGACAGATGGTCGCCGAGGTTGCTGAAACCCGAGATGAACGCGGGGGTGTTGAAGTCCACACCGGTGACGTTGAACAGGCCCGAGATGGCGGTGCCGGAGTTGAGTAATCCCGAGGACAGGCCGCCGGTGTTGCCCAGGCCGGAGAGGGTCCCCAGCATCGATTCTTTGGCGGCCTGGTTGAGCAGACCCGAGATGGCCGAACCCGCGTTGAAAAAGCCCGATCCGCCGCCGGCACCGGAGTTGAAGAATCCCGAGGAGGGCGCAGTGCTCGAGTTTCCGAAGCCCGGGACCGGCTTGAGGTCGATGATCGAGATGTGGAACGGACCCGCCGTCAGCGGAATGTCGTAGTTCAGCGGGATCGCCGGGATGGTCATGCCGGTCAGGGAGATGGCCGGGGTGTCCAGCGAGTATTTGAGCGGCAGGATGTCGCTCATCGACATCCCCTTGATCGTCTGCGCCGGGATATCGATCGGCGGGATGTCGATCGGGATCGCCTGGCTGATTGAAATCGCCTGCAAGGCAATGGGATCCATGGCCTGCTGGATCGGCACTGACAGGCCGCCGAGGGTCACGAAATCGAGGATCAGCGGGGCGACCAGTTCGAAGCCGATGGACGGCGGCAGGTTGAAGGGCGGATCTTGCAGCGCTTGGGGAACCGCCAGGTTGATGTTGAAGGGATTGAGGACGATGTTCGAGGCGGTGAGCGGGCCGGCGGTGACGTTTCCGGTGACGTTCAACGCGGAGAGCAAGGTGGTGGCCGGCGCCTCGAAGTTGACGTTGGCCCCACCGCCGAAGCCGATGTGAATGGCCGGAATCGGAATGTCCGGCAACGTGAAGCCGTAGTTGGCTGCTCCGCTGAGGTCGATGTGCAGCGGCGGCAGGATATCGATGTCCGGGATGACGATAGGGCCGACGCCGCCGGTAGTGACGATGTGGATCGGGAACTCGGGGATCGTGATGCCGTAGTAGAAGCTGGCTTGGCCGGCGTTGTTGCCCCGCCAGAACAGGCCGTTGTTGCCGTAGCCGCTGATGAAGGCGCCGGTGTTGAGGGTGCCGGAGTTCAGCAGGCCGGTGTTGGAGTGGCCGGTGTTGAACCAGCCGGTGTTGATGTCGCCCGGGTTGAAATCGCCGGTATTGGTGTCGCCGGCGTTGAAGCTGCCGGAGTTGTAGTGCCCGGTGTTGGCCAGTCCGGTGTTGAAGTTGCCGGCATTAAAGAGACCGGTGGAAGCCGTCCCTGAGTTGCCGATGCCGGTGTTGTAATTGCCGGAGTTGAACAGGCCGAAGTTGCCGGTGCCGGTGTTGAAGAACCCGACGTTGTTGGTGCCGGAGTTGAACAACCCAATGTTGCCCTGCCCGGAATTGAGCCCACCGATGCCGGTGAGGTTGTCCCCCACCAGTCCGATGCCGATGTTGTTGTTGCCGGTGTTGGCGAATCCGATGTTGCCCAGACCCAGGTTGGCCAGCCCGATGTTGCCGCCGCCGGCGTTGCCGAAGCCGACGTTGCCGATACCGGGCAGACCCACCGACAGACCGGAGTTGCCGAACCCGTAATTGGACGTGCCGACGTTGGCGAATCCGACGTTGCTGGTGCCGATGTTGCCCAGGCCCAGGTTCTGCACCCCGATGTTGGCCGCACCCAGGTTGACGTCGCCGACGTTGCCGAAACCGAGGTTGCCGACGCCCAGGTCGGCCCACCCGATATTGGCGATGCTGCTGCCGGCATTGAGGGTGGTGCCGGCCAGGAAAAGTCCGGATAGGTGGTGACCGATGTTGCCCAGACCCGAGACCAGGGCGGGCGACCCCAGCGCGGCGGTGTTCAAGAAACCCGACACTCCGGCGCCGGAGTTCAGCAGGCCGGATCCGAGCCCACCGAAGTTGGCGAGGCCTGACGTCGTGCCCGTCAGCGCGCTCGAAGCCTGGTTCCACAGGCCCGACATACCGACGCCCGAGTTGCCCCACCCGGACCCCCCGCCCGGGCCGGTGTTGAAGAAGCCCGAGGAGGGGGTGGTGGTCGAGTTGCCGAACCCGGGCGTCGCCGGCAGGTTGATCAGCTGAATGGGGATCTCCCCGACGTAGGCGACGCCGTCGACAGTGGCCGGGATGCTGAGCGTGAAGCCGTTGGGCAACAGGGTGAAGGCGTCGATGCCACCGACGAGGTTTGCCACCCCGGCGGAGGCCTTCGGGATGGTCAGGCCGTTCGGGAAGAACGTGAAGGCGTCGTTGCCGCCGGATACGTTGACCGTGGCCACCGTCTGGCCCGGAATGGAGAAACCGTTCGGGAGCAGGGTCAGCGCGTCGCTGGCAAAGGTGATCCGCAGCGGGATGTCGCTGCCCGGGGTGGGGCCGCTGATCCGCACCCCGCCCAGCGACAGGTTCGACAGGAAGAACCCGTTCGGGTTGCCGTACTTGTCGATCGCGACGAAGGGATTGTTGAAGAAGAACGAGCCGATGCGTGCCGAAACGGCGCCACCGAGCTGGTCGAGAAGCCGGATCGGAGCGATCGAATTGGCTGCCAGGTCAACCGAACCCACCGCGTCGATGGGGATCGCCGGGACGGTGATGGGCGCGACGTTGATCGGGCCCAGGCCGACCGCCGCGTTGGTGACGGCGAAGTGGACCGCCGGGACCGGGATGGGCGCGACGTGGATGGGGCCGACCAGACCGGCGACGTGCAGCGTGACGGGGAACCGGGAGATGGTGGGGGCGAAGTAGGCGCCGATCAGGCCTTCGTAGTTGCCGCGCCACAGGATGCCGTTGCTGTAGTTGCCGGACATGAATGCGCCGGTGTCGGTGGTGCCGCTGTTGGCGATGCCGGTGCTGGCATGTCCGGTGTTGAACCAGCCACTGTTGATGTTGCCCGGGTTGAAATCACCGGTGTTGACGTTGCCGGCGTTGAAACTGCCCGAGTTGTAGTGCCCGGCATTGCCCAAGCCGGTATTGAAGTTGCCGGCATTGAAGAGACCGGTAGAGGCCGATCCGCTATTGCCGATGCCGGTGTTGTAACTGCCGGAGTTGAACAGCCCGAAGTTGCCGGTCCCGGTGTTGAAGAACCCGACATTGCCCGTCCCGGAGTTGAACAAGCCTAGATTGCCCGACCCCGAATTCAGCGCCCCGATCCCGGTCAGGTTGTCCCCCGAGAGACCGATCCCCAGATTGTTGCTACCGGTATTGGCCAACCCGACATTGCCCAACCCCGCATTGGCCAACCCGATGTTGTTGCTGCCCGCATTGCCCAATCCGACATTGCCCAGCCCGGCCAGACCCGCCGACAATCCCGAGTTGCCCAGCCCGACATTGCCGTTGCCGATATTGGCGAACCCGACGTTGAGGTCACCGATATTGCCCAGGCCTAGGTTCTGCGACCCGAGGTTGCCCAACCCCAGGTTGAGGTCCCCGATATTGCCCAGGCCGAGATTGAAGTTGCCGACGTCGGCCAGACCGATGTTGGCGATCAGCGTCCGGCTCACCCCGTCCCCGGCCGTCAATAAGCCCGCCACGTGATGACCGACGTTGCCCAGACCCGACACCACCGCCGGCGCCCCCACCGCCGCGGTGTTGTACAAGCCCGACACCCCCGAACCGACGTTCAGCACGCCCGAACCCAGCGATGCGGCGTTGAGGTAGCCCGAACTCGTGCCGACCAGGGCACCGGCCGCCTGGTTCCACCAGCCTGAGACACCGGACCCGAAGTTGCCGAAACCCGACACCCCGCCCGCGCCGCTGTTGAAGAAGCCCGACGACGGCGCGGTGGTCGTGTTCCCGAAACCCGGGGACGCGGGAATGTTGATGCCCTGAATCGGGATCGGGCCGATCCGGATGCCGGCACCGACGTCCAGCGGAATGCGGTCGATGGTGATGGCCGGGGTGGTGAACCCGTCAATCTGGCCATCGATGTCGATGGTGAACGGAATCGGTTGTCCCGGGATGCTGAATCCGGGGATGGTGAATCCCGGGGTTCCCAGCGACAGATTGGTGAGCAGCGACAGCGGGTTGTCGGGAATGCTGATCGCATTCGGGAAAAGCTTGACCTCCGGGGTATTCCAGTTGACGTTGAAATTCAACACGGGAATTCGGGTGTCAATGTGGATCGGCCCGGTAACGGTGCCGTCGGAGGCGGTGGTCGCCGGTATCGTGACGATTCCCAGAGCGTTGAAGGGACCGGCCGAGAAAACGATAGACGGAAATTGCTGTTGCGCGACGAGCGTGATCGACGAAACCGTGAGCGGTCCGATGTTGATCGGTATGCCGGTGCCCACCGAGAATGCCGGAATGGTGATGTCGGGAACGGCCAGGGGCGGGATGTTGAAGGTGTAGTGGATGTTCAGCGGTATGGCCGGGATGATCGGAATCGGCAACAGCGTGATCGGGCCGATGCCGCCGTTGATGCCGATCCCGATGGGAATGGCCGGAATCGACGATCCGGCGCCGAAGCCGAACAGACCCTGGAAATCACCGCGCCACAGCATGCCGTTGCTGTAGTTGCCCGAGATGAGGGCGCCGGTGTTCACGTTGCCGGAGTTGGCGATTCCCGTGTTGGTGTTGCCGGTGTTGAACCAGCCGGTGTTGACGCTGCCCGGGTTGAAGTCACCGGTGTTGGCGTTGCCGATGTTGAAGCTGCCGGTGTTGTAGTGGCCGACATTCGCCAGCCCTGAGCTGAAGTTGCCGGTGTTGAAGAACCCGGTGGAGCCCATCCCGGCGTTGCCCACACCGGTGCTGTAGCTGCCGGAGTTGAACAACCCGAAGTTGCCGGTCCCGCTGTTGAAGAACCCGACGTTGTCGGTGCCCGAGTTGAACAGGCCGATGTTGCCCTGCCCGGAGTTGAGCCCCCCGATGCCGGTCAGGTTGTCACCGGTCAGACCGATGCCGATGTTGTTGTTGCCGGTATTGCCGAAGCCGATATTGCCCAGGCCGATGTTCGCAAGGCCGACGTTGCCGCCCCCGGCATTGCCGAATCCGACATTACCCAGACCGGCGGTACCGAGTGTCAAGCCGGAATTGCCGAGGCCCCAATTGGCGGTTCCGACATTGCCCAACCCGAAATTGCCGTCACCGACGTTCGCGAAGCCCAGATTGCGCACACCGGCATTAGCGGCGCCGAGGTTGAACGCACCGACGTTGCCCAGGCCGACGTTGTAGTTGCCGACATGAGCCCATCCCGCGTTGAGGCTGAGCACCTTCGAGGGGTCGGTCAGGACGGCGTTGACGAATGCGTTGGCGCCGCCGACGAGGTCGGCGAACGCGGGCAACCCGGACGCCACCGCGGCCGCGCCGGCGTGATAGCCCGCCATCGTGGCCACATCCTGGGCCCACATCAGTTCGTAGGCTGCCTCGGCGGCCGCAATGGCCGGCGTGTTCTGGCCGAAGATGTTCGTCATGGCCAGCGACGTGCGCTGCAGCCGGTTGGCGACGATCGTCAGCGGATCCACGAGCGCCGTCAGCGCCGCCTCGTACACCCCCGCGGCCGCCCGGGCCTGCCCGGCCATCACGGACGCCTGTGCCGCCACCTCGGTCAACCACCCGGCATACGGTGCGGCCGCGGCCGCCATCGCCGCCGACGCCGGACCCTGCCATGAGGCGTTGGCCAAACCGGAGGTCACCGACCCGAACGATTGCGCCGCGGCTCCCAGCTCAGCTGCCAACCCGTCCCAGGCGTTGGCCGCCGTCAGTAACGGCTCCGAACCGGCGCCTGCCCGCATCAATAAAGAATTAATTTCGGGAGGCAAGAGCTGAAAGTTCAACCGCACCACCTTCCGTCGATATGGGTGCAGATCATGGTCTCATCACTCGTCATTAGGCGTAGCGCCTTTGACCAAGCGGCTCGATTTCCGCAGCACCGGCTCGTGGGCGTAGATATTCGCAGCCGAAAGGCCGATGACTCCAGTGCGAAATAACCAATTGAATTCAATATTGTTGTGCAGAGTGCACAATCACCCGGGGTAAACCCCGGACCGGCCCCGTGGCCCACCGGCGCGCTGCGCGGCTTGCCGCGGGATATGCACTGCTTATCTAGGGGCTAAAGTTGGTTCGATGCCTCCACCCGCGCCGCCAGCGCTGACCGTTCGGTACGACGGGTCGGAGCGCACGTTCGCGGCGGGCCACGACGTGGTCGTCGGTCGCGACCTGCGCGCCGACATGCGCATAACCCATCCGTTGATCTCGCGCGCCCACCTACTGCTGCGCTTTGACCAGGGCCGCTGGCTGGCCATCGACAACAACTCGCTCAACGGCACCTACGCCAACGGCCGCCGGGTGCCGGTGGTCGACATCAACGACGGCCAGACGGTCAACATCGGCAACCCGGACGGGCCGCTGCTCATCTTCGAAGTCGGGCGCCACCGGGGCCCGGCCGGGCGCCCACCGCAAACCGAATCGCTGCCGGTCCTGCAGCCGTCGGGGCCCGCCGGGCCGTCGGGTGCCATGCCACCCGGGCCACCGGGACCCCCGCCGCCTCCAACCGGACGCCAGGCCACCTGGGTGGGACCGTTGCCGGGACGACAGAATGCCGGCGGTCCCCCACCGCCGCCACCGGGCCAGCCGGTCTACCCGAGCAGCGGGGCCGGATGGGCCCCGCCCGGTTACCCGTCGAGCGGACCGCCACCGCACGCCGCGTCCTCATCGCATATCCCGCACCCGCCGCCGCCGACGCCCAGGCAGCCGCTGCGCGCTCCCGGCCCACCCGCCGGCGCGAAGCCGCCCGAGCAGAGCAACATCGCCACCAAGATGTTCCAGGCCCTGCTGGGCACGGGCACCCACGAGAAGCCGGCCGGTTCGGTCACCATCGGCCGCTCCACCGACAATGACATCGTCATCCAGGACGTGCTCGCGTCCCGGCACCATGCGTTCCTCACCCTCACTCCGCTGGGCGCGGAGATCAGGGACAACAGCAGCGTCAACGGCACCTTCGTCAACGGTGTGCGGGTCGGGTCGGCCATCCTCACCGAGGGCGACCTGGTCACCATCGGCAACGTCGACCTGACGTTCACCGGCGGCACGCTGGTCCGCCGTACCGCGGTGGCCTCGCGCACCGGCGGCCTGGAAGTGAACTCGGTGACGTTCACCGTCGAGGGCGGCAAGCAACTGCTCGACCACATCTCCCTGACCGCCCGGCCGGGCACGCTGACGGCGATCATCGGCGGGTCCGGCGCCGGCAAGTCCACGCTGTCGCGCCTGATCGCCGGCTACACCAGCCCCAGCACCGGCAACGTGACCTTCGAGGGCCACGACATCCACGCGGAATACGCCTCGCTGCGCAGCCGGGTCGGCATGGTCCCCCAGGACGACGTGGTGCACCGGCAGCTGACGGTCAGCCAGGCCCTCGGGTACGCCGCCGAGTTGCGACTGCCACCGGACACCAGCAAGGCCGACCGCGCTCAGGTGGTCGCCCAGGTCCTCGAGGAACTCGAGCTGACCAAGCACGCCGAGACCAGGGTGGACAAGCTGTCCGGTGGCCAGCGCAAGCGGGCGTCGGTGGCCCTCGAACTGCTCACCGGACCGTCGCTGCTGATCCTGGACGAGCCGACCTCCGGGTTGGACCCGGCGCTGGACCGGCAGGTGATGATGATGCTGCGCCAGCTGGCCGACGCCGGCCGCGTGGTGCTGGTGGTCACCCACTCGGTGTCTTACCTGGATGTGTGCGACCAGATCCTGCTGCTGGCGCCCGGCGGGAAGACCGCGTTTCTGGGCACGCCGAACCAGATCGGCGAGGCGATGGGCACCACCAACTGGGCCGACATCTTCACCAAGGTGGGCGCCGACCCGGACGAGGCGAACCGCCGCTTCCGGGAAGGAAACCGGGAGCCGGAGCGTCCGTCGCAAACCAGTCCGGCGGCCGACCTCGGCGAGCCGGTGCACAACAACGGGTTCCGGCAGTTCTCCACCATCGCGCGCCGCCAGGTCCGGCTGGTGGTCTCCGACCGCGGGTACACGGTCTTCCTGGCGTTGCTGCCGTTCCTGATCGGCGTACTGACGCTGACCGTCCGCGGCAAAACCGGGTTCGGCATGGCCGATCCGCTCAGCAGTGCGCCCAACCAGCCCGGGCAGATCCTGGTGATGCTCAACGTGGGAGCGGTGTTCATGGGCACCGCGCTGACCATCCGCGACCTGGTCGGCGAGCGGCCGATCTTCAAGCGGGAGCAGGCGGTCGGGTTGTCCACCGGCGCATACCTGGCCGCCAAGATCGTGGTGTTCTGCGCGTTCGCGATCATGCAGGCCTTCATCGCGACCACCATCGCGGTGATCGGTTGGGGCAAACCGCTCTCGGATGCGGTGCTGCTGGGCGACGTGAGATTCGAGCTGTTCGTCACGGTCGCCGCCACCTGTGTGGCGTCGGCGATCCTGGGCATGGCCCTGTCGGCGATCGCCAAATCCCAGGACCAGATCATGCCGCTGCTGGTCACCGCGATCATGTCGCAGCTGGTGTTCTCCGGCGGCATGATCTGGGTGACCAACCGCACCGGCCTGGACCAGCTGTCCTGGGCCACGCCGGCCCGCTGGGGCTATGCGGCGGCGTCGTCGACCATCGACACCCACCGCCTCACCCCCG
Source organism: Mycobacterium sp. TY814 (assembly GCF_030755175.1). NCBI lineage: Bacteria > Bacillati > Actinomycetota > Actinomycetes > Mycobacteriales > Mycobacteriaceae > Mycobacterium > Mycobacterium sp. TY814. The sequence goes on from NZ_JAUFRY010000001.1 coordinate 1,763,218, forward strand.
GCCCGACCGACCCCAAGGACCAGCACTGGAACCACACCGCGAGCGCCTGGCTGTTCGACATGGCCATGCTCGGCGTGCTGTGCATCATCTACAGCACCATCGTCTGGTGGAAGATCCGGCTGAAGCGCCGTTAACGGCGGCACGCGCCGCTTACTCTGTCCGGATGAATACAACCTCACCGGTGCTGACAGTCCGATCAGACCGTTCGCACCGCGAGTTTGCAGCGGGACCCGACGTGGTGGTCGGCAGCGATCTGCGCGCCGACCTGCGGGTCGCGCATCCCCTGATCTCCCGCGCGCACCTGCTGCTGCGCTTCGACCAGGGTCGCTGGCTGGCGATCGACAACAATTCGCAGAGCGGCATTTTCGTCGACGGCAAGCGGGTGCCGGGTGTGGACATCCGCGACGGCCAGACCATCAACCTGGGCCGGCCGGACGGGCCGCGCATCACCTTCGAGGTCGGCCACTACCACGGCGACGTGGGCGTGCTGCCGCCGACGGAACGGGTGCCGGTGATCAACCCGCACGACGTCGCGCGGACCACCGCCATCCCGACCATCCCGCCCGACGCGGCCCGAGACGCGCGTCAGCCCGGCCCGCAACCGCCGACCCGGGCCGCACAACCCAACGTGCAGCCACCCACCCGGGCGGCCCAGCCGCACTTTCAACCCCCCACTCAGGCGGCCCAGCCCCACCTGCAGCCGCCTACCCGGGCGGCCCAGCCCCACCTGCGGCCCCCCGCGCCCGCGGGCCACGACGACACGGTGTCCCAGGCTCAGACCGGCACCGTGCGGGTTCCGAACGTGGTACCGGCGGCCCCTGCCACCTCCGCCCGCATCGGCCGGGCAGCCGATAACGACATCGTCGTCGCCGATGTCCTGGCCTCGCGGTATCACGCACAGTTGTCGCCCGCGCCGGCCGGAGCCGAGATCCGCGACCTCAACAGCATCAACGGGACCTTCGTCAACGGCCTGCGGGTCGGATCGGCGATCCTGTCCGAGGGCGACGTAGTCACCATCGGCAACGTGGACCTGGCGTTCGTCGACGGCATCCTGGTGCGGCGCACCGAGGCCGCGACGCGCACCGGCGGCCTCGAGGTCCGCGACATCGTGTTCTCGATCAACAACAACCGGCTGCTGGACAACGTGTCGATGACGGCGCGGCCCGGCACGCTGACCGCGATCATCGGCGGGTCGGGCGCGGGAAAGAGCACCCTGTCGCGGCTGATCGCCGGGAACACCACCCCCAGTTCCGGCGCGGTGACCTTCGAGGGCCACGACATCCACCAGCAGTACGCATCGCTGCGCAGCAGGATCGGCATGGTCCCGCAGGACGACGTCGTACACCGGCAGCTGACGGTCAACCAGGCTCTGAGCTATGCCGCCGAGCTGCGCCTGCCGCCCGACACCAGCAAGGACGACCGCGACCAGGTGGTGTCGCAGGTGCTCGACGAACTCGGTCTCACCAAACACGCCGACACCCGCGTCGACAACCTGTCCGGCGGCCAGCGCAAGCGCGCGTCGGTGGCGCTGGAGCTGCTGACCGGGCCGTCCCTACTGATCCTCGACGAACCCACGTCGGGACTGGACCCCGCGCTGGACCTGCAGGTCATGACCATGCTGCGGCAACTCGCCGACGCCGGCCGGGTGGTCCTGGTGGTCACCCACTCCCTGACCTACCTCGACGTGTGCGATCAGGTGCTGCTGATGGCGCCGGGCGGCAAGACGGCGTATCTGGGTCCCCCTGACCAGATCGGCGACGTGATGGGGACGACCAACTGGGCGCACATCTTCGCCAAAGTCGGCGCGGACCCGGACGAGGCGAACCGCCGATTCCTGGCCCAGAAGCAACCGCCCGCGACCGCGGCGGCCCCGGCACCGGCAGACCTCGGCGCCCCGGCCCACACCAGCGTGCGCCGCCAGTTCTCCACCATCACCCGCCGCCAGATCCGGCTGGTGGTCAACGACCGCGCCTACTTCGTCTTCCTGGCCGTCCTGCCGTTCATCCTCGGCGGGCTGGCCCTGACCGTGCCCGGCAACACCGGGTTCGGAATGGCCTCGCCGACCAGCAATACCCCCGACGAAGCGGCTCAGATCCTGACGCTGCTCTCCATCGCCGCCGTCTTCATGGGCACCGCACTGACCATCCGGGACCTGATCGGAGAGCGCCCCATCTTCCAGCGGGAGCAGGCGGTCGGGCTGTCCACCTGGGCTTACCTGGGCGCCAAGCTGACGGTGTTCTTCGTCTTCGCCGTGCTGCAGGCCGCGATCGCCACCGCAATCGTGATCGCGGGCAAAGGTGCCCCTACGCAGAAGGCGCTCGTCCTGGGCAATCCCAGCCTCGAGCTGTTCACCACGGTCGCGGCCACGTGTGTGGCTTCGGCGGTGGTCGGGTTGGTGCTGTCGTCGCTCGCGCGGTCGAACGAGCAGATCATGCCGCTGCTGGTGGTGTCGCTGATGCTGCAACTGGTGCTGGCCGGCGGCATGATCCCGGTGACCGACCGCGTCGGGCTGGACCAGATGTCCTGGGCGATTCCCGCCCGGTGGGGTTACGCCGCGTCGGCCGCGACGGTGAACCTGCGCGAGCTGGTGCCCGGTTCGCTGAGTCCGGAGGACAGCCACTGGACCCACTCCCGCCCGGCGTGGCTCTTCGACATGGGCATGCTGGCCGTCCTCTCGGTGGTGTACAGCCTCGTCGTGTGGTGGAGGATCCGACTCAAGCGCCGCTGACGCCTAGGGTGAAGGAATGACCCGAGCGCAGCAGCCCGTGCTGACCGTTCGGACCGGACCCGTGCACCGCTCCTTCCCCCCCGGGCGTGACGTGATCGTGGGCAGCGACATGGCCGCCGACCTGCGGATCGCCCACCCGGTGGTGGGCCGGGCGCATCTGCTGCTGCGCTTCGAGCAGGGCGGCTGGATCGCCTTCGACAACAACTCACCCAGCGGGATCTTCGTCGACGGCAAACGAGTGCCGCTGGTGGACATCCGCGACGGCCTGACGGTCAGCCTCGCCCGGCCCGACGGACCGCGGGTGAGCTTCGAGGTGGAACAGCACCGCGACGGATCGATACCGGAGACGGACCGGATCCCGGCCGCCGAGCGTCCCTCGCACCGGCCCCCGCCGCCGGCCCGGCCGCCGCGGCTGTTCCGGCGCCTCTGTCCCCCGGCCACCCGCCGGTCGCGTTCCCGCCGGCCGCGGATCCGGATGCACCGACCAACCGGCTGGGCCCGGTGACCACGGTGTCGCAGCTCCCGACTCGGGGCATCAACGTGCTGGGCGCTGCCGACAATCTGGCCGCCCCGGTGGGCCGCACCGCGTGGATCGGACGGGCGGAGGACTGCGACATCGTCGTCTCCGACGTGCTCGCGTCGCGCCGCCACGCCAATCTCGCTCCGACGGCCCTGGGCACCGAGATCCGGGACAACCACAGCATCAACGGCACTTTCGTCAACGGCATCCGGGTGGGCTCGGCCGTGCTGAGCGACGGCGACGTCGTGACCATCGGCAACATTGACCTGACCTTCACCGGCGGCACGCTGGTCCGCCGCACCGCGGGCGCCGCCAGCGCCGGCGGCCTGGAGGTCAACGGACCGTGGGAGATTTGCATCATGCTTCTATGTGCCGGTAACCGCCGCCCTGACCGCCGCGGCAACCTCGGCAGGATCGACGTGAGCCCAGAACCGCAACACCGTCCATCCCGCTGCCGCCAGAGTCGCGTCGGTCGCGCGATCACGCTGGCGGTTCCGCTCCACCTTCTCGTTCCAATAGTCGGCGTTCACCCTCGGCCGTCGATGGTGATCCGGGCAGCCGTGCCAAAAACAACCGTCGATAAACACGGCGACTCGACGGACGACGACTAGCGTAGGGCCAAGGCGCGCGTCCCAGCAGGGTCAGACCCTGGTGGCGGGAGAACTTACTGTTCGGGTGGTTTTCCAAGTCCGTTTAGTGCTGTGGCAATACGGCTGATGCCGGTCGCATTGTCAGTGTCAATGTTCATGCCGTGGGTGTTGTCCGCGTTGTAAAGAGCTTGGGCGGAGGAAACGATTGCGTGTCCTGTTCCGTCCAAGATCGTTATGGTGGAATCCATTTCGCGTTTCAGTAAGTCTGCCAATGCCACCAGCTTGGCCCCTGTCGCGAAGCCAAGGTTCCCGGAAGCGGCAGGTCGCGCTGAATCGAACAAGGGGACAAGCGCGCCGCGCGCCTGTGCCGACTCGGTCTCGATGGTCTTTCCGGCATTCTTGACCTCGCTGGGCTCGATCTGAACACCATCGCTCATCGTGTCGCGCCCTCGTCTGACTTCTCAACTATCCGTGACATGGCATGCCACTTCCGTCGATACCTTGACCCGGCGGTCCTGGTGCCTCTGTATGGAGATACCCCATTAGCAGTATCCACAGAGTCACCAGGAATGACACGGCTAACAGCGCTAGCGCGCCAAGCTTTGCCCACCATCGGTGGTGGCTGGTCAACATGACAACGAGTCCGATGCTCAGGCTGAGCACCGCTGCGCCTGCTAATGAGACAGTGATCCAACCAAGCATCCGGGTGTCCGGCAGGGGCGGGGGCTGATGACAATGGTGGCTAACCACATCGCCTATCCATGCGTCATCGCGACGTGATGCGATGAACAGTGACAGAAGAGCACTGCTGAGCAGGATCGCTGTACCGACAAACCACCACCACGGTTTTCCTCTCCACGGCACGTGGTCAGTAACATTGCGAGTCACCATGTCTCCTTCGGGCGGACGATGATCACGTTCTGGCCGCCCTCTTCCTGCAAACCCATCGGCCACCTGTCTTGGAGGCTGTAGTTGACCGCACCCGGCGTGTGCTGGGTGTACAGGACTTCACCGTCGGGGAGAACAGCGGACACAATTGCCGCGTGATGACTGGTTTCGCCCCCATGCGTGGCGGAGTTATCCCAGTTGAAGTAGATGACATCACCGGGACGAGCGCCCGAAGGCGGGAGTTGTAACCCGCCGTTGTTTAAGAAAAAGTCTCGTTGCGCATCAGCGTTGTACCACGATTTGGTGAACCGTAATCCATCTAGGTCTTTGCCCTTAAAGCCAGGGATGTCAGGTATCAAATTGGTCCAGTCCAGCTTACTCCACTGGCCTTGTTTTTCACTCAATCCGCCGGCTCGCAGCGATTCGGACACGAATAACGCACAGTTATTGTCGAACCGGTTTAGCCCCTCATTATTGGCGTTGGCACGAGCCCATCTGAGGGCTTCAATCGAGTTGTACCCGTTGCCGCTGTTGGTCAATTGAGCCTTCACCTCAGCCGGTACACCGGGTAGATCGTGCAGCTCGACGGGCGCGGCAAGCATAAGTTGATGCTGTTGTTGTGGGGTGAGCGCAGCCCACCACTTCCCGACCTCTTCAGGGCTCAGGCCGTCTGGAAGCTGATCGCGCATCTCCTCCACCGCGTTGCGAACCGCGGAGCTTTGTGCGCTCTGGGTTTGCTGAACTGTGGTGGTGTCGGGGTCGAGACTCACCATGCTTAGCGCCTCGGCGCAAAGCTGGTGGCCTGGGTGGCAGCCTCAACGGCGTCGGCGATTCTTTCGTGGAACTTGAGCGCAGCCAGCAGATCGGCGATCGGGTCCACGCTGGCTTTAGGCAGCCCAATTCTGCCGTCGTTGCTCACTGAAAACCCCTTAGCTGTTGCCTCGGATACGGCCGCTTTCAATTCCTGCTGAGCAATCTCCACCGCATCTTGCAAGGTGTCCAGCGGGGTGGTCGCCCCCCGAGCCAGGATGCCAATGTTCGTCATTCGATCGGCTATCTTGACCAGCATATTGCGGGCCAAAGTACCGGTACGATCTGGCCAGTGTTCCTCAAGCGGTTTGGTCCCGTTGGCGTGAATATTGCCTGCGGTGCGCTCACATTGTTTGGCCACCTCCAATATGTCGTCGGCCGCGGCCTGCCACAGCGCGGGCTGGGCATCGCGCAATTGCGCGAAGGTCACCACCAGGTCCTCCTGAATGACAAATAATCTTGACTAAAAATGGGGAGCAGCCAGCGCGTCAGGCGGCTGGGTTCCTTTATTGATCCGCTGTTCAACGGAGCCGGTCGATCGAAGTATGTAGATGGTCCAGTAGGCTCAAGCCCAGACCATGCGTCCGGTCGTAGTCCGCGATCAAATCAGCCAGGCGATCTAACCGGTTGTTAAACGCTTCGGCACACACCGCTGCGATCGCCTCAGCGAGCCGATCCACCGACACACCCGATACCTGCTGATCTAGCCATACCCTAGCAACGCGTCCTTTGCTATCGACTTTGACCGATACCAGCCCACCCTCTGAACGAGCCTCACCAACTACGTCGTCAAGCGCACGAGCCAGATCCTCGCGGTCGTAACCGTCATTAACGCCCATCTTGGTGGGACCTTTCACCTTCGCTATGTCGTTGCCAATCGAAAACATATCCCCCGCATCTCAGGGCTGCTGACGGGCGGCTCGCAGCGTGGAATATCCTCTTGTGGCATGTTTGGCTGGCTTACGCAGAACCAACGCGACGCGGCGGCGGCTCAAACCTGGGCTGGTTTCTACAGCTACGCCACCGCTAACGGTTTGCACATGCTCTGCATTGAGAAGGTGTATCAACACGCTCATCGGGGCAGCAAAGCCATTGTCTTCATCTACGGCGAGAACGCGGGCGCTCGACGTGATGCCTGGTTTTGGTGGACCCAAGTGCAGCAGGGATCGGTGGTTGCTGCGTATCTCAGTGAGGGATGGGGGCCACACACCAATCGCGACCACGTGCTGTACATCGGGGATGAACACAATGAGACAACAGGTGTCTATGCCGCGGCTGGCTAGAAACGCACCTGGACGTTCGATACGGTCGGGCCAGGACCAGCCGCGGGTCTTCATATCAGTGTTGAGCGCGTCGGTGATGCCGCGTGCCGACCACACCGCCGGATCGATCCCCGCAGCGGTGATCGCCTCGCAGATCCCACCGATATGACCCCGGTGCAGTCCGTGGCAGCCGGCGACCAGCTCAGCGGCCAGCCGCTGCACTGACAAGGGTCGCGGCGCAGCGCGGTAGCGCCGCCGTGCGGAGGTGTTTTTGGCGGATTGTTCTCGGTGCGCGTGCGCGCTTGGTGAGTGAGTCCCTACGGGACTTAAACAACTAAGACCCGCCTTCGGCGGTAGGTCGGGATTATCCACAAGCCCGGCTCGGGATTGCGTCGTGACGAAGGGCGTCAATGACACCCTATGCGCGGCGACCGGGCGCGACTCACGACGCGGTCGCCACCGGCATCGTGCTGGTGGGCAAGGGTGCGCCGACGCAGCGGGCGGTGCTGCTGGGTGACCCCAGCTTCGAGCTGTTCGTCAGCATCGCGGCGACATGCGTGGCCTCGGCCATTCTCGGTTTGCTGCTGTCGTCGATCGCCCGGTCCGGCGAACAGATCATGTCGTTGCTGGTGTTGTCGTTGATGCTGCAGCTGGTGCTGGCCGGCGGCGTGGTGCCGGTGACCAACCGGCCGTTCCTGGACCAGCTGTCCTGGCTGGTGCCCGCACGCTGGGGTTACGGCGCCTCGGCTGCCACGGTCAATCTGCGCGAACTGGTGCCCGGATCGATCAGCCCCGAGGACAGCCACTGGACGCACTCGCGCCCGGCGTGGCTATTCGACATGGCGATGCTGGCCGCGCTGTCGGTGGTCTATTCGGCCGTGGTGTGGTGGCGCATCCGGCTCAAGCGCTGACGCGCCCGGCCCCCTCAGGCGTCCAGGCGCAGGCCGTGCGCCAGCGCGAACGCCAGTGCCTGCGGGACATCGATGCGGGCGCCCGTCAACGACGCGGTCGTCCACAACGCCGGGTCGGCGCTGGCTCCGCGCAGGTCGGCGTCGTCCAGCCGGGTGCCGGTGGTGCGGGCGCCGCGCAGGTCGGCGCCGCGCAGCACGCTGCGGCGCAGATCGGTCTCCACCAGGCTGGTCTCGCGCAGCCGGCACCCGCTCAGGTCGACACCCCGCAGGTCGTTCCCGCCCAGCACCGCCAGGGTGAAGTCCACCTCGTCGAACGTCGCCGGGCGCAGCCGGCACTGCGCGAACACCGAGCCGAGCATGCTGCATTGCGCAAAGGTGCTGTGCCACAGCGTAGTTCGAGTGAACACACAGTTACGGAAGGCCGATCCGCGGTGCTGCGACTCGGCCAGGTTCACGCCGCTGAAGTCGCATTCGGTGAAGACGACGCGTTCGGTGTGCAGCCTGCTGAAGTCCTCGTCGCGAAAGTCCTCGGCGGTGAATTCGCGGTCCGCCCACTCCAAGGTGGTCAGTTGCTGGCCAGGCTGGCCAGCGCGTATTCGCTCACCGCGATCAGCGCGTCGCGGGCCGAGCGGCGGTTGCGGGCGTCGACGCTGATCACCGGAATGTGGTCGGGCAGCGTCAGCGCCCTGCGCACCTCCCCCACCGGATACCGTGGCGCGCCTTCGAACTCGTTGACCGCGACCACGAACGGCAGCCGGCGATGTTCGAAGAAGTCCACGGCCGCGAAGCTGTCCTGCAGCCGGCGGACGTCGACCAGCACGATCGCGCCGATCGCGCCGCGCACCAGGTCGTCCCACATGAACCAGAACCGGCGCTGGCCGGGGGTGCCGAACAGATAGAGCACCAGGTCGTCGGCAAGCGTGATACGGCCGAAGTCCATCGCGACGGTGGTGGTGCGCTTGTCCGGGGTGGCTTCGAGCATGTCGACGCCGGCCGAGGCGTCGGTGACCATCGCTTCGGTCCGCAGCGGCATGATCTCCGACACCGCACCCACAAAGGTGGTCTTGCCCGCGCCGAAGCCGCCGGCGATCACGATCTTCGTCGACGCGGTGTCGTGCGCGCCGAGGTCAAAGCGCGCCTCAGAGTGCCCTAAGACCACGCAGGGTCCTTCCTATGAGCTCGTGCCGCTCATCGCGGGTCGAACGGTCGGTCAAGGTCCTGTGCACCCGAAGGTAACCGGCCGTGACCAGATCGCCGACCAGGACGCGCGCAACACCGACCGGTAAATCCAGCCGGGCCGAGATTTCGGCGACGGACGGGCTGCTCACACACAGCTGCAGGATCTGGCCGCGGGTGTCTCCGGCCGGCCACTGGTGCACCAGCCCCGCCTGCAGGGTCTGCACCGGCGCCTCCAGCGGCAGTTCGACGTCGGTGCCGGTCCGCCCGGCCGTCAAAGTGTACGGCCGGACCAGGTTCGGTTGCCCGCCGGTTACCGCCGGCTCGCGTTGGTCCACTGCGGTCCGGATTCAGCGCGGCGGGAGGACTGCACCACGTTGCCCACCTGTTCGACAAGGATGGCCATCTCATACCCGATCTGACCGATATCGCACGACGGCATCGCCAGCGTGGCCAGGTGCGAGCCGTCCCCGACGCGCATCAGCAGCAGGAACCCGTTCTGCATCTCGACCACCGACTGCAGCACCTGTCCCCCCTCGAACAGCTGGGAGGCGCCGGTGGCCAGGCTGGCCAGCCCGGACGCCACCGCGGCCAACTGGTCGGCGCGTTCCCGCGGCAGGTGCTCGCTGGCCGCGACCGGCAACCCGTCCACCGACACCAGCAACGCGTGCGCCACGCCGGGAACCTCACGCACGAATTTCGACACCAGCCAGTCCAGTGGGCTGTACGACGATTGGACCGTCATTGCTCGCCTTCCTGGGCATCGCGGGCGTGTGACCGGGCGGAGCGCACCCCGCTGAAGTGGCTACCGATGGAGGTGCGGACCGCGTCCGGGTTGCGCGAGGGGAAACCGCCGTTCGGCGCGGCCGGGGCCTGCTCGGCGTCCGCGGCGCCGGGCACCAGCCGCGCCCCGGGTGTGCGCATCGGCAGCCCGTGCTCGGTGCGCGATTCGACCGGGGTCTTCTCGGCTTCGGCGGCCGCCGACCAGCCACGGTCCCACACCGTCTGCCAGTCCAGGTCGGGGCTGTCGACCAGCTGGTGGGGGTCTTGGTCGCCCATGATCTCCGAGAGCATCCGCTGGTAGATGACGTCGTCGTCCTGCGGACCCGACGGGGTGAGGTCGGGCGGCTCGGGTTTGGCGGCAGGCGGTTGCGATTCAGCCGGGCGGCGGGCGAAGAACGCCGAGGTGTCCGACGCCGTGCTCCCGGCCTGCGCGGGCTGCGCCGCCGGTGGCTGGGCGGTCCCCTTCTCCCACCATGGCGTGGGCAGCGGGCGCTTGGCCGGCGGCTGCCCGGCGTCACCCGCCTCAGCCTGCGCGGGGGCTTCGGTGATTCCGCTGGACCCGGGACTGCGGCGGGGCAGCGATGTCACCGACGTCCCGGTCTGGCTGACCTGCAACTCGGGCCCGGTGGGCTCCGGCTCGGGCGGTCGCACCGCGAAGAACTGGCGCTGCGGCGGCTGCTGTTGCTGCGCCTGGCCTTCGACCAGCACCGCCAGCGGCAGGTAGACCTCCGCTGTCGTACCGCTGCCGGCCTCGCCGCTCGCCGGCCCGCGCAGCCCGACCCGCAGACCGTGCCGCGCCGCCAGCCGCCCCACCACGAACAGACCCATGTGCCGAGCGTTCTCCGGGGTGACCTCTCCCCCGGCCTGCAGCCGCATGTTGGCCATCCGACGGTCGGACTCGGTCATGCCCAGTCCGGCGTCGGCGATGCGGAGCAGCACGCCGCCCTCGCTGCCGCGCACGGCGGAGACCTTGACTGGGGTGGTCGGCGGTGAGTAGCGCAGCGCGTTGTCGATCAGCTCCGCCAGCAGGTGGATGATGCCGCCGGCTGAGCCGCCGAGCACCGTGCAGTCGGCCACCGCGCTGATCTCGACCCGGCGGTAATCCTCGACCTCGGACACCGCGGCGTTGATCACCGTCGCCAGCGGAACCGGTTCGCGCTGGTCACGCCCGATCTGGGCGCCGGCGAGAACGAGCAGGTTGGCGCTGTTGCGGCGCAACCGGGCCGCCAGGTGATCCAGCCGGAACAGGTTGTCCAGCCGCTCGGGATCCTCTTCGTTGCGTTCCAGCCGGTCGATGAGCGACAGCTGCTGGTCCACCAGGGACCGGCTGCGCCGCGACATGGTCTCGAACATGTCGTTGACCAGCAGCCGCAGCCGCGCCTCGTCGCCGGCCAGCAGCAGCGCCTGGGTGTGCAGTTCGTCGACGGCGTGCGCGACCTGACCGATCTCCTCGGTGGTGTACACCGCCAGCGGCTGCGGAATCGGCTCGGCGCCGCCCCGCACCCGGTCGATCTCGCCCTCGAGGTCGGTGTGGGCGACCTTCAGCGCGCCGTCACGCAGCACCCGCAGCGGCTTGATCAGGGCACGCGCCACCAGCAATACGACCGCCAGGGCGAGTCCGATGGCGACCAGCACCAGCACGGTGTCACGCACCGCGGCGTCGCGGCGCGCTGTGGCCTGGCCCTGCACCGAGTTGGTCACCGAGGCCGTGGCGTCGTTGATGATCTGCTCGGCAATGCCCTGGGTGGTGTGGATCGAGCGCAGCAGGTCCTCGTTGCTCACCAGCACACTGTCGGGGTCGGACATGATCGCCATCCGGGCCACCATCTGCTGCTGCAGATCCTTGGCGGCCGGCGAGCCGGAGCCCAGCACCTCGCTCATACCGAACAGGGTCGACGGCTCGGTGCCGGCCAGCGTGATCATCGCGGTGCGCAGCTGGGGCTCGGGCAGGTCGGCCCCGCGAGTCACCAGGATCTCCTGCATGGTCATCTGCCCGCGCGCCCCGACGGCGCGGCTCAGGCCCTCCACCTGGGCGCGGATCTGCTCACTGTCGACGTGCACAGACGCGTTGATGGCATCCTCGGCGGTCAGCAGCAGCGGCGCGTAGGTGGTGATCCGGTCGCGCAGGCCGATGCTGTTGTCGAGAACCTTGTCCAGCAGCGACTGCCCGCCGTTGAGCAGCGTGTTCACCCCGGAACGGACGTCGGGGATCACGTCGGTGTCGGCCAGCCGCGTCTGCAACTCGTACTTGCGGGCCGAGAAGTTTTTCTTCGCGCCCTCCACGTCGCGTCCGGTGGAACTGGCCAGCAACGCGACGTCCAGCGCCGACATGTACTTGGTGATGGCCGGTATCAGGTTGGCGCGGGCCGCGGCCAGGCGCAGGTCCCCGGACGTGGACAGCTCGGACTGCACGCGCAGCACACCGAACGTCGTCGCCAGCAGCAGCGGCACCAGGGCGATCGCGAGGACCTTCCAGCGCACCGGCCAGTTGCTCAGCGACCACCTCGGCGGACGCCTGGCCGGCTTGGCCGGCGCCATGGGCGGCGGGACGGGAGGAGCCGCCGCGACCTGATTGGTCGGGCGGGCGAACATGGTCACGTGCCGGCGGCCGGGCCGGCCGCACCCTTCGGTGGCGTCGCGCGAAACGAGAGACTCATGAGACTTCCTGCTGCTTTATTCGCCGGCAGATGGCCGCGGGCGTGAAATGCCTGGCAATTCGACGAGTATGACAGCCGCCAGCCGGGGTCTCCACAATTGTTACTGAGTAGATAAGGTTCGCCGCAACAAGCCGTTACACCGGCGCTCCGGTCCGGCAAACTCACGCGGGATAGTCGGCCATCGCCTTCTTCACCACCGCGTCCACCTCCGCGCTGAGCAGGAACCGCTGCGCGACCAGTGTCTGCGCGGCCGACCGCACGGCGGCGGCGTAGTCGTCGCGGGTCGGGTAGCGCTCGGCCACCGACGGACGGCCGGGGCGAAACGGCAGCTTGCTGCCGATGCGCTCGTACATGACGTCCGGCAACTCCTCGACGAACCGGCGGGCGTTCCAGCCCGTATAGGTGGCCAGCGGCGCCGCAACCGCCGGGAGCTGGATGCCGGCCACCTCGTTGCCGTCCTCGTCGACCGCCGAGACCAGGTCGACGTGTCCCGACGCGGGCAGCCAGGCGGGAGCAGGCGTGTGCGCGTGGCCGAACGCGGACAGCACGTCCTTGCGGGCCACCGCGGTGCCGTCGCTGGTCCGCGGCACGCGGCTGGCCGGCGGCTCGACGCCGTCGGCGACCCAGTTCTCCAGGGCGACCAGCAGTGCCCGGGTGACCGGTGTGACGTCGAGGTGGTGCACCGGGTTGGCGGCGGGCAGGGCGTCCTTGATCTTGCTGCTGCCGAAGTGGTCGGTGCCGGCCAGCAGGTAGCTGCGCACGTCGGGGTCCTCCGGCAGGTCGGCGCCGGTCTCGGGGTCGACGTGCACCAGCGCGCCGTCGCCCTGCCAGTACTCGGTGGCGCTGTTGGCGAAGATCGTCTTCGGCACGCCACCGAGTTGCCGCTGCAGCGCGAGCAGGTCGTTGCCGAACGGTCCCGCGACGCGGACGCCACCGGGCGTCGACGGCTGCGCGTAGCGCTGGTTGAACTCACCGCGGTTGGCGCTGGCGAAATCGCTGAAGACCCCGTCGAACACCGGCATCCCGGACTCGTCGATGTTCAGGCCGTCGGACAGGAATTGCCGCAGCAACCGGCCGGCCTGGGAGACGCCGTAGGCGAACGTGTGGTCGATGGCCATGCTGTCGTCGGCCCGCAGCTGCGAGACCACGTCACGGATGGCCAGCAAACCGCAGCCGGCGACCGGGGCCAGCGCGCTGCGGTACACCAGCTCGTACCAGTGGAACGGCTGGAAGCCGCCGTCCAGGGCGACGTGGGTCTGGTCGGTGAAGCGCCACTTGTCACGGGCGATGGTGGTGGGCTCGGCGTCGGGGGCGGTGCGCACGGTCAGCACCGCGTCGGGGTCCTCCACGTCGACGGTCGGGTAGGCGGTGAAGGTGAACAGTGCCTCGGCGCCCGGGATCGACTCGATTTCGGGTGCCGTGAAGCTAAGCGGGTGGTCGTCGCGGACAGCGTCGGAACGCCACTCCAGGCGCAGGAAGCCGGGTTGCACGTCGGCCTGCGGCGCGGTCAGGCCGAGGATCGCCGGTCCGCGCTGCACGTCCCACTGCCAGCCGCACGAGGCGATGGTCCAGCCGCGCTCCAGCAGGAATCCATTCTTCAGCCACGGGGCGTTGGTGGGGACGCCGCGGTTGGGCACCACGAACAGCAGCTTGCCGTTGCCACCGCCGACCGGGCGCAGCAGCCGCAGGTCGGCGTCGAAACGCACCATTCCGTCGGCGTCGCGGGGTGCCAGCGACAGGTCGGCGATGCGCTCGTTCGACCGGTATTCGGGGTCGACGGCGAACGTGACCGTCGCCTCCACGTTCTCGTAGCGGTTGTCGGTGTGCGGGTAGATGTTGTGCACCTGAACTGACTCGACTGACATCTCGGCTCCTCCCCGGTGGGTCTGAGCCAAGATTTCTGCAGAGCCCTTGGCGAGTTCTTGAAGACGCCTTGGCGGCGACGTCAAGAAAGGCGCAAGGATTTCGCAAGCCGCGCAGTCGACTTCGGGGGTGCCAGGGGTTTTGCCATGATTCACGGATGTTCCGGCTGATGTTCGTATCCCCCCGCATAGCGCCGAACACCGGCAACGCCATCCGCACCGCCGCGGCGACCGGCTGCGAGCTGCATTTGGTGGAGCCGTTGGGGTTCGATCTGTCCGAGCCCAAACTGCGCCGCGCCGGACTGGACTACCACGACCTGGCGTCGGTGACCGTGCACGGCTCGCTGGAGCAGGCCTGGCAGGCGCTGGGCGCGGCGCGGGTGTTCGCGTTCACCGCGCAGGCGACCTCGCGCTTCGCCGAGGTGGCCTACCGTCCCGGCGACGTGCTGATGTTCGGGCCCGAGCCGACCGGGCTGGACGCGGCCACGCTGGCCGACCCGCACATCACGGCGCAGGTGCGGATCCCGATGCTGGCCGGCCGGCGCTCACTGAATCTGTCCAACGCCGCGGCGGTGGCCGTCTACGAGGCGTGGCGGCAGCAGGGGTACGGCGGCTCCGTCTAGCGCGGACGCGCCTGCAGCCATTCCGTGGTCTCCGGCGCTTCGGTGTCCAGGCGCAGCCCGGCCTCGTGCAACTCCTCGACGAGTTGCGCCGTCGGCAGCAGCCGGAACTCGAAGGGCTGGCTGAACACCCGGCCGTCGACTTCCAGGCCGAACTCGCCGGCGACCACCCCGTCGCGGCTGGTGTGGATCGTCATGGTCTGCACGCTGGACCCGCTGACCATGCGGTGCCGACCCTCGGTGCGCATCGCGAACCACTGCGGGAAACGCCACTGGATCAGCGCGGTTCCGGTGGGTTTGAGGTGCCGTGCGGCCGCGCCGAGCGCGGTGCGGCGCACCTCGGGACTCAGGTAGTTGAGCAGGCAGCCGGCCATCACCACGGCGTCGAACCGCTCTTGCAAGCGCAGCTCTGCGAAGGTGGCGTGCACGGTGCGGGCAGTGCGCACATGGGTGAGCATCTCGGCGGATTCGTCGACAGCGGTGACCTGGTGCCCGAGTTCGGCCAGCGGGTCGGCCAGCCGTCCGGCGCCGGCGCCGAGGTCCAGCACCGAGCTGCCCGGCGGGATCAGGCTGCTGATCTGTTCCAGATCGGCGCCTGCCGGCAGCCTGCTGAAGATCTCGACGGCACTTCCATCGCGCGATGACGGCACCCCACAGATATATACCCCTGACATGCAGAAGCAGGCTCGTGCGTGAGCACGAGCCTGCTTTCCACAGGGCACGTCGGGGGGGCAGGGGGGAAACGTGCCACAGCTTGGGGGCGCCGTCAGTGCGGCGCGGTCATCAGTTGCAGTCGTCGGTGCCGAAGGACGGCAGGGTGTAGACGGCTTCGATCTCCTGGAACAGAATCTCGTGGCTCATCGGGTTTATCCTCTCGGTCGAAGCTTTATCGGTGTTGTTGTCATTGAGAATGCCCGACGAAATCCGGCTACGGTGTCCTCCGATAGGGGACATTGCGGGATGAAATCCGTGTCCTCCGATAGGGGGACAAACGGGGGACAAATCAGGCCGGTGTGATCCCGAACCAGCTGGTCAGAGCGCGGCGGAGGGCTTCGGTGTCGGGTGTGGGCGACGACGACGCCCAGGCGACATAGCCGTCGGGCCGGACCAGGACCGCCTGCGCGGCCACCTCGCCCACCGCGCGGCCGGTCGCAATGGTGAGCAGCCGGGAACCGGCCGCCGCGCGGGCCGCCACGGCACCGTCGGTCAGGTCGATGAGTAACGGCCGGCCGTCGCGGGCGAGCTCGGCGACGCGCCTGATGCCATCGGCGCCGGCCACCGCGAAGTCGGGCACCCAGCGCCCCACCCACGGATGGTCGCTGCCGGTCCCGTAGCGGGTGTCGGCGCCGGAGACCAGGTCACCGAGGTGACCGACCACCCCCGGTAGGGCCAGCAGTTCGCCGAACAGCTCCCGCAGCGCCGTGATCTCGGGCCCGGGCCGGATCAGGGCGAGCTGCGCGCGGCTGTGCATGATCAGCCGCTCGGCCACCGGCCTGCGCTCGCTCTCGTAGGTGTCGAGCAGTTCGGGGCCGACGCGGCCGTCCAGCACTGCCGCCAGCTTCCAGCCCAGGTTGACCGCGTCCTGCAGTCCGAGGTTGAGCCCCGGACCGCCCAGCGCAAAGTGCACGTGTGCGGAGTCGCCGACCAGAATCACCCGGCCATCCCGGTAGCGAGACGCGATCCGGGAGTTCATCCCGCTGAACTTGCGCAGATCCGGTGGCACGTCCGGGTCCGCCGGGCGCAGCGGCACGGGAGCACCGAGCAGCCGTTGGACGCTGGCCTCGTGTTCGCGCAGCGTCATCGGCGGGGCGTCGGCCGGCGCGGGATCGGGCTCTTCGCGCGGCGTGCCCGCCAGTTCGATCGTGAACACCACCGCCTGGCCGGCCAGCATCCCCCACGCGAAGATGCCCCGGTCGGTGCGGACGAACTGGCGCGACGGGACGGGCCCGACGCCGGGCACCTCGAGTGCCCCGCTGACCGGCTCCACCCAGTCGTCGGGCGGCACCACTCCGAAGGCCATCCGCTCGACCACGTCGTAGGAGGACGTGCCGCCGAAGTCGATGCCCGCCAGTTTGCGGGTCACGCTGGTGCCGCCGTCGGCCCCGATCAGGTACTGCGCCGTCAGCTCGTAGCCTCCGTCGGGACCGGCTACCTGCACGGTGATGCCGTTGTCGCTCCCGTCTCGGTGCTCGTCGAATCCGTCGAGCCGGTGCCCCCAGCGGAACTCCACGTCGAGTTCGCGGGCTCGCTGCACCAGCACTTCGATGAGCCGTGGTTGTTCGACGTGCAGGATGAACAACTGCGGGTTTGCCACGTCGGTGAAGTCCAGGCTGAAGGCGCCGAAGCTCGACCCGGGAACCGGCTGCGGCGGGTCGTCGGTCCCGGCCAGCGCGGCGTAGAGGCCGCGGTGGTCGAGGATCCGAACCCCTTGTCCGACAATGCCGTTGGCGCGCCGGTACGGGTTGGGGCCGGACATCGGGTCGAGCACCACGGGCCGCACACCGGCCATCGCCAGCTCACAGGCCAGCATCAGGCCGTTGGGCCCGGCCCCGGCGATGACGACGTCAGCCACAGGCAGAAACTACCCGTGGTTTACCAGCCGTTCCAGTGCGTCAGGCTGTCGGCCGGGAGCCGTTTGGCCGGCCGGAAGTCGGTGCCTTTGGTGTAGGCGATCGGGAACAGCCCGCCCTGGCTGTACTCGTCGTAGGGGATGCCCAGGATGTCGGCCACCTTGCGCTCGCCGTCGTTAAGTAGGTGCAGCGTCGTCCAGCAAGATCCCAGACCGCGCGAGCGCAATGCCAGGCAGAAGCTCCACACCGCCGGGAACAGCGAGGCCCAGAAGGACACCCCGCCGATCGGCGAGCTCTCTTCCCGGCCGCTGATGCACGGGATCAACAGGACCGGCGCCTGGTGCATGTGCTCGGCGAGATAGGTCGCCGAATCGCGGACCTTCGCCATCCGCTCGCCGCGGCTGTCGTCGTATTCGGGAGCCGGCGAGCTGAGGTAACCGCTGGCATTGGCCAGGTAGACGTCACCGATCGCCTTCTTGGTGTCGGCGTCCTCGACGAACACCCACTGCCACCCTTGAGAATTCGAACCGGTGGGCGCCTGCAGCGCCAGCTCGAGGCATTCCATCAAGACCTCGCGCGGCACCGGCTTGTCGAAGTCGAGGCGTTTGCGGACCGAACGGGTGGTGCGCAGGACTTCATCGACGGTCAAGTTGAGGGTCATGATTGGAGGCTACCGTTGAGCCATGAGTATCGAACTGTCGCAAGAGGTTTCCAGCAGGCTCGAATCCGACCAGTACGGCTGGCTGACCACGGTCGCCAAATCGGGACAGCCGGTACCACGGCTGATCTGGTTCTACTTTGACGGGGCGGACCTGATCGTCTACACCATGCCCGGCGCCGCCAAGGTCGCCCACGTCGAGGCCCGGCCGCAGGTCAGCCTGAACCTGGATTCCGACGGCAACGGCGGCGGCATCATCGTGATCGGCGGGACGGCGGCGGTCGACGCCACCGATGTCGACTGCCGCGACGACGAGCCGTACTGGGCTAAATACCGCGAGGCCTCCGACAAGTTCGGCCTGACCGACTCGATGGGTTCCTACAGCACCCGGCTGCGGATCACCCCGACGAAGGTGTGGACCACCCCGACGGCCTGATCGTGATGCGCCGAGCGTGACGTGAGGGCGGAAAATCGGCGAAAAATCCACCACCAGAACACGTTCGGCGCCGGGCCGGTCACCGGAAATCCCGGGACTTCGAGCCGACGGCCAGGCTGATGCGGCCCAACCGTTCGGCGACGACGGTGATGGCGCCGCTGGCGTTCTGCACCTGACCCCGGATCAGCAGCGCCGGCGCCGTGTGCGCGAGTTTGCGGTGCCGTGCCCACACTCCCGGCGTGCAGAGCACGTTGACCATCCCCGTCTCGTCCTCCAGGTTGACGAACGTGACGCCCTGCGCGGTCGCGGGGCGCTGCCGGTGGGTCACCGCCCCCGCGATCAGCACTCGGTCCCCGTCGGGCACCGAACCCAGCTCCGCCGCCGGCACCACCCCCATCGCGTCCAAATCGGCCCGCAGAAACTGGGTCGGATAGCTGTCCGGTGAAACCCCGGTGGCCCAGACATCTGCGGCGGCCAACTCCAGCTCACTCATCCCGGGCAGTTCCGGGACGTGGGACGACGAGCCCACGCCGGGCAACCGGTCCGGTCGTTGGGTGGCCGCGGCCCCGGCCGCCCACAGCCCTTCCCGCCGGGACATGCCGAAGCAGCCCAGGGCTCCGGCCGTCGCCAGCGCTTCGGTCTGCGGCACGGTGAGTTGCAGCCGGGACGTCAGATCCAGCAGAGAACGGAACGGGCCGTTGGCTTTTCGGTCTTCGGCCAGCTTCTCGGCCAGGTCGTCGCCGATGTGGCGGACGGCACCCAGCCCGAGGCGGACCTCTGTTCCCCCGTTCTCGAGGGTCGCGTGCGCGAGGCTGGCGTTGACGTCCGGGCCGTGCACCAGCACCCCGTGCCGGCGCGCGTCGGCCACCAACGACTGGGGCGAGTAGAAACCCATCGGCTGGGCGCGTAACAGTGCGGCGCAGAACGCCGCCGGGTGGTGCAGCTTGAACCACGACGAGTAGAACACCAGCGACGCGAAAGACAGGGCATGGCTTTCCGGGAACCCGAAATTGGCGAAGGCGTGCAGTTTCTCGTAGATCCGGTCGATCACGTCATCTGAGGCTCCGTGCAGGGAGCGCATGCCCTCGTAGAACCGGCCGCGCAGCCGCTGCATGCGTTCGCTCGAGCGCTTGGAACCCATGGCGCGCCGCAGTTGGTCGGCCTCGGCGGCGGAGAAGCCGGCGCAGTCGACCGCCAATTGCATCAACTGTTCCTGAAACAGCGGCACACCCAGCGTTTTCCGTAGCGCCGGCTCCATGGAGGGGTGGTCGTAGACCACCGGATCCAGGCCGTTGCGCCGCCGGATGTAGGGGTGCACCGACCCGCCCTGAATGGGCCCGGGACGAATCAGCGCGACCTCCACCACCAGGTCGTAGAACAGCCGGGGACGCAGCCGCGGCAGGGTGGCCATCTGGGCCCGCGACTCCACCTGGAAAACGCCCACCGAATCGGCCCGGGACAGCATCTCGTACACCGCGGGTTCGGAGAGGTCGAGCCGGGCGAAATCCACCTCGATGCCCTTGTGTTCGGCCACCAGGTCCCGGGCGTAGTGCAGCGCCGAGAGCATACCCAGACCCAGCAGGTCGAACTTCACCAAACCGATGGCCGCACAGTCGTCTTTGTCCCACTGCAGCACACTGCGGTTCTCCATGCGGGCCCACTCCACCGGGCACACGTCGGCGATCGGACGGTCGCAGATCACCATGCCGCCGGAGTGAATGCCCATGTGCCGCGGCAGGTTCCGGATCTGCTCGGCCAGGTCGACAACCTGCTCCGGGATACCTTCGATATCGGCGGGCTGCCCACTCCAGTGACTGATCTGTTTGCTCCACGCATCCTGCTGTCCTTGCGAGAACCCCAGGGCGCGTGCCATGTCGCGCACCGCACTGCGCGCCCGGTAGGTGATGACGTTGGCGACCTGGGCGGCATAGTCGCGGCCGTATTTGTCGTAGACGTACTGGATGACCTTCTCCCGCTGATCCGACTCGATGTCGATGTCGATGTCGGGAGGCCCGTCGCGGGCGGGTGACAGGAACCGCTCGAACAGCAGATCGTTGGCCACCGGATCGACCGCCGTCACCCCCAGGGCGTAACAGACCGCGGAGTTGGCAGCCGATCCCCTGCCCTGGCACAGAATGTCGTTTCGCCGGCAGAATTGGGTGATGTCGTGCACCACCAGGAAATAGCCCGGAAACTGCAGTTGGGCAATGACTTTCAGTTCATGCTCGATCTGGGCGTACGCCCGCAGCGCCACGTCTGCCGGCCCGTACCGATCGGCCGCGCCCGCCATGGTCAACGTGCGCAGCCAGCTGTCCTCGGTGTGCCCGTGCGGGACGTCGAACGGCGGCAGTTGCGGCGCGATCAGCGCCAGGCCGAACGCGCACTGCTCGCCGAGCTCGGCGGCGGCGGCCACCACGTCAGGGCACCCAAAGGGCATATGCGCGAACAACCGGGCCATCTCCTCGCCCGAGCGCAGATGGGAACCGCCCAGGGGGGCCAGCCACCCGGCCGCGGCGTCCAGGGACTGCCGGGCCCGGATCGCCCCCATCGCCATGGCCAGCCGGCGCCGCGACGGTCCCGCGAAATGGGCACCCGTGGTGGCGACGACGCCGACTCCGAAATGCGGCGCCAGTTCGGCCAGCATCGCGTTGCGCTCGTCGTCGAGCGGCTGACCGTGATGGGTCAGTTCGATACTGACCCGGGCGGCGGTGAACCGGTCCACCAAATCGGCCAGTGCCCGTTTCGCCGCTTCCGGGCCACCCGCGGAAAGCGCTTGACGCACCGACCCTTTGCGGCATCCGGTGAGGATGTGCCAGTGCCCGCCGGCCGCCTCGGTCAACGCATCGAGGTCGTAGCGCAACTTGCCTTTCTCACCACCGGCCAGATGCGCGGCCGCCAGCTGCCGGGACAGCCGTCGGTACCCTTCCGGACCACGCGCCAGCACCAGCAGATGGGGACCGGGTGGATCCGGTTGCTCGGTGCGGGCGACCGATGAGGAAGTGGCCAATGACAGCTCGGCGCCGAACACCGTTCGCACGCCGAGTTCGGTGGCCGCTTCGGCGAACCGCACCGCCCCGTAGAGGCCGTCGTGGTCGGTCAGTGCGAGCGCTCGCAAACCCAGCCGCGCAGCCTCCTCGACCATCTCCTCCGGCGTGCTGGCTCCATCGAGAAAGCTGTATGCCGAATGCGCATGCAGCTCGGCGTAGGCGACCGAAGACGGCGCCGGCAGAGCGGCCGATCTTGCTGTGTAGGACCCGCGCTTGTGCGATACCGGAGCGTCACCGGCCGGTATGACCGGAGCCACCTCCCCGGCATGGCGGGGCTTGCTGTCGAGCACCCGTTCCATCTCGGCCCAGCTCGGCGGTCCGTGGTACCAACCCATGCCGACTAGTGTATCGAACACTTGTTCGATACACTAGTCGGGCTATCCCACGAAACATCCTCCCGAACACTTTGACAACGGCGCTGAAACGATTTGCGAACAGCGCTACGCGACGGCGCATCGCAGCAGTTAAACGCACTTTTATCTGGAAAACACATTGTTAACCTGGCCGACCTCGGCAGGTGCAGGCGCGACACCGATACTGGTACAGATTGAAAAAACGACGGCGGGGGCTGGGCATGGCAGAACAGACGACACCGAACACCGGACTATCCAGAGCTCCGAACCCTGGCCGGCATGCCGTGATGACGACCGGAGCGGTCGCCGTCGTGGCCGGGCCGGCTCCCGGGCGCCGAAAGATGAATGATTTGCTGGCGCGACGGTTCGCGCAGTCATACGGCGGCACTCCGGGCGCCGCGCACGTGCAACGCGCGGCCCTCCCCGCACCCGGCGATGACAGCGAACTGTTCGGCGTCATCGCCCACGCGCTGGAACAGCCACTCGAAACCGGCCGGCCTTGGGAATGCTGGATCATCGAAGGCCTGGCCGAGGGCCGATGGGCGTTACTGGTCAAGACGGCCCTGGAACCCGGAGCGGCACACCTTCTGACCCGGCTCTGCGACGACGACGGCGCTGCCGATCCGGTTGCCAAACCCCAGTCCGCGCAGGCGATCCCCGGGCCACCCGGCTGGGCCGACAGCCTGTGGCAGGCGGCGGCCCGCGCCGTCACCGGTGTGCTGCGCCCCTGGCCGGCCGGCAACCAGCCACCCGCCATGCGCCGGTACCGGTCGGTGGTCGTCCCCCGCCGCCCCGTCGACCAACTCGCCCGCAAATTCGGCGTCACCGCCGACGACGTCGCGTTCGCGGCAGTCACCGAGTCGTTCCGAACGGCCCTGATACAGCGCGGTGAGCAGCCGCGGGCGGATGCGTTGCGCGTGTCGGGGCCGGTGTTGACAACCCTCCCTGTCGAGCACCAGGACCCCATCCAACAGCTGCGCGCGGTGCACGCGTCGTCCGGCCGGAGCGCCCCGCCGGACTCACCGCTCACGTTGTGTGCCAAAGTTTTTCATGCGCTGACCCGGCAATCACCACATGCCGTGACACTGGCGCCCGCCGCTGCCGGAGCGCGGTTGCGGCTGATGGGCCGACGGGTCGAGCGGGTCCTGCCGATTCCACCGATCGCCCCGGGCGTCGGGGTCACGGTGATCTCTTACGACGGCGACCTGGTCTTCGGCATCACCGCGGACTATGACACCCCCTGGGACATCAACGGGCTTGCCGCCGGCATCGAGGCGGGCGTGGCCCGGCTGATCGCGCTCAACCGCGACTCGGTCGTGCTGTTCGACCGCCGGCGCAAGCGCCGCACACCGCCTAACAGCGCGGCGCGCTGGCGGCCGCCGCCGGCGCCGGCACGGGTGCGCCACTGACGAACACCGGCGTTGACCACCGTGAGAAGGTGGGTCATGCCAAATTCGGGGCCGGTGACCATCGACCCACGCCATCACGATGCGGTGTTGTTCGACAAGGCCCTGCCGTCCTCGCGACAACTGCTCGACCAGCTGCACGAGGTTCATGTCGGTACCGCCGTATGCGGCTCCGAGGAGCTTGTCGGGACGGCCGGGAAGTTGGGCACCCGGCCGGGACGATGTGCCGTGGTGGCGGCGGACGCACGCGGGGCAAACGCCGCCCGAGAAGCCGGATTCGCATTGGTGATCGCGGTCGGCGCCGAACCGGTCAAGAGTGCCGACGCGGTGGTGGCCGACCCGGTTGCTATCAAGGTCCGCACCGGCGACAAGCGCATGTCCGAGTTGCCCGACGCCCGGCAGGCCGTCAATCTCGCCGGTCAATCCCCCGCAGTGTTCTTCGACTTCGACGGCACCTTGTCGGATATTGTCAACGACCCCGACGCGGCCCGGCCGGTCGCGGGCGCCACCGAGGCGCTGCGGGAACTGGCCGCGCAGTGCCCGGTTGCCATCCTCAGCGGCCGTGACCTGGCCGACGTGTCCAAACGCGTGGGCGTGCCCGGCATCTGGTACGCCGGCAGCCACGGATTCGAACTCACCGCACCCGATGGCACCCACCACCAGAACGAAGAAGCTGCGGTGGCCATACCGGTCCTCGAGCAGGCGGCCGGACAGCTGCGTGAGCAACTCGGCTCGATTCCCGGTGTTGTAGTGGAACACAAGCGCTTTGGTGTCGCGGTGCACTACCGCAATGCCGCGCGTGATCGGGTTGGCGAGGTGATGGCGACGGTGCGCAACGCCGGGCAGCGCGATGCGTTGCGGGTGACCACCGGTCGCGAAGTCATCGAACTACGCCCGGATCTCGACTGGGACAAGGGCAAAACTCTGCGGTGGGTGATGGAGCACCTCGGTGCACAGGCGGGCCACCGATTGCCCATCTATCTCGGTGACGACATCACCGACGAGGACGCGTTCGATGCGGTGCGCGCCGACGGCATCCCAATTCTGGTGCGGCACAACGACGATGGTGACCGGGCCACGGCGGCGCTGTTCGCCGTGGACAGTCCTGCCCAAGCCGCCGAATTCACTCATCAGCTGGCCCGGGAATTATCTGACGCTGGCGTGAATTAACCTTCGCCCCACCATAATCCGACTATTTACGGACAACCTCGGCAAAATGACCGAGGCGCGGCCGGATCGGGGTTAGGCTGCGCGGCAGTCTATCGGGAGGACTGCCGTGTCGTTCGTGTATGCAAATCCGGAATCCATGACCGCAGCGGCGGCAGAGGTGGCGGCCATCAGATCAGCGCTCGACGCGGCCGCCGCGGCGGCACTGGCTCCGACAACGCATGTGCAGGCCGCGGCCGCCGATGAGATTTCCGCGGCGATCACCGTGGCGTTCGGCCAACACGGCGCCTCGTTTCAAGCGATCAGCGCGCAGGCAAGAGCGTTTCAAAGCCAGTTCACGCAGGCGCTGGCCGCTGGCGCCAACTCGTATGCGCTCGCCGAGACCACCAATGTGCAGCAGATCGTGCTGGACGCGATCAACGCGCCCACCCAGACATTGCTGGGCCGCCCGTTGATCGGCAACGGTGCAGACGGCACGGCGGCCAGCCCGAACGGCGGGGCCGGCGGACTGCTCTACGGCAACGGCGGCAACGGCTTCACGCAGACCACTGCCGGGGTGGCGGGCGGCGCCGGTGGGTCGGCGGGCTTCATCGGCAACGGCGGCAGCGGCGGTAACGGCGGGGCCGGCGCGGCCGGTGGGGCCGGCGGCAGTGGTGGTTGGCTGTACGGCAATGGCGGGGCCGGTGGCAGCGGCGGTGCCGCTACCAGCCTCGGTGCCGCCGGCGGTGCCGGTGGCGCCGGCGGCAACGCGTGGTTGTGGGGCTCGGGTGGCGGCGGTGGCGGCGGTGCGGCCGGCGCCGACGGTGACGCGGTCACGCCGGGCGGGGCGGGTGGCGCCGGCGGCTATGGCGGGAACGCCGGGCTGTTTAGCGGTGTCGCCGGCGCCGGCGGCAACGGTGGCCATGGTGCGGCCGGGCAGAACACCCTGACCGCCTCGGCCGGTGGCGCGGGTGGGGGCGGCGGGCACGCCGGACTGTTCGGCAACGGCGGGTCCGGCGGAGCCGGCGGTGTCGGTGGGGAGAACAGCCAGTCCGGCCCGTCCGCGGGCGCCGGCGGAGCCGGGGGCGCCGGCGGCGGTGGCGGCTATCTGTTGGGCGACGGCGGAGCGGGTGGGGCAGGCGGGGCGGGCGGCGCCAACGTCAGCGGAGGAGGAGCCGGCGGCACCGGAGGTGCCGGCGGGGCCGGGGGCGCCGCGGGATGGCTATTCGGCAACGGCGGTGCCGGGGCCGCAGGGGGCGACGGCGGAAGCTCCAACGGCGGCGGCTCCACCGGCGGCAATGGCGGTGCCGGAGGGAACGGCGGCGCCGGTGCGGGCCTCTACGGCAATGGTGGGACCGCCGGTGCCGGCGGCTCGGGCGGTGTGAATGTCGCGAGCGGTAATGGCGGCGCCGGCGCTGCCGGCGGGACAGGGGGCAGCGCCGGACTGATCGGCAACGGTGGTCACGGCGGTGCGGGCGGCGCCGGGTCACACCAGACCGGCGGAACCGGCAACGGCGGCGCCGGAGGCAACGGCGGGGCCGGCGGAACCGGTGGCTGGCTGTCCGGCAACGGTGGCGATGCCGGCGACGGCGGGGCCGGCGGTCGCAACAACGCGGGCGGCAACAATTCCTCCGGCGGTCACGCCGGAGACGGCGGCGCCGGCGGCAGCGCCCGCTTGAACGGGGCCGGAGGCCACGGCGGGCAAGGCGGAGCAGGCGGAAACACGGTCGGCCGACAAGCCGGGTCGATAGGCGGTCATGGCGGTGCCGGTGGTGCCGGGGGCAACGGCGGGTGGCTGACCGGCGATGCCGGCGCGGGCGGTAGCGGCGGCAGCGGCGGCAGTAATACGGCCGCCGCCGGCGGTACCCGCAACGGCAACGCCGGCGGCGCCGGTGGTGCCGGCGGCAACGGGGGCGCCGGAGGCAACGCCGGACTGTTCGGCAACGGTGGTAACGCCGGCACGGGCGGCAACGGCGGTGGCGGCGGCGGCGCCCAGACCGGTGTCGACGGCACACCCACCCAACAGGGCGGCACCGGAGGCACCGGCGGAGCCGGAGGCAGTGGTGGCGCCGGAGCCAACGGCGGCCGCAGCGGCCTGCTGACCGGAAACGGCGGCAGCGGCGGCAGCGGCGGGACCGGCGGGTCCGGCGGCACGGCCGGCAACGGCGGTAAACAGGGCGTCCCCGGCATCGGAGGCAACGGCGGCACCGGCGGGGCCGGCGGCACCGGCGGTAGCGGCGGCACCGGCGCGAACGGCGGCCTGCTCTACGGCAACGGCGGCGGCGGGGGCAACGGCGGTACCGGGGGCGCCGGTGGTCCGTTCGGCGCTGGGGTCAGTGGCGGCTCACAAGGTGCACAAGGAAACGGCGGCCACGGCGGTGCAGGGGCAGTCGGCGGCAGCGCACAGACGATCGGCAACGGCGGCAACGGCGGCAACGGCGGCGACGGCGGACTCAGCACCACCCCGGGCATCGGCGGACTCGGTGCCGCCGGCGGTGCGAAGGGCACGCTGTTCGGTGCGGCCGGGGCACACGGCGGCGACGGGACCTGACCCGTCCGCTCACCCACATGTGACACGCTGGACACTCCGGTGTCGAGCGTGGGCTACCGCGGCTAGGAGTGTGTCCGATCAGCAAGCTCGGTTTCTGGAGCATCGTCATGCTCGGAATCAACGCCGTCATCGGAGCCGGCATCTTCTTGACCCCCGGCGCGGTCATCAAGCTGGCAGGCCCGCTGGCACCGCTGGCCTACGTCCTGGCCGGCGTGTTCGCCGGCATCATGGCTCTCGTCTTCGCCACCGCCGCCCGATACGTCCGGACCAACGGCGCCTCGTACGCCTATACGACGGCCGCGTTCGGTCAGCGGATCGGCATCTACGTCGGGGTCACGCACGCAATAGTCGCCTCCATCGCATGGGGTGTACTGGCCACGCTGTTCGTTTCGACCTTGCTCAGAGTTGTTTTCCCGCAACAACACTGGGACCGGGACACCCATTTGTTCAGCGTCAAGACGTTGACGTTCCTGCTCTTCATCGGCGTGCTGCTGCTGATCAACCTGTTCGGCAACCGGGTGATCAAATGGGCCAACGGCATCTCCACCGTCGGGAAGGTGTTCGCGCTCGGCGTCTTCGTCGCCGGCGGTCTCTGGGTGATCACCACGCAGCACGTGAACAACTACGCCACGGCAGACGATCCCGGTGTGTATCAACCGGCGCCCTACGCCTTGTTCGGGGTCGTCGAACTCGGTCAGAGCACGCTCACGGGCGTGGTGCTGGCCACTGTGGCCGCGCTGTACGCCTTCACCGGCTTCGAATCGATCGCGAACGCCGCCGAGGAGATGGACGAACCCGACCGCAATCTGCCCCGCGCGATCCCGCTGTCGATTCTGGCGGTCGGCACCGTCTACGTGCTGGCGGTCACGGTGGCAATGCTGTTGGGCTCCAACCAGATTGTGCAGTCCACCGCTACGGTCAAACTGGCCGCGGCGATCGGGAACGACACCTTCCGCAGCATCGTCGTCCTGGGCGCGCTGGTGTCGATGTTCGGTATCAACGTGGCCGCGTCGTTCGGTGCGCCGCGACTGTGGACCGCGCTGGCGGACACCGGCACCCTGCCCCACCGCCTGTCGCGACAGAACCGGTTCGGCGTCCCGATGCTGGCTTTCGCCATCACCGCGGCGCTCGCGCTGGCCTTTCCGCTGGCGCTGCGCTTCGACAGCGAGACTCTGACCGGGCTGGCGGTGATCGCCCGGTTCATCCAGTTCATCATCGTCCCGATCGCCCTGATCGTCCTGGCCCGCGACCGCACCGGCCCGCATTCACAGGTGCGGCGAAACACGTTCACCGACAAGGTGTTACCGGTAGCGGCGGTGGTGATCTCGGTGGCGCTCGCGGTGTCGTTCGACTACCGGACGCTGATCATGCGGCCACACGGCGGCGCCAACTACTTCTCGATCGTGCTGATCGTGCTGACGTTCGTCGTGGTGCCGGCCGCCGCGTACCTGCACTACTACCGCGCGGTGAAACCCAGCCCCGACGGCGTCGACCCGCAGCGCCCGGCTCCACCGCGCTTGCGCCCGGCTCCACCGCGCTTGCGATCGCCGCTACCCTGACGGCGTCGACCCGCAGCGCCCGGCTCCACCGCGCTTGCGATCGCCGCTACCCTGACGGCGTCGACCCGCAGCGCCCGGCTCCACCGCGCTTGCGATCGCCGCTACCCTGACGGCGTCGACCCGCAGCGCCCGGCTCCGCCGCGCTTGCGCCCGGCTCCACCGCGCTTGCGATCGCCGCTATGACACGTACTCGACTTCGCCGTCGTCGAGCACCAGCCGCGGCCCCTGACCTTCGGCGCCGGAAGCCTCGGTGCGGAAGACCGCCTTGCCCGGCCCGGTCTTCCAGATCAAGGTCGACAGCGTCTCCCCGGGGAACACCGGTTTGGTGAACCGCGCGGCGATCGAGGTGATGTTGGCGGCGACGCCCTGGCCCAGTTCGGCCACCAGCGCGCGGCCCGCGACCCCATAGGTGCACAGCCCGTGCAGAATCGGCTTGGGGAAGCCGGCCAGGTTCGTGGCGAACCAGGGATCGCTGTGCAGCGGGTTGCGGTCGCCGGACAACCGGTAGATCAGCGCCTGATCCTCGCGGGTGGGCAGCTCGACACGCACGTCGGGCTCGCGGTCAGGGAACTCCGGAGCCACCGGCCGCTCCCCCTTCTCGCCCCCGAAGCCGCCCTCACCGCGGATGACGAGCGTGGTCAGCGTCTCGGCGACCAGCGTCCCGGAGTCGGGATCGGTACCTTTGCCGCGCAGCATCAGGATGGCGTTCTTGCCCTCGCCCTTGTCCTGGATGTCGACGACCTCCGAGACGACGGACAACTTGCCGGCCGGCGGAAGCGGCGCGTGCAGCCGGACGGTCTGCGATCCGTGTAAGAGCATGGCCCAGTTGAACGTTCCCACCTTGCCGGCGGCCCCGAAAGCCGGGCAGCAGATCACCGCATAGGTCGGTAGCACCTGCTGCGGGATGTCGTGGCTGTTTTCGGTGGTGAAGGAAAGATCCTCGAGCCCGGCTCCCACTCCGAGCGCATACAGCAGCGTGTCCCGGTCGGTCCACTCGAACAGCTGCGGCTTGGTCACCGCTCCGACGGCACTCGGGTCAATCGCCATGCGAGTCTCCTCCAGATGTCAATTCCGCAATTTCGGTGAAGTAACCATCGCAAACCCTTCCCACCGACGGTGTCGGCAGGGCAGGCTATCGCCATGGCGAAGCGCACCTTGGTCCGAAAGGTCTCCCAATTCGTAGCTGTGGCCGCCGTGGCGGTGATCCTGGGGGCCTGCAGCAGCAGCCCGCAGGCACGCAGCATCACCCTCACCTTCATCCGAAACGCGCAGTCCCAGGCCAACGCCGACGGCATCATCGACACCGCGGTGCCCGGCCCCAGCCTCACCGCCGACGGCAAGGGACAGGCGCAGCAGCTCGCCCATCAGGTCGGACACACCGAGTTCGACGCCTTGTACTCCTCCCCCATGGCTGCCGACCAGCAGACCGCCGGGCCGCTGGCCACCGAGGTCGGCCGGCAGGTCGAGGTCCTGCAGGGCCTGCAGTCGATCAACGCCGGGTGGTACAACGGAAAGCCCGAGTCGATGGCGAACTCGACCTACATGTTGGCGCCGGTCCGCTGGGTGGACGGCGACGTGGACACCAGCATCCCGGGCTCGGTGAGCGGCAGCGACTTCAACTCTCAGTTCAGCGCCGCGGTCCGCAAGATCTACGACAGCGGACACAACAAGCCGGCGGTGTTCTCCCAGGGCACGGCAATCATGGTGTGGACGCTGATGAACGTCAGAAACCCCAAGCTGAGCCTGCTCAACAGCCACCCGCTGCCCAACGTCGGGCGCGTGGTGATCAGCGGCAACCCGGTCAGCGGCTGGACGCTGGTCGACTGGGACGGCGTGCGCAGCTTCAACTGAGCGCGCGTCAAGGTTGACGCGGGCGGCGCAATGCCGCCACGATGGGCTGCATGCGGTATGTCGTTACCGGCGGTACCGGGTTTATTGGCCGCCGACTCGTTTCCCGTCTACTCGACCACGATCCCGGCGCGCAGGTCTGGGTGTTGGTCCGCCGCCGCTCGCTGGGCCGCTTCGAGCGTCTCGCCCTGGACTGGGGCGATCGGGCAAAACCCCTGGTCGGGGAGCTGCCGGAGCTGCATCTGCCCGATCAGGTGATCGCCGAGCTCGGACCCGTCGACCACCTGGTGCACTGCGCGGCCATCTACGACATCACCGCCGGCGAGGCCGAACAGCGAGCGGCGAACGTCGAGGGCACCCGCGCGGCCGTCACCCTGGCACAGCGGCTGGGCGCCACGTTCCACCACGTTTCCTCGATCGCGGTGGCCGGTGACTTCCGGGGCGAATACACCGAGGACGACTTCGACGTCGGCCAGAGTTTGCCGACCCCGTACCACCGGACGAAATTCGAGGCCGAGGCCCTGGTACGGAACACGCCCGGGCTGCGCCACCGCATTTACCGCCCGGCGGTGGTGGTGGGCGATTCCCGCACCGGCGAGATGGACAAGGTCGACGGGCCCTACTACTTCTTCGGCGTGCTGGCCAAGCTGGCCGTCCTGCCGTCGTTCACACCGATGATGCTGCCGGACACCGGACACACCAACATCGTCCCGGTCGACTACGTGGTCGACGCGCTCGTGGCACTCATGCATGCCGACGGCTCGGCTTCTCTAGACGGTCAGACGTTCCACCTGACGGCACCCACCACCGTCGGGCTGCGCGGTATCTACCGGGGCATCGCGCGAGCCGCCGGGCTGCCGCCGCTGCGCGGTACGCTGCCGCGCTCGATGGCGACCTCGGTGCTGAAGGTGAGCGGGCGCGCCAAAGTGGTGCGTAACATGGCGGCCACCCAGCTCGGCGTGCCCGCCGAGGTTCTCGACGTGGTCGACCTGGCCCCCACCTTCGTCAGTGACAAGACACGGGAGGCGTTGCAGGGCACCGGGATTGCAGTCCCCGAGTTCGCCGTATACGCGCCGAAGCTGTGGCGGTACTGGGCTGAACACCTTGACCCCGACCGCGCCCGGCGCGACGACCCGAACGGACCACTGGTGGGCCGGCACGTCATCATCACCGGCGCATCCAGCGGTATCGGGCGCGCCTCGGCGCTGGCCGTGGCGCGGCGCGGCGCCACCGTATTCGCGCTGGCCCGCAATGGCGAAGCCCTCGACGAGCTGGTCGAGGAAATTCGCGCGGGCGGCGGGCAGGCCTACGCGTTCACCTGCGACATCACCGATACGGCGTCGGTGGAGCACACCGTCAAAGACATCCTGGGCCGCTTCGACCACGTCGACTATCTGGTGAACAACGCCGGTCGCTCAATCCGCCGCTCGGTGGTCAATTCGACCGACCGCCTGCACGATTACGAACGCGTCATGGCGGTCAACTACTTCGGTGCGGTGCGGATGGTCTTGGCGCTGTTGCCGCACTGGCGTGAGCGCAGGTTCGGTCACGTCGTCAACGTCTCCAGCGCCGGCGTGCAGGCACGAAACCCGAAGTACAGCTCGTATCTGCCCACCAAGGCGGCGCTGGACGCGTTCGCTGACGTGGTGTCCACCGAGACGCTGTCCGACCACATCACGTTCACCAATATCCACATGCCACTGGTGGCGACGCCGATGATCGCGCCGTCCAAGCGGCTCAACCCGGTGCCGGCCATCAGTGCCGAGCGCGCGGCCGCGATGGTGGTGCGCGGCCTGGTGGAGAAACCGGTGCGCATCGACACCCCGATGGGCACCCTCGCCGAAGCCGGACATCAGTTCGCGCCCCGGCTGTCCCGCCGGATTCTGCACCAGCTCTACCTCGGCTATCCCGATTCCGCCGCCGCCCGCGGTGTCGCCAAACCGACCGAAGCCGTTGCCCCGCAACCCCGTAGGCCCAGGCGCCCCAGCCGGGGCGTGCGCGCCGTCCCGCGGGTGGGGGTGCCCAAGCCGGTCAGGCAGATGGCCCGGCTGGTGCCGGGCGTGCACTGGTGATCACTTCTCGCAGGTGAACTGGTCGACGTCGATGTAGCCCATGCGGAACATCTCGGCGCAACCGGTGAGGTACTTGATGTAGCGCTCGTAGACCTCCTCGGACTGCAGCGCGATGGCCTCGTCCTTGTGCGCCGCCAGTGCCGCTGACCAGATGTCGAGAGTCTTGGCGTAGTGCGGCTGCAGCGATTGCACGCGGGTGACGGTGAATCCGTTCGCGGTGGCCCGCTCCTGCACCATCGGTATCGACGGCAGCCGACCACCCGGAAAGATCTCCGTCACAATGAATTTGACGAACCGGGCAAACTCGAACGTCAGCGGCAGACCGCGTTCCTTCATCTCCAGCGGGTGCAGCCCGGTGATGGTGTGCAACAGCATGATTCCGTCATCCGGCAGCAGGCGGTGCGCGAGGGTGAAGAACGCGTCATAGCGCTCGTGCCCGAAATGCTCGAACGCGCCGATGCTGACGATGCGGTCGATCGGCTCGTCAAACTGCTCCCAGCCTTGCAGCAGAACACGTTTGGTGCGCGGGCTGTCGGATTTCGCGAACAGCTGCTCGACGTGATTGGCCTGGTTCCTGCTCAGGGTGAGGCCGACGACGTTGACGTCATAGCGCTGCACCGCGCGCATCATGGTGGCGCCCCAGCCGCATCCGACGTCGAGCAGGGTCATGCCCGGCTGCAGTCCGAGTTTGCCCAGTGCGAGATCGATCTTGGCGATCTGCGCCTCTTCCAGCGTCATGTCATCGCGCTCGAAATACGCGCAGCTGTAGGTCTGGGTGGGGTCCAGGAACAGCCGGAAAAAGTCGTCGGACAGGTCGTAGTGCGCCTGAACGTCGTCAAAATGCGGGGTCAGATCATCGGGCATTCGCCCAGCGTATCGTGGCGCCGGTGAGCGCAATATTCGTCGATGTCGACACCGGCATCGACGACGCCCTCGCCCTCATCTATTTGCTGGCAAGCGACGCCGATCTGGTGGGCATCGCCTCCACCGGGGGCAATATCGCGGTCGAGCAGGTGTGCGCGAACAACCTTGGCCTGCTGGACCTGTGCCGGGCCGCCGCCATCCCCGTCTCCCACGGAGCCGACCGGCCGTTGAACGGCGAGCGTCCGCGGCGCGGGGATTTCCACGGCCCCAACGGTGTGGGATATGCCGAGCTGGCGCGCAGCGATCGGCGGCTCACCGAGCACGATGCCGCGACGGCCTGGGTGCGCGCGGCACGCGCTCATCCCGGCGAGCTGGTCGGGCTGGCGACCGCGCCCTTGACGAACCTGGCGCTGGCCCTGCGCATGGAGCCGGCGCTGCCGAGCCTGGTGCAGCGACTGGTGATCATGGGTGGTGTGTTCGACGGCCAAGGTCCGCCGGAATGGAACATCGGGGTGGATGCGGACGCGGCGGCCGAGGTGTTCGCGGCCTGGGCCGGCCAACCACGACTGCCCGTCGTGTGCGGGTTGGACCTGACGCGCAAGGTGGTCATGACGCCCCCGATGCTGGACGGTCTGCCCGCCGCGTCGCCGGTGATCCGGTTCATCCGGGAGGCGATGCGGTTCTACTTCGAGGTGTACCGGGACCGTGGCCTCGGGTACCTGGCTCATCTGCACGATCCGCTGGCCGCGGCCGTGGCGCTGGACCCGCAGCTGGTGGTGACCAGGACCGCCACGGTGCACGTCGAGGTGGCAGGCAACCCGGGCATGACCTCAGCCGACTGGAATGGCGCAGGAAAGCCGAACGCACAGATAGGCATTGACGTCGATTCCGAGGCATTCTTCGCGCGGTTCATGTATCGGGTCGGAGAGTTCGCCAACCGGTTGCGCTGACCGGCGGCTATCGGACGCTCCGGTTTGGGGTGCTGTTTCCAGGGTATCTTCGGACCGTGCCGGCGGGCGGTGCCCATCGCCCAGACACCGCCCCTTACCCGGCCACAAGACCGGAAGTCAAGGTCAAGGAGCTGAAACCATACCAACAGTATGGCACATGCGTCCCAA
Organism: Mycobacterium sp. TY814; assembly: GCF_030755175.1. Taxonomy (NCBI): domain Bacteria; kingdom Bacillati; phylum Actinomycetota; class Actinomycetes; order Mycobacteriales; family Mycobacteriaceae; genus Mycobacterium; species Mycobacterium sp. TY814. The sequence continues at coordinate 1,797,653 of NZ_JAUFRY010000001.1, forward strand.
AAAATACCGTTGAACGGTTGCGCAATTGACCCCTGACCCCCTAATTTATAAGCACGGTGAGATTCAGATCACGTATGAGGCGACAAAGCAACGAAGCGTTGGTCACAACTTGGTCTGCACCGCGGGGAGGCGGCCGCACATCACGGCCGGATAGTGAGGGGAAGACTTCGTGTCAGGAACACGACCGGCCGCTCGGCGGCTGAACCTTGTCGCCGTCAGCAGCGCCCAGCACGCCGAAGACGGCGGCGAACGAGGTTGGGTATCACAGGGCCTGTGCAGGTCCAAAGACCCCGATGAGCTGTTCGTGAGCGGAGCGGCGCAACGCCAAGCGGCCGCCATCTGCCGACACTGCCCGGTATTGCGGGAGTGCGGCGCGGACGCGCTCGACAACAAGGTCGAATTCGGCGTCTGGGGCGGCATGACCGAACGGCAGCGCAGGGCCCTGCTCAAGGAGCACCCGGACGTCGTGTCGTGGTCGACCTTCTTGAACAAGCGCAAGTCGCGCTCCGCCGGCTAGTCCGGCGCAGCAGTCATCATTACTTTTCTGTTACAACGCCGATCGCCAATCTTGGCCCGACTGCCGAAACCCGCACCACTGCAACGGATCCGCCGAATTGAGCGGGCGCTCCGGAGCGGCTGATTTTTCACCGGCGGTAAATCCGCAGCATTTCGGCTGATCAGAGTGCGTTCTCACTCGTAGATTCCCTCCAAGAACCACCTCCTCTGCCGGTAGCACAGCAAAAGCGCCCGCTCGCTCTCCAACAGCACTTGGGCACGAGCGACACGGTTGACTCGCTGCCCGGCCTCTGGCCGGTCATCCCACCACCGCTCGTCGACGGGCCATGGCCCGGCCCACCACCGCAGCTGGTCGTCCCGACCCCGGACGGCCAGCCGGGCAGGATCGGCGGAGAACACGCCCCGGCTGGTCACCCGAACCGGATTCCCTTGAACATCAAGCAATTCCACGGGGTCGTCGACCAGCACCGCCGGCGACGGCTCGGGCAGTTGACCGGGCCACGGCTGAGCAGGATCAGCACGCGGCACCGGTTCGTCACCCAGCGGGGTAAACGTGATTCGCTCGGCCGGCCCCCGTCCACCGGACAGCACCGGCACCTGCACCGCCTCCGGGCCCAGCAGTCCCTGCACCCGTACCAGCGCCCGCCGGGCCCGAAGCCTGTCCTCCTCACCAAGACCACCCCACAACGGCAGTTGCAGCGCCCCGGCCGAGACCACTTCGACGGCCTGCAACCGCAACAGCGTCACCGGCCCACCCAAAGGGCGGCCCCGAGCGATCCGATGACTCAGCCATCCATCGAGTTGCCAGCGCACCCGGTCGGCGGTGGCGTCCTCGGTCAACGGTTCGGCGCACCGCCACACCCGGCTCAGCTCCTCACCGGTGGCGGTGACCGCGTGAATGGCCAGTCGGGTGCACCCCACTCCGGCGGACAACAGCGCCTGGTGCAGCGTGGCAGCCAGCGAGCGCCCCGCGAATGCCGCAGCGTCCACCCGGTCGATCGGCGGATCGCAATCCAGCACCGCACCGAGTTCTTGCGGTGGTTCGCGCCCGGAGGGCCCCCGTTCCGATTCACCGCTGGCGAACCGGTGCGCAGCCACCGCGTCGGCTCCGAACCGGGAAGCGACGTCGGTGCGCGACAGCGCGGCGAACTGCCCGATGGTGCGAATTCCCATCCGCCACAACAGATCTGCCAGCTCGTCCCGTCCCGGACCGGACAGGCTGGGCTCGGTGGCGAGCTGGCGGATCGACAGCGCCGACAAGAACCGTGCATCCCCTCCAGGCTCTATCACCCGGCCCGCACGCGCGGCGAAGACGGCGGTGGACAAGCCGTCGGCGATGCCGACCTGACACTCGGCGCCGGCCGCGGCCACCGCGTCGATCAACCGCTCGGCCGCCTGCTGCTCGGACCCGAAGAATCGGGCCGCGCCACGCACCGGCAACACCAGAAGGCCGGGCCGCAGCACCTCGGGGCGGGGCACCAAATCCTCCACGGCGGCAATCACCCCTTCGAAGAAGCGGGCGTCGCGGTCCACGTCGGCGGCCACGATGTGCAGTTCCGGACACCGTGCCCCAGCCTCCCGCCGCCGCAGCCCGCGCCGCACCCCGGCCGCCCGGGCCGTCGCCGAACAGGCGATCACCCGATTCGCCAACGTCACCGCAACCGGATCCGTCGCGGATTGGCCCGCGGCCGCCGCCGCCGCGACCGCGGGCCAATCCATGCACCAGATCGCCAACACACGGGAAGCCATCAGAGTCAGCCGGTTCGCGCTCGATCGGCCGACCGTCCGCAACGGCTGATCTGCAGTCGTACCTCACTGATGCGCCCCACCCCTGGAGGAGTCGCGCCCCCGAAAGACGGAGTCAGTTCGTAGCCGCAGACCCGGGCTTCCAGTCGCGTCGACGCCCCTTCCCAGTCACCGTCGGTGACCAGCACCGTGCATCCCTTCTGCCGGGCACGGGACACCACCGCCCGCGCCCGGGTGCGCGTCACCCGACGCCCCCCCAGGCCGAGGACCACCAGATCCATGCCGTCGATGAGCACCGCGGCCACCTCAACCGGATCGTTTCCCGGGTCCGGCACCACCGCGATCCGGCTCAGGTCCGCCCCCATTTCCACGGCGGCCAGCAACCCGATGTCCGGCTGCCCGATGATCACCGCATTCCCGCCGGCGGCTGTCACCGTGGCCACCATGCGCAGGGCCAGCGACCGCGCTCCCGTCAGCACCGCCACCGTTCCGCGCGGCAACGGCGCCGTACCCACCGGCACCGGATCCTCAGCGGGGGCGGTATCCTTCCCAGATAATGCGGCGATCTTCTGGCGCAGCTGTTTAAGCTGCTCAGCACGGCTTTCCTGGTGTTGATCGGAGGCGAAAGCCGCAGTCATGACCAGCCTCCCAACCAGATGTTTTCGAAAGTATGTTCGATACGTTTCGAGTAAACACCCACCCCCCGACAGCGTCAAGGCGCGGACGGGGACGCCGGGTGCACCTCCGCCGGCCCGCCCTGGTGCTGGTGTGGCTGCTGATAGCCGGCGGCACTGTTGTGGCGCATGGTTCAGCAAACGCCGAGCCAGGCATCTGCCACCCGGCCGAGCTGTTCGTCGCCGACAACAGCGATTCACCCGGACGCGATGAGCCATGGTTGTTCGAACTCCCGGCGGGAGCCACGCTCGCGCTCAACGGCGCGCCGGTCTCGGGTTCGGTTCTCGTGGACGGCGTCTTCTGGTCCGACGAGATGCAGCAGGTCACCATCGAACGGGCACGCGAGTTCCATGTGTGCGCTGTCGACGAACCCGCGCTGCACGCCGCCGCCGAGGCCGTGCGTCGCCAATTCAACCAGCAGGCGGTGCTGACCTTCGATTACCCGACCGAGGATGCACGCGACGCACACGCGACCCTCATCACGGTGCCCGGCATCGATTTCGCACGCTTCCGTGACGCGTTCATCGCCGACGAGGCCGCACACCACCAATTGCTCGGTGGATCGGTCACCACCACAGTCGACCCCGCACTGATCCTGGTCACGCGCAACAGCGATCTGGACATCGCGCGCCGGCTCGTCGAGGCTTCCGGCGGCGACTGGGCCACCGCCGTCATCGCATACGGCGATCGCGAAATCGTCCGATAACGGCCGCTAGTTGGCTGCCACTCCGGTCGGGACCGGAAACGCCGCCGGGATCGGGACTCCCGGCATGAATCGCTGAAAGAGCGAGGTGGCAATCGCCCCGATCTCATCACTGAGGGGGTACATGTGGCGATATTGCAGTACCTGCTTGCCGATCAATCCGAGCCGCTCCTCGAAGGTCGGCACCCGGGCGGGATCCAGCAGCGGGTTGTTGAACGGCGGACGGTCGGCGCGCTGGAACTCGAAGGCGGCGCTGATCCGCGGCGCCGAACCCAGCCGGCTGCCGCGCCCACCCCAGTGCAGTACCGCCTGATTCCAGGCCAGCACCGAACCAGCCGTCGCCGGCAGTGCCCGGATGTCCTGCGGGTTGTAGACGACGGTGTTGTTCTCGCCGTCCCACCGGCGTTGCCGGAACCGGTCGTCGAGGTGCGCGGGCAGCATATACATGCATCCGTTGAGCGGGGTGGCATCGGTGAACGGCAGCCAGACCGTCAGCGTGTGGGGCGAGTTGTCGTCATCGAGAGTGGGAATCACCCGATCGCGGTGCGGACCCCAGCCCAGCGCGTTCTCGTTGGGGTTGACATGCCAAACCCAGAAGTCGGGCAGCGCCTGATAACCCTCACCCAGCACCGACGTCAGGAATCGCGAAAGACCTTGGAAGGCAAGCCATAACTCGTCATAGACGAACGCGAACGCCAGCGGGATGCCGCGCTGGAACAGCGTCGAGACGGCATAGCGGATCGGTGCGATGGTGGCTTCCGACAGAGCGCCGGCCACCTGGACGTAACCCTCGCGCTTCAAGTTGGCCAGCAGTGGGTCGATTTCGCCGACCGCGGCCGGTCTCGCGTAGCCGCCGGCTTCGATCGACATCCCCGGGCACAACTCGCCCCAGAACTCGCGACGCTCCGCGTGAGCAGCGGAAAGGCTACCGATCATCGCGATATCGTATCCCAGCACCGCCGCTGCGGAGGTCCATCAGATCAGGGGAGAAACTATTCCCACTCGATGGTGCCGGGCGGTTTGCTGGTGACGTCCAGCACCACCCGGTTCACCTCGCGTACCTCGTTGGTGATGCGGGTCGAGATCCGCTCCAGCACCTCATAGGGCACCCGCGTCCAGTCCGCGGTCATGGCGTCCTCGCTGGACACCGGGCGCAACACGATCGGGTGCCCATAGGTACGCCCGTCACCCTGCACGCCCACCGAGCGGACATCGGCCAGCAGCACCACCGGGCATTGCCAGATCTGGTTGTCCAGTCCCGCCGCCGTCAGCTCTTCCCGGGCGATCAAGTCCGCGCGCCGCAACGTGTCCAGCCGGTCGGCAGTGACCTCGCCGACGATCCTGATGCCCAGTCCGGGGCCCGGGAACGGTTGGCGCGCAACGATTTCCTCCGGCAGTCCCAGCTCCCGGCCCACCGCGCGCACCTCGTCTTTGAACAGCAACCGCAGCGGTTCGACGAGTTTGAACTTCAGGTCGTCGGGCAGACCGCCGACGTTGTGGTGGCTCTTGATGTTGGCGGTGCCGCTGCCGCCGCCGGACTCCACCACGTCCGGATATAGCGTCCCCTGCACCAGGAAATCAACTTCGCTGCCGTGCAACACATCCCGCACCGCGCCCTCGAACGCCCGGATGAACTGCCGGCCGATGATCTTGCGCTTACCCTCGGGATTGCGGACACCCGAGAGCGCCTCGAGGAAGGTCTGGGCGACGTCCACGGTGACCAGGTTCGCTCCCGTAGCGGCGACGAAATCACGCTCGACTTGCGCGCGCTCGCCGGCGCGCAACAGCCCGTGGTCGACGAAAACGCAGGTCAGCCGGTCGCCGATGGCGCGCTGCACCAGCGCGGCGGCCACTGCCGAATCCACCCCACCGGACAGTCCGCAGATCGCCTGCCCGTCACCGATCTGCTGACGCACCTGCTCGATCAGCGCGCTGGCGATATTGGCCGGCGTCCACTCCGCGCCGATCCCGGCGAAGTCGTGCAGAAATCGGCTGAGCACCTGTTGGCCGTGCGGGGTGTGCATCACCTCGGGGTGGTACTGCACGCCGGCCAGGCCACGGTCGCGCGCCTCGAAGGCGGCCACCGCCGCCCCCGCGCTACTGGCCACCACCTCGAATCCCTCCGGTGCCGCCGTGACGGCGTCGCCGTGACTCATCCACACCGGCTGCACCCCGGGGAGATCCGAATGCAGTTCGCCGCCAAGGACTTTCAGTTCGGTGCGGCCGTACTCGCTGGTGCCGGTGTGCGCGACGGTGCCGCCGAGCGCCTGCGCCATGGCCTGGAATCCGTAGCAGATTCCGAACACCGGCACCCCGAGGTCGAACAACGCCGGATCCAGCTGCGGGGCGCCCTCGGCGTAGACACTGGCCGGCCCGCCGGACAGTACCAGCGCCAACGGTTCGCGGGCGCGGATCTCCTCGACCGTGGTGGTGTGCGGGATCACCTCGGAGAACACCCGCGCTTCGCGGACCCGTCGGGCGATCAACTGGGCGTACTGAGCACCGAAGTCGACCACCAATACGGGCCGCGGCGAGGCTGATTCCACGGGCACCGAGTTTAGCCATGTGACGGACTCCACGGTTGTCAACCTGAGTTGACGAAGATCACAACCGCTCCTATAGTCCCCTGGGTCGTCTACTCACGTTGACAGTTTGGATGGTAGGTGGTTGTGGTGGATTTCCTGGTCTCGCCGCCGGAAGTCACGTCTGCACGCATCGCGCGCGGACCAGGTTCGCTGCCGCTGCTGGCTGCGGCAGCGGCATGGGAGGGGCTGGGCGAGGACCTGGCGTCCACGGCCGACGCGTTCACGTCGGTGGTGTCGAATCTGGCGGAATCGGCATGGCAGGGAACCTCGGCGACAGCCATGGCAGAACTGGCGTTCTCGTACGTGTGCTGGTTGCGGGACGCCGCGACGGGTGCCGCGCAAGCGGCCCGCCAGGCGACAGCCGCCGCTGCCTCTTACGACACGGCACTGACCGCCACCGTGCCGCTGGAGATACTGGCGGGCAACCGGACTCAGTTGCTATCGCTGGTCGCCTCCAACATCCTGGGGTTCAATGCGCCTGCGATAGCCGCCACCGAGGCGGCGTACGAGCAGATGTGGGCCCAGGATGTGGCCGCGATGGCGGACTACTACGCCGGTGCCGTGGCCGCGGCCGCTGCGCTCACACCGTGGCAGACGCTCATCCAGCCCTCAGGTGCCGCCTCGGCGGTGTCGGCCACGTCGGCGGCTTCGGCGCTGTCCGCCACATCGACGGCTTCGGCCGCGGCGCCCAACGTCACCCTGGTGATCGGCGGCAGCGGATTCCCGTTGCCATCACAGAGCTACGTGAACACCGTCATGGCCAACTACGTCACACCCAATTTCCCGGCCTTCACCGTGACCAACGCCCAGGCCCTGCTGACACCCGCGCAGTCGTACTGGATCACCGGCATCAAGACCCTGACCGAGGAAGCGTCCTGGGCGCAGGGGCTGACGATTCTCGACAGCGCAATCCATACCCAGTTGGCAGCGGGCAATACCGTTGTCGTTCAAGGGTTCTCGCAGGGCGCCGGGATCGCGTCGCTGGAGATGGCCAACCTCAAAGCCGCCGGCGTGCCCAGCGATGCGGTGAGCTTCTCCCTGGTCGGGAACCCGATGAACCCCAACGGTGGGCTGTATTCACGCTTCGACGGCCTGACCCTGCCGAGTTTGGGCAAGATGTTTCCAGGCTCCACCCCGGCCAATGATTATCCGACCGTCGTGTACACGATTGAATACGACGGCTTCGCCGACTTCCCCCGCTACCCGCTCAACTTCGTCGCCGACGCCAACGCGATGCTCGGCGCGCTCTACGTTCACCCGCTGTACCCGACCCTCACGCCGGCACAGGTCGCCACCGCTGTGGAGTTGCCCACCGAGGGGCCCACCATGACGAAGTACTACATGATCCCCACTCATAACCTGCCGCTGCTCGAGCCGTTACGAACCTCGTTCCTGGGCAATACGATCGCCGATCTGATTCAGCCCGACCTGAAAGTGATCGTGAACCTCGGCTACGGCGACCCCGACTACGGTTACTCGACCAGCCCGGCCAATGTCCCCACCCCGTTCGGACTGTTCCCGAACGTCAGCCCCGTGACCGTCTGCAACGACCTGGTCACCGGAACCCAGCAGGGCATCAGCGCCGCCTCCGCCGATCTCAGCACCTGGCACCCACCGTCGCTGCCGAGCGTGTCGGCGTCCGGTGTCCCCCACCTGAGCCTGCCGGCATTGCAGCCGCTGTCGGTCGACGGCTTCATCCAGGGCCTGCAGACAGCGAACACCAACATCACCACCGCCGCCACCAGTGCCATGGCGTCGGCGTACTCGACGCTGCTGCCCACCGCCGACACCTTGACCGCCATCGCCGTCTCACTGCCGTCCTACGACGTGAACCTGTTTCTGGACGGCATCAGGCAGGCCGTCGCCGGCGATCCGGCAGGCCTGATCAACGCGGTCGGGTATCCCCTCGCCGCCGACACCGGACTGCTGACCTTCCTCAGCTTCTTCCTGGCCTACGCCTACTACGGCGCAGCCAAGTCAATCGTCAGCGATGTCGCCGGGATCCTGTAGCTGGCGGCTACCTCGATCGCGCGTCGTTGCGGTGCTGAGAGCCGCCAGAACCGGCGCACGCGGTACCAATTTCCCGGCCGCCTGGGCCGAATAACGCCCGGCGGGTCGGGCCGGTGCCCGGCGGTATGATCGCCGGGGTAGCGGACGGATCGATCAGGGGCTAAAAGGGTGCGGGTCACGGGCAGAATTGTGCGGTTTGACGGGGTGCGTGGTTACGGGTTCATCACCCCGGATATCGGCGGTGAAGACGTGTTCCTGCACGTCAACGACCTCGAGATGGAGAAAGGCCGGGCCGTGCGGGGCGCCCAGGTCTCTTTTGAGATTGACGAAGGAAATCGAGGAAAATTCGCGCGGGAAGTACGTTTGTCGAACGGTTCTGCGCCCGTTGACGACGAGCCGTCAGCAGCCGGCGACGAATATTTCGACGTGCTTTCGCCCGAAGAATTCCGCAACACAATTACCGAGAAGCTATTACACATAACTCCAGCACTGAATGCTCAGCAGATCCTCGCGGTGCGGAGCAGCTTTGAAGAGGTGGCCCGCAAACACGGCTTAATAGATTCATAGTTTGCCGCCGGCGCCTCACCGGGCATGTGGAGGGGTGTTGCCAACTACATCGCCAACTACATGGAAGCGGGGTTGTGCCAGTGGTATCTGCGCTCGGTCTGCCGGAGAAAGTGCGCGCCTGCCTGTTCGACCTCGACGGTGTGCTCACCGACACCGCGAGCGTGCACACCAAGGCGTGGAAGGAGATGTTCGACGCCTTCCTGAAGCAGCGCGCCGAGCAGTCCGGAGGAGAGTTCGTTCCCTTCGACGCCGACTCCGACTACCGCCAGTACGTCGACGGCAAGAAACGCGAGGACGGCGTCCGGTCCTTCCTGCAGAGCCGTGACATCGAGCTGCCCGACGGTGGTCCCGACGATTCCGCCGATGCCGAGACCGTCCACGGCCTGGGCACCAGGAAAAACGATGCCTTCCAAGCGGTTCTGCACAAAGACGGTGTGAAGGTGTTCGACGGATCGCGCCGCTACCTGGAGGCGGTCCAGGAGGCGGGCCTGAAGATCGCGGTCGTGTCGTCGAGCGCCAACACCCGCGACGTGCTCGAGATCACCGGGCTGGACCGCTTCGTCCAGCAGCGGGTGGACGGTGTGACGTTGCGCGAGGAGGACATCGCCGGCAAGCCGGCCCCGGACTCCTACCTGCGCGGCGCCCAGCTGCTGGACGTCGAGCCGGACGCCGCCGCGGTCTTCGAGGACGCGATCTCCGGTGTGCAGGCCGGACGGGCCGGTAACTTCGGACTCGTGGTGGGTGTCGACCGCGTCGGTCAAGCCGACGAGCTGCGCGACAATGGCGCCGACGTGGTGGTGACCGATCTCGCCGAACTGCTCGGTGGCGAAGAACAACCCGATGACGACGACGGGGAAACAACATGATCTCTGAGGAAGCGTTTCCGGTTGAGCCCTGGCAGATCCGCGAGACCCGACTCAATCTGAATCTGCTGGCACAGTCGGAGTCTCTGTTCGCATTGTCCAACGGGCACATCGGATTACGCGGCAACCTCGACGAGGGCGAACCCTACGGCTTACCGGGCACCTACCTGAACTCCTTCTATGAGATCCGGCCCCTGCCCTATGCCGAGGCCGGGTACGGATATCCCGAAGCCGGGCAGACGGTCGTCGACGTGACCAACGGGAAGATCATCCGGTTGATGGTCGACGATGAGCCGTTCGACGTCCGCTACGGCGAATTGCTGGACCACGAGCGGATTCTCGACCTGCGCGCCGGGACGCTGACCCGCTGCGCACACTGGCGCTCCCCCACCGGCAAGCAGGTCAAGGTGACGTCCACCCGGCTGGTGTCCCTGGTGCATCGCAGTGTCGCCGCGATCGAGTACGTCGTAGAAGCCATCGACGATTTCTCCCGCGTCACCGTGCAGTCCGAACTGGTCACCAACGAGGACCAGCCGGAGACCTCCGACGACCCCCGGGTAGCGGCCATCCTGGAACACCCCCTGGAGGCCGTCGATCACGAAATCACCGAGGGCAGAGCGCTTCTCATGCACCGCACCCGCAGCAGCGCGCTGATGATGGCGGCGGCGATGGATCACGAGGTCGAGGTTCCGGGCCGGTGCGAGATCAGCACCGACGTCCGCGCGGACCTGGCGCGCACCACGATCATCTGCGGTTTGCGGCCCGGGCAGAAGCTACGCATCGTCAAGTACCTCGCGTACGGCTGGTCCAGCCTGCGGTCGCGCCCGGGACTGCGCGACCAGGCCGCCGCGGCGCTGTCCAGCGCCCGCTACAGCGGCTGGCAGGGACTGCTGGACGGACAGCGCGCCTACCTGGACCTGTTCTGGGACGCGGCCGACGTCGAAGTCGAGGGGGATCCGGAAAGCCAGCAGGCCGTCCGGTTCGGGATGTTCCACCTGCTGCAGGCCAGCGCCCGGGCCGAACGTCGGGCCATCCCGAGCAAGGGCCTCACCGGGACCGGTTACGACGGCCACGCCTTCTGGGACACCGAAGGTTTCGTGCTGCCGGTGCTCACCTACACCGTGCCGCACGCCGTCGCCGACGCGCTGCGCTGGCGCGCCTCGACGCTGGACCTGGCCAAGGAGCGGGCCGCCGAACTCGGCCTGGACGGCGCGGCGTTCCCGTGGCGCACCATCCGTGGTCAGGAGTGCTCCGCGTACTGGCCGGCCGGCACGGCGGGCTGGCACATCAACGCCGACATCGCGATGGCCTTCGAGCGCTACCGCATCGTCACCGGCGACAACTCGCTGGAAGAGGAGTGCGGCCTGCCGGTGCTGATCGAGACCGCGCGGCTGTGGATGTCGCTGGGTCACCACGACCGGCACGGCGTCTGGCATCTGGACGGGGTGACCGGCCCCGACGAATACACCGCGATCGTCCGGGACAACGTCTTCACCAATCTGATGGCGGCCAACAACCTGCGCATCGCCGCTGATGCCGCCAAGCGTCATCCCGACAAGGCCGGCGCGCTGGGCGTCACCACCGAGGAGATGGCGGCGTGGCGCGACGCGGCCAATGCCGCCCACATCCCCTACGACGAGGAGCTGGGCGTCCATCAACAGTGCGAAGGTTTCACCACGTTCGCCGAGTGGGACTTCCAGACCAACACCACCTACCCGCTGCTGATGCACGAGGCCTACGTGCGGCTCTACCCGGCGCAGGTGATCAAGCAGGCCGACCTGGTCCTGGCGATGCAGTGGCAGAGCCACGAGTTCACTGCCGAACAGAAGGCCCGCAACGTCGACTACTACGAGCGGCGGACGGTCCGCGACTCGTCACTGTCGGCCTGCACCCAGGCGGTGATGTGCGCCGAGGTCGGCCACCTGGAACTGGCCCACGACTACGCCTACGAGGCCGCGCTGATCGACTTGCGCGATCTGCACCGCAACACCCGCGACGGTCTGCATATGGCCTCACTGGCCGGGGCGTGGACGGCGCTGGTGGGCGGCTTCGGCGGACTGCGCGATGACGAGGGCGTCCTGTCCCTCGACCCGCAACTGCCCGACGGCATTTCGCGGTTGCGATTCCGCTTGCGCTGGCGTGGTTTTCGCGTGACGGTGGACGCCGACCACGAGAATGTCACCTACACCTTGCGCGACGGCCCGGGCGGTGAGCTGGTCATCCAGCATGCCGGTGAAGAACTCACCTTGACCACCGAGGAGCCCACCACCATCGCGGTGCGACCGCGCGAGGCGCTGCTGCCCCCGCCACCACAGCCGCCGGGCCGCGAGCCGCTGCACCGGCGATCGCTGGCACGGACGAGCGCGGGCTGACGGCCACCGGTCACTTGGCTATGACGGCGAAGTGGCCACTGGTGGCCCACGACGCTTCGAAGACGGAGAAGGGAACCACCTCGTCGCGGCCGTAGTCGACGCCACTGTCGTTGAGGTGCACGACATTGGCCCCGGTGTCGATGCCGGTGACGACGACGAAGTGGTCTTCGTGGGCATGGTCGCCAGGCTGATTCCACAGCGTCTCTCCGTTGACCGCGGCGAGCACTTTGCGGCCGGCACCCAGCTCCGGTGCCAGCGTCCCAATGGTGAACTGGCCCCTGACGCTCGGAATACCGTAGTGCCCCAACAGAACTGCCACGTCCCAAGGGTCGGTGCCGTTGCCGTTGAAGATCGGTCCGGTCCCAGCCGAGTTCGGGGTGTTCGCCGCCACCGCCTTGACCTCGTCCTCGCTGGGTTCGTTGCCGGTGAGCTGACCGACCACGTCGGCCACCGCGACCTCGGCGCACGCCATGTTGTCGTGCTGACGGCGCCAGAATGGTGCTGCCGCTGCGGGATCGCCATACATCCGGGCTCCCCCCGGATTAGCCTGTGCCGCAGCGGGAAACGTGATTACCGATGCAGTGGCCAGCGTTAACAGCGCGCCGGCGAGCCCCAACCGCTTTGATGCCTTCGTTTTCATGATGCAAAGGATCCGCCGAAGCGCTGGCCAGAACTTTGGGAAATCCCTGCAAAATTCTTGCGCCGCAGGCAGCGCAGTTCTCGGCGGCGCCGCGAAATCAGTCGGGCTGGACCATGCGGGTCAACTCGGCATCGACGGACTGCCGCAGCTCGGCATCGGCCAGGTCGTCCAAACCTGTCGACGCCCGAAGGAACGGCTCGAACAGCCGCCAGCCGAACTGCAGGGCAGCGGCATTGGCGACCGCCAGCCGCGCGCTGCGATCGTCGGGAAAATTCGGGCGCACCGCCTCGAGCAGCTGCGCCATGCCGGGAAACTGAGTCTGCAGCTGCCCGATCGGGTAACCGTCCAGCACGGTGCGGGCGATCACCCGCAGATGCCGCTCGGTGGCTTGCTCAACCTCTGCGTCCGGGACGCCACGTTGCCGCGCCGCGGTGGTGGCCGCACCCAGGTGGTCGAGCACCGCGCCGACCAGCTTTTCCTTCGTACCGAAGTGACGAAAAACCAAGCCGTGGTTCACCTTTGAGCGGGCGGCAATGTCGCGGATCGAGGTCGCGGCGGGTCCTCGCTCGGCGAACAGATCAGCGGCCGCCTCCAGCACCGCGGCCGCCACCTCTTCTCGCCCGGTGGGAATCGCGCCGCGCGAAACACTTGCCGCCCGTGTAGTCACGCGTCTACGTTAGCGGAGGTAGTCAATTGACTACAGCAGTCGGCCCGAATAGGACAACACGATGACAAATACGGTTACCGTCACCAAGCTGAGCAGCCGGATCGGCGCTCGCCTCGACGGGGTGCGCCTGGCCGGCGACCTGGACCAGGACACGGTCGACCAGATCCACCAGGCGTTGCTCACCCACAAGGTCATCTTCTTCCGGGGCCAGCATCACCTGGACGACGCCGGCCAGCTGGCATTCGCCGAGTCACTGGGCACCCCGGTCGGCCACCCGGCCGCTAAAGCGTTCGGCGCCGGAGGCGCCCTGGGCCCGATCATCACGCCGATCAACTCCGAGTGGGGCAAAGCAACTTCCTGGCACACCGACATGACCTTCGCCGCCAACCCGCCGGCGGCCTCGATCCTGCGGGCGATCACATTGCCCGGTTACGGCGGCACCACCCTGTGGGCGAACACCGCTACCGCCTACGACGCCCTACCCGGGCCGCTCAAGGATCTTGTCGAGAATTTGTGGGGTCTGCATACCAACAAGTTCGACTACGCGATCAGCGAGGCGGACCTGGAATCGTTGAGTGATGCCCAGCGGGCCATGGTGACCGGGTTTCAGCAGCCGGATTTCCGCACCGAACATCCGGTGCTGCGGGTACACCCGGAAACCGGCGAACGCACCCTGCTGGCCGGCAATTTCGTGCGCCACCTCATCGGGTTGGACCCGCACGACTCCGACGTTCTGTTCGACCTGCTGCAGTCGCGGATCACGCAGCCGGAGAACACCATTCGCTGGAGCTGGGAGGCCGGCGACGTGGCGATCTGGGACAACCGCGCCACTCAGCACCGCGCCGTCGACGACTACGACAACCAGCACCGGCTCATGCACCGCGTCACACTGCTCGGCGACGTCCCGGTCAACGCCCGCGGCGAGCGCAGCCGGGTGATCAGCGGCGCCCCCCTTGCCGTGGCGTAGTCAGGTGACTACACTCGCTGCTATGTAGTCAGTTGACTACATCCCTCTTCCGTGAAGGAACAGCGATGACAACCCTGATAGCAGTCGACAAGCTGGGCAGCCGCATCGGCGCGCAGATCAACGGCGTTCGCCTGGGCGGCGACCTCTCCCCGGCAGTCGTGGCGGAGATCCGCGCCGCACTGCTGACCCACAAGGTGATCTTCTTCCGCGACCAGCAGCACCTCAACGACCAGCGGCAACTCGAGTTCGCCGCCCTGCTCGGCACCCCGATCGGCCACCCGGCGGCCACCGCTCTCGCACCGGACGCGCCAGTCATCACCCCGATCAACTCCGACCTCGGCAAGGCCAATCGCTGGCACACCGACGTCACGTTCGCCGCCAACTACCCGGCCGCTTCGATCCTGCGGGCGGTCTCGCTGCCCAGCTACGGCGGTTCGACGCTGTGGGCCAACACCGCGACGGCCTATACCGACCTGCCCGAGCCACTGAAGTGTCTGGCCGACAACCTGTGGGCGGTGCACTCCAACCGCTACGACTATCTGGACAAAGCGATCCGCAACGAGCAGCTGACCGACCTGCAGCGCGCGTTCCGGCAGGCGTTCGAGATGCCCGACTTCCAGACCGAGCACCCCGTGGTGCGGGTACACCCCGAGACCGGGGAGCGGACCCTGCTGGCCGGCGACTTCGTGCGCAGCTTCGTCGGGCTGGACAACCGCGAGTCCAGCGCCCTGTTCGACCTGCTGCAGAACCGGATCACCGTGCCGGAGAACACGATTCGCTGGAATTGGCAGCCGGGTGACGTGGCCATCTGGGACAACCGGGCCACCCAGCACCGGGCCGTCGACGACTACGACGACCAGTACCGGCTGATGAACCGGATCACGTTGATGGGCGACGTGCCCGTGGATGTCTACGGACAGCGCAGCCGAGTGGTCAGCGGGGCGCCGCTGGCGCTGGTGAGCTGACGGGTGAGCCGATCAGCCGGTCTTCATGATCAGCCGGTCTTGCTGACCGGGTCGATCGGCAGCCACCGCAGCGCGCCCGGCGCGTCGGCGGGCACCACCGGATTCTCCGGCGCGATCGGGTCCAGCCTCCGGTAGGAGTCGCCCTGCAGCGGCCGCTCGTCGTTCTGGCCCTTGTTGGGCCAGAGCGACGCTGCCCGCTCGGCCTGCGCGGCGATCGACAGCGACGGGTTGACGCCCAGGTTCGCCGAGATGGCCGCGCCGTCGACGACGAACAGCGACGGGTAGCCGTACACGCGGTGGTAGGGATCGATGACGCCGTTCGACGGGCTGTCACCGATCGCCGCGCCGCCCAGGAAATGGGCGGTCAGCGGGATGTTGAACAACTCGCCCCAGGTGCCGCCGGCCACGCCGTCGATCTTCTCCGCGATGCGGCGGGTCACCTCGTTGCCCACCGGGATCCAGCTCGGGTTCGGCTCGCCGTGCCCCTGCTTGCTGGAGAACCAGCGGATGCCGAGCCTGCCGCGTTTGGTGAACGTGGTGATCGAGTTGTCCAGGTGCTGCATCACCAGCGCGATCGTGGTGCGCTCACTCCACTCCTTGGGGTAAAGCATCCGCAGCATCAGCCTGGGGTTCGCGCGGGCCTGGTCCAGCAGCTGACGCCAGCGCGGCACATCGGTGCCCTGCGGTCCCGAGCCATCGGTCATCAGCGTCTGCAGCAGGCCCATCGCGTTCGATCCCTTGCCGTAGCGGACGGGTTCGACGTGGGTGTCGCTGGTCGGGTGGATCGACGAGGTGATCGCCACGCCGTGGGTCAGGTCCAGGTTCGGATCCACCTTTAACGTCGCCGCGCCGACGATGGATTCGGAGTTGGTGCGCGTCAGCACGCCGAGCCGGTCGGACAACCGCGGCAGCTTGCCTTTGTCCCGCATGTTGAACAGCAGGTGCTGAGTACCCCAGGTGCCGGCGGCCAGGATCAGGTGCGAGGCGGTGTAGGTGTGCCGATCGCGGCGCACCCAGCTGCCGGTGCGGACCGTCTTGACCTCCCACAGCCCGTCGGCGCGCTGCTCGAATCCCTTCACCGTGGTCATCGGAATCACCTGCGCGCCAGCAGATTCCGCGAGCGCGAGATAGTTCTTCAGCAACGTGTTCTTGGCACCGTGCCGGCAACCCGTCATGCAGCATCCGCATTCCATGCAGCCGGTGCGCGCCGGTCCCGCGCCGCCGAAATACGGGTCGGGCACCGTCTGCCCCGGCGTCTGCTTGCCGTCGGGACCGAAGAACACCCCGACCGGGGTGGGCACCCAGGTGTCGCCGCAGCCCATCTCGTCGGCGACCTCTTTGAAAATGCGGTCGGCATCGGTGAAGGTCGGGTTGTAGACCACGCCGAGCATCCGCTGCGCCTGCTGATAGTGCGGCATCAGCTCGTCACGCCAGTCGGTGATGTCCTTCCACTGCTGATCGTTGAAGAACGGGTCGGGCGGGATGTACAGCGTGTTCGCATAGTTCAGCGAGCCGCCGCCTACGCCGGCACCGGCCAGGATCATCACGTTCTTCAGCGGATGGATGCGCTGAATGCCGTAGCAGCCCAGCTTCGGCGCCCAGAGAAACTTCCGCAGGTCCCACGAGGTTTTGGCGAAGTCCTTGTCTTCGTACCGACGGCCGGCTTCGAGCACCCCAACCCGGTAGCCCTTTTCCGTCAGGCGCAGCGCGCTGACACTGCCACCGAAGCCTGAACCGATAATCAAGACGTCAAAGTCCGGTTTCATCGGAGCAGTATGACCCGCTTTACATCGGGCGCGTCAAGCAGTCTGCCGAGCAGACGCAAAATCGCGTGTTTTGGCGCTACAACGTGCGATTTCATGTCTGCTCGCGACAGAACCGGGCCCCCTCAGCTGGCGACCGTCAGGCCGACCTTCTGGAACTCCTTGAGGTCGCAATAGCCCGCCTTGGCCATCGACCGGCGCAGACCGCCAACCAGGTTCAAGGTGCCGAACGGATCGTCGGAGGGCCCGTTGAGAACGCGCTGCAGCGGCGGGCGCTCGCCGACCGCGATCTGCAACAGAGCACCGCGTGGCAACGACGGGTGCGCGGCGGCCGACGGCCAGAACCAGCCTTCGCCCAGCGCCTCGGCCGACTCGGCCAGCGGCGTGCCGAGCATCACCGCGTCGGCGCCACACGCGATGGCCTTGGCCAGCTCGCCGGAGGTGTGGATGTCGCCGTCGGCCAGCACGTGCACGTAGCGGCCGCCGGTCTCGTCGAGGTATTCGCGCCGGGCGGCGGCGGCGTCGGCGATCGCGGTGGCCATCGCCACGCTGATGCCCAGCACCTCGTCGGTGGTGGTCACCCCGCGGGTGGAGCCGTAGCCGACGATCACCCCGGCCGCGCCGGTGCGCATCAGGTGCAGCGCGGTGCGGTGGTCCTGCACGCCGCCCGCGACGACCGGGATGTCCAGCTCCGAGATGAAGGTCTTGAGGTTCAGCGGCTCGCCATCGCTGGCGACGCGTTCGGCCGAGACGATCGTTCCCTGGATGACCAGCAGATCCACGCCGGCCTGCAGCAGCACCGGGGTCAGCGCCTGCGCGTTCTGCGGGCTGAGCCGCACCGCGGTGGTGACGCCGGCTTCCCGGATGCGGGCCACCGCCGCACCGAGCAACTCAGGGTTCAGCGGGGCCGCGTGCAACTCCTGCAGCAACCGGATCGCCGCCGACGGCTCGGGTTCTTTGGTTGCGGCCTCGATGAGCTGGGCAATCTTTGCCTGCACATCAGAGTGCCGCCCGATCAGCCCTTCGCCGTTGAGCACCGCCAGCCCGCCGAGCCGGCCGAACTCGATGGCGAACTCCGGGGACACCAGGGCATCGGTCGGGTGCGCCAGCAGCGGGATCTCGAACCGGTAGGCGTCGAGCTGCCACGCCGTCGACACATCCTGTGACGAGCGGGTGCGCCGAGACGGCACGATGTTGATCTCACTGAGTTCATAGGTACGACGGGCGCTACGGCCCATGCCGATCTCAACCATGGTCACCGTCAGCGGGCGTAGTAGTTCGGCGCTTCGACGGTCATCGCGACGTCGTGCGGGTGGCTCTCCTTGAGCCCGGCGGGCGTGATCCGGACGAATTGCGCCTGCTGCAGCACCTCGATCGTGGGCGAGCCGGTGTATCCCATTGCCGCACGCAACCCGCCGGTCAACTGGTGGATCACCGAACCGAGCGGGCCGCGGAACGGCACCCGCCCTTCGATGCCCTCGGGCACCAGCTTGTCTTCGGACAGCGCGTCGTCGGCGAAATAGCGGTCTTTGGAATAGGACTTCGCTCCACCCCGGCCTTGCATCGCACCCAGCGAGCCCATGCCGCGGTAGCTCTTGTACTGCTTGCCGTTGACGAAGATCAGCTCGCCGGGCGCCTCGGCGGTGCCGGCGAGCAGCGAGCCGAGCATGGCCGCCGACGCGCCCGCGGCCAGCGCCTTGGCGATATCGCCGGAGTACTGCAGCCCGCCGTCGGCGATCACCGGCACACCCGCGGGGCGGCATACCGCGACCGCCTCCAGAATCGCCGTGATCTGCGGTGCGCCGACACCGGCGACCACCCTGGTGGTGCAGATCGAACCGGGCCCGACGCCCACCTTCACGGCGTCGGCGCCGGCGTCGACCAGCGCCGCGGCCGCCGAGCGGGTCGCGACGTTGCCGCCGACCACGTCGACCCGGTCGCCCACCTCGAGCTTGAGCTTGTTCACCATGTCCAGCACCAGCCGGTTGTGCGCGTGCGCGGTATCGACCACCAGCACATCCACCCCGGCGTCGACCAGCATCATCGCGCGCACCCAGGCGTCGCCGCCGACGCCGACAGCCGCTCCGACGAGCAGCCGACCGTCGCTGTCCTTGGTGGCCAGCGGGTGCTGCTCGGTCTTGACGAAATCTTTGACGGTGATCAGCCCGGTCAGCCGGCCGTGGCCGTCCACGATCGGCAGCTTCTCGATCTTGTTGCGGCGCAGCAGGCCCAGTGCCGCCGAGGCGCTGACCCCCTCCTGAGCGGTGATCAGCGGCGACTTGGTCATCACCTCGGCGACCTGCCGGTTCTGGTCGACCTCGAAGCGCATGTCGCGGTTGGTGATGATGCCGACCAACGCGCCGTCGTCGTCGACCACGGGCAGACCGGAGATGCGGAACCGCGCGCACAGCGCGTCGACCTGAGCCAGCGTGTTGTCCGGGCGGCAGGTGACCGGATCGGTGACCATGCCGGCCTCGGAGCGCTTCACCATCTCCACCTGGCCCGCCTGTTCGGCGACGGGAAGGTTGCGGTGCAGCACGCCCATACCGCCGGCGCGCGCCATCGCGATCGCCATCCGGGATTCGGTGACAGTGTCCATCGCCGAGCTGACCAGCGGCACCTTGAGACGGATCCGCTTGGTGAGCTGGCTGGAGGTGTCCGCGGTGGCCGGCACCACATCAGAGGCCGCGGGCAGCAGCAGGACATCGTCGAACGTCAGGCCCAGCATCGCGATCTTGTGCGGGTCGTCGCCTCCGGTGGGCACCGCGTCTCCGGACAGGCCGCCCACGCGCACGTACGGGCTGCCGACCAGGTCGGAGCTGTCTTCGAGGCCGGACATGCCACGGGACATCGGCGGGGCCCTCCAAATGCAGGCTGGGGTAAGAAAGATCATCCTATCGGCTTCCGGGGACAGCCCGACTCGCGACTTCGCTGTGTCATCTGGGTAGCGGCGCCGACGCGCCACGGTGCCGTGCCCGGGGGCCTGGGGCGCGCCCCGGCAATTTCTGGCGTTATCACTACCGGCCTGCGTAGGCTATGGGGGTGCGTGACCACCTCCCGCCGGGTTTGCCTCCCGATCCCTTCGCCGACGACCCCTGTGACCCGTCGGCGGCCCTGGAGGCCGTCGAGCCGGGTCAGCCGCTCGACCAGCAGGAACGGATGGCCGTCGAAGCGGATCTAGCGGACTTGGCGGTATACGAGGCATTGTTGGCGCACCGCGGGATCCGCGGCCTGGTGGTCTGCTGTGACGAGTGTCAGCAGGACCACTACCACGACTGGGACATGCTGCGGGCGAACCTGCTGCAACTCCTCATCGACGGCACGGTGCGTCCGCACGAGCCGGCCTACGACCCCGAGCCGGACGCCTACGTCACGTGGGACTATTGCCGCGGGTACGCCGACGCCTCGCTCAATGAAGCGACGTCGGACGCCGACGGTTTTCGCCGCCACCTCTGAGGCGCGCGCTCCCTGATTGAAGGCCTGATTTAAGGCGCAGTGCCGCCCGGGAACGGTGTTCTCGGGGTAGCCGGCCCGGAAGTCCTGTCCCACAGTTGCCCCGACGGCGTCGACGGAGCCGGTGAAGCCGCTCCCGCCGCCGGCGAGTTCGGCGTGACCGATGTACCCGGCTTGGGCTTACTTGTGGTGGTCGGCGTCGCCGTGCCGTCCCTCGTCGCAGGTGACGGCGATGTCGACGGCGTGGTGGTCGACGCGTTGGGCTTCGTGGTGGTGGGTGTCGTTGACGGGCTGGGCGCCGTCGTGGTGGCCGGCAGCGGCGTGGTGGTGGGGGTCAGTGTCGTGGTGGGGGTCAGTGTCGGAGTGGTCGAGTCGACCGGTTCCGTCGGCTCCGGCGACGTCGATCCCTCGACCGCCACCGGGGGTGACGCCTCGGTGGCAGGCGCCAGCGGCTGTGGCGTCCACGAATTCGCCGGGGCATCGGGAACCGCCAACTTGGTGGAGGGCGGCGAGGCGGGGCGGGCCGTCGCGTTGGGGTCGCGCTTTTCCACCTTGGTGTTGAGCTGATTCACCTCTTCGAGCAGGCCCTGCCGGCGGCCACCGTCGTTGACGGCCTGCAGCGTGCTGCTGACTTCGGCCAGTTGGGTCTGCGCCTGGGCCCACTGACCCTGGGCGATCATCTGCTCCACCTTGGCCAGGTCGGCCTTGGCGGACAGCACGATCTGATCGTCACTGACCCGCGGCTCGTTGAACATCATGGCGTGCAGGCCGTACAACAGGTCGCCGGGCCGGGCGTCGCCGACGACCGCACCGAATCCGCTGAGGATCAGCAGGGTCGCGGCCACGGAGCCGACGGCGGCGAGGCCGCGCTGGCCATGGCTACGGTCCATCATCCCGTCGCGCAATGCGTCCTCGGCCTCGTCCTGGGAGACCAGCGCACTCGCCGGCGGCCAGCGAAGGTCGTCGCGCCATTCACCCAGCAGTGCCGTCAGTGCCTGGTCGTTCAAGTCGTCGGAACCGCCGAATGCGCCCTCGGTGCGTGCCGCGAGCGCGTCGAGGAGCAGATCGGTGTGGGCCACCTCGTCCAGCGCCGGACGATCATTGCCGAAATCAGAACTACGCATATTCACCTGCCGC
The DNA here is from genome assembly GCF_030755175.1 of Mycobacterium sp. TY814. Classification (NCBI taxonomy): domain Bacteria; kingdom Bacillati; phylum Actinomycetota; class Actinomycetes; order Mycobacteriales; family Mycobacteriaceae; genus Mycobacterium; species Mycobacterium sp. TY814. The sequence goes on from NZ_JAUFRY010000001.1 coordinate 1,819,282, forward strand.
GACGATCTCGTCTCTCAACCGTTGAAGGGCGCGGTGTTGCGCCACCCGAACGGCACCCGTCGTGCTGCCGACGGCGGCAGCGGTCTCCTCCGCGCTCAGACCCACCACCACGCGCAGGATCAGGATCTCTCGTTGCTTGGCCGGCAGAATTTCCAGCAATTCGTTCATCCGGGTCACCGAGTCGGCTTCGATGGCCCGCTGCTCCGGACCGGCATCAGAAGACCGGCGCTCGGGCACCTCTTCGGCGGGGTAAGCCAGGTCGCGGCCGGCGGCCCGGTGGGCGTCGGCGACTTTGTGCGCCGCGATGCCGTACAGGAAAGCCAGGAAGGGCCGCCCTCGGTCCCGGTAGCGCGGCAACGCCGTGATGGTCGCCAAGCACACCTCCTGAGCCACGTCATCTGCAGACAGTCCGCCACGTTCGACGGTGCCGACGCGGGCTCGGCAGTATCGGACGACGATCGGACGGATGGTCTCCAGCACCTCCCGAAGCGCGTTCCGGTCCCCCGCAGCGGCCTCCACAACCACTGCGTCGAGACGTTCTCCCTGCATTGTCATCGACGGTGGTTTCTCCAAAGTCACAGACGGGACTCATCCCGGGCTAACTCGCTGAGCGACAATAACGGGCGGACAGAAGGTCAAGCAGTACGCCAGGTCCCGCCGGCGCGTTGTACTTCACCTGCGCAAATATCCCGAATTTCGACGAGTTCGGGCAGCCCCTGTGGCTCAACCGTGACGCTTCCGGTATCGATCAGCAAGCAAGCCAGCGCCCACCGAAGCGGGTTCAGGCCCAGCGGTTCAGCGGCCTGAAGTGCCTGTTCCGCCACCGACCGGGCCCGATCGAGCGCCCCGGCGCTGCACAGCGCGGCAGCCAGCACCACGTCGCTTTTGACGCGGTGCCGCGCGGACCCGCCGGTCATGGACTGTGCCTTCTGGACCGCTTCTTCCGCGCGGCGCACGGCGGTCGAGCCGTCACCGGAGGCCATGGCCAGCTCCGCACCCACCCAGCCTCTGCGCACCGCGAGCCGGTCGGCCGTCTGCGGCGCCAGCACAGCTCCGTCCAGCGCGGCGTCCGCCCGCGTCAGCAACGTCGCCGCCGCGGCAAACCGGCCCACGCCCAGCGCGTCTGCGGCCAGACCGACGAGGGCGTCGGCCCGCGCCTCGGGATCATCGCCCGCCAGCGCGAAGGCCCGCCCGTCCCAGCCGCGCGCCAGGGTGTGCCAGCCCAGCTGGCGCAGAAACGATCCCTGGGTGCTGTGTGCCAGTGACGCGAGCGGGCCGGCAGTGACGCGCTGTCGCAGCGTGGCCAGGTCGGCGTAGGCACTGCCGTAGCGACCCTGACCCCCGGCGGCCACGGCTCGCAGCCACAGCTGCCGCGGTGTGCGCGCGGTCGGAAGTGGCCACTCACCCGGACCGCCCCCGAACGCGGCATCCTCAAATGCCTTGTCGAGCTCAGCAACGCCCGACGCCTCGCGTGCAGTGATGATTTCGCCCCCGCCTGTCGACGCTTCGACAAATCCCGCCGAAAGATTACTGCATGCGGTGGGCAGAATCGCCCGCCGCGTCCCGAAAGTTGAATACAAATTGTGGGTGAACGGCTCCGCTCCGCCCACGAACGAGGGCGATGACACCGCCACTCGGCCCCCGTCACCGGATCACCACGCGATCCGAATTCGAATATTCGAATGGCATTCCGATTTACGGTCAAATTCATTAAGAAAGGGGGCTGACATTTGTTGCCACCGCCATTATGTTTCTTACTGCCATGATTTCGGCGTGATCGGGTCGGCACCCCCGCACGTGAGACGGAACAGGCAGGAAGGACCCTTCGCGATGAGCTTCTTCACGTCCCTGCCAGAGGTCACGTCAGAGCAGATGTTCAGCGGGCCGGGCGCGGGCCCGATGCTGGCCGCCTCTGCGGCATGGGCGGCATTGGCCGATGAGCTGGACACCGCCGCCACTTCGTTCGCTTCACTGATTTCCGACCTGCTGACCTCGGGGTGGCAAAGCCCGGCAGCGAGAACCATGGCCGGTGTCGCCGCGCAGTACGGGGACTGGCTCGACGCGGCAGCCTCCCACGCCGGCGGAGCGGCGGCCGGAGCCCAATCGGTAGCCAGCGTCTACGAAGTCGCCCGGGCCGCCGTGGTGAACCCGATCGCGATCGCGATCAACCGCAACCGTCTGGTGTCGCTGGCGCTGACCAACATCTTTGGCCTCAATGCCCCGGCAATCGCGGCCACTGACGGTGAATACGAAGAAATGTGGGCCACGAATATCGCCGCGATGGTGGGCTACCACGGCGGCGCGAGCGCGATCGCCCAACAGCTGGTGCCATGGCAGAACGCGCTGAGCGGCGTCTGCCGTCAGATCGCGCCGGCAACCGGAGGCGTCGGCGGTACCGCATTGCCACCGGCCCCGGCCGCCACGGCGGTCGAGTACGGACTGATCGCCGGACTCATCGCAACCAGGCTCGGCTCGGGTATCCGGGTGCTGAGCTCGGTCGATACGCTATTCACCGCGACGATGGGGCAGCTGACCAGAGTTGCCTCAGAGCTGAGCGGCCCGGTGTTGATCACCCAGGCGGCGGCGCAGCTTTCCGCCGTGGCGGCGAACCCCGCCCTGCTCACCCGGGCCGCATCGGACATGTCGGCCGTGGCATTCAGTCCGGCGATACTCACCCAGGCGGCAGCGCAGCTGTCGGCCGTCGCGGCCGCACCGACAGCGATCGCCGCCGTTGTCGCCGACCCCGCGCTGGTCACTCAGGCGGCAGCACGCCTGTCGACAATCGTGGCGAACCCCGCTGTGCTGGCGCCGCTCGCTGACCCGACGCTGCTTACCCAGACCGCCGCCCAACTATCGGCCGTCGCAGCCAACCCGGTCCTGCTCACCCAGGCCGCCGCCCAGCTGTCCGCCGTCGCGGCCAACCCGGTCCTGCTCACCGAGGCAGCAGCCCAGATGTCGGCGATCGCGGCAAACCCGGGTCTGATCGCCTCCGTCGTCAGCCCGATCATGCTCACCCAGGCGGCCGGCCAACTGTCCGCCGTCGCAGCCAACCCCGGCCTACTCACCCAAGCCGCCGGCCAACTGTCCGCCGTCGCAGCCAACCCCGGCCTACTCACCCAAGCCGCCGGCCAACTGTCCGCCGTCGCAGCCAACCCCGGCCTACTCACCCAAGCCATCGAACAAGCGGGTGGTGCCATCTCCCTGACCCCGATCTCCATCGACCCGACGCTGATCACCCAAGCCACCACCTTGGCGCCGGTCGCTACCGCACCGGAGGCCGCCGCGCCGGCGTTGCAGGCTTGATCTGCCCACCGGTAAGAGCTTCTGACCGCAAATTGCGGATGACGCTCGCAGCCGGACAATTGCCGACGGTTGGTATGTAACCGCCCGGCCGAACATACCGAAACTGACACTGGGACGCGTTCGACACACAATCGGAATTGTGCGCTGAAAACTTCGCGAAATGGACTCCCGCGTTAAGCGGATCACCATTATCTTTTCTCTTGTCACGATTCCCGGATCAGCGGTGATCGCCGAGCGCTTCAGCCAAAGGATGTGGTGCGTAATGGTGGCGGCCGGAGAGGGAATGGCGGCATCGGTCGGTGGGCGGCGGAGCACCGCCGCGCACACGGCGCCGGGGAGGCGGCAGCAAAGTTCAGACGGGGGTCAGGGTAGATCACCTCGGAGCCGCCATCGCGATGGCGGTCAGGCCGGACGTACCGGCCAGGAAGGAACACTGCGATGAGTTTCCTGGTGTCGTCACCGGAGGTCACTTCAGCCCAGATGTACGCCGGCGCAGGTCCAGCACCCATGTTGGCCGCCGCGGCCGCCTGGGACGGGCTGGCCGACGAATTGGGGTCGGCGGCCAAGTCGTTCACCTCGCTGCTCTCGGACCTGACGGCCTCCGCCTGGCAGGGACCCGCGGCATTGGCGATGGCCGCCGTAGCCAAGACGTACGCCGAATGGCTCGGCGGTGCCGCCAGCCATGCCGGAGGGGCGGCGACGGGCGCCAAAGCTGTGGCGAGCATTTACGAAGCGGCCCGTGCTGCCGTCGTGCATCCGGTCGAGATCGCGGTCAACCGGAACAACGTGGTGTCGCTGGCGATCCACAACATCTTCGGCATCAATGCGCCGGCGATCGCGGCCAAGGAGTTCGAATACGAAGAGATGTGGGCCAGGGACGTGGCCGCGATGGTGGGCTACCACGGCGGTGCCGTCGAGGTGGCGCGGCAGTTGGTGCCGTGGCAGAGCGCGCTGAAATCCCTGCCCGGGCAGGTTGCGGCGGCAACCGGGATCGGAGTGGCTGCGTTGCCGCCGGCGCCCGCGGCCACGGCCGTCGAGTACGGCCTGATCGCCGCCCTGATCGGCGTGGGCGCCATAGGTGCGATTTCGACGGTGGGTGACCAGTTGGGGAAGGTGGGCTACGCCGTCGGTACGGCCTTTGCGCCCGCGACGAAGGCGGTGACAACGGCCGCGGCCGCGGTGGCGGCAAGCGCTAATGCGGCCGTCGCGCCGGTGGCCAAGGCGATCGCCGAGACCCCCGTCGTGGCGGCGGCGAACGCAGCGATCACGCCCGTCGTCCAACAGATCGCGACGTCGGCCAATGGCGTGGTGGCGACCGCGACCGGCCAGCTGTCGGCGATCGCCGGCTCGGCCCAGGACGCACTGGCCCAGCAGCTCGCGACGGTCGCCGCCAACCCGCAGGTCCTGAACAACCTCCTGCAGGCGTCGTTGGCCAATCCCGCGCTGCTCAACCAGATCGTGCCGCTGCTGGCGAATAATCCGGCGCTGGTGACCACCGCGTTCGGGCTCCTGTCCAGCAATCCACAGTTGGTGATGAGTCTGGTGGCGCAGGTGCAGAGCAACCCGGCACTGGCCGCGCAGCTATTCGGGGCATTCGCTCAGCTCCAGGCCAGCAACCCGGCGCTGGCGGCACAGTTGGTGGAGCTGGCTAAGCAACTGGGCAGCCAACTGGGCATCGGCCAGGCTGCCTGAGGCGGGGCGCCCTTTCCCTGCATCACCGCTGCGGTCCAAAGAATGTCCGGGCGGCGGTAACGCACGCGCACCTAAGGTTTCAATCACCGTGATATCTGCGAATCATCGGTAAAAAGTTTGTGCGCTCCGTGTTACCGGAATATTACCCAAGATGGCTTTGGTGGCTATTACAGCTTGCTCACATGACAGCCCTGAGCTGGCGTTTTACCCTGACGAACCGATCCGGTTAGCACACCTAGCCTTCGGCAAAGGCGTCACAGATGAACGCGGAGTTAATTCTCAAACAACGGGCACGTATTTCACCACACCGTGGGCCTATTGACGGCATTTCGATAGCCCACCTAGCGTCTAACGTGTTCGGTGTAGTCATCGGTGACGCCACTGCCATTCAGTTGCACAACTCGCCTCGTTCGCGAGCCTGCCCACTCAGGTGTGCCGTGCAGAGAGGGAATCAGCAATGCCACAGCCGGAACAGCTACCTGGACCCAACGCCGACATCTGGAACTGGCAGTTGCAGGGGTTGTGCCGCGGTGTCGACTCGTCGATGTTCTTTCATCCCGATGGTGAGCGTGGCCGCGCGCGGATGCAACGCGAGCAGCGGGCCAAGGAGATGTGCCGGCGTTGCCCGGTGATCGATGAATGCCGTACCCACGCACTAGACGTCGGCGAGCCCTACGGGGTATGGGGTGGCCTTTCGGAAGCCGAGCGCGACATGCTGCTCAAGGGCTCCCTCGGACGCAACCGCGGAATCCGCCGCTCGGCCTGATTACGGCAAGACGACGCAGGCCCGGGTGGCGTACCCCGGGCCTGTGTTCTGTCGCGCCTGGTTCAGCCGGCAGCCAATCTCAGCAGTTCATCTACCGACCATTGATCGTCGGCGTGATCACCGTATTTGCGCGCGAGTACCGTCGCGTCCGGACCGATCAGGAAGTCGGCGGGCTTACCCAGGTGATTCTCCGTCGGCGCCAAACTTCCGAACATCGATCGCACGGACCCCATCCGGCGTACACCGCGACCGGCGGCGTGCATCGCTCGGGGATGAAGGACCGAACGCAGGGAGGATCCGACTGCGAACTCGCCGTACAACCGGCGATCGGGATCGGCTATCACTGCGAACGGCAAGTCGGCCTGATAGCGGCGAAGCGCCTCGGCGTGCGAATGGAAGACCACCACCTCGGTGATCCCGGCGTCGGCGATCTCTTCGTGCCGGGACGCGATCTCGCGCAGGTGCAGGCTGCAGATAGGGCACGCGGCAAACCGCCGGAACTGAAGATGCACGAGGCCACCGGCAGCGGGAATCGCGACGGCGTCACCGTCGATTGCCGTCACTGTCCGCGCATCGATCAGGTCGCCTACATTCAGCATCACCCGTGCTCCGATCTCCGCCGCTTCACTCCGGGGCAGCGTAACCCCCTCATCCCGCGTCGAGGAGCGGCCGAAGCGCCTCACCCACCGCCGAGACGACGCCCGGGGTGTAACCGTGAGTCGGCAGATTGACGATCACGCCGTCGATGCCCGCGTCGAGGACCCGGCTCTTGATCTGCTCGGCCACCTGCTCGATCGTGCCGGTGACGGCCCGTCCGCCGCGCGCTTCGCCGATGTCCTGAGGTGCGCCGTACCCGTCGACCACCACCGTCAGCAGACAGCTCGTTTCCAAAGTTGCCGGGTCGCGGTCGATTTCGGCACAACGCTGCCGTAGTACCTCGAGCTTGGCCGGCAGGACGTCCATGTCGGCAATGATATTGAGGTGGTCCGCGTACCGGGCGGCCAGCCGGAACGTCTTCTTTTCGCCGCTGCCGCCGAGCATGACCGGAATATGGTCTCGATAGCGTGGCTCGTTGATCGCGTTCTCGGTCCGATACCACTTGCCGGAGAAGCTGGGCCGCTCGCCGTGGAACATGGGCACGATGATCTGCAGCGCCTCGTCGAGCTTTTCGAACCGCTCGGTGAAGGTGTCGAAGTCGAAGCCCAGCTGCCGGTGTTCCAGCTCGAACCAGCCGGCCCCGATGCCGAGGATCGCACGTCCCGCACTCACCACGTCCAGCGTCGTGACCTCCTTGGCCAGCAACGTCGGGTTGCGGTAGGTGTTGCCGGTCACCAACGTCGACAGCTGCACGCGCTCGGTGGCGGTCGCCAGGGCACCCAGCGCCGTGTAGGCCTCCAGCATGGGTTCATCCGGTTCGCCCAGCCCGGGCAATTGGTAGAAGTGGTCCATCAACAGCACGGTGTCGAATCCGGCACTCTCGGCCTCCTGCGCCTGCGCCTTCACGGCGGGGAACAGGTCGGCGACCGGGGTGCCGTAGGAGAAGTTGGGAATCTGCAATCCGAGTCGAATGGTCATGTAGTGGTGTAACCACACCTGGCCGGGATTAAGTCCCGGTTCGGCCGGATCCGTTGCACCGCGGCGCATTGTCACCACCAACATTGCGGGTGGATGACCGGCACGAGTCGATCTCGTTGCACATCACCGACTATGCCTGTGCGGCATAGTAATTCACTACTCTTCGCACCCCATTCCGGTGGCACTATTCGCCCCCTTGACCGATAGTCATAGGGACCACACAGAAACGAACGCACGAGGACAACGAACCGGCGACATGGCCGAAATCTTTCAATTCCACCGCGAGATCATCGTCAGCGGCGACGACCCGCTGTCGAGGACCATCGCCGAGGAGCTTCGGGGCGCCGGCGCGCGGATCATCAAGATCAACACCGCCGCCGACCTGCGCGCCGCCGGGGTACACCGCGCCCGTGCCGTCGTCTGCGCCGGGCCCAACGATGCGGTGAACCTCGAGATTGCCTTACTGGCACGGGAATTCAGTCCTAACGTACGGGTGGTGGCACGCCTGGCCAACGAGGTGCTGCGCCGAGGGGTGGCCGGCGTCAACGGACCCGGCGCGATCCTGGATCTCGCCGACCTGGCGACGCCCTCCATCGTCGAAGCGGTGCTGTCCCGCAACGCACACCAATTCGAAGCTGCGGGAATCGATTTCGTCGTCTGGGGTTCCGAGGCGCCGCACGACGGGACGCTGCGCGAGATCCACGCCGACCTGGCGCCGGTGGCCGTCGTGCACGGCAGGAACTCCCCCGTCCCCGGCGAGGTGGTGCCCTGCCCGGGACGCGACCAACAGGTCTACGCCGGCGACTGGACCTCCATGATCGGCGTCAAGGACGAACTGGAGGCCCGCGGGATCACCGTGCCACCACCGACGGCGACGCGGTCGCGCCACTCCCGCATGCGCCGCGCCATCGATGCGACCCGTGCCATGCTCGACGACCTGAATCCGATGGTGTACCCCTCGCTGGTGTTCACGGCATTGCTGACGCTCGGCTCGACCGTGGTGGTGCGCCTGGGCCATCACAACCCGGACCTGTCCTGGCTCGACGCTCTCTACTTCGCTTCCGAGACGATCACCACGGTCGGGTACGGCGATTTCAGCTTCGCGTATCAATCCACGTTTCTGCGCTTGTTCGCTGTCGGACTGATGTTCGGCGGCGTGATCATCACCGCGGTTCTCACGGCGTTTCTCGCGGACCTGCTGCTGTCGCGGCGCTTCGTCAACACCACCGGACGGCTACGGGCCCGGCACATGCGCGGCCACATCGTCGTCATCGGCCTCGGTTCGATCGGTGTCCGGGTGGTCACCGATCTGACCGCTGCCGGTTACGACGTCCTGGTGGTCGAGCAGAACGAGAACAACCCGTTCCTGCAGACGGTGGCCGAACTGGACGTACCGGTCATCTTCGGTGACTCGACGATGCGTCAGACGCTGGAGGCGGCGCGAGTCGATCATGCGCGCGGTGTGGCAGTAGTGACCCGCGACGACATGGAGAACATCGAAACGGGGATCGTGCTGCTCGAGATCCTGGGATCCGACACGACGGTTCCGATCGTCATGCGGGTGCAAGGGCGCGCCCTGGGCACTGCGATCAACCGGCGGTTCGGCTTCGAGAACGTGCGGTCGATCGTCGACCTGGCGGCTCCCTGGTTCATCGGGGCGGCGATGGGCCTGCAGGTGCTGGGCACCTTCTGGGTCGGCCAGCGCTCCTTCATGGTGGGCGCGATGCTGGTGGCGGCGGGCAGCGAACTGGACGGACTCTTGATGCTCGAGCTGTCCACCCAGACCCGGGTCATCGCCATCATCCGCCCGGAGGGCCCGATCAGATTGCGCCCCCGCCGCGACGCGCGGCTCAAGGCGGGCGACACCGTCTACCTCATCGGCCCCTACCGGGAACTGATCGCGACGCTGCGCAAGGGCCAACCGCCCCCGCTGACCGCGATCAACGGCGAGCGGACGACGACGCTGGCCGCCGCCCGCCGGCCCGACGTCCGCCCGCCACGGTGGGCCCAGGACGTCGAGGTTTAGACATCGTAGTAGAGCGCGAACTCAAAAGCCGTGGGCCGCAGGTTGAATGGCGCCAGCTCGTAGTCGCGCTTGTAGTTGATCCAGGTCTGGATCAGGTCAGGCGTGAAGACGCCTCCCTCGGTGAGGTATTCGCTGTCCTCCTCCAGACGGTCGATCACCGCAGAGAGCTGCGTCGGCGCCTGCGCGATGTCCGCGGCCTCTTCGGGCGGTAGGTCATACAGGTCCTTGTCAATGGGCGGGGGCGGTTCGATCTTGTTCCTGATGCCGTCCAACCCGGCCATCAACATCGCCGCGAACGACAGGTACGGGTTGCCGGAGGCGTCCGGGCAACGGAACTCCAGCCGCTTGGCTTTCGGGTTATTGCCGGTGATCGGGATGCGTACGCACGCAGAGCGATTGCGCTGGCTGTAGACCAGGTTGATCGGCGCCTCGTAGCCCGGCACCAGACGCTTGTAGGAGTTGATGGTCGGATTGGTGAAGGCCAGCAGTGACGGCGCGTGGTAGAGCAACCCGCCGATGTAATGGCGGGCGGTGTCCGAGAGGCCGGCGTACCCGTCCCCGTCGTACATCAGCGGCACGCCGTCTTTCCACAACGACTGGTGGCAGTGCATACCCGAGCCGTTGTCGCCGAACAGGGGCTTCGGCATGAACGTCACGGATTTGCCTGCCTGCCAAGCGGTTTGCTTGACGATGTACTTGTACATCTGGTGATCGTCGGCCGCATGCAGCAGGGTGTTGAACCGGTAGTTGATCTCGGCCTGGCCACCGCTGCCCACCTCATGGTGCCCCTTCTCCAGGGCGAAGCCGGCGTTGGTCAGATGGGTGAGCATTTCGTCGCGCAAGTCGACGTAGTGGTCGGTCGGGGCGACCGGGAAGTACCCGCCCTTGGGGCGTACCTTGTAGCCGCGGTTCGGGCTGCCGTCGGGCTCCGTCTCCGCCCCGGTGTTCCACCATCCGGAGGTCGCGTCGACCTTGTAGAACGCGCCGTCGATGCGCGAATCGAAGCTCACCGAATCGAAGATGTAGAACTCGGCCTCGGGCCCGAAGTATGCGGTGTCGGCGATGCCGGAGGTGATCAGGTAATTCTCGGCCTTGCGGGCGACGTTACGCGGATCGCGCGAGTAGGGCTCCAGGGTGAACGGGTCGTGCACGTGGAAATTCACGTTCAGCGTGGGGGCCTTGCGGAACGGGTCGATGGTCGCGGTCTCCGGGTCCGGAAGCAACAGCATGTCGGACTCGTGGATCGACTGGAATCCGCGGATCGAGGATCCGTCGAAGGCCAGGCCCTCCTCGAACACGTTCTCGTCGAAGGCGTAGATGGGAATTGTGAAGTGCTGCATGGTGCCTGGCAGGTCGCAGAAGCGGACATCGACATACTCGATGCTCTCGTCCCTGGCGAGTTTGAATATGTCGTCGGGCGTTTTTTCGGACAAGGGATGCTCCTTTTTCGGCTATCCGCTGGTGCGCACCTCCCATTGACACATGCCGTGCCGCACGCCGCATCCGGAGAGGTTTGGCATAGGACAATCGGGGTAGGCACGCCTCATGAAAAAGGGCGTAACACTCGCGGTCGCGGCGCTGGCCACGACAATCGCACCATTGGCCGCCTGCTCGACGCAGCAGGGCGGCAGCACCTCGTCGTCGTCTGGCGGGCAGAGCGGCGCGGAGAAGCTGAGCACTCAGCTGAAGGGTGCTGATGGTAGCCAGATCGCTACGGCCACTTTTGATTTCGCAAGCGGTTACGCGACCGTGACGGTGGAGGCCGGCCCCAATTCGGTGCTGACTCCCGGGTTCCACGGGCTTGCTGTCCACTCGGTGGGCAGTTGCGAGCCCAGCGCCTTCGAGTCCGCGGGAGGCGTGTACCAGGCGTCCGGCCATACGGGGTATCCCGCCAGCGGCCGGCTGACCGCCTTGCAGGTCCGGCCCGACGGCTCGGCGAAACTGGTCACCACGACCAGTGGCTTCACCGCCGCGGACCTCAGAAACAGCTCCGGCACCTCGCTGGTCATCTCCTCGGAGCCGGGCACCTTCGGCGAGCCTTCCGCCGACGAAACCGGCAAGCGATTGGCGTGCGGCGTCATCGCGGCGGCGTCCTCGACGACCACGTCGTCGACCACCTCGTCCACAGCGACGACCACCAGTGTCACCACGGTCACCACCACGACCGCTGTCGTGCCCCCGGCGACCACGAGTACGAGCACCAGCACCGTGACGGTCACCGGCACCCCGACCACGACGTCGACAGCGCCGAAGACGGTCACGACTCCTCCTGGCGGCTGAGCCGCGATCGGCACATGCAGACGGCGCTCTTCACCCTGGGACTGGCCCTGTTCCTACTCGGCCTGCTGACCGGGTTCGCTGTCTCATCGCTGAAAAACCCGCGCATGGCGCTGTCGAGCCATCTTGAAGGCGTGCTTAACGGGATGTTCCTGGTGCTGGTGGGCCTGCTGTGGCCGCACGTACACCTGTCCGGTGCGTGGGCTGCCACCGCGGCCGGGCTCATCGTGTACGCCGCCTATGCGAATTGGCTTGCCACACTGCTCGCGGCAGCCTGGGGCGCCGGTCGCAGACTCGCACCAATCGCGACCGGCGACCACCGGGCCTCCGCCGGGGAAGAGCGCACCGTCAGCGCCATGTTGTTGTCCCTCGGGGCGGCGCTCATCGCCGGCGTGGGCCTCGTCATGGTGGGACTGTGCCGCTAGGCGTCCCAGGACGTCAGATCGCGTGCCGGAATGCCCTGGGCAGAACAGTAATTCGTGTAGCGCTCGATGGAGGTCTTGTGGTTCTCCTGCCACAGGATGGTGTTGTTCTCGTCGGTGAACAGCAGCTCGCCGACGATGAAGAAGAACACCTCGGTGTCCTCCACGCTCTCCGGGGTGTGCCGCGAGCCGGCGACTTCGTAGACGGTGTCACCCGCGCGGGAAACCCAGTTGTTTTCCTTGTAGCGCCAGGCTCCTTTGACGGTGTGCCCAACCACGATGCCGGTGTGGTAGTGCGGGGCCAGCTCCAGTCCGGCCGGAAACTTCATCGAGACGACGATCTCGGCACGGACCGGATCGACCTTCCAGTACTTCAGATAGACCTCGTCGCTGAGTGGGGTGAACGGAATCCAGGGGTTGTCGGCGCCGCTCATGTAGTTGACGTCGAGTTCTTGCATTGTCTGCATCGGGGTCTCCTTGCTCCGGGTTGGCGGCCGGTCGGCCAACTGACCCAAACCGTAGGGACGGGCGGCGCGGATTACTTGGCGCGCGACGCCAAGGTTGCCCGCTCCCTTTGTACTGACGTCACAGTTGCCGGTTCAGTCCCGGCAGCGTGGGCAGCAGCGCAAGTGCCACTGCGAGGTCGAGGCTGTCGGTGTCGATACTGCGGCCGAGGATCACCTGCGCTTGATCGACGCGGTAGCTGACGGTGTTGGGGTGCACAGTGAGCCGCCGGGCGGCCCGGACGCGGCTCCGATTCTCTTGCAGGTAAACCGATAACGTCGTGGCAACCCGGAAGGTTGCCTCGTCGTCGGCCGCCAGTGGACCCAGCACCCGGTGCACGAAGGCCTCCGCGAGTTCGGCGTCGCAACTGGCCAGCGCGGTGACCGCGATGTCTCGGTAGCGCGTCACCACATCGGCGCGGGCCCCCAGCAGCGAGGCGACCCGCCGTGCGTTGGCGGCTTCGGAATGACTGCACCGGAAGCCTTTCAGGCCGTGGCCCGGCTCGCCGAGACCGACCCGAACGCCCGCCGGAAGCTTGATCGGATGTGCAGCGAAATCGAATGTACCGAAAGCACTTTGATGGCTGAACCAACCGAACGCCGACAGCGGCCCGACCGGGTGGACGAAGATTGTCTCACCGCCCAGCTCACGCGCGATCACGCCGAGCGCCTCACTCAAGGCCGCCTGTACGTCGGCGTCCTCCTGCACCGCCTCGACCCACGCCACCGCCCCGACGTGGTGACGATTGACGTCATAGCGCAACCGCTTCGAGGCTCGCTGCTGGTCTCGTTCGCGTTGCGCCAGGATGTCCTCAATGGCGTCGGCACGCGCGGCGGCGGTGTTGCGCAGCCACGCTTCCCGTTCGGCTTCGTAGGCCTGCTCCGCAAGGTTCAGGGCGGCATCGACGTAGCCGAACATCCAGCTGGTGGCCAGTCGGAGCGCCGCGGCCTGGTGCGCCTGGTCCGCCCCGGTCGCCGTGATGCGGTCCCACATCCACTGCCACACCAGCTCATGAGTCACCCGGTAGAAGCGCATCAGGCTGGCCAGCGGGATCTGACGCTGCACGGCGCCGCGGGCCACTGCCCGAGTCGGCGCCGGCAATTCGGCGTCGTGGGGGTCGCCGCCGAGGTCGATGATGTCGGCCAGCTGGCGCAGGCTCGCCGCGGTGCTGACCACGTTCTCTTCGACCGCCTGCGGGGCCGGAACCAGTGCGGGCATCTCCGCCTGCACCCGGGCGACGGCAAGTGCGGCGAGTTCGGTTGCGCACGTGCGTAATTCGCTGGCGATAGGGCGTAGCAGCGTTTCCCAGACCCGCTCGGCGCCCGGCTCACGAAACGGTTCCCAGGTGGGCTTCATGCCGGCTCAACCTACCCCGTCGCGACCCTCAACCATCCGGATCGGCGATATTGTCCGGCCTCTTTTGTGATCCGCTCACAAAATCCGCGATGGCTCTTGGCGCCCGGCGACGAGCGCTTACCGCCCCCGGCCCCATAGCTTGTGCAGCAATCGACAGAGCTGCCGCTCGAGGACAACCGAGACAACTACGCACGCGAGGAACTGCCATGGACCTGATGTCACCCGTCGAATCGATGATGCTGCTCGCCGAGTCGCCCGGGCACCCGATGCATGTCGCCGGGCTGCAGGTGTTCCAGACGCCCCCGGGTGCCGGACCGGAATTCGTCCGCGAGTACTACCAGGCCCTGCGCAGCCGTGACGATGTCGCGCCTCTCTTCAGCAGGCGCCCGGCGGCGCTGCGGCCGGCCGGGTTGAATCTCGGCTGGTCCACCGCGACCGACGTCGACGTCGACTACCACGTACGGCACTCGGCACTGCCCCGACCCGGCCGGGTGCGCGAGCTGCTGGAGCTGACGTCGCGGCTGCACTCGGGCATGCTCGACCGGCACCGCCCGCTGTGGGAAACCCACGTGATCGAAGGGCTGGCCGACGACCGCTTCGCGGTCTACACCAAGATTCACCACGCGCTCGTCGACGGAGTATCCGCGATCAACCTGCTGCAGGGGTCGCTCAGTACCGACCCCCTCGACGAGGAGATCCGCGCGCCGTGGTCCACGGCACCTCACCCGGACGATCGCTCCGACGCGCCGTCGCGCGCGCAGACGCTGACCCGGGCGATCAAATCCATTCCCGGCCTTGGCGTCTCCACGCTGGGACTGGCCCGTTCGGCGCTGCTGGAACAGCAGCTGACGTTGCCGTTCCGGGCGCCGCGCACCATGCTCAACGTGCCGATCGGCGGTGCCCGGCGCTGCGCTGCACAGTCATGGCCGATGCAGCGCATCAAGGACGTCAAGAACGCCGCCGGCGTCACCGTGAACGACGTCGTCCTGGCAATGTGCGCGGGCGCGCTGCGCGGCTACCTCGCGGATCAGAATGCATTGCCCGACAAGCCTTTGGTGGCAATGGTTCCGGTCAGCCTGCGCACCGCCGGCGAGAGCGCCGGGGGAAACGCGGTCACGGCCGTGCTGGCCAACCTGGCCACACACCTCGACGACCCCGCCGCGCGGCTGGCCACGATCAGCTCGTCCATGCGGACCAACAAGGCCGTCCTGGCCGGACTGCCCCGGGCGCAGGCCATCGCGTTGGGAATGATGTTGCTCTCGCCCGTGGTGCTGGGTGGCGTCACCGGCAGCGCCGCCACGCCGCCACCGTTCAACCTGTGCATCTCCAATGTCCCCGGTTCCCGGAACCCCTTGTACGCCAACGGCGCCCGGCTGCAGGGCAGCTACCCGATGTCCATCGCGGCCAACGGCCAGGCGCTCAACATCACCCTGGTGGGCAGCGGCGACCGCCTGGACTTCGGCCTGGTGGGCTGCCGCCGCGCGGTGCCGCACCTGCAGCGCCTGCTGGCACACTTGGAGGCTTCGCTCAAAGACTTGGAGCGAGCCGTCGGACTGTAAACGTGCACACTTTTGCACCACTTTGTCCATGTTTTAGGGCAAATCCACCCTTGGGTGGCGCGGTCACAGCCTCGAGTATGGAGCTATCCCACTCCACAGAAAGAGGTCTGACGATGAGGAACTACCTCCGCCACGGCGCCGCGGTCGCGGCGATCGCCGTTGGGCTCGAGTTGATGCCGGCGATCGGACTCGGGTTGCCGGCGATCAGCCACGCCGACGAACCGTGCCCCATCGGCACCACCTGGAACGCCGTCTTGCAGCAATGCGTGGAGAGCACAACCCCACCTGCGACACCGACACATATCGGGCCTCCTGAGCCCGGCACACCGGGCGGCCTTTACGGCCCCGGCGGATTCGGTGGGCCCGGCGGACCGGGCGGACCTCCGGCACCCGGGGAACCCTACGGACCCTATGGACCCCAGAGCGGTGCGCCGGGAACACCGGGTGGCATCGGCTCACCCGGACAGATCGGTGGGATCGGCGGACCGGGCGGATTCGGCGGACCCTCACTGGGCGGCGGCCACATGGGCGGGCTGGGAGCGCACTGACCGCGGGCTAGGCTGTCGGGTTTCCGCGCCACTGCAGCGCCTCGAGCGCAACGGCGACATGGACGCTGCTGTGCTCGAGGGGTCGCGGCAGCAGTTGCTCGGCGCGGTCGAGTCGGCGCAGCAGCGTGTTGCGGTGCGCGTAAAGACGTTTGGTGGTGCGCCCGATGCTGCACTGTTCGTTGATGAAGGTCAGCACCGTCTGCTGCAGTTCGGGGCTGGCCGACTCGAAATCACCCAGCGTGTTCTTGATGAAATCGTCTGCCGCTTGCAGGTTTTGAGTGATCAGCGCGATCAGCTGGACATCGGCGAAGAACGCGACCCGTTGTTCGGAACGCAGCCCCGCCACCACGCGCTGGGCGGTCAGCGCCTCGAGGTGGGTGCGCCGGAAACCCTCGATTCCGTCGGCAGGGGCGCCGATGGCGATGCGCGTCCCGGGGATGTCCTCGACTGCCCGATGCACGTGCTCGACGTCCGGGATTCCGTCGGACACCCACACCCACCGGCCGGCCGCACTGGCGGTCACGGTCAGCGGACGCGAGAAGCCGGCCGCGCGGCCGAATGCGTCGGCGAGGCGGTCGAGCCGGCTCAGGTCGCCGTCGGGTTCGTCCGTCCAGATCACCGCACCCGTATGACTGCGATTGAGCGCGTAGCCCAGCCGGCTCTCGGCTCGTGACCGGCTGATCGGGGCGCCGTCGAGGATGAGTGCGGTGACTTCACGGCGTTCGGCCTGGCTGCCGCGCAGCAGTTCCTCCCGCTCCTGCCGAATCTGGGCGGCGATGCCGTCGGACGTGGCGTCGAGGAAGTCACTGATGGACCGGAACGACACGTCGAACAGTTCGCGCAACTCCTCGGCATCCGACGTGAGCCGAAAGACGGTGTCCATCCAGATCTGCCAGCCAATGGTCTGCGCGGGCCGGAAGGTGAACGGTTCCAGTCCGCGGCGCACCATGTCACGGGCGATGCTCAACGGCTCCGGACCGAGATTGGCCGGCACCGGGGCGCCTGGATCGCTCACATTTGCTGCAGCCCAATGCATCAGGCTGGACCGGACGCTGCGACGGGCGGCTTCGGCGAGCACGGGGTCATCGGCCACCGACGGGTTCGCCGCCATCGTTGCCCGGTCGAACTCGTCGAGCAACTCCGGGGGCGCATCGAGAACCATCCGTGCTCCCTGCCGCATCAACTCACGCACCCGCGGCGACGGACGTTGCCAAACCACGGTCTTACGGTAGCCCCGCCGCCCGCCTGGTGAGGTAGGCCTGCTCGGCCGGGTTGTCGACGAGTGCGAGAGCGGCGTCGTACGCCGCCCGGGCCTCGCGCGACCGCCCAAGTCGACGCAACAATTCAGCGCGGGTGACATGAAACGGGTGGTAACGCTGCATGGTCGGTGGCAGCCGGTCGACCCGCGCCAGCGCCACCGCGGGGCCGTCAAGCTCGGCGACGGCGATCGCGTAGTTGAGTTCGGCCACCGGGCCTGGATCAAGAGTCAACAGCTGTCGGTACAGGGCGGCGATCTGCGACCAGTCGGTGTCGGCGGCAGTCGGGGCATCGGTGTGTACGGCGTTGATCGCTGCCAGCAGCTGGTATCGGCCGGGCCGGTTGATCTCCAGGCACTCCCGCACCAGGGCATGTCCCTCTGCGATCAAGTCCGCGTCCCATCCGCTCCGGTCCTGTTCGTGCAGGGGAACCAGTTCCCCGTCGGCGATCCGGCTCGCGCGGCGGGCCTGGGTGAGCACCATCAGCGCCAGCAGACCCGTCACTTCCGGTATGCCGGGCAGCAACCCGCGCAGGATCCGGGCGAGCCGGATCGCCTCGGCGGTCAGATCGTCGCGCACCGCCGATCCGGAGGTCGCCAGGTAACCCTCGTTGAAGACGAGGTAGATGACGGCCAGCACCGCGGCGACCCGGTCGCCGAGGTCCGCGGCCGCGGGGACGCGGTACGGGATGTGTGCATCGGCGATCTTCTTCTTCGCCCGGCTGATTCGTTGGGCCATTGTCATCTCGGTCACCAGGAACGCCCCGGCGATCTCACCGACGGTGAGCCCGCCGAGGAGTCGCAGTGTCAGTGCCACCCGCGCCTCGGGGGCCAGCGCCGGATGGCAGCAGGTGAAGATCAACCGCAACCGGTCGTCGTCGACCGACCCGGTTGATTCATGGGGCGTGTCATCGTGAATCATGGCTGCCGCCAGGTGTTTTGAGGCGCGGTGCGACTCGCGGCGGATCCGGTCGATCGCCTTGTTGGCCGCGGTACGGGTGAGCCAGCCGGCCGGATTCGGTGGAAGTCCGTCCCGGGGCCAGCGCTCCAGGGCGACCACCAGCGCCTCGGCGGCCGCCTCTTCGGCGACCTCGATGTCACCGAAGCGGCGCACCAGCGAGGCGACCACCCGCCCGTACTCTTCGCGGTACACCCGCTCGATCGCGTCCACGCGCTCGTTCAACCCTCCTGGAACGCCCGCACCTCGACCCGGCCCTGGCAGGCCTTGGACCCCTGTTTCGCCCAGTCCAGGGCGGCGTCGAGGTCGGCGGCCTCGATGATCCAGAATCCGCCCAGGTACTCCTTCGACTCGGCGTAGGGACCGTCGGTGACGATGGGCTTGTCACCGGTGTTGTCGACCGTCGTGGCGGACTCCGGTGCCGTCAAGCCGCCGGCGAAAACCCAGGCGCCCTCGGCCTGCAGCTTGTTGTTGAACGCGTCGACGGCCTCGAAGATCGGCTGCATCTGCTCGATGCTCATCTCCGCCATCGCGGCGGTGTCGGCGGCATCGTGGTTGACGGCCAGGAAATACTGCGGCATCACATGCTCCTTGAACTCCGCGGGCGGCCCGGTCTGGCTGCCCGTCATGATGTCTACGAAGACGGCACGCTGGATATGACATACCCCGGCAGGAAAATTCATCGGCATTATGCCGGGACGATCACAGTCTTGACGCAGAAGCGGCCTCGTCAGGACCGGTTGCGCGCCGCTGCCAGGTGCCGCAGGATCGCCGGGTGGACGATCTCGGGATGGTCCAAATGCGGAGCATGCCTCGCACCCTCGACAGCGAGTAACTCCGAGCGGGGGTACAACCGCTGGACCTGCGCCCTGTTCGCATACGGGGTGACGGCGTCATCGGTGCCCCAGACCACCAGCACTGGGCGCGGATGTTCTCCCACACCGGCCCACTGGTCCCCGGCCCGAGCAGGGTAGTTGGCGACCGTCGAGGCGAAGGACTCGGCCATACCGGGGAAGCGAAGCTGTTCCCTGGCGCGTTCGCTGTAGTCGGGGAACCGCTCCGGACGGCTCATGTGCTGCTGCGGCAAGCGGTCGATGACGTCGCCGATGCGCGAGGCGACGAGCTTGCGGACGCCTGGCAGGCGCAGCAACTGTTGGGCCGCAACCTTGACTGATCCACTCGCATAGAGGCCGGGGGCGATGAGCGCGATGCTCTCGGCGCGCTCGGGGCGCTCCGCGGCAAGGCGCGTCACCATCAGGGCGCCCATCGACCACCCGATCAGATGCGTGCGCTCGATGCCGAGGGTGTCGGCGAGTTCGCGCAGTTGACCCACATACAGGTCGAGGTCGTAGGCGACGCGCGGCCGGTCGGACAGCCCACGACCGTACTGGTCGTAGCGCAAGACCCGAAACCCCTGCGCGGCAATGGCTTCCGATAGCGGCTCCCACGCGTAGCTGGGGGTGACCAGGCCGTGCACCAGCACCACCCACGGACCGTCGTCACCGGCGACGTGGTATGCGGTGACCCCGTGGGACAGTGCCGCCGATTGCGCGTTCGCGGCCTCCCGCGCTTGCCGCAATGACTGCATGTCCGCAGCCTATATACAGTGCAGGGATGTCGACCCGCAGTCGTGCAGCAGCCACTCTCGGCGCCGCCCTCTCAGTCCTGTCGTTTCCGGCCGTGCTGAACACTGCCGTAGCCCACGGCACCCCGCTACCCGCTTTCTGTGCGCCGCCCGCCGTCGTCGACAACGTCTGCACCGTGCGGCTGGCATCGGTGACCGCCAACGTGAGCGACGGGACGATCACCGGTAAACCCGTCGGCGGCGGGACAGCAATCACCTTGAGCGGGCTGGCCGACGCGTACCTGAAATCCACCGGGTTCGGGGCGACGCCGCCCGCCGCGATTCAGCGCTGGGACACCGAGCTCGACGGTGTCGGACCCGTCGACCCGTCCAATCCCAACTGGTACGGGGAGGCCAAGGCCAGAGCGTTCCTGCCCCGGACTCTCAACGACATCGCCGCCCAGTTCCCGCCGGGCGTGCTGGTTGTCCGGTTCACGCCCGACGACGCGAACCCCGGCTGGTTCCGGCTGGTGTCGATTCAGCCGACGTCCCAGTGACGTAACGCCTGCGGTCTCGGCAGCCTGGCGCGACACTTACTTCACGCACACGACACGCCGAGATGTGGGTGCGTGCTTTCAATCTCGCGGAACGCGCACGTCGCCACAACGAAAACACCCCCGGCCCAACAGGATCCGGGGGTGTTGCCGTCGAACTGATCAGTGATGGTGATGACCGTGGCCGTGGCCGTGGTCGTCGTCCTCATCGGCCGGCTTGTCGACGACGGCCGTCTCGGTGCTGAGCACCATCCGCGCCACCGACGAGGCGTTGAGCACCGCCGAGCGCGTCACCTTGACGGGGTCGACGATGCCGGCAGCGGCAAGGTCGCCGTAGGACCGGGTGGCGGCATTCAAACCCTCCCCGGTTGGCAGTTCGCTGACCTTGTTGACCGCGACAGCACCGTCGAGGCCGACGTTGGTCGCGATCCAATACAGCGGAGCTGCCAGCGCCTCGGAGAACACGTCCACGCCGAGCTTCTCGTCGTCGCTGACCTCGTTGCGCAGCGACTCGAGCACGTGGCGTGCCTGGATCAGTGCCGAGCCGCCGCCGGGGACGATGCCCTCCTCGACCGCGGCCTTGGCCGCCGCGACGGCGTCCTCGACACTCTCCTTGCGCTCCTTGAGCGCGGTCTCGGTGGCGGCGCCGACCTTGATGACGGCCACGCCGCCGGCCAGCTTGGCAACCCGCTCCTGCAGCTTCTCGCGGTCCCAATCGGAGTCGCTGGCTTCGATCTCGCCGCGCAACTGCTTGACCCGGTTGGCGACCGCGTCCTGGGAGCCGGCGCCGTCGACGATGATCGTGTCGTCCTTGCTGACCACCACCCGTCGGGCCGACCCCAGCACCTCCAGCCCTACCTCGCGCAGCAGCAGGCCGGTGTCGGGGTTGACCACCTCGCCGCCCGTCACGATGGCCAGGTCCTGCAGGAAGGCCTTGCGGCGGTCGCCGAAGAACGGCGCCTTGACCGCAACCGCCCTGAGCGTCTTGCGGATGGAGTTGACGACCAGCGTCGCCAGCGCCTCACCCTCGACGTCCTCGGCGATGATCAGCAGCGGCTTGCCCGCTTCGGCGACCTTCTCCAGCAGGGGCAGCAGGTCGGGCAGCGAGCTGATCTTGTCCTGGTGCAGCAGGATCAGCGGGTCCTCCAGCACGGCCTGCTGGGCGTCGAAGTCGGTGACGAAGTAGGCCGACAGGAAACCCTTGTCGAAACCCACGCCCTCGGTGAACTCGAGCTCGGTGTCGAGTGTCGAGGACTCCTCCACGCTGACCACGCCGTCGTGACCGACCTTGCTCATGGCCTCGCCGACCAGGTCGCCGAGGCGCTCGTCGCGCGAGGACACCGTCGCCACCTGGGCGATGGCCTCCTTGCCCGACACCGGGGTCGCGGCGGCCAGCAGGGCTTCGGATACCGCGTCGGCGGCCTTGCTGATGCCCGAGCCCAGGGCGATCGGGTTGACACCGGCGGCGACCAGCCGCAGCCCGCCCTTCACCAGGGCCTGGGCCAGCACGGTCGCGGTGGTGGTGCCGTCACCTGCGACGTCGTTGGTCTTGGTGGCGACCGACTTCACCAGCTGCGCACCGAGATTCTCGAAGGGGTCTTCCAGGTCGATCTCGCGTGCGACGGTGACGCCGTCGTTGGTCACCTGAGGTCCGCCGAAAGCCTTGGCCAGCACCACGTGACGGCCACCGGGCCCAAGCGTCACCTTGACCGCGTCCGCGAGCTTGTTCACGCCCGCTTCCATCGCACGACGCGCTGTCGCGTCGTACTCAATTATCTTGCTCATGAAGCTCCTTAGCCGGGCTCGTAACGCATCCCGCCCCGGATATCACCCGCGCTTGCGCGGGGATCGCCGGGGCGGAACACGTTGCCGTACTTGAAAAACGACCAGTGTTACTTGGAAACGACAGCCAGCACGTCGCGTGCCGACAGGATCAGGTATTCCTCGCCGCCGTACTTGATCTCGGTGCCGCCGTACTTGCTGTAGATGACGGTGTCACCCTCAGCGACGTCGAGCGGGATCCGCTTTTCGCCGTCCTCGTCCCAACGGCCGGGGCCGACTGCGACGACGGTGCCCTCCTGGGGCTTCTCCTTGGCGGTGTCGGGAATGACCAGACCGGATGCGGTCGTGGTCTCGGCCTCGTTGGCCTGTACGAGAATCTTGTCCTCGAGTGGCTTGATGTTGACCTTCGCCACGATTGGAGCCCTCCACTAGTTGAATCGGGTCCGGAGCGTATGCCCTGACCGGAGTTGGCGGTCGGCCCGGGACTGCCCCGCACCGTCCGAATTACCAGGTGATGTGGCATTCGTCCGAGTCCCTCGCGCCGTCGTCGCGGGTGCCGACACGGGGGTCGTCCGACTGCCACCTAGCACTCTATACATGAGAGTGCTAGCACTCAAGGGTGCCCCGGTGCTTCTACGCGCTCAGCGAACATCAACCGACTTGTCCCTGCACCACAGGCAGCCCCGGGTCGCTGCGCGCGTCCAGCGGTGACGGAGCGGCGCCCGCGGCCACCAGGTGGGCGGCGAATGATGCGATCATCGCGCCGTTGTCGGTGCACAGACGCGGCCTGGGGATCCGCAGCGTCAGGCCGGCGTCGCGGCAGCGCTCGGTAGCCAGCTCACGCAGCCGCGAGTTCGCCGCCACCCCACCGGCTATCAGCAGGGTCGACACTCCCAGTTCGGTCGCCGCACGGACCGCCTTGCGGGTCAGCACGTCAGCCACCGCTTCCTGGAAGCCCGCGGCCACATCGGCGGGCACGAAGTCGGGATTGCTCTCGACATAGCGGGCCACCGCGGTCTTGAGGCCCGAGAAGCTGAACGCGTACGGATCGTCGCGCGGCCCGGTCATGCCACGCGGAAAGACGACCGCCTCAGGGTTACCGGTGCGGGCCAGCTCGTCGAGCACTCGGCCACCCGGATAGCCCAGGCCCAGCAGGCGCGCCACCTTGTCGTAGGCCTCACCGGCCGCGTCATCGACGGTGCTGCCCAGTTCGACGATCGGTTCTCCGAGAGAGCGGACGTGCAGCAGGTGGGTGTGCCCACCGGACACCAGCAGGGCGACCGACTCGGGCAGTGGGCCGTGCTCGTAGACGTCGGCGGCCAGGTGTCCACCCAAGTGGTTGACCGCGTAGAACGGCACCCCCCAGGCTGCCGAATACGCTTTGGCCGCAGCGATTCCCACCAACAGGGCGCCGGCCAGCCCGGGCCCGATGGTGGCCGCGACGACATCTGGTCTGGCCGGGCCTTCCAATCCCGCCGTCGCCAGCGCGCGGCGCATCGCGGGCCCGAGGGCTTCCAGGTGCGCCCGGGACGCGATCTCGGGCACGACTCCGCCGAACCGGACATGCTCGTCGACACTGGATGCCACCTCGTCGGCCAACAAGGCGACGGACCCGTCGGCGTCCAGCCGTGCGATCCCGACACCCGTTTCGTCGCAAGAGGTTTCGATGGCAAGGATGATCGTCATCTACTGAGCGTCCCTCCGCATGGTGTAGGCGTCGGCGCCACTGACCCGGTAGTACCGCTTGCGCAGCCCGATCTGCTCGAACCCCACACTGCGGTAGAGACCGATCGCGGCCTCGTTGTCGGTGCGGACCTCCAGGAACACCACTCCCCCTTCCGCGAAGTCGAGCAGTTCGGTGAGCAACCGGCGGCCGATGCCCCGGCCCTGGTGGACGGGGTCCACCCCGATGGTGTGCACTTCGTACTCGAACGGCGCCACCCGGCCCAGGCGGGAGATGCCGGCATAGCCGACGAGCGTGCCGGCGCTGCGCGCGCCAACGTAATGATTTGTCTTGCTGTGCAATTCGCGTTCGAATGCGACGGCAGGCCATGGGTCGTCGCCGTCGAACAGTTGCGCCTCCAGTTCGGCACACCGGCGGGCATCCGCGTAGTTCAGCGGACCGATGGTGACGGGCTCGAGATGGGCTGTCACTGGCGGGCCGCCAACGGCTTGGCGTCGGGGCGACGCAGATACAG
The DNA here is from genome assembly GCF_030755175.1 of Mycobacterium sp. TY814. Classification (NCBI taxonomy): domain Bacteria; kingdom Bacillati; phylum Actinomycetota; class Actinomycetes; order Mycobacteriales; family Mycobacteriaceae; genus Mycobacterium; species Mycobacterium sp. TY814. Next base: position 1,843,621 of record NZ_JAUFRY010000001.1, read on the forward strand.
CGCGACCAGCGGTGCGGGCATGGCGGACCAGTCGGGCACCGCGCGCACCAGACCGGCGGGGGTCGGATACACCGGTTCACAATGCGGCAGATCGACCAGTGCCGCATGCTCGGGCGAGCCCGCCGCCGCCGCTGCCGTACCCGGGTCGACGTCGGCCGGTGCATTGACGGCCGGGCCATCGATGCGAAGCCCGTCGCGGTATCGCGCCCAGTACACCTCCCGGCGGCGGGCATCGGTGACCACCAGCGTCTCGCCGCTGGTGAGTACGCCGATGGCGTCCAGGCTGCACACGCCGTGTACCGGGATACCCAGTGCGTGCCCGTAGGCCGCGGCGGTCGCCATGCCGGCCCGCAGGCCGGTGAACGGACCGGGTCCGCAGCCCACCACCACGGCGTCGAGGTCGGTCATCGCCAGGCCTGCATCGGCAAGCGCCGCAACAACATTGGGCGTGAGTCGTTCGGCGTGCGCACGCGCGTCCACGGTGACCCGCCGGGCCAGCGTCGCGACGTCGTCGACTCTGACGATGCCCGCGGTGACGGCCGGGGTGGAGGTGTCCAGTGCGAGCGCGATCATGGGCTCACCCACTCCCAGCTGGCCATCCGCACGTCGGAATGGGGGACGCGCTCGAGCCGGACATCGAGGTGGCGCTCGGCAAGGCGTTCGACCAGTCCTTCTCCCCACTCCACCACCACGACGGCGTCCTCGAGATCGGTGTCGAGATCCAGCGAGTCGAGCTCGCCGAGCAGGTCGGCGCCATGCTGGTCGAGCAGCCGGTAGACGTCGACGTGAATCATGTGCGGACGGCCCGCCTGCCGTGCCCGATGCACCCGCGCCAGCACGAAGGTCGGCGACGTGACCGGTCCGTCGACATCCATTGCCGCGGCAATTCCCTTGGCCAGCACTGTTTTACCGGCCCCGAGCGGGCCGGAGAGCACCACCACGTCCCCGGCACGTAGCTGTTCGCCCAGCTTCGATCCGAGCGCGACCGTGTCCTCGACGTGCTCCAGCGTGGCCTTCCCACCGTCACCCACGGCGCCGCAACCGCCGCCGCAGCCGTTCACCGAATCGCCGGTAGCGCAGAGTCAGCTTGTCCGGTTGCGCTCGTTCGACCAGCCGGATCAACCCGTCGTTGATGGTGTCCGGCTTGTCCAGCAGTGCAAGGTGGCTGGCTCCGGGGACGATCACCAACTCCGACTGCGGCAGCGAGGCCGCCATCAACCGGGAGTATTCGTCGGGGGTGAGCAGATCGTGGTCACCGCAGGCGATCAGGGTCGGAATCTTCAGCAGCGTCCACAAGCCCGCGGTCTCGTCGTGAGTCTCCAGGGCGCGCAGGAAGCCCACCAGGGTGGCGATCGGGGTGCCGTTCATCATGCGCTGCGAGAACGCGTCCAGACTGCGGCTGACCTGAAGGTCGCTGTACGACGCGGCCCGCAGGATCGGCCCGATCAGGGAGCGGGACACGTTGCGTCCCCGGTGCATCAGCTTCGGTGCCGATTTGGCCGTGAACCGGACCGCGTCCAGCGCCGGGTTTTTCAGGAACGCCCCCAGCGGTGAGCGGGTGACACCTTCGGCCGCCGAGGAGATCAGCGCCGCTCCCACGATCCGGCGGCCGTACTGCTCGGGGAACTGACCGGCGTGCGAGAGCACCGTCATGCCGCCCATCGAGTGGCCCACCAGGATGATCGGGCCGCGCGGGACCATGACCTGCAGCACCGTTTCCAGGTCCCGGCCCAGCTGGGTGAGTGTGTAGGAGTCCGGATCGCCCTCGCCGGACTGACCGTGTCCCCGCTGGTCGTAGAACACCATGCGCACCTGGGCGCCCAGCGCCTCCCCCAGAGCCATCCGCTGAAAGTGGAAGGCGCCCATCCGAAGACAGAATCCGTGCGCGAAGACGACGGTCAGTGGCGCGTCGGATGGCCCGGCCTCACGCACGGCCAGCGGCACGCCGTCGGAGGTCGTCACCACCTGCGCGCGATCGCTGTCGAGTCGCTCGAAATCCTCGTCCGCCCAGGGATCGTCGTCCAGCGAAGCGCGTTCGATGATCGTCTTGCGCGCCGACGCGCCGACCAGGGTGGCCACCGCGGTCAGCCCGGCGCTTCCCGCAAGCCACGCCTTGCCCTTGGGGACGCGGTGGGTGTCGTCAGCGCTCAACGGGGTCGACCTCGCGATACGTTCTGGTGATCCGGCCCCGGATGCCACTGACCACCTCGTAGTGGATGGTCCCGATCAGATCGGCCCAGTCCTGCGCGGTCGGTTCACCCCGGGTACCGGGTCCGAACAGGATGGCCTCGTCGCCTTCGGCCACGTCGGGCCGGCCAGGTCCGAGGTCGACGACGAACTGGTCCATGCAGACCCGCCCCACCCCGGGGCGCCGCCGACCGTTGATCAGCACATCCAGGCGTCCGCCCAATGACCGGAACACCCCGTCGGCGTAGCCGACCGGTATCAGTGCCAGGTTCGTGTCGCGGGGCGCAATCCAGGTGTGCGCGTAGGACACGCCCTCCCCCGCTTTGATCGACTTGACCAGTGCGACAGGGGATTTGACGGTCATCGCCGGAATCAGACCCATGTCGCCCAGTCTAGGCACCGGGCTCAGCCCGTACACCGCGATGCCGGGACGCACCAGGTCGAACGTCAGGTCGGGACGGACCATGGTGGCCGAGGAGTTCGACAGGTGTGCCACCTCGAACCGCACCCCCTGCTCGGCGGCGAAGGCCAGCATGTCGCGGAACCGCTGGGCCTGGATGTCGTTGATGGCCTGCTCCGGGGAGTCGGCGAAGACCATATGCGACATCAGTCCCCGCAGGGTGATGGCCTCGTCGGCGACGGCCTGCTTGAGCGCGGACACCATGGCGGGGAAATCCGCTGCGGCCACGCCGTTGCGGTTGAGACCCGTGTCGACCTTGACGGTGACCGTCGCCGTGACACCAGTTCGGCGCGCCGCGTCCAGCAGCTCCTCGAGTTGGTGCACCGACGAGACCGCGATCTGCACATCGGCCTGCAGTGCGGCGGCGAAGTCGAAGCCGGGCGGGTGCAGCCAGGCCAGGATCGGGTCGAGGATGCCGTCGGCTCGCAGCGCGAGGGCTTCCTCGACGGTGGCCACACCGAGTTCGGCGGCGCCGGCGGCCAGGGCGGTGTAGGCGACCCGGGTGGCGCCGTGGCCGTAACCATCGGCCTTGACCACGGCCATGACCTGGGCGTTTCCGGCATGTTCCCGGAGCACGCGCACATTGTGCGCGATCGCGCCCAGGTCGACGACGGCCTCGGCGAGGACACCGGGGGTCAGGGAGATCGGCGTGACGGACACGCCGACCATTGTCCCAGAACTGTCGTCGCCAGCCACCGGCTGCCGCTATGCGACGAAACCGGCACCTAGAGCGGGTAGGTGCCGCCGTCTATTCCTGTAGACCCGGTCGATCCACCGCCGGTGGCAGCCCCGCCGAGCCCACCGGTGCCGGCAATGGCGTTGACCGGATAGACGTGTGCGGACGCGTCACCACCACCGCCGCCATCGCCGCCGTCGATCGCCACTCCCGAGCTGTCACCACCCCGCCCGCCCGCGCCACCGATCGCGATAGCCGTGCTGACGTTCCGGTATGCCTGAGCGCTCCCACCTTTGCCGCCGTCACCACCGGTCGCGCCGGACCCGCCGTCACCACCGTCACCACCTGTTGCGGATGACAAGCCGGAATTCGTCGCCGCGCCACCAGAGCCGCCGGCACCGCCGTTGACCGCACCGGCACCTCCGGCGCCACCGTTACCACCGACAGCAGCATTCTGGTTGGCGGCGAGGCCGATGACCGCCGTGCCGCCACCTCCCCCGGACCCGCCATCACCGGCGCTACCCGCGCCTCCGTCCCCACCGTGACCGGCCGTTATATCGCCCAAGCCGCCTTGGACGACGTTGCCGCCGGTGCCGCCCGACCCACCGCTGGCACCGTTGCCGCCGCTACCCCCGTTTCCTGCGACAGCTTTACCGGCGACCGTGCCGTTGTAGACACCCGCAGAGCCCCCACCGCCCCCGGACCCGCCGGCGCCAGTGGTCCCTGCTCCGCCGTCACCGCCGTCGGAGGCCATGGCATTGCCATTCCCCGAGGTGGACGCCGAACCGCCGAAACCGCCGGACCCGCCGATGGATCCGTCGCCGCCATCGCCGGCGGCGCCGGCGACGGCATCGTACGGGTTGCCGAAGTTGGAAAGAGTCGCACTGCCCCCGTTTCCGCCGGCCCCACCAGGACCGTCGGTGCCTAAGCCGCCGTTCCCGCCCGCCCCGGCGAAGATGGCGCCGAGGCCTGACGACGATGCCGTTCCACCAGACCCGCCGTTGCCGCCGCTGGCGCCGGTGCCGCCCTTGCCTCCGTCGCCGGCGGTGAGCGTTTGCTGTGACGCGGCACCAAAGCCGTTCACTGACCCGCCGCTGCCGCCGGCTGCGCCGGCGCCCGTGGTCCCGGAGCCGCCGTCACCGCCGTCACCGCCGATCAGGTTGCCAAGCCCCTGGCTGTTCACCGAGCCCCCGGAACCGCCGTATCCGCCGGAAAGGCCATCCCCGCCATGGCCGCCCTTTCCGCCGACGAGGTTCCCGCTCGAGGCGTTGTTGTAGTTGCTGACAGAGCCGCCACCGCTGCCCGAGCCGCCGTTGGCCGTGGTCCCGGCGCCGCCGTCACCGCCGTCGCCGCCGATCAGGTTGCCCAGCCCCTGGGTGGAGACCGAGCCGCCCGAGCCGCCGGCCCCGCCACTGGTGGCCCCGGCGCCACCCTTGCCGCCATGCCCGCCGCGGGCAGTTCCGGTGGACGCGGGACCGGAGCCGTTCGCCGTCCCTCCCGAGCCGCCTGCCCCGCCGTCGGAGACGGTCCCGGTGCCGCCATCACCACCGCTGCCGGCCACGATGTCCCCGAGCCCGTCGCTGGACGTGTAGCCGCCCGAGCCACCTGACCCGCCGGACGCACCGCGGCCGCCCGATCCACCGCTGCCCGAGGTGGCCGTCCCCTTGGAGGCGTTGTTGTAGATGCTGCCGGCACCGCCGCTGCCACCGGACCCACCGGCGGCGGAGACTCCGGCGCCGGCATCACCACCAGCACCACCGGTGACATCGCCCGATCCATAGGTGGATACGGATCCACCCGAGCCGCCCCCTCCTCCACTGGTGGCCCCGCTGCCACCGGCGCCGCCGTCACCGCCGATCACCGCACCATTGCCCTTGGAAGTCGCATTGCCGGCGCTGCCGCCAGATCCGCCGGCCTGAGTGGTCCCGGCACCTCCGTCGCCGCCGCTGCCGGACGTCGCGGTACCCGTCGAGGCGGTATTGGTCACCGTCGCCTTCCCGCCGACGCCGCCAGCCCCGCCGGAGGTGGCACCTGCGCCTCCGTCTCCCCCGGCGCCGGCCGTGACGTTGCCAAGTCCGGATGTTTCCGCCGATCCGCCGCTGGCGCCATCGCCGCCGTCGGCCGTGGTGCCGACGCCTCCGTTGCCACCGGCACCGCCGTGCACGCTGCCACCCTGGCTGGACGCGTTGCCGCCGAGGCCCCCGTCTCCGCCACTGGCGCCGTCGCCGCCATTCCCGCCACTGCCGGCGGTGACCGTCCCTGTGGCACCACTGTTATTGGCGAACGCTTCGCCGCCGCTACCGCCTGACCCGCCACTGCCGGTGGTCCCGTTGCCGCCGTCGCCACCGCCACCGGCGACCGCATTGCCGCGACCCGAGGTCGAGAGGTAGCCGCCATCGCCGCCATCGCCGCCGGCGGCCCCATCGCCGCCGCGGCCGCCGCTGCCCGTGGTCACCGTAGCTGTTGAGGACGAATTCGACAGGGTTGCGTAACCCCCGCTGCCGCCGGTCGCGCCGGACGAAGCTCCGAAACCGCCATCCCCGCCCGAACCGGTAGTGATGGCTCCAAGCCCGACGCTATACACCGAAGCGCCGGATCCGCCGACACCGCCGGTGGTTGCGCCGCTGCCACCCTTGCCGCCGTTGCCGGCAACGGCAGGCGCGGTCGACGCGTAGTTGTTGACACTCACCGCTCCGCCGTAGCCACCATTTCCGCCGCCGAAGACGCTCCCGTCACCACCATCGCCGCCGGCACCACCGATCGCGTGCCCTGTGGCGGAGGTGTACACCGAACCGCCGGAACCACCCCACCCGCCGCTGGAACCGCTGCCGCCCTGTCCGCCCACGCCGCCGGTGGCGTCTCCTGTCGAGGCGTAGTTGATGATGGTGGCCGAACCACCGCTTCCTGCGGATCCGCCGGCACCAGTGGTCCCCGAACCCCCGTCTCCGCCGGCGCCGCCCGTCGCGCTTCCAGTCCCATAGGACGACGCGTAACCTCCGGAGCCGCCCGAACCTCCCGTCGAACCGTCGCCGCCACGCCCCCCGTTGCCCGCGATGGCGTCAACGGACCCATACGATGACACGGTGGCGCCGTTACCGCCGCTACCCCCGCTCCCCGCACCGGCGCCGTCGCCTCCGTGACCACCGTCGCCCCCCCGTCCTGCCAGCGCACCGCTCACTCCCCCGTCGCCACCGGCGCCGCCGTCCCCCGCACCCACGGCGTCACCGCCGACTCCGCCGGTACCACCGTTGCCGTAGGCGCCGCCGGCCCCGCCGGTACCTCCGGCGCCCCCGGAACCGCTGCCGGTGTAGCCCGCTCCGCCCTCACCGCCGTTACCGCCATTGCCGGTAACGATGACGCCCGTTGCGCCGGCCGCGCCGGCGACGGCGCCGGCACCACCGGCTGCCCCGCCGGCCCCACCCTTACCGAACCCGGTGGGGTCGCCGCCTTTGCCGCCGGTACCACCTGGCGTCAGGGCGTCGGGTCCAGCACCGCCGGTGCCACCGTCTCCGGGTGCCCCAGCATTGCCACCGGCTCCGCCTGCTCCCCCGTTGCCGTTCAGACCTGCGGCGCCGAACAGCGCCGATCCCTTGCCTCCTGCGCCACCCGCGCCACCGGTGCCACCGTCGCCTCCGGCACCGCTGTCACCGCCATCACCACCGGTGTCGCCTGGCGTCGTGGTGTTCCATCCCGCGCCTCCGGCGCCACCGACGCCACCGGCCCCGCCGACCCCGCCCTGTCCGCCGGCCCCTCCATCGCCGAACACCATTCCGCCGTTGCCGCCGGCACCGCCGTTGCCGGCCTTTCCGCCGGGCCCGCCGACACCTCCGATACCGCCGTCAGCTGTCGACGACGTGCCGGCGGCGCCCGCGGCGCCGACTGCACCAGCCGCACCCGCACCGCCGATGCCGCCGGCCCCGCCGTCACCGAAAAGTCGTGCGCTGCCGCCCATTCCACCTGATCCGCCGGCTACGGTGGCGCCGCCGACACCGCCGACACCGCCGGCACCACCAGCTCCGCCGTTGCCTCGCAACCAGCCGCCGGCGCCGCCCGTGCCACCCACGCCGCCGCCCGCGCCACCGACGCCCCCCGCCCCGCCGTTGCCGATCAAACCGGCCGCGCCGCCGGTCCCACCCCGCGAACCCGCCGCGCCCGACCCACCGGCGCCGCCGTTGCCCCACAGAATGCCTCCGGCTCCACCATTGGCCCCCGTGCCAGGCGCACCGTTTGTGCCATCGCCGATAAGCGGACGTCCCAGCAACGCGTTGGTCGGTGCGTTAATGACGCCTAACAGCCCCTCTGCGAGGGTTTGCAACGGCGAAACGCTGGCCGCATCGGCGACCAGATATGCAGTGCCCGCCCCCGCCAGCGCGCTGCCGAACTCGGCATTGAACGCTGCGATACGCGCGCCGATTGCCTGATACTCGCGGGCGTGGCCGGAGAACAGCGATGCGATTGTTGTTGATATCTCGTCTTCAGCGGCGGCCAGCACCGAGGAAGCGGGAGCCGCGAACGCCTCCGTCGCGTCGTTCAACGACGCACCCAGACGTGCTACATCTGCGGCGGCGGAGGCCAGCATGTCCGGCAACACAGCAACGTAAGACATCCTGCCTCCCAAACCCGGCCCGTACGAGGTTCAAAGTCGTGCAGAGGGCTAGAGCATGCCATACGAGCACCAGGGCTTCGGGGCATTTCCGCCAATCAATTTACGCAGTTGGCAATATTTTGTGGCGCGCCAGCCGGCTCAGCCCATTCCGGGTTATCAGCGGCCGCATATCGCGCGTCGAGCGGTTTCCGGCCATGTCGAAATGCCGGTCAGTTCCCCGATGGGTACTGCTCAGTGCGCAAAGTGCTCCGCCTCGTAGTGCCCGCCCGGCTTGAGCTTGTCCAGCGACGCCAGCGCCTTGATCGCGTCGTCGTGCAGCGCGCGGGCCAGGTCGGCGGAGAGCCCCTCGCGCACCACGATGCGCAGCACTGACACGTCGGTGGCGTTGTCCGGCATCGTGTAGGCCGGCACCTGCCAGCCGTAGCCGCGCAGCTCGTGGGACACGTCGAACTCGGTGTAACCGCGGTCTTTGGCCAGCCGGAAGCTGACCACCGGAATGGCCGAGCCGTCAGAGATGATCTCCATGTGCTCGCCGGTGCGCAGCTGCTCACCGAGCCAGCGCGCGGTCGAGGACAGCGACTGCATGACCTGCGTGTAGCCCTCGCGGCCCAGCCGCAGGAAGTTGTAGTACTGGCCGACCACCTGGTTGCCGGGGCGGGAGAAGTTCAAGGTGAAGGTCGGCATATCTCCACCCAGGTAGTTGACCCGGAAGACCAGGTCCTCGGGTAGGTATTCGGGGCTGCGCCACACCACGAACCCGATGCCCGGATAGGTCAACCCGTACTTGTGGCCGCTGACGTTGATCGAGACCACCCGCGGTAACCGGAAGTCCCACACCAGATCCGGGTGCAGGAACGGCACCACGAACCCGCCGCTGGCGGCGTCGACGTGCACCGGGACGTCCACACCACCATCGGCGGCCAGCTTGTCCAGGGCCGCGCAGATCTCTGCCACCGGCTCGAGTTCCCCGGTATAGGTGGTGCCCAGGATCGCCACCACGCCGATGGTGTCCTCGTCGACGGCGTCGAGCACCTGCTCAGGCGTGATGACGTAGCGGCCCTCTTCCATCGGCAGGTAGCGGGGCTCGACGTCGAAGTAGCGACAGAACTTCTCCCACACCACCTGCACGTTGGAACCCATCACCAGGTTGGGGGTGCGTCCCTTCCAGTCCTTGGTCTTGGCGCGCCAGCGCCATTTCATCGCCAGGCCGCCCAACATCACCGCCTCGCTGGAGCCGATGGTGGACACCCCGGTGGCGCTGCTGGGGTCGTCGTCCCTCAGACCCTCGGCGTGGAACAGGTCGGCAACCATGCACACGCAGCGCTGCTCGATGGCCGCGGTGGCGGGGTACTCGTCCTTGTCGATCATGTTCTTGTCGAACGTTTCGGCCATCAGCTTCCCGGCCTCGGGGTCCATCCAGGTGGTGACGAAGGTGGCCAGGTTCAGCCGCGAACTGCCGTCGAGCATCAACTCGTCGTGGATGAACCGGTAGGCGGCCTCCGGATCCATCGACTCCTCGGGCATCCGCAACGCCGGCACCGGCGCGGTGAACAGGCGACCGGTGTAGGCCGGCGTGATCGAGTGGGTGGCCATCGACGGGTGACTCTTGGACACGGCGATCGATCCTTTCGTTGCTGGTTGCTTAGAGGGCGGCTTAGAGATCAGCCACGGCCGCCCGGATGTGGTGCACAATCCGCGACGCCGAGGTCGGCGCCTCCCCCGGGCCTGGGTCGGCGGCCGACAACGCGGCCGCTCGGGCATGGACGAATGCGGCGGCCGCGGCAGCCTCGGCGGGGGGTAAACCCGATGCCAGCAGGGCGCCGATCATTCCGGACAACACGTCCCCCGACCCGGCGGTGGCCGCCCAGGACTGCCCGGCCGGGTTGAGGTAGACGGGTCCGCCGGGATCGGCGATGACGGTGACATTGCCCTTGAGCAGCACGGTGGCCCCCAGGGCGTCGGCCAGCCGGCGCGTCGCGCCCACCCGGTCGTCTCCCGGCGGCGATCCGGCCAGCCGCGCGAACTCTCCGGCATGCGGGGTCAGCACCGTGGGGGCGGTACGGCCGGCCACCAGCTCCGGATGGGCGGCGAGCATGGTCAGGCCGTCGGCATCGACCAGCACCGGCAGGTTGGTGTCCAGGGCGAACCATAGGGCCGCCGCCCCGGCCTCGTCGGTGCCCAGGCCGGGCCCGACCACCCAGGACTGCACCCGTCCGGCCGCCGCCGGGGTGGGCGAAGCGATGACTTCCGGCCACCGGGCCAGGACTTCGTTTTTGGCGCTGCCGGCGTAGCGGACCATGCCCGAATGGGTCGCGACCGCGGCGCCCGTACAGAGCACCGCGGCGCCGGGGTAGGTCGAGGAACCGGCCAGCACGCCGGTGACGCCCTGGGTGTACTTGTCGTCGCGGGCACCCGGCACCGGCCAGCGCGCCAGGACATCGGCGGCCTGGAAACTGCGCAGGTCGGTCTCGGGCAGGTCGAGTCCGATGTCGACGAGCTCGACACGGCCGCAGTCAGCCAGCGCATGTACGGGTTTGAGGCCGCCGAAAGTGACGGTGAGCGCGGCGCGCACGGCGGGTCCGGTGATGGCGCCGGTGGCTACGTCGATGCCACTGGGAATGTCGACGGCGACCACCGGGATGTCACCGGCCCGGTCGAAGACCTGGGCCGCGGCCGGCCGCAGCGGACCCGAACCGGAGATGCCCACTACCCCGTCGATGACGAGATCCGTTGACTTATCGATGTTTTCGACGACACGGCCGCCCGCCCTGCGGAACGCCGCCAGGCCTTTTCGGTGGGTCTTGTCGGGGTTGAGCAGCACCGCGTCGGCGGCGGCGCCGCGCCGTCGCAGGAAAGTCGCCGCCCACAGCGCGTCGCCGCCGTTGTCGCCGGACCCTACGACGGCACAGACTCGGCGGCCCGCGACTCCGCCCGTGCGGGCGGTCAGCTCACGAATGATCGCGGTGGCCAGGCCGTAGGCGGCCCGTTTCATCAGTACGCCGTCGGGCAGGCTGGCCAGCAGCGGCGCTTCCGCGTCGCGAATCGTGTCCGCAGAGTAGTAGTGCCGCATCGTCAGCCCGGCGCCTCCTGTGTTTTCCGCCGGCCGAAGACGGCTCTGAATCGCTCCGCCGGATTCCAGGACCCGGTCGTGCGCTCACGGGCCATCGGGAAGAACGCCAGGCCGATCAGCAGCGCCGCGAAATGACCGATGGCGGTGAAGCTGAGCTCGATGCGGTCCATCACCAGCACCGGAAAGCCGAAGATGAGCAGCAGCACCCCCAGGTAACCCCAGCGCCAGGGCCGGGCGATCCGGTAGGTGAGGATCCCCATGACACCGACCAGGAAGTAGCTGACCCCGATGTCGTGGGCGCGTACCGATCTCGCCGAGGCGTCGTGCATTTGGATCGCCATGTACAGCAGGCCTTCACTGACATAGGTGGCGACGATGTGCGACGTCAATCCCACAGTGAGCCAACGCAATTGGCCGAGCCATCGCTCGGCTGGCGCCAGGAAGATGGTGAACAGCAGCAGGTAGGGTTCCAGGCTCCGGCCGTCGATCCACCAGAGGCTGGAAAACAGGACGCCCAGCGGATCGGTCGCCAGCGCGTGCACGTTCGTGTAGCGGTGCAACAGGATCGAGTGCAGCTGATGGCCGGTGAGCAGGTTCTGCACGAGCGTCGTGATGGCCAGCGCGAGCAGCCAGCCGTAGGTCAGCGGCGCGCTGGTGACGTAGTGCCACACGATGCGCACCAACGCCCGAGCCCGTACCGATACCGATACCCTCGCCACCGTCCAACCCTTTCACGCCCGCGGTCGCAGCGTACAGCGTGGGCAACATTCCGCTCAGTTACTTGATTATGGCTCAGTCGGTTTCGTCGGCTGCTCGGCCCTGTGTGGTGCCAGGTGCCGCCACCAGCACGCGATGTAGAGCGTCAGCGATATCACCAGCACCACGATGACCCACAGCACCACCGTCACGTCGATCCACGCGCCGAACGGCGGAGCGTCGGGAAGCGCACCCCGCAAGGGCATCACCGCGAACAGCATCGCCGCGTACCAGGTCGTCATCGGTGGCTGAAACTTCCGGCGGTTGCGGAATGTCTGCACCGCGACGAACAGGGCCAGCACCGCGAGCGCGACGAGCACACCCAGGATGACCAGACCGAAGGCCGCGGTACTGGGTGACCGGTACAGATCGAGGCGGTAGGGCGCGCGCTCGTTGCCCGCGCCCAGCCGATTCACCTCGATTTTCCAGCCGAGTAGCCGATCGACCAGGGTGGCCGCGGCCGGCACCGGCGTCTGGTCGGCCCCGGAGAAGAGCTGCATGGCCAAAGGGCCCGACTGGTAGCTGTCGAACGGCCAGTCCGCGACGTCGCCGGTGAGCGTGACTGCGACCGGGATGATGTCGGGAAGAGTGCCCTTCGGCCACGTCCGCTTGCTGGCCGACGTCACCGAGGTCGCCACGACGCTGAGATCGTCTTTGAGGGTGTGCGTCTGCGGGTCCAGCAAGCCGGCGCCGGGTTCGACGGTGATGTTGGCCCGCAGCACGCTGTTGTCGGACTGAATGTCCTCGATGTCGAATGTGACCCGGGTCGCGTCGGACGGGGCCGAACCGTCAGCGATGCGGTGCGGATGACCCATACCGCTGTCGACATACAACACGATCGATGCGATGTAGGCGGCGACGAAAAGCAGCACGCCCGTGATCGCGAGCCTCATCGGCCGGGTACTGCGGGCTGGTCCGATTTCGCCGGTTTCTCTGGCTGCCCTGGTTCCGCCGGCTTCTCGGCTTGCGCCGGCGTCTCTGATTTCGCTGGCTCCACCGGTTTCTCCGGGGCGAGGTGCCGCCACCAGCACGACACGTAGAGACCCATCGATGCCACCAGCGCCACGATCACCCAGAGCACCACGGTGATGTCGACCCACGCTCCGAACGGGGGCGCGTCGGGCAGCGCATTGCGCAGCGGTATCACCGCGAACAGCATGGCCGCGAACCACGTCGTCATCGGCGGCTGGAACTTCCGCCGGTCGCGCACTGTCTGCACGGCGACGAACAGACCGAAGCCGGCAATGGAGACCAGGACCGCGAGGAGCACGACGGCAAGCGCGACGGTGCTGGGCGAGCGCTGTACCTGCGCACGGTAGGGGGTCTTGACTTCGCCTGTGGCGCCGCCCTGCACCTCGACCTTCCAGCCGGGAAGGCGATCGACGAATGTCACCGAAGCCCATTCCGGAGTTTGCGGGGTGCCGCGGAAGAGGTTGATCGACACCGGTTTGGAGACGTAGCTGTCGAACGGCCAATCGGACACGTCACCGTTGATGTTGAGCGATATCGGGACGACGCCGGGCTGCGTGCCTTTCGGCCAGGTACGGCTGGTCGGCGTGGTCGCGGATGTGGCGGCGACGGTGAGGTCTTCCTTGAGATTTCCGGTCAGCGGATCCAGCAGCGCGGGCCCGGGTGTCACCGTGAGGTCGCCGACGAGCGCATTGCGGTAGGGCTGGATGCCCGTGATATCCAGCGTCACAGTGGTGCCGTCGGCCGACGGCTGGCCGTCCGTCACGGGATGGGCCGGGCCCATGCCGGTCAGCGCATACAGCGCGACCAGACCGACGTACGCCACGACGAAAACCGCAAGACTGACGATCCCCCACCTCATGGCGCCCCCGTCTATTCGACTGTCACCGACTTCGCCAGATTACGTGGCTTGTCGACGTCGTAGCCACGCGCCTGCGCGACCGACGCGGCAAACACCTGCAGCGGAATGGTCGACAGCAGTGGCTGCAAAAGTGTTGACACCGAAGGGATTTCGATCAAATGGTCGGCGTAGGGGCGCACCGTTTCATCGCCTTCCTCAGCGATCACGATGGTCACGGCGCCCCGGGTCTGAATCTCGCGGATGTTCGACATCAGCTTGGCGTGTAGCATCGCCGAGCCCTTGGGCGAGGGCATCACGACGATCACCGGCAGGTCGTCCTCGATCAGCGCGATCGGGCCGTGTTTGAGCTCGCCGGCCGCGAACCCCTCGGCGTGCATGTAGGCCAGTTCCTTGAGCTTCAGCGCGCCTTCCAGCGCCACGGGATAGCCCACGTGGCGACCGAGGAACAACACCGTCGACGACTGAGCGAACCGGTACGCCAGGTCGGCCACCGGTTCGGTCGCCGCGATCACCCGAGCCACCAGGTCGGGCATCGCTTCCAGCTCGCGATATTCACGTTCGACTTCGTCGGGGTACTTGGTGCCGCGGGCCTGCGCCAGCGCCAGACCCACCAGGTAATTGGCGGTGATCTGCGCCAGGAACGTCTTGGTGGAGGCGACTCCGATCTCCGGGCCGGCGCGGGTGTAGAGCACCGCGTCGCATTCGCGCGGAATCTGCGAGCCGTTGGTATTGCAGATCGCCAGCACTTTGGCCTTCTGCTCCTTGGCGTGGCGGACGGCCTCCAGCGTGTCGGCCGTCTCGCCGGACTGGGAGATGGCCACGACCAGGGTGCTGCGATCCAGAACCGGGTCCCGGTAGCGGAACTCGCTGGCCAGTTCGACTTCCACCGGCAGTCTGGTCCAGTGCTCGATCGCGTACTTGGCGAGCAGACCGGAGTGGTAGGCGGTGCCGCAGGCGACGACGAACACCTTGTCGACCTCGCGCAGTTCCTGGTCGGACAGTCGCTGCTCGTCGAGCACGATCCGGTTGTCCACGAAATGGCCGAGCAGGGTCTCGGCAACCGCGGTGGGCTGCTCGGCGATCTCCTTGAGCATGAAGTACTCGTAGCCGCCCTTTTCGGCGGCGGCGAGGTCCCAGTCGATATGGAATTCCCGGTACTCGCGGCCCGCTTCCAGATCCTCGTTGCCGTGGAAGTCGCTGATCCGGTACCCGTCGGCGGTGATCACCACCGCCTGGTCCTGACCGAGCTCGACCGCATGGCGGGTGTGCTCGATGAAGGCGGCCACGTCGGAGCCGACGAACATCTCGCCCTCGCCGATTCCGATGACCAGAGGTGTTGAGCGGCGGGCGGCGACGATGGTGCCGGGCTCGTCGGCGTTGGCGAAGACGAGCGTGAAATGGCCTTCCAACCGGCGCAGGACCGACAGCACGGATGCGGCGAAATCGCCGGCCGTCTCGCCGTCGTGATAGGCCCGGGCGACCAGGTGCACCGCGACCTCGGTGTCGGTGTCGCTGGCGAACTCCACGCCGGCGGCCTCCAGCTCCTGTCGGAGCGAGGCGAAGTTCTCGATGATGCCGTTGTGGACGACGGCGATCTTGCCGGCCGCATCGCGGTGCGGGTGCGCGTTGCGGTCGGTCGGGCGGCCGTGGGTGGCCCAGCGGGTGTGGCCCAGTCCGGTGGTGCCGGACAGTTCGGCCTCGGTCATGTCGGCGAGCGCCGACTCCAGATTGGCGAGCTGACCTGCGCGGCGGCGCACCGTGAGCTTGCCCTTGCCGTCCGCCAGTGCGATGCCCGAGGAGTCGTAGCCGCGGTATTCCATCCGGCGCAAGGCGTTCATCACGACGTCGCAGGCAGGGCGCTGCCCGACGTAGCCGACGATTCCGCACATTCTGACCAGGGTAGTGCAGGTGCGGAATTATCACCGGGACCGGCGATATCGTATATGTCTCTACCTGCACGAAAGGTTTGCTGTGTCACAGCCGTACCAAGCGCCACCGCCGTACCAGCAGCCCTCGGCGGCCGGGTATCCGGGGCCGTTGTTTCACATCAGCCTGCTCAAGCACACCGGAGCGCTGATTTTCTGGCAGCAGCAGACCGTTCGGTACACCGGCACACTCGAGCAGTGCGAACGGGCCTATAAAGATGCGCAGACCCACTGCCTGTTGGCGGGCTGGTGGAGTCTGGCGTCGCTGGTGGTGTTCAACTGGATCGCGCTGTTCTCCAACATGCACGCCATTCGACAGGTGCGGAACCTGGCTCAGAATCCGCAGGCCATGACTGGCCAGCAGCAACCGATCGCCCAGCAACAACCGGCGTGGTCGCAGCAACCGGCGGGGGCGGTACCGGCCAGGACGACACCGGCGGGCTGGTATCCCGACCCATCCGGGCAACCCGGCCAGCGCTATTGGGACGGCGGTACGTGGACCGCCTTTACCCATCCGCCGGCGCACCGCTAACGTCGACGGGTGGCCCGCATCCGCAAGCTCGTCGCCGCCCTCACCCGTCGTGGTCCACACCGCGTTCTACGCGGTGACCTGGCCTTTGCCGGACTCCCCGGCGTGGTGTACACCCCCGAAGCCGGCATGAATCTGCCCGGTATCGCGTTCGGGCACGACTGGCTGACCGGGTCCGCTCAATATTCGGGCCTGCTGGAGCACCTGGCGTCCTGGGGCATCGTGGCCGGCGCGCCGGACACCCAGCGTGGTCTCGCCCCGTCGGTGATGAACCTGGCGTTCGATCTCGGTGTCGCCCTGGACATCATCTCCGGGGTGCGGCTTGGCCCCGGCGAGATCAGCGTTCACCCCGCCAAGCTCGGTCTGGCCGGTCATGGGTTCGGTGGGTCGGCTGCGGTGTTCGCTGCCGCCGGTATGTCCGGCTCGGCCGGTAGGCCGCTCGCCGCGGTAGCCGCGCTGTTCCCCACGGTGACCGCTCCCCCGGCGGAACTGCCGGCTGCGGGACTCGACGTGCCCGGCCTCATCCTGACCGCGCCCGGCGACCCCAAGACCCTGAACTCCAACGCTCTCACGCTGGACCGCGCCTGGGACAAGGCCACGCTGCGTATCGTCAGCAAGGCGGAAGGGGGTGGCCTGGTAGAAGGCCGGCGACTGTCGAAAGCCGTGGGGCTGGCCGGCTCTGACCGAAAGACCCAACGGGCGGTGCGCGCTCTGCTGACCGGTTATCTGCTTTACACCCTGGGCGGGGACAAGACCTACCGAGATTTCGCCGATCCGGACGTGACGCTGCCCCGCACCGAGCCGGTGGATCCCGAAGCGCCGCCGGTGACCGCCGAGGAGAAGATCGTCGCGCTATTGAAGTGACCGGCACGGGTGTGTCCCTGCACACGCGAGCGGGTAGTAGCCATGTATGGCTGACGCACAGAGTCTGTACCAGCGCTGGATAAGTGAGCTGTGGGCCGGGCGGCCCGTCGCGGCGGAGCTCGTCACCGACGACTTCGTGGGACATTGGCCCGATCGCGATGTGCACGGACCGGACGAACTGACGCAGATCATCGAGCAGACACGAAACATGTTGACGGACTTGACTTTTACCGTCGAGCTTGGCCCGCTGCACGATGGCGACCTGATCGCCGGCCGGTGGGTCGGCACCGGCGGCGGCCCGGACGGTCCGGTCCGGTTCACCGGCAACGACATCCTGCGGCTCGCTGGTGACGGGCAGCGCTTCGCCGAATACTGGACGGGCACGTCGACAGGCTGATTCCCGGGCTGCGCGGGACCGTGGTAAGTGTCGTTGATGCGGATCGGGATCGCGCTGGACTATTCGGGTGGCTTTCACGAGGCCGTCGACCGCGTCGTCGAACTCGAGAAGGTCGGCATCGACGTGGCCGTGGTCGCCGAAGCCTACGCCTTTGACGCCATCAGCCAGCTCGGGTTTCTGGCGGCCAGGACGAGCAGAGTTGAGCTGGCCTCCGGCGTGTTGCCGCTCTTCATCCGAACGCCTTCGCTGCTCGCCATGACGGCCGCCGGCCTGGACCATGTCTCCGGTGGCCGCTTCAACCTCGGGATCGGCACCTCCGGACCGCAGGTGATCGAAGGGTTCCACGGCATCGCGTTCGACGCCCCGCTGGGGCGCACACGCGAAGCCGTGGAAATCTGCCGACAGGTCTGGCGCAGGCAGGAGCCGCTCCGCTATGACGGCAAGCACTATCAGATCCCGCTGCCCGCCGATCGCGGCACGGGGTTGGGCAAGGCCCTGAAACTGATCAATCATCCAGTGCGCGAACGCATTCCAATATCGATTGCGGCACTGGGCCCGAAGAACGTCGAACTCACCGCGGAGATCGCCGAGGGTTGGCAACCGGCGTTCTACTATCCGGACAAGGCCCATCTGGTGTGGGGCGAGGCACTGGCGGCCGGGGCCGCCAGGCGTGATCCCGCGCTGGGCCCGCTGGACGTCATGGTGGGTACCGCGCTGGCGATCGGAGACGACGTCGAGGACCGGTTCGCCTGGATCAAGCCCCAGCTGGCGCTCTACATCGGCGGTATGGGCGCCCGGGGCCGCAATTTCTACCACGACCTGGCTACCCGGTACGGATTCGGCGAGGCCGCCGACCGGATCCAGGAGCTCTACCTCGCCGGCCGCAAGCGAGAGGCGATCGACGCGTTGCCCGACGAACTGGTGCGTGGGGTCTCCCTGATCGGCCCGCGCGGCTTCATCGCCGAACGGCTGGCCGTCTTCGCCGAGGCAGGGGTGACCACGCTGCTGGTCCGCCCTGCGACGGCACAGGCTGATGAAGCCGTTCGCTATGTCGAGGAACTGCTGCAACTGCTGCCCTGACGTCACTGGCCCGCCTGCGGAAGTTCGTTCGCCGCGATCTCGCACGGTGTCGATCCCGCGGCGACCGGGGCGGCAGCCGGTGGCTGGACGGGTGGCGCTCCGACGGGCGGCGCCGCGGCCGGAGGTGTCGCTGGGGCGGGTACCGCGGCCGCGGGTTGGGCTGCACTGAGCGGCGGCGTGGCCGGCGCAACGCCGTGCGCCCGTGATTGCGCGGATTCGGGTTTCTCCGGCTCTGCCGGTTCTTTTAGCGGGTCCGGTTCCTGCCGGTCGCCCTCGTCGTCGGTCAGGTCGTCCTCGGCGTCGCCGGCCGAGGACTTCAGCAGGTCGCCCAAGCCCGCGACGATCCGGCTGGCGAGGCCACCGAGCCCGCCCAGGCCGCCACCACTGTCGAATCCGCCTCCACTGCCGAATCCGCCACCACCGCCCGACAGGCCCGAGTCCCCCGGCCACCCGGCCCCCAGGTCAGGTTGTGTCGTCCCCGCCGCCGGCGCGGACATCGTCGCCGCCGGTACGGACATCGGCGGCGCCGGCGCGGGCGTCGGCGGCGTGATGCTCAGGGGGGCCGCGGCGAACCTGGCCGGCACCGGCTCGCCCGGCAAGGCGGCGAGGGCGGCCGGCGTCAGCGGTGACGTCGCAGCGGCGGGCCCGCGGTACTCGCCGAAGTCACCGGGCATTTCGAAATGAGCGCGCGGAGCAGCGGCGAACCGGTCGGTGACCATGTCGTAGGCCGCCGCGACGCCCGCCTGGGCAGACAGCATCGCGCTGCGCCAATCATGCCGAATATCGTTGTCCACGTAGGGCTTTACCTGTCGATCAATCACCTCGCGGGCGCCCGCGTCGGTCGTGAGCGCGGCAGCGGCGGCCAGCCAAACCGGCCGCTGGGCGGCCGTGCGGCCGTCGATCGCGGTGGTCGTCGAGACTTTCGCATCGACCAGGCGCCACAGATTGTCCCGCAGCGATTCGCAACGTTGGGCCGCCGCGCGGACCTCATTGACCACCGCAGAGGCGATGTCGCAGTGGCGCCGCAGAAACGCAATCGCGGAGTCGGCGCCCGATCCCGTCCAGGCCGTCGCCAGCACGGTGAGCTGATCGCGCTGCAATCGCAGCGCTTCGGCGATCACCGCCGCCGCGGCGCGCAACGCCGCACAGTCGCCGTCGAGGACATTCAGGTCGAGCCCCTCTTCACCGGCATACAGGTCGGATACCTGCGCGGGATCGCCGGTCAGCTCCGGATGCTGGTAACCGGCCTGCCCGCAAGCCCGTACATAGGTCTGGATGTGCTCTAGCGCGGGCAGACCTTCAGCCAGTCGCCCCGCGACGTCCAACCGCTCGGACACGATTACGCGATCCGGGCCGCGGCGTACGACTCGGCCTCGGCGTAGCTGTCCGCTCCGGCACGCAACGCGGCGGCGAGCTCGGCCGCCGCACTAGACCACTGCGATAGTTCGGCGGCCAGGCCATCCAGCTCGCCCCGCAATCTGTCGCCATACACGGCATAGGCCCGCCCGGCGCAGGCACCGTCAAAGGCCAACCGCGCCAAGTGGTTCGATACGGCCTCGCCGATCAGTTCGGCCGCATCGTCGATCCGGTCAGCGACACCGCGCACGTCCGCACTATCAAGTCTCATACCTCATTCGACGCCGCACGGGGCGTCGAGGTTCCACCGAGTTTCAGCCGGCGGCGCTGACAGCGTCGGCCACCGTGGTGGCCAGCCGCTGCGCGATCTCCTCGTCGCCAGCCTCCACCATCACCCGGATGAGTGGCTCAGTTCCCGAGGGACGCAACAGGATTCGACCGGTGTCACCGAGTTCGGCCTCGGCCTGCGCCACCGCATTCTGCACCGCCGGCGCCACGGCGGCGGTGGCCTTGTCGGCCACATCGACGTTGATCAACACCTGCGGCAGGGTCTGCATCGCCGCCGCCAGCGCGGACAGCGGCGAACCGGTCTGCACCATCCGGGTCATCAGGCGCAGCCCGGTGACGATGCCGTCACCGGTGGAACCCAGCGCCGGCATCACGATATGGCCGGACTGCTCGCCGCCAAGGCTGAAATCGCCGGCCCGCAACTCTTCGAGCACGTAGCGGTCACCGACACCGGTGGTACGCACGGTCACGCCGGCGGCGCGCATGGCCAGGTGCAGTCCGAGGTTGCTCATCACCGTCGCCACCAGGGTGTCGGAGGCCAGTTCACCGGACTCTTTCATGGCCAGAGCCAGGACCACCATGATGGTGTCGCCGTCGACCAGTTCGCCGTTGGCGTCAACGGCCAGGCACCGGTCGGCGTCACCATCGTGGGCGATCCCCAGGTCGGCGCGGTGAGCAAGGACTGCGTCGCGCAGTCCCTCCAGGTGGGTGGAACCGCAGCGCTCGTTGATGTTGAGGCCGTTGGGTTCGGCGTTGATGGCGATGACGCGGGCGCCGGCCGCGCGGTAGGCCCTCGGTGCGGCGACGGAGGCTGCGCCATGGGCACAGTCGACAACCACGGTCAGCCCGTCGAGGCGGACGGTGCTGGCCTTGCCGACGTGGCGCAGGTAGCGCTCGGCCGCGTCCTCGGCGTCGACGACCCGGCCGATTCCCGCGCCGACCGGTCGCAGGCCGGGACCGGCCGCAACCAGGTTCTCGATCTGGTCTTCGGTGTCGTCGTCGAGTTTGTGGCCCCCGGGGCCGAAGATTTTGATTCCGTTGTCGGGCATCGGGTTGTGGGAAGCCGAGATCATCACGCCGAAGTCGGCGTCGTAAGCGCCGGTCAGGTAGGCGACGGCGGGTGTCGGAAGCACCCCGACCCGCAGCGCGTCCACCCCTTCGCTGCTGAGGCCCGCGATCACCGCAGCCTCCAGCATTTCGCCGCTGGCCCGCGGATCGCGGCCGATCACGGCCATTCGGCGGCCCGGGCCGGTCGAACTCGCCAGGTGCCGCGCCGCGGCGGCGCCCAGTGCGAGCGCCAGCTCGGCGGTCAACTCGCGATTGGCGACTCCCCGGACGCCGTCGGTGCCGAATAGTCGACCCATGCGGACAAACCTCTCACACGTTAGCGATTGTGCTCATACCCACTTTTGGCTGCGAGCGTGCCGCGGAGGCGTTCGACACGCCGACTGACACACGCTCGCAGCCAAAAAGTGGTATCTGATCAGCGCTTGCTGTACTGAGGCGCCTTGCGGGCCTTCTTCAGGCCGTACTTCTTTCGTTCCGTGGCACGCGGGTCACGGGTGAGGAAGCCGACTTTCTTCAACGCCGGCCGGTCCTCGGGGTTGGCCACGATCAGGGCCCGGGCGATGCCCAGGCGCAGCGCGCCGGCCTGGCCGGACGGGCCGCCGCCATGCAGGAGAGCGTAGATGTCGTAGCTGTCCAGCCGCTCGACGGTGACCAGCGGCGCCTTGATGAGCTGCTGGTGCACCTTGTTCGGGAAGTAGTCCTCGAGGCTGCGTCCGTTGAGGTCGAACTTGCCGGTGCCGGGCACCAGGCGCACCCGCACCACGGCCTCCTTGCGGCGGCCGACGGTCTGGATGGGGCGCTCGAATACGAACGACTCGCTCTCGACCACGGCTTCGGCCACCTCGGTGGTTTCCAGACTGGTCTCGGTCACTGGGCCACCTGCTTGATCTCGAACGGAACCGGCTGCTGAGCGGTGTGGGGGTGCTCCGGGCCCGCGTAGACGCGAAGCTTCTTCTGGATCTGCCGGCTCAGCTTGTTCTTGGGCAACATGCCGACGATCGCCTTCTCCACCACGCGGTCGGGGTGCTTTTGCAGCAGCTCACCGATGCTCCGCTGACGCAGACCGCCGGGATACCCCGAGTGGTTGTAGGCCATCTTGCTCTGCAGTTTGTCGCCGCTGATGGCGACCTTTTCGGCGTTGATGACGATGACGAAGTCACCACCATCGACGTTGGGCGCGAACGTCGGCTTGTGCTTGCCACGCAGCAGCGTCGCCGCTGCTACGGCAAGGCGGCCAAGCACAACGTCCGTGGCGTCGATGACGTACCACGACCTCGTGGTGTCACCCGCCTTGGGCGCGTATGTAGGCACAGCGCTTACTCCATCTTTCTCGGGTGGATCCCGGTGCGAACCGGGGGCCGGTCAGGCGTTTTGCGGGAGGGGCTGGTCTCGGCGACCGACATTGACCCGAGGACCCTGTGTACCCGAAGGCACCCGCACGCCAACGGAGCAGCTTACCGACGCGCATCCCCGCAGGTCAAAACGACTACCGCGACCAACCGCCCGCTGCCCGGCGATCGGCGCCGGCCACCTCGTCAGCGCCGTCGCGGACCGCGTGTCCCAACTCGATCAGAATGTCGTTGAGCGCGGTGGCCGCCCGGTGCCATTTGAGCTGTTCGACCTGGTAGGCAGCCGCCGCCTGGCGGGTCCAGAGCTGCTGCAGCGGCGCGATCTGGGACCGTAGCTCGTCAAGCGCCGCGTTGAGGCGCGCGGCTGTGGCGTGAATCTCCTGGCGAACGGAGTGTTCAAGGACATCGAAGTTGTACGACAGCGCCTGATCCATGGCCCGCCTTCCGTTCAGAGGTTTCCGCCGACGGCGGCGATGTTGTCCGCGTGACTCTGGCCGGCATCGCGGAGTATGGCCTCGTTGCCGCGGATCGTTTCGGCGATGTCGTGCAGGACATGATGAAGCCGCGTCGACTCGCCGTTCCATCGATCCACGACGTCTTTGAAGCGCGCCGCCGCAACCCCTCCCCACACCGACGGGGGCACAGCGCTCATTCGGCCGATGAAGGCGTGCAGCATCGCCCGGATCTCCTGGTTGCGGGCGTCGATGGTGGCCGCGACCGATCTCATCAGGGCGAAATCGGCGCTCAGGGTGTTGGTGCCTGCGTGTGGATTCATCTGTCTCCTGTCCCTCATTACGTTCGACCTTCGGGGGCCGGCTTTGGTTCCATCGATTTCGCGGTTCAGCCCACCGCATGAGCGGTTTGCACCGCCCGCTCGCAGGCGTCCCGGACGGCGTCCTGGCCGGCGGGCCGGCTCTGGCATCCGATGCTGATGCGCAGCGATTTGTCGAGCAGCACCGTCCAGCGCACGTCATGGGCCGCACGAACTTCGCGGTAGGTCACTGCGGGCCGGCCGGCGCTGGCCCCGGTCGGGTTGAAGTCGACGAACACGCCGGCCGGTTCGGCGTCGATCGCCCGGCGCAGTTGTGCGGCGGCGTCGGCCAGCGTCTCGCCGGGCGTCGGCGTCTGGGTGAGGTGCAGGGCCGCCTCGGGATCAGCGGGCGAGGTGATCTGGACGCGGGCCGACCCCGGCCCGGCGACGATCCGCTCGGCGTTCCAGTCGGCCGGGATCGCCAACGCCACGCCGCCCTCGATCAGAAGAGTTGTCGGCGCCGCCCGGATCACGGGCTTCGAGTTCACCGCCGGCAGCGCCAGGCCCGCCGCGGTCACCGCGACACCTGCCGCCGCCAGCCGCGCAAGAATCCGGCCGCTGGACCGCACCTCTTTGACCGGTTCGCAGTCAGGGATCGGCGCCGCCGCGCGGGCCAGCTGTGTCACCGCGTCATCATCGACGATGGTGGCCTTGTGCCCGGCTGGGAGCGCATCGGCAATCAACCGAGCCAACCGCGGCGCTCCTGACACTTTCGGGGCGTCGATCATCACGCCGCGGTTCGTCATGGTGGCGACCACGCCGGCAACCTCGGTGGCGACGGCCTCATCGTCGGTGAGGCGGGGTACGGCGACGAGGTCGTCCCCCGAAATGGCCACCAGCCGCTCGGCGATTTCCACCAGGATGGTCGAATCCGGCTGCGGCAACAGCCAAGTCCGTGCCCGCACCGCAGCCTCAGCCCCGGCGACCGTCCGCGCCGCCGCGGTGAGGACGGCAACCCGGGGCGCCGACCACCACGCAGGATGCACCACCAGTACGCCGCGGTGCCCCTCCGCCAACGAGCGCAGCACCGCACACCACAGCGCATCAACGGCGACCGGGTGCTCGTCGACCAACGCCACCCGGTCGTCGATCGCATCCACCGCCGCAACCCCGGTCTCGTCGTCTCCCGTTGTCGCACAGCACAATCGGCTGACAGATGCCGGTCCCACCGCGACGACGGCGCGATGCGCGGTCATTCGGGCGGGCTCCACGCCACCTGTACCAGCTGCTCGACACCGGGGCGGGTGATCAGGGTGCCGCGCCCGGGCGGCAGTGGCACGGGTGGCTTCGATCCAAGTAGTGCGCCCTCCTCCGCCCGACCGCTCATCATCATTCCCATGCAGCCAAGCTCCCGCAGGCTCGCGAGCAACGGCTCGAACAGGGCTCGCGCGGCACCTCCACTTCGCCGCGCGACGATCATGTGCAACCCGAGATCGGCGGCGTACGGCAGATACTCGAGCAGCGCGAGCAACGGGTTCCCGGCCGACGCCGTCACCAGGTCGTAGTCGTCGACCATCAGGTAGATCTCCGGCCCGGTCCACCAGGACCGGTCGCGCAGCTGCGCCTGGCTGACATCCGCGCCGGGCATCCGCGCGTGCAGCAGGCCGACCAGGCCCGGCATCAGGACGCCCAACGCGCCGGGCGACCCGGCGTAGCCGCCGAGATGTTCGGACGGCACGACACCGAGCAGGGTTCGCCGGAAGTCGACCACGAACAGCCGCGCCTGCGCCGCCGACCGGGTGCGGACGATCTCGCGGCACAGGGTCCGCAGCGCCGCGGTCTTGCCGCACCCGTTGTCTCCCAGCATCAGCAGATGCGGCTGCTGCGTGAAATCAACTGTGGCCGTGCGCAGTTGCCGCTCTTCGAGCCCCAGCACGATCCCGGCCTCGCGCTCGCCGACGACCGCGTCGTACTCCACTCGACTCGGCAGTAGCGGTATGGGGGGCGCTGCGGGCCCGTCACTTCGCCGGCCGGGCCCCTCCCACGCGGGCAGCGCGATCGTCATGTGCAGTCCGTCGACGCACAAACCACGACCGGGACGGTCGGTCGGCACCTGCCGGGACTGCCGCCGGTCAAATTCGGAATCGGCAGGATCACCGAGCCGCAACTCGATGCGGGTGCCGAGTTGATCCTTGAACGCCGGCCGCAGCTCCGCCCAGCGCGTCGCGGCCACCATGACGTGCACTTTGTACGAAAGACCCTGGGCGGCAAGCACAGTGATCGAGTCCGCCACGCCGTCGAAATCCAGACGCAGGCCGGCCCAGCCGTCGACCACGAGGAACACATCCGGGAAGGAATCGATCGTCTCGCCTGCGCGCAGGCAGGCCTCGCGCATGTGGACAACTGACTCCATCTCGGCAACCGTGCGCCGGACCAGTTCGGGTTGAGCCCGGTCGGCGACAGCGCCGACGTGCGGCATGTCACGCAGGGCGAACAATGCTCCCCCGCCGAAGTCGAGGCAGTAGAACTGCACCTGCCCGGGTCCGTGGGTGGCGGTCAGGGCGGTGATGAGTGTGCAAAGTGCCGTGGACTTGCCTGACCGCGGCGCTCCGACCACCGCGACGTTTCCGGCTGCCCCGGACAGATCGACCGTCAGAGGCGGGCGGCACTGCTGGTAGGGCCGGTCGACGGCGCCGATCGGAACAACCAGAGGCGTCGGTGCTCGACTCGCCAGAAGCGCCTCAAGGGCGGGCGCCGCGTCCAGCGGCGGTAACCAGACTTGATGGGCGGGCGGTCCCTGGTGTTCCAGGCCGGCCAGGATCGTCTGCAGGATGGACGGACTCCGACGCGGATCCGGACGGCGCACGGCCCCAACAGGTTCTGCGGTGAACGGGCGTACCTCCGGCGCTGCCGAACTGCCGCCACCCGGTGCCGGCCCCGACACGGACGCGGCCTGAAACCGGATCAGATCCCCGGCAGGGGTCCGCAGCAGCCCAGCCCCCGGCGCGCTCGGCAGTTCGTACGCATCCGCAGTGCCCAGCACGGCACGAGACTCGACGGCGGACAGTGTCTTCAGGCAGACCCGGTAGGACAGGTGGGCTTCCAGCCCACGCAAGCGCCCCTCGTCAAGCCGCTGGCTGGCCAACAACAGATGCACGCCCAGGGACCTTCCCAGCCGCCCGATCGCAACGAAGGTGTCCGCGAAGTCGGGATGCTGACTGAGCAGTTCGGCAAACTCGTCAACGATGATGAACAGCGTCGGTAGAGGAAGTGATCCGGGTCCACGAGCACGCTGGTACTCCGCCGCGCTGACGTGGCCTGCCGTGCGCAGAAATTGTTGCCTGCGGTTCATCTCACCGGCCAGCGCCTCCCGCATCCGTGCGACCAGTGGCGCCTCGTCCGCGAGGTTGGTGACGACCGCGGCCACGTGCGGTGCCCCGGCGAGGTCGAGAAACGTTGCGCCACCTTTGAAGTCGATCAGCAGCAGGTTGAGCACCTCCGGCGAGTTCCGCGCCATCATGCCCACGGCGACGGTGCGCAGCAGCTCCGACTTGCCCGACCCGGTGGCCCCCACGCACAGCCCGTGCGGCCCGATACCGTGCAGCGCCGACTCTTTGATGTCCAGGCGCACGGGGCGGCCGTCGGGTGTGGCGCCGATCGGGACACAGAGCCGGTCCCGTGGGCACTGGCTTCGGGTGACCGCGTCGGCGCCGGGCCAGGCGTCCGCGTCCGGCGGCTCCGCTGCGGAACCGGCGTACGACGCGATCCGGCGCGCGCATACGACTGCGTCCTGCCGGTCGAGGTAGTCGGGTTCGTCGAGGACGTCCTGCCCGCCGGGCCGGCGGATCACCACGACCGCCCCGTTACCGCCGGCCCGGATCACGGTGGCATTGGCGATCGCCACGGCATCGCTCCCGGACGTGTCGGCGATGATCACTGCGTGCGGTGACGCGATAACGGCCAGCGCCTCGCGTGCCGCGGTCAGTGTCGGGTACACCAGTCGCGCCGGCCCGGTCAGATCCGTCGCGTCCGGATGCCGGTTGTGCGGGAGCCACTTCAGCCAGTCCCACTCGGCGAGGTCCGCCACCGCGCCGACGATCAGCAACTGTCCGGGCGGGTGCGCTATCGCCAACTGACAGACCATCGCGCGCAGCAGTCCGCGCACCTGGCTCACGTCACCGTCGACTGTCACCGGTTCGCCTTTGTGCAGTGACATCACGACCGGCGCATTCCGCAGCGTCGAATGTGTTCGCACGAAACGATTCAGGGCGGCAACCGTGAGCGGATCACACCGTCGCGGCATCGGAGCAACCTGCAGCGACGGGCACAGCGGGGCACTTCCCACACCTACCCTGACACACCAGGATTCCGGATCCGCGGATTGTCTGGTCCACATGCGCGGATCGCCGATCAGGGTCCACAGGCTGCCCGGCTCAGGATGCTCCGACGTCAGCGAAGCATGTTGCGCCCGAACGACTTCGGCAACTTCCGCCCGCAGTCCGCGCAGGTACTCGAGATACTCACGCCGGTCGCCGCTGATCGCCGCGCCCCGCCGCCGGCCCCGTCCGATCGTCAGCGCCAGCGACGCCACCATCATTGCCGGAGCAGTCAGCACAGCGGGGTGGTGCGCCACGGGAGAACCGATGAAGAAGACTGCCGCCGTGGCGCCCACAGCCACGACGGCCATCGCGACCGGCAGCAACGGCAGGCCCGAGATGTCTGATGACGGCACCTCGGGCGGGGCCTTGACGTCAATGACGGCGGTCATAGTTGGACGACGTTAAGCGGCAACCAGATTCGCCACAATTCAGCTGTGGACAACGGGACACGGCTCAGCCGGGAACCGCTTAACGTGCCGGGGGTGTCTGAATTCGATCCGGATCTGCGCCGCGTCGCAGTCCACGCCGACAGCGCCTCCGTCGACCTGACGTTGCCGGCAACCGTGCCCGTCGCGGAGTTGATCCCGTCGATCGTCGACGCGCTGGGTGGTGTGACCCCGGGGACGCGCTACCACCTGGCGCGGCTCGGCGCCGCGCCGCTGCCGAACTCGACGACGTTGCGGCAGATCGGAATTCGTGACGGGACTGCACTTGTATTGAGCCGGCAGGCTCCCGCGCCGCCCGCCATACGCTACGACGATGCGGCCGACGCGGTGTCCGCGGCCCTGGGCAGCCCGACACAGTCCTGGCAACCGATGACCGCCGCACTGGCCGCGGTCTGCTTCGCGGCCACGGCCGCACTGGCACTGCTGCGCGCCGCGTCCGGCGCCGCTCGGCACAGCGACACCGCCGCCGCGACGGCCGCCGCCACCGCCCTCGCGATCGTGGTAATGACCGGTGTCATCCCGCCTATTCGCCGCAACCCGATCGCCGGCCTCACGCTCAGCCTCATCGCCACCGCAGCGGCGGCGATCGCCGGTCTGCTCGCGGTGCCGGGCGCTCCCGGAGCCCCGAATGCGCTCCTCGCTGCCATGGCTGCCGGCGCCACGGCGGCTCTCGCACTGCGCGTAACCCGTTGTAGCCCGGTCGTACTGGGCGCAGTCGTTTGCTGCGCGGCGACTGTCGCGGTAGCCGCCGCCCTGGCGAGCACCCTCACCGCGGCCCCACCGCACATCGTCGGGTCAGCGGCAGCGCTCGCCTGCCTCGGACTGATTGAGGTCGCGCCGCGCGCGTCGATCCGGTTGGCCGGCCTGGCACCCGGCGCCGACCAGGACGATCCACTGCCCGAAAGCGGACTGGCCGCACACGCTCAGCGCGCCGACAGTGTGCTGACCATCCTCCGGGCCGGCTTAGCGGTCGCCGCCGCCCTCGGAGCAGTGATCGCCGCGCTGGCCGCGCCCCGCGCCGTCGTGCTGGCCGCAGTCACCGGGGGCGTGCTCGTCGTGCACGCCCGGATCGACAGGCGCCGAGGTCTCGTGTTCGCGGCGGCTGGAATCACCACGTTGGCAACCACATTGGCGATGGCCGCCCTCGGCCCACCGGCGCAGGCACCGTGGGTGGCCGGGCTGGCAGCAGTGGCCGCCGCCACCGCGATATACCTGGGTTTCGTCGCTCCTGCCGTCACCGTGTCGCCAGTCACCCGCCGCGGTGTCCAGGCACTGGGATGCATCGCGCTCACCCTGGTCGCCCCGGTAGCGTGCTGGACAAGCGGCGCGTTCGACGCCGTCCGCGGATTGAATCTGCTCCGCACGTGAGCACCGTCCGGCTGGTGCGCCCGTTGCTCGCCGCGCTGCTGGTGTCCCACTGCGCAGCACCGCAGGCGCATGCGGTCGCGCCGCCTGCGGTCGACGAGAAGTGGTTGCCGGCGCCGGCATCACCGTCACCCCCGCACCCCACCGTCCAACGGGAGACGTGCGCGGTGGCCGGTGCGGAACCCGACAGTGCCGACGCTGCGACACAATTCGCGGGGTTCGACCTGCCGCAGATCTGGCAATTCACCCGCGGCGCCGGGCAGCGGGTCGCGGTCATCGACACCGGCGTGCACCGGCATCCACGACTGAAGGATGTCATCGCCGGTGGTGATTACGTAGCCACCGGCGACGGCACCCAGGACTGCGACGCCCACGGCACACTGGTGGCCGGAATAGTCGCCGCCACAACCGATCCCGCCTTCACCGGGATCGCACCCGACGTCACGGTGATCAGCATCCGCCAGTCCAGCGCCAAATTCGCGCCGACCGCCGGCCGGTCCGGCGAGGGTGTCGGCGACGTGGCAACCCTGGCCCGCGCGGTGCGCACCGCCGCCGACCTCGGCGCCACGGTCATCAACATCTCGTCGGTCGCCTGCGCCCCGGTAGACCGGGCACCGGATGATCGCGCGCTGGGCGCCGCACTTGCCTACGCGGTGGATGTCAAGAACGCCGTCGTGGTGGCGGCGGCCGGAAACACCGGCGGTGTGACGCAGTGTCCGCCCCAACCGGCCGGCGTCACCCGGGACACTGTCGCGGTGGTGGTCAGCCCCGCCTGGTACGACGATTACGTCCTGACTGTCGGTTCGGTTGATTCCCAAGGCAATCCGTCATCCTTCACGCTCCCCGGGCCATGGGTGGATGTCGCGGCGACCGGTGAGGGCGTGACATCGCTCGACCCGGACGGTGACGGACTGGCCAACCGGGTCAACGACAAGCCGATCTCCGGCACCAGCTACGCAACTCCGGTCGTCAGCGGACTGGCCGCCCTGATCCGGGCGCGATTCCCGGAGTGGACCGCCCGCCAGGTGATGCAGCGCATCGAGGCGACCGCGCACCATCCGCCGGCCGGATGGGACCCTTGGGTGGGCAACGGCACCGTCGACCCGCTGGCGGCGGTCACCACCGACATCCCTGCGGCGGACGCTGCCGGCCCCAAACCACTGGCCATGTCGTTACCTGCCGCGAACCCGGGCCCGGACAACCGGTCCCGCACGCTGACCGGGGCCGCGATCTGCCTGGTTCTGCTTGTTGCCGCGCTGGGGACACGTCGCCGGTCACGGCCCCGTCGCGACAGTGTCGCGGACGACTGACGCCTGCTCCCGGCTCAACTCCGGCCCGCACGGCAACGCGGCGAGCACCGGCCACGGCGCCGGCACCGGCCGAGCCGGCAGTCCGAGGAGGCGAGCCGCTTCGTCGTCGTGGATCGCGAAGCGCACGCCGGTGTCGGTCACCAGGTAGCGCGTGTCGACCCGGGTTCGGTTGCCGACCTGGCTTTGAGTTGCGACGTAGGCGCTGTGGCCCGCGGCGATGGAGAACCTGTCCACCGACGGCCCGCGCCCGTCGGCTTGCGCCAGAGCCACCGGCGCCGCGGCCGGCGCACGCTGGGTGGCCAGGAATTCGATGGCCGGCGGACCTGACGCGGTGGGCTCCCACACCGCGCACCACGTGGCACCACCGGGATCCGACGGGACCTGGTCGGGGATCGCCGAGACCGGCAATGAGTCGACGTTGGGAGCCGCACGCAGCAGGCCGGGTGCGACGGTGGTGACGTCGGCCGAGCCGGTGAACCGAAGCATGTCCGCGACGACCGGGCTGATTCGCTGTACTCCGGCGGTCAGCACAACGTAGAACTCCTCGCCCGCGGCCCGTGTGATTCGCAGCACATCGCCCACCCGGAATCCCGGCAGCCAGCCGCCTGCCGGCGCGCCCGCGCTACGGATGCGGGGAACCGTGACGGGCAGCGCCTCCGGTACCGCGTTCAGCAAAGTCTGGGAGACCAGATGCGGGGCCCGGCCCTGCAACCTCAGTGCGCGCACCGCGGCCCGATCGGCCAGGTCCACCAGCGCGCGCCGCCCGTGGTACAGCAGGTAAGCCGGCGCGCCCGTTCCGGCGGCGACCAGCAGCGCCTGCCCGGCATTCACGCGGCCGACCGGCAGATCCGCGCCCAGCAGGACCGTCGTTCCCTCGTCTGCCTCGGCGTCACACACCGTCCATAACGACTGCTGCGCCGGCAATGCCGGGACGATCAATTGTGGCGCACCCGGAATGCCCAGCAGCGGACCGCGTTTAGTGCGGGCCAGCACCGCCTCGGGTACCGGCAGCGGATTGGCATCGGCCGTCGCGATCAGGCGCGCCGATGCCAGATTGAGCACCGGGTGCCAGGTGTCGCCCACCTTCACATACAGCGCCCCGGACGTCTGACCCATCGCGATGCGCGCGTCGCCCAGACCCGGCTGCGGCCACAGCCGGCTCAGCAACACGCAGCCCGCCAGGGCGATGACGGTCAGCACACAACCGATCGCCAGCGAACCCCGCGCCGGTCCGGCGGGTGAGTCGTCGCCGGGGCTCAGCAATGCGCGCTCGAGGCGCCGCAACTGACAGCGGTAGCCGCTGACGTGCAGCCAGCTCACCGCCTGCCGAGGCACCTGTCCCCCATCTTCTCGCCCGATTCCCCCGCTACGGTAGGCCGCCAAGCGGCGGTGTTTACACGTTCATCCACAGCTGCGGAGGTTTTGCTCCGGCGCTCCGCGGGTAAAATTTCGGCGTGTATCAGCACTTCATTCGCCTTGCCGGTCGGGCCGGTGTAGGCCTCGCAGCCCTGTCCGCCGCTGTCCTGCCGGTCAGTCCGCTTGCCGCCGCACCATCCGCATGGGCAGACGACTGCCCCGACGCCGAGGTGGTCTTCGCCCGGGGAACCAATGAGGCACCCGGCCTCGGACGGGTCGGCGATGCGTTCGTGGACTCGCTGCGCGAACAAACCAGCGGCCTCAACATCCGCACCTACGGCGTGAACTATGCGGCCAGCAAGTTGCAGCTGCACGGCGGCGACGGGGCCAACGACGTGATTTCCCACGTGAAGTCGACGGTGTCCGCCTGCCCGAACACCAAGATCGTGTTGGGTGGCTACTCACAGGGCGCGTCGGTGATGGACATCGTGGCCGGAGTTCCGATCGGCGGCATCAGCTGGGGCAGTTCACTGCCACCCGAGTACGTCGGCAACATCGCTGCGGTCGTCACCTTCGGCGACATCGCCGACCGGGCGGGCGGCTCGCTGCCCACCAAGAGCACCCTTCTGGGGTCCAAAGCCGTCGACTACTGCAATCCTCAGGACCCGATCTGCCATGCGGGCTCCGGTAACGAGTGGAGCGGGCACACCGAGGGGTACGTGCCCTTCTACACGACGCAGGGCGCCGCTTTCGCTGCGCCGAAGATCATGAACGGTGTCCCGCACATGCCCGGACAGCTCCCAGCGCCGCTGGTTCCCCAGATCCCTGGCACAGTGCCGCAGAATCCCGCGCTCGCCCCGCAGGTGCCCGGCACGCCCAGCGCCCCTGTCCAGCAGCCCGTCGTTCAGGTGCACTGACGCACTGTCAATAACGCCTAACATTGGGGCATGAGATGTGCCCCCCTGGGTCGGTTGGCGGCCGCCGCACTCGCGGCGGCCGCACTCTTGCTCGCCCCTCCACTGGCACCGCCGGCGAAGGCGGCCTGCCCGGATGTCGAGGTGATCTTCGCCCGCGGCACCGGCGAACCACCCGGTCTCGGCAGGGTGGGCAACGCCCTGGTTGGGACACTGCGCCAGCAGACCGGTCGCAACATCGGCGCCTACGGCGTGAACTACCCGGCCAGTAAAGACTTCCTCGCCGCCACCGACGGCGCGAACGACGCCAGCGACCACGTCCAGCAGATGGCCAACGCCTGCCCCGACACGCGGCTGGTGCTCGGTGGATACTCCCAGGGCGCCGCGGTCATCGACATCGTCACCGCCGCACCGCTGCCCGGCCTCGGTTTCACCGAACCGCTGCCGCCGGAAGCGGCCGACCACGTCTCGGCGGTCACTCTGTTCGGCAATCCGTCCGGCCGGGCCGGCGGCTTGTTGACCGCTTTGAGCCCGCAGTTCGGCGGCAAGATCCTCAACCTGTGCAATGAGGGTGACCCCATCTGCTCCGACGGCAACCTGTGGAAAGCGCACCTGGGCTACGTGCCCGGTCTGACGAACGAGGCCGCAAACTTCGTGGCGGGCAAACTCTAACGGGGCGAACGGATATCGCGGGTGATCAGGTTCCGGGCGGCTAGCTGGTCATCCGGCGGGTAGTCCACTCCGACCAGGGTCAGGCCTTGCGGCGGAGCAGCCGCGAAATCGCTGGACCGGCTTGTCGCACTGAGGAGTTCACCACACCACCTCGGCTCTCGCCGATGCTCGCCGACGGCCAGCAGGGCACCGACCAGGGAGCGCACCATGGACCAGCAGAACGCGTCGGCGCTCACCTGCGCGGTGACCAGATCCCCGTCGCGCGTCCAGTCGAGGCGTTGCAGCTCGCGGATGGTGGTCGCGCCTTTCCGGTGCCGGCAGAAGGCGGCGAAGTCGTGCAGGCCCAGCAGTTCTCGTGATGCGCTGGTCATGGCATCGAGGTCCAGCGCACGCGGCCAGGCGGTGACGAACCGCGCCTGCTGCGGCATCACGCCGTAGGGTGCCGTGCACAGCCGGTACACGTAGTGCCGCCGCAGTGCCGAAAATCGTGCGTCGAAACCCGTTGGTGCTCGGTCGATCTCGATGACCCGGACGTCGGCCGGGAGAAACCTGCCGAGCCGGCGCACCAGCGATCCGAACTCGGGATCGCCAGCGCGGTCAGAGCGCGAGTATGCGTGCGGCACAGCCTCGACGGGAACATCGACATGGGCGACCTGCGCGGTGGCGTGGACACCGGCGTCGGTGCGTCCGGCCGCGCGCAGGCGTACCGGCGCGCGGAACACGGTCGTCAGCGCCTCGTCGAGTACGCCGGCGACCGTGCGTTGCCCGGCTTGCGTCGCCCAGCCCGCGAAATCAGTTCCGTCGTAGGCGATATCGAGCCGCAGACGGACGACCTCACTAATTCTCGGGAGCCTCGTCAGCCTCGGTCTCGGTGGCCTCGCCAGACGACTCGGTCTCGGCGGCGGACTCGGTCTCGGCGGCGGACTCGGTCTCGGCGGCCGACTCGGTCTCGGCGGCCTCAGTGGCCTCCTCGGCGGTCGGGCCGACGGCCTCTTCCGGCTCCACCGCGGCCTGCGGTGCGGCCGCAGCGGCCACCGGTGCCGCCTTCTTGGACGCGCCGACCCGGCGGGCCCGGTCGGCCTCCGAGGTCACCGTCTTCTCCCGCACCAGCTCGATCACGGCCATGGGGGCGTTGTCGCCCTTACGGTTCTCGACCTTGATGATGCGGGTGTAGCCGCCGTCGCGGTCGGAGAAGAACGGACCGATCTCGGCGAACAGGGTGTGCACCACGTCCTTGTCGCGGATCTTCTTGAGCACCTCACGCCGGTTGTGCAGCGTGCCCTTCTTCGCGTGGGTGATCAGCTTCTCCGCGTACGGCCGCAATGCCCGCGCCTTGGGCTCGGTGGTCTTGATCCGGCCGTGCTCGAACAGCGACGTGGCCAGGTTGGCCAGAATCGCCTTCTGGTGCGAGGACGACCCGCCGAGGCGGGGACCCTTGGTGGGCTTGGGCATTGCGACTGTCTCCTATGTGGGGCCGACCCCCGTATCAGGTAGGGCCGGGACGAACTCTTGTCAGATTTGTCCGGTTCCTCAGCAGCCGCTGTACGGCCGCATCGTCACCGTACGGTGTCAGATTTGTTAGAGCTGTTCGGTTTCGGCGTAGTCCTGGTCGTCGTAAGCGCCCTCGGTGGACCAGGTGCCGGTGGCGACGTCGTAGCCTGCGACTTCGGACGGGTCGAAGCTCGGCGGGCTGTCCTTGAGCGACAGACCCAGCTGGTGCAGCTTGACCTTCACCTCGTCGATCGACTTCTGCCCGAAGTTGCGGATGTCGAGCAGGTCGGACTCGGTGCGCGAGACCAGCTCGCCGACCGTGTGCACACCCTCGCGCTTCAGGCAGTTGTAAGACCGCACGGTCAGGTCCAGGTCGTCGATGGGCAGCGCGAACGAGGCGATGTGGTCCGCCTCGGCCGGTGACGGCCCGATCTCGATGCCCTCAGCCTCGACGTTGAGTTCGCGTGCCAGACCGAACAATTCGACCAGCGTCTTACCGGCGGAGGCCAGCGCGTCACGCGGGGTGATCGAGCTCTTGGTCTCCACGTCCAGGATCAGCTTGTCGAAGTCGGTGCGCTGCTCGACACGGGTGGCGTCCACCTTGTAAGTCACCTTGAGAACCGGCGAGTAGATGGAATCGACCGGGATACGGCCGATTTCGGCACCCGAGGCCCGGTTCTGCACCGCCGGCACGTAGCCGCGGCCACGCTCGACGACGAGCTCGACCTCGAGCTTGCCCTTGTCGTTCAGGGTCGCGATGTGCATCGACGGGTTGTGCACGGTGACACCGGCCGGCGGCACGATGTCGCCCGCGGTGACCTCACCCGGGCCCTGCTTACGCAGGTACATGGTGACCGGCTCGTCCTCCTCGGAGGACACCACCAGGCTCTTGAGGTTCAGGATGATGTCGGTGACATCTTCCTTGACGCCAGGCACAGTGGTGAACTCGTGCAGGACGCCGTCGATGCGGATGCTGGTGACGGCCGCGCCGGGAATCGACGACAGCAGCGTGCGCCGCAGCGAATTGCCAAGGGTGTAACCGAATCCCGGCTCCAGCGGCTCGATGACGAACTGGGACCGGCTGTCGGTGAGGATGTCCTCGGACAGGGTGGGACGCTGAGAGATCAGCATGTGTTTCTTCTTCTCCTTCTCGGCACCCGCTATTTGATGCCGTTGAGGGTTTCCGAGCCGGCTGGCTCGAAAGTCCGTTACTTCGAGTAGAACTCGACGATCAGCTGCTCGGTGAGCGGGACGTCGATCTGGGTGCGCTCAGGCAGCTGGTGGATCAGGATGCGCTGGCGCTCCCCCACCACCTGCAGCCAGCTCGGGATCGGGCGGTCGCCCGCGGTCTCCCGCGCGATCTGGAACGGCACCGTGTTCAGCGACTTGTCCCGGACGTCGATGATGTCGTACTGCGACACCCGGTAGCTGGGCACGTTGACGTGCACGCCGTTGACCGAGAAGTGACCGTGGCTGACGAGCTGGCGGGCCATCCGGCGGGTACGCGCCAGACCGGCGCGGTACACGACGTTGTCCAGCCGGCTTTCCAGGATGCGCAGCAGTTCCTCACCGGTCTTGCCCGAGTGACGAACGGCCTCTTCGTAGTAGCGGCGGAACTGCTTCTCCATCACGCCGTAGGTGAAGCGGGCCTTCTGCTTCTCCTGCAGCTGCTGGCGGTATTCGCTCTCTTTGACCCGGGCGCGGCCGTGCTGGCCGGGCGGGTAGGGCCGCTTCTCGTACGACTGGTCGCCACCGACGAGGTCGGTGCCCAGCCGGCGGGACTTGCGCGTGACGGGTCCGGTATAACGAGCCATTTCTATTCTCCTCCTAGACCCTGCTAGACCCTGCGTCGCTTGGGCGGACGGACGCCGTTATGCGGCTGGGGAGTGACGTCAGATATCGCGCCGACCTCCAGGCCGGCGGCCTGCAGCGACCGGATCGCGGTCTCGCGGCCCGAACCCGGGCCCTTGACGAACACGTCGACCTTCTTCACGCCGTGCTCCTGCGCCTTGCGGGCGGCGTTCTCCGCGGCCAGCTGAGCAGCGAACGGGGTGGACTTGCGGGAGCCCTTGAACCCGACGTGACCCGACGACGCCCAGGCGATGACGTTGCCCTGCGGGTCGGTGATGGTCACGATCGTGTTGTTGAAGGTGCTCTTGATGTGGGCGGCGCCGTGCGGGACGTTCTTCTTTTCCCTGCGGCGGGTCTTCTGGCCCTTCTTGGGCCCCCCACTTGCTTTCTTCGGAGGCATCGGTTACCTGGCCTTCTTCTTGCCGGCGATGGTGCGCTTGGGGCCTTTACGGGTCCGCGCATTGGTCTTGGTCCGCTGGCCGCGCACGGGCAGGCCGCGACGGTGCCGCAGCCCCTGGTAGCAGCCGATCTCGATCTTGCGACGAATGTCGGCCTGCACCTCACGGCGCAGGTCACCCTCGACCTTCAGGTTCGCTTCGATGTAGTCACGCAGATGGGTCAGCTGGTCGTCGGTCAGGTCCTTGGTGCGCAGGTCCTTGTCGATGCCAGTGGCCGCCAGAATCTCGTTCGAGCGGGTGCGGCCGATGCCGAAGATGTACGTCAGCGCGATCTCCATGCGCTTATCGCGCGGCAGATCGACGCCTACTAGTCGAGCCATAGGTGGCGTTTCCTCTTTCTCAGCGGAGGTCTTTTCCCAGTCCGTTCCCGCCCCCCGAAGGATTTGAGCGGGGCCCGGCCTCCGTCCGGACGTGTCTGAGCGGCGTATCCGCTCAGTGGTGCTGGGAGGTCAGCATTCAGTTGTGCAGGTTGCCGGCGCGCGGCAACAGCGGCGTCCGGCTCAGCCTTGCCGCTGCTTGTGGCGCGGGTCCTGGCAGATCACCATGACCCGTCCGTGCCGACGGATCACCCTGCACTTGTCACAGATCGGCTTGACGCTGGGGTTCACCTTCACGGCAGTCTCGGTCCTGTTCTTCTCTGGAGCTACTTCTGTTGGGCGTTGTCAGTTGCTACTTGTAGCGGTACACAATGCGGCCCCGGGAGAGGTCGTAAGGAGACAACTCCACCACCACCCGGTCCTCGGGCAGGATGCGGATGTAGTGCTGCCGCATCTTGCCGCTGATGTGGGCGAGCACCTTGTGGCCGTTTTCCAGCTCAATGCGAAACATGGCATTGGGCAGGGGTTCGACCACGCGACCCTCGACCTCGATGGCACCGTCCTTCTTGGCCATTACTTTTCGGAGATCCTCTACTTTTCGTCCGTACCTGGTTTGCGCAGCATTCGTCCGGACTACAAAACGTGAGCCGATTATGGAAATTCCCGAGGGAAATTCAGACAGGGCACGCAAAGAGTCGGCACGGACGCCGCACCGTTGGTCCACGATACCCGCAGCCCCGCGTTCGACGCAAAAACGCCCGGGTCCCCTGGGCCGAGGAATAGGCGGCGCCGCCCTGCCGGTTGGTGAAACCATGACCGCTTCTGCTGACAGCAAGCCCGATCTCGGCCGGTTCGGATCGTTCGGACGCGGCGTCACGCCCCAGCAAGCCAAAGAAATCGAAGCCCTGGGTTACGGGGCGGTCTGGGTGGGCGGCTCGCCGCCCGCGGAACTGGATTGGGTGGAGCCGATCCTGGACGCGACGACAACGTTGCAGGTGGCGACCGGGATCGTCAACATCTGGACGGCCCCGGCCAAGCCCGTCGCCGAGTCGTTCCACCGGATCGACAGGGCCTATCCCGGCCGTTTCCTGCTCGGCATCGGCGTCGGTCACCGCGAGGCGGTCAGCGAATACCGCAAGCCGATCGATGCCCTCACCGGGTATCTGGACCAGCTCGACGACTACGGCGTCCCCGCCAATCGCCGGGTGGTGGCCGCGCTGGGGCCGCGGGTTCTCCAGCTGTCCGCGCAGCGCGGCGCCGGCGCGCACCCGTACCTCACCACCCCCGAACACACGGCTCAAGCGCGCGAACTGATCGGGCCGTCTGCATTTCTGGCCCCCGAGCACAAGGTCGTGCTGACCACCGACGCAGAGCAGGCCCGCGCCGTCGGGCGCAAAGCCCTCGGCATTTACCTCAACCTCGCCAACTACCTGAATAACTGGACGCGGCTGGGTTTCACCGACGACGATCTGGCCAAGCCGGGCAGCGACCGTCTGGTCGACTCCGTGGTCGCCTACGGAAC
The DNA here is from genome assembly GCF_030755175.1 of Mycobacterium sp. TY814. Lineage (NCBI taxonomy): Bacteria > Bacillati > Actinomycetota > Actinomycetes > Mycobacteriales > Mycobacteriaceae > Mycobacterium > Mycobacterium sp. TY814. The sequence continues at coordinate 1,882,895 of NZ_JAUFRY010000001.1, forward strand.
CACCGACGCCATCGCGGCGCGACTGCGCGAGCACCTCGACGCCGGCGCAGACCACGTGCCCGTACAGGTGCTGGCCCGCAGCGAGGACCTGGTCCCGGCGCTGGCCGAGTTGGCCGGGGCGCTCGGGCTGTAAACGGGTATAGGGACCAGCGATGACTTACTCCGTTTCACTCAAACCTGACCTGGGCAAGTTCGGTGTGTGGCTGGGCACCCGCTCGCTCGCCCCTGAACTGGCCGCCGAAATCGAGTCGCTCGGGTACGGCGCCGTCTGGGTCGGCGGATCACCGGACGCCGATCTGGCCTGGGTCGAACCCGCGCTGGAGCGGACAGAGAGGCTGCAACTGGCCACCGGCATTGTCAATATCTGGACGGCACCGGCCAAGGAGGTCGCCAAGTCCTATCACCGCATCGAAGAGGCGCATCCGGGCCGGTTCCTGCTGGGTGTCGGGGTGGGCCACCCCGAGGCGACCCAGGAGTATCAGAAGCCCTACGACGCCCTGGTCTCCTACCTCGACGAACTGGACCGGGGCTTTCAGGACGTCCCAGTGCCCACCAGCCGCCGGGTGCTTGCCGCGCTCGGGCCGCGAGTGCTGCGCCTGGCGGCCGAACGCAGCGCAGGCGCCCATCCGTACCTGACCACGCCCGAGCACACCGGGAAGGCCCGCCAACTAGTGGGAAACACGGTGTTCCTGGCGCCGGAGCACAAGGTGGTGCTTTCCGCCGATGCGGACGAGGCGCGCGCGGTCGGCCGCAAGTTCGCCGACTTCTACCTGGGTCTGAGCAACTATGTGAACAACTGGCTGCGTCTGGGATTCACCGACGAGGACGTGCGCAAGCCGGGCAGCGACCGGCTGATCGACGCCCTGGTCGCCTACGGCAGCACGGACGCGATCGCGCGCCGGCTCAACGAACATCTGGACGCCGGGGCAGACCATGTGGCAATCCAGGTGCTGGGTTCCTCACGCCCGGAGAAGCTGATACCCGCGCTCACCGAACTGGCAGGAGCGCTCGGCCTCACCGGTTAGGGTTTGTAGCCATGCGGCTGCTAGTCACCGGCGGGGCGGGCTTTATCGGAGCGAATTTCGTGCACAGCACGGTGCGCGAACACCCCGAGGACTCCGTCACCGTCCTCGACGCGTTGACCTATGCAGGACGCCGGGAGTCACTGGCCGACGTCGCAGATTCCATCAGGCTGGTGGAAGGCGATATCTGCGATACCGAGCTGGTGTCGGCGCTGGTGGCCGAGTCGGATGCTGTCGTCCATTTCGCGGCCGAGTCGCACGTGGACAACGCGCTGGACAACCCCGAGCCGTTCCTGCACACCAACGTGGTGGGCACCTTCACCATTCTGGAAGCGGTGCGACGCAACGGGGTGCGGTTGCACCACATCTCGACCGACGAGGTGTACGGCGATCTCGAGCTCGGCGACCCTCAGCGCTTCACCGAATCCACGCCCTACAACCCGTCGAGCCCGTACTCGGCGACCAAGGCCGGCAGCGACATGCTGGTCCGCGCCTGGGTGCGCTCCTATGGCGTGCGCGCCACGCTGTCGAACTGCTCGAACAACTACGGCCCGTTCCAGCACATCGAAAAGTTCATTCCGCGCCAGATCACCAACGTGCTCACCGGGCGGCGATGCAAGCTGTACGGCAGCGGCCACAACGTGCGCGACTGGATCCACGTCGAGGATCACAACAGCGCGGTGCGGCGGATCCTGGAAAAGGGCGAGTCGGGCCGTACGTACCTGATCAGTTCGGAGGGCGAGCGGGACAACCTGACCGTGCTGCGCACGATTCTGCAGTTGATGGACCGCGACCCCGACGACTTCGACCACGTCACCGACCGGGTCGGCCACGATCTGCGCTACGCCATCGACCCTTCCCTGCTCTACAACGAATTGGGTTGGGCGCCAAAGCACACCGATTTCGAGGAAGGGTTGCGCGCCACCATCGACTGGTATCGCGACAACGAATCATGGTGGCGGCCAGTCAAAGACGCCGCCGAAGCCCGTTACGAGAAGCGCGGTCAGTGAGATGAAGGTTCGCGAACTCGAGATCCCGGGCGCCTGGGAGATCACTCCGACCATCCACGGCGATCCGCGCGGCATGTTCTTCGAATGGCTCACCGACAAAGGTTTCCGCGAGGTCACCGGCCACCGGCTCGATGTGCGGCAGGCCAACTGCTCGGTGTCCGCGGCCGGCGTGTTGCGCGGCCTGCACTTCGCGCAGTTGCCGCCGAGCCAGGCCAAGTACGTGACCTGTGTGCGGGGTGCGGTGTTCGACGTCGTGGTCGACATCCGCCAAGGGTCACCGACGTTCGGCCGCTGGGACTCGGTGCTGCTCGATGATCAGGACCGCAGGACCGTTTACATCTCGGAGGGTCTTGCCCACGGTTTCCTTGCCCTGCAAGATAATTCAACGGTGATGTACCTGTGCTCGGCGGAGTACAACCCGCAGCGCGAGCACACCATCTGCGCCACCGACCCGGCGATCGGGGTGGACTGGCCGCTGGTTGACGGTGCCCCTCCGAGCCTGTCCGATCGCGACGCCGCGGCACCCAGCTTCGCCGACGTGCGGGCCTCCGGCCTGCTCCCCACCTGGGAACAGGCCCAGCGATTCGCGGCCGGCCTGCGCGACGATTGACGGCTACCTATGCGCAGAGGCAAGCGGCCATACATACTGCTTGTCAGCATCTGCTGTGCGTGCCGATCAATCGAAGGAGACACCCGTGAAGCGTGAGCTGTTGGTCGCCCTGAGCGCGACGACCCTCGTCGTGAGCATGGCCGGATGCTCGAAGGACGAGAAGTCCTCCGGCACTTCTTCCAGCTCGGCCTCCAGCTCGGCGACCTCATCGGCCCCCGCCCCGTCGTCCAGCCCTGCCGCGGCACCTGCTGCCGCAGGGGAGACGAAGGTCATCATCGGCGGCCTGCCGCAACCGGTGAGCGGAGCGGTCGTGTGCGAGACGAACCAGGGCAGATTCTCCATTGCCATCGGCGACATGATGACTGGCGTGATCGTCGGGCTGGAACAGGACGCGTCCGCGGTCCGCAGCGCCGGCCTGGGCACCGTCGACGGCGTGGTCCTCAGCTTCACCGAAGGCGCTCCCGGCAACAGCGCCAAGGCAACCAAGAACGGCAACAGCTACCAGATCACCGGCACCGCAACGGGTGTGGACAACGCGGGACAGCAGGTCAGCAAGACGTTCGAGGTCGACGCCACCTGCCCCTAGCGGCCCGCGGGGCCAATTGCAGGACCGCCCAGAGCACGACTGTCAGAACCTCGGCGCTCACGCTGATCACGGCGTGTGGTGCCGGGGTCCATCCGTGCTCGGAAAACCCGGCCAATCCGGCTGACCTCGACAGCACGAAGGCAACGAGAGATCCCCCGGCCAGCGCGGCAGCGAACCAGCAGAGCCAGGCCGGACCGCGTGCGACGATGAGGAGCGCCATCGCGAAGGAGACACTGGCCTGCACCAGGAAGGCCGGGCCGATCATCGAAATGTGCTGGTAACCATGGATATAGAGATAAGCATGACTCACGGCGCTGACCAGAAGGGCCGCGGCGAGTCCGAGGCGCAGCACTGCCGTCGTCACACTCATTGCAGTGCGGACTCTTTCAGAGCCAGCGCGCGGGGGTGCATATCAACAGGTGGGCCGGGAGATGACTCCGGTCGATTCGACGGTGGTCGACAGCGAGTCCGGCGCGATGCAGCGACTCAACCACCTCGGGCACCGGGCGAAGGTGGAAGCCGTGTCTGCTGGTCGGCATCTTCGCCATGGCGTCGGGGTCGGCCAGTCCGACGACGATGCGGCCCGAGCGACTCACCACGCGGGCGAGTTCGGTGAACGCAGGATCCAACTCGGCGACGAAGTAGATGGTGTTGACGGTGATGACGCCGCTCAGTTGGCCATCGTCGAAGGGCAGCTTTGTCAAAGACCCTTGCTGCAATATCAGGCGCCCGGACGCGATTTCACGGCGGTACCGACGCTCGGCACGGGCCAGCATTGTCTCCGAGATCTCGACACCATGGACCAGGCCCTCCCGGCCGACACTGTCGAGCAGGAACCTCAGCCCGACCCCACCGCCGAAACCGACGTCCGCCACCTCAGTTGCCGGCCGAGGCTGGAGCGCCTGCACCGCGGCGTTCACAAAGGCCCGGTTGCCACGGTTGAGGAGCATGCCGACGAACCGCCCGCGCAGCCCACTCGGGTGACCGAGCTGCTTAGCGATGCCTGCCATGACGGCGTCCCGGACAGCCATCTACCGAACGTACCGCCACGGTCACGACAGTTCGAGCCCGCGCCATGGGCTTTCCCGCAGCTTGCCAACACCTGACGCAATTACTAGGATATGCAAGTATCCTCCAGACCTGACCTTGGGACAACCATGACCACGCAGATTCCGCATTTCATCGACGGGCAGCGCACCACCGGCTCGTCCACCCGCTCCGCCGACGTCCTCAACCCGAGCACCGGCGAGGTGCAGGCCACCGTCCCGATGGCCAACCAGGCCGACATCGATGCCGCGGTCGCTTCGGCCGCAGAGGCCCAAAAGGGCTGGGCTGCTTGGAATCCGCAGCGCCGCGCGCGCGTGCTGATGAAGTTCGTCGACCTGGTCAACAAGAACATCGACGAGCTCGCCGAGCTGCTGTCCCTGGAGCACGGCAAGACGCTGCCGGACGCACGAGGCGACATCCAGCGCGGCATCGAGGTGATCGAGTTCTGCATCGGCATCCCGCACCTGCTCAAGGGCGACTACACCGAGGGCGCGGGGCCCGGCATCGACGTCTACTCGCTGCGCCAGCCGCTGGGCGTGGTAGCGGGCATCACCCCGTTCAACTTCCCGGCCATGATCCCGCTGTGGAAGGCCGGGCCTGCCCTGGCTTGCGGGAATGCCTTCGTACTCAAGCCGAGCGAGCGCGACCCCTCGGTTCCGGTGCGCCTCGCTGAGTTGTTCCTCGAGGCGGGCCTGCCGCCCGGGGTCTTCCAGGTGGTGCACGGCGACAAGGAAGCGGTCGACGCGATCCTGCATCACCCTGACATCCAGGCGGTGGGCTTCGTCGGCAGTTCCGACATCGCTCAGTACATCTACAGCCATTCAGCCGCCACCGGAAAGCGTTCCCAGTGCTTCGGCGGCGCCAAGAACCACATGATCGTCATGCCGGACGCCGACCTCGATCAGGCCGTCGACGCACTGATCGGCGCCGGTTACGGCAGCGCCGGCGAGCGCTGCATGGCCATCAGCGTCGCCGTCCCGGTCGGCGAGCAGACCGCAGACCGGTTGCGCGCCAGGCTGGTCGAGCGAATCAACGGCCTGCGCGTCGGACACAGCCTGGACCCGAAGGCCGACTACGGCCCGTTGGTCACCGAGGCCGCACTCAACCGGGTACGTGACTACATCGGCCAGGGCGTGGAAACCGGTGCCGAACTGGTCATCGACGGACGCGAACGCGCCAGCGACGACTTGACTTTCGGCGACGCCAATCTCGAAGGCGGCTTCTTCATCGGACCGACGTTGTTCGATCATGTCACTCCGGACATGTCGATCTACACCGACGAGATCTTCGGGCCCGTGCTGTGCATCGTCCGCGCCCACGATTACGAAGAGGCACTGCGGTTGCCGTCCGAGCACGAGTACGGCAACGGCGTGGCGGTCTTCACCCGTGACGGCGACACCGCGCGCGACTTCGTCGCCCGGGTGCAGGTCGGCATGGTCGGCGTCAACGTGCCGATTCCGGTTCCGGTGGCCTATCACACCTTCGGCGGCTGGAAGCGGTCCGGTTTCGGCGACCTCAACCAGCACGGTACGGCGTCGATCCAGTTCTACACCAAGGTCAAGACCGTCACCTCCCGCTGGCCCTCCGGCATCAAAGACGGTGCCGAATTCGTCATCCCCACAATGAATTAGCGGCATGTTTACCCTTAACGACGAAGAACGGGTGATCACCGAGACGGCGGCAGCCTTCGCCGACAAGCGGATGGCGCCCTACGCACTGGAATGGGATGCCACCAAGCACTTCCCCACCGACGTGCTGCGCGAAGCCGCCGAGCTCGGGATGGCGGCGATCTACTGCCGCGACGACGTCGGTGGTAGCGGACTGCGCCGCCTCGACGGGGTGCGCATCTTCGAGCAGCTGGCTATCGCCGACCCGGTCACCGCGGCGTTCCTGTCCATCCACAACATGTGCGCCTGGATGATCGACCGCTACGGCACCGACGAGCAACGCAAGGCGTGGGTGCCGCGGCTGGCGAGCATGGACGTCATCGCCAGCTACTGCCTCACGGAGCCCGGCGCGGGCTCCGACGCCAGCGCGTTGAGCACGCGGGCAGTGAAGAACGGCTCGGATTACGTGCTCGACGGGGTCAAGCAGTTCATCTCCGGCGCCGGGGCATCCGACGTCTACGTCGTGATGGCGCGGACGGGCAGCGAGGGCCCGCGCGGCATCTCCGCCTTTGTCATCGAAAAGGACACGGCGGGGCTGAGTTTCGGCGCGCTCGAGGAGAAGATGGGTTGGCATGCCCAACCCACCGCGCAGGTGATCCTGGACGGCGTGCGGGTGCCGGCGGACGCCATGCTGGGCGGGACCGACGGCGAGGGCACCGGATTCGGCATCGCGATGAACGGCCTCAACGGCGGACGGCTCAACATCGCCGCCTGCTCGCTGGGGGGCGCCCAGTCCGCCTTCGCCAAGGCGGGCGGCTACGTCCGCGACCGTCAGGCATTCGGCTCCGCCCTGCTCGACGAACCCACCATCCGGTTCACCCTGGCCGACATGGCCACCGGACTGGAGACATCGCGAATGATGTTGTGGCGGGCGGCAAGTGCGCTGGATGAAGATGCCGCCGACAAAGTCGAGTTGTGCGCGATGGCCAAGCGCTACGTCACCGACACCTGCTTCGAGGTGGCCGACAAAGCGCTCCAGCTGCACGGCGGCTACGGCTATCTGCGCGAGTATGGTCTGGAAAAGATCGTCCGCGACCTGCGGGTGCATCGGATCCTGGAAGGGACCAACGAAATCATGCGGGTGGTCGTCGGCCGAGCCGAGGCCGCGCGCTTCCGGGCCAGCGCCTAGAAGGGCACTATGACAACACGTCTCGCGATCGCGTTCTTGGGGCTCGGCAACATGGGCGGGCCCATGGCGGCGAATCTTCTTGGCGCGGGCCATCTCGTGCGCGGCTACGATCCGGTACCCGCAGCCGCCGCCGCAGCGGCCGACAAGGGCGTGACACTGTTCGACACCGCACCCGAAGCGGTGGCCGACGCAGACGTCGTCATCACGATGCTGCCCAGCGGCGAGGTGGTCAAACGTTGCTACGCCCAGGTGCTGCCGGCCGCACGCCACGGGGCGTTGTTCATCGACAGCTCCACCATCTCCGTCAACGATGCCCGCGAGGCGCACGCGCTGGCCGGGTCGCACGGAATGCAGCAACTCGACGCACCGGTCTCCGGTGGGGTGAAGGGCGCGACGGCCGGAACGCTGGCGTTCATGGTCGGCGGCGAATCCGACGCCCTGGAACGTGCCCGCCCGGTGCTGGAACCCATGGCGGGCAAGGTCATTCACTGCGGAGCCGCCGGCGCCGGCCAGGCCGCCAAGGTCTGCAACAACATGGTGCTGGCGGTAGAGCAGATCGCGATCGGCGAGGCGTTCGTCCTGGCCGAGAAGCTCGGCCTGTCGGCGCAGTCGCTCTTCGACGTCATCACCGGGGCAACCGGCAACTGCTGGGCGGTGCACACCAATTGCCCGGTGCCAGGCCCGGTTCCGACATCACCGGCCAACAACGATTTCAAGCCCGGCTTCGCGGCGGCTTTGATGAACAAGGACCTGGGCCTGGCCATGGACGCGGTGGCCTCCACCGGTTCGGCTGCTCCGCTGGGCACCCACGCCGCCGAGATCTACGCTCGATTCGCCACCGACCACGCCGACAAGGACTTCAGCGCGGTCATCGAAATGCTGCGCAACGGCTGAGTCAGAAGTCACCGGCGTTGCGGCGCAACGTCTCGATGGACGACACCAACGCGCTGGACTCGGAAGCGTCCATACCGATATCGGCGAACACCTGCTCGTTGAGGGTCACAGTGGCATCCTCGACCGTCGAGCGGCCCAGTTCGGTGATCTCCACCAGCGTGGTGCGCCCGTCGGTGGGGTGCGGCGCCCGCCGTACCAGTCCATCGGATTCCAGCCGCCGGATCGCATGCGTGACGCTGGTGACGTGCACCTGCAGGCGGTCCGATGCTTTGGTGATCGGCAGCGACCCGGTCCGGCTGAACGCGAGCAAGCGCAGCAACTCGTAGCGGGAGAAGCTCAGATCGTAGGGACGCAGCGCGGTCTCGACGCGGGCCAGCAGGATCTGGTGCGCGCGCATCACCGACGTCACCGCGACCATGCCCTGCGAGACATCGCCCCATCCGGCGCGTTCCCAGTTGGTTCGCGCCACGGCGATCGGATCGCGCTTGTGAGAGTCGGCCACGCCCTTTCTTACCGCACCGGGCAAGCTAGATCGAACGCTCGAGCAGAACTTGGCCGCTGTCGGCGGCCACTACCCGCACCGAGGCGATCTGATCCATCGGCGTCGAGATGCTGCCCGCCGGGGTGGCCATATGGCCGGGTTCGGCCACCCAGGTCGCCAGCCGGGTCTGGCTGCCGTCTCGACCCACCACCACCATGGCCAGCGTGTCGTGATGAGCGTCCGGCGGAGCCAGGCAGAAGCACTGCAGGTTGATGAAGGTGCCCCAGTGCTCGTTGGACAGCGACACCGTCGAGGTCAGCATCTTGGTGCCCACCTGCGCCATCGGCTGCGCCGCGACGGCCACCGGCTGCGACTGCGTCCCGACATAGGTGTTGACCCCCACCAACACACCGATACCCAGTACGACGGCCGCCGCAGCGGAGGCCAGCCAGGTCAGCCGGGTACGGCGACGGCGCCAGCGCACCGCCTCCAGCAATGACGGCACTAGCTCCGGTGTCCTCGGCGCCGGACCGGCCTCGTTGATCGCGACCACGTCTTCGCGGCTCAGCTGCGACAGCAGCGCCGGTACCCCGCTGAGTTCGGCGACGGCTTCGCGGCACGACGCGCAATCCGCCAGATGCGTTTCGAATTCCCGCCGTTCGGCAGCCGACAGCGACCCCAGCACATAGGCGGCATCCCACGTCGCGTAGCGGTGCGCGTCGCCGGGCTGATCGTGTCTCACCTGTCCCGTCATGTCATCCACCTCCTGTCACCCTCAAGCTTGGGGAGCCGCGTCATCGCGTGACTCCCAGTTCCTGCAGAGTGAGCCGTAGCGCGCGCACGGCATAGTGCAGGCGCGACTTCACGGTTCCCTCTGCGATTTTCAAATCTGCCGCAATCTGGGCGGTGGTCCAGCCACGGTAGTACGACCGCTCGATCACGGCGCGGTGCTCGACCGACAGCTGGGCCATCGCCTCGGCGATCAGCAGCCGGTCCAGCGCCGCATTGACCTCGTCCGGCGTGGACTGTTCCGGCGTGCCCTCTTCGTCGGTCGAGCCGACGACGTTGCGGTACCGGGCGCTGCGGCGATCGTCGATGATCATGTTGCGGGCAACGGTGAACAACCATGCCCGCGCCGAGCGCTCGGTATCGCCGATGACCTCCGGATGCTGCCAGGCCCGCAGCAGCGTCTCCTGGACGACGTCCTCGGCTTGACTGGCGTCTCCGGTCAATCGCAACGCATACCGCCACAACACCGCGGCGTGTTCGTCATAGAGCGCTTTCATCAGAGCGGCCTCAGCAGCCCCGGTGCCGGCCACACGAGCCACCTGATCACCTCCCGCTACTCATACGAGTCAAGAAGGCGGTTAGTTCAAAAGCGTAAGAACACGCGGGCCATCTTCTGTCACGGCCACGGTGTGCTCCCAGTGCGCGGCGCGGGAGCCGTCGACGGTGGTGACCGTCCACTTGTCGTCGAGGACGACGGTCTTTCCAGTTCCCAGCGTCAGCATCGGCTCGATGGCCAGCACCGAGCCCACCGCCAGCGCGGGACCCCGGCCGGGCGCTCCCTCGTTGGGCAGGAAAGGATCCATGTGCATCTGCCGGCCGATACCGTGGCCGCCGTAACCTTCGACGATGCCGAATGCGCGGTCGTAGCGGGCCGCGGCGGCATGGGTACCGGTTTCGATGGCATGCGCGACGTCGGTCAGCCGGTTACCGACGACCATCGCGGCGATTCCGGCCTCCAGCGATTCCCTGGTCGCCTGCGACAACGCCGCGTCGGCGGGGATCAGGTCGCCGACGCCGAATGTGACTGCCGCGTCGCCGTGCCAGCCGTCCAGCACCGCCCCGCAGTCGATCGACACCAGGTCGCCCGGTACCAGAACCTCGGCAGCGGACGGGATGCCATGCACGACACGGTCATTCACGGACGAACAGATAGACGCCGGGTAGCCGTGGTAGCCGAGGAACGACGGGATGGCGCCGGCTTCGCGTATCACCGACTCGGCGATCTCGTCGAGACTCAGCGTGGAGACACCCGCTACCGCAGCCGCTTGAACGGCCTTCAGCGCGGCGGCGACGACAGCGCCGGCCGCGGCCATCGCATCGAGCTCACCGGCGGTCCGCTGCGGTACCACTTTGCGGCCCCGCAGCCGTGCCAGGGCGCCCACGATTACTTGCCGAGGGCTTGGAGCGCGCGGGCGAACACCTCATCCAAGCTACCGACGGCGTCGACAGTCTTCAGCTCGTCGCTGTAGTAGTCCAACAACGGGGCGGTCTCTTCCCGGTACACCTTCATCCGGTTGCGGATGACCTCTTCGGTGTCGTCGGCGCGGCCACGGCCCGTCAGCCGGGTCAGCAGCTCGTCCTCGGAGACCCGGAATTCCACCACCGCGTCGATGTCGGTGCCGCGGCGTTCCAGCATCTCGTGCAGCGCCTTGGCCTGTTCCACCGATCGCGGGTACCCGTCGAGGATGAAGCCGTTCGCGGCGTCCGGGTCATTGAGCCGGTCGTCGACGAGTTCGTTGGTCAGCGAGGACGGCACCAGGTCGCCGGCGTCCAGATAACGCTTGGCCTCCACGCCGAGCTTGGTGCCTTCTTGGATATTGCTGCGGAACAGTTCGCCGGTCGAGATGTGCGGAATCCCCAGCTTTTCGGCCAGCTTCTCTGCTTGCGTCCCCTTGCCCGCCCCAGGCGGTCCCAGCAATACCACTCTCACTTGAGGAACCCTTCATAGTTGCGCTGCATGAGCTGACTCTCGATCTGTTTGACCGTATCCAACCCGACGCCAATCATGATCAGAACCGCGGTACCCCCGAAGGGTAGATTCTGTATCCCGCCGCTGTTGCCGATCTGCAGGAACAGGTTGGGCAGCACGGAGATGACACCGAGGTAGATCGAGCCGGGCAGGGTGATCCGGCTCAGCACAAAGCGCAGATAATCGGCGGTCGGGCGCCCGGGACGAATGCCGGGAATGAAGCCGCCGAATTTCTTCATTTCATCGGCACGCTCATCGGGATTGAACGTGATCGACACGTAGAAGTACGTGAAGAAGATGATCAACCCGAAATAGATGCTGATGTACACCGGGCTACTCGGGTCGGAAAGGTAGCTTCCGACGAATTTGTCCCACCAACTGTGACCGCCACCGCCACTGCCACTGCGGACCAGCTGGGTGATCAGATTCGGAATGTAAATCAGCGAGGACGCGAAGATGACCGGGATGACGCCGGCCTGGTTGACCTTCAGCGGAAGATAGGTCGAGGTGCCGCCGTACATCCGCCGGCCCACCATCCGCTTGGCGTACTGGACCGGGATGCGCCGCTGGCCCTGCTCGACGAACACCACGCCGACGATGATGACCAGCGCGGCCGCACAGACGGCCGCGAAGATCATGCCGCCCCGGCTCTGCAGGATCTGATTGCCCTCGGCGGGAATGCGCGCGGCGATGCCGACGAAGATCAGCAGCGACATGCCGTTGCCGATACCGCGCTCGGTGATCAGCTCGCCCATCCACATCACCAGTGCGGCGCCGGCCGTCATCACCAACACGATGACGATCTCGGAGAAGATGGTCTGGTTGGCCAGGATGTCCAGGGAGCAGCCCTGCAGCAGCCCGCCGTTGGCGGCCAGCGCCACGATGCTGGTGGCCTGCAGGACGGCCAGCGCGATCGCCAGGTAACGCGTGTACTGCGTCATCTTGGCCTGCCCGGCCTGGCCTTCCTTGCGCAGCTCTTCAAAACGCGGGATCACCACGGTGAGCAGCTGCACGATGATGCTGGCGGTGATGTAGGGCATCACCCCCACCGCGAAGACGGTGAGCTTCAGTAGCGCTCCGCCGGAGAACAGGTTGATCAGCGAGTAGATCTGACCGGCCTGGCCACCACTGGCTTCCTTGATGCACTGCTGCACGTTGGGGAAGTTCACGCCGGGTGAGGGCAGCGCGGCGCCGACGCGGTAGAGAACGACGATGCTCAGCGTGAAGAGGATCTTCCGTCTCAGGTCGGCTGTCCGCAGCGATGAGATGAAAGCCGAAAGCACTCTTCCTCCTGCGCAGCCGAACTCTGGTCGCGGCATGCCAACCGGGACTGGCCGGCTGGTTCCAATGTCTGACGTTGTCTAGGTCTGATACTTCCTGGGTTCATCCCGCGTCACGTGCCCAACACCAGCAGGCCAGGACGTACGGCCTGCAAGATCCAAGCGCGTCAAACCGTGTACGAGACTAACAGCTGGTGCGCGCCGGTCCGTCCAGGGTGGCCTCCGCTTACCGAAGCGCGCCGGTTTCCGCGTGACGACGATGCACAGCGCAGCCGTGCGGAGGAGTCGCGCAATCCGACCGAAGCGTACAGTCTGGGTAGTTCGTTATATTTGCTAAGTATCAGATCGCACTTCGGGAGCAGGTAGATGACCCAGACGGGCAGCGCACGATATGAGGGCGACACCTGGGACCTGGCGTCCAGCGTCGGTCTGACGGCCACCATGGTCGCGGCGGCGCGTGCCGTGGCAGCCAGGGATCCGCACGGTGCAGGGGCGGTGGCCTCGGACTCGTTCGCCGAGCCGCTGGTACGCGCGGTGGGCGTCGACTTCTTCTCCCGGCTGGCCAGCGGCGAGCTGGAACTGGCCGAACTGGACGAAGAAACGGCGACCGGCACGGTCCACTTCGCCAACGCGATGGCCGTGCGAACCCGGTTCTTCGACGACTTCTTCACCTCGGCCACGCAGGCCGGCATCCGGCAGGCCGTCATCCTGGCCGCGGGCCTGGACTCGCGTGCCTACCGGTTGCCCTGGCCGCCGGGCACCACCGTGTTCGAAGTCGATCAGCCCCAGGTGATCGAGTTCAAAACCGCGACGTTGTCCGGCCTGGGCGCGCAACCGACCGCGGACCGGCGCACGGTGGCGGTCGACCTGCGCGAGGACTGGCCGGCGGCGTTGCGTGCGGCCGGCTTCGACCCTTCGCAACGCACCGCATGGATTGCCGAGGGGTTGCTGGGCTACCTGCCCGCGGACGCCCAGGATCGGCTGCTGGATCAGATCGGTGCGCTCAGCATCCCGGGAAGCCGATTCGCGACCGAGGGGCTGTTGGACATCAACAAGCTCAATCAGGACGAACTGCGCAGCCGGATGAAGCGTCAGAACGAGCGGTGGAGCCGTCACGGTCTCGACTTCGACATGGCCGCGCTGGTGTATTTCGACGATCGCACCGACGCCGGCACCTATCTGTCCGCTCAGGGCTGGCAGACCACCAGCATGCGTAACTCGGAATTGTTCGCCAAGCACGGTTTGGAGCCGGCCTCCGGCGACGATGCCCCGTTCGGCGAGGTGGTCTACCTCAGCGCGGAGCGGCTTGCGGAAGGAACGGGCCATGGCGAGCACTGAGCGATCCGCCGGGGACACCTGGGACCTGGCCTCGAGCGTGGGCGCAACGGCCACGATGGTCGCGGCCGCCCGCGCGGTGGCTTCCGCGCAGGACAACCCGATCATCAACGACCCCTTCGCGGCGCCACTGGTCCGGGCGGTGGGCCTGGATTTCTTCACCCGTCTGGTCGACGGCGACCTGCCGATAGAGCAGTCGCTGCCGGACGCGGCCGACGGACGTGACCTCCAGTTCGAGACAGACTCGATCGCGGTCCGTACCCGCTTCTTCGACGACTTCTTCCTCGACGCGACCCGCGTCGGGGTGCGGCAGGCCGTGATCCTGGCCGCCGGCCTCGATGCCCGCGCCTACCGGCTGTCCTGGCCGCGCGCCACCGTCGTGTACGAGGTCGACCAGCCCGAGGTCATCGCTTTCAAGAACTCCGCGATGACGGCGCTGGGCGCCACACCCTCGGCGCACCGCAAGGCGGTCAGCATCGACCTGCGCGACGACTGGCCGGAAGCCTTGCGTAACAATGGATTCGACCCCACCAAGGCGACCGCCTGGAGTGCCGAAGGTCTGCTGATGTACCTCCCGCCGGAAGCTCAGGACCGGCTCTTCGACAACATCACCGCGCTCAGCGGACCAGGTAGCCGGATTGCCACCGAATACCACCCGGACTCGGGCGTGCCGATGAGTCAGCGTGCCCAGCAGTTCAATCAGCGCTGGGCCAACCTCGGCTGCGACATCAACCTGTCGAACCTGTTCTACGACGGTGAACGCAACAACGTCGTGGACTATCTGGACGCGCACGGCTGGACGGTGACCACCCGGCCGCGGCGGGAGTTCTACACCGACTACGGGCGCGTCTTCCCCGACGACCCCGATTCGGCCACGATGCGCAACATCGTCACGGTTATCGCGACGCGCTGAAGCCGTAGAGGTCGAAGCCGTGCGGCAGCGGCTTCGCCGGATTCAGCCGATCCCCCGACAGACTGGTGGCGCCGGCGTCGATCAAGTGGGCCAGCACCGTCTGACCCAGGAAAATCGACAGGTCCGCCCCGGGACAGACCTGCGGTCCGTGGCTGAAGAAGTTGTATGACCAGTCGCTGCCCGCATCTCCGCTGACCCACTCGCCCGGTGAGAACCGGTCGGCGTATGGAATGCGCTGCCGGTTGCGGTGATTGAAGACGTTGTAGATCAGCACCTGGGTTCCCTCGGGCAGCACGGCACCGCTGGGAAACTCGACGTCCCGGGCGGTGACCCGGCCGAACAACTGGGTGGTGGGCCACAACCGCATCGTTTCGAACAGGCACCCTGCCAGATACTCCAGCGAGGCGATGCCGGTGGCCGAGCCGATGTCCGCATCGGCCATCTCAACCTTGACCTCACGCAGCTGCTCGTCATGGCTCGCCAGCACGCCGAGCGTACGGAAAGTGTTGGCCGCCAGGGTGTCTCCCATTGCGAACATCCAGTGCACCAGCTGGCCGGCCGGGGCGGAGCCGGGGTCCGGCGCCTGCGGGATCAGTGCGGCCAGACTGCCTTCCGCGGGACTGTCGAGATAGCCCGCTATCCGTGCGATGAACTCGTCGTACTGGGGCGCCGGCTCATCGGGCATTTTATTGCCGGCCGACATCATCTCGCTGAGCGTCTCGGTGAGTGCCTCGTCGTCGGCCGCGGGATCGCCGAAAAGCACCCGCCGGGTCATCCGTTGAAAAGCCTTGTTCGCCGCCGGCCAGTCGATCTTGTCGCCGGCCAGCTCCCGTGCGGTCTGGGCTGCGACATCGACGAACGGCTGCGCCAGCCGGTGTACCGGTTTGCCGGTATCCAGCACTGCTTCGGCGAAATTGCGCCGCTGCTGCCACTCCTGCCCCCGCGAGAGGGTCAGGGCCTCAGGCTGAAACGCCTTCATCCCCTTACGTTTCGCCTCCGGGTCGGAAGCGAACGGGTCCGGGGAGCCGCCCAGCACGAAGTGCAGATCGTCGGGATGGTGCACCAGCAGGGCCTCGTCCTTGGCGACTCGCACGTAGAACGGCGCCGGGCCGTAGCTCCGCACCATGCCCTCCACCAGCCGGTAGCCGAGGTAGTCGGCCCCGACGGTGGAGGCGACCCGGCTGGGCAGCTGCCGCTTGTTGAACAGCCCCAGCACAACATTGGGAACCGCGACCTGGGCCGTGAACCTGATGCCTTCCAGTGTCGATGCGTGCTTGAAATCCTCACCCACGGATCAGGACCCCCACGGAATGTAGGCACGGACGGTGTCGGCGAGTTGCACCACTCGGCGCTTCTTTCCCTCGGCCGGCGCACCCAGCTTGGGCCACGGCGCGAACACCCGCTCCACGTCGCCGATCACCGTCTCGAGCTCCGGATAATGGCGCAGCAGAACGTCTTTCATCGTGGTGTGGTTCACCCAGTCATAGCCGATTTGGGTGTACACCTCGGGCCGGAAGTCCTTGGTGAAGAACCGGTCGCTCTTCAGCCGCCGCGACGCCATCAGGATGAAGATGCGGAACGCGGTGTCGGAGAAGCCGAAGCCCTTAGGCGGCTGCTCGGCCTGCATGCCGATCTGCAAATCCACCGCATCGACGTCGCCGTTGTAGACCTCGTTGATCTCTTTGGCCCACTGCTTGTTCGGAGTGATGTCGTCGATGGTCTTGCGCCTGGGCATCCGCAGCGCTTCCCGGAAGTCGTTGTAGCGGGGCACCCCCCGTTCCCGGTCGCGCACGATGTCCAGCGTCGCGAGGTCGGTGATCTGGCCGTCTACCCGGGTCAGCTGCCGTAACGCGTTCGGATAGTTGTGCAGGCACACCGCTCCCGCGCTGGCCAAACCGAACGAATACCACATGTCGCCGAATTCCATCCGGTCCATGAAGTCGCGGGTGAAACGTCCCTGCAGTTCCGTGAATTCGCGCTTCTCCAGGTGCTCTCCGGATGCCAGCGAGAAGAAGTTCCAGTCGTCGGGGATCAGCGGGTGCAT
Source organism: Mycobacterium sp. TY814 (assembly GCF_030755175.1). Lineage (NCBI taxonomy): Bacteria > Bacillati > Actinomycetota > Actinomycetes > Mycobacteriales > Mycobacteriaceae > Mycobacterium > Mycobacterium sp. TY814. The sequence goes on from NZ_JAUFRY010000001.1 coordinate 1,899,671, forward strand.
GCGGTAGACCGAGACGAATTCCTCGGTCAGGGAGAACGGCGCGGAGTGGTGATCGGTGGGCGAGCCGATGATGCCCGACAACGCTTCGCTGTCTCCGACCCGACCGATGCGGTCACGGAACGTCTCACCCAGGGCGCCGTACCAGTTGGCATTCATGCCGATCTGCAAGGCGGGGTGGCGCAATACGCACGTGGTCCATTCGACCGTGTGGATCTTGGCGATCAGCGCGGAGACCACCAGGACTCCGAGTTCGAAGAGGCGCTGGTCGTCGAAACTGGGGTAGGCCTTCTTCAGGGCGTCGCACACGGCGTTGTGCTCGCGAGCAAAGAGGGTGTGCAGGATGCCCACCCCGACCCACCAGTTCTCCCGCATGCCGGTGAGGTCGATCCCGGGGATGTCACTCTTGGGCAGCCGGCCGTCATCGCCGACCTTGATCTTGCCGTCGACGAAGGTTCGCACCTCGGCTTGGCGTTCCTTGCCGCTGCCATAGATCTGCGATCCGTCCCACCAATGCGTTTCGACGTTGTTGAACACCGGCGCCGGGCAGCCGTCGATGATCTCTCCGCGCGGCGGGATGGTGCAGCGGATCCGCATCGGATCCTCGGGGAACTCGTCACCCTTGCGCAGTGGGATATCGATTGTCTTGTCCGCCAGTCCATCGCCGTGGAAGAACCAGTTGTGGTTTTCGAACTGCAGCCACGCGGCGGCCAATGCGTTGATGATTCCCGCGGGCTTGAATTCGTCGCGCGCCATCAGCCGCCGGCTGATGAGCCGCGGGTCCGGGTCGAGCAATCGCTTGGTGTGGGTGACAGTGTTCGCCAGCGGAACATTGCGGCCGAAACCTGTTCCCTTTGCCCCCATCCACGGTTCGGAGAGGTCGTTCCACGTGCCGTCCGGGGTGCGCGCCCGCTTGACTTCCTCGGTCGCTTCTCCGAGATCATCTTTGGGACGGATTCCATCACCCTCGAACAGGTTGTGGTCGCGCAGATCATTGCGCAGTCCGGCCAGCGCCTTGAGCTGCAGAACCAGCGAGGGATGCTCATACCATTGACGACTCACCTGGACCACCGTTCTGTAGAAGTTGCCAAGGCCCATTGGGAGTGCGAGGAAAACGCAAGAGGCATAACGAATTTAGCGCCGATCGGGCATGTTGGCTCAACCGATGGCACATAAACCCCCGCCAGTGGGCTGTGACGGTAATACGGACGGCTCGATCTTAAGCGCGTGTGACGAGCGTGTAAATGAACTGACGAAGATTCCGCGCGGCGTCAGCCGCAGCGGGGTCGCGTCCCGGCGTGTTACCCGGCGTTGGCCGCAGGCGCCCGAACGACCATCGGCACGGCCGGGAAGGCCCAGGCCATCTCTGAGCGCGACTTGCGCAGCGCCGCCGTGCCGTAGCCCTTCTTCCGGTGCTCGGGATGGATCCAGATCCTGACGTTCACTTCACCGTTGAGGAGTTCGCCGAACACCATGCCGACCTTCTCGCCGGCGTCGACGGCCACGAACCACACGGCCTCTTCGTCGTGCAGACGCTTGAGCGCCTTGCTGATCTCGTCGTCGATGCTGCCGGCGGGTGCACCGGAGCCGTCGCCGGCGGCCTTGATCTCGTCGGTGCGGGTCGTGAAGATGTCACGGTCCTGCGCGGCGGAGAAGGGACGCAGCTCGAGGGTCTCCCCCGAACTTGCCGGCCGGTCGCTGAGGGCGAAGCTGAGTTGCTTGTTCAGGTCGTCGAGCTCCGCGAGGATCTTCGCGCGCGCGTCCTGGGTCAGTTGATCGAACGACATACTCATCACGGCTTCGGCAGCAAGATGAGAGGTACCGAGCAATTGCACGATCGCCTCGACGGCGGCGGGCTTGTTCTTGGCCTCGACTATGGCATCGGCGACCTCATGCCGGCGTTCCAACGCGGCAAGCAAAGCGTCTGCGATCTCTCGACGGGCTGCGGTCTGGTCGTGGTCAGTCATTGCACTAGCGTAGAACGACAGAGCACTCACCGCGCCACCAGGCGGAGCCCAATTAGGGCGACCCGCAGCCCCCGGCCCACGCCCGCGCTTGCGATCGCGGCTAAGCCAATCTGGAGCCACTCAGCTCCAAGAAGCGGCGGTACCGATCCTTGGTCGGCCCCACCCACGCGGAGCGGGGTTCGACGACCCGCTCCACCGCGGCCCAGCGGGACGCGTCGGTGATCACCGATTCCAGTCCCACCGCCATCCGGGCGAGGAAGGCGGCGCCCAGTGCCGCCCCCTCGGCCACCGCAGACACCTCCACGGGCCGCCCGGTCGCATCTGCGATGGCCTGCATCCAGGGCTGCACGCGGGTTCCGCCGCCGGAGGCGACGATGCGGCGCACCGGCGCACCGCTCAGCTCGAGGATCTGCCGTACGACGAAACCCGACGCTTCGTAGGCCGCCCGCCGCACCGACGCGGCGTCTTGGGTGAGGTCCACACCATGTAGCGCCGCACGCCGGTCCGGATCGTGGAACGGCGTGCGTTCACCGCGGATGTAGGGCAACCACACCGGCACCCGCCTCGGGTCGGCGCCCAGCGGATCCGCTTGCGCGACAACACGATCCACCCAGCCCAGGAACATACCGCCGGCGTTGCTGGCCCCACCGATCTGACTCTTGCCGACCGCGGTGTGCGGGATCGTCCACAACCCGGGCACCTGCCGGGCCTCGGCAACGGTGATCCACACAATCAGGGTGGTGCCACACAAGACCAGGACGTCGCCCTCGTGATCCGCTCCCGCGACGATCTGTTCGCACAGGGCGTCGATCGCGCCGGTGGCCAGCACCGCCGACGAACCGCGGACCTGCCCGACCGGTCTCCCGAACGTCTCGACCCGCGGCATCTGGTCGACGGTGGCGCCACGGTCGGCGAGGGCGGCCGCATTCCAGCCCGCGCCGTCGAACAGCGGGAGCGAGGTGATCGCGGTGGCGAAGTCGATCACCGCCTCCCCTGCCAGCGCGTGATTGGCGACGGCCGGCGCCGGCCAGTAACCGGCCGCGCCCGGCGCCTCGGCCGCCGTCCACCGCAGGAATTCGGCGGCCTCGCCGACCGCGGGCACCGGCTGCTCGGCGGCGTCGGGTACCCGGCCGCGACTGTCGCCGTACAACAGCCCCGGCGTGATGGGACTGCCTTCGGAGTCGACGGCCGTCAACGACGGCACCATCGACGACACGGCCACCGCTTTGGCATCCGGCCGGTTCAACCGGCCGAGGGCGGTGACGGGTCCCTCGCGCCACGCCTCTTCGGCGTTGTGTTCCAGCCGGTCGGGGGCCGGCACCAGTAGCTGATGCGGAATCCGCGCCCGCGCGTGCACCCGGCCGCTCTCGTCGACCGCGACCGCCTTGGCCGCCGTAGTGCCGACGTCGATGCCGATTGTGACGTCTTCACGTGACACGGGCGCCACGGTACGCCAGCATGGAGTTTCGTGACGTCCCGACCACGCGCCCTGGTGACGGCCCCACTCCGCGGCCCGGGTTTCGCCAAGATCCGCCACCTGGCCGACGTGGTCTACGACCCCTGGATCGACCAGAGCCCGCTGCGCATCTACAACGCCGAGCAACTGGCCGAACGGATCAGCACGGAATCGGCCGACATTGTTGTGGTGGAAAGTGATTCGGTCAAGGGCCCGGTGTTCGAGCTGGGGCTGCGTGCCGTTGCGGCCACTCGCGGCGACCCCAACAACGTCGACGTCGCCGCGGCCACGGCGGCCGGCATCCCGGTGCTGAACACCCCGGCCCGCAACGCCGACGCGGTCGCCGAGATGACCGTCGCCTTGCTGCTGGCCGCCACCCGGCGCCTGGTGGCGGCCGACGCGGATGTCCGCAGCGGCAACATCTTTCGCGATGGCACCATCCCGTATCAGCGGTTCCGCGGCTGGGAGATCGCCGGACTCACCGCCGGGCTGGTGGGACTGGGCGCGGTCGGCCGGGCAACCCAGTGGCGGCTGGCAGGCCTGGGCCTGCGGGTCATCGCACACGACCCCTACTGCGCCGACGCCCACCACACCCTCGAGCAGTTGCTGGCCGAATCCGACGTCGTCTCCCTGCACGCACCGGTCACCGACCACACCGTCGGGATGATCGGGTCCGAACAGTTCGCCGCCATGCGTGACGGCGTGGTGTTCCTCAATTCCGCACGGGCCCAGCTGCACGACGTCGACGCCCTCGTCGACGCACTGCGGACCGGCAAGGTGGCCGCCGCCGGCCTGGACCATTTCGCCGGCGAATGGCTGCCCACCGACCACCCGCTGACCGCGATGCCCAATGTCGTGCTCACCCCGCATATCGGCGGCGCCACGTGGAACACTGAGGCGCGGCAGGCACAGCTGGTTGCCGACGACCTGGAGGCGCTGCTGTCCGGCGAGAGGCCCGCCCATATCGTCAACCCGGAGGTGCTGGGCTCATGAAATTCGTTGAGAATGCCGAAGATGCTGTGCTGGCGGCCGCCAAGGACATGCTGCGTCGTGGTCTGGTGGAAGGCACCGCGGGCAACATCTCCGCCCGGCGCTCCGACGGCAACCTGGTGATCACGCCGTCGTCCGTCGACTACGCCGACATGGCCCTCGACGACCTGGTGCTGGTCGATCCGGACGGCGCCGTACTGCGGGCCAGGGACGGCCGCATGCCCTCGACCGAGATGCAGCTGCACCTGGCGTGCTACCAGGCGTTCGACGACATCGGCAGCGTCATCCACAGCCACCCGGTGTGGGCCACCATGTTCGCCGTCGCGCACCAGCCCATCCCGGCCTGCATCGACGAGTTCGCGGTGTACTGCGGCGGCGACGTGCGCTGCGCCGAATACGCCGCGTCCGGTACCCCCGACGTCGGTGCCAACGCGGTCAAGGCGCTGGAAGGGCGGGGGGCCGCGCTGATCGCCAACCACGGCCTGGTGGCGGTGGGACCACGGCCGGACAAGGCCATGCATATCACCGCGCTGGTCGAGCGCACAGCGCAGATCGCTTGGGGCGCAAAGGCCCTCGGTGGATACGTGCCGGTTCCCGAGGAAGTGAACCGGAACTTCGCCGGTGTCTACACCTACCTGCGCGGCCGGTGAGAGCCCGCGCCGACTGTGAAGTTTTCCACGCGACACGCGGCGGACACGTCGGGTAATTCACGCTCGGCGAGGAGGACGTAATGGATGCCGTCGAGCTGGGACGCGCCAGACTGACCCGGGTACTGGAGCTGCGCTTCGACCTGCCGACCCGGGTCTTCCCGCACACCCCGGCAGCCGGATGGCGCGACAACGAGGTGTTGGCACCGGACTTCTTCGATCCGGGCACCGATCAGTTGCATATCGCGATCCAGAGCTGGGTGATCGAAGTCGACGGACTGACCGTCGTCGTGGATACCGGCGTCGGCAACGACCGGACGCGCCCGCAGATGCCGCCGCTGGACCAGCTGAACACCGGTTACCTCGCGGCGCTGCAATCGGCCGGCGTCGACCGCAATGCCGTCGACGTGGTGGTCAACACCCACGTCCACTCCGATCACGTCGGGTGGAACACCATGCTGCACCACGACGCGTGGTTGCCGACGTTCCCGAACGCCCGGTACCTGGTGCCGCAGGCTGACTACCGCCACTTCCACCCCGACGGGGCAGCGGCACAACAGGATCCGCGCACCGAGGAGGAAGCGCTGCAACAGCTCGGTAACCGGCTGGTGTTCGAGGACAGCGTCCTGCCGGTGGATGCGCAAATCGTCCAATGGTCAGACGACTACGAGATCAGCCCTGCCCTGCGATTACGCCCCGCGCCCGGGCACACCCCCGGCTCCTCGGTGCTGTGGCTCGACGCGGGCCGGCCGGCGGTCTTCGTCGGCGATCTGACCCACAACCCGATACAGGTGCGCCGCCCCGACGACCCCTGCGCCTTCGACATCGACCAGGCCGCCGCTGCGGTCACCCGCCGCCGGATCTTCGCCGAAGCCGCCGCGGCCGGGGCGGCCGTCGTACCCGCGCACTACCCGGGTCACGGAGGAGCGACGCTGCGCGCCGTGGACGACCGATTCGAGGTCGATCGCTGGCTGGACATCGAGCCGCTCTAGCGCAGGGTCACCGGCACTGATTCGTACACGGTCATGTTGTTGGCCAGGTGCGGCAGCCGCAGCCTGGGTTCGCCGAGTTCGATCGTGTTGGTAGGCAACAGAATTTCGTCGAGGGCCGCCCTGACCTCGGCGCGGGCCAGCATTGCACCCAGACAGTGGTGGGCACCGCCACCACCAAAAGACTGATGCGGGTTGGGATCACGGCGGACGTCAAAGCGGTAGGGGTCGGCGAAGACGTCCTCATCGCGGTTCGCCGACCGCAGCATGGTGACCACGCGGGCACCCTCGGGAATCAGGGTGTCGCCCAGCGTCACATCCTTCGTCGCCCCGCGTACCCAGAAGATGATGGGCGTGGAGTAGCGGATCACCTCTTCCACCGCGGTGGCGCGTGCCTGCGGATCGTTCCGGTACAACGCGATCTGGTCTGGGTTGGCGACGAACGCCCGGATGCCGTCGCACAACGCGTTGCGTGTGGTGTCAGCGCCGGCCAAGCCGAGGATGAAGAAGAAAATCTCCAGCTCATTGGCCGGCAGCAGGAAGCTCTCCCCCGAATCCGCGGTGATCTCGGTGGTGCACAGCGCACTCCAGATGTCATCCACGGGATGGTCACGCTTGTGGGTGGTCAGCTCACTGGCGTACTGGAACAACTCCAGGAAGGGCATCAGGTCGTCACCGTCGGGAACCGACATCTGCCCGCCCGCGGTCTTCAACACTTTGTCGATGAGTGCGAACACACGCGGCCGGTCGGCTTCGGGAATCCCGACGATATCGCCGATTACCGAAATCGGAAGTCCCGCAGCAAGATCTACGAATTCGCCGCCACCGTCGCGTAACAATGCGCCGGCCATCGCCTTGGCGCGGGCGCGAATGCCGTCCTCCAATTTCGCCACGGCCCGCGGCGTGAAGGCACGGGTGATCACCCTGCGGCGGATGGTGTGATCCGGCGGATCCAGACTCACGATGGCCGGGTACGCGTCGAACAGGGGCACATCCTGAATCAGTGGCCCGCGAGTTGCCGTGAACGATTCATAATCGCGATGCACACGGGCGACGTCGGCATGCCTGGTGCAGACCCAGAATTCCCGGCCTACCGCGGATTTGACGTCATCGGTGAGTTTCTGGTGGAAGACCGGCGTACGGGTCCGCAACTGCTCAAACAGCTCGTCGGGGAACTCCGAAGCCCACAACCCGGGCTCGGCCAAGTCGACCGCGGTGTCCGTCACGATCCCCCCTGTATCTCGTTGCGCAGGCCGCTGAGGATCAGGCGCAGGCCATAGGAGAACTTCTCATCGCTGGGCCCGTCGTCGGTGCGGCGCAGGTGCTCAAGCTGCACCGAGCCCAACAGGTGGACATACAACGCAGCGTGCGCCGCCTCGAAATGCTCGGCGCGCAAACTCGATTCATGCAGGATGCGGCGAGTGGCACGATCCATCTCGGTCGCCGCCGCGGTGTGCGGGTGTCCCTGCAGCAGGCCGGCGATCCCCGGAACCTCGACGAGCACCTGCCACGCGTTCATATAGAGCGCGACCAGTCGGGATTCCCAGTCGCCGTGCAGTGGCACCACGATCTGCGCCAGTACCGATTCGATCAGCAGATCGAGCAGTTCGGACTTGTCGCGCACGTGGTAGTACACCGACGACGGCCGGGTGCCTGCTTCGGCCGCCAGCTCCCGCATCGTCACCTTATGCACACCGACTCGCTTGGCCAACTGCCACAGGTGCTTGGTGAGGTGGTCACGATCCAGTGCGCCGTAACGCAGTACCGGCGCGTCCATTCCTGCCCCCGTTTCGAACAACGTTCTGATTAGAACAGTGTTCGAGTCGGGCTGTCAACGGTTACCGTGGGGCATGCGGCGCGTGGTGCAATGGTCGACCGGCAATATCGGCAAGCGGGCACTGGGCATCCTGCTCGAGCGCGACGACTTCGACGTCGTGGGAGTCCATGCATTCGGCGGGGACAAAGTGGGTTGCGACGCCGGGACCCTGGCCGACCGAGAACCCTTGGGGCTGAACGCGACCGACGACGTCGACGCACTGCTGGATCTGGCCCCGGACTGCGTCAACTATATGCCGCGGGTCATCGACTTCGAGCTGGTGGCCAGGATGCTCCGCCAGGGGATCAACGTCGTCACGACGGGAGATTTCCTGACCGGCACCCACCACCCGGCCGAGCGTGCGGCGCTCGAGACGGCGGCCCGGGCCGGCGGTGCCACGTTTCTCGGCACCGGTTTCGAGCCCGGATTCATCAACGTGGTGGCCGGCTTCCTCACCGGTGCATGCCGCCGGGTGCACAGCGTCAAGCTGGTGGAGACGCTGGACTGCACCACTTATCCGGTGCGGGACGCCTGGCGGGTGCTGGGTTTCGGCAAGCCCCCCCGCCAGCGGATTGTGCCGATCGACCCCGCCGCCCAACGCTTCGGCCTGGGTTACTTCGAAACGCTGGACATGGTGGCCGCCATGCTGGGCGCCGAGCTCGAGGCCAAAGAGGCGTTCGTGGAGAACGCGGTGGCCAAAGAGGATGTGGAACTCGGCTGGATCACCTACAAAGCCGGCACCGTCGCCGGTCAGCGCCGAACCTACCGCGGGCTACGCAATGGAAAGACGGTGGTCGAACTGGCCATCTGCTGGACCATGAGCAGTGACGGGCTCGATCCGCAATGGAACGATCCCGAAGGCTTCAGCATCGTGATCGACGGGCAGCCATTCGTCGACGCGACGATCCGCTTCGGACGTGCCGGTCAGGACGCGATGACCGTGTTGATGGACAGCACCGCCGTGGCGGCCGTCAACGCCATCCCGTTCGTCTGCGACGCCGCCCCCGGCGTCATCACGCCGATTGACCTGCCTGTCACCGGATCCTACGGGGCCCTGGGCTAACCCCCTTTGGGGCCGCCCTGCGCCCAGCCCCTGTGCCCAGCCCCGGTGCCGCCGACTGTGAATCTCAAGACGCGACACGCCCGTATCGCGTCGGGCATTTCACAACCGGTGCGCGTGGCCGGCACGCCACTGACGGGGCGAGCCGCCGTGCGCCCTGCTGAAGAGCCGGCTGAAGTATCCGGCGTCCGCTATGCCGACACGCCTGGCGACCTCGCCAACGGGGAGATCGGTCTCGGCCAACAGGTCACGCGCTTCGGCCATGCGCCGCTCGATGATCCACTCCTGCACCGTCCGTCCGGTGCGACGGCGGACGACCGTCGTCAGGTGACCCGGCGTCATGCCGACTTCGCCGGCCACATCGCGCAGCGACAGCGGTTCGCCGATCCGGCGGTCGATCACAGCGAAGACATCGGCCAACAACGGTTCGCCGCTGCGCCGCAGATCGCCGACGATGTCGCCGGCCACGCGGGCAAGTTCGATCAGCAGCAGCGTCAGGTGCGCGAGTGCGGCCTGTCGATAGCTTTCCTGACGCCCGGTCACTTCGCTTTCGATGGACCGGATCGTGCCTTCCCACAGTGTCTTACGATCGTCGCGCACCTGCAGGCGCAGCACCCCGCCGCTTTCTCCGTGCAGGAACGGAAACAGCAGCGGATGTGTCCGCCAAGCCGGCCAGGGCGATCGCCCGTCCTCGCCGAGGGCAACCGGATCGAAGAAGACCGCGATCCCATCCCCGACCGGAAAAACCTGCTTCGGGTCCAGCACCTTTCCCGGGGCGGCCACATAGACCACGGCCGCCGCCGGCACGTACCAGAGCGCGGGGAAGTCGTGGATATGCGGCCGGCCTTCAGCGAACTCGTGATAGCGAACCACCGACACGGGGGGTATCTCGGGGTCGGTCCGGTAACCGTAGACCGGCACGCCATCACGGTGCCGGCGGAGCCGGGTGGCTTGGGTCATACTGCCAAAGATAATCCAAGTTGAGGCAATGATCACCCAATCATGCTGTCGAACAACGCGTAAATATGGTCCTTATGACCAATCATCATCCAAATGATTTTCTGCCTGCGACCGGTCACCAGGCGCTGCTGCCCGCATATGACCTAATGTCCCGCTTGCTGGGCTTCACCAGCGTCTATCAACGGCTTATCGAGCAGGCCGAACTCGCCGACGGACAGCGCGTACTGGAAATCGGTTGCGGCACCGGGAATGTCATCATCAAAGCCAAGCGATCTCGGCCTGGGATCGACGCGGTCGGGTCCGATCCCGACCCCCGGATCCTCGACCGGGCACAGCGAAAGGCAGCCGGTCTGACCGGAATTCGGTTCGATGCCGCCTATGCGCAGCGTTTGCCCTACGCCGATGGCGAGTTCGACCGGGTGCTGTCGTCGATGATGCTTCACCACGTTGGCGCAGACGCCAAAGCCGCTGTGGCCGCCGAGGCGTTCCGCGTGCTGCGGCCGGGTGGACGCCTGCACCTCGTCGACATCGCCGGCGGCGCGCACACTCACCACGGTCTGCTTGCACGACTGGTGAAGCGAAATCCACATTTCAGTGACAACATCGGCGACGCGATTCCGCGGCTGCTGAACGAGGCCGGGTTCGAATGCAGAGAGGTTGCCCGGCAGACGCAGCGTGTGGTCGGACAGCTCGCGTACTACCAGGCGATCCGCCCGGCGTAGATGCTCTCGCGCACCTAGCGCTGATCGATCGCCACCTTCGGTTTCACACCGTGGGCGAGTGCCCTCACCGTTGCGCCATGCCGGCAATGAATGCGTCGAGATCGGTGTTCTTGGCATCGACCACCGCCTTGAGGTCGGGCAGGTAGTGCTCGAATCGATCACTGTCGATGGCAGCGATGATGCCCTCGGCAACCTCTTCCGGCGTGACCTTGGGGCCGCGGTACTCGGGCGGTTCATTGTCGGGCTGGTCCCAGATCTCGGTGTCCACCGGGCCGGGCTGGATCAACTTCACCGACACCCCGGTGCCCGCCAAGTCGATGGCCATCGCCTCGCTCCAGCCGCAGAGGGCGAATTTGCTCGCGCAGTAGGCGGATTCAGCGGCGATGCCGAGCCGTCCGGCGACGCTCGACACATTGATGATGGTGCCTGCCCGTCTGGCAAGCATGCGCGGCAACAGAGCCAGTGTCAGCCGCATCGGAGCGAGGAAGTTGACCTGCATGACACTCTCGACCTCGACCGGCTTGAGCGCGGTCACCCTGCGCCGCTTGGGGATTGCGGCATTGTTGACCAGTACGTCGATGCCGCCCATGGCGTGCCAGGCTTGCAGCGCCAGCCTACTGGCGGTAATGCCGTCGGCGAGATCGGCGACCCACATCATCGAATCCGGTGAGCCGCGAAGGCAGTCAGCCAGGACCTCCGTCAGCCGGTCTTCACGACGCGCGACCACCCCCACCACTGCGCCCCGGGAGGCCAGCGCCCTGGCCAGAGCCGCGCCGATTCCCGATGACGCCCCCGTGATGAGCACGCGTTTGCCGTCCACCTTGTCATTTAACAAAGTCGGGTTACTCATCGCTTCAGCGTGCCTTAATTAGACCGTCAAATGGTACCGATTCGGTCCAACTTTCCGGGGGTGGAAATGCCACAGATCGAAGCGGCGTTGTATACACGGCACTAACCCCGACAGATAGGACAGACATGCCACGGGCTGACGACGACAATTGGGATCTCGCGTCGAGTGTCGGCGCCACCGCGACCATGGTCGCCGCGGGGCGCGCGATGGTGACCATGGCCCCTGACGGCTTGATCAAGGATCCGTTTGCCGAACCACTGGTGCGGGCGGTCGGCGTCGACTTCTTCGTCAAGATGATGGACGGCGAACTCGACCCCGCGGCGTTCGAGAACATCACACCCGAACGTGTCCAGGCGATGATCGACGGAATGGGCGTGCGCACCAAGTACTTCGACGAATACTTCGCCGACGCCACCGGTTCCGGTATCAGGCAGGTCGTGATCCTGGCGTCCGGACTCGACGCGCGCGCCTATCGGCTGCCCTGGCCGGACGGCACAGTGATCTACGAGATCGACCAGCCTCAGGTCATCGAGTTCAAGACCACGGCGCTGGCCGACGTCGGGGCCGAGCCGACCGCGACTCGGCGCACCGTCGCGATCGACCTGCGCGGCGACTGGCCCACCGCGCTCAAGCAGGCCGGCCTGGATACCAGCCAGCCCACCGCGTGGCTGGCCGAAGGGCTGCTGATCTACCTTCCCCCCGAAGCCCAGGACCGGCTGTTCGACAACATCACCTCTCTCAGTGCCCCCGGCAGCACCGTCGCGACCGAATTCGTACCCGGCATCGTCGATTTCGACGTGGAGAAGGCGTCGGAGATGTCCGGCCGATTCCGAGACCACGGCGTCGACATCGACATGGGCTCGCTGGTCTATTCCGGTGCCCGCAATCACGCCGTCGACTACCTGCGCGACAAGGGCTGGAAGGCCGACGGGGTGACGCGGACCGAACTGTTCACCCAGCGCGGGCTGCGCATTCCCGGCCCCGAAGACGATGACCCGCTGGGCGAGATCGTCTACATCAGCGGCCGCTTCGAAAGCTAGCGGCGCACGCTCAGAAGCGCGCCTGGCCCAACCACTGCACGCGGGCACCGGTCATCGTCTGCTCGACGTGGTCGACGATTCCGGCCACCGAGCGGGTGAGCAGCGCGCCGACGGCTTCGGACAGCGAAGCAGCGCCCGGTTGTGACGACGCCCGCGGCCGCAGCATGTCCAGCAGCGACGAGCCGGGGTAACTCAACACGCGCACCTCGGTGTCCGGGTCCAGCCCGGCCAGCACCTTGGCGCGGCGCACCGCGGCGCGGAAACCACCGAGCTCGTCGACCAGACCGCGCTCAAGCGCGTCGGCGCCCGTCCAAACCCGCCCGCGCGCAACGATATCCACGTCCTTGGTGGTCATGTTGCGGCCGTCGGCGACACGCTGCACGAAGTCGGTGTAGAACAGGTCGGCGTCGGCCTCCTGCCTGGCCTGCTGCTCCGGCGTGAACGGGGTGTCGATCGACCAGGCATCGGCGTTGGCGTTGGTGCGGACCGTGTCCGAGGCCACCCCCAACCGGTCTTTGAGGTCGCGCACCACCAACTTCCCGGTGATGACCCCGATGGAACCGGTGATCGTGCCCGGGTTGGCGACGATCGCGTCGGCAGCCATCGAGACGTAGTAACCGCCGGACGCGGCTACCGAGCCCATCGACGCCACGACCGGCTTGCCGCGCTCGCGAGCTCGTTTCACCTCCCGCCAGATGGTCTCCGATGCCGTGACCGAGCCGCCGGGACTGTCCACCCGGACCACGATCGCCGACACCGAATCGTCGGCGGCGACCTCGCGCAGTGCCGCCGCGATGGTGTCCCCGCCGGCATTCGACGGACCGAGAGGCAGGCCCTGCGGACCGCCCCGGCCGTTGACGATCGTTCCTTCGACGGTGACCACAGCGATGGTGGGCTTCGCCCGGCGCCCAGGAATTGCGGGCACCGGCGGTGCCAGACGCGGCCGGGCCGCACCCGCATAGCGCGCCAGATACATCCGCGGCGGCTTCTCCTCGGCGTCGACGTCACCGTTCGACGAACCGTCCCCGACGCCGACCAACTCCGCCACGCGGGAGTATGCCTCGTCCCGGAATCCGATCCGATCGACCAGCCCGGAAGCCAGCGCGTCGTCGCGCATCAGCGGCGCGCGGTCGGCCATGGCGTCGAGCGACTCAACGGCGATCTTGCGTGATTCGGCCACCGCCTGCCACACCTGACTCTGCAGGCTCTCGAGCATGCGGGTGACCGCCTCGCGGTGCGCATCGGTGAAGCCGTCTTCGGTGAAAAGGTTTGCCGCAGATTTGTATTCGCCGCGGGCTACGAACTGAGCCTCGATGCCCGCCTTGTCCAGCGCATCGCGCAGAAACATCGCATTGGCCGCGAAACCGATCAGCCCGACTCCCCCGGACGGCTGCATCCAGATCTCCCGGAACGCCGACGCCAGGTAGTAGGACAGCGTGCCCGGGTAGGTTTCCGCCCATGCCACGGACGGCTTGACGGCGCTGAACGCCGCAATGGCGTCGCGCAATTCCTGGACCGCCCCGATCGGCGAGGGCGGCAGCTGCACCCGGGCGATCATCCCCGCCACCCGCGGGTCCTCGGCGGCGCGGTGAATCGCGGCGACCGTCTCCCGTAGCGACATCTGACGGCCGCCGCCGGTGATGATGGTGAACGGGTCGAAGCCGGTGGACTCCGGTGGCGTGCTGCGCAGGCTCAACTCCAGCACGCAACCATTCGGCACGCCGTGGTGGCGAGCGGTGTCCACCCGGTCGAAAAGGGCACGGACTTCGCCGGCGCCGGGCAGCGTAGGTAAAAACGCGAACATCTTTGAAGCCTACCGATCGGCGCCGGCCCGGCCCGTACGGTGGAGCCCGTGAGGTACTCCATCGCTATCCCTCAACTCGTTCCGGGCGACTTCGACGCCGAAGGGCTGCGCTCCTATCTGGCCCGCGCCGAGCAACTGGGGTTCGAGGGTGGCTGGGTGCTCGAACAGATCATCGGCGCCTCACCGCTGCTGGCTCCGCTGGAACTGCTGGCGTATGCGGCGGCGTGTACGACGCGACTGCGCCTGGGCGTCGCGGTGCTGGTGACGTCGCTGCATGATCCGTTGCAGCTCGCTTCGTCGATCACCGCGGTCGACCGCCTCAGCCACGGCCGGCTCGACATCGGGGTCGCACCCGGTGGCGGCCGCCGCAAGTTCGCCGCCTTCGGCGTCGAAACCGATTCCTACATAAGCTATTTCACCGAAGGCCTGCAGCTCATGAAAGCGGCGTGGTCCGACGAGCCGCGGGTGACGTTCCACGGCAGGTTCCGCGATGTCGACGACCTGCCCATCCAGCCCAAGCCGGTCCAGCGGCCCCACCCGCCGCTGTGGTTCGGCGGCACCGCACCCAAGGCGCTGGCCCGGGCGGTCCGGCACGGCGACGCCTTCCTCGGCGCCGGTTCGTCATCCACGTCGGACTTCGCCCAGGCGGTGCAAACCGTGCGTCGCGAACTCGCCGAACAACAGAAGGACCCGGCGGGCTTCACCATCGGCAAGCGCGTGTACCTGATGGTCGACGACGACGCCGACCGTGCCCGCGAGCGGGTGCTGGCCGGGTTGCGTCGCATCTACGGGAGCATGGCCGGGATCGAGACGGTCCCGGTCTACGGCACACCGTCCGATGTCGTCCGCGGACTCCGCGAAGTGATGTACGCGGGCGCGCAGATGCTGCTGTTCAATCCCGTCGGCGAAAATGTCGCGGAGGACCGGGAGCAGATGGATCGCCTTGCCGCGCAGGTCATTCCGCGGTTGAGTTAGGTTGCGCGAGCTGGGGGCACCGCCCGCTTGCGGCGGAACGTAAAAGCTCCCGACACGCCGGGCGTGCGGGAGCTTTTACGTCTGCTCGCGGTATGAAAGCTCGCGGTGTTACAGCTCGGTGGCGCTGCCGCCGGCAGCGGTGATCTTCTCCCGAGCGCTGCCACTGAACTTGTGCGCGGTCACATCGACGTTGACGGTCAGCTTGCCGTCGCCGAGCACCTTGACCAACACGTTCTTGCGAACCGCGCCCTTGGCCACCAACTCGTCGATACCGACCGCGCCGCCCTCGGGGAACAGCCGGTTGATGTCGCCGACGTTGACCACCTGGTACTCGGTGCGGAACCGGTTGCGGAAGCCCTTCAGCTTGGGCAGCCGCATGTGGATGGGCATCTGCCCACCCTCGAAGGTCGACGGGACGTTCTTACGGGCCTTGGTGCCCTTGGTGCCGCGGCCCGCGGTCTTACCCTTGGAACCCTCACCGCGGCCGACTCGGGTGCGCGCGGTCTTCGACCCGGGCGCAGGCCGCAGGTCGTGCAGCTTGATGGTCACTTGGCCTCCTCCACCTCAACCAGGTGGCTCACCACGGAAATCAATCCACGCGTCTGCGCGTTGTCTTCGCGGATCACCGAGTGGCGAATCTTGCGCAGACCCAGCGTGCGCAGGCTCTCGCGCTGCTTCCAGCGCGCACCGATGGTGCTGCGCACCTGGGTGATCTTCAACTGACTCATTGTGCTGTTCCCTCTCGCGCTGCCCCCGCATTCAAGCTAGCGGCCAGCGCGTCACTTTCGCGGCGGGCCTTGAGCATCCCGGCCGGAGCGACGTCCTCGATGGGCAGGCCGCGCCGAGCGGCGACCTCTTCGGGACGCTGCAGCATCTTCAGCGCGGTCACGGTCGCATGCACCACGTTGATCGCGTTGTCGCTACCCAGCGACTTCGCCAGGATGTCGTGCACGCCAGCGCATTCCAGCACCGCGCGGGCCGCACCACCGGCGATCACACCGGTACCCGGGCTGGCCGGTCGCAACAGCACGACGCCGGCTGCGGCCTCGCCCTGGACCGGGTGCGTGATGGTCCCGCGGATCAGCGGCACCCGGAAGAAACCCTTGCGGGCCTCCTCGACGCCCTTGGCGATCGCGGCGGGAACCTCTTTGGCCTTGCCGTAGCCGACGCCGACCATGCCGTTGCCGTCGCCCACGATGACCAGGGCGGTGAAGCTGAATCGCCGACCACCCTTGACCACCTTGGAGACACGGTTGATCGCGACGACCCGCTCCAGGTAGTTGCTCTTGTCGCCGTCGCGATCGCGGTCGCGTCCGCCCCGGCCACCGCCGTCGCGGCGGCCCCGTCCGTCACGCGAGTCGCGGCCGCCGTCACGGCTGTCGGGGCCCTGACCCCCAGCGGATTGTTCCGCCATTATGCGGTCCTTCCGTTCATCAGGCTGCTGCTGCTCATCAGAATTGCAATCCGTTCTCGCGGGCAGCATCAGCCAATGCCGCAATCCGTCCACCGTAGGTGTAGCCGCCGCGGTCGAAAACCACGGAGTCGATGCCGGCAGCCTTGGCCCGCTCGGCGATCAACTGACCGACCCGCACGCTACGGGCTTTCTTGTCCCCATCCAGACCCCGCACGTCGGCTTCGATCGACGAAGCCGCGGCCACGGTGGTGCCAGTCAGGTCGTTCACCAACTGCACGTGAATGTGCCGTGATGACCGGTTGACCACCAGCCGAGGACGCTCCGCGGTGCCGGAGATCTTCTTGCGCAACCGTGCGTGCCGGCGCAACCGCGAGACCCGGCGGGTCGCGGATACGCTCTGCCCCACGGGCTTTTGCGCTTCAACCTGTGTCTGCGCCATGACTACTTACCTGTCTTTCCGACCTTGCGGCGGATCTGCTCACCCTCGTAGCGCACGCCCTTGCCCTTGTACGGGTCGGGACGGCGCAGACGGCGGATGTTCGCCGAGATTTGGCCGACCTTCTGCTTGTCGATCCCAGAGACCGTGAACTTCGTCGGAGCCTGCACGGCGAACGTGATGCCGTCCGGCGCCTCGATCACCACCGGGTGGCTGTAGCCGAGTGCGAACTCCAGGTTGCTGCCCTTGAGCTGCACGCGGTAACCCACGCCGTAGATCTCCATCTTGGTGGTGTAGCCCTCCGTCACGCCCGTGACGAGATTCGCCACCAGGGTGCGGGACAGCCCGTGCAGCGAGCGGTTGCGCCGCTCATCGTCCGGGCGGCTGACCACGATTGCGCCATCGTCGTTGCGCGCCACCGTGATCGGCTCGGCGACCGTCAACTCCAGGGCACCCTTGGGACCCTTCACCGAGACGTTCTGGCCTTCGATCGTTACGTCGACTCCGGCGGGAATCGGAACCGGTTGCTTACCAATACGCGACATTGCTTCAAACTCCTCTTACCACGCCCTACCAGACATAAGCGAGGACTTCGCCGCCCACGCCTTGTCTGGCTGCCTGACGGTCGGTGAGCAGGCCTGACGACGTCGAAATGATCGCCACGCCAAGGCCTCCCAACACCCGCGGCAGGTTGGTCGACTTCGCGTACACCCGCAGGCCCGGCTTGGACACCCGCTTCAGACCGGCGATGCTGCGCTCGCGGCTGGGGCCGTACTTGAGCTGGACGACCAGCGACTTGCCGACGCGGGCATCCTCGGTGCGGAAGTCGGTGATGTAGCCCTCGCTCTTGAGGATCTGGGCGATGTTGGCCTTGATCTTGGAGTGCGGCAGGGTCACTTCGTCGTGGTACGCCGAGTTGGCGTTACGCAGACGTGTCAGGAAGTCTGCGATTGGGTCAGTCATAGTCATTGGGCGCTACTCCTCACCAACTGCTCTTCTGCACGCCGGGCAATTCGCCCGCATGCGCCATCTCGCGCAAGCAGATCCTGCACAGCCCGAACTTGCGGAAAACCGCACGCGGACGGCCGCATTTGCTGCAGCGTGTGTAGCCGCGCACCGCGAACTTGGGCTTGCGGTTGGCTTTGTTGACCAGTGCCTTCTTCGCCATCTGCTCAGTTCTCCTTGAAGGGAAAGCCGAGGGCCCGCAACAGCGCTCGTCCTTCGTCGTCGTTAGTCGCCGAGGTGACGACGCTGATGTCCATGCCGCGGACCCGGTCGATCTTGTCCACGTCGATCTCGTGGAACACCGACTGCTCGGCGAGGCCGAAGGTGTAGTTGCCGACACCGTCGAACTGCTTGGGCGACAAGCCGCGGAAGTCACGGATACGGGGCAGCGCGATCGAGGTGAGCCGGTCGAGGAACTCCCACATCCGGTCGCCACGCAGGGTGACCCGGGCGCCGATCGGCATGCCTTCGCGCAACTTGAACTGCGCGATGGACTTGCGCGCCTTACGGATCTCCGGCTTCTGGCCGGTGATCAGCGACAGGTCGTTGACGGCGCCGTTGATCAGCTTGGCGTCCCGGGCCGCCTCACCGACGCCCATGTTGACGACGACCTTGGTCACCGTCGGGATCTGCATGACGTTGGCGTAGCCGAACTGCTTGTGCAGCGCGTCCCGAATCTCGTTGCGATAACGCTCTTTTAGACGCGGCAGCGTCTTCTCTGCAGTTGTCATCGTCAGATGTCCTTGCCGTTGCGCTTGGAGATGCGGACCCGCTTGCCGGTCTCCTCATCCACGCGGTAGCCGATGCGGGTGGGCTTGCCGTCGGAGTCGACCACCATCACGTTCGACACGTGAATCGGAGCTTCCTGGGTGACGATGCCACCCGAGCGCGCGCCGCGCTGGTTGGTCGAGACCGCGGTGTGCTTCTTGATCCGGTTGACGCCTTCGACCAGCACCCGGTTGCGATCCGGGTAGGCCTGAATGACCTTGCCCTTGGCACCCTTGTCCTTGCCGGCGATGACCAGCACGGTGTCGCCTTTGTGGACCTTCACCTACAACACCTCCGGGGCAAGCGAGATGATCTTCATGAACTTCTTCTCCCGCAGCTCGCGACCGACCGGTCCGAAGATGCGGGTGCCGCGCGGGTCGTTGTCGGGCTTGATGATCACCGCGGCGTTCTCATCGAACTTGATGTAGCTGCCGTCCGGGCGCCTGCGCTCCTTGACGGTGCGCACCACGACGGCCTTCACGACGTCACCCCGTTTGACGTTGCCGCCGGGGATGGCGTCTTTCACCGTGGCGACGATGATGTCGCCGATGCCGGCATAGCGTCGCGACGAGCCGCCGAGCACGCGGATGCACAAGATCTCCTTGGCGCCGGTGTTGTCGGCGACCTTCAGCCGCGATTCCTGCTGAATCACTCGATCTCCTGACCTGGTGGACGTGTGCGCGGCAGGCTAGGACATGCTTTTTGAGCACCTGACGTGCGCGGTCTTGAAAAACGGTTGTCACCGAAGGGCACGCGGGGCCAGTCTGCACCGGCCGAGGTCTGCCCAAGGCAACCCCTAGAGTCTAGGGGACGGTCCGCTCAGCACCAAATTGCCGCAGACCGCCCGCTGCCGCCGGCGAGTATTTTTGGTCGTATGCGGCTGCGGGGGACCTATTCGGGTTACAGCATCGGCTGCGCGTTGACCTGGGCAGTGGTGCTGACTGTTGTGGCGCTGGCCTACCCCGACCGCCTGTATACCTTCCTGATCTTCGCCGGCGGCTGGCTCATCGGATGGATCTCGGCGACGATCGCCCGATCGGTTTATCCGCCGGCGAAAACCAGGCACTGACTGCCCCGCGCCCTAGTCCCCCTGCCGGTGCCAGGCCAGGATGTAGAGGATCAACGCGGTCGCGAGGCCGATCAGCACCCAGATGACCACGGCCTGGTCCACCCAGGAACCGGCGGGCGGGGAACCGGGCAGGATGTTGCGCAACGGCACCACCGCGAACAGCATCGCGGCGTACCAGGTGGAAAACGGCGGCAGGAACTTGCGCCGGCCGGTCAGCATCTGGATGGCCACGAACAGGGCCAGCGTCGGAAGCGCTACCAGCACCAGGCAGATTCCCAGATCAAAGACCAGTGGCCCCTTGGCGCGCTTGATGGTGATGATCACGTTGTCGGGGCGGTTTGGATCGTGGCTGTCGCGCCCGACCCGGGTCGCCGACACGTCCCAGCCTTCCAGCACGCCGGTCACCTCCACCCGGGCCGGCTTGTACTGACGGCCGTCGCCGGCTCCGACGAGCACGTCAGCCTGGATCGTGTCGGTCGTGTAGGTGTCGAACGGCCAGTCGCCAGGCTCGCCGTGCGCCGGAATGGTGGTCGCCACCTGTGCCGGCGACTTCCCCACCGGGTACTGCAGATCACCCAGGTCGTTCTGCGGGAAAAAGCGCACCGAGGTATCGGTGTTCAACACGTTCAACCGCGGGTCGATCATCGAATCATCGGGTTTGACAAGTACTTTCACGTCCAGACGATGTTCGACGGCGTGCAGTTGCTCGATGCGCACCAAAACCACACTGTTGTCCGTGGTCGTCATGTCGGGCTCCGGCAGCGGTCCGGGCGAGGTGGCCAGCAGGTGGTAGCCGAACAGCGACAGCAGGTAGACGACGACAACGCTCACGACGACGGAGACGTCGAGTACCAGGTGGCGGCGGCGCCCCCTGAGGGCGGCGTCCTCGGGGCTGTGCGCGGGCAACGCGAATGTCTTGGCGATGTCGAACTCCGAATCCGGGCCGAACTCGGAATCCGCGTCTTCGGGCCGAGTCCCCGCCGATGCGAGTTCCCTGTGCACTGTCACTGCGGCAGATTAGCAACAGATTTGTTTGCTAGCAGCCTTTGATACAACGTGCTACACGGCCGTAACATAACCCTTCACCTGGGTTAACACAGCAGCAAAAGGTGCGCCCTTAAGGACTTTATGCCCTTGCTCGTCGGCCCTCAGGCCCGGTCTCGATACCACGCCACGATGTAGATCACCATGGCGGCGGCCAATCCCAGCAACACCCAGATCACCAACCCTTGGTCGATCCAGGCACCCGTCGGCGGCGAGCCGGGCAGGAAGTTGCGCAACGGCACCACCGCGAACAGCATTGCCGCGTACCAGGTGCCGAACGGCGGCAGGAACGGCCGCCGGCGCGTCACCATCTGGATGGCGACGAACAACGCCACCGCCGGAAGCGTGATGAGCACCAGGCAGATACCGATGTCGAAGATCCGCTGCGCCCTGGTCCGCTTCAGCGTGATGACGACGTCGTTGGGGCTGTCTTCAACCCGGGCCACGTCGATGTCGAAACCGTCCGCCGATCCGTCCACCTCGATCTTGGCGGCTTCGTAGTGGCGGTCGTCGCCGGCACCGACCAGCCACTCCGCCCGGATCGGGTCGGTGGTGTAGGTGTCCAACGGCCAGTTGCGCGGCTCACCGCGCGCCTCGATGGTGGTGTTTTTGGGTTCGGGCGCAGTGTCGAGGTCGTAGGTCACCTCCCCCATGTCGTCCTGCAGGGGGAAGCGCACCGCGGTGCCGGTAGTGAGTCGGCCGGTCTTCTTGTTGACGATCGCTTCGTTCGGCTTGAGCACCAGCGTCACGTCGAGCAGGTTGTCTTTGTTGCGCAGGTTGTCGATGTGCACCTTCACCACGGTGTCCTTGGGGGATCGCAGGTCCACTTTGGGCAGCGGGTGCGGCGCCAGCCACTGATAGTTCAGGAGGGTGAAGGTGTAGAACGCGACGAAGCCGATGAGAATCGACGAGTCGAGCAGCAGGTGCTTTCGCACCGACATGTGTTTGCGTTCGGGAGCTTCCGACTCAGGCGTGGCAGCGTCGGGAGACACGAAGTCAGATGGTAGATCAGTCTCCCTGCCGGACCCAAGCGACGATGTACAGGCTCATCGCGGTCACCAGCGCGATCAGCACCCACTGCACGATGGCCTGGTCGATCCACGAGCCCGGTGGCGGAGCGCCCGGAAGGATGTTGCGCAGCGGGACGATGGCGAACAGGTTTGCGGCGTACCAGGTTGCGAACGGCGGCAAAAACTTCCTCCTGCCCAGAGCCATCGGGACGGCCACCAGCAGGGCCAGGGTGGGCAGCGCGATGAGCACCAGGCAGATGCCCAGGTCGAAGATCAGCGGGCCCTTGGCCCTTTTGAAAGTGATGACGACGTTTCCGTTGTCCATGGCGCGTGAGGTGGGAAGCGCGGCGGGATCATGCACGCGGTTGACGCTGATCTCCCACCCATCGAGCGATCCGGTCACCTCCACGCGGGCAGGCACCTTCTTCAGGTTGTCACCGGGGCCCACGAACGCGTCGGCGGCAATCGGTTCGGTGCGGTAGGAGTCGAAAGGCCAGTTGCCGGGATCGCCGTGGGCTTCCACGGTGGTGATCAGCTGTGCCGGCGCCTTGCCCTTCGGGTAGTGCAGGTCGCCCAGGTCGCTGGTGGGATACAGCCGCACCGCGACGTCGGTGCCCAGCACGTCGAAGCGGTTGTCGTACGACGAAATGCTCGGATAGACAAGCACAGCCACGGTCAGCCGGTTGGCTACCGGCTTCAGCTCCTCGAGGCGCAGCTGCACGATCGTGGCATCGCCACCACCCTGGCTGAGGTCCAGCGGCGGCAGCGGCCCCTCTGACCTCTGCAGGAAGTGAACGCCGACCAGCGAGAGGACATAGAAGATGACGATGACCGTCAGGATGATGATGCCCACCAGGATGCGGGGCTTCTGCTGCTTCCTGCCCGCCGGCTTCTTCTTCTTCTTCTTGGGCGGCTTCTCCGCTGCCGGGGTGGGTTTCTCCGGCGTAGGGGTGGGTGGGGCTTCGGTGGTCACTACGCACCTCCGCTCACCACGCCGCCTCCGTCGAGGCGCAGTCAGATGCTAGCGAACTCACCGAACCCCCGCGCCTCGACTGAATTACGTTCACCCGCAATACATCTGGCGGCAATCCAGGGGCCGGATCCGCTGCCCGCCGCGGCACGCCAGACGTTCATCCAGAGCGGGCTATCGGTTCACCGGGCGTTTGCCTGTAGGCCTATTCCGGCAGTTGTAAATGTCAGTGTGCTCCGACCGTCTGCCGTCAGCCTGCTGGCCACGGGTGCGCTGGTGCTCTCAGCCTGCACCACCGCGCAGGCCACTCTCCCCTACGTCAGCGGGGCCAAGGTGGACTGCGGCGGTAAGCAGACGCTGCTCGCCAGCGGCTCCACCGCACAGGCCCATGCAATGACACGGTTCGTCGATGCCTACCACAAGGCCTGCACCCAACAGACGCTCAACTACAACGCCATCGGCTCCGGCGCCGGGATCAACGAATTCCTCTCCGGCAAGACCGATTTGGCCGGCTCGGACACGCCCCTGTCAGGTGACCAGTACGCCGCCGCCAAAGAGCGGTGCGGCGGGGCCGATGCCTGGAACCTTCCCGTAGTGTTCGGCCCCATGGCCATCACGTACAACCTGGCCAACGTGGACACCCTGGTGCTCGACGGACCCACCCTCGCCAGAATTTTCAACGGCACCATCACGCGCTGGGACGACCCCGCGCTCACCGCGCTGAACGCGTCGATGCCGGCCGAAGACATCCGCGTCGTCTACCGCAGCGACGCGTCCGGCACCACCGACAACTTCCAGTCCTATCTGAACGCCGCGTCGGCCGGCGCGTGGAAACAAGGCACCGGCAAGGCATTCAACGGCGGCATCGGCATCGGCGCCGTCGGCAACAAGGGCACGGCGGAGTTGGTCAAGACCACCGAGGGTGCGATCAGCTACAACGAATTGTCCTTCGCGCTCGAACAAGGTCTCTACGCCGCAGAGATCAAGACACCCGCCAGCCGCCGGTCGCTGCGGCCGGTGCGGATCGGCACCGACACCGTCGGGAAGACCATCAGCGGGGCCAAGATCGTCGGCGAGGGCAACAATCTTGTGCTCGACATCTCGTCGTTCTACAACCCGGCCCAACCGGACGTATACCCGATCGTGCTGGCCACCTACGAGATCGTCTGCTCCAAGTACCCCACAGCCGATGTCGCACTCGCGGTCAAAGCGTTCCTGCAGGCCGCGATCGGGCCGGGTCAGGTCGACCTGAACAGGGTCGGCTACATCCCGCTGCCGCCCGGATTCCAGGCCAGGGTGTCCGAGGCCGTCGACGCGATCGGCGCGGTGGGCGGCTCGCTGCAGGCGGAGTGAAGTCCCGGGGCGGACCTCAGTCCGACTGTTTTCGATAGGCCAGGATGAACAGCGTCATCGCGACGATCAGTGCGAGCAGCACCCACAGCGTGATGGCCTGGTCGACCCATGACCCTTCCGGCGGCTTCCCGGGGAAGATATTTCGCAATGGCACCACCGCGAACAGCATGGCGGCGAACCACGACACGAACGGTGGCAGAAACTTCTTCTTGCCCAACGCCATCGGGATGGACACCCACAGCGCCAGGGCGGGCAGGGCGAGCAGTACCAGCACGATGCCGACGTCGAAGATCAGCGTGCTCTTGGACCGGTGCAAGGTGATGATCACGTTGTCGGGCCGCGGGGAGCTCTGAGTGGATTCACCGACCCGTCGCACGGTCACGTCCCAGCCGCCCACCGATCCGATCACCTCGACGCGCGCGTCCTCGACCGAGCGGTTCTCCCCAGTCCCGCCGAAGACCTGCGCGGAGATGGTGCCGGTGCTGTAGGAGTCGAAGGGCCAGTTGGCCGGATCGCCTTCCGCGTCCAGGTAGGTGGCCTGTTGCGCCGGCGACTTGCCGACCGGGTACTGCAGGTCGCCCAGGTCGTTCTCCGGATACATCCGGACAGTCAGATCCTGGGTCAACACGTGGAACTTCTTGTCGAACTTCGAATCCTCCGGAACGACAAGCACACTCACCTTGAGGCGGTTGTTGACCGTGTCCAGCTCCTCGACCTTGACCTGCACCACGGTGTCGTCGGTGGTGCCGAAGTCCGGCTCGGGAAGTCCTTCGGCCGAGGTGGCCAGCAGGTGCACACCGAC
The DNA here is from genome assembly GCF_030755175.1 of Mycobacterium sp. TY814. Taxonomy (NCBI): domain Bacteria; kingdom Bacillati; phylum Actinomycetota; class Actinomycetes; order Mycobacteriales; family Mycobacteriaceae; genus Mycobacterium; species Mycobacterium sp. TY814. The sequence continues at coordinate 1,924,815 of NZ_JAUFRY010000001.1, forward strand.
CAGCGAGAGCACGTAGACCACAACCACGGCCAGAATCACGCCGAGGTCGATCAGAATGCGCCTGCCCCGCGAGGAAGACTTCGGCGGCGGCGATGCCGGCGCCGACGGGGTGGGCGGTGCCGGGGGTGCGGGCGGCGGGGCCTGGTGGCTCATCGGTCGCGGCCTTTCGGTGACAACACGGGCGAGGTCGGTGAAACTCGTCACACACTAACCGGCGACCAGGCACCGAGCGACACATACACGCATTTGTTCAGTGCGACTTTGAATCCAACACGCACCGGAAGCCGATATGGGTGGTTGCGGTGTCCTGCGATTGCGGCGATCGCGCGGCGGGCCGGTAGCGGTGGCAGTACTCCGGCGCACACAGGTGCGATCCGCCTTTGAGGGTCTGGCTGACTGTCGGATCGGCCGGACCGGTCGGCGTGCAACAGGACTTGGGCGGCTGCGAGATTCGGTGGTGTGCGCTGAACTCGGTCGTCGTCCACTCCCAGACGTTGCCGATCATGTCGACCAGGCCGAAGCCGTTGGCCGGGAACGTCCCCACCGGCGAGGTGCCGATCCAGCCCAGCGCACCGTCGTTGCGATACGGGAACCTGCCCTGCCAGGTGTTGGCCATCAGCCGGCCACCGGGCTTCTCTTCGTCCCCCCATGCGTAAGTCCCCGTCGCTCCGGCGCGGGCCGCGTACTCCCATTCGGCCTCGGTCGGCAGCCGCCGTCCGGCCCAGCGGGCGTAGGCTGCCGCATCGGGATAGGCCACCTGCACGACGGGATGCTCAGGCCGGTCAAGTACATCACTGCCTGCCCCGAACGGCCGGCGCCAGCAGGCTTCCGGAGCCCAGTCCCACCACTGCCGCCAGTCGCGCAGATCGACCGGACCCGCCGTCGGCCGGAACACCATCGCCCCCGGAACCAGGTCCGCCGGGTTGGCGCCGGGATACAGCGCCGGGTCCAGCGCCTGCTCCGCCACCGTCACATAGCCTGTGGCGTCTACGAATTCGGCGAATTGCGCATTGGTCACCGGGTGACGCTCCACCGCGAACGGGGCCACGGTCACGGTGTGGATCGGCGCTTCCTCGGGATAGAAGCTCGTCGACCCCATCCGGAAGGACCCGCCCGGAAGTTCAACCAGCTCCGTCAGCACCACCTCAGGGTATGACGACCGCGAAGTCCTGGGTCAAACTGGACCTCGCCTCCTTGAAACCGGGCGTGCCCACGTGCGCTTGCACATGGATGGTCACCAAATATTGCCTGGTGTTGGTCCAGATGTGGGTGACCCGATCGGCGAAGTCGATTCCGCCGGAGGGCCCTTGCAGTGTGCCGGTGAGTTGCTGACTGCTGTAGCCACAGAACGGCGAACCGGTTATCGAGAACTTCAGCCGCGGCAGGGCACCGCCGGCCGTCGCCGTGTGGCGCAGGAACGCGCTTTCGGGCGTCAGGTCGGTGGCCGCGATGGTCACCGTCGCCGACAGGGTGTCGGGACCGCTCGCCGTCAGTGCCGTGTCACCAGCGCCGGGAGCTGAAGTCCAGCCGCGCGGCACGCTGATCGTGATCCGGGGCGCCTCCGGGTCGGACACCGTCGCCACGGTGGGCTCGCCGTCGCCGGTCGGTGCGACGACGCAGGCCGCGTCGTCCGGCGGTATGCGGTCGGGGTGGGTCGGCGCGATGCCGGGCACCGGTTCGGCTGGGTCCGGATGCGGTGGCGCGGCCCCCGAGCCTCCGCCGTGGGTTTGGCAACCGGTCAGCGCACCCAGCAGGCAAACCAGGGCCACCAGCCGTCTCGCCGACATCTCAGTCGCGCGAAAAGGCAAGCGCAAGATCCTTTTCCACGTCTTCGTAGGGCCGGCCCGACAGGTCGATGGTCACCTCGGCGACGCTGGCCCCGGTGAGCACGAACGGCGCCTTGTACTTGCTGGACACCGCCGAGCCGCCGTTGCGGCCCACCGTGATACCGGCACCGGCCAGCCCGAACGTTCCGGGATGGGTGACGACGTCGGGAAGCGTGCCGACGGGGTGTTCGTCGAAATACAGCGTCACGGTGCCGATCGGCGTATGGCTGTCGGCGACGGTGCCGGTCCGCTCGTAGCGGACACCGAACAGGTGCCGGCCCAACGGAATCGGGCCGTTGGACTGGATCTGCTGGTGGCGTTCGCCGAGGAAGTTGTACACGTATTGCAGGCGGCCGTCCTGGATGAACAGTACGTGCCCGCCGTGCGCTCCGCCCTGTTTGTAGAGCACTCCTTCGGCCCCGGTGGTGTCCACCGTCACGTCGGCCAGCACGGCGAAGGAGCGGCCACGGATCTCCGCGGCGGCGCCGATGCCGACGTCAGCGCAATCGGGGTAGTAGACGTAACTGTCCCGCTCGCCCACCAGGTAGGGCCGCGACCGCATCATGGTTTCCATGATGTTGAGGTCCGACAGCGGCAGTCCGTTGTACTTCTCGGCCTCGGAATACCACAGCGCCTTGAGTTCCTCGAGCTTCTCCGGCTGCTCGGCGGCCAGGTCGTGGCACTGACTGCGGTCGGCTTCGATGTGGAACAGCTCCCAGCGGTCGGCGTCGAAGTGCGACCAGCCGGCCGGGGTGGCGGCGTGGACGGTGTTGGCGAACCATCCCTCATGCCAGATCCCGCGGGTGCCCAGCATCGTGTAGAACTGGGTCTTCTTACCGGTGTCCGCGCCCGAATCATCAAGGGCCGCCTTGAAACTCACTCCGTCCAGCGGCTTCTGCGGAATGCCTTTGACGGTATCCGGCGGCGTCATGCCCAGCAGGTCGTAGACGGTCGGCGTGATGTCGCTGACGTTGACGTAGTTGTCCCGGACCTCGCCGTGCGCGGCGATGCCGTTGGGCCAGGAGATGATTGCGGTGTCCGCGATCCCACCCTCGTGCGAGGCGTAGCGCTTGAACAGCTTGTAGGGCGTGTTGAAGGCCATCGCCCACCCGATCGGGTAGTGGTTGTAGGTCTGCGGTCCGCCGAGCTGATCGAAGAGCTTCATGCTCTCCTCGACGCTGTCGATGTAGCCGTTGAAGAACTTGCCTTCGTTGACCGATCCGTTCGGGCCGCCTTCGCCGCTGGCCCCGTTGTCGGAAATCACCACGATGATGGTGTTGTCGAGCTGGCCGGACTCTTCCAGGTAGTCGAGGATCCGCCCGATCTGCGCATCGGTGTAGCTGAGGAAGCCGGCGAACACCTCGGCCATCCGGCTGAACAACTTTTTCTCTTCGTCGTTCAGGGAATCCCAGGGCCGCACCGTGTCCTGCAGCGGCCACTGCTCGCCGTTGGGCCCCTTGACGTCGAGGTAGGGGTTGATCGGCGACAACTCGGTGTCGGGCGGCACGATGCCCATCGCCTTCTGCTTTTCCAGCGCGATCTCGCGGTACTTCTCGTAGCCCATGTCGAACACACCGTCGTATTTGTCGGCCCATTCGGTGAAGACGTGGTGCGGCGCGTGACCGGCGCCGGGGCAGACGTAGCTGAACCACGGTTTGTCGGGCGCGATCACCTTGGCGTCGCGGATGAACTGAATCGTCTTGTCCGCGAGGTCTTTCGACAGGTGATAGCCCTCCTCCGGGGTGGCAGGCGGGTTCACCGGATGGTTGTCGTACATCAGGTCGGGGTACCACTGGTCGGTCTCGCCGCCCATGAAACCGTAGAAGCGCTCGAAGCCGCGCGAAGTCGGCCAGTGCCGTTTGGTGGCGGCCATGCTGGACTCCTCCAGCGGCGTCAAGTGCCACTTACCCACGCAGTAGGTGTTGTAGCCGTGCTCGGCAAGCACCTCGGAGAGCAATGCGGTATCGGCCGGGATACGCCCGTTGCAGTTGGGGAAGCCGTCGGTGAACTCTTCGATAGTGGCCATGCCGACGGTGGTGGCGTTGCGGCCGGTGAGCAGCGACGCGCGGGTCGGGGAGCACAGGGCAGTCGTGTGGAACTGCGACAGGCGCACGCCGCGCTCGGCGATCCGCGTCATCGCCGGCATCTCCACCAGTCCGCCGAAGCAGTCCCAGGTCGCGATCCCGGTGTCGTCCCATACCAGGTACAGGATGTTGGGCGCATTCTCGGGCGCGGTCGGCGCCGCGTAGGGGCCCCAGTCCGGTTCCGAATCACGAATGTCCAGCTCGATCTTGCCCTGGAATTGACTCGACTGCCCCGTCATATACCGCCAGCCTTACCGTTGTATTGACCACCCGAACGACCGAGGACATTACACGCGCTAGGTAGTAATCGGCTGAGATTCTGCGGGCATCTCCCGGGGTTGGCGTCAGTGCATCCGGACCATCAAACTGCTCAGCCCGTTGCGCCGGTTGCTGCCGACCCACTGCGGCGGCGCTACCACCTCGATGCCCTCGAACCGCGGCAACAGTTCCTCGAAGAACACCCGCAGCTCCAGGCGGGCCAGGGTGGCGCCCAGGCAATAGTGCACGCCCTGCCCGAACCCCAGATGCGGATTGGGCTTTCGGGTGATGTCGAATTCGTCGGCCCGGTCGAACACCCTGGGGTCGCGGTTGGCCGAGGCATCCCAGACCAGTACCTTCTGGCCCGCCTCGATGCGGTGCCCGGCGAGGGTGACGTCACGAGTGGCGGTGCGCCGCTTGGACGGTGACGGAGTCGTCCATCGCACGAATTCCTCGATCGCCGTGGGCAACATGCTGATGTCGTGGCGAAGCCGGCGCCATTGATCGGGCTGTTCGGCCAGGGCGAGCAGGCTGACGGAGGTGACGCTGCGGGTGGTGTCACTGCCCGCGCTGAACAGCTGATGAAAGAACAGATACACCTCTTCGTCCGACATGAACGGCCTGCCGTCGACGGTGGCGTTGGCCACGATCGACAACATGTCGTCGGCCGGCGCGGCCCGCTTGCGCGCGATCAGCTCACGTCCGTATTCGTCGCGCCGGGACTGTGCGTCGGTGCCGTAGATCCATGAGACGAACTCCGTGCGGGAGCCGCGGAAGTTCAGGCCGGCCTCGATCTCTTCGAACAGCCAGTGCCGGTCGACCTCGGGCACCCCGAGCAGAATGCAGATCATCTGCGTGGGCAGTTCGGCTGCGACGTCGACGGCGAAGTCGAATACCTCGCCAGGTTTGATCTGATCGAACAACCGGCGCGCCCGGCGACGCAGGTCGTCCTCGATCCGGCCGATCACCCGGGGCCCCAGACCGGAGCTGACCAACCGCCGGATAGCGCCGTGCCGCGGGTCGTCCATCATGTTGATAAGCCGGCCGGACACCGGGAAGTCTTGCAGCAAGGTGCCGCCGAACGGCCGCTTACCGCCGGTCTCTGACGAGTACGTCGTCGAATCACGCAGCACGGCAATGGTTTCGGCGTACGTTGCGACCGACCAGAAGCCTTCGTCATCGGGCGTGTGCTCGGTGGGCTCATGCCAGAACACCGGCGCCTCACGGCGATGGGACTCGAAGATGTCATACGGGAAGCCGTCGGCGAAATTGTCCGGGTCGGTGAGGTCCACACCGAGCAGGCTGGGCGTTGAGCAGATTGTCATGCAGATCCGTTCGGGCTCGGGCCGAAGCTACCGATGACCCCGACGTGCGCAGGCACCGCCGGGGTCGGTAGCAACCAACTCGGCGTCTCTACTCGCAGACGTCGGTCGCGCTGTAAATCGGCGCCGTGTAGACGATCTCGTGCTCGCCGAACAACATCTCGTGGGACATAACTTCTCCTTCAATTCGCTGGTTGAATCGTGCAATTCGAAACTAACGATTCAACTCCGCCGGCGATGTCCCCTGATGAGCCGTGGATGGGGTGGTTTCTGCTGTCCCCCGATCGGTGGACGGGTTTTACACCCCGCCCGCGAAATGCTGTGTGAGAGAAGCAAAAACCCCCGTTTCGCCGCTGAAACGGGGGCTTGTGCGTCTGCTCGCGAGAGCTACTTGGCCTTCTCGAGGATCTCGACGAGGCGCCAGCGCTTGGTCGCCGAGAGCGGCCGTGTCTCCATCAGCGAGACGCGGTCGCCGATGCCGGCGATGCTGTTCTCGTCGTGGGCCTTGACCTTCTTCGTCGTCCGAATGATCTTGCCGTACAACGGGTGCCGCACACGGTCCTCGAGCTCGACAACGATGGTCTTCTGCATCTTGTCGCTCACCACGTAGCCGATGCGGGTCTTGCGACGACCGCGCGGCTTGGGGTTGGCCGGAGTGTGCTTGGGGCCCTTGTCTTTTGCGGGGGCGTCCGCTTTGGGAGCCGCTTTCTTCGCCTCTGCCATCACGATTCCTTACCGTCAGACCCATCGGGGCCGCTAGCCAGACCCAGTTCTCGTTCCCGCAGCACCGTGTAGACGCGCGCGATCTCCTGACGCACCGTGCGGAGCCGGCGGTTGTTGCTCAGCTGGCCGGTCGCCATCTGGAAGCGCAGGTTGAACAGCTCTTCCTTCGATTCGCGGACCCGCTCCTGCAGCTCCTCGTCGGTGAGCTCGCGCAGTTCGCCAGGGGAAATTCCCACTGCCATCAGAACTGCTCCTCTCGGGTAACAATGCGTGCCTTGATCGGCAGCTTGTGGATCGCTCGGGTGAGCGCCGCACGGGCGATCTGCTCGTTCGGGTAGCTCAGCTCGAACAGCACTCGTCCGGGCTTGACGTTCACCACCCACCACTCCGGCGAACCCTTACCCGAACCCATTCGGGTCTCGGCGGGCTTCTTGGTCAGCGGCCGGTCGGGGAAGATGTTGATCCACACCTTGCCGCCACGCTTGATGTGCCGGTTGATGGCGATACGAGCGGACTCGATCTGCCGGTTGGTGACGTAGGCGTGTTCGAGCGCCTGGATGCCGTAGTCGCCGAAGTTAACCGCGGTGCCGCCACTGGCGATACCGCGCTGGCGCGGGTGGTGCTGCTTGCGGTGTTTAACCTTGCGGGGAATCAACATGATTCAGCTCTCCGTGCTCTGCGCTTCTGCGGGTGCCGCAGTTCCGGCGTCGGCCGGAGCCGCGGCTTCGTCGCCGCCGGCTGCCCGGCCCGCGTCGGTACCGGTCGCCGTGGTGCCCGAGGCGCCGCTGCGGCGCGGACGGGTGCCCGACGGCCGCTCACGCCGCGGACGGTCGGCGGCCGGCGCGGCAGCGGCCAATTCGCGCTTGCCTCCGACGATGTCGCCCTTGTAAATCCAGACCTTCACGCCGATCCGGCCGAAGGTGGTCTTGGCCTCGTACAGGCCGTAGTCGATGTCCGCCCGCAGGGTGTGCAGCGGAACGCGACCTTCGCGGTAGAACTCCGAGCGACTCATCTCAGCGCCGCCGAGACGGCCCGAGCACTGCACCCGGATGCCCTTGACGTTGGGCTGGCGCATGGCCGACTGAATGGCCTTGCGCATCGCCCGGCGGAACGCCACCCGGTTGCTGAGCTGCTCTGCGACGCCCTGAGCCACCAATTGTGCTTGCGACTCCGGGTTTTTCACCTCGAGGATGTTCAGCTGGACCTGCTTCTTGGTCAGCTTCTCCAGGTCGGCGCGGATGCGGTCAGCCTCGGTGCCACGGCGGCCGATGACGATGCCCGGCCGTGCGGTGTGGATGTCGACCCGGACCCGGTCGCGGGTCCGCTCGATCTCCACGTCGGCGATGCCGGCCCGCTCCAGACCCGACGACAGCAGCCTCCGGATCGCCACATCCTCCTTGACGTACTCGGAGTACTGCTTGTCGGCGTACCAGCGGGACTTCCAGTCGGTGGTGATGCCCAGGCGGAAGCCGTGCGGATTGATCTTCTGGCCCACTAGTCTGAGCCTCCCTTCGCTTCAGAAGCCTCAGCAGTCTTTGCGGGTGCCTTCTTGGCGGGCGCTTTGGCCGCCGCTTTCTTGGCGGGTGCCTTGGCGGCGGCCTTACTGCCCTCGGCCCGCCGGGTGCGCGACGACTTCGAGGAACGCTCGTCCTTGCTCGGCCGGCTCTCGACGATCACCGTGATGTGGCTGGTGCGCCGCCGGATCCGGAACGCACGGCCCTGCGCGCGGGGGCGGATCCGCTTGGCGGTCGGGCCCTCGTCGGCATACACCGTGGCCACCACCAGGGTGGTGGGGTCCAGACCGTTGTTGTTCTGCGCGTTGGCCGCGGCACTGGCGATCACCTTGGCCACGGGCTCGCTGGCCGCTTGCGGCGCCCAGCGCAGGATGTCGAGGGCGTCAGCCACCGAACGGCCACGCACCAGGTTGATGACGCGGCGCGCTTTCGTGGGCGACACCCGCACGAACCGCGCCACCGCGGTCGCCGACGGATATTCAGTGGTAGTACTCATCGCCGCTTACTCTTCCGGTCGTCCTTGATGTGTCCCTTGAAGGTGCGGGTGGGCGCGAACTCCCCCAGCTTGTGACCCACCATCGATTCGGTGACGAACACCGGCACGTGCTTGCGGCCGTCGTGCACCGCGAACGTGTGGCCGATGAAGTCCGGAATGATGGTCGACCGTCGCGACCAGGTCTTGATGACCTGCTTGGTGTTCTTCTCGTTCTGCACGTCGACCTTCTTGAGCAGATGGTCGTCGACGAACGGACCCTTCTTCAGGCTGCGTGGCATGGTTGGTTACTCCTACCGGCCGTGCTTCTTGCCGGTACGCCGGCGTCGGACAATGAGCTTGTTACTGGCTTTGTTCGGATTGCGGGTACGGCCCTCGGGCTTGCCCCACGGGCTGACGGGGTGACGACCACCGGAGGTCTTACCCTCACCACCACCATGCGGGTGGTCGACCGGGTTCATCACCACACCACGGACGGAGGGGCGCTTGCCCTTCCACCGCATACGACCGGCCTTGCCCCAGTTGATGTTCGCCTGCTCGGCGTTACCCACCTCGCCGACCGTCGCGCGGCAGCGGACGTCGACTCGGCGGATCTCACCGCTGGGCATGCGCAACGAGGCGTAGGTGGCTTCCTTGCCGAGCAACTGGATGCTCGAGCCGGCCGAACGCGCCAGCTTGGCACCGCCGCCGGGCCGCAACTCCACCGCGTGCACCAAGGTGCCGGCCGGGATGTTGCGCAACGGCAGGTTGTTGCCGGGCTTGATGTCGGCGTTGGCGCCCGACTCGACGATGTCGCCCTGCGAGAGACCGTTCGGCGCAATGATGTAGCGCTTGTCCCCGTCCAGAAAGTGCAGCAGCGCAATCCGGGCGGTGCGGTTCGGGTCGTACTCGATGTGCGCGACCTTGGCGTTGACGCCGTCCTTGTCGTTGCGACGGAAGTCGATCACCCGGTAGGCGCGCTTGTGGCCGCCACCCTGGTGACGGGTGGTGATCCGCCCGTGCGCGTTACGGCCGCCCTTGCTGTGCAGCGGGCGAACCAGCGACTTCTCCGGAGTCGATCGGGTGATCTCGGAGAAATCCGACACGCTGGCGCCGCGACGACCCGGGGTCGTCGGCTTGTACTTGCGAATTGCCATGTCTAATCAGATCTTTCTCTCGCGCTCGGCCCTAGGCCGGGGCTCCGAACAGGTCAATCTGCTTGCTGCCCGGTGCCAGGGTGACGATGGCGCGCTTGGTGCTCTTGCGCGTCCCGTAACCGGACCGGGTGCGCTTGCGCTTGCCCTGCCGATTCGCGGTGTTCACCGAGGCGACCTTGACGGCGAAGATCTTCTCGATAGCGATCTTGATCTGCGTCTTGTTCGAGTCGGGGTGCACCACGAACGTGTACACGTTGTTGTCCAGCAGCCCGTAGGACTTCTCGGAGATGACCGGCGCCAGGATGATGTCGCGGGGGTCAGCGATGGTCGCCATCAGGCCGAAACCTCCTCGGAAGACGCCGCATTGGCGGTGTTGGCGGTATTGCTCGCGATGTAGGCGTTCAGCGCCTCGACGCTGAACACCACGTCGTCGGCGCGCAGCACGTCATAGGTGTTCAGCTGGTCCGGCGGCAGGATATGCACACCGGGCAGGTTGCGCACACTCTTCACGCCGGCCTCGTCGGCCCGGCCGACGACCACCAGAACCTGCTTGCGATCGGTCAGGGTGCCCAGAAACGCCTTGGCGCTCTTGGTCGACGGGGTCTGCCCCTCCACCAGCTCGGTGACCGCGTGGATGCGTCCGTTGCGGGCCCGGTCCGACAGCGCCCCGCGCAGCGCGGCGGCGATCATCTTCTTGGGCGTGCGCTGGCTGTAGTCGCGCGGCTTGGGACCGTGCACCACGCCACCACCGGTGAACTGCGGGGCCCGGGTCGAACCCTGGCGGGCCCGGCCGGTTCCCTTCTGCCGGTACGGCTTGCGGCCTCCACCGCTGACATCACCGCGGGTCTTCGTCGAGTGCGTACCCTGACGTGCCGCGGCGCGTTGCGCCGTGACCACCTGGTGCATCAGTGCGATGTTGGCCGGTGCGTCGAACAGCTCGGCGGGCAGCTCGATCGAGCCGTCGACCTTGCCTGCCGGCGTCTTCACGTCAATCTTGAGAGTCATTACTTCTCACCTCGCTTGATCGCGGTGCGGACCACGACCAGTCCACCGGTGCGGCCGGGAACCGCGCCCTTGATCAACAGCACGCCGTTGGCGGCGTCGACCTTGTGCACCACCAGGTTCTGCACGGTCACCCGGTCGTTACCCATCCGGCCGGACATCCGAGTGCCCTTGAACACCCTTGCCGGAGTGGCACATCCGCCGATGGAACCCGGGCGGCGGTGCACTGCCTGGGCGCCGTGGCTGGCGCCCTGCCCGCGGAAACCGTGCCGCTTCATCGTCCCGGCGAAGCCCTTGCCCTTGGAGGTGCCGGTGACGTCGACGTAGGCGCCGTCGGCGAAGATCTCCGCCGTCAGCTCCTGGCCGACCTCGTACTCGGCCGCCGCCTCCGCGTCGTCCAGCCGCAACTCCGCCAGGTGCCGGCGCGGGTTGACACCCGCGGCCGCGTACTGGCCGGTGACCGGCTTGTTGACCTTGCGTGGGCTGATTTCGCCGTAAGCCAGTTGCACGGCGCTGTATCCGTCACGCTCCGGGGTACGCACGCGGGTCACCACGTTCGGCCCGGCCTTGACGACAGTCACCGGCACGACTCTGTTGTTCTCGTCGAATACCTGCGTCATGCCCAGCTTGGTACCCAGAATGCCTTTTCTCGCCATTGCTGCCCAAGCTCCTACTGGATGTTGACGTCGACGCTGGCCGGAAGATCGATGCGCATCAATGCGTCAACGGTCTTCGGCGTCGGGTCGAGGATGTCGATCAGACGCTTGTGTGTACGCATCTCGAAGTGCTCCCGCGAGTCCTTGTACTTATGCGGAGAGCGGATGACGCAGTACACATTCTTTTCCGTCGGCAGCGGCACCGGTCCTACGACGCTGGCCCCGGTACGGACGACGGTCTCGACGATCTTGCGCGCCGACGCGTCAATAGCCTCATGGTCGTAGGCCTTGAGCCTGATGCGGATCTTTTGTCCCGCCACGCTTCTCCTACCTCTTCTCCCACACTGTCAGCCCGTGATCGGACTTCGAGCCTCGAACTGTGAGTCCTGTATCGGACCCGGTGCCCCCCGGCGCGCGGATCGACCACCCTCGCCGAGGGCCGATCTAGCGTTGCGCCGGATACTGCGCCGCTGTTTACCTGTCGTGGTTCAACCGCTCCCCGCGGTCGGGTGTGTCACCCGCACGCAGCCTTGTAGGCGGCCGAAATAGTCGCGCTCCAAGGTGGGGACCGGACGCGCCCATGGTGGGCGCTGGTCGTATGCCCGGCCAGGGGTAAACCTGGCGCAAGGCAACCTGAACAGTATGCCTCAGATCACCGCGTCGGCCAAATCCCGGGTCGTGAACGCCGGCCGGCCTGCGGTGCAGCGCCCCCGGTCTGCGCCGGACGGTCCAGACCCGTCGCCGCCAGCGACCCTACCAGCGCTTTTCCCTGCCGCTCCCCGGTCTTCTGACAGCACCGGCAGGCGGGCGTAGGCTGCCAGGCCGTGACGGGACCGAATCCGGGAGAACCTGACGCCGCCCAACCCATGATCGACTGGATCAACGGCGCACCACCGGCCGAATTGGCCGCTGAACTCATGGCAGCCTTCGGTCCCGACGCACCCAGGCGTGTTCCGGCCCTCGCGTTGTCCGACTTCAGCGAGTGGATGTTCCGCGGCTTCCCGCCCCTCAGGGGTCTGATCAGGCCGGCCCGTCCGGTGCGGGAAGCGCTGTTGGAAGCCATTCAGCTGTTGGAGCATTCGGAACTGGCGTACGTCCGATGGATCCTCGAGAACGAATTCCAGTGGAGCGCCACCCGCCTGGGCCTGGCAACACTCGAGGAAGGCAAGGCCGCGGTGCGGCAGCGGATCAGGGACCGGACCGGCCTGTAGTGCCGGGGCTCACGCCCCAGTCGATTCGATGTCCGGGCCCGGGCCCGCGCCGCGCCGGCACTGGACTTCGAGGAAACCGTCGACCGCGGCGCGCGCCGTCTCGCGGTAGTCGAAGTCAGGCAATGTGCTCAGCCGGCCCAGCACCAGTGGTCCGATCAACAGGGCGATGGCGCTGGACCGGTCCACCTCACCCAGTTCGGCAGCCTGCGGGCCGTCGAACAGAGCGTCGAACGGGGCGGCGTACTGCTGAGCGATGCGCTCACGCAGGCCGGTGATCGCGTTCTGCGCGCCCAGTGAACGGCCGGGCGCGGGCAGCTGCTGCAGGTCGGGGCCCAGCGCCAGCCACGCCATCGCAGTCAGCACCGCGGGGGCTTCGGCGATGAGGTCGGCCTGTGCCAGCACGAGGGCCAGCAGCCGGTCGCGCAGCGATCCTTCGGCCGGAGGCATCGGCGCGGCCGGGATGAGACTGCTGAATGTTGCTGCGAGCAAATCATTTCCGCTGGGGAAATGGCGGTAGAGGGTGGCCCGGGCGACATTGGCGGCACGCGTCACCGCGTCAACGGTCACCGCGCTGGGTCCCCCGCTGCGCAGCAATGCCGCGGCGGCTTCCAGCAAACGGGCCCGCGACCGTGCCGGACGGGGGTCCCGGTAACTGCCCTCAGAGATTGTGATGCACCTCCGTGTTTGGAAACGAGATCAATGGTCTACCTACGAGACCATTAGTCTCGGTCACTACTTCGCCACCAAGAGGGGGCGCCGCACATGGTCCAGACCCTAGTCCGAACCGACGAGCGCAGGAACGAAGCCGGTCCCAGTACCCGGGCGCAGCGCTGGACGCTGACCGTCGCGTGCCTGGGCGTCTCCTTGGTGGTCGCCTCGATGACGGCGCTGAACACCGCCCTCGGGGACATTGCCGTCGCCACCTCGGCCACGCAGACGCAACTGACGTGGGTCGTCGACGGATACACCGTGGCGCTGGCCTGCCTGTTGCTGCCCGCCGGCGCCGTCGGTGACCGGTATGGCCGCCGGGGCGCGCTGCTCGCGGGCTTGACGATCTTCTCGCTGGCCTCGATCGCGCCGGCGCTGCTGCACTCCCCGACCCAGATCATCGCCGGACGCGCCCTGGCCGGTGTGGGCGCCGCGTTCGTCATGCCGGCCACGCTGTCGCTGCTGACGGTGGCCTATCCAAAAGAGCAGCGGCTCAGGGCAGTTGGCATCTGGGCCGGCACCGCGGGATCCGGCGGGGTGGTCGGCATGCTCGGTTCCGGCCTGCTGCTCCGGTTCTGGGAATGGCATGCCATCTTCTGGTCGCTGGGTGCGGGCGGTCTGGTGATCTTCGCTATGGCATGCACGATCTCGTCCTCCCGCGACGACGACGCACCCCGCGTCGACTGGTGGGGCGCGGCACTGATCGGCGCGGCCGTCGCGATCGGAGTGTTCGCGATCCTGCAAGCGCCGACACGGGGCTGGGACGACATCCAGGTATGGGGCGGGCTCATGCTCGGGACGGCCATCGCCGCGCTGTTCGCCGTGGTCGAATTCCGCAAACGGCACCCGCTTCTGGACGTACGCCTGTTCGGCGACGCGAGTTTCGCGACCGGGGTGGCAACCATCGTGGTGCTGTTCGGGGGCACCTTCGGCTTCTTCTTTCTCGCCATGCAGTACGTCCAGCAGATCATGGGGTACTCGCCCCTGATGACCGCGGTGGCGCTCGGGCCGTTCATGGTGCCGCTCGGTATCTGCTCGGCGCTGTCGTGGTGGTACGTACCGAAACTGGGTCTGCGTCTGGTCTTGTTCCTGGGCACGCTGATGATGGCGGTGGGCTTCCTGTGCATGCTCGTACTCGACCTGCACTCGTCCTACCTCGATTTCGCCTGGCCCACGCTGATCCTGAGCACCGGCATCGGTTTGTGCACGGCCCCCACGACGTCGGCGATCATGGCTGCCGTTCCGGACGAGAAGCAGGGGGTGGCCTCTGCCGTGAACGACACCGCGCGCGAACTGGGCGGGGCCCTGGGCATCGCCGTGGCCGGCTCGATACTCGCCGGGCGCTACAGCCGCGAGTTGCTGCCCACCCTGACGGCGTTCCCCGAACCGGTGCGCGGGCCGGCCGCGGATTCACTGGCGACGGCCGTCGAGGTAGCCAAAAAGCTTGGGCCTCAGGGTGATTCTTTGGCGGCGCTGAGTCAGCGGGCTTTCCTGGACGCCATGCACGCGTCGACGGTCACCATGGCTGTCATCGTCGCCGTGACCGCCGTGCTGATCGGGTTCTGGGCTCCCGGGCGCGACGGGCGCCAACTGCGGCTGGCTCGGCGAATCCGGGCCGGCCGCACACGGGCCGGATCCCGCTGAGCGAAAACGCCGCGGCCGGCGCCCGGTAGGGCTACCATGCAGAAAGGGGGAAGGTCGTAACGGGCGTCGAACACGATCCATCCTTGGCTGGGGGGCCATATGTCGTATGTAATCGCTGCGCCGGAGTACGTGGCCGCGGCAGCAACGGATCTGGCGAACATCGGCTCAGCGATCAGTGACGCCAACGCCGCGGCCGTACTTCCCACCACGGGTGCGTTCCTCCCCGCGGGCACCGACGCGGTGTCGACGGAACTCGCGGCGCTGTTCGGTGCACACGCCGAGGCTTTCCAGGCGCTCAGCGCGCAGGCGGCGGCCTTTCACGACCAGTTCGTGCAGCTGATGAATCTGGGCTCCCAGTCCTACGCGGTCACCGAGGCGGCGAACGTGTCGGCCGTTCAGACCGAGGCCGTCAACGTGCCGCAGCAGACGCTCGGACGCTCGGTCCTGAGCGACAGTGTTCATGCGGTGCCGGCGGCCGCGGTGGCGGCGCAGACGATGGCCATCAGTTCGGCGGCAGCAGCCGCACCGGTGAGCTCGGCGATGGCGCCGGCGGTAACCCCGGTGGGATCGGTGGGGGCGGCAGTAGCGGCGGGGGCGGTGCGCCCGGCGGGTCCGGCGATCCGTCCAGCCTCGCCGGCCGCGAGCCCCGCACAGCCCGTCGACATCGAGGAGACGGCGACGGTGTCGGCACTGCCGGCGCCGCTGGCCGCACGGGCGGTACCGGCAGCCGCGCTGACGCCCGCTCCGGTGGCTCGCGTGCAGGAAGCCGGGGAAGCCGCCCCGGCGTCGAGCTGATCGGGCACCCGCTCACCGGACGAAGTCGGCCGCGCGGTGGCCGAGCATGACGATGGTGGCGTGCGGTCCGCGACTGGGGATCACCGGCAAGATCGATCCGTCTATTACCCAGAGGTTTTCGAAACCCATTACACGACACTTGTTGTCCACCACTGCATCCTGATCACCTACTGCACCCATCGGAGCACTGCCACACAGATGTTGTGATGTCGACCAGACCGCAGGACCTGTTGCGCTGCCGCAGAATTCACGAGCCAGCTCGCTTCCGGCACGCAGGTCCGCGACGTCGTCCGGCTCACTGTCATAGCGATGCTCGATGCGCGGCGGCGTGTCGGGATCCGCAGACATCAGGGAGATACGCCCCCGCGATCGGGGGCGCATCAGCGCCACACCGATGTGCGGCCAATCCTTATGTCCGGCAGTGCCATCGCCGGTCATAGCTACGAATCCCCCTGTGTATGGCCGTATCTCGATGCCATCGGCGGTGCTGAGCACCACCTCCAGCACCGGATGGTCCGACGCCACTTCCCAGCTGGTCGGCATCACCCATTCCGGATGATCGCTGCACCGCAACCCAACCGGAAGTGCCGCAGCAACTTTCACGCCGACGGTGCGCAGCATTGTGGGATCGCCGATGCCCGAGAGCATCAAAAGATGTGCTGATCGAATTGCGCCTGCGCTCAGTATGATTCGGTCTGCCGTGAGCTCCACCGGGCCATCCGGCCCCACCGCCTGCACACCTAGGGCGGTGGCGCCGTCCAGGCGGAGCCGCATCACCCGGGTTCGGGCGAGCAGCCTCAGATTGGGGCGCTGCAGCGCGGGCAACAGGAATGCCGCCCCGGAGCCGGTACGGACTCCCTCGACGATGTTGAGCGGCACGGCGCCCACCCCCGCGGGCAGTTCGGGTCCGACGTCGTTGAGGTCGGTGACCCAGCTGAAGCCTGCCCGGCTGCTGGCGGCGACAAAGGCTTCGGTGACGCCGGTCAGGTCGCGCGTGCGACGCACCGGGATCCGACCGGTAGCGCCGTGCGCGGGGGTGGCGAAGTCGAGATCGGTCTCGATGGCCCGGAAGTGGTCGAGCACGTCGGCCCATGCCCATCCGGGGATCGCCATGCGCTCGAAGTCGCCCGGCAACCCCCGGCAGAAGTAGCCGCCGTTGACGGCGCCGGACCCTCCGACAGTGCTGCCGCGCACCAACGACACCTGCCGGGCGGGCTGGTCGGTGAGCGTGCTGAGGTAACGCTCGGCCAACGGGCTGCCGGCACCGATCGGCAGCTGCAGCCCGTTGCGGGTGCGCGCCAGCAGGTCGGCGTCGGCCAGTCCGGGACCTGCTTCCAGCACCGTGACAGTGCGGCTGGGATCGACGGAAAGGCGTTCGGCGACAACCGAACCGGCACTCCCGGCACCGACGATCAGCACATCGCTGTGCCGGGCGGCTGCGGTCAAGGTGGCGGTTACGTCCGGATCTGTGGCTTGAGCGCGCCGATGTTGCGTTCGCGCACCACTCCGTACCACAGGCCGATTCCGTAGGCCAGGTCGTCGATGCGCTTGAGCAGCAGGAAGGTCAGCAATCCGATCGGTTCGGCGTCCTCGCCGACGGCGTCCCGGCGGCGCAACCAGTCGGCCACCCCGTCCACGATCGCCGCGACCACCACGACGTGCCGGCAGTGCCGTGACAGCATCGCCGCCAGCAGGGCCACCGGCCAGTAGTGCCGGCAGATCGCCGATGCCAATTGCAGCGCCGCCGACCACAGTCCCCGGGTGGCGATCACGACCACGTCCCACAGGGAGGTCTCGACGGGTGAGTCGGCACCACGCAGGGCCTTGGCGATCCGGCGGCCGGTGAGGACGGCTATGACGACCGAGGCCAGTTGGGCCAGGCCGGTTCCGAGCGACATGAGGATCCAGGCCGTCAACGCCCAACCGGAGATCACCACCGGAGCGGTCTTGTCGGGATGCCGTACCGACAACGGCGCCGCCGAGCCCCCGTAGAACGCCTTGCGCGCGATCCAGTCCCGCAACTCGGTCCGGTGGTCGTGGGCAACCAGCGCGATGGGTTCGTACCGTAACCGGGCGCCGGCTTCGACCAGTCGCCAGCACAGGTCGACATCCTCGCCGGAGTGCATGGTCTCGTCGAACCCGCCGACCCCCCGGATCGCGGACGTCCGGCACACGATCGCCGCGCTGGGAACATAGGACACCGCGCTGTGCGGCAACACCGGCGCCTCGCGCAGACCCAGATCCAGTGACGAGTGCACCGCCTCGTAGCGGGCGATCACGTTCTCATCCTGCGCCAGGCCGACGATGCGGGGCGCCACCAGTGCAACCGTGGGATCACAGAAGTGGCCGAGCAGCGCTTCGAGCCAGCCGCGGCGTGGTGCCACATCGGAATCCAGGAACGCGACGAAATCAGTGGTGCACGCCGCCAGACCGGTGTTCCGGGCCGCCGCCGGACCCTTGTTGCGCACGTGGTGCAGCACCTCGATGTCGCAATGCGCTCCGGCGAAGTCTTCCAGTTCGATCGGGGTCGCAGACCCGTCGTCCACCACGATGACCCGCAGCCCACGCAGTGAGGCGACCAGCCGCCGGACGCCGGTTATGTTGTCCCGCACCGGGATAACGACCGTGACATCGCGGTGGGACGGGCCGGTGGCCGGGCGCGGGTGGGCCACCGTGGCGTCCAGCAGGGTGCGGGCCAGCTGGGCGCTGACCTCGTCGCGAACCTTCAGACGGCCGTCGCAGAGCATGCCCTGAGCGGCAGGCGCCAGCCGCAGCAGGCGGGTCGGCGAACCACCGAGCAGAGCCTTGCCGTCGCCGAGCACCCGCACGCGACGATCGACCTGCACGGCGAATCCATCCGGAAGCCGGGTCATCGGCGCGGTCACGTCAACATCCCGTCCGCACCAGGGGCCCACCGGTCGATGCGCCGGACACAGTCGTCGACCATCTCGGCGAAGATCCGCTTCCCCTCGGCCGCGGTGGCCGTGGTCGGATCCCCCAGCACTCCGATGCGACTGACCGCGGCGACCCCGCCCCGTTGCATGGACGGCAACAACTCGCGCAGCGGCGCTTCGTTTCCGGCGAGCATGCGGTCGGTGTGCACGGCGCCCGGCGAGATGTGGAGCAACACGGAGGTTTCGGTGTGGCCGGCATGCGCATCGCCGCCAGCGCAGGCGCAGGCGCACCAACCGGCATCGCGGCCCTCGGCACGCAACCGGCCGACCGCCGTCCGCAACGCACTGACGTTGCCACCGTGACCGTTGACGAACACCAGCCGCTGGGCCCAGCAGGTGGCCGACCTTCCGTACTCCAGCAACAGCATGGTCAAGGCGTCGGTGCCGATCGAAATCGTTCCGGCGAAACTCTGGTGCTCACCGCTGGCGCCGTAAGCGATCGCGGGAGCCAACAGCCAGTCGAGACACTCACCCACGGCGCGGGCGACAGCCGCGGCGATCCGAGTGTCGGTGTCCAAAGGCAGGTGCGGACCATGCTGTTCGGTAGCCCCTAGCGGAATCAATATTGACGGCGATGCGGATATGGATAGTTGGCTCGACGTCGAATCCCCCAGTTCGCCGTGTACAGGCACCCGCCGATGGTAAGACGAATTCACCTGGCGTGCACCGATTGTTGCCCTATCTATCGATTTTTTTTTCCGCGATGTTGATCGATAGGCGAAATCGCTGCTCGTTTGCCACGACTGCAACGCCAGCACCAGATTCGGGCAACTGACCATTCCCGGGGCGCCGTCTCTGTGGTAGAGCGCAGCGCACGGAAAAGGCGGCTTCGCAATACGGCCAGACAATGCGTAATCCGGCCGATTACGGCGCGGTCAGCGCACGCCCAACTCCCGGGTGAACCCGGACGGGATCAAGATGTCGTCGGCGGTGAGGTCATGAATGGAGGAATGCCCGAGGCCCATCAGCGCGGAGTCGATACCGCCGCGCAGGATGTCTAGCACGTTCTCGACGCCGGCCTGGCCGGCCGCCGCCAGACCCCACAGGTAGGCCCGCCCGATCATCACCGCTCGGGCGCCCAGCGCCACGGCCTTGACGACATCACTCCCCCGGCGGATGCCGCCGTCGAGCAGCACCTCGACCTGGTCGCCGACGGCCTCGGCCACAGCGGGCAGCGCGCGGATCGACGCGGGCGTGCCGTCCAGGTTGTTGCCGCCGTGGTTGGAGACCGAAATCGCCGAAACACCGGCGTCCACCGCTCTTTTGGCGTCGTCGACGCGCATCACGCCTTTGAGCATGAAGGGACCGCCCCACAGTTCCCGCAGCCAGGCGATGTCCTCCCAGGTGGGCGGGGGTGTGCCCATCCATTCGCCGTACGCGGCGAAGAACGGTGGGCCCGGCTCGCCGCGGCGGCCCTGGTTGGGCACCCGCAGGTCCGGCGGCCGCATGGTCTTGCCGAAGTTCCACAGCCAGCGCGGTTTCGTGATCGCCTCCGGCGACAGCTTCAGGATGGTCTTCAGGTTCATCTCTTCGGGGATCTTGGGGCTGCCCCAATCACGCCCGTGCGAGAACGTCCAGTCGGTGGTGACGATCAATCCGACCGCACCCGCCGCCCGCGCCCGCTCCGCGCGCTCGGCGATCGCGTCCCGGCCGCCGAGCCAGTAGATCTGGAAGAAGATCTTGGGATTGGCGGCCACCACCTCCTCGATCGGCTTGCTGGCAAACGAGGACAGCCCCATTGCCGTGCCCCGGGCCGCGGCGGCGCGCGCGACGGCGACCTCGCCGTCCGGATCGACCGCTTGCACGCCGGTCGGTGAAATAAGCACCGGCATCGAAATGTCCTGGCCCATAACCGTGGTGGAGAGGTCGCGTTTCGCGCTCGCCCCGATGACGTGCGGGGCGAATCCGAGTTCACTGAATGCCGCCACATTGTCGGCAACAGTCACGCCTTTTTCGCTGGCGGAAATAAGCGACGAATAGACGGATTTCGGCAGCCGTCGCTTAGCGCGTTGTTGGGCAATCGCGACGGTTTCAAACCATTGGTCTGCCATGGTTATACGGGGCTTTCATTGCACAGCCGCGATGGCGGCCTCATGGACAGGGTCAACGGCACCGGGGCGCTGAGCCGCTTGCCGCGGGAGTGGTCGACGCGCGGCCGTGGCGTCTCACGCTCGGCTTCCAGCGCCGGCGCACCGTGGCCCTGTACGCACTCCGGGTCCGGGCCGTCCAGCGGCAGGCCGGTGAAGAACTTGGCAGCCATGCAGCCGCCGCGGCAGCTGTCGTAGTGCCCGCAACTGCCGCACGCTCCGGCGGACTGCGGCTCGCGCAGCTCCCGGAACAGTGGGGCGTTCTTCCAGACGTTTTCGAAACCCGTCCCAAACCCTGAGTCGGACAACACGTTTCCGGCCAGGAAGCGGTCATGGATGGCGAACGGGCAGGCGTACACGTCGCCCACCGGATCGATGAGGCACACCACCCGACCGGCCCCGCACATGTTCAGTCCGGCCAGCGCGCCCGGCGAGCCCAGCGGTGCCAGATGGAAGAAGGAGTCGCCGGTCAGCACCCCCTCGCCCTTGGCCACCAGCCAGTCGTACAGCTGCACCTGCTGGTCGGACGTGGGGTGCAGGTCCTCCCAGACGTCAGCGCCCCGCCCTGACGGCCGCAGTCGCGTGATGCGCAAAGTGGCACCGTAACGGCTTGCCAGCGCGGCAAACTCGTCGAGCTGATCGACATTGTGCCGGGTCACCACCACCGAGATCTTCGCGTCGCGGAACCCGGCGGCGGCGAGATTCTCCAGCGCCCGCACCGCCATGGCGAACGAGCCCGGACCCCGGACGGCGTCGTTGACTTCGGCAGTGGCGCCGTCCAGAGATATCTGGACATCCACGTAGTCGCTGGCCGCCAGCCGCGCCGCCACCTCCGGGGTGATGCGCACCCCGTTGGTGGAGAACTTCACCCCGACCTGGTGTTCGGTGGCGTAATCCACCAGCTCCCAAAAGTCCGGCCGCACAGTGGGTTCGCCGCCGCCGATGTTTACATAGAACACCTGCATGCGCTCGAGCTCGTCGATGATGTCCTTGCACTGACGCGTGGACAGCTCACCCGGGTCGCGCTTGCCTGACGAAGACAGGCAGTGCACACACGCCAGGTTGCAGGCGTACGTCAGCTCCCAGGTCAGGCAGATCGGCGCGTCGAGCCCGCGCTCGAACTGCTCGATCAGTGCGGGGACTCTGGCTGCGGTGGTCATTGTGCCTCCCGGGGTACCAACATGGTCGAACGGGCCAGCACGTCCAGTGCGTGCAGGTACGGGCCCTGGTCGGGGTCGTCCACTCCGGCGGCACGGCAAGCGGACCGCACGTCCGGGTGGTCGGCCAGTGACCGCACCACGGTCAGAATGGTGCGGTTCTTCAGGAACGACAGTTTGCGGGTGCCGAAGTGATACAGCAGCGCCCCAAAGGGTTCCGGCCGGATCGCCACCTGCGGATGCAGGCGCCAGCCAGTGTCCGGGTCGAACTGCGCGCTCTCCCGGGCCGGCGCGGGCGCGGCCACCGTCAGTAGACCCCGCACATGCCGTCGATGGAAACCTCTTCCACCAGCGTCTCGGTGACGAGTTCGGTCTCAGTCTGGTTTTCGTTGTCCATGACGATTGCCTTTCATCGAAGGGGTTCGACAATGATGGGTGGTGCCGGTCACAATCACGATCGTGGGTCAGAATATGGCATCGAGTGCCGAAACGGAAGGGCAGGGTCTGATGCTGCAGGGAACGCGAGTGGGCAGGCGCCGCTCGACGACACCGCTGCACATCACCGACGTCGCGATCGACCTGTTCGCCGCGCGCGGATTTGCCGAAGTCAGCGTCGACGACGTCGCCCATGCCGCCGGGATCGCACGCCGGACCCTGTTCCGCTACTACGCCTCCAAGAACGCGATCCCGTGGGGCGACTTCGACGCCCACCTCGAACAGCTGCAGGAACTGCTCGATGGCGTGGATCCACAGGTGCCGTTACGTGAGGCGTTGCGGGGGGCGCTGCTCGCGTTCAACACCTTCGACGAATGCGAGTCGGTCCGCCATCGCCAGCGCATGCGGGTGATCCTGGAAACTGCTGAACTGCAAGCATATTCGATGACAATGTATGCCGGTTGGCGGGAAGTGATCGCCGGCTTCGTGGCGCGCAGGTCGGGTGCCAGAGCGACGGACCTGATGCCGCAGACCGTCGCCTGGACGATGCTCGGAGTCGCGTTGAGTGCCTACGAACACTGGCTTCGGGACGAATCGGTTTCGCTGCCGCAGGCCCTCGGGAACGCGTTCGACGTGGTCGGCGCGGGCCTGGACTCACTCGAGTGAGCAACTCCGAACACCTGCTGCACACCCTGCGGTCGCAGGGCAGATTCTGCGCGCGATCCGGTTCGGCGATGTACGGCGAACTCTTCGACCTGGTGGCCGGCGACGTCGAAAGCGGCGGAGTGTTCGCGACGATCCTGGCCGGCCACGAGGACGCCTCATCGGGTCAGGCGGTGCCACTGCGGTTGCTCGGCGGGTTGCACCGGATGGTGCTCGACGGCCGGGCAGGGCAGCTGCGGCGCTGGTATCCCAGTGCGGGCGGAAGCTGGGACGCGCAGCGGGCCTGGCCCGAGATCCTGCTCGTCGCGGCTGAGCGAGCCGTGGAATTGCGTGCGGCGCTGCAGCACCCGCCGCAGACCAACGAGGTGGGCCGCTCAGCGGTGCTGATCGGCGGGCTGCTGCACCTCAACGGCGAGTCACGGCTTCCGATAAGGCTTTTCGAGATCGGCACCAGCGCGGGACTCAATCTGCGCGCCGACCACTACCACTACCGGTATGCCGGCAACCGCTGGGGACCGTCCGACTCTCCGGTGCTCATCGACGACGCCTGGCACGGCCAGCTTCCCCCTGGTGGCGCGCTGCAGATCGTCGAGCGGCGCGGGTACGACATCGCGCCTATCGACGTGACCGAATCCGGCGGGGAGCTGACCGTGCTGAGCTATGTGTGGCCCGACCAGCACGCCCGGTTGAAACGGTTGCGCGGCGCCATCGCGGTGGCCCGCCAGGTACCGGCCCAGGTGGAACGCCGGACGGCGGCCGACGCCGTCACCGGGCTCACCCTCGCCGACGGAGCGCTGACCGTGCTGTGGCACTCGATCGTCTGGCAGTACCTCTCCCCGGACGAACGCGCGACGGTGCGGGCCGGAATCGATGCGCTGGCGGCGCAGGCCGACACGCGCAGACCGTTGGCGCACCTCACACTCGAGCCGGCGCGCCAGGGTCCGGAGGGCACGCTGAAGTTCCTGGTGCGGGCCACCACATGGCCGGATGGCGAGGAACGGGTGCTGGCCGAGTGCCACGCCCACGGCGCACCGGTGCACTGGCAGTGATGGCAGTGCGGAAAAAATCTTCGGTCAGCCCGTCGGAGTTCGGTCCGCCACAACGACGTATAAGGATGTGAGCGCCCAACAGCACCGCCAGCGCGACGCCGCGAGCGCGCTGCTGGAGTTGTACGACGAGGCGCTGCCGGTGGTCTTCGGGTACTTTCTTCGCCGCTGCGGCGATCGCGGAACCGCGGAGGATCTGACCTCGGAGACCTTTCTGTCCGGGCTGCAAACAGCGCGCGCCGCGGCACGTGACGGTGACCCGTCGCCGATCGCCATGCCCTGGCTGATGGGGGTGGCGCGGCACAAACTGGCCGACCACTATCGGCGCCGGCGTGACCCGGTGCCGCTCGCCGATCCGGCGGAGCCGCTGGATTCAGCCGCGGTGAACAGCGGGGACTGGGACGCCGAACTGGACAGGTTGGTCGCCGAGAGCGTGCTGAGCAGGCTGAGCGACTCACATCGCGCGGTGCTCGTCCTGCGCTACATGGACGACTGCAGCGTCGGCGAATGCGCCGCACTGCTCGGGCGCACCGTGCACGCCACCGAGGCGCTGCTGGTTCGCGCCAAGAAGGCGTTCCGCAAAGAGTATCCGGAAGGGGGCACGTCATGAGTCAGCGCGATCCGCTCGACGTGCTGCACACCGAAGACCTTCCGGTGCAACCCGATCCGGGCTTCGCCGCGCGGCTGCGCAGACGGCTGGAGTCCGCACTGTCACTACCCGAAGGAGTTCTGATGAGTGGCACCACCACAACCGTTTCCGGATTGAACCAAGACTCCGCCGCGCCGCCTCGTCCGGCCGCACTCCCCTACCTGAGCGTGCGGGACGCCCGCGCCGCGATCGACTGGTACGCCGCGGCATTCGGCGCCGTGCTGGTCGGTGAAGCAATCGTGATGGACGACGGGCGGATCGGGCACGCCGAACTCGAAATTGGCGACGGTGTGCTGTACCTGGCCGACGAGTATCCCGAGTTGGGCCTGCGGGGTCCCGCGCCGGGAGCGGTGTCGGTCAGCCTGATGCTGCATGTCGGCGACACCGATGCGGCGTTGCGGCGCGCTCGCGAGCACGGCGCGACGGTGCAGCGGGAGATCTATGAAGGCCACGGCGCGCGCAACGCGACCATCGTCGACCCGTTCGGCCACCGCTGGATGCTGAGCGGACCGATGAGCACCCCCGGTATCAGGCAGGGTGACCTCGGCTTCATCTCGCTGTCGGTTCCCGACGTCGAGCGCGCCGCTGCCTTCTACTCCCACGTGCTGGGGTGGACCGTCGACGCCGCCTCGCACCGGGTGACCAACACCGAGTTGCCAACCGACATCCGCGCCGGCTCCGCGCCGGGCTTGTTCTGCTGCTACGCCGTCACCGACCTGGCGGCCGCGCGCGAGGCGATCACCGGCGCGGGCGGCAGCGTCGGCGAAACCCGTCGCACCGAGCACGGCACCACCCTGGACGCCACCGACCCGCAGGGCGCGTCTTTCGCGGTGTACGAGCCGGTCGCGGGCCGGGAACGCCCGGCGCTCAACGGATCTGGCCCTGGCGAGCTCTCCTACGTGACCTACGACGTGACCGACTCCGCCGGCTTCCGCGACTTCTACGGGCGGGTGCTGGGCTGGACCTTCGAGCCGGGCCGCGTCGCCGACGGATGGCAGGTGCAGGACGCCCATCCGATGTCGGGCGCGGCGGGCGGCAGTCCGCGACGCGTCACGGTGCCGATGTGGACCGTGGACGACATCGACGCCGCGGTGGCCCGGGTTCGCGAAGCCGGCGGCACCGTGCTGGACGAACCGTCACGTCAGCCCTACGGCCTGTCCGCCGAATGCACCGATGACCAGGGTTCCCGGTTCTATCTGGGGCAGTTCTAACCCTCTGCGCCCAGCATCTCCGAAATCGGCACCGCTGCGGCCACTTTGGCCCGCACCTTCATCACCTTGCCGGGCAACCCGCCACCGACAACTCCGACCAGGGCGCCGTCGCGTTCGTAGTACGCCAGGAACTTGCGGCCGTCGTCCTCGACGATGTGCACGGTGTCGTCGGCTTCGGGCTCGCCGAGGCACTGGATCTTGACGTCGTACTGGTCGCTCCAGAAGTACGGAACCACGACCGCCGAGGGCACCTCGCGGCCCAGCAGTGCGGGCACCACGACCCGGGTCTGGTCGGCCACGTTGCTCCAATGTTCCACGCGCACTTGGTGTCCCGTGGCATCACGCCAGGAGGCGACGTCACCGAGCGCCCAGACGTGCGGCGCGCTGGTACGCCCGGCCTCGTCACAGACGACGCCGTTGTCGACCTCGATACCGCTGCCTTCGAGCCAGCTCGTGGCCGGGTGCGAGCCGATGCCGACCACCACCAGGTCGGCCGACAGTTCCGTGCCGTCGGTGAGGACCACAGTCTGGACATGGCCGTCGCCGCGGACCTCGGCCACCCCGACGCCGGTGCGCACGTCGACGCCCTCGTCCCGGTGCAACCGGGTGACCAGCGCGCCGATCTGCTCGCCGAGCACCGACGCCAGCGGTGTCGGCTGCGGTTCCACCAGGACCACGTCCACACCGAGACCACGCAGGCTGGCCGCCACCTCGCAGCCGATGAAGCCCGCACCGATCACCACCGCCTTCTTGGCGGAGGACGCGTGGCTGCGCAACGCCATGCACTCGTCGAAGGAACGCAGCACCCGGATGCCCTCCAGGTCCGGAAGGCTCGGGATCCGCCGCGGCACCAGACCGGTAGCGATGACGAGTTCGTCGTAACCCAACGAGGTTCCGTCAGCCAGCGTCACCGTCTGTGCCGCGGTGTCGACACCGGTGGCCGCTTGGCCCAGACGCAGGGTGATGTCCTTCTCGTCGTACCACTCGCGTGGCTTGAGGGCCGTGTCGTCGATCTCGCTGCGCAACACCTCTTTGGACAGCGGCGGCCGGTCGTAGGGCAGGTGCACCTCGTCGCTGACGATGGTGACGGGGCCGGCGTACTCCGCGCGGCGTAGTTGCTCGGCAGTCCGGGCGGCAGCCAGCCCGCCGCCGACGATCACGATTCCGTGTGTGCTCACGTGGAGTTCATAGCACGGACGACAATCAGTACTTCAACGCGCCCTTGTCGACCGGGATTTGAGTGCCGGACAGGGTGCCCGACCCGTCACCGGCCAACCAGACGACGACGTCGGATACCTCGTCGGGTGACATAAAACCCTTGTACTGCATGGGCATTGGCGGGAAGGCGTGCACGAATCGGGGATGCTTGGCGAACACCTGCATCATCGCCTCGGGCTCGATCATCGGGGTGTCGACCGAATACGGGTGGATGGAGTTCACCCTGATGCCGTATTCGCCCAATTCGAGCGCCAAGGTATTGGTCAGGGCGGTCAGGCCGAACTTGCTTGCCGCGTAGTGGCCGTTGCCGGGCGTCGCCTTGAGGCCGGCGGCGGAACTGACCACCACGATCGAGCCGCCGTTGCCGGCCTCGATGATGGCGGGGATGGTGGCCCGCAGGGTGCGCCAGGTGCCGGTCAGGTTGACTCCGATGACGGTGTCCCACTGCTCGTCGGTGAGTTCCCAGACCCGGCCCCAGCCCAGCACCCCGGCGTTGGCGACCACGATGTCGAGGCGGCCGAACTGTTCGACCCCGTCGGCCACCAACTGGCGCACCGCCGCGTCGTCGCGCACATCGACCTGGCGGGCCAGCACTTTGCGACCTTCGGCCTCGACCGCGCGGACGGTCTCGGCAAGATCCTCCGGCGTCGCCGGCGGGTAGGTCAGGGTGCCTGACACCGGCCCGCAGATGTCGGAGGCGATGATGTCGGCCCCCTCCCGGGCGAGCCGGATCGCATGCGAACGTCCCTGGGCACGCGCGGCTCCGGTGATGAAAGCCACCCGCCCTTGAAGTGAATCAGCCACTGGTCCCCTTTCGCCGCTTGCCAGGCTAGCAGCGAAACTGAAACGTGTTCTAGTTAGGTAGCCCGATGGCTCGGTGCCGATCGGCGCTCGGTCAGATCTCGGCGTCAGATCTCGGCGATGATCTGGGCGCGCCGGCTGGCGTACTCCTGGTCGTTCACCACGCCGCTGGCGCGCAGCGAGTCAAGCTCCTGCAGCCGGTCGGCGATCGAGGCCTGCGGCGCCGCGGACGGGGCGGCCTGGCCCGCCTGCTGCTGACCGGCCCTGCGCACGACGGCGTGAATCTGCTGACGCAGACCCGGATTAGACCTGATGTCGACGATGCGGTTGAGGGGAATCCCGTTCGCCTTGAGCAGTTGCAGGATCTCCATCAACGGGCCCGCCTGGCCGCTCAGGTCGTAAGTGCGGTTGTCCTCCTCGACGGTGAACTGAGCCGGCACCAGCCCGTTGACCAAAGCGCTTCGCTCCCAATCGATTCGGTATTCGTTGGTGGTGGGGTCGACCAGGACGACAAGCTTGCGGGCCGTCAGGTTGCCCAGCCGCGTCACGCTCGCGATCACCCGGTCCTCGCTGTCGAACGGCGCGATCCCGGGCCCCGATACGTGCAGCTGCACCTTGACCACCGGCTGCTCGTTGATCCGGGTGCCCGTCTCGGCCAGACCGGTGATCTGGGCCAGGGCCAGCACCCCGGACTGTTCGAGCGCTTCGTTCTTGGCGGCGTTGTTGACGCTCCAATACGTCAACGCGATCGCCACCAGCACGTCGGCGACGGTGATCAGCAGGCCGACGTAGAACATCCACGACAGCAACTGACCGAAACCGAGGGTGAAGTAGACGACGAGGAAGATCGGTCCGACCAGGCCGCCGCACAACAGCACCAGCAGCTGCATCTTGATGTACCGCGCGAGCATGTGCATTCTCCCCTCACTGTGCTCGGGTCAGGCGCCCGAAAAGGTGATGACAGAGTAGCGCCGCGCGGCCTATACCGATCACAAGTTAGCGCGCCCAAAAGACGCAAAATCCCCCGAAAACCGCGGTTTTCGGGGGATTTTGCGTCTGGTTGCGCGGTGAGCGCTACTTGATGATCTTGGTGACCCGGCCGGCGCCGACGGTGCGGCCACCCTCACGGATCGCGAACCGCAGACCGTCGTCCATGGCGACGGGCTGGATCAGCTTCACCGAGATGTTGGTGTTGTCACCGGGCATCACCATTTCGGTGCCCTCCGGCAGCGTCACCACACCGGTCACGTCAGTGGTGCGGAAGTAGAACTGCGGACGGTAGTTGTTGAAGAACGGCGTGTGCCGACCGCCCTCGTCCTTGGACAGGATGTAGACCTGGCCCTCGAACTCGGTGTGCGGGGTGGTGGTGCCGGGCTTGATGACGACCTGGCCGCGCTCGACGTCCTCACGCTTGACACCACGCAGCAGCAGACCGACGTTGTCACCGGCCTGACCCTGGTCGAGCAGCTTGCGGAACATCTCCACACCGGTGACCGTGGTCTTTGTGCTGGTGGGCTTGATGCCGACGATCTCGACTTCCTCGTTCACGTTGACCACGCCGCGCTCCACACGACCGGTGACGACGGTGCCACGGCCGGTGATGGTGAAGACGTCCTCAACGGGCATCAGGAACGGCTTGTCGGTGTCGCGCACCGGGTCCGGGATCGACTCGTCAACCGCGTCCATCAGGTCCTCGACCGACTTCACCCAGGTCGCGTCGCCCTCGAGCGCCTTCAGCGCCGAGACCCGGACCACCGGGGCTTCCTCGTCGAAGTCCTGGGCGGCCAGCAATTCGCGGACCTCCAGCTCGACGAGCTCGAGCAGCTCCTCGTCGTCGACGGCGTCGGACTTGTTCAGCGCCACGAGGATGTAGGGCACGCCCACCTGACGGGCGAGCAGCACGTGCTCACGCGTCTGCGGCATCGGGCCGTCCGTCGCGGCGACCACCAGGATCGCGCCGTCCATCTGGGCGGCACCGGTGATCATGTTCTTGATGTAGTCGGCGTGGCCGGGGGCGTCGACGTGCGCGTAGTGACGCTTCTCGGTCTGGTACTCGACGTGCGCGATGTTGATCGTGATACCGCGCTGACGCTCCTCAGGCGCGTTGTCGATCTGGTCGAACGCCTTGGACTCGTTCAGGTCCGGGTACTTGTCGTGCAGGACCTTGGTGATAGCCGCGGTCAGGGTGGTCTTGCCGTGGTCAACGTGACCGATGGTCCCGATGTTGACGTGGGGCTTGGTCCGCTGGAACTTCGCCTTCGCCACTTTGTTGTCCTCCTGGACTGTTGGTGCTTAAAAAAGCAGTGTTGATTTTTCTTTGGTTTGCCGCGGTGCTAACCGCGTCAGCTTACTCGTCGGGGTTTTCGCTTATTCGCCGGTTGCCTTGGCGATGATTTCCTTCGACACGTTCGCCGGAACTTCGGCGTAGGAGTCGAACACCATGGAGTAGTTCGCCCGGCCTTGCGTCTTGGACCGCAGGTCGCCGACATAGCCGAACATCTCCGACAACGGCACGTGCGCCTTGACGACACGCGCCCCTGCCCGCTCCTCCATGGCCTGGATCTGGCCACGGCGGGAGTTCAGGTCGCCGATCACATCACCCATGTAGTCCTCGGGTGTGGTGACCTCGACGGCCATGATCGGTTCCAGGATCACCGGCTGTGCTTGTGCCGCAGCCTTTTTCAGCACCTGGGAACCGGCGATCTTGAACGCCATCTCGGACGAGTCGACCTCGTGGAAGGCGCCGTCCAGCAGGGTGAGCTTCAGGTTCACCAGCGGGTAGCCGGCCAGCACGCCGTACTGCATGGCGTCCTGCGCACCGGCGTCCACCGACGGGATGTACTCCCGCGGGATGCGTCCACCGGTGACCTTGCTCTCGAACTCGTAGGTCGCGCCGTCCTCGCTGACGAACGGCTCCAGGCTGACCTGGACCTTGGCGAACTGACCGGAGCCACCCGTCTGCTTCTTGTGGGTGAACTCGACGTTCTCCACCTTGCGGCGGATGGTCTCCTTGTAGGCCACCTGCGGCTTGCCGACGTTGGCCTCGACCTTGAACTCGCGGCGCATGCGGTCCACCAGGATGTCCAAGTGCAGCTCGCCCATGCCGCCGATGACGGTCTGGCCGGTCTCCTGATCCAGGTGCACCTTGAAGGTGGGGTCCTCTTCGGCGAGCTTCTGGATCGACAGGCTCAGCTTCTCCTGGTCGCTCTTGGTCTTGGGCTCGATGGCCACCTCGATGACCGGGTCCGGGAACGTCATGGACTCGAGCACGATCTGGTTGTTCGGGTCGGCCAGCGTGTCACCGGTGGTGGTGTCCTTGAGACCGATCACCGCGTAGATGTGGCCCGCCGACGCCGTCTCCACCGGGTTTTCCTTGTTGGAGTGCATCTGGAAGAGCTTGCCCAGACGCTCCTTCTTGCCCTTGGTGGCGTTGATGACCTGCGAACCCGAGTCGACCTTGCCCGAGTACACCCGGACATAGGTGAGCTTGCCGAAGAACGGGTGCGTGGCGACCTTGAACGCCAGCGCGGAGAAAGGCTCGTCGGTCGACGGCTTGCGCACGATCTCCTCGTCCTCTTTGCCGGGCGGGTGGCCGACGGCCGGCGGCACGTCCAGCGGCGAGGGGAGGTAGTCGATGACGGCGTCGAGCATCGGCTGCACGCCCTTGTTCTTGAACGCGCTGCCGCACAGCACCGGGTAGGCCTCGGAGTTGATCGTCAGCTTGCGGATCGCGCCCTTGATCTCGGCGACCGTGAGCTCTTCTCCGCCGAGGTACTTCTCCAGCAGCTCCTCGTCGGTCTCGGCGACCGCCTCGATCAGCTTGGTGCGGTACTCCTCTGCCTTCTCCTGCAGATCGGCGGGGATGTCGACCACGTCGTACTTCTCGCCCAGCTTGGCCTCGGCGCTCCACACCTTGGCCTTCATCTCGACCAGGTCGACGACGCCCTCGAAGTCACCCTCGGAGCCGACCGGCAGCTGGATCGGGATGACGTTGGCGCCGAGGCGCTCCTCCATGGTGCGCACGGAGAAGTAGAAGTCGGCGCCGATCTTGTCCATCTTGTTGACGAAGCAGATGCGCGGGACGTCGTATTTGTCGGCCTGCCGCCACACCTGCTCGGACTGGGGCTCGACGCCCTCCTTGCCGTCGAACACCGCGACGGCGCCGTCCAGGACACGCAGCGAGCGCTCCACCTCGACGGTGAAGTCGACGTGGCCGGGGGTGTCGATGATGTTGATCTGGTTGTCGTTCCAGAAGCAGGTGGTTGCCGCGGAGGTGATGGTGATCCCGCGTTCCTGCTCCTGCTCCATCCAGTCCATCGTGGCCGCGCCGTCGTGCACTTCACCGATCTTGTAGCTGATACCGGTGTAGTACAGGATGCGCTCAGTCGTCGTGGTCTTGCCGGCGTCGATGTGCGCCATGATGCCGATGTTGCGGACCTTCGTCAGGTCGGTCAGCACGTCCTTCTGTGCCACAGAAGTCTTCCCACTCTTTCGTTGCTCAGTTAGCTATCGGATGCGCCAGCGGGTTCCGCTGGAAGCCGTCACCAGCGATAGTGCGCGAAGGCGCGGTTGGCCTCGGCCATCTTGTGGGTGTCCTCGCGCCGCTTGACGGAGGCCCCCAAGCCGTTGCTGGCGTCCAGGATCTCGTTGGCCAGACGCTCGACCATCGTCTTCTCCCGGCGCTGCCGCGAGAAGCTGACGAGCCAGCGCAGTGCCAGCGTGGTGGACCGGTCCGGGCGCACCTCGACGGGCACCTGGTAGGTGGCGCCACCGACGCGGCGGCTACGCACCTCAAGGGCGGGCTTGACGTTGTCGAGCGCGCGCTTGAGGGTGATGACGGGGTCGGTGCCGGTCTTGTCGCGGGCCTGCTCGAGCGCACCATAAACAATGCGCTCAGCCAGCGATTTCTTCCCCTTCAGCAGAACTTTGTTCACCAACTGGGTGACCAGCTGCGACCCGTAGACCGGGTCGTTGACCAGCGGACGCTTGGGCGCGGGCCCCTTGCGCGGCATTAGCTCTTCTCCTTCTTGGCGCCGTAACGGCTGCGAGCCTGCTTGCGGTTCTTGACACCCTGGGTGTCCAGCGAACCGCGGATGATCTTGTAACGCACACCGGGCAGGTCCTTCACCCGGCCGCCACGCACCAGGACCATCGAGTGCTCCTGGAGGTTGTGGCCCTCGCCCGGAATGTAGGCCGTGACCTCAACCTGACTCGTCAGCTTCACACGGGCAACCTTCCGAAGCGCCGAGTTCGGCTTCTTCGGAGTGGTGGTGTACACGCGGGTGCATACGCCACGACGCTGCGGGCTGCCTTTCAGAGCCGCGGTTTTGACCTTGGCGATCTTGTCGCGACGACCCTTGCGGACCAGCTGCTGGATGGTTGGCATCTACCGGCTTTCTGTGTTGCTGTTCTTGTGGTGCTTGTCGAGTGCGCTGTTCAAAAGTTCCTGTACTGCAGTTATGCCCCTCCGCGGACTAACGTCATTACCCCGCGGCCGGGCGTGTCGCATGCGCTTGCCCGGAAAACATCATCCGTCGCATTGTGGACACGCGAATTGGCCCGGCATTTACGCCCGCTACTTCAGGCGCCGTTAGCCGCCAGGCACGAGGTCCCACAATACCCGCCCGGAGTCTGGCAGGTCAAAAACGGTGGCATCGCCCGCGCGAGCCGCACAGGTCCCCCAGGTGGCGCGACTGTGAAGCTGGCCGCACAGTCGCGTCCGAGCGTGAAGCTGGCCTCACGCTCGCGCCGCCGGCTAGGGCGTCTCCGCTGCCTGGACGGTGCGCCGATCCATGCCCGCCGCCAGCCGCAGCACCATGTCGGTGAACACGGCGTCGGTGTCGATCTCGTCCATGACTCCGGTCATTTCCAGCAGCACGAACCCGTGCATGGCCGACCAGAACTCCAGAGCGGCGTAGAAAGCCTCCTCGCCCTGCAGGCCGTAGGACGACAGCACCGCGATGACGGGGGCTGCCGCTCCCCGCGTCACGGCCGTGTACTCGGGATCGTCGCCGCCGAGCGGCATCCGGGTGAACGCGGAGTACCGACCGGGGTGATGGTGGGCATAGCTGCGGTAGGCGCCGGCCATCACCAGGACGGCGTCGTCGCGGGACCGTCCCTCCCCCACCCGGTTGAGCATCGTGATGATGTCGTCGATGACCCGGATGCGTACGGCACGGCGCAGATCCTCGAGGCTGTCGACGTGGTTGTACAGCGACGGTCCCTTGGTGCCCAGCTGGGTGGCCAGGGCGTTGATGGTCAGCGAATCCCAGCCCTCCCGGTCCAGGAAGGTCAGCGCGCCGTCGACGATGCCCTCGCGGCTCAGCTTTGCTTGACGGGCTCCCGGCTTGCCGGCGCGCGCACGGCCACCACCCGACGGTGGTTCCGGCTGAGCTGCCATGGCGATTCACCCTTCGGTTGGGATGGCCGGCCCCGCGCGCGCGGCGTCAGAGCTAACTAATGACTCTAGTTGACTGCGCCGTAGTCATCGGGTGCGGCGCTCCGTGGTCGCGCCGGCGCCGCGGCTTTGGCGAATAAATGCCCACGGGGCTGTCGTCACGCAGTTAAATGCACGTAATCTCAATCGAGGTCTGATCGAGCAGACCACCCACCCAACGAAGGGGGGCCCGCAGTGAAATGGACAGCCGCCGTGGGGACGCTGGCAGCCTGCGCCGCGACCGTGGTCGCCCTACCGGCCGCGCCGGCTCCGGTTGCGCACGCGAAGAACGGCGACACCCATATCACCGGGCAGGGCGTTGAGACGACGATCGACTGCGGCGACGCCACGCTCTTCGTCAACGGCACCAACAACATCGTCACCGCAAAAGGCAGCTGCTGGGCGGTCACGATGATGGGGACGGGCAACACGGTCATCGCCGACACCGTCGTCAACGACATCACCGTGTACGGGTACGACGGGACCGTGTTCTACAAGAACGGTGACCCGGTCGTCTGGGATCGCGGCCGCGAACTGGGCATGGTCAACCGAATCCAGCGTGTTGGGCCCTGAGCGAGTGTGACAGTTCTTTTTCACGGGAGGAATCGAGTAACCATGCGCGCCAAGGGAACTGCCAAGACATTCCGGGTGGCCGGACTTGCCCTGTCGGCGGCGGCGATCGCCGCGGCCGTCGGGTTGGCCGGCTGCAGTTCGACCGCCGGGCCGCCCGCGAGCAGCAGTTCGTCCTCGACGAAGTCGTCGACGACCACCAGCAGCGGGAGCGCGGAGACGACGTCGACCACCGGTGGCGGCCCCACCATCAGCACCTCGGTGCAGGTGGGCGACACCGTTGTCTACGCCTACGTGGGGCAGACCGCCACCATCTCCTGCGAAGAGGGCAAGTCACTGAACGTGACCGGCTCTGACAACACGCTGACCGTCAACGGCAACTGCGAGACGGTGAGCGTCGGCGGCACCAAGAACAAAATCACCCTCGACAAGGTCAACAAGCGCATCACGGTGCTGGGGATGGACAACACCGTCACCTACAAAGACGGCGACCCGGAGATCAACAAGATCGGCCCGAACAACACCGTCACCAAGGGTTAACTCGCCGGGGCGCCGTGCCGGCCGGCTCCGCCGGCGAAGCGCCCGGCGCCCTCCAGCGCCTCGGCGGAGACCCGGGAGATGCTCGCGAACTCCAGGTCCATCGCCGCAGACTCGGGCAGGCCCCACTGGTGCAGCGCCGACAGCCGGTCCGACCGCAGACACTGCTGCGGCAGCGCGGCGAGTTCGGCCGCCAACTCCTGGGCGGCCTGGCGCGCTTGGCCTTTGGGCACCACCCGGTTGGCCAGACCGATCGCCAGCGCCTCGTCGGCCTTGACGCCGCGGCCGGTCAGGATCATGTCCATCGCGCGGCTGTGCCCGATCAGGCGCGGCAACCGCACCGTTCCGCCGTCGATCAGCGGAACGCCCCAGCGCCGGCAGAACACCCCGAACACGGCGTCCTCCTCGGCGACCCGCAGGTCGCACCACAGGGCGAGCTCCAGGCCGCCGGCCACCGCGTAGCCGTCGACGGCGGCGATCACCGGTTTGGACAGCATCATGCGCGACGGTCCCATGGGGCCCGGGCCGGTGCGGTGCACCGAGTTGGCCTGCGGTGTGCCGAAGGCTTTCAAATCGGCTCCGGCGCAGAACGTTCCGCCCTCGCCGCACAAGACCGCCACCGAAGCGCTGTCGTCGCGATCGAACCGTTCGAACGCGGCGTACAGCGCGGCCGCCGTCGGGCCGTTGACGGCGTTGCGCGCCTCGGGCCGGTTGATGCAGACCGTGGTCACCGGGCCGTCGCGCTCCACCCGCACCACATCGCTCATGTCGCCTCCTGGAGTTGGGTCGTGTCACGCAGTTCCGCCAGTTCGGTGGCGAAGTCGTGGTAGGCCGCCCGCAATTGGGCACCGGGCCAGTCCGCGGGCAGCAGTTCGTCGGGCAGGATGGGGTCGGTATTGAGGTGACGCACGATGGCGGCGGCCACAACGAAC
This sequence comes from Mycobacterium sp. TY814, assembly GCF_030755175.1. Lineage (NCBI taxonomy): Bacteria > Bacillati > Actinomycetota > Actinomycetes > Mycobacteriales > Mycobacteriaceae > Mycobacterium > Mycobacterium sp. TY814. The sequence continues at coordinate 1,960,883 of NZ_JAUFRY010000001.1, forward strand.
CGCCCGGGCACGTCGGTCGCACGGTCCATCTCCGCCAGCAACCCGCGGCCCACGTCGGCCCACTGCGTCAGGTCCCACAATTGCCGGGCCAGCGCGGCCGGCGCGTCGTCGCGCGCCCGCAGCACCCGCACCCGGGCGGCGACATCGGGCGTCAAGTCCAGGCCGAGGTTGTCCGGACGCATCCAGACACCTTCCCGCAACTCGCTGAACCGCTTGTCGTGCATGGTGTTTCGCAAAGCCGCCCGGGTTCGCGGGTCGGTGCCGACACTGGTGACGACGACCACGTGCCAGTGCCCGCGCCAAGCGCGGGTACGCGGGCGCATCGCCTCGTCCTGCCGCCGCTGCCGGGCCAGCAGGCGGTCGGAGAGCCGATACCCGTCGGCTGACCGAATCAAGTCACCGGCGCTGACCATCCGGGTCAGCGCCACCCGTATCGTCGCCTCTTTGATACCGAAATCTGTTGTCAGCCTTATCAAGTCGCTGGCGGTGGCCCACGCGGGGTGGGCACCCAGCAGCACGCTGAGCACCACGGACCGGGCGGTCATCTTGCGCACGGCGCTACACCTGGGACGCTTTCCGGCCGTAATCACCGAAGGGTTCGTCGCGGTGTTTGACCGCGTCACGGAAGCCGTGCTCGACCGCATCCGCGACGAACGCGTGCCCTTCCGGCGTGTGCCGCGCCACCCCGTCGAAGACGGTGCTGACCATCCGGCTGGTGGCGACGCCCTGCTGCAGGAGCGGGGCATTGAGCGCGAGCTTGATCATGATCAGCTGATTGACCGGCAGGGCGGCGATCCTGGCCACCAGGCGTTCGGTGCGTTCGTCGAGCTCTGCCGGATCGGGCGCCTCGACCGCCAGTCCCCATTCGGCGGCCTGCGCGCCGGTGATGCAGTCACCGGTGAACAGCAGCCGTTTGGCCCGCTGGTCACCCAGGCGGTGCGCCCACAGGCCCGCAGCCGGAACACCCCAGACCCGGGTCGGCGGATAGCCGATCTTCGCGTCGGCGGCGGCGATCACCTGATCGGCGTGCAGCGCGATGTCGGTGCCGCCGGCCACACAGTAGCCGTGGATCTTCACCACCGTCGGCTTGTCGGCGTGCATCAGACTGGCGAACCCGCGCACGAACCGGCTCATCATCTGGTAGTCGATCATCGGGTCCCACGGCTGGTTCGGCAGGTGGTTGACCGCCTGCGTCTTCCCGTCCAGGACCGTGCCGTGATACCCGCCTTCCTGGCCCGACGAGCCGGTCCGGTCGGCGTAAGCGGACAGATCGAAACCGGCACAGAAGCCTTCGCCGCGACCGGAGACCAGGATGACGTGGACGTTCGGGTCGAGGTCGGCGCGTTCGACCAACGCCGAGAGCTCCAGCGGAGTGTCGGCGACGATCGCGTTGCCCTTCTCCGGCCGGTTGAAGGTGATGCGCGCAACCCGGTCGGTGACCTCGTAGGTCATCGTCTTCAGGTTGTCGAAGTCGACCGGCCTGATCGAGTGGGTCATCCCTTGACCAGCGCGCGCTCGATGATCGGCGCCAGGTCAAGGCCGCTCGGCATGGTGCCGAACGCGCCACCCCACTGGCCGCCCAGTCGGGTGGCCAGGAAGGCTTCGGCGACGGCCGGGTGGCCATGGCGCACCAGCAGCGATCCCTGCAGCGCCAGGCAGATGTCCTCGGCCACCTTGCGGGCCCGGTACTGGATGGTCTCCAGGTCGGCCAACTGCTCGCGCAACCGTTCGACGTGGGCGTCCTGCCTGGCGTCCTGGCCCGCCGTCTGGGCCAGTTCGTCGAACAGCACCTCGACCGACTCGGGCCGAGTTGCCATGGCGCGCAACGTGTCCAGTGCGCTGACGTTGCCCGAGCCCTCCCAGATGCCCATCAGCGGGGCCTCCCGGTAGAGCCGCGGCATGCCGGAATCCTCGACGTAGCCATTGCCGCCCAGGCATTCCAGCGCTTCCGCGGCGTGGGGGGTGGAGCGCTTGCAGACCCAGTACTTGCTGGCCGCCAGTCCGATGCGGCGTAACAGCGCCTCCCGCTCGTCACCCCGGACGGCCTTGTCGGTGGCGCCGGCCATGCGCATCGCCACCATGGTGGCAGCCTCGGCCTCCACCGCCAGGTCGGCCAGCACGTTGCGCATCAAGGGCTGGTCAATCAGATAGGCGCCGAACGCCTTTCGGTGTTGCGCGTGGTAGGTGGCGCGGGTCAGCCCGGTGCGCATGCTGGTGGCGCTGCCCAACGTACAGTCCAGCCGGGTGAGGTTGACCATTTCGATGATCGTCGGGACGCCGCGCCCCTCCTCGCCGACCAGCCACGCTGTGGCGTCGTCGTACTCGACCTCACTGGACGCGTTGGCATGGTTGCCGAGCTTGTCCTTGAGCCGCTGCAGGAACATCCGGTTGCGGGACCCGTCGGGCAGGATGCGCGGCAGCATGAAGCAGGACAGGCCGCCCGGCGCCTGGGCCAGCACCAGGAAGATGTCGCACATCGGCGCCGAGGTGAACCACTTGTGGCCCCGCAGACTGTAGGTGCCGTCCCCGTTGGGCGACGCCTGGGTGGTGCCGGCGCGCACGTCCGAACCGCCCTGCTTCTCAGTCATCGACATGCCCGCGGTGATGCCGGCCTTAGTGGCGGCGAGCTTCAGCTCCGGGTCGTACTCGCGGCTGGTCAGCAACGGCTCGTACACCGCCGCCAGTTCGGGGTTGAACCGCAGCGCGGGCACCACGGCGTACGTCATCGAGATCGGGCAGATGTGACCCGCTTCCACCGTCCAGACGGACGTCTTGGCGGCCCGCACCACGTGAGCGCCGGGCCGTTCGTCCGCCCATGGGGCGGCATGCAGTCCATGGGCGATCGCGGTGCGCATCAGTTCGTGATAGGCGGGGTCGTACTCCACCTCATCGACCCGGTGCCCCACCGTGTCGTGGGTGTGCAGGACGGGTCGGTTGCGGTCGGCCAGCTCACCCCAGCGCTGTGCCTCGCGGCTACCGGAGATGGCTCCCAGCTCGTTGACCTCGTCCAGACCCCACTGGCCGCCCTCCCGGATCAGCGCCTCGATGAGGACGGGAGAGGAAGCCGGGTTATGATTCTCGAGTGGCGGAACCTGGTTGGTGACGACGTGCGTGTCTGGCATGGCACCAATGTTACATTTCTCCGACAACCGCACAAGACCTGTAACGCCGTGTCGTCCCGGCTAGGCGACCCGGTCGCAGAACGCGCCCACCACCTCCACCGTTTCGCGCGGGGCCTCGAAGGGCCAGAAGTGCCCGGTGTCGAACAGATGCAGGCCGCTGCCGGGTGGCAGCATGGCCAAAATGGCTGGGTCTTCGTAGAATTCGCGCGGCTGCAGGGGGTCGTGGGCGCCCTGGAGCAGCAGCACCGGAGTGGTCCAGGACCGAATCAGCCGGGTGCGCCGGTCCACCCATTCCTGGCGAAACGACGACGAGTGGAAGTAACGGGGCACCGCGATCGCGATGCCGGGGTGGCTGAATTCTGCGAAGGTGCGCAGCAGGTCCTCCCGGGCGACCGGCCGTTCGGTGAGCCACTCATAGGCGGTTGCGGCGAAGCGGCGGGCCTCGCCGAGCATTGCCGGCGCATCGGGCGACTGCATCATCGACTGCTGCGGGTGCAGACTCGGATGCAGATGCCAGAAGTGTTGCTGCCCACGGGCATATCCGCGTACTCGATCGCCCATCGCCGCGACGAGATGGTCGCCGACCGGAGTACCCCGGTCATGCGTGACGAGGGTGAATTCGCCGACGCGCAGGGTGTCGAGCAGCGCGCCGAGCTGCTCGGCGACGCCGGCCTGCCGGTAGTCACCGCTGCGTTTGTCCGACTGCCCATAGCCTTTGAGGTCGATGGCCAGACAGTGGTAGCGCGTGCTGAGACCTTCCAGCGCGTAGTGCCATTGCCACCACGAGTCGGGCAGACCGTGCAGGAACACCACGGTATGCGCGGACGGTGCACCGGCTTCCACGACGTGCCATCGCACCGTTTCGCTGTCACCCGGCGCGTCGACGAACCTGTGTACGACAGTCACCTCGCCGAGCCGTTCCGTCTCGCCGTCGTCATTGGACCGGGCAGGTGGCATCTCGCCAAGCTCCGTGACGAGTTGCTCGGCAGCGAGCACCGCGGCGGTCAGTCCGTCTTGGATGTGCGTAACCCGTTGCGGCGGTTCGGTATACGCCAGATCCGCGATCGCCGTCATGATGCCGCGGATGGGGTTTGCCTGGAAACAGGTCGTTGCGCGTCGTCGAACATCATCGTTGCGCCTCCTTTATTGAAGATATCTTCACTTGCGAGGGATTTGTCAGTCAAGCGATAACTGAATAAATATTCAGATTCGAGGTAAGATTCGACCGAAACCCTCTCAGGACTGGAGCACAACGCGTTGGAGCCCGCTGGCACGCCGCCCAATCGCATTGAACGGCGCAAGCAGCGCACCCGCGCGGCGCTCATCTCCGCCGCGCAGGGCTTCATCGCCGACGGCACTCTGCAGGTGCCGATCCAGGACATCTGTCAGGCCGCCGATGTCGGGGTGGGTTCGTTCTACAACCACTTCGAGAGCAAAGAGCAGTTGTTCGACGCCGCCATCGACGCCGCCCTCGACGCGCATGGCGCACTGCTCGATGCGCTGACGGCGTCGATCGACGATCCCGCGGAAGTATTCGCTGTCAGTTTCCGGATCACCGGGCGCATGTTCCGCCGTCCGGAGAGCCGTATGGTTCTCAATCACGGGCTGGAACTGATCACCGCGGACCGGGGGCTGGCGCCGCGTGCCAGGCGCGACATCGCCGCGGCGACCGAGTCCGGAAGATTTCAGGTGGCCGACCCCAGACTCGCCATGGCGATCGCCGCCGGGGCGTTGCTGGGTCTGGGGCAACTGGTGCAGGCAGAACCGGAGCGCGACGCCGCCCAGACCGCCGACCAGGTCACGGAGGACCTGCTGCGGATGTTCGGGCTCCCGGCCGACGAGGCGCGCGAGTTATGCAGCCGACCAATGGATCTCGGGTGGATGGAGGCCGTCGAGCCGCCCGGCCGGCGCGTCACGAACTAGCCGGCTGCAAGCCCTCAGGCGACGATGTTGTCGCGCAAAAACGCAATGTCGTCCTTGCGGCCCTCTTCGGCCGTCTCGCAGATGACCGGGGCGTCCGCGGCCTTGACGACGGCCACCAGCAACTCGGGGTCGATCTGGCCGGTGCCGAAGTTGGCGTGCCGGTCGGCCCCGGAGCCGGCGGCATCCCGGGAGTCGTTGCAGTGCACCAGGTCGATGCGGCCGGTCAGCGCCTTGATGCGGTCGACGGCGTCGATGAGCGCCTCACCGGCCGCCCAGGCGTGGCAGGTATCCAGGCAGAAACCGATTCCCTTGTCGCCGATGCGATCCCACAGCCGGCCGATGGTGTCGAAGTAGCGGGCCATCGCGTGGTCGCCGCCCGCGGTGTTCTCCAGATAGATCTGCATGTCGGTATCCAGATAGTCCAGCGCCTTGGCCCAGCGTTCGAAGCCGGCCTCCATGTCGTTGTCGTCGGCGTGACCGCCGTGCACGATCACCGCTGTGGCGTTGATCGCCGCCGCGGCGTCGCACGTGTCCTGCAGGATCTTGCGTGACGGAATCCGGATCCGGTTGTTGGCCGACGCGACATTGATCAGGTACGGGGCGTGCACATACAGCGGCACGCTGGACGATTTCAGCGTCTCGGCGTCCTCGCGCGGCTTCGGCTTCTTCCAGCTCTGTGGATTGCCGAGGAAGAACTGCACCACGTCGGCGCCGTCTGCCTGAGCGGCGGCCAGGGGGTCATCTTGGTGGACATGTGAACCGATGAGCACTCGACCAGTCTAGTGAGGCCGGCGCGCGGGAGTCGCAGCATAAGGTGTTGAGCGTGACGGACGAGGCAACGCTTGTGGCGGGACTTTCGGTGGGGCTCTCGGTGGGGAGGGGCATCTCAGATATCACCGGCGAGGCCGCCGAATGCGGCATGCTCGGCTACGGCAAGACCGGTCAGCGCACCGCGGGAATCCATCTTCGGCTGCGGTCACGTGCATTCGTCTTCGCCGAACCCGGCGGCGCCCGGGTTCTGCTGGTGATAGCCGAATTGCCGCTGCCGATGCAGAACGTCACCGACGAGGTGCTGCGGCGGTTGGCGACGTCCTACGGCGACACCTATAACGCGCAGAACACGCTGATCACCACGACGCACACCCACTCCGGTCCCGGCGGCTACTGCGGACATCTGCTGTACAACCTGTCGACCAGCGGGTTCCGGCCGGCGACCTTCGCGGCAATCGTAGACGGGATCGTCGAATCGGTGCGGTACGCCCACGACGATCTGGCCCCGGCACAGGTGGCACTGTCGCACGGCGAATTGCACGGGGCGAGTGTCAACCGCTCCCCCGCCGCCTTCGACCGCAACCCGGCCTCCGACCGAGAGTTCTTCCCCGGCCGCATCGACCCGCACACCACGCTGCTGCAGATCGATCGCGGCGAAAAGACCGTCGGCACAATCCATTTCTTCGCCACGCACGGCACCAGCATGACCAACCGCAACCTCCTCATCTCCGGAGACAACAAGGGCTTCGCCTCCTATCACTGGGAGCGCACCCGCTGCGGCGCGGACTACCTCGCCGGCCAGCCCGACTTCATCGCCGCGTTCGCGCAGACCAACCCGGGCGACATTAGTCCGCACGTGGACGGGCCGATCGATTACGGGCCGTCCAGAGAAGACGAGGAACTCGAGAACACTCGCCGGATCGGTCTGTCCCAATTCGAGGACGCGTTCGGGCAGCTCGGCACGGGGACCCCGATCGGCACGAGCGTCGACTGCAGAGTCACCTACCTCAACCTCAGCGACGTCGAGGTGGGCGGGCAGTACACCCCCGACGGTCAACAGCGCCGCACCGGGCGGCCGACGATCGCCGCCGCGATGTTCGCCGGGACCGACGAGGGCGAGGGCTTTCCGGGATTTCAGCAAGGCCAGGGGCGAAACCCGTTCTGGGACAATGTCTCCCGCGGCATCTACCGGCTAGCCGGGAAGGTGCGGGCGGCCCAGCAGCCCAAAGGCATGGTGATACCGGCCCACCTGCTGAACAGGCTGCAGCCCTTCATCCAGGAGGTCGTTCCCGTCCAGCTGCTGCGGATCGGGCGACTGTATCTGATCGGCATCCCCGGCGAACCCACGATCGTGTCCGGTTTACGGCTGCGCCGGACGGTGGCGTCGATCGTCGGCGCCGACCTCGATGACGTGCTCTGCGTGGGGTACTGCAACGCCTATATCCATTACGTGACCACCCCCGAGGAGTACCTGGAACAGCGGTACGAGGGCGGCAGCACCCTGTTCGGCCGGTGGGAGTTGCCGGCGTTCATGCAGACTGTCGCCGGACTGGCCGAAGCCATGCGCGACGGCCGTCCGATGCCACCCACGGCACGGCCGAAGTCCCACAAACCCCGAAGCTGGCTGCGCGCCGCTCCCGCGGACACCGGCTCCTTCGGTGCGCTCCTCGACGAACCGAACGCGACCTACCGTCCGGGCGACTCCGCGGAGGCGGCGTTCGTCAGCGCGTTTCCCAACAACGACGTCCACCGCAACCGCACCTTCCTCGAAGTGGTCCACCTCGCCGGCAACGAGTGGGTGCGGGTGGCCGACGACGGCGACTGGTCGACCACCTTCCAGTGGCAACGCGAAGGGCGCAGCGGCTCACATGTCCGCATCCGGTGGAACATCCCGGAGGATGCGGCGCCCGGGCACTACCGCATCGTGCATCACGGGATGGCCCGCGACACCCACGGCAGGCTCGAACCGTTCCAGGCCACCACGCACGAGTTCACCGTGCGCTGAGTTCGGCCCGAGCTGGGGCACCACCCGCTTGCGGGGGAACGCAAAAGCCCCCACTTCCATCGGAAATGGGGGCCTTTGCGTCTGGTCGCGCTAGTTACCGGTAGTCGGAGTATCCGTAGTCGTCCAGCGGAACCGCAGCACCGGTCGCCTGGCCGAAGTCCGGGCTGTAGTACTGGTCCTCGTACGACGGGATCGTGTACGCGGCGGCCCGGGCCTCCTCGGTGGGCTGCACCTGGATGTTCCGGTAACGGTTGATGCCGGTACCGGCCGGGATCAGCTTTCCGATGATCACGTTCTCCTTCAGACCCTGCAGCTTGTCGCTGCGGCAGTTGATCGCCGCATCGGTCAGCACACGCGTGGTCTCCTGGAACGACGCCGCGCTCAGCCACGAGTCGGTGGCCAGCGACGCCTTCGTGATACCCATCAGCACCGGACGGCCGGCAGCCGGCTCGCCGCCCTCGGCCACCACCCGGCGGTTGGACGCCTCGAACTCCGCACGGTCGATCAGCGAGCCGGGCAGGAACTCCGTCGAGCCCGAGTCGATGATGGTGACCCGGCGCAGCATCTGGCGGACGATCACCTCGATGTGCTTGTCGTGGATCGACACACCCTGGGCCCGGTAGACCTCCTGGACCTCGCGGACCAGGTGGATCTGCACCTCACGCGGGCCCTGCACGCGCAGCACCTCGTGCGGGTCGGCCGAGCCTTCCATCAGCTGCTGGCCCACCTCGACGTGGTCGCCGTCGGCGAGCACCCGCTCGGAACCGTCCTCGTGCTTGAACACCCGCAGACGCTGACGCTTGGACAGCTTGTCGTAGACCACTTCCTCGCCGCCGTCGTCGGGAACGACGGTGATCTTGTAGAAGCGCTCGCCGTCCTCGAGGCGCACCCGGCCGGTGACATCGGCGATCGGTGCCTTCCCACGCGGGATCCGGGCCTCGAACAGCTCCTGGACACGCGGCAGACCGCCGGTGATGTCCTCACCCACACCACCCTGGTGGAAGGTACGCATGGTCAGCTGCGTGCCGGGCTCACCGATGGACTGGGCGGCCACGATGCCGACCGCCTCGCCGATGTCCACCAGCTTGCCGGTGGCCATCGAGCGTCCGTAGCAGGTGGCGCAGACGCCGGTACCGGTGGTGCAGGTCAGCACCGAACGCACCTTGATCTGCGTGATACCCGCGGCCAGCAGGGCCTCGATCGACGGGTCGCCGAGGTCCTCGCCGCGCGCGACGATGACATTGCCGGCCTCGTCCACCGCGTCGGCGCCCAAAGTCCGTGCGTACGCCGAGGTTTCGATGTACGGGTCACGGATCAAGGTGCCGTCCGGCTGACGCTCGGCCAGCTCGACGACGATGCCGCGCTCGGTCTGGCAGTCGTGCTCGCGCACGATCACGTCCTGGCTGACGTCCACCAGACGACGGGTCAGGTAGCCGGAGTCGGCGGTACGAAGCGCCGTGTCCGCCAGACCCTTTCGAGCACCGTGGGTGTTGATGAAGTACTCCAGCACGGTCAGGCCCTCGCGGAACGACGACTTGATCGGACGCGGGATGAACTCACCCTTCGGGTTGGTCACCAGACCCTTCATGCCGGCCAGCGTTCGGGTCTGGGTGAAGTTACCGGTGGCGCCCGACTCCACGATCGTGATGATCGGGTTGTCGCTCGGGTAGTGCTCCCGCAGCGCCTGGCCGACCTCGTCGGTGGCTTCCTTCCAGATCTCGACCAGGGCCTCGTTGCGCTCGTCGTGGTTCAGAGCACCACGCTGGAACTGCTTTTCGACCTTCTCCGCGCGCTCTTCGTAGGCGTCCAGAATCTCCTTCTTGCGCGGCGGCACCAGCACGTCGGCCATCGAGACCGTGACACCGCTGCGGGTCGCCCAGTAGAAACCGGCGTCCTTGAGCTTGTCCACGGTCTGTGCGACCACGATCATCGGGTAGCGCTCGGCCAGGTCGTTGATGATCGAGGCCTGCACCTTCTTGTGCATCTGCTTGTTCACGAACGGATAGCCCAGCGGCAGCAGCTCGTTGAACAGCACCCGGCCCAGCGTCGTCTCGGCCACCCAGGCGTCACCCGGCTGCCAGCCGTTGGCACCGAACAGCTCGGCCTCGCGCTCGGCGGGCGGACGCAGCTGGGTCAGCCGCACCTTGATCTTGGCCCGCACCGAGAGCACCCCGCGGTCGGCGGCCATGATGGCCTCCGCCGGCGAGGAGTAGACGCCGCTCTCCGACTGGTCCGTCGCGGCGGCCTGGAACTCGCCCTTATCGCCGGGAACCTCGGTGGTCAGGAAGAACAGCCCCGTCACCATGTCCAGACGCGGCATGGCCAGCGGCCGGCCGGAGGCCGGCGACAGGATGTTGTTCGACGACAGCATCAGGATGCGTGCTTCGGCCTGCGCCTCGGCGCTCAGCGGCAGGTGCACGGCCATCTGGTCACCGTCGAAGTCGGCGTTGAACGCCTCACACACCAACGGGTGCAGCTGAATAGCCTTGCCTTCCACCAGCATCGGCTCGAAAGCCTGAATGCCCAGCCGGTGCAGGGTAGGTGCACGGTTCAGCAGCACCGGGTGCTCGGCGATGACCTCTTCGAGCACGTCCCACACCTGCGGACGCTGACGCTCCACCATCCGCTTGGCGCTCTTGATGTTCTGCGCGTGGTTGAGGTCGACGAGCCGCTTCATCACGAACGGCTTGAACAGCTCGAGCGCCATCAGCTTGGGCAGACCGCACTGGTGCAGCTTGAGCTGCGGGCCGACCACGATGACCGAACGGCCGGAGTAGTCGACACGCTTGCCGAGCAGGTTCTGGCGGAACCGGCCCTGCTTGCCCTTGAGCAGGTCGGACAGCGACTTCAGCGGACGGTTACCCGGCCCGGTGACCGGACGGCCACGGCGGCCGTTGTCGAACAGCGCGTCCACTGACTCCTGAAGCATGCGCTTCTCGTTATTGACGATGATCTCGGGCGCGCCGAGGTCGATCAGCCTCTTGAGCCGGTTGTTGCGGTTGATCACGCGGCGGTACAGGTCGTTGAGGTCCGAGGTGGCGAACCGGCCACCGTCGAGCTGCACCATCGGACGCAGTTCCGGCGGGATCACCGGGACGGCGTCGAGCACCATGCCCATCGGCGAGTTGCCCGACTGCTGGAATGCGGCGACCACCTTGAGGCGCTTGAGAGCACGAAGCTTCTTCTGCCCCTTGCCACTGCGGATAACCTCACGCAGGTTCTCGGCCTCGGCGTCGATGTCGAAGGTCTCGATCAGCTTCTGGATCGACTCCGCGCCCATGGCCCCGGTGAAGTACTCGCCGTAGCGGTCCTGCAGCTCGCGGTACAGGTTCTCGTCGACGATCAGCTGCTTGGGAGCCAGCTTGGTGAAGGTGCTCCAGATGTCCTCCAGCCGGTCCAGCTCGCGCTGAGCCCGGTCGCGCAGCTGACGCATCTCGCGCTCGCCGCCGTCGCGAACCTTGCGCTTGGCGTCGGCCTTGGCGCCCTCGGCCTCCAGCTCGGCCAGGTCGGCCTCGAGCTTCTGGGCGCGGGCCTCCAGGTCGGCGTCACGCTGGTCCTCGACCGCCTTGCGCTCCACCATCATCTCGGCCTCGAGCGTGGACAGCTCGTTGTGCCGCATCTCGTCGTCGACCGCGGTGATCACGTACGCGGCGAAGTAGATGATCTTTTCCAGGTCCTTGGGGGCCAGGTCCAGCAGGTACCCCAGGCGCGACGGCACACCCTTGAAGTACCAGATGTGAGTGACCGGAGCGGCCAGCTCGATGTGGCCCATCCGCTCACGGCGCACCTTGGCGCGGGTCACCTCGACGCCGCAGCGCTCACAGATGATGCCCTTGAAGCGCACCCGCTTGTACTTGCCGCAGTAGCACTCCCAGTCGCGAGTCGGCCCGAAGATCTTCTCGCAGAACAGGCCGTCCTTCTCGGGCTTGAGCGTGCGGTAGTTGATGGTCTCCGGCTTCTTTACCTCGCCGTAGGACCACTGACGGATGTCCTCCGCAGTCGCCAGGCCGATTCGGAGTTCATCGAAGAAGTTGACGTCTAACACGTAACTCCCTTTCCCCTTGCGGGATTAGTGACTGAAAATCTGATTCAAGAAGATCAGGCAAGATCCTCGACAGACGCGGATTCGTTGCGCGACAAGTTGATTCCCAGGTTGGCCGCCGCCCGCTCAAGGTCTTCGTCCTCGCCCTCGCGCAGCTCGATGGCCGCACCGTCGGACGACAGCACCTCAACGTTGAGGCACAGCGACTGCAGCTCCTTGAGCAGCACCTTGAACGACTCGGGGATGCCCGGCTCGGGGATGTTCTCGCCCTTGACGATGGCCTCGTAGACCTTGACCCGGCCGACCGTGTCGTCGGACTTGATGGTCAACAGCTCCTGCAGCGTGTATGCCGCGCCGTAGGCCTGCATGGCCCAGCACTCCATCTCACCGAACCGCTGGCCACCGAACTGCGCCTTACCGCCCAGCGGCTGCTGGGTGATCATCGAGTACGGGCCGGTGGAGCGGGCGTGAATCTTGTCGTCGACAAGGTGGTGCAGCTTCATGATGTACATGTAGCCAACCGTCACCGGGTACGGGAACGGTTCACCGCTGCGTCCGTCGAACAGCACGGCCTTGCCGTCGCCGTTGACCATCACGTCGCCATCGCGGTTGGGCAGCGTGCACGACAGCAGGCCCTGCAGCTCCTCTTCCTTGGCGCCGTCGAACACCGGGGTCGACACGATCTGGTTCGGCTGAGCATGCCGGAGGTCCTCCGGCAGGTTGGCCGCCCAGTCCGGGGTGCCCTCGATGTTCCAGCCGGCCTTGGCCACCCACCCGAGGTGGGTCTCCAGGATCTGGCCGATGTTCATCCGTCGCGGCACACCGTGGGTGTTCAGGATGATGTCCACCGGGGTGCCGTCCGGCAGGAACGGCATGTCCTCCACCGGCAGGATCTTGCCGATGACGCCCTTGTTCCCGTGCCGTCCGGCCAGCTTGTCACCGTCGGAGATCTTGCGCTTCTGAGCGACGTAGACCCGGACCAGCTCGTTGACGCCGGCGGGCAGTTCGTCGTCGTCCTCGCGGGAGAACACCCGGATGCCGATGACCTTGCCGGACTCACCGTGCGGCACCTTCAGTGAGGTGTCGCGGACCTCGCGGGCCTTCTCACCGAAGATGGCGCGCAGCAGCCGCTCCTCCGGGGTCAGCTCGGTTTCACCCTTCGGGGTGACCTTGCCGACCAGGATGTCGCCGTCACGGACCTCGGCACCGATGCGCACGATGCCGCGCTCGTCCAGGTCCGCCAGCACCTCGTCGGAGACGTTCGGGATGTCCCGGGTGATCTCCTCGGCGCCCAGCTTGGTGTCGCGGGCGTCGATTTCGTGCTCTTCGATGTGGATCGAGGTGAGCACGTCCTCTTCGACGAGGCGGTTGGACAGGATGATGGCGTCCTCGTAGTTGTGACCCTCCCACGGCATGACGGCCACCAGCAGGTTCTTGCCCAGGGCCATCTCACCGTTCTCGGTGCAGGGGCCGTCGGCGATCACCTGACCGGCCTCCACCCGGTCGCCGGCGTCCACGATCGGCGACTGGTTTGCGCAGGTGCCGTGGTTGGAGCGGGCGAACTTGCGCATCCGGTAGGTGCGCCGGGTGCCGGCGTCGTGCATGACGGTGATGTAGTCCGCCGACACCTCCTCGATGACGCCGGCCTCTTCTGCCACGACGACGTCACCGGCGTCGATCGCCGCACGCAACTCCATACCGGTGCCCACCAGCGGTGCCTCGCTGCGCACCAGCGGAACCGCCTGGCGCTGCATATTGGCACCCATCAGGGCACGGTTGGCGTCGTCGTGCTCGAGGAACGGAATCATCGCGGTGGCCACCGACACCATCTGGCGCGGCGAGACGTCCATGTAGTCCACCTCGGACGACGGGACGTACTCGACCTCGCCCGCCTTGCGGCGGACCAGAACGCGCGGCTCGGCAAACCGGCCGCTCTCGTCGATCGGCGAGTTGGCCTGCGCCACCACGTGGCGGTCCTCCTCGTCGGCGGTCAGGTAGTGGATCTCATCGGAGACCACACCGTCGACCACCTTCCGATAAGGCGTCTCGATGAAGCCGAACGGGTTGACCCGCGCGTACACCGACAGCGAGCCGATCAGGCCGATGTTCGGGCCTTCCGGGGTCTCGATCGGGCACATCCGGCCGTAGTGCGACGGGTGGACGTCACGGACTTCCAGGCCGGCGCGCTCACGTGACAGACCGCCAGGCCCCAGCGCCGACAGACGACGCTTGTGAGTCAGACCCGACAGCGGGTTGTTCTGGTCCATGAACTGCGACAGCTGGCTGGTGCCGAAGAACTCCTTGATCGCGGCGACGACCGGCCGGATGTTGATCAGGGTCTGCGGCGTGATCGCCTCGACGTCCTGAGTGGTCATCCGCTCGCGGACGACGCGCTCCATGCGGGACATGCCGACCCGGATCTGGTTCTGGATCAGCTCGCCGACGGTACGCAACCGGCGGTTGCCGAAGTGGTCGATGTCGTCGGTCTCCACCGGCACCTCGGTGCCACCAGGGACAGTCATCGTGTGCTGGCCCTCGTGCAGGCGGACCAGGTACTCGATGGTGGCGACGACGTCTTCCTCAGTCAGCGTGGAGCTGGTGATCGGATCGCCGACGTGCAGGCCGAGCTTCTTGTTGACCTTGTAGCGGCCCACCCGGGCCAGGTCGTAACGCTTCTCCTTGAAGAACAGGTTCTCCAGCAGGGTCTGCGCGGACTCCTTGGTGGGGGGTTCGCCCGGCCGCAGCTTGCGGTAGATGTCCAGCAGCGCCTCGTCGGTGCCGGCGGTGTTGTCCTTCTCCAGCGTGCCCATCATGATCTCGGAGAAGCCGAACCGCTCGTGGATCTGCTCGTTGGTCCAGCCGAGGGCCTTGAGCAGCACGGTGACGGGCTGGCGGCGCTTGCGGTCGATACGCACGCCGACGGTGTCGCGCTTGTCGACGTCGAACTCCAGCCAGGCGCCACGGCTGGGGATCACCTTGACGCTGTGCAGCATCTTCTCGGTGGACTTGTCGATCGTCTCGTCGAAGTACACACCGGGCGAACGGACCAGCTGGCTCACGACGACACGCTCGGTGCCGTTGATGATGAAGGTGCCCTTCTCGGTCATCATCGGGAAGTCACCCATGAACACCGTCTGGCTCTTGATCTCGCCGGTGTTGTTGTTGATGAACTCGGCCGTGACGAACAGCGGAGCCGCGTACGTCATGTCCTTGTCTTTGCACTCGTCGACGGGCGCCTTGACCTCGTCGAAGCGAGGGTCGGAGAACGACAGCGACATCGAGCCGGAGAAGTCCTCGATCGGTGAGAGCTCGTCGAGCACCTCTTCGAGGCCGCCCTTGGGGCTGACCTCGCCGCGCTCCAGCGCGCGCTCTCGCCAAGCCTGCGAGCCGATCAGCCACTCGAATGAGTCGGTCTGAACGTCAAGCAGCCCCGGAACCTCGAGCGGTTCACGGAGCTTGGCGAATGAAACGCGGTTCGGCGCCCCAGGTACGGAGTTGTTTGAGCTCTGGCGGAAATCAGCCAAGATGCATCCTTCCAGCACCTCGTGCGACTAACGAGAGCTAGAAGTGAAAGCCGGTGCGACCCGGTGCCCACCAAAGCCTGTTCGCCGCAGATAATTGTGTCGGTTCGGCTGGCGGACGAACTGTCCGGATCTCACGCACGCACGTAGCTGAGCCGCGGGTTGGGGCTCAGGCTAAGACTGCGGTGTCTTTAGCGGCCAAGAGGCGATTGTGAGGTGGGCAGGAAGTAGCCAGCGCAACGTCCAACAATAGCGCAGACGCGCGCATTCCTCAAATACCCACAACAACTAGCGGTCATACGCCGTCCCCGGATCTTATGACGACCGATGGCGCTGGCTGGCGACCTCGAGTTGCCCAAGGACAGATACGACACATGCTGCCCAACAGATTGACCCGTTTAGGCCCCGTCGTCAAGGGGTGCACGCGGCAAGTTGTGGGAAGTTGTGGTTAATTCCCCGACGACCGCCCACCAGGTGAACAGCGCAAGGCAGCAGGGTATTGCAGTCTTCGCGAACCCCGCCCGCAGGACAAAAATCCCGCCGAGGGCAATTCGTCAGGGGAGCCAGTCCCCCGGGCTCAGGACGTTCGCTACGGGATCAGAATTCGTGCGACTGGTACTTGTGCGTGCCCTCGAGGTCGTCGAGGATGGCCGCCTGCGCGTCCTTGGGGAGCGTGTGCAGCATCGCCCGCACCCGGGCCTGACGACGGGCGACCGCCTTGCGCTCCGGCATCCCGGGCGACGCGACGATCTGCGGCGGCACGCCCTCGATCTCCTCCACACCGCCGGCGTGCTGACCGGCGTCGAGCGCGGCCTGCTCTTCGGCCATGGTGGCCTCGTCCTTCTCCTCGGACATACCGATCGGCCCGATCCGGCGGCCGTTGAGGAACTGCCGCACCACGGGTTCGTCGCTGGTCAGCAGCACCTCGCGGGGCCCGAACATGACCAGGTGCTTACGGAAGAGCATGCCCATGTTGTCCGGAACGGTCCGGGCGATGTTGATGTTGTGCGTCACGATGAGGATGGTCGCGTCGATCTGGGCGTTGATGTCCATGATCAGCTGGCTCAGGTAGGCGGTACGAACCGGGTCCAGACCGGAGTCCGGCTCGTCGCAGAGGATGATCTGCGGGTCCAGCACCAGGGCCCGGGCCAGGCCGGCACGCTTGCGCATACCACCGGAGATCTCACCGGGGAACTTCTTCTCGTCGCCGCCGAGACCCACCATCGTCAGTTTCTCCATGACGATGTCGCGAATCTCCTTTTCCTTCTTCTTGGTGTGCTCACGCAAGGGGAAGGCGGTGTTGTCGTACAGGTTCATCGAACCGAACAGCGCACCGTCCTGGAACAGCACGCCGAACAGGGTGCGGATCTCGTACAGCTCTTTCGCCGAGCACTCGATGATGTCGGTGCCGTCGATGATGATCGAGCCGCGCTCCGGGCGCAGCAGACCGATCAGTGACTTCAGGAAGACGGACTTGCCGGTACCCGACGGGCCCAGGAGAACGCTGACCTCCCCGGAGGGAATCTCGAGCGTGACGTCTTCCCAGATCCTCGAGGATCCGAAGGACTTCGTGAGTCCGTTGACCTCGATGCTGACGCCCATGGGAAATCCTTCCGTCAACGCGCAAATTCGCCACCAGGCCCCGTGTGGCTTGAGTCACTGTAGCGCACGCCCGGTACGCCGTAGCAGGGTTGCAAAGATAACAATCTGCGGCAGCTCAGGATCAGCCGCGTCAGCCCGCCGGCGCCCAGTTGCCGTGGAACCCCATCGGGACCCGCTGGGGCAGGTGCACGGTGGCGACCGACTCCAGCGTTTGGGCGTCCAGCAGCAGCAACTGACCCTCGTCCCTGCCGCGGTGGTAGCCGTACCCCATCAGGACCCCGTCGTCTTCCGCTTGGCCGCCGGTGCCGTCAGACGGGTTGGGCACAAATGACATCTCACCGATCACAAGTTCGGGGTCCAGCGACGCGACCTCACTCGAGCCGGTCGCGTAGTCGTGCTTGTACAGCGCGGTCACCATCGGCATGCCCTGCTGCTCGGCGAGATAGCCGTCGTCGACCCCGACGGCGTAGCCGAACCGGTGCCGGGCGCCCGTCAGGGTCTCGTTGATCCGGGGGAACTCCTGTGGCCGGTCGTCGCGACGTTCGGTGGACACCGATCCGGTGGCCAGGTTGATGGTCCAGCGCTCCAGCATCGGTTGGGTGTCTCCGGGACCGCGCCGGTCGTGGTCGAACATCCGCTCGTAACTGACCACGTCGAGCACCAGGTATTCCGAGCCGTTGCGGATTTCGGAGTAGGCGTTGAGCGGGTGATAGACGTAGCAGGGCGCGATATCGAACCAGCGCACATCACGGTCGGACCCCTCCCTCGGCATCACCCCGATGCGCGCGGGATACGACGTGTTCCACGCATACGGCATCCGGTCGGTCGGTTTGGGATTGCTGTTCAGCCGCGCCGCGATCGGGCCCGGTATCCGCAGGCGGCCTACCAGCGACTGCATCACCAGCTGAGCCGGCACGCTCAGCCAGCGGGGCACCTTGACCGGGAGCACCTGCCCCGGGTCGAACGTGACCGGCAGGTCGTAAATGACCACATATTTGTCGGTAAGCGAGAAGTCATGCATCATCGGCGACCCGCTCACGCGGATGTCGACGGTGCGACGGGCCCGTCCCTGGGTGTCGATCACCGAGTACTGCACCGTTCGCCCGCGGGCGAACGAGTAGGAGACGGCGTGCAATTCGCCGGTGTGCGGGTCGCGGTGCGGGTGGGCGGTGTAGCCGCCGTACAGCGTCCCGTCGAAGTCGCACGTCCCGATCGTGTCGAGTTCCTCGGTGAGCTCGTAATTGGCGACGCCGC
Source organism: Mycobacterium sp. TY814 (assembly GCF_030755175.1). Lineage (NCBI taxonomy): Bacteria > Bacillati > Actinomycetota > Actinomycetes > Mycobacteriales > Mycobacteriaceae > Mycobacterium > Mycobacterium sp. TY814. The sequence continues at coordinate 1,979,123 of NZ_JAUFRY010000001.1, forward strand.
CCTCCACCAGCGCCAGCGTGCGGCCGGCGTGCTCCAGCACGCTGGTGTTGGCACCCAGAGCCAGCAGGCCCGCCCTCGGGTCCAGCCGGGCCGGGGCCGGCTCACCGAGCTTGGCGGCCACCGATGCACTGCGCACCCAGCGGTTGCGGTACCAGCGGGCCTGCCCGTCCCGCAGTGACACCCCGTGGACCATCCCGTCGCCGCTGAACCAGTGATAGGTGGCCGGATTGACCTCCGCGGCGGGATTCGGCCCGTTGCGCAGGTAACGCCCGTCCAGATGCTCGGGTATCCGCCCGGTCACCCGCAGATCGGTGGCGGTGACTTCGGCCTTCACGGGCGCCAGAAAGTCCTCGAGGTAGGGGTTCCGGATTTCGGCCGTCTGCGTCACCGTCATGTCTGAGCTCCTATAACATTGTTATTTCAGCGTTATCGAAACCGTACGCCGCTGATCGTCCGATGGCAATATTGTGTGGCGAGATGACTACCGACCCGACCACCCGCAGCGTCCGCGACGACCTGCTGCACGCAGCCGTGGGGCTTCTCAACGACCACGGGCCCGACGCGCTGCAGACCCGCAAGGTGGCCGGCGCCGCGGGAACGTCGACGATGGCCGTCTACACCCACTTCGGCGGCATGCGTGAGCTCATCGCCGCGGTCGCCGAAGAGGGTTTGCGGCAGTTCGGCACCGCGCTGACCGTCGCGCAGACCGACGATCCGGTGGCAGACCTGATGGCCGTCGGCGCCGCGTACCGGCGTTACGCGATCGAGCGGCCGCACATGTACCGGTTGATGTTCGGCAGCACCAGTGCGCACGGCATCAAGGCGCCGGCGGGCAATGTTCTGACGCTCACCCTCGACGAGATCGAAAAGCAAGAATCCAGCTTCACGCATGTGGTGCGCGCCGTGCACCGGTCGATGCTGGCCGGCCGCATCACCGCCTCGGCCGCAGACGACGACGCCGCCGTGGTGGCGACCGCGGCCCAGTTCTGGGCGTTGATCCACGGCTTCGTCATGCTCGAGCTGGCCGGGTTCTACGGTGACGACGGGTCGGCACTGTTGCCGGTGCTCGCCGGTATGACGACGAATCTGCTTGTGGCTCTAGGTGATTCACCCGAGCTGGTGCACCGGTCCCGGCAGGCGCTGATCGCCGCCCGCTGAGTGGCTCCGGGCACGCAAACGCCCCCGGGGCCGGTGGGCTCCCGGGGGCGTTTGTGCACTGCGTTTGTGCAATGACTACTTGACGGTGACGCTGGCGCCGGCGGCCTCGAGCTTGGCCTTGGCCTCGTCGGCGGCCTCCTTGGAGACCTTCTCGAGCAGCGGCTTGGGGGCGCTGTCGACCAGGTCCTTGGCCTCCTTGAGGCCCAGACCGGAGACGATCTCACGCACCACCTTGATGACGCCGATCTTCTTCTCACCGGCGCCCTCGAGGATCACGTCGAACTCCGACTGCTCCTCGGCGGCCTCGGCGGGGGCACCGCCACCGCCACCACCGGCTGCCGCGACGGCGACCGGCGCGGCCGCGGTGACCTCGAAGGTCTCCTCGAACTTCTTGACGAAGTCCGACAGCTCCAACAGGGTCATTTCCTTGAACGCGTCGAGCAGGTCGTCGCTGGAGATCTTTGCCATGGTTTTTTCCTCCTGAGTTTCTCGGGTTTTTGGGTTTATGGGTTATTCGGCGGCTTCGGGGGTTGCCTCGGCGGCCTCGGCGGCAGGAGCCGCGGTGGTCGCGGGGGCTTCGGTGCCCTTCTTTTCCTGGAGGGCGGCCAGCAGGCGGGCCATCTGCGACGCGGGTGCGTTGAACAGCCCGGCAGCCTTGGCGAGGTTGCCCTTCATCGCGCCGGCCAGCTTGGCCAGCAGCACCTCGCGGGATTCCAGGTCCGCGATGCGCTCGACTTCGGCGACGGTCAGCGGGTGGCCGTCCATGTAGCCGCCCTTGATGACCAGCGCCTTGTGCTCCTTGGCGAAGGTCTTCAAAGCCTTGGCGGCGTCCACCGGCTCACCGGTGACGAACGCGATGGCCGTCGGGCCGGCGAACAGCTCGTCGAGGCCCTCGATTCCGGCCTCCGACGCAGCGCGCTTGATGAGGGTGTTCTTGGCCACCGCGTAGGTGGTCGACTCCCCCAGCGACCGGCGCAGCTCGGCCAGGTTGGCCACGGACAAGCCGCGGTACTCGGTGATGACCGTCGCCGTCGATGCCTTGAAGTGCTCTGTGATGTCTGCGACGGCGGTGGCCTTGTCAGCCCGGGCCATGCATACCTCCTACAAGTGTGGTGGCCACCGGAGGAACGACGAACGCCCCGGCGCAGGATGCGGCCGGGGCGTGAAAATCACCGGCGCGTGCGCCGGTGATGGTGCCTCGTCCTCCTGCGTGGGCCGCCGGGATGTTCCCGGACCTTCAACCGATTGCTCGGTGACCGACGGTCTTTGGTGGATCGGCACCACAATAGCGTGGGTCCCCGCGATCAGCCAAAACGCGTCCGGCCGCCTACAGCCCGACCAGTCGCGCGGCACCGATCAGTCCGGCGTCGCCCCCGAGGTCGGCCGGCACCACCCGCAGGCCGGCCAGGAAATCCAGGCGCGCGTACTCGGCCAGCGCACTGCGCAGCGGGTCGAACAGCAGGCCGCCGGACTTGGCCACTCCCCCGCCGATGACGACCAGGTCCAGGTCGCACACCGCAGCAACCGAGGCGATCATCGCGGCCAGCGCGCGGGTGCCGCGGGCGAAGGCCTGCAAGGCCACCTCGTCTCCGGCCGCGGCCGCCGCAGACAGTTCCCGTGCGCCGGCGCCCGCCGCTGCAGACCAGCCGTTGGCCCGCGCCCACCGCGTCATCGAGGGACCCGAGGCGATCGTCTCCACACAGCCGCGGCCGCCGCACGCACACGGCAGCCCGTCCGGATCGACCACCATGTGACCGACATGGCCGGCGTTGCCGGTGCGGCCGGTGTACGGCACCCCGTCGAGCACCAGGCCGCCGCCGACGCCGGTGGACACCACCATGCCCAGCAGGAAACCCGCGCCGCGGCCGGCGCCGATCCAGTGCTCCCCCAGTGCCATGCAGACGCCGTCGCCGCCCAGCCGGACCGGCACACCCGGCACCGCTGCCGCCACCCGGTCGCGCAGCGGGAACCCGCGCCAGGCCCGGATGTTGACCGGGCTGACGGTTCCGGTGGCCAGGTCGACGGGGCCGGCCGAGGCGATACCCACCCCCGCCACCGTTCCCCCGGCCGCACGCAACGCCTCGCCGACCATGGTGGCCACCGCATCCCACACCTGTTCTGCGCCGGCGCCGGACGGGGTGGGACAGGTGGCGTTGTAGACCAGCGTGCGGGTCGGGTCGGCGAGGGCGGCGGGGTCGGCGAGCCCGGCGGCGATCTTGGTGCCGCCGATATCGAGGCAGAGGGTGAGCATCAGTGTCGGTGGGTGTTGTCGGGCTGGCGCGGGTCGCCAGGATGTTCGTAGCCCGGTGCCAGCTGTACCAGCGCGGCGCGGCGGGCGTCCAGCCACACCCGGAATGCGCGCCGGCGCGCCGCTGCCAACAGATGATGGCTGATGGCCGACCGCACCTCCTCCAGCGGCGGCGCGGCGTCCGGGGGGACGCGCCAGCCGTGACTTCCGGCCTGCGATCGCGCGAACCGCAGTGGGTTGCGGGCGTGGTAGGCCGCGACGTCGTCGGCGCTGACCTCGACACCGGCGGTCACCTCGGCGAATAGAGCGCGTGCCCGCGGCTCGGCCAGCGCCGCCGCCGCGATGCTGCCGATCTCGAGCCGGGCGGTCACATCGGGCAGCAGATCGTCCTCGGGCGGGGCGCCGGTGCCGTCAAGACCACGGGCTGCGGCCTCCGCGGCAACCACCCGCTCGGTAACGAGCAGCTGCGTCAGCCAGCGCCGCAGCTGGCGGCCCTCGCTGGTGCCGGGTGCGGGCAGCGCGTTGGCCTGGGGGCCGCCGCGCAGCCGCGCTTCACGCGCGTCGACGTCGGCGACGACGACCGGAACGCCGGCCACGGTCGCTACAGATCGCATGTCACCATCACTTTCACCGCCGGGGAGTAGATCAGTCGGCCCGCGCAGCCGACCCGGACCAGAGCCCACCACTGCCCCGGATCCAGCCAGGCCGGCGGGCAGACATCGAAGACGAGTTCGACGTCTCCCAGCGCGGGCAGCTCAGCGCCGAGCACGGCCGGCCCCATCCACTCCCACGTTCCCCAGGGGCTGATCAAGTGCGCTTCGACGGCAAGGCCGGCCCGGGCACGGCTGGCGACGGTCACCGACAGCCGCGCCGTTTCCCCGGCGGCCACCGCTACCTCGGCGGGACCGTCGACGAGATACACGACGTCACCGCCGTCGTCACCGACATCCACAAACGCGACATCCTCGACCACCTGGCGCCACGCGGCCGGCACGTCGTCGTCGGTGACGCGCAACTGGGCCCGGATCGGGTACCGCCCGGCGGGCGCGTGGCCCGGGATCCCGACCACGACGTCGGTTTCCAGGTGGGCTCCGGGCTCCAGCGTGAACGGCGACGCCACCGGGCCGACCGACCAGCCGTCCGGACCCACCACGTCGACAGCGCCGCCGAGCGCGGCGTCGGTGCAGTCGCTGGCAACGGTCAGGCGCAACGTCACCTCACGAAGGTCCACGCCGGTGTCGACACTCACCTGCTGCGGGTGCAGGTGAGCCACCACCGGTAGCCCGCCCAGCGGCGCGGGACCGCGATTGTGCAGCCAATAGCGCGCGTACAGCGGCTGAGCCGGTTCGGTGTGCGGGGCCAGTGCCACCGGGTCGACGGGCACGGCCGCGACGTCGAGGCGTGCCAGCACGGTCGCGACCTGGTAGCCGTGCAGATCGATGCGGCGTTTGCGCCGTTCGGCCTCCTCCAGCAGGTTCGCCTCGGCGAGCCCACGCAGCGGGCCGAGGTCCGAGCCGACCACCACCCGCGCAGCGGCGCCGGTCGATTCCACGAGTCGCAGCGCGACGTCGCCGGGTGAGACGGGCCGGGCACTGCCGGCGGCCAGCGGGTTGCCGGCGGCCTTCAACGCCCCCACCTGCACCGCGTCGGCCGGCTCGACATGCAACAGGGATCCGTTCGCCGGCAACAAGCCGCGCTGTTCGCCCGGGGTGAGTGCCAGCAGCGGATTGGAGAACTGTGCGCTGCGGGCCGGGAGCCCGGTTCGGCGCCAGTCGCCGTCGCCGCAGATCAGCGCATAGTCGAAATGGTGCGTCCAGTGCTGCAACTGGAAGTTGGAGCCGTCGGGCGCCGTGCGGCGCGGTTCGTCGATCCAGGTTCCGGACGGCCAGCCGGTGCAGGACCGCATCAGGGCAGTGTGCAGCGTGCCGTCGACCTCCACCGCAAAGCTCGGCACGCCCCGGTTGAGCAAGGCGACGGTGTAATCCTCGAAAGGATCCGCTTTTGACGGAACCTGCTGCACGACAACAATTTCGGCGTCTGCAAGGTCCTCGGCGACGGCCGCGATCGCGGCGGCCAGGTTCCGTGCGCCGGCGCCGTCGATGATGAGCACCGGCACCGCGTCCGGCTCTCGCAGGTCGGCGTCGGGAACCCAGACGGCCGCCAGTCCCGTCGCCGCCGGCACCCACACCCGGGCCTGACCGCTCTGTGCGAGCTGCCGCTCGAGTTCGGCGGTGTAGGCGGGGTCGGCGGCGGCCAGTACCGCCCGGGTGAACGCATTGCGGGCGGGCCCGCCCAGGGCAATACGCGCGTCCGGCAGGTTGGAGTCGACGTCGAGATTGCCGTAGCGCGGCCTGCCGGCGCCGCTGCTGGTCGCCGTCACGCCGGCGCGCACCAGCGCGACCATGAGCTCGCGTGCCATCGGACCGGTCGCCGGCTCCGAGGGCGCCACCACCTCGGCGACCGATATCGCCCGGGTGGCACTCCCCACGCGGACGCGGGCCGCCGTGGACAGCCCGAACCATCCGTACGCCGGGTTGTCCAGCGTCCAAAGATGTTCGGCGGTATCCACGGACTGCTCACCGTCATGCAGCAAGGCAAAGCCGCGCCCGACGACGGCGTCCCCGACCTCGCTGACCGGCATGGCGCCGGACACCGGACAGGGCCAGCGCAGCCGCACCAACCGGTCCTCGCCCACGAATTCGTCGATGGTGGTGCGACAGTCGACACGGTCGGTGCCGTGCCACAGCGTCAGGGTCTGGGTGTAGCGCAGCAGGTCGCCGATCCGGCCGCCGACCACCAGTCGCTCACCGAGTGGTCCCCGGTACGCCTGCACGGTTGCCGTGAATTCCGAGCTGCACACCACCGGCCCGCGCGGCAGCAGATGCCAGGGGCCCTCACCCTGCGTCGGATGCGATGCGTATTCCTCGTAGACCGCGAGCTCGTTGCCCACCCGGCCGGCGGCGATCAACTCCCGGCCGTCGCGAACGAGCGACGCCACCGACCCGCCGCGTTGCGGATCGACGGTGAGCCGGTAGTACTCGTTGCCGATCCGGGCGCCGGCCACCGCCTGCCACCCCGCGGCGTGGTCGGTGGGCACCAGCCGGTAGGCCCGCCAGCCCAGCGATGGCACGTCTGTTGCCAGCCACGTCACCGATCGGCCGTCGTGCTCGACGTGCACGGGTAGCTCAGCGCCGTCGGAGTCCAGCACCCGTACGCCGGCAACCGGGGGATCCAGCCGGACCGTGACGACATCGCTGCGCCGCTGTGTCACCGGGTTCCACACCACCACCGAGTGCGCGGCATCGGCCACCAGACCGGACAGCAGCTCAAGTGCGGTGTCGCGGCAGGTGCTGCCCAGCTCCCACGCGTCGCGCCAGCCGGTGAGCAGGTCGAGATAGACCTGGTCGGATTCCGAGCCGGTGATGGCGTCGTGGTGAGCTCCGTACGCCAGCTGTACCCACGCCTTGGCAAACGCGGCCTGCGGGTACTGCGACCCGGTCAGCACCCCGGCGAACACCGCGAAGCGCTCGGCGTCCAGCACCGCATTCTCGGCGGCCCGGTTCGCCTGCTTGGTGTCGATGTAAGACACGTCCTTGCCGGTGTAGATCGGGTTCATGTCGCGGGTCTGCGGCGATGCGACCACAGAGCGTTCGGCGAGTTCGGCACGCACCGCCGCGAAGAACTCCCGGGGCAGCCCGCACACGAACCGCGGCCACGTGTAACGCGCTGCCCAGTCGCGGTGGATCTCGGTGACCCATTTGTTCGGCGGCGTGTAATCGGTGCCGACGGGCAGCAGCACGTTGCGGGTCAGCGCGACCTTCTTCAGCTGGTCGAACAGCGCGTAAGTGGCCTCCTCCGCCTCGGCCAGCGTGGTCGACGAGTCCATCCACCAGCCGGCCGAGTAGTGCGCCGGCATGTAATGGGTGAGCAGGCCCCGGCCGGACGGCGAGATCCATTCGAACTCGCTGGAGAACTGCATGCGGTCCACGTCGCCGCCGGAAGCCGGCCCCCACTGATGGTGCGGGCCCCGCGCCCACGAACTCGATGTCAGGCCGGCGTCAGCGGCCATGCCGGGGAACTGCGGGTCATGCCCGAAGACGTCGAGCTGCCAGGCGGTGGCCGGGTCGGCGCCGAGCACGTCACGCTGAAACCCGATGCCGTGCACCAGGTTCCGGATCGTGGTCTCGGGGCTGGTGAGGTTGGTGTTGGGTTCGTTGTAGGTGCCGCCCATCACTTCGAGCCGGCCCTGCGCCAGCAAGCGGCGCAGGTCGGCACGGTCCTCCGGGCGGGTGTCCCAATACGGCTTGAGGTAGTCGACCTCGGCGAGCACGAACTTGTACTCCGGGTCGCGGCGCGCCATCTCCAGGTGCGCGTGCACCAGTTCGAAGCCATTGGTCTGACGGGCTCGCCCGGGCGGGTCTTCGTGCCACTCGCTGGTGTAGGCGGCCTGGGTGTTCCACCAGACGGGGTCGTAGTGGAAGTGGCTGACCATGAACATGGTCCAGCCGGGTTCGGCCACCACGAAATCGAAGTCCAGGCTGATGCCGCCGGCCTGCACGCGCGCGGCGCGACGGCCACCGGCAACCGGGCCGTCCACCACGACCGGCACCTCGACCACCTCTTGGCCGGCCGTCGCGACCGCCTCACCACGCAGGCCGTCACCGTCCACGCGCAGCGTCGTCGCCCGGTCGCACCCGGCGACGCCGATGCGGGCCAGCTGCAGGGGCTGGTCCGGCGGGCCGACGAACAGCTCGGTCGATGCCGCCGAAACCAGTTGCATGACCGCACCTTACGGTGCGCCGCCCGCGCGACGAAGACGTTTGGCCACCGCACGCGCCGCCGTCCGCACCTCGTCGGGCTCCAGCACCTCGAAATCGGTGCCCACCATCGCGAAGTACACCACCATCCGCTGCGGGTCGTCACCTCCCGCCGTCACCACGCAGGCCTCGTCCCCGTCGGGCTCGACGGTCATCGACTGCGGCGAGAAGTGGCGCGCGACGGCGGAGGCCGGGACCGGGTACCGCACCCGGGCCACGTAGCGATAGGGCGCGGCGCTGATCGCGTGCCGGAGGAATTCGCGCGCGTCCGGCGCCTGCCGCGGGGTGAAGGTGCTGCCCGCCACCTGCGTCGCGCCCATCCGGTCCAGCCGCAGGGTGCGCCAGTCGCTGCGGTCGCGGTCGTAGGCCAGCAGATACCAGCGCCGGCCGGTGGTCACCAGTTGATAGGGCTCCAAGCGACGCTTGCTGGGGGCACCGTCGCGCGCGGTGTATTCGGCCGTGACGTGCTCATGATCGCGGCATGCGCGGGCCAGCGTCATCAAGGTGTCCGGATCCACCGGGCTGTCCACCGAATCCGGCGTCAGGGTGACGGTGGCCTCGTGCACCGCGGCCACCTGGGAGCGCAGGCGCGCCGGCAGCACCTGGTCCAGCTTGCTGAGCGCTCGCAGCGCGGAATCCCCCACCCCGGCCACGCTGCCGCCCGCGGCCAGCCGGAGACACACCGCCACCGCCACCGCCTCGTCGGGATCGAGCAGCAGCGGCGGCAACGCCGCGCCGGCGCCGAGCCGGTAGCCACCCCCGGCGCCTTTGCTCGCTTCCACCGGATAACCCAGCTCACGCAGCCGTTCGACGTCGCGCCGCACACTGCGGCCGGTCACCGATAACTGCCGGGCCAGTTCCTGCCCGGTCCACACCCGGCGCGACTGCAGCAGCCCCAGCAGCTGCAGTACACGACTCGTCGTCGCCGTCATGCCGCCAAGTCTGCCCCAGGTTTAGGACCAAAACTGTCCGCTATTGCTGAAATGCTCGCAGGCATGGCAGACCTGATCACCCAGTTGGCCGACCAACTCGACTGGCACTGGAACACGCAGTTGCGCCCCCGCCTGGACGGCCTGACCGACGACGAATACTTCTGGCGACCGGTGCCGGACTGCTGGACCGTCCATCCGAACGGTTCGGTGGACTTCAGTTACCCCAGCCCCAGCCCGGCGCCGTTCACCACCATCGCCTGGCGGCTGGCCCACGTGATCGTCGGAGTTTTCGCCATGCGCAACCACCACCACTTCGGTGGCCCGCCCGCCGACTACCAGAATTGGCAGTACGCCACCGACGCTGCGAGCGCCCTGCGGCAACTCGACGAGGAGTACGCGGCGTGGATCCGCGGGGTGCGCTCGCTGTCGGCCACCGACCTGGACCGGCCGTGCGGTCCGGCTGAGGGACCCTACGCCGAGCACACACTGAGCGAGCTGATCCTGCACATCAACCGGGAAGCCATCCACCACGGCGCCGAAATTGCTTGTCTGCGCGACCTTTACCTCCACACCCGAAAGGACTGATCATGCCCGCCCTCGCCCCCCCGGTCACCGACGAACGCAATGCCCTCCGCGAGTTCCTCGCCTACCACCAGAGCGCGTACTTCGCGGCGTCCTACGGCCTGACCGACGAGCAGGCCCGGTCGACACCGTCGGCCGGCTCGCTGTCGATCGGCGGCCTGATCAAACATGTCACCGGTATGCAGAAGATGTGGATGGCCAGGGTGGCCGCTGCCCCGGATGTTCCGCCGGCCGACTCGCGCTCGTTCGAGGAACGCTCTGCGCAGTACGCCAACGAGTTCGTGATGCTGCCCGGCCAAACTCTGGCGGGGCTGCTCGAGGCGTTCGCCGCGCAGAACGCCGAAACCCTGCGGCTGGCCGACACCGCCGACCTCGACGCCGCGGTGCCGGTGCCGCGTGAAGCTCCGTGGTTCCCCAAGGACGTCGCCGCCTGGTCGGTTCGCTGGGTGCTGCTGCATGTGATCAATGAATTGGCCCGTCACGCCGGGCACGCGGACATCGTCCGGGAAAGCATCGACGGCGCCACCATGTACGAGCTGATCGCCGCCTCGGAGAACTGGGAGCCGCAGGCCTGGCTGACCCCCTGGCAACCCGAATAGGGGCCTGCACATCCTCCGTTGGCCGGGCTTTTGCGACAGGTGAGGCGGCTCACGCAAATTTTCAATCGGCTCCCCCGATTTGGCACACTGCAGAAATGAGTTCCACTAAACACCGCGATGTGGCCAAGCTTGACCGGGTGCCGCTACCGGTCGAAGCGGCCCGGGTAGCTGTCACCGGTTGGCAGGTCACCCGCACCGCAGCTCGTGTGCTCACCAAGCTGCCGGGCAAGGGGCCGTGGCAACAGAAGGTCATCAAAGAAGTCCCGCAGACGTTCGCCGACCTGGGCCCGACGTATGTGAAATTCGGGCAGATCATCGCGTCGAGTCCGGGCGCGTTCGGCGAATCGCTGTCCCGCGAATTCCGCGGCCTGCTGGACCGGGTGCCGCCCGCCGACACCGACGAGGTGCACAAGCTCCTCATCGAGGAACTCGGCGACGAGCCGGCCAATCTGTTCGCCTCGTTCGAAGAGACACCCTTCGCGTCGGCGTCGATCGCGCAGGTGCACTACGCGACCCTGAAGACCGGCGAGGACGTCGTCGTCAAGATCCAGCGGCCGGGTATCCGGCGCCGGGTGGCCGCCGACCTGCAGATCCTGCAGCGCTTCGCTCAGGCCGTGGAGCTGGCCAAGCTGGGCCGCCGGCTGTCTGCACAGGACGTGGTCGCCGACTTCTCCGACAACCTCGCCGAGGAGCTGGACTTCCGGCTGGAAGCGCAGTCGATGGACGCCTGGGTCTCGCATCTGCACGCGTCTCCGCTCGGTAAGAACATCCGGGTGCCGCAGGTGCACTGGAATTTCACCAGCGAGCGGGTGCTGACGATGGAGCGGGTGCAGGGCATCCGCATCGACAACGTCGCGGCCATCCGCAAGGCCGGCTTCGACGGCACCGAGCTTGTCAAGGCGCTGCTCTTCAGCGTGTTCGAAGGCGGGCTGCGGCACGGGCTGTTCCATGGAGACCTGCATGCGGGCAATCTCTACGTCGACGACGAGGGCCGCATCGTGTTCTTCGACTTCGGGATCATGGGCCGCATCGATCCGCGCACCCGCTGGTTGCTGCGCGAGCTGGTGTACGCCCTGCTGGTCAAGAAGGACCACGCCGCCGCGGGCAAGATCGTGGTGCTGATGGGCGCCGTCGGCACGATGAAGCCGGAGGCCGAAGCCGCCAAGGACCTCGAGAAATTCGCCACCCCGCTGACCATGCAGTCCCTGGGCGACATGTCCTATGCCGACATCGGCCGTCAGCTGTCGACGCTTGCCGATGCCTACGACGTCAAGCTGCCCCGCGAGCTGGTGCTGATCGGCAAGCAGTTCCTTTATGTCGAGCGGTATATGAAGCTATTGGCGCCCAAGTGGCAGATGATGTCAGACCCGCAGCTCACCGGTTACTTCGCCAACTTCATGGTCGAGGTCAGCCGGGAGCATCAAGCCAACCCGCAAGCCAACGAGGTGTAGTGACGTGGATGTTCGCAGTGGCACCGCGGTATCGGGTGATCTGAAGCTGTACTACGAGGACATGGGTGACCCCGACCATCCACCCGTGCTGCTCATCATGGGCCTGGGCGCTCAGATGCTGCTCTGGCGAACCGAGTTCTGCGAACAACTCGTCAGCCGGGGCCTGCGGGTCATCCGCTACGACAACCGCGATGTCGGGCTGTCCACCAAAACCGAGCGGCATCCCGATCCGCAACCGCTGCCGACGCGGATGGCCCGCTCGTTCCTCGGGTTGCCCAGCCGGTCGGCCTACCGGCTGGAAGACATGGCCGACGACGCGGCAGCCCTTCTCGACCACCTCGACATCGACGCGGCACACATCGTCGGGGCGTCGATGGGCGGCATGATCGCGCAGGTCTTCGCCGCCCAGCACGCGCACCGGACCCAGACGCTGGGGGTGATCTTCTCCAGCAATAACCACCGGTTCCTGCCGCCGCCGGCGCCGCGCGCGCTGCTGTCGCTCATCAAGGGTCCCCCGCCGAACTCGCCGCGCGAGGCGATCATCGACAACTCCGTGCGGGTCAGCAAGATCATCGGCAGCCCGCAGTACCCGACACCCGAGGAACAGATGCGCGCCGAGGCCGCCGAAGCCTACGACCGCAACTATCACCCGTGGGGTATTTCCCAGCAGTTCAGCGCCATTATGGGCAGCGGTAGCCTGCTCCACTACGACCGGCGCATCAGCGCCCCGACTGTCGTGATCCACGGCACGGCGGATAAACTTATGCGCCCCTTCGGCGGCCGCGCGGTCGCGAAGGCGATCAACGGTGCCCGATTGGTGTTGGTCGACGGTATGGGTCATGATCTGCCCAAGCAGTTGTGGGGTCGCGTCATCAACGAGCTGACTAGCAACTTCGATGCCGCCGGTTGAACCCACAGCCGACGGCTCCGTGAGGCCCCTCAAGGGGTGTCACGCAAAAACTAGAGATGCAACGGTGTGCGCTGGAGGTGGTCCGATATGGCCGAACTAAGACCGTATTACGAAGAGTCGCAAGCGACGTACGACATTTCGGATGACTTCTTCGCGCTGTTCCTGGACCCCAACATGGTCTACACATGCGCCTACTTCGAGCGCGACGACATGACGCTCGAAGAGGCGCAGCTCGCCAAGCTGGATCTGGCCCTGAACAAGCTGAACCTGGAACCGGGCATGACGTTGCTTGACGTCGGCTGCGGCTGGGGCGGCGCGGTGGTGCGCGCTGTGGAGAAGTACGACGTCAACGTCATCGGCATCACGCTCAGCCGCAATCACTACCTGCGCAGCAAGGCCAGGCTGGCGGCGATTCCCACCACACGGCGCGCCGAGGCGCGGCTGCAAGGCTGGGAAGAGTTCAACGAGAAGGTTGACCGGATCGTCAGCTTCGAAGCCTTCGACGCCTTCAAGAAGGAGCGCTGGCCGGCATTCTTCGACCGTTCGTACGAGATTCTGCCCGGTGACGGCTCGATGCTGCTGCACAGCATCTTTACCCACGAGCAGACCTACTGGCGCGACCACGGCATCACCGTGACCATGAGCGATCTGCGCTTCTTCCGCTTCCTGGCCACCGAGATCTTCCCGGGCGGCGGCATGTGCGGCGAGGTCGACATCATCGACAATGCGAAGAACAGCGGATTCTCGGTCGGCGAAATTCAATATCTGCAGCCGCATTACGCGCGCACGCTCGACATGTGGGCGGCCAATCTGGAAGCCAATCGCGAGCAGGCGATCGCTATCCAGTCGGAAGAGGTATACGACCGTTTCATGCGGTATCTCACCGGCTGCGCGAATCTGTTCCGAAAGGGTCTGTCCAATGTCGCGCAATACACGTTGACGAAATAATAAAAGCACCGCTGAACAGCGCAGACGCTGTCGCGGTTTAGTAATGAGGCGCCGCGTCGGATAACATACTTGCGGCATGCACTGGGGGATGCTACGACGCATGCGATCGTGGGCCTCGGCTGGTCCGGAAAGGCAATACCAATGGCTGTGAAGCTGAAGCCGCACTTTGACGATGTGCAGGCACACTACGACTTGTCCGACGACTTCTTCAGGCTGTTTCTGGACCCGACCCAGACATACAGCTGCGCTTATTTCGAGCGCGACGATATGACGCTGGAAGAGGCGCAGATCGCCAAGATCGACCTGGCGCTGGGCAAGCTGGGCCTGCAGCCCGGTATGACGCTGCTGGATGTCGGCTGCGGGTGGGGCGCGACGATGCGACGCGCGATCGAGAAGTACGACGTCAACGTCATCGGGCTGACCCTGTCCAAGAACCAGGCCGCGCACGTACAGCGGACATTCGACGAGATGAACACCCAGCGCACCAGGCGGGTGCTGCTCGAAGGTTGGGAGCAGTTCGACGAGCCCGTCGACCGCATCGTCTCGATCGGTGCTTTCGAGCACTTCGGCCACGAGCGCTACGACGATTTCTTCGCGCTGGCGCACAAGGTTCTGCCGGCCGACGGCGTGATGCTGCTACACACCATCACCGCCCTGACCGGTACTCAGATGGCCGAACGCGGCATGCCGCTGACCTTCGAGGGCGCCCGCTTCGCCAAGTTCATCATGACCGAGATCTTCCCGGGCGGACGGTTGCCGTCGATCGAAAAAGTCGAGGAGCACTCCGCCAAGGGCGGCTTCACGCTGACCCGCCGCCAGTCGCTGCAACCGCACTACGCCCGGACGCTCGACCTGTGGGCCGCGGCCCTGGAGTCGCGGCGCGACGAGGCTATCGCGATCCAGTCCGAAGAGGTTTACGACCGCTACATGAAGTACCTGACCGGTTGCGCCGATTCGTTCCGGACCGGCTACATCGACGTCAACCAATTCACCCTGGAAAAGTAGTGCGAAGGCGACCAGAGTGACACATGACAGGTCGCCTTCCAATAAATCCCGGCATTGGTGAGTTCAAATGCGAGGGACGGGTCCCAGCGCGTGTAGGGTCCGGAGATGATCACCTCGCGGGGGGTGGGCCTGTCCCATCGGGAGGACATATGTCTAACAACTTAACTCGAGCCAGGAGCCGGCGAGAGAACAACGACGACGTCCAGGCGCACTACGACATTTCCAACGAGTTCTTCGAGCTGTTCACGGACCCGACCCGGACCTACAGCTGCGCCTACTTCGAGCGCGACGACATGACTCTGGAGGAAGCCCAGATCGCCAAGCTGGACCTGGCGCTGGGCAAGCTGGGGCTCGAGCCAGGGATGACCCTGCTCGACGTCGGCTGCGGCTGGGGTTCGACGATGAAGCGCGCCCTCGAGAAATACGACGTGAACGTCATCGGCGTGACCTTGTCCAAGAACCAGCACGCATACTGCGAGCGGCTGCTCGGCCAGGTCGACACGAACCGTTCGTACCGGGTTCTGCTGAGCGACTGGGCCGAGTTCAACGAGCCGGTGGACCGGATCATCACCATCGAGGCGTTGGAGCACTTCGGTTTCCAGCGCTATGACGACTTCTTCAAGTTCGTCTTCGACGCCCTGCCGGAAGACGGCAGAATGCTGCTGCACTCGATCACCGGTCTGACCGGGGGGCAGATCGTCGAGCGCGGCATGCCGGTGACGTTCGAGATGGCCCGGTTCATCAAGTTCATCGTGACCGAGATCTTCCCGGGCGGACGGCTGCCCTCGATCGAGAAGGTGCACGACCACGCGACGAAGGCCGGTTTCACCGTCGCCCACGTCGAGTCGCTGCAGCTGCACTTCGCCAGGACCCTCGACCTGTGGGCCGAAGCCCTTTCAGCGCACAAAGACGAGGCCATCGACATCCAGTCAGAAGAGATCTATGAGCGTTACATGAAGTACCTGACCGGTTGCGCCGAGTCCTTCCGGATCGGCTACATCGACTGCCACCACTTCACCTTGAAGAAGTAGACCTCCGCGGGCCCGGCGTGCAACCCTGAGCCGGTCAGCCGGTACCACCGGATCGGGTAGTGTTGCACGTCAAAGGTCTAGGCCCGCGCGCACGACCAGCCAGTGCCACATATTCAGGAGAACACCACAGCAATGGCCGATAAATCGACCGGTGCCATGACGAAGCCGACGCAGTTCGAAGACATTCAGGCGCACTACGACGTCTCCGACGACTTCTTCGCCCTGTTCCAGGATCCGACCCGGACCTACAGCTGCGCCTATTTCGAACCGTGGGACATTTCGCTCGAGGAAGCCCAGATCGCGAAGGTCGACCTCAATCTGGACCAGCTGGATCTCAAGCCGGGCATGACGCTGCTGGACATCGGCTGCGGCTGGGGCACCACCATGAAGCGCGCGGTCGAGAAGTACGACGTCAACGTCATCGGCCTGACCCTGTCCAAGAATCAGCACGCCCGCTCCCAGCAGGTGCTGGACGCGATCGACACCGATCGCTCCCGGCGGGTACTCCTGCACGGCTGGGAGGACTTCAACGAGCCGGTTGACCGGATCGTCTCCATCGAGGCGTTCGAGCACTTCGGGCACGAGAACTACGACGACTTCTTCAAGCGCTGTTTCGACATCATGCCCGACGACGGCCGGATGACCGTCCAGAGCAGCGTGAGCTATCACCCGTACGAAATGGCGGCCCGGGGCAAGCGGATCACCTTCGAGACGGTGCGCTTCATCAAGTTCATCGTGACCGAGATCTTCCCCGGTGGCCGGCTGCCGTCCACCGAGATGATGGTGGAGCACGGCGAGAAGGCCGGCTTCGTGGTCCCCGAACCGATCTCGCTGCGCCCGCACTACATCAAGACGCTGCACATCTGGGGCGACACCCTGGAGTCCAACAAGGAGAAGGCCGTCGAGGTGACCTCGCTCGAGGTCTACGAGCGGTACATGAAGTATCTGCGCGGCTGCGAGCACTACTTCGACGACGAGATGCTCGACGTGAGCCTGGTGACCTACCTCAAGCCGGGGGCGGCCGCCTAGCGCTACCGCGCACCGGGTCGGTCGGATCCGGGCTGCGCCGTTCGTCGAACCGGTAGAGAGTGGAGCACTGGGCTTCGCTCGCTACGGGAGGAAACGACGAATGCAGTATTTCGCTCTGTTGATCAGTCACGAGCGCGATCTGACGCCCACGGAACGCGCGGCCGAGATGGACGCCTACCATCGCTTCCATCACAGCACGGCGGCCGCCATCAGGGCCGGTGATGCCCTGCTCCCCGCTGCCGCCGGCGCGCGGGTGGACGGCGGCACGGACACCATCACCGACGGCCCGTTCGCCGAAGGCGCCGAGGTGGCATGCGGCTACTACCTGTTCGAAGCGGAGAATCTCGACGAGGCCCTCTCCTTCGCCCGCAACATTCCGGTGGCCACGCACGGCGCGGTGGAGGTGTGGCCGACCGTCCACTCGATCGAACCGACCCGCAAGCTCGAGGGCACTGACTGGCTTGCGCTGCTTCTGGAGCCGCCCGGCTCTGCCCACACTCCGGGCACGCCGGAATGGAATGCCGTGGCGGCCCGCCATGTCGAGTTCGCGGCAGCCGCGGGCGATCACATCGTCGGGGGCGCCGCCTTGCACGACCGCTCGACGGCGACAACCGTGCGGGTTCGCGACGGCGAGGTTCTCGTAACCGACGGTCCCTATGCGGAAGGCGCCGAGGTGGCCAACGGCTTTTATGTCCTCACCGCGGCAGATCGCGACGAGGCCGCCAAGCTGGCGTCGATGATTCCGGCATCCGCGGTGCAGCTACGGCAACTGGCCGGCATCTCCGGGCTGTAGCCACCGGATGACGACCCTGGACGGCGTCTTTCGGCGGGAATGGGGACCCGCCGTCGCAACCATCGCACGATGGTCGGGCGACCTCACGATTGCCGAGGATGCCGTCCAGGAGGCGTGCGCCGAGGCGCTGCGCAGCTGGCCCCGCGACGGCATGCCGGATCGTCCGGGCGGGTGGCTGATCACGGTCGCGCGCAATCGCGCCCGGGATCGGCTGCGCCGCGAATCCATCCGTCCAGAGAAGGAATTGGCGGCATTCGTGGAAGATTCCGGCTCCCCCGATCCGCACCAGGTGCGTGACGACGAACTGCGGATGATGTTCACTTGCGCGCACCCCGCGCTGGACCGCCGGTCACAGCTGGCACTCACGCTGCGGCTGGTGTCCGGACTGACGGTCGCCGAGATCGCCCGCGCCCTGTTGCAAACCGAGGCCGCCATCGGTCAACGAATCACCAGGGCCAAATACAAGATCCGGCACGCGAACATCCCGCTGCGGGTCCCGCCCGCCGAGCTGCTGCCCGAGCGCACGCCGCACGTACTCAGCTGCATCTATTCGGTGTTCACCGAGGGGTACTGGTCCACGGGGGGACCGTCGGCGATCCGCGACGAGCTGTGCGACGAGGGGGTGCGGCTGGCCGGTGAGCTGTGCACGCTGATGCCCCATCCGGAGGCGCACGCGCTGGCCGCCCTGGTGCTGCTGCACGATTCGCGACGGGCGACCCGGCTGGACGGCGACGGAGCCCTGGTGCCGCTGGACGAGCAGGACCGGCGCCGGTGGGACCGCGACCGGATCAACCGCGGCCTGAACCGGTTGCGGCAGGCGCAGGGATCGACCGGTCCATATCTGCCGCAAGCGGTGATCGCCGCGATACACGCGACAGCACCGTCCTGGGAGTTGACCGACTGGGCCGCGATATGCGCGGCGTACGACCGGTTACTGCAATTGACCGACTCACCGGTGGTGCTGGCCAACCGCGCCCTGGCGGTCGGTTTCCGCGACGGACCGGACGCAGGCCTGACCGCCCTCGACAAAGTGGCGCACGACCCGCGGCTGACGCGGTCGAATCTCGTCCCGTCGGTGCGCGCGGACCTGTTGCGGCGGGCCGGACGCGTCGACGAAGCCGTCATCTGGTATCGAAAAGCGTTGGAGGTCAACGCTTCTGAGCCGGGCCGCGCATTCCTGCGGCGGCGCATCAGCGAATGCGGCGGCTAGGTGGCCAAGTGGCCGGCTTGGGGCTCGCCTCGCGCCGACAGTGAATCTGACGACACGACACGCCGGTGGCGCGTCGCAGAGTTCACAGTCGACGTTCGCGGGGCTTACTGGCGCCGCTCACTCCGCCGCGGGGCTTACTCCGCCTCGGCGGCGAAGTTGCGGGTGATCGACGGGTCGACCGGGATACCCGGACCGGTCGTCGTGGAGACCGTCACCTTCTTCAGGTAGCGCCCCTTGGACGACGACGGCTTGTGCCGCAGCACCTCATCCAGCGCGGCGCCGTAGTTCTCCGCGAGCTTCTTCTCGTCGAACGATGCCTTGCCGATCACGAAGTGCAGGTTGGCCTGCTTGTCGACACGGAAGTTGATCTTGCCGCCCTTGATGTCGGCGACGGCCTTCGCGACGTCGGGGGTGACGGTGCCGGTCTTGGGGTTCGGCATCAGGCCACGCGGACCTAGCACCCGGGCGATCCGGCCGACCTTGGCCATCTGGTCGGGAGTGGCGATCGCGGCGTCGAAGTCCAGGAATCCACCCTGGATCTTCTCGATCAGGTCGTCACTGCCGACGACGTCGGCTCCCGCGGCCACGGCGGCGTCGGCCTTCTCGCCGACGGCGAAGACGGCCACGCGGGCGGTCTTACCGGTGCCGTGCGGCAGGTTGACCGTGCCGCGGACCATCTGGTCGGCCTTACGCGGGTCGACGCCGAGCCGGATAGCGACCTCGACGGTCGCGTCCTGCTTGGTGGACGAGGTCTCCTTGGCGAGCCGGGCGGCCTGCAACGGGGTGTAGAGGTTGTTGCGGTCCACCTTCTCGGCGGCGGCGCGGTATGCCTTACTCGTCTTGCTCATTTCGTATCCAATCTGGTGTTGGGTTCGTGGTGATGCGGGCCGCAGCTGGCCCTCCCACGCGTTCTCGGTCTGTGTTGCCGGACTCCTCCTCGGGCCGGAAGCGACCCGCATCGTGGTCCGACGGGGTGGAACTACTCGACCGTGATGCCCATCGACCGGGCAGTGCCGGCGATGATCTTGGCGGCCGCGTCGATGTCGTTGGCGTTGAGGTCCGTCTTCTTGGTCTCGGCGATCTCGCGCACCTGGTCCCAGGTCACCTTGGCGACCTTGGTCTTGTGCGGCTCCGCCGAGCCCTTGCCGACGCCGGCAGCCTTGAGCAGCAGCTTGGCGGCCGGGGGGGTCTTCAACGCGAAGGTGAAACTGCGGTCCTCGTAGACCGTGATCTCCACCGGGATGACCTGCCCGCGCTGGCTCTCGGTCGCGGCATTGTACGCCTTGCAGAACTCCATGATGTTGACGCCGTGCTGGCCGAGCGCGGGGCCGACCGGCGGCGCAGGGTTGGCCTGACCCGCGGTGATCTGCAGCTTGATCAGCCCGGTGACTTTCTTCTTCTTCGGGGCCATGAGTTTGTCCTACATTCCTTCCTAGTCTTGCAAAGTGCTGGGGTGCAAAGTTCTGGGATGCCCTGGGTCTAGATCTTCGAGACCTGGCTGAAGGTCAGCTCCACCGGAGTTTCGCGGCCGAAGATCGAGACCAGCACCTTGAGCTTCTGCTGTTCGGCGTTGACCTCGTTGATGGTGGCCGGCAGCGTCGCGAACGGTCCGTCCATCACCGTCACCGATTCGCCGACCTCGTAGTCGACCTCGAGAACGGGACGCTCCAGGCCGCCGGTCTCTGCCGCCGCAGCGGTGCTGGCCGCACCCTTGGTCGCCTTCTTCGCCGCGCCCGGCGGCAGCAGGAACTTCACCACGTCATCGAGCGAGAGCGACGACGGGCGTGACGTCGCGCCGACGAATCCGGTGACTCCCGGGGTATTGCGCACCGCGGCCCACGAGTCGTCGGTCAAGTCCATGCGGACCAGGATGTAGCCGGGCAGCACCTTGCGATTGACCTGCTTGCGCTGGCCGTTCTTGATCTCGGTGACCTCTTCGGTGGGGACCTCCACCTGGAAGATGTAGTCGCCGACGTCGAGGTTCTGCACCCGGGTCTCGAGGTTGGCTTTCACCTTGTTCTCGTAACCCGCGTAAGAGTGGATGACGTACCAGTCACCCGGCTTGCTGCGCAGCTCAGCCTTGAGCGCAGCGGCGGGGTCGACATCTTCAGCGGGGGCCGCCGCCGCGTCCTGCGGGGCGTCCGCTTCCTGCACATCGACCGCCTCACCCGCGGACGGTTCACCGTCGAACGTCGTCACGGTTCTCAGTCCTCTCTATCGCTCTCAAGTCTCAGCCGAACACCAACAGCACGAGCTTGCTCAGACCCAGGTCGGCGCCTCCTACCAGCGCCACCATGAACGCCAGGAAGACCAACACCACCGACGTGTAGGTCAGCATCTGCTTGCGGTTGGGCCAGATCACCTTCCGCATCTCGGCTACAACCTGCTTGAGGTAGTTGTAGACGAACACGAACGGATTGATCGAGCTGGATGAACCGGCTTTCTTCGGCTTCTTCGCCTTGTCCTTCTGCGTCGACTTAGCCTTCGAAGTCTTGGCGGACTTCGACGCGTCCTTCTTCGCCGAACCCTTCTCGGCGGCCTCCACGTCGGTCGACTCTTCGCCGTCCTCGGCCTCCACCGCGCGCACCCGGGACCGCTTTCCCGTGGGCCGCTGTGGCCGCGCCGCCGCCTTGGTCACCACGGCACCGCCGTCGCCTGCGGCGTCGTCGGCAACGTCGCCTTCGTCGCTCACCGCGTGCTCCTTCGTTCGCTAGCTATGTCGCGGGCCGTACCGCTCGAAGTGGCCACCCATCCCAGTGTCCACCATGGCACGCGAGTCAGATGGTCCGCCTCCTCATGCGGCTGACCCTCAGCAGGGGCGACAGGACTTGAACCTGCAACCTGCGGTTTTGGAGACCGCTGCTCTGCCAGTTGAGCTACGCCCCTATTTTCCGGGGCTTACATGACTCGCGCGCCCCCCGTTCGGCAATCGCGAACCGACGGACAGCGCGCTGGTAATGGGAAAACCCCGAGGTCCGAGTGTACATGGACGCGCGAGCCAGATACTAATTACCCGGTTCTGACGACCTGCCCGGATTCTTTGTCCCATTTGAGCTGGATGGAGTTGTCCCCCTCGTGGCCCATCAGGGTCGTGTAGGCCTCCAGGACCAAAACGCCGTCCTGGTTGTGACAGAAGTTCTTCGTCATGACGATGTCGGCGCCGAAGCGCTCGTTCACCGACTCGATGCGCAGGCTGCCATAGAGCTTGTCGCCGACGTATATCGGCTCGTGGTACACGAACTTCTGGTCGACCTGCACGATCTGCATGGTCTCGAAGCCGACGTCCACATTGCGGAAGAAATCGTCTTGGATCAGTTTCGCCAGGATCGTCACGAAGGTGAGTGGGGCGACGATGCGGTCGTAGCCGAGTTCGGCGGCCCCGGCCTCGTCGTGGAAAGCCTTATCGTCGGCCTTGATCGACCGGGAAAACTGGCGAACCTGCTCGCGGCCCACCTCGAAGTAATCGGGGTACTGCCAGCTCATACCGCGGATATCTGTTTTGAGGGCCATCCGCTAGGCCAGCTTCGCCGAGGCGACGGCCCGGCCGAAGATCTTCTTGCCGCCGGTGGTCGCCGTCAGCGCAATGGTCACGGACTTCGTCTCCGGGTCCACGGACTTCACCCGACCGCTGAACACCAACTCGGCACCTTTGCCGTCATTGGGCACCGGGACCACCGCGGTGAACCGCACGTTGTACTCGGTGACGGCACCCGGGTCGCCCACCCACGACGTGACGTAGCCGCCGCCGATGCCCATCGTCAGCATGCCGTGGGCGATTGCGGTGTCCAGGCCGACCATCTTGGCGATCTCGTCGTCCCAGTGGATCGGGTTCAGGTCACCCGAGACTCCCGCGTAGTTGACCAGGTCCTGGCGGGTCAAGGGGTAGACCCGCTCCGGCAGCTGATCACCCACCTTGACCGAACTGAACTCACGCAGAGGCATCCGCAAATCCTACTTCCCCGTCGTCACCGGCACGGCCCGCCAGTGTCGTGTATGTCTCTTGGACAATCTCACCGGCATCGTTGGTGATGATGTTCTTGGTCACGATGATCTGGGTGCCGTGCGCTTCCCGCACCGCATCCACGTGGACGTCACAGTAGAGCTTGTCGCCCGCCACGATCGGCTTGAGGAACTTCAGCACCTGGTCGACCTGGACGATCTGCTGGTCGGTGACAGCGATGTTGGCGTCTCTGAAGAATGCCGACTGGGCCTTGTAACCGAATACCGAAATGAAGCACAGCGGGGCCGCCAGGCCGTCGTAACCCAGTTCCGCTGCCGCGTCCTCACCGTAGAAAGCCGGCTCGTCATTCTGGACGGCAGTGGCGTACTCGCGGATCTTTTCCCGTTCCACTACGTAATGGTCGGGGTAGCGATAATGCATCCCGAGGATCTTTTCGGACAGGGCCACAGTTCTCGAACCTACCTAGTCGACGCTCTGTAATTGGGGTGCGCGCATTCAGCGCGTTTCGCGGTGCCCCTGGTGCTTGCCGCAGTTCGGGCAGAACTTTTTCAGCTCAAGGCGGTCCGGGTCGTTGCGGCGGTTCTTCTTGGTGATGTAGTTGCGGTGCTTGCACACCTCGCACGCCAAGGTGATCTTCGGCCGCACGTCGGTACTGGAAGCCATGACGGTTCTCTCTCAAATCTCTCGAAGTCTCAGTATTCGGTTGTCGTGCTTGTGGTGTCTCGTCGTACTTGTGGTGTCTCGTCGTACTTGTGGTGTCTGGTAGCGATGGCCGGACTCGAACCGGCGACCTAACGATTATGAGTCGTTCGCTCTAACCAACTGAGCTACACCGCCTCTGGGGCCGCGCACCTGCTCGGCGTCCGCCGAGCCCCCTAACGGAATCGAACCGTTGACCTTTTCCTTACCATGGAAACGCTCTACCGACTGAGCTAAGGGGGCCGTGCACCCGCAACGAGCAGACCTGCCGCGGGCCAAAAAGAGGGTACAGCCTGGCGCACAACGTCTCCAAACCACGTGCGCCTGACCCAGGTCCACCGGGTCAGCCCGTATCGCCCTCACGGTGCAGCGACCAGGCGCTGAGGTCACTGAACTCGTCGAAGTCGTCGTCATGGGATTCGGGGTCGGCGTTATCTGCCTCGTCGAGCATTGCCCGCATTGCCAGATTGACGGCCTCCCGCGCATCGGCCACGTGGTAACGACGAATGATCTCGTCCACCAGGTCGAGGTCAAGCAGGATTTCGACCCTCTTCAACATGGACCGATATTACGACTCCGGCGCAGGTAGGGACAGGTAAGAAGGCCAAGTTGGGCGTTTTTCGGCCTACCCATAGTCTGGTGGCGTGTCGAATTCGGACCGGTTGTATTTCCGGCAGCTGCTTTCTGGCCGCGACTTCGCGGCCAACGACGTGATTGCGGCGCAGATGCGCAATTTCGCCTACCTGATCGGCGACCGGGAAACCGGCGACTGCGTGGTCGTCGATCCCGCCTATGCGGCCGGGGATCTGGTCGACGCGCTCGAGTCCGACGACATGCACCTGTCCGGGGTGCTCGTCACGCATCACCACCCCGACCACGTCGGCGGCTCGATGATGGGATTCGAGCTCAAGGGGCTCGCCGAACTGATGGAACGGGTGAGCGTGCCGGTGCACGTCAACACTCACGAGGCGCTGTGGGTGTCCCGGATCACCGGGATCCCGATGAGCGACCTGACCAGCCATGAGCACCGGGACAAAATCAGTGTCGGCGACATCGAGATCGAACTTCTGCACACGCCCGGTCACACGCCGGGCAGTCAGTGCTTCCTGCTCGACGGACGGCTGGTCGCGGGCGACACCCTGTTCCTGGACGGATGCGGGCGCACCGATTTCCCGGGCGGCGATTCCGACGAGATGTACCGCAGCCTTCAGCAACTCGCGGCACTGCCCGGCGACCCGACGGTGTTCCCCGGTCACTGGTATTCGGCCGACCCGAGCGCCGCACTGTCGGAAGTCAGACGCTCGAATTATGTGTACCGGCCGGCCAATCTCGACCAGTGGCGAATGATGATGGGCGGCTGACGCCCGGCGAACACGGCCGGTCGTCATGTGCTCGCCCGATGACCCATTCAGCAATACACAGGAAGCCCCTTTACGATCAGTGCAGCTAAGTTCCAGGTCCGAGGATTAAGCGGAGGGTGGAATCCATGGGGTGGGTCCGGGGAAGCTGGCCGCAGGGCCGGCCCGAAAGCTGGCCTGAAAGCTGGAGAGGCATCGACACCATCGAGTCCAGCACCTGGTTGGCATGGGCAGCGTGGGCAGCGATCGCCCTCGGCGTCGTCGCCCTGATCTTCACCCATCGCCAGCTGCAGCGAAATCGGGCGCTGGCAGCGGAGAAGACGCGTCCTCACGTCGCGATGCTGATGGAGCCCCACGTCGCGGACTGGCATGTCATCGAGCTGGTGGTGCGCAACTTCGGTCGCACCGCCGCCTACGACATCCGTTTCAATTTCCCCAACCCGCCGACCGTCGCCGAATACGAGAATGCCTCCGACGGCTACGCGGACGTGGTCGAACTGCAACTGCCCCGCGAATTGCCGACGCTGGCTCCCGGTCAGGAATGGCGAATGGTCTGGGACTCCGCACTCGACCGCGCCGAAATAGGGCACGGCGTCGAATCGCGTTTCGAGGGCACCGTCACCTATTACGACCGCCCCGAGCAGCCGCGCGGATGGAAATTCTGGCAACGCGCCCGACGGCCGCTGGAGACCAAGGTGGTGCTGGACTGGGATGCCCTGCCACCCGTCCAGCGCATCGAGCTGATGACGACGCACGACTTGGCGAAACGGGAGAAGCAGAAGCTCGAACTGCTGCGCAACCTGCTGACCTACTTCCACTACGCCAGCAAGGAGACCCGCCCGGAGGTGTTCCGCAGCGAGATCGACCGCATCAACCGCGCTGTGCAGGAAACTCAGGACAGGTGGCGCACCCGGCAACTCGACGAGCCCACCGACGTGAGCCTGCGCTGGGGTGACGCCGAGAACGAGCTGGGAAAGCATCGCAGCCAGCGGGTGTAAGCCGGGGAGTCGCAATCTGGTTCAATCGACTCGCCGAGCGAAGGAGTAACCCATGAGCGGTCCGGTCGTCTACACCCACGACGAAACCATCGGGGTCATCCGGATGGACGACGGCAAGGTCAACGCACTAGGGCCGACCATGCAGCAGGCTCTCAACGACGCGCTGGACCAGGCCGACGCCGACAACGTCGGGGCGCTGGTGATCACCGGGAACCAGCGGGTGTTCAGCGGCGGCTTCGATCTGAAGATTCTGACCTCGGGCGAGGTACAGCCCGCCATCGACATGCTGCGCGGCGGATTCGAGCTGTCCTACCGGCTGCTGTCCTACCCCAAGCCGGTGGTGATCGCCTGCACCGGGCCCGCGATCGCGATGGGCTCATTCCTGCTGTGCTCGGGTGATCACCGAATCGCGGCCCATGCGTACAACATTCAGGCCAACGAGGTTGCGATCGGGATGGTGATTCCGTGGGCGGCTCTGGAGGTCCTGAAACTCCGGCTGACCCAGTCGGCCTATCAACAGGCCACCGGCCTGGCCAAGACCTTCTTCGGCGAGACGGCTCTCGCCGCCGGCTTCATCGACGAGATGGCGCTGCCCGACCGGGTGGTCGCCCGCGCCGAGGAGGCAGCTCACGAGTTCGCCGGGTTGAACCAGTCGGCCCACGCCGCCACCAAGTTGCGGGCTCGTGCCGATGCACTCAAGGCGATTCGCGCCGGGATCGACAACATCGAGAAGGAGTTCGGCCTGTAGGGAGCTGTCGCCTCAGGTTCTGATCAATTGATGAGCCAGGTGGTGCGGCCGCCCGAACAACCGCTGCAACACCGGCGCCTCCTCCGTGTTCAAGTCTGACACCGAATGCATCTCCACGTCATTGGAACTGGCGGAACCGCTCGAGATAGTCCACCCAGTTCCACGTCGAGAGAAACCTCTGCGCCGATTCGTAGCCCTTGTTGTAGAGCGCTTCCGCGTCCTTGCGCGAGATGCTGAAATCCAGGAAATTCACCGCGGTCGAGTCGACCCGGATGGCGCGGGCGCTCACCCATGGCTGGTTGAGGTAGGTCTGGTCATGCCCGACGAACATGGTCGTGATCAGCTGCTCGAGCAGCACCGACGGCGGACCGAGCAGTCGCAACGCACCGACCCCGGGAATCAGCTGCTCGTTCCCCTGGGGTAACTCCGGCACCACCGTGATGCCGAAGGTGGGCCAGCGCGGCGATTTGCAGTCCGGCCGGTCGAAGGAGTCGATAGGAAAATTGGACAGGACACCGCCGTCCACCAGGGTGGAGGTGCGCCCGGCCGCACTGGTCAACGTGACCGGCCGGAAAAAGAACGGGATCGACATCGATGCGCGCACCGCGTCGGCCACCGATTGTTCGTCGGGATCGAGTCCGTACAGCCGGCGGTAATCCCACGGCAGCCGCACCAGCTGACCGGTCGTCAGGTCGGCGACGGTGACCACCAGCCGGTAGCGCCGCTCGGCGGGCATCTGCCGGTCGCTCAATGCCAGATCGCCGAACGTCTGCACGCCCAGGTTCTTCAGCTCGCCACGGATCCAGTCGTGTGCGAAATCGCCTCTGTACATGCCATTTTCGCGCAGCAGGCCCCACGCTGGGCCGACGACGGGCAGGTGCCCGACCGGGCCGGTATCGCGAAACTTCTCGTACGGCAGCGTCAGGGCGAGCTCTCTGATCTGACCGACGCTCAGCTGGTCACCGTTGGACGCTGCGGCCAGCATCGATCCGACCAGCGAACCCGCTGAGACGCCGGAGACACGTTTGAGTGCGTACCCGGCCTCCATGACGGCGACCACGGCGCCGACCAGTCCGACACCCTTGACGCCGCCGCCCGAGAGAACCATGTCGACGGGTTTGCGCCGTGCGGTGCCGCTCCGCTGCTGCGCCATCAGCGTCCTTTCACTCCTGCGCCGAAGTCCATTGGTAGGGAAGGAATTTGCCGTCGAAGGTCACCACCACCCGGTCGCCCGATTCATGCGACTTCTTCTGCAGGTCGAGGCTGAAGTTGATGGCGCTCATGATGCCGTCGCCGAACTGCTCGTGGATCACTTCCTTGAGCGCACCGCCGTAGACCTGGAGTGCCTCGTAGAACCGGTAGATGGTGGGATCGGTGGGCACCGCAGTGGGCAGGCCGCCCCGCATCGGCGGTGCCGCCAGGACGGGAATAACGGACTCTGCCAACCCGAGCATTTCGGCCAGGACTTTGCCCTCGTCCACAGGGATCGGGTGCTGGCCCAGTAGCGCCGACGTCGTCCACAGCAGCGGCCTGCCGATGGCGTCGGCCAGTTGCTGCCAACTGAGGCCCTTAGACAGCCGGGCGATGACGATCTGCTCGGTGATCTCGTTTCTGTTCATCAACCCAGCATGCACGCTTGAGGTGACAGCGCATGACTCGGCTCGTGCACGCATCACTCGACAAGTCGCCGAAGGTTTTTCAGGCTTTCAGCCAGTGAACGCCCCACCCAGCGCGATGCGACGCGGTCGGCGATCAGGCCGAGCAGGCCGCCTTCGGAGTTGTATGCCAGGCGGAACGTGACCGCGGTTCGCCCCGGCCCCGCATCGCGCAGCCGGAAGCGGCCGCGCTGGGTCACACCGGTGATGTTGATCCAGGCCAGATCCCGCGCGGTATCGAGCTCCACCACTTCGGCGATACCTCCCACCGGGATCGAGCCGATCTTCCACAACACCGTGTACCGGGCGCCGACCCGTACCGGGCCCTCGGTCAGCGTCTCCCAGCGCTCCAGATGAGCCAGGAAGGACGGATAGCGATCCGGATCGCTGAGCACCTTCCACACGGCGTCCCGATCGGCGTTGACGACGATCCGGCGTTCGACGCGCATCAGCCGATCACCGGAAATCGCCGCTCGGCGGCCAGCCGATCGACACCGGCCTGCAGGCTGGCGATCACTTCGTCGTACACGGCCTGGTCGTCATCGTGGACCTCGATCGGCGCTTGCACCTCGATGACGATCTTCGCGGGCAACGGGATGTGTCCCAGCAGGTCACTGACGTTCAGCCCCCAGGGGATCGCCAGCGAGACGGGCACACTCTTGAGCCGGATCAACTTGTCCAGCATCAGCAGTCTGGCCAGCCACTGCGCGCGTCCGAGGAACAACGCCGTCTCCTGGCCGCCCACGCTGGCCACCGGCACGATAGGCACGCCGGTTTCGCGGGCGAGCCGCACAAAACCCTTGCGGCCACCGAAGTCGACGACGTGCCGTTGCCACGACGGGCGAAAGACTTCGTAATCGCCACCGGGATACACCAATACGGCCGCGCCCGATTCCAGTGCCAGACGGGCATTTTCAGGGCTGGCGGCTACGGTGCCGAATTTGCGGAGCCAGCGCAGCGGCGGATAGAGGGTGACCAGATTATGCGCTAGTTGATAGAAGGGGCGCTCCACCCCGAAGTACGAGCAGAAGGCCAACGTGAAGACGAACGTGTCGGGCGGCACGTTGCCGCCGCTGTGATTGCCGACCAGCAGCACGGGCCCGGTCGCAGGTATGCGATCGAGACCGCGCACGTCGGCGCGGAAATACAACGAGGCCAGCAACCAGGTTCCGGGCAGCTGGTCCCGGATGAAGTCCGGGTCGCGCTGGTCCAGGTCCGCTTTGGGGACCCGGCCCATGATCTGCTTGCCGGCCCATTCAAGGGCATCACTGACGCCGCCCATCGCTCAAGCCTGGCACACGGTGAGCCGAGCAGCGTCACCAGCGGCCACGATGAATCACTTCGGCAAACGGCCGCCGGTTCGGTTTGCGGATCGGCGTCAACGGTCGGTCAGCGGCGTAGCCGACACCGAGCAGGTAGGCGACCAGGTGGTCGTCGGGAATACCGAGGATGGCGCGCGCCTTCTCCTGGTCTCCCACCGACGAATGACCGGTGCCGATGCCGAGGTCGGTGGCCGCGAGCATCATCGCCATCGTCGCTTGACCGACGTCATATTGATCGACGACTTTTCTGCGCTCATCCGGTGGAACGGGGATCACCAGAACGATCGCCGCCGCGGCGCCGGCGATATGGCCGGCACCCATCCACACAGTTGAGAGTTCTTGCAGCTGAGCGTGATCGGTGACGACTACGAAGTCCCAGGGCTGGCGGTTCTTCGCCGAGGGCGCCCGCCAGCCTGCCTCGACGATGCGCTCCAGGTCGGCGTCGGCGACCGGCTGCGCCGTGTACTGCCGCACGTTGCGCCGGGCGCAAATCGCATCCCAGGTCTCCATGACGTCCTCCCGTTTCCCACGATCAGCCCGCTCCCGCGCCCCCTTTGTACACCCGGAGCGCCGCCGGTGTCGGAGGGGCGGTCTAGGGTGGCCCGCAATGGCGCTTCATCTCCACCGTGCCGAACGGACCGATCTGCTTGCCGACGGTCTCGGCGCCCTCCTGGCCCGGCCGCTGCCCGACCCTTTTGCGCAAGAGCTTGTTCTGGTGCCGGCGCGCGGGGTGGAACGCTGGCTCAGCCAACGGCTGTCGCACCGTCTGGGCGTTACCCCGGATCGTGGTGACGGCGTCTGTGCGGGCGTGTCGTTCCGCAGCCCGGCCTCGCTGATCGCCGAGATATCCGGCACCGTCGAGGAAGACCCGTGGTCTCCGGATGCCATGACCTGGCCGCTGCTGCAGGTGATCGACTCTTCGATGGCCGAGCCATGGTGCCACACCTTGGCAAAGCACTTGGGACACTTCGATATTGGCGACGAAGCCGACCTGCGCCGGGGACGGCGGTATGCGGTCGCGCGCCGGCTGGCCGGGCTTTTCGCCTCGTACGCCCGGCAACGGCCCGGACTGCTGATCGATTGGCTGGACGGCGACATCGACGACCTCGACGCCGACCTGCACTGGCAGCCGGAATTGTGGCGGGCGCTGGTCGCGGCCATCCCTGCAGATCCGCCGCACGTCCGGCACGGCAAGACACTTGCCCGGCTGCGCGAGGGGCCGGCCGCGCTACCGTCCCGCTTGTCTCTGTTCGGCCATACCCGGCTGGCGCACACCGATGTGGAGCTGCTGGAAGCGGTGGCCGTCCACCACGACTTGCATCTGTGGTTGCCGCACCCCAGCGACACGTTGTGGCAGGCGCTGAACGGGGTGCGCGGCACCGTGGCGCGGCGCGAGGACACCAGCCATCGGGAAGTCGGACATCCGCTGCTGGCGACGCTGGGACGGGATCTACGTGAGCTGCAGCGGAGCCTGCCGGCCGATCCCGCGACCGACGAGGCCCTCGGTGAGCCCGATCGCCGGGACACCTTGCTCGGCTGGCTCCAGGCCGACCTCGCCGCCAACGCTGCCCGGCCGCAGGGCCGCAGGCTGGCGGACGACGACCGGTCCGTACAGGTGCACAGCTGCCACGGGCCGGCCCGGCAGATCGACGTCCTACGGGAGGTACTGCTCGGCCTGCTCGCCGACGATCCGACGCTCGAGCCGCGCGACATCTTGGTGATGTGTCCCGACATCGAGACCTACGCACCGCTGATCGTCGCGGATTTCGGTCTGGGCGACGTGGTGGGCGGAGCACATCCCGGACACCGCCTGCGGGTTCGGCTCGCCGACCGCTCACTGCTACAGACCAATCCGTTACTGGGCGTGGCGTCGCAGGTGCTGGCCCTGGCCGGCGGCCGGGTCACCTCGAGTGAAGTGCTCAACCTCGCGCAGTCCGCCCCAGTGCGCGCCCGGTTCGGATTCAGCGACGACGATCTGGAGAACATCACCCGCTGGGTACGGCAGTCGAACATCCGGTGGGGCTTCGATCAGGAACACCGGATGCCGTTCGGGGTCGACTTCGTGCACAACACCTGGCGGTTCGGTCTCGACCGGGTGCTGGCCGGGGTCACCATGTCGGAAATGGCACACACCTGGATCGACTCGACGCTGCCCCTGGATGATGTCGGCAGCAACCGGGTCGAACTGGTCGGCCAGTTCGCCGAATACATCGACCGGCTGCAGCGGGTGGTCGACGCGCTGACCGGGGCGCGGCCCCTGCGCCAGTGGCTGACAGCCCTGGCCGACGGTATCGGGCTGCTGACCCACACCGGCGACGACGACGCCTGGCAGACCAACCAGCTGCAGCGCGAATTCGCCGACGTGCTGCGCACCGCCGGTGCCCGCGATCAGACACTGATGCGCCTGCCCGACATCCGCGCCCTGTTGCAGAGGCACCTTGCCGGTCGCCCTACCCGCGCCAATTTCCGCACCGGCACCCTGACGGTGTGCACGATGGTGCCGATGCGCTCCGTCCCGCACCGGGTGGTCTGCCTGGTGGGCCTCGACGACGGCGTCTTCCCGCGCCTCGGCGTCGTCGACGGCGACGACGCACTGGCCCGGCAACCGCGGACCGGTGAGCGCGACATCCGGTCGGAGGACCGCCAGTTGCTGCTCGACGCCATCGGGGCGGCAACCGGCAATCTGGTCATCACCTACACCGGCGCCAACGAATACTCGGGCCAGCGCCGGCCCCCGGCAGTCCCGCTGGCAGAGCTGCTCGACGCCCTGGACACGACCACCGACGAGCCGGTGCGTTCCCGGATCCTGGTCGAACATCCGTTGCAGCCCTTCGATGTTCGCAATGTGGAACGCGGTGCGCTGGTGCCCGGCGCGCCCTTCAGCTTCGACCCGACAGTGCTGCGCGCGGCTCGCTCCGCAACCGGCGAACGATCCGAGCAGCCGAGACTGATCAGCGGTCTGCTGCCGGCGCCACCGCCGGACGATGTCGCCCTCGCCGATCTCGTCGCGTTCTTCCGAGATCCGGTGAAGGGCTTCTTCCGGGCCCTCGAATACACGCTGCCGTGGGACGTCGACGGCGTCGAGGACGCCATGCCGGTCGACATCAACGCGCTGCAAGAGTGGACGGTCGGCGACCGGATGCTCAGCGACATCCTGGGCGGGCTGGCACCGGACGCCGCGCGGCAGGCCGAGTGGCGGCGCGGGACGCTGCCACCGGGTCAGCTGGGCTGGCGGAAAGTGACCGAGATCCGGGAGCAGGCCGCACTCCTGGCATCGGCGGCGCTGCGCCACCGCCGAACCGACAGCGCGACCTACGATGTCGACATCGATCTGGGCGGACGGCGCGTGACCGGCACCGTCTCACACGTGTTCGATGACCGCCTGGTGTCGGTGACGTATTCCAAACTCGATGGCAAGCACCTACTCCAGTCGTGGATTCCGTTGTTGGCGTTGCACGCTCACCAACCCGACCGCGACTGGTCGGCTTTCTGCATCGGCCGGCCGAAGCGGGGCACGACACCGCGCGAGGAACGTCTGGGACGCCCGGGGCAGGCCGCCCTCGAGGTGCTGCGTGATCTGGTGTCGATCTACGATGCCGGACGCCGCGAGCCAATCCCGTTGCCCATCAAGACGTCCTACGCCTGGGCAGTGGCGCGGCACAGCGGCGACGACCCGGTCCGGCAAGCGGATTACCGGTGGCGCAGCGGTCTTTATCCTGGGGAGGATCAAGATCCCGCGCAGGTACGGGCCTGGGGCCGCCACGCGAGGCTCAGCGATCTGATGCAACCGCTGCGCCCCGGTGAGCAACCCGCCGGAGAAGAGCACCGCCTGGGCGCCTTCGCCGTCCGGCTGTGGCTGCCGCTGTTGCAGGCCGAGATGCGCGCCGGACGGGGGCCGTCGTGATTCCACCGTTCGACCTCCTGGGTCCGCTGCCCACCGACCGGTCCACCACCGTGCTGGAGGCCAGCGCGGGCACCGGCAAGACGTTTGCGTTGGCCGGTCTGGTGACCCGCTACCTCGCCGACGGCCACGCGACGCTCGACGAGATGCTGCTCATCACCTTCGGCCGTGCGGCAAGTCAGGAGCTTCGCGAGCGGGTGCGCTGCCAGATCGTCGACGCGGTAGCCGCTTTCGCCGACCCGGCGATCGCCGACGGCAACGGTCTGGTGCAGCATCTGATCGACGGCACGGAGGAGCAACGCGACGCACGCAAGCAACGCCTGCGTGACGCTTTGGCGGGCTTCGACGCGGCCACTATCGCCACCACCCACCAGTTCTGCCAACTGGTACTCAAATCCCTTGGTGCCGCCGGTGATACGGATACCGGCGTCACGTTGCTCGAGGACCTCAACGACCTCGTCACCGAAATCGTCGACGATCTGTACCTGGTCCACTTCGGGCGGGACCGCGACGATCCCGCCCTGACTTACAGCGAGGCGCTGCGCATCGCGCGCACCGTCGTCGCCAACCCGTCGACCCAGCTGCGCCCGCGCGACCCGGAACCGGGATCGCGGGCCGCGGCCTGTGTGCACTTCGCGAAAGACGTTCTCGCCGAACTGGAAAAGCGCAAGCGACGTCGCGGGGTGTTGGGATACGACGACCTGCTCATCCGGCTGGCCGCAGCACTGGACACCGACGACTCGCCGGCCCGGGCCCGGATGCACCAACGCTGGCCCATCGTCATGGTGGACGAGTTTCAGGACACCGATCCGGTCCAATGGCAGGTGATCGACCGGGCGTTCAGCGGGCGGTCCACGCTCATCCTCATCGGCGACCCGAAGCAGGCGATCTACGCGTTCCGCGGCGGCGACATCGTCACCTACCTCAATGCCGCCAAGACCGCCGGGGACAAGCGCACCCTGGTGACGAACTGGCGCAGCGACAGCGCGCTCGTCGAGCGGTTGCAGGCCGTACTGCGCGGAGCCGAACTCGGTGACCCCGAGATCGTGGTGCACGACGTCGCGGCCTCGCACCGCGGTCATCGCCTCGCCGGCGCTCCGCACAACGAGCCGTTCCGGCTTCGGGTAGTGCGCCGAGCGACGCTGGGCCGCAAAGGTACCCAGAACCTGCCGATCGACGAACTGCGCGAACACATCGGCCGCGATCTCGCCGCCGACATCGGCGGGCTGCTGGCGAGCGAGGCGACGTTCGCCGGCAAGCCGCTGGAAGCCCGCGACGTCGCCGTCATCGTCGAGAGCCACAAAGACGCCCGCGCCTGCCACCGCGCACTGTCGGAGGCCGGTATCGCCGCCGTCTACACCGGAGACTCCGACGTATTCAGCTCCGAAGCCGCCGACGACTGGCTGTCGCTGCTGGAGGCGTTCGATCAGCCGCACCGCCCGGGCGTGGTGCGGGCGGCCGCGACCACCATGTTCTTCGGCAAGACGGCCGAAGACCTGACGGCCGGCGGTGACGCGCTCACCGACGAGGTCGCCGATACCTTGCGGGAGTGGGCCGACCACGCTCGCGAACGGGGCGTCGCCGCCATTTTCGAAGCGGCGCAGATGAGCGGCATGGCGGACCGCGTGCTGTCGTGGCACGGCGGAGAGCGGCACATGACCGACCTGGCGCACGTGACCCAGCTACTGCAGGAGGTGGCGCACCGCGAGCGCTATTCTCTGCCGGCGCTGCGTGATTGGCTGCGCGGTCAACGGGAGGAGCGGGCCGGCGCCACCGAACGCAACCGCAGGATCGACAGCGACGCCGCGGCGGTCCAGATCATGACGGTCTGGGTGAGCAAGGGCCTGCAGTATCCGGTGGTGTACCTGCCGTTCGCGTTCAATCGCAACGTGGGCGACCGCGACCTGGTGCTGTTCCACGACCGGGGTGAGCGCTGTTTACACATCGGCGGCAAGGACAGTCCCGACTTCGCCGCCGTGGAGAACCTGGGCCGCAAGGAAACGGCCAACGACGACAGCCGGCTGACCTACGTCGCGCTGACCCGGGCCCAGTCCCAGGTGGTGGCCTGGTGGTCACCGGCGCACGGCGAACCCAACGGCGGACTCTCCCGGCTGTTGCGTGGCCGGCGCCCCGGGGAGTCGACGGTTCCCGATCGCTGTGAACCGTTGAAGATCACCGACGACGAGGCCTGGGAGCGACTGCGGCAGTGGCAGGACGCCGGCGGGCCGGTCGTGGAAGAGTCCGTGATCGCGGCGGCACCAGCCGTATCCGGCCACCCCACGCCGTCCGACCTCGGCACCCGGCACTTCCACCGCCCCATCGACACGGCGTGGCGGCGCACCTCCTACTCGGGCCTGATCCGCGTCGCGGAGCAGACCGTCGGCGTGTCCAGCGAGCCGGAGCTCACCGAGCTCGACGACGAAGTCCACGACATCCCGCTGATCGCCGCGGCATCCGCAGCTGCTGTGCCTTCACCCATGGCCGAACTCCCCACCGGTGCGCAGTTCGGCACCCTGGTGCATGCGGTGCTGGAGACCAGCGATCCGTTCGCGGGCGACCTCGCCGCGGAACTCGAGGCACAGATCGGTGTTCACTCGACGTGGTGGCCGGTCGATGTGCCCACACCGCAACTCGCCGCCGCGCTGGTCCCGATGCACGACACTCCCCTGGGTCCACTGGCCGCCGGGCTGACGCTGCGGCAGATCGGCCTGCCGGACCGGTTGCGCGAGTTGGACTTCGAGTTTCCGCTGGCCGGTGGGGACGTTCGCGGCGCCGAGGTGGAGGTGCGGCTCTCCGACGTCGGGCGGTTGCTGCGCTCCCATCTCCCGGTCGACGACCCGCTGGCGTCCTACCCGGACCGGTTGATCGGCGACGCGCTGGGCGCACAGTCGCTGCGCGGTTACCTCAGCGGTTCGGTCGACGCGGTGCTTCGGGTTCCGCACGGTTCGGGTCACCGCTTTCTGGTCGTCGACTACAAGACCAACTGGCTCGGTGAGCCGGACCGGCAACTGTCCGCCGCCGACTACACCCCACATCGGATGGCCGAGGCCATGCTGCATTCGGACTACCCGCTGCAGGCGCTGTTGTACAGCGTTGTCCTGCATCGCTTTCTGCGCTGGCGGCAACCAGGCTACGAGCCGGCCCGACATCTGGGCGGTGTGTTGTATCTGTTCCTGCGCGGAATGTGCGGACCCGATACCCCGGTGATCGACGGCCATCCGGCCGGGGTGTTCAGCTGGGCCCCACCCGCAGACTTGGTGACCGAGCTGTCCGATCTGCTCGACGCCCGCAGGGCGGCGGCATGACGGCCGAGACGATCGATCCCGCCGACCGCCGGCTGGCCGTCAGTGCCACCGGACTGTTGCGCACCTTCAACGAGGCGGGCGTGCTCGAGTCCGCCGATGTGCATGTCGCACAGCGCCTTACGGCGATGGCACGAGAGTCTGACCCGTCGGTCGCGCTGGCACTGGCGCTGGTGGTGCGGGCACTGCGCACCGGATCGGTCTGTGTGGACCTGCGGTCGGTCCAGACGCAGGTCGGCATCGCAGACCTGCCCTGGCCGTCGGCGCCGGAATGGCTCGCGGCGGTGCAGGCAAGTCCGCTGGCCGGCCAACCGCCGGTACTGCGTGTGTACGACGGCAATCTGCTTTATCTGGACCGGTATTGGCGCGAGGAGCAGCAGGTTGCCGACGACTTCTCGGCGCTGCTGTCCACTGCCGGGCGGTCGAGGGTACCCGACATCGACCGGTTGTTCCCGGCGGGCTACGAGGAACAACGGGAGGCCGCCGGCATCGCCCTGCAGCAGGGCCTGACGGTACTGACCGGCGGGCCGGGCACGGGCAAGACCACCACGGTGGCGCGGCTGTTGGCGCTGTTCGCCGAGCAGGCGGAGCTGGACGGCAAGCCACCGCTGCGCATCGCACTGGCGGCGCCGACCGGCAAGGCGGCCGCACGGTTGCACGAGGCGGTCCAGCTACAGGTGAACGAGCTGGACCCGGTTGACCGACAACGGATCTCGGGGCTTAGAGCGACGACACTGCACCGGCTGTTGGGCCCGCGTCCGGATACAGCGACGCGGTTTCGTCATCACCGGGGCAATAGATTGCCGCACGATGTGATCGTCGTCGACGAGACGTCGATGGTGTCGTTGACGATGATGGCGCGGTTGCTGGAGTCGGTGCGGACGCAGACCCGGCTGCTGCTCGTCGGCGACCCCGATCAGCTGGCGTCCGTGGAGGCGGGGGCGGTGCTCGCTGACCTGGTGGACGGGCTGGGGTCGCGGGCCGGCGCGCGGGTCGCGGCGTTGCTGACATCGCATCGATTCGGGGAGTCGATCGGTCAGTTGGCATCGGCGATCCGCGCCGGCGATGCTGATCTCGCGATCGACCTGCTGCGGGCGGGCGGCGACCACATCGAGTGGATCGACACCGAAGACCCGACCGACCAGCTCCGGAAAGTGCTTGTGCCACATGCCCTGGCACTGCGGCAGGCGGCATTGCTCGGTGACGCGAACGCCGCTCTGTCGACGCTCGATGAGCACCGGTTGCTGTGTGCGCATCGCCGTGGGCGCTTCGGCATCGGACATTGGAACCGACAGGTGGAGCGGTGGCTGGTCGAAGCGACCGGCGACCCGATCTGGTCTTCCTGGTACGCCGGAAGACCGGTGCTCGTAACCAACAACGACTACGGATTAGGTGTCTACAACGGTGACACCGGGGTCGCCGTTGTCGCCGGCGCGGGCCAGCAGGGCGCGCTTCGAGCGGTGATCGCCGGGGCTGACGAACTCCTCGAATTCGCGACCAGCCGGCTGTCCGATGTCGAAACGATGCACGCGATGACCATTCACAAGAGCCAGGGCAGTCAGATCGACGAGGTGACTGTGCTGATGCCGCCGGAAGATTCGCGGTTGCTGACGCGGGAGTTGTTCTATACCGCTGTCACGCGGGCCAAACGGAAGGTGCGGGTGATCGGTCCGGAGGACGCCGTGCGGGCTGCGATCCTGCGGCGGGCGGTGCGCGCCAGCGGTCTGGCGCGCCGTCTCCGCACCGCCGGAGTGGATTGAATTGAGCGACGGGCCACCTATACGGCGCGTGGGACGAGCGAGACGCGAGCGATCGCGGCGAATACGCCGCAGGCCAGCGTTCCGAGGGCGACGATCAGGGTCGCGGCGCGGAACGACAGTTCTTGGACGAGGGCGCCGGCAAGCGGTGCGCCCGCCATCGCGCCCGCGCTGAAGCTCAGGTTGTAGGCAGCTGCACTCATCCCGGGTTGCTGAAAACCGCGCGCCTCGAAGGCATCTGCCAGGGCCGGCAGGATTGTGGCTACCATCGCGCCGAGACCTGCCCCGAGTAGCAACAGTGCAAGCGCTTGGCCCATCAGCTGGGCCGATTGACCCAGGAGCACCAAACCGACGCAGACGCCACCCCAGCCCGCCGCCAGCGTCCGCGCGCGGCGCCGGCAATCCGACACTCGTCCCGCGCCCTGCGAACTTGCGACGAAGCCCGCCGTCGTGAGCGCGAACAGCAGGCCGATGGTGGTGCCCGGCAGACGAAGCCGAGAGCTGAGGTCGATCGGCAGTGTCGCTTCCACACCGCCCAGCGCAAGCCCGGCCGCGAGGCTGGCCACCAGCCACGGCACGGCGGCCAGCGGCAGCCCGCGCAGACCGAACCGAATGCGGCAGTCCGTCGGTGGCAGGCGGTGCGCCGTGGACGGCAGCACCAGGATCAGCAACCCCCCCGCCGCGCCGGCCAGCAATGCGCCGAGAACGAATGGCGCACGGGGACCGTGCATCTCGAGCAGCAGCCCGCCAACCACGGGACCGATCAACAGGCCGAGCGCTGTCCCGATGCTCGCGGTCGCGACCGCGCGGCCGCGCTGCTCGCGTGCGAACGTCTCGACGAGCGTGGCGTAACCGGCCACCCAGATTGCTGCCGCCCCTGCGCCCTGCAGCATCCGGCACATCACCAGGGCGGCCAGGTCGCCGGCCAATCCGAACAGGAATGTCGCCAGAGTCAGGACAACAGCGCCGGTGAGGAACACCCCACGCGTGCCACGCCGGTCGACGAGCCGGCCCGCGATCGGCGTCGCGATGAAGTAGGCCAGCCCGTAGCAAGCGAAGACCGTCCCCACCTCAAAGGATTTCAGCCCGGCGGGCGCAGCCAGAGTCGGCAGCACGGGCACGACGATGCCGTAGATCAACATGTCGACGAAGAACATGCTCGCGACCACGCCGAGCAGCAATCGCGAATTCACCCGGCGGCGGTGTCGGTTGCGTCCGCCGGGACCTTGATGAGGAATCCACGCCCTCACCCGGGCTTCCCGCAGGCTCATGAGCGGCCCGCGGTGGCTGCTACCAGCGCGGCGGCTTCGTGTCCGCTAGCCACCGCCAGCATGTCGCGCACAGCTCTGTCGACGGCGTCGCGAAACCGCTGTGCGGACGTGTCCGGGCAGGCCGCCGATGCACTCACCAGCAAGTAAGTCCGCTCGTCTCCGACGAAGGCGTAGGACACTCCGTAGCCGGTTTGCGACAGCGGCAGGAATCCCACCCCCCGCGACGATGTCTCAGGCCGCCAGGCTGCTGTTTGACGCACCGGCGACTGCGATGTCGAGAGCTCGAAAGGCAGGTTCCATGCCGTGGTGCGGAACAGCTCGACGTCCGCACCGCTCAGCATCGCCTCCACGAGAAGCCCGAAAAGGTGGCGGTCGCAGCCGCGGCCCCGCATCGCAGACATCCGGTACGCGCGGTGGGCGTCCAGCGCTGCACGCAACAGTCGTCGACGCCGCTCGCCGCAAGCTTCCGGATCCGCCATGGACTCGACGAATGCAATGCTTTCCGCGGAGGCCGAACGAAGGCACTCGGTCCTGCCCGCCGCGAACAGCCGCGTGGTGGCCGTCTGGTAGGCGAGGCATGGCTTTCGTTCAGGATGCAAACGCGCGTAAGCGCGCTGAAAAGCCAGCTGCAGAAAAGAGTCGGGCGAGCAATGCTGCGCCTTGATGGCCCCCGCACCGATAGCAAGCTCGCCCGCAGATACTTCGACGTCGGCGATAAGCCTTTTCGCCGTCGCCGCCGCCGACTGCAGGGCAGCACCGAGCGGTGACCCGGGAGCCACCTCGAAATCGAGATGGCGCAGCGGAACTGCCGCGGGAAGTGGCGATTCCGCAAACAGGCTCACGTGACTTCCCTCGTGCAGCAACATCTCCTCGAGCAAGAGTGTGACCGCCTCGCCGTCCCCCCGGCTGTGCTCCATCAGCCCGCCCATGCGCCCGTTACGGAACACGACCACCTCCATGCCCTTGTCGAGCCAGCGGTTCGCTCCGTTGCCACACAGCATCGCGCGCCCCAACGCACTCATGCCCTCGGGCGCCTCGTCGTCAAGCACAAGAATGAACAACGCCCTCTCAATGCGGTCGAGATTGTCCGCGTTGCGCCCGCCGCCCTCGACAATTTCCGCCCTCACCCGCGCCCAGACGTCGCGTTGTTGGAGGGTGAGCGCGGCGATCGGCGGGGCAGGTTCTCGTGCGGCTGCCAGCCGGCGGATCTCGGTCAGGACCGCGAGCAGTTCTGCGTACGAGATGTCGCGCGTGCCGTCGTCGAACAGCACCTCGACCTCGAAAAGGTGCCCGTCAACCAGCACGATGATGCAACGCTGATCATCGAAGCGCCGGATCGTGTCGACGTCATCGCCCGGCAGGCGGACGGTTGCGAAACAGCTGCGGAGCTGCTTCATGCACAACGGGACGACGCCGCGCACACGCTGCGGACGGATGCCACCATCGGCGATCCTGCGGCGCAACGCCAGCAACGCAGTGCCCATCATGGCGGCGCGCTGCAACTGGGAAACACCGGTTCGGGGCAACGTCGCCGCATCGAGCGCGTAGCCGACGCTATGAATCAGTGAACGGCGGTCGATGAGGTAGGCATAGCGTTCCCAATAGTCCGCCAGCCAATTCTCCTGTGTGGCATGGCGTTCCTGGAGCCGAGCCTGCAACCGTGCGACCACATCGCTGGCCCGAAAGTTGTCAACGGCCGCCCGGAGTTCGGCGCGGCCGGCGGCATCGAGGAGCGGATCCACGGAGGCCGTGAAGATGCGAAGCGTGTCATCGATCTTCGGAACCGGAAGGCGTGGCAACACCGGCTGAAACTGCTCGACCGAACCGGGTCCGTGCCGCTCGGCGCTCAGCGCGGTCACGGCAGCACCCCACATCCGTGCCCGGCGCGATTCGGGCGCGTCCATCCACCCCTGCCAGGTAAGCAGTTTGCCTAGCAACCATCGGCGCGTGCTGCCGTTCATGAGGCCAGCTCCGCTCTGGGCATATCACGTTGCGCGAGCCGACGTTTCAAGTAACTGTATTGATTCGAGACGTCGTCGGCGGTGAGGTAACAACCCTCCAAGACTCGTCGTGCAACACCGTCGTGCTGCCCGTAGGCCCGGCGCGCGTGCAACACGCGACGGTTGTTGAAGATGACGATCTCACCGGGGCTCAGCCGCAGCGCCAACCGTGGGCAGTCGTCAACGGCCGCCGCAAAGGTCCGGTAGGCCTGCCGGTAGCGCAGCTCGTCCTCGGGAGCGCCAGCGAAAGGCCCTTCGAATGGCGGCGCCCAGTTCAGGGCGACCAGATTGGCGTGATCGTCCAGCGCGAGATGGGTTTTCCGGACCACCATGAGTTGGTCGCGGTTGATCGTCGCGAATGTCGCCCACACACTGCAGAGGGTGGCGAAGTCCTCGGGCGCCTCGGCCCGCACGCGTTCGGCGGCCGCCAGCCCATCGCAGAACAGCGTCTCCCCGCCGTGGACCTCGGCGGCGAACTCGACGCAGTGCAGAAGTTGCAGCCCAGGCGGGGTCTCGTACGCACACAAGTCCTGATGGAAGGGAAGAACGTCCGAGGTGTACGCGATGTTGGTCGGCCTGTCCTCAACACGCACCAGCCAGGTGTCGCCATAGATCGTCGGCATCACCGGCGCGATCTGTGCGGCGGTCGGCCCGACGACGCCGATCCGGGCAGGAGCACCTTCGAGCACCAGAATCCGGTTGTCCGCCAAGGCGGCAAGCCATTCGAAGACTTCAGCGGGCTCGGGGTTCGGGCGCCACCGTCTGCGTTCGACCGAAAGCGTTGCCCGGCTGCCGAATCCGAAAGGGAGGGGTCGACTCCGCCATCTCACGAACTCCACCAGATCGTCCTCGGTGAAGACACTGCGATGCCCGTCCTCGAAGAGGATCTCCACGACACCGTCCCGGTCACGCCGGCGGATGTCGAACTGCTCGCAGTCACTCACCGGCATACCGGTGCGCTGCCCGCTCTCCGTTCGACAGAGCGCGCACGGGCAGTGATTCCGCAGCCACCATGAGCTCACCTCGGCCGATATCCCGTTGACACTCAACTGAACGGAACCCACGGAAGTACCTGCCAGGTAGACCTCACTGCCCATCACTATGGCCCTTCAATGCTCAGCGGCTCGGTATCGAGCAAGAGATCAGGCTGGATCGGGACATCGCCGTGCACGCTTCGTACTCGGTAGCTGAGACCGTCCTCCTGTTGCTGAAGGATCTGCTCGAACAACGCTTGGGGATGATTGTCCGCATCGGCGAGCAGCACGCGCGCCACATGCGGCCCGCGGCGAAGTTCAGCGCCCGCGATCAGGGCGTAGCTGAAAATGATCAGGCGATCGCGGGGCTCGCACAGCATTGCCCCGCCCCCGTTGGGGCACACCCGCAGTGACCCGCGGGCCGCGGGGAGGACGTACGTCGACCACCGGTTGCCGTTCTCCAGGTTTACGACGTCAACTTCTTCCAGCGGCAGCATCCCGACCTGCTCCATCAGATCCATGTCTACCGCGATGCTCCCGACATAGTCGCGCTCGCAATGCGTTACGCGAACCTGGTGCAGCTTCGCGCGCAACAGCCTGACGCTGCCCATCAGACGACGTCCCACGTATCGCCGGGCTTTTGGTAGGCAATGACGTTCATCGGCTCGTCACCGAAGATCTCGTAGGAGTCGCGCGCAACGGCCTGATATCCGAGTTCGGCGAGTGTGTCGCCAAGCGCCAGATTCGCGAGCAGGTAATCGACGCGGACGGCGATGACGATCAGACCCCCCGGTTGAAGTACCCGGTCCAGTGCTGCCAGGTCGGCCGGGTCGGCGTGGGCGAAGGTGAATACCCCGACTGCCACGATCGCGGCGAAATGCCGCTCGGGAAAAAGTCGCGGCGCCTCGTCCAGTGTCCCGTGCACCAGCCACCGGTACACCCGCTTGGCCTGTGCCAGGGCGAGCATCCCGCGCGAACGGTCGAGTGCCGTGAGGTCGAGGTATCCGAGCCTGCGCAGTTCCTCGCCCACCAGACCGGTGCCGGCGCCCGCATCGAGCACTGGGCCCGAGCCGGCGGGCAGACATGCGGCCAGCAAAGCCGCGGCGCGGCGCGGATTCTCCGGATATCCGTCGCGGAGGTCGGCGTCATAGCTTGGGGCCCACGCATCGTATTTCTGCTCGAGGGTCACCCGTCGGTCCGGCTGGTAGATCCACGCCAGTTTGTCGACGACCTTCTCGCAGAGAAAGAAACCCCAACCGACGTGCGCGCTGTCCACCACCTCCGGAACTCTGCGATAGACCCTCGACAGGCTCGGGCAGGACGCCTGCGCAAGGTCCGCAAGCAACTCGTAGCTCCGGGCGAGATGCGGGCTCAGATCCCGGGTTTCGTACACGACGAAGCCGTGGCGGGTGAGGGCGTCAACATAGTCGTCGGCCGAGAAGGTGGGCTCGAACAACAACCGGTCGTAAATCACCTCGCGCGCAAGTTCGCTCACCGGCGTTCGCGGTGTCACCAGATCGTCGAATGCGAATATGCCGCCGGGCTCGAGTACTCGCATCACCTCGGCGAGCGCCGTCTCCCGCGCAT
Organism: Mycobacterium sp. TY814; assembly: GCF_030755175.1. Lineage (NCBI taxonomy): Bacteria > Bacillati > Actinomycetota > Actinomycetes > Mycobacteriales > Mycobacteriaceae > Mycobacterium > Mycobacterium sp. TY814. The sequence goes on from NZ_JAUFRY010000001.1 coordinate 2,023,369, forward strand.
GCACGTGGTACAGCACGGCCTGGCTGAAGACGTGAGTGAACGCGCCGTCGTCGAATGGCAGCGCCGAGGCCGAGCCGACAGTGAACTCGAGCCGCAAATCGGGATTCGCCGCCGCCAGGCTGCGGGCGCCGGCGATCCGGACCGCACTCAGGTCGATGCCGGTGACGGTCGCACCGGTCTGCCGTGCAAGCCAGGTGGCGACGGCCCCGTTGCCACAACCCAGGTCAAGGACACGCGATGTGGAGCAGATTCCGGCGGCCTTCAGCATCTCCTCGTTCCACCGCTGGCAGCCGGTCAGGAAGTCGGTGCGGTCGTCCTGAAAAATGCCCCAGTGCAGGCTGCCGCCTGGATCCCAGAATCCGCGGTACTTCGCGTCCTCCGAATCGTAGAAGTCCCGCGTCATGCCCTCCGTGAAGCCGCATGCCAATCCCGCAGGCGTGCGATCAGTGACCAGACGCGCAGTTGTCGATTTCACAAGTCAGACCTACTTTCAGCCACCACGATCCCTGCTCGACAGGTTCGGTTTTAGGCGGTCATATTCAGGGCACGGCAATAACGAGCGTCAGGCTTCACATGAGGCGAAGTATTCGGAACAAAGAATCGCCTATCACTCCTCCGAGCCGAGCTGCATCTCCGGCCTATCCATTACCCCCAGCGCTTCACATAGCGATATCGACGGCACCAACACTCCACGTGATCCAGCCGGATATCGGAATAGCGAGGAATTGCTATGTCGAAGTCGATGCCACTGCCGCAAAACAACGCGGAGCGCACCGTAACGCAGCGCCACTGAACCGAGTAGTCCCGGATCGAAAAAGCAGCGCATGAACTCACCTATCGCGGTCCCGGAAGGCGAATCTGACGGCATCCCGGCACCTTGTCTGTTCTGGCAGGTTGCAATATCGATACCACCAACATTCACCAGGTACAACGGTTTTCGACGCCCTGCATGCGACCCGTCTTAACGGAGCGACAAACGTCGACCATGCGACATAAGCGTCTTGGGGGCGTCATAGGCGTCTCAATCGGTGGCGCATCATGGACGTTTAACTCGTCTTGCTTTATCCAAATAGGAGCTCATCGAAAATTCTGATAAATAAGGTGCCCATGTGTATAGCTATCCGACCATCGAATGTGGTTTTCTGGACACCGGTTTGCACCCTGCGGCTATAGCGCTCAGCGAGCGCCCAGAGCTTCATGCGAGGCTGCCTGGAAGCAGGACATGAGAAGTTGATCGAGACCAGGTCGAATTTCGGGTGAGTGCAGTGGTCGATTTTGCGTTGTTACCGCCGGAGATCAACTCCCTGCGCATTTACACCGGTGCGGGGTCCGCGCCGCTGCTGGCGGCTGCCGCAGCGTGGGACGCGGTGGCGGCAGAACTCAATTCCACGGCATCGGCCTATCGTTCGGTGCTTTCCACCCTGACTGGCGGACCCTGGTTAGGCCCCTCGGCAAGTTCGATGATGGCGGCCACGGCACCGTACGTGTCGTGGCTGGACGTCACTGCCGCGCAGGTCGAGCAGACCGCCGGCCAGCTGTACGCGGCGGCGGCAGCCTATGACGCGGCCTTTTCGGCGACGGTGCCGCCGGTGGCGATCGAGGTCAACCGAGTCTTGATGGCGGCGTTGGTGGCGACCAACGTTTTTGGGCAGAACACTCCGGCGATCGCGGCCACCGAGGCGCAATACGCCGAAATGTGGGCTCAGGATGCGTCGGCGATGTACGGATATGCCGAGGCGTCCGCCGCCGCGACAAGGCTGACACCGTTCGGCTCGCCACCGCAGATCACCCAGGCGTCGACAGGTCTCGCGGTCACCGAAGCGACCGCTGCCGCGACCGGCTCGAGCACTTACCCGGCGCTGTCGGAGCTGCTTGCCGCCGTTCCAGGTGCCCTGCAGAATCTCGCGACGGCGGGAGCGTTCAATCCCGTCACATGGCTGGAAAGCGTGCTGGGCAGCCCCACCGGGACGGCGCTCAACGTACTCGCCGCGAATGCCGGAAACCTCAATCTCGTGTTCAGCGGATTCCTCTATTCATTCTCTGCCGGCTTGACCCTCGCGGGTACCTTGGGCGGGCTGGCAGCGTCGGCGGACGCGGCCGCTGCGGTGCCGCTCGATGCCGGGTCAACGTCCGTCCCAGCCACCTACACATCAACCGTCGGCGAATCAGTCGCGCTCGGGCGCAACGAGATTGGGACTTCGGCGAGCTTCGGGAACTCAGCGACGGTCGGAACGTTGTCGGTGCCGCCGTCCTGGGTTTCCGCTCCCGCGATTCGGCTGGCCGCCACGGCATTGCCGAGCACTGCCTTGACTCCAACCGGTGCCGCCGGACCGGAGTGGCTTGCCGGCGGCATTCCCCCGGTTGGCAGCGTGGTCAACGCTCCGCGTGGCGAGCAATCTCGTCTGCGATCCACGCCCGCCGCCAAAGTGGTCGCCGCGATGCCCGGGGAGCGCACCGCCGACGCGCGGAACGCGGTTCCGGCGGCACAGTCACAGCGCAGCATCGGCCATGCCGTCAGCACGCTCAGTGAGCACGAACGAGCAGAGCTGGCCAGGTTGCGTGAACAGATCACCGAAGTAGCGACCGAGCGAGACGCGGCTGCCCGCTTGATCAAAGAGGCGATGTTGTGAACGCGCTTCTGGACTTTGCGGCACTACCGCCGGAGATCAATTCCGCCCGGATGTATGCGGGCCCGGGCGCCGGACCGTTGGTGACGGCCGCGGCGGCATGGGCGGCACTGGGGGCGGAAATGGGTTCGACCGCCACCTCCTACCGCGCGGTGCTGGCTACGTTGACAAGCGGTCTATGGGCGGGCCCGTCGTCGACTTCGATGGCCGCAGCAGCGATTCCATACGTGTCCTGGCTGACAGCCACTGCCGCACAGGCACTGCAGACCGCGGGTCAGCTTGAATCGGCAGTGGCGGCGTACGAAGCGGCTTTCGCGGCGACCGTACCCCCGGTGGCCATCGAGGTGAACCGAGCATTACTGACATCACTGGTTGCGACAAACCTATTGGGACAGAACAGCGCAGCGATCGCGGCAACCGAGGCGCGGTACACCGAAATGTGGGCCCAGGATGCGACGGCAATGTACAGCTACGCCAGAGCATCGGCGGCCGCGACGAACTTGGCGCCGTTCGGTGCACCACCTCAGATCGCCGATCCTGCCGGAACAACCCGTCAGGGCGCCGCGATCTCCAAGGCCACTGCGGCCGCGACCGGCTCAAGCGCTCAGTCGGCAATGTCGAGCGTGCCCGAGTTGCTGAATAGCCTGTCCTCGGGATCGGTCGGCGCATCGAACTGGCTGTTGGCTTTGTTGAACAGCTACCCGATCCAGTCGTTCAACTCGCTGAGCGAGTTGACGCTGGGCTATCAGCTCCTCTCAGAGGGCATCAATTTCAACGCTTCTGGGGTCATCTTCACCCTTACACCGGCGTTGGCCCTGGGCGCGAGTCCGTTGATGTCCGCTCTGACGGCGCCGGCGGCCGCCGAGTCCGACGGGTTGGCGATGCACGACGAAATTGCCGAATTCGGAATCGGTTTGACCGGGGACGCGCCGGAGTCGGCGGGCACCGGCATAGCCCCTGTATCGGCCGGCCTGGGCGAAGCCGCGTCGGTCGGCAGGATGTCGGTACCACCGTCGTGGGGTGAATCCCCGGCGGTCCGACTGGCAGCGTCCGCTTTGCCGCTCGTCAGCGCTGACGGGTTGCCGCAGCTCGGCGATACCGGGGCCGCCTATTCCGGTGCGGCGGCCCCGTTGGGACCGGTTGTCAGCGCCGTCAACGCACCACGAGGTGATCAGACCCGCTTCCGCTCCGGGGTTCGCCACAAGGTGATACCGGCGTTAGGCGTCGAGCCCACCATGCGCGAGGACCCGGCCGCCCCATGGGTACAACCGACACCTCGCGGCGGCGACGACGACGACAGAATGAGCGAACGGGATGAACTGAACCAGTTGCGCAAAGCGTTTGCCGAAGTAACGAGGCAGCGGGATGTGCTCAAGCGCACGGCGGCAACAATTATTGCGGACGCGACGCAAAAATAGCTAATGGTGGGAGGCCTTCATGAGTGACATCAGCCCGGATCTCCTGCTCGATAACCTCTGCATTTCAGCCAAACACCCGTGGAGCATTATCGAGTTATCGACGACAAACGCACAACTTGCCGGTCTCTTTGCGGGATTCATGATCATCGCCCTGACTACGATAATCAGCAAGGAATGGGGCGCACCCGCGCCGGTTGAGAATGACGCGGGCACATCGCCGCCGAGGCCCCAGGGAACCCAGCAGCACGTGACACACATACTTGTTTTCTTGTCGATGGGCGTCATCATCCTGGTGCTTGACGCATACCTTTTCGGCTCCGTCCGTGCCACGAAACCACCTGCTGCCGAACGATTCCGGCCGATGGCGGCCACGGCGTCGAATTACGGGGGGAACCTTGACGGCGCACAGTCGGCGCAGCAGGTCTGCGCGTACTCCTGGGTGAAGTTCATGCCGGCGGCCGGGTTGCTGGCGTTGGGTGCGGCCATTCTCGGCGCCGGCCTGGCCTGGATGCTGGCTCGATATGCCGCGGATAGCGATGCCGAAGCGCAGAAATGGCTGACCGCACTGGGGAATATCATCGTGGGCATGATCCTCGGCGGCACCACGGCGCTACTGGTCTATGATTCCACGGTGTTCACCGAGGAAATGTATTATGAATTTTCTCAGATCGACCATGAAACAATGGTCACCGCGCTGGTATTCATATGGATTTTCGGCACCGTATTACTGATCGCTACAGTGTGCGCGGTTACCGCTCGAATAGTCGACCTGACACGCGAACGCGCCGATTGGCACGCTGTGCTGAATTTTCAGCTCAGATCCCTGCGAGTTCCCGCGGGGCTGACGGCCGCATACCTGTTCAGCGCGGTCGGCATCTCCGGCCTGTCGTCCATGTCTTCGACGCTCGCGGTCAATGCATGGACATCGCCCCACGCCAGGCTGTGGATTTCGATCATTCTCTGCCTGGTATTTCCAGGGGCGATCTATTTCTTCATCATGCGACTGATGCCCGGCGCACAGCGGCGTCGGCAGGCCCCGAGCCTGATTGCACCACCAACGCCCGTAGCAGGGAGCGTCCGCGACGACGCATGACGGCATCGGCCCACCGGATTCTCCGGTGGGCCCTCTCGCGTCTCCGGGTCGGTTCCCGACCGCGTTAAGCGACACTGAATCCGATGACTACCGCCAGCTCCGCAATTCGCGCGTCCACCACTTCGGGCACGGGCCGACCGGGCACGCTTCGGGCTCGGGCCGGCGACCATGGTTGACGACGACGGCACCGCAGGCACCTCCCGCCGACGCCACATCATCCGGCTCGTCGTCTTCGTAGCTTTCCTGCTCACCATGTTCTATCTGGTGGCTGTCGCGCGAGTCGTCGACATCGACGCGGTGCGGCGTACCGTTGCCGCGAGCGGACCGATGGCGCCGCTTGTCTACGTCGTCATGTCGGCCTTCCTCGGCGCCATCTTCCTGCCCGGTTCGATCCTCGCCGCGGGCAGCGGCCTGCTGTTCGGCCCGGGTTTGGGAATCGTCGTGACGCTCGGTGCGGCGATGGGCACGGCGATCGTCGCGAGCAGTGTCGGTCGTCGGGCCGGCCGGGACAGCGCACGAGTGCTCATCGGGCCCAAGCGGGCCGAACGCGTCGACTCGATCATCGAACGAGGCGGGTTGTGGGCGGTCGTGGGGCAGCGCTTCGTCCCCGGAATCTCGGACGCGCTTGCTTCCTACACATTCGGCGCCTTCGGAATTCCCCTGTGGCAGATCGCGATCGGATCGTTCATCGGTTCGGCGCCGCGAGCGTTCGTCTACACCGCGCTGGGCGCTTCGATTCGCGATCGCTCGTCGCCGCTGGCGTACGCGGCGATAGCGGTGTGGTGCGCCACCGCGATAATCGGCGTGTTCGCCGCGCGACACCTATACCGGCACTGGCGCAGCCACCCCGGCCCCGACGACGAAGATCGGGTGGCCGAGGATGCCGAAGACGAGTAGCGCCCGCACACCTACCGCCCCGGCCCGCAGATTCGCACTAGGCGACACTGAACGGGATGACTATCGACGAGCTCCGCATTTCCAACGTCAACATCTTCGACAGCGTCCAGGGCCGGGTCACCGGTCCGCACGACGTCACGGTTCGCGGCAGGCTCATCGCCTCGATCACGGCACCCACCGCCGCGCCTCCGGACGGCGACCCGGGCCCGACGATCGACGGCACCGGCAAGACCCTGATGCCGGGACTGATCGATGCGCACTGGCACGCGATGTTCACCACCATCTCCGCGTTGATGGCTCAGGTCAGCGAACTCGGTTACGTCTTCGCCCGGGCGGTCGTCAGCGCCGAAGAGACCCTGTTGCGCGGCTTCACCACCGTTCGTGATCTCGGTGGCCCGGTCTTCGGCATCAAGCAGGCGATCGACGACGGCACGATTCCCGGTCCGCGCATCTACCCTGCCGGTGGCTTCATCTCTCAGACCGGTGGCCACGGCGATTTCCGGATGCCGCATGAGGTGCCCCGCGGTGTCTGCGGCCACCTCAGCTACATCGAGATCATCGGCGCCGCCGTCATCGCCGACGGCGAAGCCGAGGTGCTGCGCGGCGCGCGGGAAATGCTGCGCCGCGGCGCCTCGCAACTGAAGCTGATGGCCGGCGGCGGCGTTGCCTCGGCTTACGATCCGCTCGATGTCTCCCAGTTCACCGAGGCGGAGATGCACGCCGCGGTGGAAGCCGCCGAGAACTGGGGCACGTACGTCACGGTGCACGCCTACACGCCCCGGGCGATCCGCACCGCGGTCGCCGCGGGTGTCCGTTGCGTCGAACACGGCCATCTCATCGATGACGAGACGGCCGCGCTGCTGGCAGAGAAGGACGTCTGGTGGTGTCTGCAGCCGTTTCTCGACGACGAAGACGCCGTCACGGTTCCACCCGCGAACGTGCCCAAATTTCAGCAGATGGTCAGCGGCACCGACACCGCCTACGAACTGGCGATCAAACACAACGTCAAGATCGCCTTCGGCACCGACACGCTGTTCGATGCGGGGCTCGCCAAACGCCAAGGCGCCCAACTGGCTAAGCTCACCCGCTGGTTCACTCCCGCAGAAGTGTTGCAGCAGGCCACTATTCGCAACGCCGAACTGCTCGCCATGTCCGGGCCCCGCAATCCCTACCCGGGGCGCCTCGGTGTCGTGGCCGAGGGCGCCCTGGCCGACCTCATCCTCGTCGACGGCGACCCGGTGGCCGACATCTCGCTGATCGCCCGGCCCGGCGAGGCATTCACCGCGATCATCAAGGACGGCCGGCTGGTCAAAGGGGCAGTCAGGTAGCCGAACGCACCGCTGACACGAACTGGGTGCGCGGCGAAGTGTCCTCGACCCCCTCAGGCACACCGCGCCCGTAGTCGGCCATCAGCTGCGGGGACTGCGTCACCGTCGCGTCCCAGCCGTGCCTGCGCAACCATTCGCCCACGTCCTCGCGCTCCTCGAAGTACCACAGCTCGTCGGTCCGGGGCATCTCGCGTCCGGGATCGAGCTTCGCCATCACCGCGCGCATCCGGTCGATCCGCTCACGCCGCTTCGCGCGCACGTCCTCATCCAGCCAATCCGGCCCGGGCGCCTCGACCGCGATCCTGCTGCCGGGCGCGGCGAGCCCCTGAATCCGCTCGAACAGCAACTCGTGGGCGGCAGCCGGCAGGTAGGGCAACAACCCCTCGACAGACCAGGCACTGGGCGCGGACGGGTCGAACCCGGCCTGTTGCAACACCGCCGGCCAGTCGTGGCGCAGATCCACCGCAACCGGGACGCGGTGGCACGTCGGCTGCGCCCCGTGCTCCGCCAACGTCGACGCTTTGAACTCCAGCACCTTGGTCTGGTCGAGTTCGTACACCGTCGTGCCATCCGGCCACGGCAACCGCCAGGCCCGCGCATCCAGGCCCGCCGCCAGAATCACCACCTGGGTGACGCCGGCCCGCGTCGCATCCAGGAAGAAGCTGTCGAAGAAGGCCGTGCGAGACGCCATGTAGTTCACCATCGACTGCATCTGGTCGGGCAGTTGCGGTTCCGCTTCCACCAACTCGTCCGGCAGGTCCGGTGCGGCGAACCAATTCCAGATCCCGTCGCCGACCACATTCAGGAAGACCCTCGCGAAAGGGTCTCTGATCAGCGGGTTTTGACTCTCGGTCTCCGCTGCGCGAGCCGCAGCCACGCCCAGCGCCGTCGCTCCCACGCTTTCGGTGATCTCCCAGGTGTCGTTCTCGGTGCGCACCACGCCCAGTCCTCCTACTCCCAACACACGCCAGTGCCGAGAGTACGTGAGCAGGATGTGAACCTGCTGGCACGTTAAGTTGTCGTAGAACAGCCGACAGAGGTAACCCGGAAGACGGATCCAAGGATCTCGAAGGACCCCGCACATGCGAGTTGACGGCCGCGACATCACCGTGTCCGGCAGCTTGCTGCAACCACTGACCCGACGCACCAACGACATCATCCGGCTGGCATTGGCCGCACTCTTCCTGGTTACGGTGGTCACCAGCTCCCTGATCACCCGCCCTCGATGGGTGGCACTGGAGAAGTCGATCTCCGAAATCGTCGGAGTCCTGACTCCCACCCAGTCCGACCTGGTGTACCTGGTGTACGGCATCGCGATCCTGGCGCTGCCGTTCGTGATCCTGATCGGCCTGATTCTGTCCCGGCAATGGAAGCTGCTGGGCGCCTACGGCGCTGCCGCGCTGATGGCCGTCCTCCCTTTGTCGATCAGCAGCAACCGCATCGCCGCGCCACGCTGGCACTTCGACCTGAACGACAAGCTCACCACGGTGCCGGCCCAGTTCCTCGACGACCCGCGCTGGATCGCCATGCTGGCCGCGGTACTGACGGTTTCGGGTCCCTGGCTGCCGGCCCGCTGGCGGCACTGGTGGTGGGCGTTGCTGCTCGCCTTCGTACCCATCCACCTGGTGGTGAGCGCCATCGTGCCGGCCCGCGCGGTGGTGGGTCTCTCGGTGGGCTGGTTCGTCGGGGCGTTCGTGGTTCTGGTCGTCGGCACTCCCGCTCTCGAGGTGCCGTTGGAGGGTGCCGTGCGCGCGATGGCCCGGCGCGGATTCCTGGTATCGCGGCTCGTGGTGGTCCGCCCGGGCGGGCCCGGGCCGCTGGTGTTGTCGGCCGAGTCCACCGAACCGTCCTCGCGCGCGGCGGTCGAGTTGTACGGCCCGCATCAGCGCAGCGGCGGCGCGCTACGCCAGCTGTGGTGGAAACTGCGGCTGCGCGGGTCGGAAACCGCGCCCCTGCAAACCTCCCTGCGGCGCGCGGTCGAGCACCGCGCGCTGATGGCCATCGCCATCGCGGACACCGGTGTCGCCAACACCTCGACGATCGCGCTTGCCGCCCTGGACCGCGGCTGGACGATGTATGCCCACCAGCCCGTGCAGGGAGTGCCGATCGACGAATGCGCCGGCGAGACACCGGTCGCCAGCGTCTGGGAATCCCTGCACGTCCTCTACGACCATCAGATCTCGCACGGCGACCTGCGCTGCAACGAGATCACGGTTGCCGACGGCAAGGTCCTCTTCGGCGGGTTCGGCGCCGCCGAGTACGGCGCCACCGATGCCCAGTTGCAATCCGACATCGCCCAGCTGCTGGTCACGACGTCGGCGCTGTACGACGCGGAGTCCGCGGTGAGCGCCGCGATCGCGGCCTTCGGCAAGGACAGCATCCTGACTGCATCGCGCCGCCTCACCAAATCCGCTGTGCCCAAACGAATTCGGCAATCGGTAGCCAACCCGAAGGCCGTGATGGCCGACGCGCGAGCGGAGGTGAAGCGCCAGACCGGGGCCGACCAGATTGAAACCGAGACGATCACCCGGTTCAGCCGCAGCCAGTTCATCCAGCTGGTGCTGATCGGCGCCCTGGTCTATGTCGCGTACCCCTTCATCAGCACCGTCCCCACGTTCTTCCACGAACTGCGGACCGCGAACTGGTGGTGGGCGTTGCTGGGCCTGTCGGTGTCGGCGCTGACCTACGTCGGTGCGGCGGGAGCGCTGTGGGCCTGCGCCGACGGTGCGGTGAGCTTCTGGAAACTGTCGATCATGCAGGTGGCCAACACCTTTGCCGCAACGACCACCCCGGCCGGGGTCGGCGGCCTGGCGCTGAGCACCCGGTTTCTGCAAAAGGGCGGCCTGACCGCACTGCGGGCCACCGCGGCCGTGGCCCTGCAGCAATCGGTACAGGTGATCGTGCACCTGACGCTGCTGATCTTGTTCAGCGCGGTGGCCGGAACGTCGACCGACCTGTCCCACTTCGTACCCAACGCCACGGTGCTGTACCTGATCGCCGGTGTGGCTCTGGGCATCATCGGCACCTTTCTGCTGGTGCCCAACCTGAGACGCTGGCTGGCAACCGAACTGCGCCCCAAGGTCGGGGAGGTCACCCGCGACCTCGCCGATCTGGCGCGCGAACCCAAACGTCTCGGCCTCATCGTATTGGGAGCTGCCGGAACCACTTTGGGCGCGGCGCTGGCGCTGTGGGCGAGCGTCGAGGCGTTCGGCGGTGGGACGACGTTCGTCACCGTCACGGTGGTGACGATGGTCGGCGGGACACTGGCTTCCGCAGCGCCCACCCCGGGCGGCGTCGGGGCCGTGGAAGCCGCACTGATCGGTGGGCTCGCCGCGTTCGGCGTGCCGGCGGCCATCGGCGTGCCGTCGGTGCTGCTCTACCGGGTACTCACCTGCTGGCTGCCGGTTTTCGTGGGCTGGCCGGTCATGCGCTGGCTCACCAAGAACGAGATGGTCTGAGCCTGAATACTATTCGCCTGAATCCGCTCTCGCGGCGTCGACCATGACGGTCAGATATCTGCTGCTTCCTCCCGCCGTCGCGGTCAGGAAGACCTGGTAATAGCCCTGGGGCACCGTCTTCGCCACGGTGATCGCAACATCCACCTTCGCGGCCCCGTCGCGCCCGAATCGTCCATTCGCCGGGGCAACTGTGATTCCCGGCGCGTAAGACATACCGGTAACGGTGTATTCGTCGACTCCGTCGATCATCCGCTGCGCGTCGAGCTGCAGCGTGCCCGTCGTCCCCGGCGCGATCGTGGCGACCGGACTTGGCGCGTTGACCGCGAAAGTCGAACTGCCGGCACCGAAGGACGGTGGCGCCGACAATTCGGCGGTGCCCCAGCTGTCGGGTCGGGCAGCGAGCGAGAACGCTACGTCACCCCCCGTGGTGATCAAAGATTCAGGGAGATAGGTCCGATCGCTCGGTTCACCGTTGAGGCGCAGACCTCTGATGTACTTCAGGCGGTTGAGACCCGATGCGCCCGGCGCGGTGATGCGGATGGATTGCCCTGTGGGCAGAGCGATTACAGCGCGATCGAACAATGGCGTGTTGACGGCGAGGACCGGGGTGCCCGGGATGATCGGATACATGCCCAGGGCGGCCCAGACGTACCAACTGGACATCGCGCCGAGATCGTCGTTGCCGGGTGCGCCGTCGGGCGTCGGGCCGAACAGCCCACGGACCCGGTCGACGGTGCGTTGCGTCTGCCAAGGCTCGCCGACGTAGTTGTATAACCACGGGACACCGAAACACGGCTCGTTACCGGCCCACAGGTAGGGCTCGTTCGGACCTTCGTTGAGGCGCTTGGTGAATCGATCGAGGCGCGCGGCGAACGCCTTTCGGCCACCCAGCGCGGTGACCAGGCCGCCGATATTCTGTGGCACCAGCCACAGGTACTGCTCTGCGTTGCCCTCGTCATAACCGGGCTGGCCGAACGCCGACCCGGACTCCCGAAAACCCGGACCCTCGCGGAAGAGCCCGCTCGGGCTGCGCGGCGAAATGTATCCGGTCGTCGGATTGAACAGGTTCTGCCAGTACTGTGCCCGGTCCTGGAACGCGGCGGCGGTCCGGTCGTCCCCCAGTGCGGCGGCGAATCGGGCGATGGCGAAATCATCGATCGACCACTCCAGAGTGATCGAGGCGCCGGGGCCGAACGCGGTGAGCTGTGGGAGGTAGCCAAGCTGCAGGTAGGCGCCGATCCCCGGACGCTCGACGTACCCGTCTACACCGGCACCACCGAGGGTCGCGCCACTGACCATGAAACGCAGGGCGGCCGCCGTGTCAAAGTCTCTGGCCCCGAACATGTACAGGTTCACGATCAGCGGGACCACGCTGTCGCCGGTCATCTGGCTTGTCGCGGCATTGGCCAGGGCCCACCGGGGCAGGGCGCCGCTCTGCTCGGCATCGGTCACCAGCGACTGGGCCATGTCACTGGCCTCCTTCGGGAACAACAGACCTTGCAGCGCGGCCAGGCTGCGGTAGGTGTCCCAGTCGGAGAAATTGGCGTACTGCGTACGGCCCGGCGCGACGGTGTGGATCGCGTTGTCGAACCCGATGTATCGGCCGTCGACGTCGTTGAAGGTGTTGGGATGCAGCAACGACCGGTACAGACAGCTGTAGAAGGTCGTCACGTCGGCGGGGCTGCGACTCGACACCGTGATCCGCGACAGCGCACCGTTCCAGGCACTGGTCGCGGCCGCGCGAACGCCGTCGAAGGTGCCGCGCTCGGCAGCCAGGTTCGCGCGGGCGCCCTCGATGCTCACATAGGAGATGGCGGTCCGTACCTCGAGCACGGCACCGGCCGGAAACAGCACGTAGCCTCCGCTGTACGGCGAATTAGCCTGACGGGCACCGTCATACACCGAATAACCGTCCCAGGTTCCGTAGGACAGGAACGGCTGGTTGAACTCCATCGCGAAGTACACCGTGTAGGTGTTCTGCTTGTCGCAGAACGAGCCGCTGGTCGCCCACCCGGTGATCGTGGTGTTGTCCTCGCCGAGCTGAATTGCCGCGCGCGAGTTGCCCGCCAGCGACGCACCCGAACGCACGTGCAGCAGCGCGGGCCGGTTGTCGCGCGGGAAGCTGAACCGTCCGAGGCCGGTCCGGGTGGTCGCGGTGAGTTCTGCCTTGACTCCGGTATCTGGAAAGCGGACCGTGTAGTAGCCCGGCACACCGGACTCCGTGTCGTCGTGGGCGATTCGATCCCACGCCGCCCACGGCCGGGAACCGACGGAGCTGGTGGTCGGCAGCATGGAGATGTCGCCGAAGGCGGGGCAGCCCACCGAGGCGTGGGTCATGCTGAATCCGGTGGCGCGGTCGTTGGCATGGTCATAACCGGCGTAGTTGTCGACGGTGTCAGGCGAGTACTGCACCATGCCGAAAGGCACAGTGGCGCCAGGAAAGTTGTTGATTTCCCCGACGATGTCGCCGCCGGTACCGGTGCCGACAAGAGTGTCGACGTGCTGCACCAGATTCGTCACCGCTGCGGGCTCGCCGTCGTAGGCAGTCGGTGCCAGCAGGAAAAACGGCACGAAGAGAGCCAGCACCGCGAGGGTGGCGGCGGTGGCCCTGAGGCCCGTTCGCGACCTTGAAGACCGCATAAATGTCTCTTACTGCACGCCGGCGGTTCCAGTGGCATTTTCGGCGAACGACTCACCCAGCGTATTCGGCAGATAATGACGACGAACTGCGCGCTTCGGCTACTCTCTTCTCCTACGTCACCGGCACAGATGCCGGTGCCACAACTTTGGAGATGCGAGAGATGAAGGACCTGACGGCAGTAGTCGCAACGGTGGCACTGAGCCTGACGCTGGTGGGGTGCCACTCCGAAACCAAGACCGAAGTCAAGACATCGACTTCGACGAGCACGTCCACCTCGACGTCGACGTCCACCTCCACGACGACGACCAGCGCAACGTCGGGCGCGCAGGCCAATAAGACCATTGCCGACTACATCCGGGAAGCCAACCTCAAAGAGGTGCCGGTGCACCACGGCGATCCCGGCTCCCCCACCATCAACCTTCCGGTGCCCAACGGCTGGCACACGGTTCCCGAAGGACAGGGCGCGCCCTACGGCGGCATCGTCTTCGACGCGCCGGCTGACCCCAATGACGCACCGACGATCGTGGCGATCGTGTCCAAACTGGAAGGCAACGCCGACCCCAAGAAGATCCTCGAATACGCGCCCGGTGAGTTGAAGAACCTGCCCGAATTCGAGGCTGGCAGCCCGAACGGGAAAGAGTCCACTCTCGGCGGCTTCCCGGCGTGGCAGTTCGGCGGGTCCTACACCAAGAACGGCAAGAAGCGCGCTGTCGCGCAGAAGACCGTCGTGATCACCGGCCCCAACGGCTTGTTCGTGCTCCAGCTCGACGCCGACGCGCTGGACTCCGAGGCCGGCCCGTTGATGGACGCCACCGCGGTGATCGACGACCAGACCACCATCACTCCCTAGTTCGAGAACGCAACGCGCCGCGGAGCCCGCACGCTCCGCGGCGTTTTGCTGGGCGGCCGCCGGGCCGCGTCGCCGAGCGTGAGCTGACGGCGAGATCCGGGCCCGATCGCCACCCTGTCTTCACGCTCGGCGACGTCGAGGCGTCTCCCGCAGCACCGCGCGATTGTCTACGGTGAAACGCATGACAGAACAGTCGTATGCGGTTGACGTCGGCCACCCCCCCTCAGCGTTGCTCAAAGCCGTCAACCCGGCGCTGGGCTTCCTGTTGGGGACCCCGCTCGGCGGGTCGCTGCGCACACAGTTCATGGTGCTGAATTTCTCCGGTCGCAAGTCGGGCAAGCAGTTCAAGCTCCCGGTGAGCGCGCACGTCATCGACGGCGACCTCTACGCGCTGGCCAGTGCCGCCTGGAAGTTCAACTTCCGCGGCGGCGGCCCCGCGCAGGTGGTCTACAACGGCACGACGACCGCAATGCGCGGCGAGCTCGTCGAGGACCGTGCCGTCACCCGCGATCTCTACGTGCGCGCCGCGCACTCCTACGACGTCAAGCGCGCGCAGCGTCAGATGGGGCTGAAGTTCCGCGATAACCGGATGCCGACGCCGGAGGAGTTCGGCGAGGCGATCGAACGGCTCAAGCTGTCCGCCATCAAGTTCATCCCGGCCGGCTGAGCAGCGACCTTTGCCCTTCTCACTACGTGCCGGGTGCCGGGCACCGGCTTACCTGGCAGCCGTGGTCCTTATCGCAGGTGTGCTCGGATGCTCCCACGGGTCAACCAGCCGAATCTCGTATGCGCCCGCGCCCTGCCCCCAACCGAACTTCCCGGGAGTGGCCCAGGCCGACCTGGGCGCCAACTACAGCTGCGGTTACCTCAGCGTGCCGGAGAACCGGGACGAGCCGCAGAGTCGAACGATCCGGATTCTCGTCGCGCGGGTGAAAGCCGCCAACAACGCACCCAAGGCCGACCCCATCGTGTTCTTGGCCGGCGGCCCCGGCGGGGCGGGGACGTTGAGCGCGCCGGCCGTGGTGGCCGGCGGGATGAACGCCGACCGAGACGTCATTTTCGTCAACCAACGCGGCACGTTACACAGCGACCCGCACCTGAGTTGCCCGGAAATGGACGACTTCACCACCCGCGCAGTGCAATTGGTGTTCCAGGCACCAGCGACCGCGGATCTGGACGCCGCCGCCGTTGCCGACTGCCGCAAGCGGCTGGCGTCTTCCGGTGCCGACTTCGCGGCGTATGACACGCGGGAGAACGCCGCCGATATCGCCGACCTGCGGGAGCAACTGGGCATCGAGCAGTGGAACGTCTACGGCGTCTCCTACGGCACCGACCTGGCTCAGCAGCTCCTGCGCGACCACCCCAAGGGCATCCGGTCGATGGTCCTGGATTCGGTGGTGGCACCGCAGGTGAACATCGTCGACCACTGGTGGGATGCGCCCGCCAGTGGCCTGGCCGCGATCTTCGTGGCATGTGCCAACCAGCCCGCCTGTGCGGCCGCGTACCCGAACCTGCCGACGGTGTTCCTCGACACCGTGAATGCGTTGAGCCGCAACCCGATCGAGGTGACCACCACGAACCCGGCGGGCCAGGCGACGCGGGTCACCATCGACGGGTCCAAGGTCGTGCCCCTGGTACTGGACTGGAGTGCCGATCCCGCCAAGGTCGTCGATATCCCACGGATGATCTACCAACTGTCCCGCGGCGACGGAGCCCTGGCCGGCACCGGGATAGCCGCCGCCGCGCCGTCGGGACCCGACCGCGGCCTCCTGGGCGCGGGGCTGGCGCTGGGCACCTACTGCCAGGAGATGGCCGCGTGGACCAACCCGGATCAGGCCCTGTCCCAGGCGCGACTGGCGATGCCCGGGCTGCCTGACTCGGTGTTGCGGATCACGCCCACCGGCAGCTGGATCTTTCGCGAGTGCCAGGCGTGGGGTCTGGGCCGGTCCGACACGGCGGACACCATTCCCGCCCTGAGCAAGGTACCGACCCTGATCCTGTCGGGTTCCTTCGATTCCAGCACCGCGCCGCAATGGGTGAAGGAGGTGACGCCCGGCCTGCCCAACTCCGTCGCATTGCGTTTTCCGGGCGTCGGCCACGGCGTCATCCCGAAATCGCCGTGCGCCCAACAGATCATGACGGCATTCCTGGACAACCCGCGCACCGATGTCGAGCAGTCCTGCATCGGCCAGATCACCATCCCGACATTCAGCCTGCCGCAGGGATGAAGACCGCCATCCTTCCCGCGTCGATGACCGAGCGCTACCAGTGGGCACGGACGTGGACCATCGGCTCCGACCCGGGCCTGTTGCGGCTACGACTGGCCACCCGCACCACAATCGCGCTGGCCTGCTCCCTGCTGGTGATGTCGGTGCTGACCCGCGCGGCCCACCAGCCGTTGACCGTCGCCCTGCTGGGCGCCGTGATCACCATGATCGCGGCACGATCGGTCAACGAGCCTGACCCACGCCAACAGCGGATCACGATGGCGTTGTTACCGGTGCCGGCGGCGCTGTCCATCACTGCCGCGGCCCTGCTGACCCCCTATCAATGGGTCAGCGACGTCGTCTTCGTGATCGTCGTGTTCGTCGCGGTGTACGTCCGGAGATTCGGGGCCCGCGGCCGGGCTCTCGGAATGGTCGCGTTCATGGCCTACTTTTTCAATCTCTTCCTGCGGGCGGGTGTGCACGAGTTGCCGTGGATGATCCTGGCCGTTCTGGTGGGCACCCTGTGCACCTTCGTCATGACCACCTACGTACTGCCCGACCGTCCAGAACGCGTGCTGCGGGCCACTATTCGCTCGCTACGGGCACGGATGGCGATCGTGGTTGACACCACGGCCGACGTCGTGCGTAACGGGCGCCTCGAGGAGCGGCGCCACCGGCGACTGCGCGTGCGCATCGCCCGACTCAACGAGACGGCCCTGATGGTGCAGGACCAGATCGAGGACAAGGCCAACCCTGCCGCGTTATGGCTCGGACACAACGGTGATCAGTTGGCTCCGTGGCTGTATGACGCCGAACTCGCTGTCGAATGGGTCGCGATCGCCGGTATCCGCGCGGCGTCGGAGGAAGCGGCAATCCCGGCAGCGATCCGAGGCGAACTGGCCGTCGCACTCAACCAGCTCGCCCTGGCCATCGGGGTACCCGATCCCGCCGGCCTGGCCCGGGCGGCGAACCAGGCGCAAGACATCCTGGATCGTCAGCCCGAACCACCCTGCGACTTCCCGCACGCCGCGGTACGCCGCCTTGCCCTGGCGATTGTCTCCGCGGCGACAGCGACCGCCGAGGTGCGGGAACAGATGGAGCACGCGGGTGCCGACGACGACACGACGCGGGAACCCGAGGAGGCCGCTGCCGAAACCGAGACCGACCCCGATTCCGAAGAGTCCCCGCATGAATTGCTCCCGACGACCAGGCAGGCCATCCAGGCCTCCGTCGCGGCGGCGCTGGCAATCATCACCGGCGACCTGGTGTCACCGGCGCGTTGGTACTGGGCGGTGATCGCCGCGTTCGTGGTGTTCGCCGGTACCACTACCTGGGGAGATACCCTCACCAAAGGCTGGCAGCGACTGCTGGGCACCGTGTTGGGCGTGCCGTGCGGCATCCTGGTGGCCACGCTCGTCTCCGGTGACCGCACCGCCTCGCTGGTCATGATCTTCGTCTGTTTGTTCTGTGCCTTCTATTTCATGCAGCTGACTCAGAGCCTGATGGCCTTCTGGATCACCACGATGCTCGCGCTGTTGTACGGGCTGCTCGGCCAGTTCAGCTTCGGCGTGCTGCTGGTGCGGATCGAGGAGACCGCCATCGGCGCCGTGATCGGTTGTGCTGTCGCAATTCTGGTGTTGCCCACCAACATCGGGACGGTGCTGCGCAAGGACACCCGCGACTTCCTGGCCGAACTGTCCGCTTTGATCGCGACCTCCATTGCGACCATGTTCGATCACGACCTACCGGAAAGTCCGACCGAGCAGGCGCGCCAACTCGACCGTAAGCTGCAACAGGTCCGGGCCACTGCCAAGCCGTTGCTGGCCGGCGTCGCGGGGTTCGCCGGCCGGCGCAGCATCCAGCGCCGGCTCCGGTTGTTCCGCGCTTGCGACCGCTACGCCCGCATTCTGGCCCGGCGCAGCGAGCAGTACCGCAACCCGGACTGTCCGCAGGAACTGGCCGGCGCGGTCACGGCGGCCGCCGATCAGATCAGGCACAACATCGACTCGCTGGTCGCGACGCTGGACGGCGCACACGCCGAGTCCGTCGTCTCAGCGGCCGACGCCCTAGACGCCGCCGAGGCGCTGGCCCGCCAACATGACAGCACCTTCAACCTGGCGGCGCCCGCGCCCGACACGCAACGACACCCCTCAGTGCTTCATCCGCTGCGTCAAATCGATCGCGCCATCGTCGCCGCCGCAACCCACCTCGACAACGATGCGGGGCTCAAGATGCCCGCGCCACAACGTAACTGATCTCAGTACGGCCACACCTTGCGGAGGATGTCGGCCAGCTCAAAGGTCACCTGTGTGAGCCTGGCCTGTATCTCGGGCCGTTGCTCCGGGGGCAGATTGTCCACCTCGCCCTGCACGATGGTCGCCTGCCGCTGCAGCTGCGCCAACTGCTGACTGCGCTGCGCCTGGGACAGGTTGTCCCAGTTCGCGTGCAGTTCAGAGGTCTGCCGTTGCAGCTCCTGCACGTCGGACTGCGCGTCCGCCTGCGCGGGACTCGCCGTCAGCAACGCACAGGCGGCCAGCCCCGCAATCACTATCGCCGGAATCTTCATGCCGCTCAGACTGCCGCGGCCGGCTTGTCCGATGTTCGCGGATTTCTTGCGAAACTCTTGCGCCGGGCGACGACAGCGTCGATACCATCGCAGTACCCCTCCTCCGAGGAGCTGCGAAGGAGCCACGCGATGGCCGCCCCAAACCTGCCGCCGGGATTCGATTTCACCGACCCCGACATCTACGCGCACCGATTGCCGGTTGAGGAATTCGCGGAGCTGCGCGCCACAGCACCGATCTGGTGGAATGAGCAGCCGATCGATCAGGGCGGCTTCGGCGACGGCGGCTACTGGGTGGTGAGCAAGCACCGCGACGTTCGCGAAGTCTCGCTGCGCAGCGATATCTTCTCGTCGGCCGAGAAGTCCGTGGTGCCGCGCTACCCGCCAGAGGTGGCGCAAGCGCAGATCGAACTCGGCCGGACAT
Organism: Mycobacterium sp. TY814; assembly: GCF_030755175.1. NCBI lineage: Bacteria > Bacillati > Actinomycetota > Actinomycetes > Mycobacteriales > Mycobacteriaceae > Mycobacterium > Mycobacterium sp. TY814. The sequence continues at coordinate 2,042,875 of NZ_JAUFRY010000001.1, forward strand.
CGATGATCATGATGGACGACCCCGAGCACAGCCGGCTGCGCAAGATCATCGCGCGCGGGTTCACGCCGCGCGCTGTCGAACGGTTGCGGGCCGACCTGGCCGAGCGTGCCCGTCAGATCGCGACTCGCGCCGCCGCCGAGCGATCGGGTGATTTCGTGCGGCAGGTGGCCTGCGAGCTGCCGCTGCAGGCGATCGCCGGATTACTCGGGGTGCCGGCCGAGGACCGCGACAAGCTCTTCGACTGGTCGAATCAGATGATCGGCGCCGACGATCCGGAGTTCGCCGACCATGATTCACTGACCTCGGCAGCCGAAATGATGTGGTACGCCATGCAATTGGCCGAACGCAGGGCGTCAGAGCCCGCTGACGACATCGTCACGACGCTGATCCGGGCCGACGCCGACGGCCACCGGCTCACCGAGGCCGAATTCGGAATGTTCGTGGTCACCCTCGCCATCGCCGGAAACGAGACGACGCGAAATTCGATCACCCAGGGCATGATGGCGTTCACCGACTTCCCGGAGCAGTGGGAGCTGTTCAAAGCCCAACGCCCCGCCACCACCGCCGACGAGATCATCCGCTGGGCCACTCCCATCACCGCGTTTCAGCGAACTGCCCTGGCGGACACCGAACTTGGTGGAGTCGCCATCAAGAAGGGCCAGCGACTGGTGATGTTCTACCGGTCAGCCAACTTCGACGAAGACGTCTTCGACGACCCCTTCACGTTCAACATCCTGCGCAGCCCGAACCCACACGTCGGTTTCGGTGGCACCGGAGCGCACTACTGCATCGGCGCCAACCTCGCACGCATGACGATCGACCTGATGTTCAACGCGATCGCCGATACGATGCCCGACCTGGCCCCCGCCGGAGATCCCGAGCGCCTGCGCTCACCGTTCATCACCGGCATCAAGCATTGGCCGGTCGACTATCAGGGCGGGGACGGCGGGCGGCCGAAATGCGAAAAGTGAGCCGCAGGCAGAAATCCTCTCCGCGAAAAGCGTCCGGGGACCGGCTGACCGGCCTCGTGCACGAAAAGCTCGGTGTGACAACGTTTCCGTGCTGATCCGGGGTCTCGCATGGCGTCACCCGCAGGGGGCACGCGGCTTGTCGGGCCGATTGGTGGGCTGGGATAGTCAACCCGGATGCAGCCACCGAGCTCTGGAGGGGATCGTGAGGGGCCACGACGTCGGCTCGCGGTTATCGGAACAACCTGAACAGACTCTGTCGACCGAACGTCAGAGCATCTACGCGGTGCTGCGGAAAGTCGACGAGTTGCAGCGCAGCCGCGAGGTGGATTTCGGGAGGGTGCTGCGCGACATCATCGCGATCACGGTCGCGGCGGTGCCGGGTGCTCGGTACCTCGGGGTCACTGCCTTCGACGGCTGCGGGGCGGTTCGCACGTTGATCGCCAGTCATCGCGATGCCGCGTTGTCGGACACCGTGCAGCGTGAGGTCGGCGAGGGTCCGTGCCTGTCGGCGGCATGGGGGCGCCGCACCATCTGCATCGACGACCTGGCCGCTGATCAGCGCTGGCCGCGCTATCGCGACGTGGCACTGGAACGCACCGGTATCCGCTCGATGATCTCGTTCCCGCTGTTCACCGAGGAAGCCGCACCGCCCGCGTTCAGCGTGTACGCCGAATCTCGCTACGCCTTCACCGAGGAATCCGTTCAGCTGGGACTGATCTATGGGGCGCACACCAGCGTGGCGTGGAACGCGATCCGCAGTCGGCAGCACTTTCGCGCGGCGCTGGCCAGCCGGGACGTGATCGGTCAGGCCAAGGGCATCCTCATGGAGCGCTTCGATATCAACGCCGTGGGCGCCTTCGCGATGCTGCGCCGGTTGTCTCAGGAGTCCAACACCAAACTCGTGCACATCGCCGAGAAACTGATTCGGCTCGGGCGCGCCGGTGACGGGCCGGGTGACCGTCAGTGGCGCAACGTGTCGTGTGGCGAGCGTCCGTAGATCTCCCGGTAGTAGGCGGCGAACCGGCCGATGTGGGCGAAACCCCACCGATTGGCGATCTGCGTCACGGTGGTCGACTCGCGGGCGGCGCGCAGCAAGTCGTGGTGAGCACGGTGCAACCGCACCTTGCGCAGGTAGTCCATGGGCGTGCAGTCCAGGCGTTGCCGGAACATGTATTGCAGGGTCCGCGGCGTCACGTAGACATGTTCGGCGATATCGCTCAGCATGATCTCCCTGTGCGCGTTCTCCTCGATGAACGCGATGGCCCGTCGCAGCAGTACCGGCTTGGCGGCGTCGCGGCGATCGGTGGGAGTGGGCTCGAGCAGGGCGTTGCTCGGAAGGGCGGCCAGTACAGCGGCCGCCAAGTGAGCCGCAACGGTGCCGGTGACCAACGGCGACGTGCAGGCTTCCGGGTCGGACAGGACGTGATCCCGCAGATAGTCGATCAGGGCGCTCAGCCGCCGGCCGGCCGCGGCCGTGACCGGCCGATGACCCGTCAACCGCACCGGCGCACTGTGGGCGCCGGGGGCACTGCTTGCGGCGCGATCCAGCAACGCCGGATGGAATCCGGTGAGGTCGTAGTCGGCCTGACAGACCTGCCCGGAATAGGGCAGTTCGGGCGGGGAGAACAGCGTCAGGTCGCCGGGGGCGAACACATCCTGCGGTTCGCCGATGAAGTTCTCCTCGATCCGCCCCGAGTGCACCCGGCACAGCAGGATCTTCCCCAGCGGGTCGGCGTCGTAGCTCATGTCGTAACTGAACGACAGCTCGTCGAAGGTGACCGGGCCCGACCATCGCCGCTGAATGCGGGCGCGGCGGTTGTCGCCGGTGGCCCCGATGCGCATTTCGGTGTAGTTGCGCACCAGGAAGTCTTCCGTTTCGCCCAGGTCGCAGCTGTCAAAGTCAAGAGAATCCATTACCTACGCCACCTTCACGGGTCACCCCCATCTTGCCCAGTACCAGCAAGTACCTCAACCTGCCGCCGGTTCACCGGCCCGGGTCACTCGGGTGCAACGCGATAATCCCGCCCTCTGTCCGCCCGCGCCCACAGCACACCATCCCCTGCCCGGGGGCCCTCGGCGATGAGTTCCCGCTTGAGGACCTTGTTGGTGGCGGTCCGCGGAAGTGCCGCGGTGATCCGCACGTACCTGGGCCATGCTTTCGGCGACAAGTCGGCCTGCGACGCGAGGAAATCGCGGAACTGCCCTGGGGTCACCGTCGCCCCGTCGTTCAGCACGACCGCCGCCATCACCTGGTCGCCGACACGCTCGTCCGGCACCGCATACACGGCGACGTGGTTGATCTCCGGCAACCGTTGCAGCACCCGCTCGATGGGGCCCGCCGCCATGTTCTCGCCGTCGACCCGCATCCAGTCCGCAGTGCGCCCCGCCAGATAGATCCAGCCATCGGCATCGCGGTAGGCCAGATCGCCCGACCAGTACATGCCGTGGCGCATCCGCTCATCGGTGGCTTCGGGATCGTTGTAGTAGCCGGTGAATCCACCGGCACCGAAGGTGTTCACGAGTTCACCAACGGCCTCGTCAAAGTTGACGAGCGCACCGTGCCGATCGAAAACGGCTGGCGCGCATTCGGTCACGGTGTCCGAGTGGTACACGCTGACCCCGGGATATCCCCTGCCGATCGAGCCCGCAGGCGTGCCGTCCTCGCGCATCACGACGACGGCGAACTCGCTGGAGCCGAAGCTGTCCACCACCCGGCAGCCGAAACGTCGGGCGAACCTGTCCAGATCGTGTTCGGTGGCCTCGTTCCCGAACGCCGCGCGCAAGGGGTTGTCGGCATCGTCGGGCTGCTCGGGGGTGGCCAGTATCAAGGCCAACGGTTTGCCGACGTAATTCATGTACGTCACTCCGTGTCGGCGGATGTCAGCGAGAAACCGTGACGGCGAGAATTTGGCCGGCACCATCGTCGCGCCGCAGGAGATGGCCACCGCCCACCCCGCCGCGACCCCGTTGGAGTGGAACAGCGGCATCGCCAGGTAGCACACATCTGCCGCGGAAAGCTCGAACCGCTCGACCAGGCTCGCACCGCACATGACCCCCATGGCGTGCGCGAACCGGACGGCCTTGGGATCACCGCTGGTGCCGGAGGTGAAGATGATCACCACCGGATCGGCACCGCTCACCTCAACGGGCGTCAGAGGGTGCGCCGCTGCCACACCATCCGCATAACTGGCGCTGTCGACATCGATCACTGGCAGTCCGGTGAGCTTGAGACCGTCGAGCAGACCGCGGTGTTCGGAGTCGACGAGCAGAAGTTGGCAGTCGGCCCTGCCGACGTCGGTGGCCAGGCCCGCTCCGCGCCGGGTGGTGTTGACGCCGCACAACACATAGCCGCCCAGTGCCGCCGCCGCCATGGACCGCAGCATCGCCGGAGAGTTGCCGAGCAGCGCACCGACATGCAGGGGACGGTCGGTTGCCATCACGCCGAGCAGAAAGGACGCCTCCGCGGATGCCTCGGCAAGGTGCTCACGCCAGGTCCAGCGCCGGTCGCCATACGCGACCGCGACGCTGTCATCGTCGGTGCGGGAACGCAGCAGTTGCTGGATGGTTTCGAACGGCATTACCTGTCAGCCTCTTTGGTGTAGTACAGCAACGTCACCGGCTGACCGGGTACATCGTGGAACACCGGCGCCACCCGCATCCCGACCCGGATCTGCCCGGGCTCGACATCGACCAGCTCGGTACTGACGCGCGGTCCGGCATCCCACTGCACCACCGCGAGCAACTGCGGCAGACGATCCGCCCACGGCGGGCCGGTCGGCCGGCGCGCCACGGTGTAGGTGTACAGCGTTCCGGCGCCGTCGATGTCGCGCCACTCCAGATCGTCGGCGAGGGTACCGGGCGCCAGCGTGCGCGGGTAGAAGACGTATCTGTCCGACGACGGTGAATATTGGATGCGAATACGGTGTTCGCGCAATGCATCCCAGAACGGCTGGGAAACCGGTGTCGCCTCGGGCAGCGGGCGCGGCTCGGTCATGTCAGTCACCCCCCAGCACCAGCGCCACCTGTTCACTCATGATCCCGCCATTGCCGGTCACGAAGGCGGCGTTGCAGTCGTGCACTTGCGCCGCAGCGGCCCTGCCCATGATCTGGCGGGCCCCGTCGACCACATGGTGCATACCGCCGGCCATGCCGGCCTGACCGTAGGACAGTTGCCCGCCGGCGGTATTGAGCGGGAAGTCGCCGCCGAAGGTGAGGTCATGCTCGGTCAACCACCTCATGCCCTCCCCTTTGCCGCAGAATCCGGCGTCCTCGAGTGTCATCAGCACGGTGATCGTGTAACAGTCGTAGATCGATGCGACGTCGACGTCGCCGCGTCCGAGACCGGCCATCGCAAAGGCCTTTTCGGCCGCGCGGGCGATCGGTGTGCGCAGTAGGTCGTCGGCGTAGGTGGGCGTTTTGAATCGGATGTGCTCCCCGAAACCCTTGATCCAGACGGGCCGGTGGCGGGCCGTGCGGGCGATGTCGGCATTGGCGATGAGCACCCCGGCGCCGCCCTGAACCCGCATCACGGTTTCCAGCATGTGGATCGGATCGGCGATCACCGGACTGTTCAGCACGTCGTCGACGGTGATCGGTTTACCGTGGAACACCGCCGACGGATGGGCACAGGCGTTGGTCCGCTGATCGACCGCAATTTTCGCCAACGCGGATGCTTCGTAACCGTATTCGGCGGCGTAACGCTGCGCGATCTGCGCATACGGTGCGTTCTGGCCGACGTTGCCGTAGGGGATCTCGAACTCGGCCTGCGGTGAGCCGTAGTTGTTGCTGGACGCCCCGTACCAGCCCAGGGTGCGGGCAGCCCGGGTGTGGGACCGCGGAATCTCCTGTGACCCCGGTACCACCGCCAGAACCGCGTCACAGATGCCGATTTCGACCGCTGCAGCGGAGCGCCACACCATGCCTGCGGCGGTGGCGCCGCCCAGATCGACGCGATCGCCGAAATCCAGTGGAATGCCGAGATATTCCGACAGCGTGGCCGGTGCGAACATGTCGGACTCCGCAATCCCGTGGCACGACAAACCATTCACCACGTCGGGTTTCACACCGGCGTCCTCGATCACCAGCTTTGCCAGTCGTGCGTACTGATCGAGGGTGAACGAGGGCGGTCCGCTCTGCCGCTTCTCGGCCGGCAGCTCGGCGATGCCGATGATGGCGGCCTCGCCGCGCAGTCCGGTCACGGGGTGGGCCTGTACGGCAGCGACACCGTCGCGGTGCCCGGCATCAACACGTCGTCGCCGCGCCGGCAGAAGATGTCCAGATCCACCAGCTGATCCCGCTTCCCGGTGACCACACCGCCGAAACGCAGTTCCTGGCCGGGATAGGCGATCGCGCGATTCTGCACCGAGAACGACACCAGCCGCCCTGCTCCGCCGATCCAGTCGGTGAGTGCCCGTGACAACAGCGCCGCCTGCAAGGGACCTTGCACAAGCACATTGTCGTAGCCTTCAACGTCGCGGGCCCAATCCTTGTCGTAGTGGATGCGATGTCCGTTGTATGTCGCGGCGCTGAAGAAGAACATCTGCGTCTCGGTGACGGTGACGGCCAGCACCGGTACTGGAAAACCGGTTTCGACATCGTCGACGTACACCTGCCCGGTCATGCGGGCCTGGCGATCATCGACATGGTGGACTCGGCGATGAGTTCCCGGTGCTGGTTGTGGTATTCGCCGCGCCAGGTCACCAACACGAATCTCCCTGAGCGCCCCTCCTTCTCCACCATCGAATCGATGGTGCGGACCATCTCGATCTCGTCGCGGTGGTAGGCCGGCCCGTGGAAGGTGGTGCTTTCGCCGCCTGCCATCCGCCGGGGTGCCCGCGGAAACGCCAGGCTGCCGGTCACCGCGCCGGACGACCCGTCCGGGCGCAATTCACCGAGCGCGCTCACGCCAAGGATGGCGTATTGCAGAAACAACGGCGGACAGACTATGTCGCGGTACCCGTGCGCGCGCGCGTAGTCGGTGTCGAACCACAGGGGGTTGTGATCGTCAACCGCGGCGGCCCAGCGTTGCCAGTCCCGCCTGTTCACCTCGCCGGTCGCGGTCGCCACTACGGTGCCGACTCGCGCGGCGGACTCCGGGTCAATCAGACTGTCCATCGTCCCCTTCCCGATTCATTTCACCCTCAAGCCATTTGGCGGCCACGTCGGCCCCACCACCCCAGGTCGACAGGACCCTGGCCCGCTCGGAGAACAGGTGCAGGTCGGTGTCGACGACATATCCCATCCCACCGTGCAGCTGATGCGCGTCGAGGGTGATCTGCCTGACCGCGGCGGCGTGCATTCTGGCGATCGCGGTTTCCCGGGTGCCGGTGCGACCGCGACCGATCCAGAACACCGCAGACTGCGCACTCAGCCTGGCCGCCGAGAGCGCGATGCGCATATCGGCCACCAGGTGTTGCGCCGCCTGGAACGACGCAATCGGCCGGCCGAATTGCTCGCGCATCGTGGTGTAGTCGACGGTGCGCTGCACCACCGCCTCACCCACCCCGACTAGATCCAGGGATAGCAGTGCCACAGCGGCATTGGCGACCCGACGCAATGCGGTGCGGCAGATATCGACGCCCAGAACACGGTTGTCGTCGTCGACCGGCACCTCGTCGAACGTGACCGTCCCGGCTCGGTGGCCTCCTGCCATCGGCAGCGCTTCGACAGCGACCCCGGTCGTCGTCAGGTCCATCACGAAAACACCGGTCGCGGAATCGGTTTCCGCCGCAACGATGATCAGGTCGGCCTGGTCGGCGGCGGCGACGAAGTCGGCCATCCCGGACAACCGCCACCGGCCGGCCGCATCGGCGGCGGCGCGCAACGGCGAACCCAGTATGGACGCGTCGCGCGGGTTCCACAGCGCGGTCGTGGCGCGCGAGCTTCCTCGGGTCAGGCGCGGCAGCCAGGCCGCCCGCGCACCCGGCCCACCCAGCCAGTCGATGGCCAACGCGGCTCGCAACGTGCTGTGAATAACGTCAGGGCACAACGCACGGCCCGCCTCGAGGCAGAAGATGCCCAGATCGCTCAGCGTCCCGCCCGAGCCGCCGTACTGCTCGCCGATCGCCAGCCCGAGCAGCCCGGCCCGGGCAAGATCGTCCCACAGCTTCGGCGGAACATGCCCGCCGTCGAGTTTCTGTGCGGCCAACAGGCTCCGGCACATCGCGGCCAGATCGCGTTCATCCTGATCGGGGAGTAGTCGCACCCGATCACCGCCCGTAGGACGGCATGCCGTAACCGCGCTGGGCGATCACATCCCGCAATACCTCGTTGGTGCCGCCGCCGAAGCGCATCAATGGCGATACCCGATAGAGACGCTCGAAGAATCCGCCGAGCGGCGCCTGGACACTACGGTGTGCCAGCAGCCCGTCCGGGCCCAGCAGATCAAGCGCCAAATCCGCGATGCGCTGCCGCAGTTCGCTGGTGAAGATCTTCTCCACGCTCACCTCGACCGAGGGGATGCGTCCGCTGTCGAGCAGGGACGCCGCCTCGTATCCCATCAGCTTGGCGGCTTCGACATCTGCCTCCGCCTGCGCCAGGCGGCGACGGATACCGGCTTTGCGCGCCGGCACCGAGCCGTCGCGACACGGCTGGTGTGCCAGCTTCACCAGGTCGTCCAAGGCTCGGCGCAGATCACCCGCGTTGGTCAAGGCGCCCCGTTCGAGATCCAGCGCCCCGGTGATGTAGGTCCAGCCCTTGTTCACCTCTCCGATCAGGTTGCCGAGGGGGACCCGCACGTCGCGGAAGAACGTCTCGTTGGTGCGGTAGCCCGACCAGGCGTACAGCGGTCGGACATCGACACCCGGGCTGTCGATCGGAACCATGATCACCGAGATCCCGCGGTGCCGCTTTGCGTCGGGATCGGTTCGTACGCATAGCCATTCGTGGGTACAGCGCTGCGCTCCGCTGTTCCATATCTTGGAACCCGTGATAACCCATTCGTCACCGTCGCGAACGGCCCGGGTGCGCAGGCTGGCCAGGTCGGTGCCGGCGTTCGGCTCGGAATAGCCGACGGCGCAGACCAATTCGCCCCGGGCGATGGGCGGCAGGAACTCCTGCTTGTTCTGCTCGGTGCCGTGCCGCATGATCATCGGCGCTACCGAGGTGACCGTGAGATCAGGTCCCGGCACACCCCAGTACTCGAACTCGCTCATCAACAGGTGCTGGTGCATCGCGGTCAGGCCCAGCCCGCCGTACTCGCGCGGCCAGCTCAGTCCGAACCAGCCGCGCTCGCCGATCTTGCGGCGGAATGCCGTCAGCTCGCCACCCTGAAATTCGAGGTCATGCTCAGCCATCTCGGCACGCAGCGCCGGGGTGACGTTGTCCTGCAGGAACTGCCGCACGTCGGCCAGCCACGCCCGCTGCTCGTCGTCGAGCTCGAACTCCACCATCGCGACATTAGTCCGCCTGCGCTATTTCGCTACCCCCGGTTGCGGAAAGCGCGGATTTCGCGCCCGCGACCTGGGCGCGCGACGATTTCGAGCTGCCCGACTACGAGATGGGCCGGACCTGCCGAGGATCGGTTCCGCGCAATTGCGCCCGTGGACCGTTCGTGTGCAGATAAAGCGCCGGCCCATCGGGTAGTCGACCGCAGGCACGCAAGTCCAGCAGGGCCGCCATCGCTTTCGCGGTATAGACGGGTTCGAGGTCAAGGTGTTCTGCGTCGTGCGCAAGCCGCAGTGCCCGGGCGCCCTCGGCCGTCGGGTGGCCATAGCCCCGGCCGAGCCAGTCGCGCAGCAGCAGAAGGCGATCTCCCGGAGTATCAGCAACGTGCGCCCCGCGGCGCCGCAGCAGGCGTGCGGCGCGACCAGCGAGCGAGGTGATCGATCGGCGGTCCAGGCGCAGCGTGTCGTTGACGACGACGCCGATCACCGTCGTGCCAAGACCGGCCAGCGCCAATCCGAGATGCAGACCGGCGACCGTGCCGCCGGATCCCACGGCCACCACGACGGACGCCGGCTCCGGCAACGCGCCCGCGTCGACCTGCGCGGCGATTTCCAGTGCGGTCTCGACGTATCCGAGGACACCCAGTGGGGAAGATCCGCCGGCGGGCAGCAAATAGGGCCGGCGGTGGCGCAGATACAGGTAGGGCACCGCCGCCGCTGTCCGGAGCTTGTTGTGCGTGAGGTAGATGTCCGCGCCGCAGGCACGCAAGCGTTTCAGCTGAGCCGTGACATGCTCGTCGACCGGCTGATCGATCAGCGCAAGCGCGGTGCGCAGGCCGAACTCGCGGCCGTATAGTGCGGTCGCCAGGCCCCAGTTGGTACCGAGTCCACCGAAGGTCAGAATCGTTTTGCGCCCAAGCCTTTTCGCTTCAGGTAGCAGCCACTCCAGTTTGCGCACTTTGTTGCCGCCCCAGCCTCCGTTACCGTAGGCGCCGTCATCCTTGATCCAGAGCGGCGAACCGGCGCCGCCCAGGCCGGACAGCATGCGCACCGGCGTGGGGCCGTCGCCGAGGTGGGCGCGGTGCAGGGTGTCGCGCAGTCCGGGGCAGCGCTCGTACAGGTAGGTAGTCACGGGAAAATTGTGCTGACCGAGGGAATCGATGAGCCGACCGGCCCGACGTCGCACTATCGCGGTGACCGATTCGGCGCTTCGGTGCCGACGGCGCTCTCGTGGCTTCTTGCCGAAGCAAGACTGGCCTAACTTTCACCATGCCAGGCGGCGCGGAAGTAATGCGACGTGACTCCAAAAAGTGGCGAATTCCATTCCCTTGCAACGCTATTCGGCACAAAGGCGAATCCCGAAGTACCGAGATCTGCGACGAGACGATCAAACCTCAAGCACGAAGGGCAATGTCACCCAGGCAGCCGTGCTAGTGTCATGCGGGATGTTTTTCGGCATCCATCCAGAATGAGAGAGTAGAAAAAGTATGGCACAGGGGACTGTGAAATGGTTCAACAGCGATAAAGGTTTCGGATTCATCGCTCCCGACGGCGACACCGGAGATGTGTTCGTTCACTACTCCGAGATCAACGGGAATGGCTACCGGTCGCTCGAAGAGAACCAGCGAGTCCAATTCGACATCGGGCAAGGCGCCAAGGGGCCGCAGGCCACGGGAGTGACCGTCATATAACCCGACATTCTTCAAGTAGGGGCCGGCAGGCGACGTCCTGCCGGCCCTTACTCTATTCCGGGCGGATTTCGACCATACGCGATCCACCATCCCGTATGGCGACGCTGCTTCGCTCGGGTAAAACGAGCCGATAGATCCGTCACATCGGGTCAAATTCGTTGACAAGCGTCATACTGCGGCCATACATTATCTGACAGTTGTCCAGGCGGCCTGTGGACCCTGGGCCGCACTTCAGTGGCAGGTGGCGAGCGATGAAAAATTCCGCACCAGATCCGGGTCGCGCCAACTCGCCGGGCACACCGCCGGGGCGATCATGACTGTCGGCACCACTCCCCCAAGCGTTTTCGAGGCAGATCTGCCGACGCTGTCGTATGAACCCACCGAGACTCCGGCGGCCGTCTACCCGCGAATCCGGGAAGCGCAACGGCAGGCCCCCATCGCTCTGGGGCCGTTCGGACCCGAGGTGCTGTCATATCACCTGGTTCGTTCCGTGCTGCGCGACGGTCGTTTTCAGATCCCGCCGGGCCTGAACCTTGTTGTGCAAGGCATCACGTCTGGACCGCTGTGGGACAAGGTGATGAACAGCCTGCTGTGCCTGGAAGGTGACGCCCATCATCGGCTGCGCAGCCTGACGTCGAAGGCGTTCACACCCCGCGCCACCCTGCGCCTGCACGACACCATGGTGGCCGTGATGAACGATCTGATCGATCAGGTCGCGGACACGCGGCACTGCGACGTGGTCAACGACCTGGCCCGGCCCTACCCGGTGCCGATCATCTGCGCCCTGCTCGGCGCACCCCGCGAAGACTGGCAACGGTTTTCGCTGTGGGCCGACCAGATATTCAAGGCCTTCAGCTTCATCGCAGGCGTCAGTGAAATCGAGCCCGATGTCATGCGCGCCTGGGGCGAACTCGACGACTACGTCGACGAGATGGTCGCCCGGCGCCGGCACAGCCTCACCGAGGACCTGCTGTCGGAGCTTATCCGCGCCGAGGATGACGGTGACCGGCTCAATCCCGCCGAGTTGCGGATGCTCGCGGGAGGACTGCTGCTGGCGGGTACCGACACCACCAGGAATCAGCTGGCGGCGTCGGTGCACGTGCTGTGCGAGCACCCGGATCAGTGGGATTTGCTCGCGGAACGCCCCGAATTGGCGATGCGCGCCGTGGAGGAGACGATGCGCCACTCCCCCATCGCGTGCGGAACCCTTCGTCTGGTGACCGAGGATGCCGAGATCGACGGCTACCTCTTCCCGGCGGGCACCATGGTTCTGGTCAATACCGCTGCGGCCAACCGGGATCCGTCCGTCTACGACGACCCCGAACGCGTCGACATCACCCGCGAAGGGGCGCCGGCGATACTGACATTCGGTGGCGGCATTCATTACTGCCTCGGCGCCAACCTCGCCAGGCGCGAACTCGCCGAGGCGCTGACGGTGCTCACCGGCCGGATCCAGAACCCCCGTATCGTCGGCCCCGCTCCGTGGAAGCCGATGGTGAGCTTGAGCGGGCCGCTGAGCCTGCCTATCGCGTTCGATCCCTAGTCGCGGCCGCCAGCACCTCGTCGAGCTCAGCCAGCGGCCGCGCTTCTCCGCCGTCGACCGACGCGGTGAGTTGCCCGCAGTCCACAGTGACCTCATAACTCGCCAGGCCATCCGGGAAATGCCGCAGCCGCAAGGTCACCACCGCTGCGCTGCGCCAGTCCGCAGAGTCCAGGTGCCAGCACGGATCGGTCAGCTCCAGCACCGTCAAATCTGTTGCACGATCCACCAATTGAGGAGTATCGACCCATTGAAAGGCACGCACCTCAAGCTGTTCCACCCCGACGATGTAGCGACCGTCGGGCGAGGCGCTCCGGTCTTCGCGCGTCACGGAACCGCCGGGCGGTGAGACGACCACGGGTGAGCCGACTCCAGTTGGGAGGCAATCCGAATCAGCACGTCCTCACGTCCGTACGCGGCAGCGAGCTGAACACCGACCGGCAGTCCATCGGCGTTGCGGTACAACGGCAGGCTGATCGCCGGCTGGCCGCTCATGTTGAATGGCGGTGTGAATGCGGCGAACTCGCCGCCGCGGCGCATCGGCGCCGTCGGATGGTCCGGACTGTTCTCGAATTCGGCGAGCGGCAACGGCGGCTCGGCCACCGTCGGGGTCAGCAGCAGGTCCCAGCCGTCGGCCCACCATTGCTGCAGTGCACGGCGGAACGCATACACCGCGTTCTCTGCCGCGGCGTAATCCACCGCAGTCACGTGCTTTGCCCGTTCGATCAGCACCCAGTTGACCGGCTCGATGTCCTCGGCTGTGACCTCGCGGCCGAGGGTTTCGCTGAACCCGCGCGCGGCCATCGCCATCTGGGTGGCCCACAGCGCCATGAACTTCTGCTGCAAACTCGGATCCGCCAGCGCCGACGGCCATGCGGGTTCGACGATGTGGCCGAGGCCCTCGAGCATCGATCCTGCAGCGCGCACCGCGGAGACGCAATCTTCGTGCACGAATCCGCCGCGCGGGTGGATATCGAGCAGCCCGATGCGCAACCTCCCAGGGTCGGCACCCAACTCCTGCAGATACGGACGTTCCGGTGCCGGCGCGATCACCGTGTCGCCGACTCCGGGCCCCCGCACCGCGTCGAGCAAGCCCGCGGTATCCCGGACGGTGCGGCTGACGCACAACTCGACACCGAGCCCCGCTTCGGCCCGCTTCGGGCCCACGGTGATGCGGCCCTGGCTCGGCTTGAGGCCCACCAGCCCGCAGCACGACGCCGGGATGCGGATGCTGCCGCCACCGTCTGAGGCGTTGGCGAACGGCACCATCCCGACCGCGACCGCCGCGGCCGCCCCGCCACTCGAGCCGCCCGAGGTCCGGTCCAGCGCCCAGGGGTTACGCGTCGGCCCCCAGGCCAGCGGCTGGGTGGTCGGCAGGCTGCCCATTTCGGGACTGTTCGTCCGGCCGGCGATGACGAGCCCGGCCGCCTTGAACCGGGACACCAGAGTGGTGTCCGCGGCGTCGACCTTGCCGGCCTCTTTGAGCGCCACGTTGCCGTTGGACAGGGTCTGTCCGGCGAAGCTGGTGTAGAGGTCCTTGAGCAGAAACGGCACACCGCGGAACGGGCCGTCTGGAAGACCGGGGTCGGCAGCCACCGAGCGGGCGTGCTCGAACCACTCGATGACCACGGCATTCAGGGCCGCATTGGACTGCTCGATGCGTGTGATTGCCGCGTCCAGCAGCTCCCCCGGACTCACTTCTCCCCGGGCGACCAGCGCCGCCTGGTCCGTGGCGTCCATCCAGCGTGTTTCTTCGGCAAGAGCACTCATGATGTCGGGTCTATCACGGCGGGCGATTTCTTCCGCAAAGCGCTCGATTCGCCGTGCACAAAAAACGCCTTTAGGCTCACAGCACACATGACTTAGCGGGGGGAACGCTGATGAGGGTGCTGAACAGGCTGTTCGCGTCCGGCTACATACGTGCGCTGGTCGCGTTGCCGGCATGCCTCGGGATCGCCGCCTGCTCCACGTCAGCGACCGTCACACCGCCCGCAGCACAGACCACGCACACCACGGTCAAGCCGCCGCCCAACACCGTCGCGCCGCAGCCGCCGCACGTCAGCCCACTGGCGAAAGATTGGAAAACCTACGGCGACACGGTGTACTTCGGCTGCCCCACGGAATTCTCGACCAGCAAATCCGCTCTGGAAGATATCCGGCCCAAAGTCCTCGACCCGAAAACTGCCGACCTGATCATGCCGGCGGTGCCGATGGTTGCTGCCGGCGAGACTGTCACCGGCGCGATGTGCGCGCTGTCGAACAACGTCGGCGACATGAAGGTCGTCTACGTCGTCGCGACCGCCGTGCCCGGCCAGAAACCGGAGGCGGTCAAGGCCACCGCCTACCTGTTCGATCTCAAATCGAGTCAGCCGCTGGCAACCCGCGAGGTGCTCCCGCCCGGACCCGGGCTGAAGCTCGCCGCGGCCAAGGATTGGCGGCTGGCCCCGACCACCACCGGAGTGGCGTGGATCAACGCCTTCGACGATGCGCGGGGGACGCCGTCGCCTCCGAAAACCACGATCCTGTCCAATACCGATCTGGCCACCCGCTGGGAGGACCCCGAGCAGGCCCGGGTGTGGCAGGACGTGCTGTCATTCCAGCGCACTCCGGTGCCCGGTGGCCCGCTCGGCGCTGAATTGCGTTTGCCCACAGGGGAACCCGTCTACCAGGACAATGACGTGGCCACCGTGGACTCCGAATTATCGGACGGGCCGGACAGACTCGTGCAAATCACGCACTGGGACTCGCACAATCCGCCGGTCATGTCGACCACCTTCTACGACCTGACCGCCCGGGCTCTTGTGAAATTCGGTGATGCCGAGCGCATTTCGGGGGGTGGGCTGGCCGCCACCCTGTCGGACGGCAAACTCTTCGTCGACGGGCGCGGCTCGGCCGGTTCCCAGTTCGGCTACGGCGTCTGGAATCTGCGCACCCAGCACTGGGACCTGCTCACCGCACGCGACGAGGCCAAGAAGCAACCGATTTCGAAATTGGCGTTCTTCGGCGACCATCTGTACGTCACCAACACCGGCGGCACCTATTCCGTGCTCGCGCTGCCGGCGACCAACCCGGTCGCCACCAACTGGACCGAGCGACCGTTCGGACGCATTTCCGGCTGGACCCTGGTGTGCAGCGGCGAGACCGCACCCCAGCAGAACGGGGAATGCCGGGAGATCCTGTTGGTGCGCGACACCGACGGCCGCTACCCGGGCCCCTGGTTCTGAGTCAGGAAAGCGTCCACTGCCGCGAGGTCGTAGGACCCCGCATCGGTGCCGACGCCGCGCGCGACCTGCGCCGCGGTGGCGCATCCCAGACGGGCCGACTGCGCCAGGTCACGCCCCAGCGCGCGCCCGAGAATGAACCCCGCCGAGAACGCGTCGCCGCACCCGGTGGTGTCCACGACGTCGACCGGATGCGCGGGCACCGCAATCGTCTCCCCGGGTGTAACGACCAGCGCGCCCTGGGCGCCCCGGGTCACCGCGACACAGCCGGCACCGGCTTCCAGCAGGGCCCTGGCACCTGTCTCGAGATCGGCAGCGCCGGTAAAGCCGAGCACCTGCTCGTCGTTGGGTAGCAGGTAATCGGTGTGCGGCAGCGCCTCGACTATCCACGCCAGCAGGCCCGGGTTGCCACCGGCCAGGATGTCGACCGACGTCGACAGCCCGTTGCCCTTGGCGCGTGTGAGCAGTGTTGCGGCGGCGGCTCCGCCCAGGAACTCCGGTCCGCCGAGATGCAGGTGCGCGCCGCGGGCGATGTCGTCGAGATCGAGAGCGTCCAGGGTGAGCGTGGCGTTGGCACCCGGACAGTGCCAGGCGGGCCGGTCGCCGTTGGGACGTACCGGGATGACCGAGGCCGAGGTCTGGGTGGACGTGGTGCGCGCGATGCCGGCGGTGTCGACTCCGTTGGCCGCGAGCAGCCCGAGCAGGGTGTCACCGAGCGCATCGGTGCCGACGGCTCCGTAGGAGCGGACCCGGGCTCCCAGCCGGCTCAGCACCACGGCCGTGCCGCCCGCGGTGCCCGCCGGGGAGATCTTGATGGCCTCGACCAGCTGGCCCTCGGAGCCGTCCGGAATGGCGGTGACCCCCAGGACGTGAGTATCGAGAACGTGGACGCCGACGACGGCGATGTCGATCTGAGGCATCGCGCGATTGTCCTCCTTTGCGCTCACCCCTCGCGCGCCCGGCGCGCTCGGGCGCGTCGCTTCCCTTCGTGCATCGCGGCGACCCGCGCGACCGGGATGGAACGGCCTTGCTCGATGAGGTCGCTGGGCAGCCGTTGCGCCGCCGGCATCGACGCACGCCACGGGTCGCGCCCGGCAAGGGCTGCGATCGCCGTGTGCACCGTGAACTCGGCGGGGTTCACCCGGTCGAGGTCCGACCAGTCCAGCGGAAACGACACCGGTGTACCGGCGCGCAACCGGGGACTATAGGCGGCGGCGACCGTGGCGCCCCCGGCGCGCGTCGCATCGACGAAGACCTTGCCCGCGCGGTCCTCCATGATGAAAGCCGTTGTCGCCGAATCAGGATCGAGCGCTTCGGTGCGAGCGGCCAGCGCGCGGGTGGCCGCCGCGACGTCGTCGCCGGGCGCCTGGTCGTCGACCGGCACGAACACGTGTACGCCTTTGGCGCCACTGGTTTTGACCGCGCCGGCCAGGCCGCAGTCCCGCAGCGCCCGACGCACCAGGTGAGCCACCCTGACCACTGCGGCGAAGTCGCCCTCGGCTGGCGGGTCGAGATCGAGCACCAGGTGCGTCGGCCGATAAATGTTGTCGGCCAAGCCCAGCGCGGGGTGGTATTCCACCGCACGCTGATTGGCGAGCCACAGCAGGGTTCGACGGTCGTCGCACACCGGGTAGTGCACCTGGCGGTGCGATGCCTCGGCCCAGATGGCAACCGTGCGCACCCAGTCCGGTGTGTATTTCGGCACGTTCTTCTGCATGAACGGCGCCCGCCCACGCAGCACCCGCAGGACGGTGAGCGGCCGCCCGGCCAGCCCGGGCACCATTCGGTCGGCTACCGCGTCCAGGTAGTCGACCAGGTCGCGCTTGCTTGCGCCGGCATCGGGACTCAGCGGCTGGTCCAAGTTGGTGAGATCGATCCCCGCGCGCTGCTCCCCGGCGCTCATATGCAAAGCCTATGCGCTCGTTGCCGACCGGGGTCCGAACCGCCTGACGCGCGTTATCGTTGACCTTGCATGCAGTTCGTTCGAGGACAGAGTCAGATGATCGCAGCCAAGATGTTGATTGCAGCAGCGCTGACCGCGGGTTCGTTGATGGCCGCACCGCTGGCCCAGGCGAACTCTGGCCCCGGCGATCCGCCCTGTCCCCCCGCTGGATGCCAGCCGCCGCCGAAAGCCACCCCGCCACCAGTGCGGGGCGTGCTGGGATGCGTGCGCGGCGTCTGCATTCCGAACCCCCATCCGCCCTGGCAACGCCACTGATCTGAAGAGCGCCCGCCGCAATCGCATTCGCGCGCAGGGGATAACGTCTCGGCCATGGGTGCTTTGGATGGCCGGGTCGCGCTGATCACCGGAGGGGCCCGCGGGCAGGGCCGTGCACATGCGGTGGCGCTGGCGGCCGAAGGCGCGGACATCGCCGCCGCCGACGCGCCGGGGCCGATGGCCGGTCTCACCTATCCGCTGGGTACCGAGGAGGATCTGCGCGAGACCGCCAGGTTGGTCGAGAACCTCGGACGCCGTTGTCTGCCGCTCGCCGTGGACGTCCGTGACTCCGCGCAGGTCGCCGCGGCCGTCGACCAGACGCTGCACGAGCTGGGCAGCCTGGACATCGCCGTGGCCAATGCCGGCATCGTCAGCACCGGACCGCTGGACGAGGTCAGCGACCAGGTGTGGCAACAGCTCGTCGACACCAACCTGACCGGCGTTTTCCATACCCTGCGAGCCGTCATTCCCGTGATGCGTCGGCAGCGCTTCGGCAGGATCGTGGTGACTTCATCGATGGGTGGCCGGATGGGGATCCCGGATCTCGCCGCGTACAACGCCACCAAGTGGGGCATCATCGGGCTCGCCAAATCCGTCGCCCTCGAGGTCGCCAAAGAGGGCATCACCGTCAACGTCATCTGCCCGACCACCACCCAGACGCCGATGGTGCAGCCTGCCGGCGGCGACGATGTTCCCGACGATCTGGTGCGGCGCATGATGCGGGCCAACCCGATACCTCAACCGTGGCTGCAGCCCGAAGACGTCAGCCGCGGCGTCGTGTATCTGGTCACCGACCCGGGGGTCATCACGGGCAGCGTCCTGGAGGTCGGACTGGGCGGCAGCGCCCGCATACACTGATGTGCCTCCGCAAAGGGATGATGTGCTTACCAGTAGGCACCGGACGTGGAAGGCTCTTGACATGCCTGACCTAGCAGACCCCCGTTTTCTGGATGACCGCCTCGCGCACTGGGCCGCCACCAAGCCCGACGACGAGGCGATCGACTACCTGGACCGCAACTGGACCTGGGCGCAGTGGAACGACCGCGTGCGCCGTCTGGCCGGCGCGCTGAAGGCCTTCGGGATCAAGCGCGGCGATGTGGTGGCCTTCCTGGACAAGAACCATCCGGCGTGTGTCGAGTTGACCTTTGCCGCCGCATCATTGGGCGCGGCCAACGCGATCATCAACTTCCGGCTCGCGGCCGACGAACTCGACTACGTGCTCAACGACTCCGGGGCCAAGGTATTGATCGTCGGGGCGGAGTTGAAGCCGAGCATCGACAAGATCCGCGGCGACCTCACCCACGTCGAGCACGTCATCACGGTGACACCCGAAGGCGGCGACGCCGACGAGTATGAGGCACTGCTGGCCGGGGCGGCGCCGGCCAACCGCGCCGACGATGTCGAACCCGACGACGTGAGCATCATCATGTACTCCTCGGGTACCACCGGGCGCCCCAAGGGGGTGCAGCTGACGCAGGCCAACATGATCGCGCACACGGTCAACGCCCACGAAGGTTTCGAATTCGACCCCGGCGACAAGAGCATGGTGTCGATGCCGCTGTTCCACGTCGGCGGCTCGTCCTACGTGCAGTTCGGCATTCACGACGGGGTGCCGAGCGTGATGACGCGCGATGTCGACGGGATGACGCTGGCCGGGGCAATCCTCAAGGGCGCCAACCGAACATTCCTGGTGCCCGCGGTGCTGGCGAAGGTTCTGGAGTCCGGTGAGGACGCGGTGAAGCTGTTCGGCGCGCTCAAGACCTACTCGTACGGCGCCTCACCGATGCCGCTGCCGTTGTTGCGTGCGGCGCTGGAAGCCTGGCCCAACACCGACTTCATCCAGGCCTACGGGCTGACCGAATTGTGCGGTGTGATCAGCCATCTACTGCCCGACGCCCACCGTGCCACCGACCACCCGGAGCGGCTCAGCAGTGCGGGAACGCTGGTGCCGGGCGCGGAGGTGCGTGTCGTGGACCCCTACACGCTCAAGGACGTGGCGGCCGGCGAGCAGGGCGAATTGTGGTTCCGCTCAGCGCAGTTGATGAAGGGCTACCACAACAAACCGGAGGCGACGGCCGAGGCCATCACCGAGGACGGCTGGTTCCGCACCGGAGACATCGGCCGGGTCGACGACGGTGGCTACGTCTTCGTCGAGGACCGGCTCAAGGACATGATCATCTCGGGCGGCGAGAACATCTATTCGATCGAGGTCGAGCAGGTGCTGGCCGAACATCCGGCGGTGACGGAGGTCGCGGTGATCGGAGTGCCCGACGAGAAGTGGGGCGAGGTGGTCAAAGCCGTTGTCGCAGTGGAGGGTGAAGCCACCGAGGAAGAGATCATCGCGTTCGCCCGGGAACGGCTGGCCGCCTACAAATGCCCGAAAACGATCGACTTCGCCGATGAACTGCCGCGCAACCCGACCGGCAAGATCCTCAAGAAGGAGCTGCGCAAGCCGTACTGGGAGGGCCGCGACCGCGCGACCGTGTGAGGTCAGCGCGCCGGCGCGACCTCGGACGCCATCACGTCGATCGCCCGCTCCCACACCCGGTGCAGCCCAACCGCTTTGGTCAACGCCGCGGTGAACTTGCGGTCGATCTTGTCGGTAACCAGCACGCCGGGACCGTCCAACGGGATGCCCGCGGCCGTCAGTGCCGCCGTCCCGTCGCCCCATGCTCCGATCGGCTTGCAGTGCCGGTATGCCTCCTGCAGCAACAGAACCAGCTTCAGGTCGGTGGCCGGCTTCGTTCCGGCGGCCACCACCACCGCGTCGAACTCGATGGACCTCGCGGTCAGCAATGTCCGCTCGACGATCACACTGCGCCGACCGGCTTTCAAGACACCGCCGATCGGTGCGGTCACCAGTGGCGTGGCGTTGAGCCCCAGGATCGCGTCGACGAGTTTCGACACGCCACCGAGGTCGGAGTCGGCGCCGGCGATGATGCCGATCTTGCGGCCATCGATCGGGCCGGGGGTTTCCACCACCTGAGACAGGGCGGGCGAGAGCACAACATCCTTGGGCGGGTTGCCTTTCGGCACCGGCAGTCCCAGCCCGACGGCCACCTGTTTGCACAGGCCCGCGTCGACATTGGCAAGAACTTGCAGCTGCCGTTCCTTGATCGCCTGCTCGTAGCACTTGCCGAGTTCGAAGGTGAACGCCTCGACGATGTGCGCCTGCTCGACGGTGGACAGGCTGCGGTAGAACATCGCCGGCTGGGTGAAGTGATCCTCGAACGACGACGGGTTCTCCCGGACCGTCGGCCCCTGCACCTGGCGCGGCGTCTGCACGTATCCGCCCTCGTCGGCACCGGCGACCAGCGGCTCCCCGTCGTCGATGCTGTTGGGACGGTACGGTGCCTGCCCCGCGTGAATCGCCGTCTGGTGCATGCCGTCCCGCAGCATGTCGTTCACCGGGCAGTGTGGCCGGTTGATCGGTAGCTGGGTGAAGTTCGGGCCGCCGAGGCGGGTCAGTTGGGTGTCCAGATAGGAGAACAACCGGGCCTGCAGCAGCGGGTCGTTGGTCGGCTCGATGCCGGGTACCAGGTTGCCCAGGTGGAAGGCCACCTGCTCGGTCTCGGCGAAATAGTTGGTCGGATTGCCGTTGAGGGTCAGCTTGCCGATCAGCTGCACCGGCACCATCTCCTCGGGCACGATCTTCGTCGGGTCCAGCAGATCGATGCCCTCGAAACTGTCGGTGCCGTCGTCCGGCATGACCTGGATGCCGAGCTCGTATTCGAGCGGGGCACCCGCCTCGATGCCGTCGGCCATGTCGCGGCGGTGGAAGTCGGGATCGACACCGGCCGCGATCTGTGCCTCTTCCCAGACCTGGGAATGCACACCGGCCACCGGCTTCCAGTGGAATTTGACCAGGCTGGTTTTGCCCTTCTTGTTCACCAGCCGGAAGGTGTGGACACCGAATCCCTCCATGGTGCGATACGACCGCGGAATGCCTCGGTCGCTCATGTTCCAGAGCACGTGGTGGGTGGCCTCGGTGTGTAGCGAGACGAAATCCCAGAACGTGTCGTGCGCCGACTGAGCCTGCGGGATCTCCCGGTCGGGATGAGGCTTGGCGGCGTGCACCACGTCGGGGAACTTGATGCCGTCCTGGATGAAGAACACCGGAATGTTGTTGCCCACCAGGTCGAAATTGCCTTCGTCGGTGTAGAACTTGACCGCGAATCCTCTCGTATCGCGGACGGTGTCGGCCGACCCGCGTGAGCCCAGCACCGTCGAGAAGCGGCAGAACACCGGCGTCTTCTTGCCTTTGCGCGCCAGGAAGCCGGCCCTGGTCACCGACGCGGCGGTGCCGTAGGACTCGAACACGCCGTGCGCCGCGGCGCCGCGGGCGTGCACGACCCGTTCCGGGATGCGTTCGTGGTCGAAGTGGGTGATCTTCTCGCGAAGGTGGAAGTCCTCGAGCAGGGTCGGGCCGCGGTTACCGGCTTTCAGGGAGTGGTCGGTGTCGGGAAGACGCAGTCCCTGCGCGGTGGTCAGGTACCTGCCGCCCTGGGCCCGTGCGTCGTGGTCACCGACCTCTCCGTTGGTGTTGCCCGTGGCGCTGGTTCGCTTGGGGGCGGTCTGGTCGGGCTGGCGGCGCGGTGGCATGGCTGCTCCAAAGCTGGATCGTCGATTACGGGCGCTCGGGTACCCGGAACTTTCCGCCTTAAGCGGGAACGATTGACCGTTTGCGCGTGCGGGTACTTCCAGCGGCAGCCCTTGTTCCGGGCCCTGGCAGATTGAAGTGAGCGGCGATGGTCGGCTGGCTGGACAGATTGCAGCAGCGCAATCGCACCGTGGGTGTTGCCATCGCGGTGGTCTACAAGTACCTCGACGATCAGGGCGGCTATCTGGCCGCGCTGATCACCTACTACACCTTTGTGTCGCTCTTTCCGCTGCTGTTGTTGCTGACCACCGGCCTTGGGGTGCTGCTGGCCGGCAGACCCGACCTGCAGGCGCAGGTGCTGCAGAGCACGTTGAGCCAGTTCCCCGTCATCGGCAGTCAGCTGCACCAGCCTGAAGGTCTCAGCGGGGGCGCCGGCGCGGTCGCGGTGGGTATTGTCGGCGCCCTCTACGGCGGTTTGGGTGTCGGGCAGGCGCTGCAGAACGCCATGGATTCGGTGTGGGCGGTGCCGCGCCACGAGCGCCCCGATCCGATCCGGTCCCGCGTCCGCAGTTTCATCCTGCTGCTGGTGCTCGGTTCGGCGGCCCTCGTGACCACCTTGCTGTCCGCGATCGCGCACGTAACGGACGCACTCGGGCCATTCGGAAGAATCGGGGTCGCGCTGGCGGCGGTGGGCATCAACGCCGGGATCTGTCTGGTGGCCTTCCGGGTGACCACCGCACGGGAGCTGACCTACCGGCAGGTGCTCCCGGGAGCGCTTGCGGCGGCCGTCGTGTGGCAGATCCTGCAGTGGTTCGGCGCCGGTTACATCGGCCACGTGGTGAAAACCTCGAGTGCAACCAACAGCGTGTTCGCATTGGTCCTGGGAATGTTGGCGTTCCTGTTCCTGGTGTCTTCGACTCTGGTGCTATGTGCCGAGATCAACGTGGTGCTGGTCGAAGGATTGCACCCCCGTTCCCTGCTCACTCCGTTCACCGACGACGCGGATCTCACCCCCGCGGACCGCAAGACCTACACCAGGAAAGCCAAAGCCGAACGGGTCAAAGGCTTTCAGCGCGTCAGTGTCCGGTTCAACGATTCCAACCGTAAACCCACTGGCGTATCCTGAACCGACCGTGCCGCTATCACGTTGCGGTGCAAGCAGATACCGAAGGAACTCATGGACTTCCGCGCTTTCGTCGAGCCGCAGCAGGGTGCCACCTACGCCGACCAGCTGGCCGTTGCCCGGTCCGCCGAGGATCTCGGCTTCGACGCGTTCTTCCGCTCCGATCATTACCTGGCCATGAGCGGTGACGGCGGGCCGGGACCCACCGACTCGTGGGTGACGCTTGGTGCGATCGCCCGTGAGACGTCGCGCATCCGGTTGGGCACGCTGGTGACGTCGGCAACCTTCCGCTATCCGGGGCCGCTGGCCATCGTGGTGGCGCAGGTGGACGAAATGAGCGGTGGGCGTGTGGAATTCGGACTCGGCAGCGGCTGGTTCGAAGCAGAGCATCAGGCGTACGGGATACCGTTTCCGTCGGTACGGGAACGGTTCGACCGGCTCACCGAACAGCTCGCCGTCATCACCGGGTTGTGGACGACACCGAAGGGAGAGACCTTCGGTTACGCGGGCGAGCACTACACGATCGCCGACTCGCCGGCA
The DNA here is from genome assembly GCF_030755175.1 of Mycobacterium sp. TY814. NCBI lineage: Bacteria > Bacillati > Actinomycetota > Actinomycetes > Mycobacteriales > Mycobacteriaceae > Mycobacterium > Mycobacterium sp. TY814. The sequence goes on from NZ_JAUFRY010000001.1 coordinate 2,067,163, forward strand.
CTGCCCAAGCCGGTGCAGGACCCGCATCCGCCGATCGTGATCGGCGGTACCGGCGCCAAACGGACCCCAGCGCTGGCCGCCCGGTACGCGGCCGAGTTCAACGTGCCGTTCGCGACGATCGACGTGGTCGGCAAACAATTCCAGCGAGTAGCGGACGCCGTCGCGGCGGCAGGCCGCGCGCCCGATTCCATCGTCTACTCGAGCGCTTTCGTCTTGTGTGCCGGCCGCGACGAGGCTGAGGTGGCGCGGCGCGCCGCGGTGATCGGCCGGGAGGTCGACGAGATGCGCTCCAACAGCCCGCTGGTCGGCACGCCGTCCGAGATCGTCGACAAGCTGGGGCCGTGGAGCGAACTGGGCGTGCAACGCGTGTATGCGCAGGTGCTCGACATGTCGGATCTGGCGCATCTGGAGCTGTTGGCCAGTGACGTGATGCCGCAGGTGCGGTAGTCGCCGGTGCCGCCCTCAGGCGTTTCGGCCGAGTCTTCGCAGCGCTGCCCGGGCGGCGAGGTGGCCGCACATGCCGTGCACGCCGCCACCCGGTGGCGTCGACGCCGAGCAGAGATAGTAGGAGTCGACGCCGAGCCAATAGGGGTCGACCGCCAGTCGTGGCCGCGCAAAGAAGGCCCTGATGTCCATGGACCCACCGTTGATGTCGCCGCCCACATTGTTCGGGTTCACCCGTTGCAGGTCGCGGGGCCGGTGTTCGGCGACGGCCGCGATGCGGTCCCGGAAACCGGGCGCGAATCGCTCGACCTGCCGCAGTATCGCCGGGGTGGCATCGCCGGTGAAACCGTGTGGCACGTGCGCATAGGCGTAGATGGGTACCAGCCCGCCGGTGGCCCTGCCCGGGTCCATCAGCGCCTGCTGCGCGACGATGACAAAGGGGCGCTCCGGCAGCTGCCCTCTGGCGGTGGCACGTTCGGCAGCGACGACGTCCCGCTCGCTGCCACACACGTGCACGGTGCCGGCCCGGCGGGCTTCGGGGTTGGCCCATGGAACCCCTTCGTGCACAGCCAAATCCAGCTTGTAAGCCGCCGGCCCGTAGCGTTGCCTGCCCAACGCCCGACGCACCCGCACCGGCAGACGTGCACCAAGTAGCTTCGACGGGAGGCCGGGACCGGTGTCGAAAAACACCATGTCGTATCCCGTCAGCTGGCTCAATTCGCAAACGTCGACGCCGATTTCGATCCGGCCGCCGAGTGAACGCAGGATTCCGGCGAGCCCGTCCGCGAGTCGGGCGGTTCCACCGACGACACAAGGCCAGCCGTACCGGTGGGCAATCGCGCCGAACATCATCGCGAAGGCCGCGGTCGGCGGTCGGCTCAGCGGTACCCAGGCGTGCGCCGCGTTGCCGGCGAACAGGGCCCGCGCCTGCCGGGTACGAAACCAGCGGGCCATCGCCGTTGCCGGCATCATCGCTGGTAAACCGAACATTGCCAGGCGAACTGGTCGGTGCGGGACCTTGAGCACGGGCGACAACAGATCGTTGGCGAGTTCGTCATAGTTGCGGGCCAACGGACCGAACAGAGCCGACCAACGCCGGCCGTCAGCGCCGAGCCCCTCAGCCGTCTGCGGCAGGGAGCGGTACAGAACGCCGGCCGCGCCCCCATCGAGCGGATGCGCCAGATCGATGTCCGGCCACGCCCACCGCACACCATGCGATTCCAGGTCCAGCGATTTCATGAATGGCGATGACACCGCCGTCGGAACAATGGCCGCGCAGTGATCGTGCAGCAGACCCGGCAGCGTCTGCTCGCCGGATCGCAGACCACCGCCAACTGTCGTCGCCGATTCGACGACAGTGACGGTGATCCCTGCCCTGGCGAGGGTGATCGCCGCGGACAATCCATTAGGGCCTGAACCCACCACCAGGGCCGTGGTCATCGCGGACCCACCGACCGGTGGGCTTTCTTGGCGGCGACACCGTCGTGTTCATCGACAGCCAGCGGTACGCACACTGTCGGCATGGTCCACCCCCGGGCGCCGGATGTTGAACAGCGTACCGCTCACCACCCCGGCCGGCGTCGGTGAGCGATGCTCAGTGCGAAGTCAGTTGTCGTTGTTCACTTTTCATGCATACCGAGATTAGTGATTGCCAACCACTAACCCATCTGAGCGGAGGACGACCCGATCGCTTCTTGGTCACGCAGCAATTGCTGGCAGAGCGCGTGGTGCTCGCGAGCTGGCGGCAGGCATGCCGACTGTTCTTGGGGGCTTGAGTATCTGAAGTGACATGCCAATTCTGCCCGGTAGGCTTGGGCGACTTTCACTGAGTTCGTCGCGAGGAAATTGATGTGACGGGACAAGTCCTGCGAGCAGATCTGGAGGCGTTGGCGCGGTTGAAGCCGGACATCGACCGGTTGGCCGCCGAGGTAAGCCAGGGCGTGCCCGGGCTGATCATGATGGACGGAGTGGTCGACGCTGGAGCGGTGCCGTCTTTGGCTGCGGCCCAACAGATGTCGACGCGAACCTTGCCGGTGATCAGGGCTGCGGTGGCCGGTCGATTCACGAGGATCGCGGAGTTGATCGATCTGGCACGCCAAGGTTTCATTGCCAGCGAGGATGAGCTCCTGAACGTGGTTCATACGATGCCTACCCTGCTGCGGACGGCAGCAGGGTAGCGCTTTGCGTCATGTCGACCAAATCGCAGATCCTGCAGACCGACCCGCAGCGGGTACTCGACCTGATCGACGGTTGGATAACCAGCGTCGCGATGTTGGAGCAGCACGCGGAAGACTACCTTGGCCACGTGCAGCGTCCAGGGGGTTCCTACTGGGAAGGCGCAACCGCCGAAGCGGCCAAAGAGCTTTCCCGACAAGACTTTCAAGCTGTGGCGAAGCTCCGCGACACCATAGATCTTGCCGCCCGACAGATCAGCAACACGGTCAGTTCGTCATTAATGCCACCGCTGGCCAACGCCAAACAGATCATCGCCAACGCCGAGTCCAATCGCGGGGTTCACGTCAACGACGATCGGACCATCACCTACGACCCGCCGGAGGGCACCAACACGGTAGCTGCCGAGGCGAATGCCAGGATCGTGGCCGAAGCGGAGGCCGAGCTAAAGTCTGAAGCCGCAAAATGGTGGGCTGCGGAGAACGCCGTCGCAGACCAGATCGAGAAGGCAGAAACCGCTGCCGGCGACATCATCAACCTCGCCGCGGCGCTGCCCCGCAAATCACCCTCAACCGCCGCGACGGGCAAGCCTCGCATACAGCTCGTCGATCGGCACACTCCCCTGCCCGAGGATCCAGCGCCCATGCCGCCGACCGATCCGCGGATGACGACTGAGCAGGCCCGGGCTGCCTATGGCCAGCTGCAGGGAGAAATCAGTCACCACAATTCGAATCCGCCCCCGGCAAGCGACGCCGGCGCGGTGAATACCTACAACAACAATGCTGATGCGCTGAACGCCCGAAAGGCTGCGCTCGAAGCCGAACTGGGCAAATCGGAGACTGTGCCGGCGCAGAGATCGCACTTCGTGCCCGACTGGGCACACCCGGCACCTGAACACTTGCCGGTGCCAGCTAGCCATCGGTTCGACCTGAGCACCCCTCACGCGCAAGAGCTGGGGACCGATCCTGGCATCGGAGGAAGGTTCCGCCCTGGTGAAGCCGAGACGGGATTACGTGTGGAGGCCGAGCGCGGTATACAGCTGGTACGGAGTCCGCATGAGGGCGTCGACTGGATTGACCCTACGACTGGGAAAACTTACGATGCAATGGGCAATTTTGATCAGAGACATCTCAAAATGAACATATTCCTTCCTGAAATCGAGCGCCACGCCGCCAAGTCCGATTATGTTCCCGTGGATGTTTCTCAATTCAGCGCCGAGCAACGATCTATTATCAGACGATTCATTGTCGAACTTCGCAATCCGAAGGGTTTTCATAGTGGGAGACTACGGCAGTGTCGGGTGACATCTTCTTTCTTCAACATAACTGGTCGGGCTCAGGCGCGTCGGTCGAGTTTGTAATGGAGTTTTTGGCCAGCCGGGTGCGCGATCCCTCGGTAAGCGAAGAACTATCCGACATGATCCGGGACAACGTAGTCTTGCTGGACCTCAGCGATCCAGCATCTTCAGAACTGGTCGACCTTATCATCGACGAGTTACCAAACCATATCGCCACCTTGGAAGACACCCGGTTGCGAGATCATCTAACAAAAATATTCGCGAATCTACTTTGCTATGCCAGGGAGCAACGCAGCTATAACCGCGATCCAAGCCAAGACACATGTTTCACGATGGGCCCATACCCGGCGCGGTATTTTCGTTTGGACAATCTGATGTCATCAGCGCTGCGCCAGTTGACTAAGACGGACTTTGTCCGCATCGACGTGTCGGACTACACGACCGAGCAACGCGCTCTGGTGCGAGATTACGTCGACAAACTTGGCAATCCGCGGGTACTTGTCGTTGGGGATGATCGACCGACAACGCAGTAGCGACTCAAGTGGCAAAGATGAGGCGGATCTTTGAGTTCTGTTCGCAGCAAAATGCAACAGGTCCGACAGTTGTCAACAGCCGCGCGGTCGAGTCGCAACCTCTGCCACAGGTGACAAGCACTTTGGGCGGCACATGCAGGGAGTTTTGACCTGAGTGAAGCTGAGACAGGTTTGCGGGTGGAAGCCGAGCGAGGAGTCCAGCTTGCGCGAAGCCCGCACGAAGGTATGGACTGGATCGACATAAGGACCGGCAAAGCCTACGACGCGATCGGTAACTTCGACGGAAAATATTTGGATACGGATCAATTCCTCTCCAAATTAACCAACCATCTCGACAAAGCCGATTATGTACCTGTGGATGTGTCGCAATTCAGCGCTGAGCAGCGTTCGGACATCAGAAGGTTTATCGACACGCTCGGCAACCCGAACGTATTAATAGTGGGAGATTACGGCAGTCGCAGGTGACATATTATTTCTGCAACACCATTGGTCGAGTTCACGGGGTGCAGTCCTGTTCGTAATGGAATTTTTGGCCAGTCGTGTGCGTGACCCCTCGATAGGCAGGCACCTTGCCGACATGGCTCGAGCCAACGTCGACCTTCTAGACCTCAGCGATCCGTCGTCTGTCGAACTTGTCGACCTGATTGTCGAAGAATTGCCTGGCTATGTGGCACGTTTGCACAACGCCGAGCAACGTGAATACCTTTCGAGGGTTTTCGCTGACCGGTATAAATACGCCCGAGAGCAGCAGAATTACAACCAAGACCCATTACAAGATACTTACTTCACGATCGGGCCAAACCCAGCCAGGTATTTCCGCCTAGATAACCTCGAGCGGCGCATTGTCTCGCAATTGAGTAAAACGGACTACGTCCGTATCGACGTGTCGGAATACACTCCGGAACAACGCGCGCTGGTGCGCGAATACGTAAAGCACCTGGGAAACCAACGGGTGCTTATCGTGGGCGATGACGACGCAAGACCAATTGATTGGTAACGGATCGATACCCGCGGCTTTTCACACGTAGAACCCGTCGATAACCTGCTTGTTGTTCTGCTCGACCACCGCCCGCTTCAACTTGAGCGACGGCGTGAGTTCCCCTGTGTCGACTGACAATTCGTGATCGATCAGCTCCCATTTCTTGATGGTCTCCCATCGGTTGAGTTCGCTGTTGAGCTGTTGCACGTAGCCGTCGACCATCTCGCGCACCTTGGCGTTGCGGGTGAGCTCGGCGAACGACATCTCCGAAAGCCCTTGCTCCTGAGCCCATTTGGTCAGCGCGTCACCATCCAGGGCGATCAGCGCGACACAGTAATTGCGCGCTTCCCCGAACACGATGAACTGGCTGGCATACGGGCAGAGCGCCATGAACTTCGCTTCGATGGCCGGCGGTGCGACGTACTTGCCGCCGGATGTTTTGAACAGCTCCTTGATGCGGCCGGTAATGGTGAGGAACCCGTCGGAATCGAGGCTGCCGCGGTCGCCGGTGCGAAGCCATCCGTCCTTCGTCATCGCCTCTTCGGTCTTTTCGGGCAAATGGTGATAGCCGGTCATCACCAACGGACCGTGCAGCTGTATTTCCCCGTTGTCGCCGATGCGCACGTCCGTGCCGTCGAAGGGCAGGCCAACCGTGCCGAGCTTGTAGTTGTCGGGCCGGTTGATGAAGCCGGCGCCGGCGGATTCGGTGAGCCCGTAGCCTTCCAGGACGAGCACTCCGGCGGCGAGGAACCACTCGGCGATCTCCCGGTTAAGAGGCGCGGACCCGGAGACGAAGAATCGCAGCCGGCCACCGAAGACGTCGCGGACCTTGCTGAACACCAGACGGTCGAACAGCTGAACCTGAAGCTTGAGTGGCAGCGGCACCGACCTGCCGTCACGGCGCCGACGCGATACCTCAAGACCGACGCGGAACGCCTGGTCGAACAGCCGGGCCTTGATGCCACCGGCGCCCTGGCTCGTCATGACGATCCGGGCGTGCGCCTTTTCGAAGATGCGCGGCACCGCGGCCATGAACGTCGGTTTCACTGCGCCCATGTTCTCGACGATCTTGTCGACGCGACCGTCGACCGCGCTGACGAATCCGCAGGCGAGCTGGCTGGCGAGCAGCACCTTCCCGAACGAGTGGGCGAGCGGCAGCCACAGGACGTGCAGGTCGTCTTCGCCGAGGAGTCCCTCGTTGTGAATGAATTCCGCCGCCGACGTCCACGACCGGTGCGCCAGGCGCACTCCCTTCGGACGTCCGGTGGTTCCCGAGGTGTAAATGAGGGTGGCCAGCGACTCGCTGGTCACCGTGGCCGCGGCGTCAACGACCGACGTCGGATGTTCCTGGAGGTACGCGGCGCCGCGGCGGGCGAATTCGTCGAAGGTGATGACCCAGTCGCCGTCGCCCTCGCCGTCCATGACCACGACGAGGCGAACGTCCGGAAGGTCGCCGCGGTTCTCGGCGAGTTTCGCGACCTGCGAGGCGTCCTCGGCGAAGACGATCTGAGACTCCGAGTCGGCCACGATATACGTGGCGTCGGCCGCATGCGTGCTGGGGTACACGGTCGTCGTCGCCGCACCGGCGCACATGACGGCAAGGTCGGCCAGGATCCACTCGTAGCGGGTGCTCGCCATGATCGCGACGCGCTGTTCGGATTCGATGCCCGAGGCGAGCAGCCCTGCCGCGAGTTGCTGCACGCGATCGGCGGTCTCCCGCCAGGTCACCGACACCCACCGGTCGTCGCGCAAGTGCCGAAAAGCCTCCTTGCCGGCTGAAGCGCCGACTCGATCCAGGAACATCGAAGCCAGATTTGCCTTGGGTGCAGCGCTTACCGACGACACGGTCATCCCTTCGTGTTGGCCATCTCACTAGGAAGTATGAGAGCTGCCGACAATGCCAGCTACATCGCACCGGGGCAATGGTCAGCCGCAGGTTTGCGACAGGTTTCCTTTTGTTCAACCAGCCGAAGCATCGGGCTGGATCATCTGCAACGCGGCGACCCGGCCCTGCCGGAGAAACTCGATGACCTCAGCCGCGGTAACCCCGATCTGTTTCTTGTTGGCACGTTCAGGACCGAGCAGAGCGGTGACCGCGGCGCCCAGGACACCGAGAGCATCATCGACGACGACCGGAGCGGCGCCGACCAGCGACATCGCCACCCCGGTAATGAGTCCGTACAGCGCGAACGTCTGATCGGCAATGTCCCAATCGTTGCGCGCCAACGCATTTCGGCGCCAGATCGGAAGTACGGCCTTGAGCACCGCACCGGGTCCCAGCGCGTCGCGAAACGCCACGGAGCGCGGGTCGCGGGCAAGGACGCCGAGCAAGTCTTCATCCTGACTCTGCAGGGCGGCCACCAGTGGCTTGCCGGTCGCGATCTCCAGCATCAGCGGACAGAACTGCGACGGGCGGGCGAGATCGGGTTGCGCGGTAAGTGTCTGGATCAAATCGTCGAGAAGACCGAGGAAGCCGCGGCCGATCAGACCGATCAAGAGGTCTTCCTTGGTCGGCCAGTACAGGTAGACGGTGCCTTTCCCCACGTGTGCCCGCTGCGCGACATCGGCGACGGTGAATCCTTTTGCGCCCCGGCCGAGCAGGAGATCGTTGGCCGCCTCGAGCAGCCTGGCCGCCTTGGCCGAGTGCTGTTCGGGCAGCTCACTCGCGGATCCGCTCACGGGAGTGAATATATCCGCCCGCCCGCCTCCCCGACTAGGCATACTGACCATATTGGTCATTTGGTCAGTGTAGGGCTAGCATCGGATGCGGTGACCCCCGTGAGATGGGATGGAAGATGAGCGATTTGGTCGATCAGTCCGACCGCGTCAAAGCGATGCAGCAGGCGATCTTCGGCGTGGCCGATCGATTGAACCCGGTTGTGGATCTGTGCAAGCCCTACGTCGACGGGATGGACAACCTTCCGCGCGACGGCCGCTTCCTGCTGGTCGGCAACCACACTTCGTGGGGCCTGGGCGAGATTGTCCTGATCCCCTATTTCGTGCACCGCGAACTCGGCGTTCGGGTTCGCGGCCTCGCCTCCCGCACCCTGGCGCAACAGCGCGGCTTCACCGCCGATCTACTTGCCGCGGCCGGTGCAGTGGTCGGCAACCCGGAGAACGGCGCGGAATTGATGAGACACGGCGAAGCGCTCTTGGTGTTCCCGGGAGGCGGTCGCGAGATGCCGAAGTTCAAAGGCGAGGACTACCGGCTGTTCTGGGAGGGCCGTAGCGGCTTCGCGCGCCTGGCCATCGCCCACGACTATCCGATCATTCCGGTCGGACTGGTCGGCGGCGACGACATCTATCACAGCCTCGTGGAACGGAATTCCCGCTGGGGACGGGTCGGCCGCCTGTTCACCAAACATGTTCTGCGCCAACCCGAAGTCAACATCCCCCTCGTCAGAGGTCTCGGGCCGACGCTCGTCCCACGGCCGCAACGGATGTACATACGATTCGGCGCTCCGATCGACACGCGCAAACCGTCCCGCGTGCCGGCCGCCCAGTGGGAAGCCACCGTCAAACAGCGCAGCCAAACCGCACTCGAAACCCTGCTCGCCGATCTTCAGTTGCTCCGTGAAACGGACCCGTTCCGGAATCTGAGCCCACTGGCGTGGCGAAGCGCCGTATCCGGAGCGAGGCCGCGCGAGGACGCGCAGGCCGGTTGACGTCGTCGCCGGCACCGTATAGAACATGATTAATGTTCATGTTTTTGGATCTGGTCGTCGGAGATGCGCGATGAGCACCGGCCCCGACCCCAACCGCATCGGCGGCATCGAGTGGACTCGGCGCACCAAAGGCCGCCTCACTCGCCGCGAACAGCTGCAACTGCTCGGCGCGATCGTCAACAGCCAGCGTGACTACTTCCTCAACCGGCTGCGCGGCACCCGTCCCGGCACCAGGGCCCGCGCGACCGATCGCGAGATCCGGCCGCCCGACAGCCGCTTCGCACGCGAGGCAGAGGCCGCCGCGGCGGAACAGAGTCCGGTGATCGTCGGCCACAGCTACCGGTCGTGGATATTCGGGCGTGCGCTGGCCGACGTCGATGGCGTCGCCGTAGACGACGAATTGTTATACGCCGGTTGCCTTTTGCACGATCACGGCATCGCGCCCGTCGTGCCGGGTGAGGACTTCACCGTGCGCAGCGCCCGCCGTGCCATCGAGTGCGCCACGTCGGCGCAGCTCGATGATCAGAGGGCAACACAGTTGGCCGACGCCATCACCGTGCACACCACCCCCGGCGTCAGTGTCGAGCGCGACGGGCCGATCGGGTACTACATCCAGACCGGGGCCATGGTGGACATCGTGGGCAACCGCATATGGGACCTGTCCGCGCGCCTGGTCGACGACACCCTGGCCCGCTACGACAGGAGCGGTTTCACCCGAGAACTGGCAGCGCACTTCACCGCCGAAGCGAAAGCCGTGGGTCGCGGACGTTTCGCGCTGGTGCGCCGCTGCGGTTTCATTCCCCTCATGCACATGGCGCCGTTCGACCGGAAGTGAACATGTCCGGTCAAGCTCACCTGCGCCGCTCGCCAACCCAGCAACGCAGCCGCGCACGCGTCGAACGCATCCTCGACGCGGCCGCGGCGATCGTCGTCGAGCAAGGCCCGGACAGCCTCAAGGTCAGCGACATCGCCACGCGCGCCGGCGTTCCGCTGGGGACGCTGTATCAGTTCTTCGCGCGCAAGGACGACATCGTCTACGCGCTCGCGCAACGCTTCGCCGACCGCTTCGGCGACGTCCTTGAAACAACACTGGCCGATGCCGGCGTCGAGGCCGACTGGCGGGTGCTGCTCGACCGCCTGCTGGATGCCTACGCCGGCTTCTACCGCAGCGAACCGGCGCTTCGGGAGCTCTGGGTCGGCGCGCGCCTGAATCCGGACTTCATCCGCGCCGACCACGAACACAACAACACCCGATTCGCCGCAACGCTCGCCGACCTGCTGGGCCCTCGCGCACACGTGCCGCACGACGAACTTGCGCTGATGATCTACGTCAGCTGGGAGGCCAGCCAGGCTCTCCTTGAAACGGCTTTCCGTGTCGATCCGACCGGAGACCCGGCGATCATCGGGCAGGCCAAAGTCATGGCCGCTCGATATCTGTCCCCGGCGTTCGAAGAGCGTTAACAAACGGGATCCGGTTGCACGACCTGAGACACTGTTGCGCCAGTTTGGCCATCAACGAAGGCGCCAATGTCACAGTGGTCCAACGGCTTCTGGGCCATGAATCGGCGGCGCAGGCGTTAGACCGGTATGGCGACTTCGCTGATGATCTGGATGCAATCGCTGCCGCTTTCGATTCCGCCACGGACGCGCTGTGGACAGTTCCGGAGCGCGATCAAATCGCTCGCGCCCGAAACCGGCCCTCAACTGCTGGTGGCAGGTACTGGATTCGAACCAGTGTAGCTTTCGCGACGGATTTACAGTCCGCTCCCATTGGCCGCTCGGGCAACCTGCCGCCTAGCAGGGTACAACGACCGGGTAGACAGTTCACAAACGGGCAGCACTGAAGAAGGGACGCAGCGCATGGCGGACTCATCGTTCGACATCGTCAGCAAGATCGACCGGCAGGAAGTCGACAACGCACTCAACCAGGCCGCCAAGGAACTGTCCACGCGCTTCGACTTCCGCGGGACGGACACCAAAATCGCGTGGAAAGGCGAAGAAGGTATCGAACTGACCTCGTCCACCGAGGAGCGGGTCAAGGCCGCGCTCGACGTGTTCAAGGAGAAGCTGATCCGCCGCGACATCTCGCTGAAGTCCTTCGAGGCCGGCGAACCGCAGGCCTCCGGCAAGACCTATAAGTTGACCGGCACCCTCAAGCAGGGCATCAGCAGTGAGAATGCCAAGAAGATCACCAAGCTCATCCGCGACGAAGGGCCCAAGACGGTCAAGACCCAGATCCAGGGCGACGAGGTCCGGGTGACCAGCAAGAAGCGCGACGACCTGCAGGCCGTCATCTCGATGCTCAAGCAGGCCGACCTCGATGTCGCGCTGCAGTTCGTCAACTACCGGTAGCCGAGCCCGCGTCAGCGGCATCGAGCCTGCGTCAGCGGCGCGATTCTTCGACGAACTGCAGCCCTGAGCGCAGGCTCGACGCGAAACCCAAGAGCCGAAGGTCCCTGGCCCGACCAACCGGTGGGTGCCTACTCTGGTGACGGCATCCCCAGGAGACAAGCGAGGTTCACGATGACCGTGACTCCCCACCAGGCCGAGCACAAGCCATCCGAGACCGACTACGTCGACGTCCTCATCGTCGGCGCCGGCATCTCCGGCCTCGGTGCGGCCTACCGCATCCTGCAGCGCAACTCGGGGCTCAGCTACGCGATCCTGGAGCGGCGCGACCGGATCGGCGGCACCTGGGACCTGTTCCGGTATCCCGGCGTTCGCTCGGACAGCAGCATCTTCACGCTCAGCTTCCCGTACGAGCCGTGGACCCGCGAGGAAGGCGTCGCCGACGGCGACCACATCCGTGAGTACCTGTCGAACATGGCCCACAAATACGGCATCGACGAACACATCCGTTTCCACAGCCACGTCCGGGGCGCGGACTGGGATTCCGCCACCGACACCTGGACCCTCACCTTCGAGCAGGACGGCGTCAGCAAGCAGTGCCGCAGCCGGTTCGTGTTCTTCGGCAGCGGCTACTACGACTACGACGCGGGCTACACCCCCGACTTCCCCGGTATCGAGCAGTTCGCCGGCACTGTCGTGCATCCGCAGCACTGGCCGGAAGACTTGGACTACACCGGCAAGACGGTCGTGGTGATCGGCAGCGGAGCGACCGCGGTGACGCTGATCCCGTCGATGGCCGAAAAGGCCGGCAAGGTGATCATGCTGCAACGTTCGCCGACGTATCTGATTTCGGCGTCGAAGTACAGCAAGTTCGCCTGGCTCAGCCGAAAGCTGCTGCCCCGCAGAGCAGCTCACCTGACCATCCGCTTCTACAACGCACTGATGGAAGGGGTGCTGTGGTTCCTGTCGCGCAAGACCCCACCGCTGATCAAGTGGATGCTGCGCCGCAAGGCAATTCAGAACCTGCCGGAAGGTTATGACGTCGACACCCACTTCAGGCCCAAGTACAACCCCTGGGACCAACGGCTGTGCCTGATCCCGGACGCCGACCTGTACCAGGTTGTCGCCGACGGCCGCGCAGAGGTGGTCACCGATCACATCGACCGTTTCGACGCCACCGGCATCGTGCTGAAATCCGGGCGGCATCTCGACGCCGACGTCATCGTCACTGCCACCGGCCTGCAGTTGCTGGCCCTCGGCGGCGCCACAATCAGCATCGACGGCGTCGAGATCAACCCCAGGGACCGCTTCGTCTACAAGGCCCACATGCTCGAGGACGTGCCCAACCTGTTCTGGTGCGTGGGCTACACGAACGCGTCGTGGACGTTGCGGGCGGACATGACCGCGCGGGCTACCGCCAAGCTGTTGGCGTACATGGCCGAGCATGGCTACACGCACGCCAGCCCCCACCTTGGCGATGAGTCGATGACCGAGAAACCGGCGTGGGACATTCAGGCCGGTTACGTCAAGCGGGCGCTGCACGCGCTGCCGAAGTCGGGCACCAAGCGGCCGTGGAACGTGCGGCAGAACTACTTTGCCGATGCGATCGACTACCGCTTCGACCGTATCGACGAGGCCATGGTGTTCGGCCGGGCTGCCGACCGTGCCGCGCTGGCCGGTTAAGCGGACGCCCCGAGCGAAATTTTCTTGCCGCAGTTCGGGCAGAACTTCTCGGCGTGGTGATGCTGCGCGCCGCAGTTGGCGCAGAAGTGCGGCTCGTCATCCCCCGCCGGAGGAACCAGTCCCAGCGATCGCACCGTGCCGGCTGCGTCGTCGTCATCGGGCGGTGCGACCGCTTCGGTCTCGGCTTCCGCGCGTCGTTGCCGCCGGTTCCTGATCACCAGCACCGTCAACCAGCTGCCGACGATGAGCACGAGCAATCCGCCACTGGCGATGTACCACAACAGGTTTGACCGCTCGAATATCGATGTGTCGCCGTATTGCTGGCGCAGATTGGCCGCGCTGGTCTTGAGGTCGGCAGCACCGGGGTAGTCGGGCGAAAGCGTGAGGGCGAGGTCGAAGTCTTTGATGGCGTCGCTGTAGCGGCCCTCGTAGTAGTGGGTGAGTCCCTGGCGGTACGACTGGTCAGCGGGACCGAGCGTGCCCTTGACGGCCTTGGCCGCCATCATCGTTGCGAGCGTGTCCGCAGGCGCGATGAAGTTGAACGGCTGCGGTTCGCCGGCCGGGCCGAAGCTGTTGACGCCGATCACCTTTCCGCTGAGGTCGACGGTCGGGCCGCCGCTCATGCCCTCGGCGACGGCGGCGTCGATCTCATACACCGGGCTGGTTTTCACCTTCGACTTCTTGCTCACCTTGCCGCTCTTGTTGGTGGGGTCGAGCGACCGGCCGGTCAGCCGGGCGGTGGGTTCGGCGTATCCGACGGCCAGTACTGGTGTGCCGATGCCGACCGCGGCATCGGTGGTGAGTTCCGACGACGGCAGATTGTGTTTGTCCACCTTGAGCAGCGCAACATCGCCCTTGCCGATCGGCCGGAAATCGACGACGGTGGCGGGCATCTTCTCGGCGATCTTGGTGCCGGTGCCGTAGATCAGCGTGAGGTTCACCTGCGGGCCCTGACCAGCCAGTGTGCCTTCCACCCGCGCGTTCTTCGCCAGATAGTCCAGCGTCGCAAGCGGGTCCTGGCTCACTGGCGAGTCCGGATACTGTGCCTGATATTCGCCGACGGCCTTCTTGAGTATTTGCTCTTTCGCCGTATCGGGGTCGGCGCAGTGGCCCGCGGTGGCCACCCAGCCGTCGGGGTTGACGACGAATCCGGTGCAGTTCCACGTCACGACGAACGGAGCGTTCGAACCCGCGCCGAAGAACGACAGCGCCTTGCCGTCGGGCAGCCGAACCATGCCGTACGCCTCGGCGGCCAGGAACATGACGGCCGGCCGTATCCGCGCCGCCGCAATCTGTTCGGCGTTGGCCTGCGGCCGACCGTCGTCGGCGACTGCACTCGCGGGCCACGCCACCGAAACGACGAGCGCGACAGCGGCGAGCAATGCTCGGCATGACATCACTCCTTTACCTTTCCGGTGTCCGCACCTCAGCGGAAAGGGCCCGAAGTCCTCTGCCCGTGGGTCGTTGGTATTCGAGGTTCACCGCAATAGGGTGAAGTTCATGGCAGCTGAGAAGCGCGAACCCAATGTCGTTGTCCTCGGTGGCGGTTCCTGGGGCACCACCGTGGCCTCAATCTGCGCGCGCCGCGGGCCGACCCTGCAATGGGTTCGGTCTGAGGAGACAGCCAAGGACATCAACGAAAACCACCGCAACAGCCGCTACCTCGGCAACGAGGTGGCGCTGAGCAGCTCGCTGCGCGCCACCACCGACTTCGCCGAAGCCGCCAATTGCGCCGACGTTCTGGTCATGGGTGTGCCTTCGCACGGATTCCGCGGCGTGCTGACCGAGCTGGCCAAAGAACTGCGGCCCTGGGTGCCGGTGGTCTCCCTGGTGAAGGGCCTCGAGCAGGGCACCAACATGCGGATGTCGCAGATCATCGAGGAGATCTTGCCCGGGCATCCGGCGGGCATTCTGGCCGGACCGAACATCGCCCGCGAGGTGGCCGAGGGTTACGCCGCCGCCGCGGTGCTGGCCATGCCGGACCAGCACCTGGCCACCCGGCTGTCGACGATGTTCCGCACCCGGCGGTTCCGCGTCTACACCACCGACGACGTGATCGGCGTCGAGATGGCGGGAGCGCTCAAGAATGTCTTCGCCATCGCGGTCGGAATGGGCTACTCGCTGGGCATCGGCGAGAACACCCGGGCCCTGGTGATCGCCCGGGCACTGCGCGAGATGACCAAGCTGGGAGTGGCGATGGGCGGCAACGCCGAAACCTTCCCCGGCCTGGCCGGCCTCGGTGACCTGATCGTCACCTGTACCAGCCAGCGCAGCCGCAACCGTCACGTCGGCGAACAGTTGGGTGCGGGCAAACCGATCGACGAGATCATCGCGTCGATGAACCAGGTCGCCGAGGGCGTCAAGGCCGCGAGCGTCATCATGGAGTTCGCTGACGAGTTCGGGTTGAACATGCCGATTGCGCGCGAGGTCGACGCGGTGATCAACCACGGCTCCACCGTCGAGCAGGCTTACAGTGGCCTGGCCGCCGAGGAGCCCGGACACGAGGTGCACGGCTCGGGATTCTGACCCCAAGCGCCATCAGGCGCTGATCAAGTGCGGCGCATAGAAAATTTGCGTTCGCTATGCACCCCGCGCGTCCGGTTGCCGGTGCCAGCGGCCCACCCTACCGTCAGTCAGAGTCGGCAGACGAGCTGCCCGGAACATCGCCGTTTCGAGTGGAATCGTATTCGCTTGCGCCTCAGGGTGTTACGGCTACGGGATAGATCGCGATACGCGGCGGACGGCGCAAGATCCCCCGCTAGATCAAACGAGGGAGCCTCCGATGCGACAGACCGACGAGTCACGAAGCGAGCGATGGCGATCAGTCATCCGGCACGACCTGCCGGCCTCACTGGTGGTTTTCCTGGTGGCACTGCCTTTGTCGCTGGGCATCGCCATCGCCTCCGACGCTCCGGTGCTCGCCGGCCTGATCGCCGCGATCGTCGGTGGCGTCGCAGGCGGCGCCCTGGGCGGATCACCGTTGCAGGTGAGCGGTCCGGCCGCCGGCCTGACCGTGATCGTCGCCGATCTGATAGCCGAATTCGGCTGGGGCATAACTTGTTTCATCACAGCAGTCGCGGGCCTAATGCAGGTTCTGCTGGGGCTTAGCCGGGTAGCCCGTGCGGCGCTGGCGATTTCGCCCGTGGTGGTGCATGCGATGCTGGCCGGCATCGGGATCACCATCGCGCTGCAGCAAACCCATGTGCTGCTCGGTGGTGAGTCGCACAGTTCGGCATGGGCCAACGTGGTCGAGCTGCCGGCTCAGATCCTCGGAGCTCACCGCCCGGGGCTCTTCCTCGGGCTGCTGGTGATCGCGATCATGGTCGCGTGGCGCCGGGCCCCGGCGAAGCTGGCCGCCGTTCCGGGTCCGCTGGTCGCGATCGTGGTGGTGACCGTCATCTCGGTGGTGTTTCCGTTCACCGTTTCCCGGATCACCCTGGAAGGCTCGGTGATCGAGGCATTGCAGTTGCCCGCCATTCCGCACGGCAACTGGGGGGCGGTGGTGATCGGCATCATCACCGTCACGCTCATCACGAGCGTGCAGAGTCTGCTGACCGCCGTCGCCACCGACCGGATGCACAGCGGACCGCGCACCAATCTCGACCGTGAATTGATCGGACAGGGCGCCTCGAACATCGTCTCGGGCGCCATCGGTGGCCTGCCGATCGCCGGTGTGATCGTGCGCAGCTCAGCGAACATCAAGGCCGGGGCCAAAACGAGTGCCTCGACGATCCTGCACGGCTTCTGGATCCTGCTGTTCGCCCTGCCCTTCGCCGGGCTGATCGAAGAGATCCCCAGCGCCGCACTGGCCGGGCTGCTGATCGTCATCGGAATTCAGCTACTACAGCCCGCGCACATCGAAACCGCGGTGAAGACCGGCGATTTCGCTATCTACCTGGTGACCATCGTCGCCGTCGTCTTCCTCAACCTGCTGCACGGCGTCCTGATCGGCCTGGTCCTGGCCATCGCGATCACCGGATGGCGGGTGGTCCGCGCCAAGGTGGAGGCCATCCCGGATGCTGATCAGTGGCGCGTGACGATCGAGGGCGCCTGCACCTTCCTGAGCCTGCCGCGCCTGACTCGCGTACTGGCCGAGGTGCCCCGCGGCAGCACGGTGACCCTGCACATCGCCGTCAGTTACCTCGATCACGCTGCGCACCAATCGATTACCGACTGGCAGCAGCAGCATCAGTCCACCGGGGGAACGGTTCACATCGACGGACTACTCGAGCGCGGGCATCCGCCGCGCACAGCCGTGGTGTCGCTGGTCGGACGCGAAGCGCCCGAAGCGGCGGCTTGATCAGCCGCGTGCCATCTGCTCCAGCCGCCGGATGCGGTCCTCGATCGGCGGGTGCGTCGAGAACAATGACCCGATGCGCTCGCCGGCCCGGAAGGGGTTGGCGATCATCAGGTGAGCCTGGTTGGCCAGCTGCGGCTCCGGTGGCAACGGAGCCATCTGCACGCCGCCGGAGATCTTGCGCAGCGCAGACGCCAGGGCGAGCGGGTCGCCGGTCAGCATCGCCCCCGACTCGTCGGCCTGATATTCCCGGGAGCGCGACACCGCCAGGCGCACGACCGTCGCGGCGATCGGGCCGAGCAACGAAACCAACAGCATCGCAAAGGGATTGACGCCACCTTCACGGTTACCGCCGAAGGCGCCGAACCACATGGCCATGTTGGCCAGGGCGGTGACCACCGACGCGAGCGCACCTGCCACGCACGAGATCAGGATGTCGCGGTTGTAGACGTGCGACAGCTCATGACCCAGAACGGCACGCAACTCGCGCTCGTCGAGAATCCGCAGGATGCCGGTGGTGCAACAGACGGCTGCATTGCGCGGATTGCGGCCGGTGGCGAATGCGTTGGGCGCGTTGGTGTCGCTGATGTACAACCGCGGCATGGGCTGATGGGCGGCGGTGGCCAGCTCGCGCACGATCCGGTACATCGCGGGGTACTGCAATTCCGACACCGGTACGGCGTGCATGGCGCGCAACGCCAGCTTGTCGCTGTTGTAGTAGGTGTAGACGTTGATCCCGACGGCGAACAGGGTCGCGATGATGAGGGCCGTCCTGCCGAACAACGCGCCGACGAACACGATCATCGCGGACATACCGACCAACAGCAGGAAGGTCTTCAGCCTGTTGGCATGCGGATGCCAGGTCATGAGTGGGTGTCCTCCTACGAGTTGATTACAGCCGAATAACGCGTGGGAGGACGGTTCAGGTTCCGATCCGTGCGGATCGGTTCAGCCGTGCCGGCTGACGGTGTAGTCGACCAACGCCTGCAGCGCGTCGCGGCCGGGCGATTCGGGCAGCAGGCTCAACTCGTGGTGGGCCCGGTCGGCGTACCCCGCCAGCGTCTGCTTGGCCTGGGCCATGCCGGGCGATTGGCGCAGCAGGGCCAGCGCCTCCAGCACCTCGTCGTCGTTGTGGATGGGTCCGGCAAGCAGTTCGCGCAGTCGCGCGCCGTCGGGCTCCGTCTGCTGCAGCGCGTAGAGCATCGGCAGCGTTCGCACACCTTCGCGCAGGTCGGTGCCGGGCACCTTGCCGGACTCGTCGGACTCGCTGTCGATGTCGATGATGTCGTCGGCGATCTGGAATGCGGTGCCGACGATGCCACCCAGTCGGCTCAGCCGTTCGATCTGGTCGTCGTCGGCGCCGGAGAACATGCCGCCGAACCGGCCCGCGGCGCCGATCAGGCTGCCCGTCTTCTCGTGGACCACCCGCAGGTACTGCTCGATGCGGTCCACCCCTTCGGGGGTGCCGCGGGTCTCCCGCATCTGACCCGTCACCAGCTCGGCAAATGTGTCGGCGACGATCCGCACGGCCTCTGGCCCCAACCGCGACACCAATCGCGACGCCGTCGCCAGCAGGTAGTCGCCGGCCAGGATGGCGACGTTGTTGCCCCAGCGCGCGTTGGCACTGGGCGCTCCACGACGGACCTCCGCCTCGTCCATCACGTCGTCGTGATACAGCGTCGCCAGGTGAATCAGCTCCACCACGGCCCCGGCCAGGGTCACGTCCGCGTTGTCCGGATCCGGGCCGGTTTGTGCGGACAGGACCGTGAACAGGGGGCGGAACCGCTTGCCGCCGGCCTGGAACAGATGCAGCAGCGATTCGGTCATCACCTCGTCGGAACCGCGCAGCTCAGCGTCCATGAGTTGCTCGACCCGCGCGACACCGTCTCGCACAGTCGCGGCGAATCCGGCGTCGCCGAAGTCAACGCCCGCCACCACCGTCGCCGGAGTTCTCATTCGACCAACATACTGGTGGGCGTGGAGAACGCAGTCCCCAGAGCCCTGCGCGCGCAGGTGGTGGTGGTAGGCGCCGGACCGGCCGGGTCGGCGGCGGCTGCCTGGGCCGCCCGGGCGGGCCGGGATGTCCTTGTCATCGATTCGGCCAGCTTCCCCCGCGACAAAGCCTGCGGCGACGGGCTGACACCGAGGGCCATCCTCGAGCTGGAGCGGCTGGGCTTGGGCGACTGGCTGTCCAGCCGCATCCGGCACCACGGCCTGCGCATGAGCGGTTTCGGCGGCGAGGTGGAAGTGCGCTGGCCGGGCCCGTCGTTCCCGCCACACAGCAGCGCGGTGGCCCGCCTGGAGCTCGACGACCGGATCCGCAAGGTCGCCGAGGAATCCGGGGCGCGCATGCTGCTGGGAACCAAAGCGGTTGGGGTGCATCATGACTCGTCTCGGCGGGTGACATCGGTGACATTGGCCGACCGCACCGAGGTGGTGTGCGATCAGCTGATCGTGGCCGACGGTGCGCGCTCGTCGCTGGGCCGCAAACTGGGCCGGCGCTGGCATCAGGAGACGGTGTACGGCGTCGCCGCCCGCGGGTATCTGGCCACGCCACGCAGCGACGACCCGTGGCTGACCTCACATCTGGAGCTGCGCTCCCCCGACGGCGCCGTGCTGCCCGGCTACGGCTGGATCTTCCCGTTGGGCAATGGCGAAGTGAACATCGGCGTGGGGGCGTTGTCGACGACCAAGCGGCCGGCCGATCTGGCGCTGCGGCCGCTGATCTCCTACTACACCGACCTGCGGCGCGACGAATGGGGATTCGAGGGCCCGCCGCGGGCGGTGGCGTCGGCGTTGCTGCCGATGGGGGGCGCGGTGTCGGGGGTGGCCGGACCGAACTGGATGCTGATCGGCGATGCCGCGGCATGCGTGAACCCGCTGAACGGCGAGGGCATCGACTACGGGCTGGAGACGGGGCGGCTGGCCGCCGAAATGCTGGAATCGCCCGACTTTTCCCACTTGTGGCCGGCACTGCTGACCGACCACTACGCACGCGGTTTCTCGGTGGCGCGCCGGCTGGCGTTGCTGCTGACCTTCCAGCGGTTCCTGCCGGCGACCGGGCCGATCGCGATGCGCTCCACGACGTTGATGCGCATCGCCGTGCGGACGATGGCCAACCTGGTCACCGACGAGGACGCCGACTGGGTGGCCCGGGCGTGGCGCGGCGGTGGGCGGGCTTCGCGGCTCATCGACCGCCGCCCGCCGTTCAGTTAAGGGCCCCCAGTCGCGCCGAGCAGACACAAAATCGCACGATTTGGCGCCGCGCCGTGCGATTTCGCGTCTGCTCGCGCCATGTGGGTGACCTTCGCTCGCATATCAATCTGATTGACATATATCAGGCGGGTTGATATCTTTTGGGTATGACTTCACCAATGGATCTCCAGTTCGAACAGGCCTACCGAGGCGAATCCAGCGAGCTCGGCGAGGGCGCCCGCCCGCCGTGGAGCATCGGGGAACCTCAGCCCGAGTTGGCCACCCTGATCGAGCAGGGCCGCTTCCGCGGCGACGTCCTCGACGCGGGCTGCGGGGAGGGCGCCATCTCACTGGCGCTGGCCGAGCGCGGACACACCACCGTCGGCCTGGACGCCTCCCCCACCGCCATCAAGCTGGCCACCGCCGAAGCGCAGCGGCGCGGACTGGCGAGCGCCAGCTTCGCGGTCGCCGACATCAGCGACTTCAGCAGCTACCCCGCCGGGTTGACCGGCCGGTTCCAGACGATCGTCGACTCAACTCTTTTCCACTCGATGCCCGTCGAGTTGCGCGAGGGCTACCAGCAGTCGATCGTGCGCGCCGCGGCGCCGGGCGCGTCGTATTTCGTGCTGGTCTTCGACAAGGCGGCGGTAGCCGAGGGGCCGATCAACGCGGTCACCTCCGACGAGCTGCGGGAGGTCGTCTCCAAGTACTGGGTGATCGACGGCATCCGGCCCGCGCGCATTCACGCGCAGTTGCCCGCGGATGTGCCGGCGATGTCCGGCTTCGAGGCCCGTGACGAATCCAGTGGCCGCAAATCGGTCGGCGCCTGGCTGCTATCAGCCCATCTGGGCTGATAGCGGACCTGATCGCAAACCTCGTTCCAGGTGTATAGTCCGCCTAATGAAGGCATTTAAGCTGGGTGCTTTCGCGGCCATGGCGGTCGCCGCCATCGGAGTGGCGGCACCCGCCCAGGCCGACGACTACGACGCCCCGTTCAACGCTCAATTGCACACCTACGGCATCTACGGCCCGCAGGACTACAACGCCTGGCTGGGCAAGATCAGCTGCCAGCGCATCGAGCGCGGCGTGGATGGGGATCCCTACAAGTCGGCCACGTTCCTGCAGCGCAATCTGCCGCGGGGCACCACCCAGGGACAGGCTTTCCAGTTCCTCGGCGCGGCGCTCGACCACTACTGCCCCGAGCAGGTCGGCTTTTTACAGCGGGCGGGTACTTAACGCGCTCGGATTACCGAGGCTGTAGATCTGCAGAGGAAGTGCGAGTGGATCCCTGCAAGAACGCAGGCTCGGCGCACGCGGTGCGTCGCCCGTCCTGCTAACGGAAGCTCACCCTCCCGAGTCAGAGCGGCTTGTACGCGGCGTGCAACGCCACAATCCCACCGGTGAGATTGCGCCACCGCACCGCCGACCACCCCGCGCGCACGATCTCCTGTGCGAGGGCCTCCTGGTCGGGCCAGGCCCTGATCGACTCCGCCAGGTAGACGTACGCGTCGGGATTGCTGGACACCGCGCGCGCCACCCGCGGCAGCGCCTGCATCAGATACTCCTTGTACGCTGTCGCGAAC
The DNA here is from genome assembly GCF_030755175.1 of Mycobacterium sp. TY814. Taxonomy (NCBI): domain Bacteria; kingdom Bacillati; phylum Actinomycetota; class Actinomycetes; order Mycobacteriales; family Mycobacteriaceae; genus Mycobacterium; species Mycobacterium sp. TY814. Next base: position 2,089,360 of record NZ_JAUFRY010000001.1, read on the forward strand.
AAAGGGCTTGTGGGAGTGGAGAATTCGCATACCACCAACCGGCCGCCGGGCCGGGTGACGCGGGCCATCTCGCGCAGGCCGGCCGGGAAGTCGGCCACGTTGCGCAAGCCGAAGCTGATCGTCACCGCGTCGAACACGTCGTCGGCGAACGGCAACCGGGTTGCGTCGCCGGCGACCTTGGGCACAGCACGGGCGCTGCCCGCCCCGAGCATGCCGACCGAGAAATCCGCCGCTACGCACCACGCCCCGGACTTCGCCAACTCGACCGTCGACACCGCGGTGCCTGCGGCCAGATCCAGCACCTTCTGCCCCGGCCCGATCTTCAGGGCCGCGCGGGTGGCACGCCGCCAGAAGCGGTCCTGGCCCAGCGAGAGCACGGTGTTGGTGATGTCGTATCGGCGGGCGACCCCGTCGAACATCGACGCGACGTCCCGGGGATCCTTGTCGAGGTCGGCGCGGCTCACGCCTGAAACGCTACCCGTCCGCCGAATGGGGGAATTCGTCGCCGGTCGATGCGTTGCAAGACTGCGTGAGCGAAAAAGTTTGGTTTATCACCGGTACATCGCGAGGTTTCGGACGAGAGTGGGCCACCGCCGCCCTGAAACGTGGCGACAAGGTGGCCGCCACGGCGCGCAACACGGCATCCCTGGACGACCTGGTCGGCCAATACGGCGACGCGCTGTTGCCGATTCAGCTCGACGTCACCGACCGGGATGCGGACTTCGCGGCCGTCAAGCAGGCCCATGACCACTTCGGGCGCCTGGACATCGTGGTGAACAACGCCGGTTACGGTCAGTTCGGGTTCATCGAGGAAGTGTCCGAACAGGACGCGCGCGACCAGCTCGAAACCAACGTGTTCGGCGCCCTGTGGATCACCCAGGCCGCTTTGCCCTACCTGCGGGCGCAGCGCAGCGGGCACATCATTCAGGTGTCGTCGATCGGCGGCATCACCGCGTTCCCCGACGTCGGCATCTACCACGCCTCCAAATGGGCGCTGGAAGGTTTCTCGCAGGCGCTGGCGCAGGAGATCGCACCGTTCGGCGTGCACGTCACGCTGATCGAACCCGGCGGCTTCGACACCGACTGGGCCGGATCGTCGTCCCGGCGGGCCGAGCGCCTGCCGGACTATGCCGACGTCCACGCCAAGCAGGACGAGTGGCGCAGCAAGCGGTGGGCCAGCCCCGGTAATCCGTCGGCATCGGCGGAGGCGTTGCTGAAGGTGGTGGACGCCGACGAGCCGCCGCTGCGGGTGTTCTTCGGGGCCACCCCGTTGGCGACGGCGAAAGCCGACTACGAAAACCGGCTGCGCACCTGGGAGCAGTGGCAATCGGTGGCCGAGTTGGCGCAGGGCTAGCGGGATTCAGGCCCGACGACGCGGGAAGGCCCGCACCCCGGCCGCCGGCGACAACACCGCCTCGTAGTGACCGAGCAACTCGTCGCAGATCACCGGCCAGCTGCGCCCCAGCACACTGCGCCGGGCGGCCTGCGAATAGCGCTGCCGTTCGGCAAGCAGATGCGCGACGGCACCGGGTAGCCGCGCCTCGAACTCGGCCACCGGCAGCAGCAGGCCGGTGCGGCAGGGTGCGACGAGGTCGCGCGGGCCGCCGGCGTCGGGGGCGATGACCGGCAACCCCGACGCCAGCGCTTCCTGCACGACCTGACAGAACGTCTCGTGCTCGCCGGGATGCACGAAGACGTCCATGCTCGCGTACGCCGCGGCGAGTTCGTCACCGTACAGCGCACCGGTGAAAACCGCTGCGGGCATTGACTTCTCGAGTTTGGTCCGATCAACACCGTCACCGACGATCACCAGCTGCACGTTGCCGGCGCCCGCGAGCGTAGCGAGCCGTTCCACGTGCTTCTCCGGGGCGAGCCGACCGACAAAGCCGACGACCGGCCGGCCGTTGGGAGACCAATGCCGGCGCAGCCTCTCGTCGCGGGCCGACGGCGCGAACCGGATCAGGTCAACACCGCGCGCCCACCGGTGTACGCGCGGGAAGCCCTGCGCGGCAAGACTTTCCATGGTTGGTGTGGACGGCGCCAGAGTACGGTCGGCGCGGCTGTGCAGGTGCCGGAACCAGGCCCAGGCGGCGCGGGTGGTCATCGGGATGCCGTAGCTCGCCGCGAAACCCGGCACGTCGGTCTGGTAAACGGCCACCGTCGGGACACCGAGCCGGCGCGCGGCCAGCATCCCTCCGTAACCGAGCAGCGCCGGTGAGGCCAGGTGCACGACGTCAGGATCGAATCCCCGCAGCACCCGCAGCAGGCGCGGGGTGGGGACGCCCAGCGGAAGCGTGGTCACTTTGGGGAACATCCGCGACGGTGTCCGGTGGATCCGGACGCCGTCGTAGACGCGGTCGGCGCGGGATTCACCGGGCGGGTTGTCCGGGGCGATGACTAGGGCTTCGTGACCGGTACGACGCAGATGCTCGAGAACCCGGACGACCGAGTTACTCACACCGTTGACCTGAGGCAGGAACGATTCGGCGACGATTGCAACGCGCACGCCACCACACTGGCAGCAGCGACTGTCGACCAGGTTGCCGCGGGGAATACGCGACGCGAAATCTGATCGCGCTATGACTCGGCTTGGTTCAGCCGCTTGTCCAGCACAGCCAGCAGGATCAACGCCCCCGCACCGATCAGCCAGGCCACCACGGCGATCGATCCCGCCGGGATGATCGCCAGGCCCGCGTTGCGGTGCTGCACCCGAACCAGATTCGGGTCCTTCTTGTTGTATTCGACATAGATCCGCATGCCGGTGGCCAATTCGGACGGGTACAACACGCCGAGTTCCGGCCGATAGGTGACGCGGTCCGGGGTGACGAACTCGATAGTCGAACGTCGTGGCCCGGCGCTGAGCACCTCCGCCTGGGCGACGCCCATATTGCGTTTGATCGCCAGGTCGTTACGCCACGCGCCCGCCACCAGCAGGATCGACTGCAACGTGACGAGCAGGATGACGATCAGCACGGCGATTCGCGCCCACCGCACCACCATTCGGGGCCGGGTGTCCGGCAGTTCCTCCGTGGTGCCGTGAATCAGGATGCGCAGCACCTGTTTCGGCGCGACAGTGAGTCTTCTCACAGAGCGGCCTTGATGGCTGCGTGCAGCCGCCGCAGCGACGACCGGTCGGCCTTGACCTCCAATACCCGCATACCGCCACCGGGCTCGTCGAGAGCGGCCGCCAGCTGGTCGAGTTCTATCTGTCGGCTCTCTACGTGGTACGCGCGGCACAGCGCGCCGACGTCCACGTCGTGCGGGGTGCCGAAGATCCGGGCCGACACGTCCGAGAACCTCGGGTCGCCCTGCTCGAGCAGTTCGAAGATGCCGCCGCCGTTGTCGTTGGACACCACGATGGTCAGGTTTCGCGGGGTCGGTTCAGTAGGCCCGATCAGCAACCCCGAACTGTCGTGCACGAACGTCAGGTCACCGATGAGCGCGACGGTGCGCGGCGGGTCCTCGGGGTTGCCGATCCGCTCATACGCGAGCGCGGCTCCGATGATGGTGGATACGGTGCCGTCGATGCCGGCCACGCCACGGTTGGACCGCACCTGGATCCCACGATTGTCCAGCCCGGCCAGTGCGGCGTCACGAACCGGGTTCGACGCACCGAGTACGAGCTGATCCCCGAGGTGCAACGCATCGGCGACCGCGGCGGCCACGTGCAGGCCGGTGGTGAGCGGGTGCTCGGCAAGTTGGCCCCGCACTGCAGCGACGGCGTGCCGGTTGAGTTCGGCGCAGCGGCGCAGCCACGCCGGGTCGGGAGCTCCGGTGGTGATTGCCCGGGTGCCGTTGGCCTGCGAGTTGCCTGACACGTCGGGCCAGCGCGGCCCCGTCGTCAGCGCGAACACCGGCACTGCCGAATCGGCAAGCAGCGCCGACACCGGGCGGTGCAGCGTGGGGCGGCCCAGCATAATCACCTGTTGCGGGTGCAGCAGCGGCAACGCCAGGGGATGCAGCGGGTTGGCGACAGGTGGCGCCGTGGGCTCCGCGACGGTCGGCAGCGCGGCCAGGTTGGGGTGCACACCCGCGCCGTGGCCGGCGACGACGACCGTATCGGGCGTGAGGTCGATCTCCAGCGGTTGATCGAAGGTGACCGGTGGCGTGTAGGTCCACGGCCTGCCGTCGGGGCGCCCGGCCGGAGTGGGCGCATTCACGCGCTCGGCGTCCGGTACCAGAGGTTCGCGCAGCGGGATGTCGAATTGCACGGGCCCGGCATTGGCCGTGCGAGAACCCTTGGCGGCCACCAACACTCGGCAGGTCGCCGAGCGCCAGGCGGCGTTGAGAGCGGGCAACCGCTCGGCCGAGCCCTCGGCCAGGCCCAGGCTGATGGTGGCCCGCACCTGAGAGCCGAAATAGCCGAGTTGTTCCATGGTCTGGTTGGCGCCGGTGCCCAGCAGCTCATACGGCCGGTTGGCGGACAGCACGATCAGCGGCACCCGGGCGTAGTTGGCCTCGACCACCGCCGGTCCGAGATTGGCGACCGCGGTGCCCGACGTCATGGCGATGCAGACCGGCGCGTTCGCACCGATAGCCAGGCCGATGGCCAGGAAACCGGCGGTGCGCTCGTCGATACGCACGTGCAGCCGGAGCCGGCCCGCCCGGTCGGCGTCCTGCAGTGCGAAGGCCAGCGGCGCGTTGCGTGAGCCGGGACACAGCACCACGTCGCGCACGCCGCCGCGAATCAGTTCGTCGACGACGACGCGCGCCTGGGTCGTCGAGGGGTTCACCTCTACAGGGTGTCACAGCCGGCGACCGGTTACGGAGCGAGCCGATCAGTTGGATCTGCGGTTATGCCGCTGGCCGATGGCGACGTCTTTGCAGGTTTCACCATCGCGCGACAGCTCGGCTCCGGGGGATGGGCGAGGTATACCGGATCGAGCGCTTTGACCCGGTTTAGGACCTTCGGCAATCAGGCCGTCGTGCCGGCGAAGAACTTCAGCATGGCCGCATTAACCGCCTCCGGCCGCTCCAAAAAACCCAGGTGCCCAGTGTCGGGGACCTGCAGGTAGCGGCCATTGGGAAGCGCGTCGGCGACCTCGCGTCCCAAATAGGGCGGCGTGATGACGTCGTCGGAGAAGCCGATGACCAGCACCGGAGCCGCGATATTGCGGTACGCGGGCAACCGGTTGGTCTGCGGGGCGATGTCGAGCTGGCAGCGGTAGCCCGGGGTGAGCTTGGTCGGCCACATGCTGAACATCGCGATCCAGTCGGCGATGGCCGCGTCGTCGTTCAGGGTTTTGCGGGAGAAGTTCTCCACCAAGCGGGTTTTCGCGTCATAGGTGGCGGGCAGCCCGACGCCGGCGGCGTCGAGGTCCGCCTCGGCCTGGTGGAAGAACTGGCGGGTACGGTCCAGGCGCCCGCGGGTGGCCATTAACACCGCCGAGCTCACCAGTTCGGAGCGGACCACCATCAGTTCCTGGGCGATGTAGGAGCCCATCGACACCGCGACGATCCGTACCGGACCGACCCCCAGCGATTCGATCAGCGCCGCGGTGTCAGCGACCACGGTCTGGGTGGTGAAGCCTTCGGCGTTTTCGGTGGCGCCGATTCCGCGGTTGTCGAAGGTGACACACCGGTAGCCGGCCGCCAGAAACGCCGGCACCTGGTGCAGATGCCAGGTGCGTCCCGCACCGCCGCGACCGGAGATGAAGACAACCGGCTCACCGGTCCCCTTGTCGTCGTAAGCCAGGTTGATCACCCGATCGACGGTACAAGCAACGGGTAGCAGGCCTTGACCCGGTCGATCCACCACTGTCGCCGATGCACCGGCGCGCTCAATGCAGCGAGCCGGGCAGGATCTGGCGTCACCGGGCCCACCGGAAGGAACCCGTCGACGGGCACGACCGGATCGGTGACGTCATCGACGAACAGCCTGCCGGTGCCCAGTCCGCAGGCGTGACGTAACTCCGGCAGCGCCGCCGCGGCCGCCAGACCGCGGCTGATCCCGACCGCCGAGTCCAGGGCGCTGGACACCACGATCGGGATGTCGATCTGCGCGGCGACTGCCAGCATCGGCGAAATGCCGCCGAGCGGAGCAACTTTGAGCACCGCGACGTCGGCGGCGCCGGCCCGCACCACGGCCAGCGGATCGTCGGCCTTGCGGATGCTCTCGTCGGCGGCGATGGGGACGTCGACCCGCGCACGCAGTTCGGCGAGTTCGGCGACAGTGGCGCAGGGCTGTTCGACGTACTCCAGCGGGCCGTCGGCGGTCAGCGCCGAGATGGCCCGCACCGCCTCCTCGACACTCCACCCGCCGTTGGCGTCCACCCGAACTGTCAGCATCAGCCCCCGGACGGCATTGACCCGGGCGACGTCGTCGTCAAGGCTCTGCCCCGGCTCGGCCACCTTCACCTTGGCGGTGTGGGCACCGGGAAATCGGGCCAGCACGTCGGGCACCTCGGCGGCCTCGATGGCCGGCACCGTCGCGTTGACCGGGATGCGGTCGCGTCGTACCGGCGGCGGCTCGCCGTAGGCAGCCTCGATCGCCGATGCGAGCCAGTGCGCGGCCTCGGGTGGTTCGTATTCGACGAACGCCCCGAATTCGCCCCACCCGGCCGGGCCCTCGATCAGCGCCAGTTCGCGGGTGGTGATGCCGCGGAACCGCACCCGCATCGGCAGCGCCACCACGTGCAGGCGATCCAGCAGCTCCTGCAGATCGGGCATCACTGCCCGTAGACCTGCCTACCGGCCAGGAACGTCGCACGCACCTCGAGGTCGGCGATCTGCTCGGGAGGCACCGCCCGCGGGTCGGCCGACAGCACCACCAGATCCGCGTACTTGCCGACCTCCAGCGAGCCGGTCACGTCGTCGGCGAACAACTGCCAGGCGGCGTCGATGGTCTGGGCCCGGATCGCCTGGTCGACGGTGAGCCGCTCCTCGGGCGCGAGCACCCGGCCGCTCGGCGCCACCCGGGTGGTGGCCACGCTGATGTTGCGCAGCGGTTCCTCGGGGGTGACGGGCGGGTCGTTGTGCAGCGAAATGCGCATGCCGGTGGCCACGGCCGAGCCGGCCGGCATCCAGCGGGATCCGCGCTCCGGCCCGAACAGCCCGTCGACGATGACGTCGCCCCAGTAGTGGATCTGGTCGACGAAGATGCTGCACGTGACGCCGAGCGCGGCGGCGCGCTGCAGTTGCTCGGGCCGGATGGCGCCGACGTGCTCAAGGCGCAGCCGGTGGTCGTCGCGGGGATGGTGCCGCAGGACTTCTTCATAGACGTCGAGGATGGTGTCGACACCTGCGTCGCCCTGCACGTGGCACGCCATCTGCCAGCCCTTGGGGAAGTACGCCCCGACGATTTCGCGCAGCTGCTCTTTGGTGTAGTTGGCGCAGCCGCAGGAACCGGGCGTGATGCCGGCCGAGCGGGTTGCGTCGGTGTCCAGATAGGGAAACGACAGGGCGATGTTGCCGATCCAGGGTGAGCCGTCGACCCAGATCTTGATGCCGACCTGTCGCATCAGGTCGTCGCCCTCACCCGGCGTGGCGTCGGTGGACATCTGGGCGTTGGAGACCTCGTAGGTGCGCAGCCGCACGGTCAGGTCGTTGCGCAGCTGCTCGATCAGCGGGTTGAACTTGGGGTCGAAGGCCATCTCCGAGCAGGTGGTCAGGCCGGCGCGGTTCAGGCGCGCACATTCGGCGCGCAGCATGTCCGGGTAGTTGCCCGCCTGGATCGCCCCGCCCAGCAGCGGGAACACGGCGCCGATCTCTTCGGCGGTGCCGTCGAGGTCGCCGTTCGCGTCATGGCCGTACTTGGCGCCCTTGGGATCGGGTGTGTCCCGGGTGAGGCCGTTGAGTTCGGCGGCGCGCGAGTTGAAGTACGCCTTGTGGCCGGAGTTGTGGATGATGACCAGCGGACCGTCCGGGGCGATGTCGTTCAGCCAGCTCAGCGTCGGGTCGGGAAGGCCGGGCTGCAGCAGGGCGTCCCAACCGTTGAGGTAGGCGCCGTCGGCTCCCCGGCGCGCGGCCTCGTTCCGGATCGTCTCGACGACGTCCTGCGGGTCGCGGATGGTGACCGGGCGGATGTCGATGATCCGGTCGGACAGCGCGATCGCCTCCATCAGGGGATGCCCGTGGGCCTCGATGAATCCCGGCATGACGCAGCCGTCGCCGATGTCGATCGTGCGGGTGTCCGGCCCGATGTACCGGGCGACGTCCGCGCGGTCCCCCACCGCGATGATGCGGCCGTCGGCGATGGCGAGCGCCTCGGCGGTGGGGCGATTTTCGTCGACGGTCAGTACGGTTCCGGTGATGACCGTGTCAGCGGCGTTCATGTGGGCAAATCCTACTGACCGAGGGCGCGAAAAAGCGGAATTGCAACACGTTCTAGTCTTGGGATATGAGTGTCGATTTGTTGCGCAACCCGACTCACAACGGCCATCTGCTCGCGGGCGCACTCAAGCGCCACAAGAACCGTCCGGTGCTCTTCCTCGGCGACACCACGCTCACCGGTGGTCAGCTCGCCGAACGAATCAGCCAATACGTGCAGGCATTCGAGGCCCTCGGCGCCGGTTCCGGCGTCATGGTCGGGCTGCTGTCGCTCAACCGGCCCGAAGTTTTGATGATCCTCGGTGCCAGTCAGACGCAGGGATACCGGCGTACCGCCCTGCATCCGCTCGGCTCACTGGATGACCACGCCTATGTGCTCTCCGATTCCGGCGCCAGCGCGCTGATCATCGACCCCAACCCGATGTTCGTCGAACGCGCGCTCGGCCTGCTGGAGAAGGTCGACTCGCTCAAGCAAATCCTGACCATCGGACCCGTCCCTGAAGCGTTGCGGGGGGTGGCGGTTGACCTTTCCGCCGAGGCGGCCAAGTTCGAGCCCAAGCCCCTGGTGGTCGCCGACCTGCCACCGGACAACATCGGCGGCATGGCCTACACCGGCGGCACCACCGGCAAGCCCAAGGGCGTGATCGGCACCACCGGAAACATCGCCGCCATGACCCAGATCCAACTGGCCGAATGGGAATGGCCCGAGCACCCGCGGTTTCTGATGTGCACCCCGCTGTCGCACGCGGGCGCCGCCTTCTTCACTCCCACCGTGGTCAAGGGCGGCGAGATGGTGGTGCTGGCCAAGTTCGACCCGGCCGAAGTGTTGAGAGTCATTGAAGAACAACGCATTACGGCCACCATGCTGGTGCCGTCGATGCTGTACGCGCTGATGGACCACCCGGATTCGCACACCCGGGACTTGTCCTCGCTGGAGACGGTCTACTACGGCGCCTCGGCGATCAACCCGGTGCGGCTGGCGGAGGCGATCCGCCGCTTCGGGCCGATCTTCGCGCAGTATTACGGCCAGTCGGAGGCGCCGATGGTGATCACCTACCTGGCCAAGGCCGACCACGACGAGAAGCGGCTGACCTCCTGTGGACGTCCGACGCTGTTTGCGCGGGTGGCGCTGCTGGGCGAGGACGGCAAGCCGGTGCCGCAGGGTGAGCCGGGCGAAATCTGCGTCAGCGGGCCACTTTTGGCGGCCGGCTACTGGAACAAGCCCGAAGCGACGGCCGAAGCGTTCAAGGACGGCTGGCTGCACACCGGCGATATGGCCCGCGAGGACGAGGACGGGTTCTACTTCATCGTCGACCGGGTCAAGGACATGATCGTGACCGGTGGGTTCAACGTCTTCCCGCGCGAAGTCGAGGATGTGATCGCCGAGCACCCGGCCGTCGCGCAGACCTGCGTGGTCGGTACGCCCGACGAGAAGTGGGGTGAGGCCGTCACTGCGGTGGTGGTGCTGCGCGCCGACGCGGCCACCGACGAGGCGTCGATCGAGACGATGACCGCGGAGATTCAGGCGGCGGTCAAGGAGCGCAAGGGCTCGGTGCAGTCACCCAAACGGGTGGTGGTCGTCGACGCGCTGCCGTTGACCGGGCTGGGCAAGCCCGACAAGAAGGCGGTGCGGGCGCAGTTCTGGGAGGGCGCCGGCCGCGCGGTGGGCTAATTCTCTGTGCCGAGCGTGAAGCTGGCCGCACATTCGCTGCCGAGTGTGAAGCTGGCCGCACATTCGGCGACGCCACGGTGGCTACGCTGGCGAACATGAGCGAGCACATCAAGCCACCCTGGTGGCTCAAGCCGCTGAACAAGGTGTTCATCCAGATGTCGAAGCTGGGCATGAACTTCGGCGGAGAGAGTCCGGTGGTGTTGACCGTGCCGGGCCGAAAGTCCGGCAAGCCGCGCTCGACACCCATTACGCCGATGACCTTGGACGGCAAGCAGTACGTGGTGGCCGGGTTCCCGGGCGCCGACTGGGTCCAAAACGTCAGGGCCGCAGGCGAAGTCACGCTCACCCGCGGGCGCCAGAGCGAACGTGTCCGACTGGTCGAACTCTCCGCCGCCGACGCCAGACCGGTGCTGCGGGCGTTCCCCACCGAGGTGCCGACCGGCGTGGGATTCATGAAGCGTTCCGGCCTCGTCCAGGACGGCCGTCCTGACGAGTTCGAGGCACTCGCCGGGCGCTGCGCCGTATTCCGCTTCGACACATGACGCTGCGTGTACTGGTCACCGCTACGCTCGCCGCGGCCTTCTGCATGGCCGGGGTGCCGCGCGCGACGGCCGCACCGGGGTGCCCGGCCGGCGGCACCCCTCCCCCGCCCGGCGCCGCTACCCGACAGATCGGCGACGTCGACGGGGACGGCCTGCCCGACACCCTGTGGGTCGGCAAGTGGCAAGGACCGGAGGGCGCCATGACGCGCGCCGTCGGGATCGCCACCGCCAGCGGGGCCGACAGCGATGTCCCGATTGTTTCCGCCAGCCCGATACCGTTGCGCGCGTTAGCGATTGACGTGCAGAACGGGCATCAGGTGATCGCCAGCCTGGGCCGCAGCGCCCCGCTGTACACCTTCGCCGAGTGCCGCTTGCAAACCGTCGTCGATAGTCACTATGGCAGGCCGTTCGTGTTCGACCTGGAGAATCTGGCGGGCAACGGCACCGGCGTGGGCTGCGGCGACTTCGGCGGTGAACGTCACCTCGTGGCACTGCAGGCGCTGGACAGCGGCGGTCGGTGGACCGTGCGACGCACCGAGATCGACCTCAACGGGCTGTGGGCCGCCACGGGTGCATCCGATACCCTGACGGCCGCGTCAGCGCACGACCCCGTGGTGACGACCGCCCAGACGATCAGTTGCGGCGAGCGGACCATCGACCAGGATGGAGTTCAAGAGCCTTGAGTGACAACCCTTTTGACGCCGCACAGTGGCGACTCGTCGATGGCTTCGACGATCTGACCGACATCACCTATCACCGCCATGTGCGCGACGCGACGGTGCGGGTGGCGTTCGACCGTCCCGAGGTGCGCAACGCATTCCGGCCGCACACGGTCGACGAGCTCTACCGGGTGCTCGACCACGCGCGGATGTCATCGGACGTCGGCGTGGTGTTGCTGACCGGCAACGGGCCCTCACCCAAGGACGGCGGCTGGGCGTTCTGCTCCGGCGGGGACCAGCGCATCCGCGGGCGCAGCGGCTACCAGTACGCCAGCGGCGAGACCGCCGACACGGTCGACGCCGCGCGGGCCGGCAGGCTGCACATCCTTGAGGTGCAACGGCTCATCCGGTTCATGCCGAAGGTGGTGATCTGCCTGGTCAACGGCTGGGCCGCCGGTGGTGGTCACAGTCTGCACGTGGTCTGCGACCTCACCCTGGCCAGCCGCGAGCACGCCCGCTTCAAGCAGACCGACGCCGATGTCGGGAGCTTCGACGGTGGCTACGGCAGCGCGTACCTGGCCCGTCAGGTGGGCCAGAAGTTCGCCCGCGAGATCTTCTTCCTCGGCCGGACGTACACCGCCGAGCAGATGCACCACATGGGGGCGGTCAACGACGTGGTCGACCACGGCGCGCTGGAAACGGTTGCGGTGCAGTGGGCGGCCGAGATCAACGCCAAATCGCCTCAGGCACAACGCATGTTGAAGTTCGCGTTCAACCTGCTCGACGACGGGCTGGTGGGCCAGCAGCTGTTCGCCGGGGAGGCCACCCGGCTGGCCTACATGACCGACGAGGCCGTCGAGGGCCGCGACGCGTTCCTGGAGAAGCGCCCGCCGGACTGGAGCCCGTTCCCGCGCTACTTCTGAGCAACTTCTGAGCCGAAGCCCGCGATACGGCACATCGTCATCCCCGTCGGGTGTGAGGGGCCGTTCCGGGTGGTGCATGCAGTTGGTGCGGGGCCGCCCAAAGTCTAGGTGTTTGGGTGGGATCCATTCGGCGATGCCGTGGATGTTGCGGCGGGTGGTGTATTTGTGGAGTTCGACGAGGCGGTTGTCTGGTGGGCAGGCGAGTGCTAGTTCGTCGATGTGGGTGCGGCGGGTGTTGATCCAGCCTTCGAGGTGGTGGACCTGGGTCCAGTAGCCGGGCACGGTGCAGCCGGGGCGGGTGCAGCCGCGGTCTCTGGCCAGCAGGGTCAGGCGTTGTTCGGGGGAGGCCAGGCGTTTGCCGTGGTAGAGGGCCAGGGTCTTGTCTTTGTCGAAGATGGCCAAGTAGTGATGGGCTGGCGAGGCCAGCCGGATGACGTCGGACATGGGCAGCAGGGTGCCTCCGGCGGTCAGGGCTCGTCCGGCGCCGGCTTCGAGTTCGGCCAGGGTGGTGGTGACGACGATGGTGGTGGGCAGCCCGTGGTGTCGGCCCAAGGTTGTGGATTCCAGCAGCGTGCGCAGTCCGGTGTGCAGGGCGTCGTGGGTGCGTTGGGCGTGGGTGCGGGTGTCGCGGTCGACCGCGTCGGCGGGCGCTTTGCCGTCGGTGACGGGGTGTTCGTCGTCTGGGTTGCACATGCCGGGGGCGCCGAGTTTGGCGACGACGGGTTCCAGGGTGGCGCGCAGTTCGGGGGTGATCAGCCCGCGGATCTGCGACATGCCGTCGGGTTGCTGGCGGCCGATGGTGATGCCGCGCGTGCGGGCTCGCTCGGGTTGCTCGGGCAGGAAGTCGCCGTCGGGTTTGAGGCAGTCTTTGAGCACGCGGGCGTACTCGGCCAGTTCGTCGGGGCGAAAGCCGCTGGCGGCCAGGGCCAATTGGCGTTCGGCGTAGTCGCGGGTGGCGGCGTCCACGGCATCGGGCAGCGTGGCGAAGAATTTGCGGATAGCGGCGATGTTGGCGTCGCTGAGGTGGCCGCGGCGTTGCGCGGCGGCGGTTGCGGGCAGCACCGGGGCTAACGGCTCGCCGGTCAGGGCGCGGCGCGGGCCCAGGTCGGCGGCCTCGGCGATCAGCCGGTTCGCGTCGGCTTTGGAGATCCGCAGCCGGTCGGCCAATGCCTGCCCCAGGTTGCCGCCCAACTCCTCGTTGGTGGCCTCTGTCGTGAGTTGGTTGATGACCCGGTGGCCCGGGACGCGCAGCTTACGGATCACCCGGTGCACGCCCTCGATGATGCCCAACAGCCCCGCGGTATCGGGGGCCTCAAAAGTCAGCTCGCACAAGCGCTCCGCACATGCCTCGAGCCCGCCGAGGACCTCGGCGATCTCCGCTGGCGAACTCGATGGCATGCCCCAATCCTACGAAGGGGCACCGACAACCTTCGGAACTGAAAATGGTTGATGCGCAAGCAGAAACGCCATCACGCCGCACTGTTAGTCCACGCTCTGCTACTCCGGCAGGCGCCCGGCGCGGCCGTCGAAGGCCCGCCTAGACTCCCACCGTGAGTAAAAGTCCGCTGCGCCGCTTGACCGATCAGATCGTGCTGGCCAGCATGCGCCCGCCGGTGACGCCCCAGGTGCTGCTCAACCGGCCGGCGATCAAACCCATCGACCTGCAGGGCAAGCGCATTCTGCTCACCGGCGCGTCGTCGGGCATCGGGGAGGCGGCGGCCGAACAGTTCGCCGAGCGCGGCGCCACCGTCGTCGTCGTCGCCCGGCGCCGTGATCTGCTGGACGATCTCGCCGACCGGATCACCACCGCGGGCGGCACGGCGTTGTCCATTCCCTGTGACTGCTCCGACATGGACGCCATCGACAACCTGGTTGCCGAGGTCGAACAGCGCATCGGTGGCATCGACATCCTGATCAACAACGCCGGCCGGTCCATCCGCCGGCCGCTGGCCGAATCGCTGGAACGCTGGCACGACGTCGAGCGCACCATGGTGCTCAACTACTACGCTCCGCTGCGCCTGATGCGCGGGCTGGCGCCCGGCATGATCGAGCGCGGCGACGGCCACATCATCAACGTCTCCACGTGGGGTGTGCTCAACGAGGCTGCACCATTGTTCTCGGTGTACAACGCGTCCAAGGCGGCGTTGACCTCGGTCACCCGCATCGCCGAAACCGAGTGGGGCCCCAAGGGGGTGCACTCCACGGCGCTCTACTACCCGCTGGTGGCCACCCCGATGATCGCGCCGACCAAGGCCTACGAAGGCATGCCGGCACTGACATCGGAAGAGGCGGGCCAGTGGATGATCACCGCGGCACGCACCCGCCCGGTGCAGATAGCGCCCCGGATGGCCATCGCGGCCAAGGCCCTGAACACCGTCGGGCCGCGCTGGGTCAACACGTTGATGCAGGCCCGCAACAACCAACACGCCTGAGCCGAGGAGGGTGCCGTGACAGACATCTGGACCACCATCGCCGCCGAGCGAGGCGCCCTCGCCGATGACCTGACCGTGCTGACCCCCGCGCAATGGGACACGCCCTCCCTGTGCGCCAAGTGGACGATCCGCGATGTCGTCGCCCACCTGTCCGCCACGGCATCGATGACCGCGGTGAAGTTCTTCGCCGGCATGGCCAAGGCAGGCTTCAGCTTCTCCAAGTTCTCCAGTAAGCAGCTCGAGGAGCACCGCGGCCCCGACCCGGCCGCCACGCTCGCCGACTTCCGTGGCCTGGTTCACTCCACCTCGGCGCCGCCCGGTCCCCAGGTTTCCTGGCTGGGCGAGATCGTGATTCACGGTGCGGACATCCGGCGCCCGCTCGGCATCGCGCATGCTTACCCGCCGGACGCGGTCCGCCAGGTAATCGACTTCTACAAGGGCTCAAACATGCTCAGCGGCGCCAAGAACCGCATCTCCGGTCTCGCGCTCCGCGCCACCGACCAGGACTGGCGGCACGGACGGGGCGAGGCGGTCGAAGGGCCGCTGCTATCGCTGCTGCTGGCCATGACCGGGCGCGCTGCGGCCTGCGCCGACCTGACCGGCCCGGGCGTGGCGACCCTGCGCGACCGGTGCTAGACACGATGCATGGAGATCCTGGCAAGCCGCATGCTGCTCCGACCGGCGGACTATCAACGCTCGCTGGCCTTTTACCGCGACGAGATCGGGCTGGCGATCGCCCGTGAATACGGCGCCGGCACAGTGTTTTTCGCCGGCCAGTCGTTGCTGGAACTGGCCGGCTTCGGCGAACCGGACCATTCCAACGGTCCGTTCCCCGGGGCGCTGTGGCTGCAGGTGCGCGACCTGGCGGCAACCCAGGACGAGCTGCGGGGCCGGGGCGTGCCGATCGCCCGCGAGGCCCGTCGCGAACCGTGGGGCCTGCATGAGATGCACGTGACCGATCCCGACGGCGTCACCCTGATTTTCATCGAGGTTCCGCAAGGTCATCCGCTGCGCGCGGACACCCGGCAGTGAGCGGGAACGAACCGATGGTGAACTGATAGGTAACATCTGGCGACGACTCGCGATATTCCTGCATTTCCCCTAGTCATTCGTTCGACAAGGGATACTCCGACCACAAGAATCAGGGCCTGTGAACATTCAGCTGTTCCTCTTGATCATCGTCGTGATCACCGCACTCGCATTCGACTTCACCAACGGGTTCCACGACACCGGCAACGCCATGGCGACCTCCATCGCCAGCGGCGCACTGGCGCCGAAGGTGGCGGTGGCACTCTCCGCCGTGCTGAACCTGATCGGCGCCTTCCTGTCCACGGCCGTCGCGGCGACGATCGCCAAGGGACTGATCGACGCGAACCTGGTCACGCTGGAGTTGGTGTTCGCCGGCCTGGTGGGCGGGATCGTCTGGAATTTGCTCACCTGGCTGCTCGGCATTCCGTCGAGTTCCTCGCACGCACTGATCGGCGGCATCGTCGGTGCGACGATCGCGGCGGTCGGCGGGCACGGGGTGATCTGGAAGGGCGTGATCTCCAAGGTCCTCATCCCGGCGGTCATCGCCGCGCTGCTGGCGATCGTCGTGGGCGCCGCCGCCACCTGGCTGGTTTACCGCATCACCCGCGGCACGTCCGACGCGCGCACCGAGGCGGGCTTCCGACGGGGTCAGATCGGATCGGCGTCGCTGGTCTCGCTCGCACACGGCACCAACGACGCGCAGAAGACGATGGGTGTGATCTTCCTGGCCCTGATGTCCTACGGGTCGGTCAGCAAAACATCGTCCATGCCGCCGCTGTGGGTCATCGTGTGCTGTGCGCTGGCGATGGCCGGCGGTACCTACCTGGGCGGCTGGCGGATCATCCGCACGCTGGGCAAGGGACTGGTCGAGATCAAGTCGCCGCAAGGGATGGCAGCTGAATCATCATCGGCCGCAGTCATTCTGCTGTCGGCCCACTTCGGGTACGCGCTTTCCACCACTCAGGTCTGCACCGGCTCGGTGCTGGGCAGCGGGGTGGGCAAGCCGGGCGCCGAGGTCCGCTGGGGGGTCGCGGGCCGAATGGCGACCGCATGGCTGGTCACGCTGCCGCTGGCAGGTCTGGTCGGGGCGGTCACCTACTGGATCGTGCACTTCATCGGCGGCTACCCCGGCGCGATCGTCGGCTTCTCGCTGTTGATCGCGGTCGCGGCCACCATCTACCTGCGGTCGCGGCGGGTGAAGGTCGACCACAAGAACGTCAATGCCGACTGGGAGGGCCACCTGACGGCCGGTCTGGACGGCGCCGACGAACACGAGCTGCCGCCCCCACCGCCGCCACCCGGTCCGATGCCGCCGACACCGCCAACACCGCCGGCACGTCAGTACGGCTCCGACGGCCAGATCCCCGCCCGGAACGCCTCATGAACGCCTGGTTCAACTACGGAGCGACGGTGAAGATCCTCGTCTTCAGCCTGCTGGCGGGCGCCGCGCTACCGGGGCTGTTCGCCTTGGGCGTCCGATTGCAGGCCGTCGGCAGCGGCAGCCTGAGCGCCGACGGGATCGCCGGCAAGCAGCGGCCGTTGCTGACTGCCGCCGCCTGGCTGATCTACGCGGTAGTTCTCGTGGTGGTCATCCTCGGTGTGCTCTACATCGCCAGAGACTTCATCGCCCACCACACCCACTACCCGTTCCTGGGCGCCAAACCGTAACGCGGAGTTCCTCATCGACCACGTTTTTGTGCTGGTGCGGGGGGGTAAGTTGATCGCACAATGAACCGTTTTCTCAGTTCGATCGTCTCGTGGCTGCGAGCGGGGTATCCGGACGGCATTCCGCCGACGGATTCCTTTGCCGTGCTGGCGTTGCTGGCCCGCCGCTTGACCAACGACGAGATCGTCACGGTGGCCAACGAGCTGATGCGGCGCGGTGAATTCAACATCGACAAGATCGACATCGGCGTCGCGATCACTCAGCTCACCGACGAACTGCCCGCACCGGACGACGTCGAGCGCGTCCGGAAGCGGCTGGCCGCCCAGGGCTGGCCCCTCGACGACATGCGCGACAACGGAGACCACGCATAGCCACCCTGCGGGCACTGAGTGTCTCACCGGGTTCGGCGACCCGGCAGCTGCTACCCGCGCTGCAGCGGGTGCTCGACGGCACGGATTCCGCACTGGTCGCCGCGCCGGAGCACGGCTTCGAGTCCGCGGTGCGCGGCCTGCGGGTCGGTGAGGAGATCGACGACGACGTCGCCCTGGTGGTGACGACGTCGGGGACCACCGGCGCACCCAAGGGGGCGTTGTTGACGGCGGCCGCGCTGCGCGCGAGCGCGTCGGCGACCTACCGTCGACTCGGCGGACCGGGGCGCTGGCTGCTGGCCATACCGCCGTACCACATCGCGGGGCTGCAGGTGCTGATCCGCAGTCTGCTCGGAGGCTCGGAACCGGTCGAGCTGGATGTCTCGGCCGGCTTCGATGTAAACGAATTACCCAGCGCGGTAAAACGTTTGGGCTCCGGGCGGCGGTACACGTCGCTGGTTGCGGCCCAGCTGGCGAAGGCGCTGGCCGACCCGGCCGCCACAGTTGCGCTGGCGGAATTGGACGCGATCCTGTTGGGCGGTGGGCCCGCTCCCAAACCGGTGCTCGAGGCCGCCACCGCGGCCGGCATCACGGTGGTACGCACCTACGGAATGAGCGAGACCGCGGGCGGCTGCGTCTATGACGGCGTCCCGCTGGACGGGGTGAAACTGCAAATCCGCGACAAGGGCCGCATCGCGCTGGGCGGCGTCACGCTGGCCAAGGGCTATCGCAACCCGGTCGATCCGGACCCGTTCGACGCGGGCTGGTTCGTCACCGACGACCTTGGATCCCTGGATGATTCGGGTGTCCTGACGGTGCTGGGCCGGGTGGACGATGCGATCAGCACCGGCGGACTGACCGTCCTGCCGGGACCGGTCGAGGCGGCGCTGTTCACCCATCCCGCAGTAGCCGACTGCGCCGTCTTCGGGCTCGACGATCCCCGGCTGGGCCAGCGGGTCGCCGCGGCGGTCGTGCTCCGCGCCGGATTCTGCGCGCCGACGCTGCAGGAGCTGCGCGACCACGTCGGGCTGACGCTGGACGCCACGGCCGCACCCCGGGAGTTGCAGGTGGTCTCCGAGCTGCCGCGCCGCGGCATCGGCAAGGTCGACCGCCGGGCGCTGGCGCGGCGCTTCGGTCAATAGGCTGCTTTCTTTCAATAGGCTGCTGGTGTGAAGATCGCGCGCCGGGAAACACTGGCGGTCGCGACCGCGGCCGTGCTGGTGGCTGCCGCGTTCGTGCTGCCCCGGATGAACGTGGGCGTCAAGCCACGGTCGGATATCGGGCTGGAGCGGTTCGCGATGCGCGCCGGCGCCGCGCCGATCTTCGGCTACTGGGACATCCATTTCGGATGGGGCACCGCGGCGGCGATCGTCATCGCGGCCGCCACGGTGTTGTGGGGTCCCGTTGCGGCACAACGTCTTTCCTGGCGTGTCCTGCTGGCCGGCAGCTGGGCAACCGCGGCCGCGTGGGCGTTTTCGCTGGCGATGATCGACGGCTGGCAACGCGGCTTCGCGGGCCGCCTGACGACCCGGGACGAATACCTCTATGAGGTGCCGGGGATCACCGACATCCCGGCGACACTGCGGACCTTCGCGAGCCGGATCGTCGACTTCCAGCCGCATTCCTGGACCACGCACGTCTCCGGTCACCCGCCGGGCGCGCTGCTGACTTTCGTGTGGCTGGACCGGATCGGCCTGCACGGCGGAGCCTGGGCCGGGCTGTGGTGCCTGCTGGTGGGTTCCAGCGCCGCGGCGGCCGTGCTGGTCGCCGTCCGCGCACTGGCCGGTGAGCGGACCGCACGCCGCGCAGCCCCGTTCGTCGCGGTGGCCCCGACAGCAATCTGGATCGCGGTGTCGGCCGACGGCTACTTCGCCGGTGTCGCGTCCTGGGGCATCGCGCTGCTGGCGCTGGCAGTGCACGGCGGCGTCCGGTTTCCGGCGCTGGTTGGCTCGGCCGCCGGGCTGGTCCTGGGCTGGGGGATCTTCCTCAGCTACGGCCTGGTGCTGATCGGGTTGCCGGCCCTTGCGGTGCTGCTTTCGGCGGCCGACTGGCGGGCGGCGCTCCGCGCGCTGGGGCCGGCCGTGCTGGCCGCGGTGGCCGTGGCGGCCACCTTCGCCGTCGCAGGGTTCTACTGGTTCGACGGCTACACCCTGGTGCAGCAGCGCTACTGGCAGGGCATCGCCAAGGACCGGCCGTTCCAGTACTGGAGTTGGGCCAACCTGGCGTGCGTGGTGTGCTCGATCGGGTTCGGGTCGGTGGCAGGCATCACCAGGGTGTTCGACGCCGCCGCCGTCCGGCGACGCTCCGGCCTGCACCTGCTGCTGCTGGCGACGCTGGCGGCGGTCATCTGCGCCGACCTGAGCATGCTGAGCAAGGCCGAGACCGAGCGGATCTGGCTGCCGTTCACCGTGTGGCTCACCGCCGCACCGGCGCTGCTACCGGTGCGCTCCCACCGGGCCTGGCTGGCCGTCAACGCCGCCGGGGCGCTGGTGCTGAACAGCATCATCTTCACGAACTGGTAGCCACGCCCTCGGTGATGCGGGCGAAGCGGCTGCCCGGCTCACACGCCTGACGCATCGCGGCGAGGTCCTCGATCACGTCGATGTCGGCCAGCGGCTGCACCATAGCCACATCAATCCCATTGTCCCGCAGGGCTTTACACGTCAGGTCACCAGTGTCGGACTGCGACATCGGGATACCCCGCAGACACTGAGCGGCAGCCGGATCCTGCACCCCGAGCACCCACCAGCCACCGTCGAGCGCCATTCCCAGCACCGCCATCGACTCGGTCAGCGTGCGGGCGCACTCGGACAGCAGTTGCGCGCTCACCTGCGGCGTGTCCATCCCGATCTGCAGCACCGGGTAGCCGGCGGTGCCGGCGTCGGCGTGCGCGTTGGCCAGACGGTCGGCGAAATCGTCGCCGCGCTGTCCGATGACGGTGAACGCGCCGAGCCGCTCCCGGATCTCGGCCGATGCGGCAGCGTTGTCCAGGTCACCGGTCAGGGCCACCACCCGGGCGGCCACCGGCGCCGCGACCACCGCGTCCAGCGTGTCGAGCAGCGCGGCGGCGGCGATCTCGGCGGCCATATGATCGCCGACCGTCGCGGCCAGCCGGGTCTTGGCGCGTCCGGGCTCGGGGGCTTTGGCGACCACCAGGACAGTGACCGGCACAGTCACGAAATCACCTTCCAGAAGTCCAGGATCGCGGTGATGCTGCCCCGCAGGGATCCGCTGACCTTGGATTTGCCGCCGGTGCGCGGGCCGTAGCTGACGTCGAGTTCGACCACCCGCCAGCCCGCGGCCGCGGCGCGAACCAGAAGTTCCAGCGGGTAGCCCGATCGCCGGTCCTCGACGCCCAGATCCAGCAGCGCCTGACGCCGGGCCACCCGCATCGGCGCGATGTCGTGCACCGGCAACCGGTGGCGGGTGCGCAGCCGCCAGCTCATCACCACGGTGCCCACCCGGGCTACCCACGGCCAGTGCAGGCCGGGCACCGGGCGGCGTCGCCCGGTCACCATGTCGGCTCCACGGTCCAGCTCGGCGACCAGCCGGGGCAGGTCACCGGGATCCATCGAGCCGTCGGCGTCGATCACCGCGACGATCGGTGTGGTCGCGGCGACCACACCCGCATGAACGGCAGCGCCGTACCCGGGCCTCGACTCGGCGACCACCCGGGCGCCGTGGCGGGTAGCCACCGCCGCGGTGCCGTCGGTGCTGTTGTTGTCCACCACCAGCGCCTGGTACCCGGGCGGGATGGCGTCGAGTACCGCCGGCAAAGACTCTTCTTCGTTGAGGCAGGGCAGTACGACAGTCACATCGGACATGAGAAATCCTGACGTCGCGGGGTCAGCTCACCGGGGACCGCTGCCGCCGCTGCCGCCGCTGCCGCCACTGCCGCCGCTGCCGCCTGATGGCGGCTTGGGCGCCTGCTGCGTCGGCGGCTTCGGGGCCACGGTCTGCGGTGCCTGGGTCTGCGGCGCCTGGGTTCTCGGCTGCGGCGCCTGCGTGGGCTGCGGCGCATACGTCGGCTGCGGTGCCTGCGTCGGCTGCGGCGCATACGTCGGCTGCGGGGCTGCGGTCGTGGGCTGCGGCGCGTAGGTCGTAGGCGCGGGGGCTGCGGTGGAGGGCTGCGGCGCGTACGTGGTGGGCGGAGTAGTCACCACCGCCGTGGTCGGCGGCGTCGTCGCCGCCGTCGTGGGCGGCGTGGTTGGAGGTGTCGTCGGCGGCGTGGTCGGCGGAGTCGTGGGTGGCGTCGTCGGAGGTGTCGTCGGCGGCGTGGTCGGCGGAGTCGTGGGAGGCGTCGTCGGAGGTGTCGTCGGCGGCGTCGTGTACTGCGTCGTCGGCGGCGTGGTCGGCGGCGTCACGATGGGCCAGGTCGGCATGCCCGGCTGCCAGCCCGGGTACGGCGGAATGAAGATCGGCACCGGCAGCGGCGCCGGAACCGGGACCGGGGCGGCCGGCTCGGGCACCGGTGCGGGAGCGGCGGGCGCCGGACGCGGAACGTTCTGCACGGCGGGAATGCTGCCGCCCTGGAAACCTGCGGTGGGCAGATCGGGCGGCGGCGGGGGCACCGGCGCCTGCTGCTCGGTCGGCAACAGCGGCATGAACTTGCCCGGCTGGGCGTTCTGGTGTCCTTCGACGGGCAGCGTGGAGGCGGTCGGGCGGACGGTGACCGCCACCGCGACGGCCAGCGAAGCGAACCCGAGCACGGCGAACCCCATCACCGCGTTGCTGATCAGCAGTCGCCTGAGGTTGTGCGGCTTCCCGCCGGCCGCCTCGGGGTCGTCCTCGTCGAACCCGTCGTCGTACTCGTCGTAGCCGTCCCCGTAATCGCCGAAGCCATCGGTGTCGACCGGAAGAATGTCGTACTCGCTGGCCTGCGAATAGGCCAACTGTTCGTCACCGCCGCCAGGTTGGCCGGCGTCGGGCGAAGACACTCCGGGATCCAGGAAGGCGGTGGCATCGCCCGGGACCTGCGCCGCCATGGTGGCATCCGGAGAGGCGGTCGGAGCGGCCATGGTCGCATCGCCGGCAAACCCCTGGTGCCCATGTGCCTGATTGGCCAGGCCAGGGTGCGCCATCGTCGCGCCCAGTCCCGACGCATCCGGCGAGGACGTGGGACCGCCACCGGGTCCGCCGGCCGACAGACCAGGCGCATCCGGGGACGACGTGGGCCCGCCACCGCCGGACAGCGACGGTTGCGCCATCGTCGCGGCCCACCCGGAGGCGTCCGGGGACGACGTGGGACCACCACCCGGTCCACCGGCGGACAATCCCGACGCGTCCGGGGACGACGTGGGCGCGCCACCGGGGCCACCGGCCGACAATCCCGACGCGTCCGGGGACGACGTGGGCGCGCCACCGGGCCCGCCGCCGGCAAATCCCTGCTGACCCATCGGAGCGTTGAGCGACGAACCCGCGACGCCGGCCGGCCCGTCGGCAGGTATCACCGGAGCAGCCATCGTCGCATCGGCCGCAGCACCCTGGGCCAGCGCGAAGGTGGAATCGGGCGGGATCTGCACGCCCATCGTCGAGGCAGATTGCAGGTGGTCGGCGAACATCGCGGTCTGCTCGGGCGAGCTGCCCACCACCAGCACATCGTTGGGGCTGCCGGCCTGCCCGGGAATCTGGGCCATCAGCGTGTCGAACGTCGCACCCGGGTCGTTCTCCACCGGCGTCGACGCCAACACGGTCGGCGGCGAGTCCGGATCCCCCGAGACCGCGAAGCTTGCCGTCTCATTACCGATCAGCAGCACCGCGGCAGCGGCCCGTCCCGGCCCCAGCAGCGCGCCGGCCGCCTTGGACTCCGAAACCACCTCGACGTTGGGAACGCGCGCATAGTCCAGCGCCTGACGCAGTTGGTCGGCCCGGAACTGGTCCGACCACACCAGGCGGGTGGCCACCAGCCGGTGCCCTTCGTCAGCCAGCAACCGATTGGTGCCGACCACGGTTTCGGTCAGGTCCGCGACAGGGTCAGCCGAGAGCTCCACCGTCGACTGGTCGAGCACCTGGCTACCGCGGGCGGCCGCCTCTACCAGAGCCAGGCGTGCGACCTGGCCGGTGACGGCCACCCCCAACACGACATCCATTTACGGCTCCCCTTCGGCTGGCTACCCCAGAACCAGCAATGTCCCGGCTTCACTACACTTTGTACCGTCGGCAATATCCATTATTCGGGCGTTAAGGCAACCCCCATGAGCGCAGCGTAATCGGATTCCCACCCCCTAGGGATGCTCACCAACGATCCCGTACACGTTCATAACCTGTTCACAGCCACTGCCGTACATCCGAATGGAGAATATGTTCGCAAGGGAACAACGCAGCGGGCCCGGCAGGGGGTTCCCTTGTGCCACCACTGAACCTGCCCCAGCAGTACCCGACCTCGATCCCTGGGGGGCATCGTGAGCCTGAACACCGATGACACGCCGACCGGCCCCATCGTGGGTGCACGACCGGCGGCCCCCGGCCCGCCGGGTAACAACCGGCCAGGTCAGGGCCCACAACCTGGCAATTCGCTCGCACAGCGGCGCAACGCTTTCCGCGATATGGCCGCCCTTCTGCTCCTGCTGCTCGCCCTGGTGTTCCCCTGGAATCTGTACTTCGGCCTGGGGGTCCCCGACAGCAGCCTGCTGTGGTGGGGGCTGCTCGCGTCGGTGACACTGCTGTCGCTGCTCTCGCTGGTGGTGACACGCGGTCAGAAGGACACGGGCGCGAGCGCGCGGCTGCGACTCATCCTCAACGTTCCCTACCTGCTGCTGGTCGTGGGTTTCGTGGGTTACGACGTCGTCGAATCGATCATGTCGGGTGGCACCGTGCACGTGCCGGGCGGCGTCGGACCGGGCGGCTGGCTGGGCGCTGCTGGCGCACTGCTGGCAGCGCAACCGGCCCTGACCACCCCCACCATCGAAGAGACGCGCTACGAACGCTGGCTGCGCGGCGCCCGGTTACTGGGCTACGTCTCGATGTTCGGCGCGTCGTTGAGCGCCGGCTTCAACCTGTGCTGGCGGATCCGCTATGCGCTGCAGAACGCAGGCGGCTCGGAGGCGTTCGGCACCCGTAATACGACGGTCATTCTCAGCGCGGTGGTTTACGGCGTGGTCGCCCTGGCAGCGGTGTTGGTGGCCTCACGCTGGATCCTGCGCAACACCCCGGCATCCCGGTTCGCGATCTTCGCCCTGGGCGTCTCGTCGCTGCTCGCCGGCATGCTGGTGTGGGCCATGCCGGCCGGCCGCGAGATCGACGCGTTCCACGGCATCGCGCAGAACACCTCGACGGCGGGTGTGGGCTACGAGGGGTACCTCGCCTGGGCGGCGGCAGCGGCCCTGTTTATGCCGCTGACACTCTTCAGCGGCCCGGAGGTGTACCGGGACCGGGAGGTGTGGCGCAACGCGATCCGCAAAGGCCTGACGCTGATCGTCGTCTGGTGCTTCGGTTCGGCGCTGATGCGAATCACCGATCTGCTGGTCGCAGTCATGCTGAACTACCCCACCTTCCCGTACAACTCCCTGACGCTGGCCACCTTCGATGTGATGACCGGGGTGCTGGCGCTGTGGCTACGCGTCAGACTGGCCTCCGGGGCACTGCGGTCGCGGTTGATCACGTGGCTCGGCGGGCTGGTGTTCACCCTGGCGGTGTCCCGGGTGATCCTGGGCGTCGTGCTGGCACCGCGCTTCGAGCAGGCGGCGTCGGTCAGCCCGGTCTACGGCAACGATCTGGCCCAGCAGATCACCAGCACCTTCGACGTGACGCTGTGCGGCCTGTCCCTGTTCATCCTCGGGGCGATCATCGTCGCGGCACAGATCCGCAAACCGCGGCGCCGGCGGCGGCCGATTCAGCGTCCGGTCGCCGGCAACCGTCCCCCGGCCCCCATCCCGACCCGCCCGGGTGCTCCGCCGCCGCCGTCGGAGGCCAGGACGACACAGTTCGGGGCTCCCCGGACCCAGCACGAAGCACCCACCACGGTGCTGTCGGCGCCCGGCCCCGCGCCGCGGATCTTCCGTTCCAGCGAGACCACCGGACCGGTGCGCCCGAAGATCTTCCGGCCCCCGAACAACCCCTCGTAGTCGGCTACCGCAGCGGAGCGAACGCGAACTCGCGCAATCCCCGCTCCGGTTCGACGGCCGCCCGGAAACCCAGCACGTCGGCCGCCCGGGCGGGGTCGGCGACGATGTGTCGCACGTCCCCACTTCGGTACTGCCCGGTGACCACGGGTGACAGGTCGCCACCCCGCGCCCGGCACAACGCCTCAGCCACCTCCCGGATCGAGATGGGGCGCCCGGAGCAGACATTGGCCGCGGTGAATCCGCCCGGGCTTGCGGTCATCGCGGCGAGGTTGGCCGCTGCGATGTCATCGACGTGCACGAAGTCACGCATCTGACCGCCGTCTTCGAACACCCGCGGCGGTTCTCCCTTTTCCAGCGAGGAGCGGAAGATGGCGGCCACGCCGGAGTAGGGCGTGTCGCGCGGCATTCCCGGTCCGTAGACGTTGTGGTAGCGCAGCGCGACTACCGAACCGCCGGTGGCCTCCGCCCACGCCAGCGCGTAGTGCTCCTGCGCGGTCTTGCTCGCCGCGTACAGGCTGCGGGGGCGCAGCGCGGCGTCCTCGTCGACCAGTTGCCAGCCGACGGGTTCGCCGCAGTGGGGGCAGCGATGCTCGAAGTTCCCGGCATCCAGGTCGCTGCGCCGCCGTGGCTGCGGGTCGACCGGCCCGTGCTCCTCACACCGGTAGCGGCCTTGCCCGTAGACCACCATCGACGACGCCAGCACCAGGCGCGAGACGCCGGCGGCGAACATCTGTGCCAGCAACACCGTTGTGCCGAAATCGTTGTGCCCGCCGTACTCGGGCGCATCGGCGGCGTTCACCCCGGCGCCCACCATCGCGGCCTGATGACACACCAGGTCGACCCCGGCCAGTAGCGGGGCGAGGGCATCGGCATCGCGGACGTCGACCCGGTGACACCCCTCCGGCAGGACTGCGTCCGGACCGTGCGCCGCGGGCAGCAACACGTCGACGCCCACCACCTCATGACCGGCGGCCTTCAGCGCCGCGTCGACCCGGGAGCCGATGAATCCGGCCGCGCCGGTCAGCAGCACCCTCATGGCAGCTCGAACGGCAACGGGACCCCGGCGTGCTGCAGGCAGTGTGTGCAGGTGCGCTCGGCCGCGACGCCACTGATCGCGGAGCGCACCAACTGCTTGAACATCTCGATGTTCTGCCCGAACTCGGCGAACACATCGACGCCCTTCACGCCTTCACCGACGGTCACGCCGGCATCCACGTCGGTAATCAAGGCTATTGCGGCATAACATAATTCGAGTTCCCGGGCGAGGATGGCCTCCGGATACCCGGTCATGTTGACCAGGCTGAAGCCGGCCGCGGCGAACCACTGGCTTTCCGCGCGGGTGGAGAACCGGGGCCCCTGGATCACCACCATGGTCCCGCCGTCGACCACGTCGGGCAGGGCGGTGACCGCGGCGCGCAGCGTCGGGCAGTACGGGTCGGCGAAACTGGTGTGCACCCCGCCGGTGTCGAAATAGGTGTCGGCCCGGCCGCTGGTGCGGTCGACGAGCTGGTCGGGCACCACCACCGCGCCCCGCTCGATCCGGGGGTTCAGGCTGCCGACCGCGCAGGGCGCGAACACCCGCCGGACGCCCAGCGCACGCAGCGCCCACAGGTTTGCCCGGTAGGGGACGGTGTGCGCCGAGTACTCGTGCTTGGCGCCGTGGCGCGGCAGAAAGGCGACCTCATGCCCGCCGACGGCGCCGATGGTGATCGGGGCGCTGGGTTGCCCCCACGGGGTGTCCGGACGGACGGTGCGGGTGTCCGAATCGAAGAACGTATAGAAGCCGGTACCGCCAATCACTCCGAGCACCCGCGCAATCTTATGCATAGGGCAGGATGCGGTGGTGGCCAGTTTTGCCCAGTGGATCTCTGGAGCGCGCCCGCGCACGCTGCCGAACGCGGTAGGCCCCGTGATCGCAGGCACTGGCGCGGCCGCGTGGCTGCACGGCGCGGTGTGGTGGAAGGCGCTGCTGGCGTTGGCTGTGGCCCTGTCGTTCATCGTCGGCGTCAACTACGCCAACGACTACTCCGACGGCATCCGCGGCACCGACGACGAGCGTGCCGGCCCGGTGCGGTTGGTCGGTTCGCGGCTGGCGGCCCCGCGCGCGGTGCTGACCGCGGCGCTGGTGAGCCTCTTCGTCGGGTGCGTGGCCGGACTGGCCCTGGCCCTGGTCAGCGCCCCGTGGCTGATCGCGGTGGGCGCCGTGTCGGTGCTGGGGGCGTGGCTCTACACCGGCGGGTCCCGGCCTTACGGCTATTCCGGTCTGGGCGAGGTCGCGGTATTCGTCTTCTTCGGCCTGATCGCGGTGCTCGGCACGCAGTACACGCAGGCCCTGCGGGTCGACTGGGTGGGTCTGGCACTCGCGGTGGGCATCGGGGCGCTGTCGTCATCGGTATTGGTGGCCAACAACCTGCGGGACATCCCGACCGACTCGCAGTTCGGAAAGATCACCCTGGCGGTGCGCCTGGGCGACGGCCGCACCCGCGTGCTCTATCACACGCTGCTGGCCGTCCCCGGTCTGCTGACGCTGGTGCTGATGCTTGCGACGCCGTGGTGCGCGGCCGGGCTGATCGCCGCGCCGCTGGCTTTGCGGGCCGACAGTCCGGTGCGGTCCGGCCGCGGCGGGCCGGAGCTGATCCCGGTGCTGCGTGACACCGGGCTGACCATGGTGGTGTGGTCGATTGCGGTGGCTGCCGCGCTGACGTACAGCGGGCACGCCTAGAGTCGATCACGGCCCCGGCGGCATCAGGGAAGTTGCCGCGGCGGCGGGAAGGACACGGGTAATGACGGAGATCGCCACGGTCAGTGGCCCCACGAACGTCGGACTGCTCAGTGTCGGGGCATACCGTCCCGAACGTGTCGTCACCAACGACGAGATTTGCCAGAACATCGATTCGTCGGACGAATGGATCTACTCGCGCACCGGAATCAAGACTCGCCGGTTCGCCGCTGACGACGAATCCGCTGCCTCGATGGCGGCCGAAGCGTGCCGGCGGGCACTCAAGAACGCCGATCTGAGTGCCTCGGACATCGACGGCGTGATCGTCACCACCAACACCCACTTCCTGCAGACACCGCCGGCAGCCCCGATGGTCGCGGCGGCCCTGGGCGCCAAAGACGTTCTGGGCTTCGATATCTCAGCGGGCTGCGCTGGGTTCGGCTACGCGTTGAGCACGGCGACCAACATGATCCGCGGCGGGGGTGCCCGCAGGATGCTCGTGGTCGGCACCGAGAAACTGTCCCCCACCATCGACATGTACGACCGCGGCAACTGCTTCATCTTCGCCGACGGCGCCGCCGCGGTGGTGGTGGGCGAGACACCGTTCCAGGGCATCGGACCGACCATCGCGGGCAGTGACGGTGAACAGTCCAGCGCGATCCGGCAGGACATCGACTGGATCACCTTCGCGCAGAACCCAAGTGGCCCACGCCCATTCGTGCGGCTGGAAGGTCCGGCGGTGTTCCGCTGGGCGGCCTTCAAGATGGGAGACGTCGGGCGGCGGGCTCTGGAGGCAGCGGGCGTCGGACCCGACCAGATCGACGTATTCGTGCCGCACCAGGCCAATACCCGCATCAACGACCTGCTGGTCAAGAACCTGCAATTGCGACCGGACACCGTCGTTGCCAACGACATCGAGAACGCCGGGAACACGTCGGCGGCGTCCATCCCGCTGGCGATCGCCGAACTCATGGACTCCGGAGCCGCCAAACCGCAGGACCTCGCCCTGCTGATCGGATACGGCGCCGGCCTGACCTACGCCGCGCAGGTGGTGCGACTGCCGCTGCACAGCGACTGAGCGCTACTCCTCGGGTGTGACGGCCTCGCCGCGCAGTCGGGCCTGTAACTGCTCGCGTTCCCGTCGGCGGCGCTCTCCGGCCACCGCCAGGGTCGCCGTCGCGCGCTGCCGCAGCGGGCTGAACACCCACATGCCCAACGGCATCGAAATGATCAGACCGCCCAGTGCGGCAACGAAAAGCGGGAAATCGGC
Source organism: Mycobacterium sp. TY814 (assembly GCF_030755175.1). Lineage (NCBI taxonomy): Bacteria > Bacillati > Actinomycetota > Actinomycetes > Mycobacteriales > Mycobacteriaceae > Mycobacterium > Mycobacterium sp. TY814. The sequence goes on from NZ_JAUFRY010000001.1 coordinate 2,118,971, forward strand.
CACCCCGACCAGACGGGCGAGTCCGTAGATGGCAGCGGTGACCACACCGAACAGCAGCAGCCGGGCCGTCACGTACAACAGGACTGCGACGACGCTCCGGCCGGCGGCTGAGCGGTCACCGGTCTTGTCGTTAGGCGCTTCTGGCACAGCTTGAGCCTACGGCGCGGGTATATTTGCCCAAAGGAGGTGTCGAGTGCTTTACCTGCTCGTCGTCCTTGTTCTGGGGACGTTGATCTATCTCGGCTGGCGCGCGGCGCGGTCGCAGACCAGCCCGCCGAAGACCCGCGTCATCGGGCCCGACGACGATCCGGAGTTCTTGCGACGACTGGGCGATAACAAGCCGCGCTAGACGAAGTTCGGATTGGTGCGCCGCTGGTCGGCCGGGAAACCGTCGGCGACCACGGCAGCCAGCTCCGCGACCGCCTCACGGGTGTCGCGCTTCATGCGGTCCAGGCTGATTTCGGCGCCTTCCTCCAGGTGAGCGTCGAAGGGCACCACCCGCACTGCGCGGCACCGCCGGGCGAAGTGCTCGATCACCTTGTCCATGTCCACCTTGCCGGAGCGTGACCGCACCGCGTTGATCACCGCGACGGAGTTGCGCACCAACTCTTCGTAGCCGTGCGCCTCCAGCCAGTCCAGAGTCGCCGAGGCGCTGCGGGCGCCGTCGATCGACCCGGAGGCGACGACGATCAGCACGTCGGACTTCGACAGCACCGCCGACATCGTCGAGTGGAGCAGTCCGGTGCCGCAGTCGGTGAGCACCAGGCCGTAGAACCGTTCCAGGATGTCGAGGGTGCGGGTGTAGTCGTCGCCGTTGAACGCCTCGGAGACGGCCGGGTCACTCTCGGAGGCCAGCACTTCGAGCCCGTCGGAATTCTGCGAGGTGTAACCGCGGACGTCGCTGTAGCGGTCGATGCTGTCCGCGTCACGCAGCAGGTGCCGGACGGTCGCCGGCGTCTCGAGCGGGACCTTCTGGCTCAGCGTGCCGCGGTCGGGGTTGGCGTCCACCGCGACCACCCGGTCGCCCCGGACGGACGCGAAGGTGGACCCCAGGGATGCGGTGATGGTGGTCTTGCCCACGCCGCCCTTCAACGACAGCACGGCGATGCGGTAGCAGCCACGCAGCGGCCGGTTGATCTGAGCCACCAGGTTGTTGTGGCGGGTCGCGCGCGGACCCTCACCGAGGTTGATCAACTGTCCGGACAGCACGTAGAGCGCCCGGCGCCAGCCCTCTGATGGTGGCGGCTTGACGGGCCGCAGCAGGACGGTGGTGGACAGCTCGGGATATGGCGCATGCGGCAGCGGCTCCGGCCGGAACTGGGGCCGCTCGGGCGCGCTGGGGGCCTCGGGTGGTCCGGGGTAGTACGCGCCGTAGGCCGTCGGGTCCACCCGGGTGACGCCGGAAACCGGTCCGGTCGACGGGCCGGGGTCCCACTGGGGACGCTCGCGTTCGACGGTCTGCTGGGGTGCGGGGCCCGCCTCGACGGCAGGGCTACGCCGCTCGGTGCGGAACCCGCTGAACGCGCGGGTAGGCGCGTCGCCGACCGGGTCTGCCGGCTTGAACTGCGCGGTCGGCTGATCCGGGCTAGCCGGGGTTTCTCCGTTGCCCGGGTGAACCCGCGGCGCCCCCGCGCCGGGTGTCGGGTGCTCTGACACTCCTACTCCCCCTCTCTCTCGCGTTGGTCAGCCCACGCCCGCATAGGAGTGCAGGCCGACCGTCACCAGGTTAACGAAGAACAGGTTGAAGACCATGGCGACGAAGCCCGCGACATTGATCCAGGCCGCCTTGCGATCGCGCCATCCTGCCGTTGACCTGGCGTGGAGATACGCGGCGTACACCACCCATGCGATGAACGACACCGTTTCCTTGGGGTCCCAGCCCCAGTACCGGCCCCAGGCTTCCTCGGCCCAGATCGCGCCGAAAATGACGCCGAATCCGAATACCGGGAAGGCGAAGATCGTGGTGCGGTAGGCGATCCGGTCCAGCGTCTGCGCATCGGGGAACCGCTGCACCAGCCGCGGCAGCCGGCCCTGGGCGCCGGGATCACCGAACCGCGACGTGCGCAACAGGAACAGGATGCTGGAGATGCCGGCGACCATGAACACCCCGGACCCGAGGCTGACCACCGACACGTGGATGGGCAGCCAGTAGGACTGCAGGGCGGGCATCACCGGTGCGGCGTTGGTGTAGAGCCAGCGTCCGGACACCGTCAGCAGGATCAGGATCGGCAGCAGCAGAAAGACCCACAGCGGACGGTACTGGGGCCGGCGCAGCACGACCGCGCCCGCGATCAGCCCTGACATGCAGGTCAGGTTGATGAACTCGTACATGTTGCCCCACGGCACCCGCATGGTGGCCAGCCCGCGCAGCACGATGCAGACGAACAGCAGGCCGATGCCCAGGTACAGCACCGCCAATCCGGCCCGGCCGACGCGTTCGTCCAGCGGCCGCTGTGGTGCCTCCGCGACGATGCCGGGCGCGGCGCTGTCGGTGGTCACAGTCGCGGCGCCGACGGCGACGGTTTCGAGCTTGCGGGCGCGGACGTAGGCAAGCTCGTAGGCCAGCAGCAGCAGCGCCACCACCAGCGCCACTACGGCCGAGGTGAACGCCCAGTCGGAGTACCGGGCCAGACCGATGTTGATGTGCTGGGTATTCATGTGACGTCCACTTTCGTTTCGGCTCGTTCGGCATCTGGGACTGCGCCAAACCCGGCCACCAACCGCTCGGTCAGCCGCTCGAACTCGTCGCCCCATCCGGAGTTGTCGGTACGAGCCAGGCCGCCCAATTCGACGTCAACGGTATCCGCAGTGGGCGTGAGGCGAACCCACACGCGGCGCCGGCGTACCAGCAGTGACACCAACAGTCCGGCCATCATCGTGATGGCGAAGACCAGCACCCAGACCTGTCCGGGGTCGTGCGAGACCTGCAGGTTGACGAACGGCACCGCACCGTCGAAGCGGACCGTCGTGCCGGCCGCCGGCCCCTGGTCGATCCGGACCTGTTCACCGACGCGCAGGTTGACCCGCTTCTCCTTGGTCAACCGGCCCTGTTCGATCAGCCGCGGGTCGAGGTTGAACAGCGACTGGGGCCGCCCGGTGTCCAGTCCGGTGTCGCCCCGGTAGATGTCGATGGCCACAGCCGGGTCGTTGAGCGCCGGGAACCGCGACGACAGCAGCGCGCCGTCGAGCTGTTCGGTGGGCGCCAGCAGGCCCTGAATCGCGATCTCGTGTTGCCGTCGCTCCTCGGCGGTTGGATAGCTGCCGGCCGGCGGATCGATGCGCGCCACGCCGGAGGACAGCAGGGTCTGCGGGTTATCGGGCCGCCACTGCACGGTCGAGGTGCGGGTCTGACCGTTGGGGAACGTCACGGTGAAGGTGGGGGCGTAACCGTGGCCCTGCAGGTACACCCGGTTGCCGCCGATGCGCAGGGGGTGGTTGACCTCGAGCCGGTAGGGCCGCCAGGTGTTGGACGTCAGGTCGTCCCCGGCCTGGTAGGCGATGTCGGCCGCGAACGAGGTGGCCTGCCCGGACGGCAGGTAGTTCGCTTGAAAGTTGTTGACCCGCAAGCAGATCGGGTGCAAAGACGTGCCGTCGACGGTGTTGCCGGCGCGGAACGAATCGAACGCTGCCGGCGTCGCCGAACAGAATCCGGGTCCGCCGTCGGCGATGACGATCACGTTGCCCTCGTAGCCGAACAGCTTCCCCGCCGCGACGGCGACCAGCAGACCGAGCAGCGAGAAGTGAAAGACGAGGTTGCCGAACTCCCGCAGGTAGCCCTTCTCGGCGGAGACTTCGACGGTGTCACCGGTACGCCGCGTGGTGGTGCGCCACCCGCGCAGCCGGTCGGTGACCGTCGTGGCCAGGGCTTCCGGGTCGCCCACGGCCCCTGCCCGGGCATGCTTGGGCAGTCTGCTCAGATTGCGTGGCGCGGCCACCGGCCTCGCCCGCAGGCTGCGGGCGTGCTCGACGATCCGCGGGGTCAGGCAGCCGACCAGCGACACGAACAGCAGCACGTAGATAGCCGTGAACCAGAAGCTGGAGAACACGTCGAAGGCCTGCAACTCGTTGAGCCACGGCCCGATCACCGGATGCGTATGCAGGTATTCGTCGACTTTGCCGGCGTTGAGGCTGCGCTGCGGCAGCAGCGCTCCGGGGATCGCGCCCAGGGCAAGCAGGAACAGCAGCACCAGCGCGGTGCCCATCGACGTCAACGACCGCCAGGTGTTGCGCACCTTCCCCGCGACCAGACGCAAAAACCCCTGGGAGCGGGCGCTCCGAGGTTCTTTTGTGTCTGCTCGCACCATCAGATCGGCAGCCTCACGTCGGAGACGAAGGCGTCACGCAGCCACGACACGAAGTCGTTCCACACCCCGGTGACCAGGGCCGCGCCCACCGCGATCAACAACACGCCGCCGAACACCTGGATCGTCCGGGTATGGCGGCGCAGCCAGCCCAACCCGGCCATCGCACTCGCCGAGCCGAACGCCAGCAACACGAACGGGATGCCCAGCCCCAGGCAGTACGCGATCACCAGCGCGATCCCACGGGCCACGTTGGCGCCGTCGGTGGCGGAGGCCACCGTGATCACCCCGGTCAGCGTCGGGCCCAGGCACGGCGTCCAGCCCAGCGCGAACACCGCGCCCAGCAGTGGCGCTCCCGCGACCGAGGTCCACTGCCGCGGGCTGAACCGGGCCTGCCGCTGCAGAGCCGGGATGAGCCCGACGAACACCAACCCCATGACGATGGTCAGCACGCCGCCGACCCGCTGCAACAGCAGCTGATTGGTGATCAGCGTGGTCGTCATGCCGAGCACGACGACGGTGCCCAGCACGAACACCGCGGTGAACCCGGCGACGAACAGCGCCGCCGATCCGGCGACCCGCCAGCGTGCGGTGGGCGGCGCCTTCAGGGTGCCGGCACCGTTGCCCGCCGGCTCGCCCTCTTCGACGCCCACCACCGCCGCCAGGTACGACAGATAGCCCGGCACCAGCGGCACCACGCACGGCGACGCGAACGACACCAGTCCGGCCAGTAGGCAGACCCCGAGTGCCACCACCAGTGGCCCGGCGGAGGCGATGTGGGCGAAACCGGTCACTGCGGTCCCGACGTCGGGGCCGGAGCTTCGGCGGCGATCCGCTGGACCACCGGCTGCAGGTCCTCCGCGAGCAGTTCGCGCAGGAACACCGCAGCTACCCGGTGTTGCCGGTCCAGCACCAGCGTCGAGGGAATCACGGTGGTCGGGTACTTGCCACCGAAGGCGATCAGGGTGCGCATCGGCGGGTCGTAGATCGACGGGAACGTCACATGCCGGTCGTTGACGAAGTCCTGAGCCGCCTCGCGGCTGTTGTCGCGGACGTCGATCCCGAGAAACGAGACGCCCGAATCACGAGTCGCGTCATACACCCGTTGTAGCTGGCCGATCTCGGCCCGGCACGGGCCGCACCACTGGCCCCACACATTGATGACGACGACCCGGCCGGGAAAGTCGTTCAGCGAGAGGGTCCGCGCCGGGTCGGTCAGGCTGGGCCCGGACAGGGCGCCCGGCCGGCCCCGGCTTTCCGGCGGGTTGTAGAAGATGTCGGTCTTGCCGCCCGGGGACACGAACTCGAAGGTCCCGCCCTGCGCGACGGCATCCTTCCCGGAGCAGCCCGAGAGCAGCCCCGCCACCACCATTGCGGTGACCACCCACCGCCCTACGTTCATCCGGCCGCCGGTTCTGCGTACTCCACGTCGACCAACCGGTCGCCTTCGTAGACCAGCGACGTCACCGACGCCAGCCCACACTCCCGCCGGCGCGGGTCGTGCCAGAGCCGTCGGCCCGTCACGTGCATTCGCAGCGTCCATACCGGCAACTGGTGGCTGACGCAGACCGCCTCGTGGCCGGCGGCACGCGCCCGCGCCTTGTCCGCCGCGGCCGCCATCCGGGCGGCGATCTCGGCATACGGCTCACCCCAGGACGGGGTGAAAGGGTTGCGCAGCTGCCACCACACCCGCGGGTCGCGCCAGGCGCCGTCACCCGGACTCACCTTGCGGCCTTCGAAGAAGTTGGCCGATTCGATCAGGTCGGGGTCGGTGTCCACCATCAGGTTGTGCCGGGCGGCGATGGGTGCGGCGGTCTCCTGGGCCCGCTGCAGGGGCGAGGCGATCACTGCGACGATGTCGCGGTGCGCCAGGTAGTCGGCGACCGCGGAGGCCTGTGCGGCACCGTTCTCCGACAAGCGGAAACCGGGCAGCCGCCCGTAGAGGATGCCGCTGGGGTTGTGCACCTCGCCGTGCCGTATGACGTGGACCCGGGTCTGTTCGGCCATCAGGTTCGTTCCTCCTGTGCCGCGGCGGCGGCCGCGGCGGGTAGCGCGTCGGCGATCCGCTCGAAGGCCGCGTCGTCCAGAGCGGCCGAGACGAACCACGCCTCGAAGGCGCTGCACGGTGGGTAGACGCCCCCCTCGAGCAGAGCATGAAAGAACGGCGCATAGCGCCAGGTCTGGCTGGCCCGCGCGGATGCGAAGTCGGTCACCGGTGTTTCGGTGAAGAACACGCTGAGCATGCTGCCCCCACGCTGAATCTGGTGCGCAACACCGGCATTCGTCAGCGCGTCGGCGAGCAGGCCGGACAGCCGGTCGGCGTTGGCGTCCAGTGCGGCGTACACGGAGTCGTCCGCGGCGCGCAAGGTGGCCAGCCCGGCCGCCATTGCCACCGGGTTACCCGACAGCGTGCCGGCCTGGTACACCGGCCCCAGCGGGGCCAGTCGCTCCATCACCTCGACCCGGCCGCCGAACGCCGCGGCGGGCAGGCCGCCGCTCATCACCTTGCCGAAGGCGAACAGGTCTGCATCGACGGGATCTATTCCGTACCAGCCACTGCGGCTCACCCGGAATCCGGTCATCACCTCGTCGACGATCAGCAGCGCGCCGTGCTCGGCGGTGATCGCGCGCAGCGCCGCGTTGTAGCCCGGTGCCGGCGGGACCACCCCCATGTTGCCGGGGCTGGCCTCGGTAATCACCGCGGCGACCTGCTCCCCGAACCGGGCAAAGGTCTCCTGAACCGCATCAATGTCGTTGTAGGGCAACACGATCGTGTCGGCTGCAGCCGCCCCCGTCACGCCGGGGGACGACGGCAGACCCAGGGTGGCCACCCCCGACCCCGCGTCGGCCAGCAACGCATCCGCATGCCCGTGGTAGCAACCGGAGAACTTAACGATCTTGGGCCGGCCGGTGAAGCCGCGGGCCAGCCGGATGGCACTCATGGTGGCCTCGGTGCCGGAGTTCACCAGCCTGAGGCGCTCGACGGGGGCGACGCGTCCGATGATCTCGGTGGCCAGTTCGGTCTCGGTAGGAGTCGGTGCCCCGAATGAGAGTCCGTGCGCAGCGGCCTTGGTGACGGCGTCGACGACGGCGGGGTAAGCATGCCCCAGGATCATCGGCCCCCAGGAGCAGACCAGGTCGACGTACGTGTTGCCGTCGGCGTCGGTGAGCCGGCAGCCGTGTGCCTCGGTGATGAACCGCGGCGTGCCACCCACCGCGGTGAACGCGCGCACCGGCGAGTTCACCCCGCCCGGTATCACCGCGCAGGCGTTGGCGAACAGCTGCGCCGAGGCGCGCACCTGCGCGGTTGCCTGGTCAGTCCCCATGCTGACCAGTGTCCCAGCCGTGCCGACAGGATCAACTACAGGGTGTAAGAGTTACGTCATGCAACTACCCCAATGGCTGGCGCGCTTCAATCGCTACGTCACCAATCCCATCCAGCGACTGTGGGCCGGTTGGATCCCTCTGCACGGCATCCTGGCGCATGTCGGCCGCCGCTCGGGCAAGCAGTACCGCACTCCGTTGGTGGTGTTCACGGCCGACATCGACGGACGGCCCGGGGTGGTGATCATGCTGACCTACGGGCCGGACCGGGACTGGCTGAAGAATCTCAAGGCGGCCGGCGGCGGACGTTTGCAGCGCTACGGCAAGACCTTCGGGGTCACCGACCCGCGCGTGATGACCAAGCTCGACGCGGCGCCGTATGTCACCCGGGGGTTGCGGCCGGTGTTCACCCGGCTGCCGTTCGAGCAGGCCGTGCTGCTGGCCAAAAGCGAGTGACGCAACTCACCGAGATCCGGGAGCGGGCCGTCGCGCTGCAGGGCAGCCCGGCGAACGCGCTGGTCAACTTTGCCGGTCACACCGTCTCGCTGGTAGCGCTGATCGGCGTCCACGGCGGGAGACGCGTGGTCGGTGTCGCGTTCAACTCGATCGGCAGATTCGCCCAGAGTGGGATCCTGCGGGACCGGATGATTCCGCGGGTGCTTGCGGCACCGCCGGACACGCTGCTGGACGGCTCGGGACGGCTCGACCCGGCGGCGGTGCTCGCCTGCGCGCTGCGCGACGAGAAACCGGGTGGGCACGGTGACCGCGCCGCCGCGGCCGCCGCCCTGGAACTGGCGTGCTGGGACCTCAACGCCAAACTCGACGACGAACCCGCCTGCGTGACGGTGGCGCGCAGCTTCGGCCGCGAACCACAGAAGTCGGTTCCGGTGTACGCCGCCGGGGGCTATTACTACCCGGGCGCCGGCCCGGACGCCTTGCGCGACGAGATGCGGTCCTACCTCGACCAGGGGTATGACGCGGTGAAGATGAAGATCGGCGGCGCGCCACTCGCCGACGATCTGGCCCGGGTGGACACCGTCGTCGACGTGCTCGGCGACGGCGGCCGCGTCGCGGTGGACGCGAATGGGCGGTTCGACCGGTCGGCGGCCACCGAGTGGGCCGCGGCGCTGGCCGGCTACCGGTTGCGCTGGTACGAAGAGCCGGGCGATCCGCTGGATTTCGAGCTCAACCGCGCGGTGGCGGACTGTTACGGCGGCGCGATCGCCACCGGGGAGAACCTGTTCTCGGTGCCCGACGTGGTCAACCTGGTCCGGTATGGGGGCATGCGGTCCGGCCGGGACATCTTCCAGATGGATGCCGGGCTGAGCTATGGCCTGACCGAGTACGCGCGGATGCTCGAGGTACTCGAAGCGCACGGGTTCGACCGCCGCTTCGCCTACCCACACGGCGGCCACCTGATCAATCTGCACATTGCCACCGGACTGGGTTTGGGTGGCTGCGAGTCCTACCCTGGTGTCTTCCAGCCGTTCGGGGGCTACTCAGAAGGCTGCGCGGTGCGCGACGGCAGGATCACGCCGACGCAGGCACCGGGCTTCGGGCTGGAACTCAAGCACGGCCTGGCCGAGGCGATCGCCGAACTGACAGCTTAGGAGCACAGCGATGAAAGTGGCGGTAATCGGCTGCGGTGCAATGGGTTCCATCTACGCCGCCAAACTCGCCGCCGCGGGCAACGAGGTACTGGTCGTCGACCGGCACCAACCGGGCATCGACCAGATCGCCCGGCACGGCCTGCGGGTCACCGGGCCGGATTACGACCAGACGGTGCAACTGCGGGCTAACACCGTCGCGCCGGCGGAGACCATGGACCTGATCGTGCTGGCGGTCAAGGCCGCTGACGTGGCGACCGCCGCGCGGCAGGCCGTTCCGATGCTGGGCGACAAGACGTCGGTTTTGACCATTCAGAACGGCCTGGGCTCAGCGGACACCGTCGCCGACATCGTGGGCGACCAGCGATTGGCCGTCGGGATCGCCAGCGGGTTCGGCGCCGCCCGGGTGGCACCCGGACATGTGCGCCATAACGCCATGCGCGCCATGCGTTTCGGAGCCTATTCCTCGCTGCCCCCGTCCACGGTCGAGTCGATCGCACAGGCCTGGGCCGATGCCGGATTCGACGCCGCGGCAGTCACGGACATCGCGGCAATGCAGTGGGAAAAGCTGATCTGCAATGTCGCCTACAGCGCGCCGTGTGCGCTGACCGGAATGACGGTCGGCCAGGTCATGGACGATCCGGAGATGGGCCCGGTCAGCCGGGCCGCGGCCAAGGAAGCGTGGCGGGTGGCCTTCGCTTCGGACATCGACATCAAGGTCAGCGACCCCGTCGAACATGTCCGCACCTTCGGCGCCGGCATGCCGGACGCGAAGCCCTCGGCGCTACTGGATCACGAAGCACGCCGAGTCAGCGAGATCGACGTCATCAACGGCGCGGTACCTCGCCAGGGAGCACGCGTGGGGGTCGACGCCCCGGTCAACGCCACCCTCACCGCGCTGGTCAAGACGATCGAACGGGGTTGGGCCACCGGGTGATTCACGGCATAGGCCGCCCTCCACCGGAATCCCCCGGCGACCGGGGAGGACACTGACTTCGCGCAATACGCAGCGGCACTTGGCGTTCCGATGCGCTGGGTGGGCGCCGCGACGCCAGTGTGCCCCCGGTGCTGGATCACCTAGACCTGGTCAGGTCCGTTGTGGCAGGGCCCTCGAGCAGGGTGCCGTCCGGCGCGAACCGCGACGCGTGCAGTGGGCACTCCCATGCCTGGTCAGCATCGTTCCAATTCACGATCCCGCCGAGATGGGTGCAAACGGGAGACACCGTGTGCTCCACACCGTCGACCACACACCGCGCCTGCAGGTTCCAGGGCGGCCCGCTGACGACCCCGCCGGACTTGGGACTGGATCGCCCGATTCGCGTCGACGGCGTGACCCAGCCTCGGGCCAGGTTGAATCCCACCTCAAGGTTCGCGCTCAAAGCAGTGGTCACTCCGGCCAATTCGTGCGGACTCCAGCTGGCAAATGCGCCTGCCCAGTCCATCCGGCCGCCCAGAATGCGACTAGACAGCGCCAGCGCGGCCGCCGGTCCGTTGGTCATCCCCCATTTGTTGAAACCGGTTGCCACGAATATCTTTTCGTTGTTCGGCAGAATCGGTCCCACGTAGGGCAGCTGATCGATCGGCGTGTAGTCCTGCGCCGACCAGTAATGGGTCTGCTCGGCTCCGGGGAAATGTTCGCGGGTCCACCCGTCGAGTTCGGCGAGCGCCACCGAAGGACTTTTCTTGCGTCCCACCGGGTGTCCGGCGCCTCCGACGATCAGCACCTCCCCGTCCGGGGTCGGGGCATAGCGGACGGAGCGGGTCGGCGAGTCGGCCGAGATCATCATCGCCCGGGTGATCGGACCCGGCACCCGGTAAGCCATGCAGTAGGACCGGCTCGGTTTCAGCCGGGCGAAGTAACCACCCCGGTCGAGAATCGGGATGCCGGTTGCCAGCACGAGTTGCCGGGCGAACACCTCGGAGTCCGCCTCGGTGCCGTCCGCGGTCTGTTCGCCTGCGCCGGTGTTGACGTGCAGCCTGAGCCCATCACCACTGCTGGACACTTTGCGCACCCGCGCACCCTCGGCAAGCCGTCCGCCGCGATCGAGCAGTTCGACGACCAGACTGTCCAGGAAAGGGACCGGATCGAACTGCGCCTGCTCAGGCAGTCGCACGCCGCCGTGAAACGGAAAGGGAACCTCCGCACGGTCGTCCCACGTCACGGGCAGCCCGACAGCGCTGCACGCGAGCCATTCCGCGCGCGCCGCAGGCACACCCCGTGCCGATTGCGCGTAGGTGTACGCGTCCTCCCGTTGCACATCAATGTTGTGAGTGTCGCAGTGGTGCAGCACCCATTCCATACCTTCGCGATTGCCCTCGACATACGCCCTGGCGGTGCTTCGGCCATGCCGCGCAAGGATTTTGCTCAGGTGTGTGCTTTGCAGCAGGCTCATCTTGGCAGTGGTGTTTCCGCTGGCTCCGGCGGCCACTGACCGTGCCTCTAGTACCAGCACATCCTTGCCGGCACGGGCCAGCAGCACCGCTGTAATCAAGCCGGTGATACCGGCCCCGACCACTACGACATCGGCGGATCCCCCAACGGATTCGGAGGTTCGGCCGTCCCACGGTTTTTGGCCGCGGTCAGCTAACCACAATGACACCATGGCTTAGGAAGTACCCACCGCGATCGGCGCGAAACAGCGTGCGTTGTGCCGCGCGGGCGTCTGCACAGTATCGCTATTTCGCTGTGCAACAGAATTTTTCGCTATTCGTCGATTTCGCGGAGACGACGTTTCACCCGATCTTGCCGGGGTACCAGTGCACCGCGGCGCCGGAGTCATCCACTTCGCGCCGACGACAGACGAACTAGATCAAACTGGTTCGGATCCGCTTGCGGCCGTTCGCGGCCGAAAGGAGTACATGACATGCGTAACACGATGGCTGCCGGCTGCGCCGCAACCGCACTTCTGTTCGGGGGAGCTGGTGTGGCAAGTGCCGCCGTCGACCAGGCTCCCGTTCCCTCCGCAACGACCACCACGCTGGCCGACACCGACAACACCAACCAGCACAGTGACAACACCGGACTGTGGGGACTCGCCGGCCTCCTGGGTCTGGCCGGGCTCGCCGGGCTCAAGCGTCGCAACACCACCGACGCCGCGATCCAGCCGACCGCCACCCCCCGGCCCCCGGCCTGACGCCTTTATCAAGCGCCCTTGTCAGCGGACCCCGCTGACAAGGGCGTTTGCCTGCCCGGGCTGTTGCGTATGAGTCTCGACCCGATCTGGCCGGTTACCCCTGCAACGGTGGCCCACACTGACGGGATCAGCCCCGTTCGTCAATTCGATTGCGCGTCAGATTATTACGTCGAACATACGGCGTCAGGAAGTACACCGCCGCCACCACGACCCAGGACAACAGACTCAGCCAGAGCTGGCTTCGCGTGCCCGGGTTGAACGCCATCTGCACAAGCACCGCAACGATTCCCAGCACTGTCAGGATGGACAGCACCGGGAACAGCCACATCTTGACGCGCAGATCCTCCGGAGAAGTCCTGCGCCGCAGGATGATCTGCGAGAGAGCGATGAGCAGGTAGACGAACAGGATCACGGCACCGGACGAGTTGAGCAGAAACAGAAACACCGTGTTCGGTGACAGCCAGGCCATCAACACACACAGAAAGCCGACCAGCGAAGAACACACGATCGCGGTCGCCGGGACACCGCGACTACTGAGCCGGACCAGCCGCGCCGGCGCTTCATTGCGCCCGGCAAGCACGAAGAGCATCCGGGATGCGGTGTACAGCCCCGAGTTCAGACAGGACAGCACCGCAGTGAGCACCACCGCATTCATGATCTGGTCGGCCCCGGGCAGCCCCATGCGCCGCAGCGCCGCGACGTACGGCGAGGCGCCGAGTTCGACCGAGTCCCACGGCATGATGATGACCAGCAACAGCACCGACCCGACGAAGAAGACGACGATTCGGGCGACCACCGACCTTGTCGCCCGCGCGATAGCCCGCGCGGGATCACGGCTCTCGGCAGCGGCAATGGTGACGACTTCGGCCCCGACCATGGAGAAGATCACCACCACAATGGCCGCGAACACCGCGGCGACTCCCTTGGGGAAGAGACCACCATGGGAGGTCAGGTTGGAGAAATCCATCTGACGGCTGGGCAGCAGCCCGAAAACGAAGGCCGCCCCGACCCCGAGGAAAATCACGATCGTCGCGACTTTGATTCCGGCGAACCAGAATTCGAACTCTCCGAAGGACGACACCGAGAACAGGTTGGTGGCGGTCATCAGCACCATCAGGCACAAGGCGGACAGCCACAGCGGCGCCGGGAACCAATAGTTGAGCACCTTGCCGCCGGCAACCGCTTCGAATCCGACGACGATGACCCAGAAGTACCAGTACAACCAGCCGACGGAGAATCCGGCCCACCCGCCCAGCGCGGTCGCGGCGTAATCGGCGAACGACCCGGTCGACGGGTTCGCCGCCGCCATCTCACCCAGCATCCGCATCACCAGGACGATGAGCAGCCCGCAGATCGCGTAGGTCAGGAACGCCGCCGGACCGGTCTCCTTGATCACGACCCCTGAGCCGACGAACAATCCGGCTCCGATCACCCCGCCGATGGCGATCATGCTGAGCTGTCGCTGCGAAAGTCCTTGCTTCAGCGTGGCTCTGTCGTCCCCGTCATGCCGGTCGTCCGCCATCACCGGACGCTAGCAGTTGCGGCGGCGCTGGATCACGCCGTCGTTACGAGTGCCTTGCAATACGGCGTGGCAGGGGCGTCAAATGCCGGTACGCGCGGCATGATTGACCACCGTGGCCGACCTGACCCGCCGTTCGGTGCTGCGCATGGGTGCCGGCGCCGGCGCCGGTGCGGCCGGCGCCTGGGCCCTGAGCGCGCTGCTCGATCCGCTCACCACGCTGGCCGCGCCCGCCGCGCCCGCGCCGTTCGACCCGCCCACCGCAGGCAAGACGCTGCCCACCAAACTCACCGGCTCGTTCGTGTCGGCCGCCCGCGGCGGCATCACAACCAACTGGGTCATCGCCATGCCGCCGGGACAGACCAAAATGCTGCGGCCGGTGATCGCACTGCACGGCAAAGACGGCGACGCAAACATGATGCTGGACTGCGGCGTAGAGGATGCGCTCGCACAACTGGTCAGCGAGGGCAAGCCGCCGTTCGCGGTGGTCGGTGTGGACGGCGGGGCCAACAGCTATTGGCACCGGCGCGTCAACGGTGAGGACTCCGGCACCATGGTGCTCGAAGAGCTGCTGCCGATGCTTACGTCGATGGGCATGGACACCTCACGGGTGGGTTTCCTGGGCTGGTCGATGGGCGGGTACGGCGCGCTGCTGCTGGGCGCGCGGCTGGGGCCGGCCCGCACCGCGGGCATCTGCGCGATCAGCCCGGCGCTCTACATGTCCTATATCGGCAGCGCGCCAGGGGCATTCGACAGCATCGACGACTGGAACCGCAATACCGTATTCGGCCTGCCGGTGCTCAACTCGATTCCCGTCAGGGTCGACTGCGGCATCGGCGACCGCTTCTTCTTCGCCTCGAGCCAGTTCGTGAGCCAGCTCAAGCAGAAGCCGGCCGGCAGTTTCTCCCCTGGCGGCCACGACGTCGACTACTGGCGGGCGCAGCTGCCCGCCGAACTCGCCTGGATGGCGACCTGACCCGTGAAACAGCAGGACCGCGCCCCGTTCCGTCCGGACATCGAGGGTCTGCGCGCCGTTGCCGTGATCGCCGTCGTGCTCTACCACGCGGGAATCCCCGGTATTGCCGGCGGCTACATCGGCGTGGACGTGTTCTTCGTCATCTCCGGCTTCCTGATCACCGGATTGCTGTGGCGGGAAGTGCAGGCCACCAAAAGCGTTGCACTGGGCCGTTTTTACGCCGCCCGCGCCCGACGGTTGCTACCGGCGGCAGCCACCGTCGGCGTAGTGACCGCCGTCGTCGCTGCGGCTGTCCTGCCACCGTTGCAGGCCCGCCGGGTGTTCATCGACGGCATCGCCAGCATGCTCTACGTCGGCAATTACCGCTTCGCCGCGCAGGGCACCGACTACATGATTTCCGACCTGCCTCCCTCACCGTTCCAGCACTACTGGTCACTGGGCGTGGAGGAGCAGTTCTACCTGTTGTGGCCGGCATTGATCATCGCCACGGCGTGGCTGGCGCGCCGCATGGCCGGCGGCAGCATGCCGCGGCATGCGCCTTACCTGGTGGCGTTGACGCTCGTGGGCGCGGCATCGCTGGCGGCCGCGGTGATCTGGACCCGCACCTCGCCCCCGTGGGCGTTCTTCTCGCTGCCCACCCGGGCCTGGGAGCTGGCCGCCGGTGGCCTGGTTGCGCTGACGATCAACCAGTGGAAGCGACTGCCCCTGCTGCCCGCGACCGTGGCGGGTTGGGGCGGTCTGGTGCTGATCCTGCTGACTTCTACACAGCTGGGTCCCCACACGCCCTACCCCGGCACCTCGGCGTTGCTGCCGGTGCTGGGCACCGCCCTGGTGATCGGCGCCGGTTGCGTCACCGGCGGTTTGGGCGTCGGCCGGGTGCTGTGCCCGCCGGTGATGCGGGCGATCGGCCGGGTGTCCTATTCCTGGTACCTGTGGCACTGGCCGGTCCTGCTGCTGCTGCCGCCCCTGCTGGGTGATCCGGGCGGGTTGCCGGGCAGGCTGGCTGCGACAGCGGTGTCCGCCGGACTGGCTGTGATCACGATGCACGCCGTCGAGAATCCCGGCCGGTTCGCCGCGGCGTTGCGCCGTTCGGCGAAGGCCAGTCTGGCCGTGGCCGGTGCCGCCAGCGGAGTCGCCGTGTGCGCGTGCGCGGTCTTGCTGACCGCCGTGCCGGCGCCGGTGGGACACGGCGTTGCCGCTCCGCAGGCCCGAATCGTCGCGCTGCCACCCGCTCCCGATCCACAGGTCGCTCCGCAGCAAGCGGCGGTCCGGCAGGCATTCGCCCAGGCGCGCGAGATGCTCGCGGTCGCTGCCGCACAGCACGCCGTGCCGTCCAACCTCACTCCGACGCTGGCCGCGGCGCCGGCGGACAAGGCCGCGGTGTTCGTCAACGGCTGCATGCGGTCCTGGCGTGACGTCGGACAAAGCGAATGCGCTTCGGTCAAAGGGGACTTAAGCGGGGACGGGTCAACCCCCACCGTGGCGCTGATCGGCGACTCGCACGCGGCGATGTGGGATCCGGCGCTGCAGCAGGTCGCCGAGCAGCGGCACTGGCGCCTGGAGACCATGGCCAAGGTCACCTGCCCCTTCCTGGACATCCCAATCGTCAGTCCCTATCTGGGGCGCAAGTACAGCGAGTGCGAGCAGTGGCGTGGAGAGATCGTGAACCGGCTGGCGGCCAAGCCGCCGCAGCTGGTGATCCTGAGCATGAGCCGGCGCTACCACGCCGACTTCAGCTTCGCCTCCTACGACCCGGCGTGGATCAAGGCCCTGGCCACAGTGGTGGCCCAGCTGCGCGGGATGGGATCGCGGGTGCTGGTGCTGGGCCCGGTCGCCGACCCGCAATCGTCAGCGCCGACGTGCCTGTCCGCTCATCTGGACGACGCCGGCGCCTGTGCACCGGCGCGAGCGGCGGCGGTCAACGGCGACGGCATCGGCGCCGAACAACGAGTGACGACCGCAGCCGGCGGCTCCTACGCGGACCTCACCGACCTGTTCTGTAGCCCGGAGCGCTGCCCGCTGATCGTCGGGAACACCCTCGTGTTCCGCGACGACAACCACGTGACCACCGAGTACGCACAGCTCCTGGCTCCCGTCATCGGCGCATTGGCCGATCGAGCCATAACAAATGAATGACACGACGGTGGATTATCAGCGAATGAACCATGCGATGGCCGCGAACGTGATACCAATAGAAGGGTTTTGGAGGTTTTTGAAATGAGTCCGATGCTGGTGGTCCTGCTTTCAGCAGCCGCGCCGGTAGCCGGGCTTGGTCTATTGCAATTGCAAGCGCGCCTTGAACGTTGGGATTACGAGAGGCACGCAGAAGACTGAAGCCGCGGCGGCGCAACTGAATACGTTGAGCGGCGGACGCCGAGGCGTCTCACCTAGATTCACCTAGACAGTTGCCAGCGAATGAGCGGCGCCATCTTCTCCGCCATGTACTCATGCCCCGCATCGTTGGGGTGCACGCCGTCTGCTCCGATCAGATCCGGCCGGTCCACGAACCAGCGGTCCCCGATCGGGTCGACGAAATCCGCGCCCGCGGCCCATGCGGCACCGGCCAGCACGTCGCGAATCACCAGTACCGGCACCGGCACATCGGCCGTCGGCCACGGCGGTCCGACCACCAGGAACCGCGCCGCCGGCGCCCGCCGCCGCGCCAGAGCGAACGTGGCATGGACGCGTTGGGCCAGCAGCACCGGGTCGACGTCCTGGTCGTTGCGGGAGCCGAAGAACACCACCAGGACGTCTTCCGGCTTGACCGCCCTGGCGGTCAGGTCCTGGAAGATGCTGCCGTGGTCGCCGATCGTCCCGTACCCGGCTCTGCCCTCGGCGGCCACGTCACTGGCGATGCGCAGGCCAGGGGCGGTGAGCGTGCGCCACGTGCGGGCGGTCCACGATTTCGGGCCGATGCCGCCCTCGTCGGTGCCGGTGGTATAGGAGTCGCCGATCACAGCGACAGGTTTGAGCCGCAGGTCCAGCGTCAGCGTCCGGTACGGCCGGTCCTGGACCGGTTGGAACAGGCATGGCAAAGCCAGGGCCACCAGCACCCCGAGTCTGATGGCGAAGGTGGCCAGCCGAGTCACTGCGACCTCCACTGTCAACACCTGGAAGGGATCTACCTGAAATCGTACGAGCGTCCGGCGCGAACACGCGGTTGACTCGCTTGCGGCGCCGGCCTTGCGTTCTGGGACTTCGGGTTTCGCCTTCCGTCGTAGTCATGGGAGGCCGCAACATTGTCTCGCGCCATTCATCGGCCCGAACCTGGGGTGCGAGGCACCGTCACTGGCAATCCGTACCTCAGAAACGGAGCCGGCCTAGCCCTCCGGTTCCACCGGCACCGCCTAAACCACCCACAATGCCCGGGTCGCCGTCGACGCTGTCGGTGGGGGGTTTGCCGGGACCGCCAGGGAAACCTGCATCGCCGTTGTTACCGCCAGTGCCGCCGGTGCCACCAAGCCCACCGAAGGCGCCGCTGGAAGAGCTCAAGGGTGAGTTGGAACCATTGCCGCCAGTACCACCGCTGCCTCCGGGTCCACCATCACCGCCGCGCAACGTTCCGTCGCCGCCGTCGCCGCCGTTGCCGCCCTTCCCGCCCGTCTGCGCAGTGTTGATCCCGCCAGAAGATCCGCCGGTCCCGCCGGTGCCGCCGACGCCGCCGTCGCCACCGATGTAACCGATGCCTCCGGCACCGCCTCGGCCACCACCACCGCCCTGGTAGACCAGGATGCCGTCCTGGCCTTTACCGCCATTGCCGCCGGCGCCGCCACCACCGCCGTTGCCTTGAATTCCAGTGCCACCCTGTTTGCCGATGCTGGAGCCCGTGCCACCGGCACCACCATCGCCACCGAAGTTGCCGGAGCCGCCCTTGCCGCCCCATCCACCATTGCCGGGCCCGACCGTACCTGTCGCGTCGTAGGCATTGCCGCCGCGCCCGCCGCGGCCACCGTCGCCGCCCAGACCACCGGCGCCACCGTCCCCTCCTGCACCATCAATACCCTTGCCACTCAGGCTGATTCCGCCGTTGCCGCCGATACCGCCACGGCCGCCTTTCCCGCCCAGACCGCCTGAGCCGGCCGATACACCGTCATGTTGGCTGACAGTCCCGTTTTCACCGTTGCCGCCGGCGCCGCCTGTGCCACCATCGCCTCCGGCGCCCCCAGCCCCCCCGGCCCCGCCGTTGCCGGCCAGGCGGCCGCCGTTGCCGCCCGCGCCGCCGTTACCGCCATTACCACCGTTGTAGCCTGTTCCGCCCGCCGGAACGGCGGTCTGGCCGTGTACGACCGTCGCGCCCGCCTTCCCCTGATCGCCCACACCGCCGTTTCCGCCGCGCCCCCCGGCGCCACCGTTTCCGACCGCGCCGCCGTCGCCGCCGCGGCCGCCATTGCCGCCGTTGCCGGAGTTGACGCCGTCACCAGCGAAACCATTCTCACCGGCCCCGCCGTTGCCACCGTTGCCGCCGCCGGTAGGGATAGCTCCGTTGGCTCCGACATTGCCCTTGCTGGAGCCGTTGCCGGCGAATCCGCCCTGGCCACCCTGGCCGGGGTTACCGCCATTGCCGCCGTTGCCTCCGTTGCCGCCATCGAATCCGGATTGTCCACGTGCGCCGTTGCCGCCGTCGCCGGCGAAGCCTCCGGTACCGCCGGTGCCGCCGTCACCGCCAACACCTCGCTGGCCGTTTCCGTTGGTACCGATACCGCCTTGGCCGCCGCCACCGCCGGCGCCACCCTGTCCGCCGATGCCGCCGTCGCCACCGTTCATACCGTCCGAACCTGGAAGGCGGCCATTGGCTCCGGTGCCACCGCGCCCGCCGATGCCGCCCTCGCCGCCCTTGCCGCCGACGCCCCCGTCACCGCCGCGACCGCCCAAGGTTCCGCCGTTGCCGCCCTTTCCGCCGTCCCCACCCAGGCCGCCGAGACCACCGGTGCCACCGGTGCGGCCGCTGCCGTCAGCATTTTGCCCGCCGTCAGCGCCGCTGGCGCCCAATCCGCCCTGACCTCCGGCCCCACCTGCGCCACCGTTGCCATAGGTCCCGCCGTTGCCACCTGCCCCGCCCGTGCCGCCAACGCCGGCTATGGCGAGCGAGTCTGCGCCCTTACCGCCGTTACCACCGTTGCCGCCGGTGGTCGGCACGCTGCCATCCGCACCCCTGTCGGCGTAGGTGCCGCCGCCGCTTGACCCGCCGGCGCCGCCCTTGCCACCGGTACCCGGGTTACCGCCGTCGCCCCCGCGGCCGCCGGCGCCGGAATTAACGTTCCAGGCACCGTCCGCGCCCTTGCCGCCATTACCGGGTGTACCGCCGTTTCCACCGGCGCCGCCCTTACCGCCAATCCCGTGTGCACCTGCTGCACCAGCGTTCGCCGTACCAGCGGCCCCGCCGTCGCCGCCGGCGCCACCCTGACCGCCATTGCCTCCGCTGACACCCTTACCACCGTCGGCCCCCGCTTTGGAGCCGGCGAAGCCGTCAAAACCGATGCCGCCGTCGGCTCCTCTGCCGCCGTTGCCGCCACTACCACCGCTACCGGCATTACCCTGCTCAGTTCCGCCGTTGCCGCCCGCCCCACCCGCGCCGCCGGCACCGCCGGGACCGCCATTACCGGGGGCAAAGCCACCTGTAGCCGGGCTGCCGGTGGCGCCGTCGCCGCCACGGCCGCCGGTGCCTCCGCTGCCATGGCTGCCGCCATGTCCACCGGCGCCGCCTGCCCCACCGTTGGTACCGGACAAACCGGCGTTGGCACCGTTACCACCACTGCCGCCGTTGCCGCTGGCGACAGTCATTCCGTCCTTGCCGCTGGCGGCCCGCTCGGTGCCACCGCTGCTCCCGCCAACTCCGGCGGTGCCGCCCCTACCGGCGTCGCCGCCGTTTCCGCCCGCTCCCCCGTCGCCGTTGTTGAGGAACTCCTGCCCATCGGCTCCGGCGCCGCCGTTTCCGGCGATACCGCCGGCCCCGCCGTCACCGCCTTTTCCGCCCACTCCGTGAACACCACTCTGACCTGCGGCGTTGAAGCCTCCGGCGCCTCCATCGCCCCCTGCGCCGCCCGCTCCGCCGTTACCACTGGCGGTGCCGTCTGCGCCCCTGGCACCGGGCGATGCTCCGGCAGCTCCGTTGATTCCGTTGCTACCCGACCCACCGCTGCCGCCATTGCCGCCGGCCCCACCGGCTCCGGCCGTCCCGGCCAGTGATCCGCCGTTGCCGCCCGCGCCGCCGGCGCCGCCGTCACCGCCGATTCCGCCGTGGACGGGCGTGGCGCTGAAAGTCGCGTACGAAGTGCCCGCTGCGCCGTTACCGCCGTCGCCGCCGGTGCCGCCATTGCCGTAAGCGCCGCCGTGGCCGCCCATGCCGCCGGCTCCGCCCTTGCCGCCCGCTGCGGTGGCGTCGGCACCACGGCCGCCGATCCCGCCGTTGCCGCCGCTGCTGGGTGCGGCACCGGAGGCACCGTGGGCGGCCCGGACGCCCTCGGCACCGAAACCGCCGAGCCCACCGACACCACCGGCGCCGGGGTTACCTCCATTTCCACCGTTGCCCCCGGCTCCGGCATTTATGTTCGCGTCCCCGGCCGCGCCGGCTCCGCCATCGCCGGCGCTGCCACCGATGCCACCAGCGCCGCCCACGCCGCCGGCACCGTGTCCTGCTGCCGCGGCGAAGAGGCTGTTGATCAGCCCCCCGGCACCCCCGGTTCCGCCGGATCCTCCAGCTCCGCCGTTGCCGCCGCTACCACCGTCCTGGCCATTGAAGCCCGGCGTAAACATGGCCAGGCCGTCACCGCCGGAGCCGCCGGCACCGCCCTGACCTCCGGCCCCGCCGATGCCTCCCACGCCGAAGAGTCGCGAACCGCGACCGCCAGTTCCGCCGACACCGCCATCGCCACCGGAAGTTCCGAACAGACCGGCACCGCCATCGGTGCCGTTGACCCCATTGCCGCCGGCGCCGCCGGCACCACCATCGCCGTACAGCAGCCCGCCAGATCCACCATGGCCACCACTGCCACCGCGGCCGATCAGGCCCTTGCCGGCGCCGCCAGCGCCTCCGGCACCGCCATTGCCAAACAACCCGGCGTTACCGCCTCGCCCACCAGAACCAGCATCGAGGCCGGTCCCGCCGTCGCCGCCGTCCCCGTACAGCCACCCACCCGCTCCGCCGCTGCCGCCTTGACGGCCGGCGCCACCGGCGCCGCCGTCGCCGAAAAGCCCGGCGGAACCACCGCCGCCACCGCTACCGCCGAATGCCGCCTGCCCGCCGGCACCCCCGTTGCCGTAAAACAGACCCCCGGCGCCCCCTCTGCCAGGTGCCGCGCCCAATCCGGCGGCACCGCCCGCTCCGCCGTTGCCAAACAGGCCGGCGGCACCGCCGTTACCTCCAGCCTGACCCGTCGCGCCCGAGCCACCGGCGCCACCGTTGCCGATCAAGATCCCGCCAGCAGCACCGGCCTGTCCGGTGCCCGGCGCGCCGTCGGCACCGTTGCCGATCAATGGCCGGCCCACCAAGTTCTGGGTCTGCGCGTTTACGGCGGCAAGCAGTCCTTCGCCCGCCAACTGAAGCTCGTTGGCCGCTTCAGCTGCCGCGTAAGCGGCAGCTGAAGCATCGAGCGTCTGGACGAACTGGCTCTGCAGAGCAGCCAGTTGCTTACTCACGGCCTGGTATTCCCGGGCATGGTCGCCGAACAGCGACGCAATTGCCGTCGATATCTCGTCCTGAGCCGCAGGCAGCAGCGCTGCCGTGGGGAACGCGGCGGCAAGATTGGCCTGGTTCACCGACCACGCGACCCGGCTCAGCTCCCCGGCCGCCGCGGACACCCACGGGGCAGACGTGATGAAAAAGGACATGGCGAACCCTCTCCGACAAGCCACCGTGCGGCGATGTCCGACTTCTGGAAGGCTCGACTGCCGTCGATCGGAACACGTCGCTACGGCCACAACGCCGCACGCAGCGACGTTGCCGGAGGCAAGGATAAGCAATAAACTGCGTCGACGTTAATAAATTCGATGCATTCACAGATAAGATCCACGAATGCATACAAAGTGAGTTCGTGTGCCGAATCCCGCGCAGTCAAAGCTGCCGGGAGGGCCATCACCAGCTGCGCATGACCTGCCGATTCAGGCTCAGTTCCTGCGGGGGCAGGCCTCTCACCCCGCCCGCGGCGTCACCCCGGACAACGCACCATCGATCGGATGCCGCTTGGCGATGGGCGAATCGTCCGGCTGAGTCCCCGCAGGCGCGGCTCTGGCGCCGATCATCCTGCGCATCCAGCGCCGGGCCGGCTCCTCAACAAAGTGGTACATCAAGCTCGATAGCAGCAACGCGATCACGATCAGCCCGATCACGTTCCATTTCCATGGGTTGTCCTGGGGCGTGATGTCGAACTGCAGCACCGCCCAGCCCCACACGGTGTGCACCAGCTCGTGAACCATGTACAGGCAGAACGAGATCTCCCCGCCGTACACCATCAGTCGCGTCGACAGCACCCAGGGCAGGCTGCCGAGGCCGATGGCCAGCGTGATCACCAGCGGCACGAACAGCACGTCCACCACGCCGCCGCTGTCCACCACGCCGCTGATCGGGTGCGCATCGAACCAGTAGAGGATTCCCACCATCGCGGCCACGAGAACGAGCGACAGGTAGCCGGCCACGTATCGGGCCCGGGTACTGAGCCGCAGCCTGCGCACCGCGGCACACGCCAGCGCGCCGGCGATGAACTGAGTGACGATGCGCGGCAGCCAGCTCCACGGCGTGTAGAAATAGCCGCTGGCCAGCAACAGCACGACCGGCGGCAGACACGCCGCGAAGGCCAGCACCATCAGGCTCCGCGCCCGGGTAGTCCGCTCGAACCGCAGGATCACCAGCACGATCACGCCGAACAGTAGGTAGGCCAGCCATTCCGCGCTGATCGACCAGGCCGGCCCGTCCCAGCTGGTGTTGTCGAAGAACGGTTCGAACCACAACTGCACCAGCAGGACCTGACGGACGTAGCTGATCGCGGTGAGGTCCCTTACCTCGGGCAACGGCACGTGCCCGACGTGCAGGCTGAGGATGACGATCAGGGCGGCCAGGTGCATGGTGAGCAGGTACACCGGCCAGACTCTGGCCAGCCGCAGCCACAGGAAGTGCACGGTGGCGCGCGTCGACCATTCCCCGCCCATCCGGTCGAGGTAGTTCCAGGTCAGTACGAAACCGCTGAGAATGAAGAACAGGTCGACGCCCTGGGCGCCGCAGTTGAGCACCGGCGCCAGGTTCTCGCGAAACTCGGGCGAGACATCGGTCAGCATCGGACGGAAGTGGAAGAGCACCACCCACAGCGCCGCGATGATGCGCAGTCCGGTCAGGGCCTTGATCTCCCCGCGGATTGCAGCCTTCATCTCTACGCTGGGCACGACGTTCTTCCCGCCTGGACTCTTGCTGTCTGCTGTTTCTTGCGTCAATTCACCGGCCAACCGAAGCGTTCTCGCCCGCTCACAAGCCCCCCGACTAGCAACCGGCAGCCTAACAGCGCAGCCCTGCGGCCGGTGGACGAGCCGCTTCTTAGCAAAGAGTTAGTCGTGGCTACCGGTCCCCTTAGGTTTAGCGGGCACTTTAGAGTGCAGGGTTCGGTCGGCTCACTGGTCGGCCCACCGAGGGGAAGTGGGGCTCTTTGATGACTACCGCGATCACACGACGCGTTTCGAGCACCGCCGACTTTTCGGGTGCAATCGACCTCAGTGGCGCCCAGATTCGGGCTCATTGCCGGCACCTGGCCACCGTGGTGACCATCAGCGGCGAGATCGATGCCGTCAACGTCGACCAAATCGGCGAGCACGTGCGGCGTTTCGTGCTCAGCGACAATCCCGTGGTACTCGATCTGAGCACCGTTACCCATTTCTCGTCGGCCGGGATCGCACTTTTCAGCGTCGTCGATGAGGAATGCCGAGCCGCCGGCGTGGAGTGGATGGTCGTCGCCAACCCCGTCGTCAACGCGCTGCTGGGCGACTGCGGCGACCCCGCCGAGGCGCCTTTCCCGGTGACCCGTTCGGTTCATGAGGCGCTGCGCTACCTGGCCGACGGCATCAACTGGCGCCGCCAGTTGGTTCTGCCGCTGGTCAAGAAGTCGGCTTAGCCCGCCGGAGCCGGATCAGGCCGAGGACGGCGAAAATTCCGGCGACGGACGCCAGCAACAGTGTCAGCACCAGTTGCTGCGGGTCGTAGACCACCGACATGGTGGTCGGCTGCCCGTCTGCGACGGGCGCCACGGCGATCGTCGACCGTGTCTGCAACCAGCTGAACCCCGTGGCCACCAGGGCGGCCGCCGCCAGCGCCAACTCCACTATCGCGCGGGTCGTCACAGGATCGACTCGTTGTCGTCGTCGAACGGGTCCATCTCGTCGGCAACCTCGGCGACGTAGGGACCGACCCGCCGCTCCACCAGCGGCGTGAGGGCGTCACGCAGGTGGCGATGCCGGCGCGCCCACGCCTGCGCGGTGCGCCCGCCGGTGAGCTTGAGTCCAATGCCGTAGCGGCCACGCGGCACCCCCACCAATTCGCCCAGCGCCCGCGCCGACTGCCACCTGGCCAGCGGCTTGTCCGATTTCACCGAGTTCTCGGCCTCGGGGAACACCTTGAGGATCTCGCGCACCAGGATGGTTTCGGTGCCCTGGCGCAGAGCGTCTTCGGTCAGCTCGACCGAGGTGTGGATCCGCGCAGCCTTGACCTGCAGCGCCACGAACGCCGACACCAAGACCAGGAAGACGGACGGAACGAGGAAGGAGATCGGGACGTGGTTGACGTGCTGGATGTAGATCAGCGAGGCCGCCGACAGTGGTCCCGCCAGCACCCAGTACCAGCTCGCACCGGACTCGTAGAACAGGGGCTTGTCAGCGGGCTTGTCCCCCCGCTCGTCTGCAGATTCCATGTGCGCCTCCGTCACGCCAGCCACCTCGCCGCGTCGGCGGCCCAGTAGGTCAGCACGAAGTCAGCCCCCGCACGTCGGATACTGGTCAACGACTCCAGTGCCGCGGCACGTTCGTCGATCCAATTGTTGGCCGCCGCCGCACAAATCATCGCGTACTCTCCCGAAACCTGGTAGGCCGCCACCGGCACCGGGGAGACGCCGGCGGTTGCCGCCAGCACGTCCAGGTACCCCAGCGCGGGCTTGACCATGACCATGTCTGCGCCTTCGTCGAGATCCAGCCCGACCTCGCGCAGCGCCTCGCGCGCGTTGCCCGGCTCCTGCTGATAGGTGCGCCGGTCACCGGACAGGCTGGAGGCCACGGCCTCGCGGAACGGGCCGTAGAACGCCGAGGCGAACTTGGCGGCGTACGCGAGGATCGCGACGTCGGAGTAACCCGCGGCGTCCAGGCCGTCCCGGATCGCCCCCACCTGGCCGTCCATCATGCCGCTCGGACCTACCACATGCGCACCCGACTCCGCTTGTGCCACAGCCAATTCCACATAACGAACCAAGGTGGCGTCATTGTCCACCCGGCCCCGCTCGTCGATCACCCCGCAGTGCCCGTGCTCGGTGAACTCGTCCAGACACGTGTCGGCCATCAGGACGGTGGCGTCGCCGAGATCCTTCGAGAGATCCCGCAACGCCCGGTTGAGGATGCCGTCCGGATCGGTGCCGGCCGAGCCTGCCGCGTCCTTGTCCTGCGCACAGGGCACACCGAAGAGCATGAGTCCACCGACACCGGCGGCGACCGCGTCGGCCGCGGCACTGCGCAACGAGTCGCGGGTGTGTTGCACCACACCCGGCATGGAGGAGATCGGCCGCGGTTCGTCGATGCCGTCGGCGACGAACATCGGCAGCACCAAATGCCTTGGCTCCAAGGACGTTTCGGCCACCAGGCGACGCATCGCCGGGGTGGAGCGGAGCCGGCGCGGCCGCTGCCTCATTCTTGTCCGGCGACTCTGCGTTGAGGGCGGAGGTCACTCGCACACTTGCGCCACTCACGCAGAGTCAACGCAAGATGAGTCATCGCCGGCGGCTCTTTTTGCGCGGCGGCGGCAGGGCGCCTTCGGCGCGCAACCGAGCAGCGTGCTCGGCCAGCGCGTCGACCAGGGGACCCACCGCGGCGGTCTCCGGCTGGACATCCACCCGCAAGCCGAACTCGGCCGCGGTCTCGGCGGTCTTGGGCCCGATGCAGGCGATGATGGTCCGCGCGTGCGGCTTGCCGGCGATGCCGACAAGGTTGCGCACGGTGGAGCTGGAGGTGAAGCACACCGCGTCGAAGCCACCCGTCTTGATCATCTCCCGGGTGGACGCCGGCGGCGGGGCAGCCCGCACGGTCCGGTAGGCGGTCACGTCCTCGATCTCCCAGCCACGCTCACGCAGGCCCTCGGCCAGCGTCTCGGTGGCGATGTCCGCACGCGGCAGCAGCACCCGGTTCACCGGGTCGAAAATGCTGTCGTAGGGCGGGAATTCGTCGAGCAGGCCCATCGACGACTGCTCCCCGGACGGCACCAGCTCGGGACTGATCCCGAAGGCGCGCACCCGGTCTGCCGTCGACTCACCGACGCAGGCGATCTTGACACCGGAGAATGCGCGGGCGTCCAGACCGAACTCGCCGAACTTCTCCCACACCGCACGGACCGCGTTGGTCGAGGTGAACACCACCCACTGGAACCGGCCGTCCACCAGGCCCTTGACCGCACGCTCCATCTGCGCGGGGCTGCGGGGCGGCTCCACGGCGATGGTCGGCACCTCGATGGGCAGCGCGCCGTACGACGTCAGCCGCTCGCTCATCTCGCCGGCCTGGTCCTTGGTACGGGGCACCAGCACGGTCCAGCCGTACAGGGCCCGGCTCTCCCACCAGTTCAGCTTGGACCGGCTGGCCACCGTCTTGCCGATGGTGACCACCAACGGGCCGGTCAACGGTCCGGCCGGGTCCGTTCCGCCGCCCAGGACGGCCGGATCGGTCAGGCCCTGCAGCGTGGTTTCCACCGAACGCTGCTGGCAGGTGGTGCCCTGCGCGGTCACCACGCACGGCGTGCTGTCGGACAGCTCATGGTCGATCAGGGTGCGCGCAGCGTCAGCCAGATGCGACGCCGTGGCCTGCAGAATCAGCGGGCCGGGCGCGGCGGCCAGCGCCTCCCAGTCGACGTCCCCGCGCACGTCGGCGACGGTGTGCGAGGAGCCCAGCGGCAACCCGGCGTAGGTCGGCACCGCACTGGTCGCGGCCAGGCCGGGCACGATCTCGACGTGCAGGTGAGCGCGAGCGACGGCGTTGACCTCGGTGATCACCGCGTCCACCGACAGCGGGTCGCCGGCCACCAACCGGACCACGTCGGCGCCCGAGCGGGCTTCCGCGGTCAGCGTTTTCGCGACCTCGGCGGGATCGCCGAGCGCGGGACGCACGTCCGGGCCTTCCGAGATCACCGCGGCGGCGGTTTCCGGGCTGGACGAACCGGCGGCGGTATCCGCGCTGGCCGGCGCCGTCTCGGCGGGGGCCGGGCCGGACACCGGAGGCAGATCCTTGCCGATCAGCGCCAGCACCGCCTCGGGCACATCGGGGTCAGTGAACACCAAGGCCGCGTTCGCCAGCACCGTGGCAGCCCGGGTGGTCAGCAGCCCGGGGTCGCCAGGACCGGAGCCCACGAACGTGATCCGGCCCGGTGTCGGCTTACGCCCTCGCGTCATCGTTGTCGCTCCCAAGTCTCTTTCAACTTCCTCGCGCGGGGTCTTCCCGCGCTCCCCTCATCAACTCTGCGGCGCCCAGTTCGAACAGCTCCGCGGCTACCGAGATGCCCAACTCCCGTGCCCGATCGGATCTGCCGATGCCAGACGCGCGGATCACATCGGATCCGTCGAGTGCCGCCACGCAGCCGCGCAGCGACAGCTCTTCGAAGACCCGCCCCTCCTCATCGATGGACTCGACCACTTCCGCGATCGCGCCCACCGGTGCCGAGCAACCGGCCTCCAATTCGGCGAGCAGGGTGCGCTCCGCGGTGACCGCCGCACGTGTGTCGGCGTCGTCCAGTTCGGCCAACACCGCCGCCAAGCGACTGTCGTCGGACCGGCATTCGACGGCGAGAGCTCCCTGAGCAGGTGCTGGCAACATCTGCACCGGCTCGAGCGTCTCGGTGACGTCGCCGAGACGGCCCAGTCGGGCCAACCCGGCCCGGGCCACCACGACGGCGTCAAGATCACCACTGCTTACCCTGTTCAACCTGGTATCTAGGTTGCCTCGTAGGGGGCGGATTTCCAAACCGAGACCCAGTGCTCTAAGCTGTGCGGCCCGCCGCGGCGACGACGTCCCCACCAGCGACCCGGCCGGCAACTCTCCGAGCACCAACCCGTCGCGGGCCACCAGGGCGTCGCGGGGGTCGTTGCGCGGCGGAATGGCCGCGATGGTGAACCGGGGGTCTTCGGCGGTCGGCAAATCCTTGTGGGAGTGCACCGCCGCGTCGACGCGGCCCTGCTCCATCGCCTCGCGCAGTGCGGTGGTGAAGACGCCCACACCCAACTCTTCGATCGGTGCCGACGACCGGTCCCCAATTGTGCTGATCGTCACCAACTCGGCGGGATGGCCGTTGGCGATGAGAGCGTCCCTGACGGTCGCGGCCTGGGTGGTGGCCAGCAGGCTGCCCCGAGTGCCTATCCGGATCACGTGTGCCAATCGGTCACTCGGCCGCAGGGTTGTCGAATTCCGTTGCCAGAACCTGCAATTCACCGGCGGTGGCAACAGCGTCGACAGCGGTTTGTTCCAGTTCGAAGAGTTCGCGCAGCGCCTCGGCGTAACTGTCGCCGCCGGGTGCGCTGGCCAGCTGCTTGATCCGCACCGTGGGTGCATGCAGCAGCTTGTCCACCACTCGGCGCACCGTGCGGGCCACCTCTTCGCGTTCGGCTGAGTCCAGGCCGGGCAGCCGGTTGTCCAGGCGCAGCAGTTCGGCCTCGACGACGTCGGCGGCGCGCTGGCGCAGCGCGGTGACGGTCGGGGTGACCTCGGCCATTCGCTGCCCGGTCAGGTAGGCCGCCACTTCCGCGGCGACGATGTGGCGCGCCGCGTCGACATCGGCGGCCGCCGCATGCGCCGACGGTTCGTGTTGCACCCGGTCCACGTCGACTACCAGGACGCCGGGCAACCCGGCCACTGCCGGGTCGACGTCGCGGGGCATTCCGAGATCGCAGATGATCAGGGGTTTTGCAGCCTCGTCCCGGCGCGCGTTGACCAGGCCGTGGTGTACGTCGGCCAGCGAGATCACCGGGCTGACGGCTCCGGTACAACTGACCACCACGTCGGCGTCGGCCAGCGCCTCGGCGAGCCGATCCAGCGTCAGCGCCTCGGCCGGCACGCCGGACGCCTCGATCCGGTCCGCCAGCCGGGTGGCCCTGGCCAGCGACCGGTTCAGCACATGCACCCGGCCGATGCCCGCGCGCGTCAGGTGGGCGGCCGCGAGGGCGCCCATCGCTCCGGCGCCGACCACCACGGCAGTCTTGCCGGTGAGCGTGCCCAGCTTGCGTTCGGCGATGTCCAGCGCGACCGACACCACCGAGGCGCCGGCGGCGTCGATCGCCGTCTCGGAGTGCACCCGCTTGCCCACCGACAGCGCGCGCTGGGCGAGCTCGTGCAACACCCGACCGACCGCGCTGTTGGCCTCCGCAGAGGCGTAGGCGCGGCGCACCTGCCCCAGTACCTGCTGCTCGCCGACCACCGCCGAATCCAGACCGCTGGCCACCGCGAACAGGTGCTCGACGGCAGCCTCGCTGTAGCGCACGTAGGCGTGCTTGGTCAGATCGCTCATCGGGAGCCCGGAGTACTCGGCGAGCACCTGCCCGACCACCGATAGTCCGCCGTGGAACGCCTCGACCACGGCGTAGACCTCGACACGGTTGCACGTCGAGAGCACCATGGCCTCGCTGACCAGCGGCGACTGCAGCACCGAGTCAACGATCTTGACCTGATCGGACTCATCGATACTGAGTTGTTCCAGCACGGAGACCGGCGCACTGCGGTGCGAAACCCCGAAGAGCAGGATGCTCACGGCAGCATCACCTGGCCCGCTCCCTTGCAGCGTCGGAAAGTGAACTACTACCTACGGTAGACGGTTGTCAGGTGGGCTACCAAATAATCAGCGCTGACGGTCACCGGGCCGTAAGGTCGGCACGCAACCGCGGCTCGTCGATCTCCCAGTAGCTGTGCTCCCGGCCGTCCAGCAGGACCACCGGCAGCCGATCTCCGAATTCGGCTCGCAGCCCGGGATTTCCCGCCTGCGCCTCGGCGTCCACGTCGGTGCTGTCCAGATCGAAGCCGAGCTCGTCGGCCAGTTCGGCCAGCCGCGCATGAACCCGGTCACAGATGGCGCAACCGGCGCGGGTCAACAGGTGCACCTGCGGTCGGCTCGCGGACGTGACCATGGCCACCAGTCTGACATTTGCCTGGCTGTGGACGGATAGGGTTGATGTCGGCTCGACAGCTACCCAGCGACTTGGAGGTTTGGCTCATGTCTTCCATGGCTTCCTCTGAACCCGTGAGCGGTCGCGTCGACCTGGAGTCGCTGGCAGCCGATGCCAGCGCCGAACGTGCCCTGGCCGACATCGCGGCCAATGAACCGAGTGACCGTCCGCAGCCGCCCATCGACCTGACCGCAGCCGCGTTCTTCGACGTCGACAACACCCTGGTCCAGGGCTCGTCGGCGGTGCACTTCGGCCGCGGGCTGGCCGCCCGCGACTACTTCACCTACCGCGACGTCCTCGGATTCGTCTACGCCCAGGCCAAGTTCCAGGTACTCGGCAAGGAGAACAGCAACGACGTCGCGGCCGGAAGGCGCAAAGCGCTGGCCTTCATCGAGGGCCGGTCGGTCGACGAGCTGGTGCGCCTCGGAGACGAGATTTACGACGAGATCATCGCCGACAAGATCTGGCCGGGCACCCGCGAGCTCACCCAGATGCACCTCGACGCCGGTCAGCAGGTGTGGCTCATCACCGCCACCCCCTACGAACTCGCGTCGACCATCGCCCGTCGGCTGGGCCTTACCGGTGCCCTGGGCACCGTGGCCGAATCGGTTGACGGGATCTTCACCGGCCGGCTGGTGGGCGACATTCTGCACGGCACCGGCAAGGCCCATGCGGTGCGTTCGCTGGCCATCCGGGAGGGCCTCAACCTCAAGCGCTGCACCGCTTACTCCGACAGCTTCAACGACGTGCCCATGCTGTCCCTGGTGGGCACCGCGGTCGCGATCAATCCCGACGCCCGACTGCGCAGCCTGGCCCGGGAACGAGGGTGGGAGATCCGCGACTTCCGGACCGCCCGCAAGGCCGCCCGCATCGGTGTGCCGTCCGCTCTGGCGCTGGGAGCGGCGGGTGGCGCACTGGCCGCGTTGGCGTCCCGCCGTCAATCACGCTGATAAGCTGCGCCGCTGAGCTAACTCTTCGATCGGAAAGCAGCGTCATGACAGTTCCCCAGGGAGCCGAAGGAATCATCGGTAAGCACTACCGGCAGGAAGACTACTTCGTGGTGGGGCGCGAAAAGATCCGTGAATTCGCCCTTTCGGTCAAAGACGACAACCCGATTCACCACAGCGAAGCCGTCGCCGCCGAGGCCGGCTACGAGGCGCTGCCCGCCCCCCTGACGTTCCTGGCCATCGCCGGGCGGCGTGTTCAGCTCGAGATCTTCACCAAGTTCAGCATCCCGATCAACATCGCCCGAGTCATGCACCGCGACCAGAAATTCAAATTCCACCGGCCGATCGTGGTCGGCGACGAGTTGCACTTCGACACCTATCTCGACTCGGTCATCCAGTCCCACGGAACGGTTCTGGCCGAAATACGCAGCGAGGTGACCGATGCCGAAGGCAAGCCGGTGATCACCAGTGTCGTCACCATGTTGGGCGAAGCAGCCCAGCATGACTCGGACGCCGAGGCGACGGTGGCCGCAATTGCATCCATTGGATAGCGGCAGGTAGCGTCGGATTAATGACAGAAGGCACAACGGGTGGCACCCAGCTGCATCCGCCGGTCGAGGCGGTGCAGTCGCACTACGACCGTTCCAACGAATTCTTCAAGCTGTGGCTCGACCCTTCGATGACCTACAGCTGCGCTTACTTCGATGAGAACCCCAACATCGATGAGCCGCAGACCAAGACGCTCGAAGAGGCACAGTTCGCCAAGCGCAAGCTCGCGCTGGACAAGCTCAACCTCGAGCCCGGGATGACGCTGCTCGACATCGGCAGTGGCTGGGGTTCGACGATGCGGCACGCCGTCGAGCACTACGACGTCAACGTGATCGGCCTGACGCTCAGCGAGAACCAGCTCGCGCACTGCCAGCAGAAGTTCGACGAGATGGACAGCCCGCGCCGCAAAGAGGTGCGCTTGCAGGGCTGGGAGCTGTTCGACGAACCCGTCGACCGCATCGTGTCGCTGGGAGCGTTCGAGCACTTCGCGGACGGCGCCGGCGAC
Source organism: Mycobacterium sp. TY814 (assembly GCF_030755175.1). Classification (NCBI taxonomy): domain Bacteria; kingdom Bacillati; phylum Actinomycetota; class Actinomycetes; order Mycobacteriales; family Mycobacteriaceae; genus Mycobacterium; species Mycobacterium sp. TY814. The sequence continues at coordinate 2,152,200 of NZ_JAUFRY010000001.1, forward strand.
GCGGGCTACGAGCGGTACGCCACGTTCTTCAAGAAGTACTACAGCTTGCTGCCCGATGACGGCCGGATGCTGCTGCACTCCATCGTGGTGCCCACCGCCGAAGAGGGTAAGGCGATGGGACTGAAGACGACGATGACCCTGCTGCGCTTCATCAGCTTCATCCTCCGGGAGATCTACCCCGGTGGGAAGTTGCCACAGGTGGAGCAGGTCGACCGTTACTCGACCGAGGCCGGCTTCAAGATCGAGCGCCACCACTACATCGGGAAGAACTACGTTCCGACCCTGAACACGTGGGCCGACGCGCTGGAAGCCAACAAGGAGCGGGCCATCGAGCTCAAGGGTGAGCAGGAGTACGAGACCTTCATGAAGTACCTGAGGGGCTGCTCGGACCTGTTCCGCGACGGCTACACCAACGTTTGTCAGTTCACCCTGGTCAAGTAACTCCACTCGCTGCGCGAGCAGACGCGAAAGCCCCGGTTTCAGAACGAAATCGGGGCTTTTCCGTCTGCTCGCGTGACTTTGGGCGGCCTCAGCCGAGGAAGATGTTGCGACGACCGGCCAGCAACCGGTACAGCGTCTGCTGGATCGTCTCGCGGACCTGATCGGTCAGTTCGAAGGTGACCATCGGGTCCTCGGCGTCGCTGGGCGAGTAATCGGCAGTCTGGATCGGCTCACCGAACGCGATCCGCCACTTGGACGGCAGCGGCACCAGGCCGGCGGGGCCGGCCAACGGGAACAACGGCGTCACCGGGAAGTAGGGCACACCCAACAACCGCGCCAGCAACTTCACATCGGTCAGCATCGGGTAGATCTCTTCGGAGCCGATGATCGAGCAGGGCACGATCGGCGCCTTGGTACGCAGGGCCGCCGAGACGAATCCACCGCGACCGAACCGCTGCAACCGGTAGCGATCCTCGAAGCGCTTGCCCAGCCCCTTGTAGCCCTCCGGGAACACCGCGGTCAGTTCGCCGGACGCCAGCAGCCGGTGGGCGTCAGTCGTGCAGGCCATGGTGTGACCCGCTTTTCGGGCCGCCGAGCCCACCACCGGCAGGTCGAACACCATGTCGGCGGCCAGCAGGCGCAGATCGCGCTGTGCCGGGTGTTCGTCATGCACGGCAACCGACAGCATCAGACCGTCGAACGGCAGCACTCCGGCGTGGTTGGCCACTACCAGTGCCGCGCCCTCGCTCGGGATGTTCTCGATACCGCTGACCTCGACCCGGAACCACGAGTTGAAAAAGAACCTCAGCAAAGGCCGCACGATCGCGTCGTTGAAGTGCGGATCGAATCCGAATTCGTCGACGCTGTAATCGCCGATCAGCCGCTGCCGGAAGAATCCGGCAACGGCGGCGACGCGCTGAGCGAGGTCGTTGAGCGGCGCCTCACCGGAGGACGACCCGCCGGTCGCGCGGCGGTGCTCGTCTATCTCGCGGACGACGGCAGCAAGCTCTTCAGCCGATGCGGCACCGTTCGGATCGGAGAGCAGCGAGGGATGCTGACGGGTGGCGTCCGTGCGTTGATCGGCACGGCGGCGTGCCGCTACGCGACCCCGATTGCTGTGCAGTGGAATAACATTCGCTCTGGTTTCACCCGCCACGTTATCTACCCAAATCTATCTGCGACCCCGCCCACGGAATGGGACTTCGGCTTCCCCAGCGCTGCGCCACCGCTATGGCACGACCCTCCCAGGAGCGTACCCGATGCGGGTCGATTATGGGAGTCAAGTTGCGCCCGCGGACGTAGTCGTCAAACGCCTCTGCCGTAGACCATTTCGGCTGGTAGCCGAGCTCCGAACGCATTCGGGTGGTATCCATTACGCGGCCATAGCTGAGGTACGCGAACTGATCGCGGCTGATCTCGTTATAACGGTTGGCACGTCGCAGTGAATCGAGGGCCCACACACCGAAACCGGGTACTGGCAAGGGAATTCGTCCGGAACGACGAATCGCCTGCGACAGCATGATGATTCCGTCGGCGCCGATGTTGAAGGTGCCGGCCCTACCGGCCATCGCCGCGCGCTCCAGCGCGCCCAGCGCGTCCTGCTCGTGCAGCAACTGCAGCCGGGCGTCGCGGCCGAACATCGTTGGCACCAAAGGCCCCGCGAGGTAACGCGACAACGAGGTGTCCATCGCCGGGCCGATCATGTTGGCCAGCCGCAGGATGGTGACCGCGATATCGGGCCGCCGCCGGCCCAGCCCCCGGACGTATCCCTCGATGTCCAGACTGTCCTTGGCAAACCCCTCGCGGAAGGGTCGGCGGCTGCTGCTGTCCTCGGTGAACATCACCGGGTCGTGCGGGCTCGAGCCGTAGACCTCCGAGGTCGACTTCAGCACAACCCGGCGCACCGACGGTGCCTTCTGGCAAGCGGCGAACAGCTGCATCGCGCCCATCACGTTGAGTTCCTTCAACGCCGCGGTGCCGCCCGACCGCGGTGCGTACGACGCGGCCGCCGCATGCACCACCGTGTCGACTTCGCCGTTCCGAATCACCTTTGCGATGAAGGGGTTCCGGATGTCGGCACGGACGAACTCCGCGCGGCCCATCCGACGCAGCATGTCTTTGCTCGGCGCGATCGCATCCACCGCGATGACCCGGTTGATCAGCGGGTTCTGCACGAGACGCGCGGTCAGATAGCCGCCCAGGAACCGGCATGCGCCGGTGACCAACACCACCTTCGGGTAGTGCACCGTGTCTGCGTCGGGCTGCTGACCGCCGGCTCCGCCGCCCTCGTTCGACGAATCCACCTTGACAGCCTAACGACGAGGAGAAACGGAAGCGTTACGGACGGGTGACCATACCCGCGGGCTGCGCTTACTTGCCAAGTTTTCTGCGCTGTACCCGCGTGCGACGTAGCAGCTTGCGGTGCTTCTTCTTCGACATACGCTTGCGCCGCTTCTTGATTACTGAACCCATGAACTCCGCTATCTCACCGGCCGTCTAAGACCTCGAAAAAGGACCCAGCCACCTTACCGAACCCGGGGGCCGCAACACCAAACCGGCTTGGGCCGTCGGCCTCAGCGCGGGGATCCTGAACTCATCGAGGCTGGTCGAGCGCGCGTCAGGCGTGCGCCGCAACCGCCTACCCGGCGTCTTACCCGGCGTCGAAGTACGACGTCTCCAGCATGTCGTGGACCGCCTTGGCGTGGACCCGGAAGGACCGCCCGACCCGAACCGCCGGCAGCTCACCGTTGTGCACCAGGCGGTACACCGTCATCTTCGACACCCGCATCAAGGCGGCCACCTCGGCGACGGTGAGGAATTGTGTCCGGGACTGGGCGGCGTCGGCGGATCCGGCCGCCTTACCTGCAGAATCCCGTGCCGACGGCCCATTCGTTGACGTCATCGCAACCCAATCGTGTCAGGCCCGCGCAATGCCAGCGGCTTCCCCTCCGCTGGCACCCACTCGGGCATACAAGAGGAGAATAGCGGGACTAGTGGGGTTACTGGTACTGGTGAGAGACAATCGGTTCAAATTTCTTGAATTATTCCGATGTAATTCTCAGCTGCTCAGAGCGGTTTTTCGCCGCCTGGACCGCCGCGTCGACCGCCACCCGGAATCCGCCGCGTTCCAGCGCGCGCAGCCCGGCCGCGGTGGTGCCCCCCGGTGAGGTGACCGACGCCCTCAGCTGTGCCGGCGAGGTGTCCACTCGCAGGCCGATCGGCTCACCGTCGGCCGGCCGGCCACCTTCGTCCATCCGCTCGAGCAGCATCGCTGCCGATCCGGCCATCGTCTGCGCCGCCAGGTCCGTGGCCACCTGACGGCTCAACCCCACCGCGACCCCGGCGTCCACCAGGGCCTCGACGAGCAGGAAGAAATACGCCGGACCCGATCCCGACACCGCGGTCACCGCGTCCAGTTGCTGCTCGGGGACCGTGAGCACCCCGCCAACCGCGTCGAAAAGGTCGGACACCTCGTCCAGTTGCTCAGGGCTGACGAACCTGCCCTTGGCCAGCGCGGTGACCCCGGCGCCGACCAGCGCCGCCGCGTTGGGCATCGCCCGGATCACCGGTGTCCCGGCCGGCAGCTTGGACTCGAAGTAGGAGATGCCGACGCCGGCCGCCACCGTCACGAACACCTGCTCGGCACTGTCGTGCTCGGCCGCGGCTGCCGCGTCGGCGAGGTCGTCGATCACCGCCTCGACATCGGCCGGCTTGACCGCCACCACCACGAACGTGGCGTTCTCGGCTGCATCCTTGACCGACGCCGCCACCAGTACGCCATAGGTATTCGACAGGTACTTCGCCCGGTCGGGCATTCGTTCGGCCACCACCAGGTCTTTGACCTGCCGGCCTGCCCGCAGCAGGCCGGACAACAGTGCCTCGCCGATACTGCCGCCGCCGATAATCGCGATTCTTGCCATGCCGGAGAGCATTCCAGACACAGCGGCCGTGCTACCGGGCAGGCAGCCCGGGCGGTACGAGGGCCAATTGGCGGGCCTGCACCACCAGCCGGCCCAACCGGTCGACGACGATGTGGTCCTCGTCGAACCAGTCGTGCCCGATCTCGAGACACGTGGCGACGATGCGCAGCCAGCCGTCGGCGGGCAGGGACCGAAGCAGGGCGGTGAGCTGAACGGTGGGCGCCCAGCCGGTCCGGTCCACGGCGAAGGTCACCGGCGCTGACAGGTCGCCGCACATCAGCGCGAAGAGCCCGTCCGGGGCAACGTCACGCGGACGCGCCCACATCTGGAGCAGCGGCGGACGCCCGTCGCCGGTCGGCTCCATCGTCGACAGCACGGGGCGGATGTCGCAGCCCGCGCCCAGGTGCACCAGGCCGGCCAGTCGGTGGCCCGGCCCGATCGGCTCCAGATCCTCCGGCGGTTCAGGTGGCATCAGATCCAGCACCGGGTTGGCCGACAGCAGCGGCTCGCTCTCGCCCGGCAGATGGTGTTCGGGTTCGCCCAGGGTCACGACGGCGTGCACCGCGGCGCGCCCGCCCTGGACCAGCTCCACATCGGCCACGGTGATCCGGCGGCCGCGCTTGCGTGCGGTGGTCACCAGTTGCACCGGGCCCGGATCGGGGGCCGAAAGGAAGTTCGCGGACACCGCAACCGGATGCAGGTTGTCCCCGCCGTACGCGGTCCGAGCGGCGTTGGCACACAGCGCGATCATCGCGCCGCCGTGCACCTTCGGGCCGATGGTCCAGTTCTTGTCGAGGGCGCCCTCGTACACCTGGCCGTCCGGGCCCGTGTCGACTTCGCGCAGCGCCATGGCCGCGGTGAACAGTGCACCCATGTCAGCGCAGCAGATTTGTGCGGGCGAACTGCAACGACTCGACGAGCATGGCTTCGCGCTCCGCGGCCGACCGTGCTCCCGAGGTGGACACTTCCAGCACCACGTGACCGGTGAAATCACTCGCGGCCAGCAGCTGGCACACCTCGGCGGTCGGTTGGGTGCCGCGGCCAGGCACCAGGTGCTCGTCGGCGGGCAGGCCGCTGCCGTCACACAGATGCAGATGGACCAGTCCCGATCCCATCCGCTGCGCCATCTCCAGCGAGTCGGTGCCGGCGGTGGAGGTGTGCGAGAGGTCCAGCGTGTAGTGCGCGTGATTGCCGTCCAGCGGGTCGTAGGACGGCGCGAACGCCGAGATCGCCGGGCCCGGCCCGCCGCCTCGCCGGCGCATCCGCTCGCGGCTCTGATCACTGCCGAAGAACCGGTCGGCACGGAACGGGAACATATTCTCGACGGCCACCATGACGCTGCTGGATTCTTCCAGGGTCCGGACCTGTTCGCGAAATCCCTCGGCATACCGCCGTTGCCACCGGAACGGCGGATGCACGACGACGGTCTGCGCGCCGAGCTGTTCGGCGGCACGCACGCTGCGGTCCAGCTTCACGATCGGATTGGCGCCCCACACCCGCTGTGAGATCAGCAGGCAGGGGGCGTGCACGGACAGCACCGGGACGCCATAGCGCCGTGACAGCCTGCCGATCGCGTCGATGTCCTGGCTGACCGACTCGCCCCACACCATCAACTCGACGCCGTCGTAGCCGAGTCGGGCCGCGTACTCGAACGCGGCCTCGGTTCGCAGGGGGTAGACCGAGGCCGTCGACAAGCCGACTTTGATTGCTGGGCGCACTGTGTGCCTGAGGCGCCTAACCGGTCTGCAACAGAGCCATCGGTCCGAGGGTGATCAGCGCACCCACCGCAACCGCGATCAGCGTGCTGGCAATGTCCTCGGTCTTCCGGACCACCCGCACACCGACCACCAGGCCGAGGATCACCAGCACCGAAAGCACCAGCGCCACGATCGAGTTCCACCGCCACAGCTGGTCGAACGCGATGAACAGACCCGCGCCGAACGCAACGGCCAAGATGGACTGCAGCACGGTGAGCGCCGCACGGCCCAGTGCCGCCGCGGTGCTGCCGGAGCGGCGCCGCGGCGCTGCCACCCCGGAGTCGACGTCTCGCTCGTCCACTGCCGGGCGCTCGCTGCGCCGTCGGGCCACCTCGTCGGCGATCGACTGTCCGCCGAACAGCGTGTGCTCGGCGCCGTCCTCCGGCTCCTGCAGGTAGGAGCGCACGTATGCGGAGTCCTCGACGGACTCCTCGGCCTCGCTGATCTCGCTGTCCAGGACGTCGACCGAGGCGTCGGTGTAGTGCCCCACCGGGTCCGGGCTCATGCTGTCGGCCCCGGACTGTTGCGTGTCGGAGTCGCGGACGTCGTCCAAGTGCCGCACCGGGCGCGGGTATTCGCTGCGCTCCGGTCCGGTCCGGCGGGTGGCGATCGGTTCGGACTTGGGCCAGCGCGGCTCGGGCTCGGCCCAGTACGGGGTCTTCGGTTCCGGCTCGGGGGCGGCGACTGTGCCCTGTTTCGAGGCCGGTTCGGGAGTCCGTTCGACGACGGGTTCGGGAGCGCGTTCGACGACGGGTTCGGCAGCCCGTTCGACGACGGGTTCGGGCGCGGGTGGGGCGGCCGGTGCGGGCGCCGGCACGTCCCGCTTGACGGGCGGCGGCGCCGGCGGACGGTCGTCGCGGATGATCGGGATCTCGCCGGTCAGTTCGGCAACGGTCACCGAATCGTCACCACGCCGGCGGCGGCGCCGGCGCGTGACCGCGGGAGCTCCGATGGTTCCATTCCTGGCCAGCAGTTCGGCCACCGAGATCTGCTTGGTGTCCTCGGAGTCTGGTTCGGTCATGGTTTGTTGCCTCTCGATCGGTTAGGCGAGTTCCGATCAACCAACTGACGTCCAGCATCCCGCACCGACGTCTCCACCAGTGCCGTTCCGTCGGCTTCGGCATCGAGTTTGCGCAAGATGAGACCCTCCCGTAGCGCCCACGGGCAGATATCCACCTGATCGATCGACAGCGCTCGCATGCTCGCCTCCGCCACCAGAGCGCCTGCGACGATCTGCGGTGCCCGCTCGGCGCTGACTCCTTCCAGTTCTGCCCGGTCAGCGGTCGTCATCCTAGAGATGAAAGATATGAGTTGTCTGAGGCCGTTTGCTGTGAGCGTCCGCTTCACCCGCGGACCGGCCGCCGACGGCGCGGCGCCGGTCAGGCGCGCCAGGGAGCGGAACGTCTTGGACGTGGCCACCGCGAGATCCGGCGTGCCGGCGTCCAGGACCGTCGCCGCGGCCTCGGACAGCTCGGCATCCAGCCAGTCGCGGAGCATCCCCACCCGGCGCCGGCCGGGTGGGTCGTCGGGCAGCCACTCGCGGGTCAACCGTCCCGCGCCCAGCGGCAGCGACATCGCTACCTCGGGCTCCTCGTCCACTCCGCTGGAGACCTCGAGTGAGCCGCCACCGATGTCGAGGTTGACGATGCGCCCCGCACTCCATCCGAACCAGCGCCGTACCGCCAGGAACGTCAGGCGCGATTCGTCGACGCCGCGCAGCACCTGAAGCTCGACACCGGTCTCTTTCCGGACCCGGGCCAGCACGTCGTCGGAATTCTCGGCGTCCCGGACGGCGGACGTCGCGAACGCCATCAACTCGGCACACCCGGAGCTGACGCCGATCTTGGCGAACTCGTCGATGGTGGACACCAGTTTGTCGGCGCCGCGCTTGGTGATCCGGCCCGAGCTGTCGGTGGCCTCGGCCAGGCGCAGGGTGGCCTTGGTGGAACTCATCGGCGTCGGATGCCCACCCCGGTGGGCATCGACCACCAGCAAGTGGACGGTATTACTGCCCACGTCCAACACACCCAATCGCACGGATCAAACCTAGTCGGGCTGGCCACGGGCCCGTATCGCGACCCGCTGCGCGGCGCCCCACCCGGCCGCCCTGCGCTACCGGAATCGTGGACTAACGTTGCACCCGTGGCGAACTGGCGGCCCGGACAAGAGGTCGATCTGGACTTCACCCGCGAATGGGTGGAGTTTTACGACCCGGACAATCCCGAACATCTCATCGCGGCCGACATGACGTGGCTGCTGTCGCGGTGGACGTGCGTGTTCGGCACACCGGCGTGCCAGGGCACCGTGGCCGGCCGCCCCGACGACGGCTGTTGCTCCCACGGCGCCTTTCTGTCCGACGACGACGACCGCGCCCGGTTGGACGACGCGGTGCAGAAGCTGACCAAGGACGACTGGCAGTTCCGCGACAAGGGCTTGGGCCGCAAGGGCTATCTGGAGCTCGACGAGAACGACGGCGAACCGCAATATCGCACCCGCAAACACAAGAACGCCTGCATCTTCCTGAACCGCCCGGGGTTTCCCGGCGGCGTCGGATGCGCACTGCACAGCAAAGCCCTCAAGATAGGCGTGCCGCCGCTGACGATGAAGCCCGATGTGTGCTGGCAGCTGCCGATCCGGCGCAGTCAGGACTGGGTGACCCGGCCCGACGGCACGGAGATCCTCAAGACCACCGTCACCGAGTACGACCGCCGCGGCTGGGGTTCCGGCGGCGCGGACCTGCACTGGTACTGCACCGGCGACCCCGCCGCCCACGTCGGCGCCAGCCCGGTCTGGCAGAGCCTCGCCGACGAACTCACCGAGCTTCTCGGCGAAAAGGCTTATGCCGAGCTTGCCGCAATGTGCAAGCGGCGCAGCCAATTAGGACTTGTTGCGATCCATCCGGCCACCCGGGCCGCCGAGTAGACACGGCGGCTTTTCAATGTGTTTGCCGAATTTGGTCGCGGCTCAGCCCCACCGCACTAGTATCCGCTGATACTGCAGGGCCCGTGCCGGGTCGCATTCGGGTTGCACCACGGCCGGCGGATCAGGGAGGCGAACGTGTCTTTCATGCTTTCCGTTCCAGACGTCGTGGCATCAGCAGCGGCTGACCTGGCCCGCCTGGGTTCAACAATCCAGGACGCCAACAGCGCCGCGGCGGCCACCACCACCCGGATGCTGCCCGCAGCCGCCGACGAGATATCGACGGCGGTGGCGGCGTTCTTCGGTGAACAGGGGCTGAGTCAACAATCCCTCGCCTTGCAGGCCGCCGCATTTCACGAGCGATTCGTCCAGGCTATGTCGGCAGGGGCGGCGTCGTACGCGACCGCTGAAACGGCCAACGCCGGCCCGCTGCAACTGCTGCTCGATGCCATCAACGCGCCTACCCAGACTTTGCTGGGACGGCCGCTGATCGGCAACGGCGCGGCAGCGCCGGCCGGCAGCGGACAAAACGGCGGGGACGCCGGGATTTTGATCGGTAACGGCGGAAACGGTGGATCGGGCACCCTCAATCAGGGCGTGGCCGGCAACGGCGGCAATGGCGGAGCCGCGGGCCTGTTATGGGGCCGCGGTGGCAACGGCGGGGCGGGGGCGGCCAGCGGAAACCAAGCCCCCGGTGGTGCCGGAGGCAACGGCGCCGCGGGTGGATTCTTCGGCAACGGCGGCAACGGGGGCGCCGGCGGCCGCGGTGGTCCCGGTGATATCGGCGGTGTCGGCGGTGCAGGTGGCGCCGCCGGGTTCTTCGGCACCGGGGGCAACGGGGGCGCCGGCGGCGGCGGTGGCGGTGCCGGTGGCAACGCCGCCGTCGGTGGAGCGGGCGGCCGGGGTGGCTTGTTCTTCGGCGACGGCGGCGCGGGTGGTAATGGCGGCGACGCCCTGGCCGTAGGTAACGGCGCCGATGGTGGAGCCGGCGGCTTGGGCGGGCGCTTGTGGGGTAACGGCGGAGCCGGCGGGGCCGGCGGCAGCGGCGGCAATGTCGCCGGCGTCGGCGCAAACGGCGGGGCCGGCGGCGGCGGTGGACTGCTGTTCGGTGACGGTGGCGCGGGCGGCGGCGCCGGGATCGGATTCAACGGGTTGCCCGGCGCCGGCGGCAGCGGCGGAACCGCCGGCTTCCTGATCGGCAACGGCGGCGACGGCGGATTCGGCATCAGCGGCGGCGCTGCCGGTAAAGCAGGGGTGCTGATCGGCAACGGCGGCGACGGCGGGGTCGACACGGGCCAGTCCGGCACCAGCGCCGGATTTCTCTTCGGCAACGGCGGCGCCGGTGCCAATGCCTTGGCCGGTGGCAGCGCCGGCGGCAACGGCGGAAACGGTGGCCTGATCGGCGATGGTGGAGTTGGCGGCCGGGGAGCCAACAGCACCGCCGGTGCCGGCGGTGGTAACGGCGGAAACGGTGGACTGCTGTACGGCAACGGAGGGGTCGGCGGAAACGGCGGGACTGCCTCAGGAATCGGCCAGACGGGGGGCGGCGGCGGCCGGGGCGGCGCCGCCACCGGCTTGTTCGGCTCCGGGGGTGCCGGTGGACTCGGCGGCAACGCGAACGGAGCCAACGGATTCGGTGGCGGCGGCGGAGCCGGCGGATCCGCCCAGGGCTTCGGCAACGGTGGTAGCGGCGGAGCCGGCGGCAACGGCGGCAACATCGTCGGCGGTGGTGGCGCCGGCGGCGACGCCAAGTTCATCGGCAATGGCGGGGCCGGCGGCAATGCGGGGACCGGCGGCGCTATCGGCGCGGCCGGAGGCGGTGGCGGCAACGTATGGCTGATCGGCAACGGCGGCAACGGGGGCAACGGGTTCGCCCTGTCGCCCGGGGGCACCGGCGGAACCGGTGGGCTGCTGTACGGCCAGTACGGGACGAACGGCACACCCTAGCGGCGGTTGTCCCTGCTACGAGTCCCGGTAGGCCGCGATCATGCGCAGCGCGCTGGCGTTCAGGTACGCCTCGACGGCGCCCGCAGCACCCTCCGCGTCGCTGGCGGCCACCGCGTCGGTGATCGCCTGCAAGTCGGCGATCACCGGATCCGCGTCGTCGTAGGCGCGGGTGAGTTCGTGTTCGCGTCCCCCGAAGGCATCTTCAACCCAGCGGTACAGCAAACCCAGCGCACGGTTGCGGGTGCTGTGAATGAGGACGTGGAAGTAGGCCAGGTCCGCCGCTTGCCGCGCGGCTGAGGTCTCCGCCGTACGGACGTCGTCCAGCGCGGCGGCCAGCGCCTGGCGGTCCTCCGGCTTACCCCGCTGGGCAGCCAGCCGGCCGATCACCGGCCCCAGCGCCGCGCGGATCTCGAGCAGCTCCACCAGAAACTCCGGTCCCAGCTTGCGAACCAGGGCTTCCACCACCGCCGGGTGGGTGAGGCCCGCCGGATCCCGCACCACGCTGCCGCTGCCCTGCCGGACTTCGATCAGGCCCATCTGCTGCAGGCGGGCCAGACCCTGCCGCAGCGAAGTGCGGTTGACACCGAGCTGGTCAGCGAGGTCGCGCTCGGGCGGCAACGTCGACCCGGGCGGGAACACGCCGTCGAGGATGGCGTCGGCGATCGACGCGGCGATCTGCTCATCGACGCGCTGACGATCGGGCGGGGGCAGCGGGATTGATTGGTTCATTGGCTCAACCAATATAGTATGGTGGCGGCTGAACAGGCACAACCCCGGGCAGCGTGTCCCGATGGAGGTAATGCAGTGGACGACGAAATGCGATCGGCAGCGGCGCCGCGCTGGCGCGGCGCGCCAGGACGTCTCGAGGTGTGGTACGCCACCCTCTCCGACCCGGTGACCCACGCCGGCCTCTGGGTGCACTGCGAAACGGTCGCGCCGACGGCCGGCGCACCCTACGCCCACGGCTGGGTGACCTTGTTCCCGCCGCAGGGACCGCCGCGCACCGAGCGCTTCGGGCCTGAACCCGTCCAACCGGCAACCGGCACAACGTGGTTCGAGGCCGCCGGCGCCCTGGTGGGCCCCCAGCGTCTTACCGGACGCGCACGCTCGCTGACCTGGGACCTCTCCTGGAAGGACACGGCCGCGCCGCTGTGGACGTTCCCACGGGTGGCCTGGGAACGCGAAGTGCTGCCAGGCGCCCAGGTGGTGCTGGCACCCACGGCCGACTTCACCGGTTCACTGACCGTCGACGGCGCCGACCTGGCCGTCGACCGCTGGCGTGGCAACGTCGCCCACATCTACGGCCACGGCAACGCCAAGCGCTGGGGATGGATCCACGCCGACCTCGGAGACGGCGACGTCATGGAAGCAGTCACCGCGGTGTCGCACAAACCCGGGCTGAACCGGCTCGCCCCGCTGGCCTTCGTTCGCTTCCGGATTGACGGGAAAGACTGGCCCGCAAGCATTCTGCCGTCCCTGCGGATGCGGACGACGCTCGATCTGCAGCACTGGCAGATGGAAGGGCGCATCGGCCGGCACGCGGTCTTGATTCGGGTCGACCAGCCCCCGGAGCGTTGCGTCAGCCTGCAATACACCGATCCCGATGGCGGCACCTGCGTATGCACCAACACCGAGCAGGCCGATGTCTACGTCGAGTTCGGTGACCGCCGCTGGTCGGTGCAGGGCACCGGCCACGCCGAAGTCGGCCTGAGCGGACAGCAGGCACCGCCCGTCAACGAAAGGATCCCGTCATGAGTTTCGCTCTCGACCCACCGTTGCTGTTCGCCTCCGGGATGCTCATCGAGCGGCGGCTGCCCCCCGAGCGCCGCGACGTCGCCGAGGCCGCGGTGCTGGGCGTGTTCTTCGCCGGTTCGTTCGGCCTCTACAACAACGTCCCCGGACTCGGCTTTCTGTGGCGGCCGTTCCGCGCGCAGAACGGCCGTGATTTCATGTGGAACTCCGGCGCTTTCAGCCTCGACACCACCGAGTTGGACTGGCCGGCGCACGCCGCGGCCGGCGGCATCTTCGCCACCTACCCGTTCTTCCTCAAGCTCGGGCGCGCCCTCGGGCGGCGGGTTTCCGCACGCTCATGAGCAGGTTCGCGGATCGTGTCAGCCGCTCCTCGATAGCGTCCTTCGGCACCGCACTGCTACCGCAGGAGCATGGCGGGCCAACCTCGGCAGAGTTCGCCGAGCGCGTCGACCGGTACCTGTCGCGCATCCCCGCCACCTCGCGGCTGGCGGTGCGGACCGGGTTGTTCTCCCTGGCAGCGGCGAGCTATCTGACCACTGGACGGTCGATGGCGCGACTGGGCCCCGGCGAACGCGAGCAGGTGCTGCACCGCATCGCGGCGCTGAACGCCGAAGCGGGCGCCGCGGTCGAGGGCATGAAGGTGATCAGCCTGCTGGCCAACGGCGCGGATACCTATGCGGGAGAACTGCTGTCACGCGCCCAGGACGACGCTGCGGTGCGCCCGGACGCGGTTCTGGACGTCACCCGCTCGGTGGACAGTGCCTCCGTCGTCACCACCGACGTGGTGATCGTCGGATCCGGCGCCGGCGGCGCGATGGCAGCCCGGACCCTGGCCCGGGCGGGACGCGGCGTCGTCGTGCTCGAGGAGGGCCGGCGCTGGACCGTCGAGGAGTTCCGCACCACCCACCCGATCGACCGGTACGCCGGTCTGTACCGGGGCGCCGGCGCCACCGTCGCGCTGGGACGCCCGGCGGTGGTGCTGCCGATGGGACGTGCGGTGGGCGGCACCACGGTGGTGAACTCGGGCACCTGCTACCGACCGCCGGATGCCGTGCAGCGACGCTGGCGCGACGAGTTCGGCCTGGCCTTCGCCGACCCGGACCGGTTGCGGGTGCACCTCGACGAGGTCGAGAGCACGCTGCAGGTTGCCCCCGTGCCGCTGGATGTGATGGGCCGCAACGGAAATCTCCTGCTGGACGCGGCGGGTTCGCTGGGCTGGCAGGCGGCGCCCATTCCGCGCAATGCGCCGGGGTGTGACGGGTGTTGCCAATGCGCCATCGGGTGTCCGCACAACGCCAAATTCGGGGTGCACCTCAACGCGCTGCCCCAGGCGTGCGCCGCCGGGGCGCGCATCATCTCCGAAGCGCGCGTGCAGCGGGTGCTGGTCGAAGGTGGTCGCGCTCGCGGCGTGCGGGCCCGCCGGCCCGACGGCACCGCGATCGACATCCTCGCCGACACGGTGATCGTCGCGGCCGGCGCAACGGAGACGCCAATGCTGTTGCGCCGCAGCGGTATCGGTGCACACCCGCGGCTGGGCCGCAATCTCGCGCTGCACCCGGCGTCGGTGCTGGCCGGACGGTTCGAGGATGACGTGTACGCGTGGCGGGGCGTGCTGCAGAGCGCGGCGGTCCACGAGTTCCATGAATCCGACGGTGTGCTGATCGAAGCCACCTCCACACCACCGGGAATGGGGTCCATGGTGTTCCCGGGCTACGGCGCGGAGCTGCTGCGCTGGCTCGACCGGGCGCCTCAGGTGGCCACCTTCGGCGCGATGGTGGCCGACGAGGGCGTCGGGTCGGTGCACTCAGTACGCGGTGAGACGGTTGTCCGCTACGACATCGCTCCGGCCGATGTCGCCAAGTTGAAGGTGGCGCTGCTGGCCATCGGGAAACTGTTGTTCGCCGCCGGCGCGGTCGAGGTGCTCACCGGTCTGCCCGGTGCCATGACGGTCAAGTCGGAGGACGAACTGGCAGACCTGCTCGCGCGCACCAACCCTCGGGCCCTGCACCTGGCCGCTTTCCACCCGACCGGGACGGCGGCCGCCGGGTCCGACGAGCAGATTTGCCCGGTCGACAACGCCGGCCGACTGCGCGGTGTCGACGGCGTGTGGGTGGCCGACGCGTCGATCCTGCCCAGCTGTCCGGAGGTGAATCCTCAGGTCTCGATCATGGCGCTGGCGCTGGCGGTTGCCGACGAGGTGGTTGCGGCGCGCTAGCCCTCGAGCTTGTAGCCCAGTCCGCGCACCGTGACCAGGTGCACCGGATTGGCGGGGTCGGCTTCGATCTTGGAGCGCAGGCGCTTGACGTGCACGTCGAGCGTCTTGGTGTCGCCGACGTAGTCGGCACCCCACACCCGGTCGATCAACTGTCCCCGGGTCAACACCCGCCCGCTGTTGCGCATCAGGTATTCCAGCAGGTCGAATTCCTTGAGCGGCAACGTGATTGCGTCGCCGTTCACCGAGACGACGTGCCGTTCGACATCCATCCGGACCGGACCGGACTCGAGGATTCCGTCGCTGATTTCCGAGTCGTCATCACCGCCGCGGCGCAACACCGCCCGGATCCGGGCGATCAGTTCGCGGGCCGAATACGGCTTGGTCACGTAGTCGTCGGCGCCCAACTCCAGCCCGACGACTTTGTCGATCTCGCTGTCGCGGGCGGTCACCATGATCACCGGCACACCCGAGCGGGCACGCAATTGCTTGCACACGTCGGTTCCCGACATGCCGGGCAGCATCAGGTCCAGGAGCACGATGTCGGCGCCGGACCGGTCGAACTCGGCCAGGGCCGAGGGCCCGTCGGTCACCACCGTGGCCTCGAAGCCCTCCTTGCGCAGCAGAAATGCCAGAGGGTCGGCCAACGACTCCTCGTCTTCCACAATCAATACGCTCGTCATCAGCGGCTCAGTTCTTCCTCTCGTTGTGCCCTGGACCTGATGTCACGGCCCAGCAGTTGCTCAGGTTCTTCGCCGGCCGGCGCGCCAGTCGCACCGAAGGCGGGGATGGACAGCGTGAACGTCGACCCGGTCCCGGGCTTGCTCCACACGCCGATGCTGCCGCCGTGGTTGGCGGCGACGTGCTTGACGATCGCCAGCCCCAACCCGCTGCCCCCGGTGGCGCGCGAGCGCGCCTTGTCGCCGCGGAAGAAGCGCTCGAACACCCGCTCCTGGTCCTCCAGCGCGATGCCGATCCCGCGGTCGGTGACCGCGATCTCGATGTTGTCGCCGCGCCGGCGCCGGCTGATCGACACCAGAGATCCGCGCGGAGAGTAGGCGATCGCGTTGGACACCAGGTTCGCCAGCGCCGTGACCAGCAACGTCTGGTCGCCCAGCACCTGCAGACCGGTGGGTGCGTCGGTGCGGATCTCGATGTTGGCGTTCTCCGCGGCCACCTTGTGCCGCGAGATCGCCTCGGACACCACGGTGTCGACATCCACGTCCGTCACGTTGGACAACCGCTCGGCGCCCTGCAGGCGCGACAGCTCGATCAGCTCGGCGACCATGTCGCCCAGGCGGTTGGCTTCGATGAGCACCTTCTCGGCAAAACGGCGCACCGTCTCGGTGTCATCGGCAGAGGCCAGCAGCGCTTCGGCCAGCAGCGTCATGGCACCGACCGGAGTCTTGAGCTCGTGGCTGACGTTGGCCACGAAGTCGCGCCGGGTCGCCTCCATGCGCGCGTAGTCGGATTGGTCGTGCACGAATACCACCGCGAACCTGCGGTCTTCCTCGCTGAGCAACCGGGCGTGTCCGTGCACCGACAGTCCGGACCGGCCTCCCGGTCGCTTGACCGGTGCCAGGTCGAACTCCACGTCGTCGCCGCTCAGTGCCTGCTGCGCGGCCTTCCATGCGGCGTCGTCGAGCTGGCGGTCTCGCACCAGACCGAGTTCCTTGGCGCGATCGTTGAGGTACACGACGTCCCGGTGGGTATCGACCACCGCGGCACCCATGGGCATCAGGGCGACGATTCGCTGCAGCATCTGGGCGACGGTGATACCCGTCCAGTCGGTGGCGGCACGCTGGCGGTTCCCCCCCGCCTGCCGCGAGACCCGGGCTCCCACCACGATGCCTACGGCCAGTGCCAGCCCGGATAAAACCCCGGCCAGCAACAGTGCCGAGAACACAGTCACATACAAAATCCTACAAATCGGGTGAACTCTGCCCTAGCGGAGCACGGCTAATTCCGGACAAGTCACACGCCGCGGCACAGGTGTTCCGCTGCCGTTAACGCGATGTTCAGCAAACCGTTCGTCGCGGGCCGCAATCAGCCTTTCGCCGCGCCCTGGCTGGCCACCGCCGCGGCTCCGGCGGCGGCGGCCTCCGGGTCCAGATAGGTCCCACCAGGGACCTTTGGGCGCAGGCCAGCGTCGAGGTCGTAGCGAAGCGGTATGCCTGTCGGGATGTTCAACCCCACGACGTCGTCGTCGGACATCTGGTCGAGGTACTTGACCAGCGCCCGCAGCGAATTGCCGTGCGCCGCGATGAGCACCGTCTTCCCGGTGCGCAGATCCGGAACGATGACGTCGGTGTAGTAGGGCAGGAACCGGGCCACCACGTCGGCGAGGCATTCGGTGAGCGGCCCGCCGCCGATGTTGGCATAACGGGGGTCGGCGTCCTGGCTGAACTTACTGCCCTTTTCGATGGCCGGCGGCGGCGTGTCATAGCTGCGCCGCCAGGCCATGAACTGCTCTTCGCCGTAACGCTCTTTCGTCGCGGCCTTGTCCAGGCCCTGCAGTGCGCCGTAGTGGCGCTCGTTGAGCCGCCAACTGCGGTGCACCGGGATCCACAACCGGTCGGCGGCGTCCAGTGCCAGGTGCGCGGTACTGATCGCGCGCCGCAGCAACGAGGTGTAAAGCACATCGGGCAGCAGACCCTGCTCGGCCAGCAACTCGCCACCGCGTACAGCCTCGGCGCGGCCCTTTTCCGTCAGGCCGACGTCAACCCAGCCGGTGAAGAGATTGAGGGCGTTCCATTCGCTCTCGCCGTGGCGCAGCAGTACCAGCGTGGCAGTGTCTCCCATGCGGGAAAGTCTCTCACGGGGCCTAGGTTCCGTCGCCGTTCACATCTTCGTCGTCGATCAGATGCGCGAACGCCTGCAGGTTCTTCAGCGACTCGCCCCGGGACACCCGCCATTCCCATTCTTTTTGAATCGACGATCGAAAGCCCAGCTCCAACAGCTTGTTGAAGTCGGTATCCACCGCCTCCAGCACCTGACCCAGCACGCGGTCGATCTCCTCGGAGTCCACGGAGGCCAGCGACATCCGGCCGACGAGGTAAATGTCGCCGACTTTGTCGAGGGTGTAGGCGACGCCGTAGAGCCGGCGGTTGCGCTTGAGCAGGAACCGGTAGACGCCCTCGTGGTTCTCATCGGGCTTGCGGCACACGAACGCCTCCACCCGCACCGAATGCTCGCCGATGCTCAGGATCGTGTTCGTCTTGAGCCTGCGCTCACCGGGCAACTCGACGATGATCCCCGGGAGGCCGCCGCGCGCGCCGTCGTGCTTGGAATACCTCAACTCGCTGGCCTGCAGCGCGTCTTCGATGATCCGCTGGACTTCCGCGGTCATGCACCCACCCCCCGACGTGCGGTCCAACGACGGGGCTTGCGTTTGGCGACAAGCTCACGCACCCGGCGCTGACGTCCCGCGCTGAAATCGTCGATCGCGCGCCGATAGCTGGCCAGCAGCGCGTCGGTGGTGTTCTCCCAGGAGAACGTCGCGGCATGCTTGGCCGCCGCCCTGCTCATCACCCAGCCCTGCGGGCCGGCGCTGACCCGCAGCAGGTGGTCGATCGCGTCCGCCCACTGCCCCACCTCGTGCCCGGCGACCAGCGTGCCGGTAACGCCGTCACGCACCGCGACCGGCAACCCGCCGACCGCGGCGGCGACCACCGGCGTCCCGCAGGCCTGCGCCTCGACCGCCACCAAGCCGAACGACTCCGAATAGCTGGGCACCGCAACCAGGTCGGCCGCGTGGAACAAGGTGGCCAGATCCGAGCGGGACTGCGGGGGCAGGAACGTCACCCGCGAGGCGATACCGAGTTCCTCGGCCAGGTGCGCCAAGCCGTCGGGAGACGCCAGCCCGCTACCGGAGGGCCCACCGGCCACGATGATGCGCACCCCCGGCAGTCGCGCGGCCGCACGCAGCACGATGTCGGGCGCCTTCAGCGGCTGGATGCGCCCCACGAAGGCCACCACCGGCTCGTCGAGCGCCAGTCCCAGTGCGGCCCGGGCAGCCGTGCGGTCGCCCGGCCGAAAAACTTCCAGGTCCACGCCGGGATGCACCACGTCGATCCGGGCCGGATCCGCGCGGTGCAACGAGATCAGTTGGCGCGCTTCGTCTTCGGTGTTCACGATGAGCCGGTCCGCCTCGTCGACGACCTGCTGCTCGCCGACCGTCCGCAGCGGCGGCTCGGCGGTGTCGCCCGCGGCGAGCGCCGCGTTCTTCACCGCGGCCAGCGTGTGCGCCGTGTGCACCAACGGAACCGCCCACCGGTCACGCGCCAACCAGCCGACCTGACCGGACAGCCAGTAGTGCGAGTGGACGATGTCGTAATAACCCGGTTCATGCGCGGCCTCGGCGCGCAGCACGCCCGCGGCGAAGGCGCACAGCTGGGTCGGCAGGTCGTACTTATCGAGACCCTCGAACGGCCCGGCTACCACGTTGCGGACCAGCACGCCGGGCGCGGCTCGCACCACCGGTGGGTCCGCCGAGGCGGTGGCCCGGGTGAAGATTTCCACCTCGATGCCGCGCTTGGCGAGATGTAGCGCGCTTTGCAGCACGTAGACGTTCAGGCCGCCGGCGTCACCGGTGCCGGGCTGCGCCAGCGGGGAGGTGTGCACCGCGAGCAGGGCAACCCGGCGTGGTTCGTCGTCGTACCGCACACTGTCATCTTTACAGCACGCACCGCGGCGTCAGCCCACGCGCATGACTTGGGCAGATCAGACGCCTATTTGGCGATGGCCGTGGGCTCGGAGTCGACGAGCCGGCTACCCAGCGCTCCCGAGCGGCGCATCGCGCCCAGCGGGTCGGCATACAGCCCGTCCAGTGAGACGATTCCCGCCCCGGCCTCCTGCACGCGGTTACCGAAGGCCGTGACGCGGATGTCGCGCGGCGCCAGCACCGAACGCTCGGTGAAGGCGGCCTCGACCTCCGCCATGCCCTCGGGATATTCCGTGAACGCCTGACCGCCGACCACCACTTCGTCGGGATTGAGCATGTCGCGCAGCAGCGCCACTGCCCCGCCGAGCACCCGCGCCCGCTCCGACAACAGTTCCCTGGCCTGCTCGTTGCCGGCCCGCGCCACCCGCAGCAGGTCCGCCATCGCGGTCGTCGAGGCACCGGGACGGTTGGCGGGAGCCACCCCAGGCAGGATCCGGAGCCGACGGGCGGCGGCCAGCACCGCCTCGTCGCTGACCGTGGCTTCCAGCTGTCCCGAACCGCCCAGCAACTCCGATTGCACCGGCAGCGGCGCAATGGTGCCCGGCCCACTCGCCGGGCAATGCACGCGCCCGTCGATCACCAGCGCATAGCCCACAGTTTCACGGGCGTACACGTACAGGCTGGTCGACGTACCGGGCGCGAATCTGCGCATTCCCAGCAGCAGTTCGGCGCCCGCCATGGCGTCCACGTGGGACGCCACCGAGACCGGCAGGCCGAGCGCATCGGCCAGCACCGGCCCGACAGGAGCCTGCCGCCAGCCCAGTCGGGGGTGGTCCACCAGACCGGTTGCGCTGTCCACGGTGCCGCCGATCGCCACGCCGGCCCACAACGCGCGCCGCCGGTGCCAGCGGCGCAGATAGCGACTGGCGCTGTGCGACAGCGACGTCAGCGCGGAGCCCGCGGCGTTGAGTGGCGTCGGAGTCTCGACTGTGTCCAGCGTGCGGCCGAACAGGTCGGTGGCCACGATGCTGGTGGTGCGCGCACCGATGTGAATGCCGAGGGTGACGAAGGGCTCGTGGTTCACCTCGACCGGAACCCGCGGACGCCCGATCGCTCCGGAGACCGCCAAGTCGGCGCGTTCACGCAGGAGCCCGGCATCGAGCAACGCGATGACCTGGCGGTTCACCGTGGCGATGCTCAGCGAGGTGACGTTGGCGATGACGTCGCGGCCGACGGGTCCGCGCAACCGTACGGCGCGAAACACCGACGCCGCGGCGGAGTCCGACAGGTGCAACGCCGGAGGCACGACCTGGCGGTATGCCCGCAACGGTTCGTTAAGCCCCGTGCGGCTGTGCGATTGGTGGGTGAGAGTAGTCGAGTGCACTGGCAGTCCTTTTACGAGTTCCTATGGCCGGGTCCCTGGCCACACCCGCGACTTGCGTCAGTTCAGGCGCGGCAAAGTGCGCGACAACAACACGCGCCCGCGTGGAGACACGCGGTCGTCGTGCGGAACGAGGCACTGCAGTACACACCGAAAATTTAGCACGTTTATTAGAGTTGTCCCGATGAGTTCCCCCGACCCGCAGAAACCCGTCGCCGTGGTGACCGGAGCCAGTTCCGGGATCGGCGAGGCCACTGCGAAAGTCCTTGCCGCACAAGGCTTTCATGTGGTTGCAGTGGCACGCCGGGCAGACCGGATCCACGCATTGGCGACCGAGATCGGTGGCACCGGCGTTGTGGCCGACGTCACAAAAGACGATGACGTGGCAGCGTTGGCCAGCGGACTTGACCGGGTCGACGTGCTGGTCAACAACGCCGGCGGCGCCAAGGGTCTGGCCCCGGTCGCGGATGCCGACATGGAGCACTGGCGCTGGATGTGGGAGACCAACGTGCTGGGCACCCTGCGAATCACTCGGGCCCTGCTGCCGAAACTGATCCAGTCCGGCGACGGACTGATCGTCACCGTGACTTCGATTGCGGCGCTTGAGATTTACGACGGCGGGGCGGGCTACACGGCAGCCAAGCACGCGCAGGGCGCCCTGCACCGCACGCTGCGCGGGGAACTACTGGGAAAGCCGGTGCGGCTCACCGAGATTGCCCCCGGCGCGGTGGAGACCGAATTCTCGCTGGTTCGGTTCGACGGCGACGAGCAACGCGCGGATGCTGTCTACACGGGGATGACGCCGCTGGTGGCCGCCGACGTCGCCGAGGTCATCGGGTTCGTGGCATCGAGGCCCCCACACGTGAACCTGGACCAGATCATCATCCGGCCCAGAGACCAGGCTTCGGCAACCCGGAAGTTCAACCACCTGGCCCAGAACTAGGCGCGGTCGTACTGGTCGTCGTCGTGGTGGTCGTCGTCGGGGTCGTCGGGGTGCCCGAGAGGCTGGGCGCCGTTGACGGGGTGGCCGGCGCCGTGACGGGGATCTGGGTGCCCGGAGCGCGTCCCGACGGCGCCGGCAGCGCCGACATCGACAACCAGGTGTCCCAGTCCACTGCCCAGTCCCAGATGTCGCCGTCGGCGTAGGAGAGCTGGATGGAGCTGCCGGTCACCTCGACCGGGTCGCCGTACATCGCCGTCGGGAAGTACTCCGCGGCGTCGGCCGTCGACAGGTTGATACAACCGTTGGTCACGTTGCTGTTGCCCTGGGCACCGGCACTCGACGGGTTGGCGTGGATGAACTCGCCGTTGTTGGAGATCCGCACCGCCCAGCGCTCGTGCACGTTGCTGTAACCGGCGGCGGGATTGGACATGTAGAAGTCGGCGTATTTCTCGGTGACTACGTGGATACCGTTGCGGGTGACGTTGCGGGCCTTGTCGGCCTCGCCGTAGCTGCACGGGAAGTCCATGATCACGCCGGCGTCGGTGACCACCTGGATCCGGTGCGAGGAGACCTCCGCCTTCACGACCTGCCGACGGCCGATCTGGATATTCAGCGACATGTCCTGCAGCCCGTAGGCACCGTCGCCGAACGGCAACCCGTAAAACTTCGCGTCGACGTTGACGGTGGTACCGGCCGGGTAGTACTCGCGCGGCCGGTAGTGGATGCGGGCGCCCTGGGACTCATCGGGCAACCACGCCCAGCTGCCCTCGACCGGCGGGTTGGTCTTGATGGTCAGCGCCCGCTCGACGGCGGCCTTGTCGCTGATCGGTGAGTCGAACTGGATGATGATGGGTGCAGCGACCCCGACGGTCTGGCCGTCGGCCAGCTGGAAGCCGCCGTCGATCTTCTTCTTCGGCGTCACGGTGATGAACTTGCCCGCCACCGGGATGGTCTTGCCGTCGTGGCCCACGGCCGACCCACTCCAGTTATAGGTGGTGTCGTAGCCCAGCGGCTCGGTCGTCATGAACACGGTGCGGTCCTGGTTGAACGTGCCCGCGACGGGCTTTCCCGCCGAGTTCGTCAGGGCGACCTTCTGGAACCACCCGTCGGTGACCGTGACGCTGATCGGCGCGATGGGCACCACATCTTCGGTGGCGTTCGCCGGCTGGTAGGTCAGCTTGGGCGCAGCCGGCGGCTCCTTCTCGGACTGCGGAGTGATCTTGCCGCCCGCACACGCGGCCAGGACGCTCGGCGCGAACACCCCGAGGCCGATAGCCGCCAGAGCCGCGCGCCGATTGATCGGCCCCTGGCTCGAAGGGGTGCTGGAGGTGGTCACAAACGACAAAGATACCGGGCGAGATGCCCTCTCCCCCACTGCGAAGATGCATAGCGGGATGTCTCGCGCCCGAAAATAACAGCTACAACGCGCATCCGACCAGGACAGGCTCGGGTTCCAGTGTGATACCAAACACGTCACGAACTCCGTCACGAACGGTGCGCGCCAGTACTATCACGTCCTCCGCGGTGGCATTTCCGCGGTTGGTGAGAGCGAGGGCGTGCTTGGTGGACAGCCGGCACGGCGCGTCCTCGCCGGGAAACCCTTTCCCGAAACCGGCGCGTTCCACCAGCCAGCCCGCGGCCAGCTTGACCCCGTCCGGCGCCGGGTAGTTCGGGACCGGCCCCGCGGTCGCTGCCGCCAGCCGCGCGTAGTCCTCCGGCGCGACCACCGGGTTGGTGAAGAACGAGCCCACGCTCCAGGTGTCGTGATCGTCGGCGTCGAGCACCATTCCCTTGCGGGCGCGCAGCGCCAGCACCGCCTCGCGAACCGAACGGGGGTCGCTGCGCTCCCCGGCGGCGACACCCAGCGCCGCGGTCAGCTCCGCGTAGCGCAACGGCGCGCTGCGGCCGGAGCCATCCAGCGCGAACTCGACGTCCAGCACGATGGCGGGCAGCTCGAGCCCGTCGGCCCGCTTGAGCACGCTGGTGCGGTACCCGAACCGCAACTCCTCGGCGGGCACCCAGCGCACCTCGCCGCTGTGCCGATCCAGCAGCCTGACCCGGGTGATGGTGTCCGACACCTCCACGCCGTACGCACCGACGTTCTGCACCGGCGTCGCCCCGGCCGAGCCGGGGATGCCCGACAGGCACTCCAGCCCGCCCAGGCCGTGTTCGATGGACCGCACCACCACGTCGTCCCACACCGCACCCGCTCCGGCGCGCACCAGGGTGCCGTCGACGTCGATGCCGGTGTTGGCCAACCGGACCACGGTGAGGTCCGCCAGCCCATCGCCGATCACCAGATTAGAGCCGCCAGCAAACACCAAGACGGGGCCACCATCCGAGCCGTGAGCTTGCGAATCCAGCGCCCGCAACACGGCGATCACCTGATCGCTGCTGTCACAGGTGATTACGCGCCGCGCCACTGGACCCACCCGCAGCGTGGTCAACGGCGCAAGCGGCACCGACTCCGCCACGTGCGCGCCGGCAAATAACGATCCGACTTCCCGCTTCATGTGCTCCGTTTCATGGCCCCGTAACGGTAGCGTTTTCTGTTATGCCGCGTTCATTCGACATGTCGGCCGACTACGAGGGCACCGTCCGAGACGTCCACCAGGCCTTCCATGACTTGGCTTATTGGGAGGGACGGCTCGCCGAAACCCCGGTCGACGTTGCCAGCTTGGAGTCGATGCGAATCGGTGGCGAGTCCGGCGATGACGGCACCATTGAGGTCATCACGCATCAGACGATGCTCAGTCAGAACCTGCCCGCGCTGGTCACGCAGCTGCACCGAGGCGACCTGTGCGTGCGGCGCGAGGAATCATGGGGCCCCATCCGGGACGGCATCGCGACCGCGTCCATCGCCGGATCGATCGTCGGTGCGCCGGTCAACCTGTGGGGTACGGCGCTGCTACAGCCGGTCGCCGAATCCGGCAAGGCCCGGATGACGCTGCAGCTCACCATCCAGGTACGCGTCCCCTTCATCGGCGGAAAGCTGGAGCGCATCATCGGCAACGAACTCGGCCAGCTGGTGACCATCGAGCAGCGCTTCACCACGCTGTGGCTGACCAACGGGGGCGAAGCTACGTCGCGCAACGGGACCGGCTGACCACCCTCCGGTTGCCTAAGCTGGCGTTCATGCGAATCGCTGTGGCCCAGATTCTCAGCGGCACCGACCCCGCCGCAAATCTGCAGCTGGTGCGCGACTACGCCCAGCGCGCCGCAGACGGCGGCGCCCGCCTGGTGGTGTTCCCGGAAGCCACCATGTGCCGGTTCGGGGTCCCGTTGGCGCCCATCGCCGAGCCGGTCGACGGCCCATGGGCCGACGGGGTCCGACGGATCGCCGCAGACACCGGCATCACCGTGGTCGCGGGCGTGTTCGCACCGTCCGGCGACGGCCGGGTCACCAACACCCTGATCGCGGCCGGGCCCGGCACGCCCAACGAGCCGGACGCACATTACGACAAGATTCACCTCTACGACGCATTCGGATTCACCGAATCGCGCACCGTGGCGCCCGGGTTGCAACCGGTGGTGATCGAGGTCGACGGCGTCCGGGTGGGTCTGACGCTGTGCTACGACATTCGATTTCCCGCGCTCTACACCGAGTTGGCCGACCGCGGCGCCGAGCTGATTGTGGTGTGCGCGTCCTGGGGCTCCGGACCGGGCAAACTCGAGCAGTGGACGCTGCTGGCCCGCGCGCGGGCATTGGATTCGACCTGCTTCGTCATCGCCGCCGGCCAGGCCGACCCGGGCGACGCCGTGAGCCGTTCGGGGGCGCCCACGGGCGTCGGAGGCAGCCTGGTGGCGTCGCCGTGGGGGGAAGTCGAGGCGTCTGCCGGCTCAGAGCCGCAACTGATTCTCGCGGACCTCGACCTCGACAAAATCGCGAAGGCCCGGGACAGCATCGGGGTGCTGCGCAACCGCTCCGACTTCATTCATATCGATAGGGCAGAATCGCGAACGTGACGACTCCGCAGGGACCACGCAACGAAGGCCCATCAGGATGGGCGCGTCCGGGCGACCAGGGACCACTGGGCCGGCCGCCGGCCCCCGCGGATCCCTCAACCGGGCGACTGCATCCCGGCGACCCGCGCGGAGGACTAGGACAGCAGCCGCCGTCCACTCCGCCGCCGCCGTCGCAACAGGCTGAGGCCACCGACCACATGGCCGCCGCGAGCGCCGACACCCGGCGGATAACCCCCACTCCGCCACCCATGCCCGGCGGTGACCGCACCACACCGATCGCGCAGCCGACAGACGAGGCCGGCGAGGTCAAGAAGAAGAAGCGCTCGAGGCGCGACCCGCTGGCCATCCTGCTGGTCCTGATCATCGTGTTCTCGCTGGTGATCGCGGGTTTGATCGGCGCCGAGCTCTACGTCCGCCATGAGGCCAACAACAAGGTCGCAGCGGCGACCGCATGCGTGGTGAAGGACCAGGCCACCGCGTCGTTCGGGGTGACGCCGCTGGTGTTGTGGCAGGTGGCCACCGACCATTACACCAACATCAAGATCGAGACGGCCGGTAACCAGATCCGCGACGCCAAGGGCATGAAGCTGCAGCTCAACATCCAGGACGTCAACATCGAGAACAAGCCCGATTCCAAGGGCACGATCGGCGCGCTGGACGCCACGATCACCTGGACCGCCCAGGGCATCAAGGAGTCGGTGCAGAACGCGATCCCGATTCTGGGTGAATTCGTCACCAGCAGCGTGGTCACCCACCCCAAGGACAACACCGTCGAACTCAAGGGCATGCTCAACGACATCGTCGCCAAGCCGGTGGTGACCGCCAATGGCGGCATCGAGCTGCAGATCGTCAGTTTCAACACGCTGGGCTTCTCGCTGCCCAAGGAGTCCGTGCAGTCGACGCTGAACGACTACACCTCGAGTTTGACCAAGAATTACCCGCTCGGTGTCAAGGCGGAGAGCATCGAAGTCACCGACACCGGCGTGGTGGCCAAGTTCGCCGCCCGCAACGCCACCATCCCGACCGGCAACACCGACCCCTGCCTGGCCGATCTGTAAGTTAACCCAGGCCGTCCAGTACGGCCCGGGTACCGGACAGACCCAACCGGGTCGCTCCGGCGTCCACCATGGCGAGCGCGTCGGCGGCGGTACGGATGCCGCCGCTGGCCTTGACGCCCAACCGACCGCCCACCGTCGCGGCCATCACCTCGACGGCGTGCACCGATGCGCCGCCGGAGGGATGAAACCCGGTTGAGGTCTTGACGAAGTCGGCGCCGGCTTCCTCGGACACCCGGCAGACCGCAGCCAGGGTGTCGTCGCCGGCGAAGGCAAGCAGCGCCGCGGACTCGACGATCACTTTCAGCACGGCGCCGGTTGCGGCGGCGCGTACCGCGGCGACGTCGGCGCGTACCGCGTCGAATCGGCCGGCCAGTGCCGCCCCGACGTCGATGACCATGTCGATCTCGACGGCACCGGCAGCCACCGCCGCGGCCGCCTCCTGAGCCTTGATCGTGGACAGATGCTTACCGGACGGAAAGCCGGCTACCGCGGCAACCCGGACACCCCGCCCGACGGCGACCGGCACCATCGACGGGGAGACGCACACGGCGTAGACGCCGAGGTCGGCGCCTTCGGCAACCAGAGCGGCTACGTCGGCGTCGGTGGCCTCCGGTTTGAGCAGGGTGTGATCGACCAGTGCGGCGAGCTGGTCACGGGTCAGTGGGCCGCTCATCAGAAGGGCTCCTCCGCGGCACCCGGATTACAGCGGGACGCGACCATCTCGGCGTCGTCGACGACCGGGCGCCAGGGTTCGAGGTTCCAGCTGGTTTTGCCGGGCTGCGCGATCTCGGCGAACTGCCAGTGGCAGACGAACTGCGCGCGCATGCCCGGTGTGTCGGCGTCAGGTGATCGCGCCAGCACCTCGGACCAGGCCTCGTCAGCGGCGTCCGGATAGGCGCCGGTGGTTCCCCACATCCGGGCCGTAGCGCGCCCCGCGGGCGTCGGATAGACCCGCAGGCTGGAATGCCCGCCCCAGTCGGCCCATTGGGTGTGATCCACGAAAGGTGGCGCATACGACGCGCCCGCCGGGCCCCCCGTGCCGGGTTCGGCCTGTGCGGGCGCAGCGCCCAGCAGCGAAATGAGCGCCGCCGCCGGCGCCACCAGCACGACCTTCATCCGCTAGCGCGACTTGCCCTGCACTTCGAGAAGCTTGGGACGCACGTCGACCAGGTACACGCCCGTGGCGACCGCGGCCGCCGCGATGGCCATCACACCGAAAATGCCGTACAGGATGGTGATCAGCGCGATCGCGCTTCCGAGGATCACCAGCCACAGGGGCTTGGTCTGCTTGTCGGCGGCGGTATATGCGTCTGAGCGCTGCAACGCGGCGTGTACAAACGCGTACACCGTCACCACGGCGACGGCGACCCACAGAACGAACATCACGGTACCTACGGCTTGCACGCTCATAAGACTATGCGGGCCGCCGCAAAAACGTCGACTCCAAGTCGCCGACCAGCGGCGACTTGGAGTCGAGTGGTGTTTCTCTGGTCCAAGCCGCCCGATCCTGCGGCGACTTGGAGTCGAGTGGTGTTTCTCTGAGCCGGTTACCCGGACTTACTTCTGGGTGACCTTCTTGGCCGGAGCCTTCTTGGCCGGAGCCTTCTTGGCCGGAGCAGCCTTCTTGGCCGGAGCAGCCTTCTTGGCCGGGGCGGCCTTCTTGGCCGGAGCCTCCGCCTTCTTCGGCAGCTCGATGCCGACCAGCTTGGCGGCACGCTCACCGACGGCGCGGGTCTGCGTCGCAACGGTGCCCAGCGCCTCCTGAGTCAGCTCCACGGCCTGGTCGACGTAGCCCTCGGCACGAGCCGAAGCGTCCTCGAAGGCCGACTGGCTGCGCAGCCGCTCGAGAGCAGCCTCGCCGCGCTCGACCAGCTCGTTGTACCGGCTGGTGGCAGCCTCGACGTAACCTTCCGCAGCCTTGCGCAGCTCGTCAGCGGTGAAACGCTCGCGCAGCTCGGTCAGCTGCTCGGGCAGGTCCTCCTGCAGCTTGGTCAGGCGAGCACGGCTCTCCTCAACGCGGCTGCGGGTGTCGGTACGGGTCTCCTCGGCGCGCTCACGCAGCGTGGTGCGGGTCTCCTCGGCGCGGTCGCGCAGAGTCGCGATCAGGTCGTTGACGGTGGCCAGGGCCAGGTCGGCGGCACCGAGCGCGGCCAGCAGCGGCGCTTTCAGGTCCTCAATGTTCGTGTTCTCAGCCATGATGTTTCCTTTCTTTGATTTCGATATCGGGGTTAGTGCTAAATGGTTGAAAATTGGGGCAAGTTCGGCTCCTCTGGGCAGGAAATGTCAAGACCCGCGGATTGACACTGGTGCGCGACTTGCCGGAAACCTCCTGGTGGTCGGGTCGGTCGGGACCGATGACTTCCGTGTCATCCAGATCACTGTCAGTCGTCGTCGGATTCGCTCGGACACTCCTCACGATTCGCCTCGTTCTGCTGCGTGAAGGACGCGTAGATATCCAGCAGAACCTGCTTCTGACGCTCGGTGATAGCTGTGTCGGTGACGATGGCGTCCCGCACCTGACTCGTCTCGCTGGGCTCGAGAATCCCGGCCCGTACATAGAGAACCTCAGCCGAAACCCGCAGCGCTTTGGCGATCTGGGCCAGAACGTCGGCCGACGGCTTGCGCAGCCCACGCTCGACCTGGCTCAGATAAGGGTTGCTGACACCCGACCTTTCGGCAAGCTGCCGCATCGAGACCTGAGCGGTCTCACGCTGCGACCGGATGAAGCTGCCGATGTCGGAGGCCACGTCAGAGGCTTTTGTGGACACCTTGGTGCCCAGCTTCTCCTCCGGCGTCATCGGTTACTCCTGCGTCAGATTTTGTTTGCTTACGCCCACCAGGGTACGGAGGAGTGCTTGCTATTGCAAGCAGTCTGTTAGCACTTTTCAGAAGAGCAGCTGCGCGATGGCATAGATGGCCAGACCGGCGAGCGCGCCCACCACAGTCCCGTTGATCCGGATAAATTGCAGGTCACGGCCCACATGCAGTTCGATTCGGCGGCTTGCTTCCTGCGCGTCCCAGCGCTCGATCGTCTCGGTGATGATCGCTGTGATCTCCACCCCATATTGCGAAACGAGGTGCTGAGCGGCCCGAACCATCCACCCGTCGACCTTGTCGCGGAGCCCCGCGTCATCCCGCAACGAGGCCCCGATGCGGATCACCGTGTCGGCGATCCGGGTGCGCAACGTGCTGGACGGGTCGTCGACGCCCTCGAGCACCAATCGCTTGAGGGTGGTCCATGCCGTCTCGGCGGCTCGCGCCACCTCGTCGCGGGCCATCAATTGCTCTTTGACGGCGTCGGCGCGCGCGATCGTGTCGCTGTCGTTCTGCAGGTCGTCGGCGAATTCGAACAGGAAGCGCGTAGCTGATCGACGCAGTTCGTGGTCGGGGTTACGCCGCACCTTGTCGGTGAAGTCCATCAGCTCGCGATGGATCCGATCGCCCACCAGGTGGTCGACAAAGCG
Organism: Mycobacterium sp. TY814; assembly: GCF_030755175.1. Taxonomy (NCBI): domain Bacteria; kingdom Bacillati; phylum Actinomycetota; class Actinomycetes; order Mycobacteriales; family Mycobacteriaceae; genus Mycobacterium; species Mycobacterium sp. TY814. Next base: position 2,182,623 of record NZ_JAUFRY010000001.1, read on the forward strand.
CGGTGACCAGGTCGGCGAGTCACGCTCGACGACCCGCTGAATCACCACCCCGGCATTCAGAGACCACTGGAACGCACGGTCGGCCAGCAACTGGATCAGGGCTTCCTGACGATTCTCGACCAGCAGCGTCTGCAATACCCGGCCCACCGGCGGACCCCACTGTGGCTCGGCGATGCGGCGCACGATCATCCGGTCGATCACCTGCTGGACGTCTTCGTCCCGCAGCAGCTCGACCAGCACGCGCAGCACGGTCGACACCTCGCCGGCCACCCGTTGCGCATGCGCAGGCTCGCAGAGCCATTTGCCCAGCCGACTGGGCACCTGGGCGTCGCGCAGCTTGGTCTCGACCACCTCCGCCGAGAGGAAGTTCTCCCGCACGAAGGTGCCCAGGCCCTCGCCGAGCTGGTCCTTCTTGCGCTTGATGATGGCAGTGTGCGGGATCGGAATCCCCAGCGGATGCTTGAACAGCGCGGTCACCGCGAACCAGTCCGCCAGGGCGCCCACCATGCCCGCCTCCGCCGCAGCGCCGACGTAACCGACCCACACCGGCGCGGTGCCGTGCGCATTGGCCCACCGGCACACCAGGAACACCACGGTGGCGCCGATCAGAAAACTCAGCGCCACCGCCTTCATCCGGCGCAGCGCCGCGCGCCGCTGCGCGTCCGCCTCGGAATCGGCGCCGGCGAATGACTCCGCAAAGGATGTCCGATTCCCCCGCCCGCCGCCCATTCCCGGCCCCGGCGGCGGAGCCGGGGGTGCCGCTGCCGGCAAGGCTCTGTGTGCCACCAGACCATCATCCGCTATCGAAACCACCGGTTAGTGTTACCCACACTGTTCGGAAGCCTCACGCAGTCCGGTCGCTCGGGCATCCGGGCGCCCGCAAGCCGTAGTATCGATGCGTCCAGGTAGTGAATGGGAATCGGCGACATTGGCACAACACATCCCGGCTCGGACTGATAAGACCGATGGCCGCAAGCGACGCTGGCACCAGCACAAGGTGGACCGCCGCAACGAGCTGGTCGACGGCACGATCGAGGCGATTCGCCGGCAGAGCCGCTTTTTGAGCATGGATGAGATCGCGGCGGAGATCGGGGTCTCGAAGACCGTGCTCTATCGCTACTTCGTCGACAAGAACGACCTCACGACCGCGGTGATGATGCGCTTTGCGCAAACCACCCTGATTCCCAACATGGCCGCGGCGCTGTCGTCGAGTCTGGACGGCTACGAACTGACCCGTGAAGTGATCCGGGTGTACGTCGAAACCATGGCCGCCGAGCCGGAGCCGTACGGCTTCGTGATGGCCAACAGTTCGGGCAGCAAAAGCAAGGTGATCGCCGATTCGGAACGGATCATCGCCCGCATGATCGCGGTGATGCTGCGCCGCCGCATGCGCGAGGCCGGCATGGACGTGGGCGGCGTCGAACCGTGGGCATACCTGATCGTCGGCGGTGTGCAGTTGGCCACACATTCCTGGATGTCGGATCCGCGGATGAGCAGCGACGAGTTGATCGACTATCTGACGATGCTGAGCTGGAGCGCGCTGTGCGGAATCGTCGAGGCAGGCGGGTCGCTGGAGAAGTTCCGCGCACAACCGCACCCGTCCCCGAGCGTGCCCGCGTGGGAGCAGCTGAAACAGGGGTGACCGCACTCCTGTGCGGGCCTTAGCCGACCCAGGTGTGACGTAAGGAGTGCAAGCGCACCCCTCGGCAGCGGTTAGCATTCAGAGAATGCATCGGGGGCGCTGCAGATCCGACTGATCGATTTTTGTCCGGGAGCACCCCGACAAACAGAAAGGCTGACATCGCAATGGCCGTGCAGCTAACGCCCCATTTCGGCAACGTGCAGGCGCACTACGACCTGTCCGATGAGTTCTTCCGCCTCTTCCTGGACCCCACCCAGACGTACAGCTGCGCGTACTTCGAGCGCGAAGACATGACGCTGGAAGAGGCTCAGCTCGCCAAGATCGACCTAGCGTTGGGCAAGCTCAACCTGGAACCCGGGATGACGCTGCTGGACATCGGCTGTGGCTGGGGTGCCACGATGCGACGTGCTATCGAGAAGTACGACGTGAACGTGATCGGGCTGACGCTCTCGGAGAACCAGGCCGCCCACGTCCAAAAGAAGTTCGACGAGATGGACACGCCCCGCACCCGGCAGGTACTGCTCGAGGGGTGGGAAAAGTTCCACGAGCCCGTCGACCGCATTGTCTCGATCGGCGCATTCGAGCACTTCGGCCGTCAGCGTTACCCGCGCTTCTTCAAGATGGCCTACGAGGCGCTCCCGAGCGACGGCATCATGTTGCTGCACACGATCGTGCGGCCCACATTCAAGGAAGCCAGGGCCAAGGGCCTGCCACTGACGCATGAGATCGTGCATTTCAGCCAGTTCATCCTGGCCGAGATCTTCCCCGGCGGTTACCTGCCCACTGTTCCGGTGGTCGAGGAGCAGTCCGCAGCGGCGGGGTTCTCGATGAAGCGCATCCAGTCCCTGCAGCAGCACTACGCGCGGACGCTGGAGATCTGGGCAGCCGCCCTCGAGGCCAAGAAGGATCTGGCCATCGCGATCCAGTCGGAGAAGGTCTACGACCGCTACATGAAGTACTTGACCGGGTGCGCCAAGTTGTTCCACGAGGGTTACACCGACATCTGCCAGTTCACTCTGGCGAAGTAGCCCGCACGGGGTCTCCGCGGAGCAGGACTCGCGGCGACCCCGGCGCCGGCATCACTTGACCAGCGTGAACTGTCCCACGTTGCAGATGCCCCGACGGAAGAAGTCTTCACAGCCCGTCAGATAGTGCATGTATTTGTCGTAGATCTCTTCGGACTGCAACGCGATCGCTTCGTCCTTCTTGGCCGCCAAATTCTCGGCCCAGATGTGCAGGGTCCGCTCGTAGTGCTCGCCTAGCAAATGGACTCTCTCCACCGAAAATCCCACCAGCTTCGCCAACTTATGAATATCTTCCTGGGCCGGCAACTGTCCGCCCGGGAAAATTTCCTTTCCTATGAAACGCATAAAACGCAGATCAGTCATCGTCACCTTGACACCACGCTCATGCTGCTGCTTCTGCGTGTACGCCAAAATCGTGTGCAACAGCATCCGCCCGTCGGCGGGGAGAATGCTGTGAGCACGCTCGAAGAACGTCGCGTAGCGCTCTGCCTTGAAGGCCTCGAAGGCGCCAATGGTTACGATGCGGTCGACGTTGTCGTCGAACTCTTCCCACCCTTGCAGGCGGACCTCGATGGTCCGATTGGTGGGGATCTTGGCCAGCCGCTTCTTGCTGTACTCAAACTGGTTGCGGCTCAACGTAATACCGATGACGTTGACATCAAACTTCTCGACCGCGCGTTGCAGCGCACCGCCCCAGCCACAGCCGATATCGAGCACTGTCATGCCGGGTTCGAGGTTCAGCTTCCCCAACGCGAGGTCGAACTTGGCGTTGGACGCCTCCTCGAGGGTCATATCTTCCCGCTCGAAGTAAGCGCAGGTGTACGCCATTGTTGGATCTAGAAATAACGCGAAAAACTCATCGGAAACGTCGTAGATAGATTGTGATTCTTCATAAAACGGCTGCAAATCGCCCATGCTCCGCTAATACCCTCTCGTCTGTAGCCGAGAGGATACCTCATTCACAGTACGACTGCCGTACTTTCGTGCAACGGATATTGCCCGCCGCGCATTCTCAGTATGTGTAGAAGCCTCTACCAGACTTTTTGCCCAGCAGGCCCGCCTCGACCATCCGCTGCAACAGTGGCGGCGGTCCGTACAGCGGCTCTTTGAACTCGTCGTACATCTTGTCCGCGATCAGCTTCAGCGTGTCCAGTCCCACCAGGTCGGACAGCTTCAGCGGCCCCATCGGGTGCGACAACCCGGCCACCACCGCCTTGTCGACGTCTTCAACCGTCGCAAAGCCGGCCTCGACCATCCGGATCGCCGAGAGCAGATAGGGCACCAGCAGGGCGTTCACCACGAAACCGGATCGGTCCGAGCAACGCACAACCTGCTTGCCCAGTACTGCACTGGCAAACTCCTCGGTGCGCGCGGCAGCATCTTTGTCGGTGACTAGCGTGCTGACCAACTCGACCAACGGCAGCACGGGCACGGGATTGAAGAAGTGCAATCCCAATACGCGCTGGGGATTTTTGGTGGCGGCAGCAATCTTCATGATCGGGATGCTGGAGGTGTTCGACGCCAGCACGGCCTGCGGGTCGGTGACCACGCGGTCCAACTCGGCAAACACCTGAGCTTTCACCGTCTCGTCTTCGACGATGGCCTCGATCACCAGCTGCCGGTCGGCCAGGTCGGCGAGATCGGTGGTGAAGGTCAACAGGCTCAGCGCGCGGTCGCGCTCCCGCTCGGTGACTTTGCCGGCGCTGACGCCGCGCTCCAGCGATTTCATGATGCGATTGCGGCCCGCGGTGATCAACGCGTCGGTGGTCTCGAAGACCGTCACGGCGACGCCCGCCCGTACCGATACCTCGGCAATACCGGACCCCATCTGCCCAGCCCCGATCACACCCACTCGCTGGATAGCTGCATCGCTCACTGTTGTCTCTCCCGAGTCTGTGGTTGCACCGGAATAGGCCCCGCCCAGGTTGCCTGGGCGGGGCCTACTGTACTCAATCGTCTGTCGCGAGCAGACGCAAGCTCGCATCAAATGGGCTGCAGAAGTGCGAGTTTGCGCCTGCTCGACGAAGGAATCAGATCAGTGAAACTGGCCCTCTTCGGTCGAGCCGGCCAGAGCCGTCGTCGACGAAGTCGGGTCGACGGTCGTGGCGATCCGGTCGAAGTAACCGGCGCCCACCTCGCGCTGGTGCTTGGTGGCGGTGTAGCCGCGCTCCTCGGCAGCGAACTCGCGCTCCTGCAGCTCGACGTACGCGCTCATCTGCTTGCGGGCGTAGCCGTGGGCCAGATCGAACATCGAGTAGTTCAGGGCGTGGAAGCCGGCCAGCGTGATGAACTGGAACTTGAAGCCCATCGCACCGAGCTCCTTCTGGAACTTGGCGATCGTGTCGTCGTCGAGGTGCTTCTTCCAGTTGAACGACGGCGAGCAGTTGTAGGCCAGCAGCTGGTCGGGGAACTCGCTCTTGACGCCCTCGGCGAACTTCTTGGCCAGCTCCAGGTCCGGGGTACCGGTCTCCATCCAGATCAGGTCGGAGAAGGGTGCGTAGGCCTTGGCGCGGGCGATGCAGGGCTCCAGACCGTTCTTGATGCGGTAGAAGCCTTCGTTGGTGCGCTCGCCGGTGATGAACGGGCGGTCCCGCTCGTCGACGTCGGAGGTGATCAGCGTGGCGGCCTCGGCGTCGGTGCGCGCGATGACGACCGTGGGAACGCCAGCGACGTCAGCCGCCAGACGGGCCGAGGTCAGGGTGCGGATGTGCTGCTGGGTGGGGATCAGCACCTTGCCGCCCAGGTGGCCACACTTCTTCTCCGAGGCCAGCTGGTCTTCCCAGTGCGAACCCGCGACACCGGCGGCGATCATCGCTTTCTGCAGCTCGTAGACGTTCAGCGCGCCACCGAAGCCGGCCTCACCGTCGGCGACGATCGGAGCCAGCCAGTTGTCCACCGAACGGTCGCCCTCGACCTTGGCGATCTCGTCGGCGCGAAGCAGTGCGTTGTTGATGCGACGCACGACCTGCGGCACCGAGTTGGCGGGGTAGAGGCTCTGGTCGGGGTAGGTGTGGCCGGAGAGGTTGGCGTCACCGGCGACCTGCCAACCCGACAGGTAGATCGCCTTCAGGCCGGCGCGGACCTGCTGGACGGCCATGTTGCCGGTCAGCGCGCCCAGCGCGTTGACGAAGTCCATCTCGTGCAGCTGCTCCCAGAGCACCTCGGCGCCGCGGCGGGCGAGGGTGTGCTCCTCGACGACGTGACCCTGCAGCGCCACGACGTCCTGCGGGGTGTAGGTGCGCTTGACGCCCTTCCAGCGGGGGTTGTGGTCCCAGTCGTGCTGGATCTGCTCAGCGCTCTTCGGGGTGCCGACTTCGGACATGGGGCTGCTCCTTACGGTCATTCTTTGACTGAAATTTGCTTGCGATGGGTCTTGCGATGAAGCAAGCCACCGCGGTGCGGATCGAAGCTAGAGGTTTAACTTCGCCTCGACTTCACTGATGTGCTAACTCGACCATGGCACAGTGCATTCCCGCTGGTCCACCCATTTCACTTGCGAATTTTGGCTATGACCTGTGGTCATTTTGCGAAGGTTGCGAAGCTGGCGAACTACTGAACCGGTTCAGAAGCTACCGGCCGGTAACCGAAACCTGCAGGTCATCGGCAATTTACCGGGACGCTTGTCCGGTTAAAGAGTGAACAGCGCGGCGACGGCTTTGGTCTCGTCGCCGACCGCATATGTGAGCGTTGTAACAGTCCGGTCCGCGAGCTCGGAACCGAACTGGTCGGTCGAACCGGCGGGGTGCACGTGCGAGATGATCTCCAGCTTGTCGCCCAGCGCGACGGGCGCCTCGTGCTCGATGGTCACGCGCAGGGGCAGTGTCATCAGCTCGGGGTGGGAGGCCAGGTAGTCCTCGACCACGCTCCAGTAGACCGAGTTGTTCATGTGGTCGAACAGGTCGATGTCGGTCACCCGCACGGGGAACTCGTGGATCTCGGTTGCGTCATCGCGGCCACCGGGCTTGAGGTAACCCTTCCAGCGCAGCCGCTCTACCGTGGTGGTCTTGTGCAGACCGGCGAGGAAGTCGTCGGCGATGCGCGCCGGCATCTCGGTTTCCTTGTTCACGTGGATCCAGAACGCCTCGGACTCGATCAGCCCGCCTTTGCGTCCGTCGATGCGGACCCGCATCTCGCACCACCGGTTAGAGGTGCCCGAACACCAGCGCCGGCAGCGCAGCATGTCCTGGAACTCGATGGGGCGGATCAGGTCCACCATCGTTCGCCGCACGATCCAGAGCGGATGGGTCTCCTCGAAGCCCATCTCACGCAGCTGGTCCTGCCCGATGTCCTGGATGTGCCGGCATGCCGCGTCTAACCGCAACCGCCCGGTTCGGTCGATGTCACCGACGCGCAGCGGCCACTCGCGATCGAAGACATCGGGGCTACCGTCGGGCACCGGCATCAACTTTTTGTCCAGGCTCACGGCGCTGCTCCCCGTTTCCTCCTCGTGCGAAAACCAGGTTAACCCTGGGGACTTCGAAGCGAATCATGCCAACGACGCCTGCTAAAGACCAATCGCATCACCGGTGGCCATACCGGTGTCGAGCCGCCTGCCAAGTCTGCAAAGCAAGTCTTCGCAACCACGACTACGCTGGTCAGAGTGTCTAAAACGTTCGTCGGCGCGCGCGTGCGCCAGCTTCGCAGCGAACGCGGATTCAGCCAGGCCGCGTTGGCTCAGATGCTCGACATCTCACCCAGTTATCTCAACCAGATCGAGCACGACGTCCGCCCCCTGACCGTGGCGGTGCTGCTGCGGATCACCGAGGTGTTCGGGGTGGATGCCACCTTCTTCGCCTCCCAGGACGACACCCGCCTGGTCGCCGAGCTGCGCGAGGTGACCATGGACCGCGACCTGGACATCGAGGTGGACCCGACCGAGATCGCCGAGATGGTCAACACCCACCCGAGCCTGGCTCGCGCGATGGTCAACCTGCACCGGCGCTACCGGATCACCACCGCCCAACTGGCTGCCGCCACTGAGGAGCGCTACTTCGACGGCAGCAGCGGGAGCGGGTCGATCACGATGCCCCACGAAGAGGTGCGCGACTACTTCTACGAACGCCAGAATTACCTGCATGAGCTGGACACCGCGGCCGAGGAACTCACCGTCAAGATGCGGATGCACCACGGGGATCTGGCGCGGGAACTGACCCGCCGGCTCACCGAGGTTCACGGAGTCCACATCACCAGGCGCATCGATCTCGGCGACACGGTGCTGCACCGCTACGACCCTGCGACCAAGACGCTGGAGATGAGCAATCACCTTGCCTCCGGGCAGCAGGTGTTCAAGATGGCGGCCGAGCTGGCCTACCTCGAATACGGCGACCTGATCGACACCATGGTCACCGACGGCAAATTCACCAGCGACGAGTCGCGGACGCTGGCCCGGCTGGGGCTGGCGAACTACTTCGCCGCCGCCGCGGTGCTGCCCTACCGCCAGTTCCACGACGTCGCCGAGAATTTCCGCTACGACGTCGAACGGCTGTCGGCCTTCTACCAGATCAGCTACGAGACCATCGCGCACCGGCTTTCCACGTTGCAACGCCCCTCGATGCGCGGCGTACCGCTGTCATTCGTCCGGGTCGACCGCGCCGGCAACATGTCAAAGCGTCAGTCCGCCACCGGGTTTCACTTCTCCTCCACCGGCGGCACCTGCCCGTTGTGGAACGTCTACGAGACCTTCGCCAACCCCGGCAAGATCCTGGTGCAGATCGCTCAGATGCCGGACGGGCGCAATTACATGTGGGTGGCCCGTACCGTCGAACGGCGCGCGGCCCGGTATGGTCAGCCCGGAAAAACCTTCGCGATCGGGCTCGGCTGCGAACTTCGTCATGCGCACCGACTCGTCTACTCAGAGGGGCTGAGCTTGTCTGGGGACCTGAAAATGATTGCTACGCCGATCGGCGCGGGTTGCCGGGTGTGCGAACGCGACAACTGTCCGCAGCGGGCGTTCCCGGCGCTGGGCCGTGCGCTCGATATCGACGAGCACCGCAGCACCGTCTCCCCCTACCTGGTCAAGCAAGCATGACCGGCAATCAGGTCGCCCGCATCCCACCCGGCCGGTTCCGCCAGCTGGGTCCGATCAACTGGGTGGTCGCGAAGCTCGCCGCGCGCAAGGTGGGCGCACCCGAGATGCATCTGTTCACCACGCTCGGTTCCCGCCAGGGCCTGTTCTGGACGTGGGCGATCTATTCCGGGCGCCTGATGCGGGGACGGTTGCCGACCATCGACACCGAGCTGGTCATTCTGCGGGTCGGCCATCTGCGGTCCTGCGAATACGAACTGCAGCATCATCGCGGGATGGCACGCAAAGCGGGGTTGGACGCCCAGACGCAGGCCACCATCTTCGCCTGGCCCGAGGCACCACCGGGAGACGGGCCCCGCAAGGTGCTCAGCGCCCGCCAGCAGGCGCTGTTGAACGCGACCGACGAGCTGATCAAGGACCGCACCATCTCCGAGGAGACCTGGCGGCAACTGGCGGCTCACCTCAACCGCGCCCGGCTGATCGAATTCTGCATGCTCGCCACGCAGTACGACGGGCTGGCCGCAACGATCACCGCACTGAGGATTCCGCTGGACAACCCGCGGTAGCGTCAGAGATACAGGTTGGCCAGCACGGCCAGGGTCAGCGCCACGGGAAGCACCGGAACACCGAAGGCGAACGCAGACCATCCGTATCGGCGACGCCAGCGCATCAGCAAGCCGCAGATCACCGCGCCGACCGCGATTGCACCCGACACCACCAGCACCGCCAGGCTCCATGTGCCGACCGTCGTGAGATCGTCGCCGATGGTGATCGCAGCCAGCCAGAGGACGTAGCCGACGAGCAATCCCCCGATCGCGCCGACCACGACCGCACTGTGCCGCGGCTCCTCATTGCGGGACATGAACACCTGGCGATGGTATCTCCCGCCGCGGTGAGCGGCCGCCGCGGAAGGTCTGCGGTCAGCCGATCGGGGTGAGGGTGAACCTGTCGTGGTGGTCATCGAGGGTGCAGGGCGCCACCGATGAGGGGTGGGCGAAGTCCACTTCGCCGGTGAGCGTGGCCGGGTCCCACCATTGCGTGACGTTCACCGGATGACTGCGGCCGCCGAGTACGAGTTCACCGATGAAGTAGGAAGGGCATTCCAGGCCGTCCATGATGATCCGGTTGCTGACATAGCGGCCGTTCTCCAGCCGGGCGTCGAAGCTGCGGCCCGACCCGGTGGTCACATGGGCGACGCAGGCGGGGCTGCAGGTGGTGGTGATCGTCCACGTGCCCGAGTCTCCGTCCTCGTCGGCGTAGTGGTAGACACCGTTCATCGTCGGATTCTCGGCCGCGGCCTGTGGTGCCGCGCCCAGCCCCAACCCGAAGAGTAGAGCGATTGACGCGGGAAAAATGTTGAACCTCATGTGTTTCGGCCCTCAGGTTGTTGGAGCGGCGGAGCGGACGAGGCAGCCAGCGACGGCGAGTTTCCTCGCCGACGCACCCGCACCGCCCCACCTAACACGAAAGGTAGATTACGAAAAATTCTTCGTCAATGAGCCGCGGGTACTCCCTGGGCGTATTCATAGAAAGCCGTTGGCTACCGAATGCTGCGCTGCGCTTGGGGACACCACGAATCCGCGCAGGCCGCGGCCGAAAGGACGACCCGCCACCCACGCTCACCCGCGATCGCGAGTTCTAGAAATTGATCATGTGCCCGATCAGTCCGTGGAAGCACTCCTGCAGCGCCTCGGACATGGTCGGATGCGTGTGCACATTGCGGGCCAGTTCGTTGGCGGTCAGGTCCCACTTCTGCGCCAGCGTGAGCTCCGGCAGCAGCTCGGAGACGTCGTGACCCACCAGGTGCCCACCGATGAGCTCCCCGTACTTGGCGTCGGCGATCAGCTTGACGAAGCCGCTCGGGTCGCCGACACCGTGCGCCTTGGCGTTGGCGGTGAACGGGAACTTGGCCACCACCACGTCGTAGCCTTCGTCGCGAGCCTGCTCCTCGGTGAGGCCGAAGCTGGCGACATTGGGCTGACAGAACGTGGCGCGCGGCAACATCCGGTAGTCCCCCAGCGCCAAAGTCTCTGCGCCGGCGATGGTTTCAGCCGCCACGACACCCATCGCCTCGGCGACGTGGGCCAGCATCAGCTTGCCTGTGACATCGCCGATGGCGTAGATGTGCGGCACGGAAGTCTGCATGTAATCGGTGATGCCGATCGCCTTGCGGTCGGTGAGCCCCACTCCGGCTTTGTCCAGCCCGTAGCCCTCGACGTTGGGCGCAAAGCCGATGGCCTGCAACACTTTCTCGGCTTTGAGGTCCTCACTCTTGCCGTCCTTGCTCACCGACACGGTGACCTCGGAACCATTGTCAGTGATGGATTCCACCTTGGTGCCGGTGAGGATCTTGATGCCCAGTTTCTTGAACGCCTTCTCGATCTCCTTGGAGGAGTCGGCGTCCTCGTTGGGCAGCGCCCGGGGCAGGAACTCGACGATGGTGACGTCGACGCCGTAGTTCTTCATCACGTACCCGAATTCCATGCCGATGGCGCCGGCGCCGGCGATGATCACCGACTTCGGAAGCTCGCGGGTCATGATCAGCTTCTCGTAGGTCACCACGTTTTCCGACAGCGACGTGCCCGGAACCAGGCGAGTGCTGCTACCGGTGGCGATGATGGCGTTGTCGAACGTGACCTCTTCGGTCCCGCCGTCGTTCAGCTCGACCGAAATCGTGTTGGCATCGGTGAACCTGCCGTACCCGTGGATCTCGGTGATCTTGTTCTTCTTCATCAGGTAGTGCACACCGGCCACCCGGCCGTCGGCCACCTTGCGGCTGCGGTCGAACGCCACCCCGAAGTCGAAGGTCGCCTCTCCGCTGATGCCGAAGGCTTTGGCTTCCTTGGTGAAGATGTGGGCGAGCTCGGCGTTGCGCAGCAACGCCTTCGACGGGATGCAACCGACGTTGAGGCAGACGCCGCCCCAATACTTCGGTTCGATGATTGCGGTGTTCAACCCGAGCTGTGCGGCACGAATGGCTGCTACGTATCCGCCGGGACCTGCTCCGAGAACGACGACGTCATAGTGGGTCACGGCCCTAACCCTAATCGCCCAATTATTCGGGCACTACGCCCATCACACACGGCGTGGTCACCCGCTCGCAGTAGTACGACCCGTACAAGGGTGCCGCGGCAGCGACGGAGGCGAACGGCGCCGACATCACAGCGACGGCCAGAGCGGCGACCAGGGGCTTGGATTGCACCATCGCCAGAACCGGGCCGGCCACCGCGCAAGCCAGCACGTACACGAACGTCGCGAACACCGGTGGCGTCTTGTCGATGGTGTGGTACCACCAGTAGAACAGGCTGAGCCCGAAGACCGCCGCGAAGAACCACACCCCGAACAGCACCAGGACCAGCTTCCACCATTTCAGGTAGAGGTAGCGGCCGGGAACGGCGATCGGCCCGGGCGCCTCGGCCAGCGCATCCGGCCCGGCGTCCGGCTGAGCCACCGCGGCCGGCGTCACCGGCTTCGGCTCCTCCTCGACGGGCGCCGGTCCGGCATTCTTGACCGGCTCCTCTTCGAGGCCGGCCAGCGGCAGAAACGGTTGGGAGTCGGTGTCGAAATCCGGAACGAACGGCACGGACGGTTCACCGGCGTCGTACCTGGGAGCGACCGGCAGTTCGCCGGAGTCGAAATCGGGCACGAAAGGTTCGGTGCCCGGGCTGGACTCGCGGTCCTGCTCGGTCTTCTTCTCAGCCATGGGAGACCACCTGCATGGCGACGAGCATGCCCAGCCAGCCGGGTCCCAGCGCCAGGATGGCCGCGCCGAGCATGGTCACCCATCGACGCCCGGAGAACAGGATCACCGACAGTCCGACCAGGGCCGGGACCCCGACCACCAGCGCAATGGCGATGTCCGGCCGCACCCGGGCGTGTATCAGCAGGCTCGACGCCACCGCCAGCAGCTGCCCCACCGCACTGCCCGCCAGCATGGCGCTGGCCAGCAGCCACGCGCGCGGAAGGGGGATCACGGTAGACGACCTTACTGAACTACCGAGGCGGCGCTGGGCACGTCCCCGGCGAGTTGTCGGTCACAAGATGGCCTCGTATCGACGGCCTTTCGCCACGCTCGTAGGCCGCGCCCGTGATCACCGGTTGCGCTTGCAGCTCCGCACTTTCGGTCTCGGTGAAGACCCGGCCGCGGCTGAGGAATCGCATCCCCTCCGGCGCTTCCAGGCTGAAGCCGCCGCCGCGGCCGGGCACCACATCGATGACCAGTTGGGTGTGCTTCCAGGTCTCGTACTGCGGGCCGGAGATCCATACGGGAACGCCTTCGGCGCCGACGTCGAGAACGCCCAGCAGGACGTCGCGGTCGCCCACCAGGAAGTCCCCGCGCGGGTAACACATCGGCGACGACCCGTCGCAGCAGCCACCGGACTGGTGGAACATCACCGGTCCGTGCCGGTCCTGCAAACGCTCCAGCAGTTCGGCGGCGGAGGCGGTGATGAGCGCCCCCGGGATCATCAGAAGAAGCCCTGCGCCTTCTCGGAGTAGGACACCAGCATGTTCTTGGTCTGCTGGTAGTGCTCGAGCGCCATCAGGTGACCTTCGCGCCCGAAGCCGGACTGCTTGTAACCGCCGAATGCCGAGTGCGGCGGGTACACGTGATAGCAGTTCACCCAGACCCGCCCGGCCTTGATGTCGCGCCCGGCCCGGTAGGCGGTGTTGCCGTTGCGGCTCCACACACCCGCCCCCAGACCGTAGAGGGTGTCGTTGGCGATCCCGATCGCGTCGTCGTAGCTGTCGAACGGGGTTACCGCCACTACCGGTCCGAAGATCTCTTCCTGGAAGATCCGCATCTTGTTGTTGCCGCTGAAGATCGTCGGCTGCATGTAGAAGCCGCCGGACAGGTCGCCGCCCAGTTCGGCACGCTCGCCGCCGGTGATGATCTTGGCGCCTTCGCCTTTGCCGATCTCGATGTAGGACAGGATCTTCTCCAACTGGTCGTTGGACGCCTGGGATCCCAGCATGGTCTCGGAGTCGAGCGGGTCACCCTGCCGGACGGCCTTGGTCCGGATCGCGGCCAACTCCAAAAACTCGTCGTGGATATCGGACTGCACCAGGCTGCGCGACGGGCAGGTGCAGACTTCGCCCTGGTTGAGGGCGAACATGGTGAAGCCTTCCAGCGCCTTGTCCTGGAAGTCGTCGCCGGCGGCCATCACGTCGGAGAAGAAGATGTTCGGGCTTTTGCCGCCGAGTTCCAGGGTGACCGGGATCAGATTCTGCGAGGCGTACTGCATGATGAGTCGCCCGGTGGTGGTCTCCCCGGTGAAGGCGACCTTGGCGATCCGGTTGCTCGAGGCCAGCGGTTTACCGGCCTCGGCACCGAAGCCGTTGACGACGTTGAGCACTCCCGGCGGCAGCAGGTCACCGATCAGCGACATCAGGTACAGGATCGAGGCCGGGGTCTGTTCGGCTGGCTTCAGCACGATCGCGTTGCCGGCCGCCAGCGCCGGTGCCAGTTTCCACGCGCCCATCAGGATCGGGAAGTTCCAGGGGATGATCTGCCCGACGACGCCGAGCGGTTCGTGGAAGTGGTAGGCGACGGTGTCGTCGTCGATCTGCGACAGGGCGCCCTCCTGGGCCCGGATGGCGGCCGCGAAGTACCGGAAATGGTCGGCGGCCAACGGAATGTCGGCGGCCAGCGCCTCGCGGATGGGCTTGCCGTTGTCCCATACTTCGGCCACCGCGAGCGCGGCGGTGTTCGCCTCGATACGGTCGGCGATCTTGTTCAGAATCGCGGCCCGTTCGGCTGGCGATGTCTTGCCCCAGGCCGGTGCCGCACCGTGTGCGGCATCCAGCGCCTTCTCGATGTCGGTTTCGTCGGACCGCGGAATTTCGCAGAACGGCTGGCCGGTCACCGGCGACGGGTTCTCGAAGTAGCGGCCCGCGGCGGGCGCGACCCACTCGCCGCCGATGAAGTTCCCGTACCGCGACTCATACGACATCAGCGCCCCGGAAGTCCCCGGACGTGCAAAGACAGGCATCTGTTCGGCTCCTCGTTAGTTCATGTAATACAGCTCACACTACCGCTGGGCCAGAATGGCTTCCATGCCATCTGAGACTGCCGACGACCCCTACCTCTGGCTCGAAGACGTCACCGGAGAGGAGGCACTGGATTGGGTGCGCGCCCGCAACGAGCCGACCAAAAAGGAGTTCTGCGACGCCGAGTTCGAGACGATGCGCACCGAGGCGCTGGAGGTGCTCGACACCGACGCCCGGATCCCTTACGTGCGCCGGCGGGGGGACTACCTGTACGACTTCTGGCGCGATGCCAAGAACCCCCGCGGCCTGTGGCGGCGCACCACGCTGGAGAGCTACCGCACCGACTCGCCCGAGTGGGATGTGGTGATCGACGTCGACGAGTTGGGCCGTGCGGACAACCGGAACTGGGTGTGGGCCGGCGCTGAGGTGATCGAACCCGAGCTCACCCGAGCCCTGGTCAGCCTTTCGCCGGGCGGCTCGGATGCCGTCGTTGTGCGCGAATTCGACATGGTGACAAGGGAATTCGTTGCCGGCGGGTTCGAGTTGCCGGAGGCCAAGTCACAGATCGGGTGGGACGACCCGGACACCGTCCTGGTGGGCACCGACTTCGGCCCGGGCTCGATGACCGAATCCGGTTATCCGCGAATCCTCAAGCGGTGGCGGCGCGGCACGCCACTGGCCGAGGCGGAGACGATTTTCGAGGGCGAGCCCACTGACGTCAGCGCGGGCGGCTCGAAAGACCGCACGCCGGGCTTCGAACGTACCTTCATCGGCCGCTCCCTGGACTTCTGGAATCGCCAGCGCTACGAGTTGCGCGGCACCGAACTCATCTCCATCGACGTGCCGACGGACGCCAGCAGCATGTCGGTGCACCGCGAGTGGTTGCTGGTCGAGCTGCGCACCGACTGGACCGTCAATGACACGACCTATCGCGCCGGTTCCCTCCTGGCCGCCAACTACGACGAATTCATCAGCGGCGCAAGAGATCTCACGGTGGTGTTCGAGCCCGATGAACACACCTGCCTCTACTACCACGCCTGGACGAGGGACCGGCTGCTGCTCGTCACGCTGGCCGACGTGGCCAGCCGGGTGGAGATCGTCATTCCGGGAACCTGGCAGCGCGAGCCGCTGTCGGGTTTGCCCGAGTCGACGAACACCGTGATCACGGCCGCCGACGACACCGGCGACGAGTTCTTCCTGGACTCCAGCGGATTCACCGCCCCGTCTCGGCTGTTGCGCGGCACCGGCACCGACGGCCTCGAGCCGATCAAGTCGGCGCCGTCCTTCTTCGACGCTGAAAACCTTTCAGTCGAACAGCATTTCGTCACGTCGCAGGACGGCACCTCGGTCCCGTACTTCGTGGTCCGCCCCGCAGACACCACGGGACCGACCCCCACCCTGCTCTACGGCTACGGCGGCTTCGAGACCTCGCTTACTCCCGGCTACAGCGGGGTGCTGGGCCGGCTGTGGCTGGCCCGCGGCGGTACCTACGTGCTGGCCAACATCCGCGGGGGCGGGGAGTATGGACCGGGCTGGCACACCCAGGCGATGCGCGAAGGGCGGCACAAGGTGGCCGAAGACTTCGTGGCTGTCGCCGACGATCTGGTCCGGCGCGGCATCACCACGGTCGGCCAACTCGGCGCCCAGGGCGGCAGCAACGGCGGCCTGCTGATGGGAATCATGTTGACCACGTACCCGGAGAAGTTCGGCGCGCTGGTCTGCAGCGTGCCCCTGCTGGACATGAAGCGCTACCACCTGCTGCTGGCCGGCGCCTCCTGGGTGGCCGAATACGGCGACCCGGACAACCCGGAAGATTGGGCGTTCATCTCCGAATACTCGCCGTACCAGAACATTTCGGCGGACCGGAAGTATCCGCCGATCCTGCTGACCACATCCACCCGCGACGACCGGGTGCATCCCGGCCACGCCCGCAAGATGACCGCCGCCCTCGAGGCCACCGGCCACCGGGTCTGGTACTACGAGAACATCGAGGGTGGACACGGCGGCGCCGCCGACAACGAGCAACTCGCGTTCAAGTCGGCGCTGAGCTACTCATTCCTGTGGCGGATGCTGGCAACCGACACGTAGCTGTGACGGTTACAACGTCTAGCTGCAAGCAGCATCGGGCACCCTGGAACCCATGTCCGCGCAACTGCCGGGAATCTTCGACACGCTTGCCCCCAGCCTCGACAGGTACGGGTACGCGGCGATCGGGGTTCTGGTGGGGCTGGAAGGGATCGGAATACCGCTTCCAGGCCAGCTGATCCTCATCGCGGGTGGTATCTACGCGGCCAGCGGCCATCTGACCCTGGTCCCGGTACTGGTCGCAGGGCTGCTCGCGGCGATGGGCGGGGACAACGCCGGCTATGCCATCGGCCGCTACGGTGGCCGTGAGCTGGTGCTGCGGTTCGGTCCGTATGTGCTGCTCACGCCGGATCGGCTGGCCAAGGCGGAGCGCTTCTTCGCCAGGCGCGGCCATCTGGTGGTCTCCCTCGGGCGCTTCGTCGACGGACTCCGCCAGGCCAGCGGCATAGCCGCGGGACTGGCACGGATGAATTGGCGCCGCTACCTGGCCTACAACGCGCTGGGCTCCGCGGTGTGGGTGGCCGTCTGGGTGCTCGCCGGATATCTGGCCGGCAACCACATCGAGACGCTCTATGCCGCATTCCAGCGCTACGGCATCTACCTGCTGGCCACGTGCGCAGCCGTCGCGTTCGCCGTGGTGGCCGGGCTGGCGATGAGACGTCGCCAGCAGGCTTGACACCATAAATCCGCGCGGCTTCGCTTCTGTTCATGCCTTCTGTCATGCCGTCTCGGGAGCCCGAATTCGAAACGCTGCTGTACTCGAGCAAGGGTCCGGTGGCCACGATCACCCTCAATCGACCCGAGCAGCTGAACACGATCGTCCCGCCGATGCCCGACGAGATCGAGGCCGCCATCGGCCTGGCCGAACGTGACCACGACATCAAGGTCATCGTGCTGCGCGGCGCCGGACGGGCCTTCTCCGGCGGTTTTGACTTCGGCGGAGGCTTCCAACACTGGGGCGAGGGCATGATGACCGACGGCCAGTGGGATCCGGGAAAGGATTTCGCCATGGTCAGCGCGCGCGAGACCGCGCCGACGCAGAAGTTCATGGCCATCTGGCGGGCTTCGAAACCGGTGATCGCGCAGGTGCACGGCTGGTGCGTCGGCGGGGCCAGCGACTACGCCCTGTGCGCCGACATCGTGATCGCCAGCGAGGACGCGGTGATCGGCACCCCGTACAGCAGGATGTGGGGCGCCTACTTGACCGGCATGTGGCTGTACCGGCTGAGTTTGGCCAAGGTGAAATGGCATGCGCTGACCGGTCGGCCGCTGACCGGCGTACAGGCCGCCGAGGTGGAACTGATCAACGAGGCGGTCCCGTTCGAACGGCTGGAGGCCCGGGTCGCCGAGGTCGCGGCGGAGCTGGCGCAGATCCCGTTGTCGCAGCTGCGGGCACAGAAGCTGATCGTCAATCAGGCCTACGAGAACATGGGCCTGGCTTCCACCCAGTTGCTGGGCGGCATTCTCGACGGCCTGATGCGCAACACCCCCGACGCGCTGGACTTCATCCGCACCGCCGAGACGCAGGGTGTGCGGGCTGCGGTGGAGCGCCGGGACGGCCCGTTCGGCGACTACAGCCAGGCTCCCCCCGATCTGAGGCCGAACCCGTCACACGTGATAGTTCCTGATCGCGAAGGGTAGTAAGATCGACTAGGAAATCGATTAGGAAATCGCCGTCGGAAATTTTTGAAACCACGAAAGTGTTACGAAATCATGATGTCTCGGCTGAGTAACGGCCTGCGTGCAGGCGCTTTTCTCCTTGCTCTCGCGATCGCCGCGGTGGCCTTCCCGACGGCGGTCATTCCGGTAGCCAAGGCCGATTCCACGGAGGATTTTCCGATCCCTCGCCGGATGATCGCGACCACCTGCGACGCTGAGCAGTATCTGGCGGCCGTGCGGGATACCAGCCCGGTGTACTACGAGCGGTACATGATCGACTTCAACAACCATGCGAACCTGCAGGAAGCGACGATCAACAAGGCGCACTGGTTCTTCTCGCTGTCACCGGCGGAACGCAGGGACTACTCGGAGAACTTCTACAACGGCGACCCGCTGACGTTCGCCTGGGTCAATCACATGAAGATCTTCTTCAACAACAAGGGCGTGGTCGCCAAGGGCACCGACGCCTGCAACGGCTACCCGGCCGGCGACATGTCGGTCTGGAACTGGGCGTAAGCAACGTGCGCGCACGCAAGCTCATCGCCGCAGCGATGATGACGGCGGTCGCTCCCCTCGCGATCGCGTTCAGCAGTAGTCCCGCGCACGCCGATACCGATCTCGGCAAACAATGCTCACCGGAGGGCGCGAAGGTCTGGGGTAAGCCCGGCCCCATCTACTGTGAGCGCCAGGCGGACGGCCAGTTGCAATGGGTCTCCATTCCGGTCTCCGCACTGTGCGTGGCGTTCTGCGTCAACCAGCCCTAGGGGCGCCTTGAGACCGAGCGAGCCGAGGCCCGTTCCGGACCCTTCCCACGGGATCCGCTAGCAGATTTTTTTGATTCTGTCCTGAGATTGAGAAGCGGAAATTTCATCCGTTCAGAGGCCGTTCCCGGGGCTCTTCCGACCCGATGACCTGCGGGCTAGCGCTAGGTGGCACCGAAAGTACGGTTTCGGCGGAGCGTTGCAACCGCCCGTCCATGCATAAATCATCGTCCGGGCCCTTGCCGCGGCGGGTCAAACGAACCCATAATGGACCTCCGGCCAGCCAGACATCGGCTCGATCTGCGAGTGATGGTTGTGACTGAGTTCCGGAAGCTGGAGGACATCGCATGAGCCAAACGACTGGCAATGGCATCCCTGGCACGCTCGCGGCCCTGGACTGGCAGACCATCACCTGTCAATTCGAAGCCGGCTGCACCAACCGGGCAACTCACATCGTCCACCGGCACGCGGTGGATGAATGCAATCACCCCCACGTCGACCCGTTCGGAAACATCGTCGAGATCGTCTGCATAGCGTGCCTGTGGCGCGCGGAGGCCGAGATCCTGGTGCAGGTGGGCCAGCTCAGACGCTCATCGGGTGCCTACTGCCTGACGTGCGGGGCCCCGGTCTCGGAGTTGAGCGACATCATGCGCGACGTCGTCGCGCTCTAGAAAACACACCCTCACCAGCGCCCTGCGCCAGCCGCGCTAACGCCGTGTCACCACTCCGGCCGCTGGTTGTTCGTCCACGTCGCTGCCGATGAGTTCACGCACCGCCGGACGAGGTCCGTAGGGTCGTAGCATGGTGCTGGCCGGCCGTGGGCGCACGTGCTGCGGCCACCAGAACCACCGCCCGAGCAGGGTGGCCAGCGACGGCGTCATGAACGATCGCACGATCAATGTGTCGAACAACAGTCCCAGTGCGATCGTCGTACCCACCTGGGCCATGACTTTCAAAGGGCTGAAGGCGAACGTGCCCATGGTGGCGGCGAACACCAGACCTGCGGCGGTCACCACCGAGCCCGAACCCGCCATCGCGCGGATGGTCCCCGTCTTGAGACCGGCATGGATCTCCTCCTTGAACCGCGATATCAGCAGCAGGTTGTAGTCGGAGCCGACCGCCAGTAGCAGGATGATCGCCATCGCCAGCACCATCCAGTGCAACTTCATGCCCAGGATGTACTGCCAGAGGAGCACGGAGAGTCCGAACGAGGCGCCCAGCGACAACAGCACCGTGCCGACGATCACGACGGCCGCCACGACACTTCGGGTGATCACCAGCATGATGATGAAAATCAATGTGGCAGCAGATATTCCGGCGATCAGCAGGTCGATGTTCGAACCATCGTGCATGTCCTTGTACGTCGCCGCGGTGCCGCCGAGGTAGACCTTGGCTCCCTCCCAGGGTGTTCCCTTGATCGCCTCGTGCACGGCCCGCTTGATCGGTTCGATGAGGTTGATGCCTTCCGGGGACGCCGGGTCGCCTTCATGCGAGATGATCAACCGGACCGCGTGCCCGTCCGGTGAGATGAACTGTTTGAGACCCCGCGCGAAATCCGGGCTCTGGAACGCTTCCGGCGGAAGGTAGAACGTGTCGTCGTTCTTCGCCCTGTCGAACGCGTCCCCCTCGGCGGTGGCGTTATCGGCCTGCGCCCTGGCCTGGTCGTTGAGACCCGTCGTCGTCGCATAGTTCGACATGATGGTGTCGAGATTGCGCTGCTGGCTTTCGATCTGCGGGGGTATCAACGCGACGAGCTTGGGCTGAATCGCATCCAGCCTGTCCAGGTTCTGGCTTAGGGCCAGGATGTTCTGCGCCACTTGGTCGATGCCGTCGAGCGCATTGAAGATGGACCGCAGCGCCCAGCAGATTGGGATGTCGAAACAGTGCTTCTCCCAATAGAAGTAGCTGCGGATCGGTCGGAAGAAGTCATCGAAGGTGGCGATATCGTCGCGCAGCGCCTCGGTGATCTTCACCGTTTCCTTGGTGAGCTTGGTGGTTTCGTGCGTCGTGTTGCTGAGGTCCTGGGTGACCTGCATCTGCTCACGCAGCGTGGCCATCGTCTTGCGCAATTCGCCCGCTTGGTTCAGCAGGTTCTTGGCCTGCTCATCCTGGAAGTGTTCGGTCTGCTGCCGCCCGGCGGCCTGGGCGCCAATCTGAAAACCGAGGGTGCTGTGGTCGAGTGGCGTGCCCAATGGCCGGGTAATGGTCTGCACCCGGCCGATGCCGGGGATGTGAAAGACCGCCTTGGCGACCTTGTCCAGCACCAGGAAGTCGGCCGAGTTACGCAGGTCGTGATCGGTCTCGATCATCAACAACTCAGGATTGAGCCGAGCCTGGTTGAAGTGCCGGTCGGCGGCCGCGTAACCGATGTTGGCGGGGGTGTCCTCGGGCAGGAAGTGACGGGTGTCGTAGTCCGTCTTGTAGCCCGGCAGAGCGATCAGACCGACCAGGGCAACCGCGATCGTGACCGCGAAAACCGGTGCGGGCCAACGGACGATCGCGGTGCCGATGCGGCGCCAGCCCCGAGTCTGCAGCTTTCGCTTCGGATCGAGAAGTTTGAAGAACGACGCCACGGTGAGTACCGCAGGCCCCAGCGTCAAGGCCGCGAGCACGGCCACCAACATGCCGATGGCACACGGTGCGCCAAGTGACTCGAAATACGGCAATCGGCAGAAGCTCAGGCAGTACATCGCGCCGGCGATGGTCAGGCCCGACCCGAGCACGACGTGCGCGGTGCTGTGGAACATGGTGTAGAAGGCTTGTTCGCGAGTCTCCCCCAAGCCACGGGCCTCGTGGTAGCGGCCGACCACGAAAATCGCGTAGTCCGTACCGGCAGCGATCGCCATCAACACCAGCAGGTTGTTGGCGAACGTGGAGAGTCCGATGATCTCGTAGTTGGCCAGCAGGGCAACCACGCCGCGGGCTGCCAACAGTTCGACGAAGACCATGAACAACACGGCCAGGACGGTGATGAGCGAGCGGTAGACGAAGAGCAGCATCACGAAGATCACCAGGATCGTGACCAGGGTGACGATCGCGACGCCTTTCTCGCCGGCGTGGGACTGGTCGGCGAACAGCGGACCCGCGCCGGTGACGTAAGCCTTGATGCCCTGCGGGGCCGGCACCGAGTTCACGATCTTGCGGACCGCGTCGGCGGACTCAGCGGACAGGCCACCGCCCATGTTGCCGGCGAGGTAGACCTGAACGTAGGCGGCCTTCTGGTCGTGGCTCTGGGACCCCGCGGCGGTCAAGGGATCGCTCCAGAAGTCCTGCACGTGCTGAACGTGTTTCGTGTCTTCCTGGATTCGCCGGACGATCTCGTCGTAGTAGCGGTGCGCCTCGGCCCCCAGCGGTTTGTCGCCCTCCAGCACGATCATCGCCGAGCTGTCGGAATCGAACTCCTTGAACGTCTTACCGACCCGCATCATCGACTGGAACGACGCCGCATCGGTGGGGCTCTGCGACACCGAATGGGTCTTGGCGACGGCCTCCAGCTGCGGCGCAACGGTATTGGTCACCACGACTATGCCCAGCCACACCAGCACAATGGGCAGTGCCAGCCGATGGATCATCCGCGGTAGGAACGGCGGGATCAGCGGCTGGTCGACGCGCGGCGGCGGAGCCTCGGTGGTCTCGCTCATGCGGACTTGTCCAGGCAGTAGACGAAGGCGTTGACGGTCTCGCTGGGGGGCGACTGATTCGGCGCCTTGACGATGTCACCCTTGCCGTCGTTGTTGTTGACGAGGAACCGGCAGGCGATCCAGCTGCCGTTGCCTTGCGCCATCAGGTTGGCCGGGATCCCGGGTTTCGTTGACTTCAATTCCGTCTTCCACGGTAGGGGCACATTCAGAGCCTGCTGCGGATGGGAGTTCTCATCGAGATACGTGATAGTCGCGGTGCTGCCGGGCGAACCCCAGACCTCGAGGGTGATGGTCTTGGGATTGAACTGATCGATGACGTCACCGGAGGAGCCGCCACCGAACGAACCGCTGTGAACACCGAAGATCCCGTGCAACCGGTAGACCGCGAACCCCGACAGCGCGACGACGGCCAGCACGGTGAGGATGAGCCAGAACCGGCTGGCTACGCTCATCAGACCTTTGCGCTTGGCCCGTGGGCGAGTCGCCGTCTTGCCTTCGCCGCCAGCAGAATCCGGGGTCGTCAACGGTTCGGTCCTTGGCTCAGTCGTCGTCATGGGCGCGTCCTAACCAGTGACGAGAGCCGCCAACCAATTAGCCTGTATGTCAACTTAGCCTCTCTAACCTAATCCACAAACTGTAGGAAGTCTCGGCAGGCGGGCTTGTCATCGGGTTCATCGGGACCCCGGAAGCGAGCCGATGCAGGTTGCGGTGAGCACGCGGGTGAGGGCAGACCCGAAGTCCATGTTCCATTCGGCCGGCAGCACCTCGGGATCTTCCTTGTAGACGTCCGAGATCCGCTCCGGCGGATTTGAGATCTGCCAGAACGCCGCGGCCAGCGAGTAGGCCGCGATGAGGATGTCGAAAGCGCCCGACCGGCCGAGCTCCGGCAGCGCCTGCTCGATCGCGTCGGCGAGCGCGATCGCTGCGGCGGAAATGGTTCGCCGAATCTCGATGACCCGTTCGATCTCGACTTCGTGTTCGAGATGAAGGTGCAGGTTGGCCAGCAGGTCGCAGAAAAGCGGGTCAGCGGCGAGGCCGTCGGCCAGTGTTTCGGCCACCCGCTCGGCGGTCATCGGTCCGGACGCAGCCAAGCTCTCGCACACCCTGCCCGACCACCGCACCCAACCTTCGGCGGCCAGATGCAGCAGCACCTCCTTGTGGGAGGTGAAGTACCGGCGCACCGCCGAATAGTGGATGCCCGCGCGGCTGGCCACCGCCGTCAATGTCACTGACGCGACACCGGTTTCCGACGCTATCGAGCGCGCGGCTTCCACCAGCGCCGCGGCTCGCTGGCGCTTGTTCTCTTCGGTGCGGGCGCGCCGGAAACTGAGTTGCGCCACCGGCCGAGGATAACGCACACACTGTGATTTGCGGAGGAAAATCGTCGTTTTACGCACGCGATATGCCTTAGAATCGGCCCCTTAACGGAAGGAGCCCGCCTCGGCCCCGACGCCTCCGTGTTTTACTTAGGTAAGGCTAATTGTGTTCGCGATGCGTTGTCCCAGCTGCGCAGTGCGACCGGTCGAATGAAGACGCAAGCGTCTCCTAGGGCGGGTATCGTCCGACCTGAGCGATGCCCAACGGTGAAAGGGACCTGAGATTTTCAAGGTGCTGTCGCGCGTGTGGATTCCACTCGTGATCGTGGCGGTGTTGGTGACCGCCGCCTTCATCGTGAACCGGGTCCATGGCTACTTCGGTTCGGAGAAGCGGGCGTCGTACGCGGACAGCAACCTGAAGAACCCAGAACCGTTCAACCCCAAGCGAATCACCTACGAGGTATTCGGCCCGAGCGGCACAATTGCCGACATCAGTTACTTCGACGTGAACGCCGACCCGCAGCGCGTGGACAACGCGCGGCTGCCCTGGTCGCTGCACATCAGCACGACCAAGGCGGCAATGGTGGGCAACCTGATGGCCCAAGGTGACAGCGACAGCATCGGCTGCCGAATCCTGATCGACGACGAGGTCAAGTCGGAGCGAATCTCCAACGAGGTCAACGCCTTTACCTTCTGCCTGGTCAAGTCCGCGTGAGTACTACCTTGGACTACCGAGCCGACGACCGCCCGGGCGGGCCTGCCGTCGAGACGCCTCTCCACCGCCCCTTCATCCCGCGGATGATCCACGCCTTCGCGGTGCCGATCATCCTGTTCTGGGTGCTGGTCGTCGTCGGGGTGAGCCTGCTTGTTCCGTCATTGGAAGTAGTCGGGCAGCAGCGCTCGGTGTCGCTGAGCCCCAAGGACGCCCCGTCGTTCGTCGCCCTCAAGCGGATCAGTCACGTCTTCAAGGAAGGCGAGACCGACAGCGTCGCGATGATCGTGCTGGAGAGCGAACAGCCCCTCGGCGACGCTGCGCACAAGTACTACGACGATCTGATCCGCAAGCTGCGTGCGGACAAGCACGTGCTGAGCATCCAGGATTTCTGGGGCGATCCCCTGACCGCGGCGGGTGCGCAGAGCAACGACGGCAAAGCCGTCACCGTCCAGCTGAACCTCGCCGGCAATCAGGGTGAGCCGCTGGCCAACGAATCCGTCGAGGCCGTGCGCAAGGTCGTGGACGCCAACCCGCCACCGCCCGGCCTCAAGGCCTATGTCACCGGGGCCTCGGCCCTGGCCGCAGACCTGCAGCACAGCGGCGACCGATCGATGGCCAAGATCACGATCACCACGGTTGTGGTCATCCTGTTCATGCTCATGTTCATCTATCGATCGCCCCTCACGGTGATCCTGTTGCTGGTCACCGTCGGTATCGAACTGAGCGCGGCCCGGGGCGCGGTCGCCATACTCGGGACCAACGCGCTCATCAGCCTGTCCACCTTCGCCGTCAGTCTGCTCACCTCGCTGGCGATCGCAGCCGGCACCGACTACGGCATCTTCATCATCGGCCGATATCAGGAAGCCCGGCAGGCCGGTGAGGATCGGGAAACCGCGTTCTACACGATGTATCACGGCACCGCCCACGTCATTCTGGGATCCGGTCTGACGATCGCAGGCGCGACGCTGTGTCTGGGCTTCGCCCGCATGCCCTACTTCCAGACGCTGGGTATCCCATGCGCGGTCGGCATGCTGATCGCGGTGCTGGTCGCCCTGACGCTGGGTCCGGCCGTGCTCGTCGTCGGCAGCCGGTTCGGCGTATTCGACCCCAAGCGGGTGCTCTCGGTCCGGGGCTGGCGCCGGGTCGGTACGGCCGTCGTGCGCTGGCCACTGCCGATTCTCGCCGTCACGTGCGTGATCGCGCTGATCGGCCTGATCACCCTGCCCGGCTACAAACCCAGCTACGACGACCGCGCCTACCTACCCAGCTTCATCCCGGCCAACCAGGGCTTCGTCGTCGCCGACCGACACTTCTCCCAGGCTCGGATGAAGCCGGAGATCCTGATGATCGAGTCCGATCACGACATGCGGAATCCGGCCGACTTCCTGGTTCTGGACAAGTTGGCCAAGGGCATTTTCCGGGTGCCCGGGATATCGCGTGTGCAGGCCATCACCAGGCCGGACGGCACCCCGATGGACCACACGTCGATACCGTTCCAGATGAGCATGCAGAACGCCGGTCAGATGCAGGCCGTTAAGTACCAGCGCGACCGGATGAACGACATGCTCAAGCAGGCCGATGAGATGAGCAAGACCATCGCCCTGATGCAGCGGATGTACGGCCTGATGACCCAGCTGACCGGGGTCACCCACAAGATGGTCGGCGACACCGAAGAGATGCAGCAGATCACCCGGGAGTTGCGCGACAAACTCGCCAACTTCGACGATTTCTTGCGGCCGATCCGATCATATTTCTACTGGGAAAAGCACTGCTACGACATCCCGGCCTGCTGGTCGTTGCGGTCGGTCTTCGACGCCCTCGACGGCATCGACCAGATCGACGAGAAGCTGGACGTTCTGGTCGGCGACATCAAACAGCTCGACGTGCTGATGCCGCAGATGATCGCCACGTTCCCCCCGATGATCGACACCATGGTCAGCATGCGAACGATGATCCTGACCATGCACAGCACCATGTCGGGGATCTTCGACCAGATGGACGAGATGAGCGACAACGCGACGGCGATGGGCCATGCGTTCGACGCCGCGAAGAACGACGACTCGTTCTATCTGCCCCCGGAAGTGTTCAAGAACGCCGACTTCAAGCGCGCCATGAAGAACTTCCTGTCCGCCGACGGGCACGCGGCGCGGTTCATCATCCTGCATCGGGGTGACCCCGCCTCGGCGGAGGGCATCGCGAGCATCGACAAGATCCAGACGGCCGCAGAGGAATCGCTCAAGGGCACCCCCCTGGAAGACTCGAAGATCTACGTCGCCGGAATGGGTGCCGTCGTCAAGGACATCTCCGAAGGCGCCAAGTGGGACCTGGTGATCGCCGGGATCTCGTCGCTGTGCCTGATCTTCATCATCATGCTGATTCTGACCAGGGCCTTCGTGGCGGCCGCGGTGATCGTCGGCACCGTCGCGCTCTCGCTGGGCGCCTCCTTCGGTCTCTCGGTGCTGGTGTGGCAACACATCTTCGGCATACCGCTGCACTGGCTGGTGCTGGCGATGTCGGTGATCGTGCTGCTCGCCGTGGGGTCGGACTACAACCTGTTGCTGGTCTCGCGTTTCAAACAGGAGATTCATGCCGGCCTCAATACCGGGATCATTCGTTCGATGGGCGGCACCGGCAAAGTCGTGACCAATGCGGGGCTGGTCTTCGCGTTCACGATGGCGTCCATGATCATCGGCGACGCCCGGATGATCGGGCAGGTGGGCACCACCATCGGCCTGGGTCTGCTGTTCGACACGCTGATCGTGCGGGCCTTCATGACGCCCTCGATCGCGGCGCTGCTGGGCCGCTGGTTCTGGTGGCCCATCCGGGTGCGGTCCCGCCCCGCCCGTAGCCCCAGACTCCCCCGCGAGGAGCCGGTCACCGAGAGGTCACCGGCGTTGACCGCCGAGCGCTAACCCGTCCGCGCACCTCCATCCGAGCGCGGCGGGGCTCCGAATACTAGGTGTGCAGCCACCAGATGGACGATCGGTAGCGGTCATCGGCAGTGGGGTCGCCGGGTTGACGGCCGCCTACCTGCTGTCCGCCCGCGACCGCGTCACGCTGTACGAGGCCGACACCCGCCTCGGCGGCCACGCGCACACCCACTTCGTCGATGACGGCCACGGCCGGTTGACCGCGGTCGACTCCGGCTTCCTGGTGTACAACGAGCGGACCTATCCCACGTTGTGCCGGCTGTTCGGCGAACTCGGGATCGCCACGCAGGAGTCGGACATATCGATGTCCGTGCGTGCCGACGACCTCGAATACGCCGCGGCCCTGGGCCTTCGGGGACTTTTCGCGTGTGCGCAGTCCCTGCGCCCCCGGTATCTGCTGATGCTGGCCGAGATTCTGCGCTTTCACCGGGCGGCGACCCGACTGCTGCGCGACGAGCCTGCCGGCGACGAACTGGAAACGCTCGACGGGTTCCTGCGACTGCACCGGTTCTCGGCTTATTTCGTCGACCACTTCATCACCCCGTTGGTGGCCGCGGTGTGGTCGTGCACCGGTGACGACGCATTGCGCTATCCCGCCCGCTACCTGTTCGCCTTCCTCGACCACCAGGGCATGCTGTCGGTTTTCGGATCGCCGGCCTGGCGCACCGTGACCGGCGGTTCGGCCACCTACGTGCAGGCCATCGCGGCCCGCCTGGACGAAGTCTCGACCGGAACCCCGGTACGTCTGCTGCAACGGCTGCCGGACGGCGTGCTGGTCCAGGCCGGTGACCGTCCGCCGCGGCGCTTCGACGCGGCCGTCGTCGCCGTCCATCCCGATCAGGCGCTGCTGTTGCTCGACGATCCGACACCGTGGGAGCGCGCCGTCCTGGGAGCGATCCCCTACTCGACCAACCGTGCCCTGCTGCACACCGATGAATCGGTGCTGCCGCGGCACCGCCGCGCCCGCGCGTCCTGGAACTACCTGGTGACACCCGGTCACGAGCAGGTCGTCGTCAGCTACGACGTCAGCCGGTTGATGCGGCTCAACGGAACCCGCCGCTTTCTGGTCACTCTCGGCGGCCGGGATCGGGTGGACCCGTCGGCGGTGCTCGCCGAGATGACCTACAGCCACCCGTTGTACACCCCAGAATCCGTTGCTGCACAACGACTTCTACCAACTCTGGACGACGACCGGGTGGTATTCGCCGGCGCCTACCACGGGTGGGGGTTCCACGAGGACGGTGCCGCCTCCGGGGTGCGGGCCGCCCAGCGGCTGGGCGCGGACTGGCCCGCGGCGCCCGACCGGGAAGCGGTCCTGGCATGCTGACCCCCGCGATCTACCGCACCACGATCAGTCACAACCGGCAGGTTCCGGCGCAGCACTCGTTCCAGTACCGCAGCTACAGCTGGTATGTGGACATCGATCAGCTCCCCGCGGTGCCCTGGTGGCTGCGGCCTTTCGCACGGTTCGACGCCGCCGACCATCTGGCGGGAACCGGCGCCGCCGCGGACACGTCGTTACGCCGGCGGCTGGAGGCCTTCTTCGCCGAGCATCAGACCGCCATGCCGGACGGCCGGATCACAGCGCTGCTGCAGGCACGCGTTCTCGGTTACGTCTTCAACCCGCTGAGCATCTTCTGGTGCCACGACCGTGATGGCCGGCTGTGCCACGTGGTCGCCGAAGTGCACAACACCGACGGCGAAGGCCATGCCTATCTGCTCCCGCCGGCCGATACGCCGGTGCTGGTCAGCGAGCAGTTCTACGTGTCTCCGCTCAACCCGGCCGACGGGCACTATCTGGTGCTGGCCCCGTCGCCCGAGCACGAGGTCGACGTCATGGTGTCGCTGCTGCGGCAGCGCCGGCCGACCTTCACCGCCACCCTGCGCGGCGAGCGGCTCCCTGCGACGAGCGGGAAGCTAACGGCTCTTCAGGTCCTGTCTCCGCTGGCTCCGCTGGCGGTGGCCGCACGGCTCCGGGCTCAGGGGATCAGACCGCGGTTACGACGAGTCCCGGCGGTCGCGCGATGACTGTTCAGAGTATCGAAAAGCCCTTCGCGGCAATCGATTCCAGTCGCGGGCCGGCGATTCCGGCCACTCGCACCACACACACCTGGATTCAGCAGTACATTTTCCCTGGCGGACTGTTGCCGTCTGTCGCGGCCATCGTCGAGATCCCCGAGCGCCACACGAGCTTGTGCTCCGTCGACGTGGTCTCGCTGCGGCGGCGTTACGCCGAGACGCTGCGGCTGTGGCGCGAGCGCTTCGGACAGCGTCGTAACGAGTTGGCACGCTTGGGATTCGACGAGGTGTTCGAACGCATGTGGGAGCTGTATCTGGCGTACTCCGAAGCGGGGTTCCTGGACGGCTACCAGTGGACGTTCGAGCGGAGGGGGCTGCGGTGAGCGAGAGCGACATCCTGGCGGTGACCGGTGCCTGCACCCTGGCGGTGGCCGTGGTTCATTCGGTCACCTTCGCCATCGGCCGCAAGGTCGGCCGATACAACGTCGTCGACGTCGCATGGGGCATCGGCTTCGTCGTGGTGGCGGCGGTGGCGGGGCTGGTCGGCCACGGGGATCCGACCCGGCGTTGGCTGCTGTTGGCGCTGGTGTCGATCTGGGGTCTACGGCTGAGCTGGCACATCCACCGCAAGACCGCCGGGCACGGCGAGGATCGCCGCTACGCCGACCTGCTGCGGGGCGCTTCGGTGGGCCAGGTGGTGCGCAAGGTCTTTCTGCTGCAGGGCTTTCTGACGCTGTTCATCTCCTTCCCGCTGCAGCTGTCGGCAGTCACCGGCCCCACGCCCACCCCGTTGCTGGCCGTCACCGCAGCGGGTGTGGCGGTCTGGCTCCTCGGATTCCTCTTCGAAGCGCTCGGGGACCGGCAACTGCGCGACTTCAAATCCGACCCGGCTCACCGCGGGCTCATCATGGACCGCGGTCTGTGGTCGTGGACGCGGCATCCCAACTATTTCGGCGATGCCTGCGTGTGGTGGGGATTGTGGCTGATCACGGTCACCGGATGGGTTCCGCTGGCCACCGCGGTGTCGCCGTTGGTGATGACGTATTTCCTGGTGGACGTGAGTGGGGCCCGGCTGACCG
Organism: Mycobacterium sp. TY814; assembly: GCF_030755175.1. Classification (NCBI taxonomy): domain Bacteria; kingdom Bacillati; phylum Actinomycetota; class Actinomycetes; order Mycobacteriales; family Mycobacteriaceae; genus Mycobacterium; species Mycobacterium sp. TY814. Next base: position 2,213,508 of record NZ_JAUFRY010000001.1, read on the forward strand.
AGAAATACATGAAGGGGCGTCCGGGGTTCGCCGAATACCAAAAGCGGACTGCTTATTTCGTTCCCCGGCCACCCAGAATGGTGCGTCAGTCATGACCGGCATAGCGGGCAGGGCCGTTGCTGGCGTTAGGCTACCGATCGATGACCGGACCGCTGCAGCCCAGCAGCGACCTGGACGCCTTGTTGCGCCGGGTCGCACGGGGGGACAACGCTGCCTTCGCTGCGTTCTACGACCAGACGAAAACCCGGGTGTATGGCCTGGTGAGCAGGGTGTTGCGGGACGCCGGGTACAGCGAAGAGACCACCCAGGAGATTTATCTCGAGGTGTGGCGGACGGCCTCGGACTTCGACTCCACCAAAGGGTCCGCGCTGGCCTGGCTGCTGACCATGACTCACCGGCGCGCGATCGACCGGGTGCGCAGCGAGCAGGCGGGCACTGTGCGCGAATCACGCTACGGCGTAGCCAATCTGGAGCCGGCCACCGATGTGGTCGCGGATACGGCGATCGCCGGCGACGAACGCCGTCGGGTGGCGCAATGCCTGGAGGGACTGACCGATACGCAGCGGCAGTGCATCGAGCTGGCCTACTATGGCGGACTCACCTACGCCGAGGTGTCGCAGCGATTGGCCGCGAACCTGTCGACCGTCAAGTCGCGAATGCGCGATGCGCTGCGCGGCCTGCGCAACTGCCTGGATGTGCCATGACCGCGCCGACGACGCAGAGGGGGCACCTCCCGGGAAGACGAAGCGATGCTGAGGAGCGCCGCTTGTGAACGAGCCGACCGATTTCGACCTACTTGAACTGGCGACCCCGTACGCGCTGCACGCCATGTCCGACGCCGAGCGTGCCGACATCGACCGGCGGGTCGCCGCCGCGCCGACCCCGGTGGCCGCCGCCTTCCACGAGGAAGTGCGCGCCGTCCGAGAGACGATGGCGCTGCTGTCGGCGACCAGTACCGCCGAACCACCCGGCGAGCTGCGCTCGGCGGTGCTCGCCCTGACCGCGCCGCCGGCCACGCCGCTGGGCCGTTCCCGTTGGCGCACAGCGGTTTTCGCCGCTGCGGCGGCGGTGGCTGTGGGACTGGGCGCCTTCGGCCTCGGGGTGGTCATGCGGCCGTCACCGACGCAGACGGTCGCCGAACAGGTGCTGACGGCTCCCGATGTTCGCACCGTCTCCGGCCCGCTGGGCGCCGGGACGGCCACCGTGGTGTTCTCGCGTGACCGCAACGCCGGTGTGCTGGTGATGAACAACGTGCCGCCACCCTCCCCCGGCACCGTCTATCAGATGTGGCTGCTGGGCGCCAACGGCCCCACGTCGGCGGGGACCATGGGAACGGCCGCCGTGTCCCCGTCGACCAGGGCAACGCTGGACAACCTGGGCAGTTCCACCGCGCTGGCGTTCACCGTCGAACCTGGTACCGGATCGACGCAACCGACCGGCGCCATCCTGGCTCAGCTGCCGCTGCGCTGAGACTTCCTGCTGAACAAGCCGCCGAGCATCGCGGTGATCACGCCCAGAGCGACCAGACCCACACCGGTGAGCAGCGTGATGTTGAGCCAGAGGTGCATGCTGCTTTCCGCGTGCCCGACCATCACATCGGCCATCCGCCGGATGTCCCCGGTCGTCCGATTGAGCGCCTCGTTCAGTGAGCGCTTGCCGATGTCGATGCCCGCCCAGCCGGCCGCGCCCACCAACAGCGCCGAGATACCCAGAGCGGTCAGTCCCCGGCCACGGCTGCGCGCGGCAACCACCGTCAGGAAGGCGAACAGCGCCGTCAGCGCGGCCACACCGATACTGACCCACGGCCCCCACACCTCGGCGCGGTGGAATTGCCCCTGCCGCAGCGGCTGGCCCACCGGCACCGTCAGCGGGACCTTCAGCGTCGCGGGAACCTGCACGTTGTAGGTGGCCAGCTGCTGCTGAATCGCGGTGTCCTTGAGCATCGGCGCAACGTCGACCACCCACTGCTCGTTGCCCCCGGGCTGCGGCGCGCTGAACAACCAGCCGTGCGCGGCGCGATTCACCTGGGCGAACAACGGCGGAAAGGAGGAACCTGCGGTGAATGCGGCCGCCACATCGTGCACCGTTGCTCCGTCGACAGGGCGCCCGCCGCGTTCGTTGATCAGTGTCATTGCTCGGGTGGTCAGCTCAGAAGCCATCGCGGACTGCAGCGCCGGGTCGCGGGCCGCCTGTTCAGCCAGCACGGCGTAGCCGTCTTCGTCAACGATGGTCGCCTGTGTCCATGCCGCGGGAACCGCCACCGCCAACCCGGCCGTGGCGATCAACCAGCACAACGCCGTCACGAGGAACCGCACGGGTTGGAACCCTACTGGGCGATCCCCCGCAGATAGGCGGCTTGGCCGAGATGCTGAGCACAGTCGTCGATGATGCTGACCAGCCGTGCACTCGCGGTGACCGGCGGATCCCAATGGGTGTCGACGATTCGGGCGAGTTCATCGGCGGTGACCGTCGCGACGTATTCCACAGTGAGCAGGTGCACGGCGTGGTAGTAGCCCAGCAGCAGGTCGACCGGTGCGCGGACCTTGGCCACCTCGTCGGCGCCGTGGCCGTAGCCGGTGTCGTTGCGCGGCAGGTCCAGATTGAAGCGGTCCACCCACCCGTCGCGGGTCCAGACCTGCTCCACGCCGGCCACGTCGGCAAGCTGAAGATCCTGGACCCGCGCGCTGTGCCACAGCAGCCAGGCGATGCTGTTGGCCTCGGGGGTCGGCCGGTAGTCGGCGACCTCGTCGGTGAGTCCGTTGCACACATCTCCGGCATGCTCGATCAACCGGGTGAATGCATCGCGCAACAGTTCGCGGGCCGCGTCGTCGGTTCCTGCCATACGTCGACGCTACGCTTGCGCGCCGTGCCAGACCGCTTCGACGTTGTTGCCGTCCGGGTCTCGCACGAAGGCGCCGAAGTACCCGGGATGGTATTCCGGCCAGAGCCGCGGGGCATGCAACGACTCGGCGCCCAGGCTCACCGCCGCCTCGTGAAATGCGCGCACCGCCGCCTCGTCGGCGGCCTGGAATGCCAGGTGCACCTCCCGGTTCGGCCCCAGGGCCGAGCCGTCGGCGATCCAGAAATCCGGCTTGCCGTCACGCCCGTAGCCGATCGCCACGCCGAAGTCCATTTGCCGTGAACAGCCGAGCACACCGAGCACAGTGTCGTAAAACCGCTGGGCGGCGGGGTAATCGGCACAGTTGATTCCCATGTGGTCAATCACATGCCGAATCCTGGCACGAGCCACCGACACGGTCGTAGATTAATTAGATGACCTACGACCTTCTGATCCGCAACGGCACCATCGTGGACGGACTGGGAGGTGAACCCTACGTCGGCGACATCGCGGTGCAGGACGGGCTGATCGCGGCGGTCGGCGCCCTGAACGGCGCCGGCGCGACGAAGGAGATCGATGCGACCGGCCTGCTCGTCACGCCGGGCTTCGTCGACCTGCACACCCACTACGACGGCCAGGCCATCTGGTCGGACCGGTTGACGCCGTCCTCGGCGCACGGCGTGACCACGGTGGTGATGGGCAACTGCGGCGTCGGCTTCGCACCCTGCCGCCAGGAGGACCACGACGTACTCGTCGACGTGATGGCCGGCGTCGAGGACATTCCCGGGGTGGTCATGACCGACGGCCTGCCGTGGACCTGGGAGACCTTCCCGGAATACCTCGACGCGCTGGAGTCCGGCACGCGAGACATCGACGTCGCCGCCTACCTGCCACACTCTCCGCTGCGCGTCTACGTCATGGGCCAGCGCGGCGCCGACCGCGAGCCGGCGACCCCTGAGGACCTGGCCAAGATGCGCGCGCTGGCCACCGAGGCCATCGAAGTCGGGGCGCTGGGATTCGCCTCCTCCAGGCTCACCATCCACAAGACCGAGAGCGGAGCGCCGATTCCGAGTTATGACGCGGCCCGTGAGGAGATCGAGGAGATCGCGCGGGGCGTCGTCGACGGTGGCGGCGGCTTGCTGCAGTTCGTGCCGGACATCCCGGCCGGGGGGTACCAGCCGGTGCTGCAGACAGTGTTCGACGTCGCCGAGGACGTCGGGCTTCCGGTGACGTTCACGCTGGTGGTGGGCAACGCCGGGGATCCGACATGGCCGGACGCCATCACGATGATCGAGAAGGCGAACAGTGTCACCGATGAGATCCGGGTGACCGCGCAGTTGTTGCCGCGTCCGATCGGGCTGATCATCGGGCTGCAGCTGACGGCCAACCCCTTCGTGCTCTACCCGAGCTACCGCGAGATCGCGCACCTGCCGCTGGCCGAGCGGGTCGCCGAGATGCGCAAGCCCGAGGTGCGCGCCAAGATCCTGGCCGACAAGCCGGGCGCGGGTCATCCGATCCTCTACGTGGCCCAGATGTGGGACTGGATTTTCCCGCTGGACGACAACCCCAACTACGAGCCGGACCCGGCCGACAGCATCGGCGCGCGGGCCCGGGCCCGCGGTGTCAACCCGATGGAAGAGGCCTACGACCGGCTTCTGGACGACGACGGCCGGGCCATGTTGCTGGTCGCCACCAGCAACATGGAGGGCAACTCGCTGGACACCGTGGGCAAACTCCTGCACCGCGACGACGTGGTGCTGGGATTGGGCGACGGGGGTGCCCACTACGGCATGATCTGCGACGCCAGCTACTCCACTTACTTCCTCACCCACTGGGCGCGTGACCGTAGCTCGGGGCGATTCAGCGTGGCCGAAGCAATCCGTGAACTGACCTCGGTGCCGGCCCGCATCGCCGGCCTGGCCGACCGCGGTCGCATCGCCGTCGGCTTCAAGGCGGATCTCAACGTCATCGACCACGCCGGGCTGCGGCTGCACAAGCCGGTCATCACCTACGACCTGCCGGCGGGTGGACGCCGGCTGGATCAGACCGCCGAAGGCTACGTCGCCACCGTGGTCTCCGGAGAAGTGATCGCCGAGAACGGTGTGCCCACCTCCGCGCGCCCGGGCAAGCTGGTCCGCGGACGCCGGCCCGCGCCGGTTGCCGTCTGACGGGCCGCTGCGAATTAACGGTAGCGGGTTACCCGATACGCCCACGGTAAAAGGCTGTGCCGGGTAAGTTTGGGTGGTGACAAGCCCGCATTTCGCGTGGTTGCCGCCAGAGATTAACTCGGCATTGATGTTTGCCGGTCCCGGCGCGGGACCGCTACTTTCTGCTGCCTCCGCATGGGGCGGTCTGGCCGAAGATCTCGCTTCAGCGGTGTCGTCATTCAGTTCCGTCACCCAGGAGCTGACCAGTGGATCATGGCAGGGCGCCTCGGCGGCCGCCATGATGGTCGTCGCCACCCAGTACATGAGCTGGCTCAGTGCAGCCGCGGTTCAGGCCGAGCAGGCGGCCGCGCAGGCCGCCGCGACGGCGGTCGCGTTCGAGACGGCGGTGGCCGCCACCGTGCAGCCCGCGGTGGTGGCGGCCAACCGCGGTCTGGTGCAGATGCTCGCCTCGACGAACTTCTTCGGCATGAACTGGCCGGCCATCATGGACACCGAATCCGCCTACGAGCAAATGTGGGCGCTGGACGTGGCTGCCATGGCGAACTACCACTTCGACGCGTCGGCGGCGGCCGCTCAACTGGCGCCCTGGCAGCAGGTCCTGCGCAACCTCGGCATCGACATCGGCAAGAACGGCACCATCAACTTCGGCTTCGGCAACACCGGCAGCGGCAACATCGGCAACAACAACGCCGGCAACTACAACTTCGGTATCGGCAACAGCGGCAGCGGCAACGTCGGCGCCGGCAACAGCGGCAGTGGCAACCTCGGCATCGGCAACACCGGAAACAACAACCTGGGTCTGGGGAACTTCGGCAGCAACAACCTGGGCATCGGCAACACCGGTAGCGACGTCCTGGGCATGGGCCTCACCGGCGACAAGCAGTTCGGCTTCGGCGGGTTCAACTCGGGCAGCGGCAACACCGGATTCGGCAACTCCGGCACCGGCAACACCGGCTTTTTCAACTCCGGCAACGGGAACCTGGGCCTGGGCAACTCGGGCTCCCTGAATACCGGCCTGGGCAACTCGGGCAGCGTCAACACCGGGTTCAGCGGATCGATGGGCTACCTCGGCTCCGGACTGCAGAACGCCGGCCTGGGTGGCACCGGCCTGGAGGCGGGCCTGGCCAACTCCGCGCACTACGCCACCGGCGGCCTGGGCACGGCGGCGCTGAGTTCGGGGCTGCTCAGCTCGGCCCTGGCGAATACCGGCGGCCTGCACACCGGCCTGGCCGGAGCCTTGAACTCGGGCCTGAGCAGCACCCCGATGGTCGCCCCGGCATCCGCGCCGGCGGCAGCCGTCGACAGCGGCGCTCAGGGATCGGTCTCGGCCAACCCGACCAGCAGCCCGGCCGCCAACGCAGGCCTGCGGACCTCGGCCAGCACCCCGGTGACGGGCTTCGTCAACCCCAGCACCAGCGACCCGGGGGTGCGGACCACGCTCGGTCGCGAATCCGGCATCGGTGCCCCGAGCCTGCCCAACTCCGGCATTCCGAAGTCCAACTTCTACCCGGCGGCCGAGCGCGACACCGGCGACCAGAGCCGGGTTATCCAGTTCCCGATCCGCACCGAGTAGCCACGCGCCTATCCTCGATTCGTGGCTGCAAAGACCAAACCGGTCGACTTCCAGCGGTTGGCGGACACCCTGCCGGACTATCCGTTCGCCTATCTGATCACCGTGGACGACGACTACCGCGCGCATACCGTGACCGTTGAGCCGGTGCTGCGTGACCTGGCGGTGCTCGATGTCGGGCTGATCGGCGGGGGAACCCGGAACAACCTGGCACATCGCAGGGACGTCACGCTGGTATGGCCGCCGCCGGCACCGGGCGGCTATTCGCTGATCGTCGACGGCCACGCTGAGATTTCCGATGCCGGCGCCGACACGGTGCGCTGCGACGTGACCCCCACGCGCGCGCTGCTGCACCGCAATGCCGATTCTCCTTCGGCAGCCAAGGGCTGCCTGCACGACTGCGTCGTGTTCTCGCTGCCGGCCGACGCCGGGTCGTAGCCTACGAGGTCAGTCCCTTGCGGACGAACGGCTGGGCTTCGCCACGCTCGACGGCCTCGTCGTGTTTATCGGCCGCGCGGTCGAGCAGTTCCCGCAGTGCCGGCTCGTCCCGGACCAACTGACGGTACTTCGGCTTCATGTCCATGATCTGATCGCGCTCGGCAAGCAACTTGTTGAAGATGCGTTCGCGTTCCTCGGGGTCGTGGGTGTACTCCGAGTCCAGATAGGCCGTCGCGTGCCGGCGGGCGTTCGCAATCGCCGTCATCGCCTTGCCCTTGTTGCTCAGCAGGGAGGCCACCACGGTGACGATCAGGACACCGACGATCACGGTCAGCGACGTCCAGGTGCTGATCTCGATGACTTTCACCGGCTCACCGCCGTTGATGAACGGGACGTTGTTCTCGTGCAAGGCGTGCAGGATCAGCTTGACGCCGATGAGGCCGAGAATCCCCGCCAGTCCGTAGGACAGGTAGATGAGCCGGTCCAGCAAGCCGTCGACCAGGAAATACAGCTGCCGCAGACCGAGCAGTGAGAACGCCGTCGCGGTGAACACGATGTAGACGTGCTGGGTGAGGCCGAAGATGGCCGGGATCGAGTCCAGCGCAAACAGAATGTCCGTGCCCCCGATAGCCACCATGACCAGCAGCATCGGCGTCATCGCCCGCTTGCCGTCGATGGTGGTGAACAGCTTGTCGCCGTCGTAGTGCTCGCTGGTGCGGATCACCTTCTTGGCCAGCCGGATGACGAAGTTGTCGGCTTTGCGATCGTCGTCGTCGTGGTCGTTCTTCAGCACACTGCCCGCGGTGAGCAACAGGATCAGGCCGAACAGGTAGAAGACCCACGCGAACGCATTGATCAGCGCCGCGCCGAGAAAGATGAACCCGGTACGGGCGATCAGGGCGAAGGCGATCCCGAACAACAGCACCTTCTGCTGGTCCTCACGCGGGACCCGGAAGCTGGCGATGATCACCAGGAAGACGAACAGGTTGTCGACCGACAGCGCCTTCTCCGTGACGTACCCGGCGAAGTACTCCGGACCCGCCTCCCCGCTGCCGAACAAGAGCAGGCCGACGCCGAACAGCACGGCGACGCCCACGTAACCCGACGACCACAACGCGGCTTCCCGCAGCGTCGGGACATGCGCCTTGCGGACGTGGAAGACGAAGTCGAAGGCCAGCAGGCCCACGATCGCCACGATGGTCAGGGCCCACACCCAGTCCGGAACGTCCATGACTACCCCCTATCACACGAAAAAGCCCGGCTCCCTTGGAGGAGCCGGGCTTCTCGTTGACCTCTTAGAAGTCCATACCGCCCATGCCACCGGTCGGGTCGCCCGCCGGAGCGGCCGCCTTCTCCGGCTTGTCGGCCACGACGGCCTCGGTGGTCAGGAACAGGCCCGCGATGGACGCCGCGTTCTGCAGCGCCGAACGGGTCACCTTGACCGGGTCGGCAACGCCGGCCTTGAGCAGGTCCTCGTACTCACCGGTGGCGGCGTTCAGGCCGGTGCCGGCGGGCGAGTTGCGAACCTTCTCGGCCACCACGCCGGGCTCCAGCCCGGAGTTGAAGGCGATCTGCTTCAGCGGAGCCTCGAGCGCCACGCGCACGATGTTGGCACCGGTCGCCTCGTCGCCCGAGAGGTTCAGCTCGGCCAGGGCCGGAGCCGACTGCAGCAGGGCCACGCCACCACCGGCGACAATGCCCTCCTCGACGGCCGCCTTGGCGTTGCGGACGGCGTCCTCGATGCGGTGCTTGCGCTCCTTGAGCTCCACCTCGGTGGCAGCGCCGGCCTTGATCACCGCAACACCGCCGGCCAGCTTGGCCAGGCGCTCCTGCAGCTTCTCGCGGTCGTAGTCGGAGTCGCTGTTCTCGATCTCGGCGCGGATCTGGGCCACCCGGCCGGCGATGGCGTCGGGGTCACCGGCGCCCTCGACGATGGTGGTCTCGTCCTTGGTGATGACGACCTTGCGGGCCTTGCCGAGCAGCGAGATGTCGGCGGTCTCGAGGGACAGACCGACCTCTTCGCTGATGACCTGACCACCGGTGAGGATGGCCATGTCCTGCAGCATCGCCTTGCGGCGGTCACCGAAGCCGGGAGCCTTGACGGCCACCGACTTGAAGGTGCCGCGGATCTTGTTGACGACCAGGGTCGACAGCGCCTCGCCCTCGACGTCCTCGGCGATGATCAGCAGCGGCTTGCCACCCTGGATGACCTTCTCCAGCAGCGGCAGCAGGTCCTTGACGGTCGACACCTTGCTGGACACCAGCAGGATGTAGGGGTCCTCCAGGACGGCTTCCTGACGCTCGGCGTCGGTGACGAAGTAGCCCGAGATGTACCCCTTGTCGAACCGCATGCCCTCGGTGAGCTCGAGCTGCAGGCCGAAGGTGTTGGACTCCTCGACGGTGATGACGCCCTCGTTGCCGACCTTGTCCATCGCCTCGGCGATCAGGTCACCGATCGACTGGTCGCCCGCGGAGATGCCCGCGGTGGCCGCGATCTGCTCCTTGGTCTCGACGTCCTTGGCCGAGGAGAGCAGGGTCTGGGTGACCTTCTCCACCGCCTTCTCGATGCCGCGCTTCAGACCCAACGGGTTGGCACCGGCAGCGACGTTGCGCAGGCCTTCCTTGACCAGCGCCTGCGCCAGCACGGTGGCCGTCGTGGTGCCGTCACCGGCGACGTCGTCGGTCTTCTTGGCGACTTCCTTGACCAGCTCGGCGCCGATCTTCTCGTACGGGTCCTCCAGCTCGATCTCCTTGGCGATGGACACACCATCGTTGGTGATCGTGGGGGCGCCCCACTTCTTCTCGAGGACGACGTTGCGACCCTTGGGGCCCAGCGTCACCTTTACCGCGTCGGCGAGGGCGTTGAGGCCCCGCTCGAGGCCGCGACGGGCCTCTTCGTCGTACGCAATTGTCTTGGCCATTGCGAAGTGATTCCTCCGGATTGGGGATGATACGGGCTGACCAATGGTGGGCCACCCCGTTACTTACGCTGGCCGGGCGCAGTGCCCGCGACGGACGGTCACAGCGGTTTGTCGCTGGACCTCACCGTCCCGACCTAGCACTCGCCTATGTCGAGTGCCAACGTCATTATTAGCACTCGCCTATGCCGAGTGCAAGATCGCCCGGGGCGTGGACCGCCGCGTTCGCCGTGGGCTGAAGCGCCCGTTGTGAAGTACCCGACGCGTCACCGGCGTGGCGCGTCGTGAAATTCATGCTCGGCGGAGGGAATCCTGCCGCCCGCACGGGGCACACTGGAGCGATGTCCCTGGTAGTGCCGCCTTACCCCCCGCCGCGATACACCAAAGCGGAACCGGAGGTCAGCGCCTGGCTCAAGCGGGCCGACGAACCGCCGGACTATGAGAACTTCGGGGTCAAGTACCACTACCTGGCCAATCAGCAGGCCACCGACGGCTACTACGGCCTGTACCGCGTCGACATCGCTCCGGCCGGCGGCGGGCCGGGCCCGCATTTCCACCGTGCGATGTCCGAGGCCTTCTTCGTGTTGGCCGGCACCATGCGTCTCTACGACGGGCGAGACTGGGTCGACGCCCGCCAGGGCGACTTCCTTTACGTCCCGCCCGGCGGCATCCACGGGTTCCGCAACGAGATGGACGAACCTGCATCGATGCTGATGCTCTTCGCGCCGGGTGCACCGCGCGAGGCCTATTTCGAAGGGTTCCCGGCGCTGGCCGACATGACCGACGACGAGCGGCGCGAGTGGTTCGCCGCGCACGACAACCACATCATCGAGTAGCAGATACCCCGCGAGGGTCAACTCAGCAGATAGTCGCCGGCGACCATCGCGCGGGTGCGTTCGAAGAACGTCCGGCCGCTGAACGGAAGCTGGGTCACCACTTTGCCGCTGGGATGCCGGTAATAGCTGTTGCAGTTGGCCAGCCACACCTTGCCTTCCATGGCGGCCTGTAGTTCGTCGTTGTAGCGCCGCTGGGCGGCCTCGGTCACCACGACCGCGCGCGCCCCCCGCTGCGCGACTGTGTCCAGGATGTGCCGGATGAAGGTCGTCTGCGCCTCGTGGATGTACAGGATCGAATTGACCCCGTTGGTATTGGGCCCATAGAGGGTGAACAGGTTCGGATATCCGGCCACCATCGTGCCGAGGTAGGCCTCGGCGCCGTCACTCCAGTCGTCGCGCAGCCGGCGGCCGCCCTCGCCGTAGACGTCGATGCTGGCCAGGTAGTCGGCAGCCTTGAACCCGGTGCCGTAGATGACGGTGTCGACCCGGTGTTCGACTCCATCGACGGTGCGCACGCCGTGCTCGGTCAACTCGGCGATCGAGGTGGTCTCCAGCTCGACATGCGGCAGCGCGAAGGTCGGATACCACTCGCGGGACTGCAGCGGCCGCTTGCAGCCCACCGGGTAGTCCGGTGTGAGTTTGGCCCGCAACACCGGGTCCACCACTTTGCGCATCAGGTAGCTGCGCGCCAGCTCGGTCTGCTCGTGGGTCTGGGCCGCGTCGACGTCGAAGCTGGACGACTCGTAGGACGCAAAGGCCTCCTCGCGCAGCTTGCGGGCCTCGGCCGGATCGCGCTCGAACAGCTCGTGCTGCTCGGCGGTGAACGGGAAGTCGAAGCGTGGCGCGATCCAGATCGGGGTCCGCTGGAACACCGTCAGGTGAGCGGCCTGCGGTGCGATCGCCGGCACGTACTGCACGGCACTGGCGCCGGTGCCGATCGAAGCCACCCGCTCACCGGCCGTCGACCTGGTGTGATCCCAGCGGGCCGAATGGAACTGCCGGCCGCGGAACCGTCGCGCACCCGGAATGTCCGGCACGTGCGGAACGTCGAGCATGCCGACCGCGCTCACCACGTAGTCGAACTCGTGCTCGTCACCGTCCTCGGTCTGCAGCGTCCAACACCGGCCGGACCACCGCGCCGTGCTGATCGAGGTCCCGCACCGCAGGTGGGGTTCCAGCCCATGGTCGGCGGCAACCCGTTCGAGGTAGGCGAGGATCTCGGGCTGGTTCGCATAGGTCTTGCTCCAGCGGGGATTGAGCGCGAAGGAGAACGAATAGAGATGCGACGGCACATCGCAGGCCGCACCGGGAAAGGTGTTGTGCCGCCAGGTCCCGCCGAAGCCGTCGGCGCGATCGAAGATGGTGAAGTCGTATCCGCCGGCAGCGAGCTGGATGCCCATCGCGATACCGCCCGCGCCGGCGCCGATGATGCCCACCGACGGCCGGCCTGGGGAATGACGTTGGCGCATCCCGGTAACCACGTTCTCAAATGTACGTGCCGCCGCGCCGGGGTTGCGCGTGAGTATGTTCGGGCCATGGCTTCCAACAGCATTCAAGACCGCAAGTGGACGACCGCCGACATCCCGGACCAGAGCGGGCGCACCGTGGTCGTCACCGGCGCCAACACCGGGCTCGGCTACCACACCGCTGCCGCCCTGGCCTTCCCCGGTGCCCACGTGGTGCTGGCGGTACGCAACCTGGACAAGGGCAACGCCGCGCTGTCCCGGATCGTCGCCGCCAAGAACGATGCTCAGGTCACGTTGACCGAACTCGACCTCAGCTCGCTGGCGTCGGTGCGCCGGGCGGCCGACGAGCTGCGCAGCGCCTATCCGCGCATCGATCTGCTGATCAACAACGCCGGCGTGATGTGGACGCCGAAGGAGCTGACCGCGGACGGTTTCGAGTTGCAGTTCGGCACGAACCATCTCGGGCACTTCGCGTTGACCGGGCTGCTGCTCGACCACCTGCTCGGCGTGCGCGACTCCCGGGTGGTGACGGTCAGCAGCCTCGGCCACCGTATGCGCGCCGCGATCCACTTCGACGACCTGCAGTGGGAACGCAGCTACAGCCGGATCGGCGCGTACGGACAGTCGAAGCTGGCCAATCTGCTGTTCACCTACGAGCTGCAGCGCCGGCTGTCGGCCGCCCAGCAAGCCGGGAAGGCGCACACCATCGCCGTCGCCGCGCACCCGGGCGGCTCGGCCACCGAACTGGCCCGCAACGTCCCCCGTATCCTGCGGCCACTCAACGCGCTCGCACCGTTGCTCTTCCAGAGCGCGGAGGCCGGTGCGCTGCCGACGCTGCGTGCGGCCACCGACCCGGCGGTCGAAGGCGGTCAGTACTACGGCCCGGACGGTCTCGGTGAGCAACGCGGGCACCCGATGCTGGTGCAGTCCAGCGCGCAGTCGCACGACGCAGAGCTGCAACGCCGGCTCTGGAGTGTCTCCGAAGAACTCACCGGCGTGAAGTTCCCGGTCTGACATGCGTTCCGTCACCGAGCATCAGCACGCGATCGCGCAGATGATCGCGGCCCGTCCCGCCGTCAACGCGGCCCTGACCGACGCCCTGGGCCTGGCGCTGGCCGGGGACGTCGTCGCGCCGTTGTCGCTGCCGGTCTTCGACAACTCCGCGATGGACGGCTATGCGGTGCGCGCCGAGGACACCGCGGGCGCGACGCCCGAGCACCCGGTGGTGCTGCCGGTCGCCGAGGACATCCCGGCCGGCCGCACCGACGAGCTGACCCTGCAACCAGGCACCGCGCACCGGATCATGACCGGAGCACCGCTGCCGGCCGGCGCGACGGCCATCGTGCCGGTAGAGGCCACCGACGGCGGCGCGCAGTCCGTGCAGATCCGGCAGCATTCCGAGGCCGGCAGACACATCCGCCGGGCCGGCGAGGACGTCGAGGCCGGCACCATCGTGCTCACGGCCGGCGAGGTGGTGACACCGGCCGCCCTCGGACTGCTTGCCGCGCTGGGGCTGGCCGAGTTGCCGGTGGTCCCGAGGCAACGGGTGCTGCTGATGTCCACCGGATCCGAACTGGTGGCACCGGGCACCCCGCTGCGGCCCGGACAGATTTACGAGTCCAACTCGGTGATGCTGGCGGCCGCGGTCCGGGAAGCCGGCGCCGACGTGGTTGCCACCGCGACCGCCGGTGACGACGTCGCGCAATTCACCGCGATCCTGGACCGGTACGCGGCCGACGCGGACCTGATCATCACCAGTGGAGGCGTCAGCGCCGGCGCTTACGAAGTGGTCAAGGACGCCTTTGGTCCCCACGGCGTGCAAGGCGGTGAAGGCGTGGCGTTCGTCAAGGTGGCGATGCAGCCGGGCATGCCGCAGGGCGCGGGTTTCGTGGCGGGCACACCGATCGTCACGTTGCCCGGCAACCCGGTCAGCGCGCTGGTGTCCTTCGAGGTGTTCATCCGGCCGGCGCTGCGCACGGCGATGGGGCTGCCGAACCCCGAGCGGCCGAAGCGGTCCGCGGTGCTCACCGAGGCGGTGACGTCGCCGCGTGGCAAGCGGCAGTTCCGGCGCGCCATCCTGGACGCCGCCGCGGGACAGGTCACCAGCTACGGCCCGCCGGCGTCGCATCACCTGCGCTGGCTGGCCTCCGCGAACGCACTGTTGGACATTCCGGAAGACGTGGTGGAGGTGCCGGCCGGCACCGAACTGCAGGTGTGGGACCTGAGCTAATTCCGGTGGAATTCGTCGGCCGCATCGAAAGCGGAGGTGGCCGCGATCGCCGCAGCGGCGACCGAGAGCACCACCGGAATGGTGACCAGTGCTGCCGAGAGACCGGCCCACTGAGCGAGGTGGCCGATCAGCGGCGGGCCGAGCAGATAGCCCACCCAGCCCGTCGCGGCGACCAGGGCGATCGCCGAGCCGCCGCTGCCGGCCGAATAGGCGGCGCTGAATGCCGTGGGCACCAACAGCGCGACCCCCGCCCCCACGCCGGCGAACCCGATCACGCTGACCACCGGATCGGCAGCGATGAGCGTGATGCTCATGCCGACGGCGGCGACCAAAGCCAGCGCCGGCAGCAGCCGGCGCGCCGGGACGCGGGCGTGCAGGCGCAGGGCACCGAACCGGATGACGACCATCGCCAGGGTGTAGGCCGCATAGCTCAGCGCTGACACCCCGGCGCCGGCGCCGACGACGTCGTGCACGTAGTTCGCCGACCAGTCGGTGGCGGCTCCCTCGCACAGGAACGACGCGAATGCCACCGCCGCCAGAATCGCCACCATCGGGGTCCAGGTGCGCCCTCGCCCTTCTGCTGCTGAGTCGACGTTGTCGTCGACGGTCAAGCGCAACGTGAGCGGCCCGACCAGCACCAGCACCACGGCCCCCAGCACCACAAGCTGTGGTTCGAGCCCGATGCCGACGCTGACGCAGGCCGCACCGATCAGCGCACCCAGCAGCGCACCCACGCTCCACATGCCATGGAACCGGGCCATGATCGGGGCGCGCGCCAGCCGCTCGACGGTGCCGGCCTGGGTGTTCATCGCGACGTCCAGCGCGCCCTGAAACCAGCCCCACAGCATCAGGCTCAGAAAAAGCCACCAGCCTGATGTGGCCAGCCCGACCGTCATCGCGGCGAACGCATAGCCGGTGAGCAGCCCGGGCACCAACCGGCGGCTCCCCCAGCGCGGCAGCGCCCAGTGGCTGCACAAGGTCGCCGCGACCGAACCGAGGGGCGCCCCGAACAACGCCGTTCCCAGTGCCCCGTCGGACAACCCGAGGGCCGCCTTGACCTGCGGGATATGGGCTGCCCAGGACGAGAACACCACGGCGTGAGCGACGAACGTCGCGGTAACGCCGATCTTTGCCCGGCGCAATGCCGCGGTATTGAGGCATGGGGTCGGAATATCGGACTCCTAGAAACAAGCAGGCTCGCTGTCTACTTTCCCTGCCCGGGGCCCAACGAACCACGCCGCCGATACACGCATACGTAAGATGACCCGCGTGGCACGACGCCCTGGCTCTTCTCAAGGTCCCGCTCACCTGATCGAGTTGGTGCGCGACACCGTTCCCCCGGTACACCCGGGCGGGCGGCCGTTCATCGGTGCGGGCCTGGCCCTGGCCGCGATCGGATACCGGCACCGGTGGCTGCGCCGGACCGGCCTGTTGGCGGCCGGCGCCTGCGCGGGGTTCTTCCGGCACCCGACGCGGGTGCCGCCCACCCGGCCCGGCGCCGTTGTCGCGCCCGCCGACGGCACGGTCTGCGTGATCGACACCGCGGTCCCGCCCGCCGAACTCAGCATGGGTGACGTGCCACGCCCGCGGATCAGCATCTTTCTGTCCATCCTGGACGTCCACGTACAGCGGGCACCGGTGAGCGGTGAGGTGATCGCCGTCCAGCACCGTCCGGGCAGTTTTCTTTCCGCCGATCTTCCCGAGGCCAGCGAGGCCAACGAGCGCACCAGCGTCCGCATCCGGATGGACAACGGCGAGGACCTGGTCGTCGTCCAGATCGCCGGTCTCGTCGCACGCCGCATCGTCTGCGACGCGCACGTCGGCGACCGGCTCGCGATCGGGGAAACCTACGGACTGATCCGGTTCGGCTCGCGGCTGGACACCTACCTGCCGCCGGGAGCCCAGCCGATCGTCACCCTCGGCCAGCGCACGCTGGGCGGCGAGACCGTCCTGGCGGAGCTCTCATGATCAACAAACCACGGGTCCGGCGCACCGAGGCGCTGCACCTGCTGCCCAGTGCCATGACCGTGCTGTCCATCTGCGCCGGCCTCACCTCGATCAAGTTCGCCCTCGACCACAAGCCGATCCCCGCAATGGCGCTGATTGCCGTGGCCGCCATCCTCGACGCGCTGGACGGCCGGGTAGCTCGCATCCTCGACGCACAGTCCCGGATGGGCGCCGAGATCGACTCGCTGGCCGACTCGGTGAACTTCGGCGTGACCCCGGCCCTGGTGGTCTACGTGACGATGCTGTCCAAGTGGCCGGTCGGCTGGGCGGTGGTGTTGCTGTATGCGGTGTGTGTGGTGTTGCGACTGGCCAGGTACAACGCCCAGCAGGACGACGGGACGCTGCCGCCCTATGCCAAGGAGTACTTCGTCGGAATGCCCGCCCCGGCCGGCGCGGTGTCGATGATCGGGACGATCGGCCTCAAACTGCAGTTCGGCGAGGGGTGGTGGACGTCCATCTGGTTCCTGGGCCTATGGATCACGGGAACCTCGCTGCTGATGGTCAGTGCGATCCCGATGAAGAAGTTCCACACCCTGGCCGTGCCGCCGAACTGGGCGGCCCCACTGCTGGCGGTGCTGGCCATCGCCGCCGCGGCCGCGGTGCTGGCGCCCTATGTTCTGATCTGGATCATCATCATCTCCTACGTGTGCCACATCCCGTTCGCGGTGCGCAGCAAGCGCTGGCTGGCCAAACACCCGGAAGCGTGGGAAGACGACAACAAGCAACGACGCGCCGCCCGGCGCGCGACCCGACGCGCCCAGCCGCACCGACGGTCGATGGCGCGGCTCGGGTTGCGCAAGCCGGGCAGGTGACGTGACCCGGCCCAATCAGCTCGCTCTCACCGCGCGGCTGAACACGTCCGCGGTCGACTCGCGCCGCGGTGTGGTCCGGCTGCACCCGAGCACCATCGTCGCGCTGGGCATCCGGGAGTGGGATGCGGTGTCACTCACCGGGTCTCGCACCACCGCCGCAGTGGCGGGCATGGCTACCGGCGACATCCCGATCGGCATCGTGCTGCTGGATGACGTCACACTGTCCAACGCGGGGCTGCGGGAAGGCACCGAGGTGATCGTCAGCGCGGTCACCGTCTACGGGGCGCGCACCGTGACGCTGAGCGGTTCGACGCTGGCCACGCAGTCGCTGTCCCCGGCGACGCTGCGCCAGGCCCTGCTGGGCAAGGTGATGACGGTCGGCGACGCGGTGTCGCTGTTGCCGCGCGACCTGGGCCCCGGCACGTCGACGTCGACCGCCACCCGCGCGCTGGCGTCGTCGGTCGGGATCAGCTGGACCTCCGAGCTGCTGACCGTGACCGGTGTCGACCCGCACGGACCGGTCAGCGTCCAGCCCAACACGCTGGTCAGCTGGGGCACCGCCGTCCCCGACACATCCCGGCTGATCCCGGCCGTCGACGTCTCGACCCCGGAGATGCAGGTCGAGGAGCTCAAGGGGGCGCAGCCGCAGGCGGCCAAGCTCACCGAGTGGCTCAAGCTCGCCCTGGACGAGCCGCATCTGTTGAAGTCCCTGGGCGCCGGCACCAATCTCGGTGTCCTGGTGTCGGGGCCCGCCGGTGTCGGCAAGGTGACGCTGGTCCGTGCGGTGTGCGCCGGGCGCAGGCTGGTCGAGGTGGACGGCCCGGCCATTGGCGCACTGGCCGCCGAGGACCGGCTGCGCGCGGTGTCGACAGCGGTCACCACGGTCAGTGACGGCGGTGGGGTGCTACTGATCACCGACGTCGACGCCCTACTGCCGGAAGCTCCCGACCCGGTCGCCGCGCTGATCCTCACCGAGTTGCGCAAGGCCGTGGCCACCGACGGCGTCGCGGTGATCGCCACAACGGCGCGACCCGACCAGATCGATGCCCGACTGCGCTCCCCGGAGTTGTGCGACCGTGAACTGGGCCTGCCGCTGCCCGACGCCGGAACCCGCAAGGCGCTGTTGGAGGCGTTGCTGAAGAAGGTGCCCGTCACCGAACTCGATCTCGACGAGATCGCCTCGCGGACACCAGGTTTCGTCGTCGCCGACCTGGCGGCGCTGATGCGCGAAGCGGCGCTGCGGGCCGCGTCGCGGGCCAGCGCCGACGGCCAGCCACCCAAACTCAGCCAGGAGGATCTGATCGGCGCGCTGTCGGTGATCAGGCCGCTGTCCCGCTCGGCCAGCGAGGAGGTCACCGTCGGCAGCGTGACGCTGGCCGACGTCGGCGACATGGTGGAGGCCAAACAGGCGTTGACCGAGGCGGTGCTGTGGCCGCTGCAGCACCCGGACACCTTCTCCCGTCTCGGCGTCGACCCGCCACGCGGGGTGCTGCTCTACGGCCCGCCGGGCTGCGGCAAGACCTTCGTGGTCCGCGCCCTGGCCAGCACCGGCCAGCTGAGCGTGCACGCCGTCAAAGGCTCCGAGCTGATGGACAAATGGGTGGGCTCCTCGGAGAAGGCAGTCCGCGAATTGTTCCGGCGTGCAAGGGATTCCGCACCGTCACTGGTTTTCCTCGACGAGGTGGACGCGCTGGCGCCGCGGCGCGGCCAGAGCTTCGACTCGGGCGTGACCGACCGTGTGGTGGCCGCGTTGCTGACCGAATTGGACGGGATCGACCCACTGCGCGACGTCGTCGTGCTGGGCGCCACCAACCGGCCGGATCTGATCGACCCGGCACTGCTGCGTCCGGGCAGGCTGGAGCGGTTGGTGTTCGTCGAACCGCCCGACGCCGATGCCCGGCGCGAAATCCTGCGCACCGCAGGCAAATCCATTCCGCTGAGCTCCGATGTCGACCTGGATGCGGTGGCTGCCGGACTGGACGGATACAGCGCGGCGGACTGCGTGGCCCTGCTGCGCGAGGCCGCGCTGACGGCGATGCGGCGCTCCATCGACGCCGCCGACGTCACTGCGGCCGACCTGGCCGCCGCCCGGGAAAAGGTGCGGCCCTCGCTGGATCCGCTGCAGATCGAGTCGTTGCGCGAATTCGGCCGACAGGCGCCGTAGGACACGGCAGCCCAGGTCTTCGCATTATGGATTTTCTGAAATATATTTAGCCGTTCAGCTCGCCCCAATGATGGGAGCCGCAGATGTCGACTTTTCTGATCGCAGCACCTGAGGCTCTGGCCGCGGCGGCGGCGGATTTGAGTGGGATCGGGGAGGCGGTCAGGAAGGCGACGGCGTCGTGGGCGCCGTCGACCACGTCGGTGGCGGCGGCCGCCGCTGATGAGGTGTCGGCGGCGATTGCGGGGTTGTTCGGTAATTACGCGCAGACGTTTGTGGCGCTGGATGCGCAGGCGGCGGTCTTCGAGGCGCAGTTTGCCCAGGCGTTGAGTGCGGGGGCGGGCGCGTATGCCAGCGCGGAGGCGGTGAATCTGTCGGCGCTGCAGAACGTGGATCTGCATGCGCTGGGCGAGCAGCTTTTGGCTCCGATCAACGGTCCGGTGGTCGCGTTGACGGGGCGTCCGCTGATCGGCAACGGCGCCAACGGCGCTCCCGGGACCGGCGCCGGCGGCGGCGCCGGCGGCTGGCTGCTGGGTGACGGTGGGGCCGGCGGGTCCGGGCAGGCCGGTTTAGCGGGTGGGGCCGGCGGGGCCGCGGGACTGATCGGCAGCGGGGGATCCGGCGGCGCCGGAGGTATCGGAGGTGGAACCGGCGGCGCCGGCGGCGCCGGGGGCTGGCTGCTGGGTACCGGCGGGGCCGGTGGGACCGGCGGATTCGTGGTGGCCGGGACCGCGGGTGCAGGCGGGGCCGGTGGGGCCGGCGGCTTGTTCGGCGCGGGCGGGGTCGGCGGGATCGGCGGGCTTTCTGACACGGGTGCCGGCGGGACTGGTGGAACCGGTGGAGCCGGCGGGTTGCTCGGCGGGCTGGTCGGGGCCGGCGGCGGGGCCGGTGGCGCCGGCGGAGCCGGGGCTGTCGGCGGCATCGGTGGGACCGGTGGAGCCGGGGGCCCGCTGTTCGGCGCCGGCGGTGGCGGCGGCACCGGCGGGTTGGGGCTGACCGGGGCCGGCGGAGCCGGCGGGACCGGCGGCGCCGCCGGCCCGGTGTTCGGCAACGGCGGCGCGGGTGGGACCGGGGGCACCAGCATGCTCGGAGACGGCGGCGCCGGCGGAGCCGGCGGGCACGCCGGTGCGCTGGGCTCCGGGGGTATCGGCGGGGCCGGCGGGGTCACATTCGGCGCGGGCACCGGCGGCCACGGTGGGGCCGGCGGGGATGCTGGCTGGTTCGGGTTCGGCGGGGTCGGCGGGGCCGGAGGCTTCGCGGGCGCCGGGGCCGGCGGGGCCGGTGGAGCCGGAGGAGCCGGAGCGCTGCTGGTCGGCAGTGGCGGGGCCGGCGGAGCCGGCGCTCAGGGCGCCCCGCTCAACGCGGGCGGGGCCGGCGGCCCCGGCGGCAAAGCGGTACTCCTCGGCCTCGGCGGGGTCGGCGGCGTGGGTGGGCTGGGCATCGTGGCCGGCGCCACCGGCACCACCGGCGCCAACGGCCTGCTGCTGCCCGCCGCGGCGCTCAACGTGATCAACACCCCGAGTGTGGCGCTGACCGGGCGCCCACTGATCGGCAACGGCGCCCCGGGTGCGGCCGGCACCGGCGCCGCTGGCGGTCCGGGCGGGTGGCTGCTCGGCGACGGTGGAGCCGGCGGGTCCGGCGCCAACGGCATCCCCGGTGGACCTGGCGGTGCCGCCGGGCTGTTGGGCACCGGCGGGACCGGCGGGGCCGGTGGATTCGGTGCCACCGGGGTCGGGCGCGCGGGCGGCCAGGGCGGCAACGGCGGGCTGTTCTTCGGCACCGGCGGCAGCGGCGGGGCCGGCGGCGCCGGCGCCCCGGCCGGGGTCGACGCCAACGGCGGCGGTGGTGGAGCCGGCGGGACCGGTGGGCTGTTCGGCGGCGGGGGCGCGGGCGGCAGCGGCGGCATGGCCGGGGCCACGACCGCGGGTCTGCGCGGCGGCGGCGGCGGGGTCGGCGGGGCCAGCGGCGCCTTCAGCGGGCTGCTCGGCGCCACCGGCGGAGGCGGCGGGGTCGGCGGCGCCGGCGACATCGGCGGTCCCGGCGGGGCCGGCGGCCCGTCCGGCATCAGCGGTTCGATCTTCGGCGGCGGCGCCGGCACCATCGGCGGCTCGCTGATCGGCGCCGGTGGCGCCGGCGGTGACGGCGGCATCGGCATCACGACCGCCGGCCCCGGCGCGGCCGGGGGCGCAGGCGGACAGTTCATCGGCACCGGCGGGGCCGGCGGGGCCGGCGGCACCAGCCAAGCCGGCGCCAGCGGCCTGGGCGGACCCGGCGGCACCGCCGGCCTGCTGGGCTCCGGCGGTGCCGGCGGGGCAGGCGGCGCCGGATTCCTCGGCGGTCAGGGCGGGATCGGCGGCAACGCGAATCTGCTCGGCGTAGGCGGGGCAGGCGGTGCCGGCGGAATCTCCGTCGCAGGCCCCGGCGGCGCCGGCGGTTACGGCGGAACCGGCGGCTCACTACTGGGCAACGGCGGTTCCGGAGGACCCGGCGCAGAAGCCGCGCCCGGCCAAAGCGGCGGCCGCGGCGGCATCGGCGGCAACTCGGTGCTCATCGGCAACGGCGGCAACGGCGGCAACGGCGGCTACTCCCCCACCCTCAACCTGCTCGGCCGCCCCGGCACCATCGGCACCGGCGGCTGGCTCGCCGGCCACAACGGCATCCCCGGCCTGCCCATGAGCCCCAACCTGCTCGTCAACGGCAGCTTCGAATCTGCCAGCCCGTCCATAACGGGCTTCAGCTCGGTGACCATCCCCGGCTGGACGGTCACCGGCACCCCGACGATCATTCCCTACGGCACCGCGCTCACTTATCCCTCGCCGACGTCGACTCCGTTCCCGACGCTGCCGAATTTCCTGGGCCTGGGCTTCCCCGGCAACCCTTCCCCGGGCGCGGGCAGCAACTTCGCCGGCGGCGGTCCCGTGGCCACGTCGTCGATCAGCCAGACCGTCAATCTGGCCGCCGCAACGGCCAACATCAACACCGGCACCGTCCCCTATACCCTCAGCGGACTGCTCGGCGGCTACCTCCTGGACCCGTCCTCGACCTCGGTCCAGGTCACCTTCCTCAATGCCAACGGGGTCGCGCTGGGGACCGGCTCGATCGGGCCGGTGTCGACGATCGACCGCCTGGGGATGACCGGATTCCAGGCCCGCGATATCTCCGGCACGGTCCCGGTCGGCACCACCTCCGCGGTCGTCACCGCGACCTTCACCGACCGCAACCCGATCCTGGGCAACTACAACGGCGCCTTCGCCGACAACCTGTCGTTCACGGTCGGCGACCCCACCCTGGCCGCGCCGGTGCTCACGGTGCCCACGTCGAACGTCGGCCAACTCGACCACGTCTACCTGATCTACATGGAGAACAAGGGCGCCGCCGACATCCTGGGCAGCGTCAACGCTCCCTACCTCAACAGCCTGCTCAACTCCTACGGCTACGCCAACAACTACTACGCACTGGGCCACCCCAGCGACCCGAACTACTTCCGGATCATGGGCGGATCGGACTTCGGCCTGATCTACAACCCCACCTCGCCGTCCATCAACGCCCCCAGCCTGATGGAAGCCATGGACAACGCCGGTATCTCGTGGGTGGGCTATGCGCAGGGAATGCCGTATCCGGGCGCCATCGTGTCGTCCGGGGACTACGCCGTCGACGCGCTACCTTTCGCCCAGTTCACCTACGTCTACAACAACCCCAATCCGGGCTACCTGCAGACCCACCTGCAGCCGCTGACACAGTTGAGCATTGACCTACAGTCCACGGCAACCACCCCGAGGTTCTCGTGGATCGCAGCCGACGGTTCCTACAACATGGAAGGTCCGGTCGATTTCCCGACCGGTGCAGCGAATTGGCTTGCCAGCCAGCTCACCAACCACCAATACAACGTCGCGGCCGGCGACCACTTTCTCCAGCAGACGGTCTCCACCATCCAGAACTCGGCGTCGTGGAACACCAACAATGCGAACGCGAAGTCGGCGATCATCATCACGTTCGACGAGGACTACAACAACTTGTCCCTGGGCATCGGCAACCAAGGCAACCTCATCAACACGGTGATCATCCCGAACGACGCGGCCGTGACGTTCGGAGGCATGCAATCCGGGCACTTCGTCACCAACACCCGCTACGACCACTACGGCCTGATGTCGACACTCGAATACGCGTTGAGTCCAACCGCGGGAACGCCGCTGACCACGCTGACCTACAACGACAAGTACGCCATACCGTTGAACGATTTCTGGACCTGATAGTCGAGGCCGCCCCTCGGGTCGATCACTCCGACAACTGAAACTCCACCATCGCGGCAACCGAGTCCACCGCGTCGAGCAACGCGGCCAACCGGTCCGCGGCCGACGGTGCCGACAGGACGGCGTAGCGGTCGGCCGGTCCCATCGGTACCCGAGATGCCAACGCGTACAGCAGGTGTGACAGCTCGGCGCCTTCTTCGTAGTCGAATACCGCGTCCCGGCTCGGCAGTTCAGCACCCTGCATCTCGGCGATCCGCTCGAACAACGCCCACACCCGGTCCTCGGCGTCGAGGAACGCGGCGGGGGTCAACGGCGGCCCGGGCTCGTCGGGCCACACCTGCACCCGGGCCCGCGGGTAGGGGTCGTCCGGCAACCACTGCAGCACTTTGATGCGTTCGCCCATCCGGCACTGCAGGGCGTAGCGGCCCGCGCCGGCGTCGGCGTAGTCGACGATGGTCGCCAGGGTGCCGACGTCGCAGCGCGCGTCCCCCCCGCCGACTTCGCGGCCGCGGGAGATCAGCACCACGCCGAAGCGGGGGTCGGGGTTGTCCAGGCAATCCCGAACCAGCGCGGCGTAGCGGGGTTCGAAGATGCGCAACGGCAGATCCTCATCCGGCAACAGCGCCGATTCGAGGGGAAACATCGCCACATCAAGTGATTCCATCCGCCTCATCCCCTTTCTCCCCATAACTATGCAGCACCGCGCGGGCGGCAGCCGCGACATCGGCTTCCAGCCAATCCGGCATCGGATCGTCCTGAGCGTGACGACGCACCACGGCATAGGGCAGATCGGAGACGGCGCGGTACACCGCGTCCTGAGCCCGCGGCTCGCCGCTGCCGTAGAGCCGGTGCGTCAACTCGTGCATCCGCTGGGTCAGCGGCGCATTCATCGCGGCCAGGGTCTCCCGGAATTTGGTGTCGGAGTGGCCGTCGACCAGGTCGGCCGGCCGGATGGTCAGCAACAGTCGCGCGTCGTCGGGAAACTCACGTGCGAAGGCGATGGCAGACACGGCCATGGCCACGGCGTGGTCCACGGCGGTGTCGCCGGTCGCCGCGAGCGCGCGCTGCTGGAACCGGTCCAGCGCCCGCAACCAGGCGGCCATCACCACGCCGTCGCGATTGCCGAAACGGTGGTACAGCGTGCCGGCCGGGGCGCCGCTGGCTTTGGCTATCGCCGCGACGCTGGCCGCCCGCGGGCCGGCCGTGAGCACCAGCGCCCGGGTCGCATCCAGAATCAGGTCGGTTTCGTGCTTCCGCGGAGGTGCCACGATCTAGTATGGTCCTTCTATATGGAACGATTACCCTATATCGATGAGCATGCTATCGCGATACCCGCCTCCCCGGCACAAGCCTGGGCCGCGCTGCTGGCCAAGACCTGTCGCGATCCCGCAGACCCCCGCACTGTTCCCCTCGGCTTCGCCCTCGAGGAGGCCACCCCGCCGCGCCGGCTCGCACTAAAGGGCCGCCACCCGTTCGCGGCCTATCGCCTGGTGTACGAGCTGGACCCGGACGGCGGCGGAGTCCGGTTGCGCGCGTTGACATTTGCCGCTTTCCCGGGCTTGCGCGGCAAGGTGTACCGCGCACTGGTCATCGGCAGCGGGGCCCACCGGATCGTGGTGCGCCGGATGCTGCGGCGGATCGCCGCCCGTACCCACGGAAATCGAGTGTGCGTCTGAGAACACTCGAATTCGCGAGGGTCAGATATCGAGCTCGGCCACCAGTGCGTCGACGACCGATCGCAGATCGCCGTCGTGCTCCTCGGCCACCCGCCGCTGCCGTTGATAGGACGCACCGCGGCGCGGGATGTCGGCCACCGCCGCCAATTCGTCAGAACACTTGAGCGACTTGGCAATCGGTTCCAACCGATTCAGCACGTCATCGAGGTCCTCGGTGACCAGCCGCTCGTTGCTGTCGGCATCCAGGATGATCACCGCGTCCAGCCCGTACCGGGCGGCGCGCCACTTGTTCTCCTGCACATGCCAGGGCGGCATGGTCGGCAGCGGCTGATCGGCCTCCAGGCGGCGGTCCAGGTCGACGATCAGGCAGTGCGTCAACGCGACCAGCGCGCCCAGCTCCCGCAGATTGGACACGCCGTCGCAGATCCGCACCTCGAGCGTGCCCAGATGCGGGGACGGCCTTACGTCCCAACGGACTTCGTCGACGTGGTCGATGATCCCGGTCTTCTTCTGGTCGTAGACGAAGCCCTCGAACTCAGACCATTTCTGAAATTGGAACGGCAGCCCAGCGGTGGGCAGCTGCTGGAACATCATCGACCGATTGCTCGCGTAGCCGGTGTCCTCTCCGCCCCACCACGGCGACGACGCCGACAGCGCCAGCAGGTGGGGGTACTGGTTGAGCAGGGACGACATGATGGGCATGACCTTGTTGGCCGAGGAGATCCCGACGTGCACGTGCACGCCCCAGATCAGCATCTGCCGGCCCCACCACTGGGTGCGCTTAATAAGCTCGGCGTAACGCGGTGCGTCGGTGAGCTTCTGGTTGGACCACTGCGCGAACGGGTGGGTGCCGGCGCAGAACAACTCCATGCCGCGGTCGCGCACGATCCGGCGGGCCGGGCCCAGAGTGTTGCGCAGGTCCTGCATCGCCTCGGCGGCGTTCTCGCAGATGCCGCTGACCACTTCGACCGTGTTGCGCAGCAATTCCTTGTGAACGCGCGGGTTTTCACCGATCTCGGCGATGACCGCGGTTGCCTCGTTGCTCAGGTCCCGGGTGCCGGCGTCGACGAGTGCGAACTCCCACTCCACACCCACGGTGGGCCGTGGCGAACGAGCGAAGTCGATGTGGCTGCGCGCCCTGCTGGTGGGCAGGTTCCCCAGACCGTTGACCGGGCCCTTACCCGGATCCAATGACACCGCACGCCACCCGCTTGCCGGCGTCACCGGTTGTCATCGTCGTCTCGTCAGGACCGGGCGTTCCGTCGTTCTGCTTGTAACGATCGGCCGGGATGTTCGCGAAGTTGTCGGCGCCGGCATGGATGATGATCGCGGTCTTGGCTCCGGAGGTCAGGTCGTCCATGGTGAAGGCGTCCGTGGTGGTCACCAGCATGCCCGAGCCGTCCTTGCGCACCTGCAGCGGCGGCAGGTCACCGCTGGAGTGGCCACTGGGTCCTCCGGGCAGCTGCAGGTGCCCACCCGCGGACAGGAAGTCGCCGGGTGCGCCACCGTTGGGGGCCACGGAGTTGGCCTCACACTTGCCCACCTTGTGCAGGTGCATGCCGTGGAAGCCGGGCGAGAGCGCGCCGGTGCCGGTCGTCGCGACCGTCACGGTGGCGTAGCCGTTGCCGAACTCGAACTTCGCCGTGGCGATCTGCGCGCCGTCGGGACCCTTCAGCACCGTCATCAGCATCTGGGCCGACGCGCCCGCCTGCGGACTGGGCGTCGCCTCCTGATGACCGGAGGTCGACGGCGCCGAGGATCCCGTCCAGACCGACGGGGTCGTACCCGGAGTCGTCGTAGCGTGCTGGGGAGAGGAGCAGGCGCTCAGCAGAGCGACAGACGTTACGGCTGCGACTTTCAAACCGGCAGGCTTAGGCATAGCGGAGAGCCTAGCGTGGCGACGGTCTGGAATCAGCGTCAACCCATCACCAAAACGATGACGCCCGGCGGCTGGTCGGAAAGTGCCGAGATCCGCTTTTCCACCGGCGCTCCCAGCTTCTTGCCCACCGCGTCGGCGGTAGCCTTCTCACTCTCTTCGCCGTAGTAGACGGTGGTCGCCGTGACGTCGGAAACGGAGAGGTTGGTCACCTCGGTCACCTTGAACCCGGCGGCCTTGAGCTCGTCGGCCGTCGACTTGGCGATGCCTTCCTTCGACGAGATGTTGTACACCCGCACCTCGGCCTCGTTGGCGGCTGCCGGCTTGGCGCTGGTCGACGAGGATGGCGCCGTGGTGACCGACACCGTGCTGACCGGCGATGCGTCGTCGTCGGACTTCCCCGAGGAGTCCAGGGCCTGCCAGCCGAGCAGCAGGAAGATGACGCCCAGGAACAAAAGCACCATCACCATGGCCCGCAGGGGAAGCCCGGAAGAGTCGGGTACGCGCTCGTTCATCGAGCCCACTGTAGCCGGGGGGCCGTCAGGTCACCTCGAAGCCGAGTCGGCGGGCCGCGCGGGCCTTCTGACGGCTGGCCCGCAGCCGCCTCAGCCGCTTCACCAGCATCGGGTCGGCCGCCAACGCCTCCGGGCGGTCGACGAGCGCGTTGAGGACCTGGTAGTAGCGCGTCGCCGACATCGAGAACAGCTCTTTGATGGCGTCCTCTTTGACGCCCGCGAACTTCCACCACTGACGTTCGAACGCCAGGATGTCGTGTTCGCGACGGGTCAGCCCATCGGCGACCTCAGCGTTGTCCCCCGATCGATTTGCCCGCGCCATGGCGCTGTCCATATCGCTTCCCCTGGACCCTTCCGGCGAAAACTCGATTGAATCGAATGACCTGACCTAGATCGGGGGCATTCTCCGGCGATTATTGAAACACGCCGCATTCTGCTGGGCCGGAAACCAGACCCGCGCGTCGGCCGAGTTGCTTTGGAATACGCGGCCTCTCCGCGTTCCAGGATGCCTGGCAGACGGGCTCGACGGTCCCGCCCCCGTCGGATTGGTCACACTTGCCGCGCGGCCCGTTCCGGACCGTGCCGATCGCACGCCTTAAGCTAGCCGACCATGGCCGTCGTACCCATCCGCATCGTGGGCGATCCCGTCTTGCACAACCCGACAACGCCGATCACGGTCGGCGCCGACGGATCGCTCCCGGCCGATCTGCCCACGCTGATCAAGGACATGTACGACACGATGGACGCCGCCCACGGCGTCGGCCTGGCCGCCAACCAGATCGGCTTCGGGCTGCGGGTGTTCGTCTACGACTGCTCCGACGACCGCGGGCTGACCAACCGCCGCCGCGGGGTCGTGGTCAATCCGGTACTGGAAACCTCCGAGATCCCCGAGACGATGCCGTCCGCCGGCCACGACGACGACGAGGGGTGCCTGTCGGTTCCGGGCGAGTCCTTCCCCACCGGACGTGCCGACTGGGCCCGGGTCACCGGCCTGGACGGCGACGGAAAGCCAATCTCCATCGAGGGCACCGGCCTGTTCGCCCGCATGCTGCAGCACGAGACCGGACACCTGGACGGTTTTCTCTACGTCGACTGCCTGATCGGCCGGCACGCCCGGGCTGCCAAACGGGCCATCAAGTCGCACGGCTGGGGTATTCCCGGCCTGTCCTGGCTGCCGGGCGAGGGACCCGACCCGTTCGGTCACTGATGTTCTCGTGGCCGGCCCTCGGTACGCGGGTGACGGTGCGGTACCGCCGGCCCCCCGGGTCGGTGCCGCCACTGACGGACGCGGTGGGCCACCTGTTGGCCACCGACCCGACGGTGCGGGTGCAGACCAAGTCCGGCGCCGTGGTCGAGGTCGCCCCGGCCGATGTCACGGCACTACGCGTGCTGACCGGCGCGCCGGTCCGCACCGCCGACATCCGCCGGCTCGAGTGCACCGCTGCGACGGATGCACCCGGTACCGAGCAACAGTGGCTGGAGGGCTGGCTACTGCGCGCACACGGCCCCAACCTGGCCGGTAATTCCGCAGTGCCACTTGACATTTCGGCTCACTCCGGCACCATAGCGGAGATCTTCGACTGGTACGACCAACGCGGACTGACCCCGCGACTGCTGATCCCCGACCGCCTACTGTCACCGCCCCCGGGCCTGGTCTGCGAGCTCGTCGAGCAGCTCCTGGTCCGCAACACGACAGCGGAGGCCCCGGAGTACATATGCCTTCCGGAAGCCGAATCCACCTCCGCAGCAGTGCAATCAGGCTTCCGGCTGCACCATCGCCGCCGCTACCTCGTCCGCCCCTGACCCGCGCCACTGATAGGAGACTCACCTCATGTCCGAAGTCTTGCGGCTGGCCACCTGGAACGTGAACTCGATCCGCACCCGCCTGGACCGCGTCGTCGACTGGCTCGATCGCGCCGAGGTCGACGTGCTGGCGATGCAGGAGACCAAGTGCTCGGACACCCAATTCCCCGCGCTGCCACTGATCGAGCGCGGCTACGAGGTGGCACACGTCGGTTTCAACCAGTGGAACGGCGTGGCGATCGCGTCCCGCGTCGGACTTCAGGACGTGCAGGTCGGGTTCGACGGTCAACCGGCCTGGAGCGGCAAGCCCGACGTGGCCGCGGCGTCCGAGGCCCGGGCCGTGGGCGCCACCTGCGGCGGCGTCCGGGTATGGAGCCTGTACGTGCCCAACGGCCGTGCGCTGGACGATCCGCATTACGCCTACAAGCTGGAATGGCTTGCTGCACTTCGCAATACGGCCGAAAGCTGGCTGCGCACGGATCCGTCGGCGCCCATCGCGCTGGTCGGCGACTGGAACATCGCACCCACCGACGAGGACGTCTGGAGCACCGAGTTCTACCAGGGCTGCACGCACGTCTCCGAACCGGAGCGACAGGCGTTCAACGCGATCGTCGACGCCCAATTCACTGACCTGGTGCGGCCTTTCACCCCGGGACCGGGGGTGTACACCTACTGGGACTACACCCAGCTGCGCTTTCCGAAAAGGCAGGGCATGCGGATCGACTTCATCCTCGGCTCACCCGCGTTGGCTGCCCGGGTGGTGGATGCGCAGATCGTGCGCGACGAACGCAAGGGGAAAGCGCCCAGCGACCACGCACCGGTGCTCGTGGACCTGCGTAGCAGCTGAGAATCTCTGGTCATGCGGGCGGTAGGGGGGTATACAAACAGGAGAAACTGAGGGCAGGGAGGCATCATGGGTGTCGTCGATCAAGCGCTGCGGGGCGTGGGGCGAACGGTGAGTCGCGCCGCGACGGCGACAACGTCCGCCGCCGGGGCAGTCGGCGGGGCAGCCGTCAACGGCATCGTCGGCGGCGTCAAGGGCGCCGCGGAGGGCATCCAGCAGGGCCTCAGCACCGGAAGCAAGTCCACGCCGGCGGCGGCGCTGGCCATCGGCGCGATCGGCGCGGCAGGTCTGGTGGAATGGCCGATCCTGTTGGCCGTGGGCGGCGGCGCTCTGCTGCTCCGGAAGCTCAGTCACTCACCCGAGCCGCCGGTCCAGGCCGCGCAGCCGGCGAAGGCCAAGCTCGCGCCGGTCCCCGACGAGCCGCCGGCCAAGAAAGCTCCCGCGAAAACGGCGGCGAAGAAGACGGCGGGCCGCCGGGCCGGCCCCACCGGCCTGCGCAGCACCAACTGACCCTGCGCAGCACCAACTGACCCTGCGTAGCACCAACTGGCGAGGCGTCGATTCAGCTCATCAACCGGTTGCCCGGCGGTACGTCGGCTGCGCGGCGACCAGCCGCGGCTGCCGCCGCTCGGCCGTCCCGACCTCCAGCACGCCAACACGCCACAACAGCGCATAAAGTTCGGTTAGCGGCCCCCTCAGCAACACCGCGAACGACGCAGCGAGCGGGTCGGTCGGGTGTTCTGTCGTCGTCATATCTCCGACGGTGACCGCACCAACCGGCAGGATGGCAAATCCGACGTTACCGAAAGGCAAATGATGGCGGAAAAGAAAGAACGCCGGCACACTCCGCAGCGAGAGGCTGTGGACCGGATCCGGTCGGCACACACCTTTGCGGTCAACCTGCCAATCGTGGGGCGGGTGACGGTGCCGCCACCCGAGCAGCTGGCCTATTTCGGTGGGCTTATCGCCCTCACCGCCTTCGAGTTGATCGACTGGCCC
Source organism: Mycobacterium sp. TY814 (assembly GCF_030755175.1). Taxonomy (NCBI): domain Bacteria; kingdom Bacillati; phylum Actinomycetota; class Actinomycetes; order Mycobacteriales; family Mycobacteriaceae; genus Mycobacterium; species Mycobacterium sp. TY814. The sequence goes on from NZ_JAUFRY010000001.1 coordinate 2,244,916, forward strand.
GTCGCCCTGGTGATCGGCACCGGCCACCTGTTGGCCAGTAATCACCACAACCAGATCCTGGAGGAGATCGGCGAGGCGCTCGAAGAGGCCGATTAATCAGCGGGCACTGTCGAAGCGCAGCGTCACCCGGGTTCCGCCGGCGGTGCGCACGGTTTCCACCTGGTCGGCCAGGCCGCTGATCAGGGTGAGCCCACGGCCCCGCCGCCGGCTTCGCCGGCTGGCCGACGAGTCACCTACCCAGCGGCCGGAGTCACTGACGCTGATCGACACCCCGTCGTGGCGCAGAAACGCCTCGATCGACACCGTTTTGCGGGCCTCGCCCCCGCTCCCGTGCTCGATGGCGTTGGTGACGGCTTCGCTCACCGCCAGCAATATCTCCTCTGCCCGGCCGACATCCCGGCCGCCGGCCGTCGTGACCAGCCACTCCCGCAGCCGGATCCGCACCTCGGGAACGTGGTCGGAGGTGGCCGGCACCACCGTGGCGAAACTGCGGCTACCCGCATGCCGCGGCCGCACGGCGAGCACCACCACGTCGTCGCGGTAGCCGCCCGGCGGAGACATCCGGCGCAGCAGCTCGGCGCACACTGATTCGACGGGCAGGTCGGCGCACTCGGCTGCTGCGGCCCTGAGTCGCTCGAAGCCTTCGTGCAGCGTCTCGCCGGCCCGCTCTATCAGACCGTCGGTGTAGAGCAGGATCAGACTTCCCGGCGGCAGATCAGCGGTCGCGGTCACCGCCGTGTCCCCCGCTGCACTGGTCGCCACCGGCGCCCGGCGCCCCGCTTGCAGGTAAACGGGACTGCCTTCCGGGCGGACCAGCAACGGATACGGATGTCCCGCACAGAGATAGCTGATGCGCGCCGGTTGCACGCCGGTGTCGATGGCCGCGTAGGCGACGGTGGCGCAACGTGCACCGGCCACGGTCTGCGCATAACGGTCCAGGGCGCCCAGCACACTGGCCGGGTCGGCGGCGGTCAGCGCCGACACGGTGACCGCGGCGCGCAGCCTGCTCATCACGATCGCCGCCGGCAGACCGTGGCCCACCACGTCACCCACCGATATGCCGATCCGGTCGGGATGGTCGAGCGCGGTGGCCGAGAACCAGTCACCACCCACTCGCATCACCTCGCCCGCCGGCTGGTAGACGGCCGCAACCACCGCGGCGGTCGACCCGCGGTCCAGGTCCAGCAGGTGCTCCTGGAAGTCCACGGCGATGCGGTGTTCACGCGAGGCCAGCCGGATCCGGTCCAGCGCCGACTGGGTGATGTCGGCGGTTCGGGCGAACAACTCCAGCTCGGAGTCCGCAAAGCGGCGCGGCTGGCGCCACAACAGGGTGAGCACGCCGACCACGCGTCCGCTGCCGGCCCGCAACGGGTGCGCCACACAGGCCCGGACGCTGCCCGCGGTGTCGTTCACCGCGTGGCTGTAGCGCGCGGGCAGATCAAGGGTGTCGGGGATGATCATCCGCTGGCCGGTCACGATGACGTCGACGCCCACCAGGGGACTGTCCAGCCTGGCAACGTGGTAGCGGTCGCGCAGTTCGGCCGGCAGAGCCCCGCCGAATTCGAACTGGACATGGTCCTCACCGTCGACAACCACGCCGATCGCCGCGGCGGCGGCATCGCCGCTGGCGAACGGGGAGCGCAACACCGCGTCCAGCAGAGCGGCTATCGAGTCTGCCCGCTGGACCGCGGCGTCCAGCTGCAGCAGGCCGGGCGACTGCTCGGCGCGCTGCCGGGCAACCGGGCCGGCCGCACCGGTGACCGCGGCCGTCACCGCACTGACCGCTCCGTCACCGCCCAGTACCGGATTGACGGCGAACGTGAAGTGCCGCACCGCCGAACCACCTACAACCGGCAGCATCAGGCCGTGCGACAAGGTCGCGACGCCGGTTGACAGAACGCCATTGAGGATCGGGCCGATCTGATCCCACTCGTCCCGCCACAATTCGCGGGCCGTCTGGCCCAGCGCCCCGGGGTGATCGTCACCCAGCAGCGTGAGATAAGCGTCGTTGTGCCAGACGAACAGCTCAGCTGCGTGCAGAAACACGATGGTGGGCGACCCCGACGTGAGGGCATTGGCCACCGTTGTGCGTATCTCGGACGTCCATCCCCGCGGCGGACCGAGCGGATGGGCGGCCCAATCGAAGTCGGCGAATCTCCGCCCCATCTCGCCACCGAGCGTGACCGCAGTCTTGAGGTCAGCCGGCAGCGAGAGAGGGTTCATCGTTGCAACGCGTCAGACACTGTCGGATAGATCTCGAAGATTCGGTCCAGCTCGGTCACCCGGATCGGCTGCAGCACCTGCGGGTGGTCGGCCACCAGCCGGACCACCGTCCCGGCGGCCCGGCCCGCCTCGTGGCAGTCGAGCACCGCGTTCAATCCGGCGCTCCCGAAAAAGTTCACCGCCTGCAGGTCGACGATCACCAGACGCCGCGGGTGCGTCCTGGCGACGTCGAGTGCAGCGGCCAACTGATCGCGCAGGTAATCAGCGGTGCTGGAGTCGACGTCGCCCTTGACGAGCACGATTACCGCCTCCTCGCCCGACTCATACGCGACCTCCAGCAACTCCATTCGTTACCCGCCTAAATGTGTCAAATTTCGGCCGGTGGTTAAGGTGCGGATGCCCGAATCCGCTACCTTTCCCGTCCCAGGTAGGTGGAGCCTAACGCCGGGTCAGCGTGCGGAATCCTCAGGGATGCGCTCGTGCACCGTGAGCAACAGGTGGTCGAACTGACTCTGGGCGACGGTGGACGGGTGGTCCAGGGAGCTGACCTCATCCAGCAGCTGCTTGGCCAGCTCGCGCAGTTTGGTGTTCGTCTCCTGCGATCGCCACTGCAGCACCCGAAAGGCCTGCTCGGGACTCACCCGGTAGACGTACATCAGCACACCCTTGGCCTGCTCAATCGCCGCGCGGTTCTCGAACAGGTCCGGCAGGGCGTCGTCGAGCACCTCCTGACGCGCCTGGTCGAAGCTGTTGGTGAGGTCGATGTAATGACCGGCGGTGCCCAGCACGGCCCCGTTGTCGTCCAGCATCCGGTCGGCCACCACGATCGCGTCGTGCACCGTGCCTGCGGTGTCGATGAACCGGTGCCGACTCGAGAACGGCTCCCCGGACCGCAGCGCATAATCCAGCAGATCCTGCACGTGGGCGCGGTCGTCGGGATGCTTGTGGGACATCAGCAGCTTGGTCGTGGGTTCCACGGCGTCCGGCTCGTACCCGTGCATCCGGGCCATCTCGTCGGACCACTCCCAGCGCTGTCCGACGAACCAGAACCGGAAGCTGCCGACGTTCAGGTAGGGCCGGGCTCCGGCCGGCAGCACAGGACTGGCAGACTGCTCGCGACCATCGCTCTGCACCCGGCCATCATCCCATCACGTCCCGGCCGCGGCCACCTCACCTTTCGGCTACCGCGCGACGACCTGACCAGGCCCGTTCAATAACCATGCGGTAAGTCCGCAACTCTTCCCGGCGACAGTGAGCGCATGTCGTCGGTGATCACAGCTCCCGGTGGCAGCGGCGGCGCGACCTCCGCGCCGGGCTCCGGCGGTCGCCTGAAGACAGGGTGCGCCGCCCTGCGCTAGCGTGGGGGAATCCAACCGAAAATTCACGCGGGAGCGCAACCCTTATGCGCTGAGAGGACGGCTGGGGCCGTCGACCGTACGAACCTGACCGGGTAATGCCGGCGTAGGGAGATAGCGATGACTGTGACCGTTGAACCGTCAGCACCGTCCGTAACCACCGGCCCGATTGCCGGCAGCAGCAAGGTCTACCGGGATCTGGAAGGCTCGGAAAGCGTTGCCGGGATGCGCGTCCCGTTCCGGCGCGTGCACCTGTCCACCGGTGACCATTTCGATCTCTACGACACGTCCGGGCCTTACACCGACTCGGACGCCGTCATCGACCTGAACGCCGGCCTGCCGCCGCGGCCGGGTGTGGTGCGCGACCGCGGCACCCAGCTGCAGCGTGCGCGGGCCGGGGAGATCACCGCGGAGATGGCGTTCATCGCCGCCCGCGAAGGCATGCCCGCGGAACTGGTGCGTGACGAGGTCGCCCGCGGCCGTGCCGTCATCCCGGCCAACCACAACCACCCCGAAAGCGAGCCGATGATCATCGGCAAGGCCTTCGCGGTCAAGGTGAACGCCAACATCGGCAACTCGGCCGTCACGTCCTCGATCGCCGAGGAGGTCGACAAGATGGTGTGGGCGACCCGCTGGGGCGCGGACACCATCATGGACCTGTCCACCGGCAAGAACATCCATGAGACCCGCGAGTGGATTCTGCGCAACTCGCCCGTACCGGTGGGCACCGTACCGATCTACCAGGCGCTGGAAAAGGTCAATGGCGACCCCACCGAACTGACCTGGGAGCTGTACCGCGACACCGTGATCGAGCAGTGCGAGCAGGGCGTCGACTACATGACCGTGCATGCCGGCGTGCTGCTGCGTTACGTCCCGCTGACCGCCAAGCGGGTCACCGGCATCGTGTCGCGCGGCGGCTCCATCATGGCGGCCTGGTGCCTGGCACATCACCGGGAGTCGTTCCTGTACACCAACTTCGAGGAACTCTGCGACATTCTGGCCCAGTACGACGTCACCTTCTCCCTGGGCGACGGCCTGCGGCCGGGCTCGATCGCCGACGCCAACGACGCCGCGCAGTTCGCCGAGTTGCGCACCCTGGGCGAGCTGACCAAGATCGCGAAAGCCCATGGCGTGCAGGTGATGATCGAGGGTCCCGGGCATGTCCCGATGCACAAGATCGTCGAGAACGTGCGACTGGAAGAGGAGCTCTGCGAGGAGGCTCCCTTCTACACCCTCGGCCCGCTGGCCACGGATATCGCGCCGGCCTATGACCACATCACGTCGGCGATCGGCGCGGCCATCATCGCCCAGGCCGGCACCGCAATGCTGTGCTACGTCACCCCTAAGGAGCACCTGGGTCTGCCGGACCGCAAGGACGTCAAGGACGGCGTGATCGCCTACAAGATCGCCGCACACGCCGGCGATCTGGCCAAGGGCCACCCGCACGCACAGGACCGCGACAATGCGTTGTCGCAGGCGCGTTTCGAGTTCCGCTGGAACGATCAGTTCGCCTTGTCCCTGGACCCCGACACGGCCCGGGAGTACCACGACGAGACGCTGCCCGCCGAGCCGGCCAAGACCGCGCACTTCTGCTCGATGTGCGGGCCGAAGTTCTGCTCGATGCGCATCACCCAGGACGTGCGGGACTTCGCCGCCAAGCACGGGCTGGAAACAGAAGAGGACGTCGAGGCGATGCTGGCCACCGGCATGGCCGAGAAGTCGCGTGAATTCGCCGAGCACGGCAACCGGGTGTATCTCCCGCTCACCCAGTGACTTTCCTGCCCCTGGCGCCGCCGGGAACGACGCCGCTGCGGGTGCTGACCATCGCCGGATCGGATTCCGGCGGAGGTGCCGGCATCCAGGCCGACATGCGCACCATCGCGCTGCTCGGCCTGCATGCCTGCGTTGCCGTCACCGCGGTCACCGTCCAGAACACATTGGGCGTCAAGAGTTTTCACGAAACCCCTGACGACGTGGTGGCCGCGCAGATCGAAGCGGTGGTCACCGACATCGGCATTCAGGCCGCCAAGACCGGAATGCTGGCGTCGTCGGCCATCATCGAAGCGGTGGCGCGCACCTGGCGCGGGCTGGGCCTGACCATGCCCCTGGTCGTCGACCCGGTATGTGCGTCCATGCACGGAGACCCGCTGCTTGCCGCCTCCGCACTGGATTCGCTTCGCACTCAACTGTTTCCGATGGCCACCCTGGTGACACCCAATCTGGACGAAGTGAAACTGCTGGTCGATATCGACGTCATCGACACCGATTCCCAGCGCGCGGCCGCCCAAGCACTGCACGCCCTGGGCCCGCGCTGGACCCTGGTGAAAGGCGGGCACCTGCGATCGTCGGAGCGCAGTCGCGACCTGCTCTACGACGGCGTGGACTTCTACGAATTCGACACGCAACGACTGCCCACCGGCAACGACCACGGCGGCGGCGACACCCTGGCGGCGGCGATCGCCTGTGCGCTGGCGCACGGACACCAGATGCCCGACGCGGTCGCCTTCGGGAAGCACTGGGTGACCGAATGCCTGCGAGCCGCTTATCCGTTGGGCGGCGGGCACGGCCCGGTGTCGCCCCTGTTCCGGCTGCACTCATGAACGTCAACGACATCGACGGCATCGCCCACGAACCAGCCGGCACACCGCTCGGCGTGGCGGTCTTGACCCATGGGGCCGGCGGAAACCGGGATTCCGCTCTGCTGCAACGAATTTGCGACGAGTGGGCACGGCGGGGCTGGCTGGCGGTGCGCTACAACCTGCCCTACCGCCGGCGCCGCCCCAAGGGCCCGCCGTCAGGTTCGGCGATGGCCGACCAGGCCGGCATCGTCGAGGCGATCGAGTTGTGCCGCACCCTGGCCGGCGGACCGCTGATCGCCGGAGGACACTCCTACGGCGGCCGGCAGACCTCGATGGTGGTGGCCGCCCTGGAAGTCCCGGTTGACGTGCTGACGCTGTTCTCTTACCCGGTTCACCCTCCGGGCAAGCCGGAGCGCTCCCGCACCGAGCACCTGCCCCGCATCACGGTGCCCACAGTTTTCACCCACGGCACCTCCGATCCGTTCGGGACCATCACCGAACTGCGTGCCGCCGCGGCACTGATCCCGGCGCCCACCGAGATCGTCGAAATCACCGGCGCCCGGCACGATCTCGGCTCGAAGAGCCTCGACGTCCCCGCCCTTGCGGTCGACGCGGCGCTTCGTCTGCTGCACTCTCCGGGCCGAAAAGCGTGATCTCCATCAGCTTCCGCACGCACGCTTGCAGGTAGGCCGACTCACCCATCCGGCCCAGGTCCACCACCAGCGCCATCGCGGCGTGTACCAGGAACCGCGCCTGCGCCGGGCGCAGCGACGGCCGGTCGGCCGTCATCAGCCGGACCCACGAATCGATGGTCGACAGCTGTACGTTGTGCAGCAGCAGCTGATCGGCGGGCGTCAGGTTGGTCCGCTCGGTGTAGTAGACGGCGCCCAGTTCGGGGTTGGCGAACGACGTCGCCACGTACGCCTCGATCAGCAGCGTCAGGGCGTGCCGCGGTTCGGTCAGCGCACCGACCACCGGCGACAACTGAGCGGAAACCCGGTCGGCCGCCCGGCGTAATCCGGTCGCCAGGATCTCGCATTTGCCGGAGAAGTACCGGTAGATCCCGGACACCGGCACACCCGCCGCCTTGGCGATCTGAGCCATGCTGGTCTCGGCATAGCCGCGCTCTGTGAACAGCATCATCGACGCGTGCAGCAGCGCTTCGTAGACGCCGGCATCCTCGGTGAAGAGTCGCCAGGACGCGGCCCGCGGAACGACGTCGTGCGGCTGCGGGAGTTCGGCGGCGAGGACCGCGGACGCCGCCGCGCCGAACAGTGCCCGGATCTGATCGGCCGGCAGCCGCTCCGAGTGGTCGACGATGCTGCCGATCACGCTGAGCACACCGGCCGACAACAGCCACCGCTGGTCTGACCGCAGTTCCGGACGAATCGTCTTCAGCGGCTGCTGAATCCGGCGGTTGATCAGCTTCAGCTGCTCGGTCAGCTCGGCTTGGTCCTCCGCGCGCAGGTAACGCGCCTGCCAGCGGTACAGGCCACCGGACGCGCGGTTGTCCAGGGCTGCGTCGATGAGTCCGGCGATGATCCGCTCCTGCGTGAGCCGCGGGTCTTGATCGGCGTCGTGGCCGAGGTCGGTGGCATCGACCAGTTGGCGGCTCAGTGTCAGCACCGCCTCCCGGAACAGGTCGTACTTGCCCGCGTAGTGGCGGTACAGAGCGGGAGCGGACACCCCGACCTTGGCGGCGATGGTCTCCATGCTGACGGCGTGGTAGCCCTGGGCGCTGAACGCCTCGGCCGAGGCGCGGGCGATCTGGGCCTTGCGGTCTTTCGGCCGCCGGCGGACTTCGGGCGCAGCGCTCGACGGGCCGGACACCGCCTCACTTTAGCCGGAATCACACCGCCCCAAACCAGCGAAAACTACCCGAGCGCCGGAATCTGGATTAACATAGCCCCCTATTGAGGGGTGGTCCGATGGTTGGTCCAGCTGCTGGCCATCGGGCTTATCAATCAGCAACCATGCCTTCGCCGCACATCACTCATTAACATCTTCGGGGAGACGTTGTGAGCCGACGCCAGCTGCTCATCGGTGCCGCCGGCCTGGCCCTCGGGCTCATCGGCCTGGCGGCGCTGTGGTTTCCGGTCTACCTGGACCGCTTCGACGGCTACGGCATGCAGATCGACTGCGGTAACGGACTCGGTGTCCACCTGTCCCTGGCACGCGCCGACGACGGCGGCGCGGCGTCCCAGTGCGGCAGTGCCATGCTGGTCAGGCGGGTGTGGGCGATCCCCACGGTGGCGGTCGGAGCGATGCTGGTGGCCTGGTTCGTGGCGCAGTGGGCCCGCAGTGAGCAGACGAGCCCCGAGGATGCCGAGCCACAACACCACGTGCCGCATCCCGAGATCGCTTGACGCTGATCAGCCCGGGTAGCGGGAGAAGCACCCGTCCATCTCGCCGCCACCCACCCCGGCGCGGAACGCCGCGATCCGGGTGAAGCCGGCGGGGACGCTGATGCCGTCAGCGTCGCTGGCGACGATGTGGTTGGTGAGCAGCCCCGCTACGGCTTCGTCGAGGTCACCCGCCGTCAGTACCAGCGAATTGCCGGACGGCAACTCGATGTTCGACGCCATCTTGCGGTGCGCGAAGCCGGTGAGGCAGGCCGTGCGCAGCGCGGTCCACGGGCTCTGCATCGCCTGCCCGCGCTCGTGCTGCACCGCCAGCGCGTACCGGGACATCACGATCGACAGCGCGGTGTCGTCGCCCTGCGGCAGGCTGTGTTCCTTCTCTCCGGCTACTTTGCCCATCGTCGCCAGCGCGGGCAGATCCACGCTGATCGTGTTGGTGGCCGGGCAGTAGGACGCCGGCGGGCTGGGCTTGGCGTCCGAGCAGCCGCCGGCCTTCAAGACGAGCGTGGGCGGACTTTTGGGCGAGAAGATCTTGCCCATCAACTCCATCAAGGTCTTGAGGGTGTCTTCGGTGATCTCCACCTCGCCGGTCTCCGGGTTTCCACCGGTGTCCAACCGCAGCGCGGTCGGAAGATCGCCGCGTCGTTGCTCGACTTCGGCCTTGTTGATCGCCGCGCAAGCCGAGGTGCCCGTGATGAAGCCCATCTGGAAGGCGCTGACCCGGTCCAGTGCGGAGCCGTGCTCGTCATCGTTCTGGGAGTCGGCGTCCATTACCGGGTCACGCGTCGTGATGATCCCCGCGAGGACATGGTCGAGACCGTCGGCGGTGCTGATGTTGAAGCGTGGCGACTTACCGGAGGCCACGTTGTACATGTAGACGCCGGCGAAGCAGTCGGCCTGCTGCTCGCGAACGATGGTCGGGTCTTTCCTGGTGACCAGCTTGGCCATGGTCTGCAGCGCGTGCCCGAACTCGTGGGCCAGCACGCCGTTCACCGACATGTCGCCGAAGTACTTCTGGGCGACCGCCATGAATACGCCGCGGTCCCAGGCGATCATGTTGCACCGGGAGGTGAAGAAGGCGTTGACGAGGTCGTAGGTCTCGTTGTGGCAGACGATGGGGCTGTTCGGGTCGTTGGAGTCATACGACACCAACTTGTCGACGGGCTTGAACGACCCTTGCAGCGGTGCGGTGTAGTTGTTCTGCCAGTACTCCTCGATGTCGTTGATCGACAGCAGGGACAACTTGTCGATGGGCCCGTTGTTGGTGTTCAGCACGGTGCCTGTCGGTGCCGGTCCATTCGGTTTGGCCCCGCTGGGCCCATCGGTGGCCGGCAGCCCGCCCACCCGGAACGGATCGTTGAGGATCGACACCGCGCGTCCGGTGACCATGGTGGTACAGCCGGCCACCACCAGCACCGCGGACAGACAAGCCGTCAGGGCCCGTGCCGACGCGACCACCCTGCGCGAGCGCAATTTCATCCGATCAACCCCGTCCGCCGCCTGCACCGAAACTCATTCTAAATGGGCCGCAACCCGATAACCGGCACTTGGTGCCGCGACGCTTCCTATGCCGGGACTGGCCCCGAGAATGCTTGCCGCCCAAGGTCGATCAGTATCGCCGCGTCCTGTGCATTGCCGGAATTCGACGCCGTGAGGACGATCGCCAGGAAGAAGTAGAGCAGCATGATCGCCACCCCGACCCCACCGATGATGGTGCCGGCCAGCGCCAGCCCGCGCCCGCCCTGCCCGGTCTGCTTGATCTGGTTCAGTGCGATCAGACCGAACACGATGCCGAGGATCGGCCCGATGCCGCAGACCCAGCCCACCAGGGAGGACACCAGCGACGCGATGGCCATCGGGTTGGTGGTGCTCGACGGCGGCGGGGGGTAGCCGTAACCCGGTGCCGGATAGCCGTAACCCTGCGGCGGCGGGTATCCGCCCGGCGGCTGGTATCCGCCCCCAGGCTGGTATCCGCCCGGCGGCGGGTAGTCACCCGGTGGCGGCGGATAGCCCGGCGGTTGATCCGTCACAGGAAACCTCCTACGCGAAATGACGCTCTCGTCTGCGGTGATCTGGCCTGAGCCCGCAGCACACTCTACTCAGGAAACCCGGGTCCGATGGCGTTTGTCGTGCGGGGTCACGCCGTTGACGCCCCCGATCGACTCCGCATAGGTGCCGACCGCGAATGCCACCCCGGACCCCATCACGGCCAGCGCGTCGCGGTTGATTGCGTCGACGGTGTCGCGGGGGCCCTGATAATTGGGATCGAACGCGGCGCCCGGCTGTCCGCCCCACAGCCGTGCCTGCACCGTCGTTTTCGTCTGGGAGGCACCGGTGTTCATGCCTCCCACCGGCACACCGGCGACCAGGAACGGGTGGTAGTCGGTCCTGGTGTTCAGCGGCATGTCGGCCGGCCGTTTTCCGGCCAGGTTCAAGTAGCCGGCCAGGGTGCGCTCGATTCCGGCTGACCCTTCTGGAATGTCCGACGACGCAACGCCCGTCCCGGCCGGGCCGGACTGGTCACCGTCGTCGGTGAAGAATCCGGGGTTGGGCGATCCCAGCATGTCGAAGTTGAGGTACAGGGCGATGTCGTTGAGCGCGTCGTTGTCCAGCCCGAACACGTAATCCATCGAACCGTTGAGTCCGTTCTCCGCAGCACCCCAGAACGCGAACCGCACCGCGTTGGAGACCGGCGGCAGCGGGCCCAGCTGTAGCGCGGTCTCCAGCACCGCGGCCACTCCGGAACCGGCGTTGTTGATGCCCGGACTGTCAGCCGGGCTGTCCAGATGGGTGCCGACCATCACCACCTCATGGGCCGACCCGGTTTTGGTCTGGGCCACGACGTTTCGCGAGACGATCTTGACATTCTCCGCATCCAGCACCAACCGCACCGACGCGCCCGAGCGCGCCAGCGCGGCCGCCCCGTTGGCACCCACCACCGCGACCGGCACCGTCAGTTGGTTGTAGTAGCCGGCGTTGAACAGGGTGGCAGGCGCCCCCTGACCGGTGGGCTGGCTGGTCACGATCACCGCTGCAGCGCCCTTGGCCACCGCGGCGTTCTGCTTGTCGACCACCGAGCAGCGGGTGTCGTCGACGACGGCGATCGCGTCTTTGGGCAACGCCGCCGCATAGTCTGCGGCCGTACAGCCGGCCGCTTGGCTGGGGCGCACCGGCTGGCCGGTCAAGCCGCCGGGCGGTGTGCGCACCAGCAGTGAAGCCTGGTCCACAGCAAAAGCGCGGCCGCCGACCGTCACGGCCGGCTTGCCCTCGGACACGTTGCGGATTCGCTCGAACTGCGGCGTGGAAACGTCGAACCCCTTGGCACGCAATGCTTTCACCACATAGTCGACGCTCGCGTCATATCCCGGTGTGCCCGTCGTCCGGTTCCCCTTGTTCGCGTCGGCGATCTGCTGCAGCGCGCGCAGGTGGACGAACATGCCTTCCGTGGTCACCTTCGCAGCCAGCGAACGCCCGGGGTCGGGCGCGGCGGCCGGCTGGTGCGCCGTCGGGCGAGTCGTCGTGCACGCTGCAATGAGAAACGCCAGAAGCAGGACAGCGAGCGAACGTGTCATGGCTTGGCGAGCACGTGCCGCACCCGGTCTTCCATGACCGGAACACCGTTGCGCCCGCCCAGATCCTGGGCGTAGACCGCCACGACATAGGCGACGCCGCCACCCTGGATGCCCAGCGACGTCCGGTCGATGTGCTCGAGATTGTCGCCCTTCTGGTGATAGTTGGGGTCGAACGGCTCGTCCGCCTTGCCGCCCCACAGCTTGGCCTGGTCCTGGGACATCTTGACCTCGGCGCCGGAAAACAGCCCACCCGACGGGATGCCCGCCAGCGTGAACCCGTCGTAGTCGGAGCGGCCGTCGAAAGAGGTGTCCTGGGCGGTCTTTCCAGCCTGCTTCAGGTAGGCGACGAGGGTGCGCTCGATACCGGCCGACCCCTCGGGCACCACCGGCTGGCCACGCTGGTCCATCGGCAGCGACTGGTCCCCGTCATAGGTGAAATACCCGGGATTAGGCGAAGCCAGCATGTCGAAGTTCAGGTACAGCGCGATGTTCTTGAGGCCCTCGACGTCCAGCGATTCGACGTAGTTGCGGGATCCGATCAGCCCCAGCTCTTCGGCGCCCCAGAAACCGAACCGCACCGCATTGTGTACCTGCGGCGAATTGCCAAGTTGCACAGCGGTTTCCAGGATCGCCGCCACCCCCGACCCGTTGTCGTTGATGCCTGGGCCCTCCGGCACGCTGTCCAAATGTGCGCCGGCCATCACCACGTCGGTCGGTGATCCGGTCTTGGTCTGCGCGATCACGTTCCGGGCCTTGAAGCTCTGCGTGTTCGCGGCCAGTTTGATCGTCGCCGGGCCGGACTTGGAGCGTAGCTGGAAGCCAACCGATTTGGTGACACTGACCACCGGAATCTTCACCTCGGTGTTTGCTCCGAGCGTGCCGCCCATCGACTGCTCGTCGACGTTGTCGACGACGATCAGGGCTGCCGCGCCGCGCTGGGCGGCCGCGTCTTCCTTCTGCGCGAACTGGCAGCCGCCACGATCGACAACCACCACCGCGTCTCGCGTCGGCAGCTTGTCGTAGTCGGCCGGCGCGCAACCAGGGCTGTCGCCGGGGGGCGCGAACAGCAGCGGCCCCGTCACGCCGGCCTCGGAGGTGCCGAGGCTGTATTCCAGTGCCCGCGCGTCCGCGGTCAGGTCGCCGGCTGACACCGAACCCTTTTCGGAGTGGAAGACCCGAGCCGAGAACTCAGGTGTCTGCACGTCAAAACCGCTCTTGCGCAACGTCTCGACGACATAGTCGACGCTGGCCTCATAGCCCGGAGTGCCCACCGCACGCGTGCCGTTGTTCGCATTGGCGATGTCCTGCAGCTTGGTCAGGTGCGCCATCATCGCGTCGGTGGTGACTTTGTTGCGGATCGTGTTCGCGAACTCGCCCGCCGCCTGCCCGCCTCCGCCGGACCCGGCCTGGTTGGACCCCCGCCCGCAGCCCACCGCCAGGAATGCGACGATCGCAACGGCCGCCAGCACCGCCGTAATCATCTTCGTTTTGTGCACCATTGCGCCCACGTTAGACCAGAGGCGCGGCAGGCAATCTCACACGTACAGCGCGCTGAATGGGGCAAAGGGCAGATTTCGCACCACAAACCAGGCCACCACCAGCGACAGGGTCACGATGGCGGCCCAGCGATTGTGCTGCCAACCCCGGATCCGCCGGCCGGCCAGCCGGCCGTACGTCCACGCCAGGTACGCCCAGACCAGGAGTCCGACGGCCACCAGGCCGAGCGCGTTGAACTTGGCGGCCGCCAACACATCACCGTGCATGAGGCTGTACAGCATTCGCATGCTGCCGCATCCCGGGCAGTCGATACCCAGCAGCGCTTTGGTGGGGCAGGTTGGCAGCGGACCGTTCGGGGTCGTCGGGTCACCCAGCCAAATGCCGGCGCACGCCACAGCCGAGGCTGCGGCCACGAACACTGGGGCGCTCAATCGCGCACCCAGTTTCGCGGGCACCGACCCTTGGCGGGTCACCATCGGATCAGCCCAGGCTCAGTGCGTCGACCATCATCATGGCCGCCGAGCTGGTGTCGGTGTTCATCGCACCCAGCGCGATGATGACGCCGTAGATGACGGCGCCGACCACGCCGGCGATCACGGAGTACTTCACGAACTTCTTGGCGCTGTCTGCCGCCGCCTGTGCCTCGGCGTACTGACCCTGCGCCCACAAACCACTGACCTGCGTCGACTTGACGATCGCCACGATCCCAAGAGGCAGACAGCAGAACAGCGTCGCAAGGATCGACCAGACCAGGTAGTTGTCGGGCTGCTGGCCTGCCGGCGGCTGCTGCGGCGGGTAACCGGGAGGCGGTGGTTGTGTCATGGATTCTCCAGATCGAAATAGTTAGCTGGCGTGAAGCGAGGCTTACCATACCGGAGAGCAGTCTCGACGGCATCACCAATCTGAAATTGCTTTTGGGGCACCTCCGGCGCCGTCCCGGCGGTCGCGCCGGCACGGTGCTGCGGTGCCCCGGTAGCGGCGTCAAACCCCTTGCTAGAGCGTGATTTCCGGCCGCGGCGCCCAGCCGTATGAGTGGCCGCCGGATCTTCCGGCGCCGGTATTGATCGGTGCCCACACAGACAATTGCCGACGGAATGTATTGGGTTTCCGGGGCATAGCTCTACGATGCCAATTGGCATGAAAGCCCTGTTCTATGGCGAGTTTGAGAAATACACTCACCGATATCAAAGCAGTCGCAGGTGTCGGTCCGCCGACGTGTAAGGAGCCAAGGAGTTGTCTCACCTCAACACGGTGCTGCGCGCCGCCACGGCAGCAGCCCTCATGGGCGGCTTTGCCTGGCTAGGCACCGCCACGGCGAATGCCGACCCGAATGACACACTCGCCGGCTCCCTGTCAAAGGGCTACTCGATGAGCAACTGCACCGCCAAAGAGCCTCCCGCGGGTGTGCTGGCCGCCATCAACTGCGGACAGAACGCCGACGCCGCCGGTCCGGTCAAGGCGACTTACCTGCTGTACAACAACACCGGTGACCTCAACGGCGGTTTCACCGCCAGCATCAAGGACGAAAGCCTGACCGCCTGCGGCGACAGCGGACAGTCGCCCACCACGTGGCACACCGGCAGCGCGGGCGCCACTGCCGGACAGGTCGCCTGTGGGACCTATCAGGGTGCCGCCGAGATCATCTGGACCACCGACGCCAAGAATGTGCTGAGCTACATCCGGGGATCCAACACCGACGTGCAGGCGCTCTACCAATGGTGGCGCACCAACGGCTGATATTCGTTCGGCCGCAGAGACTTCCAGTGTGTCTGCGGAGCATTTCCTACAACCCTGAAGGAGCTGGAAAATGACCTATTTGAAGAACGCGCTGCGGGGCGTCACCACCGCGGCACTCGTCGGTGGTTTCGCCTGCACGGGCGTCGCCACCGCGTCCGCCGACCCCACCGACGCCTTCGCCGGCTCGCTGTCGAAGGGCTACTCCTCCAGTAACTGTGCCTCACAAGCGGTTTCCGAGGTGCAGTCGGCGTTCCCGACGGTGCAGGCGGTACTGGCCTGCGGGCAGAACTCCGACAGCAGCGGACCGGCCTCGGCGAAGTACTTCCAGTTCCCCAACAGCGCCGACCTCGCCAGCGCATTCACCAAACTCATTGGCAGCGACACGCTTACGAATTGCGGCGACGCGAAGTCGCCGACCGTGTGGCACCAGGGCAGCTCCACCGACTCAGCCGGCCAGGTGGCCTGCGGGACCGATGACGGTAAGGCCGAGGTCATCTGGACCGTGGACGCCAAGAACGTGCTGGCCTTCGTGCGGGCATCGGGCGGCGACACCTCCTCGCTCTACCAGTGGTGGCGCACCAACGGCTGAGCCCCGTTACAGCCGGCTCACTATCAGGTCAGCGACCGCCCGCATCCCCGCCTCGTTGGGATGTAAGGGAGCCGGCCGACCCGGCAGCGGCACACCGGATTTCACCGTCCAGGGTTGTCGCGACCACGCATGATGATCGCGGCTGGCCGCCGCGGCGGACACGACTTCACAGTCGGTCGCCGCGGCGGCCTTTGCCGTCAGATGCTCGAGAGTGGCGGCCACATGCCGGCCCAGATCGGCATGTTCGCCAGACAGCGGCGGCGCCGCCTGCCCGGCGGGCGGCAGCAGCGTGAGGTAGTCGACGAACAGTACCCGGGCCCGCGGGGCTCGCCCACGGATGGAGCGGCCCACCTCGCACAGCGAGTCGAACACCCGGCCCAGTGCCAGCTCGCGGGCATCGCGGTCCAGCAGATCGCTGATGCGGCCGCCGATCAGCGGCAGATGCCGGGTGACCGACGGCAGTGAGGCCGCCATCAGCAACGGCACATAGCCGACGTCATTGCCGCCGATGGTGACCGTCACCAGCGCTTCCGATCCGTCCAGCGCCGCGAGCTGCGGCGGCGCACCGTTCTGCCGTTCCGCCAGCACATGTTCGGTGGTGGCCCCCGAGTAGGTGACGTCGGTCAACTCGAGGCCGGCACGGGTGGCGACCAGATGCGGATAGTTGCGCGCCGAGCGGCCCGACCGCCATGGCGCACCGTCGGCACGCGGCCGGATACCGGGACCGGCGGCCATCGAACTACCCAGCGCAACATAGCGATTCATTTGGCGGGACTGGAAGCTTGGGCCCAGAAGCGCTTCGGGATCCGCCCGGCGCGGCGCGCCAGAAAACCCGCGGTGACCCCGGCGGCCATCGCCGCGGCCATCGCCGGCGGGTCGGTGGCGCGAGTGACCGCGGTGGCCAACAGCACGGCGTCACAACCCAATTCCATCGCCAGCGCCGCGTCGCTGGCGGTTCCGATTCCCGCATCCAGCACCACCGGGACACCGGCCCGGGCGACGATCATCTCGATGTTGTGCGGATTGGTGATGCCGAGCCCGGTGCCGATCGGCGAGCCCAGCGGCATCACCGCCGCGCAACCGGTGTCCTCGAGCCGTCGGGCCAGCGCCGGGTCGTCGTTGGTGTAGGGCAGGACCACAAACCCGTCATCGACCAATTGTTCTGCGGCACACACCAATTCGACCGCATCGGGCAGTAATGTGCGCTCGTCGGAGATCACTTCGAGCTTGACCCAGTTGGTGTCCAGCGCCTCGCGGGCAAGTTGGGCGGTCAGCACGGCCTCGGCGGCGCTGCGGCACCCGGCGGTGTTGGGCAGCGGGGTGATGCCCAACCGGTTGAGCAGGTCGAGCAGCCCGGTGCCGCCCTCGGCGTCGACCCGGCGAATCGCCACGGTGGTCAACTCGGTTCCGGAGGCGATCAGCGCCTCCTCCAGCACCGACAGGCTGGTCGCCCCGCCGGTGCCCATGATGAGCCGGGACGCGAAGCTGCGGTCCGCGATCGTCAGTTTATGGTCAACCACCTTGCACCGCCGTCACCACCTCTAATCGCGCGCCATCGAAAAGCGTTGTGGCCCAGGATGAACGGGGCAGCACCGCGTCGCCCATCGCGACCGCGACACCGCGCTCCGGAAAACCCAGCGAGGTCAGCAGAGCGCCCACCGTGGTTCGGTCGTCCACCTCGACCTGTTGCTCGTTGACCACCACGATCATGAACTGGCCCCCACCGGAAGGAGTTCGGCCACAATTCGTTCGGCGGTCCACGGGGCCAGCAGGAAGCCCGACCGGCCGTGGCCGGCGGCCACCAGGGTCCGCTCGTCGAGTCGCCGCACAATGGGCAGGTTATCGGGCGTCATCGGCCGCAGGCCAGCAGCACATTCGGCCAACTCGTACTCGCCGAGCGCCGGCATCACCGCGCACGCGTCGTCGAGCAGGTCACGTACGCCCGACACCACCGGCGCGGTGTCCCTGCCGTGCTCGTACTGGGTGGCACCCACCACCACGCCGTCCGCCCGCGGCACCAGGTAAACCTGACGCCCGTGCACGCGGGCCCGAACCACCCGGCCCAGCAACGGCATACAGCCCTTGCGCCAGCGCAACCGCAGCACTTCGCCCTTGACCGGACGCACCTGCAGGCCGGGCCACAATGAGGGCGCATCGATCCCGTTGGCGATCACCACCGTGTCGCCGTCCGCCGCACGCAGGTCGCCGACGGGTGCCGCCCACCGGACGCCGAGCCGCTCGCAGTCCCGGGCCAGCGCCTCGACGACGGCCCGGTTGTCCACCGCCAGCTCGGTGGGTGCCTGGAAACCATGCCGGATGCCTTGCGCCAGTAGCGGTTCCACGTCGCGGGCGGCCGACTCCCACACCACGGGGTGGCCCTGCTGCGACAACCAGTCGGCCACGGTGCGCAGATCGGCGACGTCGGCCCGGTCGACGGCCACCACCAGCGATTCGCGTGCGGTCACCACCGCCGGGTCCAGCCCGTCCAGGAAGCCTTCGCGCCACAGCCGCAGCGACTCCAGACCCAGCCGCAGCAGCCGTTCCTCACCGGGCCAGCCTTCGCTGTGCGGCGCGAGCATCCCGCCGGCCACCCAGGAGGCACCCGGTTCCTGACTGCGGTGCACCGTCACCGGCAAGCCGGCCCGGGCCGCGCGGCGCGCCACTGACAGCCCGATGACGCCGCCGCCGATCACGGCGACCGAATCCGGCATCCTGTGCTCCCTTCGCCGGCATGACCCGGATCAGGTGTGACGGTAAGGGCAGGTCCGCAGTGCCCACTCTCAGCCCCGCTGGTGCCCGGGACTCCCGTGTGTTCTTCAGACTCCACGCTAGCGCGCTAACGTCGCGGTGTGCAGGACCCCCTTTCCCGTCTCGTCACGGCACGGCTGTACCTGTGCACCGACGCGCGCCGCGAGCGCGGCGACCTGGCCGAATTCGCCGACGCCGCCCTGGCCGGCGGGGTCGACATCATCCAGCTGCGGGACAAGGGCTCGCCCGGCGAACGCCGGTTCGGCCCGCTGGAGGCACTCGACGAGCTGGCAGCCTGCGAAATCCTGGCCGCTGCGGCCCGCCGGCACGGCGCCCTGTTCGCGGTCAACGACCGCGCCGATATCGCCCGCGCCGCCGGCGCCGACGTGCTGCACCTCGGTCAGCGCGACCTGCCCCTGAACATCGCCCGGGACATCGTCGGACCCGGCACCCTGATCGGCCGGTCCAGCCACGACGCCGGCGAGGCAGCAGCGGCGGCCGCTTCCGCAGTCGACTATTTTTGCGTCGGGCCCTGCTGGCCCACCCCCACCAAACTGGGACGCCCGGCACCGGGGCTGGACCTGGTTCGCGCCGCTGCCGACCTGGGCACCGACAAGCCCTGGTTCGCCATCGGCGGCATCGACTCCCAACGGCTGCCGGAGGTGCTGGCCGCCGGAGCCCGCCGCGTCGTGGTGGTGCGCGCCATCACCGCGGCTGCCGATCCGAAAGCCGCCGCCGAACAGCTCAAACGGGCACTGACCACGCGCCCAGAGTGAATCTGGCGACGCACCAGCGGCGTGTCGCGTCGCCAGATTCACTCTCAGCGCGCCAGCGGCAGGCTGGCAAGCACGGTGCGCAGCCGGTCCCAGCTCGCCGCGAATCCCGGATGCAGCGGCAATCCGGCCACCTCGTCCTCGCCCACCCAGCGCAGCTCCGCGCTTTCCCGGTTGGGGACGGTCGCCAGCAACTCCCCCGCGTCGGCGACCACGGTGGTGTAACTCCACAGCGTGCCGCCCACGCCCGCGACTTCCGCGGTCACCAACGTGGTGCGCACCGTCAGCCGCTCGGCCACCAGGCCCGCCTCCTCCTGCGCCTCCCGCACCGCGGTCTGCTCGGGGGTCTCGTGACTGTCCCGGGCACCTCCCGGCAGACCCCAGGTACCGCCCTGATGGCTCCACACCGCCCGGTGCTGCAGCAGGACCGCGGGGGTCCCGTCCGGCAGCGGTGCCCGCAGTAGCAAGCCGGCCGCGCCATAGCGGCCCCAGTAATGGGCGCCGCGCTCGGAGATCACCCACCCGTCACCGTCGCCCTGCACGGATTCAGGATATGCACGCGACCCCGGTTAGGTAATTGGTCACGCCTCCCCCCATCCGCCGCGAGATGCTCTTAGAATTCGCTTATACGGGTTCGTAATATGGCCGAGATGAGGTCCGAGCAGACGTGACGGTTGAGCTGGCGCATCCGTCGACCGAGCCGATGGGATCGCGCTCGCCCGCCGAACCGGCCCATCCACGCTGGTGGTTCATCTCCACCACGCCCGGGCGCATCCTGACCATCGGCATCGTGCTGGCCGCTCTGGGCGTGTCGAGTGCGTTCGCCACCTCCACCACGATCAACCATCGCCAGCAGGTGCTGGCCACCGTGCTCGAACACACCGAGCCGCTGTCGTTTGCGGCCGGCCGGCTCTACACCACGCTGTCGGTGGCCGACGCCGCGGCCGCCACGGCGTTCATCGCCCAGACCGAGCCGCGGGCCGTGCGACTGCGCTACGAGCAGGCCATCACCGACGCGGCGGTCGCGGTGACGCGCGCCTCCAGCGGCTTGACCGACGAGACCCTGGTGCAGCTGCTGGGCCGGATCAACGCCGAACTGGCCGTCTATACCGGGCTGGTCGAAATCGCCCGCACCAACAACCGGGCGGGCAACCCGGTCGGCTCGTCGTACCTGTCGGAGGCCTCAGGGCTGATGCAGTCCCGGATCCTGCCCGACGCCCAGCAGCTCTATCAGGCGACTTCGGCCCGGGTGGACAGCGAGACCACGGCGTCCACGCAGATCCCGGCGCCCGTCATCCTCGTCGTCACCACCACGGTCGCGTTCGGCGCGTTCGCCCATCGCTGGCTGGCCCGGCGCACCCGGCGACGGGTCAATCCGGGCCTGGTCGTGGGCGGTCTCGGTATTCTCATCATGGTGGTCTGGGTGGGGACGGCACTGACAATCTCGACGACGGCCAGCCGCAGCGCCAAGGACACGGCGGCCGAGTCGCTCAAGACCGTGACCAACCTGGCCATCACCGCCCAGCAGGCCCGGGCCGACGAGACGCTGTCGCTGATCCGGCGCGGCGACGAAGAGGTCCGCAAGCAGGCTTTCTACCAGCGCATCGATGCCATGCACCACCAGCTGGACGCCTACATGGCGCGGCGCGACGCCGTCGACAAGCCCGACCTGCAGGGCGCCGACCAGCTGCTGGTGCGCTGGCAGCAGGCCAACGACCGGATCAACGCCTACATCTCGGTGGGGAACTACCGTGCCGCCACCCAGGTCGCGCTCGGCAAAGGCGAGGACGACTCCACCCCCGCCTTCGACAAACTGGACGAAGCCCTGACCAAGGCGATGGAGCAGAGTCGCAACCACCTGCGCAACGACGTCCTGAACGCCAAACGCGGCCTGGCCGGGGCGCAGGTCGGCGCGGTGGTGCTCAGCCTGGGCGCGGCGATCGCGGTGGCGCTGGGCCTGTGGCCCCGGTTGAAGGAGTACCGGTGATTGCGCGCCGGGCCGCCGCGCTGATTGCCTCGGCGATCCTGCTGGCCGGTTGCGGGCACTCCGAGCCACTGAAGGTCGAGGTGACGCCCACGCTGCCGCTGCCGACTCCGGTCGGAATGCAGGAGCTGCCGATGGAAGCCCCGCTGCCGCCGGACAACACCAGCCAGGACTGCAATCCGACCGCCAGCCTGCGGCCGTTCCCCAACCGCCCCGATGCCGACGCCGCGGTGGCCAACATCCGCGCCCGTGGCCGGCTGATCGTCGGCCTCGACATCGGCAGCAACCTGTTCAGCTTCCGCGACCCGATCACGGGCGAGATCACCGGTTTCGACGTCGACATCGCCGGCGAGGTGGCGCGCGACATCTTCGGCGGGCCTTCGCACGTCGAATACCGCATCCTGTCGGCCGACGAGCGCATCACGGCGCTGCAGAAGTCACAGGTCGACGTCGTCGTCAAGACCATGACCATCACCTGCGAGCGACGCAAGCTGGTGAACTTCTCCACCGTGTACCTCGATGCCAACCAGCGCATCCTGGCTCCGCGGGACTCGGCGATCGCCAAGGTGTCCGACCTGTCCGGCAAGCGGGTCTGTGTGGCCCGGGGTACCACCTCGCTGCGCCGCATCCGCGAGATCACGCCGCCGCCGGTGATCGTGTCGGTGGTCAACTGGGCCGACTGCCTGGTGGCGATGCAGCAGCGCCAGATCGACGCGGTGAGCACCGACGACTCGATCCTGGCCGGCCTGGTGGAAGAGGACCCCTACCTGCACATCGTCGGGCCGAACATGGCCACCCAGCCCTACGGCATCGGCATCAATCTGGACAACACCGGATTGGTCCGGTTCGTCAACGGCACCCTGGAACGGATCCGCACCGACGGCACCTGGAACACGCTGTACCGCAAGTGGTTGACGGTGCTCGGCCCCGCCCCCCTGCCGCCGCAGCCGAGGTACGTGGACTGATGGGCAAGCCGGCGCAAGAGGACGAACTGGGCCAGGAAGAAGAGTCTCCCGGCACGCAGCCGGTCGGCCAGCAGGAGGAGGCGCAGACCGGGGTGACCGCGACCACCGGCCGGCCACAGGCGACCCAGGCACTGTTCCGGCCGGACTTCGACGACGACGATGAAGACGACTTCCCGATCTCGCTGGGCAGCGTCGACACCCAGCCCCAGGACCGGATGTCGGTCGCCACCCGGGCGCTGCCACCCGTCCGCCAGCTGGGCGGCGGCCTGGTGGAGATCCCGCGGACCCCCGACATCGATCCGCTCAAAGCGTTGATGAAGAACCCGGTGGTGCCGGAGTCGAAGCGCTTCTGCTGGAACTGCGGACGGCCGGTAGGCCGCTCCGGCTCGGAAGGCAAAGGCACCTCCGAGGGCTGGTGCCCCTACTGCGGCAGCCCGTATTCGTTTCTGCCGCAATTGAATCCGGGCGACATCATCGCCGGTCAGTATGAGGTCAAGGGCTGCATCGCGCACGGCGGCCTGGGCTGGGTCTACCTGGCGCTGGACCACAACGTCAACGACCGGCCGGTGGTGCTCAAGGGTCTGGTGCATTCCGGCGACGCCGAGGCTCAGGCGATCGCGATGGCCGAGCGGCAGTTCCTGGCCGAAGTGGTGCACCCGTCGATCGTGCAGATCTTCAACTTCGTCGAACACAGCGACAAGCACGGCGACCCCGTCGGCTACATCGTCATGGAGTACATCGGCGGGCAGTCGCTCAAGCGGGGCCGCGGCGAGAACCTGCCGGTCGCCGAGGCCATCGCCTACATCCTGGAAATCCTTCCCGCCCTGAGCTATCTGCACTCCATCGGCCTGGTCTACAACGACCTGAAGCCGGAGAACATCATGCTCACCGAAGAACAGCTCAAGCTGATCGACCTGGGCGCGGTGTCGCGGATCAACTCGTTCGGCTACCTCTACGGCACGCCGGGCTATCAGGCTCCGGAGATCGTGCGGACGGGGCCCACCGTCGCCACCGACATCTACACCGTGGGCCGCACGCTGGCGGCCCTGACGATGAGCCTGCGCACCCGAAATGGCCGCTACGTCGACGGACTTCCCGAAGACGATCCGGTGCTCGCCCAGTACGACTCGTTCGCGCGGCTGTTGCGCCGCGCGATCGACCCCGATCCGCGACGGCGGTTCACCAGCGCCGAGGAGATGTCCGGCCAGCTGATGGGCGTGCTGCGGGAGGTGGTGGCCCAGGACACCGGCATCCCGCGGCCCGGGTTGTCCACGATCTTCAGTCCCAGCCGCTCCACGTTCGGGGTGGACCTGCTGGTGGCGCACACCGACGTCTACCTGGACGGCCAGGTGCACTCGGAGAAGCTGACCGCCAAGGAGATCGTCACCGCGCTGTCGGTGCCGTTGGTCGACCCGACGGACGTGGCCGCCCCGGTGCTGCAGGCGACGGTGCTCTCGCAGCCGGTGCAGACGCTGGATTCGCTGCGCGCGGCCCGCCACGGCTCGCTGGACGCCGAGGGAGCCGACCTCAGCGAGTCGGTGGAGCTGCCACTGATGGAGGTGCGCGCCCTGCTGGACCTGGGCGACGTCAGCAAGGCCACCCGCAAACTCGAGGATCTGGCCGAGCGGGTCGGCTGGCAATGGCGGCTGGTCTGGTACCGCGCGGTGGCCGGTCTGCTCACCGGCGACTACGACTCGGCGATCAAGAATTTCACCGAGGTGCTCGACACCTTCCCCGGCGAGCTGGCGCCCAAACTCGCGCTGGCTGCCACCTACGAACTGGCCGGCGAACCGGACGAGCACAAGTTCTACCAGACCGTGTGGGGCACCAACGACGGCGTGATCTCGGCCGCGTTCGGCTTGGCCAGGGCCCGTTCGGCTTTGGGCGACCGCAGCGGAGCGGTACAGACATTGGACGAAGTACCGCCCACCTCAAGGCATTTCACCACCGCACGGCTGACCAGTGCGGTGACGCTGTTGTCCGGGCGATCCCAGAGCGAGATCACCGAGGAGCAGATCCGCGACGCCGCGCGCCGGGTGGAAGCCCTGCCGCCCACCGAGCCCCGGGTGTTGCAGATCCGCGCGCTGGTCCTGGGTGGCGCGATGGACTGGCTGCAGGACAACCGGGCTAATAATCAAGCCAGCACGAATCACATCCTGGGGTTCCCGTTCACCGACCACGGACTGCGACTGGGCGTCGAGGCGTCGCTGCGCAGCCTGGCTCGGGTTGCCCCGACGCAGCGCCACCGCTACACCCTGGTCGACATGGCCAACCAGGTGCGGCCCACCAGCACGTTCTGACCCGTACTTCTACGCGCGCAACGGGATTGAGAAAAATGTCGGTATCAGTGTCTTGCGTTCGGATGCTCGGCGTGGTATCTCAAATGTATGCCTTTTGGCACATATTTACTTCGGCTTTGACACCACATTAGGAGTTGGAGGTGGCGACGATGCTGATGCGAACCGATCCGTTCCGTGACTTCGAACGCTTCACCCGGCCGGTGTCGGGGACGGCGTCCCGTCCGTCGGTGATGCCGATGGACGCGTGGCGTGACGGCACGACATTCGTCGTGGAATTCGACCTACCCGGCATCGATGCGGATTCGTTGGATCTCGACATCGAGCGCAACGTGGTCACAGTGCGGGCGGAACGCCCCGAGATCGACCCTGGCCGGGAGATGCTGGCCAGCGAACGTCCCCGCGGAGTCTTCAGTCGTCAGTTGGTGCTGGGCGACAACCTCGACACCGAGAAGATCGAGGCGTCCTACGACACGGGAGTGCTGACGCTGCGAATTCCGGTGGCCGAGAGGGCGAAACCCCGCAAGATCGCGGTCGGGCGGAGCAACGGACATCAGGTCATCAACGCCTGAGAGGTCCGGCGATGACCAGTCTGTTGATGCCGGCTGAGCTGGACCTGGACGCCTTGGACCCTGAAGTCGCCGAGCTGATGGCCGAGGTCGAGGCGATCTTGTGTGCGGCCGTGGCGGTTGATCGCCGGCGGCCCGCGCCGCCGGTGTCGGCGTCCATGCCGCTGACGCCGCGGCGGGGACCGGCATATCCGGTGCGTGCCGTCCAGCGCAGCCCTCCGGCTTCCCCGTGAACACCCGTGCAACCGAGCAGCGAAAGGCAGGTGATGGCATCTCAATAGACCCAGCCGAGCGGCCCGCACCCCGGCCCTACGAGTGAGTGTGCTCTTTCCTCAAGCACGCCAAGCCTATTCGGGCGCTGAAGGCCGGGGCGGGCGTCGGCCGCCTTTTGATTTTCCGCTTTCCCTTTCCATCGAGTGTGCGGCTACCGTCGAAATCCTGGCGGATCTCGACGGTAGCCGCACTGTCAAAGCAGCAGGCGCACAGTCACACTCGCGAACGTTCCGCGGCCGCCTCGAGGGCAGCACGGACGCGTCGCACAATCGCGGCTGGATCGTTCTCCGCGACCACGCGAACGACGATCCATCCCATCCGCTCGAGCATTTCCAGACGCCTGATGTCTTTCACGTACTGCCGCCGGTCGGTACGGTGCTGATCTCCGTCGTATTCGACCGCGACCATCGACTCCGGCCAGCCCAGATCCAGGTAGGCCACCGGAAAGCCGTCGGCGCCCGGTACCGGAATCTGCGTCTGCGGCCGCGGGAAACCGGCATCGATGAGCAACAGCCGCAGGTAGCTCTCCCGCGGCGACTGCGCCCCGGCGTCAACCAGCTCGAGCGCCGTTTCCAAACGCCGCAATCCGGGCGAGCCGGGATGCCGCTGCACGATGGTCACTACGTCGTCGGTCTTGAAATCCGTTGCGCGAGCTAGGGCATCGAGCCTCGCCACCGCCGACCGAACGGCACCGCGCCGGCCGATGTCGAATGCGGTGCGCTCCGCGGTGGTGACGGCAAGGCCGCCGAGCACCTGGACTTCACCGTCGAGCAGCACATCGCGCCGAGTCAGCACGCCATGCGGCGCCCGCGCGTTGGGGTGCACCAGCTCGATCGGCAGGTCGTCAGGAATCCACCTCGCACCGTGTAATGCGGCTGCGGCCGCACCCGCGACCGTCCCCTTCCGCCGCGACCACAGCCACGCCGCGACAATCCGCTGCTGCAGCGAGGGCTGCAGGCCTCTTGGCACGTAGACGTTCGGGAACACCGCCCAGTACCGCTTACGCAGCTGATGCCAGTTCAGCGTTCCGCACGCCAGAGCCTCGCTGCCGATGAACGGGCCCGGGATATCGCTCATGCCGGCACGCTCGCATTGCACCCGGGTGCGGCGCATACCTGCATCCACAGCCACACTCAGCGAAAACATAGGTTCGGACGCGACAGTGGTTCACTATGGCCGGGCAGTCCCCACGGTGGATCATGACGGCCCGCGCCCTACGCAGGAGCGGGTTCGGCGTCACCGGCGCCGAGGTCGACGCGGTCGTCACGCAGGACTGGTCGAGCTACATAGACGCCGCCCTGGCCACCGACCCCGACGCCGACCGCGGCGCGCTCGCCACCCCCATACTGTCGCTGCCGCCCCCGCAACCGCCCGGCAAAGGCGCGACCACAGCAGCGCGGACGCAGTACCGGCGCCGGCTCTCCGAACAGAACGACGAACTGACCCGGTGGTGGCTGCGTCGCATGACCGCCGTCGAGCTGCCGCTACACGAGAAACTGACCCTGTTGTGGCACAACCACTTTGCGACTTCCGCGCAGAAGGTGCGGATCGCGGCGTACATGGCGGCGCAGAATCAGAAGCTGCGCACCCTGAAGCTGGGCGACTTCCGCACGCTGGCGTACACGATGCTCACCGACGCCGCGATGCTGCGCTGGCTGGACGGGCAACTCAACACGGCCAAAGCCCCGAACGAAAACCTGGCCCGGGAATTCATGGAGCTGTTCACCCTCGGCCACAGCAACGGCTACACCGAGGACGACGTGCGCGAAGGCGCACGTGCGCTGACCGGGTGGACGATCAGCGACGGAAGGGCGGTGTTAGCCGCCCGCCGTCACGACCCCGGACCCAAAACCCTCTTCGGGGTCACCGCGGGCTTCGACGCCGCCGGTTTCTGCGATGCGGTCCTGGCCCGCCCCGGCTCCGCGGCTCACGTTGCGGGGCGCCTGTGGCAACAACTGGTGTCCGACGAACCGCCGTCCCCGTCGGCGCTGGACCGCATCGTCGCCGCCTACGGACCCCAGCGCGACCTCAGGGCCCTGACCCGCGCCGTCCTCACCGCCGACGAGTTCACCGGCGGCCGCGCGACCGTCGTCAACACCCCGGTCGAGTGGCTGATCGGGGTGATCCGCGCGCTCGGGAATCCCGGCGACCACGACAAGCTGATCGAGAGCACGCTCAAGGCGCTGGGCCAGCGCCCCTTCTTCCCCACCGACGTCAACGGCTGGCCGCGGGGCCAGGTCTGGCTGTCCACCGCGTCGGCCCGCACCCGTTGGCGCGCCGCGCTTCAACTCGCCCGCGCGGCGGACCTGTCGGCGATCGAAAGCACCGCCGCCGGCGACCGCATCGACGCGGTCGGATATCTGATCGGTGTGGGCGCGTGGACCGACCGCTCTGCGGATGCATTGCGCCCCTTGGTCCGTAGACCGGCGCAGCTGGTCGCCGCGGCCGTCAACACCCCGGAGTACCTGACCTCGTGAACCGCCGCAAATTCCTGATAGCCGGGGCCGGCGTCGGCGCGCTCGGCCTGTTGTCCGGCACCGTGGCGGTCGGCTGGGACGACCTGCTGCACGCGGCACAGGAGCGACCGCTGGCCGACGACGCCGGGGTTCTGGTGATCGTCACCCTCTACGGCGGCAACGACGGCATCAACACTCTCATCCCCTACGCCGACAACGCCTATCACGACGCCCGCCCGGAGCTGGCCTACGCCGCCGAAGACGTGTTGCACCTCGACGACCGGCTGGGACTCAACCCGGCGATGCGGGGGCTGGCCGAGCTGTGGACCAAGCGGGAGCTCGCGATCGTGCGCGGGGTGGGTTATCCCAAACCCGATCACAGCCACTTCCGGTCCATGGACATCTGGCAGACCGCGTCGCCGTCCGAGCCGGTGGCCACGGGCTGGATCGGGCGCTGGCTGGATGCCACGGGTGACGATCCGCTGCGCGCGGTGAGCG
Organism: Mycobacterium sp. TY814; assembly: GCF_030755175.1. Taxonomy (NCBI): domain Bacteria; kingdom Bacillati; phylum Actinomycetota; class Actinomycetes; order Mycobacteriales; family Mycobacteriaceae; genus Mycobacterium; species Mycobacterium sp. TY814. Next base: position 2,273,391 of record NZ_JAUFRY010000001.1, read on the forward strand.
TCGGCAGCGTGCTGCCGCTGCTGTCCGTGGGCGAAAAGCAAACCGCCGCAGCACTGTCCACCACGGACACCGGCCACCGAGACAACGCTTTCCGGCCGACCATCCAGACCCTGAGCGCCGACGACCCCGGCGACACCCCAGCGATGTCCGCGGTCCGCCGGTCCTATCGCGCCGCGCTGTCGACGGACGCGGCGTTCGAGAACCTGACGGCAGCCCAGTCCGACAACGCTCTGGCCGGCCGGCTGGGCATGGTGGCCGCCGCGATCACGGCCCGGGTGCCGGCACGCGTGTACATGGTGCACCTCGGGGGCTTCGACACCCACGCCGACGAACGCGGCACGCAGCAACGGCTGCTGCAGACCTTCGACGAAGCCCTCACCCCGTTCCTGCAGCAGATGGCCGGCGACCGGTGCGGCCGCAACGTCGTGGTGCTCGCGTACTCGGAGTTCGGTCGCCGGGTGGCCGCCAACGCGTCGCAGGGCACCGACCACGGCACCGCCGGGCCGGTGTTCGTCGCCGGTGTCCCGGTCAAAGGCGGATTCTACGGCGAAGAGCCCAGCCTCACCGACCTTGACCACGGAGACCTGAAGTACCGCACAGACTTTCGGGACATCTACCACGAGCTGCTGGTTCGGACGCTCGGCACCGATCCGGTCCCCGCGGTGGGCGCCGGCCGCACCAGCCTGGGTTTCCTATAGCAGGCTCACGCAGTCCCGGGCGATCGCGAGTTCCTCGTTGGTCGGCACCACCAGCACCGCGATCCGGGAATCAGCCGCCGAGATCAGGCGCGCCCCGGAAGCCGCCTCGGCATTGCGTTGCTCGTCGAGCTCTATTCCGAGTTCGTCCAGCCCCGCCAATGCATCCCGGCGCACGATCGCATCGTGCTCGCCGATCCCGGCGGTGAAGCTGATTGCGTCGGTGTGCCCGAGCACAGCCAGGTAGGCGCCGATGTATTTGCGCAGCCGGTGGATGAACACGTCGTACGCCAATTTGGCTGCGGCATCGCCGGATTCGATCATCGTCCGCAGCCGCCGGAAGTCCCGCTCGCCGGACAGGCCCAGCACCCCGGACCGCTTGTTGAGCATTGACTCGATCTCGTCGACGTCCATCTTGGCTGTGCGCCACAGGTAGCTGAAAACGCCCGCGTCGATGTCGCCGCTGCGGGTGCCCATCACCAGGCCCTCCAGCGGTGTCAACCCCATCGACGTCTCGACCGGATGTCCGCCCGCGACGGCGGACGCCGATGCGCCGTTACCCAGGTGCAGCACGATCTGGTTCAGTTCGCCGGGCGGCCTGCCCAGGAAGGCCGCGGCCTGACGGCTGACGTATTCGTGTGAGGTGCCGTGGAATCCGTAGCGGCGGATCTGCCACTTCTGCGCGAGGTCGCGGTCGATGGCGTAAGTGGCGGCGGCCTCCGGCAGGTGATGGAAGAAGGCCGTGTCGAACACCGCGATGTGCGGGACGTCGGGCAGCAGCTTGCGTGCCACCTCGATGCCCTGCACGGCGGGCGGATTGTGCAGCGGGGCCAACGGCGACAGCTCGCCCAGCTCGCGGATCACCTCGTCGTTCAGCAGTGTCGGAAGGTGAAAATGGTTGCCGCCGTGCACCACTCGATGCCCGACCGCCGCCAGCCCACACCGCTGCAGGTCGATGCCGTCGTCGTCCAGCATCTCGAACGCGCGGCGCAGCGCCGCTTCGTGGTCGGGGATCGGCGACGAGGGCTCGCCGATCTGTTCGACGGTGCCGCCCGCGCGTGATTCACCGGAATCGGGGTCGACGAGCTGGAACTTCAGCGAGGAGGATCCGGAGTTCACCACCAGGACCAGACGCTCACTCATGGATGCCCTGCGCCTGAATCGCGGTGATGGCAACGGTGTTGACGATGTCCTCGACGAGCGCGCCCCGGGACAGGTCATTGACCGGCTTGCGCAGGCCCTGCAGCACCGGACCGATCGCGATGGCCCCGGCGGAACGCTGCACCGCTTTGTAGGTGTTGTTGCCGGTGTTCAGGTCGGGGAAGATCAGCACGGTAGCGCGGCCGGCCACCGGCGAGTCGCTCATCTTGGTCGCCGCAACCGACGGGTCGACGGCGGCGTCGTACTGGATGGGACCCTCGACGAGCAGCTGCGGATCCCGCGAGCGCACCAATTCGGTTGCCTTCCTGACCTTCTCGACATCGGCACCGGATCCCGAGGCGCCGGTCGAGTAGGACAGCATGGCCACCCGCGGCTCGATGCCGAACTGAGCGGCCGTCCGCGCCGAGGAGATCGCAATGTCGGCCAGCTCTTCGGTGGTCGGGTTGGGGATGATGGCGCAGTCGCCGTAGGCCAGCACGCGGTCCGGCAGGCACATCAGGAAAATGCTGGAGACCGTGGACACGTCGGGCACGGTGCGGATGATCTGCAGTGCCGGGCGCACGGTGTGCGCGGTGGTGTGCACCGCACCGGACACCATCCCGTCGACCTTGCCGTTGTACACCAGCATGGTGCCGAAATACGTTGCGTCGTTCATGACTTCGCGGGCCTGCTCGAGCGTGACACCCTTGGCCTTGCGCAGCTCGGCGTATTGTTTGGCGAACTGCTCGTGCAGATCGCTGCTGCGTGGGTCGATCACCGTCGCGTCGTCCAGGCTGACGCCGAGTTCGGCTGCCCGCGAACGCACCTGGGATTCGTCCCCGAGGATCGTCAGGTCGGCGACGGAGCGCTGCAGCAGCCGTCCGGCCGAGCGCAGGATCCGGTCGTCCTCGCCTTCGGGCAGCACGATGCGCTGACGGTTCGCCCGGGCCCGCTCCTGCAACTGGTGGGTGAACATCTGCGGCGTGATGACCGTCGGGATCGGGATGGTGAGCTGCTCGAGCAGGTCGTCGACGTCGACGTGCCGGTCCATCAGCTGCAGTGCGGTGTCGATCTTGCGCTGCGAGGAGGCGGTGACCCGGCCGCGGGCCGTGGCCGCCGCACTGGCCGTGTCGTAGGTGCCCAGCGCGGTAGCAATGATGGGTAGCCGCAGCCGCAGCCCGGCGACCAGGGCCGCGATCGAGGGGTGCAGGTCGAACCCGCCGTTGAGGATCAGGCATGACAGCGACGGAAACCCATCCGCCGCATGGGCACTGGCGACCGCGAGCACCACGTCCGAGCGGTCGCCCGGGGTGATCACCGCCATCCCTTCGCGCAGCCGCTCGAGGCAGTGGTCGGCCGTCATGCCGGCGACCATGACGCCCATCACCTCGCGCTGGGCCAGTTGTTCGTCACCGCGAACGGTCGTCCCTTTCACCGCTCTGGTCAGCTCGGCCACCGTCGGCGCGGCCAGCAACGGCTCCTCGGGAAGTACGTAGGCGCGTGGCGTGAATTTGCGGAGCGCCTCCGCGACCGCCTGCATCTCATCCGGCTCGCACCGGTTCGCGACGACGGCTGCCGTGTGCGCCCGCTGAGCCGACAGTTCGGCCAGGCACACCTCGACGACGCTGGCGACCTCGTCGGGAGTGCGACCCTTGCCGCGCACCGTGAGCAGCACCGGGGCGCCCAGATTGACCGCGATGCGGGCGTTAACCGAGAGTTCGGCCGGGCTGGTGACGTCGGTGTAGTCGCTCCCGACGATCACCACCGCATCGCAGTGCTCCGCCACCGCGTGGTAGGCGTCGACGATGGTGGCGATCGCGGCGTCGCTGTCGTCGTGCAGTTGCTGGTAGGTGACGCCGACGCACTGTTCGTACGTCAGGCCCGCCGTGGAGTGCTCGAGCAGCAGCTCCAGAATGTAGTCGCGGTCCTCGCCATCGAGACGCGTAATGGGCCGGAACACACCGACTTTGGCGACGGTGGCGGCCAACCGGTGCATCAGCCCCAGCGCGATCGTCGACTTGCCGGTCTCCGATTCCGGCGCCGCGATGTAGATGCTGGAGGCGGGCACGGCTGGCGTGTCAGCCAAGTTTCCGGAGCCGCGGTGCCAGGTCCTTCTCGAACAACTCCAGGAACCGTCGCTGGTCATGCCCCGGCGCATGGAACACCAGGTGGTTCAGACCCCACGACACGTACTGGCCGACCTTCTCGACGGCCTCGTCGGGGTCGGAGGCGACGATCCAGCGCTTGGCGATCTGCTCGATGGGCAGCGCGTCGGCGGCCTTCTCCATCTCGATCGGGTCGTCGATGCTGTGCTTCTGCTCGGCGCTCAGCGACAGCGGCGCCCAGAACCTGGTGTTCTCCAGCGCCAGATCCGGATCGGTGTCGTAGGAGATCTTGATTTCGATCATCTTGTCGATGTCGTCGTCAGATCTGCCCGCCGCCGCTGCACCCTCCAAAACGGCCGGTATCAGCTTCTCGGTGTAGAGCTCCTCGCCCTTGCCGGAGGTGCAGATGAAACCGTCGCCCGCGCGACCGGCGTACTTGGCCACCGCCGGACCTCCAGCGGCGATGTAGACCGGCACACCGCTCTCGGGCACGTCGTAGATGGAGGCGCCTTTGGTGCGGTAGTACTCGCCGTCGAAGTCGACGCGGTCACCACGCCACAGCTCGCGCATCAGGCGCACCGACTCGCGCAGCCGGGCGAAGCGCTCCTTGAACTCCGGCCAGTCGCCCTCGTAACCGGTGGCGATCTCGTTGAGCGCCTCGCCGGTGCCGACCCCCAGGAAAACACGGCCCGGATACAGGCAGGACATGGTGGCGAACGCCTGCGCGATGACAGCGGGGTTGTACCGGAAAGTCGGCGTGAGCACCGAGGTGCCCAGCTGCAGCCTTTCGGTGCGCTCGCCGACGGCGGTCATCCAGGCGAGCGAGAACGGAGCGTGCCCGCCCTTGTGCCGCCAGGGCTGGAAGTGATCGCTGACGGTGGCGCTGTCCATGCCGTGCCCTTCGGCGAGGACGGCCAGTTCCACGAGTTCACGAGGTGCGAATTGTTCAGCGGACGCCTTGTATCCCAGTTTCAGTTCAGCCACTAGTCTTTTCTACTCCTCGCGGCTTTTAGGCTGATAGCCATGTCCGGGCACACACAGCTTGTTCAGATCACCGACAAGGTCCACCTCGCTCATGGCCCCGCGGTCAACTGGACGCTGGTCACCGACGACACCGGAGTCATGCTGATCGACGCCGGCTATCCGGGCGACCGCGAGGAGGTGCTGACCTCGCTGCGCACGCTGGGGTACGGGCCGGGCGACGTGCGGGCGATCCTGCTCACCCATGCCCACATCGACCACATGGGATCCGCGATCTGGTTCGCCGCCGAGCACGGCACGCCGGTCTACTGCCACGCTGACGAGGTCGGCCACGCCAAGCGGGACTACCTCGAACAAGTGGCGATTCACGATCTGGCACTTCGCATTTGGCGGCCGCGGTGGGCGGCGTGGACGGTGCACGTGGTGCGCAGCGGCGGGCTGATCCGCGACGGGATCCCCGGCACCCGGCCGTTGACACCGGACATCGCCGCCGGGCTGCCCGGCCACCCGCAGCCTGTCTTCAGTCCCGGACACACCAACGGTCACTGCTCGTATCTGGTGGACGGGGTGCTGGCCAGCGGCGACGCACTGATCACCGGCCATCCGCTCATTCGCCACGACGGGCCCCAGCTGTTGCCCGCCATCTTCAGCTACAGCCAACAGAACTGCATCAAGACACTGTCGGTACTGGCGCAGGTGGAGACCGAGATTCTGGCACCCGGCCACGGGCCGCTCTGGCGTGGCCCGATCCGCGAAGCGACAGACGCCGCCCTGCGCAAGGCAGGCGCCGCCTGACCGACGACGACAGGTGCCCGATCTGCGTGAACACGAAAGTTGGGATCGGTAGCCGCGTCGCGGGTGTTGATTTGGCCGGGAGATACGACCCTGCCGCGCCTACGCTGGCGCGCACACAGAGAGGGACACATCATGGCCAACACGGTGAAGCGGACTCTCACCGGCGTTCTGATCACTGGGTTCGGCGCAATCGCCACTCTGGGGCTCACCGCCCTGGGGCCGGGTGCCGCGACCGCACACGCGGATCTGAGGTACGACCCTGTCGGTCACGGCACCTGGTGCCCAGGAGATCCCGTGTGGTCGCAGATCCGGGACTTGGCGGCAGGCTGGGACATGAACACCTGCCACGAAGTGCACCAGGTATCCGGAGGGGTATGGGCCGAGGGGCCACTTCCGGCGGGCACCTTTGTCTGCCCACCGATCTCCTTCATGTGCCCCTGAGCAGGGCGAGCGGTCACTCGCCCAGCTCGCCGGTCGCGAACATGATTGCACCGCAGACGAATTCGTCATCCTGAAACAGCAACTCGTACGTCATTCCCATCACCTCCTCACCGCTCACGCTGGTGAGAAAATAATATCCTGACGCAACTATTGCTGTATGCACTATTTTTCGGGCTCGGAATGCTCTGCGCGGCAACGCACGCCGCGCGGGTCGGCTACGGCCGGCTCAGCCCCAGGTTTTCCCGCAGCGTCGCACCTGGATACTCGCGCCGGAACGCGCCCCGCTCCTGCAGCAACGGAACCACCCGGTCGACGAACTCGTCGAGGCCGTGCGGTGTCAGGTGCGGCACCAGGATGAAGCCGTCGCAGGCGTCGGCTTGCACGTAGCGGTCGATCTCGTCGGCGATGTGGGCGGGGGTGCCGACGAACTGCTCTCGGCTGGTCAAGGCGATCACCAGCTCGCGGATCGACAGGTTCTCCGCCTGGGCCCGCTCCCGCCAGCGCCGCGCCACCGCGACCGGGTCGCCGTGGCGCACCCGCCCCTGGGTGATATCGCTGTCGACAACCGGCTCGACGTCGGGCAGCGGACCGTCCGGGTCATAGCCGGAAAGCTCGCGGCCCCATACCTGTTCGAGCATGCCGATGGCGGTCGCCCCGCTGACCTGCTGGCGGCGGATGTGGCGAGCCCTGTCCCGGGCTTCCTCGGTGGTGTCCCCGATGACGAAAGTGGCCGCCGGAAAGACCTTGAGCTGATCGGGATCCCGGCCGAACGCCCGGGCCCGCCCCTTGACGTCGGCGTAGTAGCGCCGGCCGTCTTCGAGGGAACCGTGCAGGGTGAACAGGGCGTCGGCATACCGGGCGCCGAACGAGCGGCCCTCGTCGGAATCGCCCGCCTGCAGCAGGATCGGATGGCCCTGCGGGCCGGCCGGCAGCGTGGCGAAACCCGTCACGTCGAACTGCGAACCGGTGTAGTCGACGCGGCGGATTCCCGCGGGGTCGACGTAGACACCGTCCTTGCGCACCACGGCATCGGGCGCCCAGCTGTCCCAGAACTTGCGGGCCACGGTGACGAACTCCTCGGCGCGCCGATAGCGTTCGGCGTGCGCGAGGTAGCCACCCCGGCGAAAGTTCGCACCGGTGAAGGCATCCGACGAGGTGACGATGTTCCAGCCGGCACGGCCGTCCGACAGGTGATCAAGCGTCGCGAATTGCCTTGCCACTTCGAAGGGTTCGTTGAAGGTGGTGTTGATGGTGCCGGTGAGGCCGATGCGGTCGGTCACACCGGCCAGCGCCGCCAGCACGGTGAAGGTGTCCGGACGCCCCACCACGTCCAGGTCGTGGATTCGGCCGCGGTGCTCGCGCAGCCGCAATCCTTCGGCCAGAAAGAAGAAGTCGAACAATCCGCGTTCGGCCGTGCGAGCCAGGTGCACGAACGATTCGAACTCGATCTGGCTGCCCGCGGTCGGGTCGCTCCACACCGTGGTGTTGTTGACGCCCGGGAAGTGGGCCGCGAGATGAATCGGCTTGCGGGTCATGGGGTCATGCCCAGCTACCGGCGATCAGCTCGTGCGACCGCAGCCGGTCCTCGTGGCGGTGGGTGACGGAGGTGACGACGAGCTCATCGGCCCCGGTGACCCGTGCCAGCGCCTGCAACCGTTCGGCCACCTCGTCCGGGTTACCGACGAATCGTGTTGCGAGACGGTCCTTTACCAGCTCGTACTGCTCGTCGGTGAGTGGCCCGCAATCCTCCGGCGCCGGGTAGGGCATGGCACCCACGCCGGTCCGGATCGAATAGACCCACTGGCCGTAGCCGGCGGCCAGGCGTTGCGCGGTCTCGGTGTCGTCGGCCACAACGACGTCCGCCGACACCACCACGTACGGCTCCGTCAGCGCCGGCGACGGCACGAAGGTGTCGCGGTAGGCCTCGATGGCTTCCAGCGCAGTGGCCGGCGTGATGTGATAGCTCGCCACGAACGGCAGTCCCAGTGCGCCGGCGACCCGGGCGCTCTGCCCCCTGGTGCTGCCGAATATCCACGGCCGCAACGAGCTTCCCTCACCCGGCACCGCATGCACGTCGAATCCGTCGACCCGGTAGCTGCCGTCCAGCAGGGCCAAAATGTCGTCCACCTGCTCGGCGAAGTCCGGGGATATCGCCTCGGGCTGCTGCAGGATCTTCATGGTGGCCGCCAGCCGTTCGAGATCGAGCATCCCCCGCAGGTCGAACGGTGTCGGAATCACCACACCGTCGACTTCATGCCAGACGCGCGGTGGCCGTGGCTCGCGTGGCTTCTTCGGTGCGCTTTCCTGGGAACGACGCTGCCCGGACCGCCCGACGCCGAGGTCGATGCGCCCCGGGTAGAAGGCCTCGAGCATGCCGAAGTTCTCGACGACCGCGACGGCGGTCGTGTAGCCCAGTTGCACCGCTGCCGCTCCGACCCGGATCTTGTTGGTGGCGGCCGCGATTTGACCGATCAGCACGGCGGGCGACGAGCTGGCGACTCCGACGAAGTGATGTTCGGCGATCCAGTAGCGCCGGTAGCCCCACCGCTCGGCGTGCTGCGCCAGGTCGATGGTGTTGTGCAGAGCGGCGGTCACGGTGCTGCCGGAGCTGATCGGCGCCAGGTCAAGGATCGACAACGGAATCATGGGCGCACCGCCGAATACCGGTTGACCGCCACCGGCAGCCCGAGTCGCTCGCGCAGCGTCTCGCCGTCGCGGTACTCGGTGCGAAATACGCCGGCGCGCTGCAAGCGGGGCACCACCTCGTCCACGATCACCGGGAGGTCGGTGGCGTGCACGGCGGGACGGAGCCGGACCCCGTCCACGCCCTCGTCCCGCCAGCCCGTCACCATGTCCGCCAATTCTGCCGCGGTGCCGCCCCAGACCAGTGTGTCGGACCGGAAGTCGGTTTCGCCGTGGAACGAAACCACAATGTCGGCAAAGATTTTCAGTCGCTCTCCGACGTCGCGGACTTCCGTCACGAGGCTTTGCAGCGACGTGTCAGTGGGCGTGACGAAGACGACGTCGGCGGCATCGGCCGCGAATTCGTAAACGGGTGTGGCATGGGCGAGGACGGCGATCACCGGCTGGCCCTGCGGGGGCCGGGGCGTGATCGACGGTCCCTTGACCGAGAAGAACGGCCCGGCGAAATCGATGTAGTGCAGCTTGTCCCGATCGATGTAGCGGCCGCCGGCGACGTCGCGGATCACCGCGTCGTCCTCCCAGCTGTCCCACAACCTGCGCACCACCTCGACATAGTCCCGGGCTTCGGGGAACAGGTCCTCCGGCCGCACGGTCCGCCTGCCGAACAGCGCCGCCTCGTGCGTGGTGACGCTGACCCGCGGCTGCCAGCCGGCCCGTCCGTGCGAGACATAGTCAAGGGTCGCAATGGCTTTGGAGACGTGAAACGGCTCGGTGTGGGTGACGGTCGCCACCGGGATCAGCCCGATGTGCCGGGTGGCGGGCGCGACGCGCGCGGCGGTCAGCACGGCGTCCGCACGCCCGGCCAGCCGTTGCGGGTCGATGCGCTCGCGGCGACCGGGCTGCGGCATGAGCGAGTCGTCGATGGTGAGGAAGTCGAGCAGGCCGCGTTCGGCGGTGACCGCGAGATCGGCCCAGTATCCGCCGCTGAGCACCGAGCGGGTTTCGCTCGTCAGCGCCCAGGCCTGCGTGTGCCAGCCGTAGCCGTCCAGCGCGACGCCGAGATGAAACGTCATGCGAGCACCTTCAGGAATGCGATGGGAAACACCGGACCGTGCGACGGCAGCGGCTCGGACAACCGCGTGTACCCGGTCGCTTCGTACAGCTCCTCGGCCTCAGGCTGACGGTCGCCGGTGATGAGGTACACCCTGGTGTAACCGCGCGAGGCGATCTCCGATTCCAGCGCGGCCAGCAGTGCCCGGGCGTAACCGCGGCGGCGGTGATCGTGGTGCGTCCAGACCCTTTTGAGTTCCGCGGTCTCGGCGTCGAACCGGCAGAAGGCGCCCCCGGTCACCGGTTGCCCGTCAACCAGGCCGATCAGCATCCCGCCGTGTGGAGGTGAGAACTCGCTTTCCGGGCCGTCCACAAGCCATTCGGCGATCCGTTGCGGATCCGCGCCGTACCGCTGCGCGTACTCGTCGGCCAGCTCGGCCAACAGCGGCTGGGCGAGCGGATCGTCCAGGCTGGCCGGTACGAAGCGCAGCCCGGTCACCGGCCGGCCAGCGTCGCGGTGACGTAGCGGGGGGTGATCGCCAGATCGTGCCGGCTGACCCGCCGGCGCCCCGCCAGGCCGGCGGTGGACAACAACTCGATCAACGTGCGTTCGCTGGTCTGCCACCCGTGCGCCTCGAGGTTCTCTGGGAGAGAACCGAATTCGGCGGAGTAGGTCAGTTTGCCCAGGTCGATGTCCAGGCCCTCCTGGCGCCAACCCTCGATGAACGCGCGGCCCTCCTGCAGCTGCACGTCGGTCCAGGGCATGTGGTCGGCGGCAAACCAGCTGCCGGCCGCGCTGGACGCGCTGACCTGATGCAGCAGCCGATCCTGCGCATCCGGCGGCAGGTATCCGATCAACAGGTTCTCGGCAATCCAGACCGTCGGTTGGCCGGGGTCGAATCCGACCCGCTGCAGCGCCGTCAGCCAATCGTCGCGCAAGTCCACTCCCACCGCGCAGCGATGCGCGGTCAGCTTGCCACCCAGGTCCCGCAGCACCTGCGCCTTGAAATCCATCACTCCCGGCTGGTCACACTCGTACACCGTGGTCCCAGGCGGCTACCACAAGCGGTATGCCCTGGTGTCCAGCCCGCAGCCCAGATTGACCGCTTGCCGGATTCCCGCCCGCGCGGCCCTGGTCAGATACTCGTCGAGGAACCGGCCGTGCAGGGCAAGGATGTTGAGCATCCCGTACATGACGGGGTCGCCGCCGCCGTCGGTGGCGTATTGCTCGTCCTCGATCAACCGGATGAAGTACTCGACCCCCGCGGCGCGCACCAGCGCCTCGGCGAACGGATCGTTGATCAGGCCCTTGTTGGTTCCCACCGCCCGGGCGACCGCACCGAACGTCGCCGTCATCCCGACACCGGTCGCCGGGTCCCAGCTATCGCCGTCGGTGCGTACCATCTAGCCCGGCTCAGCCGTCCGAGCGACGCCGTGCGGCGAGTAGAACGATGGCCCGCCAGCCGAGCAGGAACACGGCGGTCACTGTCGAGGCGACCACCACGAAAGCCCCCGCGACACTGGCTGAGCTGGCTTTACGCAGCAGCATGCCAACCACCACCGTCGAGATCCAGACGATCACCCCGGTGGGCGCCACCGCCGTCGGCCGGCGCCACCCGCGGGACAGCAGCCAGCCCAGGGCCGTCCCACTCAGAAACGGCCAGGCCGTGGTCGCCAGCCCCCCGACATTGACGCCTTCGTCATGGCTGCGGCGCCCGAGAGCACAGAAAACGAGCACGGCCGCCACGTCCATACCGAGCCACGCCAGCCCCCGCCGCGGTTGCATGCAGCGAGACTACCGGGCGGGGGCAGGATTGAACCATGAGCACCGATACCCATGACCGGAAGCCCCCCGCTTTCGACGCCTTTGACCCGCTGGGTCTGGACGCCTCGCTGTCCAGTGACGAGATCGCCGTGCGTGACACGGTGCGGGCGTTCTGCGCAGAACAAGTGATCCCTCACGTCGGTCAGTGGTTCGAGGACGGCGACCTGCCAGTGGCCCGCGAACTGGCCAAGCAGTTCGGCGAGCTGGGACTGCTGGGCATGCACCTGGAGGGCTACGGTTGCGGCGGCGCCTCCGCGGTGCACTACGGCCTGGCCTGTCTGGAGCTGGAGGCCGCCGACTCCGGGGTCCGGTCGCTGGTGTCGGTGCAGGGGTCGCTGGCGATGTTCGCGATCTGGAACAACGGCTCGGAGGAACAGAAGCAGCAGTGGCTGCCCGGTATGGCGGCCGGTGAGCTGATCGGGTGCTTCGGATTGACCGAGCCCGATGCGGGGTCAGACCCGGCGGCGATGAAAACACGCGCGAAGCGCGACGGTTCGGACTGGGTACTCAACGGGCGCAAGATGTGGATCACCAACGGCTCGATCGCCGACGTTGCGGTGGTGTGGGCCGCCACCGACGAGGGGGTCCGCGGGTTCATCGTCCCGACCGACACACCGGGGTTCTCCGCCAATACCATTCACCACAAGCTGTCGCTGCGCGCGTCGATCACCAGTGAGTTGGTGCTCGACGACGTCCGGTTGCCCGACGAGGCGATGTTGCCCGGCGTAGTGGGACTCAAAGGGCCACTGGAGTGCCTGTCGGAGGCGCGTTACGGCATCGTCTGGGGGTCCATGGGCGCGGCGCGTTCAGCCTGGCAGTCCGCACTGGAGTACGCGACCGAGCGCACCCAGTTCGGTCGCCCGATCGCGGCGTTCCAGCTGACCCAGGCCAAGTTGGTCGACATGGCGGTCGAACTGCATAAAGGCCAGTTGTTGTCGCTGCACCTGGGCCGGCTCAAGGACAGCGTCGGCCTGCGGCCCGACCAGGTGAGCTTCGGCAAGCTCAACAACACCCGGGAGGCGATCGAGATCTGCCGCACCGCACGAACCATATTGGGCGGCAACGGGATATCACTGGAGTACCCGGTGATCCGGCACATGGTCAACCTGGAATCGGTGCTGACGTATGAGGGCACCCCCGAAATGCATCAACTGGTCCTCGGCCAGGCGATCACCGGCATCAGCGCCTTCCGCTGATGCGACTGATGCGACGCCTCGGGGTCGCCGCCGCCCTGGTGTTGCTGGCCGGGTGCGCGGTGCCCCGCGTCGTGCCCCCGGCACCGCCGGGGGCTACCGCGGCCAAGGCCGATGCGGTGATGCGGATTGTCCGCGACTTCATGGGGCAGGCGCACCTGCGCGCGGTGATCGTGCGGGTGACGGCCAACGGCCGGGAGGTGGTGACGGGTGCCGCCGGTGAGTCGATCACCGGGGTGCCTGCCGGTGCGAACATGCACTTTCGCAATGGTGCAGTGGCGATTTCGTATGTGGCGACGTTGCTGTTGAAACTGGTTGACGAGATGAAGGTGAGCCTGGAGGACAAGTTGTCCAAGTGGCTGCCCGACTTCCCGCACGCCGACCGTGTCACGCTGGGCCAGCTGGCGCAAATGACCTCGGGCTATCCCGACTATGTGATCGGCAACAACGCCTTCAACAACGCTCTCTACGCGAATCCGTTCCGGCAGTGGACCACTGCGGACATTCTTGCGCAGATCTCTTCGCGGCCACTGCTCTACGAGCCGGGAACCAACTGGAACTACTCGCACACCAACTACGTGCTGCTGGGGATGGCGCTGGAAAAGGCGACCGGTCACGACATGCCGTCGCTGTTACAGTCCAAAGTGCTTGCCCCGCTGGGCCTTACGGAGACTGCCAACTCGGATACTCCCGCCATTCCGGATCCGGTCCTGCACGCGTTCAGCTCCGAGCGGCGGGAATCTCTGAAGATTCCGGCGGGTGTGCCGTTCTACGAGGAGTCGACGTTCTGGAACCCGTCCTGGACCATCACCCACGGCGCGATCCAGACCACCAACATCTACGACATGGAGGCCAGCGCGGCGGGCGTCGGGTCGGGCCGGTTGCTGTCTGCCGAGTCGTACAAGAAGATGGTGTCGACAGAGCTGCGCGGCAAGACGCGACCCCAGCCGGGTTGCCCTACGTGCTTCGATCAAAGTGATGGATACACCTATGGTCTCGGGATCGTGATCTCCGGCAACTGGTTGTTGCAGAACCCCATGTTCGCCGGCGAGGCCGCCGTGGAGGCGTACCTGCCGTCGCAGAAGGTGGCGATCGCCGTCGCGGTCACCTACGCGCCCGAAGCATTCGACGAACAGGGCAACTACACCAATCAGGCCGACATCCTGTTCCGCAAGATCGGCGCCGAGCTGGCGCCCAACGACGCCCCACCCATGCCACCCGGGAGGTAGCCGATGAGAGTTGTTGCACGCCTTGCCCTGATCGCCGCGTTGTGGCTGGGGCTTGCGCCGACGGCAGCCGCCGACCCCGCCGGCGGGCTGCCGCCGATGACTTCGACCGGCAGCGGACCCGTCATCGGCGGCGGTGGTAACGCGAGTGCAATCTCGCAGCAGCTGTTCACCTTCCACGACCCCAACGTGCAGGAGGTCGACGGGTCCGATGCGGCGCAGTTCATCAATGCCGCCGCCGGCCTGACGAACCGTGACCTCGCGACCGTTTTCCAGCCCCTGCAACGGGCACTGGGTTGCCAAACGAACGGAGCCGGCTTCGGAGCGCGCGCCTATCGGCGGGCCGACGGGCAGTGGGGCGGCGGGATGCTGGTGATCCCCAAGAGCGGCGTTTCGGATGTCGATGCGCTCACGGCATGTGCGAAGTCCAGCTGGCGCCGGGCGACGATGGGCACGCCGACCTCGATGTGCAACAGCGGATGGAGTTACCCGCCATACAGTTTCACCCACAAGGGCGAGGGTTATTTCGTCCTGCTGGCCGGAACCAACTCGGACTTCTGCAATCCTCCGAATGCGAACTTCCGGAGCAACGCGAGCGCCTGGCCCACCTAGAACGGTGGGGGTTCGTCGTCGGGTGGGCCGGTGGCGGTGATGCGGGCCTGGCGGTTGGCGCGGCGTTCGGCGGCGACGCGGGCGGCGCGGTCTTGGGTGCGGGTGCGGCGGCGGGTGGGCATCATCGCGGTGCGTTCGGCGCAGTCGTCGGCCGGTGGGGTGGTGTGGGCTTCGGGGGCGGGCATGCCGCCCACGGCGTGGCACAGGCTGGGAAACAGCAGCGCGCTACCGGGGGTGGTGACGTGGGTGTCCCCGCCCGGGGAGGTCAGGATCAGGGTGCCGTCGGCGAGTTGCTGCTCGGTCCAGCCCCAGAACGTTTTCATCAAATGGTGCGCGCGGCAGTAGCACTTGAGGTTGCCGGCATGGGTGGGCCCACCCTGGGCGTAGGGGATGGTGTGATCCAGGTCGCAGCCGGTGGCCGGTACCTCGCAGCCGGGCCAGCGGCACGTCAGATCCCGGGCCCGCACGAAATCGGTCAATCCCTGCGAGGGGGTGTAGTGGGGTTCAGGGGCGGCGTAGCCGGGATGGATCAACGGCACCTGGTTGGCGGTCAGCGCCAACTCGGCCAGCAGTTCAGGGGTGATGAGGTCCTGCCCGCCCAGTAGGTAGGCGGGGTTGTCGGCGTGCCCGTTGAGGGTGGCTTGTTCGGCGATCACCTGGATCACCACCGGGCCGGCGGGCTTGCTGGCGGCGGCGGTGCAATCGGGGCGGCCGCATTCACAGCCCAGCCGGGTCGCCGCAGCGGCCAGCGCCCCCAACGCATCAGCGCGGCGCTGGGCGGCGGTGCGCGGATCATGCGGGCACACCGTGGCCGCCAACACCGTCAGCCGCGCCTCCACGGCCCGGGCGTCGGTGCTGCGCAACCGGCCCTCGATCGGGCAGATCCCGTCGGCCGGCGGACCGATCCACACCTCCCGATCAGCCTGCGCTTCTTTGCGGCGGCGCAGCGCATCCACATCGGCGCGGGCCACGATCGCATCGACCTTCTTAGCCAGCCGCCCCCGGCTCAACGACGGCCAGCGCGTCACCCGCGCGGCGATCGCGGCGTCCACCGCCGCCAGCACCTGCGGGTCCTCGATCAGATCGGTACGGAACACAATCGTCGAGAACGCCTCCAGATCGATATCCCCGGCACACAACACCGCGCCCACCTGCGGTAGCCGCTCACGCATCGCCCGGGCATAGCGCACCTTGGTCTCCGCCCGGGCCTGACTGATCTTCAACCCCGCGGCCACCTCCCCAGCCACCGCCTTCATCGTGTCGATCGCCCAGTCCTCCCGCTCCCCACCCCGGGCCAACCGGTAGGCGAACAACTCCCCAATCGCCACCAACTCCGCGGCCGCACCCTGATTGACCCAGCGCGCCGCGGCACCGATCCGCGCCATCCAGCCCACCGACTCCTCAGTCGCCACGGCCAACACCTGACGACGCACCACCGACTCGCGCCAGCGGGCATCCCACACCGCCCACTCCCCCACCGTCGGCGACCGGGGACCCGGTGTCTCCCCGGAGGGAGCGCCGCCACTGGATGATTCGAACACGTGTTCGATAGTAGCAGAATCTACTGACTCAAACTTTCTGGCAGGGCTGCATCTTGTGGATAACCGCGGCGGGGACTGATAGGGGCGCAGTTCGCGGGCCGAAACCCCGCTTGCCCCAACGGCTCAGGACGACGTCACCGAAGCCAACGCATACGTGCGCACCGGACCGGCAACTGACGCGCGACACATGGAGAACAGCGGCTCGGACATCCGCTCGACCAGGACGACCTCCACGGGACCCGGTTCGGCCGCGAGCACCACGTGAATGCCGTCCGGCCGGTGCTCAACGCTGAGCGGGGACAGGATGCTGATCCTGTTGTCCCCCAGCGCTTCACGAGCGAAGTGCTGGGCAGCCTGGACGGCATGCGGCAGGCAGGTACGCCCTCGCAGGTACCGGTGGTCCAGTCGCCCGTCGAGATACAACCGCACCAGGCCGGCGGCGTCGGTGGAATCGACCCGTCCGTAGCACAGTCCCTCGGGCAGTACCAGCATCGTCGCCGCGAATCGGTCACCGCCCAAATGCGAGCATTCCCAGACGAATTCGGGATACTGCGCTGCGATGGCGGCCGCCGCTGAGCGGCCCCGCACCGCGCAGCACTGGTCGTGCTTGCCATGCGCACACACCGCGACCAGCGGCCCGGCCACCCGCTCACCGTCAGAGCCGTCCAGCGCGATGTCCAGATAGTCACGGGGCCCGTCGACCTCGCCGTGGTACAGCGCCTCGCTGCCCTCGTCACAGTGAGCGATGAACCATCGCCACCGCGGTGTCGCGGGACGACGCCCGGGGCGACGTATCGCGGTGACACGCATCCGTGCCGCCTCGATCCGGCGACAAATCGCGCGCCCGAGTTCGCGGTCGATGATCGACGGTGAGTTCAGGAACGCCGATTGTCCCCAGCCGCCACACAATTCGAGCATCGCCCAGGAATGACCGGCCGATGCGGTGCCATACAGCGGGTCATCCCGGATCAGAGATTGATCGCTGCACGGAGTGCGCCGCGGCGCGTTCATCCCTGCTCTGGTCCGACCGGCACCACCACTGCCTCGCGCAGCAACCGGCGGATCAGCACCGTCGAGTCGGCGCGATCCAGGCCGGGCAGGGTGTCGGCGTCTGCGACGAGCCCGCGGTGCAGCGCCTCGATCGCGGGCGCGCACGAGTCGGGGAACGTCATGGTCCGGTCCGGCAATCGCAGGACTACCCGGCCGTCTTGGATCTGCCGGGTGCCGATCAGTCCGTGGCGCCATCGAACGGCTGTCGCGCCGGCGCGTTCGGCCGCGTCCAGGGAGGCAAGCACCTGGACCGGGGCGGGTCTGGTGCTCTCGGCGTGCCGGTCGGACAGCCGCGCGGCCGCGGCGTCGCTGAGATTATCGGCCCGATCACGCATGACGCCGACCAGCCGGGCCATGATCTTGCTTGCGGTGGCGGCCATTTCGTCACGGTTCGTCGCATCGATGCCCATCGCCAGCGGGCTTCTGAACTCGACATCGGAGGCGAGAGTGTCCACCACCGCACGCACCACGTCGAGGTTCGTCATCGCGGACACCCCGATGGTCAGATGGATCGACGTGGCCTCCTGCGAACGGGCGGAGTGCACCCAACCACGGGGCAGGTACAGCGCATCGCCGGCTGACAGCACGGTGTCGATGACCGGCTCGTCATCAACGCGTGCGGCAATGGCCTTGCGATGCTGTGTCCACGGTTGCGACGGTAGTGGGTGCTCATGCACGGGCGCGTGGACGGTCCAGTGTTTCTCGCCCGCCGCTTGCAGGATGAACACGTCATGCACGTCGTAGTGCGGGTCGAACCCGCGGCTGCCCGGCGGGGTCACGTAGGCGTTGGCCTGCACGGGATGGCCCAGGTCGTCGACCATGGACCGGACGAAGTCGATCATGGGCGGCCACAACCGGTGTAGTCCCTGCAGGACGATCGTCGCGCCGGCGGCGAACTCGGCCAGCACCTTGGCCGAATCCACCTGATCGGGCATCTCGGCGCCGAAGCCGGCCGGGCCGGTGTAGCAGTCCCGGGCCAGTACGTCGCCGGTTTTGGCCATGCGCAGAAATGGCGTGCGTACCCCACGCCGGCTGATCAGCTCGTCGACCGCGGACGGCGACAGCAGATCACTGAAGTCGCGGGGCAGCGAGTCGGCGCGGCTGAGCAGCGGCCTACGGCCCCAATGCTGGGTTGCGAACAACCCAGCATCGGTGCCGATGCAGCGATTCAACATCTAGCGGCGGTCACGCAGTCCCGTCGGCTCCACCATCGTGGCCTTCGGGGTTGGAGCCACCGTCGGCGGTACCTTCGCCCCCCGAGCTTTCGCTCGCGGTGCCGTCGGCTCCGCCGTCGTGGCCTTCGGGGTTGGAGCCGCCGTCGGCCGTACCTTCGCCGCCGCCGCCAGAGGTGGTGATGTCGTCGTCGTCGAGTGCCATGAAGATTCCTTACCTTTCTTGCAGGGTGTTCGTTGCCGTCGGCCGTAGGCTTCGAATCGCCCAGGGGCAGCGGGTATGGCTTTCATGTGGTCGCCATCGTTGATGGCCGAAGGAGATTGGCCGCCTGTTGTCCCGCGACGACTCGACCGCTAATTGAGAGATGCGATTTGATCGCTGTGTAAGGACGTGACGGCGTGGTCGTCTGCTGGGTTGGTCGGACCGATAGCGAGCAGGGAGGTGGTTGTGGCACAACCGTTGTGGGCTGGGGTTGATGGTGGGAAATCGGACCACTATTGCGTGGTCATCGATGCCGACGGGAAGCGGCTGCTGTCGCGGCGGGTGGCCAATGACGAATCCGCGCTGCTGGATCTGATCGGCGCGGTCCAGACGCTGGCTGATGGTGGTGAGCTGACCTGGGCGATCGATTTGAATGCCGGTGGGGCGGCATTGCTGATCACCTTGCTGATCGCCGCCGAGCAACGGCTGCTCTATATTCCGGGGCGCACCGTGCACCATGCCTCGGGCGGTTACCGCGGGGAAGGGAAAACCGACGCTAAAGACGCCGCCGTGATCGCCGATCAGGCGCGGATGCGCCGCGACCTGCAACCGCTGCGAGCCGGGGACGACATCGCTGTGGACTTGCGGATCCTCACGGCCAGGCGCACCGATTTGGTGGCCGATCGCACCCGGGCGCTCAACCGGTTGCGCGCCCAGCTGCTCGAATATTTCCCTGCCCTCGAGCGTGCCTTCGACTACAGCGCCAGCAAGGCCGCGCTGACCCTGCTCACTGGGTATCAAACACCCGACGGGCTGCGTCGCGCCGGTGCCGCCCGGCTCGCGCTCTGGCTGCGTAAGCGCAAGGCCCGCAACGCCGATGCCATTGCCGCTGCCGCTATGGAGGCGGCTAACGCCCAACGCACCGTCGTACCCGGACAGCAAGTGGCCGCGGCCTTGGTGGCCCGGCTGGCCGAGGAGGTGATGGCCCTCGACACCGAAATCGGCGACACCGAAGCGATGATCGAGGAGCGATTTCGCCGCCACCGCCACGCCGAAATCATCCTGAGTTTGCCCGGCTTCGGCGTCACCCTTGGTGCCGAGTTCCTGGCCGCCACCGGCGGGGACATGAGCGCTTTTGCTAACCCCGACCGCCTGGCCGGCGTCGCGGGGCTGGCCCCAGTCCCGCGCGACTCCGGACGCATCAGCGGCAACCTCAAACGCCCCCGCCGCTACAACCGACGTCTGCTGCGGGCCTGCTACCTGGCTGCCCACATCGCCATCCGCACCGACCCGGCATCGCGGACTTACTACAACCGCAAACGCGCCGAGGGAAAACGCCACACCCAAGCCGTGCTTGCCCTTGCCCGACGACGCCTCAACGTCCTGTGGGCAATGCTGCGCGACCACAAGCCATATCAACCCACCGCACCTAGCGCTGCGGCGGCTTGACAACTTCATTGAGAATCTCCTTCTTTCTCGGGGGTCACGCCTCGAGGGTGTTCACGCGCGGGGCGCCCGCTAAACGCTACGTCGATCTGCAGATGTCGGGCGACTTTCGGCTGGTTGAGTCGTACGGTAGATGCGCTGCAGTGACCCGACTGAAGGAGGACCATGACGCCCCCACCCGCCGAAGCCTCGACTGCCGAGAAACGCCATCACGTCGTCATCATCGGAAGCGGCTTCGGCGGCCTGAATGCGGCCAAGTCGCTCAAGCGGGCCAACGTCGACATCACGCTCATCTCGAAGACGACCACCCACCTGTTCCAGCCGCTGCTATACCAGGTGGCGACCGGCATCTTGTCCGAAGGCGACATCGCGCCGACCACCCGGCTGATCCTGCGCAAGCAGAAGAATGTGCGGGTGATCCTGGGTGAGGTGAGCGGGATCGACCTCGCATCCCAGACCGTCACGTCGAAGCTGATCAACATGGAGACGGTCACGCACTACGACAGCCTGATCGTGGCCGCCGGCGCTCAGCAGTCCTACTTCGGCAACGACCACTTCGCCACCTTCGCCCCGGGCATGAAGACCATCGACGACGCGCTGGAACTGCGCGGCCGCATCCTCGGCGCTTTCGAAGCCGCCGAAGTCGCCACCGACCCCGCCGAACGCGAGCGCCGGCTGACGTTCGTCGTGGTCGGGGCCGGACCCACCGGCGTCGAACTCGCCGGTGAGATCGTCCAGCTCGCCGAACGCACCCTGGCCGGAGCGTTCCGCACCATCACACCCAGTGAGTGCCGGGTCATTCTGCTCGACGCCGCACCCGCCGTGTTGCCGCCGATGGGTCCGAAGCTGGGCCTCAAGGCACAGCACAAGCTGGAGAAGATGGACGTCGACGTCCAGCTGAACGCGATGGTGACCGCGGTCGACTACAAGGGCATCACGGTCAAGGAGAAGGACGGCACCGAACGCCGCATCGAATGCGCCTGCAAGGTGTGGGCGGCCGGCGTGCAGGCCAGCTCGCTGGGCAAGATGATCGCCGAACAGTCCGACGGGACCGAAACCGACCGTGCCGGAAGGGTTGTCGTGGAGCCCGACCTCACCGTCAAGGGGCACCCGAACGTCTTCGTCGTGGGCGATCTGATGTCGGTGCCCGGAGTACCCGGAATGGCCCAGGGCGCGATCCAGGGCGCGAAGTACGCTACCGGCATCATCAAGAACGTCGTCAAGGGCAAGGACGACCCGGCCGCGCGAGAGCCGTTCCAGTACTTCAACAAGGGCAGTATGGCGCTGATCTCCCACTACAACGCCGTCACGCAGATCGGCAAAGTGGAGTTCGCGGGATTCTTCGCCTGGCTGGCCTGGCTAGGGCTGCACCTGGCCTACCTGGTCGGCCACCGCAACCGCATTGCCGCCATGTTCTCCTGGGGCCTGGCCTTTTTGGGCCGCACCCGCGGCCAGATGGCCATCACCAGTCAGATGATCTACGCGCGAGTCGCGGTGAACTGGGTGAAGGAGTACGCGGAAGAAGGCACGCTGGCCGCCGCCGAACGCGCGGAAGCCGCCGAACAGCGGGCAGCCGGCTAACTCAGGGCCTGGTCGATATCGGCGATCAGATCGTCGGTGCCTTCCAGGCCGACCGAGATGCGGACCACGCCGTCACCGAGCCCGATGGCGGCGCGGCCATCCGGCCCCATCGCGCGGTGCGTCGTCGTAGCCGGATGTGTGACAAGCGATTTCGTGTCGCCGAGATTGTTGCTGATATCGATCAGCCGCAACTTGTTCAGCACCTCGAACGCACGCTGCTTCGCGGCGTCTTTGGCGGCCGCCAGCTCGAACGTGACAACCGTTCCACCGCCGGACATTTGACGCTTGGCCAGGTCGTACTGCGGGTGCGACGGCAGGAAGGGGTAACGCACCCAGTTCACGGCGGGGTGGCCTTGCAGGAACTCCGCGATGCGCTGCGCCGAAGCGTTGCTGTACTCGACGCGAACCGCAAGTGTTTCAAGGCCTTTGAGCATCACCCAGGAATTGAATGCGCTCATCGCCGGACCGGTGTGGCGCATCAGCTTCTGCACCGGACCGTCGATGTACTCCTTGTCGCCGAGAATGGCGCCGCCGAGCACCCGGCCCTGACCGTCGATGTGCTTAGTGCCCGAATACACCACCACGTCGACCCCGAGCGGGAAACCCTGCTGCAGCAGGGGCGTCGCGAAAACGTTGTCCAGCACCACTTTTGCACCCGCAGCATGCGCCAGCTCAGTGACCGCCGCGATGTCGACGAGCGACTGCATGGGATTGGACGGCGTCTCGAAGAACACTGCCTGGGTTGGCTTCGACAGCGCCTGTTCCCACTGGGCGAGGTCGTCGCCGTCGACGAAAACGGTCTCCACACCCCACCGGGGCAGAATCTCGTTGCACACCACGAAGCAGGAGCCGAACAGACTGCGCGCCGCCACCAGTCGGTCGCCGGCGCCCAGCAGCGCGCCGAGGGAGACAAACACCGCGGCCATGCCGCTGGCCGTCGCGAACGCAGCCGGCGCACCCTCGATCAGGCGCAGCCGTTCCTGAAACATCGTCACGGTCGGGTTGCCGTAGCGGGAGTAGACGTAGTGCTCCACCTCGCCGGTGAACGACTGCTCGGCGACCTCGGCGGAGGGATAGACATAGCCGGACGACAGGAAGATCGCCTCGGAAGTCTCTTCGAACCCGGAGCGCGTCAGTCCGCCGCGCACACCGATGGTCTCTTGGCTCACGCCGTCGGGGAGTTCTTTCATGCCGCTGATTAACCCTGTTACTAGCCCTGTTGCTAACCCTGTTACTAGCCCTGTTACTAACCTTGTTTCCAGGGCAGGCCGACCGCGCGCCAGCCCGTCTCACCGCGGTGGCCGTGCGCGTCGAGCTGACCTTCGAACCCGTCCAGCACGTTATAGGACGGTGTGAAACCGGCCTCGGTCGCAACTTCGGCCGCCCCGATGGAACGGTTGCCCGAGCGACACAGGAACACCACGGGGCGTTCGCCCTCGCCGGCGGACGGGATCTTGTCCTGCAGTTCGGCCAGGAAGTTGTTGTTGTGCTGACCGTTGGATTTGTTCCACTCGACGTAGACCACGTCGCGGCCCAGACTCGACAGATCGGGAACCCCGACGAAGCGCCACTCGGCGTCGGTGCGCACATCCACCAGCACAGCCTGAGGATTGTCGCTGAGCAATTTCCACGCCTGCAGCGGCGTGATGTCTCCTGCGTAACTCACCCGCGTGAGTCTCGCACATCCAAGCGGTTCGCCACGTCGCGGGCGCGATCGCGAGCGGCCGTCACCTCCGGCGCGGTGGCCAGCGTGACGCCCCACTTGTCCGGCACTGAGGCAGGTTGCAAGGCAGGTTGATCGTCGGTCACCGAACCGAACACTCGCAGGTCGCTCTCGGGCACCGCCAGGGCGGCGGCCAGCACGTCGCCGCTGGGCGCCACGCCGGGCGTCAGCGGCCCGTGATCGATCAGCCGGGCGGCGCCGGGCGAGACCATCATGGTGTCCACAGCAACTCCCAGAACCGCCCTTGCCTGCAGCTCGAAGATGGAAAGTCGCTGGCTACGCAGTGTCACCCAGGCACTGTCACTCGGACCGGCAGTCACCTCAGCGAAGTACACCTCGTCGCCGTTGATCATCAGTTCGACGCTGAAGACGCCGCGTCCGCCCAGCGACTTGACGATGCGGGCGGCGATCGACTTCGCCGCGTCCACGGCGGCGGTGGTCATGTGCTGCGGCTGCCACGATTCCAGCGCGCCGTTCTCGTCGCTGTGGTGACCGATGGGTGCGCAGAACTCGATGACCGGCCCGGACGGGCCCTCGGTGCGCACCACGATCAGCGTGACCAAAAACTCGACGTCCACTACGGTCTCGGCCCACACCCGACCGCCCGGGCTGGCCAGTTCCCATGCCTTCGCCACTTCCTCGGCGCCCCGGACCACCGATCGGCCAGACCCGTCGACGGCCTTCACCAGCAGCGGATATCCGGCGTGCGCGGCAACCGCCTCGAGCTCGGCGAGTGAGTCGACGAACCAGAACGGCGCGGTGGGCAGGCCCAGCTCGTCGGCGGCGAGCCGGCGCAGACCCTCCTGGTCTGCTGTCAACCGCACGGCGCGGGCGCCCGGCACCAATTCGGCGGACTCCTGGGCTTCGAGATCGTCGAGGACTGCCACCGCGGCGGCGGCCCCGGCCGGACCCTGGAAGGCGCCCGGAAGTGTCACCACGAAGTCCGGCTGCAGTGCCGCCACGACAGCCGTCAGCTCTTCGGCGTCGGTCAAGGTATCGGCGTCCGCGGTGATCACTTCGGAGCCCAGCCGCTGCAGGGCCACCGCCAGCTCCTGCCCGGACTCGTCGGACCCGAGCAGCATCACCCGCGGGCCGGCTTCGGCTTCAACTTCGGTTTCGGACTCGGCCTCGGCGGGTTCGTCGACGGCCCACGTCGTCGTGCCCTGTTGTTCTTCGGTCACGCCGTCAGTCACGCACTCAAGGATAGGTGCGGCGGCGCGGGGAAGGCCGCGCCGGGACTCATTTCCTGAATTTGTGTGTAACTGTGCGTGAACGATTAACTGTTTCGGGGAGAGGAGTGTGCATGTCAGTCGTAACGACCCCGCCGGAGATGATGAGTGCTGCCGCCCTGCCCTGTTCAGGAACGAGGTGTAGCGCGTGCTGACTATGCAATTCGGCGCGCTACCTCCTGAAATCAATTCGGCCCGGATGTATGCCGGCCCCGGGTCGGCGCCATTGATGAAGGCGGCGCTGGCGTGGGAACGGCTTGCCGAGGAACTGAACTCGACGGCCGAGTCCTACGCCTCGGTACTCGCCGGCCTCACCAGTCAGGAGTGGCTGGGTCCCTCGTCGCTGACGATGGCAGCGGCGGCGGCCCCCTACGTGGCGTGGATGCGCGGGACCGCAGCTCAAGCCGAGCATGCGGCGGCGCAGGCCCTCAGCGCCGCCAACGCCTACGAGGCGGCATACGCGGCCATCGTGCCGCCGGGAGCCATCGCGGCCAACCGCAGCGCCACCGTCTCGCTGGCCCGGACCAACATCTTCGGGCAGAACACTCCCGCCATCGCGAGCGCCGAAGCGGACTACGGCGAGATGTGGGCCCAGGACGTCGTCGCGATGGACGGCTACGCCGGCAATTCGGAGGCCGCCTCCCAGTTCGCGCCGTTCACCCTGCCGCCGGTGACCACCAGCGAGGGCGCGGTGGTCGAGGAGGTGGACGCGGCCGCGGCCCTGACGCAGCCCGTCGGCACCGCGGCCCTGACGCAGCCCGTAGCCGCCGCCGCGGCGGCACCGGCCGCACCCGTGATCCCGCTGCCGAACCCGTTCCAGGACCTCGACCTGCTGGTCCTGACCACCGCGGGCCTCGCGGGTGCCAGTCTGGTCGTCGCACTGGGGCAGTACAGCGAAGAGGTCCGCAGCGACCAGATCGAAGAAGAGGAGCTCGAACAGGGCAACGAGCTGGCGGAAGAAGGCCTCGGGAACGAGGCTTATACCGCCACCGCAGAGCCTGCTTTTTCTCCGGAGCGGTTCGCGGCGGCGCCGCTGGGGGCCGAAGCCGCCGCCCTTTCCGGAAGTTCCGCGAACCTCAACGGCCTGTCGGTGCCGCAGAGCTGGTTCATGGCGCCGGCGGCGCGGCAGGTCGCGGCGATGTTCCCGAGCGGCACCCCGATGTACGTGGCCGCGGCCGACGACGGCGGCTACACGGGCATGGCGGCCGCAGGTCTGGCAGGAACCAGCGTGGCGGGCCTGGCGGCTCGGGCCGGATCGTCGGCGACACCGGCGCAGGCCGCACCGGCTGCCGGCGGGTCCCCCGGGAGTGCCGCCACCAGGCCGGCGGCCAACACCCCCGCCATCCCCGCCGCGGCGGCCGCAGCGCAGTTTCCCGGATTGCCGCAGGGACTGCCGCCGGGCGTGGTCGCCAATCTGGCGGCGACGCTGGCGGCTATTCCGGGCGCGACGATCATCGTGGTGCCGCCGAATCCCAACCAGGGTTAAGGCTGGCCGGGCAGCAATCGCACCATCAGGCCGTTACCCTCGGCCAATACCGTCTCCGCGGCCCCGTCCGAGATCTGGACCAGTTCCGCCGACACGAACGCTTTGCGGCCCTCGATCCGGGTCACCCGCCCGCGGATGGTCAGCGGAACGTCGATGGGCGTCACCTTGCGATAGTCGACATGCAGGAAAGCCGTTCGGCTGATCGGCCGTCCCGCGGCGTGCGAGACCATGCCGAAGGTGTGGTCGAACAGCAGCGGCAACACGCCCCCGTGCACCGCCCAGTTGCCGCCGACGTGGAACCGGGTGAAATGCCCAATCATCTCCACACCGTCCGGCGCGTAGCGGGTGAGCTTCCAGGGCGGCAGCAGCAGGCTGCCCATGCCCGGCAGGTCGGGGGTGCGCCCGGCCGGAGACTTGCCCGCGTCGGCCTCGAACGGCTGCAGCAATTCCATCAGGGCGACGGCACGCTCGGCCGCCTCGTCCCATACGTCGTCACCCGGGTCGGCGGACACGGCCAGGTCCTGCAGCCTGCGCATGGTCGCCACGAACTTGCCGAACCCCGGCCCGGGACTGGCGGGCCCGTATTCCGGAAAGCCGCCGTGGTGTTCGTATTCGGGATCTTCGTCGAAGGGATCACCCTGCTCGCCGAGCGACGTGTAGTGCGTCACGCGGGGGCCGCCAGGATGTCGCGCCGCACGATGGTCTGATCCCGGCCCGGGCCCACTCCAATGCACGAAACATGAGCTCCGGCAAGCTCTTCCAGCCGCAATACGTAGTCGCGGGCCTTCGCGGGCAGGTCTTCGAACTCGCGCGCGGCGGAGATGTCTTCCCACCACCCGGGCAGCTCCTCGTAGACCGGCGTGGCGCGGCACAGGTCGCTCTGGGTCATCGGCATCTCCGGCGTGCGCTTGCCGTCGATCTCATAACCGACGCAGACCGGCACCGTCTCCAGGCTGGACAGCACGTCGAGCTTGGTCAGGAAGTAGTCGGTGATGCCGTTGACGCGGGTGGCGTAGCGGGCGATGACGGCGTCGAACCAGCCGCAACGGCGTCGGCGGCCGGTGGTGACACCGAATTCGCCGCCGGTCTTGGACAGGTACTCGCCGTTCTCGTCGAATAGCTCGGTCGGGAACGGGCCGGAACCCACGCGGGTGGTGTAGGCCTTCAGGATGCCCAGCACCGTGCCGATCCGGGTCGGTCCGATGCCCGAGCCCACTGCCGCGCCCCCGGCCGTCGGGTTCGACGACGTCACGTACGGGTACGTGCCGTGGTCGACGTCCAGCAGCGTGCCTTGCGAACCTTCCAGCAGCACCGTCTCCCCCGCGTCCAGGGCGTTGTTCAGCAGCAGCCGGGTGTCGGCGATCCGGTGCTGGAACCCCTCGGCCTGATGCAGCACCGCTTCGAGGACCTGATCGGGCTCGAGGGCTTTGCGGTTGTAGATCTTGACCAGGATCTGGTTCTTCAGTTCCAGGGCGGCCTCGATCTTGTGCTGCAGCTGCGCGTGGTCCAGCACGTCGGCGGCCCGGATGCCCATGCGCGCGATCTTGTCCTGGTAGCACGGACCGATGCCGCGCCCGGTGGTGCCGATCTTCTTGCTGCCCATGTAGCGCTCCGTGACCTTGTCGATGGCCACGTGGTAGGGCATCAGCAGGTGCGCGTCGGCGGAGATCAGCAGCTTCGAGGTGTCGACGCCGCGCTCTTCCAAGCCCCTGAGCTCGTCGAGCAGCACCCCCGGGTCGATCACGACACCGTTTCCGATGACGTTGGTGACGCCGGGAGTGAGTACCCCCGACGGGATCAGGTGCAGGGCGAAGTTCTCGCCGGTCGGCAACACCACAGTGTGCCCGGCGTTGTTACCGCCCTGGTAGCGCACCACCCACTGCACTCGTCCACCGAGCAGATCAGTTGCTTTACCTTTGCCCTCGTCACCCCACTGGGCGCCGATGAGGACGATTGCCGGCATGACGTGCTCCCAACTCGTCTGGCAGGTTGGGCCGCTTATTGTGGTCCAGCCGGTGACCTACCCTACCGAGCGGTTCCCGAGGAGTGTCATGAATGCGGGTCAGAACGCGCCGGGTGTTGCGGTATCGGTGGCTGACGCCGGTCTCCTGCCGCGTGGGTTGCGGGGTCTCCCGGTGCAGGAAAGCGGTGAGATCGGCGGCTGCCGCCGCCTGATTGTGGTGGGTTCCGATGCCGATCTGGCGGCCATGCTGACGCGGCTGCTGCGCGCCGAGCGGCTCGATGTCGAGGTGGCCTACGTGCCGCGACGGCGCACCCGCGCCACCCGGATCTACCGGTTGCCGGCCGGGCGCCGGGCAGTCGCGCGCGCGTTGCGCGGTAGCGCGGGCCGGGTGCCCCTGATTCGGGACGAGACCGGGACGGTGCTGGTCGGGCGGGCCGAGTGGGTGCCGAGCGACGGTGCGGTAGCGATCCGGGGTGAGGCCGTGGTCGACGACACCGTGCTGTTCGACGGCGACGTGGCCGGGGTGTGGATCGAGCCGACGCCGGCGCTGCCGGGCCTGCGGGCCGCCGTCACCGGGAGGTGGGCCCGCTGGGTCAGCGGGCGCGCCGCCCAGCTGGGCACGACGGGCGCCGCGCTGGTGCGCGACGGGGTCCCGGCGCCGCGAGCGGTGCGCCGCTCGGCGTTCTACCGCCATGTCGAGGGTTGGCTGCTGGTTCGGTAGTTGCAGTAGTTTCCCAGGGATGCGACCCAGCCCGATCTTCCTCGGCCTGGTCGGATTGACGGGCGTCGGTGCGGCGCTGGCCTGGTCGGCCGGATCGGTGGTGCGGCCGCTGGCCTACGCCGGAGTGTTCATCTTCGTCATCGCCGGCTGGCTGGTGTCGCTGTGCCTGCACGAATTCGGACATGCCTACACCGCCTGGCGCTTCGGCGACCACGACGCGGCGGTACGCGGTTACCTGAACTTGGATCCGCGCCGCTACAGCCACCTTGGGCTGTCGCTGGTGCTGCCGATCGTGTTCATCGCGCTCGGCGGGATCGGCCTGCCCGGTGCCGCGGTCTACCTGCAAACCTCGTTCATGAAGCCCGGGCGACGCACGCTGGTGAGCCTGGCCGGGCCGGCGATGAACCTGGTCCTGGCGGTGCTGCTGCTGAGCGCCACCCGGATCTTCTACGACCCAGCGCACCTGGTGCTCGCGGCGGGACTGGCGTTTCTGGGCTTCTTGCAGGTCACCGCGGTGGTGCTGAACCTGCTGCCGGTGCCGGGCCTGGACGGCTATGACGCCGTGGAGCCGCACCTGAGCCCGCAGACCCAGCGTGCGGTCGCACCGGCCAAGCAGTTCGGTCTGTTCATCCTGCTGGTCGTGCTGCTGGCCCCCGGCCTGAACCGGTGGTTTTTCGAAGTCGTCTACTGGCTCTTCGAACTGTCCGGGGTGCCGCCGCGGCTGTCGATGGCCGGTGGTGCGCTGACCCGGTTCTGGAGCTCTCTGGGCTGAGCCCTGCCGTCGCGGCACAACACGGCCTTGCCATATATGCGTGTTTACGCATATATTGCTGGACCATGGGCGCCGGACACAGTCACACCCCCGCCGAGGCCGATTCGCAGCGCATGATCCCGCGGATGATCGCCGCCGCGGGCATCCTGGCGACCTTCTTCGTCATCGAACTGACCACCGCGTTGCTGATCAACTCGATCGCCCTGCTGGCCGACGCGGGCCACATGCTCACCGACGTCGTCGCGGTGTTCATGGGGCTGGTAGCCGTCATCCTGGCCCGACGCGGCAGCTCGTCCGCGGCACGCACCTACGGCTGGCATCGCGCCGAGGTGTTCACCGCGGTGGCCAACGCCGTGCTGCTGGTGGGTGTTGCGGTGTTCATCCTCTTCGAGGCGATCGAGCGGCTCGGCAGCAAGCCGTCGGTGCCCGGCCTGCCGATGATCGTGGTGGCCCTGGCAGGTGTGGCCGCCAACTTCGCAGTGGCGATGCTGTTGCGGTCACACTCCGAGGCGAGCCTGGCGGTCAAGGGCGCCTACATGGAGGTGGTCGCCGACACGGTCGGCAGCATCGGGGTGTTGATCGCCGGCGTGGTCACCGTGACGACGCACTGGCCGTACGCCGACGTGGTGGTGGCGGTGCTGGTGGCGCTGTGGGTGTTGCCCAGGGCCATCGCCCTGGCCCGGGCCGCTCTGCGGATCCTGTCGGAGTCCTCACCGGCGCACATCGACGTCGACGAACTGCGTTCGGCCCTGGGCGGACTGGACGGCGTGACCGACGTGCACGACCTGCACGTCTGGACGCTCTCACCCGGCAAAGACATGATGACCGCGCACCTGACCAGCACCGCCGACTCGGCGCAGGTGCTCAGCGACGCACGGGCGCTGCTGTCAGCCCGTGGCCTCGACCACGCCACCGTCCAGATCGACTGCCCGGACGGCCACTGCGAGGAGACGTTCTAGAACCCGAGGGCCTGGCGGGCCGCCGGGTCGCAGTCGTCGAGCAGGTCCAGGCAGCGGTTGTACTCGTCGGTCTCCCCGATGGCGTCCGCGGCACGGGCCAGCGACGCCACACACCGCAGGAATCCACGGTTGGGCTCGTGTGCGTAGGGCACCGGGCCGAAACCCTTCCAGCCGTTGCGACGGAGCTGGTCCAGGCCCCGGTGGTAACCGGTCCGGGCATAGGCGTACGCGGTGATCGCCCTGTCTTCGGCCAGCGCCTCTTCGGCCAGTGCGGCCCACGCCACCGACGCCGACGGATGAGCGGCGGCGACGATCCCCGGCTGCTCGCCGGCGAGCAGCTCGGCCTCGGCCTCGCTGTCGCCGGGCAGCAGAATCGGATCAGGTCCCAGGAGGTCACCGGAGCGCGTCATGGCGCCCATTCTGCCAATGCGGCTCGGTTAAGCTGCACGCATGCCCAACGCACCCGAGCCAGACCGCGACGGCACAAAATCCAGCGGCAAAACGGACGCTGAGCGTGACCCCGACGCCGAGCCGACCGAAGCCCACCACCTGATCGCCGGCGACTCGGACTCCGAGACCCAGGCCATCGCCACCCGCAACCCGGACGAGAGCTCCGAGGCGACCCTGCCGGACGGCCAGCCCGAGCGGCGCTTCACGGCCCCCGGTTTCGACGCCAAGGAAACCCAGGTGATCGCCACTTCCCAGGACGCGGCCACCGAAGCTTTCCAGACCCGTCCCGCCGCGGGCAGCACACCGGCGCCGCCGCCCCCGCCGTTGCCGCCGAAGACCGCTGTTCCGCAATCGATTCCGGCGCGCAGCGGCGGCAAGCCGGGTGCCAAGCAACGCAACTGGGGCTGGGTGCTGGCGGTCGTCGTCATCGTCCTGGCCCTGGTGGCCATCGCCATCTTCGGCACCGTCCTGCTCACCCGCAGCAAGCACGCGAAGGCCTCGCAAGAGGACCAGGTGAAGCAGACCATCCAGAACTTCGACATCGCGGTGCAGCGCGGCGACCTGACCGCCCTGCGCACCATCACCTGCGGCACCACCCGCGACGGGTATGTGGAGTACGACGAGAAAGCCTGGTCAGAGACCTATCAGCGGGTTTCGGCGGCCAAGCAGTACCCGGTGATCGCCAGCATCGACCAGGTCGTCGTCAACGGTCAGCACGCCGAGGCCAACATCACCACGTTCATGGCCTACGACCCGCAGACCCGCTCCACCCGCAGCCTGGACCTGCAGTTCCGCGACGACCAGTGGAAGATCTGCCAGTCCAACTAGACGTCCTCATCCTTCTTAGCGCTCATCCTTCTTCGCGCCGAACGTGTTGTGAGGGCGGTTTTTTCCCGATTTTTCCGCCTTGAGTGCACGCTCGGCGAATCAACTCAGCCCCCGAGGGACTTGCCGGCGCAGTGCAGGTCGTTGCAGGCCTCGATGACACGCTCGGTCATGCCGGCTTCGGCCTTCTTGAGGTAGCTGCGCGGGTCGTAGACCTTCTTGTTGCCGACCTCCCCGTCGACCTTCAGGACGCCGTCGTAGTTGGAGAACATGTGCGCCGCGATCGGCCGGGTGAACGCGTACTGGGTGTCGGTGTCGACGTTCATCTTCACCACGCCGTAGCGCAGCGCCTCTTCGATCTCCGACTTCGCCGAGCCCGAGCCGCCGTGGAACACGAAATCGAACGGCTTGGCGTCATCGCCCAGGCCCAGCTTGGCCGCCGCGACCTTCTGGCCCTGGTCCAGGATGTCCGGGCGCAGCTTGACGTTGCCCGGCTTGTACACGCCGTGCACGTTGCCGAACGTGGCGGCCAGCAGGTAATGACCGTGCTCGCCGTGGCCGAGTGCCTCGATGGTCTTCTCGAAGTCCTCCGGGGTGGTGTAGAGCTTGTCGTTGATCTCGTTGGCGACGCCGTCCTCTTCGCCGCCTACCACGCCGATCTCGATTTCCAGGATGATCTTGGCGGCCGCGGCCTGCTTGAGCAGTTCCTGCGCGATCTCCAGGTTCTCGTCGATCGGGACCGCCGAGCCGTCCCACATGTGCGACTGGAACAGGGGGTCCTTGCCGGCCGACACGCGTTCTGACGAGATGGCCAGCAGCGGACGGACGTAGGTGTCCAGCTTGTCCTTGGGGCAGTGGTCGGTGTGCAACGCCACGTTGATCGGGTACTTGGCCGCGATGATGTGGGTGAACTCGGCGAGCGCGACGGCGCCGGTCACCATCTCCTTGATCCCGAGGCCGGAGCCGAATTCCGCGCCACCGGTCGAGAACTGGATGATGCCGTCACTACCGGCGTCGGCGAAGCCCTTGATGGCTGCGTTGATGGTCTCCGAGGAGGTGCAGTTGATGGCCGGGAACGCGTACGCGTTCTCCTTGGCACGTCCCAACATCTCGGCATAGATCTCGGGCGTTGCGATAGGCATGGAGGACTCCTTGTACGGAACTTGGTCAGCTCAGTATTGCAACGCCGGTATGTTGAAGCACCATGAGCACCACCGTGACCGCGTCCGGCAGCATCCTGGACCCGATGTTCTGGATCGGCCCGGAGGGTCTGTTCGCCTCCGCGGTGCTGCCGACCATCCTCGTCATCGTCTTCGTCGAGACGGGGTTACTGTTCCCGCTGCTGCCCGGTGAATCGCTGCTGTTCACCGGCGGCTTGCTGGCCGCCAAGGGGACTCTGGACATCTGGATCCTCGCCCCCGCGGTCGCGCTGGTCGCCGTGCTGGGCGACCAGACCGGATACTTCATCGGCCGCCGCATCGGCCCAGCGCTGTTCAAGAAGGAAGATTCGCGGTTCTTCAAGAAGCACTACGTGACCGAGTCGCACGCCTTCTTCGAGAAGTACGGGTCGTGGGCGATCATCCTGGCCCGGTTCATGCCGTTCGTGCGCACGTTCACCCCGGTGATCGCCGGCGTGTCCTACATGCGCTACCCGGTGTATCTGGCATTCGACATCGTCGGTGGCGTCCTGTGGGGCGGTGGCGTGACCGTGGCCGGCTACTTCCTGGGCACGGTGCCGTTCGTCAACCAGAACCTGGAAAAGATCATCCTGGCCATCCTCTTCGTGTCGATGATCCCGGCGTTCATCGCGGCCTGGCGCGGCTACCGGTCCCGCCGCAACGCGCCGGCACCGACACCGGACGAAGTGCCGCTATCCGACTGACTTGACCATCGCGACGTTGTGCGCGGCCTCCATCAGCATCCAGCCGCCCAGCTGCACCGACAGGTCCCGCTCCGGTATCGACGAACCGTTCACCGCGCCCTCGACGAACTGCGCCTGCTGACCGCCGGCCGTCGGTATCTCGGCGTCGCGGTCCCAGAAGGCGCCGAACACCGGTAGGCCGTCCACCGTCTGGCGGTAGTCCCACGCCGACTTCGCCGACGACAGCACGATGTCGCGAGCGGTCTCACGGGCGGCCTTGTCCTCGGCGGAGTCGCCGGGCAGGTCGGTGGCGACCAGGGCCAGGTAACGGGCGGTGATGCCGCCGAATAGGCCGCCGTCGCCACCTCCGGCGCTCTTGAGCACACCCCGGGGCGCCATGTGCTCCTTGACCGCGGCCACCAGCCGGTGCACGCGGGGCCGGTGCCGGTCGTCATGGGTGCGCTTGGCCAGCTCGACCTCCAGCCCGAGCACCACACCCTGGCAGTAGGTGTACTGCGCCCGCACCAGCGAGCCGTCCTTGATGCCGTCCAGCACCAGGTGGGTCTCCGGGTCGATCAGGGTTTCGTCGATCCAGTCGGCCATCTGCTGGGCGCGCCGCAGGTGCCCCTCGTAGCGGGCCAGGAAGATCCCCGCCGGGCCGTTACCGGGGGCGTTGAAGAACTGATCCTGCTTGCGCCAGGGGATGCCACCGCCGTCCTCGGGCACCCACGCGTCGACGAACTGCTTGGCCAGGGTGTGCAGGGCGCGGCTGCGCTCGACGCCGACCAGACGTCCGGCGCGCTCCAGGGCCAGCGCCAGCCACGCCATGTCGTCGTAGTAGCTGTTGGTCCAGCGCAGGGTGTTGCGCAGCCGGTGCGAGCGGATCTGCCGGCTGATGCGGGTGCGACGCTCCGGCTGCGGGTCGCGCAGTTCGGCGTCGATCAGGCAGTCCAGCAGGTGCGCCTGCCACCAGTAATGCCAGGTGCCGAACATCCGGTCCTTGCGGTCCGAGGGCCAGGCCACCACACCCAACTGGGTGCCGGGCAGGCCCCACAGCCGTCGCAGGTTCCGTTGCGTGACGGCGGTTTCGGAAGTGGCGGCCCGGTTCGCCCATACCTGATCCATACCTGCCGATCCTGCCCTACGGTTTGCGGTGACGGGAGGGCACCTTGGACGGGCACGCACAGTCGCCGGACTACCTGGAGAAGAGACAGCTGCGGACCGGTACGGCCGGGTGGTTGCTGCTTGCCGGACTGGGCGTCAGTTACGTGGTGTCCGGCGACTATTCGGGCTGGAACTTCGGGCTGGCGCGCGGCGGGTTCGGCGGGCTGGTGATCGCTACCGCGGTGGTCGCCGCCATGTACCTGGCCCTGGTGCTGGGAATGGCCGAGCTGTCCTCGGCCCTGCCGACGGCCGGTGGCGGGTACACATTCGCGCGGCGGGCACTCGGTCCGTGGGGCGGGTTCGCGACCGGTACCGCCGTGTTGCTCGAGTACTCGATCGCGCCCGCGGCCATCGCCACGTTCATCGGCGCGTACGTGGAGTCGCTGGGACTGTTCGGCATCCGCGACGGCTGGTATGTCTACCTGGCGATCTACGCCCTGTTCATCGGAATCCACCTGGCCGGTGTGGGCGAAGCGCTGAAGGCGATGTTCGCCATCACCGCCGTCGCGCTGGCGGGCATCGCGATCTTCGCCGTCGCCGCCGCCGGTCGCTTCAGACTGGCGAATCTGACCGAGATCACGCCCACGCACGCCGTCGGCGCATCGTCCTTCCTGCCGCACGGCTACCTCGGGGTGTGGTCGGCACTGCCGTTCGCCATCTGGTTCTTCCTGGCGATCGAGGGGGTGCCACTGGCCGCCGAAGAGACGGCGCACCCGGCCCGCAACGTGCCGCGCGGCATCACCGCGGCGTTCGCGGTGCTGCTGGTGACCTGCGTGCTGGTGCTGCTGCTGACCACGGGTTCCGGCGGCGCACAGGCGATGTCGACGTCGGGTAACCCGCTGGTGGCGGCGCTGGGGTCAGCGGGGGCAGCCAGGGCGGTCAACTACATCGGACTGGCCGGCCTGATCGCCAGCTTCTTCTCGATCATCTACGCGTACTCGCGGCAACTGTTCGCATTGTCCCGGGCGGGCTACCTGCCGACGGCACTGTCGATCACCAACGCGCGGAAGGCCCCCACCCTGGCGCTGGTCGTTCCCGGCGCGATCGGGTTCGCGTTGTCGCTGACGGGCAAGGGCGATCTGCTGCTCAACATGGCCGTCTTCGGCGCCACCCTGAGCTACGTGCTGATCATGGTGAGCCACATCGTCTTACGCAGCCGGGCACCCGAACTCGACCGTCCGTACCGGACTCCCGGCGGCAGAGCCACCACCGGTTTCGCCCTGCTGGTCGCCGCGCTGGCGCTGGTGTCCACGTTTCTGGTCGACGGCGTGGCGGCGCTGTGTTGCCTGACGGCCTTCTGTGGCTTTCTGCTGTATTTCGGCTTCTACAGCCGGCACCGGGTGATCACCAGCGCCCCGGACGAGCGACTGGCTGAGTGAGCATCGCCAGAACTTCTTGCAGCGCGGTCAGCGTGTTTCCCGGCAGAAACACATCGCAGAAGGGCAGCGCCGCGGCCATCGAACCGGTCAGCGGTCGGTAATCAGGTTGCGCGGCACGGGGGTTGAGCCATATCAACCGGTGGGCACGGCGGCGCAACCGGGTCATTGCGTGCTCGAGCACCTCCGGCGGATCGCTGTCCCAGCCGTCGGAAGCGATGATCACGACGGCGCCGCGCAGTGCGTTGCCGTGGCCGGCCGTGGTCAGCAGGGCGTTGATGCTGCGGCCGATGAATGTGCCGCCGTAGCGGTCGGCCACTCGGGCATTGGCACGGTCCAGCGCCGCCTCGGCGGAGCGGTGTGACAGCACCGAGGTGAGACGGGTCAACGACGTCGAGAACGCGAACACCTCGGGCCGGATCGCCGTCTGGCGCATCATCACCGCCCGCATCAGATGCAGGTAGACCGTCGCGAAGGGCTGCATCGACCGGCTCACGTCGCATACCAGCACCACCCGGCGCGGCCGGCGGCGCGGACGGGTTCTGGCGAGGTTGATGGTTTCCCAGCCGGTCGCGCGCGACGCGTTGATGGTCGCCCGCAGGTCGATCCGGCGGCCGTGGGAGCTGGGCCGGGATCGCAGGCTGCGTCGGGTGGGCCAGTGCGGCAACGATTCCCGAAGCCACGCGCCGAGCAGCCGCAGATCGTCGGGATCGAACCGGTCGAAGGGCTCGTCGGTGAGTGCGGCGATGCGGCTGGGCACGAACTCGGGCAATCGGATCCCGGACTCGCCATCGCCGGATTGGCCGGCGGTGCCGCCGGCCCAGGGCAGCGTCTGGTTCACGGCGCCGGACCGGCTGCCACCGCGGTGCACGACCCCGGCCGCCGGGGTGCGTGGTCCCGGCAGCGGCAACGACGGGCTGTCCCGCCGATCGGGCGCGCCGGAGCCGAAAACGGCCGCGAACACCGCGTCGAAGGCGACCAGATCGTCCATCCGGTCGACCAGGCTCAGCCGCGCGGCCCAATACAGCGACGACCGGTCATGGGGCGCCAGGTGCTGCAGCGCCTGCACGAAAGTCGTTTGGCCACTGGCCGATACCGACACGCCCGCGCTGCGCAGCCGTGCCACCAGTGCGGCCGCGAACGCCGCCAGGTCGACACCGCGCAGCAGCGCCGGGGCGCTCACTCGCGGTTGCGCCGCCGCAGCAGCCAGATCAGGGCCAGCACCGCCAGCACCGCGGCCGCTACCGCGCCGTACTTCTTGAGTTGGTCTCCGCCGGCCAGTTCGAGCAGATCGATGGGCTCGGGCTCGGGCGCCTGCCGGGTCCCCGGCACGGGATTGGCCGGCCAGGCCGGAATCGCTTCTTCGCCGTTGGGCACAGCCGCGACCTCGGCGCCGCCCTGTGCCGCCAGCTCGGCTTCCAGGGATTCCACGAACTGTCCCAACAACTTCTCCGACACCTGCTGCAGCATGCCGCTGCCGAACTGCGCCAGCTTGCCGACGATCTTGAGGTCGGTATCGACGGTCACGTTGGTGCGCTCGCCCGCGGCCTGCAGTTGCGCGGTGACGGTGGCCGCCGCGTTGCCGGTTCCGCGTGCTTCTTTGCCCTTGGCGTCGAAGATCGCGCGATGTTGCGCGCGGTCCTGCTCGATGAAATGCACCTTGCCGGTGAATTCGCTGGTGACCGGCCCTACCTTGACCTTGACCTTGCCCAGGTAGTCCTCGCCCTCGTGGCCGACCAGTTGCGCCCCCGGCATCAGCGGGATCACCCGTTCCAGATCGCAGAGCACGTCCCACGCTTCTTCGATGGGCGCGCTGACGGTGAACTGGTTGGCGATCTTCATCGTGAGAGTCCTTTCATGTTCGGCTGTATTCCACCAATGCATCGCGGATCGCAGTGCGGTCGTCGGGCGTCTTGGCCAATGCACCCAAGCTGATCGCCGCCGACTCGTCGACCAGATCGGAGACCCCGAGCGCGACCAGGGCGGCGACCCAGTCGACGGTCTCGGCGATCCCGGGCGGCTTGTCCAGATCGAGTGCTCTGGCGGCGCCGATGAATTGGGTGGCACGCTCGATCAGCGGCGCGGTCGCCCCCGGTACCGTGCGGCGCACGATCGCGGCGGCCCGGGCCGGTTCGGGGTAGTCGATCCAGTGGTACAGGCACCGGCGCCGCAGCGCGTCGTGCAGATCACGGCTGCGGTTGGAGGTGAGGACGACGATCGGCGGACGCTCGGCGGCGAACGTGCCCAACTCGGGGACGGTGACCGCGGCCTCACCCAGAAACTCCAGCAGCAGTGCCTCGAATTCGTCGTCGGCGCGATCGATTTCGTCGATCAGCAGCACCGGCGGCGTCGGTCCGCGGTGGCGCACGCATTGCAGTATCGGGCGGTCCACCAGGTAGGCCTCGGTGTACAACTCGCCTTCGGTCATCGCGGCACCGCTGGCCTCGGCCAGCCGGATGGACAACAGTTGTCGCTGGTAATTCCAGTCGTAGAGCGCCTCGCCGGCGGTCAGGCCCTCGTAGCACTGCAGCCGGATCAAGGGCGTATCAAGCACCGTCGCAAGCGTTTTGGCAGCGGTGGTCTTACCGACGCCGGGTTCGCCTTCCAGCAGCAGTGGCCTGCCGAGCTGTGCGGCCAGGTAAATGGCCGACGCGGTCCCGGTGTCCAGGAGGTAGTCGTGTGCGTCGAATCGGCGGACGACGTCGTCGGGGCCGGCAAACGTCATGGCGCGGTCGCCAACAGTCGCTGATAGTCCTCCCAGGTGTCCACATCGAGTGGAACGGGCCGGTCGACCTGCAGGTGGCAAACCGGGTAACGGCCTGACTCGATCAGCTTCCACACCCCCTTGTCGCCGTGCAGCTGCGCGAGGTCGCCGAACACGTTGCGGCTGAACCAGAATGGGTGTCCGATCCCGTCGGTGTAGCGGCAGACCACGATATCGCCGCCCTCGGCGCTGATCCGCCGCATGTCGGCCGGGTCGACCCCGGGCTGGTCGCCGAGCATCAGCACGATGCCGCCCGACCGCGGATCCACCTGGCCCAGAGCCACCCGCAGCGATGCCGAGCATCCGGTGCCGAAGTCGTCGACGCTGACGACGTCGAGCCCGTCCAGTGTGACCTTGTCGCGAACCAGGTGCGCGGCGCCGCCCAGGGTGATGATCAACTGATCGAAGCCGGCGGTCCGCGCGACATCCAGCGTCGCGCCCAGCAGAGTCGTATCTCCAAGGGGCAGAACCTGTTTAGGCTGGCCGAGGCGGCGGGAGGCGCCCGCGGCCAGCACCACACCGGTGACGAACGGCACGCTCATGAGCCCTGCCGCTCGGCGAAGGCGGTGCGGCAGCCCGAGCAGCAGAACCAGTAGTCGGTGCCGGCCACCAGCAGGTGTGGGGTGTCCGGGCCGGTACTCACGGTCATGCCGCACAACGGGTCGACGGCCGTACTCGGCGCGGAGTCGGTGCGCACCGCGCGGGTGAGCGTGCCGCCGCGCAGCGCGGCGATGAGTTCCGCGGCGATCGCCACGGCGATCTCCGGTGGCGTCTTGGCTCCGATCGCAACCCCGACCGGGGTGTGAATACGGGACAGTTCGTCGTTGGCGAGGTCCAGGGTGCTCAGTATCGAGGCACCGCGCACCTTGCTGGCCACCAAACCGATGTAGCCGACTCCGTGATCGATTGCGGCGCGGATGATCTCGGCTTCCGGGCCGCCGTGGCTGGCGATCACCACGGCGCTGGCGTCGGCCAGGTCGGCGTCCCGGCACGCGTCGTAGCCGAGCACCCCGCACACCGTGATCAGGGCGTCGGCGATGGGGGTCTCCCCGTAGATGCGGATCAGCGGCGCGGGCAATTGCGGCGTCAGAAAGATCTCCAGCGAGCCGCCGGACAGGCACGGGTTGACCACCACGCAGGCCCCGGGCGCCTCGGGGAAGTGCACGTCGCCGTCGGGCAGCACCCGCAGCAGCACACTCTCGCCGGCCTGCAGCACGCCCAGCGCGGCCTTGCGGACCGAGTTCTGCGCGCACTGACCGCCAACGAATCCCTCAATGGTGCCGTCTGGCAGAAGGATTGCCTCGTCGCCCGCGCGTGCGGAGGTGGGCTGCTCGGCACGCACCACCGTCGCGTGCACGAACGGTGTTCGTGCATCGCGCAATTGCTGCGCTCGTTCGCTGATTCTCATCGCGCGGGTCAGATCGGCGGCCTGGCCCGGCCCTGCATGGCCTCCCACACCCGCGACGGCGTCAGCGGCATGTCGGCATGCCGAACCCCGAACGGTGCCAACGCATCCACCACCGCGTTGACCACGGCCGGCGGCGAGCCCACGGTGGCCGATTCACCGATGCCCTTGGCGCCGATCGGGTGGTGCGGCGACGGAGTGACGGTAAACCCGGTTTCCAGGTGCGGCACCTCCTGCGCGGTCGGAATCAGGTAGTCCATCAGCGAACCGCCCAGGCAGTTGCCGTCTTCGTCGAAGGCGATCATCTCCATCAGCGCCATCCCGATGCCGTCCACGATGCCGCCGTGCACCTGCCCCTCGATGATCATCGGGTTGATCCGGGTGCCGCAGTCGTCGACGGCCAGGAACCGCCGCACCTTCACCACGGCGGTGCCCGGATCTACGTCCACCACACAGAAATACGCGCCGTACGGATACGTCAGGTTCGACGGGTTGTAGCAGATCTGCGCGTCCAGGCCACCCTCGATACCCTCGGGCAGATCACCGGCGCCGTGCGCGCGCATCGCGATGTCCTGAATGGTCACCGACGCGGCCGGGTCGCCCTTGACGTGGAATGTGCCCTTCTCCCATTCCAAGTCGGCCACCGAGACTTCCAGCATGCCCGACGCGATGATCTTCGCCTTGTCGCGGACCTTGCGCGCCACCAGCGCCGCCGCCGCCCCCGACACCGGGGTGGACCGGCTGCCGTAGGTGCCCAGGCCGAATGGGGTCTGATCGGTGTCGCCGTGCACCACGTCGATGTCCTCGGGCGGGATGCCGAGTTCCTCGGCGACGATCTGGGCGAACGTCGTCTCGTGCCCCTGGCCCTGGGTCTGCACCGAAAGGCGCACCACCGCTTTGCCGGTCGGGTGCACGCGCAACTCACACCCGTCGGCCATGCCCAGACCGAGGATGTCCATGTCCTTGCGCGGGCCGGCGCCCACCGCCTCGGTGAAGAAGGACATGCCGATGCCCATCAGCTCGCCGCGCTGGCGCTTCTCGGCTTGCTCGGCGCGCAGTGCGTCGTAGCCGATCATGTCCATGGCCTTGCGCATGGTGGTTTCGTAGTCGCCGGAGTCGTACACCCAGCCGGTCTTGCTGGTGTACGGGAACTGGCTCGGCCGCAGCAGGTTTCGCAGCCGCAGTTCGGCCGGGTCCATCTTCAGGTCGAAGGCCAGGCAGTCGACCAGCCGCTCCACCAGGTACACCGCCTCGGTGATGCGGAACGAGCACGCGTAGGCGACACCGCCGGGCGCCTTGTTGGTGTATACCGCGGTCATGTGGCAGTAGGCGGCCTCCAGGTCGTAGCTGCCGGTGAACACCCCGAAAAAGCCGGCCGGGTACTTCACCGGCGCCGCGGTGCCGTTGAACGCGCCGTGGTCGGCCAGCACATTGGTGCGGATCGCCAGGATCTTGCCGTCGCCCGTGGCCGCGATCTCACCGACCATGATGTAGTCGCGGGCGAATCCGGTCGAGGTGAGGTTCTCGCTGCGGTCCTCCATCCACTTCACCGGCTTGCCCAGCACCAGCGAGGCGACGATCGCGCACACATAACCGGGATAGATCGGCACCTTGTTGCCGAAACCGCCGCCGATGTCGGGCGAGATGACCTGGATCTTGTGTTCGGGCAGACCCGCGACCAACGCGTACAGCGTGCGGTGCGCGTGTGGGGCCTGGCTGGTGGTCCACAACGTCAGCTTCCCGGTCACCGGGTCCAGATCGGCTACCGCACCGCAGGTCTCCATCGGCGCCGGGTGCACCCGCGGATAGACGATCTCCTGCGTGACCACCACGTCGGCCTTCGCGAAGACCGCGTCGGTGGCGGCAGCATCACCGGTCTCCCAGTCGAAGCAGTGGTTGTCGGTCTTGCCCTCGAGGTCGGTGCGGATCACCGGAGCCGACGGGTCAAGCGCCTTACGGACGTCTACGACGGGGTCCACCGGGTCGTACTCGACGTCGATCAGTTCCAGCGCGTCGCGCGCCGAGTAACGGTCCTCGGCGACGACGAACGCCACCTCCTGACCCTGGAAGCGCACCTTGTCGGTCGCCAGCACGGCTTGGACGTCGTTGGACAGCGTCGGCATCCAGGCCAGGCCCTTGGCCGCCAGGTCGGCGCCGGTCACCACCGCTTTGACCTTCGGATGTGCCTGCGCCGCAGTCACATCGATGCTGACGATGTTCGCGTGCGCGAACGGCGACCGCAGGATCGCCAGGTGCAGCATCCCGGGCAGTACGACGTCGTCGACGTAGCGGCCGCGGCCCCGGATGAACCGCGGGTCTTCCTTGCGGAGCATCCGCCCGTAGCCGCAGGGCTTCTGGTCGTTGTCCGCGGTGTCTTCGGGGGATGGAGGAAGGGACGCACCCTCTTTGAAAGTCGTCATGATGTCGTCGCCTCGGTCGTGGAGTGCTGCGCGGCCCATTGAATGGACCGCACGATCGTCGTGTATCCGGTACAGCGGCAGATCTGCCCGGAGATCGCTTCCCGGATCGTCTCCTCGTCGGGATCGGGGTTGCGGTCCAGCAGCGCGCGGGCGGTGATCATCATTCCCGGTGTGCAGAAACCGCATTGGAGTCCGTGACAGCGCATGAACCCTTCCTGGACGGGGTCCAGGGTGCCGTCCGGAGCTGCCAGCCCTTCTACGGTGCGCACGCTGTGGCCGGACGCCATGACGGCCAGCATGGTGCAGGACTTGACGGGCACGCCGTCGACGTCGACCACGCAGGTTCCGCAGTTGCTCGTGTCGCAGCCCCAGTGAGTTCCGGTGAGGCGCAGCTGGTCCCGCAGGAAGTGCACCAGCAGCATGCGGGGTTCGACGTCGGCGCTGACCGGTTCGCCGTTGACGGTCATGTTCACCTGCATGGTGATCAATTCCCTTCGGGTTCGGGCTGATTGCGCACGCGCTGCACGGCGCTGCGCAGGGTTCGGATGGTCAGTTCGCCGGCCAGGTGCCGTTTGTAGTCGGCGGTGCCGCGGACGTCGGTCACCGGTTCGCAGGCCTGCCCGGCCAGCCGGCCGGCTTCGGCGAACGTCTCCTCGGTGGCCGGCCGGCCCACCAGTGCCGCGGACAATTCGGCGAGCGCGGCCCGGTCCGGGTTCACCGCGGTCAGCCCCACCCGGGCGGCGGCGATCTCGTCGCCGTCCAGCGTGACGGCCGATCCGGCGGCTGTCACCGCCCAGTCACCGACCCGTCTTTCCACCTTGGCGTATGCACTGGAGGTTCGGTGCCGCAACGGGATTCGTGTTTCGATGAGTATCTCGTTCGGGGCGACCGCGGTCTCGTACGGGCCGATCAGGAAGTCGTCGATCGCGATCTCGCGCTCCCCCGAAGGTCCCCGTACCAGGCACACCGCGTCGAGCACTTCGCACACCGTGGACAGGTCTTCGGCCGGGTCTGCCTGGCACAGCGAACCGCCGAGAGTGCCCCGGTTACGCACCACCGGGTCGGCGATCACCCGCTCCGCGTCGCGGAAGATCGGGCACACCGCGGCCAGGGTGTCGGATTCCAGGATCTCCCGGTGGCGGGTCATCGCGCCGACCCGGACCAGCGTCGGATCGGTGATCACGTAGCCCAGCTCGGGCGCCAGGTCGTTGATGTCGATCAGGTATTCGGGGTTGGCGATGCGCAGCTTCATCATCGGCAGCAGGCTGTGCCCGCCGGCGACCACCCGCGCCTCCTCCCCCAGCCGGTCCAGCAGTCCGATGGCGTGGTCGACGCTCGTCGCGCGTTCGTATTCGAAGGGCCCAGGTACTTGCATGCCGAGAAGTGTCTGCCTGCGGCCCGGGGGCGTCAATGACGAGTCAAGTGATCCGTTAACTCGCCCTCGACCTGCGGCTCCGCCGCGTCGTGGTGGATCCGGCCGCCGATCTCGGCCAGCGGCCGCCCGCCCCCTCCCCACCGCCGCGCGATGATGTCGGCGGCGATCGAAACAGCGGTCTCCTCCGGCGTGCGGGCACCCAGGTCCAGCCCTATG
Source organism: Mycobacterium sp. TY814 (assembly GCF_030755175.1). Classification (NCBI taxonomy): domain Bacteria; kingdom Bacillati; phylum Actinomycetota; class Actinomycetes; order Mycobacteriales; family Mycobacteriaceae; genus Mycobacterium; species Mycobacterium sp. TY814. Next base: position 2,317,798 of record NZ_JAUFRY010000001.1, read on the forward strand.
GGACTGGACAACCGGGCCAGTTCGGTGTCGCTCAGCCCGACCGCCCGCAGCCGTCGCATCCGGTCGTCATGGGTGCGGCGCGATCCCATCGCCCCCACGTATCCGACGTCCAGGCGCAATGCGATCTCGAGGACCGGCACGTCGAATTTGGCGTCGTGGGTCAGCACGCAGATCACCGTCCGCCGGTCGACCGCTCCCGCTTGCGCTTGCGCGGCGAGATAGCGGTGTGGCCAGTCGACGACGACCTCGTCGGCGGTCGGAAAACGGGCCGGGGTGGCGAAGACCCGGCGCGCGTCGCACACGGTGACGCGATAGCCCAGGAACGTGCCCTGCCGGGCCACGGCCGCGGCGAAGTCGATCGCGCCGAAGACCAGCATCCGCGGACGCGGCGCGAAACAGGACACGAAGACCTGCATGCCCTCGCCGCGACGCTGACCGTCCGGCCCGTACTCCAGGATCCCGGTGCGGCCCAGGGCGAGCAGGCCGCGGGCGTCGTCGGTGACAGCGTCGTCGGCACGTGCCGAGCCGAGTGAACCTGCGGTGCCGTCCGGAGCGACCACGATGCGGCGGCCGACACACTGCGCGTCGGTATGGGCGATGACGGTCGCGACGGCCACCGCCCGGTGTGCGTCGATGTCCTGCGCCACCGCGCCCAGTTCGGGGAACGTCTCCTGCGACACCGCCTCGACGAAGATGTCGATCACACCGCCGCAGGTGAGGCCGACCGCGAACGCATCATCGTCACTGATCCCGTAGCGCTCCAGCCGCGGCGTCCCGCTGGCCGCGACCTCGGTGGCCAGTTCGTACACGGCGCCCTCGACGCACCCGCCCGACACCGATCCGCTCACCGAGCCATCCGGCGCTACCACCATCGCGGCACCCGGTTGCCTCGGCGCCGACCGCATGGTCCGCACCACGGTCGCCAACCCGGCGGTGCCACCCGCGCGCCAGATCGACATCAGATCGGCAAGCACGTCACGCATGCTCTCAACGTAGGCTCATCGGCATGACCCCGGCTCAACTTCGGGCCTATTCGGCGGTGGTGCGACTGGGCTCGGTGCGCGCCGCTGCCGCCGAACTCGGCATGTCCGACGCCGGAATCTCGATGCACGTCACCGCATTGCGCAAAGAGCTCGACGACCCGCTGTTCACCCGGACCGGGGCCGGGCTGGCGTTCACCCCCGGCGGCCTGCGGCTCGCCAGCCGGGCGGTGGAAATCCTCGGGCTGCAACAGCAAACGGCCATCGAGGTCACCGAGGCCGCGCACGGCCGGCGGCTGTTGCGCATCGCCGCCTCGAGCACCTTCGCCGAGCACGCCGCACCGGGACTCATCGAGTTGTTCTCGTCGCGGGCCGACGATCTGTCGGTGGAGTTGAGCGTGCATCCGACGAGTCAGTTCCGCGACCTCATCCGGTCGCGGGCGGTGGACATCGCGATCGGGCCGGCCAGCGAGAGTTCTGGTAGCGCCGATCTGTTCGTACGCCCGTTCCTGAAGTATCAGATCATCACCGTGGTGGCACCGAAAAGTCCTCTTGCCGTGGGTGTTCCGACTCCTGCGCTGCTCCGCCAGCAGCAGTGGATGCTCGGGCCGTCGGCCGGCAGCGTGGACGGCGAGATCGCAAACATGTTGGGCGACTTGGCGATTCCGGAGTCACAGCAAAGAATCTTCCAGAGCGACGCCGCGGCGCTGGAAGAGGTGCTGCGGGTCGGGGGCGCGACGCTGACCATCGGCTTCGCGGTGTCCAAAGACCTTGCCGCCGGCCGGTTGGCGCATGTGACCGGGCCGGGGCTGGACAAGGCCGGCGAGTGGTGCGTGATGACCCTGGCGCCGTCGGCGCGTCAGCCCGCGGTGTCCGAACTCGTCCGCTTCATCACCACACCGCGCTGCATCCAGGCGATGATCCGCGGCAGCGGCGTGGGCGTGACGCGGTTCCGGCCGAAGGTGCACGTCACCTTGTGGAGTTAGCCGCGTCGAGTGTGCACCGGCGACCTCGCCCGTGCGTCCACCGCGGCAGAATCGCCGAACTCGCGATGCCCTCGCACACTCGAATCCACGCGCGCACACCCGATGCGGGTATCTCGGCACGAAGTAGCTATACGCTTTACCCCCATGAGCGTGTACAAGGTGATCGACATCATCGGGACCAGCCCCACGTCATGGGAGCAGGCGGCAACCGAGGCGGTGGAGCGGGCGCGGGAGAGCGTCGATGACATCCGGGTGGCCCGGGTCATCGAGCAGGACCTGGCCGTGGACGCCAGCGGCAAGATCACCTACCGCATCAAGCTCGAGGTCTCGTTCAAGATGAGACCCGCCAGGCCGCACTAGCAGGACACCGCCGGGACGGCCGGAAGCGACGGCCTGCCCGGCTGAGAGCGCTACCAGGCGTGCGTCAGATCGGCGTGCTGCCGAATCCAGGCGTGCATCGCAATGCCCGCTGCCACACCGGCATTGATGCTGCGGGTCGACCCGAACTGCGCGATCGATACGGTCAGTGCCGCGCCGGTGCGGGTGTCATCGGTGATGCCCGGACCCTCCTGGCCGAATACCAGCAGACAGTCCCGGGGCAGCGAGGTCTCTTCCAGCCTGGTGGCACCGGGGACGTTGTCGACGGCGACCACGGCCAGACCCGCCGCGGCCGCGAACTCCATCAGTTCGGCGGCGCTGTCGTGGTGGCACAACCGCTGATACCGGTCGGTCACCATCGCCCCGCGGCGGTTCCACCGGCGGCGGCCGACGATGTGCACGGTATCCACGGCGAAGGCGTTGGCGGTGCGCACCACCGAGCCGATGTTGGCGTCGTGCCCGAAGTTCTCGATCGCGATGTGCAGGGGGTGCCGGCGACGGTCGATGTCGGCGATGATGGCTTCCCGGGTCCAGTACCGGTAGGCGTCGACGACATTACGAGAATCGCCGTCGCGCAACAAATCTGGGTCATAGCGTGGGTCGTCGGGCAGCACTCCGGCCCAGGGTCCGACGCCGGTCGCGGGAGCTCCCCATTCGGTGGGCCCGGGCTCGCTCACTTGGCGGTCCACACCGCGGCGTGGGTGCCTTCGATCGACACGGTCGCATACAACAGCGCCTGACTGATCTCGCCCTGGGTGCACAACGATGCGTTGAGCTGAATCGAGTCCCGCGAGTCGTCGGGCAGCACCAGCACCGACGACCCGTAGGCCGCGCAGGCCGGGCTCAACCCACGCCCGGGCAGACTTGGGGCCGCGACCAGCATGAGAGGTCCACCGCGACGGGCGGATTCGTCCCGGTACTGGGCCCCGATGGCGCCGGCTTCCAGGTTCAGCAACATGTAGCCGTCGCCCTTGAACGCCCCCGGGTCACCCAACTGCGCCTTGTTGATCGGGAGACCGTCGGCCCGCCATGCCGACACGTTGGTGGACTTGACCACCAGACCGGTGTCGTTGACGTTCGTCGGCGGCAGGCCCACCGGAAATGGCGCTGCGTACGCCGCCGAGGTACCGGCGATCCGATCGTGGGGCGAGTAGCTGTAGACGCCCCGCACGGCGCTGCGCTCCTTCAGCGGGCCCAGACAGACCGTGCCGGTCAGCCGGTCCGGCAATGTTTTCGCGGGCGAGCTGATGTCGGGCACCTTGGTGATGGCGTCGTCACAGCTGCCCAGCGCGTTGACTTCCATCGGATGCGACAGCGCGCCGTAGAGACCGAAGCGGATGTCTTCGGCCTTGGCGCGCGGCGCTTTTGGATCCGCAGGCGATGCGTCGACATCGACCAGCACGTAGTCCTGCGCCCACCGCAGATTCGACACCGACATGTTCCAGCCCAGCACGGCCAGCGATTCACCAATCCGGGCGCTGGGGGCTCCGAAGACCCGGCCGGACCGATCCGAACCCGAACAACTCACCGCACAGCACAAGGCCAGCGCGAAAACCAGCGCATCGCGAACGCGCACGCGGCCTAGCCCAGCCCCAGATCGGCGAGTCCCAGCACGCTGCGGTAGGGCACACCCTCGGCTTCGATCGCCTCGGCGGCTCCGGTGGCGCGGTCCACCACGGTCGCCACGCCGATCACCTCACCGCCGGCGTCGCGGACGGCGCGCACTGCCGTCAGCGCGGAGCCGCCCGTGGTGCTGGTGTCCTCCACCACCAGCACCCGCTGGCCCGACACCTCGGATCCCTCGATAAGTCGTTGCATCCCATGGGTTTTCACCGACTTGCGGACCACGAATGCGTCGATCGGGCGACCGGGCGCATGCATGATGGCGGTCGCCACCGGGTCGGCGCCCAACGTCAGCCCACCGACCAGTGCGTAGTCCCAGTCCTGGGTGATCTCCCGCATCAGCCGGCCGATGAGCGCGGACGCCCGATGATGCAGGGTGGCGCGGCGCAGGTCGACGTAGTAGTCGGCCTCCTTGCCCGAGGACAGGGTGACCCTGCCGTGCACCACTGACAGCCGGCGCACGAGTTCGGCAAGCTCGGCCTTGGCCTGCGGATCAGGTCCGGCCACGACCACCACCGAATCGTTTGGTGAACAGCATCGCCAGCCGCCGCGGCATGGCCCGGCCCGTGCTGACCAGGAATTTGTATTGGACGCCCGGCACGACGACGACCTTGCCACGTGCGATGTCGGCAAGGCTTTCCCGGACCACGTCGTCGACTTGCAGCCACATGAACGACGGCACCTGCGCCATGTCCAATCCGGCGCGACTGTGGAATTCGGTGTGCACGTAGCCGGGGCACACCGCGTGCACACCAACGCCGGTGCCCTGCAACCCGTTTGCGAGTCCTTCGCTGAACGAGATGACCCACGCCTTGGACGCCGAGTAGGTCGAGCCCCGGCCGGGCAGTAGACCGGCAACGCTGGCGATGTTGATGACGGTGCCGGTTGCCGCGTTCATCATGGCCGGCAGCGCGGCACGAGTCAGGTGCATAACGGCGGCGACATTGACGTCGAGTTGCCTCTGCAGGTCCGCCGGATCGGTCGCCCAGAATTCGCCGGACATCCCGAAGCCGGCGTTGTTGACGAGCACCTGCACTCCCGCAGCCAGCCGGTCGGCCACTTTGTCACGGTCGGCGGCGTCCGCAAGATCCGCGGCCAGGATTTCGATGTCGCCGGCCTGGGATTGCAGTTCGCCGGCCAGTTCCTCGAGGCGTTGTGCGTCGCGGGCGACCAGCACCAGGTCATAGCCGTCGCGGGCGTAGCGGCGCGCGTATCCGGCTCCGATGCCGGACGTGGGCCCAGTGATCAGCGCAACAGGTCGAGGCATGTGCTCTCAGTGCTGGTAGTTGCTGGCCTGCTGGCCGTTGCGTCCCGTTCGCGGCGGACGCCGGACGCCTTCGGTACGGCTCTCCTCGCGGGCAACGGGCTCCGCGGCGCGACGAGCGGCATCGGGTATGACCCCGGCGGCCGGGTCCACCTGGGCGTGACGCTGCGGAAGTTCCGCGCGGGCGGCCGGGGCCAGCGGACGGCCGGGGGACGCGTTGCGGCGGCCTTCGGACTCGCCTTCCTCCTGCGGGGTTTCCGCAGGCAACGGCGGCAATACCCGTAGTAGGTCGTTGAATTGGCGCACCGTTCGCAGACCTTCGTCCCACTGCGCACGTGTGCTGGCGATCGGCATGGCGACCAGGGTCCAGTTCTGCTCGTTCCACATGATCTCGGCGCAGTCCGGCGCGGTGTGCGCGAAGGTGACCATGCGCCGGTCGCAGGCCCGCCGGGCGGCGTCGAGATTGGTGGAGTAGACCATGCGCGGACCGATGGCGCCGAGCAACCAGATATCGCTCTCGCGCGGCTCCTTGAGCCCCTTGAGCCGCAGGTCGACGACGACGTTGGTGCCCACCTTGCGGTGCAGCGCGATGACCGTCGCGACCTCCTCGAGGTCGAAGATGTAGACGGCTTCGCCGCGGATCTGGCCCAGCACGACGTTGTGGGCGGGGACGTCGCCGACCGTCGACATCACGCCGCGCTTCCAGCGGTGCAGGATGTCGGTCGATTCGCGTTCGTAGTCGAAGCCGTGCGAACGCGCCCATGACCTGCGGCGCCTGCTACGGCCGCGGCGCCGATCGATATCGACGTACAGCAACACCGCCGCACCGACGAAGCACAGTGCGGAGAGCGTGAACCAGAGGGGGACCATCCCCAACAGAGTATCTGCTGTGTGAGCCGAACAGAGAATCCGACCAGGTCACAACCCAATCACAGGACGCTACACACCGAATTCGGCTTTGCGAACCAGAACGGCGCTCTAATGCGGTCTGACCTGCGGAAGTCTATTCTCACTTCCGCGTCAGTTCGGGCTTGGTGCAATGAGGAGGATCCTCGTGTCTTTGATCGCGGTGCCGGATGTATTGACGGGGGCAGCAGGGGATATCGGGCGGATCGAGGCGGCGCTGGCCGAAGCCGGCGCGGCGGCCGCGGCTCCGACCACCGGGCTGACCGCCGCGGCCGGTGACGAGATCTCGGCGGCCATCGCGGCACTGTTCGGCAATTACGGACGTCAGTATCAACTCCTGAGCACCCAGGCGGCGACGTTTCACCGGCAATTCGTCCAGGCACTCAGCGGCGCCGGACTGGCCTACGCCGGCGCCGAAGCGGCCAACGCATCGCCGCTGCAGCTCATCGAACAGGTGATCAACGCCCCCACCCAGGTGCTGCTCGGGCGGCCGCTGATCGGCGACGGCGCGGACGGCACCGCCGCCAACCCCAACGGCGGGGCCGGGGGTCTGTTGTGGGGCAACGGGGGCAACGGCTACTCCCAGAGCGGCGCAGGGCTGACCGGCGGAGCCGGCGGCGCCGCCGGGCTGATCGGCAACGGTGGCGCCGGCGGCACGGGCGGCCCCGGGGGCACCGGCGGCGCGGGAGGCTCCGGTGGCTGGCTGTACGGAAACGGCGGTGGCGGCGGTGCCGGTGGTGCGGCCGTCCTGGCCGGCGGGAACGGCGGTGACGGTGGCGCCGGAGGTGCGGCCCGGCTGTTCGGCGCCGGAGGCGTCGGCGGGGCCGGCGGCGCCGGTGCGGCCGGGTCCACCGGTGGTGCCGGCAGTGCCCTCGTTCCCGACGGCGGCGCCGGGGGCTCGGGCGGCAATGGCGGCAGCGGTGGCACCGGCGGAAGTGCCGGCCTGTTCGGTACCGGCGGGGTCGGCGGCGCCGGCGGGGCCGGTGGCACGGGCGGATCGGGCGGGTCCGGCCATGACGGGGCCGTGGGCCCGGTCCGCGGTGCCGACGGGTCCGACGGTGGCAGCGGTGGCGCCGGGGGCACCGGTGGCACCGGCGGCGCGGGCGGCGCGGGCGGCGCCAACGCGTTCGGGCAGGTGGCCGGCCAGGGTCTCGGCGGAGCGGGCGGAAACGGGGGCAGCGGTGGTGCGGCGGGCAACGGTGGCACCGGTGCCACCGGGATCGCGACGGTCAACAGCGGTGTCGGCGGCTCCGGCGGCCACGGCGGCGACCCGGGTCTAGGCGGGCAGGGCGGCGCCGGTGGCGCCGGATTCGTCGCCGGCGCGCACGGAAGTGCCGGACTCACGCCGACCAGCGGTGGTGACGGCGGGGCCGGGGGCACCGGCGCGGACGGCACCACGCCGGGGGCGAACGGGGCGGCCGGCGGTCGCGGTGGCGACGGCGGACGCTACGGCAACGGCGGGGTCGGCGGCATCGGCGGGAACGGCGCGAACGGGGCGGCCGGCGGCACCGCGCCGACCGGCAATGGCACCGACGGCGGCAAGGGCGGCAATGGGGGCAGTGGCGGCGCGGGCGGCAATGGGGGCGCGCAGGGCGGCGGCGGTGGGGTCGGCGGAGCCGGCGGCCACGCGGGCGCGGGAGGGGCCGGCGGTGACGGTCTGAACGGCGCCAACGGCGCCGCCCCCGGCCTGAACGGTGCCGACGGCGGCAACGCCGGCAACGGCGGCAACGGCGGTCAAGGTGGCGATGGGGGTTCTGGTGGCAGCGGCTCGACCGGCCAAGCCGCCAGCGGCGTAGGCGGCGCCGGCGGGCACGGTGGCAAAGCAGGAACGCCGGGCACTGGCGGCAACGGCTCAACCGGCACGAGCGGACCTCCCACTAACCCGATTGGCGGCACCGGCGGCAATGGCGGGAATGGCGGCAACTCCGGGGTGGGCGGCATCGGCGGGGCAGGTGGCTCAGGCGCCAACGGCAAGGCCACTGACGGCCTCAACGGCACCGCAGTCACCGCCGGTCAAGGCGGCAAGGGCGGTGACGGCGGCGGCTATCAGGCCAACTCCGGCACGGGCGGCAACGGCGGCAGCGGTGGCGACGGCGGTGACGGTGGTAGCTCCGCGGCCGGGGGTGCCGGTGGAGCCGGCGGACAGGGAGGCGGATTCGGCGCCGGAGGAAGTGGAGGTGACGGTGGCGCCGGCGGCAAGGGCGGCAACGGTATTGCCGGCGGCAATGGCGGCACCGGTGGCTCCGCGGCCGGGACCGCATTCTCGCCCGTCCTCGGTGGGGACGGCGGCAACGGTGGCAACGGCGGAAACGGCACCGCCGGCCCGGGCGGCAGAGGCGGAGACGGTGGCACCGGCGGCAACTCCGGGGTGGCAAGTGGCGGAACCGGGGGCCAGGGCGGGAACGGCGGCACCGGCAATGGTGGTGATGGTGGTGACGGCGGCAACGGCGGCGCCGGCGGCTGGAGTGGCACCCAGAGCAACAGGGCCGGTAGCGGCGGCGCGGGCGGAAACGGCGGGGCCGCAACCAACGGGATGGGCGGTACGGGCGGGGTCGGCGGGGACGGCGGGGATGCGTTCAGCTCCGCGGCCGGCGGTACCGGGGGCAACGGAGGCATCGGGGGTGCGGGCGAGGGCGGTGGCAATGGCGGGGCGGGCGGCAACGGCGGAGACGCGAGAAACCCGCAGGCCCCGGGCGGCGCTGCCGGCTCCGGCGGCACAGGAGGGCTTGGCAAGGGTGCCAGCACCGGCGGGGTCGGTGGGCAAGGCGGCATTGGAGGCCAGGGCGGCACTGGCACCGCCACCAATCCCGGCGGCAACGGCGGGAAGGGGGGCACGGGCGGTACCGGCGGCATCTCAGAGTTAGGTAACGGCGGCGCTGGAGGTGACGGAGGCTTCGGCGGTGCCGGCGGTCCGGGGAAAGGCCTGCCTGGCCAGGGCGGCGGCATCCCGACCGAAGGCAAAGATCCAATCGGGAAGAATGGCGGCGTCGGCGGCACCGGTGGATCCGGCGGCAAAGGTGGCGGTCAGCCCTGACAAGAGGAGTAGCTGATGGCGGCGAAGGAACTGCACATCGACGTCCCGGTCGAACTCGACGAGGTGAAGGTGGTGTTCAGCGTGGCCTCGCTGACGTTCGAGGGCGATATGCCGGCCGTGCTGTTCCACGCCGGCATCGTCATCGCCGATGCCGCGGCATGGAAAGTGAAACCAGACGTGGTCGTGGTGTTCCACACGAACGCGGGCCACGTCACCCTGGACGACCAGACCTACAACACGAATCGGCACGTCGCGACCGGCAATCCGTACAAGGCGGTCATCGAAGGGCTGATCGCCAAGGGCGCGCAGGTCGAACTGTGCGGCGCCACCGCCCGGGCCATGGGCTGGGGCAACGCCGATCTGATTCCCGGCATCAAGGTCAACCGCAACGCGATGGCGCGGCTCACCCAGCTGGTGCAACAGGGGTTTGTGAAAATCACGGAGGCGTAAAAGGCTTAGGGGGGAGCATGACTTATCCGGGTTACCGGCTCATCCGGGTCGCCAGCGCAGACGGGATCTGCCGGGCCACCGTCGACAACCCGCCGATCAACCTGCTGGACATCCCGTTGATGCAGGAGATCGTCCGGCTCACCCGGGAGGTGGCGGCCGACGACGAGGTGCGGGTGCTGGTGGTCGACTCGGCCGATCCCGAGTTCTTCATCGCGCACGCAGACGTCGGCATGATCCTTGACCTGCCGGTCGAGGACACCGGGCTGCACGACGAGCTCAGCCCGTTCCACGCCGCGATGGAGAGCTTCCGGACCGTGCCGAAGGCCACCATCGCCGTCATCGAGGGCATCTGCCGCGGTGGCGGCAGCGAATGGGCGGCGGCGTTCGACATGCGCTATGCCGCGCTCGGCAGAGCGGTCTTCGGCCAGCCGGAAGTCGCGCTCGGGATCATTCCCGGCGGCGGCGGCACCCAACGCCTGCCCCGGCTGATCGGCCGCGGACGGGCGCTGGAAGTGATTCTCGGCGGCATGGACGTCGACGCCGCGACCGCGGAAGCCTGGGGGTATGTCGACCGCGCGTTACCGCCCGATCAGCTGAGGCGGTTCGTGGACAGATTGGCCCGGCGCATCGCGTCGGCTCCGGCGACGGCGGTCGCGGCCGCCAAGCGCGCCATTGATGCAGCGGGTGCGGCGGCCGGTGATTTCGACACCGGCCTGCGGGTCGAGGACCAGCTGTTCCGCCAAACCCTGGCCGAGCCGGCGGCGCGCAAACTGCTGCAGACAGTCATCGAGGCCGGCGCCCAGACCCGAGAATTCGAGCTGGGCAACCGGCCCCGACAGACTGATTAGCGGTCTCAGCCCAGGATCAGCGAGTCGCCGTCCGGGCTGACGTTGACGGGCACCACGTCGCCGTCGTGCACCTCGCCGGCCAGCAGCAGCTTGGCCAGCTGGTCGCCGATCGCCTGCTGCACCAACCGGCGCAACGGCCGGGCGCCGTACACCGGGTCGAAGCCCCGCTGCGCCAACCACTGCTTGGCCGGCAGCGACACCTCGAGCTGCAGGCGCCGCTGCGCCAGCCGCTTGTCCAGCTGAGCGAGCTGGATGTCGACGATCTGGACCAGCTCACCGGGCTCGAGGCCGTGGAAGATGATCACGTCGTCGAGCCGGTTGATGAACTCCGGCTTGAACGCCGAGCGCACCGCGGCCAGCACCTGCTCCTCGGTGCCTCCGGATCCCAGGTTGGAGGTCAGGATCAGGATGGTGTTGCGGAAGTCGACCGTGCGGCCCTGACCGTCGGTCAGCCGGCCCTCGTCGAGCACCTGCAACAGCACGTCGAACACGTCCGGGTGGGCCTTCTCGATCTCGTCGAACAGGATCACCGTGTACGGGCGACGCCGCACGGCCTCGGTCAGCTGACCACCCTGGTCGTAACCGATGTAGCCGGGGGGCGCACCGACCAGCCGGGCCACCGAGTGCTTCTCGCCGTACTCGCTCATGTCGATGCGGACCATGGCGCGGTCGTCGTCGAACAGGAAGTCCGCCAACGCTTTTGCCAGCTCCGTCTTACCCACACCGGTGGGGCCGAGGAACATGAACGAGCCGGTGGGCCGGTTCGGGTCGGCGACGCCGGCCCTGCTGCGGCGCACCGCGTCAGACACGGCCTGCACGGCCTTCTTCTGGCCGACGACGCGCTTGCCCAGCTCGTCCTCCATGCGCAGCAGCTTGGCGGTCTCGCCTTCGAGCAGCCGGCCGGCGGGAATGCCCGTCCACGCCGACACCACGTCGGCGATGTCGTCGGGACCGACCTCCTCCTTGAGCATCACGCCCTCGCGGGCCTCCGCATGCGGCAGAGCGGCGTCGAGTTTCTTCTCGACCTCGGGAATGCGGCCGTACCGCAACTCGGCGGCCTTGGCCAGGTCGCCGTCGCGCTCGGCGCGCTCGGACTCCCCGCGCAGGACTTCGAGCTGCTCCTTGAGCTCGCGGACGATGTCGATGGCGTTTTTCTCGTTCTGCCATCTCGTCGTCAGCTCGGCCAGCTCTTCCTTTTTGTCGGCCAGCTCGGCGCGCAGCTTCTCCAAGCGCTCCTTGGACGCGGCATCCTCTTCTTTGGCCAGCGCCATCTCTTCGATTTCCAGCCGGCGCACCAGCCGCTCGACCTCGTCGATCTCGACGGGCCGGGAGTCGATTTCCATCCGCAGCCGGCTGGCCGACTCGTCGACCAGGTCGATGGCCTTGTCCGGCAGGAAGCGGGCGGTGATGTAGCGGTCACTCAACGTGGCCGCGGCCACCAGCGCGGAGTCGGTAATGCGCACGCCGTGATGCACCTCGTAGCGGTCCTTGAGCCCCCGCAGGATGCCGACGGTGTCCTCCACCGACGGCTCGCCGACGAACACCTGCTGGAAGCGCCGCTCCAAAGCGGCGTCCTTCTCGATGTACTTGCGGTACTCGTCGAGCGTGGTCGCGCCCACCAGGCGCAGTTCGCCGCGGGCCAGCATCGGCTTGATCATGTTGCCCGCGTCCATCGCCGATTCGCCGGTCGCGCCGGCGCCGACGATGGTGTGCAACTCGTCGATGAATGTGATGATCTGCCCGGCCGAGTTCTTGATGTCGTCGAGCACGGCCTTGAGCCGTTCCTCGAACTCACCGCGGTACTTCGCGCCGGCCACCATCGAGCCCAGGTCCAGGGAGATGACGGTCTTGTCGCGCAGGCTTTCCGGCACGTCACCGGCGATGATGCGCTGCGCCAGGCCCTCCACGATGGCGGTCTTGCCGACGCCGGGCTCACCGATGAGCACCGGGTTGTTCTTGGTGCGGCGAGACAGCACCTGCACCACCCGGCGAATCTCGTTGTCACGTCCGATGACCGGATCGAGTTTGCCCTCGCGGGCGCGGGCGGTCAGGTCAGTGGAGTACTTCTCCAGGGCCTGGTAGGTGGCTTCCGGGTCGGCGCTGGTCACCCGCGCGCTGCCGCGCACCTTGACGAACGCCTCCCGCAGGGCCTGCGGGGATGCGCCGTGGCCGGTCAGCACCTTGGCGACCTCGGAGTCACCGGTGGCCAGCCCGACCATCAGGTGCTCGGTGGAGACGAATTCGTCGTCCATCTCGGTAGCCAGTTGCTGGGCGGCGGTGATGGCCGCCAACGACTCACGGGACAGCTGCGGCTGCGAACTGGAACCGCTGATCTGAGGCAGCTTGTCCAGCAGGCGCTGCGCCTCGGCGCGGATGGTGGCGGGGTCTACACCGACAGCCTCCAGCAGTGGTGCGGCGATCCCGTCGTTCTGCGTCAGCAGCGCCATCAGCAGATGCGCGGGCCTGATTTCGGGGTTACCGGCCGCCGAAGCAGCCTGCAGCGCCGACGTCAGGGCCGCCTGTGTCTTAGTTGTCGGGTTAAAAGAGTCCACGACCCCTCCGTTCTTATGCGTAGGTAAAAATCTTCTCGCGTACTCCAACGCCGTCAAGGTTGAGTCTGTTCCGCTCAACTCTAACTTTTTTCCCGGATCCGCGCGAGGGCCGGGCACGCGCCTAGAATCGGCGTCCGTGGGGCTCGAGGACCGGGAAGCGTTACAGGTGTTGCGCGACGCCTTCAGCCCCGACGACACCGGGCTGGTGCACCGCTTCTACACCCAGTGGTTTGCCCTGGACAACTCGGTGCGCGACCTGTTCCCACCCGAAATGAGCGGCCAGCGTGCCGCTTTCGCCCAGGCGATGCACTGGCTGTACGGCGAGCTCGTTGCCCAGCGGGCCGACGAGCCGGTGGCCTTCCTGGCCCAGCTGGGCCGCGATCACCGCAAGTACGGCGTCCTGCCGGCCCACTACGAGACGCTGCGCCGGGCGTTGTACTCCAGCCTGCGCGGCCACCTGGGCAGCGCCTGGACCGGCGCGGTCCAAGAGGCCGCTGACCAGTCCCTCAACCTGTTCGCCGGGGTGATGAGCGGTGCCGCCGACTCCGACGACGCGCCCGCCTGGCTGGACGGCACCGTCATCGAACACAACCGGGTATCCCGCGACCTGGCCGTCGTCCGGCTACACATGGACCGCCCGCTGCACTACCACCCCGGGCAGTACGTCAATGTGCAGGTTCCGCAATGTCCGCGCCGCTGGCGCTATCTGTCCCCCGCCATCCCCGCCGACCCGGGCGGTGGCATTGAGTTCCACGTCCGCATCGTGCCCGGCGGCCTGGTGAGCAACGCGATCGTCGGCGAGACCCGGCCCGGCGACCGGTGGCGGCTGTCCGGCCCGCACGGCGGCCTGCATGTCGACCGCGACGGCGGGGACGTGCTGATGGTCGCCGGCAGCACCGGCCTGGCTCCGTTGCGAACGCTGATCATGGACCTCAGCCGCTTCGGAGTGAACCCGAGGGTGCATCTGTTCTTCGGTGCGCGCTACCGCTGCGAGCTCTACGACCTGCGCACGCTGTGGCAGGTGGCGGCGCACAACCCGTGGCTGTCCGTCTCACCGGTATCGGAGTACAACAACGACCCGGCTTGGGCGGCCGACTACCCCGACCTGTCGCCGCCCCGGGGGCTGCACGTACGCCAGACGGGCCGGCTGCCGGAGGTGGTCACCAGGTACGGCGCCTGGGGCGACCGGCAGATCCTGATCTGCGGCGGCCCCGGGATGGTCCGCGCAACCAAGGCCGCGCTCATCGCCAAAGGTGCTCCGGCGCGCAACATTCAGCACGACCCACTGTCGCGATAGTTCCTCAGGAGGATCTGGTGCACGTCGTCACGCTGCGCGACCCGTCGTCATCGGTCGAGGCCCGGTTCGTGCCCAGTGCGGGAATGATCGGCACCTCGCTGACCGATGCGGGCGTGGAGTTGCTCGGCCAGCGGAGGGGGCTCGAGGCATATCTCGAGAACGGCAAGACGATGGGCATTCCGGTGCTGTATCCCTGGGCAAACCGGTTGAGCGCCAATACATATGAGGCCGAGGGCGTGACGGTGAGGCTGCGGCCCGGTGAGCACGGGGTGCGAGCAGACCCCGCGGGGTTGCCCATCCACGGCGTGCTGGCCGCGTACCCGGGGTGGCGCGTGACATCCGAGTCGGCCAGTGAACTCAGCGCCGAGCTGGATTTCGGCGGCGACGAGCGACTGCTGGCCAGCTTCCCTTATCCCCACGTGCTCACCGTGACGGTGGGACTCGCCCAGCGGACTCTGACCCTGCGCACCACCGTGACGCCGACGGGTGATCGCGCCGTCCCATTGTGCTTCGGCTACCACCCGTACCTCCAGCTGCCGAACACCGACCGCTCCGAGTGGGTGATCGAGACGCCGCCGCTGCGCCACCTGTCTCTGGACGACCGCGGACTGCCGACCGGCGAGGCCGTCGCGCAACCCGCCCGCTCGCAACGACTTGGCACTGACACGTTCGACGACGCCTACGACAGCGTCGGCGAGGGCGCCGTCTTCGCGGTGAGTGCCGGCGCTCGCCGCATGGAGGTGTGCTTCGAGCAGGGCTACACCGCGGCGCAGATCTTCGCGCCCCCGGGTGAGGACGTGATCTGCTTCGAGCCGATGGCCGCCCCGACGGACGCATTACGCCGGGGCGGCTATCGAAAAGCCGGCTCCCGCGACGCGTTAAGTGCCGCATTTTCCATCCGCGTCTGACGCTGCGAAACTTCTCCGAATTTTTTCAGAATCAATCGGACATTCTTGTCCGACAGCTGTTGAATAGTCATCTGCCTTCGCCGCATCGGTGGCGGTCCTGTGTCGGATAGGGACGGGTGATGAGTTTCGCGGTACTGCCCCCCGAGATCAATTCGGCACGACTGCTCTTCGGGGCCGGGCTGGATCCGATCCTGCGTGCCGCGATGGCGTGGGATGCCTTGGCCGCCGAACTGGGCATGGCCGCGTCCTCTTTTTCCTCGCTCACGTCGGGGCTGGTGGGGTCGTCGTGGCAGGGCGCATCAGCGATGGCCATGGCAAGCGCGGCGGCCCCCTACCTTGGCTGGCTGAGCAGCGCCGCCACCCAGGCCGAACAGGCCGGGGCCCAGGCCCGGGTTGCCGCAGCCGCATTCGAAGCGGCTGTGTCGGCGACCGTCAATCCGCTCATCATCTCGGCCAACCGCAACCAGTTCGTCTCGCTGGTCCTGTCCAACATCCTGGGCCAGAACGCACCGGCAATCGCGGCGGCCGAGGCCGTCTATGAGCAGATGTGGGCTCAGGACGTGACCGCGATGTTCAACTACTACACCGGTGTCGCGTCGGCAGCTGCCGGATTGAATCCCTTCCCGACCGGTTTGCAGGACCTGCTCGGTGCGTCGCCGGCCGCCTCTGTGCCGCTTCTGGACGCGATCTCGGCGGCCGCCGGCCGAACCTTCCGCAATGTCGGCCTCGCCAATATCGGTGAAGGCAATATCGGCAATGGCAACATCGGTGACCTTAATTTCGGTTCCGGGAACATCGGCAACAGCAACATCGGCAGCGGGAACCTCGGCACCGGGAACTTCGGCTTCGGCAATGTCGGGCCGGGTTTGACCGCTGCATTCAACAACATCGGCTTCGGCAATACCGGCAGCGGCAATATCGGCATCGGCAACACCGGCAACAACAACATCGGCTTCGGCAACACCGGCAACGGAAACCAGGGCATCGGGCTCTTCGGGAACGCGTTATCGGGATATGGCGGCCTGAACTCGGGCACCGGCAATGTCGGTCTGTTCAACTCGGGCACCAATAACTTCGGCATCGGAAACTCCGGCAACGGAAACTTC
Source organism: Mycobacterium sp. TY814 (assembly GCF_030755175.1). Lineage (NCBI taxonomy): Bacteria > Bacillati > Actinomycetota > Actinomycetes > Mycobacteriales > Mycobacteriaceae > Mycobacterium > Mycobacterium sp. TY814. The sequence continues at coordinate 2,334,130 of NZ_JAUFRY010000001.1, forward strand.
GGCATCGGCAACTCCGGTACCAGCTTCAACACCGGAATCGGAAACTCCGGAGAGGCCAACACCGGCATCTTCAACACCGGAATCGCCAACACCGGATGGAGCAACAGCGGCAACTACAACACCGGCTTCTTCAACCCGGGCAACAGCAATACCGGCGGCTTCAATCTGGGCCGCTACAACACCGGCTTCTTCAACGATGGCAATTACAACACCGGTTTCTTCAACCCGGGCAACGTCAACACCGGCGCTTTCAACACCGGCAATTACGACAACGGGTTCCTGTGGCGTGGTGATAATCAGGGCCACTTCCTGACCAACGGTCCGGGTTTCTTCAACTCCACGACCACCCCGTCGTCCGGCTTCTTCAACAGCGGCGACGGCGCCGCATCCGGGATCTTCAACTCCGGTGCCAACAACTCCGGCATCTTCAACAGCTCGGAAGGCGCTGTCGGGGCATCCGGTATCGCCAACACCGGCACCTTCATCTCGGGCATTCTCAACAAGGGCAACACCGTATCCGGCCTGAACAACTCGAGCTTTCTGGACTTCGCGACGCCGGCATTCATCTCGGGCGGCTTCAACAACGGCAACAATATTTCCGGCTTCTTCGGCGGGCCGTCCGCGGGCACCAACTACGGCTTTGCCAACGTCGGGCGCAGCAACTGGGGTTTCGGCAACGTCGGAAACAGCAACTACGGCAACGGAAACCTCGGCGACTCCAACATCGGTTTCGCCAACCTCGGCAGCGAAAACCGCGGCTTTGGCAACCTCGGCAGCTTCAACTGGGGTGGCGGTAACGTCGGCAACCAGAACTTCGGCAATTACAATATCGGTCTCTCCAATATCGGCTCCGGCAACTTCGGCAATTTCAATTACGGGCTGAGTAACCTCGGCAGCTTCAATGTCGGCTTCGGCAACGCCGGTAATTCCAACCAGGGCTTCGCCAACACCGGCAGCAATAATGTCGGATTCGGCAATACCGGCAACAACAGCTTCGGGATCGGTCTCAGCGGCGACAACCAGTACGGCATCGGCGCCCTGAACTCCGGCGTGGGCAACCTGGGCCTGTTCAATTCCGGCAGCAACAACGTCGGCCTGTTCAACTCGGGATCCGGCAACGTCGGCATCGGGAACTCGGGCACCGCGAACGCCGGATTCTTCAACGCCGGCGTCGGCAACTGGGGCGCCGAGAACCCCGGTACCGGCAACACCGGCATCGGCAACACCGGCCTGTACAACACCGGCTGGGGAAATGCCGGCAACGTCAACTCCGGTCTGTTCAACCCCGGGAGTTACAACACCGGCTCCTTCAACATCGGCCACACCAACACCGGCGACTTCAACGTCGGCAACACCAACACCGGCAGCGTCAACCCGGGCAACATCAACACCGGCTTCTTCAACATCGGCGATGTCAACACCGGCCTGCTCAACAGCGGCAATTTCAACAACGGCTTCTCCCAGAGCGGCAACAACGCCGGCCAGATCGCGGTGAACCTCTCCTACACCACGCCCTACATCCCGGTCGACATGTCGATGGTCATTCCGGTGAATATGCCGATGACCCTCGGCGGCATGGTGATTCCGGTAACCGTGGCCGGAACCGTTTTCCCCCAGACGTTCTACCTGCCGGTGCCGTTCGTCGCGCCGCAAGGGCTCTTCTACTTCGGACCGGTCAACCTCGGCGGCTCGTCGATCACGGCTCCCCTGGTCACCCTTTCCATCGGTGGACCGACGACAAGCATCCCCATCACGATCAAAGGCGCCCTGGAAAGTCGCACGATCACCTTCCTCGACATCCCGGCGGCCTCCGGCATCGGCAACACGACCGCCAACCCGTCGTCGGGTTTCTTCCACTCCGGCGCCGGCGGCTCCTCAGGTATCGGGAACATCGGCGGCAGCATGTCGGGCATCTGGAACAGCGGCGTCGCGGCACTGGGCGTGTCGGGCTTCCAGAACTACGGGTCGCTGGTGTCGGGCTGGGCGAACCTGGGCAACAGTGTGTCCGGCTTCTACAACACCAGCCTGGCCGGCCTGGTCAATCCCGGGAACGTTTCCGGCCTGTTCAACTCCGGCCTCGACATGAGCGGACTCTTCAACACCCCGACTGGGCCGGCCTTCAACGTCGGCCTGAACAACTTCGGCGCCAACAACTTCGGCGGCGGCAACGTCGGCAGCCTCAACATCGGCAGCGGCAACTGGGGCAACTCGAACTTCGGCTTCGGCAACATCGGCGGCCTGAACTTCGGCAGTGGCAACATCGGCGACGGTAACTTCGGATTCGGCAACGCCGGTGCCGGGCTGACCGACGGCAACTACAACTTCGGCTTCGGCAACCTCGGCAGCCGCAACTTCGGCTTCGGCAACACCGGCGACTTCAACATCGGCTTCGGCAACACCGGCAACAACAACATCGGCATCGGCCTCACCGGCGACAACCAACAGGGCTTCGGAGGCCTCAACTCCGGGGTCGGCAACAGCGGCTTCGGCAACTCCGGCACCAACAACGTCGGCATCGGCAACACCGGCAACGGCAACTGGGGCATCGGCAACAGCGGCAACTTCAACACCGGTATCGGAAATGCCGGCAGCATCAACACCGGGCTGTTCAACACCGGCGTGGTCAACACCGGCATCGCCAATATCGGGAACCACAACACCGGGCTGTTCAACTTCGGAGACACCAACACCGGAATCGGCAACCGCGGTGACTTCAACACGGGCCTGTACAACAGCGGCAACTACAACACCGGTCTGGGCAATTCCGGCGACATCAACACCGGAGGTTTCGCCACCGGCGACCAGAGCAACGGCTTCCTCTGGCGTGGCGACCGGTTAGGGCTGTGGGGCGCTCACTACGCCATTCATGTCCCGCAGATCCCCGCGCACGTCGACATTGAGGCGCCGATCAACATCCCGATCACGGCGGGCTTCACCAACACCGTCTTCAGCGGCATCCGGCTGGAGGATGTCAACTTCGGCGCATCAGTGAGCATCGGCCCACTACCGATCGCCACGGGCAAGATCAACGCGGTGCAGATCCCGCAGGTCATCATCACCGGGCCCGCGGTCAACTTCCAGATCGGCAAACTCGACGGAACGACGAAAGTCACCATCCCCGCCACGGCCAGCATCGGCCCCGTCGACTGGACGCTCATCAATCTGCCGGTGCATACCGGCTTCTTCAACACCACCGACAACGCCTCGGGTTTTCTCAACACGGCCGTCGGCGGCACCGTTTCCGGTGTCGGCAACATCGGCGCCAACATTTCCGGCTTCCAGAACTTCGGCAGTGTCGCGGTCTCGGGCTTCAAGAACTACGGCACGCTGTTGTCCGGCATGTCGAACCTGGGCGACACCATATCGGGGATCGTCAACACAGGCACGGTGGCGCCGGCCAACCTCTCCGGCATCTACAACGTGGGCGCCAACTTCGCCGGCGCATTCTTCACCCAGATACCGCCGCCCGGAGAGTCGATCTTCAACCTGGGTCTGGCCAATGTCGGGCACAACAACATCGGCTTCGGCAACGTCGGCGACAACAACATCGGCTTCGGCAACGTCGGCGACAACAACATCGGCTTCGGCAACCGCGGCCTGGCCAACCTCGGATTCGGCAACCTCGGCGACGGCAACGTCGGTCTGGCCAACTTCGGCAACCTGAACAGCGGCTGGAGCAACCTGGGCAACTCCAATGCCGGATTCGCCAACGCCGGCAGCGTCAACCAGGGCTTCGGCAATGCCGGCAACACCAACACCGGCCTGGCCAACACCGGCGACGGCAACGTGGGAATCGGGTTCACCGGCAACGGCCAGCAGGGCTTCGGGGGCTGGAACTCCGGCACCGGCAACACCGGCCTGTTCAACTCCGGAACCAACAACACCGGGTTCTTCAACTCCGGCAGTGACAACAACGGCATCGGCAACACCGGCACCGGAAACTGGGGCATCGGCAACAGCGGCCACCTGAACACCGGTTTGTTCAACCCCGGCGAACTCAACACCGGCTTCTTCAACACCGGCCTGCTCAACACCGGCATCGGCAACACCGGCATCGGCAACTCCGGCAACTTCAACGCCGGCAACTTCAACACCTTCAGCTTCAACACCGCCAACTACAACACGGGCTGGGCGAACGCCGGCGACTACAACACCGGCCTGGGCAATGCGGGCGGCGTCAACACCGGCGCCTTCAACGTGGGCAGCTTCAACAACGGCATGTTCTGGCGGGGCGACTACCAGGGCCTGTGGGGCTACAGCAGCAGCACCAGCATCCCGGACACCGCGATCCCGCTGAACTTCCGGGTGCCGGTCAATGTCGACATCCCGATCACCGGCACCCTCGGCATCCTCACCGTCCAGGGCTTCACCATCCCGGCGGTTGACGTCACCACCACATTCTTCGAGTTCATCAGCGTCAACGCCGTCCACGTCAACCCGATCCCCATCCCGAACATCCGCATCGGCCTGCCTGCGATCACCGTCAACATCGGCACCTCCGCCGGCCCCATCATCGATGTCCAGGGCAACGGCGGCCTGCTTCCCATCAAGATTCCGTGGATCGACATCCCGCTGCGGCCGGGTGTCATGAACCTGACGACGTCTCCGTCGTCGGGCTTCTTCAACACCGGCAACGGCGTCTCCTCCGGGTTCGGCAACTTCGGTGGCAACGTGTCGGGCTTCTTCAACACAACCGCCGGGACCTCCGGCATCTCGGGCTACAAGAACTTCGGCGACTTCCTGTCCGGCGTCTCCAACTTCGGCCACACCGTCTCAGGTGCCTTCAACACCGGCCTGACCAACCCGGCCAACATTTCGGGCATCGAGAACATCGGCCACGACATCGCCGGGTTGTTCAACAACAACCCGGTCACCAACATCGGCTTCGCGAATCTCGGCCTGCAGAACATCGGCGCCGGCAACCTCGGCAACGGCAACGTCGGCTTCGGCAACGTCGGCAACGGCAACTTCGGTCTGGGCAACGTCGGTGACGGGAACGTCTTCAACGGAAACCTGGGCAACGGCAACACCGGCTCGGGCAACCTCGGCAACCTCAACATCGGCCTGGGCAACCTGGGGATCGGCAACCAGGGCTTCGGCAACAACGGCAATTTCAACATCGGCTTCGGCAACACCGGCAACAACAACATCGGTATCGGCTTGTCCGGCAACGGCCAGCAGGGATTCGGCGGCTGGAACTCCGGCAGCGGCAACATCGGACTGTTCAACTCGGGCAGCAACAACGTCGGGTTCTTCAACTCCGGGACCGGCAACGTCGGTATCGGCAACTCCGGCACCGCCAACATCGGCCTGGGCAACGCGGGTATCGGCAACTACGGCCTGTGGAACCCCGGCACCGGCAATACCGGTATCGCCAACGCGGGCACCTTCAACACCGGCCTGTTCAATACGGGCACCACCAACACCGGCATCGCCAACCCGGGTGACTACAACACCGGCTCGTTCAACACCGGCAACGTCAACACCGGCGACTTCAACCAGGGCAACTTCAACACGGGCAGTTTCAACACCGGCGACTTCAACACCGGCTTCGGCAACTCTGGCAACGTCAACACGGGTCTGCTCAACGGCGGCAACTACAGCAACGGCATCCTGTGGCGGGCCGACTACCAGGGCCTGTGGGGCACGCACCAGGAGTTCAGCATCCCCGAGTTCCCGGTACTCAACCTCGACATCAACATCCCGATCTACCTGCCGATCAAGGTCGACCTGGGCGCGCTGCTGCTCAACGGGTTCACGTTCCCGCGACTCACCATCAACGCGATCGGCATCACCAACTTCAACATCGGGCCCATCCAGATCCCGAGTGTCGGCGGCACCCTGCCGAAGATCAACGTCGATATCGGCAAGCCCGACGGTTCCACCGTCATACCGATCCAGATCCGCAGCCACCTGGGACCCATCCGCATCGTTTTCCTCGACATCCCCGCGACCCCCGGCTTCGGCAACACCACCGCCACCCCCTCGTCAGGCTTCTTCAACAGCGGGGCCGGCACGGTGTCGGGCTTCGGCAACCTGGGCGCCAGCGTGTCGGGCTGGTGGAACGGCACCAGCACCATGGTCTCGGGCATCCAGAACTTCGGAAACATGTCCTCGGGTTTTGCCAACCTGGGCCACACCGTGTCCGGGATCTACAACACCAGCACGGCCGGGATGGCGACGCCGGCCAACCTCTCGGGTCTCTACAACATCGGCACCGACGTGGCGGGTTTGTTCCGCAGCCCCACCGACACCATCTTCAACGTCGGCCTGGCCGATCTGGGCAAGCTCAACCTCGGCAGCGGCAACATCGGGGACTTCAACCTGGGCAGCGGCAACCTGGGCAGCCACAACTTCGGGTTCGGCAACCTGGGCGACGCCAACTTCGGGTTCGGCAACATCGGCGCCGGAAACCTCGGCTTCGGCAACGCCGGGCCCGCCCTGACCGAGGCCCTGAACAACATCGGCTTCGGTAACACCGGCAACGGCAACTTCGGCATCGGCAACACTGGCGACGGCAACTTCGGGTTCGGCAACACCGGCAACAACAACATCGGCATCGGGTTGTCCGGCAACAACCAGATCGGGTTCGGCCCGCTGAACTTCGGGGCGGACAACAGCGGCCTGTTCAACGTGGGCATCGGCAACTCCGGACTGGCCAACGCCGGCAACTTCAACCAGGGCTGGGCCAACACCGGCAACAACAACATCGGGTTGTTCAACACCGGCGACAACAACATCGGCATCGGGCTCACCGGCAACGGCCAGAGCGGATTCGGCTCACTGATGTCGGGGGCAGGCAACACCGGGTTCTTCAACTCCGGCCACGGCAACACCGGCATGTTCAACTCCGGCTCGGGCAACACCGGCTACTTCAACTCCGGCACCGGCAACACCGGCATCGGCAACATGGGCATCGGCGGGGTCGGCATCGGGCTGTCCGGGAACAACCAGGTCGGCATCGGCGGCACCAACTCCGGCAGCTTCAACATCGGGCTGTTCAACTCCGGCACCGGCAATGTCGGCTTCGGCAACTCCGGCACCGGCAACTGGGGCATCGGCAACACCGGCACCAACAACACCGGCATCGGCAACTCCGGCACCTTCAACACCGGGCTGTTCAACACCGGCAACTTCAACACCGGCCTGGCCAACCCCGGCAACTACAACACCGGCCTGTTCAACATCGGCAACTTCAACACCGGCATGTCCAACACCGGCCATTTCAACACCGGCTACGCCAACCCCGGCGACTACAACACCGGCCTGGCCAGCTCCGGGAAGTTCGGCACCGGCGGCTTCATGACCGGCACCGCCAACAACGGCTTCTTCTGGCGCGACGACATGCAGGGCCTGATGTCCGCCAACTACACCATCGTCGTCGAGCGCGTCAACGCCGTGCTCACCGTCGACGCGCCACTGCACATCCCGATCACAGGCACCATCACCAACGTCAACGTCCCCGCAATCACCATTCCGCGGTTCGACGCCCGGGGCAGCCTCGACCTCGGCATTTTCAAGGGCACCGTCATCGCGCCGTTCGGGCCGATCACCATCCACGGCGGCGACATCAACGCGGCATCGAACACACCCATCACCATCAACTTCGGCACTCAGCCCGCGATCAACATCGACATCGGCAGCCCGGACCCCAACAACCCGACGATCATCCACCTGCTCGGGCTGGGCGGCGGCGGACCCGCCTACCTGCCGCTTATCGACATGAAGCCGACGCCGGGCTTCCTCAACGCCACCACTGGTTTCTCGTCGGGCTTCCTGAACTGGGGTACCGGCAATGCCTCGGGCCTGTTGAACTTCGGCAACAACTCCGGCATCTACAACGTCGCCACCGGGGTGATCGGAAACTCCGGGCTGCAGAACTTCGGATCCATGCAGTCCGGCTTCTCCAACCTCGGCAACACCCTCTCGGGCTGGCTCAACACCGGCGGCGGCATCCCGGCGAACATCTCCGGCGCCCAGAACTTCGGCGTCGACCTGGCCGGCTTCTTCCGGGACGGCGTCAACCAGACGACCTTCAGCCTCGGCGTGGCCAACAACGGCTTCTACAACCTGGGCAACGCCAACCTGGGCGCCTACAACCTGGGCAACGCCAACATCGGCACCTTCAACCTCGGCGGCGCCAACATCGGCAACCTCAACATCGGCTGGGGCAACATCGGCGACCAGAACTTCGGACCTGCCAACATCGGCTTCGGCAACGTCGGCTTCGGCAACTCCGGTCTGGGATCGCTGCCCGCCGTCCAGAACCTCGGCTTCGGCAACACCGGGACCCTCAACATCGGCTTCGGCAACACCGGCACCAACAACATCGGCTTCGGCAACACCGGTGACGGCAACATCGGCATCGGCTTGGCGGGCAACGGCCAGGTCGGCTTCGGCGGCTGGAACTCGGGCAGCGGCAATGTCGGCCTGTTCAACTCCGGCACCAACAACGTCGGGTTCTTCAACTCCGGTGAGGGCAACTGGGGCATCGGGAACTCCGGCCACTTCAACACCGGGATCGGTAACACCGGTCAGGTCAACAGCGGCTTCTTCAACACCGGCCTGGTCAACACCGGCTTCGGCAACTCGGGCAATTTCAACACCGGCATCGCCAACTCCGGCAACGTCAACACCGGCAGCTTCAACCCGGGCAACTACAACACCGGCGGCTTCAACCCGGGCAACTACAACACCGGCTGGATCAACAACGGCGACTCCAACACCGGCATCGGGAACTACGGCGACTTCAACACCGGCGGGTTCAACGGCGGCAACTACAACAACGGGTTCTTCTGGCGGGGCGACTACCAGGGCCTGGGCGGGTTTCACTACGAAACCACGATCCCGCAGATTCCCTACGACTACAGCATTGCGGGCGACATCGAGATCCCGATCAGCGGAACCATCAACGCCGTCACCCAGGACTTGTTCACGATCGCGAAGTTCGACATCCCGATCAGCCTGGAAGTCACGATCTGCATCATCTACATCCCGTTCGTCGGCTGTGTGCTGAGCGGCACGCTCCCGGCGATCCCGATCACCACTCAGCAACTGGGCGGATGGACCATCGACCCCAGCGTGCTGAACCCCGAAACACCGCTGGTCTTCAACTTCTCCAACCCCCTCAGCATGGCCGGCAACGGCGGTCTGGGACCGTTCACCTTCGGCTTCGGCTACCAGCAGGCTCCGGGATTCTTCAACTCAGGTCCGGTGCCGTCATCGGGGTTCTTCAACTCCGGCGGTGGCGGCGCCTCGGGCTTCTTCAACGTGTCCGACGGCGCCGTGTCCGGTATCGGGAACGCGGTCAAACAGGTGTCCGGCGCGCTCAACGCCGGCGGCGTCGACCTATCGGGCTTCCAGAACTTCGGCACCCTGGAATCCGGGTGGGCGAACCTGGGCAACTTCTTGTCCGGCTTCTACAACACCAGCGTGCTCGACACCCTGACGCAGGCCTTCGTCTCCGGGGTCGGCAATGTGGGCAAAGAACTCGCCGGAATCTTCGGCGAGAGCCCGTAACTCACCGGCGCGAATCGATTGCGCCGTTCGCTCGCCCGCTACCGCCGGCTCCGCTCACCGGCGCGAACGGGGCTGCCAGACGACCAGCGCCGTGCTCTTCGGCACCACCGCGACCTCGCGGCGCTGGTTGGCGCGCAACACCGCCAGTTCCTCGGCCATCTCCTTCAGCCTGGACTGCAGCGCCTCGACCTGATTGGTCAGTTCGATGATGCGCTTGATCCCGGCAAGGTTGACGCCTTCGTCCTGGGAGAGGCGCTGCACCTCGCGCAGCAGGTTCACATCATGCTCGGAGTAGCGCCGCCCACCGCCCGGGGTGCGCTGTGGGCTGACCAAGCCGAGCCGGTCATACGTGCGCAGGGTCTGCGCATGCATGCCGGCCAGCTCGGCAGCCACCGAGATCAGGAAGGTCCGCGATTCCTCACTCTTCTTCGGGTTCATCGCCATCAGCGATTACCTGCCCATCCAGCCCTTGGGTCGAAGCCACTGGAACGTTCGGCCGCCGCATAGGCTTCCAACGCCTCCTGGGCGGCACCCTCCAGGTTCGGCGGAACGGCCACCTTGACGGTGACGAGCAGGTCGCCGCTGCCGCCGCTGCGCTTGGGCACACCACGCCCACGCACCCGCAGAATACGGCCGTCTGCGGTGCCCTTCGGCACCCGGACGCCGACTTTACCGTCCAGCGTGGGCACCGAAAGCGTTGAACCCAAAGCTAATTCGGTAAAGCTGACCGGGACGGTGACGGTGAGATCGTCGCCGTCACGGCCGAACACCTTGTCGGGACGGACGTGGACGGTTACGTACAGGTCGCCCGACGGTGCGCCACGCAGCCCGGCCTCACCCTGTCCGGCCAACCGGATCCGCTGCCCGTCCTCGACGCCCGGCGGAATCCGCACGTTGATGGTCCGGGTACGGGTGGTGGCGCCGTTGCCGCCGCATTCTTCGCACGGGTGCTCGATGATCGAACCGCTGCCCCGGCATTCGGTGCAGGGCTCGGAGAAACCGAACGCGCCCTGATTGCGGCTGATCACACCCGCGCCGTTGCAGTTCGGACACACCTTCGGGCTGGTGCCCGGACGTGCGCCGCTGCCGTGGCAGTTGGTGCACGGCGCCGGACTGGTCAGCCGCAGGGGCATCGCCACTCCCTTGGCGGCCTCGACGAAATCGAGTTCCGTCTCGGTCTCCAGGTCGTTGCCCCGGCGCGGCCGACTGGGCCGGGTGGTGCCACCTCGCCCGAACAGGCCGCCGAACAGGTCGCCGATGTTGGCGCCGCCGGACCGGCCGGCGGCGTCGAACAAGTCGTTCAGGTTGAACTCGGCGCCATCACCACCTCCGCCGAAGCCGCCGAAGTTACCCGCATCGAACCGACGGCCACCAAAGCCGCCGCCGGCGAACAGCCGGCGGGTTTCGTCGTACTCTTTGCGCTTCGCTTCGTCAGACAAGACGCTGTACGCCTCAGAAACTGCCTTGAACCGTTCGGCTCCGGCGGGGTTCTTGTCCGGATGCAGATCGGAAGCCAGCTTGCGGTACGCGGTCTTGATCTGCTTGGCGTCGGCATCGGAGGGGACGCCAAGCTCCTTGTAGAAGTCTTTCTCGACCCACTCACGCTGAGCCATACCGCGTCACCTCCTTACCTTTCTTCTTGATTCTGTGCCTTGAAACGGGAATTAGTCACCGGAGCCGTCGGCGTTGTCGCTCGTGTCGGCCGGCCCGGTTGTATCGGCATCGCCCGGGTTCTGCCCGGAGGATCCGTCGGCGACGGTGTCGACGACAGCCACCAGCGCGTTGCGCAGCACGTGCTCGCCGAGTTGGTAGCCCTGCCGCATTACGGTGCCGATCACCGGTTTGGCATCCGGGCCGCCGCCGCCTTCGTGTTGCACGGCCTCGTGCAACACCGGGTCGAAGTCCTCGCCTTCTTCACCGAATGGCTTGAGCCCCAAGCCGTTCAGCACGTTCATCAGTTTGTCGGCCACGGCCTTGAGCGGACCGGACTCCAGATCACCGTGCTTACGCGCCCGCTCGATGTCGTCCACCGCATGTAGCAGTTCACCGACCACCGCGGCCCTGGCCCGGTCGGCCGCGGCCTGCTGGTCGCGCATCGCCCGCTTGCGGTAGTTGGCGAAGTCCGCCTGAACCCGTTGCAGGTCTTTGGTCAGCTCCGCCACCTTGTCCGATGAATCGCCGGGAGCCTGCTCTCCCGGCGCCGGAGCGCCGGGAGAGCCCTGCCGTACTTCACCAGTTTCGGGATCGATCCGCCGTTTGTCGGTGACCGTCACCGGTTCCTGTGGGTACTCGTCGGTCACTTGGACTCCCGGTCGTCGTCGACCACCTCCGCGTCGACGACGTCGTCCGAGCCGCCCTGGTCAAACCCGCCACCGGGCTGACCGCCGCCGGCGGCACCACCTTCGGCCTGGGCCGCTTCGTAGATCGCCTGCCCGAGCGCCTGGGACTCCTGGCCCAGCTTCTCCATCGCCGACTTGATCGCGCTGATGTCGTCGCCACCCAGGGCCGCCTTGGCCTCGCCGACCGCGGCTTCCACCTTGCTCAAGGTGTCCTCGGGAACCTTCGAGCCGCCCTCGGCTTCTCGTTGTTCTTTGACGAACTTCTCCGTCTGGTAGACCAGCGTCTCGGCCTGGTTGCGGACGTCGGCCTCCTCGCGACGCTTGCGGTCCTCGTCCGCGTGCGCCTCGGCCTCCTTGATCATCCGGTCGATCTCTTCCTTGGAGATGCCGGAGCCCTCCTGGATGCGGATCGTGTTCTCCTTGCCGGTGCCCTTGTCCTTGGCCGTGACGTGCACGATGCCGTTGGCGTCGATGTCGAAGGTGACCTCGATCTGGGGCACACCGCGCGGAGCCGGGGCGATGCCGGTCAGCTCGAAGCTGCCGAGCAGCTTGTTGGCCGACGCCATCTCGCGCTCACCCTGGTAGACCTGGATCTGCACCGACGGTTGGTTGTCGTCGGCCGTGGTGAAGGTCTCCGACCGCTTGGTGGGGATGGTGGTGTTGCGCTCGATGAGCTTGGTCATCACGCCACCCTTGGTCTCGATACCCAGGCTCAGCGGTGTGACGTCAAGCAGCAGAACGTCTTTCACCTCACCCTTGAGGACACCAGCCTGCAGCGCAGCACCCACGGCGACGACCTCGTCAGGGTTGACGCCCTTGTTGGGCTCCTTGCCGCCGGTCATCTCCTTCACCAGCTCGGTGACCGCGGGCATACGGGTCGAACCGCCGACCAGTACCACGTGGTCGATGTCGCCCACCGAGATGCCGGCGTCGGCGATCACCGACTGGAACGGCTTGCGGGTACGGTCCAGCAGGTCTTGGGTGATGCGCTGGAACTCGGCCCGGGTCAGCTGCTCGTCGAGGAACAACGGGTTCTTGTCCGCGTCCACGGTGATGTAGGGCAGGTTGATCGAGGTGCTCTGCGAGCTGGACAGCTCGATCTTGGCCTTCTCGGCGGCTTCACGAAGCCGCTGCATGGCCATCTTGTCCTTGGTCAGGTCGATGCCGCTGGTGCCCTTGAACTTCTCCACCAGCCAGTCGACGACGCGCTGGTCCCAGTCGTCGCCACCGAGGTGGTTGTCACCGCTGGTGGCACGTACCTCGACCACACCTTCGCCGATCTCGAGCAGCGAGACGTCGAAGGTGCCGCCGCCGAGGTCGAAGACCAGGATGGTCTGTTCCTTCTCGCCCTTGTCCAAGCCGTAGGCCAGCGCGGCCGCGGTCGGCTCGTTGACGATGCGCAGCACGTTGAGGCCGGCGATCTGGCCGGCGTCCTTGGTCGCCTGACGCTGGGCGTCGTTGAAGTAAGCGGGCACGGTGATCACCGCGTCCGCGATGTCCTCGCCCAGGTATGCCTCAGCGTCGCGCTTGAGCTTCATCAGCACGCGGGCGCTGATTTCGGGGGCGGTGTAGTTCTTACCGTCGATCTCAATGGACCAATCGGTACCCATGTGCCGCTTGACCGAGCGAATGGTGCGGTCCACGTTGGTGACCGCCTGGTTCTTGGCGGGCTGGCCAACCAGAACTTCGCCGTTGCGCGCGAACGCGACGACGGAAGGAGTCGTCCTCGAGCCCTCGGAGTTAGCGACGACGACGGGGTCGCCACCCTCCAGAACCGAGACGACGGAGTTGGTGGTCCCGAGGTCGATGCCGACCGCACGAGCCATAGTGATTCCTCCTGAATGTGTAGAGCATCTGTATTGCACTATGCTGAGTGAACCCCGCTCAAGACTGCTCCGGTGGACGCTCTGCTGTCAACCCAGACTTGAGTCTGATTCACTCAACTTGTCGATCATGCTAACGGTGTCGCCGCGGAGTTTGTTCCCCGGGTCCTATGCGAGCTCTATGAAAGCGGCAGGAATCGGCGTTTCGCCAGGTGACCCGATGGTTAGACTCGGCGAAGAGTCAGCTTTTGGGGGGAAGCGAATCATGTCAGCGAACAGTCGCATGCTTGCCTACAGCTCCCTGCTGGCGATGAATGCAGGCTGGGTCAACGCGGTGGCGATCCTCATCATGGCCGTCCCGGTGGGCAACTTGACCGGAATCACCACCCAGATCGGCATGGACCGGGCCCACCCCTGGCGATACGAAAGCCACGTCCTGTTCGCGATCTTGCTGGGGTTCCTGATCGGGGCCGCCATCGCGGGAGCGCTGCTTGCCTCCAAGCGGATGCCGATCGGCAATCGGCACGCCGCCGTGCTGTCGATTCAGGCCTCACTGCTGCTGCTGGCCGCCGCCGGCATCGAAGAGTCCGACGTCAAGTCCCTGATCCTGGGATCCGGCATCGAGGAGACCGCGGTACAGGCTTTTCTGGCCGCCGCCGCGCTCGGTCTGCAGAACGGGCTGACCTCCAGCTTTCGCGGGATGGCGGTCCGCACCACCCATTTCACCGGCACCGTCACCGACCTGGGGCTCATGTTGGGCCGCAGCCGTCAGGAGGGCATCGACAAGTGGAAGGCGGCAATCCTCTCCGCGACGTTGTTGCTGTTCCTCACCGGCGCGGTCGTCGGCCTGATGGCCGGTGCCCGCATCGGCGGCCATGCTCTTGTCGTTCCGGCGACGATCTGCCTGGTGCTGGCGGCTATCGGTATGGTGCGCAGCCGCAGGCGGCGCGAGCAGCCCATCACCGCTGAACCGGTCAGCGCTTAGGAATTCGAGCGCGACTCTTCCGGAGTCCACGGCAGCGGCGGCCGGGGCTGGCCGGGAAACAGGAAGTCGACGAACGACGCCACCGTCGGTTGCGGTTCGTGGTTTGCCAATCCCGGCCGCTCATTGGCCTCGATGAAGGAGTAGTCGGCGGCACGGACGTCGGGGACCAGGAGGTCGATACCGGCCACCGGGATCCCGATGGCGTCGGCCGCATTGACCGCCACCCGGCACAGTTCCTCGTTCACCGTGCCGGTCACGTCGTGCAACGTCCCGCCCTGATGCAGGTTGGCGGTGGCGCGCACCCGCAGCACCGTGCCCTCCGGCAGCACATCGTCCAGCTGCCAGCCTTCGTTGCGGACCGTCTCCCGCGCGAGGTCGTCGAGCGGGATGCGGGACTCGCCTTCGGTGGCGGCAGAACGCCGCCGGCTTTCGGCCTCGATCAACTCGCGCACACTGTGCCTACCCGTGCCGATGACCTCAGGCGGCACCCGCAACGCGGCCGCCACCACCCGGCCGTCGATCACCACCAGCCGCAGGTCGTCGCCATGCACCCGCTTTTCGATCAGCACTTCCGGGTCCTGCTCCCGGGCCCGCGCCAACGCCGCGGCGAGCGCCTCGGGACCCTGGCCGGCAGTCACCCCCACGGTGATGCCCTTGCCCTGCTCCCCCCGGCACGGTTTGATCACCGCCTCGTCAATCTCGTCGAGGAACGCGTAGTCGTCCTCGTCGAAAGTGGCCAGCCGCGCCGGCGGAACCTCGATGCCCGCCGCCTGCACCAGACGCCGGGTCAGCCGTTTGTCATCGCACCGGCACATCGCGATCGCCGAGGTGTACTCGGACAGCGACTCGCGGGTGACGACGCTGCGCCCGCCGTGAGTGAGGCGCATTTCACCGGTCTCGGCATCCAGGATCTCGACCCGGATGCCACGGCGGAGGGCCTCTTCGGCGATGATCCGCGCGTAGGGGTTGAGGTCGTCAATGGTTTCCGGCGGCGAGGTGAACAACGGCTCGTTGATGGTGTTCTTGCGCTTGACCACCAGCACCGGGACGCGGCGGAAACCGATCTTCTCGTACAGGCCGATCGCGGCGTCGTTGTCGTGGGCGACCGAGAGGTCGAGGTAGGCCCGTCCCTGCTCGCGGAACCGGTCGGCCATGGCGAGGGTCAACGCCTGCCCGATGCCCGGCAGCGCAGCGGCCGGGTCGACCGCCAGCGTCCACAGGCTCGCGCCCCGCTCGGGATCCGCGAAAAGAGCCTCGTGGTCGACACCCGTGACGGTGCCGATCACCGCACCGTCGTCGTCGCGCACGGCCACCAGGTACGTCACCGCGTCGACGTGCAGATGGTTGTGCCAGATCGTCTCGACCGGCGCTGGAACCATCCCACAGCGCACAAAGACGCGGTTCATGGCGTCGGCCTCGGCCGGGGACCGCAAGGTGCGCACCGTGACACCTTGCGGCGCAGTGGCCGAGTCCGTGTGCTCGGCGAAGCGCAGCCGGTAGGTGTGACTGGGGTCGATGAACAGTTCGGTAGGCGCCTGCGCGACCACGATGTGGGATTCGCGCGCGTAGATACACACATCCCGGCGTCCCGGCGCCTCGTTGCGCAGCGCTTCGACGAGCGCGGCTGAATCGGCGAACGTCTGGCCGAATATGATTCGGCCCCAACCGAGTTCGAGCTCAACCTGCCGCGCGGACACGTCGGCCGGGTGCGAGGCGTCGTGGAGGTTGAGTGTGATGAACTCGGGATGATCTTCCGCGACACCCATGGCGCTCATCCGGCTGGCCCCGTGAGGCCGGCCGCGCCGCGGCCGCGCGGCAACTCCGATCGACTAATCATGATCGGCGTTGTTTACCCATTTTCCCGCGATTGATCACCGATCCCGGCTCCCGCCCCGCCCCGCCCCGCCAGAGTATTAGAGCATTTGCTCTGTTACTATGCCGGTCATGCCGCGCCCCCGAGTCCACGACCCGGATACGGTGCTCGATGCCGTCGAGTCGCTGGCCGTCGCCTCCGGACCGGCGGCAGTGACCATCCGGGCGATCGGTTCGGCCGTCGGCGTCTCCAACGGCGCGCTGTATCACACGTGGGGTTCGCGGGCGGGCCTGCTGGCCCAGGCCTGGCTGCGGGCGGGCCGCCGGTTCCTGCAGGCACAGAACGCACTGGTCGACGCGGCCTTGTCGGCGCCGGACCCCCAGGCCGGCCTCGAGGCAGTGGCGGCCGCCGCGGACGCACCGGCGGCCTTTGCCGAGCAGCACCCGGACTCGTGCCGGCTGCTGCTGACGTTACCGCGGGAAGAGCTGATCGATCCCGATCTACCGGCCGAAATCATCGCTGAGATAAGGGATCTCGAAGCGCGGCTGGTCGGCCTGATGATCCGGCTGGCACGCGCGGTCTGGGACCGCAAGGACGCCGCCGCGGTGGATGCGATCACGATCTGCATCGTCGACCTGCCGACCGCGATCCTGCTGCGCCGCGACCGCCTGGGCAGCACGACGGCGCGCGAACAGCTGCGCGCCGCGGTGCGCGCCGTGCTGCACATCGAGCCACCGATACGCCAACCCGAAAGACCGCACTCCGAAAGGAAGAACCAGTGATCAGCCTGCGCTACGACGAGAAGATCGCGATCCTCGATCTCGGCGACGACGAGAATCGTTTCTCCCCAAGCTTTCTCGACGACATCAATGACCACCTCGATGAGATCGAAGCCGGTGGCGCGCACGCCCTGGTCACCACCGCGACCGGAAAGTTCTACACCAACGGGCTCGATCTGGACTGGCTCTTCGCGCACGGCGAGCAAACCCAGTGGTACGTGAGCCGGGTCCAGGATCTGCTGGCACGGATGCTCACGCTGCCCATGCCCACCGCGGCGGCGATCGTCGGTCACGCATTCGGCGCCGGGGCGATGCTGGCCGTTGCCCACGACTTCCGGGTGATGCGCGACGACCGCGGGTTCTTCTGCTTCCCCGAAGCGGACATCAACATTCCGTTCACCGACGGCATGGCCGCGCTGATCCAGGCCAAGCTCACCCCGCAAGCCGCGGTCGCCTCCATGACCACGGGACGGCGCTTCGGCGGAACCGACGCGGCGACAATCGGTATCGTCGACGCCACCGCGGGCGAGGGCGCCGTAACGACCGCCGCGCTGGAAATGCTGCGCCCCCTGGGCGCCAAGGACCGCGGCACTCTGGGTGCGATCAAACAGACCATGTTCGGCACGGCCGCCCACACGCTCAGAGCGGCCGCCGACGGCTGACATTGGCAAGGACCAGCTGGGTGTTGTAGGGCGCCCCGACCGGCACGCCGTGCCCGTCGGCCTGCGTATTCCATTGACTGGCAAATATTTTCATCCGGCCCAGAGTGGATCCGGGAACAATGTAGCCGCCATAGTTCTGGGCTACGAAGTTCGGGCCGGCCGGGTCGCTCTGCTGCATGAGCACCGTTCGAACGCCCGCGCTGAAGATGTCGGTGGGCCTGTCCGCGACCCACACCTCCACCGTCCCATCGGGCCCACTGCGCACGTTGAATCCTGCCAGCACTGCGCAACCGTCGACCTCCCGGAAGCTCAGCTCGCCGAAACTGTTGGGGCTGATGACAGTTGGGGCCCGTCCCGGCCGGCCCCAGGCTGCATGGTCGCCGCGCACGTAGGGTCGCCACGACGAGCGGTCGGTGAACGCATCGGGGTCAGCCCGGTAGAGCGTTACGCCCCGGCTGCGGTCGAAGGCATCGGCGACGATGTACACATAACCGTCGGCGGCCTGGTAACCGCTGATCTGCGACTGGCCACTGTCGGCGTAGCTGCCGGGACGCCAGGAACCTTTGACCGGCTTCCAGCCGTCGGCCGGGCGATCGGTGACTTCCACCAGCCACGACCCGCCCCTGGCCCGCAGGTCCTCGGTACCGACCACCAGCATGTACGTCCGGCCGCCGACCAGCACGCTGCCCGCGGGCAACGTGTTCATGCCGCGCGCCTGACGAGGCGGGATAAAAAGCGGGTTGGGACTACCGCGCGGCCCGGTGAGCGGCGCACCGAAGTGCGGGTGGCCGGCGGCGTCGAAGGTCACCGGCACCGCCACGGACGGGTAGTGCGGGTGGGTGCCCACCCGGTCGCCGCCGAACGAATCCCCGAACACGGCCACATAGGACCCACCGGGCAGTTGAACGACCTCGCCCAGGTCGGCAGCGCCGATGCCGGGCACACCACCGCGGGCGCCGGTCCCGGCGATCGGACCGAGATTGCGCACCTCGCCATGGCGCATCGCTTACGTTCGCTCTTCGATCAGCGACAGCAGCGCCCGGACCGCCGCGCTCGCCGGGCGCGTGGCCGACGTCGCGACGTAGAGCCGCCAACACAGCTCGTGGTCGGCGACCGGCACGGTCACCAGACCGTCGTCGTCGATGTCGTCGAGAATGGTCCAGCTCAGAAACCCGATGCCGAGCCCGTTGCGGATGTAGGCGGCCGCGGTGCCCAGATCGGCGACCTCCAGGGTGACCGTCCGGTCCACCCCGGCGGCAGCGAACGCTTTGTCGATGACGATCCTGGTGCCGTACCCCGGCGGCGCGTCGACGAACGACATGCCGGCCAGTTCGGCCAGTGTCACCGACGAACCGGTGGCCAGCGGATGGTCGGCGGGCACCACCAGGTGCAGCTTGACGGCGGCTACCAGTTGCGCGTTCAGGCCGGCCGGCACGTCGCCGGGAAAGACGAGGAAGGCGATGTCCAGATCCCCGTCACGCAGTTGCCGTTCCAGCCCCGTCGTGCCGGCGCGGGCCGCGCGCAGCTGTACCCGAACCTCGGGGTGACGGGCATGCAAGTCTGCCAGCACAGTGGGCAGGTCGATCACGTTGATCGAGGTCAGCGTGCCGACGGTGACGGTGCCCCGCACAGCGCCGCGGGTGGCGTGCACGGCGTCCTTGGCGGCCGAGGCGGCGTCGAGGGTGGCGCGGGCGTGCGGCCGCAGCTGTTCACCCGCCGGTGTCAGGCGCACCCCGGCCGGCCCGCGGATGAACAGGTCGGCACCGAGTTCGCGTTCCAGCGCCCGGATGGTCGCCGACACCCCGGACTGGACGACGTGTAGCCGTTTGGCCGCCCGGGTGAAGCTCAGATTGTCCGCAACAGCGAGGAAGTACTCCAGCTGACGCAGTTCCACCCAGGAATTATCACCATTTGTGCTGGTGTCGATCAAGAAATTTCGCTGGCAGTGATCGCAGGGTCCGGCGTACCTTCGGCCCGGTGGAGGTCACCGAAATGCGCTGCTTATCGCGATGCGAAGAGCACCGATTCGCGGGTAGCGGTCGGGGCCGTGCCGGCCGCGCATCCCGCGGTGGGCCCGCGCGGGTATCGGAGGCATGATGCGCACCATCGCACTCGAAGAGCACTACGCCACAACGCCATTCCTGAGCGGACCGGGCAGCTGGCTGAAATCGCAACCCACCATTTGCGAGGCGCTCGTCGACCTCGGCGAGACCCGCATCAAGGCCATGGACAGCGCCGGCATCGACGTGGCCGTGTTGTCCCTGGTCGCCCCCGGCGTCGAGCAGCTCGACGGTCCGGCGGCCATCCGGTTGGCCCGAAGCTGCAACGACGAGCTCGCAGCGGCCGTACAGCGGTATCCAGAGCGGCTGGCGGGTTTCGCCACCCTGCCGATCAGCGAGCCCGACGCGGCGGCCACCGAACTCGAGCGCATGATCGGCAACGGCTTCGTCGGCGCGGTGGTCAACGGCCACTGCCGGGGCGTCTATCTCGACGACCCGCACTTCGAGCCGGTCCTCGACCGCGCCGCGGCCCTGCGGGTTCCGATCTATCTGCACCCGACCGTTCCGCCCCCGGCCGTCGTCGAATCCTGCTACGCCGGGTTCACCGAAGACGTGACCTTCGCGCTGGCGACGGTGGGATGGGGCTGGCACATCAACACCGGCACCCACGTGCTGCGCCTCATCCTCGGCGGCGTGTTCGACCGGCACCCCGAACTGCAGGTCATCATCGGCCACATGGGAGAGGCGCTGCCCTTCATGGTGCCGCGATTCGACGCCACACTGCGCCCGGAGCTGACCGGTCTGCGGCGTCCGGTCAGCTCCTACCTGCGGGAGAACCTGACCTATACGTTCGCCAACTTCAACAACGAGGCCACCTACGCCAACCTGATGGCCCAGATCGGGGTAGACCGAGTGGCCTTCTCCACCGATCACCCTTTCGGGTCCATGACCGCCGCACGCGGCTTCCTCGACCGGCTGCCACTCACCGACGACGAGCGGGCCGCCATCAGCCACCGAAACGCCGAGCGCCTGCTGGGGCTGTGAACTGCCGGCGCGCTGAGGGTGGGATAGCCTGACGCGATGGCAGCGCCCGCGCGCGCGTTGGACCGCGAGGACGCGGGTTACCACAAGGCGCTCAAGAACCGGCAGATTCAGATGATCGCCCTGGGCGGCGCGATCGGAACCGGGTTGTTCCTCGGCGCCGGCGGGCGGCTCGCGTCGGCCGGCCCGGGGTTGTTCATCGTTTTCGGCATCTGCGGCGTCTTCGTGTTCCTGATCCTGCGCGCCCTCGGTGAGCTGGTGCTGTACCGGCCGTCGTCAGGTTCGTTCGTGTCATACGCGCGTGAATTCTTCGGCGAGAAGGTAGCTTTCGCCGCCGGCTGGATGTACTTCCTGAACTGGGCGATGACCGGCATCGTGGACACCACCGCGATCGCGCAGTACTGCCGCTACTGGAAAGTGTTTCAGGTCGTCCCGCAGTGGACACTGGCGCTGATCGCGCTGGTCGTCGTCGTGTCGATGAACCTGATCTCGGTCAAGCTGTTCGGTGAGCTGGAATTCTGGGCCGCCCTGGTCAAGGTGCTGGCACTGGTGACGTTTCTGATCGTGGGCACCGTCTTCCTTGTCGGCCGGTTCAAAGTCGACGGCCACGACACCGGGTGGTCGCTGTGGAGCAGCAACGGCGGCCTGCTGCCGACCGGTCCGCTGTCACTGCTGCTCGTCACCTCAGGAGTGGTATTCGCTTACGCCGCAATCGAACTGGTTGGCATCGCGGCCGGCGAGACCGCGGAGCCGGAGAAAGTCATGCCGCGGGCGATCAACTCGGTGGTATTCCGGATCGCGGTCTTCTACATCGGGTCGACGGTGCTGCTGGCCCTGCTACTGCCCTACACCGCGTACAAGGACGGCGAGAGCCCGTTCGTGACGTTCTTCAACAAACTCGGTATCTCGTGGGGCGACGACCTGATGAACCTGGTGGTGCTCACCGCGGCGCTGTCGAGCCTGAACGCCGGCTTGTATTCCACCGGACGGATCCTGCGGTCGATGGCCATCAACGGCAGCGGCCCCAAGTTCACCGCGCCGATGTCCAAGAACGGCGTGCCGTTCGGCGGCATTCTGCTGACCGCCGGGATCGGCCTGTTCGGCATCGCGCTCAACGCCGTGACTCCCAAACACGCCTTCGAGATCGTGCTGCACATCGCCGCGACCGGCGTCATCGTGGCCTGGGCGACGATCGTTGCCTGTCAGCTACGGTTCGACCAACTGGCCAAAGCAGGGGAAGTGGAGCGCCCGGCGTTCCGCATGCCGCTGTCGCCCTACACCGGGTAGGTCACGCTCGCCTTCCTGGCCGGTGTGCTGGTGTTGATGCTGTTCGACAAGGTGTACGGGCGCTGGATGCTGGCCGCCATGGCGTTCGGCGTCCCCGCCTTGATCGGCGGCTGGTTCGTGGTGCGGGGCCGGGTGCGTGACGCCGCAGCCGAGGCCGAAGCCGATGCTGAGGCCGAAGCCGACGCCGGGTAACGCTTTGCCATCGGCGCCGTTCCAAGCGCGCGTCACTGCGATGACTCGGGTCTTCCCGTGCGTAATCTGACTTCTGATATCAGATGTCCCCGGGAGTAGTGCGTTGCGGTTTTTGCAGAAGGCTGGGTGGGTTCCGCTCGCCGTCACCGTGCTGATCGCCGGATGCAGCACCACCATCGACGGCAGGCCGGTGGCCAGCCCAGGTGGCCGGGGTCCGGCCGAACCTACGTTCCCGACGCCCAGACCCAGCGCCTCTGCCCCGGCGGCACCGACTACGCCCATCGCGCTGCCGCCCACCAACCCTCCGTCGACCAACCCGGCGCCCGGCACAATCACGCTCAAACCCGATCAGAACGGCTACGTCTTCATCGAGACCAAGTCGGGCATGACGCGCTGCCAGATCAACAAGGAAAGCGTCGGCTGCGAGGCGCCGTTCACCAACTCACCTCTGAAGGACGGTGAGCACGCCAACGGCGTCCACATCACCTCCGACGGAAACGTGCAGTGGGTGCTCGGCAACCTGGGTGCCATCCCCACCGTCACGATCGACTACAAGACGTATGACGCGCAGGGCTGGACCATCGTCGCAACCAAAGAAGGCACCCGCTTCTCCAACAACGGCACCGGACACGGCATGTTCGTCAGTGTCGAGAAGGTGGACACTTTCTGAGCGCTGACCGTCAGCCGATGGTCCGCGCAAACCACTCGAGGACGGGCGGCGCCACCTGGTCCAGCGCCGACTCGGCGATGATCCAGTGCGGAAGCCCGGAATGGACCTGGTGTT
This sequence comes from Mycobacterium sp. TY814, assembly GCF_030755175.1. Lineage (NCBI taxonomy): Bacteria > Bacillati > Actinomycetota > Actinomycetes > Mycobacteriales > Mycobacteriaceae > Mycobacterium > Mycobacterium sp. TY814. The sequence continues at coordinate 2,357,354 of NZ_JAUFRY010000001.1, forward strand.
CGGCGCCGTAACGCTTGGCGATCTGCCGTGAGGCCGACGACGCGACGTTTCGGTCCTCGCCCGCGCTGACGCAGAGCACCGGGCACGTCACTTCGGACGCGTTGACCCGGGTGACGGATGCTCCGACCAGCATCTGCCGGTAGACCCTGCCGGAGTCGCGAACCAGCTGCGGTACCAGAGCATCCTGTTCGGCGGCCGGCAGCGTGCACAGCGGGACTTCGCGCATCGTCCGCGGCGACGGCAGAATCGGCCTGCCCGCCAGGATGCTGGGCATCAGCGGCGCCAGGTGCGGAAGGGGTTTCAGCTGCGGCCACAGGATTCCGGGCGGTACCGAGGCCAGCAGCACCACGGCACGGGGATCGCGCGCGGCCGCCAGTTTCTGGGCAAGTAGGCCCCCCAGGCTGTGACCGATGATGACCGGTGGTGCAGCGAGCCCGTCGTAGACGCGCAGGACAGACTCGTAGAGCTCACCGATGCCGCTGCGGCGCAGCACGGCGTCGTCGGACGGTTCCCGCCCCGGCAATGCCGGTGCAACGCAATCGAATCCAGCCTCGCCGAAGAAGTCGGTCCAGGGCTTGAGCAGAGACGGACGCCCGAATGCTCCGTGTATGAACAGGACCGGCGGGCGTGGGTCGTTCGGCGCCATCGGCGATTACATCCTTTCCAAGGATTCTTGCGAGAACTGGGTCTACACATGCAGACACCGCAGGTGCGGGAAATTCATCGCCAGGTTCGTCGCCCGCTGCCCTTGCCGGTCCGCACCGACCTATAACATCGGAACCGTGGCACGTTACGGCCCACCAGACGACTTCAACAACCAGCCCACCCAGTACGGCGGCTACGGCGGACAACCCCCTCAGGGCCCGCCTCCGGGAGGGCCGCCCCAGGGACCTCCTCCCTACGGCCGGCCGCCCCAGGGTCCGCCGCCCGGTCCCCAGCATCAGCCGACGGTAGAGGGACCTCCGCCACCCGGCGGCACGCCGCTACAGAACCAACCGACGGTGGAGCACTCGCCGCACGGCCAGCCGCTGCAGGGCATTCTCGGCGTCGCGCTTGCGTCGCTGCAGATCACTTGCCAGTCGATCGCGCAGGCCGGGATCGTTGACCGACGACAGTTCCGATCCTGCCGCCATGGTCAATTGGTCTGCGGCAGAGCGGATGTCGTTGAGCACCTCGTCACGCACCCGGTCGTTTTCGCGGGTGAGCACCTTTTCGCTCAGGAATTTGACCACGGCCGGGAAATTGGACTCGTCGTTGAGTTCCTTATCGTTGAGACTCACCGCGTGGCTGCGCAGCAGCGACGAGACCGGGATGATCGGCAACGGCACCCGGGCGCGCTGCAGGTGATTGGCGTTGGCGTTGACGACCTGGCGCCAGTGCGGATACAGGTCGGTCTTGGTTGCAACGATCACCCCGACCGGGCAGATCTGGTGCGCCTTATGCAGGAACCACATCTCGGGTTCGGTGAACTCCTGACTGGCGTCGCTCACCATGAGCATCGCGTCGGCATCGGGCAGCAGACCGAGGGTCGCCGAGAGGTGCGGCTGCCCGTGGCCGCCCACGCCGGGGGTGTCGATGAACACCAGGCCGCCCTGCAGCAACGGGCTGGGCGCGCCTATCTCGACCCGCAGCACTTGCCGTCCGGTGGCCTGGGGCGCCCGGCGCAGATCAGCGTTGATGTCCTCGACCGGGATGTCGACGGTCGTTGTTTCGCCGTTGGGTCCCGCGGCGAGGACGAGCCGGGCCGACGGCTGCGCGCTGTAGCTGACGACGGTGATCACCACCGTGGCTTCGTCGTCACCCACCCGGGCGACCGGCAGATTCAGCAGGGAGTTGAGCAGCTGACTCTTGCCTTGCTTGAGCTGCCCGGCAATGACGACGCGGATGTTGGGGTCGGTGATCCGCTGCCTGGCCCGACGCAGCCGTTCCACCAGATCACCGCGTTTGTGCAGCTCAGCGAGGGCGATCGTGTGATCGATCAGTTCCACGATCACGCTGACCCGACGCGGGTCATCGGGTTGTGTCACCGTGCTGCCCCACTTTCTTGCGGTCGCGGTCTGTCAGATCAAGGTATGCGGACAAACCGGCGGGGACCATGATGGTCCCCGCCGGATTGGTTCGGTTCTATCGATCAGAACCCGTGGTGGTCGGCCGGACCGTGCGACGCCGGCGGCTCGGTGTGCGCGGGCGGGGTGTGCGGAGCCGGGTCGTGGCCGAACACCGACGGGCTCTGCGGCTCGTGGTGCGTCGGCTGCGGCTGCTCAACCGGCTGGTGCTGCTGCGGCGTGAACACCGGGCCGTGGTCGGCCGGGGCCGGGTGAGTCGGCGCGGGCGTGTCCGCCTGCGGGGCGGGCGTGTGCGGCGTGTTGATCACCGGCGGGTTCGCACCGCCGTGGCCGGTACCTGCACCGCCCTGTCCACCCGGCGTCTGGATGACCGGGCCGTGGCCACCGCCGGCCGGAGGTGTCGTGCCGCCGGTGCCGGCACCGCCGCCGGTGATGACGGGTCCCTGGCCGGACGGGAAGGTCGGGTTGTGGTCGCCCGGGGTGACACCCCCGCCGGCACCAGCACCGGCACCCGCGCCTGCGCCAGCACCTGCGCCGGTGCCTCCGGGGTTGACCCCGCCCGCACCCGCGCCACCCGCGCCGACACCGCCACCGAGCGTCGTGCCTTCCTGGCCGAGGATGTCGCCGTGTCCGCCCGCCCCGGCACCACCGTGGGCGCCGGGCCCGGTCGCGACACCGCCGGGTCCGGTGGCTGCGCCCGGTCCGGTTGCCGCGGCACCGGGTCCGGTGGCCACGGAGCCGCCGCCCGCTCCCGCCGCCGCGACGCCGCCGGGACCGGCCTGCGCGCCGGCACCGGCGCCAGCGGCACCGGAGACGCCGACGGGCTGCGGAGACGGGTGGCCGGCCAGCGGGGTGTTCCCGCCGCCACCGATGCCGAGCCCCGCGCCGCCGGCTGCGCCGGCCTGGCCACCCACGCCGACACCCCCCATCGCTCCCGCGACGTGGGGCGTGGCAGCGCCGTTCAGCGCCGCGCCTTCACTGGCGATCAATCCCGCCTGGCCGCCGGCGCCCGCGATGCTGCCTGCGGTGGCGGCGTGTCCACCAAGTGCCGCCTGGCTGGCAAGACCCGCTTGGCTGGAAAGGCCTGCCTGGCCTGCGAGACCCGCCTGACCGGCCATGCCGGCCTGGCCCGCGAGACCCGCCTGGCCAGCGATGCCGGCCTGACCGGCGAGACCGGCCTGACCGGCGAGACCGGCCTGACCGGCGAGACCGGCTTGCGCACCGGCAGCCGCGCCGGCCGGACCACCAGCGGCGATTCCACCGCCGAGGCCACCACCGAGCACACCGCCAGCCTGCGCGCCGGCACCTAGAGCTCCCCCAGCCTGGGCGCCGGCCCCCACGGCGCCACCCAAGCCGCCGCCAATCGCACCGCCGGCCTGACCACCGACAGCACCACCAATGCCGCCGCCCAGGCCACCAGCGACCGCGCCACCAACCTGACCACCAGCACCAACCGCGCCGCCAACCTGACCACCGACAGCACCACCAATGCCGCCACCAACCTGACCACCAGCACCAATCGCGCCACCAACCTGGCCACCAGCACCGATACCGCCGCCCAGGCCACCACCAATCGCACCACCAGCCTGACCACCGACAGCACCACCGATACCGCCACCAACCTGACCACCAGCACCAATCGCCCCGCCGACCTGACCACCAGCACCAATCGCGCCACCAACCTGGCCACCAGCACCGATACCGCCGCCCAGGCCACCACCAATCGCACCACCAGCCTGACCACCGACAGCACCACCGATACCGCCACCAACCTGGCCACCAGCACCGATCGCCCCGCCGACCTGGCCACCAACGCCTACCGCGCCACCAACCTGGCCACCAGCACCAATGCCACCGCCCAGGCCACCACCAATCGCACCACCAGCCTGACCACCGACAGCACCACCGATACCGCCACCAACCTGACCACCAGCACCAATCGCCCCGCCGACCTGGCCGCCAACGCCTACCGCGCCGCCAACCTGACCACCAGCACCGACACCGCCACCCAGGCCGCCGCCAGCCTGACCACCGACAGCACCACCAATGCCGCCACCGACCTGACCACCAGCACCGATACCACCGCCCAGGCCACCACCAATCGCACCACCAGCCTGACCACCGACAGCACCACCAATGCCGCCACCAACCTGACCACCGACAGCACCACCGATACCGCCACCAACCTGACCACCAGCACCAATAGCGCCACCGACCTGGCCGCCAACGCCTACCGCGCCACCAACCTGACCACCACCACCAATGCCGCCACCCAGGCCACCACCAATCGCACCACCAGCCTGACCACCGACAGCACCACCGATACCGCCACCAACCTGACCACCAGCACCAATCGCCCCGCCGACCTGACCGCCAACGCCTACCGCGCCACCAACCTGACCACCAGCACCGATACCACCGCCCAGGCCACCACCAATCGCACCACCAGCCTGACCACCGACAGCACCACCGATACCGCCACCAACCTGACCACCAGCACCAATCGCCCCGCCGACCTGACCGCCAACGCCTACCGCGCCACCAACCTGACCACCAGCACCGATACCACCGCCCAGGCCACCACCAATCGCACCACCAGCCTGACCACCGACAGCACCACCGATACCGCCACCAACCTGACCACCAGCACCAATCGCCCCGCCGACCTGACCGCCAACGCCTACCGCGCCACCAACCTGACCACCAGCACCGATACCACCGCCCAGGCCACCACCAATCGCACCACCAGCCTGACCACCGACAGCACCACCGATACCGCCACCAACCTGACCACCAGCACCAATCGCCCCGCCGACCTGACCGCCAACGCCTACCGCGCCACCAACCTGACCACCAGCACCGATACCACCGCCCAGGCCACCACCAATCGCACCACCAGCCTGACCACCGACAGCACCACCGATACCGCCACCAACCTGACCGCCAACACCTACCGCGCCTCCAACCTGACCACCAACACCAACCTGGCCACCGATACCGCCCCCAATCGCACCGCCGACACCAGCGCCGAGGCCGCCACCGACTCCCACGCCTCCGCCCAAACCAGCACCAACCTGGCCGCCCAAGCCGACTCCGCCGCCAAGCCCCGCGCCGGCGCCGATACCGCCGACTACGCCGGCCTGGGCACCGATCTCGGCCTGCACGCCGAAGCCGACACCCGCCTGAGCGCCGACCCCCACTCCGGTTCCGACACCGGCGCCCAGTCCGGCGCCGATTCCGGCCTGAACACCAAACCCAACCTCGAGTCCGGCCTGGGCTCCGACGCCGACTCCACCCGTCGGCTCGACGAAAGCCAGCCCGGGAGCGGGGCCGACGAGGCCCGTCTGCACGCCCAACCCGGTCTGACCCACCAGGCCGGCGTTGACGCCGTTCGCCAGACCCACGCCGACATCGGTCGCAACGGCGCTGGCCAACCCGACACCGGCATCCGCGGCGATCAGACCCGCATCCGTGGCAACAAGGCCCGCGTCGCTTGCGACGAGCCCGGCATTGCCGAGAACCGGTGCGGCGTCTTGTGCGATGAAACTGGAGACAACGCCCGGTTCCGCCGACGGGATCGCGAAGCCGTGCTGATCAGCCACCGCCTGCTGCAGGGCGCCGATCGGGTCCTCGGAGGAGACGACCGCCCCGGGGACTGCGCTGGCCACGGCCGAGGAAACCTCAGCGGGTGACACGTTGATGAGTCCGGCATTGGTCATGGCCTGCCCGGGGGCAGCGACGAAAGACTGTGCTGCCTCTTCACTCCGGAACAGGCTCAGGATGTAGTCCACCAGCGAGGTCATCTTCATTTCCCTTCAATCGAAACCGTGAAGTTGTTCGCCGAAGTGACCGGCGCTCTGTCATAAACCGTATGGATTCCGCGGCTCCCCCAAATCGGGGTCAGTTCCCCCAGCCGACCCGGTGCCGACCGGGATATGCGGGGATGCCCCATTAGGGGATTAGGGGAAATGCGCAGGCCCCCATTCCCGCGCTGAAAACACCCCCGTGTACAGCATTTCTGCACGTCAACACTAGTGGCCGAGGGTCACAGACGCCAGGCCGATCAATAACGAAGAAAAGTCAGCCCTGCAGCCCGTGGCTGTCGAAGCCGTGATGATCAGGCTGCGCATCGTGTGCGTGGGCGTCCGGGTGGATCACCGAGTGGTCCCAGATTCCCGCGTCGTGCGGCGGGAAGCCACCGTGGTCGAATGCGATATCCGGCGCTGCACCGCTTGCGAGCAGCGTCGACGGTTCAGGATGACTCAACGCCACCGAGGGCGGAGTGGCCGGCACGTCGACAGGCAGATGGGCAGCCGGTTGATGGATTACGCCGCTGAACGCGTCATGTTGCGGCGCAGGCACGGGTGTGTGGGGCGTGAACGCGTCGAACGCCGCCGTTGCCGCGCCGCTTGCCCACACGTTGCCGTGGTCTGCCGCGGGCATGCCGGCCACCCCACCAGCGGGCCCGGCCATCGACAGCGAATCCGACACCATCGGAATCAGGTTGTTGACATCGACGCTGGTCACATCAGTCAGGTGGGCGTCGGCGATAGCTTGGGCGGGGTTAGCGGCGTAGCGCGCAGCGGCCTCGGGATCCCGCACCAGCGAGATCACGAAGTCGAGCAAGGAGTTTGCCATCACCCACCTCCCTGCGGCACGGGCCCGCCTAGATTCAGCACTAGCAAGATGCTATCCGCTGAGCTCGCCCCTGTGTTCGGTGCGAACCCCGCCCACCCCCGGCCATCATTAGGGGGTGGCACGTTAGGGGAATAACCGGGCTACGGGGCTCGGGCCGCTATGGTGGGAAAGCCGCTGTTGTCGGGCACGGGAGCACACAGGGGGTCCGAGTTTGAGCGACTCGCTCCACGACGATCTCGCGAACGCCTCGTCCGAGGCCGTCAAGGCGATGATCGTCGGAGGCATCGGTAGCGGCAAGACGACGCTGTTGGCCAACGCCCGCGACACTCTGCTCCGCGCCGGCCTTCCAGTGCTCACCCGCCCGCCGCGAACCGACGACCCGCCCGAAACGGCCTTCGTCATCGATGACGCCCACCTACTCACCGACGCAGAGCTGCTCACACTCAGCGAACGCGTCGGCGATGGGCGCGCGACGGTCGTCATCGCGTCAGAGGCGCACGAACAGCGCGCGGCACTGCGTTCGTTGACCACAGCTATCGCACGCGAACGACCGCGCATCGTGTTGGGCCGGCTGCCGGTCGCCGAACATCAATCGGACTACACCGGGGGCTTGCCGTTTCTCGTGCACGCGGTGACGGCAAGCGGTCAGCCGCAGGCGGCCAGGGTCGCGCTGATCGAGCGATTGCGCCGGATCGACGAATCCGACCTCGACGCGCTGCTCATCATGTCGCTGACCCACGAGCTGGGCGCCGCAGATCTGGCTGCAGCTCTTGGCATTTCGGCGATGGATGCCAGGGCGCTGGCCGACAGGGCACACGCCAGCGGATTGGTCGAGCCGTCACACCCGCCCGCGTTCCTGCAGCTCGTCCATGATTGCGTCGCGCAGGTCGTCGGCAACGCCCACCACCATGAAGTCGAAACATCTTTGCTGCGTTCACAACTGGACATCTCAACCGTGTCCCCCGAGTTCGCGCTGCGACTGGCCGAGCACGGCCTGCGCGACGAACGCTTGTCCGCCGTCCTTTCCCGTCGGGCCGGCGAAATCCGTGGCGACGCTGCCCAAGCCGCGCGGTTGTATCGGGCGGCGGTCAAGATCGGCGCTGCCGGCCTGACACCGCGGCTCGGTGACGCGCTCGCCCTCAGCGGCGATTGTGCTGCGGCCGCATCATTGGCCGACGGTCTGTTGGACTCGCCAGACTTCGCCGAACGCGCTGCGGCCGTGCGGATCGCCGCCAGCGTCGCGGTCCATGACGGCAACTCCGCTCAGGCGGCCGAACTGTTCGGCTGGTTGGGTCCGTACCCGGACTCGGTGGTGGGATCTGCTGCCGCGATCGTGCTTGCCGCGACGGGCGACCTCGCCACCGCCCACGCGGCGGTGCGACTCAAAGACTCCGGCCCGCCGACGATTGCCGCACGCGCAGCCCGCAACCTGGCCGAAGGCCTGCTGCTGACCATGGACAAGCCCTACCCCACGGCCATGGCCAAGCTCAGCGGTTCCATCGCGGTCGAACAGCCGATCGGCGAAGCTTTTCCGGACAGTCCAGCAGCAGTCGTCACCCTGGCGGCAATTCACGGCGGCGACCCGGTGCGCGCCCACAGTGTGATCGGACGAGCGGTGCGGGCCGAATCGGAAGCCTTGTTCAAGCACCGGCACCTACTCCTCTGCGGCTGGATCAAGATGCAAGACGGCCTACTGCCGGCGGCCGGCGCCGACGTCGCCGCGGTTCCTGGTGCGATCCTGCACCGTCGAGACGCGCTGTGGGCCGCCGCCCTGCAGACCGCGATCGCGCGCCGAAGCGGCGATACCGGTGGGCTGCAGAAACATTGGTATGCAGCCGTCGAGGTGCTCGCAGACTATTCCCTGGACCTGTTCGCGCTGTTGCCATTGGGCGAGCTGTGGGTCGCCGCCGCACGCATGCGCCAAGTCGACCAGTTGCAGCACACCCTGGATGACGCGTTCAGCCTGCTCAACTCCCTGGGCAACCCGCCGCTGTGGTCGGTTCCGCTGCACTGGGCCGGCGTACACGCCGGAATCCTCGCCAACTCACCGGAATACGTCGCACCCCATGGGCAGGCCCTCAGCGCCGCGGCCGCGCACAGCACCCTGGCCCAGGCGCTCTCGGTTGCCGGACGGACGTGGCTGCGCGTGCTTGCGGGACAGGTGGACGCGGACGAGGTAGGTGCGGCGGCACGGTCGTTAGCCCATGTCGGATTGACCTCCGACGCCACCCGGCTCGCCGGCCAGGCCGCGCTACAGACATCCGATCCGCGAGTGGCCGGAGCCATGCTGCAACTTGCCCGCGACCTCAAGGTCAGCTTGGGTTTTGTCGAGGCGCCCGGCGCGGAGGGACAGCCGGAGCCCACCACGTCATCACCCCGCCAGCCGAGCTCGGGATCGCCGTTGTCTGACCGCGAGCGCGAAGTCGCCGAACTACTGCTACTCGGCCTGCCCTACCGCGATATCGGAGGTCAGCTGTTCATCTCGGCAAAAACCGTCGAGCATCACGTGGCCAGGATCCGTCGTCGCCTCGGCGCCGGCTCACGCTCGGAGATGCTGTCGATGTTGCGGACGATGCTTGCCCCGCAAAGCTGAGGTGTACGCCTGATCACACCCCGCATCGCTGGGCTGGTGATCTGCGCAAACTTAGGTTTGCCTACCTCGCGGCCAGAGTCCCGGAGATGTCAGTATTAGCTGGTTGACTAGCAAAGGCGCTCCCGCGCCTCATCGCATCTAAATGACGACGAATCGAGGTGGCCTTCGGTGACCACGCAGACCCTCATCCGGCTCATCGTGGGCTTGGGCATGACCGCGGTCGTGGGCGCACTGGCGCTCAAGCGCGTCTGGTGGTTGTACAAGCTCGTCATGTCCGGCCAACCGGTCTCGGGACGTACCGACGACATCGGCACCCGTGTCTGGACACAGATCTCCGAGGTGTTCGGACAACGCAAGTTGCTCAAGTGGTCAATCCCCGGTTTGGCGCACTTCTTCACGATGTGGGGCTTCTTCATCCTCGTCACCGTGTACATCGAGGCCTACGGCACCCTTTTCCAATCCAATTTCCACATTCCGATCGTCGGCCGGTGGGACGCCCTGGGCTTCCTGCAGGACTTCATCGCCCTCAGCGTGGTCTTCGGCATCGTCACATTCGCGATCATCCGATTGCGCTCTGAGCCCAAGGAATACGGCCGCCAATCACGGTTCTACGGGTCACACACCGGAGGGGCGTGGCTGATCCTGTTCATGATCTTCCTGGTCATCTTGACGTTCGCGATCTTCCGCGGCGCCTCGGCGAACACCGGAACTCTCCCCTACGGCGGCGGCGCCTTCTTCTCCCACGCCATGGGCACGCTCATGAACCCGTTGGGCACAACCGCCAACGAGTGGATCGAAACCGTCGCCCTGTTGGCCCACATCGCCGTCGCGCTTGTCTTCCTGCTGATCGTCCTGCACTCCAAGCACCTGCATATCTTCCTGGCACCCATCAACGTCACCTTCAAGCGATTGCCGGACGGGTTGGGCCCGCTGTTGCCGCTGGAGGCCGACGGGAAGCCTATCGACTTCGAAAACCCGCCCGACGACGCCGAATTCGGCCGCGGCAAGATCGAGGACTTCACCTGGAAGGGGATGCTCGACTTCGCCACCTGTACCGAGTGCGGTCGATGCCAGTCGCAGTGTCCCGCCTGGAATACCGGCAAGCCGCTGTCCCCCAAGCTCGTGATCATGGACCTCCGCGATCACTGGATGGCCAAGGCGCCCTACATCCTTGGTGAGAAGAAGGCAGAACCGCTGGAAGGTCTGGACCTTGAGACCGTCCACGAAGAGGGCCATCACGTTCCCGAATCGGGTTTCGGCCGCGTGCCCGGGCACGGACCCGAGCAGGCCGCGCGTCCCTTGGTCGGCACTGCCGAACAGGGCGGTGTGATCGACCCCGACGTGTTGTGGTCCTGCGTGACCTGCGGCGCCTGCGTCGAACAGTGCCCGGTGGACATCGAGCACATCGACCACATCGTCGACATGCGCCGCTACCAGGTGATGATGGAGTCCGAGTTCCCCTCGGAGCTGTCCGCGTTGTTCAAGAACCTGGAGAACAAGGGCAACCCGTGGGGCCAGAACGCCGCCGACCGCACGTCGTGGATCGACGAGGTTGACTTCGACGTCCCCGTTTATGGCGAAGACGTCGAAAGCTTTGCGGGATACGAGTACCTGTTCTGGGTGGGCTGCGCCGGCGCCTATGACGACAAGGCGAAGAAGACCACCAAGGCTGTCGCCGAACTGCTGTCCATCGCCGGCGTCAAGTACATGGTCCTGGGCACCGGAGAGACCTGCAATGGCGACTCCGCGCGCCGCTCGGGCAACGAGTTCCTCTTCCAGCAGCTGGCGCAGCAGGCCATCGAAACCCTGGACGGGGTGTTCGAAGGCGTGGAGACCGTCGACCGCAAGATCGTCGTCACGTGCCCGCACTGCTTCAACACTCTCGGCAAGGAATACCGGCAGCTCGGCAGCAACTACACCGTCCTGCACCACACCCAGCTGCTCAACCGGCTGGTGCGCGACAACAAGCTGGTGCCGGTGAACTCCGTCTCCCAGGACATCACCTACCACGACCCGTGCTACCTGGGCCGCCACAACAAGGTCTATGAAGCGCCGCGCGAGTTGATCGGTGCGGCGGGAGCCAACCTCACCGAGATGCCGCGCCATGCCGAGCGCAGCTTCTGCTGTGGCGCCGGCGGTGCTCGCATGTGGATGGAAGAGCACATCGGCAAGCGCATCAACCACGAACGCGTGGACGAGGCGTTGGCCACCAACGCCACCACTGTCGCGGTCGCCTGCCCGTTCTGCCGGGTGATGGTCACCGACGGCGTCGGCGACCGGCAGGAAGAAGCGGGCCGCAGCGGCGTCGAGGTCCTCGACGTGGCCCAGGTGCTGCTCGCATCGCTCGACCGCGACAGCGCCAAGCTGCCCGAAAAGGGCACCGCCGCCAAGGAGGCCGAAGAGCGGGCCGCCAAGGTGGAGAAGGCCGAGCCCAAGGCCAGCGCGGCCGCGCCCGCAACGGCACCCGTCGAAGCACCGGCCGAGGAGGCCGCCGAGCCTGCCGAAAAGCCCGCCGCCGCAACGCCGGCGGCTCCGGTCAAGGGTCTGGGTATGGCAGGCGGCGCCAAGCGCCCCGGCGCCAAGAAGGCACCGGCAGCTGCCGCAGCGCCCGCAACGGAGGAAGCCGCCGCGCCGGCCGCCCCCGCCAAGGGACTCGGCATGGCCGCCGGCGCAAAGCGTCCCGGTGCCAAGAAGGCCGCCCCGGCCGAAGCCGGCAAAGCCACCGAGGCGCCCGCCGAGGCTGCATCTACCGAGTCGGCCACCCCGGCCGCGCCCGTGAAGGGTCTTGGCATGGCTGCCGGCGCAAAGCGTCCCGGCGCCAAGAAGGCGGCCCCCGCGGCGGCCGAGCCGGCCAAGGCCGAGCCCGTCAAGGCGGAGGCGGCGCCCGCGCCTGCTGAAGCTCCTGCCGAGCCGGCCAAACCGGAAGTGCCGGTCAAGGGCCTGGGTATCGCGGCCGGAGCCAAGCGGCCGGGCGCCAAGAAGAGCGCGCCTGCCGCACCTGCTGCACCTGCTGCACCTACTGAGACCGCCAAGCCGGCGGAGCCGGAAGCGGAGGCGGCGGAGCCGGAAGCAAAGTCGGAGCCCGCACCGTCGGCTGAGTCCAATGGAGATTCTGCTGCCCCGGCCGCACCGGCGGCGCCGGTCAAGGGCTTGGGCCTGGCCAAGGGTGCGCGCCCGCCGGGTAAGCGCTGATCACGGTTTTGCACCGATCAGCAAATTTCGGTGGACAGCGATGGGACCATGGTTGACGTGACTACTCACCAGCTGCCCGCGCACTCCACCGGCCATCACCGGCAGCGCGTGTTCGCGCAGTCGTCCAAGTTGCAGGACGTGCTGTACGAAATTCGCGGTCCGGTACACCAGCACGCCGCGCGGCTGGAAGCCGAGGGGCATCGCATCCTCAAGCTCAATATCGGCAACCCGGCGCCCTTCGGCTTCGAGGCGCCCGACGTGATCATGCGCGACATGATCCAGGCGCTGCCCTATGCCCAGGGGTATTCCGACTCCAAGGGCATCCTGCCGGCGCGCCGCGCGGTGGTCACCCGCTACGAACTGGTCGACGGCTTCCCTAGGTTCGACGTCGACGACGTCTATCTGGGCAACGGGGTTTCTGAGCTCATCACGATGACCCTGCAGGCCTTGCTGGACAACGGCGACCAGGTTTTGATTCCGGCACCGGACTACCCGCTGTGGACGGCGTCGACCTCGCTGGCCGGCGGCACGCCGGTGCACTACCTGTGCGACGAGACCCAGGGCTGGCAGCCCGACATCGCCGACCTGGAGTCCAAGATCACCGAGCGCACCAAGGCGCTGGTGGTGATCAACCCGAACAACCCGACGGGTGCGGTGTACAGCCGCGAAATCCTCACGCAAATGGTCGCTTTGGCACGCAAGCACCAACTTCTGCTGCTCGCCGACGAAATCTACGACAAGATCCTCTACGACGACGCCAAGCACATCAACGTGGCATCGCTGGCACCCGACATGCTGTGCCTGACCTTCAACGGCCTGTCCAAGGCCTACCGGGTCGCCGGATACCGGGCCGGCTGGCTGGCGATCACCGGACCCAAGGACCACGCCAGCAGCTTCATCGAGGGAATCAGCCTGCTGGCCAACATGCGTCTGTGCCCGAATGTCCCGGCGCAGCACGCAATTCAGGTTGCGCTCGGCGGCCACCAGAGCATCGAAGACCTGGTGCTGCCCGGCGGCCGCCTGCTCGAGCAGCGCGACGTCGCGTGGAACAAGCTCAACGAGATCCCCGGTGTTTCATGCACCAAGCCGGAGGGCGCGCTGTATGCCTTCCCGCGACTCGATCCCGAGGTGTACGACATCGCCGACGACGAACAGCTCGTCCTGGACCTGCTGCTGCAGGAGAAGATCCTCGTTACCCAGGGCACGGGATTCAACTGGCCCGAACCGGATCACCTGCGGATCGTCACCTTGCCGTGGGCGCGTGACCTGGCCAAAGCCATCGAGCGCCTCGGTAACTTCTTGACCAGTTACCGACAGTAAGCCGTGCGGCCAAGCGAGTCCGAAGGTACAACCCATTAGAGGCGAAATGCCCTATTGAGCCTGACGCCGATGCGCGACGCTTCAATCCCCTGAGTCGATGTTGACCTGGTCGGGAGGAAGCAATGTCGTATGTGGTGGTGCCACCGGAGATGGTGGCAGCGGCGGCAACAGATTTGGCGAATATCGGTTCGGTACTCAGCGACGCGAATGCTGCCGCTGCTGCCCCGACGATGGGCGTGCTGGCGGCGGGCGCTGACGAGGTGTCGGCGGCCATCGCGGCCCTGTTCACGGCACACGGGCAGGCCTATCAGGTGTTGAGCGCGCAGGCGGCGGCGTTCCAAGCTCAGTTCGAGGCAACCTTGACCGCGGGTGCGAATGCGTATGCGACTGCGGAGGCCGCCGCCGCGGCGCCTCTACAGCCCCTCCTCGACCTCATCAATGCGCCCACGCAAGCTCTGTTGGGGCGCCCCCTGATCGGCAACGGCGCCAACGGGGCCCCAGGCACCGGGGCCAACGGCGGAGACGGCGGGATCCTGATCGGTAACGGCGGGGCCGGAGGCTCCGGCGGACCTGGCCAGAACGGCGGCAATGGCGGTGGTGCCGGGCTGTTCGGCACTGGTGGCGCCGGCGGCGCCGGCGGAATCGGCAGGACGACGGGCGGCGCTGGCGGCGTCGGGGGATGGCTGTGGGGTACCGGCGGCACCGGCGGAGCCGGCGGTATGGCATTGGCCGGGGCTGGCGGAAACGGCGGGATGGGCGGGACCAGTGGGTTGTTCTCGTTCTCCAGTGGCGGCACCGGCGGCCCCGGCGGGTACGGAGTCACCGCCGGCGGGAACGGCGGCGATGGGGGTAATTCCGGGCTGTTCGGCATCGCCGGGGCAGGCGGCACCGGCGGACCCACGACCACAGGTGTAGGCGGCTTCGGCGGGAACGGCGGCACGGGGCTGTTCAACAACGGCGGGGCCGGCGGCACCGGCGGTTTCAGCACCAGCAACGTCGGCGGGGGTGGCGGAGTAGGTGGACTGGGACTGCTCTCCAACGGCGGGGCCGGCGGGATCGGCGGTGACAGCGTCACCGGCACCGGCGGAGTCGGCGGGGTAGGCGGTGGCGGCTTGTACAACGGCGGCCCAGGCGGGGCCGGGGGGACCGGCGTGACCGGTGGGACCGGCGAAAGGGGCGGCAACAGCGGATTCTTCGGCAATGGCGGCAACGGCGGGGCCGGCGGCACCGGCACGGTGACGGGCGGGAACGCCGGTTATGGCGGTGCCGCCGGGCTGTTCGGCGACGGCGGCAATGGCGGCAACGGCGGGGCCGGCCCTACGAAGGGGAGCCCCAACGTCGGCGGCCCCGGCGGAGTGCTGTTGGGCGCGAACGGGTTGAACGGCTTGGCTTAGTTGCGTTCCAGCAAGTCCAGGAGATAACCACCGTAGCCGGACTTGACCAGGCTCTGACCCCGTCGCGCCAGCTGCTCGTCGTCGATCCAGCCCAACCGCCACGCGACTTCCTCGGGAACGCTGACCTTCAGCCCCTGCCGCAGTTCCAGCGTTCGAACGAAATCGGCTGCGTCCAGCAGGGAATCGAAGGTACCGGTGTCCAGCCACGCGGTACCGCGGGCCAGCACCTCGACGGCCAGCCGGCCGCGATTGAGGTAGATCTGATTGACCTCGGTGATCTCGTACTCGCCGCGCGCCGACTTCTTCAGACCCTTGGCGATCTCGACCACGTCGTTGTCGTAGAAGTACAGACCCGGAACCGCGTAGTTCGACTTAGGGGTGGCCGGCTTCTCCTCCAGCGACACCGCCATACCCCCCGCATCGAACTCGACCACGCCATAGGCCGACGGGTTGGCCACCCAGTAGGCGAAAACTGCTCCGCCCTCAATGGATTGGAACCGCCTCAGGCTGGTGCCCAGCCCCGGTCCGTAGAAGATGTTGTCCCCCAACACCAATGCCACCGAATCGTTTCCGATGTGGTCGGCGCCGAGCACGAATGCCTGGGCAAGGCCGTCGGGGCGTTCCTGCACCGCGTAGGTCAGGTTGATCCCGAATTGCGTTCCGTCGCCGAGGAGTCGGTGGAAACCGGGCGCGTCATGCGGGGTGGTGATCATCAGGATGTCGCGGATCCCCGCCATCATCAGCGTCGTCAGCGGGTAGTAGATCATCGGCTTGTCGTAGACCGGCAGCAACTGCTTACTGATGCCCATGGTGATCGGATAAAGCCGGGTGCCCGAGCCGCCCGCCAAGATGATCCCGCGCATACTGACTCCTCAGCCTCAGTCGACCCGATCGTTCTCGGTGAGTTCGGTCGCCGCCAGCGCCGAGGCCAGGTCCGCGTGACGGAACACCGACGTGACGTGGTCGTGCACCACGCGGAATGCCGACGCGGTCGTCGACGCGTTGAACGGTTTGTTGCGATCGCTGATCTGCTGTTCGACGACCACGATGCCGTCGTGCACATACATCCGGCCCAGTTCTGCCCTCGCCGTCAGCGACGTGACCCACCGGCGCAGCGCGTCGTGCCCCTGAAGTGCCCCTTGTGCGTCACCGATTTCGATGTCATCGCTGGACAGAGCGACCAGGGTATCGATGTCGGCGCTGTTCAGAGCGTCATGCCAGGCGAGCACCGTGGCGATCTCGGAGGTGGTCATGAGCAGCAAGTCTAGAGAGGCGTGCGGTCCAGCCATCTCTGCCATACGGCTTCGTCACCGAAAACCGCGATACCACTGCCGGCGAGCGGCACGCGGCGTGTCATCGCCAACAACAGTTCAGTGGCCGTACCGCGCAGTGCGACGGTGCCTTTGCCGTGTTCGTGCGACCACCTGACCACGACTTCTTCTACGGCTACCGTCCATTCGCCGGCATCGCCCAGGCCCGGATCGGTGGCGTGCAGATGCAGGGTGTCGCCACCCTCCAGGGGGAGCGCCGCACCGTCCTTTCCGGCCTGGATCACGATGCGTTCCAGGAACTCGTCGATCCCGTCGGCCGCGACCTCGGCATCGAGGGCAAAGTCAGCGCCCACCGCCAGGGCAGCGTCCGCACGATGGACGGCGTTCTCGTGAAGGCGGCGGCGGATCCACCACTTCGCCGGCCGGGGACCGAGGAACGTCCAGACCGGGGTTTGCGCTCCGGTCGCTTCGACCGCATCGACCAATCGCTGCGCGCCGCCGCTCAGCCACGAAATCGCCTCGTCCAGGTCCGGGGGCGGCTTACCCTCTTCGACACTGCGGAAATCGAGGAAGCTGTCCATCCGGTCGCGGACGATCTGCGCGGCCCACCGGTCGCCGCGCCCGACGTGGCGGAACAGTTGGTCGAGCGTCCAGCCCGGACAGGTCGGCACCGGTGTCGACTGATCGGCACCGCGGATCAATTCGCCGAGAGCCCGGGTTTCTTCGAGGTAGGCCGACGCGTAGTCCACTGGGGTGACGCTACTCGCGATGTGTATAGACGGTCACGGCGTCCAGTCGCGTCACCAGTCGATGTGCCTGCTTGGCGAAGCGACGGCGTCGGGTAACTTATGACCACCGTCACACCGTCCGACTAGTCACGAAGCTGCCCGGGAGGACCACGATGTCGTATCTATTCGCCACACCGGACCTGATCGTGACCGCGGCGGCGGACGCGGCGAGTATCACCACCTCGCTGACGACGGCGAACCTGGCGGCATTGAATTTGACCAGCCCGCTGGCCGCCGCTGCCGGTGACGAGGTCTCAGCCGCGATTGCCTCCCTGTTTTCCGGCTACGCCCAGGAGTACCAAACGCTCAGCGCGCGGGTGGCGGCGTTGCAGGACCAGTTTGCGCAGGCGCTACGTGCCGCCGCCGGGGCGTACGGCCTCGCCGAGGCGGTCAATGCCGGCCCACTGCAGGGCGTGGCCGACGAAATCCTGGGTGCGATCAACGCTCCGACAAACCTCCTGTTGGGGCGTCCGTTGATCGGCGACGGGTTCGACGGCGTGCCCGGTACCGGTCAAGCCGGTGGCGACGGCGGGATCCTCTGGGGCAACGGCGGCCGGGGCGCGTCGGGCGGACCGGGTCAGACCGGCGGGCGCGGCGGCAGTGCCGGCTTGATCGGTAACGGTGGTGTCGGCGGCACCGGCGGCATCCGAGGCGGAGTCGGCGGTGGCGGCGGCACGGGCGGGTTGCTGTGGGGCAGCGGCGGGGCCGGGGGCCTCGGCGGTGTAGGCGGCGGGACCATTCTCGCCGGACCGGGTGGAATCGGCGGCCGCTCATTGTCCTTCTTCGGCGCCCCCGGCGCGGCCGGCCACACCGGGACGTACTACCCGGACGTGAACTTCGCGACTCCGCAAGAGGCCGCCCTACTACTACTGACCACCCCAGATGCGAACTTCCTGTTGATCGGCACCGACGGCACCAATCTGAGCAGGATTCTCGCCGATCCCCTCGGCACCCCGAATTTCCACGCGTTGATGGCGCAGAGTGTCACCTCAGCGTCGACGATCGTCGGGCACACCACCGTGTCGAACCCGTCCTGGACGACCATTCAGACCGGCGTGTGGAGTGAGACGGCCGGCGTGGCCAACAACATCTTCACGCCGTGGACGTATGACGACTGGCCAACCGTGTACAACCAACTCGAGGCCGTCTATGGCAACGAGATCAACACCACGGTGATCGCGGACTGGGACGTGATCACCGACATCGCCGGCGCCGGCTCGCACCGCGCCGACAACATCGTCTTTGTCCCGCAGATCCCGGGTGACACCGATTGGCTGGCGACGTCGACGCTAGTCGGCGAAAAAGCCCAGGCCGCGATAATGGCCGCCGACCCGACCAAGGGCAATCTGATCTTCTCGTACTTCACGGGTCCGGACATCAACGCGCATGCATACGGCGGCGATTCGCCCCAGTACGCGCTGGCACTACGGAACATGGACGCCAACCTTGGTTCCCAAACCCCCGGCGGTGGGGGCATGTTGGGGGCGATTTACGACTGGGAGGCCCTGCACGGCGAGCAATTCTCCGTGCTCGTGGTGACCGATCATGGTCAACTGGGGCCGGCGCAGTTCGGCGGCATCACCCACGGCTTCCAATCACCCTTGGAGACAGCGTCATTCCTCATCTGGGACCAGGCTGGCAATGACCTGCGGGACGGATGGATCAACAACTCTTGGCAGATCGTCAGTACGACGCCGACCATCATGGATCAATTCGGCCTTCCGACGCCGGCGTACATGCAGGGTGCGCCGCTGACGTCCTCCGTCTTCGACGGCACCTACGTCAATCCCGGCACCAACTTGTTCAGTGCGCTCAGCGCCGACTTCGCGGCGCAGGGTTATCCCGATCCCGTGAACACTGCGGTTCTGACATCACGCACTCTCGCCGCCTCGGTTCCTTATCTTGCATTTGAGCCGATAGCCGACATCATCCATTCGGTGCCGAGCTTCTTGCAGGTGCCCGTCTCGTGGATCGGTGCGGGCGTCTACCAATCGCTCAACATCCCCGCACAGGTCTGGGTCCGACTCACCGGCGTGACGGGCAACGAAATAATTCCGCCGATTCTCAACCCATTCCTGAACTGAGCGTCGACCGGCCACTGGCGCCGCCGCTGAGCCCGAAGGCCATCGCCATTCAGTAGGCAGAAGCGACATTGGCTCGCGCCCATGCCTTTTCGGCGTCAGATCCGCCCGGCGGTGGAACCAGACCGTTGATCATCCAGAGCTCCTCGCTGGTTTCGTCGACGTGAAACTCCCAGTGCAGGCCGGGCCGGGCCTCGGCGAGCGGGGACAGGATGCCGTTGATCCAGCGGGTGATCCGCTGCCGGTCGGCGGTGCTGTTCGAGTGCCGCGCGATGTGATCGATCACGACACGCACACCTACCGGTGTCGGCTCACCGCCGACGTAGAAGTCTTCGGTTCTGGTCTCCTTGAACAACGTGATCACGTAGAACCGGGGCAGCCCGGCCTTCACGTAGTGATCGGTGATCCGGGTTGCCAGTTCGCGCTTCTCGGCGTCGGTGAAGACTCCCGGGGTATGGTGAATCGTCCACAGCGGCATGATGATTCCTAACGGGCCGGGGTAAAGGCCAGGTTCTCCACCGGGCCCGACAGTGCAGCTTTGACGTTTACGGTCACGTCGTCGACGAGAACCTCGACGGCACCGGCTTCCAACCCGTCCACGATGCGTCTGGCCACTTCGGCCGGTGTCGTCTTCTGCATCGGGATGTCGGCGACCATGTCGGTGTCGATGAATCCGGCATGCACGCCGACGACCTGGGTCTCTTGTGAGGCCAATTCCAGTCGCAGCGAGTTGGTCACCGACCAGATCGCGGCTTTGGACGCGCCGTAGGCGCCGCTTCCGCCCAGCCAGGACAGCACCGAATGCACGTTGACCACCGCTCCCCCGCCGTTGGCAGCCAGGATCGGCGCGAAAGCCCGAGTCACCCGCAACGGCCCGAACACGTTGATGTCGAACGTTTCCGTGACGTGATCGAAGCTTCCCGTCAGCAGCGAATCGGGGATGAGGATGCCGGCGTTGTTGATCACGATGTCGGCATCGCCTGCTATCCGGGCAAGTGCTGCGACCGAGTCCGCGTCGCGGACCTCGAGTTCACGGGTGACGACCTGCGGGCGGTCATCGGTGAAGGAGCTTCTGGCGGTGGAGTAGACCTTCCGTGCCCCGCGCGCCAGCACCTCGTCGACCAATGCCGCACCCAGCCCGCGCCGGCCTCCCGTCACGACAACCACCTTGTCGGCCACTGCAACCATCTCGCACTTCCCTTCATCCGATCTGACTAACGATTTCGTTATCTAGATACAAGCACGCTATCCTGGGTAACGCAATCGTTAGTTATGTGAGGTGCGCCATGGATTTCGAGAAGAGGCTGCGCGACCGCACGAAGTGGTCGATCGGCGAGGGGTGCCCGATGGCGAAAACCCTCGATCTGCTGAGCACCAAGACCACGTTTCTGGTCCTGCGCGAATGCTTCTACGGCACGACACGATTCGAGGACTTCGTAGACAGGATCGGCGCCTCGGCGCCGGCCGTGTCGCGGGCGGTGAAGCAGCTGGAGGCCGCCGGGATTATCGAGCGGGCGCCCTATCAGGAACCGGGCCACCGGGTTCGCGACGAGTACCGCCTGACTCCGGCCGGCAAGGATCTCCTACCCGTGCTTCTCGCGCTGGCGCAGTGGGGAGACAAGCACCTACACGGCGGCCGCGGTCCGCTGCGTTTCGTCAACGCCACGAGCGGTCGGCCACTGGAGGTGCGGGTCACCGACGAATCAGGCTGTGCGGCAGAGGATCCCGATGAGATCCAGATCCGGGCCAATCCGGCTTTCCGACGGCGGTAGGACAGCGGGTTACCCTGCACTGGCAAGGTGTGCATGCCCTGACGAGGTACATTATGAGCTCCGTCACTTCCTTCGAAGGCGCCGAGAAGCTATCGGGTGGGAGGACCGCCATGTCGCATCTGGTCGCTGCAACCGAGCTGTTGGCGGCCGCCGCGGCCGACGCAGCGGGCATCAGCTCCTCGCTGCGGACCGCGAACCTGGTGGCAGCTGTCCCGACCAGCGCATTGGCGGCTGCCGCCGGTGACGAAGTGTCGGCGGCGATCGCCTCGCTGTTCTCCGGCTACGCGCGGGAATACCAGGCGCTCGGCGCGGACATCGCGGCGTTTCATGAACAGTTCGCACAGGCGGTGCGAGCCGCGGGTGCGGCCTACGGCGTCGCCGAGGCGGCCAATGCGGGCCCGCTGCAGGCCGTGGCCGATAACGTCCGGGCCGCGATCAATGCGCCGACAAATTTGCTGTTTGGTCGCCCACTGATCGGCGACGGGTTCAACGGCACCCCCGGCACCGGGCAAGCCGGTGGTGACGGCGGGATCCTGTGGGGCAACGGCGGCGCGGGTGCCTCCGGTGGCCCGGGCCAAGCAGGAGGCCGCGGCGGTAATGCCGGACTGGTTGGCAACGGTGGCGTCGGCGGCACCGGCGGTATCCGGGGCGGGGCAGGCGGCACCGGCGGCACGGGCGGGTCGTTGTGGGGTAGCGGCGGAGCGGGCGGCACAGGTGGTGTCGGCGGCGGCACCATCGCCGCGGGGCCCGGCGGGATCGGCGGCCGGGCATGGTCACTGTTCGGTGCCCCGGGCGCGACCGGCAACACCGGGATGTACTACCCGAACGTGATGTTCGCGTCGCCGGAAGAGGCCGCCCTGCTGCTGCTGGCCACGCCGGACGCGAACTTCCTGCTGATCGGCACCGACGGCACCAACCTGGCCAAGATACTGGCCGATCCCCTGGGGACCCCGAACTTCCACGCACTAATGCAGCAGAGCGTCACCTCGGCGTCGACGATCATCGGACACACCAGCTTCTCCAACCCCTCGTGGACGACCATTCAGACTGGGGTGTGGGGCGAAACAGCCGGCGTGAGTAACAACGTCTTCACTCCCTGGACGTATGACGACTGGCCGACCGTCTACAACCAGCTCGAGGCCACCTACGGCGACGAAATCATTACCACGGTCATTGCCAACGGCACCGGGGGCATAGCCGAGATCGCCGGAGCCGGCTCGCACCCCGCCGACCACATCGAATTCGTTCCGCAGGTCCCGGGCGACACGGACTGGCTCGCGACGCAGGACCTCGTCGGCCAGAAGACGCGAACCGCCATCTCGCTGGCCGATCCGGACAAGGGCAATCTCATTTTCTCGTACTTCGCAGGTGTCGATCACGTGGGCCATGAGTACGGCGGCGACTCGCCTCAGTACGCGATGGCTCTTCGGAACCTGGACGCCAATCTCGGTTCCCAAACCGACGGCGGTGGCGGCTTGTTGGGGGCGGTATGGGCATGGGAGAACGCGAATCCCACCGAGGAATGGACCACCCTGGTCGTCACCGATCACGGTCACATCGGGCCCGACCAGTTCGGCCGCGGGCACGGCTTCCAATCACCCAGCGAGACAGCAACGTTCCTCATCTTCGATCAAGCTGGCAACGATGCGCGGGACGGGTTCATCAATAACTCGTGGCAGATCGTCAGTACGACGCCCACGATCATGGATGCATTCGCCATTCCGCCGCTGCCCTACATGCAGGGTGCACCCCTGACGTCCCCCGCCTTCGGGGGCACCTACGTCGATCCCGGTGTCAATCTGTTCAGCGCGCTCAGCGCCGACTTCGCCGCACAGGGTTTCCCCGACCCTCTGACCGATGCGACTCTCGTGTCGCGGACCATCGCAACATCGATTCCCTATCTGGCATACGACCCGATAGCCAACATCGTCCACTCGGTGCCCAGCTTCCTGCAGGTACCGGTCTCGTGGATCGGTGCCGGCGTCTATCAATCACTTAACATCCCCGTACAGATCTGGGTCCGGCTCACCGGCGTGACCGGCAACAAAATCATCCCCCCGATTCTTAATCCATTCCTTCCCTAGCTGATTCGACCTTGCGTCGAGCCTCGGGCGTCAAGCGCCGGCAGTCGGCGATCCCGGGTGCACAGTTCGCGCTGCTCCAATTCATGGCACGCGCCCAGACCGACAGCCGGCGGGTATGGTCGGCCCTTTGCCCAGCGCGTCGCTCAGCGTCACTGTTCGGCCATCGTGTCCAAGTTCGGCGACCGGCGGAAACGACAGGCGGACCTCGTAAACTACGAGTCCTTCCCGTTCAACGCTGCGACACTTCAAACCAACACGGGCGCCGGACCCCCTGCCGAATTCAGCATCGACGCGGTCACGTACCACGTCGGCAGATAACTGCCCGCCCGCAGCCGTCTCGAAGACCGGATCAAGGGTTTTCCTGACCTGTTCGGTGAGCGATATGGCGTTGCCGAAATAGGCAACCGGCGTGACACCTGAACACGTTCCATGCCGGTACCACTCGTGTGGGGCTACGGCCGTGGCGTCCGACATTATCGACTGCAATTGCATTTGAACGTCCTCAGGCAGAGTCAGTGTGGGCGATTTGTCAGCGGGCGATCCAGCGGGACGCCCAGCGACATGTCCTGGCACGCCGCAAAATTGCTCGCTAGCCGGCTGCGGCCAAAGTCCGTGGAGTATCAACGTGCGCCCCATTTTTCTGACGTGCCCGTTTGCGCAGCCGGGACTGGAGGACGCCACCTTGCAAAGACTGGGCGCCCATGTCATCACCAGCAGGCTAGAGGTGCTATTTCCGGGGTCGTTCACCGGCGACCCGGGCGAGCGATCGGCGGCCACAAACCTGAAGACGATGACCGCGGCGACCACCGCCGCCAATCCGGCCGATACGGAAATTACGGCTACGTCGCCCCGCTTCATGCTGCAATCTTCTCAAGAAGGCTTGTCCTCAGAAACGGGCGATCCGGCCTGATGTAATGCGCAAAATGGCTCACCACAATCATGCGGCGCCGTTATGGACGACAGAAAGGTCTGAAATCACCATTTGCATGAACTGGGCTGAAGGGCCAGCCAGGGTTCCCGTGTGTTCGTGAAACTGCGTCCGACGGCTCGGGCAAACGACATCGACCGTTGGTTCGACCGGACGGCACGCCGGCAAAACCATGCCGTTTCCCTCTTCGCGAGCCTTCTCACCGGCACGATCTTCGCGTACTTCCGCTACCGTCTGCGTTACGCACTGCTGCTCGATACGGCGCGATTCCTAGTCCACGCCATCGAGTTTCTGATCCTTCTCGCAAGCCTCGGCAGGCTCGCCGCGTTCACTATCGTCATCCTGCGCATCGGCAGCCTCATCGTCAGCGGCGGCTGGTGGGGGCTCCTTGAGATCATGCGGGAGCGTCTCAGAGCGTTCTCCCAGTCCGGAGAGCGGGATGCAGCCGAGCGCGAGATCGGCAGTTGGCTCGTCCTCTCGATGATCGCGGCATCCGTCTTGACAATCGTTGGCGGCATCGCACTGGCGGCTCAGCTACCGTCCGGCCACGATCCGGTCGGACTTTTCTATGCCTTCCTGATCATCCTGGAAACTGCGGTGCGCTTGACGGTCCGGGTGCTGCATTCCGGCATATATGCCACGCGGCGAATTTACCGACCTTTCTGGTCGTTGCTAGCGCCAACGGTCGTGCAGCTAGTGGTGCTCGGCGCCGGCTTCTATTGGTACCCGACCGCGGCAATCATCATCGCGATCGTTACGTCAAATGCGATCGGCATCTGGATCACCGTTCACTACACGCTCAGAATTTATAGGATCATGGGCCTTCGGCCGAAATCCGGCGCGGCTCGAGAAGGTTTCCGAGCCCTTCCGCGGATACCGCCCTGGCTAGCGTTGAAGACGACCACGGCGGGACTCGGTCTACGCGTCGACGCCCTGGTCGCTCTCACCTTGCTGGGCATTTACCGGACCGACGCCCGAGCTCTCGACTTGACTATGGGCGTGCCGGCCTGGCGGCATGTCGACACCGTGCAATTCTTCTATCTGATCCTGCCATTGTTCCGTGGCGCATACGAGGGCTCTGGTCTCTTCTATTTCGACTTCGCCCGGCTACGGCACATCCCGGCGCTTCGCGACTTTCAGCTCAACTTTTTCCACAAACTGTTATTGACGACGCCCTTCATCTCTTTTTACTTCTGGTCACTCGCCGCTGCGCTCGGGCTAATTGTTCTGCACGACATACCAATCAGCTTCGCGCTGTCCCTACTGCCCCTCTTCGTCATTCGCAGCGTCGTCGGCATCTACCAGATCCGCTTGTTTGCCGAGGGTTATTTCGGCACGCTCATCGCAACGGTCGCGTTGTGGCTGGCGTTGCTGGGGCTTGTCTGGCTTGACCCGCACCCGGTCTCCGATTTCCTTGAGGTAACGGCCGCCATGGTCACGGTTCTCGTCGTTCTCATCAACCTGCAGCACCTTCGGGACCGTCGTGCCCCACCGCTTCCCACCCTGCTTGCGTTGGGCGACTGGATGCGGGAACTCAGCCACGAGTCGGGACCGCTGCTCGTCGGCAAGATCTCGATCCCCGAGTGGATCCCAACGAAACAGAGATCCGCTGCGGTCAAGCTCATGCAGGAAACATTTGATGGCCAGGGATATATTGCGTTCCGGTCGCCGACGAACCTTTTCTATTACAAACGAACCTCGAACGGCGACAGTGAATCCCACCCTCATTTGGCGCTCCAAGCGGCCACTGGCGGCGCGGCAAACCGCGGGAAATCCTTGCGGGCGCCTGTGACGAACGGACGGGACGCACTGAACCGGCTCTGCGCCGACGAATGGATAACGCCCCTGGATCAAACGGCGCCGGATGGCCCACAGAGCCTGCCCCTGAAATTTCGCACACTCTTCACTGACGGCATTGTCTTCGACCTGGATACGCTGGAAGGCACACGGGACATGCGCAGACTTGAAATGGGACTGCTGGCGAGGGCATTACCAGCCGCAGTGAATTGCCTTGAAGACGGTGTCAGCGTTGTCACGCTATCAGGGCGCTTTCTCACTCCGGTCTTTCACCAGGGAAAATTGCGCTTGCTGTTCGTGCTGCCGCACGATCCCGAAGCTGCACTATTCGACAGCTGGATGCAAATCGTCAAGGACTGGCATCTTCGACTGGGCAACGCAGACACCGCGGGGTGTCGTGATAGCTGAAGCGGTCGACATCGAGAAGCAACTCGCGGAACCGAGAACATATGACGACGTCATCATGCGAATTTTCGCGAAGAGACGGCAGCGTGGCTTGGCATTCAGTGAGGCGGGCGGGGGTGTCACATATTTCAGCACTGCAACTGAGCGAAGGGCGCTTGCGAGGGCGATAGCCCGCAGTGTTGCCAGCGGCGAATACCGTCCGCAGCCCGTGGACCTTCGTTTCCGCGAATACAACGGTAAGCTTCGCGCGGTCCATCTACCAGCCTTCATCGACCACGTGGTCGGCTCGGCACTTTTTCAGCTTCTTTCTCACAACGCGCGCTGCCATGGCCTCCCAGGCGTCTATTCGTACCTGCCCGGCTTGACGAATGTTGCCGCCACGCGGGCACTTGCCGGTTTTGTTCGTGCTCATCGCAAGCGGGTGGGGGTGAAGGGTCCGCCGCTTTATGTCCTCCAGTCAGATTTCGAACACTACGGCGATGATCTGCCCGTCGGCCCGGGCGCGGCGCTGTGGCGAATCCTGCGAGAAGTCGCAACACTCGGAAGTCCCGCCGGCGAACTGGGGCCGGAAGTCTGGGATCTGATCACATCACTGGCCCGCCCCGTGGTGCGGGACCGGGACGGCACCGAGTTCACCCGGCTGTACGGCACTGCGATGGGAACCCCGCTGGTACCAATCATCGGGAATCTCGCGGTCATACCCATGGACGCCGCAATCGTGGCGATTGACGGAATTTTCTACGCCCGTTACAACGATGACTTCATCGTGGCCCATCCGGACCTTGCCGCACTTCACGAGGCAGATGCACGAATTGATGCACTGCTCGGCGACTTGGGAGTCAAGCGAAAGCCCACAAAGGAATTCCGCACCGCCCTCAGCGGAAGTGGGCTGTCCTGCGCATCGGATCCCACCTACCGCGGGCGCGACCGCATTGACTGCCTTGGACTGTCGGTCACCCATGCCGGCACGATGACCCTGGCGCCAAATCGACTGCGCCGCTTCATCGGACGCATTGCCACCCGGATCGATGCCGCCTCGTCCGCCCTGGCGCCGTTGCCGGTCAGCGAGCGAGCGCGTCATCTCGTGCTGGCCACCAACGTCATGCTGGACGCTGCGAGCCCGTTCGCGGTTCCCGGCCTGCACGGTCTCCTTCAAACGACAACTGATCGGGGGGTCCTCAAAGACCTGGATTTCCGCATCGCACGAAAGATCGTGCAAGTCGCCACCGAACGGCCGGGGGTGCGCGGATTTCGTGTGCTGTCGCCGGCGGCCCTGCGGCGTGACATGGGCTTGGTATCGCTCGTCCACCTGCGGAATTTGCGGTGACAGCCGCGAGGTGATTAGTTCTTTCCGAGGGCGCGGACCCCGCTTTCGGGCGGTCGTTTCGAGGGACCACAGAGGTCGAGGCTTTCGGTTCCTCACTGTTGTGTTTTTTCCCGCGCCCTCTTTTTTCGCTTCCAACCGCCAAGCCCGGGGCCGGCGACCGCAGCCTCTCGTCGGCCCACAACGGATTCGGTGGAAGCCTCGCTCAGACCGTATCCTGTCAGCCATGCGCACCCACGGGTGGAGTGGTGCGAGGCCCGCGACCGACGACGAGGCAATCGAACGCATTCTCGACGCCGCCAGCGACGCCATCGAACAGCGCGGCGGCGACCTGCGGATCGCTGATGTGGCGCGCACGCTGGGCGTATCCCGCCAGACGGTCTACAACTACTTCCCGGGTACGAACACCCTCATCGAGGCCGCCGCCACCCGTTCCGGCATGCGGTTCTGCGAAATACTCTCGAAGCACCTCGCCGGTATCACCGATCCGGTCGAGGCGCTGGTGGAGAGCCTCGCGTTCACCCTGGAATGGCTGCCCAGCGACAAGCACATCCAGTTGATGCTGCTTCGCGATTTCACCAAGGCGTCCGCCGGCATCACATCCGACATAGGGATCAAGTTCAGCCACGGCATTCTGGCCGGGTTGGACGTCGACTGGACGCAGTTCGGTCTCGCGGATGCCGACTTGGACGACCTCGCCGAATACACGCTGCGAATTCTGCAGTCCTTCACCATCGACCCCGGCCGGCCGCCACGTACCGGCGAGGTGCTGCGCGCATACATGCGCCGCTGGGTTGCGCCGGTGTTGAACGCGGAGATCACCATCAACCAGCCGCCCAGCACCCTGAGCTGACGTTATCGGTAAGCTGTCCAGTCTAGTGAGGTGGTCACATGACTTTCGACGCAGTGGTCGTCAACGGCAGGTGGTTCGACGGCAGCGGTGCGCCCTCGGCGATCCGCAACATCGGGATACGTGACGGCCGCGTGGCCGCCGTCTCCCCCGCTCCACTCGACACCGCGGGATGCCCGAACGTCATCGATGCCGAAGGCAAGTGGGTAATACCGGGCATCATCGACATCCACACCCACTACGACGCCGAGGTGCTGGCCGCGCCGGCCCTGTCGGAATCCGTGCGGCACGGTGTCACCACCATCGTGATGGGGTCCTGCTCGCTGTCCACCGTGCATGTCAATGCCGGTGAAGCCGCCGACCTGTTCGGGCGGGTGGAGGCGATCCCACACGAGCACGTGGTGCGCATCGTCGGTGAGCACAAGTCATGGACCAACCCGCAGGAGTACATCGACGCGCTGGAGTCGCTGCCACTCGGGCCCAACGTGACGGCCTTCATCGGCCACTCCGACATGCGGACCGCGGTGATGGGCCTGGACCGGGCCACCCGCGAAGACGTCAAGCCCACCGGCGCCGAGCAGGCCCGGATGGAACAGATGCTGGACGAAGCGCTGGATGCCGGTTTCCTCGGAATGTCCTCGCAGCAGCTGCTTTTCGACAAGATCGACGGGGACACCTGCCGGTCCCGCACGCTGCCCTCGACCTATGCCAAGGGCCGCGAGCTGCGGCGGCTCAAGTCACTGCTGCGACGAACCGGCCGCGTCCTGCAGTCCGGTCCGGACATCAGCCACCCGCAGAACATCGTCTCGCAGGCGCTGCAATCGCTGGGCATTCGTCGGCCGCACCTGAAGACCAGCCTGCTGGCGGCGGCGGACATGAAGTCGGCGCCGGGCTCCATCTGGCTCACCAGCGCGCTGGCCGCTCTGGTGAACCGGTTCGGCGGAGACTTCCGCTTCCAGCACCTGCCGGTGCCCTTCGAGGTGTACGCCGACGGCATCGACCTGGTCGTGTTCGAAGAATTCGGCGCAGGCGCGGCCGCGCTGCACCTCAAGGACGAACTCGAGCGCAACGAGCTCATGCGCAACGAGGAGTACCGCCGGCAGTTCCGGAAGGACTACGACACCAAATTCGGCCCACGCGCCTGGCACCGGGACTTCTTCGACGCCGAAATCGTCTCCTGCCCC
The DNA here is from genome assembly GCF_030755175.1 of Mycobacterium sp. TY814. NCBI lineage: Bacteria > Bacillati > Actinomycetota > Actinomycetes > Mycobacteriales > Mycobacteriaceae > Mycobacterium > Mycobacterium sp. TY814. The sequence continues at coordinate 2,387,041 of NZ_JAUFRY010000001.1, forward strand.
GACGAATCGGTGGTGGGCAAGTCGTTCGGCCAGGTCGGCGTGGAACGCGGCGGCCTGCACCCGGTCGACGCCTTCCTCGATCTGGTACTCGAACACGGCAGCGCGATCCGCTGGCGCACAACGATTTCTAACCACCGCCCGAAGATGCTGCGCCGACTGGCCCAGATGCACGGCTTACAGGTCGGGTTCTCCGACGCCGGCGCCCACCTGCGCAACATGGCCTTCTACAACAGCGGCTTGCGGTTGCTGCGGCATGTGCGCGACGCCGAACTCCAAGGCCGCCCATTTCTGTCGGTCGAGCAGGCGGTGCACCGGCTGACCGGTGAACTGGCGGACTGGTACGGGCTGGATGCCGGTCACCTCCGGGTGGGCGACTGGGCCGACCTGGTGGTCATCGACCCGCAACGGCTCGACGACTCGCTGGACGCCTATCACGAGGCGAAAGTCGATGCTTACGACGGTCTTTCACGAATGGTGAACCGCAACGACGCCACGGTCGAAGCCGTCTTCGTGTCGGGTCGCGAGGTGTTCCGCGACGGGCAGCCGACCGAGATTCTGGGGCGCGAGCGCACCGGAGGCTTCCTGCGCGCAGACGGACGGCCGCGTAACGTGCCGCAGGCCGTTACCGCGTAGGTCGCCGCGCTCCGAGCCGGAACACCCGCCAGCCTGCCCGCTCCCAGCGGCCCACATCCAGGCAGTTGCGGCCGTCGACGACGACGCGGGCGCGTACCCGGTCGGCAAGGGAGTCGGGGTCGAGGTCGACGAACTCGCGCCACTCTGTCAGCACCAGAACGGCATCCGCGCGTTCACACGCCTCTTCGACCGACACCGCGTAGGTCAAGGTGGGGAAAAGCCGGTTGGCGTTGTCGAGCGCCTTGGGGTCGTAGACGTTCACCGCGGCGCCATTGAGCTGCAACTGGCCGGCCACGTTGAGCGCGGGTGAATCCCGGACGTCGTCGGACTCCGGCTTGAAAGCCGCGCCCAGCACCGCGATATTGGCGCCGAGCAGCGATCCGCCACAGGCGGCGGTGGCCAGTTCGACCATTCGGGTCCGGCGCCGCATGTTGATGCTGTCGACCTCGCGCAAGAAGGTGAGGGCCTGGTCGGCGCCCAGCTCCCCGGCCCGTGCCATGAACGCGCGGATGTCCTTCGGCAGGCAGCCACCACCGAAACCCAAACCGGCATTGAGGCATTGGCGTCCGATCCGCGGATCGAACCCGAGCGCGTCGGCCAGCAGGCTCACGTCGGCGCCTGCCGCCTCACACACTTCCGAGATCGCATTGATGAACGAGATCTTGGTTGCCAGAAAGGCATTGGCCGAGACCTTGACGAGCTCGGCGGTCTGCAGGTCGGTGACCAGGAAGGGCACCCCCGCATTAAGCAGCGGCTCGTACAGCTCGCGTACCACCGCCTCGGCCCGGGCAGAATTCTGTTGCACACCAAGCACAATCCGGTCCGGGTGCAGCGTGTCGTGGACAGCGTAGCCTTCGCGCAGGAACTCCGGGTTCCAGGCGATTTCGACGTCCACCCCGTCGGGTGCCAGTCCGGCGGCCCGCTCGCTCAGTTCAGCCGCCGTACCCACTGGCACAGTCGATTTGCCGACGAGCACCGATGCCCTGGTGAGTCGCGGCACCAGCGCGTCGATGACGGCATGCACGTGCCGGACGTCGGCGCCGTACTCGCCCTTCTTCTGCGGGGTGCCGACGCCCAGGAAATGGACATCGGCGAAGTCGGCAGCCATGTCATAGTCGGTGGTGAATTGCAATCGGCCCGCAGCGAGGTTGGCGGTCAACAGCTTTCGCAGGCCGGGTTCGTAGAAGGGAATGTCGCCGCCGGCCAGCTTGGCGACCTTTCCCGGGTCGATGTCAACGCCGACGACCTCGTGTCCCAGCTCTGCCATCCCGACAGCGTGGGTGGCGCCCAAGTATCCGGTGCCGAAAACGGTGCATCGCATACCACCGTGTGTAGGTGTCCGCGATGAGCGAACCGCATCGTGACGCTGAACGGCAGATGACGGCTACCCGGCGAAATCAGATGCCGGGGATCCCGGGGATGTTGAATCCGCCGCGGCCGCCTCCGCCCTTGCCACCTTTGCCGGGACCGCCACCGCCGGGAAACTTCGGACTGGGGCCCTTGCCCGCGCCCGGACCACGGTCGTCGTCACCGCCGCGCCCGCCACCGCCACCCGGGCCGAGGGGGAACTGCGGCGTGAAGATCTGCGGCAACTGAGGGATCGGAACCGGTACCGGGACCGGCGCAGGTGCGGCGGGAACCGGAGCGGGCGCCGGAGCCTGGATCGGCGCAGGCGCTGGTGCTTGTGGTACCTGCACGGGGACCTGCGGCGCAGGCGCCTGCTCAGGCACCGGGGCAGGAGCCTGGGGCGCCGGAGCGGGGGCCTGCTCGGGAACGGGCGCGGGAGCCTGGGGTGCCGGCGCGGGCCCCTGCTCGGGCACGGGCGCCGGCGCCGGTGCCTGCGGCGCCGGGGTGGGCGCGACGAGTGCCTGCCCCGGGTCGGGGCGGGTGCTCGATGTGCCGCGGATACTCACGGCCAGCGAGACGACCAGCGACGCGACCCCGACAACGAAGATCGACAACAGCACACTGCCCAGCAGCCCAATCGGCCGGCGACCCTCCGCTTTCGGCTCGTCGTGGTCAGGGTCGACGGCGCTGTAGGCCAGCGCCCCTTCCGCCGCGTTCGCGTTGTCGAAGTACGCGGGGTCAAGCGCAAACGGCGGGTAGGCGCCGGTGCCGGGGTCCTGGGCATAGGCGCGGGCTGCCGTCGATGCCGACAGCAACGGCGTGTTGGCCGAGGCGAGCGCCGCGCCCCACGCCAGTGCCGTCTCGGGCTCCTCGGGCAGGGTCACCGGAAGTGTGGTCGCCGCGTCGAGAGCGGGCTTGATGAGAGGGACGTCGACGCCGGAGCCGACGACGAAGACTGCGTCGGGATGGGTCGCCAGCGTCTCGGCCCTGGACACCAATTCGGTCAACCGGGCCACCGCGGCGTCATCGTCCGCGGGTAACGGTTGCGTCTGGATGTCGGCGACCGACCCGTCGGCGCTGTTCACCACGGCCAGCGTCGCGGTGTCGGGTTCGATGAACAGCAACGCCGTCTGGGCGTAGTTGGTCTCGTTGCCGACCGAGTGGGCCAGCGCGGCGGCGGCGAGGAACGCCGACACGAGCATGACGTTCTCGATCTTGCGGCTGGCCAACGCGTCGCGCAGCTCGGCCGCCTGGGCAGGGTCGCGCCAGGTCACACCCGTGGAGGCCAGCTGGTAGCCGCCCTCCGCTGCCCCCTCGCGGGTGCCGAGTATGGCCGAGATGACTTGGTCGGCCGCGTTGAAGGTGGGCGCGTCTTCGGCCCTGACGTCGATGCTGTCTTCATCGACCAGGGCGCCGTCGCCGTTTTCGCCTTCGACCAGCACCATCCGAACTGCGGTTGGTGCCATCGACACGCCGAGTACGGTGTCCAAAGCTCCCCCAAAATAGACTGTGCGGATTCCCCAACCCGTACTTCTAACGGTACCCGCGCACCGCTTTCATACCCATTTGAGTTTGCTTTGTAGGGAAACTCACAGCCAGCGGAGCCGGCTACCTGCGCCCGCCTCCGCCACCACCGTGACCGCCGCCACCGCCCCCTCCGAAGCCGCCGCCGCCCCCACCGAAACCGCCGTGTCCGCCGCCGGGGATACCGCCGCCGATGGGGCCATGGCCACCTGATCCGCCGCCGCCGAAGGGACCTTGGCCGCCGGGGCCACCCCCGCCGAACGGGCCACGCCCACCGCCGCCACCGAACGGGCCCTTGCCGGGGGCACCTGGGCCGCCGCCGAAGGGACCCTGACCGCCGGGACCACCGCCACCGAACGGGCCTTTGCCGGGGGCACCTGGGCCGCCGCCGAAGGGGCCTTTGCTGCCTGGGGCGCCACCGCCACCGAACGGACCCCCGCTACCGGGGCCACCGCCGCCGAACGGGCCTTTGCCTGGGGCACCCGGCGCGCTTCCACCGCCACCGAAGGGCCCTCGGCCCGGATTGGGCACCACCGGCGCCTGCGGGATCTGGATGACCGGCACCTGGGGAATCGGAATGATGGGGGCCTGCGGAATCGGATTCTCGATGCGCGGCGGTGACACCGGCGCGCGCGGCACCGGCAGCTGAGGTTGCTGGCGCGGCACCTGGATGGGCGCCTGAATGGGCGGCACCACGATCGGGATAACCGGCGGAACGACAACCGGGTCGGGTAGCCGAGGAGCGGGAAGCTCCGGAGCGGGCAGTGCCGGTGCTGCGGGTGCCGGGATCACGGGAGCCGCTTGTGCCGGTTCGATCGGCGCCGGTGCGGCGGCCGGGATTTGCGGAGCGGCGACGCGTGGCGCGGCGGTCGGCAGGTCGATCTTGTGCTGGGGCGCGGCGACCTCCGTTTGCACGGCCTCGGGCTGCATGGGTGCGACGAAGTGGTTTTCGTTCGGTTTTGGCTGCAGGGCCACCGTCGGACGAATGTTGATGGCCAGCGCCACTTCCAGAGCGATGACGGCCGCGCACGCGACCACCGCCAGACCACTACCGAGCAGCAGTGCGGGCCGGCGCTTCGCCGATGTCTCCCCGGCGATGTCGTCTTCGTCGTCGAACTCGGGGTCGAACTCGGGCACTTCGGGAAGCTCGTCGCCCACTTGCGCGTAGGCCAGCGCGGCGGTGGTGGCCGCGAACAGCGGAGAACTGCCCGAGGCCAGCGCGGCGCCGCGGGCCAGTGCCATGTCCGGCTCCTCGGGCACGCTGACCGTCAGCGCCGTTGCCGCATCCAGCACGGGCTTGATCATCGGCACGTCGACGCCTGATCCCACCACGTAGATGCCGTCCGGGCGGGCGCGCATGGTCTCGGCGGTTGCTACCAACTCGGCCAGCTCGGTTACCGCGGCGTCGTCGTCCTCGGCCAGAAACTGGCGCCGCACGTCGCACAGCGAGCCGTCCCGGGAGTCCACCACGGCCAGGGTGGCGCTGTCGGGCTCGACGAACAGAACACCCGTGCGCTCGTAGCCGACGGCGGCGCCGACGGACTGCCCCATCGCGACCGCGGCCAGGAAGGCCGAGACCAGCATGACGTTCTCGACTTTGTGGGCAGCCAGGGCGTCGCGCAAGGCGGCCGCCTGTGTCTGATCGGTCCAGCTAACACCGATGGAAGCCAGCCGAAGACCTGCGTCACCGGCGCCTTCACGGGTGCCCAGGATCGCCGCCATCACCCGGTCGGACGCACATGTGGCGGCCGTGTCACGGGCTAGCCGGAAGCTGTCTTCTTCGACGATGGCGCCATCGGCGTCCTCACCCTCGACCAACGCCATCCGCACGGCCGAAGGTGCCATCGAAACCCCGAGTACGACGTCCAAAACCCCTCCCAAGGTTTATCGGTCTGCGGAGGGAAACACGGCACGCGGCCGCCGAATTCCATTGTGGCCCCGGAGGCTATGTGCCAGCTAGGTGGTTCGTATGAAGTTCAAATACGACCGCGACGGTGTCGGGCCCCGCTGACCCTGATACTTCGAGCCTACTTGCGAACTGCCGTAAGGATGTTCGGACGGGCTGGTCAGCCGCAGAAGACATAACTGGCCGATTTTCATCCCCGGCCACAGGGTGATCGGCAGGTTGGCCACGTTGGACAGTTCCAGGGTGATGTGCCCGCTGAAGCCCGGATCGATGAAGCCGGCAGTGGAGTGAGTCAGCAAACCCAGGCGGCCCAGCGACGACTTGCCTTCCAAGCGTCCTGCCAGATCGTCTGGCAGCGTGCAGAGTTCCAGGGTCGAGCCGAGCACGAACTCGCCGGGGTGCAGGACAAACGGCTCGCCGGGCGCGGGTTCGACCAGACTTGTCAGCTCATCCTGCTGCTGCGCAGGGTCGATGTGGGTGTAGCGGGTGTTGTTGAAGACCCGGAACAGCGAGTCGAGCCGGACGTCGATGCTGGACGGCTGAACCAGGGCATCGTCGAACGGGTCGAGGCCCAGTCGACCAGCGGCGATTTCGGCCCTGAGGTCACGGTCGGAGAGCAGCACCCGACGAGCGTAACCGCCCCCGGTTAGCGGACGTAGATTTCGTCCCCGGTGGGATAGCCACCGCCGGTGGTGGTGACGTGCACGTGGTCGTAATGGCCGTAGCCGCCGGACTGGGCGCCGCCGCCTGGCGTGTAGTAGGTACCGCGCCAGATTGCATCCTGGATGCCGAAACGGTCGGCGTTCTGCAGCACGAAGGTGACGATGGCGTTGCCCAGCTCGATACCCTCATCCGAACTGGGGTTCGGGATCATCACGTCGAGCGCCAAGCCTTCGGGGTGCCACCGCAGTGCGTCGGGCCGGACGCCGCCGATCTGGTGGATCTCGGGGAACAGCGCGCTGATTGCGCGCTCCACCAAAATGGTTCTCACCTGCAGCCCCGCCTCCGGGGCGACGCCCATGGGCAGGATGCGAGATCCCGCGTTGGCCCGCGACCGATCGGCCCGCGAGCGCTGAGCCGGCGCCATCTCGTCGATGCTGAATTTCAGATGGGAGGTGTCGATGGTGGAGCCCGGCGCGGCCGCGGCGAGTTCTATGCAGCACTGGGTTTCGGCGAACATCGGCTTCACTTCAGCGCGCGGGGGGCCCGCGGGACTGACATCTCCGGCCACCGCGAAGTAGACAGCGGCAGAGGCGAGGCCCGCAGCCAGCACTGCGGGCGATTTCCGCGGCTTCCTAGCTAACTCGTGCCTGCCCACGGGACGTCACAATACGAGGTTACGGATGATAACGAAAGGGTAAACATCACATTTTTAGGATTTGCATTAATTCACAGTCTTAACGACTTCTCGAATTACACACTTGTGATTCGCGCCGTCGGATGTAGTCAGCCGACCAGCCAGTCCGACAGCTCCTCGAGCATCTGGCGCGCGTAGCCCCGCCAGAACCAACCGAAGGCCGGCAGGGCGGACGCCGCCACGCGCGACCGGGGAAACATGGTGTAGCGCCACGTGATTCGCGTGCCGGTGCCGGCCGGGGCGAAGAGGAATTCGCCGTCGATCTTGGTGAGCAGGCCGGCGAGGGGTCCTTTGAAGTCCGCGATCTCGTATATCCACGCGCGCGGTTCGTCGACGCGGACGACGGTCTCTCGAATACTGCCCCACGGTCCCAACTCGAGGACCCGCGTCTGACCGGGGGTACCGCGCCAGTCTTCGGCGTCGCGCCCGCTCACCGCCAAGATCGGGGGAATCGGCCCGTACCTGCGGCGGAACATGGCCGGCACGTCCATCTCGATGATCCCGCGGAACGCCTGCTCAGGCGCGACGGGGAGGGTTCGGAATTGTTCGACCCGCACACCATTCGACATCGACCGATGCTAGCCTTTCTGGGCGACAGCGCCGATGTAGTTCAATGGCAGAACATCAGCTTCCCAAGCTGAATACGCGGGTTCGATTCCCGTCATCGGCTCCAAGCGAAGTCAGCGCTATAGATCCGTACTGCATCCGTTCGCAGACAAGGTGTCTTGACCCTCGCCTGACCGTCGCTCCGTCAGACGCTCACGCCGAATCTGTTTGCTGGCAAGACCTTTCCAGACCGATCGCGCCATCAACCAACGGCTCGGCAACAACACCATGAATCTCGGCGTGCACATCGGCTTCGTACCTAGGGTTGCCCGAGGAGAGCGCGAAGTCCTTGGAGTAGAACGCTCTCAACGCGGCGCCTACTGGGTCAGGTACACCCCGGCCACCCACGCGACGGTGGCGAGCATGGCGGCAGCTAGCTCGACACCCATCGACAACGCGACACCTTTCACGGCGTGCTTCGTCGAGGTCCATGCCAGGCGCTGGTCTCCGCGGGTGGCGAGCTCGGCCACGTAGACACCTAGCACGAAGCCGATCAGCAGGCCGATCACCGGGATCACGAAGAAACCAATAATGCCCACCACCGCGCCCGCCACCAAACTCAGCGTGCGCACGTCGGCGGCCCGCATGCGCTTCACGGGCCAGGTGTATTTGATCAATGTCGCCACACCGAGCAACACGGCCACCACGCCGAGGGTCACCCACGCGGTGATGTTGTTCTCGACGACGGCCCACACCACGATCGCGCCGAATACCAGCAAGGTGCCCGGCAACAGCGGCACCACGATTCCGATGATTCCGACGGCGATCGCGAGTGCTACGAGGACGATGCCGGCAGCACTCATGTTCTCAACGTATCTCTGCGTAGAGGTCGTGCCACATACGATCGGGATGTGACGTCCCCTGATCAGGACGATGTGCTGACGGTGCTGACGTTGAACATATGGGGCGATCACCTGTGGGAGGAGCGCAAGCACGCGCTCGTCGACTGGCTCACGGAGATTCGCCCTGATGTGGTCGCGTTGCAGGAGGTGACGCGATCGCCAGAATTGTGTGAGGCGACGTGGCTGGCCGAGCAGACCGGGATGGACGCGGTGTACGCCGCCGCGTACGTCCGCCCGGGCCGCGGCGATTTCGGCAACGCGGTCCTGAGCCGCTGGCCGATCGTCGGCTCGCGGTCGCTCCAGCTGACCCTGGCGGGGGCAAATATCGAGCCTCGCGGCGCGCTGACCGTCGATGTCCGCGTTCGCAACCGTCTCGTGTCGGTCACCTCGACCCATTTGTCTTACCGGTTCGACGAGGGCTGGGTGCGCGAGGCGCAGGTCCGTCAGCTCGCCGATTTCGTCGGGACGGGCTCCGGCGATTTCCCCCCGATTGTCTGTGGCGACTTCAACGCCCGCCCGGAATCCCCCGAGGTGCTATTCATCGGCGGCCTCCTGTCCGACGCCTTCGAGGTGGCCCATCCCGGTGAGCTTGGCTTCACCTGGAACAACATCAACCCGTACACGGCGCAGGATCCGACACCAGATCAGCGCATCGACTACATCTTCGTAGGCATGCCCACCGCTGACGGCGCGGGCAAGGTGCTCGACGCGGACGTTGTGTGCGACGCGCCGCGCCGCGGTGCCTGGCCCAGCGATCATTTCGGCGTCGTCGCCCAATTGGCGTGCCCTGCACCCGGGCAATAATCGGACGAACCACTTTGCGTCCGCGAGACCGCTAGGAACATTCCCAAGCCCACAGCGCCAACTAGTGGGGTGTCTCGGCCAGGTCCGGACCGGACGGGGCGCGTGGGACGAAATCCTCTAGCAGACGTCACGCAGCCGCTTAACGCTTTGTCCTACCGATAGGTCGATGAGGACCAGGTGGGAGGATCGGAATGTCTGCCGTAATCGCGACGCCGGAACTGATGCCGGCGGCGGCAACGGAGGCTATTTCCGGCTGCCCTTCACTGCTTGGTGCCCTCGAAAGTGCCGCTGCAAGTAGTCGGCTGCCATACTCCGTCGCGAATGAAAGTGCTGCCGCCCTGGGTGACGAAGACACCTCGCATTGTGCTGTCACGAAAGCTGAGCACGAAAGATCCGTCGACGTTAATTGTGCCGGTGAAGGCGGTCCCAGATGTATGAACCAGGGTCAGACTGCTTCCTTGGTGGCTAACGGTGACGGTCGCATCCCGGGGTGCCGTTCCACAGGAACCGGCTTGGAAGTGCAAGAGGTAGGTGCCGTCGATCTCGGGTTGGGTCGGCCCCGTTCCGGCGCCGGGCGTGGTGGGCGCGGGTTGGGGTGGCGGAACCGGTTGGCTGCGTGGGGTGTCGGCAGTGCCGGCAGTGCCGGCGGGCCGATTGAAAGGCTGGCCGGTAACCACGTCGACCAGAACAAAGATGCTGATGGTCGCCGGACTGGGCTGGACCGCGGCGAGTGCCGCGGGACGATAACCGGCCCAGGCGGCGCCGACGGGCTCCGGATCGCCGGTCAAAGCGATCGGCTCAGTCAGGGGATTGCCGCAGTAGCAACGGACCCGGGGAACCCCGTGGGCGTCGACGAACACCCCGGTGCCCGCTTGAAAGACCGATTGCACGGTGGTGGGATTTGTTCCGTCGAATCCGTGATTAGTAACCCGGGTGTCCAGCCGCAACAGGACCGGGGTCAGTTCGCGTAGGTACGTCGGGATGTCGGCGGCCGTTAGCGGGTGCGCGCCGCTCCAGAACAAGCTCGGGTCGGTGTTGAGTGCAGCCACGAAGGCGCTGGCCTGAGCGGGATGGCCGCCCAGGAAGCCGATCATTTTGTCGCGATCGCACTCGGCGTTGTTGAGGGTGCCACCGTACAGGCCCTCGCGGTCACCGGGCAGCGACTGGGTGGCCACCGGGGTCCCGTCGCCGTGGGGCGGCAGGGTGGGCGGCGGCTGGGTGCTGCTCGGCGGCGCCGAGCCCGCGGGTGGCATGAACGGATTCGCCCCGGGGTCGGTGGCCGCAGCTAGGACTAACTCGGCGCCAGTCGCTTTGGGCGACAGGATATTACGGAGTAACACCGCACCGGCACCCACAGCCACGATGAGCAGCACCACCAGGGACGCCATCAACCACTTACGTTTCCAGAGGGTCACCGGTCGCGCCGCATCGGCGCGCCCTCGAGGACGTGTATCGCGGTGTGGGGATGGGCCATGGCGCAACTGGGTGGAAACCTCCCCAGGTGCGCCCGCGCGAACCGTGCAGGTCGATGACCGCATGGTCATGCCATCTGCCGACTCCAGCGCGCGTTGCGCAGCGCCGGCCAGGGCGGCACATCTCGGATAGCGGTCATCACGGTTCTTTGCCATGCCACGTTGGATCACCGCGTCCATTCCCGCCGGGATGCCGGCCTGCTGCGCGGCAGGGGATTGGCTGGGTAACGGGACGGGCAGATGCAGATGTCCGTACATCCACTGCTCGGGGCTGCGGCCCGGGTAGGGCACCGATCCGGTCAGCAGGTGGTAGAGGGTGCAGGCCAGGGCATACTCGTCGGCCCGAGCATCCAGGACAATGGAGGGGTCGAACTGCTCGGGCGCCGCGTACTGCAGGCTGCCGGTGAACGTGCCGGTCGCGGTGAGTCCGGACTGGTCGTGTAGGGCTTTGGCAATGCCGAAGTCGGCGAGCAGGACTCGTTCGGGTTCTCCTCCGATGGGTCGGGCGAGCAGGATGTTGGCGGGTTTGACGTCGCGATGTAGCACGTCGGCGCTGTGGGCGAAGTCCAGCGCCTTGGCGGTCTCGGTGATGATGCGCACAGCGCGTGCCGCGGACAACGGTCCCTCGCATACCGCTTCGGCAGCGTCGGAGCCGTCGATGTATTGCATCGCGATCCACAGTTGCCCGTCCTGGTCGCCGCGGTCGTAGACGGCGACGATATTGGGATGGTCCAGACGTGCTACGTGGTCGGCCTCGCGCAGGAAACGAGCACGGAGTTCGTCGTCGGTCGTCGCGCGGCTGAGTAACTTCAGCGCGACAAGTTTCGGCAAGTTGGGGTGGCGGGCCAGATAGACCGCGCCCATCCCGCCGACACCAAGAAGCCGCTCGACGACGTAGCCGGCGAAGACCTGACCAGGTCGCAACTGTTGGTGCGCCATGAGTACCGCCTCACCGGGATGATTGCCAGTTCATCCTGTCACCCGCGGCCCTCAGCATCGCCCTTTCAACCGCATTCTCACACCCACGTTTGATGACGGAGCGGATCAACGCATGCTGATGCAGCGGCCGGTGACGCGCGCGCTGTCGTTGATTTTCTGGAAGGCGTTGTGAAACAACAAGTCTGAGTCGCGCTCGGGACGCAACATGTGATACCACCCATCGCGCAGTCGACACGTCCGCTGGCAGCTCAGCACGGGGTCGGTGTGCCGGCACCTCCCAATCGGCTCCACGATGTGCAAGGACGCCCGCTATCGCGGCGGAAGATCCGTCGCAAGCCGCAGTGCGTGGATCGCTTGGCCGAAGCCGCGGTCACGCGACGCCGCATGCAGCAGAAGCGCCTCGCCGCCGCCTTGCCAGGGCCAGCACGCGAATGCACCGCCGCGCACGGTGTCGGGCCTGTCCATAGGTCCCCAAGGCCGAGAGTCAGACGGTGCACCGACATAGTCGTCGTGCCAACCGTCGTCGACCCATTCGCCCCAACCCAGCATCAGAGTCCCGAACGGCGCACGAGCCTCATCCGGACCACCGTTGAGAATCCGCTCGGTCCATGCTTCGGGCCGCTCTGCTCCGCAGATCCAGGATTGCCGGCCACCGTCGCGCGCAACCCATTCCCATTCGGCCTCGGACGGCAGACGCAGTCCGCACGCCTCTACCGCGGCCGCCGCCTGCCAGCTGTTCTGCCGCAGGACGCCGTGGACGTTGGCGTCGTCTCCCTCGATCGCCAGGATCGCGGCATGCCGTGCCAACAGCGGTGTCTCCGCGCAGAGGAACGGCTCGACCGTAACCGGGTGCGCCGGGGCCGCGTGCGCGGCGAAAAATTCAGCGCTTTCGGCAACCTCGTCGCCCAGCTCATCAAGTTCTGCCAGCTCGGCCTCCGTCATACCCAGCGTCATCTGCCCGCCGGGCACGACCACGAAATTCAGGTCGCCGCGTTCGAAGCGCACCCGGATCACGGCGTCGCCGACGTCGGGAACGGGCGACCAATCTGCGCCCAAGGCTCCGGCCAATTCCAGGGCGAGGCGGTTACGTAGCGCTGCGTCACTCACGGCGCCCTCCGCAAGCTCGGGCCACTGCGACGCGGCCGACGTACGGTCGGATACCGGTCTCGGTCGCGGCGGCTCGGCCGGCAACTGCTTGAACAGCACCTCGTACACATCGTCCTCCCAGGACGGCTCGGCGTACGCCGGCGTTCCGGGTTTCGACTCCGGCGGTTGCCACTGCGCACGGGTCGGGCAACCGACGGCCGCAGCGGCTCGATCCTGCGCGTCTTCGGATAGTTCACCAAAGATGTGGTGGGGATAGCGCAGCTTCGAAAGGTACTCGGCGGCTAGGGCTTCCGCGGTGGTAAGTGCTGTGTCAATAGGCGCCGAGAGCTGCCAGTCGGCAAAGTTGCCGGCGATCGCCCGCAGATCTTCTACCCCTGCTGCTGAGATGCCACTGACAAAATTCGGCCAAGTTCCTTCTGACGACACAGGCTGCGATGCTAACAGCCCCTGGCCGCGGCACAGGATGATTCACGCTGCGCCACAGTGGAATACATGAATTCATTCACGACGGCCTCGCTATCGGCCGGCGGCGGTCATCCGGTAACCCCGTAATAACCCGCCCGCAGCAACTCCGTGATCTCACTGACCAGCGGCATCCGCGGGTTGGTCCGGTTGCTGAGGTCCTCGAATGCCGTCATGGCCAACACCGGCAGCGCCGCGAGGAACTCCTCTTCGACGACACCGATGTCCCGCAGTGAGCGCGGCATGTCGACCTGACGCAACAGGTCCTCGACTCCCCGGAACAAGCGGCCGCGGCACTCCTGCGGCTCGTGGCCACCGAAGATTAGCTGGCCGATCTGGGCGTATTTGTCGGGAGCGATGTAGGCCGAGTAGCCGGGCGCCGGCATGAATTTGGTGGGCAGGCTTGCGTTGTAGCGCAGCACATGCGGCAGGAAGATCGCGTTCGCCCGCCCGTGTGCGATACCGAATTTCGCGCCGACGGCGTGGGCCAGCGCATGGTTCGTTCCCACGAAGGCATTCGAGAACGCGAGCCCGGCCAACGTCGCCGCGTTCGCCATGTCGGTGCGCGCGGCCAAGTCGTCGGGATCGTGATATGCCCTGGGCAATCCCTCGAAGATCAGCCGCGCCGCCTGCGCGCACAACGCGTCGGTGTATGGCGACGCGAAGATCGAGACCGCCGCCTCCAGCGCGTGCGTCAACGCATCGATACCGGTGTCCGCTGTCAGAACCGGCGGCATCGACGACGCCAACTCCGGGTCGATGATCGCCAGCTCAGGCACCAGGCTGTAATCGACCAGCGTCTCCTTCCGGCCCTGCACGGTCAGCACCGCTGCTGGCGAGACCTCCGAGCCGGTGCCCGAAGTCGTTGGTATGGCGACCAATTGGAGTCGGTGCCGGTCGGTCGGATAGTCGGCCACCCGCTTGCGTGGGTCGAGGAACGGCATGGTCAACTCGTCGAGGGTCTTCTCCGGATGCTCGTAGAACAACCGCATCGCCTTGCCGGCATCGAGCACCGAACCGCCACCCACGGCGATGAGAACCTCGGGTTGCACCCGTTCCAAAAGTTCGACGCCGCGGCGGATCGTCGTCTCGTCCGGCTCCGGGGTCACTTCGCTGAACACGTGCACGTGCCGGGTGCGCATCTTGCCGCGCAGCAGGTCGACCACACCCCGCTCGTCGCTGACGGCGTCGGTGACCACCACGACGGCGTCGCAGTCCAGCTCGCGCAGGTTCTCCAGCGCGCCGGCGTTGAAGTAGGTGTTGGACGGGACCCGGAACCACTGCGGCGGGGTGCGGCGCTTCGCGACCGTCTTGATGTTCAGCAGCTGCCGATAGTTGACGTTCTCGGTGGTGCTCGACCCTCCCCATGTTCCGCATCCGAGCGAGAAGGTCGGGGTCAGATTGTTGTAGACGCCACCGAGCGCGCCGACCGCGGTCGGCGCGTTCACCAGGATCCGCCCGGTGCGGACGGCCGCGCTGTAGGCGTCGATCACCGCCTGATCGTTGGAGTAGACGGCCGACGTGTGGCCCAGCCCGCCGTGTTCGGTCACCATGACCGCGACGTCGATGGCGTGTTTGACGTCGCGTGCCCGAACCACGCCGAGCACGGGCATCAGCTTCTCCTGCAACAGCGGGTGTACGGCGAGTTCGTCGAGGTCCGCCGGCAACGGGGCCAGCAACACTTTCACCGTCGGGGGCACCGAAAAACCCGCCCGCGCAGCAAGTTCCGGCGCCTTCTGGCCCACCGCATCGAGCGAGACCTTGTCGCCACAACCGAACGCGAATCGCGTTATGGCGGCGGCTTCGTCGTCGGTGAGCACCCGCGCGCCCATCCGCTCGAACTCGGCGATCATCGCGTCATACACCTCTTCGTCGATGATGCAGGTCTGCTCGGCGGGGCAGATAACCGACGAGTCAAAGGTTTTCGAGATGAGGATGTCGACGACGGCACCCTTGATGTCCGCGGTCTTGTGGGCGTAGATGGGCGCATTCCCGGGGCCCACGCAGAGGCCCGGTTTCCCGGTGGCGCTCGCCAGCGCCACGATCTTGGGTCCACCGGTCACCCAGATGAAGTCGACCTGCGGATGTTTGAACAGATAGTGCGTCACCTCATGGGCAGCGTCGGGAATCACCTGCAGCGCCCCGACCGGCATCCCGGCGGCTTCGGCCGCCTCGCGCAGGATTTCGACGCTGCGCTCGCAGCACCGCACGGCATACGGTGACGGCCGGAACACGATGGCGTTGCGTGTCTTCGCGGCCACGATCGCCTTGAACAGCACCGTCGAGGTCGGGTTGGTCACCGGGGTGATGGCGAGCACCACGCCAATGGGTTCGGCGACGTGGACGATGTTGTTCTCGATGTCCTCGTCAACCACGCCCACCGACTTCTTGTCACGGAGATAGTCGTGGAGGAACTCGGTCGCCACGTAGTTCTTCACGACCTTGTCCTCGAAGACCCCGAACCCGGTCTCCTCGATCGCCAGGCCCGCCAACTCCGCTGCGGCACGCAGCCCGGCGCGCACCATCGCCTCGACGATCCGGTCTACCTGGGTCTGATCGAGCTTGCGGAATTCGGCGGCCGCGGCCGCGGCGGTGTCGACGATGGCGTCGATCTCTCGGCGGCGGCGGTCGTCGTTGTCCAGTGCGTCGCCGTCGCCGGCGTTAGTCGCGGCCGCGGCCAGCGGAGCCGCCCCCAGTTTCGTCGACATGGGTGACCTTCCTGATCGTCCTGCGGTGCCATCGTCGGCCAGCGCCACCGAAGTGGATAGAGGATTAAGTCCGTCCCGACTCGGGGCTGCAGTCACCTCATCGGCGCGAGCTAGGGTCACCAACGTGCGCAGAACCATCGACTGGGACGGCGACGCGGTCACGATCATCGACCAGACCGCGCTGCCCGCCGAATACCGCATCCTCCGACTGCGCACCGTCGACGAGTTGATCGACGCGATCCGCCGCCTGGCGGTCCGTGGCGCTCCGGCTCTCGGCGCAGCGGGGGCACTCGGAGTGGTGCTCGCCGCCCGCGAGGGAGGCGACGTCCGGGCCTCGGCCGAACGGGTCGCCCACGCCCGACCGACGGCCGTCAACCTCAGCTGGGGAGTCGAGCGCGCCCTGCGCAAGCTCGGCGAGGGCACCGAATCCATACTGGCTGAAGCGCTTTCCATCCTCGACGAGGACGAACGCCTCAACCGCGCCGCGTCCGGCCACGCCGCCGAGATCGTGCTCTCGCTCTCCGACCGCCGTCCGCTGCGGCTGCTCAGCCATTGCAATGCCGGCCACCTCGCGACGGTGGCCTGGGGCAGCGCACTCGGCGTCGTATGGCATCTGCATCAGCGCGGGCTGGTCGAATCGGTTCTGGTCGATGAGACACGACCGCTGCTGCAGGGGTCCAGGCTGACGGCGTGGGAACTGGCACAGGCCGGTGTGCCCTACCGGGTACAACCGGACAGCGCCGCGGCGGCAGCGATGGCACGCGGCTTGGTGGACTGCGTGCTGGTCGGTGCCGACCGAATCGCCGCCAACGGCGACGTCGCCAACAAGATCGGCACCTACGGCCTGGCCATCGCCGCCCGTCACCACAACGTGCCACTCGTCGTGGTCGCGCCGTCGTCCACCATCGACGCCTCGCTACGCTCCGGCGCCGAGATCGCCATCGAGGAACGCGCGCCCGAAGAGCTGAGGGCCTACGCCGGCGTCACCATCACTCCACCGGACGCAGAGGCATTCAACCCGGCCTTCGATGTGA
Organism: Mycobacterium sp. TY814; assembly: GCF_030755175.1. Taxonomy (NCBI): domain Bacteria; kingdom Bacillati; phylum Actinomycetota; class Actinomycetes; order Mycobacteriales; family Mycobacteriaceae; genus Mycobacterium; species Mycobacterium sp. TY814. Next base: position 2,403,782 of record NZ_JAUFRY010000001.1, read on the forward strand.
CCCCGGCCGAGCTGATCACCGCCGTCGTCACCGAGCACGGACAATTTCACCCCTAAACAAACCGCCTCCGAGTGGTCATGATGATTCACATGGCTGATCAACACTCCAACCCCGACGTCGTGGTTGTAGGCGCCGGCTTCGCCGGCCTGTACGCCGCCTACCGTCTTCGGCTCGCGGGTCTGTCGATGCGGATATTCGAGGCGGGCGACGACATCGGGGGCACCTGGTACTGGAACCGCTATCCCGGCGCACGGGTCGACATTCCCAGCGTCGATTACATGTTCAGCTTCGATGCGGACTGGGCGCGCGACTGGCAATGGTCGGAGAAGTACGCCACCCAACCCGAGATTCTGCGTTATCTGAACCACGTCGCGGACAAGCACGATCTGCGTCGCGACATCCAGTTCGGCACGCGCGTCACCCATGCGCACTGGGACGACGACTCATCCAGCTACCGCGTGCGCACCGATCAGGGTGAGGAAGTCACCTGCCGCTACCTGGTGATGGCGACGGGCTGTCTGTCGGTACCGAAGGATCTCGACATCGACGGCGTCGAAAACTTCACCGGCGAGACGTATTTCACCAGTCGCTGGCCCCATGAGCCCGTCGACTTCACCGGTAAGCGCGTCGGTGTCGTCGGGACCGGCTCGTCGGGCATTCAGTCAATTCCGCTGATCGCCGCGCAGGCAACAGAGTTGGTGGTCTTCCAACGCACGCCGTGCTTCTCGATTCCCGCCCAGAACGGCCCCGTTTCGCCGGATAAGCTCGCGGAGATGGCCGACGAATCGGCCTATCGGCAGGCGGCGAAATACTCCTTCGGCGGGGTGCCGGTGGAGCGCACCATCACCCCAGCATTCTCGGTGTCCGCCGAGGAACGTCAGGAGCGCTACGAACGCGCCTGGCAGCGTGGTGAGCTACTGGAAGTACTCAACCTCTACGCCGACGTGATGAGTAACCCGTTGGCCAACAAAGACTTTGCCGACTTCATTCACGGCAAGATCCGCGGAATCGTGCGGGATCCGCAGACAGCCGAGACGCTATGCCCCAAAACGTATCCGGTCGGCGCCAAGCGGCTGTGCCTGGACACCAACTACTACGCCACCTTCAACCTGCCGCACGTTCGGCTGGTGAATCTGCAGGATCAGCCGTTGGTGGGCGTGACCCGCGACGGAATCGATACGGTCGGTGAGTCTTTCGAGTTCGACGCGATTGTCTTCGCCACCGGCTTCGACGCGATCACGGGCGCTGTGGCGGCCATCGACATCGTCGGCCGCGACGGACTTGCACTCAAGGAGAAGTGGTCACACGGCCCGAACACCTACCTGGGCCTGATGACCGAGGGATTCCCCAACCTGTTCCTCATCGCGGGCCCGCAGAGCCCCTCGGTGCTGTCGAACATGGCGGTGTCCATCGAGCAACACGTGGATTTCGTCGCCGACGCTTTGACGTATCTGCGCGACCACGGCTTCGACCGGATCGAGCCCACCAAGCTCGCCGAAGCAGGGTGGATGCAGCACGTCGACGACGCCGCATCCATAACCCTTTTCCCGCAGGCCAATTCGTGGTACGTCGGGGCAAACATACCCGGTAAGCCGCGCACCTTCATGGCCTACGCCGCCGGTGTCGACTTCTACCGGGTGGCGTGTGACGAGGTGGTCGCCGGCGACTACCTGGGCTTCGCGCTGTCCGGACCTGGCGGTGCGCAGTGCAACGACGGCGTGGTGCGTCGCCTGCAACCCGACGTGCAGATGGTCCTCGAGCAGATGGCGCTGCTGGAGTTGCCGCCACTGGAGTCGATGCCGGCCGAGCAGGCACGCGCCTTCATGAACGAGATGAACCTGGCCCGGCCACCGGGCCCGGACGTCGGCGAAGTCGTCGACGGAACGCTGCCCGGGGCCGCCGGACCGCTGGCCTACCGTCTGTACCGACCTGCCAGCCCGGGCCCGCATCCCGTCGTCGTGTACTTCCACGGCGGCGGTTGGGTTCTCGGCGACCACGCCTCCGACGACCCGTTGTGCCGGGACCTGTGTGTACGCACCGATGCGCTGATCGTGTCGGTGGACTACCGGCACGCACCGGAGCACCGCTTCCCGGCCGCGCTCGAGGACGGCTGGGCGGCAGCGCGGTGGGTTGCCGAGCACGCGCAGGAACTCGGCGGTATCCCCGGTCGACTCGCGGTGTGCGGTTGGAGCGCCGGGGCTGGCATCGCCACGGTGGTGTGCCGGCTGGCCAGGGACACCGGCTGGCCGGCGATAGTCGGCCAGGCGCTGATCACGCCGGTCGTCGATTCCGATCTGAGTCGCGCCTCCTACACCGAGAACGCCGACGGCTACGGCCTCACCGCCGCGTTGATGCGGTGGTTCTTCGATTACTACGCCGACCCGGACCTGCGCGAGGACCCGCGAATCGCGCCGCTACGCACCCCCGACCTGTCCGGCCTGCCGCCGGCGCTCGTCGTCACAGCGGAGTTCGACCCATTACGGGACGAGGGCGACGCGTACGCGGAAGCGCTTGCCGCAGCCGGTGTTTCGACACAGCACGTGCGGGCGCGCGGGCACACGCACCTGTCGCTGTCGATGGTCGACGTGGTCGTCTCCGGCGCCCCGATCCGGGCCCAGATCGCCGACGCCCTACGCGGGTTCTTCGCGACCGACGCCGCGAAGAGCGCGGCGTTGGTCCAGGGTTGACCGGATACGACTCGGACATCCTGGCCGACGGCCTCGACGTCATCTTCTGCGGCATCAACCCTGCTGTCACCGCGGTTGCCGACGGTCACAACTTCTCCAGCCGCAGCAACAGGTTCTGGCCGGTGCTGCACCTCGCCGGGTTCACCGACGAGCGGCTACGCCCGCAGGAGGAGCGCCGCCTACTCGAATATGGTTGTGGCATAACAGCTGTGGTCAGCCGGGCGACCAGACGAGCAGACGACATATCACGCGCGGAGTTCCGGCAGGCGCGTCCGGAATTCGAGGCGAAGATGCGCCGCTGCGCACCGCGGGTCATCGCGTTCCTGGGCAAGCGGGCCGTGTCGGCAATGACCGGCACATCCGTCGTCGACTGGGGCCGTTACCCCGGCCAAGTCGCGGGCACGACGGCCTGGATCCTGCCGAATCCCAGCGGGCTCAATCGGACTTTCAGCCTGGACGCCTTGGTCGCTGCCTACGCGGAGCTCCGGCAGGCGCTGGTCTGATCAGCCCGCGCCCGCCGCGATCACCTGGTCCACCTCGAGCGCCCGTTCGGCCATCTCGGCGTGCGCCTTGTCCAGCGCCTCGGCCTGATCTTCGTCGGCTTTCATCAGCGCCTCGATGTCGAAGGACGACATCTCGTGAACGCCCATGTCGCGGAAGGCTTTCTGCACCTTGTCGCCCCACAGTCCGATGTCCTTCACGATCGGCACGATGCGGCTGAACAGGTGTGAGCGGAACTGGATCATCAGCGGTGACTTGTCGACCCACTCGGCGCACTCTTGGACGTTCATGCCGAGGGTCTCGAACACCTCCTCGCCGCGGAAGCGGTCGCGCATCAGATAACAGGCGTCCACGACGAACTCCTCGCGCTCGTCCCGCTCGGCGTCGGTCAGTGCGGAGTAGTAGTCCTTGAGCGAGATTCGGCCGAACGCGACGTGCCGGGCCTCGTCCTGCATGACGTAGGCCAGCACCTGCTTGGCCAGCGAGTCCGGCGCCGCCATGTCACGCAGCACACCGAAGGCGGCCAGTGCGAGCCCTTCAATGAGCACCTGCATACCCAGGTAAGGCATGTCCCAGCGCGAGTCGCGCAGGGTGTCGTCCAACAGCGCGGTCAGGTTCTTGTTGATCGGGTAGACCAGGCCGATCTTTTCCTGGAGGAATCGCGAGAACGCCTCGACGTGCCGGGCCTCGTCCATGGTCTGGGTGGCCGCGTAAAACTTGGCGTCCAAGTCCGGCACGACCTCGACGATCTTGGCCGCGCACACCATCGCCCCCTGCTCGCCGTGCAGGAACTGTGAGAACTGCCAGGCCTGGAAGTGCTGGCGCATCTCGGCGCGACGCGCCTCGTCGGCGGCGTCCCACATCGGGCTGCCGAACAACGGATTGAACTCGTCGGGCAACCCGATCGGGTTGTGCGGGTCCACGTCCTGGCCCCAGTCGATGCGCAACTGCGCATCCCACTGCTTGTCTTTGCCCTTTTGGTAGAGCGAGAGGAGCCGGGCGCGGCCCTCGTCGTACTCCCAGGTGAAGCGTGCATCGCCGGCACTGGGGACCGCCCACGAGTAGGGCGTGGGCACGTCGGTGTACATGTCCCGTGTGGTCATGTGCTGCCACCTCTCTCCGCGGTATGACCAGTGGTCATATGACCTGTATCACAGGGTGCCTCGCGTCAGGCAGCACGTCAAGCAATTGATCTTTCTGCGGATCAGACGTTCGCGCAGATGACTTCGGGAGGGTTGCCAAGCTCCGGCCACTCAGCGCCAGGCAGCCCTGATAGCCGGCCCCGGCTAGCTCTTTCCGCCGCCGGAGCTACCGCTGGAGCTGCTGCCGCCGATGGAGCTGCTGCCGCCACCGCCCAGCGAACCACCACCAAACGAGCCACCACCAAAACCACCGCCAAACGAGCCGCCACCCAACGAGCCGCCGCCCAACGTGCCGCCGCCGCCCAACGAGCCGCCGCCCAGCGAGCCACCGCCCAACGAGCCGCCGCCCAACGAGCCACCACCCAACGAGCCACCACCGCCCAACGAGCCGCCGCCCAGCGAGCCACCACCGCCGCCCAGGGAGCCACTGTCACCACCCGGTGCGCCACCGCCGGTAAGCGAACCACCGCCGGTGACAGACGCGCCGGCTCCGGGGATCCCGGCACTTCCGCCGCCGGTGATGCCGGGGATCCCGGCACTGCCCCCGCCAGTGGTCAGAGGCTCCTGTGCCGGAACGCTCAGTGAGCCTGGCAACTGGGGCGCCGCCGGCGGCACGTCCTGCCCCGGTACGCCAAGGCCAGGTGACGCGGGAACCGGCGGCGTTTCCAGACCCGGGAGACCGGGGACCGCCGGAGCATCAGGTGCTGGAACATTCACGGGCAGTTGAGGTTCGGGGACGCGAACCGGCGGCGGAGCCACCGGAACAGGCCTGGGCGGCTGCGATACCGGAACATATGTCGGCGGCTGGGTCACCGGAACCGGCGTTGGCGCCTGGGTCACCGGAACCGTCGTCGGGGCCTGGGTCACCGGAACCGTCGGCTGCGTCACCGGAACCGTCGTCGGAGACTGCGTCACCGGAACCGTCGGCTGCGTCACCGGAACCGTCGTCGGAGACTGCGTCACGGGAACCGTCGTGGGGGGCTGCGACGTCACCGGAACCGTTGTGGGGGGTGGCGATGTCACCGGAACCGTGGTCGGCAGTTGGCGCGGAGGCACGGTCGGGGCCGTACTGGGCGGCTGCACCACCGGCAACGGCAGCAGTATCGGGTAGTTGGGGTAATCGACGTCCGGCGTCCGGGGCGGCACGGGATTCGGCATCAGAACGGGCAACGCAAGAAGTGCGGGCGCCACCCCTGGCGAGTCTGCGGGCACCACCGCAGGAGGCGAGGGCAAGAGAGCGTCAGTGGAAGGCAGTTGCGCCGTCGGACCCGAGGGGCGCATCGCCGTCGGTCGTGGAGCCGCCGCGACGGCCGCCGGCGCCAGAGGCACCAGCGGCGCCTGCACGAGGCGATTCTGGCCCGGAATGTGCTGCAGACCCACCGCTGCCGGCCGGATACCGAGCGCCAACGAAACTTCCAGCGCCACAACAGCACTGATCACGGCCACCGCTCCGACGCTGCCCATCATCACAAACGGCCTGCGTTGCGGCAACGTCTCGTCCAGACCATCTTCATCGGTGGTCCCCAGCACCGTCGTCGGCGCGTCCGCCTCGTCATCGGGTGCGACGCTATAGGCGATGCGCTCCAACGTCACCGCATCAGGGTCCGCCTCCACCGCATCGGGGACCCGCGCGTAGGCGAAGGAGTCGGTGGCCAAGGCGTACAGCGATGTGTCGACAGAGGCCAGGGCGGCACCCCGGGCCAGCGCGGTCTCCGGCTCTTCGGGCACGATCACCGCAAGCGGCGTCACCGTCTCGAGTTTCAGTTTGATCAGCCCGATATCCACACCCGAACCTATGAGGAAGATGCCATCCGGCCGGGTGTCGAGTGTCTCGGCCCACGCGATCAACTCGGTCGGTGTGGTGATGGCGCCGACACCGTGCAGCGGCTCGCTCCGGATGTCGGCGATCGCCGCTTGATCGGTGTCGATCACGCCCAGGGTCGCACTGTCGGATTCGACGAACAGCACCGCCATGTGCTCACTGTTGATCGCCTGCGCGACCGCTTGAGCCAGGGTCGTCGCGGCGACGAACGGCGGGGTGAGGGTGACGTTGTCGAGGTCGCACACGGCCAGCGCATCGTCCAGCGCGCGAGCGTCTGACTCGTCCGTCCAGGTCACGCCGACCGATGCCACCCGGTTGCCGGACGCAGCCGCGGCTTCGTAGGCATCCAAGATCGCCGCCACCACATGGTCGGTTGCTGAGCCGACACTCACGTCCACCGCGAGCTCACGCTCCTCGATGGTGACGCCATCGGCGTTTTGCCCTTCGACCAGCACCATACGAACGGTTGCAGGTGTCATCGATAGCCCGATTACGATGTCCACTTTTTCTCCAAATGCGTTAGCCGGCGAGTCCCGGTCCCAGTCGTGTCAACCGCGACACTCGCAGATCAAAAATATCACCGCATCGGATTCATCGCCGTACCCAGAAGTTAGGTTTTAGCTGAGAATTCAGGCGCTAAAGCCGGCCGGCCACAAAGCCGGCAGCCTGATCGACCAGCCCGGAGTCTATGTAGGACGGCTGCAGATGCGACGGCCAATTCGTCCCTCTGCCACAGATGGGGTCGCCGGGCGCGCACTGGTCGATCGTCTTTCCCGCGAAGGCCGGTGACAGTCCACGGGTGCCGTTGCCGAACAACGCGACCGCCGCGACATGCTGGTCCACGCCCGGCGGCAAGGGGTTGGTGAACCCGAACAGCGGTCGCCCGCCGGTCACCAGGTCGGCCACCTCGGCTCCGAGCGAGTAGCCACCGAGTACCAGTCGGGTGTTGGGACAGTCTCTGGCCATGGATTGGACGTGGGCACTCATATCGTTGGCGCCGCTGCCGGTGGTGATGTTGGCCGGATAGTTCACCCCGTAGACGCCGACCGACAAGCGCGTCTTGCCCCGCAACGAATTGACCAGCGCATCGCCGACAGCACCGACGCCGGGTGGTTCCTCGCGGCCGCGGGCGAAAACCACCTCGACGTCCGGGCAGGCCGCCGATGCAGTTGCCTGCAACGGCGCCGGGGCGATGGTCAATCCGAAACCCAGCAGGATGGCGGTCACCAGGCCGAGGGCAGCATGCGCGCCTGGCGTTGTCGCGACAAGCCTCATGACGCGATGCTACGGATCTGGCCGACTATGCGTCGAACCGCTCGGGACAGCGGCCGTGTTAGATCTCCTGCATGGGCGAACGTGTGACGTTCCAAAGTTCGACGGGGCCGAACCTGGCGGGAATCATCGATGTGCCGGAGGGCGAGGTGCGTGGCTGGGGAGTATTCGCGCACGGCTTCACTCTCGGCAAGGAGTCGCCTGCCGCCGCCCGGATCTGCAAGCAGCTGGCCGCCGACGGGATCGGCATGCTGCGCTTCGATGCGCTGGGTCTCAGTGGCTCAGAAGGAGATTGGGGCGACGGGTCGTTCACCGTCAAGGTCGACGACATCGTCAAGGCGTGCGAGTTCATGGCCGAGCGCGGAACGCCGGCCGACATTCTGGTCGGTCATTCGTGGGGCGGCGCCGCCGCACTCGCCGCCGCCCGGCAATCGCCGGGGGTGCGGGCGGTCGTCACGGTCGCCGCGCCCATCGACCCGAGTCACGTCGAAAAGCATTACGACGCAGTGGTTGACCGCTGCCTGTCCGAGGGCAGTGCCGAGTGGATGGTCGGCGGGCGAACGCTGACCCTGAAGCGGGCATTCGTCGAGGACGTCCGCGCGGCGCACCTGCACGACAAGATCAAGGGTCTGCGGTTGCCGCTGTTGATCCTGCACTCTCCCACCGACAACACGGTCGGCATCGCAAACGCCACCGAGATCTTCCGCTTGGCGCGCCACCCGCGCAGCTTCGTCTCGCTGGAAGGCTCCGACCACCTGCTCACCGCGCGGGGTCAGGCTCGCCGGGCCGCCCGCATCATCGGCGCGTGGGCCGACGCGTACCTCGACGACGACTAAAACTTGACTCGCCCTGTCACTTAGTGACACATTGGTGCTGTCACTAAGTGACAGGGGGTGGAGGACATGGCGCACGGCGAGGCCCGGCTACAGGTATCGCGCCACGCCTGCGAATTGTTCTGGCAGCACGGGGTGTCAGGGACGACCGGTGACGACATCGCCGCCGCCGCAGGACTTTCCACCCGGACGATCTGGAGGTACTTCCGGTCGAAGGAGAGCTGCGTCGAACCGGTACTCGCCAAGACGACGCACCGATTCATCGCAGTACTGGACCGGTGGCCGCCTGAGCTTTCGCTGGGCGAACACATGGCCGCCGACGCGATCGCTCACCCGTTCACCGAACAGGACATCGCCGACGAGGTGAGTGCGATGCGAATCGCCAGCATGACGGCGGCCGAACCGGCACTGCGTACGGCTTACCTGATGGTCCACGACGAACTCGAACGAGGCTTCATCCCTGTCATCGCCAAGAGACTGCGGATGCATCCCGAGGATCTCACGGTCCGGCTGTGCGCAGCGGCGGTGACGGGTGCGCTACGGGTGATCGACGAGGACGTGAGCACCGCAGTCGTAGCTCGGGGCGAAGTGATCAGCCCGCAGCAGACGCTCACGCTCATCGACCGGGCGATTCTCGACGCGACCAACGGGCGCATCGGTGGAACGACGCTCGATTAGCTCGAAATTCCCTGCAAGGCAACACAAGGAGTCGCCACATGGCACTGCCCGAACCGATCTCCGTCGAGGACTTTTTTCGCCCTCCCGTCCGCGCCGGAGCGACCATCTCGCCGGACGGAACCCGGATGGCCTACCTCGCCCCGTGGCGCAACCGACTGAACGTGTGGGTGCAACCGGTGGACGAAGGCGAGCCGGCTCGCTGCGTCACCGCTGACGAAACCCGTTCCGTACTGAGCTACGAATGGACCGACAACCCCCGCTGGCTGCTGTATCTGCAGGACCGTGGCGGAGACGAGAATTGGCACGTCTTCCGGGTCGACCTGGACGATCCCGAAGCCGCGGCCGTGGACCTCACGCCCTTCGATGGCACCAAGGCGATCTTGGAGAACCCGGGCGGACTGTCCGGCAAGGCCATCGTGCATCTGAACAAGCGCAACATCGCCCTGCTGGACGTCTACGAACTCGACATCGCCACAGGCGAACTCACCCTGCTCGCCGAGAATCCCGGGCAGGTCGCGGGATGGCTCACCGGCCGCAACGGCGCCCTCTTCGCCATGGCACTCACCGCGGCCGGTGATGTGGAAGTTCACCAATGGGACGCCGTATCGGGGTCGCTGCGGCGGATCGCGACCTATGACGGCGCCGACTACACTCTCGGCGTCTTTCCGATGGTGGCCACCCCTGACGGAACAGGACTCTGGATAGGGTCCAACGCGGGCACTGACCGCACGCGACTGGTCCGGCTTGACGTAGCCACCGGCACCGAAACCGCCGTAGACAGCCACCCGACGTATGACCTGGACTCCCGGGGCCTGGTCCTGCCCCTCGTCCCGCAACCACTGATCCAACACCGACGTACCGGCGAGCTTCTCGGCGCACGGTATCTGGGCGCGCGACAGGTCATCAGGCCGCTCGACCCACTGTTCGCCGAGGTCCTGACGAGCCTGCAGACGCTGTCCGAGGGTGAGATCGGGGCGCTGTCGTCGGACGAGAGCGGACTGCGGTGGATCGTCAGCTTCAACCACGACCGCGACCCTGGACGGACCTACTTCTATGACCATGCCACCGGCCGAATCAGGCTGCTGTTTCGGCCCTTCCCGCACCTCGACCCTGAGCAGTTGGCACCGATGACACCCGTGACGATCCTGTCGCGCGACGGACTGGACCTGCCTTCGTACCTGACGCTGCCCATCGGAGTGGAACCGAAGGGACTTCCGCTGGTGCTGCTCGTGCACGGCGGGCCGTGGGCCCGGGACTGGTGGCGGTTCGACCCGGAGGTGCAACTCCTCGCCAATCGCGGATATGCGGTGCTGCAAGTCAACTTCCGCGGCTCAACGGGATTCGGCAAGGCATTCGTCAAGGCCGCGGTCGGGGAGTTCGCGGGCAAGATGCATGACGACCTGATCGATGCGGTGAACTGGGCCGTCGCGGAAGGTTACGCGGACCCCGCCCGGGTCGCCATCTTCGGCGGCTCCTACGGCGGATACGCCGCCCTGGTCGGCGTCACCTTCACCCCGGACGTCTTCGCGGCAGCCATCGACTATGTCGGTATCTCCAGCCTGGCCAACTTCATGCGCACACTTCCGCCGAGCGCTCGGCCTCATCTGGCCAACAACTGGCACCTGTTTGTCGGCAACCCGGAAGATCCGGTGCAGGAGGCGGACATGTTGGAGCGCTCGCCGATCACCAAGGTCGAACGAATCAGGACGCCGTTGCTGGTTGCGCAGGGCGCCAACGACGTTCGCGTTGTGCAGGCCGAGTCCGACAATCTGGTGGAGGCGCTGCGGGCGCGCGGGGTCGAAGTGGAGTACCTGGTCAAAGAGGACGAGGGCCACGGTTTTCTCAACCCGGAGAACCTCATCGACTTGTACGAGGCCGTTGACCGGTTCCTCGAACAGCACCTGGGCGGTCGGGCTTAAGCCCGCGGTTTCAGCAACGCAGCGAGTTCCTCGCGGCTCGACACACCGGTCTTGGTCATCGCCCGGTAGATGTGGCCTTCGACAGTGCGTACCGACAGGGTCAGGCGCTCGGCCACCAACCGGCTGGGCAGGCCCTCCCCGAGCAGCATGACGATCTCCCGCTCACGCGAGGTGAACGGCACCGGCACGCTGGCCTGTCGAAGCGCCGGGGTGCGGGCGCCGCCGCACCGCTCGGCAAGTGCGTCGGCGCGCGTCGAGCAACTCAGCGCCGACCCCCGTAAGTCTTTGTGGCGAAACACAATCGCAGCGTGCGCGGCAGCGTCCAGCGCGGCGATGAGATCGCCCATAGCTTCGAATTCCTCTGATACCGAGGACAACTCGGACCCGTCACCTGCCGCCAGCGCAGCGGCGAGGCGAGCGGCCGCGGCGACGCGCGGACCTTGCACCGTCGACTCCAGTTCGCGCAGCCGCGCCGCCGTCGACCCCTCGCCGAATTGCGCAGCGGTCTGCAGGCACAGCACCTCCGCAGCGAATTGACCGTTGGCAGCTGCTTGTTCGGCCGCGCGGACCGCGATCTCGACCGCTTCACTCAGGGCGCCCTGGCAGGCGCAGACCCACGCTCGCGCCAGGTCAGCCTCGTAGTCGACGAATCTCCAGCTTCGATGACGCTCGGCTTCCACGGCACTCAGTGCGGCCGACGCTTCGCCGGCCAGACCGCACATGGCCAGTGTGACGGTGAGGGGAATCAGATAGCGATAGCGAAAACCGTTGGAGTCGCCGCTGAAAAGCTCGACGACGGTCTGCAAGAGGCGACGTGCTTCATCCAGGCGGCCGGATGCCGCGGCGGCCCGGCCCACGATCGCGGCACCCAGCAGCTGGGCCACGCCCGGAACGTTTACGGTCTGCTCACGCTCGTGTTCGGCCAAGGCAGTGGCCTGCGACAGGTGACCGCTGAGCAGGCGGGCCCCGAGATGACGGTCGGCGATGATGAGCCTCATGTGGGCAGCGGTGGCGGTGCGCTGCACGCACGCATAACCCACTTCGGCTATCCGGTCCGCCTCGCCGGCGTGGCCCGCATCCCCGTGTGCGACCACCAGCGCCCACGCCGCGGCCGAACTGATGATGCCGGGCAGGCGCGCTCCAAGTCGACGCCATCGCCCTGCGCTATCGCCTTGTCGGGCTGCGCCATCGACGCCCAGTAGACGGTCAGATAGGCATCGCTCCAGCTACGGGTCAACGCCGTACCCAGGTGTGCGGCTTCCTCGAACAGCTGGCGGGCGCCGTCCGGATCGGCCAGCCCCCACAGCTTGTTGAAGCCCCGATGGCCGAGCAGGTACACGCGATCCTCTTCCGCGAGACCGTCGGTCGGTGTCGCGGCCACCGCGGCATCGGCCTCCGCACCGCGTCCCTGCCACGCCAGGGCGAAGGAGCGGATGTTGTAGGCCGCCACGCCACAACCGGCGCGAATTGCGGCTGCCGCCAACCGATCCGCCAGCGGAGCATCGGCCAGGAACATCGCCCCTTCCGCGGCTCGCAGAAGTAGTTCCGCGTCCGGCGCGAGATCGGAGTCGACGCTCAACACGGCGCGCCGCACCACCGTTCGCACCTCGTCACGGTCGTCAGACGCGGCCAGCTCCGTAGCGACCCGGCCCCGCAGCCGTCGCAGCCGGGTAGCTGCGGCCCGCGAGCGACGCAGTTCGCCGTACAGCGGATGAGCGAGCCGGACTTCCACACCCCCGTCGACCGGACCGATCGCGATCAATCCCCGTACGTCGGCCTCCTCGATGGCCGCCGCATCCACTAACCGCGACAGGGACTTCAGCTCCAGTGGCTCCCCCACCGCCAGCGTGTCCACCACATCGCCAACGGCACCGGGCAATGCACCCATGCGTGACTCGATCAACTCGGCCAGACTCGGCGGCACCACCGGGTCGCCCGTCCATCGCCAGTAGCCACCGTGTTGCGCCAATCGTCCGTCGGCCAGTTCCGTCTCGACGATGTTGCGCAGATAGAGCACGTTGCCGCGGGTCAGCTTCCAAAGGCGGTGTGAGACATCCGGATCCACGGGACCGTTCAATGCCGCAGATAACAGCCTGGCCGTCTCGTCGGCCGACAACGGCTGCAGATCGAGTCGTTCGAACTCGGATCCCCACACCTCCTGCAGCGCGGCAGGCACCGGCTCACCGCTGCGGATCGTCAGCACCAGTTTGGCCGACCGGCGCGCGACAATCTGTTGCAGCACGAACACCGACAAGTCATCGAGCAGGTGCGCGTCGTCGACGACGATGACCACCGCAGCGCGTTCCGGTGTCGCCGTCAGCGCCTCGATCATGTCGCGGACGAGGTGCACCAGCTGCCCGTCGCCCGGCTCGGGCAGCCGCGCCCAGGCAGCGAAGGCCCCCAACGGAAGCGATCGCGCCGACGCGCTGGCGACCGCCCGCCGGGTGACGCACCCACGAAGCCCGGTGAGTGAGTCACCGGCGAGCCGACTCTTTCCGACGCCGGGCGCACCGCAGACCAGGACCCCCGGGGTGCGCGGATCGGAAATCGCGGACTGGATGACCGCGACCTCCTGTGCCCGGCCGGTCAGCGGCCAACTCAGACGCACCCGGTTAGCCTAGGAGAGTCGGCACCTGCGCACAGCGGAACAGCCGACACGCCCTACAGGTCACCTGATCGACTCCCCGAAGTCGGCACCCTGTTGCAGGGAATAACGCATTTCACACACGGCTGCGAACGGCGACTTCGGCGTAAATGGGTGCGGCGGCCACCACTGTGAACGGCGTTGCCAACGGGAAGTCATCGCCTATCGACTCGATTCGCGCCGCGCGAATGATCGTGGCCAGTGCCAGGGTCGCCTCGAGCATCGCGAAGTGGTCGCCGATGCACGAGCGCGGTCCACCGCCGAACGGCAGATATTGCCAACGGCTGCGGCCCTTGGAGCGTTCGGGCAGGAACCGATCGGGGTCGAATGTCAGCGGATCGTCCCACAACTGCGGATCGCGGTGCAGGGCATAGAAGTCGACCACCGCGACGGTGCCGGCCTCGATCCGGTAACCGTCGACGGCCAGGTCCGTGTTGAGCCGCCGCGGTGTTCCCGCGGCAGGCGGACAGAGCCGCAACGCCTCGTGGAGCACCCGCACGGTGTAGCCGAGCTGGGGCACGTCTTCGGGACGCAGCGGCCGGTGCCCCAGCGCCGTCACTTCGGCAAGGACCTGCTCTTGGAGGTCCGGATGGTGACCCAGCGCCCATAACGCGTAGGTCAGGGTGGTGGAGGTGGTGTCGTGCCCGGCGAGCATGAACAGCACCAGCTCATGGCAGATCTCGGCGTCGCAGAGCCGGCGCCCGGTGGCCGGATCGGTCGCGGCAACCAGCGCGCGTACCAGTGGTGCATCGAGCGAAGGATCGGCACGAACGGCACCGAGGATCTCGGCGGCGAGCCGGTGCAGGTAGGCGTTGGCGGCACGCGCCCGCCGCTGACCAGCGGTGGGCAACCAGTGCGGCAGATTGACCGGCCTCGCTGCGCGGTCGGCAGCCCACCCGAGTGCGTCGCGCAACGCCGGGCCGATGGCGTCGGCCCGGTTGTCGAGATCCAGGCCCAGCACCGAGCGCCCGAGCGCCCGCAACGTCAGTACCCGGCACTCGGCGTCCAGGTCGACCGTCTTGGCGTCGGCCCAGCGGTCGACCACCGACTGTGCTGCCGCTGCCATGTGCCCGGCGTAGCGTGCCACGTGGTGTTTGGTGAACATCGGCTGCAGGGTGCGGCGCCGCGGCAACCAGCGCTGGTGGGGCAGGTTCAACAGGTTGCCGCCCATCAGCCGGTACATCTGCAGCATGGCGGGCGTGGGACCCCGGTCGGCGATCTCGTCGGTGCGGCCCAGCACGTCGCGGGCGCCCTGGGGTGAGGCGATCACCACTATGGTCGGGACCAGCCATCGCGGTCCCAACGCGATTCGGGTCACAGGCCCGCCCGCGTCGATGAGCTGCTGGATACCGTCGATGTAGGAGCGCACCGCCTGCATCTGCTTTCGGTAGGGCAACGGATTCCTCGGGGCCTGGGGCAAGGCCGCGAGGTCCGCCTGTTCGATAGCCAGGGTCATAGTGGGGCTCCTTTACTTCTGCAGGGCAACAAGTTTCGCTTCGGCGACCCGATAGAAACCGTCGAGAAAGGCGTTCTCGACGCCGACGTACTCGCAGATCACCTCCGGCGCCACACCGGCGTCACGCAGCCGCAGCGCCAACGAGTACGGCAACGGCAACCTGCGTAGTGCCCGCTCACGCTCGGTGAGTTCCTCGGCCATCGGCCCAGCGTGCGCCGGTGGCGGCGGCCCGGATTGAGTAGGCCGGTACCTAACTTGAACGGCACCCTGTACTGCGTTTCAAGAATCCGCCAAGGCGCCTGCTGAACGCTCTGCACCATGAACCCGATTGACCTTCTCTTCGTGGCCATTGCCTGCGGGGCCTTCGCCTGGTCGATGGCGCGGTATGCGCCCAAAGCCGTGCCGGGAATCGGCCTGGCCGCACAGGGCGTGCTCGGCGTGTACACCGGGCTGATGGTGCGCGACATCTCGTTCGCCGCACTGGGCTCGCACTGGCCGATCGTCGTCGCGGTCGCCGTCAGCACCCTGGTCCTCAGCGTCGCGGGCGGTGCGTTACTCGGCCTGCACCGCGACATCACGCCGCTGACCGGCGGCCTCGCGCTGGTGGCCGGAGGCTCAGCCGGACTGGTCGCCATCGCCCGCGAACTCGGCGGAGACGACCGGGTCGTCGCGGCAGTCCAATATCTGCGCGTTGCCCTGATCACCGCCGCCATGCCCGTCGTCGCCACGGCGTTCTACCACAGCACTCCGTCCCACGCCGCCCAGGTCACCGAGAGCGGTTCTCTGCCTTGGTATGTCACGCTTCCGCTGATCGCCTCGATCGTGCTGGTCGGCGCGGTGGCCGGTCGCCGACTGCGGTTGCCCGGCGGTGGGCTGATCGGCCCGATGGTGATCACCATCGGCCTGGAGTTCGCCGGCCTGGCCAAGGGACTCGCGGTTCCGATGCTGTTGTTCCAGGCCGGAATCGTGTTGATCGTGCTGCAGACGGTCTTGGCGCTGGACCGGGAGTCGCTGCGGGCGATTCGCCGGATCCTGCCCGGCGCGTTCGCCCTGATCATGGTCCTGAATGTCGCCGCGGCCGGCCTCGGCGTGGTGCTCGCCCACTCGGCCGGCCTGAGCATGCTCGACGGGTACCTGGCCACCAGCCCCGGTGGGGTTTACGCGGTGCTCGGCACCGCCGCAGGTTCGGGCTCCAACGTGACGTTCGTGATGGCGTCCCAGGTCATTCGGGTGGTGCTGATGTTGGTCGCCGCACCGTTCGTGGCCAAGATGTTCATCCGCTTCACGCCGCACCGCGCCCCCGCGGCCCGGGTGCGCCCCGAACTGGTCCCCGTCACCGCTTGATCAGGGCGTCGGTGAGCGCCCCGGTGATGAAGGTGCGCGCCGGGACGTCGCACCCGATAGCCGAGGACCCCGCCGCGCAGGTCGAGTTGGCAAGAGCGGAAGCAGAACTCCGTTCCGCGCGAGCACTTGTCCTCGACGAGGCCAGGCCAACGCGTCTTTTTCAGTCCGGCTGCCCTGAAGCGCTACGCCGCTGACCGCTTCCAGATCGCCCAGCCGAGCTGGCTCGTCTAACTCCAAGAATTTCTCAAGCGACTCTCGCCAAGCTCATAGAAACGCATCTCGGCCGGACGAGAGGGGATGAAGAGATGCTCACATCGAATGGCACACAGCAGCAGGTAAGCCGGCGGCGGCCGATCGCCGCACCGACGGTGTGGGATCACGCCGGCTTGGACGCCTGGGACTACATGATCGCCGTCGAGCCGCAGCACGCCGCGGCCTGCCTGCGCATCCGCGACCGGCTGCGCCGTCGCGGCCGGCGCCTGCAAACCATTGTGGCATCGGACTTTCAGGAGCCCGAGCTGGTGGAGATCGCCGGCGGGATCCGGCACTGCCTGCGCCTGGGCCCGGGGTTCTGCGTGCTGCGCGGCCTGCCGCTGCAGGACTGGTCGGACGAGGAAGCCTCGATGCTGTACTGGGGCCCGGGCACCTATCTGGGCGGCCCGCAACCGCAGAACCGCCAGGGCGACCGCGTCTACCTGGTGCAGGACACCGGTCAGACGCTTGCCGAGGCGCGTGGTTCTAAAACCAACTCGGAGTTGATCTTTCACACCGACTCAGCCTGCGCCTACGCCGGCAGCCGGCCCGACGTGCTCGGCCTGCTGTGCCTGCGCAAGGCGGTGTCCGGGGGCGAGTCGGTGATGGTCAGCGGCCACACCGCGTACAACGCCCTGCTGGCGACGAATCCCGAACTGGTGGAGGAACTTTACGGCGAATTCTGCTTCGACCGCTCGCACGAGACCCAGCCGGGCGAAGACCCGTTCACATACGGCTCGGTGTTCACCGACACCCGCGAGGGTGTCCGCATCCGGTACAACCGTCTGCACATCGAACTGGGCCACTACCGCAGCGGCCGGCCCATGACCGACCGCCAGCGCCAGGCACTGGACGCTCTGGACCGGGCCCTGAACGACCCGGCTCACCACGTCGAATTCACCCTGAACCCCGGGGACGTCTTCTTCGCCGACAACCACGCGACGCTGCACAACCGCCGCAGCTTCGTCGATGCACCCGAGGCCGACGCGCGACGCTGCCTGGTCCGCCTCTGGCTGGCCGGCGAGCCGCGCAACTGACAGCAGCGGACCTTTAGAAAGCCCCAAGGCCGGCGCGACAGACTCCTGCCATCAAGGGGAAAGGCGAGGGACATGTTGAGGCACTTGGCCACCTTTACCGTGCGGCGCCCGAAGGCGGTGCTGGCGGCGGTCCTGGTTCTGCTCGGCATCAGCGTCGTGCTCGGCGGCTCGGTGTCCGACAAGCTGGGGACGGGCGGTAACACCGACCCGGCCGCGGAATCGTCGCAGGCCGAGGAGTTCCTGGACCAGCATTTCGGCACCACTTCGAACCTGGTCATCCAGCTGCTTCCGCACGAGGGCACCGTCGAGGCGCCCGATGTGGCACCGGTACGGGACCGCGTGCTGCGGCTCATCGCCTCCGAACCCAAGGCAAAGGTCACCAGGGCCTTCGGTGACGAGGGCGCCGGCGATCTGCGCAGCAAGGACGGCCGCTCCGGTCTGATCCTGGTGCACGTCGGCGGAACCGCGGACGAGGCCGCGGACACGGCCAAGCGGATCATCGCCCACCTGCCCACCGACCCGAACATCACCGTGCGCGCCGGCGGTGCGCTGGGCGTGCAGCAGGAGATCCGGGACAAGGTCAAGCACGACCTCAAGACGAGCGAAAGCATCGCCGTGCCCATCTCGCTCGCGGTGCTGGTGGTCGTGTTCGGCGGTCTCATCGCCGCGGCGCTGCCGGTGGTGGTCGGCGTCGTCTCGATCGTCTCGACCCTGTCGGTCCTGCTGCTCATGACGACGATCACCGACGTGTCCGTGCACGCCCTGACGGTCACCACCGCATTCGGGCTCGGGTTATCGATCGACTTCGGCCTGCTGATGGTGTCCCGGTTCCGGGAGGAAAGTGCCAATGGCAAGGGGCACCATCAGGCCATCATCGCCACAGTCAACACCGCCGGCCGGACCATCCTGTTCAGTGCGGCGACGGTGACGCTGGCGATGACCAGCCTGCTGGTGTTCCCCACCTACTTCCTGCGGTCGGTCGGGCTGGCCGCCACCGCCACCGTCCTGCTGTCGGCGTTCAGCGCGATTGTGGTGCTGCCGGCGCTGCTGACCCTGCTCGGCAAGCGTGTCGACTCGCTGGCCGTCATCCGCCGCAAGGTGCCGCTGTCGGCCGACTCGCTGTTCTGGCGGCGTTTCGCCGAGGTCGTCACCCGGCGCCCGCTGCTGTACGCGTTGCCGGTGGTCGCGGCGCTGCTCGCGCTGGGAGTCCCCTTCCTGCACGCCCAGTACGCCACCCCCGACGAGCGCGCCCTGCCCACTGAATCCAGTGCCCGTCTGGTGGCCGAATCGCTGCAGCACGACTTCACCCTGGATCCCTCCCAGGCGATCACGCTGGTCACCCGCAACGACGCCGACGTGCTCGCCAAGCTTGCCGCCGACGTCTCGGGCATGGACGGTGTCGTCCTGGTCAACGGCCCCATCGGCCGGTACGAGCACGGCCAGCCGGTGGGACCGACGCCGGCCGCATCCGGGGCCGGCTACGCGTTCGTCTACCTGTCGGTGCAGGCGGACTCGGACACGGCCCAGCACCTGTTGCACGACATCCGCGCGAAGATCAGCGGCCACCAGGTCGAGGTCGGCGGTCCGACCGCCACCCTGATCGACAGCCGCGCCGCGATCGCCGACCGGCTCCCCCTGGCCATCGGCTTGATTGCCGTCGCCACCTTCATCCTGCTGTTCCTGTTCACGGGCAGCGTGGTGGTGCCGGTGAAGGCGCTGCTGCTGAACCTGCTGGTGCTCAGCGCGGTGCTGGGTGTCCTGGTCTGGGTCTTCCAGGACGGCCACCTGGCGGGGCTGCTGGGATTCACACCGGCGCCGCTGAACCCGTCGATGGTGGTCCTGCTCTGCGCCATCGCCTTCAGCTTGTCCGTGGACTACGAGATCTTCCTGCTCAGCCGGATCAAGGAGGCCCGCGACTCGGGCTTGTCGAACGACGCGTCGACCGTCATCGGGCTGGGCCGGGTGGGCCGGATCGTGACCAGCGCCGCGCTGCTGCTGACCATCACCCTGATCTCGTTCGCCAACGGATTGTCGTTCATGAAGATGTTCGGCATCGGCACGGCGCTGGCCGTCGTCATCGACGCGACGATCATCCGCGGCGTCGTCGTGCCGGCATTCCTGCGGGTTGCCGGTGACCTGAACTGGTGGGCGCCGCGACCGCTGCGCTGGTTGCACTCTCGCATCGGCATCAGCGAAACCCCTGCCCCAGAGGACACTCCGGCGCACGTCCCAGGGGACACCCCGGAAGCCGCAGCAGCGGCGCCGGCCGAAGACCTCGCCGTCGCGGCCGCGCTCCAAGCGGCCGGGGAACACGTCTCGGCCGGGCCGTCGACCGTGCCATCGACTGAGGTCGAAGTCATCCCCGGTGCGCACTTGGTGGCCAACGTCAACGGCACCGTCATCGTGGTGGCCCACCGCGAGCGGACGGCGCTCACCGAGAACTCCGTCGCCGCGCAGCAATTGGCGGCCCTCTCCGAGATGGTCCGGCGGACCGACCCGGAGAAGCTGGTCAGCGCCTTCGCCAAGCTCTCCCGCCAGCCCTGGACCCACACCCTGGTCGACGTCGGCATCGTCACGCCCACGTCGGCCGGCCTGGAAATCCTGCTCTGCGGCAGCATCACCGTCGTGCTCGACGAGGGCGACGACCGGACGCTGCTGCACGGCCGCGGTCGCCTGGTGCACTACTCGGTGCCGATGCCCGCGGTGGCCGCCGTCATCGCCGTCGACGGATTGGGGCAGCGCTCGCGCGCGGGTGTCCAGCCGAACGGCGTGTACCGGATCGCCGACGGCACGGTGCCGGGCGACGGAGCCATCCTGCGTCCGACGCAGGCCGGGTATGCGCCGTCGGTGGCTTCGCCGCAGACCAAGCGGTGGGCCGTCCTTGAAGACGGTTCCCGTTTCGAGATCAACCGCGACTGCGTCATCGGCCGTGACCCGCACGGGTCGGCCGCCGCGCAGCGCGGGCTGCGCCCGGTGACGCTGGAGGATCCGGCCGGCCTGTTGTCCCGGGCCCACGTGGAGGTCTGCATACTCGGCGGCGAGGTCATCGTCGTCGACCGCGGCTCCACCAACGGCGTGTACGTCCGCGAGCCGGGGCAGCCCGGGTGGACCCGGATCACCCCGTGGGAACAGGTGATATGGCGGCCCGACTCCTACATCCAGATCGGTGGCCGGATCCTTCGGCTACACGACGGAACCGTCCCGGTTTCCGGGCGTGGACCGCGCGTCGCGATGCATCATCACGTGTCGCGGGAGCCGCTTCCCGGCCGCGCGTCCGCAGCGGTCTCCCGGAAGGGTTAGCATGGTCTAGGTCAATCGGGCTTGGATCACGCGACGCTACGCTCGACGGGGGAGTCGAGTCGAAAGTTGCCCTAATGCCTGAGAACAAGAATGAATCCGATACTTTGAAGCCATATTTCGAGGACGTCCAAGCGCACTACGACCTCTCCGACGAGTTCTTCAAGATCTTCCTGGACCCGACGCGCACCTACAGTTGCGCATATTTCGAGCGCGACGACATGTCGCTCGAAGAGGCGCAGATCGCCAAGGTGGACCTCTCACTCGGCAAGCTCGGATTAGAACCCGGCATGACGCTGCTGGACATCGGTTGCGGCTGGGGTACGACGATCATCCGCGCGCTCGAGCAGTACGACGTGAACGTGATTGGCCTGACGTTGAGCCGCAACCAGCAAGCGCACACCCAGCGACGGCTCGACGAGCATCCCAGTCCGCGCAGCAAGCGCGTGCTGCTGCAGGGCTGGGAACAGTTCGACGAAAAAGTGGACCGGATCGTATCCATCGGCGCCTTCGAGCATTTCGGGCGTGACCGCTACACCGACTTCTTCGCGATGGCCTATGAGGCGCTTCCCGCCGACGGTGTGATGCTGCTGCACACCATCATCCAGCCCAGCGAGGAGGAGTTCGCCGAACGCGGGCTGCCGATCACCATGACCAAGCTGCGGTTCATGAAGTTCATCATGGACGAAATCTTCCCGGGCGGAGACCTCCCCGCCGCCAAGACCGTCCAGGAGCACGCCGAGCGAGCGGGCTTCTCGCTCAACCGGTTGCAGCAGCTGCGCCCGCACTACGCCCGTACCCTCGACATCTGGGCCAGCGCGCTGGAAGCCAACCGCGACGAGGCCATCGCCGTTCAGTCGCAAGAGGTTTACGACCGGTACATGAAGTACCTGACCGGGTGCGCCGACCTGTTCCGCGAGGGTTACACCGACGTCGCGCAGTTCACCCTGGCCAAAGGCTGACCCCGGTCATTCGTTGCGGATGCAGTCGTAGGTGAGCGGGACGTCAGCGCCGAGGTTGACAACTTCGAACTCCTCCACGCCGATGTTGTTGAAAGACTGTGCCGTGATGCCCAATTCGGACCACTTCTTACTGCTCGTCCGATCGTCGGCGAAAGTGAGCGGCACCTGACCGCCGTCGGCGAGCAGCATGCCGTACTTCTTGAGCGCGGCGATCACCACCCGCTCGGAGGCGGAGAAGTGTGACTCGTCGAAACCGGCGCGCAACCGGAACCGCACGCCGTAGGGCGGCGCATTAGGGTCGGTGCTGGCCGGCCCGCCTGCATGGGTAGCAGGCCGGACGTAGACGCCGGCCTTCATCCGGTCATTGGGGAGAATGAAGCGGATCGCGTGATTTATTGCGCCGGAAGCGACTTCGTCGGCAGTGGGGGTCATGGCCGCGATCGGGAAACCCGCCGCGTCCGCACTGGTGCACTGGTCGCCGCGCAGGGTATCGGGATAGTCCCTGGTGAGGTCCCAGGTGAAAAAGCCTTGCGCCGTAAGGTCTTCCCCGGACCGGCCACCGTGGTAGATCTCATAGAGCGTGTGCCGGCCCCGGTCGACGACCAGCAGATGGCAGTCTTCCTGGCCTTGAGTGGCACCGCTGGTGTCACACGTGAGACTGGACGAACCTTCGAAGTAGGCGTTCGCCGGCACCGGCATCTCGGCGGGTACGGAGTCGCAATCCGGCCCGTCGTAGCAGTATTCGTCGGTGCCGACCACCTGCATCCGGCGCGCGTTACCGTCGGCGAAGAACACCGGGATGGAGAAATCCGCCTGCAGCCCTCCGGTTCCCCAGCCGCCCGCCGCGCTCAGCGCATGAATGATCGCATCCGAGCGGCCCGACTTTGCGGCGCCGGAGACATCGACGTTCCACGGCACCGCCGTGCTGAACAGCACCCCGGCCGGCACCGGCGTGTTGTGAGGTGCGGAGCCGGCACCGGGCGGCGCGTCCGAACTCGAGGTCGGTGGTTTCGAGTGGCAGCCGGCAACCAGAACGGTCGCCGAACACAGGATCGCCAGCGCCTTTGCCGGTCGCGCAAGGTACATCGTCTGACATTAGCGGCTCGCCTGGTCCGCCGAAACCGGTCGCGTTGCCCGGTACAGGGAGATGGACCCGGAAACAGTCCTGGTCGCCGACACTTCGGCGACATCGGCGAAACCGGCCCGCGCGATCAACCCCGGCAGGATTCCGTCCGCGTTGGGTTGGGTGTCCTGTTTGCCGTCGGCGAACTGCACGATCCGGAAACCCAGGCGCATCAGTGCATCGCGCTGTACCCCGAAGTCGGCGATCACGAGTTCGCCGCCGGGCCGCAGCAGTGCGAACATGGTGCCGATGATCGCCGTCTTCATCGGCACCGGGCATTGATGCAACACCAGGCTGGACACCACCTTGTCGGCGATGCCGGGTCCGATCCGCTCGACGGCCCGGTCACCCATGGCCTGAACGAACTCGACCTCGACTCCGGCCCGGCGCACCTTCGCTTCTGCTATCGCCAGCACCTGGGGGTCGGGGTCCACCCCGACGACTCGGGCGTCCGGCTGCTGCTGCTTCATCCTTATCGCCAATGATCCTGTGCCACAGCCGATATCGACGACAGTGTCACGCGGCTTCAGTGCGAGCTGCGCGATGGCGGCGCATCGCCACCGGTCTTCGCGCGTGAGCAGCGCGATCACGGCGTCGTAGTACCTGGTGTACTTCGGGTTTCCCGCGGCGGGCGTAAACGACTGCGCTGACATGACACTCAGTCGTACCATCGGAGAGTCATGACATTCTCTGCACAGACGGCCACAGTCTTGTCCTGCGCGGACACTCCGGTATTGATCGATATGCGGCAGGGTGGCGCCTGCAGGGCCGGCGCGTTCGTCTACGAGGGCGAGCGCGTCACGACCGCGCGCCACGCCCACGACCTGCACCAGCTGGAGTACGTGGTGCAGGGCGTCCTGGAAGTGGAGACCGATGCCGGCGCGTACGTGTTGTCCGAGCGGCAGGCCGCGTGGATCCCAGCGGGGCTGGGACACATCAGCACCATCGACACCCGGGTGCGCTCGGTCTCCATATTCCTGCACCCGGTCTACCTGCAGCCCAGCCGGCCGGGCGCCGGGATCGTGATGGTCTCGCCCCTGATCCGGCAGATGATCATCTACTCCTGCCGGTGGCCCATCAACCGGGATTCGTCCGACCCGGTGGCCGAGGCGTACTTCCACTGCTTCGCCGAGTTACTGGCCGAGCTGCTGGCTTCGCAGAGCCCGTTCAGCCTCCCGACGACCACTCATCCGCAACTCGCCCTGGCGTTGAAGCACACGCGGAATACGTTGTCGGACATTACTATTGATGACGCCGCCGCCGCTGCGGGCATGTCGTCACGTTCGTTGCGGCGATTGTGTCATCGCGAGTTGCAGATGACCTGGCGCGACTACACGCAACAAGCCCGCCTGATGCGGGCGGCGGCGCTGCTCGCCGACTCGGAGTTGAGCGTGCTGCAGGTCGCCACCCGGGTCGGCTTCGACAGCGCCAGCTCGTTCACCCGGGCATTCCGAAGCGCGTGGGGCCTGCCCCCGTCCGCCTACCGTCGCCACGGCAGCGAGTTTCCGGCATGAAACTCAACGCACAGAACCTGAGCGCGCTGCAGATTCCGAAACCCACCTACGATCGCAGCCGGATCAAGGTGGGCATCGTGCATTTCGGTGTCGGCGGCTTCCACCGCGCCCATCAGGCCATGTACGTCGACCGGCTGCTCAGTCAGGGGACCGCACGCAAGTGGGGAATCTGCGGGGTCGGGGTGCTGCCCCGCGACCGCCGGATGCGCGACGCGCTGCGCGACCAGGATCATCTGTACACCCTGACCCTGGCACATCCCGACGGCACCCGGGAACCTCGAATTATCGGCTCTATCATCGACTTCCGCTATGCGCCAGATGATCCCGAGTCGGTGATCGAGCTGCTCGCCGATCCCGGCGTACGCATCATCACGCTGACCATCACCGAAGGCGGATACAACGAACCGCTGAGTCCCGTCTTCGCTCTGGTGACCGAGGCGCTGAACCGGCGGCGCCTGCGCGGCCTGAAATCCCCCACCATCGTGTCCTGCGACAACATCGTCGGAAACGGGCACATCGCCCGGCAGGCGTTCACCTCCTACGCCGAAACGTCCAATCCCGCACTCGCACAATGGATGGACGAGAACACCAAGTTTCCGAACTCGATGGTCGACCGGATCACACCGGCCACCACCCCCGACGTGATCGAAAGCCTGACAACCGAATTCGGAGTCGACGACGCCTGGCCGGTGATCACCGAACCCTTCGCCATGTGGGCCCTCGAGGACGACTTCGCCGACGGGCGGCCACCCCTGGACCGGGCCGGCGTCACGTTCGCCGAGGACGTGTCCCCATACGAAGCGATGAAGCTGCGGCTGCTCAACGCCAGCCATCAAGGCCTCTGTTACTTCGCATATCTGGCCGGGTACCGCTTAGTGCACGACGCCGCCCAGGACCCGCTGTTCGCCGAATTCCTCTGGCGTTATATGGATTGCGAGGCGATGCCGACACTCACGCCGGTGCCCGGGCTGCGGGAGTTCAAGGATGGGCTGCTCCCCCGGTTCGCCAACGCCCACGTCCGCGACACGGTCACCCGCCTGTGCGCCGAATCGTCGGACCGGATCCCCAAGTGGCTGCTGCCGGTGGTCCGCGACAACCTGCGCTCCGGCGGCCCGGTGCAGTTGTCCGCGGCCATCGTCGCCAGTTGGGCCCGCTACGCCGAGGGGGTCGACGAGCAGGGCCGCCCGATCGACGTGGTGGATCCGCGGGCGGAAACGCTGATTCCGATCGCCCGCTCGCAGCGCACCGATGCTTCGGCGTTTCTGGCCAACAGGTCCATCTTCGGCAATCTGATCGAGGAACCCCGCTTCGTGGAGCCCTATCTGTGGACGCTGGACTCGCTGCACCGCGACGGCGCCCGCGCGACGGTCGCGAAGCTGTTGCGAACGTGACCCTGGTCGCCGGCATCGACTGCTCGACCCAGTCCTGCAAGGTTCTGGTGTGCGACGCCGATACCGGCGCGGTGCTTCGCCAGGGCCGGGCCGCCCACCCCGACGGCACCGAAATAGACCCGGCCGCATGGGAATCGGCGGCGGGGCAGGCGATCGCCGCGGCGGGCGGATTCGACGACGTGGCAGCGGTATCGGTCGGCGCACAGCAGCACGGCATGGTGTGCCTGGACTCCGCCGGTGCAGTCGTGCGCCCCGCGCTGCTGTGGAACGACGTGCGCTCGGCTGGGGCAGCACGCGACCTGGTGGACGAACTGGGCGGACCGCAGGAGTGGGCGCACGCCGTCGGACTGGTACCACTGGCCGCGGTCACGGTCGCGAAACTGCGCTGGCTCGCCGACCACGAACCTCACCACGCCGACCGCACGGCGGCGGTGTGTCTGCCGCACGACTGGCTGACCTGGCGGCTGCGGGGCGAGTCCGACCCTGCGGCACTGACCACCGACCGCAGCGACGCCAGCGGCACCGGTTACTTCGACGCCGAGACCGGCCGGTACCGCGCCGACCTGCTCGAACTGGCGCTGCGGGGGCGCAGTCCGGCACTGCCACGCGTGCTGCGTCCCTCCGAATCAGTCAGCGGTGCAACACTGTTCGGAGCCGGCCTGGGTGACAATGCCGCCGCGGCGCTGGGCCTGGGCGCGGTAACAGGCGACGTGATCGTCTCGATCGGAACCTCCGGTGTGGTGTGCGCCGTGGCCACCGCTGCGGTACGTGACGATCAAGGTTTTGTGGCCGGGTTCGCCGACGGCACCGGCCGTTACCTTCCCCTGGTGTGCACGCTGAACGCGGCGCGGGTGCTCGACGCGGCGGCGAGGATGCTGCGGGTCGACCACGACGAGTTGTCCCGGCTGGCACTTTCGGCGCCACCGGGCAGTGCGGGCCTGGTGCTTGTCCCCTATCTGGAAGGTGAGCGAACACCCAACCGGCCCAACGCCAGTGGCGCGCTGCACGGGCTTCGGGTCGCCAATGCGACGCCGGCCAACCTGGCCAGGGCGGCGGTCGAGGGCATGCTGTGCGCACTGGCCGAGGGCCTCGCCCAGCTCACCGCGCACGGCGTCAGCGTGCGCCGCCTCCTGGTGATCGGTGGCGGGGCGCAATCACGCGCGGTGCGCGAGATCGCGCCGAGCGTGTTCGGCATGCCCGTATTGGTGCCCACCCCAGCCGAATACGTCGCTCTGGGTGCGGCGCGGCAGGCGGCCTGGGCATGCAGCGGATCAGCGGAACCGCCCGCCTGGTCACCACCCGCGGCACGCGAGTATGCGGCCGACGCCGCACCGTGGATACTCGAGCGCTACGCGCAGGTGCGAGATCTCACCGAATGAGCGGAAGCGGGCGGTAGACCGGCAGGGCGCGGTACTTCGAGGCGAAGGTGGCTTTGTCGTACTTTTCGCCTATCTCGCCGTCATGGGCCACCACGGTGGGTCCGTCGACGGCGGTGAAGGTGAACTCCGGCACCTGCATCTCGTGGTAGAGCGGGCTGCGTTCCAGCCGGCCCAGCGCCAGTGCGCTCAGGATCCTGGTCCTGGCCAGCCGGCGACCGGTTTCCAGAATGCGCACGTCGATCAGGCCGTCGTCCATCCGGGTGCGCCGTGACGGCGCGAATCCCGTTGGCAGATAAAGCGAATTGCCGATGAACATCAGGGAGGTCTGCAGCGTCTTGTTGTCGTAGCTGATGCGCACGGGCTGGCCGTTGAGCAAGGTGTGCAGCATCGCGTACATGCCGGCCAGCGGCTTGCCGATGCGCTTCTCGAGCTTCTCCCGCTCTTGGACGAAGGCGGGATAGGCGCCGATGCTGGCGGTGTTGACCACCATCTGACTCTCGTTGAGGCACATCATGTCGACGTAGGCCACGCTGCCACGCCGGATCGCCTCGATGGTCTTGGCGGTGGAGTCGCAGCCGATGTCCTTGGCGAAGTGGTTGAAGGTCCCGCCCGGGAACACGGCCAGCGGCACACCCGCGTCGGCAGCGACCGCCGCAGCCGCGGCGACGGTGCCATCGCCCCCGCCCACCGCCAGCACCTCGGCGCGCTCGGCGGCGTCGCGCAACACCTGCACCGGGTCGTCATCGGGGTCGAGTTCGACGATCTCCGCTGCGGACAGCTGGTCGCGAACCTCCTCGGCGACGCGGGCACCGCTGCCGCTGTTCGACGCCGGGTTGACGACCAGCACCACCCCGGCGCCGTCGGGACGTTCCGGGACGTCCGCCCGCAGTGGTTCGGTTTTCGGCAACGCGGTCTCGACGATCGGCGGGACCAGCCGGCTACCCAGCACGGCGATGCCGGAGCCGATGCCGAATCCGATGACGACATCACCCGGGTAGTGCGCGCCGACCGCCACCCGGGACAACCCGACCAGGCTGGCCAGCAACGCCAACCCGAAACCCAGCGTTGGGTTCTCCAGGCCCACCCCGACGGCGAATGCGGCGGCGCTGGCGGAGTGCCCCGAGGGCAACGAATTCGACGTCGGGCGTCGCCGCACCCGCCGGACCAGCGGCACCGAATCGTAGAGCGGACGCGGCCGCCGGCGGACCCGCTTGGCGACCTGATTGGTCACCAGGCTGGTGACGCCCAGCGACACCAGCCCGCGCGTGGCGCCGCGCTGCGCCGAGTGCTTGCCCGATGCGAGCAACAACGCGCCGATCGCAAACCACAGCTTGGAATGGTCGGCGGCCCGGGTCAGCGGCGGCATCGCCTTGTCGAGCAGCGGAGTGGGGCTCTCGGCGACCGCCTCGAACAGTTCGCGATCGAGAGCGCCCAAACCACGGGTGATCTGTTTGACGCTACGCAGCGGTCGTATCGGCCGTTCGCTCATTGGCTCCACCCTAACGGTGGCGGGTGGCAGAACCTCACGGCCGCTCACCTTTTCGGCGCAGCGTCCAGGCCGGCACCCAGTGCGTCACCGACTTCTGCCGGGCGCCGAACTCCACCGGGTAGGTCACCAGCCCCCACCAGTCGCCCTGTTCGCATAGCCCCCAGCAGCTCAGCCTGCCTTCGACGACCTTGTGCAACTGCAGGCCGTTCGGGTGATAGCGGCCGGAGCGGTGCGGCTCGCGCGGGAACAACACCGTCAGATCCACCAGCACCGGCACCGACGGCCGTACCGGGCGGAAAGGTCCGCGGAGCGGTTGCCCGTTGTACCCGATCGACGCGAGCCGCCCCATTTTTCGATCATACGTTCGAACGGGGTGTGGTCACAGTTTCGGTTTCGCCGGATCGGGCAACACGAGAGGCAACAGTGTCTGAAGGGGGCTCGAAGATGAAGACCATGTTCGCTGCCGGGATTCTGACGGCCGGCGCCGCGCTGCTCACCACCGCAGTAGCCGTAGCCAACGCCGATGAAGTGCAGGTCGAAGGCAGTTACGCGACGCTAGCGGCCTGCCAGGCGGACGGCCCGCACGTGGAGATCACTCACAACGACGGGGCTTACACCCACTGGGACTGCCGCCAGGGCGACGATGGGCTCTGGTACCTGCACCTGTCGAACTAGGGCACACCCGTCGAAACTCGGGCGTCAGAAGACGCGCACCCAGTCGACGAGCATGTCCTGCGGGTAGCTGCCGGCGGCCGGGTCGCCGCCGCCTGAGCCACCGACGGCCAGGTTGAGGACCGGGAACACGGTGTAGTCCGGGTCGTTGAACGGCCACTCCTTGAAGGGCTCGTCCAGGTTCTCGATACCGGTGGCCGGGACCGAGAAGTACGGGGCCATGCCGTCGGCATAGTCCACCCAGAAATACATCCCGGTGACGTCCCACTTGACGCGCCAGTTGTGCCAGCCGCCGTCGACGCCGATCGGGTTGGTCTCGAACGCGGTGCCGTCGGGGTTGGCGTGCACGGTGGTGCCCGAAGGCCACGTGCCGTTGCCGTACCACTCGATCAGGTCGATCTCGCCGCTGCGGCCCGGATCGTCGTTGGACAACCACCATGCCGGCCACATGCCCGGAGCCAGGCAGTTGAATTTAATCCGCGCTTCCCAGGTGGTGCCGACGCCGCCGCGCCACAAGCCGTGCACCAGGCCGCCGAAATAGCCGCCGTGGCCATCGTGGGTGGCGCGCAACACCAGGTTGGAATTGCCGTCCAGGAACACATTCTGGCGGCTGTCGCGGTACTGCCCCCAGAACTGCGGCTGGTCGAATCCGACGGGATTGCGGATCGGCGTCCGGAAGTTCGAGATCGCCCACTTACCGGGGTCGGGTGCAGAACCGGCCGGTCCGTCGAACTCGTCGTGCCAGATGAATCCACCGGCCGCTCCGGCCGCGGGGGCGGCCGGCACCGGCGCTGGGCCGGCGGGTGCGGCCGGCCGGGACGGGCTGGCGTTTGCTATCGGGGCCGCGGTCGCGGCCGCCAGTGCGCTGAATCCCGCCATCATGAGCATGCGGCGACGGTCCATCTGTGGCATGGCATGGAAGATAGCAGCCCGCTGCGCGTTGCGTTGACTCCGGCGAGGCGGTGTCTGCGTCGCTCCAGGTCAGTGCGGCAAGCTTTTCGCACGGTGGCCACCGGATGACGTCACGTCAGCGCGGGCGTGGACTCAACCCGGCTCGCTGATCTTGACCAGCGTCTTGCCGATATTCGCCCCGGTGAAAAGTCCGTTGAGAGCGTCGACGCACTGTTCGATGCCGTCGTAAATGGTCTGTCGGTGCCGCAGGCGCCCCTCGGACTCCCACTGGCGCAGGTTGGCGAACGCCTCGTCGAAGCGGCCCCACTGATCGAGTGCGTTGAAGCCCTGCATGGACGCGGTCTTGGACAGCAGATTCACGTAGTTGGCCGGTCCCGGGTGCTCGCCGGTGAGGTAACTGGAGATGACACCGCAGAGCACCACGCGCGCCTTGGACGCGATCCGGCCCAGCACCGCGTTGAGGATGGGTCCGCCGACATTGTCGAAATAGACGTCGACGCGACGCGGACAGTGCTCTTTGAGTCCGGCCACCACGTCGTCGTTCTTGTAGTCGATGCACGCGTCGAACCCGAAGTCCTCGACCACCGCCCGGCACTTCTCGGGGCCGCCCGCGATACCCACCACCCGGGCGCCGGCGATCTTGGCGATCTGCCCTGCGACCGAGCCGGTGGCGCCCGCCGCGGCGGAGACCACCACGGTCTCCCCCGGTTGCGGGCGGCCGATGTCGGTCATGCCGAAGTAGGCGGTGGCGCCCGTGGGCCCGTACACCGACATGATGGCCAGCTGGTCGTCCTCGCCCGGGATGGGTGTGCTGAAGATGTCGTCGCGGATGACCACATACTCCTGGAAGCCGGTCAGCGTGGTGACGATGTCGCCGACAGCGTAAGCAGCGCAACGTGATTCGACGACTTCGCCGATTCCCGCCGCCCGGATCACCTCACCCAGCTGCACCGGCGGCAGGTAGCTGGGCTGGTCGTCGAGCCAGGTGCGCAGAGCGGCGTCGATGCCCACGTAGGTGGTGCGCAGCAGAGCCTCGCCGTCGGCGAGTTCCGGCGCCGGACGGGTGACCAGCTCGGTGTCGTCCGGCTGCACCAGACCGGAGGGGCGGCGGCGCAACAGGATCTGGCGATTCGGCAACTCGGGCACGACGCCGAGCCTATTCCGCGACGTCGCCGATATGGGAGCATCTCAGGCATGAAACCAGAGGATGACCCGGAAGCCCGGATCCGGGAGCTGGAGCAACCCCTGGCTGATCAGGCACGCGCCTCCGAATCGGGCTACGGTCTCGGCTCCGCCGGCGGTTACGACTACCCGCCTCCTCCGCCGGGGCCGGTACCGCCGCCCATGCCGTCCAACATGCCCCCGCCGGGCTACGGCTACAGCAGCCCGTACTCCTCCGGCAGCACCCCCCGGTCATCATCGGGCATGCGCTGGTTCTGGATCCTGGCCGCGGTCGGCGTCCTCGGCGTGCTTGTGCTGGTGGGTGGCATCGCCGCCTACGCCGCCCACCAGTTCTCTCACGACGACCTCGTCGTGCCGTCCCCGACCGAGAGCACCTCGGAGTCGCCCGGCACCGTGCCGAGCCGGACCGCACCCTCCACCGGCAAGACGCACGCGCCGAGCGCGGGTCCGTCCCCGTCGGCCACCGCACCGGCCGGCGAGGAGGTCACGATCTCGGGCATCAACGAGAACAAGACCGTCGCCTGCACCGGCAATGTGATCAACATCAGCGGCATCTCCAACACGGTGACACTCACCGGCCACTGCGCGACGGTCAATGTGTCGGGCCTGCAGAACGTCGTCACCGTCGACAACGTGGACACCATCGAAGCCGCCGGGCTGAACAACAAAGTCGTCTATCACTCCGGCTCGCCGAAGATCAGCAAGAGCGGCAGCGGGAACGTCGTCGAACAGGGTTGACTCAGGTCAGGCAACCCGGGCGCTCGGCGTGACACGCCGGTGCGCCGATGCGCCGATGCGCCGATGCGCACATTAACTCTATGCGCCGCAACATGTTTGAGCCTCGACCCGTGGCTGACAGAAGGGCTTTAGTTGGTGGTGGGTGGTGGTTTGGGTTCGAAGGGGGTGTACCACTTCCATTGGGCGCGTTCGCCACTGGGCCCGCGGTAGGGCGGGACCTGGGGTGGGGTGCTGGTGGGTGGGCGGGCCAGGGACCCGGGGCGCAGGATGTCGCCGTCGCGGTCGGTCACGGTCAGGTGCTCGGCGTCACCGGAGATCGTGATCTCCCCGCGGTGATGCAACCGATGGTGATACGGGCAGACCAACCAGGATCAGATTGATCAGCTCGGTGGGGCCACCGTGCTCCCAGTGCCGGATGTGATGAGCATGCAGGCCGCGGGTCGCCCCACAACCGGGCACCGCGCAACAGCGGTCGCGGTGCTCCAACGCACGGCGCAACCGCCGGTTGACCGTGCGAGTCGTCCGCCCGGCCCCAATCGGCCGGCCCTCGCGCTCGAACCACACCTCACAGGTGGCATCACAACTCAGGTACTGGCGCTGGCCCTCCCTCAACAACGGGCCCAGGTGCAGCGCGCCCGCGGGCTTGTCGACATCGACGTGCACCACCACCGTCGTGTGCGCGGCGTGCGGACGCGCGGCAGCCTCGGCATCCCAACCCGCCTCCACCAGCCGCAAGAACGCATCCAGCGTGTCCGGCATCGGCGGCGCCGACTCCGACTCACCGCGTTCGGCGCGATCACTCTTCCATTCGGCGACCAAGGCCTCCCGATGCGCGCCCAGCGCCGCCTCAAACGTCGCCGCCTCGGTGTGCGGCAACGTGATCCGCCAGCACGTG
The DNA here is from genome assembly GCF_030755175.1 of Mycobacterium sp. TY814. Taxonomy (NCBI): domain Bacteria; kingdom Bacillati; phylum Actinomycetota; class Actinomycetes; order Mycobacteriales; family Mycobacteriaceae; genus Mycobacterium; species Mycobacterium sp. TY814. The sequence goes on from NZ_JAUFRY010000001.1 coordinate 2,436,923, forward strand.
GACTCCTCAGTGCCGGTCTTGACGATCGCCGGCTGCCGGCGCGGATCAGGCTTAGGACGCGGCTCACACTTGATCGCGGTCCGCAGCTGATTGACCGAGGCATGCCGCGCCAACTGCTCATAATGAGCATCCGAGCCGTCCCCAGCCCGCGCCGCGATCACCCCCACCTGATCCAGCGACAACCGCCCCTCCCGCAAACCCGCCACACACCGCGGAAACTCCGCCACCCGATGCGCCACCGCCGTCACCGTCTGCGCGTTCGCCGGCGAACACCCCAACTTCCACGCCACCACCGCCGCCACCGACCGCGCCCCCGTCATCCCACACAACCCGTCACGATCCAACTCCGCGACGATCTCCACAATCCGCCCATCAATCGCGTTGCGCTGCCCCGCCAACTCCGCCAACTCCTCAAACAACACATCCACACGCTTCACCGCAGGCCTCTGAAAAGAGCCCGCCAAGGCCGTCACCGACATAACCCCATCCTCCCAACGGGGTACGACATCGAGATTCTGTGTGAGTCCGCGATTCGCCGTGGCCGCGACAGTCAGCCGCCGTGCCGCTGACCGCACAACATTGCGTACAGATCGAGGCCGCGGAGATGGCTACCTGTTCGGCGCTGCCCCGATATTCGGCAAGACGACCGGCAGAGACTACGCAGGATCGCTGTCTGCGTCTTTGGCCGGGGCATCCGTCGGATCGTCGAGCACGCTGACCGCGATGCCGTACGGCAGGAACCGCACCTTGCGCTTGGGGTCGGTGTTGTTCTTGTTGGCGCGCAGCGCGTCGAGTTCGTTGGCGTAGACCTGCTCGACCCGGGCGCCGCCGTCGGCGTCCACCGTGTAGATGGCCCAGACGCCGTCACCGGCCTCACCGGTGGTTTCGGGTTCCGGGCGGCTGCGGCGGGAGAGGTCCTCAAAGAGCAACGACCAGCCCGGGCGCCCGCCGGGCGACCCGACATATCTGCTGATCCGCTCGAACGCATCACGCAGACCCTCGGTGCCCTCCCGGATCACCCGATCGAAATCCTCGGGATCGAACCCGAAGCCGCCGCCCGATCCACCCTTATCGCTCATAGGCCCAGTCTGCGCTCAACCCGGCGGTTCCGCTACGGCCCCGGCTCCGCGGGCGGGGCCGGTGGCGGTGGCGGGTTGATCGGGATCGGAATCGACACGAACGGCAGGTGCAGGTACATCGTCATGACCGGAGTCGGTGGCGCTGCCGGCGCCGGGGCGGCCGGTGCGGGCGCCGCCGGCGGCGGCGCCGACGGCGGGGCAGCCTGTTGCACCGGCGCCTGCACCGGTGGGGCCGCCTGCTGGGTGGGCTGCCGGCGCGGCGCGGGCGCCACATAAGCCGGCGCCTGCGCGGGCCGGGTCACGGTCTGCGGCGGCGCCTGCTGAATCACAGGTGGCGCCGGGGGCGCTGCCGCGACCTGCACGGGCGGCGGCGGGACCGGCGTGGCGCTCGGCGGCGGTGGTGCCGCGCTGGGGGCAGGCAGCAAAACCTGAGCCGGCAATTCGGTGGCGGGCGCCTGGGCCGCCGGTGTCTCGACGCTCTGACGCGGACTGGGCTGCTGGGCCGCGGTCGGGCGGACATGCGAGCCCAGCGAGACGATCAGCACCCCGGCCACCACCGCCGCGACTCCGGCGATGGCCGCACTCACCAGCACCAATGGCTTGCGCCGGGTGTCGGTCTCGGGTTCGGCGGCCGGGTCGGTCTCCTCGTCCACCGCGCTGTAAGCCAGCGCGCCTTCACTGACTCCGGCCATGGCGCAGACATCGAGGTAGCTGGGGGTGAGCGCGCGGGGATTCACCTCACCGGTGCCCGGATCCAGCGCGTAGGCCAGTGCGGACGTCGAGGAAGCGAACAGCGGCGCATTCGCGGATGCCAGCGCGGCGCCCCTGGCCAGCGCCATCTCCGGCTCTTCGGGGCAGCTGACCACCAACGACGTCGCGGCCTCCACAGCCGGCTTCACGCCGACGATGTCGACGCCACATCCGATGAGGAACACGCCGTCGGCCCGCGAACCCGGCGCGTCCAGCCCGGCGACCATCGTCACCAGCCCCGCCGCCGGCGATTCCTCGCTCACGGACTGGCGGTGCAGGTCGACGATCGAGCCGTCGGCGATCTCGACGACGGCGAGCGTGGCGTTGCCGGCCTCGACGAACAGCATCGCGATGTGCTCGTAATCGAGGGCGGCGCCCACCGTCTGCGCCAACGCGGCCGCGGCGAGCAGCGGCGACACCAGCATCACACTGCCGACCTCGCGCGCGGCGAGCTCGAGCCGCAGCGCGGCGACCTCGGTGGGGTCCGTCCAGGTGACGCCGGTGGAGGACAGCTGATAGCCGCCCTCGGCCGCGCCTTCCCGGGTGCCCACCAGCGCGGCGATCACCCGGTCGGTCGCCGCGTCACCGCCGTCTGGGCCCTCCTGGGTAGTGACGTCGATGCTGTCTTCCTCGACGGTCGCGCCGTCAGCATTCGCGCCCTCGATCAGCACCATCCGGACTGCTGAGGTCTCCATCGATACCCCAAGCACGATGTCCATAACCCCTCCAAGCCATGTGCAAGCTGGTCACGGGGTCTAGGCGGACCGGCGCACCGCGCGGGCCGCCGTCGACAGATGTCCGCCCCACTGCTGGAGCGACCGATTCAGCTGGCCTGTATGCAGTTTGCCAGCTCAAACCCTACTCGCGCACATCGAGGCAGGGAGCGATTCCTATGAAGCTCAAATGAGAAGCGCCGGTCAGGGACCCCCTGGCGAGGAGAACGGGTTCTGCGGATTGGCGTTCTGCGGCACCTGGTTGGCGGGGGCCTGGTTGGCTGGCACCTGGTTGGCCGGCACCTGGATCGGGATCGGCAGCGGGAGCAGTGGGACGTGCAGCCACTGCGTCGTCATTTTCACCGGCGGCGGCTCCGAGGTGGCGGGGGCCTCTGCCGCGCTGGGCGCCTCGGCCGCGCTGGGCGGCTCGCTGGTGGAGGGCGGCTCGGAGGTGGGCGGCGTGGTGGTGGCGACGGGCGGGTGTGTGGTGGTGGGCGGCGGAGCCGGCCTGGTCGTCGTCATGGCGGGAGACGGTGGAGGCGGTGGTGGGGGCGGCGGCGTCTCGACACTGGTAGGTGCAGCCGCACTGGGAACCGCCGCCTCGGTGGGCGGTGGCGGCAGCGGACTGGGGGCTGCCGGACTGGTCGGGATCGGATTGGGCAACTTCGCGCTCGGCGATACCGGCGGGGGTGCGACGGTGGGCACGATCGGCGCCGGGTGATGAGTGTGACGTTGCTCGACGGCGGTCAGCGTGATCGCAACCCCGCCGACCGCGGTCATCGCGACCGCGGCGCACAGACCAATCAACAACTGCGACACCCGCAGCCGCCGCCGCGGCGCCTTGGGCGGGTCGATGATGTTGAGCCGCATGGAGAAGCAGGGGCCGTCTTCGTTGTAGGAGTCGCCCTGGAAGGGGGTCGGCACCTCGGGGAACTCGGTCTGCGACCAGGCCAGCTCGCGATCGGTCAACGCGTCCTGGTCGATCACCATCACGTCGCCGGCCGGAAGGTCGATCACGCTGGTGCCGGCGGCCTTGGCGCCCGCAGCCAGCAGCCCGATGGAGGTCCGGGTCCGCAGGTCCATCAGGTCATTGCGCGTCGCCATCAGCAGAGCACCTTTGGCGGCCGCACTCACCGGGTCCGACGCGGTCAGCACCGGCAGCCGAGTGTGGAACGAAAGGCGTTGGCTGACAAGCGGAATGTTGGCACCGCCTCCGACAGTCACCACCGCCGCCAGGTCGGCGAAACTGGAATTGTTGCGGGCCAGCATGTCATCGAAGGCGTAGATCAGGCCGGTCAGCCGGTCGGCGATCAGATCGTCGAACCTCTCCCGGGTCAGCTCGAGCGCGGCGCCGGCGCCAGAGAGCTCCGCCGCCAGTTCCGTGACGGCATCGGTGGACAGCCGCTCCTTGGCCTCCCGGCACTGCTCCCGCAGCGCACCGAGCTGACCGAGAACCGCGGTGCCGGCCGTGTCGATGTCCCCGTGACCCAGCTCGTCGATCATGTGCAACAGCAGCGCCTGGTCGATCTGGTTTCCGGAGAAGTCGTCGTAACGCATTGTGGCGCTGACGGGTTCGAACTCATCCTTGGTTTCCAGCAGCGTGACGTAGGTGCCGGAGCTGCCGAAGTCGAGCAACCCCACCACACCCCCGGTGGGCACGCCGACCTCCGCGTTCACCGCCGTCAGAGACGCGATCGCATCCGGCACCAGCCTGGGCGCCATCCCGCTGCGGACGAACCCCACGTGGGTTCGCAGGGCGTTGCGCAAGGCTTGCACGGTTGCCGGTTTCCAGTGCGCCGGAACGGCAATCGTGATGTCGGCGGAACTCGCATCGGCACCGACGGCGACCACCATCGCGTCGAGCGCCTCGACCGTCAGCAGGTCGGGGTCATGCGCGGATCCGTCCGGGGATATCAGCGCCACGGAGTCGCCGATTCGTTCCACGAAGGCACTCATCAGGGTGCCGGGATCGGCCGAATTCTCGCCGAACACACCAAGTTTCGGGGCGCAGTGCGGATACAGGGTGAGCACAGCGCGACGGATGACCGGAGAACTTCCGTTCGCCGCCGCAACCAGGTTCATGGTCCCGATCGACAACCCCAGCGGGTCGTACATATAGCCATGCTTTCGTCGATAGGGGTCGGTAGCCAGCGTTAACCTTAGCCGCGGAGTTACCGAATGTGGTTCGGCGGCAACGTCATTGGTATCTGGTCGATGCCGTGTCGTCATCGAAAAGGTATGTTCGGCACCATTGACAAAGCGCCTCCCGTCGCGTCGCGTCCCGGCCCTCCCGCAGCCCGGCCGGCGCGGTGTGCTGCAATGAGCCGGTGAGCCTCTCCGAATACCCCGTGGCAGACATCGAAGCGATCAAACAGGTCAAGTACCGCTACCTGCGGGCGATGGATACCAAGCACTGGGACGACTTCGCCGAGACGATGACCGAGGACATCGTCGGGGCCTACGGCTCGTCGCTGGGCAAGGAACTGCACTTCGACAACCGCAAGGACCTGGTGGAGTACCTGAGCTCAGCCATGGGGCCCGGTGTCGTCACCGAGCACCGGGTGAATCACCCGGAGATCACCGTCGACGGCGACACGGCCTCGGGCATCTGGTATCTGCAAGACCGGGTGATCGTGGCCGAATTCAACTTCATGCTGATCGGTGCGGCGTTCTACCGCGACCAGTACCGGCGCACGCCGGACGGGTGGCGGATCAGCGCGACCGGCTACGACCGCACCTACGAGGCGACGATGTCGGTGGCGGACCTGAAGTTCAACGTCAAACCCGGCCGTGCCCGCGCGGACGTGAGCGAATAGCGTTCGCCTACTTCGCGATCGCGATCACCGCGCCGGGGCGCAACCACTTGATGATCGACACCAGCGTGGCGTCGTCGATCGCGACGCAGCCCTCGGTGGGCCCGCCGTCAGTTGTGTGAAAGAAGAACGCGGCACCACCGCCGGGCACCTTGTTCTTGTTGACGCCCATCACTACCGCGTGCTTGTACTGCGGGATCTGCAGATTCTCGCTTTCGGCGGTGTCGAAGGGACACTGCGCCTTCTGGCACACCTGCATGCTGTTGAAGGTGGGGCTGTGGTCGTCACCGCTCCACCAGTGGTTCGGTCCGACCTGCGTGTAGGGCAGGCCCCCACCGGGATTCGGTGCGGTGCCGAATGCCGAGTCCAGGCTGTACACACCCATCGGGGTGGCCGGGTAGCCGCTCTTGGCCTGCGGCGCCATACCCGCCGAGCCGACGTGGGTGGGGATCCCGGTCTTCAGCGGCTGCCAGCCGGCCGCGGTGCGTTGATAGATGTCCATCTTCGCGTTCGACCCACCGGTCGACACCACCGAAACCACCTGTGTCGCATTGCCGACGGAGTTCGCGAACCAGGGATTGCCGGCGGCCCCGGCCACCGGTGCGAACATGCCTGCCACCACGAACGCGCACACGACAGCACAAAGCTGAGCGAGCAGTCGGCGCATGCATCAATCGTCAGACCCGCCGTAGCGCAGGGTCAAGTAAAGGTTAAGCCCCGGTTGGGTCACGGGGCTGTGACCCGGGCCGAAAACCCCAGAGACACAACATGAAATACACATAGCCCAGCGCCCAGCCGGCGATCACGTCCGAGGGGTGGTGCACGTTGAGCGCCACCCGGGCCACCCCGACGATGAACACGCCCAACCCGGCCAGCACCATCAAGACGATCCGTGCCTGCCCGCTTTTCACCACCGGCAGCCCCAGCGCCAGCAGCGCCAGCAGACTGCACATCGCCTCCAGCGCATGCCCGGACGGAAACGACGTCTCGGACGCGTACACCAGGGCGGTGGTGGGTCGCGGACGCCCGGCCAGATTTTTGGCCACCAGGGTGATGAACCCGTTCAGCGGCCCGCACAGCATCAGCAGCAGCGCCATCCGCACCCGTCGTCGCACCAGCGTGAACACCATGGCCGCCAAGGTCACCAGCCGCAGCGGAATCGGGCCCAGCACGAAGGACACGATGACCCAGAACCGCACCCAGCCCGCGTGCTTGATCCCGATGTCGTGCGCCGGGTTCAGCAGCGCCCAATCGAAATCGTGCAGCCAGACCCAGTGCTGCCGGTGGCCCACCCACAGCGCGGCGTAGAGCACCACCGCCGCGAAGGCCAGCCATGCAGACCACGAAAGGCGCTGGACAATTCGTGGGCTGGTCATCGGCTACATCGATACAGGCTCGGTGCACCGAACGCCAATCGGACACATACTGGCGTCATGCCCGTGATTCTTCGTAGGTTGTTCGGCGTCGGTAAGTTGCCCGCGGAGCTGCATGCGCAGGTGGAGGCCGAAGGCCTCATCCATCTCGCCGAGTTCGTCGCAGTCACCAGGCGGTTCAGCGGCTCCATCCCGGGTCTGCGGTCCCAGGGCAGCATCGCCAGTTACGTGGGGTCCCTTGCGTTCACCGAGCAGCGGGTGCTCGCGACGATGTCGGTGGTGCCCAAACTGGCCGGGCGGGTCGTGGACGTCCGCTGGGACGAAGCGCAGGTGGGTGCGGCGAAGGCGGAGATTTCCGCGACCGGATTACAAGTCGACCTGGACACCGCCGCGGTCGACGAACGGTTCCACGGTCATCTCTCGCTGCATTTCAAGGACTCCCTGGACGAGGATGTGCTGGCCCGCCTGCCGCGGCGGTCGCTGGCGTTCGACGTGCCGCCCGAATACGTGTTCCGGGCGGTGGGCGTCAGCTACAGCCCGTGACGGCCACGTTTCTACGATGACCGGATGACCGATTACGCGTATAGCGCGGCCGAGCGGCGCGCCGTGTACCGCGTGATCGCGGAACGACGCGACATGCGCCGCTTCCGTCCGGGCGCGCGGGTTCCCGAGGAGGTGCTGAGCCGGCTGCTGCAGGCCGCGCACGCGGCACCCAGCGTGGGTCTGATGCAGCCGTGGCGTTTCATCCGGATCACCGACGGTGACCTTCGACGGCGCATTCACGGGCTCGTCGACGAGGAACGCAAGCTCACCGGCGCGGCGCTGGGCCAGCGGGAGGCCGAGTTCCTGGCCCTGAAAGTGGAAGGTGTGCTGGAGTGCGCAGAACTGCTGGTGGTGGCGCTGTGCGAGGACCGGGAGACGCACATCTTCGGCCGGCGCACGCTGCCGCAGATGGATCTCGCGTCGGTCTCCTGCGCGATCCAGAACCTGTGGTTGGCGGCACGCTGCGAGGGCCTGGGCGTCGGCTGGGTGTCGCTGTTCGATCCGCACCGGCTGGCGGCGTTGCTGGGCATGCCCGACGGCGCCGAACCGGTGGCCATCCTGTGCGTGGGGCCGGTGCCGGAATTCCCGGAACGCCCGGCGCTGGAGCTCGACGGCTGGACGACGGCGCGACCGCTGCCGGAGTTCGTCTCGGAAAATCAATGGCAGACTCCTCAGAACGAAAGGACGGTGTGAATGGGTGACTCGGCAACAGCCGCGCAGAATGTCCTGCTCGTGCACTGGCACGACCTCGGGCGCTACCTCGGTGCCTACGGCCACCCGGACGTGTCGAGCCCACGACTGGACCAGTTGGCCGCCGAGGGCATCCTGTTCACCCGGGCCCATGCCACGGCGCCGCTGTGCTCGCCGTCGCGCGGCTCGCTGTTCACCGGCCGCTACCCGCAGAGCAACGGCCTGCTCGGGTTGGCCCACCACGGTTGGGAATACCGCACCGACGTGCGGACCTTGCCGCAAATACTTTCCCAATCAGGTTGGTATTCAGCACTTTTCGGTATGCAGCACGAGACGTCATATCCCAAGCGGCTTGGTTTCGACGAGTTCGACGTGTCGAACTCCTACTGCGAGTACGTGGTGGAGAAGGTCGGAGAATGGCTGCAGGACAGCCCTGCTGACCTGTCCGGCCAGCCATTTCTGCTGACGGCCGGCTTCTTCGAAACCCACCGGCCCTACCCGCACGATCGCTACGAACCGGCCGACAGCGCGAGCGTACAGTTGCCGGACTACCTGCCGGACACACCGGAGGTACGCGGCGACCTGGCCGACTTCTACGGGTCGATTACCACCGCGGATGCGGCGGTGGGCCAGATTCTGGACACGCTGTCGCAGACCGGTCTGGACGCCAGTACCTGGGTGGTCTTCTTCACCGACCACGGCCCGGCATTCCCGCGCGCCAAGTCCACCCTCTACGACGCCGGAACCGGCATCGCACTGATCATCCGGCCACCGACCAGCCTGGGCGTGGCGCCGCGGGTGTACGACGAATTGTTCAGCGGCGTCGACCTGTTGCCCACGCTGCTGGGCCTGTTGGGCATCGAGGTGCCCGGCGACGTCGACGGCGTGTCGCACGCGGACGCGCTGTTGGCACCCGAAGAGGTCGCTCCGGTGCGCGATCACGTCTACACCACGAAGACCTACCACGACTCCTTCGACCCGATCCGTGCGATCCGCACCAAGGACTACAGCTACATCGAGAATTACGTCCCCCGGCCGCTGTTGGACCTGCCATGGGACATCGAGGAGAGCCCGTCGGGAATCGCAGTCGCTCCGTTCGTCAGCGCGCCCCGGCCCGAGCGCGAACTCTACGACCTGCGAACGGACCCGACCGAGACCACGAATCTGCTGGCCGGCGATTCTCCGGGTGACTCCGATGACGTCGCGGCCGATCTTGCCGTCCGGCTGCACGATTGGCGTCAGCGCACCGGTGACGTGATTCCCTCGGAGTTCGCCGGCACCCGGATCTCGGTGCGCTACACCGAAACGTATCTGAAGATCCACCGCTCGGCAGCGACCAGCCGCTCGGCGATCGCGGTCGACCGCGGCATCGAAGACGAGGTCGAGCCCGGGTTAACCAGTTGAGCGGCGGCCGTCCACCTGCGCCACGATGAACAGCCGGCGGAACGGGAAGATCGTGGTGCCGTCGGCGCGGGGCGGATAGGCGTCGTCGAGCAACGGGATCAGCTCCTGACGGAACTGGTCGAAGCCTTCGTCGTCAAGGCGCTCGCGCACCGGCACCAGCGCGGTGCCGGTGATCCATTCCAGCACCGGGTGCTCGCCGGTGAGCTGATGCAGATAGGTGGTCTCCCACGCGTCGACGCGGCAGCCCGCATCCATCAGCAGATCCGCGTAATGGGTGGGCGGGTGGACCACAGCGCCCACGCGAAACGGTATGTCGCGCATGATCTTTGCGTACGGCTCACGGCGCGCCAGCGCACGCACGGCGGCGTGCGACGGAGTGTCGAAATTGCCCGGGATCTGAACCGCGATCCAGGATCCGCCCGGAAGCTGACCGACCCACTTGAGCAGCAGGTCGGAGTGCTCGGGCACCCAGTGCAGCGCCGCGTTGCTCACCACGACGTCGGTGTCGGGCTGCGGCTTCCAGTTGCGCAGGTCGGCGGTGACGGCATCGATCCCGCGTTCGCGGGCCGCGGCCACCATCTCCGGAGAGCTGTCGATGGCCTCGATCACCGCCTGCGGCCAGCGCTTGGCCAGGTACCGGGTCAAGTTGCCGGGACCGCAACCGAGGTCGACCACCCGCCGCGCCCGGTCCGCGCCCACCCGCGACACCAAGTCGTAGAACGGCCGGCTGCGATGATCCGCAAAGGCCAGGTAGACGTCGGGATCCCACATATCGGTCCTCCTGATCGACACCTGCACTTAAGGGTGTCACCAACAAACCGTATTACCGGACGGCCCCCCAATGCGCGTCGACCGGGTGCCAATTATTGACGAGCATGTCGAAAGGCCCCGCATCCGCCACAATCAGCGCGTTACGATCGGGAAGATGTCTGAGATCTCGGACCTGGTCGGTGACACCGACCCGATCAGTCCTCCACTGCCCATCCCCGACGTACCCGGCGCCGACGTCGGCGCCGAGGGATTGCCTGCCCGCTCGACTCTGTCGCCCCGCCAGCGGGTGGTGGTGGAGGCCTCGGCGATCAGCGATGTCGCACTGCGCACAACGGCATCGGCGCTGCTGGCCGCCACCGTGGCTCCGGTCGTCGTCAGCAGCAATCTGCGGCGCGGCGATTCTGCCAGCGAGCGTGACAAGTTGAAGTTCTACGCCGAGCTCGGCGCCGAGCGTGACCCGCGCCTGTCCTTCCCGGCTCCGCTGGAACCGCCGAAAAACGTGACCCGGCATGCCAGTCCGCTCGCACAACGGGTCGCGCTGGCCACCATCGACAACATCTCGTTCCCCAGCAGCTTCCGGGCGATAAACCCCGCCATGCGCAAGCGGTGGAGCGCGCTGCCGGCCAACAACGTGGTCTGGGCCCAACATTGGCGCCACGACGACGGGCCCCGCCCCACGCTGTGTGTCATCCATGGGTTCATGGGGTCCTCGTATCTGTTCAACGGCCTGTTCTTCTCGCTGCCCTGGTATTTCCGGTCCGGCTACGACGTGTTGCTGTACACGTTGCCGTTTCATGGCAAGCGCGCCGAAAAGCACTCGCCGTTCAGCGGTTTCGGCTACTTCGCCAGCGGGCTGAGCGGTTTCGCCGAGGCGATGGCGCAGGCCGTGCACGACTTTCGCTCCGTCGTGGACTATCTGCAGGGCACCGGTGTGGAACGGATTGCGCTGACCGGACTTTCACTCGGTGGCTACACGTCGTCGCTGATCGCCTCCGTCGACGACCGGCTCGAGGCCGTCATCCCCAACTGTCCCGTCATCACACCCGGTGATCTCTTCGACGAGTGGTTCCCGGCCAGCACACTCATCAAATTCGGCAGGTGGCTGACCAGCATCAACAACGAGGAGTTGCAGGCCGGGCTGGCCTACCACGGCCCGCTGAACTACCAGCCGCTGCTGTCCAAGGACCGCCGCATGATCATCACCGGTCTCGGCGACCGGATGGCCCCACCCGAGCACGCGGTGGCGCTGTGGAAGCACTGGGAACGGTGCGCGCTGCACTGGTTCCCCGGCAGCCACGTGCTGCACGTCAGCCAGCTGGACTACCTACGCCGGATGACGCCGTTCCTGCATCAGTTCATGTACGACTAGATCAGTTCAGGTACGGCCAGATCAGGTCAGATACGACTAAGCGCCTCGGACGGGCCTTGCGCAGTCGGCCAGTCCAACCGCTCCAGCAGGTCGGCGGGCGCCTCGGTGTGACCGTCGAGCCGTCGCGTCGACAGCGGGTCCAGCGTCTGCAACGCCGGCCGCTGGTTGCCCCGCTCCAAGGTCAGGCCCGCGACCGGGGCGGTGCCGCCCGGTGCGGCATCGGTACGCAACGCACATGCCGCGGCAACCGTGCGGTGGGTCCCCGCGTCCGCGATCTCCAGGGCCGTCCAGGTCTCCCGGGCCTGCTGCTCCCGAACCGCGGCCAGCGTCACTCCCAGCCCGTCGTCTGCTTTGACCCGATATGCCGCAACATAATCCGAGCCACTCAGCTGCACCGCGCTCCACGTCTCGCGGGCAGTCTCCCCGGACTCGAACGCCAGCACCTCCGGGACGTCCTCGGCGGCAACGGTATTGGCGTCGAATCCGACCTCCCGCAGGTGATCGGCCAGCCGGCGGGCGGCCACCTCGGCGGTCTCGTGCAACGGGATCCGGGCCGAGCGGGCCTGCAGCGCGGCCAGGTTGTCGACGGCCGACACGGTCAACCCGATCCAGGTGTCGGTGGCACCGGATGCGTTGTGGCGACTGGTGATCCGGATGCTGTCCGCGCGAATGCCATAGCAGTTCAGGTAGCGCGCGATCAGCGGCAGCGGCAGCGCAGCCGAGGACGCCGGTCCCAGCCGCAGCAACGCGGTGGTGCGGGTGTTCGCATCGGGCTCGGGCACCGGTCTCCCACCGCGGCGGACGATGGCCAGCCGCCGGCGCAGGATCGTGGTGAAGTGCAGTCCGCGCCACCACCCGAACAGCAGGATCACCGCCACCGCAGCGATGCCGATCAACCAGTAGGCGCGGGTGGACTGCCAGGGGTAGGCCATGGCGGCCGGCACCACTGCCAGCAGCGCCAGGGTGACCCGGGCGGCACCCGGTGCGGGAATCGAGTGGCTCACGGGGTGGTGGACTCCTTCCGGCGGCGAACTACCGCCACCGTCGCTGCGGTGATGATGACGAGCAGCGTCAGCACGCCGGCTCCGGCCAGTGCGACGTTGCGCGGTGTGGTGTCCTGCGGCGCCGGTGGCTGCGGGACTGCGACCGGCTTGACCGAAGCCGGCGCCGGGGCCCCGCCTGCCGGCGACGGCAGCTGCCAGGTCAGTGCCGCGACGGCATCCAGCGTGCCGGCCCCGACGACGTTCGACGGATCCCGCGGACCGTTCTGGGCGGTCGCCGTGAGGCGGCGCACCACCTCGGCGGCGGGTAGATCGGGGTACTTGGCACGGACCAGCGCGGCGACCCCGGAGACGTAGCCGGCCGCATAGCTGGTGCCGCTGAGGGGGATCAGCTGTTGATGGTCGTCGGGCAGGCCGTTGGCCAGTCCGCCGCCGTCGGCGTTGCTCACCGACGCGATGTTCTCCCCGGGCGCGGCGATGCCGACCCACGGGCCGGCCATGGTGAACTTCGAGGGCCGGCCGTCCGGCGACACGGACGCCGCCGACAGCACGTACGGCTGCCACCAGGACGGGACCGAGACCGACGTGACGCCCGCCCAGTTGCGCGGATCGCTGGGGCGGCTCAGGTCGGTCAGCGGGTTCGATTCGCACGACGTGCCGCCGGCGACCGATCCGGTCGGGCCACTGTTGCCCGCCGCGGCCACGATCACCACATCCTTGTCCACCGCCGCATACTTGATCGCCGCTCCCAGCTCGGCCTGATCCACGGCGCGGTCGGCCGGCAGGCAGGTGATCGCGGAGATGTTGATGACCCGGGCGCCGCGATCGGCCGCATGCACGATGGCGCGCGCCAGGGCTTCGATGTCGATGGCCGCCCGCGCCAGCGTGGGGTCGCCACCGGGGGTGCGCGGCGAGAACTTGGCCGACGTCACCCGCAGCGACAGCAGCCGCGCCGCGGGCGCCACACCGGAGAAGCCGTCGTCTCCGGGCTGGCCGGCGACGATGCCGGCGACCAGCGTGCCGTGCCCGTCGCAGTCGGTCAGCCCGTCGGTGGCCTCCACGAAGTCACCGCCGGCCTCGACATTGCTCAGCCGCGGACCCGGCCGCACGCCGGTGTCGATGATCGCCACCAACTGGCCCTCGCCCCGGGAAAACTGCCACGCCGCAGGGAGATTCAGCATGGACTGGCTTGGCGTCGGCGTGCCCGGGTCGCTGCCGGGGATGACGCCGGAGACGCTGCACGGGCCGCGCTGCTCCATTGTCTGCGCCGGACCCGGCGTCCCGCTCGGCGGCGGTGCCGCCGCGTCCACCACCGGCGGGCTGATCGCCAGCGCCGGCGGCGCCGCCGCGATCACCGGGGCCTGCATCAGCGCCAGAACCGCTGTGCAGCAACCCAATCCAGCGGCACGTCTCATCGATTGAGCACCCAGGCGAACAGACCGACCAGGAACGCCATCACCGGGATCAGCGACGCGTCGAGCCCGGCCGCGACGAAGCCGACCAGTCGGCGCAGCGGCAGCGAGTAGCTGTCCGGCGACGCGATCGACGGGTTCAGCGCCACCACGATCCAGACCAGCACGAGCACCACCAGCACCAGCACCGCCACCAAGGCTCCGGTGAAACGTCCGGTCGCGGCGTAGAACACCGACAGCACACCGGCCACCAGGAACGGCTGGGCCAAAAGCCACGCCTTGCACGCCGCCGAATCCCATACCCGGGCCCGCAGCGCGGCCGCCAGCGAGGCCGCCACCACCACATACCAGCCCGCGACGCTCAACGTCTCAGGTCGCAGCGCGATCGCCACGGATCCGAGCACACCCAGCACCACGGCGGCAGCGATGAAGCCGTTCTGATGCGCGTCGCTGATCCGCACCCGGCGCGGCAGGTCCTGCAGCACCCGCAACGACGGCGCGGACGGCGTGGGGTCGCCGGGCGCCGGGATGACCGGCAGCGGGAAGCGCGCCCACAGCGCCGACAGTTGAGCCGCCTGGATGGTGATCAACAGGGCCGCGACGATCAGCCCGCAGCCCAGGGCGAGAATCGGCAGCCGCCAGAGCATCTCGGCCCCGGCCGCCAGCGCGACGGTCAGCCCGACCACCGCCGAGGCGGTGAAGAAGCCGACGGCGCGCTCCCGCTCGGTGCTGGGAACGATCAACGCGATCAGCGACCACGCGGCGACCCCGGCCGCGCCCAGCAGCACCTGCGCCGCTCCGAATTTGCCCGGCACCGCCAGCGCCAGCGCGGCGGCGATCGGCACCAGCGCGGTGATCGACAGCGCAACGCCGGTGCGGGGAGAGCGCCCGGTGCTGAGCAACCCGGTGATCGCGATGACGGCGGCGAGCGCACTGACCGCGACCAGCCCGACGAGGGCGCCGGTCGCCACCCGGTGGGCGACCGACAGGCCGGTGGCCACCAGCGCGACACCGATCACCGCGGCTACCGCACCGCGCTGAATCTGCTTGGTGCCCCATGGGTTACGTCGCGAGGCCGAGAAGATCATGGCGGCGTCGGCGATGTCCTCGACAATGCCTGGCGCGGCCGGGCCCGTCGGAACCGGCTGCAGCGCAAGCAGATCCCCGTCGACCACGCCGACGGTGTCCAGGCTGGCGTCCAGACTGAACGGCGCTCCGCCGATGGGCGCCAGGCTCAGGTAGGGGGCGGCCGAAGCGCCATCGGCACTGTCGCCGTTGCCGGGGACCACCAGGCGCTGTACCGCCGGCAGGATTTCACGCAGCGGCAACTCGGTAGGCAATGCCATCTCCGTCAACCGGCTGTCCGCGAATATGGCGACGCGGACGATCGGCATGACGGTGCCGGACGTCACTGAACCCACCAAAGCTGCTGGGGCCGTTGCTGGAACATCGTGCTCTCTTTCTGCTTGCTGTCTATGCCTTGTTTATGCGTTCGCCTGGGTGGAGAAGTCTCGCGATAACCGGTGACCGGGGAACCATTCCCCGTCCGGCAGGAAGGACGTGAGTTGCTCGATCGCGACGGCGGTCGCGAACGGCGTGCCGGGACTGAATGTGGAAACCCACTCGCCGTCGAAGGCGCGGGAAGGACTGACCAGCACCCGCCCGGCGGTGGTGTCGATGATGCTGAGCCCGACCTCGGTGGTGGCGTGCCGGCCGTCTCGGTTGCAGCCGGCCACGATCTCGACGTAGCTGCGCGGACCGGTGAACACCGACTCCACCACCGCGCGCGCTGACGCCGGAATACCCAGATAGTCGAGAACTTCGGCGAGCGGCGCCCCGGCCCGCAGCCGCTCGTCGGCCCGGGCCCCCACCCGGGTCGGCATGCTGAACTCCTCGAACCTGGCCGGCGGCCGTTGCATCAATCCCACGCCCAGGACGGGCACCAGCGCGCGCGGGTCGTCGATGTCCATCGCGGTGAACGTGACCAGTTGCGCGCTACGCAGCGCCACCACGGTGGCGCCGGCCCGCTGCGCGACGATCCCGCGCAGCATGTCGCCGGCGTCGGTCACCGAACTGGGCCCCAGGTAACGCAGGTCGAGCCAGCGGTCCGGGAAGCACACCACTTTGATCCAGTCCGCGATCACCGGAGTGATGACGCCGTCCGGCGTCATCACTCCCATCCGGGTCAGCTCGTCCTTCTGACGGTCGAAGAACGCGGTTCGTTCCGCGGCATCGCGATACGGAGTGGTGATGGCGAGCACCCAGGGAAAGCTGCCCGCCCCAGCGGTTTCCGCAATGAACCACGCCTGATCTACCGTCAGCTCAACGGCATTGGGCGAAGCGTCCATCTACGTGCGGCTAACCGCCCCACTTGGCGGCTTCGGCGGCGTCCCGGGCCATCATCGACATGGTGTTGGCTTCATGGGTGCTGGCCATCGCCTGGTATGCACGCACCAGGTCCTCCATGGCCTGGTTCCACTGCACCTGCCACGCCTGGTACGTCACCCCGGTGTCACCCTGCCAGGCGTTCTGCAGCGCGGCCTGCTCGGCCGAGATGTCGGCGCCCAGGCCCTGCAAGGTGCCCGCGTAACCCGACATGTCCCCGGCGTGGGCGAGCATGGCCGGGTAGTTGTACATGATCTGCGACATGATTGATCCCTTCCTGAAAGCCGGACTCAGAAGCCGGTGTAGGACGAAGCGGCCGCGGCGTCGGCGGCCACATAGGTGCCGGCAGCCTCGCCCAGGTTGGCCTGCGCGATGTCCAGCAGGGTGTTGACCCGCGCCGCTACCTCCACGAAGCGGGCGTGGGCAGCCTGAAACGCCGCCGAGGACTCGCCCTGGTGGAACGCCTGCGCCGACATGGCCGCCTGCTCGGCCTGACCGATCGTGTGCCGCATCAGTCCGGCCTTGGCGCTGAACGCCGACTGCGACGACACCAACTGCGGAATATGAGCGTCCAACAAACTCATAGATCTTCCTTCCCTAGATGTGAATCAGAATTCCTTGCGTGGTAAGTGATCTCGCTGACTTCCGGCTCCCCCTTCCTCGCGTTCCCACTCCCCCGAAAAGCTCATCAGCCGCCGGCCATCCCGTAGGTCGCGGCGGCCGCCGCGTCACCGGCCAGGTAGCTGGCGCCGGCGTCGCCGACGCCGACACCGGCGCGCCCCAACTCCTCGACACCCTGGGCGGCGACCGCGGTGTGCTCCTGGCCCTGGGCGCTGAAACCGGCGGCGGTCTGCAGCGACACCGGGTCGGCCGCCGGCGGAACCACCGCGGTGATCAACGGCGCCGCGCTGGCATGCGCGGCAGCCAGTCTCGCCGTCAGCGCCTCGACCGCGGCGCTGGCGGCGGCCAGTCCCTCCGGAACTACTCGCAACGTCATGACTGACTTCCCTCCTGTTGCGTATCACCAAATAACGCGGCCGCACCGACCATCGGATTGACCAATTGCACAAATGTCGGAGTATCGCTGTCCGACAGCAGGATTCCGCGGCCCGCGGGTAGCCGGCTGAACCGCTGTCCGCGGATCTTGCCGCTGTCCTGCGGGTTGCCGGCCAGCATCAGCGTGGTCGCCTGCAGGTCGTTGAATCTGCGCAGCAGCGGGTTGGTCATCAACGCGTGCGCCGACCCGGACGCCCGGCCGGTGACGATCACCCGCAACCCCAGGTCGCTGGCCTGACCCAGCAGCCCGATCAGCGGGCTCCAGGGGCGCTGGCCCACATAAGGTCCGCTGGTCGCCGCGGAATCGGGGACCTGGTCGACGTCGTCGATGATCAGGTAGTGGGTGTGGCCCTGATAGGTCCAGCGCGACAGCTCCGCCGGCGACAGGCCCGCAGGCGGGCGCCGGGACTCGATGATGTTGGCCAGCCCGATCATCGCCGGGGTGATCCGGTCGATGTTGGCGGTGTACTCGTTGTCCGGGAACAACGGTTCGTCGACCAGGTGCAGTCGCCGGTCCAGCACGGTGAAGGCCACCGAGTCGGGAGTCGAATTCTCCCGGACGGTGCGGATGATGTGACGCAGCAAGGTGGTCTTGCCGGACTTGCTGTCGCCGAAGACCATCAGCAGCGGCTGCTCGGCGAAGTCGTGCACCACCGGTGCCAGGTCCTCCTCGCGCTGGCCGATGACGATCTGTTCCGGGCCGCGGTAGAGCGCGCCGACCGCTTCGGGAGCCAGGTTGCTGGGCAGCAGGCGCACCGGCGGCGCCGTCTGGCCCGGGTAGCGCGCGTTGATCACCGGTATCTGGTCCAGTTCCGGTTCGGCGAACAGGAAGTGCTGGGCGGCCATGGTCAGGCCGCGTCCCGGTTGGTCATGCGGGATGGCCTCGGCCGGACGGTGCAGCGCACCCGTCACCCGCACATTGCTGTCGCGTGCATCGTGCAACTTGAGCTCGAGGCGCAGCCCGAGGCCGTCGCGCATCGCAAGGGGCACCTCCAGCCAGCTCGGGGTGGTGATGACCACGTGGATGCCGTAGGCGAGTCCACCGTTGACCAGCTCGGTCACCCTGGCCAGCAACGGGTTTCGGGTGTTGAACTGGTCGACGTTGTCACGTCCGAAGCCGTAGAGGTTGTCGATGACCAGGAAGACCTCGCCGAAACCGTCATCGGTCACGGAGCCATTGCCGTTGCCCTGCTTGTCGCGGAACGCCTCGCGCCGCTGCCGGGCCAGCAACAGCTGCTCCAGCTCGCCGAACGTGCGGCGGATGCGTTCGGGCTCCAGCGCCGAGGCAACGGTGCCGACGTGCGCCAGGCCCTCCAGCGCGCGGAGTTGTCCGCCGCCGTAGTCCAGGCAGTAGAACGTCACGTCGCGCGGCGTGTGCAGGCTGGCCGCCGAGAGGATGAACGTTTGCAGCGCAGTCGATTTCCCGGACTTGGGACCACCGTGGATCACCATGTTGCCGGCCGAGGAGGTGGCGTCGAAGACCAGTGGGTCGCGGCGCATCTCGAACGGCTTGTCGACCTCGCCGAGCGGCCAGCGCCACTGCCGCGCCGGCACACCGGCACGCGCCAGTGCCGCCGTCAGCGGGATCGGTTCGTCCAGCGGCGGCAGCCACAGCTGCGGCGCCCGCGGACCATACCCGGCCAGCTGCTCGCCGATGGTCGCGATCAGCTTGCGCGGCGGGCCGACCACCTCGTCCTCGCCGGCACCCGAGATCACGGTGCCCGGGTCCGGCTCGACCGCTCCGGCGGGGAACAACTTCGGCTCCGGAACCGTCTGAACCACCAGGGTTTTCGCTGCCTGCGGAGGCTCGTAGATGCCGTCGACGTAGGTCGACCGGAACTTGATCGGGGCCGCACCCGGCGCCGGAACCAGGAATCCGATGCCCTTGTGCTCCTTGCCCGATTCGATGTGATAAGCGTCTTCCACACCGATGATCTGGCGAGACACGCTGGGGCTGGCCACCTTCAGACCGATCCGGTACGAGGTGTTCTTGTCGATGTCCTTGATCTTCCCGACATCTAGCGTCTGGGAGGCGAACAGGATGTGGATGCGGAACGAGCGGCCCTTACGCGCCACATAGTCGAACAGCTCCGCGTACTCCGGGTGGTCGGCGAGCATCAGGGTGAACTCGTCGGCCACCACGAAAAGTGTCGGGATGGGCGCCAGATCATGCCCATTCGCGATCGCGGCCTCGTACTCGGTGACCGAGTTGAACGCGCTGCCCTGCACCTTGCGGCCGGCCTCGCGCAGCAGCATCTCCCGGCGGGCCACCTCGCCGCGCAGCGTGTCGGCGAACCGGTCGGCCAGTGACTTCTTCTCCGCCATGTTCGAGATCACGGCGACGACCTGCGGGAAGTTGCGGAAGCTGTCGGCCCCGGCCTCGCCCTTGAAGTCGGCGTAGATGACGATCAGCCGATCCGCCGAGTGAGTTGTCAACAGCGACAGCAGGATCGACATCAAGGTCTGCGACTTGCCGGAACCTGTCATACCGATCATCAGGCCGTGCGGACCCATCCCGCCCTCGGCCTCGTCCTTCAGGTCGAACATCAGCGGTTCGCCGGTGGCGGTGACACCGATCGGGACGCGCAACTCCTCGTCCCGGCTCCGCGGCGCCCACAGCGCGGGCACATCCAGCCGGGATGCGTCCGAGATACCCAGCAAGGTGGTGAAATTGGCGCCGCGAGTGGCTGCCGAACGCAGCCCGGTGTGGGTCGGGTTGGAATCCCAGCGCGACAGCCGGCGCGCGAGGTGGGCGGCTTCGTGCCCGCTGAACTCGTCGGCTGCGTCGATGTAGGGCTGCCAGCCACCGGTCTGCCACCGTTCGATGGCTCCGTCGGCGACCCGCAGAATCGGCTTCTCCGGGTCGGAGTACTGCTCGCGGTGCGGCGCCGTGTCCGAGAAGTGCACGACCGTGACGCCGGCACGGGCCGAACCGAGCGCCGAGACCTTCAGGTCATAGTCGGGGTCGTCCACCACGATCAGCAGGTGCCGCAACGCATCTACCGCCCGGCCGGTGAACGCCGGGCGGTCGTCCAATGCCGGAGCGAGCAGATCCGCCAGTTCGTCGGCATCGTCGGTCAGGTAACGGGCCGGGCCGACACCGTCGACCTGGCCCGGGATGTCCACGTGCGGCAACCATTTCAGCCACGACCAGTCGTCGCCCTCCAGGTCGCGGGTGGCCAGCGCCACGCCGAGCACCGTCGGGTCGTGCCAGGTGACCGCCTGAGCGATCCAGGCCCGTACCGCTGCCCGCGCCTGCTCGGCGTCCCCCAGCACCGTGATGCGGGAGACCTTGGTCAGGTCGATTCCCGTCGGTATGTCGCGAACCGTGCGCTGAGTGTCGAGCAGGCTGCGTAATGCACTGTGCGACACCGGTTCCAGGTCGATCTCGTCGGCGGTGTCGTTGACCCGCAGCGCGGTGGCCAGGGGAGCCGAGTGGCGACCGGCCCGCAGTACCAGGAAGTCCGGGTCGTGCGGGTCGCGCTCCCACTGGCGACGCGACCCCGGTACGGCGGCCAGCGCCTTGGGCTCCGGGTGCGACCACTGCGCCGCGGCCCGCTGCTCGGCGGCCTGCGCGCGGATGTTGTCCCGCACCACCGAGAGGTAGCGCAGATAGTCGGCCCGTTCGGCATCGACCTCCTCGGTGCGCATCTTGTTGTCATTGCCCCGGTAGAGCGCGGTGGCGGCCAACAACAGTACGAACGGGAAGAACAACGTCTGCGGTGAGATCACCTTCATGCCGGTGGCGAACAAGGCCACGATCATGCCGACGATCAGAATCCCGATCAGGTACGGCATTGCGCGGCGGAACAGCGACGGCGGAATCGCCCGCGGCAGTTCCGGCGGTGCCTCGATGGTGATGGTGCCTTTGCGGGCGGCGGGCGGCGTCAACCGCCGGCGCGCCTCGAAGATCAGTCTGCTCATCGGGGCTCCCCTTCGGCGGTTACCGGGTGGCCCGGCCGGCTGTCGGGCGGCAGGCCGTCATGCGCCAACAGCGCATCGGCGCGCGACAGTGTCGGACCGGGTGCGAACAAGGACAGGATGGACCACGGGATGCTCAGCGGCGGCGACGCAAGACCAAGAGCCTCAACCGCTTTGCTGCGGCCGGTGGCTCCCGGGCGGCCGTCGGACTCGGTGTCGATACCGAACCGGACCCCGGTGTCGGAGACCCAGAACAGCGACCCGGTGGCGGGCGCTGTCGCGCCGCCGCCGACGGTCTGGGTGAAGTATCCGGAGCCCGGCGTGATCGCGACTTTGGCTCCGCCGCCGACCAATTCGACGGTTCGCAGTCCCTCCGGCACCGGAAGCGCCGATCCCGACAACAGACTCAGCGAGCTGGTGGCGGCTCCGGCGGGCTTGCTCCAGAAGGCACAGGTGACCGGATTGCTGGCCGGGTTCACCAGCGTCACCGGCTGTGCCGGATACCGGCCGGTGTCCAGCATCCGCGACACCGGCAGCTTCGCGATCTCATCGGCACCCAGGCGTGGAGGTTGTTGCAGCCCATAGGAATTCGTGTTGCGCAGGATGGACGCCAGCACCGGTGAGATCGGTTGCAGCCCGTCGGGCAGCACCGCGTAGTAGCTGACGGTGTCCGAAGCGCTGCGGTCCACGGCGTAGGACACCACCACCCCGCCGATCGGCGCGGGCACGGCGAAACCGGCCGGGGCACCGGCATTGGGGATGGGCGGCGCAGCCAGCGGTGGCGACTCGGGAATCGCATTGAACAGGCCCGCTGCCACCGGCCGCGCCGCGGGCACGTCGGTGCCCAGGCCGAGAGCATTGGTGACGGCGTGGTCGGCCAGGTCGATGCGGCTGCGCTTGCCGTCCCACAACACCCAGGTGCTGTTGCCGTTATCCACCAGGATCACCTGGCCGGCACTGATCGTGGCCGCGCGGGAGCCGTCGCTGTAGGGCGCTCCGGCGATGACGGTCACACCGGTGTTGCGGGCACCGCGCCCCGGCTGCCCGCTCACCGCATCGCACACCGTCCAGGCGGCGTCGCGAGAGGTGTTCTGCACCATCCGCTCCGGGGCACCCGGAATGCCGATCAGGTTGCCGCGCGGAAACCGGTCCAGCTCAGCACTTTTCACCGTGGTCGGGTTGACCGGCTGGCCGGCGATCAGGCGGGCCGAGGTGAGGTTGAGCACCGGGTGCAGCTGATCCCCCACGCGCACGTAAAGCGCTGCGGTGGACCGGTCGGCCAGCACGGTGTTGCTGCCCACCTGCCCGTTGGGCCGGATCAGCGAGAACACGAAGCAGCCGAGCAGCCCGGTGACCAGCAGCAGTACGCCCATCAGCACCGCACGCGACTGGGTACGCAGCGGGTCGACCAGCATCCTGGTGTCGTGCAATGCAATTCCGGAGGCGATGCGTCGCATCACGAACCGCCACCCGGTCACCTGGTGGCGCGTGACGAAACCACGGCGGTAGTGCACCTGGTCGGGGTTTTCGTTGACCGGCGTGCGAGAAGCGAAGGAACGCCGCTCGTCGCGCTCGTCGTCGTACTCGCTCTTGCTCATGCCGGCACCGACAGTCCCAGCCCGCGCAACAGCGGGGCGACGGTGTTGCGGACGTCTTGCGCGGTGATCGTCATCAGTTCCTCGTCGGTGAATTCACCCGTGCCGGCTTGTTCGGAATGGTCGAGCCGGAATTCGCGCTCCTCCTCGGAGCGTTCGACCACGTTCCGGACGAACCGGCCGTTGCCGGCGATGTCGAGGTTGCGCCGCGCGATCCCGTTGCTGTCGGGCGACGACGTCTCGGCCAAGTGGGTGAACAGCCGCTGCATATCGTCCAGGGCGGCCTGCTCGAACACGCTGTCCCGTTGCTGCGCCATGAGATTGGCGATCTCGGTCAGTTCGGACGGCTGGTAGGACGGGAAGTCGATGCTGCGGGTGAAGCGGGACCGCAGCCCCTCGTTGGTGTCGAGGAACTTGTCCAGGTCTGCGCGATACCCGGCGATGATCACCACCAACCGGTCGCGGTCGTTCTCCATGCGCGCCAGCAGCGTGTCGATGGCAACCAGTCCGAAGTCGTTCTTGGCTCCGGTGGCCACCAACGCATACGCCTCGTCGAGGAACAGCACGCCATCCAGGGCGCTGTCGATGATCGCGTTCGTCTTGGCCTCGGTTTCACCGATGTGCTGGCCGATCAGGTCCGCTCGGTGCACCTCGCGGATGTTCTCGCGCTTGAGCAGGCCCAGGCCGCAGTAGATCTTGGCGACGACACGGGCGATGGTGGTCTTACCGGTCCCGGGCGGGCCGGCGAACACCAGGTGGTGGGTGCGTTGGGCGACGGTGAGACCACGCTGCTGTCGCAGCACGGCCATCGCTACGGAACTCTTCAGCCGGGACACCTGGTTCTTGACCTCGTCCAGACCGATGAAGTCGTTGAGCTGAACCTCGGCCTCTGCCAACAGGGTGGCCTTGCGCTCGCGGGCGCCCGGGTCGACGAAATCGGCGTCACTGGGCTCGGTTTCGGCGTCCCACGGGTCGATGCGGGCGTCGATGCGCGCCGCGGTGGTGGTGACGATCCCGAAACTCGGATCGGACAGCGCCTGCTCGATCTCCGCATTCTCCGGATTGGCCGCGTACAGCTCGTGCAGCACTTCGCTGGCCGCTTCCTCGTCGACGTGCGCGCGCAGCGCCAGCGCCTTGGCCAGCGCACCGTCGACCGCGGCGACGGCGATGGGGCCTTCGGGCTCTTCCAGATAGGACAGCGCCGGAGCGAACATGCCCAGTCGCGCCAGCGCGGTGCCCAGCGTGATTTTCACCGCGTGCGCGAAGGCCTCGTCGAGGTCGGTGTCGTTGACGATCGGGGTCAGCAGCTTGACCACGTCCGACCAGCGCTCGGCGCGGTAGTGAATGACGACCGAAATCCAGCGGGCCTCACGCGATTTGGGGCGGCGCTCGCTGATGCGGCTGACGATCTGGTCGGCCACCGCGAACTGGCGCTCGGCCGCCAGCGAGGCCGCGTAGGCGAGGTGGAAGTCGTCGGGCGTGGTGGCCCGGAACTGTAGATACAAGCCGGTGTCGTAGCGGAACCCGAGTGCCCCTGGCGCGAGTTCGACCTGACGCTGCAGTACGCCGGCTGTGGCGGCGGTCCGCGAGACCTGTTCCAGCACATGCTTGGAGGTGTCACCGGCGGCAGCCAACCCGGTCCATGCATCGCACTGCTCGTGCGCGACACGGGTCAGCGCACTGAAGCCTGAGCGCGCCGCACTCAGATCTGCCGGTCGCTTCCGCTCGTAGACCGCGATACCGAGGGCCCGACAGCAGGTGGCAAACCTACTGAGGACGTCTTCGTCGACTCTGCCGTCCGTCCGGGATGCTCGGGGCGCAGCCGCCAGCATGCCTATATCACCGCGTTCCACGCCCGCGCCGTCTCCTGAAGTCAAGGTCGCCATTGGCGAAATCCGCCCGAGGTTAGCCACACGAAGTTAGCATTCCCTAAGCTAACTGTCGAGGCGGCCCGTTCCGCTCGATTTACCACTCGGACTCCCGTCTCAAAGCTGCTGACCTGCGCATTTTCCGCGGCTGGAGATGATGCGAGGCCAAGGTACTGAAGCTTACTGAATATGATTTTCATTAACAACACCGGGGTGGGGTGGCTCTCGGCCCGGCGCCCAGGTACGCGGCAGGATCGGCGCCACCGGCGCACCGATGAACCCGTCGGCGCTCAACTGCGTCAGGCCCGCGGCGTCGGCGGCGGTCCCCCGGGCAAGCGTTCCGGCGAAGCCGAGGGTTCCCGCGCCCGACCCCGACTCGGCGCTCAGGAACTCGTGGCGGTGTCCACGGTCGGGCAGCGTCGCGCGGGCCCGCCGGCGGGCCCGGTCTTTCCCGCGCTCCGGGGCCGTGATCGCCGCCGGCGCAGCGACCTCGTCCGGCGCTACCGCCCTGCGGCGGGCACTGGTGCTCATTGCCGATCCGAAGCCTGTCCCCGATCCGCCGACCAGGTAGGGATAACCGGCCGGTCCCACACCCGGCGGCGTCGGCGGCGGGGCTGCCATCGTCGGAAGGGTCGGCGTGGTCGGCCACCAGGATCGGGGGCGCCGCGTCGGCCGGCGCCGCCGGTGCCACCGCCGCATCGGTGACCGCCTGGTAAGCGGTCATCGTGTCAGCGGCCTGGATCCACATCCGGACATAGTCGGCCTCATTGACCGCGATGGGAATGGTATTGATCCCGAAGAAGTTTGTTGCCACCAGCGCCGAGTGCACGACATGGTTGGCGGCGAGTTCGGCCAGGGTCGGCATGGCGGCCAGCGCGACGGTGTAGGCGGTCGCGGCGGATTCCTGCCGCACGGCGGTGTCCGCGCTGGTTGCGCCGGCCCGCTGCAGCCACTGCAGATACGGCACATGCGCGGCCGCGTACCGCGCCTCCGTCGGCCCCTCCCAGGCACCGGCCTGCACTGCCGCGAGCAGACCGGCAAGTTCGTCGGCAGCCGAGACGTACCCGGCACTGAGCGAGCGCCACGCCTGCGCGGCCGTCAGCCAGCCCGACGGTCCTGGGCCGCTGCTGAGCTGGGCCGAATGAATCTCGGGCGGGAAGGCCCCCCACGGCACAACCGGCACGGACAGGTAGTCGGGGATACGTCGGGAAAAGTTCCCGACATACATCAACTTCTTTTGCGACTCACAGAAACCGCAGCCGTCCGCTACGGCTTGGCGGCGCTCACCAGCGTATTGCGGGCGAACATCGGGGCTGCCTCGGATCCGGGCTCGGGTACCGGCCGACCGACCTCCCGCAGGTAGTCGTTCAGGGGTGTTCCGATCGCCGTCCAGCCGTGCTCACCGAACCAGTCGGCGGCGGGCGCGCAGCGTTCGTTGTAGACCAACTGGAAGAAGGGGCGCTCCTCCCCGGCGGCGCGTTCCTCTTCCACCTTGGCCTGGAACTCTTCAGGAGGCATCGGGGCGCCGTCCTCGACGGCGACGTGGCTGCCGAGGGTGGCCAGCGCGTCGATGCCGGTGAACAGCTGCTCCTGCGCGGCGGCCGGCAGATAGATCAGTAGCCCTTCGGCGATCCAGGCGGAAAACAGCGTGGGATCAAAGCCGTTGTCCTGCAACGCCGCCGACCAGTCGTCGCGAAGGTCTACGGCGATCTCTCGGCGCTGGGCGCGCGGCTGCACGCCATGCTCGGCGAGCACCTCGCGCTTGAACTCGAGAACTTGCGGTTGATCCAGCTCGAAGATGGTGGTGCCGTCCGGCCACGGCAATCGGTAGGCCCGCGAGTCCAGTCCGGCCGCGAGGATCACCACCTGACGCGCCCCGGCTGCCGCCGCACGGTGGAAGTAGGCGTCGAAGTACTTCGTGCGAGCGGCCTGGAAGTTGACGAAGTGCTGACCGAAGTCATCGCTGAGCAGCTCATGGTCAGGCGCGTTGCCGTCGAGTACGTCGGCCCAGGAACCGCCCACTGCCCGGCAGAACAGTTCGGCATACGCGTCGACGACCAGCGGGTCCGGCTTCTTGGCCTCTAACGCCCGCGCGGTCGCGACGAACAGCGCCGTCGACCCCACGCTCGTTGTGATGTCCCAGCTGTCGCGTTCGCTTCGCACTCAACCGACCCTACGCGCGGCTCACGCCCCGTCGGGATCCCAGGTGCGCGGCAACATCGGCGCCCTCGGCCGGCCACCGAATTCGTCGTCAACCAGTGTGGCCAGCCCCGACGCGTCGGCGACGGATTCGCTGCGCACGGTGCCGGTGAATCCACCGAAACCACCGGCGCCGGTCCCCGATGCCGCGGGCCCGGCGTCTGCTGCCCAGTCCGGGTCAACGCCCACATTCATATCGGCGAACTCGTCGCCGTGATCGCGCGCCGCCGCACGCCGGCGACGTCGCTCCCGTGCCTGCTCGCGTGCGGACGCCGCGGCCGCCGCAGCAGCCAGGTCGGGCTCCGGAGCCTTTCTGCTGGCACTGGCACGCGCACTCATGCCCGAACCGAATCCGATCCCGGGTCCGCCGCCCACCAGGAAGGGGAAGCCGGTGCCGGCAGCCGGCCCGGCGGCCGGTGGTGCGGTCCCCACGCTGGTGACCGTGCTGGTGACGGTGGCCGTCGTCGGCGCCGGCGCGGCAGGTGCCGCGGAGGCCACCACGCTGGGAGCGGGTCCCGCGACGGCGATGGCAGGTGTCGCCGCAGCGACGGGCGGCACGACCGCGGCGACCGTCGCGGGCGGTATCCCGCCGAGTCCGGCCAGCCCGGCCAAGCCGCTCACCGCACCGAGGTTGGCGACGGCGCCGCCGATTGCAAAGGACAGCAGCTGCGGGGATTGCAGCAGCGGAACCAGCTGAGCCAGGTGCGTCGGCCAGTCGAACTCGGCGAGTTGGACGACGTACTCGATCGCCCCGGCGGGGTTGGTGAACAACTGCTGGACGAAAGTCTCGAACTGCTGGCCGAACTCGAGGGAGCGCGCCACCCACCACATGGGTTGGGTCGCGTCGGCGATGTCGTGCATGTGGACGCCGTTCAGCGTCCCCTCCAGGGGGTCCCAGTCGATCTGGCCGCCGGTGATCGCCCGCAACAGGTCGGCAACCAGGTAGTCCAGCGGGGTGGGGTCCCCGTGGTCGTGGTCTTCGTGGCCGTCTTCGCCATGATCGTGGTCGTCCCCGTGGTCGTCTTCGGCATGATCGTGGTCATCGCCGTGGTCGTCGTCCCCGTGGTCGTCTTCGGCCGCCACGATCTCCGGCGCCGGAGCGGTGGCCGGAGTCGAGGCCGCGGCGGCGCTCGACACCGCGTCGTAGGTCGCCATCGTGGTGGCTGCCTGGATCCACATCCGCGCGTAGTCGGCCTCGTTGAGGGCGATCGGGATGGTGTTGATGCCGAAGAAATTGGTCGCGATGAGCACACCGTGTATCGCATGATTGGCGGCCAACTCCACCATCGTCGGCATCGCCGCCAGCGCACTGACGTAGGCGGCGGCCGCGGTCTCGTGTTGGGTGGCCGCCTGGGCGCTGGTGAAACCAGCCTGCGTCAGCCACGCCAGGAAAGGCTGGTGCGCGGCAACATACTGCGCCGCGGTCGGCCCCTCCCACGCCCCGCCCTGCACCGCCCCCAGCAGCGCCAGGAGTTCGTCGGCCACCGCGGTGTACTCGGTGCTCAACGCCGTCCACGCCGCCGCCGCGGCCATCAACGCGCCGGGCCCGGGGCCGGCGCTGAGCAGCGTCGAATGCACTTCAGGCGGAGCCGCCATCCAGACCGTGGCCATCACAACACTCCTCCATCGGCGAACACCGACTTCGGACGTTAACGCTTTTGATAATCGTTTTCAATACGGGGCGCTACACGAGCGGCCGGCCCGTCCTGATCCGCCGATCCAGGTCCCAGAGCATCAGGTTGAACGGAAACTGCCGAACCACCTTCGGAACCAGGCCGTTCACGGCGCCGATCACCGACATCAACCCGTCGAACTGCCGCTGCTTGGCGTCGTTCCAGGGCAGCCGCATCTCGTCGCGAAATCGTTGCGGCAGGAAGCCGGTGGTGATCAGCAGCGCGACGTTTTCCAAGGGAGCACGCATCCAGGCGGGCAGCGGCACGCCCTTGATCCGGGCTACCGCGATCGGGTAGAGGAATTCCCGGACGGTGTCGTCGATGTGCACCTTATCCAGTGATTCCTGCCAATACTTGTCGAAGGCCGCTACATCCGCCGGCCACATCTCCACCGGCACCTGCAGGGTGGTGCCGATCGACATGCCCTCCTGGTACAGCCGGTCGGCTTCTTCGGCGGTCAACTCACCGACGAACGTGCGATAAATGTCGATGCCGCCCTTGAAGATGCACGCCGCAACCCATAACTGCAGGTCCGGATCGAAAGCGTTGTAGGACACCGGACTATCGGGAGTGGAGTAGACCTGCGCGTGGGCGCGGTTCACGGCGCGGCGGAAGGCCGCCTTCTGAGTGTCGGTGCCGGCGTTGGCGACCGCGATGTAGGTGAACGTGGTGCGGGCCCGCTTGATGGGATGGCGGTCGATGCGCCCGCTCTCGACGCGACTCTCCGCCACTCCGTGCCCGACGCCGGGGCGTGACAACTCCATGATGACGTTGGCCGGCCCGGCCAGTAGCGCCACACCCATCAGGCTGTAGTCCTCAGCCAGCCGTCGGCGGGTTCTACCGTCCGGCCGCGGATTGTCGGAGATCGGGCGCTCCACGTGCGGAAGGCGCTGGCGCACCGTCTCTTGAATGGTCATTGTCGACTCCCGGCCATTGCACCTTAATTTGACAACGCGTGTTTCCTGATATTGTCCGGTACAGCATGCCGATGTCAAGATGGACACCATGACGCCGCCGAGCGCACGGCCCTACCGGGGCATCGACGCGACCGAACGTCTTGCGGCGCGCCGCAACCAACTTTTGGAAGCGGGTCTGGACCTCCTGGGTTCGCCCGACGACCCAGAGCTGACGGTCCGCAGCGTCTGCCAACGTGCCGGGTTGTCCGCCCGGTACTTCTACGAGAGCTTCAGCGACAAGGACGAGTTCGTCGAGCGCGTCTATGACTGGGTGATCGCCAAGCTCGCGGTCAACATCACGTCCGCCGCTGCGACGGGGCCGCCGGATGAACAGGCCCGCGCCGGGATGGGCGTCGTGGTGCGCAGCGTCGCCGAGGACGCCCGCATCGGCCGTCTGGTGTTCAGCACCAAGATCGCCAACGCCGTGGTGATCCGCAAACGGGCCGAATCCAGCGCACTGTTTGCGCTGGTGACCGGTCGGCACGTGATCGACATGCTGCGCGCACCGGAGAACGAGCGGGTCAAGGCGGCAACACACTTCTCCGTCGGCGGGGTCGGGCAGACACTGAGCGCCTGGCTGGATGGCGAAGTGAAGATGGAGCCCGACGAACTCGCCGACCTCCTGGCCTCGATGCTGGTCGAGCTGACCGAACCCAGCCTCTACCAGCCGACTAGGGCATCAACGGCACCTGCCACACCCGCATCTCGGGGTGCAGCCACAGACGCAACCACGTCAGACGCATGATCCGCAGCGCGCCGGAGATCAGCAGATAAGCCATCGGCGCCTGGATCAGCATCGCGGTGACCACAGACAAGGCGGCGTCCTCCGGCTTGGCGGTCATCAGGTCGAACCACCCGTCGCAGATCAGCAACACACCGGTGGTGAACCCGGTGAGCACGATCAACTGCCGGCGCAGGAACGCCAGCACCGCGGTGGCAGCCATGAACCCGAGCAGCAGGATGTCGAAACCGATCCAGGTGGCGGGCCAGTTGTGGGCCACGTACTTCTGCGGAAGCGTGACCGACAGGTAGCCGATCCACGGGATCATCACGATCAGACCGCCGACGATCAGACCGAGCCGGATCCGCCGCATCCGCGCCAGGGTCTCCGGATCCTCCAGCTCGCTCACCGGCTTCTCCAGCCGGGTGATCAACTCCCGTCGCTGCTGCGGGCTCAGCGCCTCGATCTGTTCGTCGGAAAGAATGCCCTCGGTCACGCTCAAAGTATCGGGGGCTAGCGGCCCGCCGTCACCGGCGGGCGGCGATCGGCCGCGGTCCTGGGCACCGCCGGGGTATCGGCTTCGGTGAATTCCCTTACCCAGCAGGCGAATTCCAGCATGATGCCGTCGGGGTCCTGGAAATAGAAGGAGCGTACGTACACCCCGGGGTGCACCGTGGCCGACACCTGCATCGGGCTCTCATCATGGTTGAGTACGGGTCCGACCCGCACGCCCTTGTCTTTCAGACGCTGCCGGTAGGCGTCGAATTTGTCGGCCGGCACGTGAAACGCGAGGTGGTTCATCGTGCTGACCGCGCTGGTGATGTCCCCGAGGCCGGGCAGGGCGCCCGGCGACGAGATGCCCGGCACCCGGTCGGCCGCCTCGGCGAACCAGAAGAACGCGACGCAGTCGCCGTTGCCGGCGTCGAAGAAGAAGTGCTGGCCCGCGCCACCGGGCAGGTCGAGCGACTTGATCAGCGGCATGCCGAGGACGTTGCTGTAGAAGTCCACCGTGCGCTGCATGTCCGAGCACACCAGCGCGACGTGGTTGATACCGCCGAGTTCGAACTCGCTGTTGGTGTTGTGCGGCTTGATCATGGTGCGGCTCCCCTGGTTATGATCCGTACCTGAATCTAACATCAGATTCAGATCCCGGGAGGTGCCAGGTGACCGCGGCAGAACGGGCGGAGCCCCAGTTCCCCACGCACCGCGGGCGGCGTACCCAGGCCGCTATCGACGCCGCCGCCCGAACGGTGATCGCACGCAAAGGCATTCTGGCGACGACCATCGCCGACATCGCGGCCGAGGCCGGCCGCTCGGCGGCGTCGTTCTACAACTACTACGACTCCAAAGAGGCGATGGTGCGCCAATGGGCGCTGCGCTTCCGCGACGAGGCCGGCGAACGCGCACTGGCGGTGACCGAGCACGGGCTGTCCGAGCGCGAGCGGGCACACCAGGCCGCTGCCGCGCACTGGCACACCTACCGGCACCGGCTCGCGGAGATGATCAGCGTGTCGCAACTGGCGATGGTCAACGCGGACTTCGCCGAGCATTGGGCCGAGATGTGTTCGATCCCAATCTCATTCATCGCAGACTCGGTCCGGCGCGCGCAGCGGCAAGGCTACTGCCCGCAGGACGACCCGCAGTTGCTGGCCGAGGCGATCGTCGCCATGTTCAACCAGTTCTGCTACATCCAGCTCACCCGCCCGGACCCGCCGGACGACGAGGCCTGCATCCGCACCCTGGCCAACATCTACTACCGCGCCATCTACAGCGAGGAGCAACGCCCTTGACCGAGATCATCCGCGAGTTCATCGGACTGCCGTCGCGCACCGCCGGACGGGCCGGCGCCGGCGGGCACCCCTGTCAGGGTCTCTACCACCACGCCGCCGGGCAGCGGCCGAAGGTCGCGATGATCGCCACGCACTATCAGATCGACTTCTCCGAGCACTACATCGCCGAGTACCTGGCAGCGCGCGGCATCGGATTCCTGGGTTGGAACACCCGGTTCCGCGGCTTCGAGAGCAGCTTCCTGCTCGATCACGCCCTGGTCGACATCGGCGTCGGAGTGCGCTGGCTACGAGACGTTGCCGGCGCGGAAACGGTTGTGCTGCTCGGAAATTCGGGCGGCGGTTCACTGATGTCGGCGTATCAGTCGCAGGCGGTCGAGCCGAACGTGACGCCGCTGGAGGGCATGCGGCCCGCCGACGGTATCACCGAACTGCCGGCCGCCGACGGCTACGTCGCCACCGCCGCCCATCCCGGGCGGCCCGACGTCCTCACCGCCTGGATGGACGGTGCCGTCATCGACGAAAATGATCCCGTTGCAACGGATCCCGAGCTGGACCTGTTCAACGAGCAGAACGGTCCGCCGTATTCGCCGGAGTTCGTGCAGCGCTATCGGGCGGCACAGGTGGCGCGCAACCACGCCATCACCGACTGGGCCGAGGCCGAACTCACCCGCGTGCGCGGCGCCGGCTTCTCTGACCGCCCGTTCACCGTGATGCGCACCTGGGCGGACCCGCGCATGGTCGACCCGACCATCGAACCCACCAAACGCCAACCCAATTCGTGTTATGCCGGCCCGCCGATCAAAGCCAACCGCTCCGCCTTCGGGATCGCCGCGGCCTGCACGCTGCGCAACTGGCTGGGTATGTGGAGCCTGCGGGTGGCGCAGACCCGGGCCGAGCCGCACCTGCATCGCATCACCTGCCCGGCGCTGGTGATCAACGCCGAAGCCGACACCGGCGTCTTCCCGTCCGACGCCCAGCGCATCTTCGACGCACTGGCCGGCACCGACAAATCGCAGGCCGCCATCGACACCGATCACTACTTCACCACCCCGGGCGCCCGCGATCAGCAGGCCGACACCATCGCCGAGTGGATCGGGCAGCGCTGGCCCTGAGCCGAACCGCTGTCGTCAACCAACCCACTGGTTGTTAGCTTGGAAGGTGCTTGGCCGAAACGGACCCGATGGGAAGGCGACCAATGCCGATCGCGATCACCCCTGAACATCAAGACCTGGCCGATTCAGTGCGGTCCTTCGTGGCGCGGGTAGCGCCGTCCGAAGTGCTGCATGCGGCGCTCGAGACGCCTTCAACAGAACTCGACAATCCGCCGCCGTACTGGCAGGCAGCCTCCGAGCAGGGCCTGCAGGGGGTGCACCTGGCCGAATCCGTCGGCGGCCAGGGCTTCGGCATCCTCGAGCTGGCCATCGTGCTCGCCGAATTCGGTCACGGCGCGGTGCCGGGACCGTTCGTGCCGTCGGCGATCGCCAGCGCGCTGATCGCCGCGCACGACCCCGACGCCAAGGTGCTCGCCGAACTGGCGTCCGGCGCGGCCATCGGCGCCTATGCGCTGGACTCGGGACTGACGGCCACCCGGCAGGGCGACGTCCTGGTGATCCGCGGCGAAGTCCGCGCGGTGCCCGCGGCCGCGCAGGCCTCCATCCTGGTGCTGCCGGTCGCCATCGACAGCGGGGAAGAGTGGGTGGTGCTGCGCTCCGACCAGCTCGAGATCAGGCCGGTGCGAAGCATCGACCCGCTGCGGCCCGTCGCCGATGTCTGCGCCAACGCGGTCGAGGTGGGCGACGACGTGGTGCTGGCCGACCTGAGCATGACCAAGGCCCACGCGCTGATGACCACACTGCTCTCGGCCGAGGCGGTGGGGGTGGCGCGCTGGGCGACCGACACCGCGTCCGCCTACGCCAAGATCCGCGAACAGTTCGGCCGGCCGATCGGCCAGTTCCAGGCCATCAAGCACAAGTGCGCCGAGATGATCGCCGACACCGAGCGGGCCACCGCCGCGGTGTGGGACGCGGCCCGTGCTTTGGACGAGACGGGCGAGGACACCCACGTTGCCTTCGCAGCGGCCGTGGCGGCGACACTGGCGCCGGCCGCCGCGCAGCGGTGCACCCAGGATTGCATTCAGGTGCACGGCGGCATCGGCTTCACGTGGGAGCACGACACCAACGTGTACTACCGCCGCGCCCTGTTGCTGGCGGCCTGCTTCGGCCGCGCCTCGGAGTACCCGCAACGCGTGGTCGATACGGCCACCACCACCGGCATGCGCGCGGTGGACATCGATCTGGATCCCGACACCGAAAAACTGCGCGCCGAGATCCGCGCCGAGGTAGCCGCCTTCAAGGAGATGGACCGCGAGGCGCGCAAAGTCGCGATCGCCGAGGCCGGGTGGGTGCTCCCCTATCTGCCCAAGCCGTGGGGCCGGGCATCGAGCCCGGTCGAGCAGGTCATCATCGCCCAGGAGTTCACCGCCGGGCGGGTCAAGCGGCCGCAGGTCGGCATCGCCGCCTGGATCATCCCGTCCATCGTCGCGTTCGGTACCGAGGAGCAGCAGCAGCGCTTTCTGCCTCCGACCTTCCGCGGCGAAATGGTCTGGTGCCAACTGTTTTCCGAGCCCGGCGCCGGATCCGACCTGGCCGGCCTGTCCACCAAGGCGACCAAGGTGGACGGTGGCTGGCGCATCACCGGCCAGAAGATCTGGACTACCGCGGCGCAATTCTCCCAGTGGGGCGCGCTGCTGGCGAGAAGCGATCCAAACGCCCCAAAGCATCAGGGCATCACGTACTTTCTGCTCGACATGAAGAGCGAGGGCGTGACGGTCAAGCCGCTGCGCGAGCTCACCGGGCAGGAGTTCTTCAACACCGTCTACATCGACGACGTGTTCGTGCCGGACGAGTACGTGCTGGGCGAGGTGAACCGGGGCTGGGAGGTCAGCCGCAATACCCTTACCGCCGAACGGGTTTCGATCGGCGGTAGCGACCTGAACTTCTTGGCCAGTCTGCCGCAGTTCGTCGAGTTCGTGCGGGACGGCCACTTCGACCAGGTCGCGCGGCACCGCGCCGGCCAGTTGATCGCCGAGGGGCACGCCGCCAAGGTGCTGAACCTGCGGTCGACGCTGCTGACCCTGGCCGGCGGCGACGCGATGCCCTCAGCCGCAATCTCCAAGTTGCTGTCCATGCGAACCGGCCAGGGCTACGCCGAATTCGCGGTGTCGTCCTTCGGCACCGACGCGGTCATCGCCGATCCGAATACCCCGCAGGGCAAGTGGGGTGAGTTCCTGCTGTCCAGCCGGGCCACCACCATCTACGGCGGCACCTCGGAGGTCCAGCTCAACATCATCGCCGAGCGCCTGCTCGGGCTCCCCCGCGACCCCTAGCCAAGAGGCGCGAGCAGACGCGAAGTCGCGTGAATTCGGCACGAATAGCGCGACTTCGCGTCTGCTCGCCAGTGTTAGTCGGCCTTCTTCTCGGCGTCCTTGGCGAGGTCCTTGGCCTTGTCGTTGGCCTTCTCCTTGTCGGCGTCGGAGTCGACGTCCAGCTCGCGCAGTTCGCGCTTGAGGATCTTGCCGGTGGGGTTGCGCGGCAACTCGTCGAGGAAGATGACCTCGCGCGGCACCTTGTACCGGGCCAGCTCCTCTTTCACGTGCTTCTTGAGCGTGTCCTCGTCGACGTCCGAGCCGTCCTTCTTGACCACGAAGGCACGCAGCCGGTGGCCCCACTCCTTGTCCTCGACGCCGATCGCGGTGGCCTCCACCACCTCGGGATGCCCACTGAGGCAGTCCTCGACCTCGGCCGGGAACACGTTCTCGCCGCCGGAGACGATCATCTCGTCGTCGCGGCCGCTGACGTACAGCAGGCCGTGCTCATCGAAGTAACCGACATCGCCCGACGACATCAGGCCGTCGATGATCTGCTTGTGACCGCCGCCGGTGTAGCCCTCGAACGGGAAGGCGTTGCCGACGAAGATCCGCCCGACCTCGCCCTGCGGCTTCTCCTTGCCGTTGTCGTCGAGGATCTTGACCTTGACGCCCTTGACGACGGGACCGACGGTCGCCGGGTTCTTCTCCAGATCCTTCGGCCCGGCGATGGTCGCGAAGGCGATCTCGGTGGAGCCGTACATGTTGTAGATGACGGGGCCGAAGTCTTTCAGTGCGCGCTGCGCCAGCTCGGCGCCCAGCTGTGAGCCGGACACGAAGATGATCTTCAGGTGTGACAGGTCGGGCTTCTTGTCCATCTTCTCGATCGTGTCGAGCAGCCGCGACAGCATCACCGGCACCACGACCATCGCGGTCGCCTTGTGCTTCTCCAGGTCTTCCAGGACCATCGGCGGCTTGAACTTGCGGCGCAGCACCAGCGTCGAGCCCAGGAACATCGCGATGGTGGCGTGCAGGTAGCCGAGCGCGTGGAACATCGGCGCGGGCAGCGAGGTGATCTCGTTGGCCTTGAACGGGACATGCGAGAGGATGCCGCCCACCGGCGCCAGCGTCGGCGGGGTGCTGCGGTTGGCGCCCTTCGGCGTGCCGGTCGTTCCGCTGGTCAGGATGATGATCGACGCGTGCTTGCTGGCCTTGGGCGCCGGTTCCTTACTGCTGCGCTCGATCAGCTCGGCCAGGGTCTCGTCGGTGCTGCCTGAGTCCTCGTCGCTGTCCGGATTCGTGCCCAGCGCCCGCAACTTGCCGAGCTCCGGCTCGGCCTTGCTGACGACCTTGGTGTACTCGTCGTCGTAGATGATCACCTTGGCGCCTTCGCGCTCGGAGACCTCTTTGACCTGCGGCCCGGAGAATTCGCTGTTGAGCAGGATGATGCGGGCGCCGGCCCGGGCTGCGCCATAATTGGCGATGACGAACCACCGGGTGTTGCGGGCCAGGATGGCCACCCCGTCCCCGCCCTTGACGCCCATCTCGATCAGGCCGTTGGCCACCGCGTGGGCGGCCTCGTCCAGCTCCTGGTACGTCATCGAGCCCTCTTCGTCGATGACGGCCCGGGCATCGGGATGGCGGCGGGCGTTGAGCGAAGGCAGCATGCCGAACTCGCCCCACTTGGCGATGTCGGCCGCCATGGCGGCAGTTTTGAGCGGCGACTCGATCTTGAACGCGCCCGCTTCGAAGATCTTGCGCACGTAGTGCAGTTCGGCAGCGCCGCGTTCGACGTACTGCTGAATCTTGGCAGGGATCTGCCCGGGCAGGTCGCTGAGGTTAGGCATGTTCCTCACCATATGTGACGGAGGTCGCAAAGCGATCGGTAGGTTTCCACCGAATTACCATCGAGTTCTATGACCAAACCCGTGTCGGTGGACGTGGGCGGCCGCGAGGTCAGCGTCACGCATCCGGACAAGGTCGTATTTCCGGATCGGGGCACCACCAAGCTGGACCTGATCCGCTACTACCTGAGCGTGGCCGACGGCGCCCTGCGCGGGGTTGCCGACCGGCCGATGATTCTCAAGCGCTTCGTCAAGGGCATCACCGAAGAGGCGGTGTTCCAGAAGCGCGCGCCCGCCAATCGACCGGAGTGGGTGGACGTCGCCACGTTGCGGTACGCCTCCGGCACCTCGGCCGACGAGACCGTCATCCACGACGCCGCGGGACTGGCCTGGGTGATTAATATGGGTTGCGTCGACCTGAACCCACATCCGGTGCGCGCCAACGATCTCGAGCACCCCGACGAGCTGCGGGTGGACCTGGACCCGATGCCCGGCGTCGACTGGCGCCGCATCGTCGAGGTGGCGATGGTGGCCCGGGAAGTGCTCGAGGATCACGGCCTGACGGCCTGGCCGAAGACGTCGGGATCGCGCGGCTTCCACGTCTACGCCCGCATCGCCCCGCACTGGCCGTTCGCCAAGGTGCGGTTGGCCGCGCAGACCGTCGCGCGCGAGGTCGAGCGGCGGGTACCGGATTTGGCGACCAGCCGGTGGTGGAAGGAGGAACGCGAGGGCGTGTTCGTCGACTTCAACCAGAACGCCAAGGACCGCACGGTCGCGTCGGCGTACTCGGTGCGTGCCACCCCGGACGCGCGGGTGTCGACGCCGCTGCGCTGGGACGAGGTCCCCGACTGCCGCCCGGAAAAGTTCACCATCGCCACCGTTCCCGGCCGGTTCGCCGAGATCGGGGACCCCTGGGCCGGCATGGACGACGTGAGCGGCAGCTTGGAGCAGTTGCTGGGGTTGGCCGAGGAACTCGGCCCGCCGGAGAAGGCGCCGCGCGGCGCCAAGAAGTCCGCCGACGGCAGGCGACAGTCGGTGATGCCGCTGATCGAGGTCGCCCGCACCAAGACCAGGGACGAGGCGATGGCCGCGCTGGACACCTGGCGGGACCGGCATCCCGCCGCGGCTGCGCTGTTGCAGCCGGTCGACGTGCTGGTCGACGGCATGCGCGGGCCCAGTTCGATCTGGTACCGGATCCGCATCAACCTGCAGCACGTGCCCGCCGGGCAGCGTCCGCCGCAGGAAGAACTGATCGCCGATTACTCCCCTTGGGACGGCTATAAACCCGCGCCCCGGCCACGTAACTGACGGCCCGGTGAGACACGCGATACTCTCACGCTGTGCAGCAGCAGGGATGGAGTCGGCGCGGATTTTTGCAGGCCGCCGGGTTTGCCGGGCTGCTTGCTGCGTGTTCCGACCCCAAGCCGGCGCCCGGATCGGCCGGCGGCGGCTCGGTGACAGTAACCCATCTGTTCGGTCAGACCGTCGTCAAGGAACCGCCCAAACGGGTGGTGAGCGCCGGCTACACCGAACAGGACGACCTGTTGGCCGTCGGTGTGGTGCCGATCGCCGTGACCAACTGGTTCGGCGATCAGCCGTTCGGGGTGTGGCCCTGGGCACAGCCGAAACTCGGTGCGGCACAACCGGTTCTGCTGAACCTGGATAACGGGATACAGGTGGACCAGATCGCCGGCCTCAAACCGGACCTGATCGTGGCGACGAATGCCGGCCTGGACGCCGACACGTACCAGAAGCTGTCCGCGATCGCACCGACCATCGCCCAGTCCGACGGCGACGCGTTCTTCGAGCCGTGGAAGGACCAGGCCACCGCGATCGGCCAGGCCGTGTTCCAGGCCGACCAGATGAAGTCGTTGGTCAACGCGGTCGACGGCAAATTCACCGATGTGGCGCAGAAGAACCCGGCGTGGAAGGGCAAGAAGGCGCTGCTCATGCAGGGCCGACTCTGGCAGGGCACGGTCGTGGCGACCGTGGCGGGTTGGCGCACCGACTTCCTGAATCAGATGGGTCTGGTGGTGGCCGACAGCATCAAGCCCTACGCCACCGACCACCGGGCGGTGATACCGCGCGATCACATCAAGGACGTGCTGGATGCCGCCGACGTGGTGATCTGGTCGACGGAGAGCCCCGAGGAGGAGCAGGCGCTGCTGGCGGACCCGGAGGTGGCCGCGGCGCAGGTGACCGCGCAGAAGCGTCACATCTTCACGGGCAAGGACCTGGCCGGAGCGATCGCGTTCGCGTCGCCGCTGAGCTATCCCGTGGTCGCCGATCAGCTGCCCCCGCAGTTGGCGAAGATCCTGGGTTGATGGCGCTCTGAGCATTCGCTAAGGCAGCTCTGGCAGTGCCCAAAATCGCTCGCACGCGGCCGGAACCCGGAGCTACCGTCGAAAGATGAGTGTGACGGAGATCACCGATTTCTCGGGGGGCCTCGACGTGGTAACCACCGTGGCCGACTACGGCGACCAAGCCCTGATCCTGCAATGCGACAGCACCAGCGAGGTTTTGGCGTGGACGGAGGCACTGCGGGGGGCGCGGTTGCCGGGTGTTGTCGACGTCGTCCCAGCCTCGGTCACCGTCCTGGTGAAACTCGCCGGACCGCGATTCCAGGGCGTCACCCGCCAGCGCATCAGACGGTTGCGGGTGGCCCGCGGAGAAATGGGGGCCGACGCCGGCGACCCGGCCGACGACATCGTGATCGATGTCGTCTACGACGGTCCGGACCTGGCCCACGTCTCCCGCCACACCGGCCTGAGCCCCGCGCAGGTCATCGACGCGCACACCGGCACCCGGTGGCGGGTGGGGTTCGGCGGGTTCGCTCCCGGCTTTGCCTACCTGATCGGCGGTGACGAGCGCCTGCGCGTGCCCCGTCGCGCCGAACCGCGGACCTCGGTGCCGGCCGGCGCCGTGGGGCTGGCCGGCGAGTTCAGCGCGGTCTATCCGCGGCAGTCACCGGGCGGCTGGCAGATCATCGGTCACACCGACGCGGTGTTGTGGGACATCGATCGCCGCGATCCGGCACTGCTCACGCAAGGCCGCTGGGTGCGGTTCCGGGCCGGGTGAAAGGCACGTCATGACCACCACTCTGGAAATCCTGCGCACCGGACCGCTGGCGGTTCTCCAGGACCTCGGCCGCGCCGGCCTGGCACACCTCGGCGTCGGCCCGTCCGGGGCCGCCGA
The DNA here is from genome assembly GCF_030755175.1 of Mycobacterium sp. TY814. Taxonomy (NCBI): domain Bacteria; kingdom Bacillati; phylum Actinomycetota; class Actinomycetes; order Mycobacteriales; family Mycobacteriaceae; genus Mycobacterium; species Mycobacterium sp. TY814. The sequence goes on from NZ_JAUFRY010000001.1 coordinate 2,477,408, forward strand.
CCGCCGCTCGCACACGCTGGCCAACCGGCTGGTCGCCAATCCCGACGACCGTGCCACCGTGGAGGTGACGTTCGGCGGTCTGACCGCCCGGGTGCGGGGAGGCGACCTGGACATCGCCGTGACGGGTGCCGACACCGATCCCACCGTCAACGGAATCATGTTCGGCACCAACAGCATTCACCACGTCCGGGACGGGCAGGTGATTTCGCTGGGCACGCCGCGGGCGGGTTTGCGGACCTATCTGGCGGTGCGCGGGGGCATCTGCGTGACACCGGTGCTGGGCTCGCGCAGCTACGACGTCATGTCGGCGATCGGCCCGTTGCCGTTGCAGGCCGGCGACGTGCTGCCGGTCGGCGAACACACCGACGACTACCCCGAACTCGACCAGGCCCCGGTGGCCGCCTTCACCACCGACGCGGTCGAACTGCTGGTGATACCGGGGCCGCGCGACGACTGGTTCGCCGACCCCGACACCCTGGTCCATACCGACTGGGTCGCCTCGGACCGCAGTGACCGGGTAGGCATGCGCCTCGTCGGGCGTCCGCTGCGCCACCGCGAACCGGACCGGCAGCTGCCCAGCGAGGGCGCCACCCGCGGCGCGATCCAGGTTCCACCCAACGGGCTGCCGGTGATTCTGGGCCCCGATCACCCGGTCACCGGCGGTTACCCGGTGATCGGCGTGGTGGTCGACGAGGACATCGACAAGGCCGCCCAGGTGCGGCCCGGACAACATGTGCGACTGCACTGGGCGCGGCCGCGGCGGACAGACTAGGGCCGGCCTGGTAGAACAAGCACCGTGCACACCGCACGCCTGGTCCACACCGCCGATCTGGACACGCACACGCGCCAGAGCATCTACCAGATGGTCACCACGGCATTCGCCGGCGACTTCACCGACACCGACTGGGAACACACGCTGGGTGGGATGCACGCGCTGGTCTGGCACCACGGCGCCATCATCGCGCATGCCGCGGTGGTGCAGCGGCGGCTGATCTACCGGGACCACGCGCTGCGTTGCGGATACGTGGAAGGCGTTGCGGTACGCGAGGATTGGCGCGGCCAGGGGCTGGTTCACGCGCTGCTCGACGGTGTCGAACAGGTGATGCGCGGCGCCTACCAACTCGGCGCCCTCAGTTCCTCGGACCGCGCCCGCGGGCTGTATTCGGCCCGCGGCTGGTTGCCCTGGCTCGGCCCGACGTCGGTGCTGGCTCCCACCGGCCCGGCCCGTACTCCCGATGACGACGATTCGGTATTCGTCCTGCCGGTGAGCGTCAACCTGGACACCTCCGCGGAGCTGATGTGCGATTGGCGCGACGGAGACGTCTGGTAAGCCTCACACCGCGGGTCGCGGTGCGGTGAGCTGAAGTTCACACGCCCGGGTCGCTGACGGAAGCTCCCGGGCAACAATGCATTTCTAGCGTGAGCGGCGAGGTCGATGACGTTAGGAGTCTTCATGTTCGCCCGCCGTTCGCACGTTATCTCCGATTGGGATCCCGAAGACGTGGTTGCCTGGGAGGCGGGCAACAAGGACATCGCCCGGCGCAACCTGATCTGGTCGGTGCTCGCCGAGCATGTCGGATTCTCCATCTGGTCGATCTGGTCGGTGATGGTGCTGTTCATGCCGGCGTCGGTGTACGGATTCTCCGCCGGCGACAAGTTCCTGCTGGGTGCCACGGCGACGCTGGTCGGTGGCTGCCTGCGATTCCCCTACACCTTCGCCACAGCGAAGTTCGGCGGCCGCAACTGGACCGTCTTCTCCGCGGTGGTGCTGCTGATTCCGACCGTCGGAACCATTGCGCTGCTGGCAAATCCAGGGTTGCCGCGGTGGCCGTATCTGGTGTGCGCCGCGCTGGCCGGACTGGGCGGCGGCAACTTCGCCTCCTCCATGACCAACATCAACGCGTTCTATCCGCAACGACTCAAAGGCTGGGCGCTGGCACTCAATGCCGGTGGGGGCAACCTCGGGGTTCCGATGATTCAGCTGGTCGGCCTGCTGGTGATCGCGACACTCGGCGACCGCCGGCCGTACTGGGTCTGCGCGGTGTACCTGGTGCTCCTGGCGGTGGCCGGGATCGGCGCGGCGCTGTACATGGACAACCTCAAGCAGTACCGCATCGAGCTCGACACCATGCGCAAGATGCTTGCCGAGCCGCACACCTGGGTCATCTCCGCGCTTTACATCGGCACCTTCGGCTCGTTCATCGGGTTCTCCTTCGCGTTCGGTCAGGTGCTGCAGATCAACTTCATCGCCAGCGGCCAGAGCACCGCTCAGGCCTCCCTGCACGCCGCCCAGATCGCATTTCTGGGACCGCTGCTGGGCTCGCTGTCGCGCGTGTACGGGGGCCGGCTCGCCGACCGCATCGACGGCGGGCGGGTCACGCTGAGCGCGTTCTGCGCGATGATCCTGGCAGCCGGAATTCTGGTAAGCGTCAGCACTTTCGGCGAGCACCGCACCGGGCCGGCGCCGGCCTCGATGATGATCGGCTACGTCGTGGGCTTCGTGGCGCTGTTCATCCTGTCCGGCATCGGCAACGGCTCTGTTTACAAGATGATCCCGTCCATCTTCGAAGCGCGCAGCCACTCAATGCCGTTGAGTGAGACCGAACGACGGCAGTGGTCGCGTTCGATGTCCGGCGCCCTGATCGGCTTCGCCGGAGCGGTGGGTGCGCTGGGCGGTGTCGGCGTGAATCTCGCACTGCGCCAATCGTATTCGAGCAGCGGGACCGCCACATCGGCGTTCTGGGTCTTCGTCGGATGCTACATCGCCGCTGCACTGCTGACCTGGCTCATCTACGTGCGCAGGCCGTTGACCTCGGCCACTGCCGGCCGCACCGGCCTTGCCTACGTGTAGCTCACGCGCGCTTGACTGTCGGGCCGGGGTAACCGGTAGTGCCGTCGGCTCCGTCGAAGTCCGGGGTGCTGAGCCCGTCGGGTCCGGCCATGCCCTCGTAGCCGACAGACCCGAGCCCCAACCCGGCAGCACCACCGGTACCGGCGCCACCCCGCGAGCCGCCGGCACCCCCCGCTCCGCCGTCACCGAAGCTGCCGGCCCCGCCGTCCCAACCGACGAGGCCGCCGCGTCCGCCGGCACCGCCGGAACCACCGTTGCCCCCGTCGCCTCCGTCGCCGCCGTGGCCGGCGTCTCCCCCGCCACCGCCGAAGCCGCCGAACGCGATGCCGTCGGGTGCACCGACGTTGCCGCCGGCCGCACCATTCCCACCGGTGCCACCCGTACCGCCGATGCCGCCGGCACCGCCGGCGCCACCGTGGCCGCCGACTCCACCGTCGCCGACCAGCCAACCGCCGGCACCGGCATTCCCACCGGCGCCGCCGGCGCCACCCTGGCCACCGTGACCTCCCTCGCCGCCACCGCCGCCCCGTCCACCGAACCCGGCGAACGCGTTGCCGCCGGAGCTGTAGGCGGCGTTCGTCGAAGACGAGTCAATCGGATAGTGCCCGCCGCCGTTACCACCGGATCCGCCGCTGGAACCGTTTCCGCCACGGCCACCGAAGCCGCCGAGGCCGCCATCGCCGCCGTTGCCGATCAACAATCCGCCACGGCCCCCTGCACCGCCGGCGCCGCCGGCGCTGCCGGCCTGTCCGTCCAGACCGACGCCACCGTCACCGCCCTTGCCACCGAAGGCCGCGACGGCCCCACCGTCGACGGCGCGGGCGTAGCCGGCAGTACCGCCGTCGCCGCCACTCGCCCCGCCGGCACCTCCGGTACCGCCTTTACCTCCGCTTCCGGAGATGGCGTCGGCTCCTGTGGTGAGGCCCGGGGTTTTGGTGACGTCAGCGCTGCCCCCGTTACCGCCGTCGCCGCCATTGACGCCGACGGTGCCGGGCGAGCCGGGGGAACCGAGGCCACCCCTGGCGGCTCCGGTCTGACCGACCTGGTTACTCATGCTGTCCTCGCCATTGAGGCCCGGGTCGGTCACCGATGCCGGGTTGACGGCGTCTGCGCCGGACATCCCGGCACCGCCATGACCGCCGTTACCACCTGTGCCGAACAGCCCGGCGCTTCCACCGGACCCTCCGTTGCCACCAGCCATGCCGACCGACGTCGATGCGCCGCCGCTGCCGCCGTTGCCGCCTTGGCCGTAGAGCCATCCGCCGCGGCCGCCGGAGCCGCCATTGGCACCCGCACCGCCGGCACCGCCCGCGCCGCCGCTGCCGATCAGTCCGGCCGCGCCGCCCGCACCGCCGGCCTGGCCAGACCCACCCGATCCGCCGTTTCCGCCGTTGCCCCAAAGGATCCCGCCTGCGCCGCCGTCGGCACCCGAACCGGCGGCGCCGTCAGCGCCGTTACCGATCAGGGGTCGGCCCATCGCCGCCTCGGTGGGCGCGTTAACCGAATCGAGGAGGTGCTGCAGCTGCGCTACGCCGGCCCCCTCGGCGCGCTCGTACAGGTTGCCGTTCGAGTTGAGCGCCTGCACGAACTGGTCGTGCAACGTCGACAGCTGAGAGGAAAGGCTCTGATACGTCTGACCATGACCGGAGAACAGCGACGCGAGCGCCTGCGACACCTCGTCGGCGCCGGCGGCGATGACGTGTGTCGTCGGAGCCGCGGCCGCCGCATTCGCCCAACGCAGTGCCGAACCGATGCCGGCAAGATCAACCGCTGCTGACGAAATAGCCTCTGGGGCAACGACTAGATACGACATTTGTGATCCGTTCCCTCGCTGTTGCGGCCGATGTCTGGGCCCGCCCACCACTCTCGTGTGGCGCGCGCCACACGTCTCTACGCCGGCTGGGGGATTGGGGGGATGAAGTTCTCTCCCCCAACTGGTGGAGCGCCGTCAGCTGGCAGTGCGGCGCTCACCACGCGTCGGCAGGGGTCGCGAAACTCCCATTCGGCGCTGACACCGGCCGCCAGTGTGTAGCGAATCTCACTCGAATTGACCACATTTCGTGGCTTACAGCGATCTGCCAGAAAACTGGAACGCAACTTTCAGTCCCTGGCGGCCCTTTTGAGTTGACTGCCTTCGGCGCCCGATGTGAGCATCGAAACCAACGTCGGCGCAACCCTCTTCACTTCATGGTGCCCATCGCGGCGCCCGGAAAGGTCAACCAGCCTATGGGCCGCAACCACCGCATCGCGGACTGGAATCCCGAAGACATCAAGGCATGGGAGGCCGGGAACGACAAGATCGCCAGGCGCAATCTGCTCTGCACGGTGGCCGGCGATCACGTCGCGTTCTCCATCTGGACGCTGTGGTCGGTCATGACCCTGTTCATGCCCGCCTCGGTATACGGATTTTCGGCCGGCGACAAACTGTTGCTGGGCGCCGTCGCCACCCTGGTCGGCGGCTGCGCGCGCATCCCATACACCCTGGGCATCGCCCGCTTCGGCGGCCGCAACTGGACGACGTTCTCGGCATTCGTGCTGCTGATCCCTACCGGTCTGACGATCGCGCTGCTGTCCCATCCCGGCCTGCCGCTGTGGCCATATGTGTTGTGCGCGGCCATGACCGGACTCGGCGGCGGCAATTACGCGGCGTCGCTGGCCAATGTGAACGCCTTCTATCCGGAGCGGCTCAAAGGGTCGGCGCTGGCCGTCAACGCCGGGGTGGGAAACCTCGGGGTGGCGGTGATCCAACTCGCGGGGCTGTTGGCCTTCGCCATCGCCGGTCACCAGGCTCCGTACTGGGTGTGCGCGGTTTACCTTGTGCTGCTGGCAATTGCCGGTATCGCCGCGGCGCTGTTCATGGACAATCTCGAGCATGGCGTCGAGCTGAACACGTTGCGCTCGGTGCTCTTCGTACGGCACACCTGGGTGATTTCGCTGCTCTACATCTGCACCTTCGGATCATGGATCGGGTTCGCATTCGCGTTCGGCCAGGTGTTGCAGGTCAACTTCTCCGAACATGGCGAGACGGTCAAGCACGCCTCGCTGCACGCCGCTCAGATCGCCTTCGTCGGACCACTGTTGGGCTCGCTGGCGCGGATCTACGGCGGCCGGTTGTCAGACCGCATCGGCGGAAGTCGCGTGACCCTGGGAGTGCTCGGCGGCATGATTGTGGCCGCCGGATTACTCGTGGCCATCAGCACCCATGACGACATCGCGCCACGCAGTGGCAGTCTCACCCTGATCGGCTATGTGCTGTGCTTCATCGCATTGTTCATCCTGGCCGGCATGGGCAACGGGTCGGTGTTCAAGCTGATCCCGTCCATCTTCGAGGCACGTAGCCGCTCTCTGAACGTCGGCGAGGCCGAGCGGCGGCACTGGGCACGCGCCATGTCGGGTTCGCTGATCGGCTTCTGTTCAGCAGTGGGCGCTCTGGGCGGAGTAGGCATCAACATGGCGCTACGCGAGTCGTACTTGCACAGCGGCACCGAAACATCGGCTTACTGGATGTTCCTGGCGTCCTACGTCTTCGCCGCGTGGCTCACCTGGGTGATGTACGTGCGGCGTCCCGCCACAACTGTGACGAAGAACGCGGAAGAGGGCAATGCTGCAGCAATTGCCAGGTAACGCTTCGGAAATGAGCCTGGCATACAAAGGACATATGGCCCAGTCACCTTCTGCGCCACTCACCGGCTACCGGATCGCAGTCACCTCAGCACGCCGCGCCGAAGAGCTGTGCGCACTGCTCAACCGCCATGGGGCGGAGGTCTTCGCCGCACCCGCAATCAGCATGATCGCGCTGCCCGACGACGACGAATTGCACAGCAACACCGCAGCTTTGATCACTACTCCGCCCGACATTCTGGTGGCCCACACCGGCATCGGATTTCGCGGTTGGGTGGCGGCCGCCGAGGGGTGGGGTCTGGCGACCGAACTGATGGATGCCCTGGCGTCGGCGCGGGTTATCTCACGCGGCCCCAAAGCAACCGGTGCGTTGCGTGCCGCCGGACTCCGTGAGGAATGGTCCCCGGAATCCGAATCGTCGCACGAGGTCTTGGAATATCTGCTCAAGACGGGAGTCGCCGGCAAGCGTATCGCCGTCCAGCTGCACGGCGCGGCCGACGGGTGGGACCCGTTCCCGGAGTTCCTCGGCGGGCTGCGCGCAGCGGGCGCCGAGGTGGTGCCGATCCGGGTATACCGTTGGAAGCCAGTGCCGTTGGACGGAGAGTTCGATCAGCTTGTCACCGGCATCGCCCGGCGTCAGTTCGACGCCGTCAGCTTCACGTCGGCCCCCGCCGCGGTTGCGGTGCTGGAACGCAGCCGCGATCTGGGTATCGAAGACCAGGTACTGGCCGCATTCCGCAGCAGTGTGCATGCGATGTGCGTCGGCCCGGTGACATCCCGGCCGTTGATCAGGCAAGGTGTGCCGACATCGTCGCCGGAACGAATGCGGCTGGGAGCCTTAGCTCGCCATATCGCCGAGGAATTGCCGCTACTCGGCTCGTGCAGCGTGCACGCCGCCGGCCACCTGGTGGACATCAGGGGAACCTGCGTGCTGGTCGACGGATCGGTCAAGACGGTGTCGGGTTCGGGCATGGCGATACTGCGGGCACTGGCCCACCGGCCCGGAGATGTGGTGGGGCGCGCCGAACTGCTCCGGGTGTTGCCCGGCAACGGCGGCGACACACACGCGGTGGACACCGCCGTGCTTCGGTTGCGAACGGCGTTGGGCGACAGGAACATCGTCGCTACCGTGGTCAAGCGGGGATACCGGCTGGCCCTCGATGGAGAGCATGACGCCGCATGAGCCTGATCCTGACCGCCCACGGCACCCGCCGGCAGGCCGGTGTCGCCATGATCGGTGACCTCGCTGCTCGGGTGGGTGAAATCCTCGACCGCAGCATCATGGTGGCGTTCGTCGACGTAGTGGGACCGACCCCCAGCGAGGTCCTGTCGAATCTGCCCGGGGGACCAGCAATCGTGCTGCCGGCGTTCCTGTCCCGCGGCTATCACGTCCGTGCCGATCTGCCCGCACACATCGAGGCCAGCGGCCACCCGGACGTCCTCGTCACCCCCGCGCTCGGGCCGAGCCGGGATATCACCCGCCTCATCTATCAGAACCTGGTGGAAAGTGGTTGGGCTCACAGTGATTCGGTGATCCTGGCCGCGGCCGGCACGTCAGACCGGCGCGCCCGCGCCGACCTGGACCAAGCGGCAGCGTTGCTGTCGACCATGACCGGCTCGCCGGTGGCACTGGGTTTCGCCGCCACCGGCAGTCCTCACATCCGCGACGCCGTCACCGACGCGCGCCGCCGGGGCGCGCGTCGCGTCGTGGTGGCGTCCTATCTGCTGGCCGACGGTCTGTTTCAGGAGCGCCTGGACGACTGCGGCGCCGACCTTGTCACGCGGCCGCTGGGCACCCATCCAGAACTTGCCGGCCTGGTGGCCGGGCGGTTCCGTCACGCCGCCGTCCGGTCCGGCGGGGCGCTGTACCAGCGGACGGCGTGAGCAACGACACTTGATGTTTGCGGGCATCGTGGGTAATCCTGGCAACATGGTCCGTAACGAAGAGCCCTCGCGAGGACTCCTCGACGATGTGGCGAAGATGCTCCGTTTGCCGTTTCGGACGCCAGAGTTCATCGACCGCATTTTCACCGGCAGCGTCAACCAGGTAGGACGCCGCACGCTTTACATGCTGATCACCACGTGGGATGCCGCCGGTGGCGGGCCTTTTGCCGCGAGTGCGATCGCATCCACCGGTCTGTCGAAGACCGCCGAGGTCGTGCAGTCGATGCTGATCGGTCCGGTGTTCAACCCGTTGCTCAAGATGCTGGGCGCCGACAAGATCGCGGTGCGGGCCTCGTTGTGCGCCTCGCAACTGGTCGGGCTGGGAATCATGCGCTACGGCGTGCGCTCCGAGCCGTTGCACTCGATGACGGTGGAACAGCTGGTGGACGCGATCGGCCCGACGATGCAGCGCTACCTCGTCGGAAAGATCGACTAAGCGGCCATCCGCACGGCGAACCGGCCGACCTGGATACGGCCGTCAGCGGTAACCCGCACCGGGTAGACCGGCACCGACACCCGCTCGTCGTCCAGGCAGGTACCGTCGTCGAGCGCGAAAGCCTGCTTGAGGATCGGCGATTGGACCACGGCACGGCCGGCGCGATCGCCGACGATGCCGCGGGACAGCACCGCCGCGCCCGAGAACGGGTCGATGTTGCCGATTGCGTGCAGCGTTCCGTCGTCGAGGCGGAACAGCGCGGCCTGCGCGCCGTCATCGAGCAGCACCCCGACTCCGCGTCCCGCAATGAGGTGGTCGTACGCGCAGGCCGTGGTCCATGCCTGGATGTCGTTGACGATGGTCATGATTCATTCCCTCCCTAGCTAGAGCTATCCGCGAATCCGCGGGATACCAATGGGCACAGGCACTTTGCGCCCAGAACGTTCGGTGAACGTCACCGTCGGGTCGACGGCACCGGGGGCGTTGACGAACGAGACGAAGCGCGAGAGCTTGTCCGGATCCTCCAGGACGCCCTTCCATTCGCACTGGTAGTTCTCGACGTGCCGTTCGATGGCCGCCTCGAATTCCGCAGCCAGGCCCAGCGAGTCGTCGCACACCACTTCACGTATGTGGTCCAGACCGAGTGATTCCACCCACGGCGCGGTCCGCTGCAACCGGTCGGCCGTGCGGATGTAGTACATCAGGAACCGGTCGATGTAGCGGACCATTGTCTCGGTGTCCAGGTCGCCGGCCAGCAGTTGGGCGTGCTTGGGGGTCATCCCGCCGTTGCCGCCGACGTAGAGGTTCCAACCCTGCTCGGTGGCGATGATGCCGACGTCCTTGCCGCGCGCCTCGGCGCACTCACGTGCGCAACCGGAGACGCCGAGCTTGATCTTGTGCGGAGCCCGCAGTCCGCGGTAGCGCAGTTCGAGGTCGATGGCCAGCTGCACCGAATCCTGTTGCCCGTAACGGCACCAGTCGCTGCCGACGCAGCTCTTCACCGTCCGCAGCGCCTTGCCGTAGGCATGGCCCGACTCCATCCCAGCGTCGACGAGCCGCTTCCAGATCGCCGGCAACTGGTCCACCCGGGCGCCGAACATGTCGATCCGCTGGCCGCCGGTGATCTTGGTGTAGAGCCCGAAATCCTGGGCGATCTGACCGATCAGGATCAGGTGCTCGGGCTTGATGTCGCCGCCGGGCACCCGCGGAACCACGGAGTAGCTGCCGTTGCGCTGGATATTGGCCAGGAAGTGGTCGTTGGAGTCCTGCAGGGCGGCCTGCTCCCCCTCCAGAATGTGGTCCGACCCGGTGGAAGCCAGGATGGAGGCGACGACGGGTTTGCAGATGTCGCAACCTTTTCCGCGGCCGAAGCGCTCCAGCAGACCGGAGAAGGTGCGGATCTCGGTGGCGGAGATGATCTGGAACAGCTCCGCCCGCGACTGGGAGAAGTGTTCGCACAGCGCCTTGGACTGCTCCACACCCTCGGCTTCGAGCAGCTGCTTGAGCAACGGCACGCAGGACCCGCACGAGGTGCCCGCCGCGGTGCACGCTTTGAGCGCCGGAACGTCGGCACAGCCGTCGGCGATGGCGCACTTCAGGTCACCCTTGCTGACGTTGTTGCAGGAGCAGATCTGAGCCGAATCCGGCAGTGCGCCAATGCCCAGCGCTCCGGCCGCACCGGGCGACCCGGCGGGCGCGATAAGAGCCAATGGGTCCCCGGGCAATTCACTGCCGACCATGGGACGCAGCACGCCGTACGCCGACGCGTCTCCCACCAGTACGCCGCCGAGCAACGTCTTGGCGTCGTCGGAGAGCACCAGCTTGGCGTAGGTGCGGTTCACGGCGTCGTTGATGACGACCTCGAGGCAGTTCTCGGTGGTGCCCATCGCGTCGCCGAAGCTGGCGACGTCGACGCCGAGCAGCTTGAGCTTGGTGGACAGGTCCGCCTCGGGAAATTCCGCGGTGCCGTCGACCAACCGGTCGGCCACCACTTCGGCGCTGGTGTAACCCGGCCCGACCAGGCCGTAGCAGCGGCCTTCGATGGCGGCCACCTCGCCGATCGCGTAGATGTCCGGATCGCTGGTGCGACAGGCCGAGTCGGTGAGGACGCCGCCCCGGGGGGCGATGTCCAGGCCGGCGGCACGGGCCAACTCGTCCCGCGGCCTGATACCGGCGGCGAAGATCACCAGTCCGGCGTCGATCACCCGGCCGTCCGAGAGCCGCACCGTCAGCGATTCGGCACCGTCCGAATGCGTCACGGGCTCAATGGATTCGGTACCGGTACCGACGTGGATGTCGATCCCGAGGTCGCCGATCATCCGGGCCAGCAGCGCGCCGCCGGCCTCGTCGATCTGCTGGGCCATCAGGCGCGGCATCATCTCGACGACGTGCGTCGGTAATCCGAACTGGCGCAACGCGTTGGCGGCCTCCAGCCCCAGCAGCCCACCGCCGATGACCACCCCGGACTCGGCCCGGCCGGACTCGACCGTCCGCTGGGCGCAGGCGCGGATGGCGTCCAGGTCATCAAGGGTGCGGTAGACGTGGCAGGACGGCAGGTCGTGACCGGTGACCGGCGGGACGAAGGCATAGGACCCGGTGGCCAGCACCAGCACGTCCCAGGGGTGGATCCCGCCGTCTGCTGTGACCACTACCTTTGCGGCGCGGTCGATTTCGGTGACGCGGGTGTTCAGCAGCAGTCGCACCTGCGAGTCACCGGCGTAGTCATTGCCCGGCAGGGCCAACAGGGTGCGATCCCAGCTTTCGGTGTACGAGGTCAGGCCGACGCGGTCGTAGGCGGCGTCCGCCTCTTCGGCCAGCACGGTGATCCGCCACGAGCCACTGCTGTCGCGGGCGCGCAGCGCCTCGACGAACCGGTGACCGACCATCCCGTGGCCGACCACGACTACACGCCGGGCAGCAGCGCGCGCGGGAGTACTTCCGGCAGAGGACATGTCACGAGACTACGAAGCCGATGTTGCGGGGAATGTCGCCAAATGTGACGCATTCATCACGCCGTCCTCACAGCTGGCAATCGCCTGTGTGACGATGTTCGCTCCCGGCGAACGCGCAGGTGGAACTTAAGCGTGGTTCGCTCATGTTTTATCGGGTAGCCGACCACCACAGCGTCGGACACAGCTAACTCACAACGAAGATCAAGGAGTCACCCATGAGCAATCTCGCCTTGTGGTCGCGTCCGGCGTGGGACACCGACCGGTGGCTGCGGGACTTTTTCGGTCCGGCGTCCGCCGACTGGGCCCGAACCGTTTCCGAGCCTACGACCAGCGGCTTTAACCCCGCGGCCGAAATCCTCAAAGACGGCGAGGACGCGGTAGTGCGGTTGGAACTGCCGGGAGTGGACGTCGAGAAGGACGTCAACGTCGAGGTGGACAAGGGCCGCCTGGTCATTCACGGCGAACACCGTGACGAACACGCCGAAGAAGAGCACGGCCGCACGCTGCGGGAGATTCGCTACGGGTCGTTCCGCCGGTCGTTCCAGCTGCCGGCGCACGTCACCGGCGACGCCATTTCCGCGTCGTACGACGCCGGAGTGCTGACCGTGCGGGTCACCGGCGCCTACGCCGGGGCGCAGCCGCAGCGCATCGCCATCACCAAGTAGCGCGACCAGACACAAAGACCCCGGCACGCCCGGCGTGTCGGGGGCTTTTGTGACTGCTCGGCATCAGCGCCAGCGGGCGAGCAATTCGTTGGCGCGGGCCGACAGCGCGGACTGCAAGAACGGGCCGAAGCTGATCCGGGCCACACCGAGCGGGCCGAACGAAGCCGGGTCGTCCTGGTCTGGCACCGCGATCGCGTTGACCGGCAGGGGCAAGTCAGTTGCCAAGCGCCGCAACGTCTCCGGGTCATGACGGGCCACCGGGTAGAGCACGTCGGCACCGGCTTCGGCGGCCTCGGTGAGCCGTGCCACGGCCAGCTCGACCCGGTCCTCGGGGTCGCCTTCCTGGCGTAGGAACACGTCCGTTCGCGCGTTGATCACGACGTGCACGCCCGCCGCGTCGGCGGCGGAGCGCAACTCACCCACCAACCCGGCGTGCTCGGCCGAGGACCGCAGGCGTCCGCCCTCGGAGTGCACGGTGTCTTCGATGTTCAGCCCGACGGCACCAACGCCCAGCAGGCCCTCGATCAGCCGCGCGGCCGGCAGTCCGTAGCCGGACTCGATGTCGACCGAGACCGGCAATTCGACCGCCGCGGTGATCTGCGCGACCCGGGCCAGCACGTCGTCGAACGACATGCCCTCGCTGTCGGGTTTGCCAACCGAGTCGGCCAGCGGGTGGCTGCCCACCGTCAGTGCCGCGAATCCGGCCGCTGCGGCCAACTTCGCCGACCACGCGTCCCACACCGTGGGCAGCACCACCGGGTTCCCCGGTTGATGTAGCTGCAGTAGCACCCGGGCCTGTTCGGCCAATTCCAGCGGCATGGGCACAAAGTCACTTTCTCGGCAGCGAGACTCAACTTGTCCGGTGTCCGGCTCCGACAGCGGATAGTATCGACTGGCGTACTGTGATCCGTAACACCTTCGGCCCGGGGAGCATCGTTTGTCCACTGCCACTGAACTCACCGAACTGCACGACCTGATGCGGGGGCTGCGGCGGTGCGTAACCTCGCTGAAGTCGCGGTACGGGGACAATCCCGCGACACGGCGCATCGTCATCGACGCCGAACGAATCCTCACTGACATCGAATTACTCGACAACGATGTCGCCGAATTGGACCTGACGAGGGCCACGATCTACCAATCCAGCGAGAAGATCGCCATCCCGGACACCCAGTACGACACCGACTTCTGGCGCGATGTCGACGACGAGGGTGTCGGAGGTCACAGCAGGTATTAGTCGCCCCGACTGCGAGGCCCAACTGAGAAGCCCGACTAAGGAGCGGGCGTTCATTCTGTGTACCCTTCGAGCTACAGCCCGTTCGAAGAGGAACAACACATTAGATGAGCGCACCAACGGCGAGCCGTTCTGAGTCCGGCGTCTTTTCAGCTACCCGCGCCCGGATTGGGCAGAAGACCCTCCGCACCGACAGGTGGTGGCTGCAGCCGCTGAGGATCAACCTCGGCTTCGCTGCATTCGTCATCTACGCGACAGCGCGGGCTTTCCAGCAGGACTACTTCTACGTACCGAAGTACCACTACCTGACGCCGTTCTATTCTCCGTGCGTCAGCAAGGCCTGCGGTGAGGCCAGTGAATTCTGGCCGCAGATTCTGCCGGATGTGTGGTGGCTGCCGTACGCGGCGCTGACCCTGCCGTTCCTGCTGCTGTTCCGGTTGACCTGCTACTACTACCGCGGCGCCTACTACCGCACGGTCTGGCAGTCGCCCACCGCCTGCGCGGTGGCCGAGCCCCGCGTCCACTACACCGGCGAAACCAAGTTCCCGCTGATCATCCAGAACACCCACCGGTATTTCTTCTACATCGCCGGCATCATCTCGGTGATCAACACCTGGGACGCCATCGCCGCCTTCCACAGCGAGGACGGCCCGGGCGGATTCGGTTTCGGCTTGGGCAATCTCGTGCTGCTCGGCAACGTCATCATGCTGTGGACCTACACGCTGTCCTGCCACTCCTGCCGGCACGTCACCGGCGGCCGGCTCAAGCACTTCTCCAAGCACCCTGTGCGGTATTGGATCTGGACTCAGGTCAGCAAAATCAACGAGCGGCACAAGATGTACGCGTGGATCACGCTCGGCACCCTGATGTTCACCGACTTCTACATCTTGCTGGTGTCCAGCGGCACCATCTCCGACTTGCGATTCATCGGCCATTGAGTCGGCCGCTGACAGCCCGTCGGTCGAATCGCGAACGAAAATCCATAATTTGAGCGAGGTTTCATGGTTGAGGTCGAAAGGCACGCGTACGACGTTGTCGTAATCGGTGCCGGCGGCGCAGGGTTACGCGCGGTCATCGAAGCGCGCGAACGCGGCCTGAAGGTCGCGGTGGTGACCAAGTCCCTGTTCGGCAAGGCCCACACGGTGATGGCCGAGGGTGGCTGCGCTGCGTCCATGGGCAACGCCAACCCGAAAGACAACTGGCAGACCCACTTCGGCGACACCATGCGGGGTGGCAAGTTCCTCAACAACTGGCGGATGGCCGAGCTGCACGCCAAGGAGGCGCCGGACCGCGTCTGGGAACTGGAGACCTACGGCGCACTCTTCGACCGGACCGCAGACGGCCGGATCAGCCAGCGCAACTTCGGCGGGCACACCTACCCGCGGCTGGCCCACGTCGGTGACCGCACCGGCCTGGAGCTGATCCGCACCATGCAGCAGAAGATCGTCTCGCTGCAGCAGGAGGACTTCGCCGAGTTCGGTGACTACGAGGCCCGGATCCGGGTGTTCGCCGAGTGCACGGTCACCGAGTTGCTGAAGGACGGTGACGCGATCGCCGGGGCGTTCGGCTACTGGCGCGAGAGCGGCAACTTCGTCCTGTTCGAGGCGCCCGCGGTGGTGCTGGCGACCGGCGGCATCGGCAAATCGTTCAAGGTCACCTCGAACTCGTGGGAGTACACCGGCGACGGGCACGCGCTGGCGCTGCGTGCCGGTGCGACGTTGATCAACATGGAGTTCGTCCAGTTCCATCCGACGGGCATGGTGTGGCCGCCGAGTGTGAAGGGGATCCTGGTCACCGAGGGTGTCCGTGGCGACGGCGGAGTACTGAAAAATTCCGAGGGAACCCGGTTCATGTTCGGCTACATCCCGCCGGTCTTCAAAGGGCAGTACGCCGAAGACGAGCAAGAGGCCGACCAGTGGCTCAAGGACAACGACTCGGCCCGTCGTACCCCCGACCTGCTGCCCCGCGACGAGGTGGCACGCGCGATCAACTCCGAGGTCAAAGCCGGCCGCGGCACGCCGCACGGCGGGGTCTACCTGGACATCGCATCCCGGCTGACCCCGGCGGAGATCAAGCGCCGGCTGCCGTCGATGTACCACCAGTTCATGGAACTGGCCGAGGTCGACATCACCAAAGAGCCGATGGAGGTCGGGCCCACCTGTCACTACGTGATGGGTGGCATCGAGGTCGACGCCGACACCGGCGCGGCCAAGGTCCCCGGACTGTTCGCCGCGGGTGAATGCTCCGGCGGCATGCACGGCTCCAACCGGCTGGGTGGCAATTCGCTGTCCGACCTGCTGGTCTTCGGCCGGCGCGCCGGGCTGGGGGCGGCCGACTACGTGCGGGCCCTGAAGAGCCGCCCGTCGGTCTCCGACCAGGCCATCGACGCCGCAGCGAACTTCGCCCTCAAGCCGTTCGCCGGCCCGACCGACGGCTCGGCTCCGGAGAATCCCTACGCACTGCAGATGGATCTGCAGCACGTGATGAACGACCTCGTCGGCATCATCCGCAAAGAGGAAGAGATCACCCGCGCCCTGAAGCTGCTCAAGGAGCTGTGGACGCGGTACCAGAACGTCCACGTCGAAGGTGGACGCCAGTACAACCCGGGCTGGAACCTGGCGATCGACCTGCGCAACATGCTGATGGTCAGCGAGTGCGTGGCCAAGGCGGCGCTCACGCGTACCGAGAGCCGGGGCGGACACACCCGCGACGACCACCCGAGCATGGATTCCAGCTGGCGAAACACGCTGTTGGTGTGCACGGAGGCCTCGCAGGATGAGGTGGAGACCACCGGCGACCACATCAACATCACCCGCCAGGAGCAGATCCCGATGCGGCCAGACCTGCTCGAGCTCTTCAAGGTCTCCGAATTGGAGAAGTACTACACCGCGGAAGAGCTGGCCGAGCACCCGGAACGGAGAGCGTAATGGCGTACAACGCGAGCATGCGGGTCTGGCGCGGCGACGAAAGTGGCGGTGGGCTCGAGGAATTCACCGTCGAGGTGAACGAGGGTGAGGTGGTCCTCGACGTCATCCACCGCCTGCAGCAGACTCAGACGCCCGACCTCGCGGTGCGCTGGAACTGCAAGGCAGGCAAGTGCGGGTCCTGCTCGGCGGAGATCAACGGCAAGCCGCGCCTGATGTGCATGACGCGGATGTCGACGTTCGAGGAGAACGAGGTCGTCACCGTCACGCCGATCCGCACCTTCCCGGTGATCCGCGACCTGGTGACCGATGTGTCGTTCAACTACGAAAAGGCGCGCGAGATACCGTCATTCACCCCGCCCAAGGAGTTGCAGCCGGGCGAGTACCGGATGGCCCAGGTCGATGTCCAGCGGTCGCAGGAGTTCCGCAAGTGCATCGAGTGCTTCCTGTGCCAGAACGTCTGTCACGTCATCCGTGACCACGAGGAGAACAAAGAGGCATTCGCCGGTCCGCGCTTCCTGATGCGGATCGCCGAACTCGACATGCACCCGCTGGACACGGTGGACCGGCAGAAGCAGGCTCAGGAAGAGCACGGGCTGGGCTACTGCAACATCACCAAGTGCTGCACCGAGGTTTGCCCCGAGCACATCAAGATCACCGACAACGCGCTGATTCCGATGAAAGAACGGGTCGCCGACCGCAAGTACGACCCCGTCGTCTGGCTGGGCAATAAACTTTTCCGTCGCTGAGCTCTGTTAGCGTTCACCGGCCCGGGGTACAACCGTAGGTGTTGACCCCGAACCGGGGTTCAGCACTGCCCGCGATAGGAAGGCAGGTTGCGATGCCAGAAGCTGCAAGCATCAATGAAATTCGCACCGCGATCCGGGAACTGACGGTTCGAGCGGACCTCGCGCACAAAGAAGGTCGCCACGATGACGCGATCGAGATCGAACAGCGCATCGCCGGCTACCGGGCCGAATTGGGCGAGCGGCCCTAGAACGGGTTGCGCCCGGTGGCGCTAGACGCCGAGGCGCCGAAAAACGCTGCGATGGAAGACGATCGGAGCCACCTCGGCGTCCACGGTGACCTCGCTGACCCGTAGCACGACGATGGTGTGGTCGCCGGCCGGGATCAATTGCTCGATCGCACTTTCCAGCCACAGCGCGGTGCCTTTGATGAAGACGGCACCGGACTCGCGGGATTCGGTGTCCAGCCCGGCGAACCGGTCGCCGGTCTTGGCGGCCAGGGTGCGGGCGGCCGCATCGTGCGCCTCGCCGAGCACGCTGATGCCGAGCATCGGCGCGCTCTTGAGCCTGGGCCAGGTGGTCGAGGTGTTCTGCACGCAGAAGGACACCAGCGGCGGCTCCAGCGACACGGGCACGAACGTGCTGGCGGCGAGGCCTTCGCGTACGCCGTTCACCTCGGCGGCTATCGCGATGACCCCGGACGGGAAGTGGCCGAAAGCCTCACGCAGTGACGTCGGCGTCAGCTTGTTGTTCACACTCACCGGACTTCATTCGCTCCTCGAGCCGAGAACGGGATTCTCGCTTTCGACCCTACCCGGCGCGTATCCGTGTGCGGCAGCCACATCCGGGTGTGCGCGCACCCGGCTCTTCCAGGCATTGCGGCCGTAGACGGAGTGGATCGGATCCGTCGGGTCGGGCGCCGGGCGCGCGCGTTCGGCCAGCTCGGCGGGCAACGACAGCACCGGCAACTGCGCCTGCAGCGCCGGGTTGAAGAAGTAGGGCACCGAGATCCGCTCGGCACCCGCGTCGGCCAGATTCACCCGGTGTTCGGTGGCACGCAGGTAGCCCCCGGTGGCCACCTCGAGCAACTCACCGATGTTGACGACGAAAGCGCCGTCCACCGGTGGGACGTCGACCCAGCGATCCTGCCCCGGAGACCGTCGTACCTGCAGGCCCCGGCTGCCCGGCTCGGCCAGCAGCAGCGTGAGCACCCCGGAGTCCTTGTGAGCGCCGACGCCCTGCGGGGATGCGGCGTGCGCCGGGTACCGGATGATCTTGATCAGCGTTGCGGGCCGGTCGGCAAAGGCCTCGTCGAAGACGTCCGGCGGGGCGCCGAGGGCGGCCGCCCAGTGCCGCAGCAACGTGCGCGCTACGCCGGACAACGCAGCATCCCACTGCGCGACGATGCCCGGCAGATCAGGCATGGCGGCCGGCCACTGGTTGGGGCCCTGCAGCCATAGATAGTCGGGCCGGCCGGGTCCGCCGATGGGCGGACGCTCCGGGCCGATGTCGATCTGCTCGCGCCAGTCGACTTCGCCCCGGGTCAACTCCCCACCCAGCCGGGTGTAGCCACGGAAGTGCGGGCTGCGCACCATCGCGATGGCATCCTTCTCGGCCTGCGGCAGCGCAAACAGCCGCCGCGCCGCATCGAGCACCCGGGCCACCAGCCCGGCGGGAACCCCGTGACCGAGCAGATAGAAGAAGCCCACCTCGTGTGCGGCCCGCCGCAGACTGGCGCGCAGCCGGTCGGAATCGGCCCCCAGATCCACTATCGGAAGGGCCGTGACGCTCCCCACATTCGACATCCGCTCCATCATCGCCGCAGGTAAGCAGGTATGCCAGGGCTGCGATCAGCCGTATCCCAACCGGTTGGTTAGTTAGACCGTGAAATGTTCCTCACATCGACTTGCGTTGAACAACGAAGCCGAGATATTTTAACGGTGTTACTGGTGGGTAACTTAGACCTAGTACCCAACCACAGGTGGCATTCTCAACGAGGAGGACCGTAGTGAGCCACTACAAGAGCAACGTTCGTGACCAGGAATTCAACCTGTTCGAGGTGCTGGGTGTTGACAAGGCCTTAGGCCAGGGTGAATTCAGCGACCTGGACGCCGACACCGGCCGCGAGATCCTGGCGGAGGTGGCCCGGTTGGCCGAAGGGCCCGTCGCCGAATCTTTCATCGAAGGTGACCGCAACCCGCCGACCTTCGACCCCAAGACTTTCTCGGTGACCCTGCCGGAGTCGTTCAAGAAGTCCGTCAACGCGGTGATCGACGCCGGCTGGGACAAGGCGGGCCTCGACGAGGCGCTGGGCGGCATGCCGATGCCCAAGGCGCTGATGTGGGCCATCAACGAGCACATCCTCGGCTCCAACCCGGCAGTGTGGATGTACGCCGGCGGCGCCGGTTTCGCCCAGATCCTCTACCACCTCGGTACCGAGGAGCAGCGGAAGTGGGCCGTGCTGGCCGCCGAGCGGCGCTGGGGTTCGACCATGGTGCTGACCGAGCCGGATGCCGGCTCGGACGTCGGCGCCGGCCGCACCAAGGCTGTCCAGCAGGAGGACGGCACCTGGCACATCGACGGTGTGAAGCGCTTCATCACCTCGGGTGACTCCGGCGACCTGTTCGAGAACATCTTCCACCTGGTCCTGGCCCGCCCCGAGGGTGCCGGCCCGGGCACCAAGGGACTTTCGCTCTTCTTCGTGCCCAAGTTCCTGTTCGACCCCGAGACGGGCGAGCCGGGCGAGCGCAACGGCGTGTACGTCACCAACGTCGAGCACAAGATGGGCCTGAAGGTTTCGGCCACCTGTGAGCTGTCCCTCGGCCAGCACGACAAGCCCGCCATCGGCTGGCTGGTCGGCGAGGTGCACGACGGCATTGCGCAGATGTTCGAGGTGATCGAGCAGGCCCGCATGATGGTGGGCACCAAAGCCATCGCCACCCTGTCCACCGGATACCTGAATGCGCTGGAGTACGCCAAATCCCGCGTCCAGGGTGCCGACCTGACCCAGATGACCGACAAGACGGCTCCCCGGGTCACCATCACGCACCACCCCGACGTGCGCCGGTCGCTCATGACCCAGAAGGCATACGCCGAGGGCCTGCGGGCGCTGTACCTGTACACCGCCACGTTCCAGGACGCGGCGGTCGCCGAGGCGGTGCACGGGGTGACCCCGGAGCTGGCCGCCAAGATCAACGACCTGCTGCTCCCGATCGTCAAGGGCGTCGGCTCCGAGCAGGCTTACGCCAAGCTCACCGAGAGCCTGCAGACCTTCGGTGGGTCCGGCTTCCTGCAGGACTACCCGGTCGAGCAGTACATCCGGGACGCCAAGATCGACTCCCTGTACGAAGGCACCACCGCCATCCAGGCGCAGGACTTCTTCTTCCGCAAGATCGTGCGCGACAAGGGCGTGGCCCTGGCGCACGTGTCGGGCGAGATCCAGAAGTTCGTCGACAGCGAGTCCGGCAACGGGCGGCTCAAGAGCGAGCGGGCGCTGCTGGCCAAGGCACTCACCGACGTCCAGGCGATGGCTGCCTCGCTGACCGGCTACCTGATGGCCGCTCAGGAGGACGTCACCAGCCTGTACAAGGTGGGCTTGGGTTCGGTGCGGTTCCTGATGAGCGTCGGTGATCTGGTCATCGGCTGGTTGCTGCAGCGTCAGGCCGCCGTGGCGATCGAGGCCCTGGACGCCGGAGCCGACGGTGCCGAGCGGTCCTTCTACGAGGGCAAGATCGCGGTCGCGTCGTTCTTCGCGAAGAACTTCCTGCCGCTGTTGACCAGCACCCGCGAGGTGATCGAGACCCTGGACAACGACATCATGGAGCTCGACGAAGCCGCTTTCTGAGTAGCTACGACGAAAATCCCCCCGCTGCGGCGGGGGGATTTTTGCGTTTGGCGGCAATTCCGTTGGGCCCGCCGGCGCGACACTGACACCACACACACGACACGCCGTGAAGGGTGTGCGCACGTTCAATCTCGGCGCAAGCGCCGGGTCACATAGCGGGGTGCGGGACGGAGCGGCCGGAACGCAAAAAGACCGCCGCTGGATCCCCTCACTCCAGCGGCGGCCCTTCTCGTTCGCCCGTCCACGCTGACCGGCAATCGATCCAGGGATTGCCCCGCGTTGCCGTCGGGGTCGGGGGGTCAGACCACAACACGGGGCTATCCGTTCGAGCGGTTACCCATATGTGCGCGTGCCTAACCAAATAAATCCAAAATTTGACCGGTGATTTTCAGCACGCCGTCAGGCCTCGAGAATCGCTGCCACGCCCTGTCCGCCCGCCGCGCAGATCGAGATCAGCGCGCGCACCTGGCCGCCCGTTTCGGCCTTCTTCTGCGCCAGTTGCTTGGCCGTCTGCGCCAGGATGCGCCCGCCGGTGGCCGCAAACGGATGCCCCGCGGCCAGTGACGACCCGTTGACGTTCAGTTTGGACCGGTCGATGGAGCCCAGCGCAGCGTCGAGCCCCAGCCGCTCCTTGCAGTACTCCTCGGACTCCCACGCCTGCAGGTGCGCCAGCACCACCGAAGCGAACGCCTCGTGGATCTCGTAGAAGTCGAAATCCTGCAGGCTCAGGCCGTTGCGCGCGAGCAGGCGCGGCACCGCGTAGGTGGGCGCCATCAACAGTCCGTCATAACCGTTGACGTAGTCGACGGCGGCGGTCTCGGAGTCCACCAGGAAGGCCAGCGGCGCCACGTTGTGGTCGGCCGCCCACTGCTCGGTGGCCAGCAACGCCACCGAGGCGCCGTCGGTCAGCGGGGTCGAGTTGCCGGCGGTCATGGTCGCGTCGCCGGCCTTCACCCCGAACACCGGGCGCAGGGTGGCGAGCTTCTCCGGACTGGAATTGGGCCGCAGGTTGTCGTCGCGGTACAGGCCCAGGAAGGGCGACACCAGGTCGTCGAAGAACCCGCGGTCGTAGGCGTCGGCCATGTTGCGGTGGCTGGCCGCGGCCAATTCGTCCTGGTCGACGCGCTTGATCCCCATCTCCTTGGCGGTGACTGCGGCGTGCTCGCCCATCGACTTGCCGGTGCGTGGCTCGCTGTTGGCCGGGATCTCGATACCCAGGTTGGCCGGCAGGGTGCCCACCAGCTTCAGCCGCTGCACGTTGGACTTGGCACGCCGCAGCTTGAGCAGGGTGCGGCGAAGGTCGTCGCCCAGTCCGATCGGCGGGTCGGAGGTGGTGTCCACGCCCCCGGCCGCCGCAACGTCATAGCGGCCCGCCGCAATGCCGTCTGCGGCCGCGATGGCCGCCTGCAGACCGGTGCCGCAGGCCTGCTGGATGTCGAAGGCCGGAGTGTGCGGGTTCAGTTCCGAACCGAGCACGCATTCGCGCATGAGATTGAAGTCACGGCTGTGCTTGAGCACCGCGCCACCGACCACCGCGCCCAGGCGCTCGCCCCGCAG
The DNA here is from genome assembly GCF_030755175.1 of Mycobacterium sp. TY814. Classification (NCBI taxonomy): domain Bacteria; kingdom Bacillati; phylum Actinomycetota; class Actinomycetes; order Mycobacteriales; family Mycobacteriaceae; genus Mycobacterium; species Mycobacterium sp. TY814. The sequence continues at coordinate 2,500,178 of NZ_JAUFRY010000001.1, forward strand.
GTTGAACCGGTCCACCAGTCCGCCCAGGGCCGCGGTGAACATGTCCTGGTTGGACGCGTCCGCGTAGGCGCCGTCCGAGCGTGCGAAGGGGATGCGGTTGCCGCCGAGTACTGCGACGCGGCGCTTGGTCTGGTCACTGGCAGGGGCCACTGTTGTCTCCGTCGATCGCCGGTAGTCCGGGGGGTTAGTTTTGGGGTATCAGCGTTTCGCAGGCAATACTACCCAGTGTTCTTACTCTCAAGTAAGTTCCTCCCCTGACACGGAAGGCAAGCTCAGTGGCACCCAAGGTCTCGCCCGATCTGTTCTCCCAGGTGGTCAACTCCGGCCCCGGATCGTTCCTGGCCAAGCAACTTGGAGTCCCTCAACCCGAGACGCTGCGCCGGTACCGGCCCGGCGACCCGCCGCTGGCCGGGTCGCTGCTGATCGGCGGTGCGGGCCGGGTTGCCGAGCCGCTGCGGGCGGCGCTGGACTCCGACTACGACCTGGTGGGCAACAACCTGGGCGGACGATGGGCGGACTCGTTCGGCGGCCTGGTGTTCGACGCCACCGGCATCACCGAGCCGACCGGCCTCAAGGCCTTGCACGACTTCTTCACTCCCGTCGTGCGCAACCTCGGCCCGTCGGCGCGGGTCGTGGTGGTAGGCACCACGCCCGACGCGATCGAGAGCCCACACGAGCGCATCGCTCAACGCGCACTGGAGGGCTTCACCCGCTCGGTCGGCAAGGAACTGCGCCGCGGCGGCACCTCGGCGCTGGTGTACCTGGCGCCGGACGCCAAACCGGCCGCCACCGGCCTGGAATCCACCATGCGGTTCATCCTCTCGGCCAAGTCGGCCTACGTCGACGGCCAGGTGTTCTACGTCGGCGCGGCCGACTCGACGCCGCCGGCCGACTGGGACCGGCCGCTGGACGGCAAGGTCGCGATCGTCACCGGGGCCGCGCGCGGCATCGGCGCCACCATCGCGGAGGTGTTCGGCCGGGACGGCGCCCGCGTGGTCGCGATCGACGTGGAGTCGGCCGCCGAGGCGCTGGCGGAGACCGCGAGCAAGGTGGGCGGCACCCCGTTGTGGCTGGACGTCACGGCCGAGGACGCGGTCGAGAAGATCTCCGAGCACCTGCGCGACCACCACGGCGGCAAGGCCGACATCCTGGTGAACAACGCCGGCATCACCCGCGACAAACTGCTGGCCAACATGGATGACGCCCGCTGGGACGCCGTGATTGCCGTCAATCTGCTTGCGCCGCTGCGGCTCACCGAAGGACTGGTGGCCAACGGCACCCTCGCCGACGGCGGCCGGGTGATCGGGTTGTCGTCGATCGCCGGGATCGCGGGCAACCGCGGCCAGACCAACTACGGCACCACCAAGGCCGGCATGATCGGCATCACCCAGGCACTGGCTCCGCAACTGGCCGAAAAGGGCATCACCATCAACGCGGTGGCGCCCGGCTTCATCGAGACCGAGATGACGGCCGCCATCCCGCTGGCCACCCGCGAGGTGGCCCGCCGAATGAACTCGATGCTGCAGGGCGGCCAGCCCGTCGACGTCGCCGAGACCATCGCCTATTTCGCGAGCCCGGCCTCGAACGCCGTGACGGGCAATGTGATCCGGGTCTGCGGCCAGGCGATGATCGGGGCCTGACAGTGAACCAACCCAGTGGGCTTCGCAACATGCTGCGGGCAGTGGCCGGGGCGCTGCCGGTAGTGTCCCGGTCCGACCAGCTGCCCAACCGCACCGTCACGGTCGAGGAACTGCCGATCGACGCCGCGAACGTGGCCGCTTACGCGGCGGTCACCGGGCTGCGCTTCGGCAACAACGTGCCGCTGACGTATCCCTTCGCGCTCACCTTCCCGTCGGTGATGTCGTTGGTGACCGGCTTCGACTTCCCGTTCTCCGCAATGGGTTCGGTGCACACCGAGAACCAGATCACGCAGTACCGGCCGATCTCGGTGACCGACACGGTCGGCGTGCGGGTGCACGCCGAGAACCTGCGCGAGCACCGCAAGGGTCTGCTGGTCGACCTGGTCACCGACGTCAGCGTCGGCAACGAACCGGCGTGGCACCAGGTGACCACCTTCCTGCACCAGCAGCGCACCAGCCTGTCCGACGAGCCCAAGCCGCCGCCGCAGAAGCAGCCCAAGCTGCCGCCGCCGTCGGCGGTGCTGCGCATCACCCCGTCGCAGATCCGTCGTTACGCCGCAGTCGGCGGCGACCACAATCCGATCCACACCAACTCGGTGGCCGCCAAGCTGTTCGGCTTCCCCACCGTCATCGCTCACGGAATGTTCAGTGCCGCAGCGGTCTTGGCAAATATCGAAGCCCACTTCCCGGATGCCGTGCGGTATTCGGTGCGGTTCGGCAAGCCGGTGCTGTTGCCGGCGACCGCGGGGCTCTACATCGACGAGCGCAAAGTCGATGGGCAAGACGGATGGGAGTTGTCGCTGCGCCACATCTCCAAGGGCTACCCGCACCTGACGGGGACGGTTCAGCCCCTCTAGCCCGCCCGGTCGTCCAGCCGCCTGCGACGCCGGCGCAGCGCGAGCGTGTCCAGGGCGTGCGCTCCGACCGCGGTGACGGCGAACACGAGCAGCATCCAGATCGGCGGCCGCGCCAACTCCCAGACGAACAGCGCCGCCCAGATCGGCGAGCGCTGCGTCACCGCAAGCACCCCGGCGGCGGCGCCCAGCGAGATCACCGGCCCGTGCAGGTGCGTTCCCGCCACCTGATTGAGGCTCAGCACCAGCAGGGTCCCGGCCGCCGCCCCGGTGGCCAGCGACGGGGTGAGCAGGCCGCCGGCGCCGCCGGCGCGCAGGAACAGCGCCGTCAGCACCGGTTTGAGCGCCAGGATGACGGCCGCTGATGCCAGTGTCATGCCGGAGGCGAGGCTGACGGTGAGCACGCTCTTGCCGTTGCCGGGCAGTTCGGGCCACCAGTGCGAACAGATTCCGGTCAGCAACCCGGCGCCGGCCAGGGCGGGGATCAGCACCCAGGATCGGATGAGTTGCGCCGGGCGCGCTGCGGCGATGATCTTGTTGAACACCCAGCCCACCGCGAAGGCGACCGGCGCCAGGGCCAGCCCGTGCGCACTCAGCAGGTACGCGGATTCCGCACTGGGCCAATGTAGTTCGTTCTGGTCGTGGGTGACCGCCGAGCCGACCGCGACGGCCAGGCTCGACGTGATCAACGCGGCGCCGACAGCGCGCAGCCGCCAGGTGTTCAGCAGGATCCGCAATGTGAAGAGCGCACCGGCCAGCGGGACTGCGTACACCGCGCCGAGCCCGGCGCCGGCGGCGCAGGCCAGCAGGATCTCCCGGTCGCCCGGCGACAGCCTCTTCAGCCAGGACGTGCCGAAATCGCCTAGCACAGCCGCGAATTGGCGCGGCGCGCCTTCGCGGCCCAGGGAGGCGCCGGAGCCGACCAGGACCACCTGAAGCAGGGCGTCGATGCTCCAGGTCAGCCGCGGCACCCGTTCGTGCCGGGCGATGGTGCCCGCCAGCGGCGGCACCGGCACTCGGCGCCGCAGTAGCCACCAGCCCAGGCCGGCCAGTGCCGCGCCGATCATAGGGCCCACCGCCCGCCGGACCGGGCTGCTGCCGGTGATCCCGTCGAGCAGCGAGCCGAAAGTGTAGTGATACGTGAGGTGTTCGACCGAACGCAGCACCACCGTGGTGGTCAACCCGGCCAGACCGGCCAGCAGGCCCACGATGACGACCGCACAGAAGAAGGCACAGAAATAGTCCGGGCCGGGCTTGCGGGGCACGCCTGCCGACAATACGGCCACCGAAGCGGTTGCGCACCGGTTGCCGGCGGTCCATGATGACGCATGTTTGCCAGGGTCCGGCCGGTCGCCGGCGCCGTTCTGCTGGTCGCGCTAATGACAGCCAGGCTCCCCGTCGCCCGGGCCGAACCGGCCGCCTTCGTGGTGCTGCAGGACGTCGACCCGACGATCGAGGCGGATATCCGCTACTACACACCACACAACTTCACCGGCGATCCGGTCGACGGCTATCGCGCCCCGCTGTGCATTCTGACCCGCGTGGCAGCGGAAGGGCTGCACCGCGCCCAGCAGCAGCTGATCCCACGCGGCTACACGCTCAAAGTGTACGACTGCTACCGGCCGCAGCGGGCCGTCGACGACTTCGTCAGGTGGGCAGGCGATCTCGCCGATCAACGGATGAAGGCCGAGTTCTACCCGCGCGTCGACAAGGCGGTTCTGTTCCGCAACGGATACATCGACTCCCGCTCGGGGCACAGCCGGGGCAGCACCGTCGATCTCAGCGTGGTACGGCTGCCCGCCGCGCCGACCGCGCCGTATGTTCCGGGCCAGCCGCTCGTCGATTGCACGGCCCCGGCAGCGGCGCGGTTCCCCGATGACTCGATCGACATGGGCTCGGGTTTCGACTGTTTCGATCCGCTCGCGCACACCCAGGCGATCCAGGGGTACCAGCTGGAGAATCGGATGCTGCTGAAAGATGTTCTGCAGCAACAGGGCTTCGTCAACTATGCGAACGAATGGTGGCACTACACCTATCAGCCGGAGCCCTACCCGGACACCTACTTCGACTTCCCAGTCGACCGGTCCTCGGTTTCCTAGCCGATGACGGCGCCGGACCCTTCGCGATCGGGCGGCGCCCCCCGCAGGCCGGCCCAGAACAGGTCGATCATCATGGCGGCGGCGGCATCGACGTCAATGTCACCGGTGCTCAGCCGGCTGGCCACCGCCTCACCGGCGCCCACCAAAGCCACTGCCATGATTTCGATTTCGGCGTCCGAGCGCGGGCTGCGGGTACCGGCCCGCACCAGCCCAGCCACCAGTTCGATGATCTGCTCGCGGCCCTCTCGCACGGTGTGGGCGAACGCCTGCGAGCTGGTGGCCTGGGTGTACATGACGATCCAGGACGCGCGGTTCTCGTCGATGTAACGCAGGAACGCGACAATAGTGTTGCGCAGCAGATCTTTTGGACTCTGCGTGAAGTCGATATCGGCGCGCACCGCGTCGATGAAGCGGCTCATCTCCCGGTTCAGGCAGGCGCCGAAGAGGTCTTCCTTGGAGCCGTAGTAGAGGTAGAGCATCGGCTTGGAGATCTCGGCGGCTGCGGCGATCGTGTCCATCGACGTCTCGTGGTAGCCGTTGACCGAGAACATCTGTACAGCGGCATCGAGCATCTGCTGCTCGCGGACAGCACGCGGTAACCGCTTGGTACCACCCGCCATTGCTATCCCCTATCTATTCCCATCAAGGGTAAGCACTTTCCGTCAGCGGCCACACTGGGCCGTAACGCCCTTCATGGCCGCCACCCGGACCAGCGAGGCGTCCACCTGCTGCACCGGCAGATCGCCGGCGTTGACCGCCTGCTCGAGCCGGTCGAGCACGGCGGGCACCTCCTTGGTGGTCACCCACAGCGCGATGTCGGTGCCGGCCTGCAGCGTCTTGAGCACCGCCTCCGTCACCCCGAACCGGTCGGAGATGGCCGCCATGCTGGACACGTCGTCGCTGAACACCGGGCCGTTGAACGGCGGTCCGCCGTAGCCGGTGCCGCCGCGCAGCAGGTCGAGCGCGGCCTTGCTCAGGCTGGCCGGGTCACTGCCGGTCAACCCGGGCACCTGCATGTGACCGACCATCACCGCCACCGGGATGGCGTTGAGCAGGGTGCGGTACGGCACCAGGTCGTTGGCGATCAGGTCCGACAGCGGCGGCGTGGTGACCCCGCCGGTGTGCGAGTCACCGGAGCCGTGGCCGTGCCCGGGAAAGTGCTTGAGCACCGGCAGCAGCTTCGCGTCGCGCAGACCCTGGGCGTAGGCGCCGGCGTATTCGGTTACCTTCGCCGGATCCGCGCCGAACGAGCGGTCGCCGATCACGCTGTCGTCGGGCTCGTCGGTCACGTCGACCACCGGCGCGAAGTCGACGGTGAAACCGAGTTCCTTCATCTTGCGGCCCCGGGTCAGTGCCAGGTCGTGCACCTGCTGGGCCGTCATCGTCTGCGCCATCTCCTTGGCGGTCGGGCCGCGGCCGTCCAGCAGCGTCCGCAGCCGCGACACCCGGCCGCCCTCTTCGTCGACCCCGACCGCAAGCGGCAGCGGACTGGCGGCGTTGGCGATCTCGGCCAGCGGGCCGGGCAGCATGCTCAGGTCGGTGTCACTGCCGATGAGGATGCCGCCGACGTGGAAGTCGGTGACCACGGCCCTGGCATCGGCGGCGTCACGCACCCCGACCATCAGCAGCTGGGCCAGCTTGTCGCGCAGGTTGGGGATCTTGCCCGGGACGTCGGGCGGGTCGGCGCACACCCGGGGACCCGGCGCAGCCGCCGGGGTGGAGCTGGAACTCGGGGAGCCGGAGCTGCTGGTGGCCGACGACTTCCCCGGCTTGGTCCCGCCGTGGCAGGCGACGACCAGCATCGACGCGGCGGCAAGGACGGCCAGGGTGCGCGGAAAAGCCATCCGGACATGCTGTCACGGGCGTTTCACCGCCGGGTTCTGGGGGCGTGGTGGTGACGCTCGCCGTCTCGGGTGGTGACGGGGCGCCCGCTCAGCCGGAACCGGTGCCGGTGGTGATGTCCACGGTGGTCCAGTACGGCGACCGATGCCCGACGTCCTTCTGCTAGGTTCGGGTACATGAACCGGATCGTCGCGCCCGCTGCCGCCAGTGTGGTTGTCGGCCTGCTGCTCGGCGCGGCCGCGGTCTTCGGCGTCACCTTGATGGTCCAGCAGGACACGAAGCCGCCACTGCCCGGGGGCGATCCGTCGTCATCGGTGCTCAACCGGGTCGAGTACGGCAACCGTAGCTAGCGAACCGAAGGGCGAGCTTTCGGCCCTGTCGCGTCGCTGGCTGCTGTTGGTCGGAGCCGTATCGCTGGCTCTGTCGTTCCTGCAGTCACCTGGCCAGGTCTCCCCCGACACCAAACTGGACCTCACCGCCAACCCGCTGCGCTTCCTCGCCCGTGCCACCAACCTGTGGAGCAGCGACCTGCCGTTCGGCCAGACGCAGAACCAGGCTTACGGCTATCTGTTTCCGCATGGCACGTTCTTCCTGATCGGCCACGCGCTCGGCGTGCCCGGCTGGGTCACCCAGCGCTTGTGGTGGGCGCTGCTGTTGACGGTGGGTTTCTGGGGCATGCTGCGGGTCGCCGAGGCTCTGGGCATCGGCAGCCCGAGCTCCCGGCTGCTGGGCGCCGTCGCGTTCGCGCTGTCGCCGCGGGTGCTGACCACGCTGGGATCGATCTCCTCGGAAACGCTGCCGATGATGCTCGCGCCCTGGGTGCTGCTGCCGACGATTCTCGCCCTGCGGGGTGATTCACGGCGACCCGCCCGGGTGCTGGCCGCACAGGCGGGGATCGCGGTGGCGCTCATGGGCGCCGTGAATGCGATCGCGACGCTGGCCGGTTGCCTGCCGGCGGCGATCTGGCTGGCCGCGCACCGGCCCAATCGGCGCTGGCTGCGCTACGCCGCGTGGCTGGCGGTGGCGCTGGTGCCGGCGGTGCTGTGGTGGGTGGTGGCGCTGAGCCAGTTGCGCGGCGTCAGCCCGCCGTTTCTGGACTTCATCGAATCCTCGGGCGTGACGACGCAGTGGTCGTCGCTGGTGGAGCTGCTGCGCGGAACCGACAGCTGGACCCCGTTTGTGGCGCCCACCGCGACGGCGGGGGCGCCGCTGGTGACCGGGCCGGTGGCGATTCTGGGCACCTGCCTGGTAGCCGGGGCCGGGCTGGCCGGGTTGGCCGGTACCGCGATGCCGGCCCGCGGCCGGTTGGTCACGATGCTGCTGGTCGGCGTGACGTTGCTGGCCGTCGGCTACAGCGGTGGGCTGGGATCGCCGGTCGCTCATCAGGTGCAGACGTTCCTGGACGGCGCCGGCACCCCGCTGCGCAACGTGCACAAGCTGGGGCCGGTGGTGCGGATTCCGCTGGTGCTCGGTTTCACACACCTGCTGGGCCGGATTCCGCTACCGGGCAGCGCGCCCAAGGCGACGTGGCTGGCCGCGTTTGCTCATCCGGAGCGGGACCGCCGGGTGGCGGTGGGGATCGTCGCGCTCGTCGGGCTGATGGTCAGCACCGCGCTGGGCTGGTCGGCACGCCTGACCCCGCCCGGCACGTTCAGCGCGCTGCCCGACTACTGGCATGAGGCGGCCGACTGGCTCACCGCCCACCGGGACGGGCGGGTGCTGGTGGTGCCCGGCGCTCCCTTCGCGACCCAGGTGTGGGGCACTAGTCACGACGAGCCACTGCAGGTACTGGGCAGCAGTGCCTGGGGGGTACGCGACTCGATTCCGCTGACACCGCCGCAGACCATTCGCGCGCTGGATTCGGTGCAACGACTGTTCGCCGCCGGGCGGTCATCCGCCGGCCTTGCCGACACCCTTGCCCGACAAGGCATTTCGTATGTGGTGGTGCGCAACGATCTGGACCCCGAATCGTCGCGGTCAGCCCGGCCCATCCTGGTGCACCACGCCATCGCGGGGTCACCGGGGCTGACCGAGGTGGCCCAGTTCGGGGCCCCGGTGGGCCCCGGACTGCTGGCCGGCTTCGTCAACGACTCCGGGTTGCGACCGCGGTACCCGGCCGTGCAGATCTACCGGGTGGGCACCAACGGCAATGCCGGCGCGCCCTACTTCACCGACGCTGCGCGACTGCCCCGCGTCGACGGTGGGCCCGAAGTGCTGCTGCGGCTGGACGAACGACGGCGGCTGCTGGGCGGGCCGCCGCTGGGTCCGGTGCTGATGACGGCCGACGCCCAGGCCGCCGGGCTACCGACGCCGGTGGTCACCGTCACCGACACCCCGTTGGCCCGCGAGACCGACTACGGTCGCGTCGACCTGCACTCGTCGGCGATCCGGGCACCGGGAGACGCCCGGCACACCTTCAACCGGGTGCCGGACTACCCCGTCCCCGGCGCCGACACCGTCTACGGGAGCTGGACCGGCGGCCGCATCACGGTGTCGAGTTCGTCGTCGGACGCCACGGCCCTGCCCGATGTCGCGGTGGCGACCTCCCCTGCCGCCGCCGTCGACGGCGACCCGGCCACCGCCTGGGTGTCCAACGCCCTGCAGGCCGCCGTCGGACAGTGGCTCCGGGTCGATTTCGATCATCCGGTGACCAACGCGGTCCTCACCCTCACACCTAGCGCATCGGCCGTCGGCGCGCAGGTGCGCCGCATTCTGGTGGAGACGGCCAACGGCAGCACCACGTTGCGGTTCGACGAATCCGGCAAGCCGTTGAGCGTCGCACTGCCGGTCGGTGAGACGCCGTGGGTGCGGATCACCGCCGCCGGCACCGATGACGGATCGGCCGGGGTGCAGTTCGGGATCACCGACCTGACGGTCACTCAGTACGACGCGTCCGGTTTCGCCCATCCGGTGCAGTTGCGCCACACGGTGTCGGTGCCGGGGCCGCCGCCCGGCGCGACGATCGCGGGCTGGGACCTGGGCGCCGAACTACTGGGCCGGCCCGGTTGCGCGCCGGGACCTGTCAGCATGCACTGCGCGGCGTCGATGGCGCTGGCCCCCGAGGAGCCGGTCAACATGAGTCGCACCTTGACGGTGCCGGCCCCGGTATCGGTGACGCCGACGGTGTGGGTCCGCCCGCGGCAGGGCCCCAAACTGGCCGACTTGATCGCAGAGCCCAATACCGCTCGGGCGTACGGAGATTCGGACCTGGTCGAGGTGCCCGGCTCGGCGTATGCGGCGACCGACGGCGATCCGGCGACGGCCTGGACAGCTCCGCAGCGGGTGGTGCAGTACAAGACGCCCGCGACGCTCACCCTCAAGCTGCCGCGGGCCACCGAAGTGACCGGGCTGCGGCTGGCGCCCAGCCGCACGACGCTGCCCGCCCATCCGACCATGGTGGCGGTGGATCTCGGCGACGGGCCGCAGGTGCAGGCGGTGGATCCGGGCCGCGACGTCCAGACGCTGACACTGCACCCCCGGGTGACCGACTCCGTCACGGTGAGCCTGCTCGATTGGCAGGACATCATCGACCGCAACGCGCTGGGCTTCGACCAGCTCAAGCCACCCGGGCTGGCCGAGATCGTGGCGCTGGGCGCCGACGGCAACCCGATCGCGGCGGCCCGCGGTGGCGCAGCCACGCGCTCGCGGGAGGTTTTCGTCGACTGCGAACACGGTCCCGTGCTCGCGGTCGCGGGCAGATTCCTGCACACCTCGATCCGGACCACGGCGGGGGCCCTGCTGGACGGTGCGCCGATCGCGGCGCAGCCCTGTGAACCGGGGCCTATCGAGTTGCCGGCAGGCCGGCAGGAGTTGCTGATCAGTCCGGGGGCGGCTTTCGTAGTGGACGGCGCGTGGCTGCCCGTGCTGCCCCAATCACCAGCTGCACCAGTCATTTCCGCCGAGCTTGGAGCCTGGGGAGCGGCCCGGCGTGAGGTGCGGGCGCCGGCCTCGGGAAGCGAGCGGGTGCTGGTGATTCCGGAGAGCATCAATCCCGGGTGGGTGGCCCGCGCGAGCAACGGAGCGCGTCTGACGCCGGTGGCGGTCAACGGGTGGCAGCAGGGTTGGGTGGTGCCCGCCGGAGCCGCGGACACGATCACGCTGACCTTCACCTCGAATGCGATCTATCGAGCCGGTCTCGGTGTGGGGTTGAGCTTGTTGCCGCTGCTGGCGGTGCTGGCGTTCTGGCGGCGCAGAGTCGGGGGCGACGACGGGCCGCCGGCGGCACCGTGGCGTCCCGGCCCCTGGGCCGGGGTCGCCGTGCTCGGAGCGGGGGCGATGATCGCCGGTCTGCCCGGCGCTCTGGTGGTCGGGGCCTTGCTCGCCGTGCTGCATGTCGCGCCGGACCGGTGGCGCGAGGGGCTGGCGGTCGGCCTGAGCGCCGGTGGCATCGTGTTGGCCGGCGCGGTACTGTCGCGCCATCCGTGGCGCTCGGTCGACGGTTACGCGGGACATTCGGCCAGTGTTCAACTGCTGGCGCTGATTTCGCTCGCCGCGGTGGCTACCTCGGTGGTGGTAATGCCACGGCGGTCAAAGACTGCGGGGCCCGATCTGCTCCACTGAGCCGTCGAGCGCCATCAGCCAGGTCTCTACGTCGATTCCAGGATGGCGGCGCAGCGCCTCCTCGCGGAACGTACCGAGAATCCGTTCGTGCGTGGCCGTCTCACGTTCCGGGGTTGAGATCGCATCGGGGCCGTAGGCGATCTGCACCGCGCCACAGTCGCGATGGTTGACCACGAAAATGCCGTTGATCGAGTGCAATTCGATGGATGCAGCCAGGTTGTCCCAGAACGTGTTGTGCCACGCCTCCCAGTGCTGGGACACCGCGCCCGCTGCGGCACCGGCCAGAGCGAACTGGCTGTACCGGTTCACCAGGCCCCGTCCCAGCATGTACTCATTGGTGGGATTCACGAACCGAGGGTCGATGCACATCAACAGCATGGCGTCATAGCTCGCCGGCGGGATCTCCGGTGCTGCCGCGGCTCTCGGCGCAGCCGCGGCCGCCGCTCCCAAACCCGCCATCGCCAACATCCGGCGACGGCCGACAACGCGGTTTAGGAATTCAGCTTTGTGCAATTCTCTGCTCGACTTTCTGGCGCCGGAAAGAGCGGACGATACGACGCAGAGGACCATACAGGTGAATCGGGGCGCGCTATGCGAAATTGCACGTAGTCGCCATAGTCCGAGGAGTTGTGGGCCATGAACTGGTTTTCGGCACCCGAATATCGGCTGGGTGCACTGGTCCTGGAGCGCGGCGTTGCCGCGATCTACCTCGTTGCGTTCGTGGCGGCGGCGCGGCAGTTCCGGGCCCTGATCGGGGAGCGCGGGATGCTGCCGGTGCCGGTGCACCTGGCGAAACGCTCGTTCTGGCGGGCGCCGAGCATCTTTCACCTGCGCTATTCCGACCGGTTGTTCGCCGGGGTGGCGTGGTTCGGCGCGGCCTTGGCGGCCGCGACGGTCGGCGGGCTGGACCTAGTGCCGTTGTGGGCGGCGGTGGCGATGTGGGCGACGCTCTGGGTGCTGTATCTGTCGATCGTCAACGTGGGCCAGGTGTGGTACGGGTTCGGTTGGGAGTCCCTGCTGCTGGAAACCGGTTTCCTGATGATCTTTCTGGGCAACGCGCAGGTGGCTCCACCCGTGCTGACGTTGTGGTTGGTGCGCTGGCTGTTGTTCCGCGTCGAGTTCGGCGCGGGGCTGATCAAGATGCGCGGCGATTCCTGCTGGCGCGATCTCAGTTGTCTTGACTATCACCACGAAACCCAGCCGATGCCGGGCCCGTTGAGCTGGTTCTTCCATCACCTGCCCCGGCCGCTGCATCGAATTGAAGTAGCGGGCAACCACTTTGCACAGCTGGTGGTGCCGTTCGGATTGTTCGCCCCGCAACCCTTCGCCAGTATCGCGGCTGCCGTTATTGTCGTCACCCAGCTGTGGCTGGTGGCTTCGGGTAACTTCGCCTGGCTGAACTGGCTGACGATCTTTCTGGCGTTCAGCGCCGTCGACGTCGGTTCAGTGGCCGTGTTGGTGCACGTTGGCGCCTTCGGGGCCGTGCCCCATCCCCCGGTGTGGTTCGTGGTGCCGGTGATCGCTGTGACCGCGCTGATGCTGGTGCTGAGCTACTGGCCGGTCCGCAACATGCTTTCGCCGGGCCAGCGGATGAATATGTCCTTCAACGCCTTTCATTTGTGCAATACCTACGGCGCGTTCGGCAGCATCAGCCGCATTCGTCAGGAGGTGGTGATCGAAGGCACCGCCGATGCGTCGATCGGTGCTGAGACCGCCTGGCAGGAATATGAATTCAAAGGCAAGCCCACCGCGTTGCGGCGACTACCGCGCCAGTTCGCGCCCTACCATCTGCGACTGGACTGGTTGATGTGGTTCGCCGCCATCTCGCCCGGTTACGCGGTGGCGTGGATGACCCCCTTTCTGCACCGGCTGTTGCGCAACGACCCGGAGACCTTGAAGCTGTTGCGCCGGAACCCGTTTCCGGATTCACCGCCGCGGTACGTGCGCGCGCAGCTGTACAAGTACCGGTTCACCACGCCCGCCGAGCTGCGTCGCGACCACGCCTGGTGGCACCGGACACTGATCGGCAGCTATGTGCCGCCGATGTCGTTGCGGTCGTCAGTTCAGGACAAGTGAGCCGTGGGAGAAGTACGGGCCGGCCCCGGGCGTCAGCGATGAATAGCCGCTGTTGACGATCGGCTGCAGAAATGTGTTCAGACCGTTGACGATTGGCTGCGGGACGCCGAGTTGCTGCAGCGGCAGCAGCATCGGCAGCGTCGGTGACGGAATCATGTAGGTGGTGATGGTGCCGCCCAGCGGAGTGAGGACGCTGGACACCGTGACGGTGTCCGACATCGACGCGTATGCCGTCTGGTTGTGGTAATAGGCCGTCCCGAACAGTGAGTTGACGACTGCCGGGATGTTCCACGGCCGGTCCGGCGGATTGGCCCAGGCGTCGTACTGGGAGAACACCACGCTGACGTCGTACTGGGTATTTGTCAGGGCCTCCACCGTGTAATTCACTATTGGCACCGTGAACCCGTTGGGCAGGTAGGTCTGCATCACGCCGAGTTCCGGACTGGCGAACAGGGCGAACTGCAGTGCGCTGGGCGGCGGGGCGCCCGTCGGGTTCGCCGCCAGGTAGGCCAACTCGCGGTTGACGACCAGGGTTCCCTCCGACAGTGCGGCGATGCGCACCGGCGAGCCACTGCCGTTGACGAACGCGTTCATGATCTGGTCGTTGAGCGCCCGCTGCCCGAATGCGACGGCGTCGTTGACATCGGGAGCCGCCAGGCTGCCGCTGAGAAGGCCCATGCTGGCCGGATAGTTGACGATCTGAGCGAGTGTCCCGGCGAACCAGTTCTGCCCGATGGCGTGGTTGATGAGTTCGTAGCCCTGCAGGATCGACACCGAAAGCGGGCCCGGGACGCTGCCCCCGTACAGCAGTTGACCAAGGTAGGGAAGTCGGGTGAGGAAGTTGGGTAGATAAAGGGGCCCCGCGCCGGGGACGGCGATCCTGGTTCCCGCGGCCGCGTTCGGCACGGCCGACACGTGTCCGGCGTTGGCGATCTCGGTTGTCACGTATGCGTTCGCACTTGCCGCCAGGCGCAGTATCAACCGCTCCTGATACTGAACCGTCTGCGCGGCCACCGCCTGATAGTCGCGGCCGAACGTACTGAACAGCGTCGCCACGGCCGTGGACACCTCGTCTTCAGCCGCGGCCAGCAGCGATGTGGTGGAACGCGCGGCCGCAGCGCCGGCCGCGGTGACCGCGGAACCCACGGCGGCCAGGTCTTCGGCGGCAGCAGTCAGGAAGTCAGGCGCCGCAACGACATACGACACATCTGCCTCCCTGCGGGGGCCGGTTCAGGACGGGGTCGTCGCCAGATTACTCACCGGACGTTATTCATCCTCGCGAATCCGGGAAATTCGGGACTATTTCCTGAAAGAGGAGCGGAAGCCGATCCGGGACTTCCGCGCTTCTTTTCCCGGCATTTAGGTAATCTGCTTTTCGGCTGCCGTCCTCATCATCGGGCGCCAGAGCTTCTCGGGGTAATAAAATGTATTCATTCGCGGTTGGCCGTGGTCCACGTGGGCTCATTGAGTCACCGACAAGACCGGCTCGCCGGCAAAGCCGAAACCCGTTGCCATCAATGGCGATACCCCATAGGAAACTCATACCCGCCAACCTATATACGAACTTTGTTTCGTAATCTACGCTTCATGATATCCGGCCACCTCTGAAAGGGCACGACATGAAGGGCACGATGATCGCAGCTGCGGCGGCGCTCGCAACCATCCTGACAACCAACGCCGCACCCGCCCGGGCCGAGGTCCCGAACTTAGCCGGTGTGTACCTCTACGCGGACGAGGACGGCGACACCGGAATGTGGACCATCAGGACCACCTGCACACCCGACTGCGTCGCTCACGTCACGACCTCTTCAGGGCGCAGCTTCGATGCCGCGCTGGTCGATGGGCGCTATATCAATACCCGGACCATTCCCGGCGGAGTGACCTGCCCGGGTCATACCGCCGGCGACTTCGGCCGCTGGATCCCCGCCAGCGAGCATCCGGTTACCGTCACGCAATGGTGGGACCCGGTGACGCTGACCGGCGAGGTGGATTTCTTCAACGACGCGGCGCCGTGCGCTCTGGCCGACCACCGGGACAGCTTCAGGCTGACGAGAATCGACCGCTGATTACAGTGTCTCGTCCAGCTCGCCCAACCGATCGGTGAGCCGTAGGTTCTCCGAGTAGTCGACCGGGCATGCGATCAGGGACACCCCGTCGTCGTCCAGCGCAGCGCGCAGCGTCGGAAGCAGCTCCTCGGCGCTGGAGATCCGATATCCCTTGGCGCCGAAACTTTCCGCGTACTTCAACACATCGGGATTGCCGAACGACACGTAGTGGTGCTCGCCGAGTTCGAGGTCCATCTTCCACTCGATGAGCCCATATCCGCCGTCCTCCCAGATCAACACGACCAGCGGGATCTTCTCCCGCACCGCGGTCTCGATCTCCTGGGAGTTCATCAGGAACGCGCCGTCACCCACCACCGCCAGCACCTTCGACTCGGGCTGGGCCAGTTTCACCCCCAACGCACCGGGCAGGGCAAAACCCATGGTGGACAGGCCGTTTGAGATCAGGCAGGTGTTGCGCTGATAAGTCGGGTAGAGCCGGGCCATCCACATCTTGGTGGCGCCGGTGTCGACCAGCACCACGTCGCTGCGCCCCAGCGCCGCCCGGGTGTCGGCAACCACCCGCTGCGGCGCCAACGGGAACCGCGAATCACGTTGTCCCCGAGTGAATTCCTCGTCGAGTAACCCCGACCCGGGGACCTCGACGTCGTCGAAGCGGCGCCCGTCCAGCGCGTCGGCCAATTGGTTCAGCGAGTCGCTGATGTCGCCGATGATGCCGACGTCGACCGAGTAGTGCGCGTCAACCTCCGCCGGGAAACGGTGGATGTGGATGATCTTCTTGTCGGCCTGCGGGTTGATGCGGACCGGGTCGAACTCCTGCAACTCATAGCCGACCGCGATGACGACGTCGGCGTTGTCGAACCCGAAGTTGACGTAGTCGTGCCGCATGAACCCCAGGGTTCCGATGGCGTTCGGATGGTCGTCGGGCATCACGCCCTTGCCGTGAAAGCTGTTGGCGACCTTTACGCCAAGCTGTTCGGAGAACCGCACCAGTGCCTCGGTCGCGTCGCTGCGTGCGGCACCGTGCCCGGCCAGCACCACCGGCCGCTGTGCCGTACGCAGGATGTCGACCGCGCGCGCCACCTGGCGGGCCGCCGGCGCGTCCGCGCGAACGACGTTGCGCGGCAGCGGCGCCAGCTCGGGATAGTCGGCAGCATCCGCGTCGATATGTTCGGGCACCGCGAGATACACCGCAGCCGGCCGTTCGGTCTCGGCGACCTTGAACGCTTTGCGGACCATCTCCGGTATGGCCCTGGGGGTCGGCACCGCGGCCGACCACCGGGTGATCGGGGCGAACATCGACACCAGGTCGACGTACTGGTGTGACTCCTTGTACTCGCGGTCCTGACCCACCTGCGCGGAGATGGCGACCATCGGTGTGCTGTTGGTGGTGGCGTCAGCGACGCCGAGCTGCATGTTGATGGCACCCGGACCCAGCGTCGCCGACACCACGGCGGCGCGGCCGGTGACCCGGCCGTACATCTCCGCCATGAACGCCGCGGCTTGTTCGTGCCGGGTCAGGATGTAGCGGATGTCGGAGGCGGCCAGCGCCTTGATCAAGCGGATGTTCTCCTCGCCGGGTATCCCGAAGACGACCGAGACGCCCTCGTTTTCCAGGCACTTGACGATCAGCTCAGCCGCTGTGGACATCCGCTACCTCTCTGTTTCGTTGCTAGTGGCAGGCTAGTTGTTGGACGGTTCACGACAACCCTGACAGGAGGGCCAGCGTGCCCATCGCCACCATCAACCCGGCCACCGGCGAAACAGTCAAAACCTTCACCCCCGCGACCGACGACGACGTCGAAGCAGCGATCGCGCGCGCCTACGCACGCTTCCAGGACTATTGCCGCAACACCACCTATGCCCAGCGTGCCGAGTGGGCAAACGCCACCGCCGACCTGCTCGAAGCCGAGGCGGACGACACCGCGGCCATCATGACTCTCGAGATGGGCAAGACGCTGGCCAGCGCCAAGGCCGAAGTGCTCAAGTGCGCCAAGGGATTTCGTTACTACGCCGAGAACGCCGAGGCGTTGCTCGCCGACGAGCCGGCCGATGCCGGCAAGGTGAACGCATCCCGCGCGTTCACCCGCTACCAGCCGCTGGGCGTGGTACTTGCGGTGATGCCGTGGAACTTCCCGCTGTGGCAGGCCGTGCGGTTCGCGGCGCCGGCGCTGATGGCCGGCAATGTCGGCTTGCTCAAGCACGCGTCCAACGTCCCCCAGTGCGCGCTGTACCTCGCCGACGTCATTGCCCGCGGCGGCTTCCCGGACGGCTGCTTCCAAACGTTGCTGGTCGCCTCGGGTGCGGTTGAGAAGATCCTGCGCGATCCCCGCGTCGCCGCCGCCACGCTGACCGGCAGCGAACCGGCCGGGCAGTCGGTGGGCGCCATCGCCGGGGACGAGATCAAGCCGACCGTGCTGGAACTCGGTGGCAGCGACCCGTTCATCGTGATGCCGTCGGCGGATCTGGACGCAGCGGTGAAGACGGCGGTCACCGGCAGGGTCCAGAACAACGGGCAGTCCTGCATCGCCGCTAAACGCTTCATCGTCCACACCGACATCTACGACGAATTCCTCGACAAGTTCGTCGCCCGGATGCAGGCGCTGAAGGTCGGTGACCCCACTGACCCGGACACCGACGTCGGGCCGCTGGCCACCGAGTCCGGCCGCGACGAGATCGCCCAGCAGGTCAAGGACGCCGCCGCGGCGGGCGCCACAATCCGCTGCGGCGGCGAGACTCCCGACCGGCCGGGCTGGTTCTACCCGCCGACGGTCATCAGCGACATCACCAAGGACATGGCGCTCTACACCGAGGAGGTGTTCGGCCCCGTCGCGTCGGTGTACCGGACCGCCGACATCGACGAGGCGATCGAGATCGCCAACGCCACCACCTTCGGGCTGGGGTCGAACGCCTGGACCGAGGACGAGGCCGAGCAGCAGCGCTTCATCGACGACATCGTGGCCGGCGCCGTCTTCATCAACGGCATGACGGTGTCCTATCCGGAGCTGCCGTTCGGCGGCGTCAAGCGGTCCGGCTACGGCCGCGAGCTGGCGGGCCTGGGAATCCGGGAGTTCTGCAACGCCAAGACGGTGTGGGTGGGGTAGCGCCCCTCAGACCGCGGCCAGCGCGCGCTCGTCTTCGTCGGCGAAGTCGTCCTCGAGCTGCACCGGCGAGTAATCGAGGTCGATCTTCAAGCCGCCCGCCACCATCGAACCGGTATGGGTGCGTGTCACGTGACCTCCTGTGATCGGGCCGGGTTCGGGGCCTGGCCGGCGGCCGAACGCGGCGCGGAGAACGCGTCCGACAGCACCGCGACGAGTCGGCGCACGGCGAGCGCCGGTTGTTCGGGAGTGGGCTCGTCCAGACCGAGGATCGGGTCCAGACCGCGCATGTAGGGCGCCAGCGCCAGGTGCGGAAAGATCATCAGCAACAACGACAACAGCGCGTCGGTGTCGGAATCGGCACGCAGATCGCCGCGCCGGTGTGCCTCGGTCACCAGCGGGCGCAGCACCTCCAGGTAGTGCCGGTGGATGACGTTGCGGACGCTGATGCGCGCGTCGGTGTCGACCTCCAGCGTCGCCGCGGCGTGCAGTGCGCGCTCACGGGGATGCTCGGCGTAATAGGCGACCCAGACGTCCAGCAGATCGGTCAGGAACTCGAAGAACGGCCTGCTCGGATCGAGTTCGCGGATGGTGCCCTCGATGTAGGCCCGCACGCGCTGGCTGCCGACGTCGGCGATGTAGGCGTAGAGGTCACGCTTGTCCGCGAAGTACTGGAAGAGGCTGCCCTTGGCGACGCCGGCGCGCCGGGCGATGACGTTGAGGCTGCCATTGGAGAACCCATGGGCACCGAACTCGGCCTCCGCCGCCTCGATGACCGCGGCCCGGCGGGCCGGGTCGACACGTGCCCAGGTAACCGTCGGCATTGGCCTCCCCTCGCCGTAAATGACCACTGGTCATTCTACTGTGAGCCAGTTCACAGTCAAGGCGCGTCAGCGTGCGTCAGGGGCGCATCTCGTACGCCCCGTTGAGGGGCAGCACGAATTCCTTCCACACGGTGTCGTAGCGCGCCGGATCGTTGGCCGGACGGCGAATCATGCGCAACGCGAACTTGGCCTGTTCGTCGGTGGTGGCGGCCTTGTCGTGCAGCTCCACGGCGTAGGTATTGAAGTCGCGGACCAGCAGCCCGAAGATCTCGTCGAGCAGCGCCTCGTCCACTCCGGACAACGGGGCTTCCTCCAGGATCAGCTGCGCGTACGGCACCAGCGCGAAGATCTGTCCCACACCGAAGGCGAAGTCGATGTCCTTCTGCTGCGCCGCATCCGGGGTGGCGCCGGCCAGCATCTCGGCCAGCACGTCGATCTGCTGACGCAGCAGCGCGACGTTCGGCAGGTGCCCGTAGCTGTCGAACGGCGCCCGCCAGTCGTGGAAGCGGACCTTGCCCAGACCGCCGGTGGGTCCCTGGTTGAACAGGAACGTGTCGTCGGCGTCGTCGTCGCGGCGGCCGATCAGCGGCAGCGCGCCGTCCGGAGCGAACAGGAAGTTCGGCATGAACTTGGCCAGCAGCCCGATGTTGATGTGGACGGTGCCCTCCAGCCGGGGCAGCAGGCCGATCTCGCGGGCGACGGTCTCGAAGAAGGTGTCCTTCTCGACGCCCTTGGCCGCGATGACGTCCCACAGCGCGGTGATCACCCGCTCGCCCTCGCTAGTCACCTTGGCCTTGGTCAGCGGGCTGTACAGCAGGTAGCGACGGTCCTCGGCCGACGCGCTGCGCATGTAGTCCGAAGCCCGGGCGCACACCAGCCGCATGGCGACGAGCCGCGCGTAGGCGTCGGTGAACAGCCGGCGGACGTGGCTGAAGTCGGTGACGACGGTGCCGTACAGGTGCCGGTTGGCGGCGTGGTTGATGGATTCGTAGAAGGCGTGCGTGCACATGCCGACGGCGCCCCAGCCGAGGTTGTACTTGCACACGTTGACCGTGTTCAGCGCGGCGTGGAAGGCGCCCATGCCGCGGTGCAGCAGGTCGGCCTCGGTGACGGGGTAGTCGTGCAGCGCGTAGTTGGCCACGTAGTTCTGCGAGTTGACGACGTTCTTCTTGCACTCGTACCGGTCGTCCTGGGAGTCCGCGGCGAAGAAGACGTACTCCGGCGAACCGGAACCGTCGTCGATGCGGCCGAACGTCGAAACCATCCGCGCGACGTTGGCGTTGCCGATGTAGTACTTCTCGCCGTTGGCGACCCAGCCGTGCTCGGACGGCGTGAGGATCAGATCGGTCTGATAGACGTCGGCGCCGTGCGTCTGCTCGGACAGGCCGAAGGCGAACACCTCACCCTGCTCCAGCTGGGCGGCGGCCTTGCGCTTGGCGTCCTCGTTGTCGCTCATCCAGATCGGGCCCAGACCCAGGGCGGTCACCTGGAAGGGGTACCAGTAGCTCAGGCCGTAAAAGCCGATGATCTCGGCGAATTCGCTGATCCGGTAGGTGTCCCAGCGGCAGTCGGCCGCGCCGTACTCGGCCGGCGTCATCAGCGAGGCGAAGATGCGGTTCTCGGCGATGTGGTTGAGGAAGTCGGAATACCAGACGCGCTCGTGGTCGTCGTGCTTGAGCTTCGCCTTACCCCGGTTCTCGAAGAAGTCCACCGTGGCCTGCATGATCTCCCCCGACCGGGCATCCGGGTACTTGCGTTGCAGTTTGTTGGGATTGAGCAGCATGACGGTGGCTCCAGAGCGATTTCGGATTGAGGACGGGTAGACCGTACTTCAATACCTGCTCACCCGTACAAAAACCCGGTGGGAGATGGGTCAGACGTGCGCTGGCGAGACCCGCGCAAGGCCGGATCAGCCGCCGGCCCCGCCGCTGCCACCGTCCCCGCCGGCCCCGCCGTTCACGGGATCGCCCACGGGTAGTCGTCCGGGCTCGCCGGGCAGGCCGGCACTGCCCTGGTTGCCGCCGGTGCCGCCGGTACCGCCACCGCCCCCGGTGCCGCCGGGCGCGAAAGCGCTCGGCGTGATCAAACCCGTACCCCCCTTGCCGCCGGCGCCGCCGACACCGCCGGCACCTCCGCTACCGCCGGGGATGACGGTATCGCCACCGGCGCCGCCGTCACCGCCGCGCCCGCCATTCCCGGCGTACTCGGTGATCTCGAAACCGTTGTTGCTGAACGCGTTTCCGCCGTCGCCGCCGCTACCGCCCCGGCCGCCGGTGCCCCCTTCGATGGTGCCCGCGCCGCCGGTGCCGCCCTGCCCGCCCGCGCCGCCGCGGGAGCCGAACGAGTCGATGCCGCCGGTGCCGCCGCTACCGCCGGTCCCGCCGATCAGTCCCTGCCCGCCGTCGCCGCCGCGTCCGCCCGCTCCACTGGGCCCGCCGAACCGGTACGCGTTACCGAAGTTGCCGCCGCTGCCACCGCTGCCACCGCCACCGCCGTTGCCGGCGAGGCCGTCGACACCGCCCTGGCCGTTGGTGACTCCGGTTCCGCCGTTGCCACCGGCGCCGCCGGAACCTGCGCTGCCACCGTCACCACCCTGTCCGCCGGCACCGACCCGCTGCAGCAGGCTCGCGTCGATTCCCTTGCCACCGGCGCCGCCAACGCCGCCGGTGCCGCCTCGTCCTCCGGCGCCGCCGCTGCCGCCGCCGCCGTGCAGCGACCGTCCGCCGTCGCCGCCGATACCACCGGTGCCACCCACACCGCCGGTGCCGCCCCGCTGACCATCGGGTCCGGCGATCAGGGTGCCCGTTCCATCGGCGCCGGTGATCCCCGCGCCGCCACTGCCGCCGTTGCCGGCGGCCCCGCCCCGACCGCCATCGCCGTAGTCGGCGTCCCCGCCGCGACCTCCCAGACCGCCGCTACCTCCGGTGCCGCCCCCGCCGACGGCATGTCCGCCGTCGCCGCCGGTGCCGCCGTTGCCACCGTTGCCGTAGCCCAGAGCGTGTCCGCCGGACCCGGCGTCGCCACCCGCGCCACCATCGCCTGCCCGCGCGCCGCCCGTGCCACCAGCACCGCCGTGGCCACCGTCACCGCCTTGGCCGGCAGTGGACGGGTCCCCAGCATGGCCGTCGCCGCCGTGCCCCCCAGCACCGCCGTTGCCGTACGTCCCGCCGTGGCCGCCGTCTCCGCCATCGCCGGCGGGGCCGGACCCAACCAGGCCGTTGGCACCGTTGCCGCCCGCGCCACCGTTTCCGCCGCTGGTGGGAGTGATTCCGGTTGCTCCTTGGACCGGGAAGCGGGCCCCGAAGCCACCCGCGCCACCGGACCCGCCCAAACCGGGGTTTCCGCCGTCACCGCCCCGCCCACCGCGGCCATTGTTGACGGCCATGTCCCCGTCCTGCCCGTTGCCGCCGTCGCCGGGGGTGCCGCCGTTCCCGCCGTCACCACCAGCTCCGCCGAAGCCGTAATTGCCCCAGGAACCGGCGGTCGCGGCGCCTCCGGCGCCACCCTTGCCACCGGCACCACCAGAACCGCCGTTGCCTCCGTCAGCTCCATGACCACCATCGGCACCCGCATCGGCGCCGTCGGCACCCGCCAGGCCGTTGCTGCCCGCGCCGCCCCGGCCGCCCTGGCCGCCCCAGCCGCCGGCCCCACCGTCACCGGCTTTCGTCCCACCCGCGCCGCCGGCACCACCGGCACCACCGGCGCGCCGCCATCGGTCGCGGTGCTACTCGGCGCCGCCGAGACGCCGGCCGCGCCGTCCCCACCCGGGCCGCCTCGGCCGCCGTTGCCGTAGAGGCCGCCGTTGCCGCCGGCGCCACCCGCAGCGCCGGTTCCTCCGGGTGTGATCGCGTCGGCACCAAACCCGCCTGCTCCGCCATTCCCTCCGCTGGTGGGTGAGAATCCGTACTGTCCGTTCGCTGCGACGACATTATTGGCGCCCAGTCCCCCGGCGCCGCCGGCACCGCCGAGGCCCGGGTTTCCGCCGTCGCCGCCGCGCCCGCCGACACCGTCGTTGACGGTGAAACTCCCGTAACGCCCGTCTCCGCCATCGCCCGCGGCGCCGCCGGCACCGCCGACACCACCGACCCCACCCGCTCCGTGGCCATTCGCCTGATTCAGCGCACCGCCGCTGCCGCCGGCGCCCCCGGCGCCGCCGGCGCCACCATTACCGCCATGTCCACCGTTGCCGCCGTCGGCGCCGAAAGTGACACCGTCGGCACCCCTGAGGCCATCTCCGCCGGCCCCTCCGGCGCCGCCGGCACCGCCGGCCCCACCGAGCCCGGTCATCCAGTTCCCCGCGCCGCCGGTGCCGCCGGCCCCGCCCTGGCCGCCCTGGCCGCCCGGGCCGATCGCGGCGCCTCCGAGTCCGCCGACTCCACCAGCGCCGCCGTTACCGTTCAACCAGCCCCCGGCGCCGCCGTTACCGCCCCGGGCGCCGGTCCCGCCGGCCATCGCGGCAGCGCCTCCGGCTCCACCAGCACCGCCGTTGCCGAGCATCCCTGCGGCTCCGCCGTTGCCGCCGTTCTGGCCGGGAGCACCCGAGCCGCCCGCGCCTCCGTTACCGATCAACAGCCCGCCCGCCCCGCCGGCCTGGCCGGTACCCGGTGCACCGTTGGCGCCGTCACCGATCAACGGCCGGCCCAGCAAGGCCTGGGTCGGTGCGTTGAGGACCCCCAACACTCCGGACTGCGCCAGCTGTAGCGCGTTGCCGGCCTCCGCGCCGGCATAGGCCCCCGCGCTGATGCCCAGATTCCGCACGAACTGCTCGCAGAAGGCGCTCATCTGCGCACTCACGGCCTGATATTGCGTGCCGTGGGTGGCGAACAACGCCGCGACAGTCGCGGAAATCTCGTCTTCGGCGGCGGGCAGCAATGTCGTCGTCGAAAAAGCCGCAGCGCTATGCGCCGCGCTCAGCGCCGAACCGAGTCGGGCCAGGTCCGAGGCTGCTCCGGCTACCCATGAGGACGAGACGGACACAAACGACATAAGACCCACCATTCGAAGACGCCCGACGCTCTGTCGCGGGGCGACGGTAACGCGCCGCGAACAGGCACGTCAACGAAAAAATATGTAAACGTATGAGATGCATATTCAAATACGATGTGGTAACGGATCGTTCTAGCGGTGGCCTGAGCACCTGGCTGAGCATCGTCGAAGACGACGCGGAAACGTTCGGCGAAGACACTTTCCGCCGTTCCTTACGAGGGCTTAAAAATGCCTCCGCGGCGACCTAGCATCAAAGGCGTGTCAGAACTAAATACCGCCCGGGGAACCCTCGATACCGCCGATCTCGGCGTCACGCTCATGCACGAGCACGTGTTCATCATGACCACGGAAATAGCGCTGAATTACCCCGAAGCCTGGGGTGACGAAGAGAAACGGGTGGCCGACGCCGTAGCCCGCCTCAACGAGCTGAAGTCCCGCGGCGTGGACACCATCGTCGACCTGACGGTGATCGGACTCGGTCGCTATATCCCGCGCATTGCGCGCGTGGCGGCCCAGACCGAGCTGAATATCGTTGTGGCGACCGGGCTTTACACCTACAACGACATTCCGTTCCGGTTCCACTACGAAGGGCCGGGCGGCATGCTCGACGGCCCCGAGATCATGACCGACATGTTCGTCCGCGACATCGAGCAGGGCATTGCCGATACCGGCATCAAGGCCGGCATCCTCAAATGTGCCACCGACGAACCCGGCATCACCCCGGGCGTCGAACGGGTGTTGCGGGCGGTCGCCCAGGCCCACAAGCGCACCGGCGTTCCGATCTCCACCCACACCCACGCCGGACTGCGGCGCGGGCTCGAGCAGCAGCGCATCTTCGAAGAGGAAGGCGTGGACCTGACCCGGGTGATCATCGGACACTCCGGCGACAGCACCGACGTCGGCTATCTCGAAGAGCTGATCTCCGCCGGGTCGTATCTGGGAATGGACCGGTTCGGCATCGACGTGATCCTGCCGTTCGAGGAGCGGGTTCAGATCGTGGCGACCATGTGCGAGCGCGGGCACGCCGACAAGATGGTGCTCTCGCACGACGCCAACTGCTACTTCGACGCGCTGCCCGAGGCGCTGGTTCCGCAGATGGCGCCGAATTGGCACTACCTGCACATCCACAACGACGTCATCCCCGCGCTCAAGCAGCGCGGCGTCACCGACGAGCAGATCCACACCATGCTCGTGGAGAACCCGCGCAAGATCTTCGATCGCCAGGGCGCCTATCAGTGACGGTCCCGTCGATCGGAACCCAGATCTCGCAGCTGGCCGCGCGCGCCCCCGACGAGCCGGCCGTCAGCTGCGACGGCAGCACCATCACCCGCCGCGATCTCGACCTGTCCACCAACCGCTTGGCCCGCGCCTACGCCGAGCGCGGCGTCGGGGTCGGCGACTACGTGACGATCGTGCTGCCCAACTCCGTGGAATGGATTCAGGCGGCGGTGGCGTGCTGGAAGTTGGGGGCAGTGCCGCAGCCGTTGTCGCCGCGACTGCCCCAAGCGGAGTTCGCCGACCTGTTGGGGTTGCGCCCCTCAGCCCTGCTGGTGGGCCGCGATCATCCCGGAACACCCAGTGTGCCAAAAGGTTTCGCGCCAGCGGCCTCGGATGCACCGCTTCCTGAAGCGGTGTCGCCGTGCTGGAAGTCGATGGCGTCGGGCGGCAGCACCGGGCGGCCGAAGCTCATCGAGGCCGGCGGCGACAGTCGGGTCCCGCCGGCGATCGGCTACCCGCTGGGCATGCAGGAGGGCGACACCACGCTGGTGCCGGTGCCGCTGACGCACAACACCGGGTTCACCACCGCCCTGATCGCGCTGATCATGCGCCAGCACCTGGTGTTGATGAGCCGGTTCGACCCGCACGAATTCCTGGCGACGATCGGGCGCCACCGCGTCAGCTTCCTGGTCACCGTGCCGACGATCATGCAGCGACTGCTGCCGGTGTACCGGGCCGATCCGGAATCGTATGACCTGTCCTCGCTGCGACGGTTGTGGCACCTGGCCGCACCGTGCCCTCCGGCGGTCAAGCAGGCCTGGATCGACCTGATCGGGCCCGAGAAGGTCTGGGAACTCTACGGCGGCACCGAGTTACAGGCGTTGACCTTCATTTCCGGCGACCAGTGGCTGACGCACCCGGGCTCGGTCGGGCAGGTGGTCAGCGGGGAGATGAAGGTACTCGACGACGACGGCAATGAATGCCAGCCCGGCGTAGTCGGCGAGATTTACATGCGTCCGAACCCCGGCAGCGCGCCGACGTATCGCTACATCGGCTCCACCGCGAAGTCGCGCGACGGCTGGGATTCGCTGGGCGACCTCGGTTACTTCGACGACGAAGGCTTCCTGTATCTGTCGGACCGCCGGGTCGACATGTTCACCGCCGGAGGCCGCAACGTCTACCCGGCCGAGATCGAGAACGCGCTGTCGGCTCACCCAGAAGTGTTGTCCTGCTTAGTGGTTGGGGTTCCCGATGACGACCTGGGCCAGGTGCCCTACGCGCTGGTGCATACCCTCGACGGATCCGGCCTGGACGCCACGGCCGTGCGCGAATTCGTCGGGGAACGGCTGGCGGCCTACAAAGTGCCCCGTATCGTGGAGTTCGTCGACGCGCCACTGCGCGACGACGCCGGCAAGGCGCGTCGCTCCGCGGTGCGCGACACCATCATTGCGCGATTGCAGGTTGGGGGCCCGTGATGGATGCCACCCGGTATTCGGCGTTGAGCGACGTCGGGTGCGAGCGGTCCGACAACCAGGACCGCTGGGGCGCCGATCCCGACCAGCGCCTGTTCATGGTGGCCGACGGCGTCGGCGGCAGCCGGGACGGGGCGCTGGCCGCCCAGACCATGGTCGACATCCTGCCCCGCTATGTCGCCCACCATCTTCCGTCCGATCAGCGCGACGCGGCGAATGGGCCGGAGCGTCTGGGCCGGGCCATCGCCGAACTGTCCGACGATCTGCACTCAAAAGCACAGACCGATGCCAGGTACGCGGGAGCCAACAGCACCCTGGTCGCGCTCGTCGTCGTCGGGTCGCGTGCGTTGGTCGCCCACCTGGGTGACAGCCGCGCCTATCTGCTGCGCGACGGGCAGCTGACCCAGCTCACCCGTGACCACACCCTGGTGCAGTCGCTGGTGGATGCGAATCAGGTCCAGGCCGAGGACGCCGGGAACCTGCGGGTGCGCAATGTGGTGACGCGGTACATGGGAATGAAGCCGCCGGCCAAAGCCGACTCCAGCGCTCAGGACCTGTCGGACGGCGACCGGATCCTGTTGTGCAGCGACGGTTTACACGGCATCGTCAAGGAACCGACGCTGACCCGGATTCTGGGCAAGTACGACGATCCCGGCGAGGTGTGCGCCGCGCTGATCGCCGCGGCCCGGGGCGAGGGTGCGCCGGACAACGTCACCGCGCTGGTGGTCGACGTTTCCGGCTCGTAGCCCGGGTGACCGTCCTTCGGCGGTGGACCACCGGGTGCCGCGGCGGCCTCACGGTGTTCGTCTGCTACCTGCTGGCGGCCGTCGTGCTGACCATCGGCGCCTGGCGCAATCCGATGTCCGGCTGGGCCGGCGGCTGCTGCGATCAGGAGCAGACGATCTGGTACCTGGGCTGGGCGCCGCACGCCCTCGCGCACGGGCACAACCCGTTCTTCACGACGCAGATCGGTGCGCCCGCCGGGGTCAACCTGATGTGGAACACCCCGATGACACTGCTCGGGCTGCTCGGGTGGCTCCCGGCGAAAATCGGCGGCCCGATCTTCGGATTCAACGTGCTGATGGTGCTCGGCGTCGCCCTCAGCGGCTGGACCGCATGGCTGGCGATTCGGCGCTGGACCGGCGACGGCCCCGGCCCCATCGTCGGTGGCGCGGTGTACGCCTTCTCTCCCTACATTGCCTCGCACGCCGCGCTGCACCTCAATCTCGCATCGGCCTGGGTTCCCCCGCTGGTGCTGATCGCCATCGACGACCTGCTGGTGACCCGGCGCCGACCGCCCTGGCAGGCGGGGGCGGCGCTCGGCTTGCTGGCAACAGCACAGCTGCTGATCGCGGCGGAGATGCTGGCGACCGGCGTCGTGGCCGTCGCGGTGCTGACTTGCGTGCTGGCCCTGGTCGGCCGGTCGCACCGGCGCGACGCACTGCCCCGGCTCGTTCCCGGCCTGGCGGTTGCCGTGCTGGTCTTCCTCACGCTTTCGGCCTGGCCCCTGATCATCCAGTTCTTTGGACCACAACGCATCACCAAGCAGGTTCAGGACCCCAAGACCTTCTCCACCGACCTGCTGAACCTGGTCATTCCGACGCCGTATCAACTGATCGCCCCGCAGGCGGCCACCCGGGTGTCCGAGCACTTCAGCGGCCTGTACCACGAGGCGACGGCCTATCTCGGCCTGCCGCTGCTGGTCATCCTCGTCGTCGTGGCCGTCCGGCAGTGGGGCGACCAGCGAATCCGCGTCGCGAGTGGCACCGGCGGTCTGCTGCTGGTGCTCTCGCTCGGACCCTGGCTGCATATCGGCGCGGAGGCGGTGGACGTCCCGCTTCCCTGGCTGCCCTTCAGCACGCTGCCACTGCTGCGCCACGTGCTGCCGGGGCGCTTCACGCTGTTCGTCTGGCTGGCGGTCGCGGTGATCGTCGCGTTGGCCCTCGCGCGGGCGACCCGGCTGGCCCCGCGCCCCAGGGCGCAGTGGCTACTCGCGGTGGCCGCGGCGATCGCGGTGATCATCCCCGCTCCGCTCCAGCGGATGCCGTTCTACACTCCCGCCTTCTTCCGGACGTGGGCGAGCCACCACATCGGGTCCGACGAAACGGTGCTCGTCGCGCCGTATTTCCGCGACCCACAGGGCCGGGCCGCACCGATGCTGTGGGCGGCGGAGACCGACTACGGGCTGCGCATGCCGGAGGCCTACGCCTACATGCCGCAACCGGACGGTGGGACCCGGCCCGGGCCGCCCGCGACGCGGCTGTTCTCGGTGATGGTGGCGATTCAGGAAGGCACGTCGCTGGTGGCGCGCGGTGAGATTCGCGACCAGGTGAGCGCCGATCTGGCGCGGGCGGGAGTGCGCCACGTGATCGTCGGGCCGACACGCGGGTGGCAGGAGATGATCGCCTTCTTCAGCGATCTTTTCGGTCGGGCGCCCGACTACGTCGGCGAGATCGCAATCTGGCGCGACGTCGATGTCCAGGGGGTTGTCGCGCCGCCGCCCTGAGCCGCTAGGGCGCGACCGCGTCCGCCTCGATGTCCTGCGACTCGGTGTTGCGTTCGCGTTTCTCCCAGCGACGCAACGCTTCCCGGCACGGCGACTCGACCAGCGCGTAGCTCACCGCGGCGATCGCGATTCCGAACACCAGGGTCAGTGCCAGCACCACCGGCATGTGGCCGTTGAATGCGAAGATGCCGAGCACCGGGAACACCATGTCCAGCGCGGCCAGGTGCCAGATGAACAGGCCGTAGGACCAGCGGCCCAGGGTCACCATCACCGTGCTGCCCAGCAGCCGGTGCGCAGTGTGCGGCCGGTCCAGCACCAGCGGCGCCAGCAGAGCGAAAGCCACCACCGACCCCATCGCGGTCTTCACCGAGAACTGCAGCGCGCTGCTGGGCACCAGACCCGCCGGCCCCGCCAGCGGCGAGGCCGCCACCAGGTAGGCCGACACCGCGATCGCTGCCATCAGGATGCGGCCCACTTTTTTGGCAGCCAGCCGGTGGATCCACCCGAGCGGAGTGTGCACCAACTCAGCCAGGATCATGCCCGCCGCGAACCAGGAGAAGTAGGCGGGCGGCCAGTTCAGCGGATTCGCGCCGGGGCCGCCGCCCAGCACCGCCAGCGGCAGCCAGCCCCACGCCCAGCTCAGCGCACTCAGTGCGGCGATGACGGGCAGCCGCGCACCGACCGGAATCCGGCGCGCGAGCCACGCCAGGATCGGCAACGCCAAATAGAAGGTCACCTCCACCGACAGGCTCCACATCTGCGTGAGGCCGCCGGTCAGCGTCAGGGGCACATAGATCTGGGTGAGCGTCAGGTTGGCCAGCCAGACCGTCGGACTGGCGTGGTTGGAGTCGGGCAGCAGGGTCAGGATCACCACCACCGCCACCAGGTAGGCCGGCATGATGCGGACCACCCGGGAGCGCAGGTAGTGCCCGGTGCGGGGACGCGGTTTGAGGTCGCGTTCGGCCGCGGCGTGCCCGCGCCACAACAGGAATCCCGACAAGGCGAAGAACACCGCGACGGCCAGGTCGAAACGGCCGAACAGACGGCCGTCGATGCCGCTGGAATGCCCCGTCTGAAAGGCCACGTGGGTGATGACCACGCCGATGGCCGCACAGGCGCGCATTCCCTCGACGGCGGGCAGGAAGTTGCGGGTGCCACCCACCTGCAGGCCGTCAGTCACGGTCCCAGTTTGCCTGTGCGTGTTGCCGGCGGCAGCGGGTACACCTCGGGCCGGGCCGGGTCCGTACATTGGGCCCTGGGTTCGCGCCTAGGTTCATACGGAGCGGCACCGCGTTCTCCTGTTAGGGTCGAACGGGTTTGCCTCGCTGCTTGGTCAGGTCAAAGCGGGTCGCGACCGGTGTGTCCCGGACGAACTCATGGACAGGGAGGTCACAGCAACGTGAACCGAGCAGTCATGTTGCGCATCGCCGCATGCGGAACTATCGGTCTCGGAGCCGCACTGCTGATCGCCGCGTTGTTGTTGTCCACCTACACCAGCAGCAGGGTCGCGAAGATCCCGCTCAACCTGGACGCGACGCTGATCAGCGAGGGCACCGGAACCGCGATCGACGCCGCCTCCCTGTCCACCGACCGGGTCGTCGTCAACCAGAACGTCCCCCTGGTCTCCCAGGAGCAGATCAGCGTCGAAGCGCCCGCCAACGCCGACGTCGTCACCCTGCAGGTCGGGTCGTCCGTCCGGCGCAGCGACAAGCAGAAGGACAGCGGGTTGATGCTGGCCATCGTCGACACCGTGACAGTCAACCGGAAGACGGCAATGGCGGTCTCGGACGATTCCCACCCGGGCGGCTACGTGCAGAAGCCGCGCGGCATCGGCGACGAGAACCCGCCGACCGCGATGCCGTTGCGGCACGAGGGCCTGGCCTACCGCTTCCCGTTCAACACCGAGCGCAAGACCTACCCCTACTTCGACCCGATCGCCCAGAAGCCGTTCGACGCCAACTATGACGGCCAGGAGGACGTCAACGGCCTGAGTACCTACCGGTTCACGCAGAACGTGGGCGTTAACAGCGAGGGCAAGCTGGTGGCCCCGATCACCTATCCGTCGCTGTACGGCGGCAACGAGGACGGCAAGATCACCACGAGCGCGTCGATGTGGGGTGTGCCCGGGGAACCGAACGAGCAAATCACCATGACCCGCTACTACACCGCCAAGCGCACCTTCTGGGTGGACCCGGTGTCGGGCACGATCGTCAAGGAAACCGAGCAGGCCCACCACTACTACGCCCGCGACGCACTCAAGCCCGAGGTGACGCTGGTCGACTACAAGCTCACCTCGACTCAGGAGACGGTGGAGTCGCAGGTCAACTCCGCGCGGGACGAACGCGACCGGGTGGCCTTGTGGTCACGGGTGCTGCCGATCACGTTCACCGCGATCGGGCTGATCGCACTGATCGGCGGCGGCGTGCTGGCCTCGTTCAGCCTTCGCACCGAGAGCGCATTGACCGACCCGAGCCTGGATCGCGACGACACCGACTTCCTGCGGCGGGCGGGGCTCGAACCTCCGACTCCGGGAGCGGAAGCCGAAACCGAGAAGATTCCCGCCCAGCGACCTGATCTGGTCGAGGACGATCCGAGTCCACTGGATCCCGATCCGCCGAAAGATCCGCCGGAGGGTTCGGAGTCTCCGCCGACCGAAAAGACCTAGCCCGTGCGGGCCAGAATGGCCCGAGGAGGAGCCGGGCAATCCAGCCAACGCATGCGGGCCTGGATGGCCCGGCCGGCGTACGCCCTCGCTCTGTCGCTGCTGGTGGCCGGGCCGCTGTTGGGTCCCGGATATCTGCTGCTGCGCGACGCGGTGTCCACTCCGCGGTCCTACCTCTCTGACACCGCACTCGGGTTGACGGCCGCGCCCCGCGCGACGCCTCAGGACTTCGCGGTGGCGCTGGCGTCACACGTCCTCGACGGCGGTGTGGTGGTCAAAGCGCTTCTGGTGCTGGGCCTGTGGCTGGCTGGCTGGGGTGCGGCGCGGTTGGTGGCGGCGGTGCTGCCCGAGGCTTCGGGTGGCGGCGAATTCGTCGCGACCACGGTGGCGATCTGGAACCCCTACGTCGCCGAGCGGCTGCTGCAGGGCCATTGGAGTCTGCTGGTCGGCTACGGCTGCCTGCCGTGGGTGGCGACGGCGATGGTCGGATTGCGCTGTGGTGACGCGGGCTTCTGCGGGCTGGCTTTCTGGATCGCGCTGGCCGGGCTGACACCGACCGGGCTGATCCTGGCCGCGACGGTGGCGCTGGTATGCGTGGCTGCGCCCGGGAACGGACGGCCACGGTGGCTGTCTGCCGTGGCGGCGTTGGGCTGCTCGGTGGTGGGCGCGCTGCCGTGGCTGGTTGCCTCACTGGCCGGGTCGTCGTTGCGGGTTGGCAACGAGGCCGGCGTCGACGTCTTCGCCCCCCGAGCCGAGCCGGGTCTGGGCACCCTGTTGAGCCTGGCCGGCCTGGGCGGGATCTGGAACGGCGACGCGGTCCCCACCTCGCGGACAACGCTTTTCGTGGTGGCAGCGGCCACCGTGCTGCTGGGGGTGGTCGCGGTGGGACTGCCGGTGGCGGTGCGGCGACCGGCCGCCCGGCCGCTACTGCTGCTCTCGGTGGCGGCCGTGGTGTTGCCGGCCCTGCTGGCGACCGGCCCCGGATTGCACGTGCTGCGCGCGGCGGTGGACGCGGTGCCGGGCCTGGGGGTGCTGCGCGACGGCCAGAAGTGGGTGGCGCTGGCGGTGCCCGGCTACTGCCTGGCGGCTGCCGGCGCGGTGGTGACGTTGCGCCGGTGGCTGCCGTCGACGGTCACTGCGGTGGTGTGCTGCCTGGTGTTGGTGCTGGTGCTGCCCGATCTGGCCTGGGGGGCGTGGGGCAGGGTCGCCCCGGTGCGCTACCCGCAGGGGTGGACGGCGGTGAGGGCCCGGATCAACGCCGAGCCCGGTGCCGTCGCCGTCCTGCCCACCGGGACGATGCGGCGCTTCTCCTGGTCGGGGCCGGCTCCGGTGCTCGATCCGCTGCCCCGCTGGGTCCGTGCCGATGTGCTGAGCACCGGCGACCTGGTGATCTCCGGAGTGACCGTGCCGGGGGAAGGCGACCACGCCCGGGCCGTGCAGCAGTTGCTGCTGTCCGGGCAGGAGCCTTCGAAATTGGCCGCGGCGGGGCTGGCATGGCTGGTGGTCGAGTCGGGCAGCCCCGGCGACATGGGTTTCAGCCCACGCACCGTCTCCTCTCTGACGCCGGCCTACCGGGACAACGACATCGCGCTGTACCGCATAGGCGGCCGCAGCGCGGGCGCACCGGCGTCTCACCGCCGGTGGGTCCTGCTCGCACATTTCGCCTGGCTGGCTCTGCTGGCGGCCGGCGGGACGGGGTTGGCACTGCGCACGGTCGCCGACCGCCGCGCCAGAGTTCCTGGCGCAAATCACCAATGAGTTACGGCGACAATGCGTTTCGGCTCATATCCCGATCGTGGTTCTGGCCAAATTCATACGAAACTTTATTGATGAAGCAGATTTCGCTATATAGCCTTCTTTACGGAGCTACGACAACCGCCGTGCCGTAAAGGAACCTGATGCAACTCGACCGCACCACTCGACCCTCGTCGTCGGGCAAGCGAGCCCAGGGATTGTTGCTCGGCTATAGCGGCGCCCTGGCCTTCGTCGCCGGCTTCGTCAACGCCGTCGCCCTGTTGTTGCTGGCCTTCCCGGTCGGCAACCTCACCGCCGTCACCACCCAGCTCGGCATGAACACCGCCAACCCACTGCTGTACGAAGGTCACATCCTGGCGGCGATCCTGCTGGGATTCTGGTTCGGCGCCTTCATCGCAGGGGCCATCCTCGGCCACAGCCACCACCTACCGGGCCCCCGGCACGCCGCGGTGCTGACCGTCGAAGCGATCCTGCTGATCCTTGCCGCACTCGGCGTGGAGGAGACCCAGGTCAACGCGTTGATCGAGTCGCTCGGAGTCGAGCAGACGGCAGTGCAGGCGTTGCTGGCCGCCGCCGCACTCGGCATGCAGAACGGCTTGACATCCAGCTTCCGCGGGATGGCGATCCGCACCACCCACTTCACCGGCACCGTGACCGACCTCGGGTTGATGCTCGGCCGGGCCCGACGGCAGGGCATCGAGAAGTGGAAGGCCGCCGTGCTCTCGCTGACTCTCGTGCTCTTCCTGGGCGGCGGGACCGCCGGCCTGCTGATCGGCACGTCACTCGAGGGCTACGCCTTATTGGTGCCGGCGGCGCTGTGCGCCACGATCGCCGCGATGAGCGCTTGGCCGTTCCGTGGCCGGACCCGGTTTATGACAGCCTGGCAGGCACCGCGGCGCGTCAGCCAACCCGCAGCGGTCAGCGCCTGATCGCCGGCACGGCCGACGTTACGGAGTCGGCCGGCACCTCTTCAGGCACACCCCGGGCCGCGCATGCAGGACATGCGAAGGCATCGGTGACCTGGTGCCAGCGGATGCGCGGGGATGCACCACTGCTGCGAACGTGACCTAATCACGTGGCGCGGACGCCCTGGTCGATCGCGCGTTTCGTGACGATTCAAGCCACTCACCCATCTCCGATTTGTTTACAAATCAGATTATTTTGAGTATGGGATCCGTAATCGCATCTTTCCGCTTATGCTCACCGGACACGGAGCGCTCGCCTCCCGGTCAGGGTCCCGTGCCGCCTGTGGGACCTGTCCCGACAGCACGTCGAGCGCGGAAAGTGGGTGTCTCAGATGTCGTTTGTGTCGGTGTCTCCGTCATGGGTGTTGGCGGCTGCTTCGGATGTGGCGCGGATTGGGTCGTCGGTGAGTGCGGCGAATGTGGCGGCGGCGGTGTCGACGACGGTGGTGGTGCCGGCGGCGGCTGATGAGGTGTCGGCGGCGATTGCGGCGTTGTTTGGGGATCACGCCAGTCAGTACCAGGTGGTTGGGGCGCAGTTGGGTGAGTTTCATGCCCAGTTTGTGCGGGCGTTGACGGCTGGTGCGGGGGCTTATGGCGTGGCGGAGGCGGCTAATGCTGCGGGGCAGGTGTGGGAGTCGGGGGTGTTGGGGGTGGTTAATGCGCCGACGATGGCGTTGGTTGGGCGGCCGTTGATCGGCGATGGCGCCAGTGCGGCCGCGGGTACCGGTCAGGCTGGTGGGGCTGGGGGGTTGTTGTGGGGCAATGGCGGCAATGGCGGTTCGGGGGCGGCGGGTCAAAACGGAGGCGCTGGTGGGGCGGCGGGTCTGATCGGGCGTGGCGGGGCTGGCGGTGCTGGTGGTGTCGGGCTGGCCGGTGGCGCGGGTGCCAGCGGGGGCAGCGGTGGGGCTGGGGGCTGGTTGTGGGGTAACGGCGGGGTTGGTGGGGCTGGTGGTGTCGGTGGTAGTGGGCTGACGGCGGGGGCGCAGGGCGGTATGGGTGGTGCCGGGGGTGTGGGTGGTGCCGGTGGTTGGCTGACTGGGATCGGTGGGGCCGGCGGTGTCGGGGGTGCCGGGGGTGCCGGGGGTGCGGGGCTTAACGGTGCTGATGGGGTTGGCGGCGGGGCCGATGGCGGCAACGGGACCCATGGTGGCAACGGCGGGATCGGCGGGTCCGGCGGGGCCGGGGGCAGCGGCGGATTGCTGAGCAAATTGTTCGCTCCCGCAGCCGGGCAGGGTGCGGGGGGCGTGGGGGGTGATGGCGGTGCCGGCGGGGCCGCGGGAAACGGCGGTGCCGGCGCTGTCGGGGATATTGCGGTTAACGGTGGCGCGGGTGGGCGTGGTGGTGACGGGGGCAATCCCGGTGTGGGCGGCGCGGGTGGGGTTGGTGGCCTGGGTGCTGGTGGTGTGCGGGCTGGCGGCGGTCAGGCGGGGGCTTCGCCGACCAGTGGTGGTGATGGGGGTTGGGGTGGGCGCGGCGCGAACGCGGTGGATCCCGGCGCCAGTGGTGGAGCGGGTGGGGCCGGGGGTCACGGTGGCCTGTACGGCGATGGCGGTTGGGGCGGTTGGGGCGGCACCGGCGGTGTGGGTGGCGCCGGTGGCACCGGTGGCCTGGGTGGTGACGGTGGTACGTACGGCAACGGTGGCTGGGGTGGATTCGGCGGTGTCGGTGGGGCGGGCGGTAACGGCGGTCACGGCGGTGTCGGCGGTCAGGGCGGCATGTATGGCTCCGGGGGCTGGGGTGGCGCCGGAGGTGAGGGTGGCACCGGGGTGGCCGGTCTCAACCACGGCGCCGGTGGGCATGGCGGGGCGGGCGCGGTCGGCGGTGCCGGCGGGTTGTACGGCGATGGCGGTAATGGTGGGTGGGGTGGTTATGGCGGGGCGGGTGCCGCACCGCTGGCCGGTGCTGATCCCGCTGATGGGGGTGTGGGCGGCAACGGTGGCTCCGGTGGAGCCGGTGGGGCTGCGGGTGCGTTGGGTGGGAACGGCGGTATCGGCGGTGAAGGCGGCCGTGGTGGAAACGGCGGGTCCGGCGGTGGCGGCGCGCGTGGTGCTGACGCGCTGATTGCTGGTGGTGATGGTGCTCACGGTGCCAGCGGTGGCAATGGCGGCGCGGGTGGCATCGGCGGCAACGGCGGCGCGGGTGGCGCCTCGACTGTCGGGACGGTCGGGGCCGACGGGGCCGGCGGCGCCGGCGGCGACGGCGGCAATGGCGGGGCGGCCGGTGACGGTGGCCGCGGCGCCGACGGGGTGATGAGTGTCAACAACGGCGCCGGCGGGCGTGGCGGGAATGGCGGCAACCCGGGCGTGGGTGGCGCGGGCGGGGCTGGCGGTGTGGGCGCTGAGGGCACCCAGACGGCCGGTGGCAACGGCGGATTGTCCGCCACCAGTGGTGGTGACGGCGGCGACGGCGGCCGGGGCGCGGACGCGATCGTGCTCGGCGGTAAGGGTGGCGCTGGTGGCTCCGGCGGTGACGGCGGGTTGTACGGCAACGGCGGTCACGGTGGTGCCGGCGGCAACGGTCAGCAGGGTACGTCCGCCGTGGCCAGCAGCCTTACCGCCCAGGGCCAGAAAGGCGGCGCCGGCGGCAACGGCGGCGCCGGCGGCGCAGGCGGAGCCCTCGCCGGAGACGGTGGAGCCGGAGGCGCCGGAGGCAGTGGCGGTCAAGGCGGGAACGGCAGTAATGGCCTCAACGGCGCCGACGGAGTGGGCCAGGGCGCTAACGGGACCAAAGGCGCAACTGGCGGCAACGGCGGGGCCGGCGGCGCCGGTGGTAACGGCGGTGCTGGGGGTGCCGCGGTGGCCGGGCAGGCCGGGATCCACGGCGCAGGGGGTGTGGGCGGCGATGGCGGAAATGGTGGAACCGCCGGCAACGGCGGCAACGGACGCGACGGCGTAATCGGCTTCAATGGCGGCGCCGGTGGGCGCGGCGGCGATGGCGGCAATCCCGGTGTCGGCGGAATCGGTGGTACGGGCGGCCTGGGCGCCGACAACATTCACGCAGCCGACGGTCAAGCAGGAGGCTCCCCGACCGTCGGCGGCAACGGAGGCAACGGCGGCCGTGGCGCCGACGCGGTGGCCATAGGCGGTGTGGCCGGTCACGGCGGAGCAGGCGGCAATGGCGGCATCTATGGCAACGGCGGTAATGGTGGCGCCGGCGGGACCGGCGGAACCGGCTCCCTCGGCAGCGCCGGCGGTGTCCTGGCCGATGGCACGGGCCTGGCCGGCGGCATCGGCGGACTTGGCGGCCGCGGCGGTGACGGCGGACTCGGCGGCAAGGGCGGCAGCCTGGGTGGCCACGGCGGTGACGGCGGCGCCGGCGGAGCCGGCGGAGTCGGCGGGCAGGGTGGTGCCGGCGGAAACGGTGCCAACGGTCCCACGCCCGGCTCCGATGGGGGCACCGGCGGCAACGGTGGTGACGGCGGCCAGGGCGGTGCGGGTGGGACCGGCGGACTGGGCGGGGCCGGCCTTGACGGTTCCGGCGACCGTGGTGCCGGTGGCGCCGGCGGCGCCGGCGGTAAGGGCGGCATCGCCGGCAACGGCGGCAACGGAGCCGAGGGGCATTACCAGATCAATGGCGGCAAGGGAGGCAACGGCGGCAATGGCGGCAACCCAGGCTCCGGCGGCCAGGGCGGATCCGGTGGCATCGGAGCGACCAACGGAAACACCGGCGCCACCGGGTACACCCCCACCCAGGGCGGCAACGGCGGCAACGGCGGCAACGGCGCAAACTTCCAGCCCCGAGGCGTCGATGGCGGCGCCGGCGGCAACGGCGGCCACGGCGGCTCCTACGGCAACGGCGGGCGTGGCGGCAGCGGCGGCGTCGGCGGGCTTGGCACCAGTGGTGTCGATGGCGGGGTCGGCGCGGACGGTGAAGACGGCGGCTTCGGCGGCCGCGGTGGCGACGGCGGTTCCGGCGGCAACGGTGGCGCGCTAGGCGGCCATGGCGGCGATGGCGGTTACGGCGGGGCCGGCGGCGGCGGCGGCTCCGGCGGAAACGGCGGGGTTGGTGCCAGTGGAGCAGCCTTCGGCGCTAACGGCGGCGACGGCGGCAACGGAGGCAACGGCGGTTTCGGCGGCGCTGGGGGCAACGGCGGTTCAGGCGGGACCGGCATGAGCGGCAACGGCCAACGTGGCCCCGGCGGTTTCGGCGGCAACGGCGGCAGCGGCGGGATAGCGGGCGATGGTGGCGCGGGCGCCGACGGGCACCCGTGGGTCAACGGCGGCAACGGCGGCAACGGCGGCAACGGCGGGAATCCGGGCACCGGCGGCAAAGGGGGCGTCGGTGGCCTCGGCTCCACCACAGGCGGCACGGGTGCTACCGGCGCCAACCCCACCAGCGGCGGCAACGGCGGCAACGGCGGCAACGCAGCCGACGGCAACGGCAACTTCAACCCCAACGGTGGAGTCGGCGGCAACGGCGGCAACGGCGGTGACGTTGGCGATGGGGGCACAGGCGGTAATGGCGGTAACGGGCTGAACGGCACGCAGGGGCCCAGCGGATCCTCCGGTTTCAATGGATTCAACGGTGGCGCCGGTGGCAAAGGCGGCAACAGCGGCACCGTGGCCGGCAACGGCGGCAATGGCGGCGCGGGAGGAAAGGGCGGTAGCGGGGGGACTGGCGGAAACGGCACTCTCGGTACCGCCGGAACCGATACCTCGATCAACGGTGGCCGAGGCGGCGACGCCGGCGGCGGCGGACTCGGCGGATCCGGCGGCGCAGGAGGTGATGGCGGCCGAACCCTCAACGACATCGGCATCGACGGTGTCGGAGGCGCGGGGGGCAGCGGCGGCGCCGGCGGCAGCGGCGGCAGGGGCGGCAACGGCGGTAACGGCCACAACCTCACAACCAACGGGGGTGCGGGCCTGGGCGGTAACGGCGGCATCGGTGGCGACGGCAACCTGGGTGGAGCGGGCGGCCGTGGCGGCAGCGGTTCACTGATCGGAGCCGATGGTGCAACGGGCCTCAGGGGCAATGGCGGGGCAGGCGGCAATGGGGGCAACGGTGGCAACAGCGGCACCACACCCCTGCTGCCCGCCAACGGCAACCACGGCGGGCGGGGAGGAGACGGCGGCTCAGGCCGCATAGGTGGCGACGGCGGCACCGGCGGCACCGGCGGTAGCGGTGACGACTACAGAGCGGGCACGGGTGGCAATGGGGGAGGCGGCGGTAGCGGCGGCACCGGCGAAACGCAAGGCGGCAGGGGTGGCAGCGGCGGCACCGGCGGGAGCGGGGGCAACGGCGCAGACGCCATGAGCGTTGTCGCGGGCGGTAAGGGCGGGAATGGCGGATCGGGTGGTGCCGGAGGCTCCACATATGCCACCGGCTTGGGTGGTGCCGGCGGCGACGGCGGGAAAGGCGGCAAAGGCGGCAACGGCGCCCGAGTCATTCCCGGCGGCTCCGGCGGCGAGGGCGGGGCCGGCGGTCAAGGTGGGAACCAGGGTGAGTTCGGCTCAACCGGCGGTCCCGGCCAATCGCCCACCAGGGACGCCGACGGGATGGGCGTAGGAGGTGACGGAGGTGCTGGCGGCGACGGCGGCGCGGGCCGATTGAGCGAGTAGTTGTGACCCGGCCCCTGCTCTGCGGGTCTTTTCAGATCACGCCGCTGACGTACCGTCCGGCTTGGACGGCCACCAGGACAGAGCGCAGCGCTTCGGCGCTCTGCCGCCAGGAGAATTCGGCGCTGCGCACCTGCGCCTTCGCGCCCAACTGCTCGCGCAGCACGTCGTCGGACAGCAACTGTTCGAGCCGGTCCACCAACTCGGCGCGGTTATCCACGAGCACGCCCGTGACGCCGTCGATGATCGAGTCCGACAGTCCGCCCGAGGACCGGTAGCCGATGGTCGGCACGGCGTGCTGGCCGGCCTCGACCACCGCGAGGCCCCAGCCCTCCTTGCGCGAGGGCAGCAGCTGCACCCAGGAGCTTTGCAGCACATGGTGTTTGGTCACGTCGTCGACATGGCCGTGAAAAGTCACCGCATCGGCGATGCCCAGGTGGTGCACATGCTCGACGAGCCGCTCGCGCCACCATCCACCACCCACGACGTCCAGATGCAGGCCCGGGATCCGGGCGCGCAGCACCGCAACCGCGTCCAGCGCGTCCTCGATCTGCTTGTGCGGCACCAGGCGCGACAACACCACCACCCGCGGCGCGGCCGACCGCGGGCCGGCCATTGTCTGGATCGGCGCCTCGTCAAGACCGTTGCGCACCACGGCAATCCGCTCGCCGCCCACGCCGAGCGCCACCAGGTCCCGCGCCGACGGCAGGGACACCGTCACGTACTGGTTCGCCCGGTGCACCCGCGGAGACAACGTCGATTCGACGAACCAGCCCACCCGGGACAGCACCGGACCGGCGACCGGCCACTGCTCGCGGTGGCAGTGGTGAACCAGCACCACCGCCCGCCGGCCGTAGATCAGCCGCGCCAGGAAAGGGAGTCCGTTCTGCGTGTCGACGACGACGTCCGGTTTGACGCGACGCAGCGGGCCCATCCCGAGTTTGGCCAGGGCCATCGCCAGCATCGCCCAGATGTAGACCGTGTAGCGACCGCCGGAGCGGCTGATGCGCACGCCGTCGACGATCTCGCGTCGGGCGGCGCCGGGATAGCGGGCGGTGCGCAGTGTGACAGTGACGCCGGCAGCGGCGAGCTGGGCGCCGATGCGCTGCAGGTAGGTCTCGCTGCCGCCGCCCTGCGGGTGGCCGGTATCGCGCCAGCACAGCAGCAGGACGGATCGCAGGTCAGACATCGAGGACCAGCCTAACGGGCGCGGCCTGGCCGGGCAGATGCCCGATGGCGAATGGCCGCGGACCCGCCTCGATTTTAAAGTCGTTTTAGCATCTGATGCGTTGATGTATCATATAGACATCTGCCCGCACCGGGCACGCTCAGAAAGGGACGACATCGTGTCACGATTCGCGCTGGCCTCTTCGCCGACGGCGCTCGACCAGGATCGCGCCGCCCGGCGCGCAACCGCGTCGGAGGAGCCCGACTGGCGCATCCGGGCGCTGTGCAGGTCCGGTGACCCCGAGCTGCTGTTCGTCAGCGGGGCAAAGCAACGTGAGGTGGCGTCGATCTGCCGGAACTGCCCGGTCAAGTGGGAATGTGCGGCCGATGCGCTCGACAATAAGGTGGAGTACGGCGTCTGGGGCGGCCTGACCGAGCGCCAGCGCCGGTCCCTGCTCAAGAAGTACCCCGAGGTCGATTCCTGGGCCACCTTCCTCGCCCGGCACCAGACCCACCGCCGGGGTTCGCGTTGACGACAATGCTGATTCAACGCCGCCGCGGACCGATGGCCGCACTCGCCTGCACGGCCGCGCTGACCGCCGGCCTGACCGGGTGCAGCCGCGTGAGCTTCTTTCCCTCCGTCGACAGGCCCACCATCACCTATCAGGGCGGCGCCATGGCCGAGACCAACGACGCCGACGTGGTTGTCGACGGCCAGCAGCACAAAGTTGACGGCAAGATCGCCTGCATCGCCTTCGCCGGCGGGGAAACGATGATCTCCATCGGCACAGAACCAGTCGCCGTCAAAATCACGTTGGCCAACAACCGCGATGCGCCCAGAGTGCGAATGGTGATCCTGCAGAACCTCATCGGCTACACCCTTTTCGTGATGGACCCGCCGGAAAAGGGTGAGGCGTCGGTGAGCCGGGATGGCAACCGCTACATCATCGGTGGCATGTCCTGGGGGCTCGACTCCCACAACGACGACGTCAAGAAGCCCTTCCGAATCCAGTTCACCTGCCCCTGATCGCCACGTCGCCCGTAGGGTGTGCCGAGCGAGGCGACCTTCGCCGGCGGCCGGGTCGTCGACATCTGCCTATCCCCAACCGCGAGTGTGCAGCTGTCGCGGTCCCGGACCCGTTCAGTTGCGCTCGGTAGCACGCCGCACTCCCAGCTGATGCCGATTGAGGCGAGACGGCAACGGTGAGTTCTCCCATTGGCCGCCGGCCACCCAATCTCGCAGGATCGCCGCCTCTATCTGGTTGGTGATGGGACCGATCCAGTACGGCGCCCCGGAGGCCGTCCGATCATGGGTGCATGGCTGCAGCAACGCCATCACGCCGCATCCAGCTGGCCGGGATGCGCACTTCAGTGGTCCGAGCATGCATTCCGCAGAGACGAGCATGCCATGCGGACAGCGCCGCACTATCGGCAGCAGTTCCTCGATGACCGGGACGTCCTGATGTGTCGCGCATGCGTTGCACACAACGACGGTGAAAGGACGTGCATTGCCGTCAGTCATGCGTCGCGCCCTTCTACGTCTCAGTGGCTGTGGGAGGTTTCCCAGACCGGCAGCGGATCGGGGTAGGATCGCCAGGCCAGCGGCCCGGTCGCCATTTCCGGGTCGGTGAGCAGAGCCGCTTCCAACAGCCCCAGGACCCGCTCGCGGTCTAGCCGGATACCGATGAACACGATCTCCTGGCTGGGGCCCATTTCGGCCGACGACCAGTACTGCGCGGGCTCGAGGACGAGATTCGGGCCAGCCTGCGACCAGATCGCGGCGATGTCTGAGCGACTGGCAATCCAGCAGAACCCCTTGCTGCGCAACAGTCCGTGCAGCTCGTTGATTGCCGAATCCAGGCGCTGGGGGTGGAACGGCCGGTTCGCCCGGAAGGTGAGGCTGCTGATGCCGTATTCCTCGGTCTCCGGGGTGTGGCCACTGGCAATCTCCTCGTCCCATCCGGGGGACTCAGCCGCCGCGACCGGGTTGTAGAGCCCGGTGTCAAGAACTTCACCGAGGTCGACGACGCCCTTGACGGTACGCAGGATCTTGGCCGTCGGGTTGAGCCGACGTAACGCCGACTCGACGGTGCCCACCGCGCGCGGGCTGACGAGGTCCGTCTTGTTGAGCAGCAAGACATCGGCAAACTCCACCTGATCGACCAGCAGGTCGGAGATGCTGCGGCCGTCGCCTTCCGCGGCCGCCAGATTGCGCTCGTGCAGGGCGTCGCCGCGGACCAGCTCGGACAGGAAGGTGGAGGCATCGACGACGGTCACCATCGCATCCAGGTTCGCCACCTGGGAGAGGCTGGACCCGTCGTCGAACTGCCAGGCGAAGGTGGCAGCGACCGGCATCGGTTCTGAGATGCCGGTCGATTCGATCACCAGGTTGTCGAAGCGCTGGTCGGCCGCCAGCTTGCCGACGGTGTCCAGCAGGTCCTCACGCAGCGTGCAGCAGATGCAGCCGTTGGTCAGCTCGACCAGCGACTCCTCGGTTCGGTCGAAATGGCCCTGACCAGCAACGAGCGCCGCATCGATGTTGACCTCGCTCATGTCGTTGACGATGACCGCGACGCGCCGTCCCTCCCGGTTCGCCAGGATGTGGTTGAGCAGTGTGGTCTTGCCTGCCCCGAGGAACCCGGACAGCACCGTCACCGGCAAGCTCTTATTGATAATCATTTTCATTAAGGGCAGATGGTAGCGGCCTCGACGAGTCTTGTCGAAAGCGCGTCGTAGGGTGTGCCGCGTGGCCCGTCCTGCACCGTCAACCGACGTGTTCGCGCGACGCGCGACGCTGCGCCGGTCGGTTCGGCTGCTGTCGGAGTTCCGCTACGAGCAGCCCGATCCCGCACGGTTTTACGGCGCGCTGGCCGCCGACACGGCCGCGATGGTGACCGATCTGTGGCGGGGGCTGC
The DNA here is from genome assembly GCF_030755175.1 of Mycobacterium sp. TY814. Classification (NCBI taxonomy): domain Bacteria; kingdom Bacillati; phylum Actinomycetota; class Actinomycetes; order Mycobacteriales; family Mycobacteriaceae; genus Mycobacterium; species Mycobacterium sp. TY814. Next base: position 2,544,438 of record NZ_JAUFRY010000001.1, read on the forward strand.
GCGGCGAATCCCCCGCGGGTTGCACCCTGCTGGACGTCGGTGGCGGGCCCGGTTACTTCGCGTCGGCATTCACCGGCGCCGGAATCCGCTACATCGGCGTCGAGCCCGATCCTCGCGAGATGCATGCGGCCGGACCATGCACCTCCGGCGGGTCGGGCACCTTGGTGCGGGCATCGGGCATGGCGCTGCCGTTCGCCGACGACTCCGTCGACGTCTGCCTGTCGTCCAACGTCGCCGAGCACGTGCCGCGGCCCTGGCAACTGGGCAACGAGATGCTGCGGGTGACCAGGCCGGGCGGACTGGTGGTGTTGTCTTACACCGTCTGGCTGGGACCGTTCGGCGGGCATGAGATGGGTCTGACCCACTACCTCGGCGGCGCCCGGGCCGCCGCCATGTACGAACGCAGACACGGCCACCCAGCCAAGAACAACTACGGATCGTCGTTGTTCGCGGTGTCCGCTGCGGACGGCTTGGCGTGGGCCCGCGCCACCGGGTGCGCCGTCGCGACTTTCCCTCGCTACCACCCGCGATGGGCCTGGTGGGTGACCTCCGTACCGGTGCTGCGCGAGTTCGCGGTGAGCAATCTGGTGTTGGTCCTCTCGCCGCAATAATGGAACATGTTCTAATCTCGCGTCGGCTTGGGTAGGGTGGCGCCCATGAGCCTGCTCGCGACGATGCGGGGCGGTGCGAAGAGGAGGAGCGGCCCACAATGACGACGATCAAAAACGACCCGACGACCAAGAGCGACACCACCGAATACGACAAGCTGTTCATCGGCGGCAAATGGACGGAGCCGGCGACCTCCGAGGTCATCGAGGTGCACTGTCCGGCCACCGGCGAGTACGTCGGCAGGGTGCCGCTTGCCACGGCGGCCGACGTCGACGCCGCGGTCGCCGCGGCCCGCGCGGCATTCGACAGCGGCCCGTGGCCCTCGACTCCGCCGAAGGAGCGCGCCGCCGTCATCGCCAAGGCTCAGCAACTGCTCGAAGAACGCAAGGAACTCTTCGCCAAGTTGCTCGCCGACGAGACCGGGCAGCCGCCGATGACCATCGAGACCATGCACTGGATGGGGTCGATGGGCGCGATGAGCTTCTTCGCCGGCCCGGCCGCCGACCAGGTCAAGTGGCGCGAGATCCGCAACGGCAACTACGGCCAGACCATCGTGCACCGTGAGCCGATCGGCGTGGTGGGCGCCATCGTGGCGTGGAACGTGCCGCTGTTCCTGGCCATCAACAAGCTGGGCCCCGCGCTGCTGGCGGGCTGCACGGTGGTGCTCAAGCCCGCAGCCGAAACTCCTTTGACGGCGAATGCTTTGGCCGAGGTGTTCGCCGATGCGGGGTTGCCCGAAGGGGTGCTGTCGGTGGTGCCCGGCGGTATCGAGACCGGACAGGCACTGACCTCCAACCCCGACGTCGACCTGTTCACCTTCACCGGCAGCTCGGCCGTCGGCAAGGAGATCGGCAAGCGCGCCGCGGACATGCTCAAGCCGTGCACCCTGGAGTTGGGCGGCAAGTCGGCGGCGATCGTGCTCGAGGATGTCGACCTGGCCTCCGCGGTCCCGATGATGGTGTTCTCCGGGATCATGAACACCGGCCAGGCCTGCGTCGGGCAGACCCGCATCCTGGCGCCGCGTTCGCGGTACGACGAAATCGTGGAAGCGGTCAGTGCTTTCGTGCAGGCGCTGCCGGTGGGGCCGCCGTCGGACCCGAACGCGCAGATCGGTTCGCTGATTTCGGAGAAGCAGCGCGCCCGGGTCGAGAGCTACATCGCCAAGGGCATCGAAGAAGGCGCCCGCGTGGTGTGCGGCGGCGGACGGCCCGAAGGGCTGGACAACGGGTTCTTCGTGCAGCCCACGGTGTTCGCCGACGTCGACAACAAGATGACGATCGCCCAGGAGGAGATCTTCGGCCCGGTGCTGAGCATCATCCCCTACGACACCGAAGAGGACGCGATCAAAATCGCCAACGACTCGGTGTACGGATTGGCCGGCAGCGTGTGGACGACCAACGTGCCCAAGGGAATTGAGATCTCGGAGAAGATCCGCACCGGAACCTACGCGATCAACTGGTACGCGTTCGACCCCTGCTGCCCGTTCGGTGGTTACAAGAACTCCGGTATCGGGCGGGAGAACGGGCCCGAGGGTGTCGAGCACTTCACGCAGCAGAAGAGCGTGCTGATGCCGATGGGCTACACGGTCGAGGGTTAGGGCGGGCCAGGCCTCTCGTGCTGGCCCGGTGGCCGTCGAGTGTGAATCACGCTACGCGACACGCCGATTGGACGTCACCGGATTCACATTCGACGCTCGGCTGCGGTGGTTACAGGGTCAGCGGCCGGAGAAGCGAGCCTGCCGTCGTTCGACGAATGACTGCACACCCTCCGCGGCGTCTTCGCTGGCGAACAGCGCGGCAACGTCCGGGCGCAGCCGTTCGATCGCCGCCGCCTCACCCCGCTCGCGGGCCAGGTGCGCGGAGGCCAGCGTCGCCCGCACACCCAGCGGCGCGGCGCGCTCGGCTATGGTCTGCGCAATCTCCCGGGCCCGCGCCAGGGCCGCCGCCCCGTCCTCGGCGACCTCCTGCACCAGGCCGATCCGGTGCGCCTCCGCGGCGTCGAACTCGTCGCCGGTGAGCAGCCAGCGCATGGCGTTGCCCCAGCCCGCCTCCCGCGGCAGCCGGATGGTCGCCCCGCCGAACGGGTAAATGCCACGCTGCACTTCCAGCTGCGTGAAACGGGTTCCGGCCGCGGCGATCCGGATGTCGGCGGCCAGCAACAGCTCGATGCCCAGCGTCATGCACCAGCCCTGCGCGACCGCGATCAGCGGAGTGGTCCACGCGCCGTCCAGACGCCACGGGTCCCGTCCACCCTCGGGCATCGGCGATTCGCCCGACGCGATGCCGGGTCCGACGTCGACCAGGTCCAGTCCGGCGGTGAAGTGGTCGCCGTGTGCAAACAGCACCCCGGCTCGCACGTCCGGATCGGATTCCAGCAGCGCGTAGGCGCGCGACAGGTCTGCCAGCATCTCGCGGTCGAACGAGTTGCGCTTGTGCGGACGGTTGAGGCCGATCAGCAGGACATGTCCGTCCCGCTCGAGGGACACCGTGTTGGTCATGGCACGAGTGAACCGCAGAAATATGAATTATGCAATAGTGCATAACGCAGATTCCGCGGGAGATCTCAGATGGATAGCGAGTGTTTGCTTGCTAACCGCCGGTATTATATGCTGATTAGCATATTCATGAGCCGGTCCCCGGCACATGAACGCAACACACCTGCGGGGAGCAGCCATGTGGATTCTCGAGCTCAACATCGCCGGCCATACCTTCACCCGCGAAATGCCTGACCTGCGCCGCCGTCCGTTACGGTTCAGCGCCCGCCACCTGCACTGGCCCGCCGTCCGGCACCACCACGAGCCGTCGCACGCCGCATGACACCCGCCTCCACCAAGCGGGTCAGCACCCGGGACAAGATGGTGATCAGCGCCGCCCATGTAATGCGGGAACGCGGTGCCGCGGGAGTGACCATCGACTCGGTGCTGGCGCGTAGCGGCGCACCGCGCGGATCGGTGTATCACCACTTCCCCGAGGGCCGCAATCAGATCCTGAACGAGGCGCTGCGCTATGCCGGCGACTCCATCACGGCCAACATCGACAACGCGGTGGACCGCGGCGCCAAGGCGTTGCTACGCGAATTCGTCGAATTCTGGGAACGTTTGCTGACCGAGTGCGACTTCACCGCGGGGTGCCCGGTCGTCGCGGCCGCGATCGGGTCGGCCGACGAGGAACTCGAACTGTCCACCGAAGCCGGTCTGATCCTGGGCCGCTGGTGCACCGCCCTGAGCCGGGCATTCGTCACCGACGGATTCGACGACGCGGACGCCGCCTCGCTGGCCGTGATGTCAATATCCGCCCTGGAAGGCGCGATCGTGCTGTGCCGCTCCACCCGCAGCGTCATCCCACTGCGCCAGGTGGGCGATCAACTCCAATTCCTGATCAAGGCAAGAGAATTCGTTCGCCGCAATGGATTGGACGACACGCGCGGACGCTGACGCAATCCGGATGAGGGAATTCGCTGAGTGGCTTTACCCGGAATCCCTGCAGTGTTTGCGACACCGGTATCTATCAACTTTGCGAGAGTTTATCAAAACATGCGATGAGCTGCGGAGATCGCGTTAAAATCACGCGGAGTCCAGGGACGCCCCATCGGGAGGTAATCGGATGTCGTATGTCTTCGCGTCAACAGACTTTGTGAATGCGGCGGCAGCCGATCTGGCGAATATCGGATCGTCGATAACCCAGGCGAACGCACTTGCGGCATTACCGACCTCATCGGTTTTGGCGGCGGGCGCAGACGAGATCTCCGCGGCGGTGGCAGCCCTGTTCGGTATGCACGCGCAGGGCTATCAGGCACTCAGCGCGCAGGCGGCGGCCTTCCACGAACAGTTCGTGCAGGCGATGGCGGCTGGGGCCAACGCCTACGCGGCGGCCGAGGCGGCGAATCTCGGGCCGCTGCAACCGCTGCTCGACGTCATCAACGCGCCGACCCAGGCATTGCTGGGCCGCCCACTGATCGGTAACGGGGCCGACGGGACGGCGCTCAACCCGAACGGCGGCGCCGGCGGCCTGCTCTACGGCAACGGCGGCAACGGATTCAACGGCGCTGGCGGCAGGGGCGGGGATGCCGGGTTGATCGGTAACGGCGGCCGGGGCGGCTCCGGCAACGACGGCGTACCGGCCACGCCCGCCGGCACCGGCGGCGCCGGGGGCACCGGCGGGTGGCTGTACGGAAACGGCGGTGCGGGCGGCGCAGGCGGCAGCAACGTCGGGGCCGCCGCCGCCGGCGGCGGCAACGGCGGCCGCGCCTGGCTGCTGGGCAGCGGCGGAGCCGGTGGGGCCGGCGGGGACGTCGGGGGGTTGGTCCTGACGCCCGCCGGGAACGGCGGCACCGGCGCGGCCGGCGGATTCCTCTGGGGTAACGGCGGGGCCGGCGGCGCCGGCGGCAGCTCCGTCACCCTGGGGAGCCCCGCCACCGCGGGTATCGGCGGCAACGGCGGCGATGCCTTCCTGTTCGGTAACGGCGGCGCCGGTGGGAACAGCGGGATCGGCGCCACCAACGGCTTCGGCGGCAACGGGGGCAGCGCCGGACTGTTGATCGGCAACGGCGGCGACGGCGGCACCGGATTTGTCGGCGGAACTGGCGGCCTCGCCGGCAGGGCCGGCCTGCTCATCGGCGACGGCGGCAATGGTGGCAGCGGGGGTGTAGGACAGGCGGGCGCTAACGGCGGGTTCCTGTTCGGCAACGGGGGCGACGGCGGCAGCGCCGTGCCGAGCGCTATCGGCGACGGCGGGTTCGGTGGCCGCGGCGGTGACGCCGGGCTGATCGGCACGGGCGGCAACGGCGGCTGGGGCGGCACCTTCAACGGCCTCGGCGCGCCGGGCAACGGCGGCGCGGGCGGCGCCGGCGGCAACGGCGGGCTGCTCTTCGGGAATGGCGGCTGGGGCGGGCCGGGCGGTGCCGGCGGCGCGAGCAATCCCTTCGGCCCGGCCGGTCACGGCGGCGACGGGGGCCAGGGCGGGTCCGCCAGGCTGTTCGGTAGCAGCGGTACGGGCGGTCACGGTGGGGACGGCGGCGGGGCCACCGGTGCTACCTCTGTCGCCGGTCGCGGCGGCAACGGCGGCAACGCCGGCAGCAGCGGGATCATCTCCGGCAGCAATGGCGCCGGCGGCGCCGGCGGCAACGGCGGCATCGGTAGTGCCGGGGCCGCCGGTGGCATGGGCGGGAGCGGCGGTCACGGCTCCAACAGCAAGCTGATCGGTTTGGGCGGGGACGGCGGGTTCGGCGGGGCCGGCGGCACGGGCACCGCGGTCGGGGCCGGCGCGGCCGGCGGCCAAGGAGGCGGTGCCGGTGACGGCGGCATGTTGTTCGGCAGCGGCGGCTGGGGCGGCTATGGTGGCGCCGGCGGCCAGAACCTCGGCGGCGCCGGCACCTCCGGCGGTCCCGGCGGCAACGGCGGTACCGGCGGCAACGCCTTCTTCATCGGCAACGGTGGACCCGGCGGAGGTGGCGGTACCGGTGGCACCGGCTTCACCACCGGCACCGGCGGCACCGGCGGCAAGGGTGGCACCGCCGGACCATTCGGGAAGGCCGGCGCAACCGGACCGAACGGCTAGTCAGTCGCTGGCGGGCAGCGGCTTGACCTCTTTGAGAGCCAGCTTGGTGTCGCCGACGCTGAGGCTGCCTGCGCCGGGCTTGGTCACCAACACCTCGGCGCCCGTCTCGTCGACGTAGCGCTTACCCATCACGCTGCCGTCGGCGAACGCCGGGTCGAGCTCTCCGGAGCGCTCGGCGCCCATCTCCACCATCGGCGCCCCGCCGCAGCGCAGGTCGTCGAGGCTGTCCGCGCTGCGGACGACGATGACTTGGGTGTCACACACCTGGCTGGCCAGGCGGGTTCCGTTCTTGATCATGATTGCGCCCCTGCTAGGTTCTCGATGATCTCCCGGCGAAGTACCTTGCCGGTGGCGGTGGTCGGCAGCTCGTCGCGAAACACTACCCGGTCGGGCGTGCGTGACCCCCGCAAACTCTTTCGGACATATTCGCGCAGTTCCTCGGGGTCGGGATCGACGCCGTCACGCGGGACCACCACGGCGACGATCGCCTGACCCCACTGCGCATCCTCGACTCCGACCACCGCGACGTCGCGCACGTGCGGGTGCTCGATGAGCACCTCCTCCAGCTCCGCCGGGGCGATGTTCTCACCGCCGCGGATGATGGTGTCGTCGCTGCGGCCGCCGATGAACAGGTATCCGTCCTCGTCGATCATGGCGATGTCTTTGGTTGGGAACCAACCGTTTTCGTCGAGCACCGAGCCGATGCCGGTGTAGCGGCCGGACACCTGCTCGCCGCGGACGAACAGCTCGCCGGTCTCCCCCGGACCCAGCACGGTGCCGTCCTCGCCGCGGATCTCCACCTCGATGCCGGGAACCGGCCGGCCGACGGAGCCCAGCCGCCTGGCGACCGCGGCATCGGCGGCGGTGTGCGCGGCGCGATGGTCGTCGGGGGTCAGCACCGCGATCGTCGAACTGGTTTCGGTGAGGCCGTAGGCGTTGACGAACCCGACATCCGGCAGCAGCTCGAGGGCCCGGCGGACCAGTGGCAGGCCGACTTTCGAGCCTCCGTAGGCGAGGTTGCGCAGCGCGGTCAGCTTGTGCTCGCCGGTCTCCAGCACCGCGACGATGCGGTCCAGCATGGTCGGTACCACGGTCGCGGTGGTCACTCGCTCGTCGTTGGCCAGCCGCACCCACTCGTGGGGGTCGAAGTTGGCCAGATACACCATCTTTCGGCCGGCGTACAGGTTGGACAGCGCGGCGCCCACGCCGGCGATGTGGTAGGGCGGCACACAGATGAGCGCGGCGTCCTCTGTTGCGGCGGAGTCGAATTCGACCGTCCCGGTGATGTAACTGGTCAGGTTGTTGTGGGTGAGCTCGACTGCCTTGGGTTGTGACGTGGTGCCGGAGGTGAACAGCACCACGGCCACCGAGTCCGGGTCGGCGAACTCCACAGCTGCTTCGGTACTGCGGGCCAGCGCGAGGAACTCCTCGGAGCTCAGCGCCCGGGCGTCGCCGATCATGGCGCGATAGCGCTCATCCACGATCACCAGCGGTTCGGGCAGCCGGTGGATCAGGGCCTGAATGCCTTCGGCCGAGAGCCGGTAGTTGAGCGGAGTGAACGGCAGTCCGGCTCGCGCCGAGGCGAAGAGCAGCAGCGGCAGCAAGGCGCCGCCGGTGCCGACGTACACGACGTGCTGCGCGCCGGAGGTGGCCAGCACTCCGGCGCCGCCGTCGGCCAGATCGCTGAGCTGCTGCGTGGTCAGCCGCAGATCCCCGGCCACCAGCGCCGTGCGCTCGGGATTACCCGACGCAGCCATCTCCAGCAGCAGCGAAACGCTCATTCCTCGATCCCTCTAGGATCCACGACCGTTACAAATCTTGCCGATAGTGTAACCCATGCCGAGGGAGTGCCGGCGCCCGGCCGACGTTGAGCGGTTACGTGCCCGTCCAGCGCGGCGGACGCTTCTCGGCGAAGGCGATCGCGCCCTCTTTCGCGTCGTTCGACATGAAGATCGGCGCGAGGATCTCGATCTGCTTGGTGAACCGGTTTTCCAGTGTCCAGCCCTTGGATTCGGTGATGATGCGCTTGGTGGCGGCCACCGCCAGCGGACCGTTGGCGGTGATCTTCTCGGCCAGCGCGATCGCGGCGTCCAGCGCCCCGCCCGGTTCGGCCAGCACGTTGACCAGGCCCAGCTCGTGTGCGCGCTCGGCGGACAGCTGGTCACCCGTCAGCGCCAGCTCCATGGCGATCGCATACGGAATGCGCTCAGGCAGCCGCAGCAATCCGCCGCCGCCGGCCACCAGGCCACGCTTGACCTCCGGGATGCCGAACGCCGAATTATTGGCTGCCACAATCAAATCCGTGGCCAGCGCGAGTTCGGTGCCACCAGCCAGCGCGTAACCCTCCACCGCCGCGATCAACGGCTTGGCGGGCGGGCGCTCGGTGAAGCCCAGACCCCGCCCGGCGATCGCGACGTTCTCACCGCGGGCGAAGGCCTTGAGGTCCATGCCTGCGCAGAAGGATCCGCCGGCGCCGGTCAGGATCGCCACCGACAGGTCGGGGTCTTCGTCGAGGCGGTCCATCGCGTCGGCCAGCCCCTGACTGGCCGCGGCATTGATCGCGTTCTTGGCCTTGGGACGGTTGATGGTGATGATCAGGATCCGGTCCCGCTTTTCGGTCAGGACCTCGGGTTCGGTGTTAGCTTCGTCGCTCACAGTGCGATGGTAGCCGTCGGCCGGCGTGACGGATCGGCCGGTCGATGTAACGACGGGTCAGGCCTGCGCCATCGCCTCCGCGACGACGGTCAGATCTTCGGAAAGTCCAGCTGCCCTGCGTATTTCGACGAATTCGGCGATCATGGCCTCGGTCACCTCGTGCGGGTCGTCGAGGGTGGCGCCGTCGGTCAGGACCGAGATGTTGAGTTGGTCGACGTAGCTCCACACGGTGATGTTCAAGCCGCTGCCCGCGGTCAACGGCCCCACCGAATAGATCTCGGTGACCAGCGCACCGCCCACCCGGCCGCGTTCCCGCGGACCCGGCACATTGGAGATGTTCAGGTTGAGGACCTTGTTCTGCCCGTCGCGGCTGGACAGCCAGCGGAACATGGCCTCGGTGCCCGACGGCGGCCAGTAGGCGGCCCAACGGCTGATCAGTTCCGGCCCGAGCAACTGGTGGCTCTCCTTGGCGGACACGGCGTTGTCGTGCGCGGCCGCCACCCGCTGCAACGGGTCGTCGAGGTCCGAGGGCAGCGCGACCATCATGCCGCTGAAGTAGTTGCCCGAGATCCGCTCCGGGTCGAAGTTGAAACTGACCGGCACCGACGCCAGCAGCGGTACCGCCTTGCCGTCATAGCGCAGCAACAGCTGGTGCAGGGCGCCGCTGGACAGGGCCAGCACCATGTCGTTGATCGTGGCACCCAGCTTCTTGCCGGTCTCTTTCACGTCGGCCAGCGCCAGGGTGGCGGTGGCGAACCGGCGCTCCGGGGTGAGCATGTGGTTCATGAATGTCGGGGGCGGGGTGAACGGCATGGTCAGCTCCGGCGAGAGTTTGCGGGAACTGCGCCGCACCCGCCGGATGCCTTGCGCGGTATAGCGGACTGTGGCGGGGATGCGTTTGATGTGCCGCATGTGGTCGACGAACGCGGTGTTGATCAGCTCGCGTTTGCTGGGCGCCGGGTCCGGCGTGTACGAGCTCACCTGCGGCGTCGGCATGAGGTCCATGCCGTGGGCCATCAGGTTCGCCGAGGCGACCCCGTCGGCCAGCGCGTGGTGGATCTTGAGCACCACGGCGATACGGTCGTTGGCCAGGCCCTCGACGAAGTACATCTCCCACAACGGGTGGGAGCGATCCAGCGGTGTGCTGGCGATCTGGCCGACGGCCTCGTCCAGTTCGCGGCGGCCGCCCGGAGCGGGCAGGCGCCACGGCCGGATGTGGTATTCGAAGTCGACGTCGCAGTTCTCCCGCCACATCGGGTGGTGGAACTTGTACGGGACGTCGATCAGCTGATAGCCCAGCGGAACCAGCTTGTCCATCCGCCCGGCGATGACCTGACGGAAGGCGTCGATGGTGAAGCCGCGGCTCGACGGATCGAGTTCGATGACGGCGACCTTGATGGTGTGCATGTGCACGTTCGGCGTCTCGCTGTACAGCAGCACGGCATCCCAGCCGGTGAGCCGCTTCACCGCAGTCCCCTACCCATAGCGCGACCTTACAATCGGCTCGCGCTCAGATGACCTCTTTGGCGAACTGTGTCCGGGTGCGGTGCACCTGGTTGAGGAACAACGCGGTGGCGTGGGCCATCGCACCCGCGCGCGGCCCGTCGAGCATGTCGAAGCCGTGACCTGCCCCGGGCAACTCGACGTAGCTGACGAGTGAAGCCGAGACCGAACGCAGCCGGTCGACGAAGTCGCGCGCCTGCGCCACCGGGATCACGCTATCGCGGCTGCCGTGAATCACCAGGAATGGCGGTGCATTTCGGTGCACCTGGGCGATCGGCGAGGCGGCGCGGAACATCTCCGGGTGCCGCGCGATGGACCGCTGCACCACCACGCGCTCCAGGAATTGCACAAACCGTTCGCGTTCCGGCGTCGATCGGTCCTCCCAGCAGTAACGACCGTAGATGCCGACTACCGCGTCCACCGAGCTGTCGGCGCCGTCGGGCAGCTCTGCCTGGTACGTCGGGTCATCGTCGGTGAGACCGGCCAGCGCGGCCAGGTGCCCGCCGGCCGAACAACCGGCCACAGCGACGAAGTTGCGGTCGCCGCCGAACCTGTCGACGTTGGCCCGCGCCCAGGCGATGGCGGTCTTGACGTCGGTGATGTGTCGCGGCCAGCGGTGCTGCGGGGAGACCCGGTAGTTGATCGCCAGGCACACCCAGCCCTGTTCGGCCAGGCGCGACATCAGCGCGGTCCCCTGCATCTGGGTGCTGCCGTGCACCCAGGCGCCGCCGGGCACGAAGATCAGCACGGGGGCGGGCTCGGCGGGCAGGTCCTTGCGCCGCCACACATCGAGGGTCTGAACGGGTTGGTCCCCGTAGTGGACACCGCGGCGGTGCAGGTACTTGCTGCGGCGCAGCGCTTCCCAGAACGGCGGCGTGGGGTTGGCGGCCGGCCATTCGGCGTCCAGTTCCTCGGGCGACACCGTCCCGCGCAGAGCCGCGATCGACACCTCGTTGGTGCTCTCACGTTCGCGGCGCCGCAGTTCACCGCTGCCCGGAGCGAAGCGGCCCTTGGCCGACGCGGACACCAGTTCGGGGGCGAACCGCATGCCCCACAGGCTCATCGCGGCGATGGTTCCCAACGGCTCCAGGCTCTTGCCCACCAGCGGCAGCGACGCCCCCGCCCTGCTCATGGCCAGTAGGTAGTCGGCAGGACCGGCCCGCAACATCCTTTTGACGCAGGATTTGGACTGTCCGGTCGCCGTCATGCTGGGGAGCGTACCCCTACTGACCGGTAATAACCCAGCATTATCCGGTTGCTTTCTCGGGTTCCGGGATCCGCCGCCGCGCCACCAGGAGCCGCGCGACGTACGCGAGCGCGCTGCCGGCAAACATCGCGGCGACCAGCAGCAGCCACCGTCCCAGAAACGGCTGCTGGGTCTGACCGGTTGCCGCATGGAACGTGTCGGCGCCCTGTTCGATGATCCCGGGTAGAAAGACCAGCAGGGTGAGCCCAGCACCCAGGGCCGGGACGCGAATGTAATTGCGCACCGTAACTTTCGGTGACCGCCGGTGGATGCCCGGCAGCCGCCCCAGGACCGCGTCGGCCAGCGCGTAGAGCGGGAACAGCACCAGGTCGTGGAAGATGACGGCGGCGGCGAACCACACCGCCACGGACTGCCACCACCTGTCCGGATTCCACAGCGCGGTCGGCCGCAGCGCGATCAGCACGTAGCCCAGCAGCGCGAAACCGGCCACCATGGTCAGCAGATGCAGCGGATGCGCCCCGTAGTAGCGCGCGAAAAGTGTTGGCCGGTAGGTCATTTCACCTCAAAATCGATGGCGGTGACCCACTTGGTGTTATGCACACCGGGCAGCGCGGGAACGATAATCCGGGCCGGATAGCCGTGGTCCAGGGGCAGGTCCGCGCCGTCGACCCGCAGCGCCAGCAACGCATCCGGGTCGCCGACCTGGTTCGCCGCCAGGGTGGCTTCGCCGAACGCGCCGCCCCGCTGCAGCGACCGCACGTGCGCCGACCCCGGCGACGGCACCCCGGCCACCCGCGCCAACTCCGCCAGCGGCACGCCGCTCCAGGTCTGCACCGTCGACCAGCCTTCCACGCAGGCGATCGGCAGCCTCGCGGTGCGCTGCGGCAGCCGCGTCAGCGCGGCGCGGTCCAGCACCACCTCGGCTGGCCCGCCGCGCAACGTCAATCGCCACCCGGGGCCCACCGCTTCCGGCGTGATGCCGGCGACGGAGGCGGTCTTGTTGACCGGGAAGTCCCGGCCCCGCCCCCGCGGCACCAACAGAGCCACGCTGCGCGCGGGCCCGCCGAGTGTCTGGCCGACGGTCAGCACCGCCAGCAGCAGCACACCGGAGCCGACCAGCCCCAGCGCACCGCGCCGGCTCATCGTCGGCGCGGCCGGCTCGTCGGCCACCAGCCCGGTGTCGTCGGGAGGCTGAGCGCGAGTGCCGGTCACGTTGGTGCGCAACACTTCTCGCCACGACATTGATCGCAGCCCGGCGATCATCCGCGGGATCTTGACCGCGATGTGCATCAGGAAACCGATGATGAACACCCAGGCGCCGAAGTAGTGCGCGTCGTAGAAGCTGAACCCGAAGATGTAGTCGTACTGGATGTTGAGCACGCCGGTGACGATCTCGAACAGCACCCCACCGACGAGCATCAGCAACGACACCCGCTCGATCAGCTGGGCCGGCGTCCGGGCCGGCGGCCACGCGAACAGCTTCGGTATCACCGACCACAGCTTGGCCAGCACCACCGGGATGATCAGCAGGCCCAGACCCACGTGCAAACCCTGAGTCAGCCGGTAGAGCCAGGACGGACGGGTGGGCCAGTCGAACAGCGGCAGTCGCAGCCAGCCGACGTCGGCGGGAATGGCCTGACCGAGTTGCGGACCGTAGGCGATATAGGACAGCAGGCCGGTCAGAATGATGATGGGCAGGGCAACCAGCAGCACCAAGCCGAACACCGACGTCAGCCAAGGGCCGCGCAGTGGGCTGGTAAAGCGAGGTACCCGAGGTTTCACAACGCAGCCAGCGTTGCGATAACCCTCCCGCCGATCATCCGCACGCCGGTAAGCGTAAGTCCAACTTGCGCCGCGAGCGAGGCGGCGCTGTCCACGCCGACCGAGGCCCACCGGAACCACGGCCCCACCTCGCGTCCGGACTCCAGCCGGACCCAGCGGCCCTGGATGCCGATGGCCCGGGTATCGAACTCGGCGACACAGCGCCCGCCGCGTCCCAGCAACTCCGCGGCCCGGCCCAGGATGCGCCGCGGGTCGCCGCCGAGGCCGACATTCCCGTCGACCAGCAGCACCGTCTGCCAGCGGCCGGTGCCGGGTAGCGGCTCGAACACGTCGCCCAGCAGGGCCGGAGCGCCGCCGCGGCTCGCGAGCTGGATCGCGGTCACCGAGCGGTCGATACCCAGTGCCGGGATGCCCCGCTGCACCAGGCGGGCGACCAGGCGCGCCGGGCCGCATCCGAGCTCGATGGTCGGGCCGGCGCACATCTGGGCGACGGCCTCGTCGAATGCCTCGTCGGATGCGCGCTCGCCGTCGCCTTCGTGAGCGGCGCGGTCCGCGGGGCTCAACCAGCGGTGGGCGGGGAGCAGCCGCACTTCGCCGTCGTCGTGCCGGATCCAGCAGCGCTCGCCGACGAGGGCCCGCTCATACAGATTTCCCAGCATTCGCACGCTCCTCGCACATCGTGATCGACCACGTTGCGCGAACGCGCAGCGGCCGCTGGCAAAACCGCGTCCACCGACAAACCCATCGATACCCCAATCCGAGGCCGGCTACACACGCCGTTGTCAAGAGTTACGCGCGGCGAACGCGAAAGTCCATGCCGACTATTCGGTGCCGAAGCACGCTGGGATGGCACCGCTTGGATACTGGGCTGATGCCCTTGAATGACGACGTCCACCCCGATCTGCGACGGATCGCGCGTTTTGCGCCGCGGCGCATCGTCGGCCCGCGCACACTGCCGCTGATGCGCCGCGCGACCCGGCTCGGTCTGGGCCGCACGCCCCGGGACGTCGAAGTGCTGACGCTGGCATCGGGCACCGGCGTCCGGCTCTACCGGCCCGCGGGCGGCGACGGGCCGACGCCCGCGCTGTTGTGGATTCACGGCGGTGGATACGTGGTCGGTTCGGCCCAGCAGGACGACCCGGTGTGCCGCCGTTTCAGCAGAGCGCTGGGGATCACGGTCGCGTCGGTGGACTACCGGCTGGCACCCGAGCACCCCTACCCCGCCTCGCTGGAGGACTGCTATGCGGCGCTGCGGTGGCTGGCCGGCCTGCCCGCGGTGGACCCGGGCCGGGTGGCGATCGGCGGAGCCAGCGCCGGCGGCGGGCTCGCGGCCGCCCTGGCGTTGCTGGCGCGCGACCGCGGCGCAATCAGCCCGGCGTTCCAGCTGCTGGTGTACCCGATGCTGGACGACCGCAGTTCATCCGCGCCGGCAAACCCCCGTCACCGGCTGTGGGATCCCCGGGCCAACGAGTTCGGTTGGACCTCTTATCTCGGCGGAGCCGACCCGGCCGTCGCGGTGCCCGCCCGGCGCAGCGACCTCGGCGGCCTGCCGCCGGCCTGGATCGGCGTCGGAACTCATGACCTGTTTCACGACGAGGACATCGAGTACGCCCGCCGCCTGGTCGAGGCCGGGGTGCCGTGCCAGGTGGACCTGGTGCCGGGCGCCTTCCACGGATTCGACTTCGTGGCTTCGAAAGCCCCGGTGGCGCAACGGTTTTTCCGTTTGCAGTGCGATGCGTTGCGGCCGGCCCTGTTCAGTCACATCGCGAAGTAGACGAGTTCGCCCCGGATCAGCGTCGCGGCCACCAGCCCCGCATCGAGTTCCCCCAGCACCGCGGCGGGCGGCTCGGACAGCACACAGAGGTCGCCCGGTTCGCCGATCTCGACGGTGCGCGGCCGGTCCGGGCGATCCGACCAGCCCAGGAACATCGTCAACGCCGTCCTGGCCGAGACACGTTCGCGCGCGTTGAGCACCTGGCCGCTGGGCGTGGTGCGCCACACCGCGGCCCGCATCGCGGCCCACGGATCGCCGTCGCCGAACGGCATGTCGGTGGACAGCGCCACGGAAATGTTCGCCTCGAGCAGTGAAGCGACCCGCCAGAGCTGCCCCTGCTCGTGTTCCGGTACCTCGGCCAGGTACTGATCACCGCGCTCGGCAACGAAATTGGGCTGCGTCACCACGGTGACACCGAGGTCGGCCAGGTCGGCCAGGTTGTCGTCGGGCACCACCGCCGCGTGTTCGATGCGGTCGAACGGATGGCTGCCGGCGGCGCGCAGGGCGGCGATCGTGACGACGAGTTGCGCCGCGGTCACACAGTGCACGGCGACCGGCTGCCCGGAGCGGTGCCGGTCACCGATCCACTCCGTCAGGGCCTCCAGGTCGAGGCGGTCGTCGTGCAGGATCTTCTTGCCGGGCACCAGCACTCGCACCCCGGGCCGGAACTGGCCGCTGCGGTGCGCCATCATCAGCGACACCAGACCTTCGACGTCGAGGTCGGGCGTGGCGTCGGTGACCCCGGTGACCCCGGTGGCGGTGATCCGCCGGCTCAGTTCGGCCAGGTCGGTTTCTCGGCGCTGCAGCGCCTTCGACCACGGATCGGCGCTGCGCAGCCGGCCGTCGGGATGGCCGGCGAGCCCGACGCGACCCAGCGCCGCGGAGTTGAGCATCCACAGTGCCCCGCTGCGGTGCTGGACGCGCACCGGAACGTGGGCCCGGACGGCGTCGAGCACCGTCCGGTCCAGTTCCCCGGCCACCGATTCGTGGTAGCCCACGGCGCGGATCCACCCGTCCGGACCCGGCACGGCATTCGAAAGCGCATGCGCCAGTTGGTCTTTGGTTCGCACAGCGGGCGGCCCGACGGACAGCGAGTCCAGTGCCGACGCGGCCGAATGCAGGTGCACGTGGTGGTCGTGCAGGCCGGGCAGCACGGTACCGCCCCCGGCGTCGAGTACGCCCTCCCCGGGCCGCGGGGTCAGGTCCGGCCGCACGTCTTCGATCCGCGCACCCGCCCGGATGTCGGTGGTGGTCCCGTCCAGCAGGGTGGCCCGCTTGATCAGCATGAGCGGCCTCGCCGGCCGGCGACCAGGTGTCGCACCGCGTCGTTGTCGGCCCCCAGGACGGCGGCGGTAGCAGTGACATCGGGCGCCCGCGGCGCCAGCACCGGCCGGTCACGGCCCGCGGAACAGAGCGGCAGCGCGGCATAGGTCGCGGCGACCGCGGCCATGGCCATCTCCACCAGCTCGCCGCCGCCGCGGTTCTGCGACTCCTGCACCGCCCGTGCGGCCTCCAGCCCGGTGAGCGGGTCGGCGATGGCGTCCCCGCAGAACACCGGTCCCGCGCCCACCAGCCCGCCGGCCACCGCGGCGTCGTCGCCGAACGCCGGTCGCCGCGACTGCGGCCCATGTCCGGTGATCCGCAGCCAGGTACGGCCGGCCCGCGGCGGGATGTCGTCCGGCCCCAGGCGCCGGCGCGCCAGCGCGTCGGGCCGCGACCCCTCGATCACCACGTCGGCGACCGTCAGCAGCTCCCGCAACTCGCCGGCCTGCCGGTCGAAGTCCAGGCAGTAGGACAACTTGCCGCCGTTGATCCAGTCGAAGAACATCTGGTTGCCGGCCCGGGTGCCGTCGGGCCGGGTGGGACTTTCCACCTTGACGACGGTAGCGCCCGCCCGGGCCAGCAACCTTCCACACAACGGGCCGGCCCACATCGAGGACAGGTCGGCCACCAGCAGACCGGCCGGGCCGGTGCCTGTCGCGCGCGGCGCCGTCTGCCGTATCCGCGGCGGTGCCGCGGCGCACTCCCCGAGGACGGCTGCGGGGATATCCAGCAGCTCCGCTCGCTCGACGATCAGTGCTGCCGGCGCAGCCGCCGCCCAGCGGTGCAGCGCGGGCCAGGGATCGTCAGCCACCGCGTCGGCCGACAACAGCGCGGGCACGGCGGCGACGTCGTCGGGGCGGGACAGCGTGATCGCGCACCAGCCGTCGCGTGCCGCAACGAGGTGGGTGGCACCGCCGGCCGACACCCGTCCGGCGCGGCGCAGCCCGAGCAGGCCGGCGCGCCCGGTCAGCCAGGTGGCGGCATCCGGGGCGAGGCGCGCGGCGTGATCGAGCACGTGGGCGCGGGAGAAGTCGGGACGCACCGTGGGCAGACCGGTCAGGTAGGCCAGGCCGCTGCGCCCCCACTCACGGGCGCAGTCGGCGGCACACCGGGCCGGAACCGAAGTCACCCCACCATGGTTGCTCGCAGCCGGTGCCGCAGGACTGCGGGGCCGGGTAGTCCCCCGCGTGTCACAGATGCAGCTCGGCGGACCTTTCCGAGACTATTAGGATGAGTTAACCCCTATTTGACGTGAATATAGTTTGTTGTCGACGTTTTCCCGCTATGGTTCGTATCGGCTTAGCCGATCAACATGACCGGGGGACATGACACGACCTCTCTGGTCGTGACCTAGCTAGTGGGCGGTTCCCATGTCTTACGTAATTGCGTCGCCGGACGTGCTGTCGGGCGCGGCTTCGAATCTGACGGGCCTCGGGGCCGCGCTGGAACGCGCCAACGCGGCCGCGGCGTCCTCCACCACCGAGTTGCTCGCGGCGGCACAAGACGAGGTGTCGGCCGCGATCGCCGCGCTGTTCGGCAGCCACGGCCAGGCCTACCAGACCGTCAGTGCGGAAGCGGCCGCCTTCCACGCCCGGTTCATCCAGGCCCTGTCGTCGGGCGCCAGCGCTTACACCGCGGCGGAGGCCGCCGCCGCGTCGCCGCTGCAGCCCCTGATCGACCTGATCAACCTGCCCACCGAGACACTGTTCGGCCGGCCTCTCATCGGTGACGGAGCCGACGGGCTCGACGGGACCGGCGCGGCGGGCAAGCCCGGCGGCTACCTGTACGGCAACGGCGGAAAAGGCGGCTCGGGTGCGCCCGGCTCAGCGGGCGGAGCCGGTGGTTCAGCCGGACTGATCGGTCATGGCGGCGCCGGAGGCGCCGGCGGGAACTCGGCGACCGGCGCCGGCGGAGCCGGCGGGGCCGGCGGCAACGGCGGTTGGTTGTACGGCAACGGCGGCGCCGGCGGCGCCGGTGGCAACAACACCGGCGGCGTGGGCACCGGCGGCCTCGGCGGGGTCGGTGGCACCGCCCGGCTGATCGGCAGCGGCGGAGCCGGCGGGGCCGGCGGATCCAGCGTCAGTGCCGACGGTGCGATCGGCGCCGCCGGTGGTGGCGGCGGTCTGCTGTACGGCAACGGCGGGGCCGGCGGGGCCGGCGGCAGCGCCACGGGCAACGGTGCCGGTGGCGCCGGTGGCGCCGGAGCCAACGCCGGGTTGTTCGGAAACGCCGGATTCGGCGGCGACGGCGGTGACGGCACCCTGCTCGGCGCGGGCGGCGCGGGCGGGTCCGGCGGCAACGCCGTGCTGGGCATCGCGGGTTCGGGCGGAGCGGGCGGTGACGCCGCCGGCACCGGAGCCGGCGGAGCCGGCGGTATCGGCGGCAATGCCTGGCTGGTGGGCCTGGGCGGGCACGGCGGAGCGGGCGGAACCAGCGCGGGCGCCGACGCCGGCGCCGGTGGTTCCGGTGGTGCCGCAGCACTGATCGGTTACGGCGGCAACGGCGGGGCCGGCGGCAGCAGCTCGGGCGGCTTCGGTGGCGCCGGGGGCGCGGGCGCCGCCGGTGGCCTGTTGATCGGCAGCGGCGGGGTGGGCGGCAACGGCGGTGCCAACCTGGGCGGCAGCGGCGCCGGTGGAGCCGGCGGGGCCGGCGGCAACGCCTGGCTGCTGGGTGAGGGAGGCTCCGGCGGTTCCGGGGCCGGCAGCGTGAGCGGGGTCGGTGGGGCGGGCGGCGCCGGAGCCAACGGCGGCGTCCTGATCGGCACCGGCGGGTCCGGCGGACACGGCGGATCGACGACATTCCTGAACGGCACCGCAGGCAACGGCGGTACTGCGGGTAACGCCTGGCTGTTCGGCCGGGGCGGCATCGGCGGCAGCGGCGGGAGCAGCACCAGCGGCCTCGGCGGCAACGGAGCGGGCGGCGGCAATGCCGGGTTCCTGCTCGGCAACGGCGGCGCCGGCGGCAACGGCGGGGCCGGCGGAGCGGGCGACGGCATCGGCGGCGGCGGCGGAAACTCCTGGCTGCTCGGCAACGGCGGCCACGGCGGTAACGGTGTGATCGGCGGCACCGCGGGCAGGGCCGGGTTCCTGATCGGCAACGGCGGCGACGGCGGCACCGCCCGTGCCGGCGCCAACGGCGGCCTGCTGTTCGGCGACGGCGGCAACGGCGGTAACGGCGGCGTCGAACTGCCCTCCGCCGGTGGTGCCGGCGGCCGGTCCTGGCTGCTGGGCAGCGGCGGCCACGGCGGGGCGGGCAGTGCCGGCGTCCTCGCCATCGCCGACGGCAACGGCTTCGCCGGCGGCAACGGCGGCGCGGCGGGACTGCTGTTCGGCTTCGGGGGTAACGGTGGCACCGGCGGCGCCGGGCTGGTCACCATCCCCGGTTCCGGCAACGGTGGCGCCGGTGGCGCCGGCGGTGACGCGGGATGGATCTGGGGTATCGGCGGCGACGGCGGCACGGGCGGCGCCGGCGGGACCGGCACCTTCCTCGCGACGGCCGGCCACGGTGGCGCGGGCGGCAACGGCGGCACCGCCCGCATCTTCGGCACCGGCGGCAACGGCGGCGCGGGCGGCAGCGGAGGCGACCACAACGTCAGCGCGGCCGGCGGCGACGGAGGTCAGGGCGGCAATGCCGGGGGTAGCGGATTCATCTACGGCAACGGTGCGTCCGGTGGTGCCGGCGGCGCAGGCGGGGCCGGCGGACCCGGCGCGACCGGCGGAACGGGCGGCAACGGCGGCGCAGGCGCATCGACGCTGCTGCTGGGCAACGGTGGTGGCGGCGGCGCCGGAGGCGCGGCAGGCGACGGAAGCAATGCCGCCGGTGCGGGTGCAGCCGGTGGCTACGGCGGCGCCGCAGGCAACAGCGGATTCATCTTCGGCAACGGCGGCGCCGGCGGCGTCGGCGGCGCCGGCGGCGACAATCTGAGCCCGCAGCCGGGTGGACCTGGCGGCAACGGCGGCGGCGGCGGTAGCGCCACCATCATCGGCAATGGCGGAAACGGTGGCGGCGGCGGCGCCGGTGGTATCGGCGCTCCGGTCGGGACCACCGGAACCGGTGGCGGCGGCGGCCGTGGCGGCATCTTCGGCCAGCCTGGGACCGCGGGATAGCTCCCCGATATCCAGCCTGCGTCGGAACTATCCGTAAACCGAAGGCAGGGTCGGTACCGCGCGTCATAGCAAACTCACATTTTGGTGCCCGCCCTGGGCCGTTAAGCGCCGTCTGGATGTCTCAAGTGTGGCCCAGACCACTTTTTAGAGACTATTTTGATGATTTACGCTGTTTTTGGACAAAAGTCAGTATGGTCTCAGGGTTTTACAGCTATCGTCCGTATCGGCCTGGCCGATCAGCATGACCTGGGGACATCAAAGGCGACCTCTTAGGTCGTGACCTAGCTAGTGGGCGGTTTCCCAATGTCATACGTAATTGCATCTCCGGATGTGCTCTCAGCCGCGGCTTCGGACCTCGCCGGTCTCGGGTCCACGCTGGAGCGCGCCAACGCGGCTGCGGCGGCCTCCACCACCCAGTTGCTGGCCGCGGCGCAAGACGAGGTGTCGACCGCAATCGCCGCGCTGTTCGGCAACCACGGGCAGGCCTATCAGACGGTCAGCGCCCAGGCCGCCGCGTTCCACAGCCAGTTCCTGCAGAGCCTGTCTTCGGGCGCAAGTGCATACGGCCTGGCCGAGGCCACCAACGCCGCGCCGCTGGCCGGGCTGGAGCAGGCGGTGCTCGGCGCAATCAACGCCCCCACGCAGATCTTTCTCGGTCGCCCGCTGATCGGTGACGGAGCTAACGGCAGTACTCCCGGTGCGGCCGGTGGCGCGGGCGGATTGCTGTACGGCAACGGCGGCTCCGGCGCCGCGGGCGCAGCCGGGCAGGCCGGCGGTGCGGGCGGTAGTGCCGGATTGATCGGCAACGGCGGGGCCGGCGGGGCCGGCGGTGCTTCGACGATCGGCAACGGCGGCGCCGGCGGTGCGGGCGGCAGCGGTGGCTGGCTGTACGGCAGCGGTGGTGTCGGTGGAGCCGGCGGCGCCAACCTCAACGCGCTGGGCACCGGCGGCGCCGGTGGCGCCGGCGGCCGGGCCTGGCTGATCGGCGCGGGCGGAACCGGCGGCGCCGGCGGAACCGGCGCGAACGGCGGCTGGGGCGCGGCCGGCGGCAACGGCGGCTACCTGTACGGCGACGGCGGGACTGGCGGGGCCGGTGGCGGCAACACCAGTCCGACCGGCGTCGGCGGGAGTGGCGGCCGCGGCGGCGACGCGTACTTGTTCAGCAACGGTGGAGCGGGCGGATCCGGCGGTGCCGGTCCGACCGTGGGCGGTCAGGCCGGGTTCGGCGGCCACGGCGGCCACGGCGGTCTGCTCACCGGCAGCGGCGGTGCCGGTGGTGCCGGCGGCATGGGTGCGACCGGCGGCGGCGGTGGAGCGGGCGGCGACGCAGGATGGCTGTCCGGCGGTTCGGGCGGCGCCGGCGGCGCCGGCGGCATCGGTCAGACGGGCAACGGAGGCCTGGGCGGGGCCGGGGGCTCCGGCGGGCTCTACGGCGCCGGCGGTGCGGGCGGTACCGGCGGTGCCGGCGCGGCGGTCGGCGGCACCGGTGGGCTGGGTGGTAACGCGGGCTGGCTGCTGGGCACCGGCGGCACCGGTGGCAGCGGCGGCGCCAGCGGCGCCGGCAACCCCGGCGGCACCGGCGGCGCCGGAGGCAACGGCGGATGGCTGTACGGCAACGGCGGGGTCGGCGGTAACGGCGCCAACGGCGGCGCGGGCTCGACCGGCATCAACGGTGGCACCGGGGGTAACGGCGGTGCGGGCGGCCGGGGCGGCCTGCTCTTCAGTGACGGCGGCAACGGCGGCAACGGCGGGGTCGGCGGCAAGGGCGGGATCGGTACCCAGGGCGCCAACGGGATCGACGGAACCTATCCCGGCGGCAACGGCACCGACGGCGGCGACGGCGGCATCGGCGCTATCGGCGGTAACGGCGGTAACGGTGGCGCGGGCGGCCGCGGTGGCCTGCTGTTCGGCGAGTCCGGCATCACCGGCCGTGGTGGGGCCGGCGGTGACGGCGGCACGGGCGGCATCGGCGGCAACGGCGGCAACGGCGCGGCGGGCAACGCCGCCAACCCCAACGGCGGCAACGGCGGCAATGGCGGCAACAACGGCGTCGGCGCCGCCGGCGGCACAGGCGGTTCCGGATCGGTCGTCGGGGCACACGGCAAGGCCGGCACCACGATCACCGGCACCGGGGGTAACGGTGGAAACGGTGGGGCCGGCTACGACGCGTCCCTGGGTTCGGTCGCCGGCGCCAGTGGCGGCAACGGCGGTAGCGGCGGCCACGGCGGCAATTACGGCAACGGCGGCGCCGGCGGGGCCGGCGGTAACGGTGCGGCCGGCAAGGCGGGCGTCAACGGGATCAACCCCGGCGACAGCGGCACCAGTGGCTTCGCCGGTGGGTCCGGCGGTAGCGGCGGTGCCGGCGGCAACGGCGGTTCCATCTCCGGCAACAGCGGTGCCGGCGGTGCCGGCGGTCACGGCGGCGCCGGTGGCGCCGGTGGCATCGGTGTCGACGGCAAGGACGGCGCGGCCGCGGGTCAGGCCGGCCAGTCCGGTGGCAGCGGTGGCGACGGGGGGTCCGGCGGCAGCGGTGGGGCCGGCGGCAAGGCCGGCACGGTGCTGGGCAAGGGCGTCGCGGCTGCGTCGGGCGCCGGTGGCGCCGGTGGTGACGGTGGCGCGGCCGGGCGGCCCGGCGACGGCGGCGTGGGCGCGGGCGGGGACGCCAACCACATCGACGGCGCCGCGGGCGGCAAGGGCGGTAACGCCGGGATCGCGGGCGCGGGCGGCAGCGGCGGACAGAACGGCAGCGGTGCCGGCACCGGCGCCAAGGGCGCCGACGGCGCCGCGGTGGTCGGTCCGGCCGGCTCCGGTGGCGACGGCGGTGCGGGTTACAGCGCGACCGTGGCCGGTGCCAACGGCGGCAGCGGTGGCGCGGGCGGCGACGGCGGAAACATCGGTAACGGCGGTAACGGTGGCGCCGGGGGCAACGGCGCGGCAGGCGCCAACGGCATCACCGGTGTGAGCGCGGGCGACAGCGGCACCAATGGCCTGGCCGGCGGTAAGGGCGGCGACGGCGGTGCCGGTGGCGCGGCGGGCGGCGCGGGCACTCATGGCGGCGCCGGCGGAGCGGGCGGCCAGGGCGGCGGGGGCGGCAAGGGCGGCAGCGGTGTCGACGGCTCCGGTGGCATCGCCACCAACGGCGATGGCGGCGCCGGCAAGGCCGGCGGCAATGCCGGTAGCGGTGGCGCCGGCGGCGATGGCGGTAAAGGCGGCGCCGCGGGCGGAACCGGCCTCGGCGGTGCGGCCGGAACGGCCGGCAGCGGTGGTGCGGCGGGCAGCGGCGGCGACGCCGGTGTGGCAGGCAAGGGTGGCGCAGGCGCCGGCGGCGCGAACGGTGCGGCCGGGGTCAACAACGGCGCGGGCTACGCCGGCGGTGACGGCGGTGCCGGTGGTAAGGGCGGCGACGGCGGTAAGGGCGGCATCGGCGGGGCGGCCGGCACCGGTCTCGGGGGCGGCGCGGGCGCCAACGGCAATGGTGGCGCGGCCAGCAGCGGCGGCGCCGGCGGCGCGGCCGGCAGCGGTGGCGCGGGTGTGGACGGCGCCAACGGCACGGCCGGGGTCAACAACGGCGCGGGTGTGGCCGGCGGCGACGGCGGTGCCGGCGGCAAGGGCGGCGCCGGCGGGACCGGCGGCACCGGTGGCCAGGCCGGTGGATCCGGTGCGACTGCGGGCGTTGACGGCAAGGGCGGCGCCGGCGGACAGGGCGGCAACGCGGGCACGGCCGGTGACGGTGGTCGTGGCGCCGATGGCGTGACGGGCCTCGTCGACGGCGGGGCGGGCGGCAAGGGTGGCAACGCCGGCGCGGTCGGCGCCGGCGGCGCCGGTGGCACCGGTCCGGCCGGCGCCGGCGCGACCGGTCTCAGCGGGCTGGGCGCCAACGGAGGCGACGGCGGCGCCGGCGGCAACGGTTTGGCCGGATCCAACGGGACCAACGGTGTGGGCGCGGGCGCCAGCGGCGGCAATGGTCAGGCCGGCGGCCGGGGCGGCGACGGCGGGGCCGGCGGCACGGCCAGCGGCTCGGGCACGCACGGCGGCGACGGCGGCGACGGTGGCGTCGGCGGCACCGGCGGCAAGGGCGGCAGCGGTGTGGATGGCGGCAACGGGCAGCTCGGCAACGGCGCCGGACAGAACGGCCAGGCCGGCGGCAACGCCGGGGCCGGCGGCGACGGCGGAGCCGGTGGTAAGGGTGGCGACGCCGGCAGCGGCGGCACCGGTGGCGGGTCCCAGGGCAAGGCGGGCAGCGGCGGCGCGGCGGGTGGCGGCGGCGACGCGGGTACCGCGGGCAAGGGCGGTAACGGAGCCGGCGGCGCGAACGGCGTTGCCGGGCTCAACAACGGCGCCGGCTACGCCGGTGGCGACGGCGGAGCAGGCGGCAAGGGCGCCAACGGCGGTAACGGCGGCGCCGGCGGTCAGGCCGGTGCCGGCGTGGGCGGCAGCGCGGGCAAGGACGGCAACGGCGGTGCGGCCAGCAGCGGTGGCGCGGGTGGCGCGGCCGGGGCCGGTGGCGCCGGCGTCAACGGTGCCAACGGCACCGCCGGGGTCAACAACGGCGCCGGTGTCGCCGGCGGCGACGGCGGGGCCGGCGGCAAGGGCGGCGACGGTGGTGTCGGCGGGACGGGCGGCAAGGCCGGTGGTGGCACCGGTAGCGCCGGCGCCGACGGCTCCGGCGGCGCGGGCGGTCTCGGCGGCAACGCCGGCACCGCCGGTGACGGTGGCCGCGGTGCCGATGGCGTGACCGGCGCCATCGACGGTGGCGAAGGCGGTAAGGGCGGCAACGCCGGCGCGGTCGGCGCCGGTGGCGCCGGCGGCCTGGGGCCGGCCGGCAACGGCGCGAACGGGCTCGCGGGGTCCGGCGCGAACGGCGGTAACGGTGGTGCCGGCGGTAACGGTCTGAACGGTGTCAACGGCACCGACGGCGTCAATGCCGGTGACAGCGGCACCAACGGTCAGGCCGGCGGCAAGGGCGGCGACGGCGGTGCCGGTGGCACGGCCAGCGGCTCGGGCACCCACGGCGGCAGCGGTGGGGCCGGCGGTAAGGGTGGCCAGGGCGGCAAGGGCGGCAGCGGTGTCAACGGCGGCAACGGGGTTGCCACCGACGGCGCCGGGCAGGCCGGTCAGGCCGGCAGCAACGCCGGCAGCGGTGGTGACGGCGGAGCCGGCGGCAAGGGCGGCGATGCCGGCAGCGGCGGCACCGGCGGCGGCGTCGCGGGCACCGCGGGCAGCGGTGGTGATGCCGGAAGCGGCGGCGCGGCCGGAATCGCCGGCAAGGGCGGCATCGGTGCCCACGGTCACGACGGCACCGCCGGGGTCAACAACGGCGCCGGCTACGCCGGCGGCGACGGTGGAGCAGGCGGCAAGGGCGCCAACGGCGGTAACGGCGGCGCCGGCGGTCAGGCCGGTGCGGGCGCCGGCGGCAGCGCGGGCAAGGACGGCAACGGCGGCGCGGCCAGCAGCGGTGGCGCCGGCGGGGCGGCCGGGGCCGGTGGCGCCGGTGCCAACGGCGCCAACGGCACTGCCGGGGTCAACAACGGCGCCGGTGTCGCCGGCGGCGACGGCGGGGCCGGCGGCAAGGGCGGCGACGGCGGCACGGGCGGAACCGGCGGCAAGGCCGGCGGTGGCTCCGGCAGCGCGGGTACCGACGGCAAGGGCGGCGCGGGCGGTCTGGGCGGCAACGCCGGCATCGCCGGCGACGGTGGCCGCGGTGCCGATGGCGTGACGGGCGCCATCGACGGTGGCGCAGGCGGCAAGGGCGGCAACGCCGGCGCGGTGGGCGCGGGCGGCGCCGGCGGCCTCGGTCCGGCCGGCAACGGTGCCAACGGAGTCGCGGGGGCCGGCGCGAACGGCGGCAACGGCGGTGCCGGCGGTAACGGTCTGAACGGTGTCAACGGCACCAACGGCATCAATGCCGGCGACAACGGCGGCAACGGCTTTGCCGGTGGCCGGGGTGGCGACGGCGGTGCCGGCGGCACGGCCAGCGGAGCGGGTACCCACGGCGGCGCCGGCGGCGCCGGCGGCCAGGGTGGCACCGGCGGTCAGGGCGGCTCCGGTCTCAACGGCGGCAACGCGGTGGCCGGAGAAGACGCGTACGGCACCGGTATCGGCGGGGGCCAGGCCGGCGGCAACGCCGGAGCCGGCGGCGACGGCGGAGCCGGCGGTAAGGGCGGTGACGCCGGCAGCGGCGGCACCGGCGGCGGTGTCGCGGGCATTGCAGGCAGCGGCGGCGCGGCCGGTAGCGGTGGCGCGGCAGGTACCGCGGGCAAGGGCGGCAACGGCGCGAGCGGCGCCAACGGGGTGGCCGGAGTCAACAACGGTGCCGGTTACGCCGGTGGTGACGGCGGCGCCGGCGGTAACGGCGCCAACGGCGGTAACGGCGGCGCCGGTGGTCAGGCCGGCGCGGGCGCCGGCGGCAGCGCGGGCAAGGACGGCAACGGCGGCGCGGCCAGCAACGGCGGTGCCGGCGGCGCGGCCGGCAAGGGCGGCGCCGGTGTCACCGGCGCCAACGGGGTGGCCGGTGTGAACAACGGCGCCGGTGTCGCCGGTGGTGACGGTGGGGCCGGTGGCAAGGGTGGCGCCGGCGGCACGGGCGGAACCGGCGGCAAGGCCGGCGGCCTCACCGGCAGCGCCGGCGCCGACGGCTTCGGCGGGGCCGGCGGCAAGGGCGGCAACGCCGGCACGGCCGGCGACGGCGGCCGCGGCGCCGACGGGGTGACCGGGGCCATCGACGGCGGGGCCGGTGGCAAGGGCGGCAACGCCGGCGCGGTGGGCCAGGGCGGCACCGGTGGTGCCGGCGCAGCGGGCAAGGGCGCGGACGGCTTGGGCGGCTCCGGTGCCAACGGCGGTAACGGTGGTGCCGGCGGTAACGGTCTGGCAGGGGCGAACGGCACCGACGGCGTCAACGCCGGCGACAGCGGCACTAACGCTCAGGCCGGCGGCAAGGGCGGCGACGGCGGTGCCGGTGGCACGGCCAGCGGCTCGGGCACCCACGGCGGCAACGGTGGCGCGGGTGGCGTCGGCGGAACCGGCGGCAAGGGCGGCTCGGGCATCAGCGGTGCCCTCGGGCAGGTCACCAACGGTGCCGGCGGCAACGGCCAGGCCGGCGGCAACGCGGGCAGCGGCGGCGACGGCGGCGCCGGCGGTAGGGGCGGTGACGCCGGCAGCGGTGGCACCGGTGGCGGTGTCGCGGGCAACGCGGGCAGCGGCGGCGCGGCCGGTAGCGGTGGCGCGGCAGGTACCGCGGGCAAGGGCGGCAACGGCGCGAGCGGCGCCAACGGGGTGGCCGGAGTCAACAACGGTTCCGGTTACGCCGGTGGTGACGGCGGCGCGGGCGGTGCCGGCGCCAACGGCGGCAAGGGCGGCGCCGGCGGCGCGGCCGGTGTGGGCGCCGGCGCCAGCGCAGGCGCCAACGGCAACGGCGGCGCGGCCAGCAACGGCGGCGCGGGCGGCGCAGCGGGCTCCGGCGGTGCCGGTACCACCGGCGCCAACGGAGTGGCCGGAATCAACGCGGGCGCCGGCCAGGCCGGTGGCGACGGCGGCGCCGGCGGCAAGGGCGGCGCCGGTGGCACCGGTGGCACCGGCGGTCAGGCCGGCGGTGCCGGCGCCACCGCGGGCGCCGACGGCAAGGGCGGCGCAGGCGGTCAGGGCGGCAACGCCGGCACGGCCGGTGACGGTGGCCGCGGCGCCGACGGCACCAGTGCGTTCGTCGACGGCGGGGCCGGCGGCAAGGGTGGTAGCGCGGGCGCGGTCGGCGCCGGCGGGACCGGCGGTTCCGGACCTGCGGGCAAGGGCGCGGACGGCCTGGGCGGCTCCGGTGCCAACGGCGGTGACGGCGGCGCCGGCGGTAACGGCGCGGCCGGGGCCAACGGCGAGAACGGCGTCAACGCCGGCGCCAATGGCACCAACGGTCAGGCCGGCGGCAAGGGCGGCGACGGCGGCGCGGGCGGCGACGGCGGCGCGGGCGGCACGGCCAGCGGCGTCGGCACCCAGGGCGGCGACGGCGGGGCAGGTGGTATCGGCGGGACCGGCGGCAAGGGCGGCTCGGGTGTCGACGGCAACAACGGCATCGCCAGCACCGGCGCCGGCGGCAACGGCCAGGCCGGCGGCAACGCCGGGGCCGGTGGTGACGGCGGCGCCGGCGGTAAGGGCGGCGCGGCCGGCAGCGGTCCCACCGCCGGCAAGGCCGGCGACGGCGGCGCGGCCGGCA
Organism: Mycobacterium sp. TY814; assembly: GCF_030755175.1. Lineage (NCBI taxonomy): Bacteria > Bacillati > Actinomycetota > Actinomycetes > Mycobacteriales > Mycobacteriaceae > Mycobacterium > Mycobacterium sp. TY814. The sequence continues at coordinate 2,573,152 of NZ_JAUFRY010000001.1, forward strand.
GCGGTGGCGCGGCAGGCACGGCGGGCAAGGGCGGCGCAGGCGCCGTCGGCCACGACGGCATCTCCGGGATCAACAGCGGCGCCGGCTATGCCGGCGGCGACGGCGGCGCGGGCGGCAACGGCGCCAACGGCGGCAATGGCGGCGTCGGCGGCGCGGCCGGTGTGGGCGCCGGCGCCAGCGCAGGCGCCAACGGCAACGGCGGCGCGGCCAGCAACGGCGGCGCGGGCGGCGCAGCGGGCTCCGGCGGTGCCGGTACCACCGGCGCCAACGGAGTGGCCGGAATCAACGCGGGCGCCGGCCAGGCCGGTGGCGACGGCGGCGCCGGCGGCAAGGGCGGCGCCGGTGGCACCGGCGGCACCGGCGGTCAGGCCGGCGGTGCCGGCGCCACCGCGGGCGCCGACGGCAAGGGCGGCGCAGGCGGTCAGGGCGGCAACGCCGGCACGGCCGGCGATGGTGGCCGTGGCGCCGACGGCACCAGTGCGTTCACCGACGGCGGAGCCGGCGGCAAGGGCGGCGATGCCGGCGCGATCGGCGCCGGCGGCAAGGGCGGCAGCGGGCTGGCCGGCAACGGCACCACCGGCGCCGACGGCACCGGGGCCAATGGCGGCAAGGGCGGCGACGGCGGTAACGGCGCAGCCGGCGCTGCCGGCAAGAACGGCGTCAACGCCGGCGACAGCGGCGCCAACGGTTCGGCCGGCGGCAAGGGCGGCGACGCTGGTGCCGGCGGCACGGCCAGCGGCAAGGGCGTCGGCGGCACCGGCGGGCAGGGCGGCACCGGCGGTACCGGTGGCTCCGGCGGCTCCGGCGTCGACGGCGGTAATGGCGTGGCCGGCGTCAACAGCGGCGCGGGCCAGGCCGGCGGCAACGCCGGTGCCGGCGGCACCGGCGGTGCCGGCGGTCGAGGCGGCGATGCCGGCGGCGCAGGCACCGGTGGCGGCACGGCGGGCAAGGCAGGCAGCGGCGGCGCCGCCGGGTCCGGTGGCGACGCGGGCCTCGCCGGCAAGGGCGGCATCGGCGCTGCCGGCGCCAATGGTCTGGCCGGCGTGAACGGTGGAGCCGGCACTGCCGGCGGCAACGGCGGTTCTGGCGGTAACGGCGCCAATGGCGGCAACGGCGGCGCCGGCGGCGCGGCCGGCACCGGGACCGGCGGGACCGCGGGCGCCAACGGCAGCGGCGGCGCGGCCAGCAGTGGCGGTGCAGGCGGCGCGGCCGGCAACGGTGGCGCCGGAGTCAACGGCGCCAACGGCGTGGCCGGCGTCAACAGCGGAGCCGGCGTGGCCGGTGGCGACGGTGGTGCCGGCGGCAAGGGCGGGGCCGGCGGGACCGGTGGCACCGGCGGGTCGGCCGGTGGCGCCGGGGCGACGGCCGGCGCCAACGGCAAAGGCGGCAACGGCGGTCAGGGCGGCAACGCCGGCACTGCCGGTGACGGCGGCCGCGGCGCCGACGGCACCAGCGCGTTCGTCGACGGCGGCGCAGGCGGCAAGGGCGGCAACGCGGGCGCGGTAGGCCTCGGCGGTACGGCGGGTAGCGGCGCGGGTGGCAGCGGCACCAATGGAGCCGGCGGCTCTGGGGCCAATGGTGGTCGCGGCGGTGCCGGCGGTAACGGCGCGGCCGGCGCCAACGGCAGCAACGGCGTCAACCCCGGCGACAGCGGCACCAACGGTCAGGCCGGCGGTAAGGGCGGCGACGGCGGTGCCGGCGGTACGGCCAGCGGCGTCGGGACCACCACCGGCAACGGTGGGGCCGGCGGCCAGGGTGGCGCCGGCGGAACGGGTGGCTCCGGCGTCGCCGGTGCCAGCGGCACGACGACCACCGGAATCGGTAACGCCGGACAGGCCGGCGGCAACGCCGGCGCCGGCGGCGCGGGCGGCGCGGGTGGCGCCGGCGGTGCAGCCGGAACGCCGGGCACGGGTATCGCCAAGGGCATCTCCGGCAACGGCGGCTCGGGCGGTAACGGCGGAGCTGCCGGGACGGCCGGCGCGGGTGGCGCCGGGGCCAACGGCGCGAACGGCGTCTCCGGCGTCAACAACGGTGCCGGCTACGCAGGCGGTAATGGCGGCGCCGGCGGTAACGGCGCTGCGGGCGGCAAGGGCGGCAACGCCGGCGCGGCCGGCGGCACCGGAGCCAGCGCAGGCAATAACGGCAGTGGCGGCGCCGGCAGCAACGGTGGCGCCGGCGGCGCGGCCGGATCGGGCGGCACCGGCATCACCGGCGCCAACGGACTGGCCGACTCCAGCAAGTACGGCAACGGCATCGGCGGCGGCCAGGCCGGCGGCGACGGCGGTGCCGGTGGCACCGGCGGCAAGGGCGGCGCCGGCGGTGGCGGCGGAGCTGCCGGCACGGGTGGTAGCGGCGGTTCCGCGGGCGCCAACGGCAGCGGCGGCGCCGGCGGCAAGGGCGGCAACTCCGGCGCGGCCGGCAGCGGCGGCGACGGCGCGGGCGGCACCGCGACCAACCCCAACGGCGGCGCCGGCGGGGCCGGCGGTAACGCCGGGGCCACCGGCGCGGGTGGCGCCGGCGGCGCGGCGGGCAGCGGCGGCACGGGCGGCAGCAACGGCAGCACCGGCGGCACCGGCACCGGCGCCAACGGCGGCAACGGCGGCGCGGGCGGCAACGGTATCGCCGGCACAGCCGGCCCCAACGGCGTCAACGCGAACAACCCCAACGGCACCGACGGCACCGCAGGTGGCAACGGTGGGGCCGGTGGCGCCGGCGGTAAGGGCGCCGGCAGCGGCTTCAAGGGCGGCACCGGCGGCCTGGGCGGTAACGGCGGCGTCGGTGGCGCCGGCGGCAGCGGCATCGACGGCAGCAACGGCGTGGCCACCACCGGCATCGGCGGATCGGGCACGGCCGGCGGCAACGCCGGTAACGGCGGCGCCGGCGGCAGCGGCGGCGCGGGCGGCGCCGCGGGCGCGGCCAACGGCAGCGCCGGTGCGGGCACCGCGGGCAGCGGCGGCAACGCCGGCAAGGGTGGCAACGCGGGCACCGCCGGCAACGGCGGCAACGGCGCGGCGGGCGCCAACGGCACCTCGGGCTTCAACAACGGCGCCGGCTATGCCGGCGGCGACGGTGGCGCCGGCGGTAAGGGCGGCAACGGTGGCGCCGGTGGCACCGGCGGAGCGGCCGGTGCCACCAACGGCGGCACCGCGGGCACCGCGGGCACCAACGCCAATGGCGGCAACGCGAGCAACGGTGGCGCCGGTGGCGCGGCCGGAGCCGGCGGCACCGGTATCACCGGGGCCAACGGCGTCAGCGACCAGAACAACTACAACAACGGCATCGGCGGCGGCCAGGCCGGTGGCGACGGCGGCGCCGGTGGCACCGGTGGAGCCGGTGGAGCCGGCGGTAAGGGCGGAGCGGCCGGCGGAGCCGGGGCAACCGCAGGCACCAACGGCAACGGCGGCATCGGCGGCAAGGGCGGCAACGCCGGCACACCCGGCAGCGGCGGCAACGGTGCAGCCGGCACCAGCACCAACCCGAACGGCGGCGCGGGCGGCAACGGCGGCAACGCCGGTGCCGTCGGCAAGGGCGGTGCCGGTGGCACCAACGGCGGCGGTGGCACCGCGGCCAGCGGCGCCAACGGCACCAACGTCACCGGTCCGGTCGGCAATGGCGGCAACGGCGGCAGCGGGTTCAACCCGCAGGCTGCCGGAGCCAGCGGCGGCAACGGCGGGGCCGGCGGTGACGGCGGCAACTACGGGAACGGCGGCAACGGCGGGGCCGGCGGCAACGGCGTGGCCGGCAACGACGGCAGCGCCGGGGTGAAGGCGGGCGACAGCGGCGGCAACGCGCAGGCCGGTGGATCCGGCGGCGACGGTGGCCGCGGCGGCAAGGCCGGGGTGAACTTCGGCAACGGCGGCGCCGGCGGGGCCGGCGGCAGCGGTGGCAACGGTGGCAACGGCGGGACGGGTCAGGACGGCGCAGCCGGTGTGGCCGGCGTCAACAACGGCGCCGGCGGCGCGGGCGGCAACGGCGGCAACGGCGCCAGCGGCGGCAACGGCGGCAACGGCGGGGTCGGCGGCACCTCGACGAAGGGCAGCGCCGGCGCCTCCGGCGCCGGTGGCAACGCCGGCAACGGCGGCAATGCCGGAACGCCGGGCAACGGCGGCATCGGCGCCGCGGGCACCGCGACCAACCCGAACGGTGGCGCCGGCGGTAACGGCGGCAACGTGGGCACCGTGGGCGCCGGCGGAACCGGCGGCAGCAACGGCAACGGCATCGGCACCGGCAAGTACGGGATCGACGGCGCGACGCCGCTGACACCGGTCGGCAACGGCGGCGCCGGCGGCGCCGGATTCACCTCGACGGCTGCCGGAGCCAACGGCGGCGACGGCGGTGCCGGCGGCAAGGGCGGCAACTACGGCAGCGGCGGCGCCGGCGGCGACGGCGGTAACGGCGTGGCGGGCGCGGTCGGCAAGGACGGCGTCAGCCCGGGTGAAAACGGCGGCACGGGCCAGGCCGGCGGCGCCGGCGGCAAGGGCGGCGCCGGTGGCGACGCCGGCACCAATCTCGGTGACGGTGGCGCCGGCGGCAACGGCGGGACCGGAGCCAACGGCGGCACCGGCGGCACTGGTCACGACGGCGCCAACGGCGTCTCCGGCCTCGACGAGTACGGCAACGGCAAGGGCGGCGGCCAGAACGGCGGCAACGGCGGCAACGGTGGTGTGGGCGGCAACGGTGGCACCGGCGGCGCCGGCGGCAAGGCCGGCCTGTACGGCACCGCCGGCACGGTCGGCAACGGCGGCAACGCCGGCAACGGCGGTGCCGCGGGCGCGTCGGGCAGCGGCGGCAACGGCGCGGCCGGCATCGCCGGCAGCACTGCCGGCGGCAACGGCGGCAACGGCGGCAAGGTCGGGACCGCGGGCGGCGGCGGAACCGGCGGCCTGGACGGCGGCGGCGACCCGAGCGGCGCGAACGGGACCGCGGGTGCCGCCTTCACCGGTCCGTCCGGCAACGGCGGTGACGGCGGCGTCGGCTACACCTGGGCGCCCAACGCCACCGACGCCAACGGCGACGGCCTGGCCGGCGGCGCAGGCGGCCAGGGCGGTAGCGGCGGCAGCAACGGCAACGGCGGCAAGGGCGGCGCCGGCGGTAGCGGCTCCAACGGTGCCAACGGCATCAACGGGTCCAACACCGGCGACTCCGGAACCAACGGCGGCAAGGGCGGCGCCGGCGGCGCCGGCGGCGCGGGCGGCGCGGGCGGCAACACCATTGGAAACGGCGGTGACGGCGGAGTCGGCGGCAATGCCGGCAGCGGCGGCAACGGCGGCAACGGCGTCGACGGTCACGACGGCGTGGCCAACTCGAACAAGTACGGCACCGGCATCGGCGGCGGCCAGAACGGCGGCAACGGCGGCACCGGCGGCCTGGGCGGCGACGGCGGCACCGGCGGCAAGGGCGGCACCAGCGGACCTAACGGTGTGGCGGGCGCGGGCGCGGCCGGCGGCAATGCGGGTAACGGCGGCAACGGCGGCCTGCAGGGCAACGGCGGTAACGGCGCGGCCGGTACGGCGGCCAACCCCGACGGCGGGGCCGGCGGCAAGGGCGGCAACCCGGGCACCGGCGTGAGCGGCGGCACCGGTGGTGCCGGCGGCGCCAACGGCAGCGGTTCGGGCTCCGGCGCCAAGGGTGCCAACGGCAGCGGCGGCAGCACCCCGACCGGCGTCGGCGGCAACGGCGGTAACGGCGGCGACGGCTACAACGCCACCACGCCCGGCGCCAACGGCGGCAAGGGCGGTGCCGGTGGCGACGGCGGCCTCTACGGCGACGGCGGCACCGGCGGCAACGGCGGCAACGGCGCGGCCGGCAAGGCAGGCGCCAACGGCACCATCGACGATCCCAACGGCGCCAACGGCCAGACCGGTGGCAGCGGCGGGGCCGGCGGAGACGGCGGCAACAGCGGCACCCTGAACGGCAAGGGCGGCGCGGGCGGAAGCGCCGGCAAGGGCGCGGCCGGCGGCGCCGGTGGCAACGGCCTCAACACCAACGTCGGCGAGGGCGGCAACGCCGGCAACGGCGGCGACGGCGGACTCGGCGCGGCCGGCGGCAAGGGCGGCAACGGCTACCTGGGCGGTGGCAAGGGCGGCGACGGCAGCGACCCCGGCGCCGGCGGCAGCGCCGGCACGCCCGGCACCGGCCCCGGCGGCAGCGGCTCCAACGGCAAGGCCGGCACCACTCCCACCAGCCCGACCGGCAACGGCGGTAACGGCGGCAACGCCTTCGGCGTCCCGGGTGCCGGACAGACCGGCTACGCCGGCGGCGACGGCGGCAACGCGGGGGCCTACGGCAATGGCGGCAACGGCGGGGACGGGTTCACCGGTGGCACCGGGGTGACCGGCACCACCGGCCCGACCGGCGGCACCGGCGGCGTCGGCGGTACCGGCGGCGACGGCGGCGCGGCCGGCAAGGGCGGCAACGGCGGCACCATCGCCGGCAACAGCGGCAACGGCGGCAAGGGCGGCGACGGCGGGGCCGGCGGCGTCGGCGGCAAGGGCGGCGCCGGTGACCCCAACTTCGTCATCAACGGCGGCAACGGTGGCAACGCCGGCAACGGCGGCACCGGCGGCAAGGGCGCCGCGGGCGGCAACGCCGGCACCGTCACCAACGGCACCGTCGGCAACGGCGGCAACGCCGGCAACGGCGGGGTCGGCGGCGTCAGCGGTATCGGCGGCACCGGCGCGGCCGGCACCGCGGCACACCCGACCGGCGGCAACGGCGGCAACGGCGCCAACCCGGGCAGCGGCGGCACCGGCGGTACCGGCGGCACCGGCCTGAACCCCGGCGGCAACGGCAGCACCGGCGCCACCCCCACCACCATCGCCGGCAACGGCGGCACCGGTGGGGCGGGCTGGAATTCCACCGACCCGACCAAGGCCGGCGGTGACGGCGGCGCCGGCGGTAACGCCGGGCAGTACGGCACCGGTGGCACCGGCGGCAAGGGCGGCAGCGGCGCCAAGGGCATCACCGGCACCGACGGCAACGCGCCCGGCGTGGACGGCGGCAACGGTGGCAACGCCAGCGCCGGCGGCAACGGCGGCAAGGGCGGTCTCGGCGGCACCATCGGCGGCGACGGCGGCGCCGGCGGTGCCGCGGGTGACGGCGGCGACGGCGGAACCGGCGGCAACGGCGGCAACGGCATCAACGGCGGCAACGGCGGCAAGGGCGGTGGCGGCGGCAACGGCGGCGCCGGTGGCAAGGGCGGCGAAGGCGGTCAGCCCTCCGCCCCCGGCTATAAGGCAGGCAACGGCGGCGCCGGCGGCAACGGCGGTAACACCGGGGTCGGCGGCAACGGCGGCGACGGCGGCAACGGCACCTACGCCAACCCCAACGGCGGCAAGGGCGGTGACGGCGGCACCATCGGCACCGGCGGCGCACTCGGCAAGGGCGGCACCGGCTTCACCAACGGGGCCGACGGCAAGGCCGGCTCCGTCCCGGCCGGCACCGCCGGTAACGGCGGCAAGGGCGGCACCGGGTTCAGCTACAACCCGCTGACCGACCCGGGCAAGAACGGCGGCAACGGCGGAGCCGGCGGCAACGGCGGCACGATCGGCAACGGCGGCCAGGGTGGCGCCGGCGGCAACGGCACGGCCGGCAAAGCCGGTGTCAACGGCGTCCTGCCCGGCAGCAGCGGCACCAGCGGCCAGGCCGGTGGTTCCGGCGGCAGCGGCGGCGCCGGCGGTAACAGCGGCACCCTGGCCGGCAACGCCGGCAGCGGCGGCGCGGCCGGCAACGGCGCGGCCGGCGGCAGGGGCGGTAACGGCGTGAACGGCCGGTCCGGCCTGCCGGGCGTCAACAGCGGCGCCGGCCAGGCCGGCGGCAACGGCGGCGACGGTGGCAACGGCGGCGCCGGCGGCAACGGCGGCACGGCCGGTGCGCTGCTCAACGGCAGCGGCCTCGCAGGCACCGACGGCACCGGCGGCAACGGCGCCAACGGCGGCAGGGCCGGCACGCCCGGTAACGGCGGCACCGGCGCGGCCGGCACCGTCGGCAACCCCAACGGCGGCAACGGCGGCAACGGCGGCAACGCGGGCAAGGCCGGGACCGGCGGCAGCGGCGGCACCGGATCCACGCCCGGCACCAGCGGCACCAACGGCGCCTCGGTCACCGGGCCGGCCGGTAACGGCGGCCAGGGCGGGGCCGGCTACAACCCGCTGACCAGGGGAGCCAGCGGCGGCAACGGCGGCAACGGCGGCGACGGCGGCAACATCGGCAACGGCGGAAACGGCGGGGCCGGAGGCAACGGGGTCGACAGCATCCTGAACGGCGCCAACGGCACCAAGTCCGGCGACTCCGGCGGCAACGGCCGCGCCGGGGGCTCCGGTGGCGCCGGTGGGGCCGGCGGCAAGGGCGGCTCCATCTCCGGCAACGGCGGCCAGGGTGGCGCCGGCGGCAACGGCGGCAACGGCACCGCGGGCGGCAACGGCGTGTCCGGCGGCAACGGTGTCGCCGACGTCGACCAATACGGCACCGGCATCGGCAGCGCCCAGAACGGTGGCAACGGCGGCGTCGGCGGCGCCGGCGGCAACGGTGGCAACGGCGGCGTCGGCGGCAAGGCCCAGGGCGTCGGAACCGATGGCAGCGACGGCACCGGCGGCAACGGCGGCAACGGCGGCAAGGCCGGCACCCCCGGTGACGGCGGTAAGGGCGCCGACGGCACCGTGACCAACCCCAACGGCGGTAACGGCGGCAACGGCGGAAACGAGACCGCGGGCAAGGGCGGCACCGGCGGCACCTCCAACACCAAGGCGGGCACGGCCGGCACCGACGGCGGCACCGTCGGCGGCGCCACCGGCAATGGCGGCGCCGGCGGCAACGGCTACAGCCAGACCGTCGCCAACCCCGGCACGGCCGGTGGCAACGGTGGTGCCGGCGGCAGCGGCGGCAACCACGGTAACGGCGGCGCGGGCGGCAACGGCGGCAACGGGTCGGCCGGCACCGCCGGTACGGCGGGCGTCGGAGCGGGCGCGAGCGGCACCGACGGCACCGCCGGCGGCGCGGGCGGCAGCGGTGGCGCCGGTGGTAACGGCGGTACCGATTTCGGTAACGGCGGCAAGGGCGGCAACGGCGGCATCGGCGCCGCCGGCGGCAACGGCGGTGACGGCGTGGCCGGCTCGGCCGGGGTGGCGGGCGTCAACAACGGTGCCGGCCAGAACGGCGGCAACGGTGGCACCGGCGGCGCCGGCGGCAACGGCGGCTCCGCGGGACTCGGCGGCAAGGCGCTCGGCACCGGCACCAACGGCACCGACGGCAACGGCGGCAACGGCGGCAACGGCGGCAAGGCCGGCACCCCGGGCGACGGCGGCAAGGGTGCCGACGGCACCGCGGCCAACCCCAACGGCGGCAAGGGCGGCGACGGCGGCGCCGCGATCGTCGGCAAGGGCGGCACCGGCGGCTCCAACAGCGGCGGCAGCGGCACCACCGGTAGCAACGGCAGCGACGGCGCCGGGTTCGTCAGCCCGGTCGGCAACGGCGGCAACGGCGGTAACGGCTTCACCCAGACCAGCACCGCGGGCGCCAACGGCGGCAGCGGCGGCGCCGGCGGCAACGGTGGGACCTACGGCAACGGTGGTACGGGCGGCAACGGCGGCAACGGCTTCGCCGGGTCGAACGGCGGCAGCAATGTCAACGGTCAGGCCGGTGGCAGCGGTGGCGCTGCGGGAGCCGGCGGTAACGGCGGCACCATCTCCGGAAACGGCGGAGCCGGCGGCATCGGCGGTAACGGCGCCAATGGTGGCACCGGCGGCAACGGCACCAACGGCACCACCGGCGTCCAGGGCGTCAACAACGGAGCCGGCACCAACGGCACCAACGGTGCGACCGGCGGCGCGGGTGGTAACGGCGGCGCCGGCGGCATGGGTGGTACCGCCCTGGGCACCGGCACCAACGGCGCCATCGGTGCCGGCGGCAACGGCGGCAACGGCGGCAACGGCGGCACCGCCGGGGCCGGCGGCAACGGTGCGGCGGGCACCTTCGCCAACCCCGACGGTGGCCGGGGCGGTGACGGCGGCAATGCCGGCGCCGGCGGCGCGGCCGGCAAGGGCGGCCTGAACGGCAACGGCAGTGGCGCGGGCACCAATGGCACGGCCGGCGCCACGCCCAACACCCAGACCGGCAACGGCGGGAACGGTGGCGCGGGCTTCAGCTACAACGCGGCCACCGATCCCGGCAAGGCCGGCGGCAACGGCGGCGCCGGTGGCAACGCCGGCCAGTACGGCACCGGCGGCAACGGCGGCAACGGTGGCAACGGCACCGCGGGCACGGCCGGCACGGCCGGCGTCAACCCGGGCGACGACGGCACGATCGGCCAGGCCGGTGGAGCCGGTGGGCAGGGCGGGGCAGGCGGCCTCGGCGGCACCGTCGCCGGCAACGGCGGCACCGGCGGCAACGGCGGCACCGGTGGCAACGGCGGCGCGGGCGGCAACGGCGCGGCCGGTGACCCCACCTTCGGTGTGAACAACGGCGCCGGCGGTAAGGGCGCCAACGGCGGGGCCGGCGGCGCGGGCGGATCGGCCGGCGCCGGCGGCAACGCCCTCGGTACCGGCAACGGCGGGGCCGGCGGCAACGGCGCCGCAGGCGGGACCGGCGGCGCGCCCGGAACGGGTGGCAATGGCGCAGCGGGTGACGCGGGCAACCCCGACGGTGGCAACGGCGGCAACAGCGGCACCGGCGGCAAGGGCGGCAGCGGCGGCGCCGGCGGCGACGGCGGCAAGGGCGGTGCCATCTCGGGCAATGGCGGTAAGGGCGGCAACGCCGGTAGCGGAGGCGCCGGCGGCAATGCCGGACTCGGCCAGACCGGCGGCCTCGGCGGCAACGGCGGCGGCGCCAACGGTAACGGCGGCAACGGCGGTAAGGGCCCCGACGGCGGCGACGGCGGCGACGCCGGCACCGTCGGTAACGGTGGCGCGGCCGGCGGTGGCGGCAGCGCCGGCGGCAACGGCAACGGCGGCAGTGGCGGCAGCGGCGGCAACGCCGGCAACGGCGGCAACGGCGGCGTCGGGGTCGGCGCAGGGTCACCCGGCAAGAGCGGCGACAACGGGAACAACGGCAAAGCCGGCAACTGACCGGCCCGGCGGGTCTAGAACTGCAGCGCGCTGAAGCGCCAGTCCAGCACCTGCCGGTCCGGCTCGCCGGTGGCGTAGACCAGCGACCGCAGCCCCAGTACGCCCGAGTCGGCCGATTCGACGTGCAGCTCGCTGTACAACGTGTCGCCCTCGTGCACCGGGCCGGTGTGATCGCAGGACTCCCAGCCCAGCACCGTGACCAGGTTCGGCAGCAGCCGGTTGGCCTGCGCGAACGCCAGCCCTATGGTGTGTCCGCCGTACACCAGCCGCTGCCCGCCAACCCGCGAATCATGGTGCGTGGCGGCGATATTCAGCGTGAGCCGGGCCAGCTCGGGAGCGCTGCTGACCACGTCGGCGGTGCTGCGCAGCACCGTCCCCGCCAGGCCGGGGTCGAAATGCGGCCCGGGCACCTTGCGGCGGAACGCCTCGCCGTTCCAGGCTTCGGTCGGGCGGACGCCCGGCGGTGTCGCCACGAAAGCAGCCAGATCGTCGGTGCGGGTCGCGGCGTCCCCGGGCGTCCAGTCCGGGCCGGCCGGCAGCATTGCGCAGCGGTAGAAGTCCAGCACCAGCTGATCGGCCTGGTCGATCGTCGTCATGCGCAGCGTCGCCATGCCCGTGGGCGCCCGGCCCGGCTTGGCCGTGTTGGCGCGCAGACCCACGACTTCGGTTCGGGTGTACAGGGTGTCACCGATCACCGGAAACCGGTGGAACGTCAACCCGCGGTAGAACAGGTTGGCCCTGACCCGCTGAGTGGCCACCGTCGACTGCCCGATCGCCACGTCGCACACCAGTCCCGGGTGCGCCAGCGCGGCCGGCGCCCCCGTTACCGCGAAGCACAGGTCGGCGTCCAGCGCCAACCGCAGCCGGTCGCCGATGATGGCCTGGTGGGCGGCGGCCAGGCCGGGCGACAGCGTGGCCGAAGGCGCCCAGTCGAACGCCTGCCCCACGAAGAGGTCGTCGAAATAGGGCCCGCCTGCGCGCACCGCCGTATACCCGTCTGTCACGAGTTGTCATGCTGGCAGGCTGTCTCAGCGAGGGTCAACCACGCCCGACCCAGAGAGGGGTGCCGGCAGTGAGCACTGAACTCAACGACGACGAAGCGATGCTGGTGGCCACCGTGCGCGCGTTCATCGACCGCGACGTGCGGCCCACCGTGCGCGAGGTCGAGCACGCCAACGCCTATCCCGAGGCCTGGATCGAGCAGATGAAACGTATCGGCATCTACGGCCTGGCCATCGACGAGGAGTACGGCGGTTCGCCGGTGTCGATGCCGTGCTACGTCGAGGTCACTCAGGAACTCGCACGCGGCTGGATGAGCCTGGCCGGCGCGATGGGCGGGCACACCGTCGTCGCCAAGCTGCTGACCCTGTTCGGCACCCCGGAGCAGAAGCGAAAGTACCTGCCGCCCATGGCGACTGGTGAACTGCGGGCCACGATGGCGCTCACTGAGCCGGGCGGTGGCTCAGATCTGCAGAATATGACCACCACCGCACTACCGGCCACCGACCCGGATACGTTGATGGTCAACGGTTCCAAGACGTGGATCAGCAATGCACGTCGCTCCGGACTGATCGCGCTGCTGGCCAAGACCGACCCGAACGCCACCCCGCGACATCGGGGCATCTCGGTGCTGCTGGTCGAGCACGGGCCGGGCCTGACGGTGTCGCGGGATCTACCCAAGCTCGGGTACAAGGGTGTCGAATCATGCGAACTTTCCTTCGACGACTTCCGGGTTCCGGCGTCTGCGGTACTGGGAGGCGTTATGGGAGCAGGCTTTTCGCAGATGATGAAGGGCCTGGAGACGGGGCGGATCCAGGTGGCCGCACGCGCGCTGGGCGTGGCCACCGCGGCGCTGGCCGACGCGCTCGAATACGCCCAGCAGCGCGAGAGTTTCGGCCAGCCGATCTGGAAGCACCAGGCGGTCGGGCACTATTTGGCTGATATGGCAACGAAACTCACCGCCGCCCGTCAGCTCACCCACTATGCCGCGCGCCGCTACGACAGCGGCGAGCGGTGCGACATGGAGGCGGGCATGGCCAAGCTGTTCGCCTCGGAGGCGGCCATGGAGATCGCGTTGAACGCCGTTCGCATCCACGGCGGCTACGGCTACTCCACCGAATACGACGTCGAGCGTTATTTCCGTGACGCGCCCCTGATGATCGTCGGCGAGGGCACCAACGAGATCCAGCGCAACGTGATCGCCGCGCAGCTGGTGTCACGCGGCGGCATCTGACCGCGACGGGGGGTCCGTTTCGCACTGCCCGCGTGCCGTGGGGTGCGCTATATTTGCCTGACTTCGCCGCGAGGCACCAGCAAAGTGGCGACCCAAGGGAAGGCAGCGGCCATGAGTTATCCGTCGGACCCGTACGGCGCCAACCCGGGTTGGCAGGGCCAGCCGCCGCCGAGCTACGGCGGGCCGCCCGCGTACGGCGCCGGACCGGAACCGGACAACTACCTGGTGTGGGCGATTCTGAGCACGGTGCTGTGCTGTCTGCCGGCCGGCATCGTGTCGATCGTCTACTCCACCAAGGTCTCCGGACTGTGGGCACAGGGGCGCTACGGCGAAGCCCAGGAAGCCTCCCGCAATGCCAAGAAGTGGGCGATCATCAGCGCCATCGTGGGTGCGGTGGTGATCGTGGTGTCGATCATCCTCTACGTCGTCCTGATCGCGGCGGCCGTCTCGATCGACAACCACATCCAGACGACGTACACCACCTATTCCGGGTACTGAGCAAAGCCGATCGCGTCCACCAGACCCCACGCCCGCGCCGTCTGCGCCTCGACGGTGTGACCCGAGAGCACGAGATATGCGGTGCGCCAACGGCCTATCCGCCGGGTGACACTGACCGTGCCGCCGGCACCGGGTAACAACCCCAGGCTCAACTCGGGCAGTCCGAATACGGTGTCCGGCGCCGCCTGCACCCACCCGCAGAATGCGGCCATCTCCAGCCCGCTGCCCAGCACCCGCCCGTGCACCTGAGCGCGACAGGCCCGGCCGAGCCGGCCGGTGAGTTCGTCGAGCACCAGGGCAGGACTGTGCCGGGTGCGCGCCAGGTGGGCGCTGGCCGGGTCGGCGAAGGAGCCGAACTCGGCGAGGTCTCCCCCACTGCAGAAGGACGGACCGTTGCCGCCCAACACGATTCCGGCGATCGACGGATCGAGCTGCGCGACGGCCAGTGCCTCCAGCAGCGCCGCACGCGTGCCGGTGCAGAAGGCGTTGTGCCGGTCCGGGCGGTTGAAGCTGATGCGCAGGATGTCGTCGTCGCGTTGCACCGTAACGGGTTCGGCGCTGTCCGGGACCCGCGCCGGTCCGCGCTGGGACAGCCAGCGGGCGAATTCGGGTCCGGCCTGCAAGGTCGAATAGGCCAGTGACTCGGTGACCAGACCGCCCAGCGTGGCGCCGGCCGGGTCCAAAGAGCGCAGTACGTCGTCGCAGACCGCACTGGCGATCGGCCACTGTTGGCAGCGTTGCGTCAGCTCGGACAAAACCCGCGGCACCGAATCCACGGTGACCACCCGGGGATCGTCACATCGGTGCTCGGACAGCGTGAAAGTCGCTGTGTCCAGCCAGTACTCGCTGTGCGGCGACCCGTGGGCGACGATCACACCCGGCGGCGCCGCCACATCGGGCTCCGGCGCGCTGGACAGATCGACCACCCGCAGGGTCACACCGAATACTTCTCGATCAACTCGTTCTTGTAGAGCTTGCCGGTGTCGGTACGCGGCAGCTGCGCCTCGAACGCAATCGACCGCGGACACTTGAAGTGCGCCAACCGTTCTCGCAACCAGCCCGACAGCTCCTCGGCGAACGCCTCGTTGGCATCAGCCGGGTCGACGGTCTGCACCGCCGCCATCACCCGCTGGCCCATCTCGTCGTCGGGAACGCCGAATACGGCCGCGTCCAACACCTTCGGATGGGTGACCAGCAGGTTCTCGGTCTCCTGCGGATAGATGTTCACCCCGCCGGAGATGATCATGTGGTGACGGCGGTCGGTGAGGTACAGGTAGCCCTCTTCGTCGAGAAACCCGATGTCCCCGACCGTCATCCAGCCGTGCGTGTCCCGCGACGCGGCGGTCTTCGACGGGTCGTTGAGGTACTCGAACGAATACCCGCCTTCGAAATAGATCTCGCCCGGATGACCGGGTGGCAACTCTTTGCCGTCGGGCCCCAGGATGTGCAACGCGCCGGACATCGGTTTGCCGACCGAGCCGGGATGGGCCAGCCAGTCCTCGGCGGTGATCAGCGTCGAACCGATCGCCTCCGAGGAGGCGTAGTACTCGTCGACGATCGGCCCCCACCACTCCATCATCTGCTTCTTGATCAGCACCGGACACGGCGCGGCCGCATGCATGACCCGCTTCAAACTGGACAGATCGTACGAATTACGCACCGCTTCCGGCAGTTTGAGCATCCGCACGAACATGGCCGGGACGAACTGCCCGTGCGTCACCCGGTGCCGCTGGATCGCGTCCAACGTCCCCTCGGGATCGAACTTCTCCATCACCACGGTGGTCAGGCCGGCCGCCTGCACCGTCAGGGACCACACCGACGGCGCCGTGTGGTACAACGGCGCGGGGCTCAGGTAGACCGTGTCGGGGTCCATCCAGAACCCGACCAGCGCCGACATCATGCCCGGCGCGTCTTCCGGCGGCACATGCGGCAGTTCACGTTTGATGCCTTTGGGCCGGCCGGTGGTGCCCGAGGAGTATTGCAACAGGTCACCCTCGATCTCGTCCGGGATCGGGGTATCCGGTTGATCCGCAACGCATTCCGGATAGCGCTGCCAGCCCTCCAGGGCACCGTCGGCGAGCAGCAGCACATCGGGCAGACCGTTGGGCAGATGGTCGCCGAGCCCCGCGCACACGTCGCGCAGCGCCGCCGACCCGACGATGGCCCTGGCGTTGCTGTTGTCGATGATGTACGCCGCCTCGGCCGCGGTCAGATGGGTGTTGATCGGCACGTAGTACAACCCGCTGCGCCGCGCCGCCCACATGACGGCGTGCATGTGCTCGTTGTTCTCCATCAAGATGGCGATGGCGTCACCCTCGCGCAGCCCGGCCTGCCGGAAGTAGTGCGCCAGCCGGTTCGCGCGGGCCTCGAGCTCACCGAAGGTCACCACGGTGCCGGACGGGTACAGGATGACGGCGGGCTTGTCGGGATGAGCCAGCGCATGCGGGCGAATCTGCATGGCTGAACTCTACGAGTCAGCCGCGCAACGGTGCGCGCAGCGTGGGCAACACCTGCCGGCGGTTCACCACCAGCGCGACCACGGCGACCATCGCATACACCCCGCTCAGCGCCAGCCGAGCCTCGGTCGAGGCGACCGGGAACTGCACCAGGAACAGCGTCAGCAACGCCCACGCCGTGCAGCGGTGGAAGCGCAGCGCCAGGATCAGCGCCACCCCCATCAGGGTCTGGGTCGCAGTCAGCAGCATCTCTTCGACCTGCCGGCCGTCCAGGACCAGCTGGTCGGCGCCGCCGCCTACCAGGTGGGCAATCGGCAACGAACCCACCAGCAGCGTCCACTGGTTGACCTTCGAGGAGATCAGCGTCGCGATCGCGGCGGTGCCCTTGCCGCGGCTGGCGAAGATGATCGCGATCACGAACTCCGGCGCTTCCGAAGCGAGCGGCGCCAGCCACTGCACCAGCAGGAACCGGTCGACACCCAGCTCGGTGCCGGCGCCGATCAGGCTCTCCGCGAAGGGTTTTGCGCACGCCAGGATGACCCCGGCGGCGACGGCGAACAGGGTGATGACCGCGGCGCGACGGGCCCGCTCCGGTAGCCCACCCAGGGCCGCGGCGGTGCCCATCAACTCGGGCTCCTCCACGGCGCCGCGGCTGAGCTTGTAAAGGTAGAAACCGAACCAGGCCAGCAGTGCGACGCCCAGGGTGATGTGGATACGGCCGGTCGCCGGCACGAGGAAGGCGACGATCCCCGCGACGAGCAGGAACCCCAGTTCCACCCGGTTGCCGCGCTCGAGCCGCAGCGCAGCCGTCGGCCCGCCCGTCCTGCGCGCGACCCACAGCGCCACCAGCACCACCACCGGCCAGCCCAGGCCCATCAACAACCGGTTGGAGCCGGTCATATTGGCCGCGGCGTACTGGGTGTACTCGGCGTGCGAGCCGGACTGGTAGGCGTAGTAGAGGTCGACGGCGTATTCGGGCAGCACGGCGATCAGCGCCAGCACCGCGATGGCCAGGCCGCCGGACACGTCGAGTTGCGCCGCCTCGGCCGCCCAGGCCAGCAGGAAACTCGCCGCGACGACGGCCGCGCCGTAGACGACCAGCGACAGCACGGGTGCGGGATGCAGCCCGGCGCAGCGCACGACGAGCGCGGGAGCGATGAAGATCGCGGTGGTGAGCAGCGAGCGCAGCAGCAGGTCTGCGGGTGTCCGGGTCCGACGGCGTTCGGCGATCAAAGCCATTAGCGTCCTTCGGTTCCTGCGGTCCGGGGCCCCGTCGGCGGTGGCGAGACTTCGGACCGACGTTGTGTCGGCCGAAGGTCTCGCTCGCCGGAAAACTCCCCGGTGGATGACCGGGCGACCGAAGCCGCCAGTATGTCGACCATCCGCAGCCGCCGGTAACCAGGCCGGCGATCTGGAACTACTCCCCTTCGCTACCCCGAGGCTAACCTTATTTGGATCGTCTGGCAACTTAGCGAAGCTACGAGTTTCTCGATGTCGGTGACCTGTATTTGCTGATCAACTAGGTATAATTTTGTTTTCGTTGACCCGAAACTATGGATTTGGCAAACCCCAACAATCCGGGTCAGCCTTGCACCGTCGGCCGAACGTTACGGATGTAGTCCAAGTAGTCGGGCGGGTAGCCAAGCCGGATGAGGCGATCCCTGAGGCTCTCGCCAAACTCGGATGACGCCAGGATCTCGAGGTCTTGGCCGACCAACTGCGCCGGCACACTCGCGGTTCTGGCCAGGACGTTGCCCGCGGCCTGGGCGTCGTAGGCGATGGCCGAACCGACCTTCTGCACCGCCGGCATGACGCGACCGGCGCTCAGATCCGCGCCCGCCTCCGTCGCCATGTCCCTGGTGAATCGTGCCGCACCCGAGATCTCGGCCGCGTTCGCCGTCGCCGTGGCAGCCAGAGTCGCACCGTTCGCCGCGTTCAGCCGGCCGACGAGGGTGCTGACATCCGCCAGGTCCTTCTGCCACGGGGCAATTTGCGCCGCCGCCGCTGAGGCTGCACCGTGGTAGCTCGCGAGTGCGGACACATTCTGGGCCCACAGCTCGTCATACGCACCCTCGATGGCCGCAATCAGCGGACCGTTGAGACCCAAAAAGTTCGACCGCACCGCGGACACGAACTGCACACGATTGGTTCGCACCGTCATCGGATGCGCCACGGCGGCTTTCGCCGCCTCGAAAATCCCCGCTACCGCGTTGGCCTGGGTGGCAGCGGTGGCGGCACGGGTCGCCGCTTCGCCGAGAAAACCCGCATATTTGGCGGCCACTGCCGTCATCGCCACCGACGAGGGCCCCTGCCAAGGACCACCAGCTAACCCGGCAGTCACCGACCCGAAGCAATCAGCAGCGCTGCCCAACTCGTCGCTCAAGCCGGTCCACGCCGCAGCCGCACCCAGCATCGGCCCGGATCCCGCACCGGAATACATTTGCGCCGAGGTGATTTCGGGTGCCAATACCGCAAAGTTCATCGGTGGATCCTCTCGCATCCGGCAGCCCCCGTGCCGATAGCAAGAAATCCTACGACCAAACCGTGCGCAAAATTAACGTTTCCGCAAACTAGTCTTTTCAGCTACACCGGCGGCACTGATGGCGGTGTCGACCCTGGCGACCCTGGCGGCCCTGACGGGCTGACCGGCCGCGTCAGCCGGGCAGCACGGCGGCCGCTGCGGGCGCGCCGGTCAGGTACCCGATGTCTTCACGAATCAGTTCCGCCGGCAACGAGAGATCTTCGATGCCCAGGCGCGCCACGGTGTCCGCATCGTAGGCAACCGCAGCGGCGACATCCCTGGCCGCGGCAACTGGATCGCCGCCCACGACGGCGGCCTCCGCTGCCCGCAGGCTGCTTTCCGTCACTGCCGCCGCGCTCGACAGCTGCACCTGGTTGTCGCTGACCACGCGACCGATTGTGGCCGCGTCCATCTGCAGCAGGCCGCCGAGGTCGGCGGCCGGCGCGGTGGCCGGGGGCCTGTTGCCGGGCGCCGCCAGTATCTCGATGTTCTTGGAAACGATCTGCCCGGGCAGGGCGGCGTTCTCGACGAGCAACCGCCCGGCCGTCTGTGCGTCATAAGCGACTGCCGAGCGCAACGGCCCCCACAAGCGTCCCGGACCGAAGCGCGCTTCGACGAACGCCTTATTGACAGCGTCCCGGGTGAAGCGCGCCGCGTCGGCGATCTCGGCCGAGTTGGCCGCTGCCCGGGCCTCGATCATCGCCTTGTCGGTTTCGACCACCCGGCCGATGCGCGCGCCGAAGTCACCCAGCGCCTCCTGCCACGGCGCGATCTGGGCGGCCGCCGCCGAGGCTCCGGTGTGGTAAGCCGCCAGCGCGGACACATTCTGGGCCCAGAGTTCGTCGTATGCGCCCTCGATGGCGGCGATCAGCGGAAAGTTGAGGCCGAGGAAATTGGACCGGATTGCCGAGACGAATTGCATGCGGTTGGCCCGCACCGCCATCGGATGGGCAACGGCCGCCTTCGCGGCCTCGAAGACGCCCGCCACCGCCTTGGCCTGGGTGGCCGCCGTTACTGCGCGGGTTGCCGCCTCGGTCAAAAAGCTTGTGTACCTGGTGGCCACCGTCGTCATCGCGGCCGCCGCCGGACCCTGCCAGGGGCCGCCGGTCAATCCCGCGGTCACCGACGCGAAAGAGTCTGCGGCACAGCCCAACTCCTCACCCAATCCGGACCAGGCCGCAGCGGCGCCCAACATGGGTTCGGAGCCTGCGCCGGAATACATCTGCGCCGAAATGACTTCGGGTGCCAGCACCGCAAAGTTCACCAGTGGACCCCTCTCGCGTTCGAGTGTCGACAGCGAGGGATCCTACGACGCAGCGCAGCGGAAATTTACGTTTCCGCAGAACCGGTGTGCCAGCTGCTACTCCGCTTCGCGCAACCGCTCCTTGAGCGCGTCGAACTCGTCGCGAATGCCGGTGGGCAGCTTCTCGCCGACGAATTCCAGCCACTCCTCGATCAGCGGGATCTCCTCCCGCCACTCGTCGGTGTTGACCTTCAGCGCCTCGGCCACGTCCGCGGCGTCTGCTTCGAGCCCGTCGAGGTCCATGTCCTCCACTGCGGGGACCGTGCCGATCGGGGTGGTGCGCCCGCCGGCCTTGTGCTCGATGCGGTCGACGATCCACTTCAGCACGCGGCTGTTCTCGCCGAAGCCCGGCCACAGGAAGCGGCCGTCGTCGCCACGGCGGAACCAGTTGACGAAGAACACCTTCGGCAGCTTGGAGTCGTCGGCGTTCTTGCCCAGGTTGATCCAGTGGCCCAGGTAGTCACCGACGTTGTAGCCGAGGAACGGCAGCATGGCCATCGGGTCGCGTCGCACATTGCCGACCTTGCCCTCGGCCGCGGCGGTCTGCTCGCTGCCCAGGGTGGCGCCGATGAACACGCCGTGCTGCCAGTCGCGGGCCTCGGTGACCAGCGGAACCGTCGTCTTGCGGCGGCCGCCGAACAGGATGCCGGAGATCGGCACACCCTGCGGGTCGTCCCACTCGGGGGCCAGGATCGGGCACTGCGACATCGGGGTGCAGTAGCGGGAGTTGGGGTGGGCCGCGTTGGTCTCCGTCTCGCGGAAGTACCAGTCGTTGCCCTTCCAGTCGATCAGGTGCTGCGGGTCGCCTTCCAGGCCCTCCCACCACACGTCGCCGTCGTCGGTCAGCGCGACGTTGGTGAACACGGTGTTGCCGCCGGCGATGGTGCGCATGGCGTTCGGGTTGGACTTCCAGTTGGTGCCCGGCGCGACGCCGAAGAAGCCGAACTCGGGGTTGACGGCGTACAGACGGCCGTCCTTGCCGAACCGCATCCATGCGATGTCGTCACCGAGGGTCTCGGCGCGCCAACCGGGGATGGTGGGCTGCAGCATCGCCAGGTTCGTCTTGCCACACGCCGACGGGAAGGCCGCGGCGAAGTAGTACGCCTTGTTCTCCGGGGAGATGAGCTTGAGGATCAGCATGTGCTCGGCCAGCCAGCCCTCGTCGTGGGCCATGGCCGAGGCGATGCGCAGTGAGTAGCACTTCTTGCCCAGCAGCGCGTTGCCGCCGTAGCCGGACCCGTAGCTCCAGATCTCGCGGGTCTCCGGGAAGTGGGTGATGTACTTGGTGTCGTTGCACGGCCACGGGACGTCCTGCTGGCCCTCCTCCAGAGGCGCACCCACCGAGTGCAGTGCCTTCACAAAGAAGCCGTCGTCGCCGATCTTCTCGAGCGCGGCCTGGCCCATCCGGGTCATGGTGCGCATCGAGACCACCACGTACTCCGAGTCGGTGATCTCGACACCGAGCTTGGGGTCCTCGGCACCCAGCGGACCCATGCAGAACGGCACCACGTACATGGTGCGGCCGCGCATGGAACCGCGGTACAGGTCCGTCATCAGCGAGCGCATCTCGCTCGGGTCTTTCCAGTTGTTGGTCGGACCGGCGTCGATCTCACGCTCGGAGCAGATGAAGGTGCGGGACTCGACGCGGGCGACATCGGACGGGTCGGACAGCGCCAGGTAGGAGTTGTGGTGCTTCTCGGGGTTGAGCCGCTTGAACGTGCCCGCCGCGACGAGCTGGTCGGCGAGCCGCTGGAACTCCTCCTCCGAACCGTCGGTGAACACCACCCGGTCGGGCTGGGTGAGTTCGGCAACCTCCTGCACCCAGGACAGCAGCCCCTGATGGTTGGTGGGTGCGGTGTCCAGGCCGGGGATGGTCGCTGAGGTCATCGAACTCTCCTGAATTCTGCTGCTCGGTATTCGTCTGTTTCAGTGGCATGCGTGTTCAGCACACTTAACGCTTTCTTATTCAGATTATCGCGCATCACTTGTCGCGTAAGTCCCAGGAGGGTATAAGCCTGCTCACAAGACCGATTCAGAAAGGTCTGTTTTCGTAGCGCAGCGAGGTTTCGGCCCGGACAATCCCCCGCCCCGTCGGTGTACCCGGTTCGCCGAGTTCTGCACGTACCGCGGTGAGCGCGGCCTGGATGGTCGGCATTTCGCGGTCGCGCACCGCCGCGGCGCGGGCGGCGGCCAGGGCATGCTCACGCAGTTCGCCGTCGATGGCGCTCACGTGGTCGGTGACCCGCACGTTCTCGGCGTCGTCGTGCGCGGCGACCGCAGTGCTCAAGAGGGATTCGGCGGCCAGGATCCGGCTGGCCACCAGCTGTTCGGCGACCGAACGCAGCGACGACGTCGCCTCCCCCACCCAGCGGTCGAGCACCGCGCGGTCGCTGAGCAGGCTGCGGACGGTGACCACCCACGCCGTCGTCGCCAGTCCCAGCGCCACGCAGGCCGCGATCCCGGCGGCCGTCAGCCCCGGGTGCAGGCCAAGAGTCAGCCCGGAGATCAGCCGGCTCAGCGTCAGCGCCACGCCGAGCCCGAACACGGCGCCGAAGACCATCAGCAGCCGCATCTCGAGGCGGCGCGACTTCAGTGAGGGGGCCGACACCGGGACGGCCGGCGCGGTGGGGGGCGGCAGATCCAGCGGAACGCCCATGGCCGCCGCGACCTCGGCGAGGTGAGCGTCGGCACCGGCGGCGATCTCCCCGGCCACTTCATCGAGCCGCACCTGGGCGGCCGCGGCGAACCGGGGGACCTGGCGCCGGGACAGTGCCGCGACGTCTTCCTGCAGTTCGCCGCGCAGCGCCGCGGTCTGGTTGCGTACCGAGTAGGACAGCTGGACCCTGGCCTGCTGGAGCTGTCCGCGCAGCGTGATGGTGCGTTCGGATCGTGACTGGCGACGCTGCCGCAGGGCCGCGCTGCGCTGGTCGCGCAAGGCGTCGACCCGGGCCTGCCGGCCGGCGCCGTCGGCGTCCCGGTCGAAGCGCCGCGCCACCGTCTGCAGTCGCGACTCCCAGGCCCGCAACCGGTTGCGTCGGCTCAGATCGGAATCCGCGAGCTGGGCCACGAGGGTGACAACCAGGTCGTCGACCTGCGGCGCGCCCACCTCCGGTGCGGCGGCGACGCCCACCCACGGCGCCTTGGCGTAGCGGGGCCCGTGCGCGGCCAGCGTGTCCCGGTTGGTGTCGAGCACGTCCCGCCAGCCGAGATGCACGTCGATCTTGGCCACCACGGCCACCACCGCGTCGGTGTTCTCCGCCGCGGCGTCGAGCAGCATGCAGTCCGACGCGGTCATCGGAGCCGAGGCCGACACCACGAACACCACGCCCAGCGGCGCGTCGCCGGTTCCCAGCTCTCCCGACTCGACGAAGGTGCGCTGCGGAACGCGTTCCCGCAGCGCGGCCGCCACACTGCTGACCCCGGCCAGCCACGGGCCCGTCACCAGCACCACGTCGCGCCGCCTGATGGCCGGCGCTCCGAGCTTCGGCCCGACGGCCGCCACCACGGCGTCGACCCGGGCCACGGGATCGTCGCGGCTCACTGGGGCTCCTGACCGGCGGCCCACAGGCGCAGGGCCCCCCTGGCGATGTCCACACCGCAGGCGCGGTGCACGCCTCCCGGCGCCGAACGGGTGTAGCGCTGCCAGTGCTGCGCGCGGCGCAGCGGCGCTGCGGGGCCGGGCGGCAGCCCGCAGGCCTGCGCGGCCTCCAGCGCGGCGCCCATCCGGGCGATCACGGTGTCGTCGGCGTTCAGAAACGCATCTACGGCCGGATCACCGACCGCCAGCGCTTCCAGTTCGGTGACGGCATCGAGAATCCGGCGATAGCGCGCCGGTGCTCCGGCGGCGACGATCCGGCCGACGACCTCGTCGACCCCGCTGACCCGGCGCCATAGCGCCCGCACCTGCTTCGGGCCGCTGCCCTGCCGCAGGGCGGCGACGGCCAGCGCGATCCCGAACAGGTCCACTCCTGCCAGCAGCTCCCGCGGAATCGCCGCCGGTGCCGGGTCCGCGGCCAGCGCACGCAACGCCGCCCAGCGCGCCGCGCCTGGATCATCGAGCGCGGCCAGGGCCAGCAACCCGCTCATCGGCAGCACCGGCACGCCGAGCAGCGCAGAGAACTCCGGGCACCGCGCGCTCGCCGCCGCCATCGGTCCGTCGCCGCCGAACCCGGTGAGGTCAGCCTTGTTCAGCACCGCAAGCACCGCACCCGAGGCCGAGTCCTCGGGCTTGACGACTTCGGCGATGACCTGAACGTCGAGGTCCGCCCCGCTTTCGACCACCGTGAACCACCGGCCGAGGGCGCGCGCCACCGTGCTGCAACCCACCCCCAGGCGTCCGCGGACCCGCACCCGCAGCGGCGCCGCGACCCGTGCGGCGATCGCCGCAATGCGCTGGTCAGCGGCCCTCCGGGCGAATTGCGTCAGCTGGTCGACGAAAATGTGCTGCCCCCTGTTCCCTGCATCCGAACCCCGCCCCGAATGGTGACATCTACCTCGGCCGCGCGCGAGCCAGGCATCCCCCGATACCAGCCGAAGGCAACTGTTGGGTATCAATCTGGACCACAGGCGGCTACACCCGGCCTTCATGGGCCACCATGGACGGATGCATGCGCAACCCGGGGTTGGGTTACGGCCCGACGCGCCCTGGGGCTATCTGCCTGCCACGAGTTTCCGGTCTCGGCGTTCGGCTCTGTCCGAGGCTCAGCGCCAGACCTGGGAGCGGCTGTGGCCGCAACTCGGCCGACAGGCCGACGACACCCCGCCCGGCCAGGGCGCCCCTCTGGATACCGAGTCCTGGTTCGGCCGCCGCGCCCCGCTGGTGCTGGAAATCGGGTGCGGCAGCGGCACGTCAACACTGGCCATGGCCCAGGCCGAGCCGGATATCGACGTGATCGCGGTCGAAATCTACCGACGGGGCCTGGCGCAGCTGCTGTGCGCCATCGACGCCGAGCAGGTGAGCAACATCCGGCTGATCCGCGGCAACGGGATCGACGTGCTCAAAGACCTGCTCACTGCGCAGTCGCTCATCGGAGTCCGGGTCTTCTTCCCGGACCCGTGGCCCAAGGCACGCCACCACAAACGCCGACTGCTGCAGCCCGGCACTGTTTCCCTCATCGCCGATCGGCTACTCCCCGGTGGTGTGTTGCACGTCGCAACCGACCATCCCGGTTACGCCGAGCACATCGAGGAGGTGGGTGCGCAGATGGAAGCCCAGTCCCGGTTCGTCCGTGCCGGCACCGACTCCGAATCACTACCGATCTCCGTGAATCGTCCCACCACCAAGTACGAGACGAAGGCTCAAGAAGCGGGCAGCCACGTCTGCGAGTTCGTATGGAAGCGGATTTGAGCACATGAGCATTACTGAAGAAGTGGCCACCGACACCTCGGCAACCTCCGATACGCCCGGATCGCTGGCACCCATCCTGGCGCCGGAACTGGCCCCCGATGTAGCCAAGGACGGACTGGCCAGTTTGGCCAAACCGGTCAAGCGGGTCCTGCTGGTCTGGGACGCCCCGAACCTGGACATGGGACTGGGCTCCATCCTGGGACGGCGCCCGACCGGGGTGGAGCGCCCCCGGTTCGACGCCCTGGGTCGCTGGCTGCTGGCGCGAACCGCTGCGGTCGCGGCCGGACTCGGCGCGGCGCAGGACGTCCGGGTCGAGCCGGAGGCGACGGTGTTCACCAACATCGCACCGGGCAGCGCCGACGTGGTGCGGCCCTGGGTGGACGCGCTGCGCAACGTGGGTTTCGCCGTCTTCGCCAAGCCCAAGATCGACGAGGACAGCGACGTCGACCGGGACATGCTCGAGCACATCGACCAGCGCTACAAAGAAGGTCTCGCGGGTCTGGTGGTGGCCTCCGCCGACGGTCAGGCATTCCGAATACCGCTGGAAGCCGTGGCCCGCGCCGGAACCCCAGTTCAAGTGCTCGGATTTCGTGAACACGCCAGTTGGGCGCTAGCGTCGGATACCTTGGAGTTCGTCGACCTGGAAGACATTGCAGGTGTTTTCCGGGAGCCACTGCCGCGGATCGGCCTAGATTCGCTACCTGAGCAGGGAGCTTGGCTGCAGCCGTTCCGGCCGCTGTCATCGCTGTTGACCTCGCGTGTGTGACAACCAAACATCTATACGCGGGTCTTTAAAGATCTTGAAGATCCAGTAAGGAGCTTACGTGTTCGCCTGGTGGGGTCGAACTGTGTACCGGATCCGGTACATCGTAATCGGGGTCACGGTGGCTCTGTGCCTGGGCGGTGGCATCTTCGGTCTCAGCCTGGGCAAGCACGTGACGCAGAGTGGTTTCTATGACGACGGCAGCCAGTCGGTCAAGGCGTCGGTGCTCGGCGACCAGGTCTACGGCCGCGACCGGACCGGCCACGTCGTGGCCATCTTCAAAGCGCCCGACGGCAAGACCGTCACCGACCCGGCGTGGTCGAAGAAGATCACCGATGAACTCAACAAGTTCGTCGCCGACCACCCGAAAGAGGTGTTCGGCTGGGCCGGGTATCTGCGGGCCCCCGACAGCACCAGCTCGGTCATCAAGGGCATGGCCACCGACGACAAGAAGTACACCTTCGTCTCGATCCCGCTCAAGGGCGACGACGACGACACCATCCTGACCAACTACAAGACCATCGAGCCGGCGCTGCAGAAGCTCGACGGCGGCACCGTCCAGCTGGCCGGCCTGCAACCGGTCGCCAGCGCGCTGACGGGCACCATCGCCACCGACCAGCGCCGCATGGAGGTGCTGGCCCTGCCGCTGGTGGCGGTCGTGTTGTTCCTGGTCTTCGGCGGCGCGGTCGCCGCCTGCCTTCCCGTCATGGTCGGCGGGCTGAGCATCGCCGGTTCGCTGGGCATCCTGCGGTTGATCGCGATGTTCGGACCGGTGCACTTCTTCGCCCAGCCGGTGGTCTCGCTGATCGGTCTCGGCATCGCGGTGGACTACGGGTTGTTCGTGGTGAGCCGGTTCCGCGAGGAGATCGCCGAGGGCTACGACACCGAGGCCGCGGTGCGGCGCACGGTGATGACTGCGGGCCGCACCGTGGTGTTCTCGGCGGTGCTGATCGCCGCCTCAGGCGCCAGCCTGTTGTTGCTGCCGCAGGGCTTTGTGAAGTCACTGACCTACGCCCTGATCACGGCCGTCTCGCTGGCCGCGATCCTGTCCATCACGCTGCTGCCCGCCTGCCTGGGCGTTCTCGGCAAGCACGTGGACGCGCTCGGTGTGCGCACCGCTTTCCGGGTTCCCTTCCTGCGCAACTGGAAGGTCTCGCGGGCCTACCTGAACTGGCTTGCCGACCGCCTGCAGAAGACCAAGACCCGCGAAGAGGTCGAAGCGGGCTTCTGGGGCAAGCTGACGAACTTCGTCATGAAGCGCCCGCTGGCGTTCGCGATCCCGATCGTCGTGGGCATGATCTTGCTGATCATTCCGCTGGGCAACATGTCGCTGGGCGGCATGAGCGAGAAGTATCTGCCGCCGAACAACGCGGCGCGCCAGTCGCAGGAACACTTCGACAAGCTCTTCCCCGGCTACCGGACGAATCCGCTGACGCTCGTGATCGAGTCGACCAACCATCAGCCCGTCACCGACCAGCAGGTTGCGGACGTCCGCAGCAAAGCCATGCAGATCAGCGGGTTCATCGAGCAGGACAACGACCCGTCGAACATGTGGCAGGAACGCCCCCAGGCACCGGGCGGGTCCAAGGACCCTTCTGTCCGGGTGCTGCAGAACGGGCTGCTCAACCCCGCTGACTCGTCCAAAAAGCTCGAAGAGTTACGCGCGATAACGCCGCCCAAGGGCATCGAGATACTCGTCGGCGGGACGCCGGCGCTGGAACAGGACTCGATTCACAGCCTGGTGGACAAGGCGCCGCTGATGGTGTTGGTGCTGATCAGCACGACCATGGTGCTGATGTTCCTGGCTTTCGGATCGGTGGTATTGCCGATCAAGGCGGCGGTGATGAGCGTGCTGACGCTCGGGTCCACGATGGGCATCCTGACCTGGATATTCATCGAAGGTCATGGCGCCGGACTGCTGAATTTCACGCCGACGCCGCTGATGGTGGTGATCATCGCTCTGGTGGTCGCAGTCGGCTACGGCCTGGCGACGGACTACGAAGTGTTCCTGGTCTCCCGCATGGTCGAGGCCCGCGAGAACGGGATGTCCACCCAGGAATCGATCCGCATCGGTACAGCCACCACCGGTCGCCTGATCACCGCGGCCGCGCTGGTCCTCGCGGTGGTTGCGGGTTCGTTCGTGTTCTCCGATCTGGTGATGATGAAGTATCTGGCGTTCGGTCTGATGGCGGCGTTGCTGCTGGACGCGACCGTGGTCCGGATGTTCCTGGTGCCGTCGGTGATGAAGCTGCTCGGTGACGACTGCTGGTGGGCACCGCGCTGGATGCGACGCCTGCAGAACCGCATCGGCCTGGGTGAGATCCAGTTGCCCGACGAGCGCAAGCGGCCGGCCACCAAGACCCGCCCGCCGGTGACGGCCGGACTGGTGGCAGCCGGTGCCGGGGCGTCACGCAAGCCGCACGACCCGACGCACCCGGCCGCACTGACACGGGCGGCCCAGCCGGAGCTGGCACCCGCGCCCGCGGCGCCCTCCCCGCAGGTTCCAGTGCGGGCCACTCCCGCCACCGAGCCACCCACGGCCCGCCTGTCGGCGCCCGGGGCGACCCGCAACGGCCCGGCACCGCGGCCGGCCGGCCGTGGCCCCGCATCCAAGAACGCGACGCCACCGTCTGCCGGCGAGACCAACAAGATGCCGGTGGCAGGTAGCCGTCCGGATCCCACTCCCGCCCCGGATCCGGCCGACAAGACCGCCGCCCTGCCGGTCCAGCGCGCCGAGGGCGACGACTCCGACACGGCCACCGAGAAGCTGAATTCCCGCGGTATCCAGGAGGACAGCACGGTGGACACGTCGCGCCGGCGGCGCACCGGTGGCGGTGGCCTGTCCGCGCAGGACCTGCTGCGTCGCGAGGGCCGGCTCTAGGGGTTATTCGGGGCTATGCACAACTTTCGATCGATCAGCGGTGCCTTCGCAGCAGTTGTCGCAGCCGCCGCAATGTCGGGCATCGGCGGACTCCGCGCCGCTCCCGCCCACGCCGACGGCCCCGTCCAGGTGCAGAGCCGGATGGGCAATGTGTGCTTGGACGCACCGGACGGCAGCTGGCTGACCGCGGTGGTGATCAATCCCTGCAACGGCTCGGACAATCAGCGCTGGAATCAGAACGGCGCTCAGCTGGAGAGCGTGGCATTTCCGGGGAATTGCCTGACATCGCCGAACGAGGATCGGTGGACGGCGCACCTCGGGCCCTGCCTGAACTGGTTCAACCAGCAGTGGAACCCCCAGCCCAACGGCCACATCATGATCAGCCTGGACGGGTGCCTCACGGCCCTGGGCGGACCCAACCCCGGGACGTGGGTCTCCACCCGGTTCTGTGGCGGCGACGTCGACCAGGGCTGGAATCTGGTGCCCTAATCGTCGGGTCTGTCGGGCTTGTCCGGTTTTGCCTGCAGGATCGCCGACACCTCGTCGTTGTCCTTCTGGCTTTCCGCCTCGGCCTCCGGATCGGAGGCCAGCAGCACCTGCATCGCGTTGTTCAGGAACGCCACCGTCGGAACGGACAGCAAAGCGCCGACGATGCCGGCCAGCACCCCGCCGGTTGAGATCGCCAGCACCACCGCCAGCGGGTGGATCGACACTGCACGGCCCATCACCAGCGGCTGCAGGATGTGCGCCTCGAGCTGATTCACCACGACCAGCAAGCCGAGTGTCAGCAGCGCGTACAGCATCCCCTTGGCCAGCAGTGCCACCACCACGGCCAGCAAACCTGACACCAGGGCACCGATCAGCGGTACGAACGCACCCAGAAACACGATGGAGGCCAGCGGCAGCGCCAACGGCACCCCCATGATCGCCAACCCGGCGCCGACCCCGGCCGCGTCGGTCAGCGCGACCAGGAAGGTGGCCCGGATGTATCCGGTCAGGGCGCCGTACCCGGCGTGACCGGCCGCGTGCACGCGATCGCGGACGTGGGCCGGGAAGATCTTCTGCACGTACTGCCAGATGTTGCGGCCGCCGTACAGGAAGAAGATCAGCGTGAACAGCACCAGCACGGCCGCCGTGACCAGCTCGGTGATGGTGGCGGCCGTGGACAGCGCGCCGCTGGTCAGCTTGGCCTGATTGTTGCGCAGGGCTTCGATCGCGGCGTTGCCCGCGTTGTCGATCTGCTCGCGGCGCAGGTGGGCCGGTCCCTCGATCAGCCATCTGCGGCTGCTGTCGATACTGTGCTCCACCTGCTTGACCAGGTCGGGCACGCCGACGATGAACTGGCTGACGACGAAAGCCAGGATGCCGCCCAGGATCGCGAACCCGCTCAACAACACCACCGTCACCGCGGCTCCGCGCGGCAGGCCATGCTCGTCCAGCCAGTCCACCGCCGGCACCAGCAAAGCGCTGAGCATCAGCGCCAGCAACACCGGCACCACGATGACTTCGAGCCGGTCGACCACCCACAGCAGGGCGACGGCGGCCGCGACGATCACGAGCAGTCGCCAAGACCACGCTGCGGTCTTGCGCACGAGAGGGCTGACCGCTTCGTCGTCCAGATTTGCCGGCATCAAGCCAGCCTAGCCGGGATGTCCCGCAAATCCGGCCGCCACGATCCGGTCACGACCTCAGAACAACGCCGACACGTCGGCGACGTGCAGCGATGCGTCGGGCACCGGCACGGCTACCCTAATGCGATGTCGTCCGACGCCGGTGCCCGCAAGTTTGCGGGACTACGCCTCGCCCGGGGCGAGAAGGCTGCGCGCGGCAAACACTGGTGGCTGCGGTGGGTGGTGTTGTCCGTCGTCACGATCGTGCTCGCCGTCGAGGTGATTCTCGTGCGCGATCAGCTGGCCAAGGCATGGACGAGTCTGTTCGAAGCCAACTGGTGGTGGCTGGTCGCCGCGATGGTGGCCGCGGCGGCGTCGATGCACAGCTTCGCCCAGATTCAGCGCACGCTGCTGCGTTCCGCCGGAGTCCACGTCAGGCAACTGCGCTCGGAAGCGGCCTTCTACGCGGCCAATTCGCTGAGCACGACGCTGCCCGGCGGCCCGGTGATATCGGCGACGTTCCTGCTGCGTCAGCAGCGCATCTGGGGCGCCTCCACCGTGGTCGCGTCGTGGCAGCTGGTGATGTCGGGCGCGCTGCAGGCGGTGGGGCTGGCCGTGCTGGGGTTGGGCGGGGCGTTCCTCCTGGGCGCCAAGAACAACCCGTTCTCGTTGCTGTTCACCCTCGGCGGTTTCATCGCGCTGCTGTTGTTGGCGCAGGCGGTGGCGTCGCGCCCGGAACTGATCGAAGGGATCGGCAGCAAGGTGCTGTCGTGGGTCAATTCCATTCGCGGCAAACCAGCCGAGACCGGTCTGGAGAAGTGGCGCGAGATCCTCATGCAGCTCGAGTCGGTGAGCCTGAGCCGGCGCGACCTCGCGGTGGCGTTCAGCTGGTCACTGTTCAACTGGGTCGCCGACGTCGCATGCCTGGGCTTCGCGGCCTACGCCGCCGGCGATCACGCGTCGGTCGCCGGACTGACGGTCGCCTACGCGGCGGCCCGCGCGGTGGGCACGATTCCGCTGATGCCGGGTGGCCTGCTGGTCGTGGAGGCCGTGCTCGTCCCCGGCCTGGTGTCCAGCGGCATGGGACTGCCGAACGCGATCTCGGCGATGCTGATCTACCGGCTGATCAGCTGGCTGTTCATCGCCGCGGTCGGCTGGGTGGTGTTCTTCTTCATGTTCCGCACCGAGAAGCTCAGCGAATCCGGTTCGGACGACGACCCACCCACCGATCCCGAGCTCCGGGTACCGGACGTCAGGGCCTTCGCCGACCCGGCCGACTCGGCGTTGCAGGGACCGCTGCCCCCACTGGACCCGGCTGGTTAACCGCCCGGCTTCGGCGCGGGCGCCGGCTTGGGCGCACTGGTCGGCGCGGCGACGGCGGGCACGCCCGGCACCGGAGCGGCACCGGCA
The DNA here is from genome assembly GCF_030755175.1 of Mycobacterium sp. TY814. NCBI lineage: Bacteria > Bacillati > Actinomycetota > Actinomycetes > Mycobacteriales > Mycobacteriaceae > Mycobacterium > Mycobacterium sp. TY814. The sequence goes on from NZ_JAUFRY010000001.1 coordinate 2,605,234, forward strand.
GGCGCCGGACCCGGCAGCGGCGCCGCCGGTGCACCGCCACCACCCGGCAGACCGGGCAGGCCGCCCTGGGCCGCCTGCACCATGGTGAGCGCCTGCGGCAGCGAGATCGGCAGCTTGCACTGGGTGCCCAGCTTGTTCAGCGGGTTGGCCAGCCCTTGCATGTCGAGCGCCACCTTGGGATTCGCCTCGAAGTACGCCTTGATCGTGCCCAGCGACTGCGGCCCAGCCTGATCCTGCAGGGCGCTGGTCATCACCTGGTTGGTCTCCGGGTGCGAGTCCAGGTAGTCCCCCATCGACTTGGAGACCGAACCGATGGTGCGGGCCACCTCGCTGGCCGCGCACGGGTCCGTCGATCCCGTGGCCGCCGGCGCCTGCAGAACGGCGCTCCCGGCACAGGACAGGCCGGTGGCGGCCACGACGGCGAACAGCCCGCGGCGCAGGAACGGCCCCTGGAACGGCGTAGATGGCATGGATGACTCCTCACGATTCGCCGCCCGAAGTCCCCCCACGGCGGCCACAGACATCCTGCCATCCCGCCCGGCGGGGTCGCCAATTCACGCTGGGCGCGCAGGTCGATCACGACTTAACAACGATCCCGGCAAACGGGTGTCGTCGCAGCTCAGCACACGATAAGCAAAGCTAGGACTCCGGGCTCTCGGGTAGGCTCGCGGGCACGTGCTGCGCAAGAAACACGGGGAGATAGAAAATCCAGCAGTTCATGATGCGGCTGAGCCGCAACCTGCGCAGATACCGCTGGTTCGTCTTTGCAGGCTGGCTGCTCGCCCTGGTTCCGGCGGTTTATCTGGCCATGACGCAGTCGGGGAATCTGACCGGCGGCGGGTTCGAGGTTGCCAATTCCCAGTCGCTGGCCGTCCACGACCAACTCGTGGAGCAGTATCCCGAGCTGGGGGCATCGCCGTTGGCCCTGGTGGCCGCCCCCCGCGCCGACGCCACCTACCAGGACATCAACGACGCGGTCGCCGAGCTCAAACGCATCGCCGGCGAGCTTCCCGGCGTCACCGAAGCGCCCAACCCCACCCAGCGCCCACCCCAGCCTGACCGGCCCTACGTGGTGTCCCTGCATCTGGACGCCCGCAATCCCGGCACCAGCGACGTCGCCAAGAAGCTGCGGGAACGGGTCGGCATCCAAGGCGACCAGTCCGGGCAGACCGCCAACGGCCGGGTCCGGCTCTACGTCATCGGGCAGGGGGCGCTGAGCGCCGCGGCCGCCGCGAACACCAAGCACGACATCGCCAAAGCCGAGGAATGGAACCTGCCGATCATCCTGATCGTGCTGCTGGCGGTGTTCGGCTCGCTGGCTGCCGCGGCGATTCCCCTGGCGCTGGGTGTCTGCACCGTCGTGGTGACCATGGGCCTGGTCTATGCGCTGTCGATGCACACGCCCATGTCGGTGTTCGTGACCTCGACGGTGTCCATGTTCGGCATCGCGCTGGCCGTCGACTATTCGCTGTTCATCCTGATGCGGTTCCGGGAGGAACTGCGCACCGGCCGCCAGCCGCAGGAGGCCGTGGACGCGGCGATGGCCACCTCCGGTCTTGCCGTGGTGTTGTCCGGGTTGACCGTCATCGCCTCGCTCACCGGCATCTACGTGATCAACACCCCGGCGCTGCGTTCGATGGCCACCGGCGCCATCCTCGCGGTCGCGGTCGCGATGTTGACGTCGGCGACGCTGACGCCGGCGTTGCTGGCCACGTTCTCCCGGGCGGCGGCCAAGAGATCGCCGCTGCTGCACTGGTCACGCCGGCCGGAGAGCACGGTGTCCCGGTTCTGGACGCGCTGGGTCACCTGGGTGATGCGCCGGCCCTGGATTTCCGCGCTGGCGGCCTCGGCGGTGTTGCTGCTGATGGCGGCGCCGGCGCTGTCGATGGTGCTGGGCAATAGCCTGCTGCGCCAGTTCGACTCCTCCCACGAGATCCGGGCCGGGGTGGCCTCGGCGTCGCAGGCCCTCGGCCCGGGCGCACTGGGTCCCATCCAGGTTCTGGTGACCTTCCCCGAGTGGCCGCAGGGACAAGACGCCGTGCCGGTGCGTGCGCAGAAGCTCGCCGCGCTGCGCGAGAAGATGGCGCAGGGGCCCAACGTCGCCTCGGTGAGCCCGCCGCAATATGCCGACGACAACAAGAGCGCCCTGCTCAACGCGGTGCTGTCGGTCGATCCGGAAGATCTGCGCGCCCGGCACACCGTCGACTGGATGCGCAGCCAACTGCCGAGGGTCGGGGGCGACGCCCAGGTCTCCGTGGGCGGCTCGACCGCGCTGATCAAGGACTTCGACGGGCGGGTGGCGCAAACCCAGCCGCTCGTGCTGGGCTTCGTCGCGCTGATCGCTTTCATCATGCTGCTGCTCTCGGTGCATTCGGTGCTGCTGGCGCTCAAGGGCGTGCTGATGACGCTGCTGTCGGTGGCGGCCGCCTACGGCAGCCTGGTGATGGTCTTCCAGTGGGGCTGGGCCGAGGCACTCGGTTTCCCGCACCTGACATCGATCGACAGCACCGTTCCACCGCTGGTCCTGGCGATGACGTTCGGGTTGTCCATGGACTACGAGATCTTTCTGCTCACCCGTATCCGGGAGCGTTTCCTGCAGACCGGCCACACCCGCGACGCGGTGGCCTACGGCGTCAGCACCAGCGCGCGCACCATCACCAGCGCGGCGCTGATCATGATCGCGGTGTTCTGCGGGTTCGCCTTTGCGGGCATGCCCCTGGTTGCCGAGATCGGTGTGGCGTGTGCCGTCGCGATCGCGGTCGACGCCACCATCGTGCGCCTGGTGCTGGTGCCGGCGCTGATGGCGATGTTCTCGAAGTGGAACTGGTGGATACCGGGCTGGCTGGGTCGCATGCTGCCGTCGGTTGACTTCGACCGGCCGCTGCCCGACGTCGATCTCGGCGGCGTCGTCGTCATCCCCGAGGACATCACCGCCGCGATCGCCCCCAGCGCCGATCTGCGGGTGGTGATCAAATCGGCCGCTAAGCTCAAAAACCTTGCGCCCGATGCTATTTGCGTCGCAGACCCGCTGGCGTTCAGCGGTTGCGCCCGCAAGGACGGCCCGGAATCGGCGGAGGCCGACACGGTGGCGCTGGCCACCGGTCCGGTCGGCAAGGTCAGTCTGGCGGCCCGCAGCAGCATCGCCCGGGCCATGTCGTGGTCCGATCGCCCGGTCCATCCGGTCACCTTGTGGCGCGGGCGCCTTTCGGTGGCCCTCGACGCGCTGGAGAGCAAAGGCACCCGGAACGGATTCCGCCGCAGCAGCCCGGTGGAGACCACCAACGTGCAACTGCCGACCGGTGACCGGCTGCTGATCCCGACGGGGGCGGAAACGCTGCGGTTCAAGGGTTACTTGATCATGAGCCGTAACAGCAGCCGCGATTATGCCGATTTTGCTGACATGGTCGACGCAATGGATCCGGAGACCGTCGCGATGGTGCTGGCCGGGATGGACAGGTATTACTGTTGTCAGCCTCTCGGCTCGTCTTCGCAATCGCAACGGATGGCCACCGAGCTGGTTCGCCGGCTCGCGGATCCTGATCCGTCCGATCTGGACGAGGATTGGCCCGAACCCGATGCGAGGGCAGACTGGGAGGAGGTCAGGCAGCGCTGCCTGTCCGTGGCCGTGGCAATGCTGGAGGAGGCGAGGTGACGTTGGCTGCCGACCAGCGAAATCCCGCGCCTGCTGCGCAAGTGCGGCGACCCGACACTGACCAGCCGGTGGAGTTCTGGTCCACCGCGGCGATCCACTCCGCCCTGCAGAGCGGCGACATCGCCACCTGGAAGCGCATCGCCGCCGCCCTCAAACGCGACCCCTACGGCCGGACGGCCCGTCAGGTCGAGGAGATTCTGCGCGGCACCCGGCCCGTCGGCATCGCCAAGGCGCTCTGGGAGGTGCTCGAGCGCGCCCGTACCCATCTCGAGGCCAACGAACGCGCCGAGGTGGCGCGGCACGTGAAGCTGTTGATGGACCGGTCCGGCCTGGTGCAGCAGGAGTTCGCCTCGCGCATCGGGGTAGCTCCGGAGGATCTCGCGACCTACCTCGATGGCAGCGTCAGCCCGTCAGCCTCACTGATGATCCGGATGCGCCGGTTGTCCGACCGGTTCGTCCGGGTGAAGAACGAGCGGTCGGCCAACTCCAACTAGCTAGCGTGAGTTGATCGGGACGATGTCCTGCACCAGCCAGTCGTTGCCGCGCTTGCTCAAAGTGACACGGACCGCCGGGGCGGCCTGACTGGGCGGCTGGCCGGGGGCGTTCTGGGTGACCCGCATGATCACCGCGACGCTGGCCGCGGACGGCCCGATGGCCTCGACACCGGCCGCCAGCGTGGACGCCTGCGCGGTGACCTTGCGCTGCAGCAGGTCCGCGCTGGTCTTGGTGTACTCCTCTTTGAACTTGCCTGCCTTGTCCGGCACCATCAGCGACGCGGCGCGCTCGATCGAGGCACCCGGCGCCGTCGGCGAGAACGATGCCACCGCCTCGGCCACGCCTGTGGCGACCTGAACCACCGCGACGGAGTCCTTCTTGAAGTCGTCGTCCTTGGTGGTCCAGTGCGTGTATCCGGTCAGCACCGCGGCGCACAGGGCCACGGCCGCCAGGAAGGCAACGGCCAGCCGCAGCCCCGGTGCGTCGTCGTCGGTGCCGACCGTGACCGCGTCGCGGCGCAGCAGCCAGAAGTTGATCACGACACCCTCGACGACCAGCAGCGCCAGCGCGGCGGCCACCGCGACCCACCAGCGCGGCCAGGCCAGCACCGCGCCGATCCCGAACAGCGCGACCAGCGCCGCCAGTGGTGCCAGCACATCGAAGGCCGCCAGCCGCCATGCGTTCCTCATCGGATCGACTCCAGCTTGGAGATCAGCATCTTGTTGTCCACGTTGGACACGTCCAGGCGCAGGTTCCAGTGCACCACCTGCGGTTTGGCGCCGGCGTTCTCGCTGACCGAGGTGGCGACCAGCATCACCGAGTCGGTCCGGGTGGCGAACGCCGGGAGTTTCGTCGTCACCACCGGCCGCGGGGAGCCGGGCACGGTGTCCAGATCGCGGTGCACGGTGTCGATCGCCACCGCCTCGATCTGGCCGGCGCTCTTGGCCTGCAGCTTCTCCACCACCTTCCGGTAGTCCATGATCGCGGCCTCGAAGTCGGTGTTCAGCTGGCCGACCGTACCGTCGTGCAGCCGCTGCAGGCTGGCGTCGATGTTCCCGACGTTCATGTTGATCAGGATCTCGGTCCAGTCGGCCGCGGCCGCCATCACCCGGGACAGATAAACGCGCTCGCCCGAGTCGTCCCGGTGGCCGAACCAGATCAGCCCGCCGAGGACCAGCGCCGCCACCGAGATGAGGCCCAGCACGGTGGAGGCGATGCCGTAGGTGGAGAACACCCGGGCGTCATCGTCGGTGTCGTCGTCGGTATCTACAGCGTCTTCGGCGTCTTCTGTGTCGTCGATGTCTTCGGCGTCCTGGTCAGGCATGGTGCGATCGTTGCACCCGAAAAGAGATGGAAGGATGGCGGGGTGACAGTAGAGGCCATCCGCTCGGGCATCGACCTGAGCTACGTCGACGCCGCCGCCCGCCCCCAGGACGACCTTTTCGGCCACGTGAACGGGCGCTGGCTGACCGAGTACGACATCCCCGCCGACCGCGCGACCGACGGGGCTTTCCGGACCTTGTTCGACCGGGCCGAAGAGCAGGTGCGCGACATCATCGTGCAGGCCAGCGAGAGTCAGGCCGCACCGGGGACCGACGAGCAGCGGATCGGCGACCTCTACGCCAGCTTCCTCGATGAGGACACCGTGGAACGACGCGGCCTGCAGCCGCTGCTCGACGAACTGACCGCCATCGACGGCGCGGCGGACCGCAGCGCGCTCGCGACCCTCATCGGCGCCCTGCAACGCACCGGGGTAGGCGGCGGTGTCGGGTTCTACGTCGACACCGATTCCAAGAACTCCGCCCGCTACCTGGTGCACTTCTCCCAGTCGGGCATCGGCCTGCCGGACGAGTCGTACTTCCGCGACGAGCAGCATGCCGCCGTGCTGGCCGCCTACCCGGGCCACATCGCCCGGATGTTCAGCCTGGTCTTCGGGGGCAGCGCGGAGGATCACGCCGAAACGGCCGCCCGCATCGTGGCGCTGGAGAGCAAACTGGCGGCCGCGCACTGGGACGTGGTCAAACGCCGTGACGCCGAGCTCACCTACAACCTGCGCACCTTCGCCGAGCTGGAGGAGACATCGGGCTTCGACTGGTCCGGATGGGTGAGCGGCCTGGGCATCACGCCCGAGGCCGTCGCCGAACTGGTTGTCCGGCAACCGGATTACCTCAGCGCCTTCGCCGATCTGTGGAGCGGTGAAGACCTCGAAGACTGGAAGAGCTGGGCCCGGTGGCGCTTGATCCGCGCCCGCTCGCCGTGGCTGACCAGCGAGATGGTCGAGGCGGACTTCGACTTCTACGGCCGCCGGCTGACCGGCACCGAGCAGATCCGGGACCGCTGGAAGCGGGCGGTCGCACTGGTGGAGACGCTGATGGGCGACTCCGTCGGAAAGCTCTATGTGGAACGGCATTTCCCGCCGGGGGCCAAGGACCGCATCGATGCGCTGGTGGCCAACCTGCGGGAGGCGTACCGGATCAGCATCAGCGATCTGGACTGGATGACACCCGAAACCCGCCAGCGGGCGCTGACCAAACTCGACAAGTTCACCGCAAAGGTCGGCTATCCGGTCACCTGGCGCGACTACTCCGCGCTGGTCATCGACCGCGACGACCTGTACGGCAACTTTCAGCGCGGCTACGCCGTCAACCACGACCGGGAAATGGCCAAGCTCGGCGGACCGGTCGACCGCGACGAGTGGTTCATGACTCCGCAGACCGTCAACGCCTACTACAACCCGGGGATGAACGAAATCGTTTTCCCCGCAGCCATTTTGCAGCCTCCTTTCTTCGACGCCGAAGCCGACGACGCGGCCAACTACGGCGGTATCGGAGCGGTGATCGGGCATGAGATCGGGCACGGATTCGACGACCAGGGCGCCAAGTACGACGGTGACGGCAACCTGGTCGACTGGTGGACCGACGCCGACCGCACCGAGTTCGCGACCCGCACCAAGGCGCTGATCGAACAGTACGAGGCGTACACACCGCGCGCGCTGGCCGACCACCAGGGCCCACCACACGTCCAGGGCGCCTTCACCGTCGGCGAGAACATCGGCGACCTGGGCGGCCTGTCGATCGCCCTGCTGGCCTACCAGCTGTCGCTGCAGGGCGAGCCCGCTCCGGTGATCGACGGCCTGACCGGCGTGCAGCGGGTGTTCTTCGGCTGGGCTCAGGTGTGGCGGACGAAATCGCGTGATGCCGAGGCAATTCGGCGGCTCGCGGTGGACCCGCACTCGCCGCCGGAATTCCGGTGCAACGGCGTCATCCGCAACGTCGACGCGTTCTACGAGGCTTTCGACGTGTCAGAATCCGACGAGCTGTTCCTGGAACCGCCGCGGCGCGTCCGTATCTGGAACTAGCGTTTCCGGCGCGAGCAGGGCGCCCTTTCCTGCGCGAGCAGGGCGCCCTTTCCTGCGCGAGCAGACGCGAAATCGCACGAAAACGCAGCTATGCGTGCGACTTTGCGTCTGATCGCCGGGGTGCGCCGACCGTTTCGATCCGCGCGGGCACATGCTTGTGCCAGGGCGTGCCCGCGTACGGGTCGCGCCACTTGGTCGACGTCAGGGCGTTCGGGGCCACCCCCGGTATCACGGTGCGGCCGTCCTCGCCGACATAGTCCAGCCCGAAACCGTTGGGCAGGGCCGCATGTCCGGGCAGCATGGTCTCGGTGATCTCGACGGTGGCCTCCGCGCTGCCGGCCGCCGTGGTGATGCGCGCCCGGCCGCCGTCGTCGAGACCGAGCGCCTGGGCGTCCTCGACGCTGACCCGCAGCGCCCCGTCGGCGTCGCGCTTGCGCCAGGACGGGTCGCGGAAGATGTCGTTGGCGGTGTAGGCGCGCCGCTCCCCCACCGACAGCACGATCGGCAGCTCGTCGCTGGTCAGGCGCTCCGGCGCCGTCGCCAAAGCCGTTATGCCATCCAGCATTTCGGGTATTTCCAGGGCGATCTTGCGGTCGCTGTGACTGATCAGCGCGAAGTCGTCCTCGTAGTTGTGCACCGTGAAGGTGATCCCGGATCGGCCGTGCAGGATCGCGTCGAACAGCGCGTTGCCGTCGGCGTGCCCGGCTCGCCGCACGGCGTCGGGGTACGTCATCGCCGTCTTCTGGGCCTGACCCCACAGCGCCGCCGCGCCGGCCATTCCCTCCGGCAAGGTCGGACCCAGCGTCTCGTACAACACGTACGGCAGCACCCGGGCCAGTGCCGGGTTGCCCGCTACCGCGCCGAAAAACGCCTCGGTGTACACCTGGCGACCCTGGGCGGCGGCTTCGCACAACGGCCGCAGATCGTCGTCCGAGACCACTCCCAGCGCGCGCACCAGCCGCGCCCAGATCTCGGGTTCGGGCAGCGTCCCGGGCAGTGGCGGAAACAGGGGATGACGCAATTGCATTGCGTTGTGCGGGAATTCGAGGTTGAAGAACGTGCACTCGGGCTTCTCGAACTGGGACGCCGCGGGCAGCACGTAGTGCGCCAGCCGGGCGGTTTCGGTCATCGCGACATCGACGACCACCAGCAGCTCCAGCGCCTGGAACGCTTCGCGGCACGCGGCCGAGTCGGCCACCGAGTGGGCCGGGTTGCTGCTTTCGACGATCATGGCCCGGAACCGGTCCGGGTGGTCGGTGAGGATCTCCTCGGGGACGACGTTGCACGGCACCAAACCGGAGATGATCGGCGCTCCGGTCACCGGCGTGCGTCCCGAGACGGTACTGAACAGCGGCGCGAACGACGAATGCAGATGCTGTCCGCCCTTTTTCGCGAAATTGCCGGTCAGGATCCACAGCAGCTTGTTCAGGTAGGAGCACACGGTACTGTTCGGCGCCTGTTGCACGCCGAGGTCCTCGAACACCGCCACGCTGCCGGCCGTGCCGATGCGCCGTGCCGCCGCGCGCAGCAATTCCTCGTCGACTCCGCAGCGCTGGGCGTACTCGGCGACCGGAACGTCGGCGAGCACCCCGCGCACCGTCGCTACGCCGTGCACATGCTCGGCGAGAAACGCTTCGTCACAGAGGTTTTCCTGCACCAGCACCGCGGCCAGCGCAGCCAGGCACCAGGCGTCGGTTCCGGGCCGCACCCGCAGATGGAAGTCGGCCATCTTCGCGGTGTCGGTGACGACCGGGTCGATCACGATCATCGACCGTCGCGGATCCTTGGCGATCTCGTTGAGCACCACCCGAGCCCGGGGGAAACTCTGTGACATCCAGGGGTTCTTGCCGACGAATACCGATACCTCGGCATGTTCGAACTCGCCGCGGGTGTGCCCACCGTAGAGTTGCCCGTCGACCCACGCCTCGCCGGTTTTCTCCTGCGCCAGCGCGTTTGAGCGGTATTTGGACCCCAGCGCCTTGAGGAACGCGCCGCTGTAGGCGCCACCGAGGTGATTGCCCTGGCCGCCGCCGCCGTAGTAGAAGATCTTGTCGCCGCCGTAGGTGTCGCGGATGTGCTTGAAGCCCTCGGCGATCTCGACAATCGCGGTGTCCCAGTCGATTTCCTCGTAGCTGCCGTCAGCGCGCCGGCGCAGCGGTGAGGTCAGCCGTCCGCGGCCGTTCTGATAGTGATCCAGCCGCAGCGCCTTGTTGCAGGTGTATCCCTGCGACGCCGGATGCTCCTTGTCGCCCCGGATCCGGGCCAGGGTGCGGCCGTCGGTCTGCACGACGATGCCGCAGTTGCACTCACACAGGATGCACGCGGTGGGCTGCCAATCACTCATGGGGCAGATTCCTTTCGAACAGCTCACGCAACTGACGGTGCACGAGGTCCAGCGGCGCCAAGTCGCGTCGCACCCGCGCGAGCAGCAGCGCGCCCTCGAGCGCAGCCGTCGCGAACTCCGCGAGCTCACCGGCGCGCTCCGCGGCGATGCCGTCGGCGGCGAAGCGCGCGGCGATCAGGTCCGACCACCGGTCGAACACCGCGGCCGCATGCTCCACCACGGGCGCCATCCGGTCCCGGTCGTCCTTGTCGAAGCCCGCTTCCACCGACACGGCCGCGATCGGGCAGCCCGCGCGGAAATCGGTGGCCAGCAACTGTTCCCGGTATTTGGCGATCAACGTGTCCAGCAGCGCAAGACCACTGTCGGCCTCCGTGATGACCGAGGCGATGTGTTCGCCGGCGAAATCGACCGCCTCACACAACAATTGCGTGCGCCCGCCCGGGAAGTGGTGGTAGGCCGAGCCGCGCGGGGCGCCACTGTGCGCCAGCACATCGGATATCGCGGTCGCCCGCGCACCGCGCTCCCTGATCAGCAGGGCGGCGGACACGACCATCCGCTCACGGGGACTTCGCATATGTATGATGCTATACATAATTTGAGCCCGCGGCCAGACGCAAAATCGCCCCTTCCGAGGCGGAAAGGGCGATTTGCGACTGCTCGGTGGAACTGGCTACAGCTGCCAGTCCGAGGCGCCGTCAGGCTTGTTGTAGGTCCCGACGGAGTTCTTGACAACGATCGGGTCACCACTTCCGAAGTTGTCGAAGAACCACTTCGCGTTGGCCGGGCTGAGGTTGATGCAACCGTGGCTGACGTCGCGCTTGCCCTGGTCGGCCACCGACCACGGCGCACTGTGCACAAAGTTGCCGCTGTTGTCTATCCGGACGGCATCCGACACGGTCACCTTGTACCCATTCGGCGAGTTGACCGGGACCCCGTACGTCGAGGAGTCCATCACCACCGTCGGCATCTTCTCCAGCACGTAGTAGGTGCCGTTCGGCGTCTGGTGCCCACCGGAGGCCATCCCCATGGACATCGGGAAGGTCTGCTGCACCACGCCGTTGCGGGTGATCGTCATCTGGTGCGTGGCGTCGTCGGCCGTCGCGATCAGCGAGTCGCCGGTACGGAAACTCGACTTGGTACCCGCGGCGTCGATGTTCACCGCCGTGTTGGCCGGCCAGAAGCTCAGCGGGCGCCAGCGCAGCTGCGACGGCGTCATCCAGTAGAACTTGCCCGGCACCGGCGGAATCGACGAGATGTGCACGGCACGCTCAGCCATCGCCTGGTCGGCGATCGGCACCTGGAAGTTGATGATGATCGGCTTGGCCACGCCCACCATCGCCCCGTTGACCGGGTTGAAGGACGGCGGCCGGAACGGCGGTTCGCCGACGAACGGCGTCGGGTCCTGCCCGGCCACCGGCCCGGAGGCCACCGGCACCGCGGCCGGGTCGCCCGGGGGGACGCCGAACGGGTCGGGCAGCGGCGGCAGCGCGATCGGCTCCGGCGCGGGCGGCTCGACGGGCGCAACCACCGGGCCCGGGTCGCCGGGCACATCGTCCGGGTCCGCCAGTGCCGGGCCAGCGCCCATCACGAGCACCGCGGCCACTCCGAATGCGTTGAGAGCGGCGACGAGGCCAGCCCTCGTGCGGCCCCTCATCGAGCGCGACATACTCTTTCCCTCCGGTCACCTACGTCAAGACCTGAACTGGCCCCAGTGTGGCACAGCAAAACCCCCGCTTAGCCATTCGACGAACCCGCCGCAGCCGTTACCAAGCCCAGTTCAGGGCGCTGACCTGCGACGTTAGCCGTCCTGTGAAATTGCCGTATCTGCCGTCTCAGGCGTATCGACGATCGGGCGAACCGCCGCCATCGCCAGCAGCGCGGCACCCATCAATCCGGCCGACGCGGTGAGCATCATCGCCACGCTGCGCTCGTACAACAGCCCGCCCGCCAGCGAGCCCGCCATGATGCCCACCTGGAACGCCGTCACGTACAGTCCCGAGGCACCGTCGGGGTCATCAGCCCCGGCGCGCATCGCCGCGGACTGCAACATCGGCGACACCGCCGTGGCCATGGCGCCCCACAGCACGATCGCCGCCGTCCCGACCACCAGCGCCGTCGTCGCCGAGCGTTGCCAACCGAACGCCAGCGCACTCAGCAGTGCCAGCGCGGCGGTCAGGCCGGCCATGCAGACGATGATCGCGCCCTTCGGGCGGCGGTCCAGCGGCCGCGCCACCAGTGCCACCGAGAGCACCCCGGCGATTCCGTAGGCCGCGAGCAGCCACGCGACATTGGGTCCCCGCACTCCCACGACCTGGCGGACGATCACCACGATGTAGGTGTAGGAGACGAAGTGTCCGGTGACGCCGATCATGGTGATCAGGCTCACCATGATCAGCCCGCGGTTGCGGTGATGCGTCGACCGCCGGCCCACGTACTGCAACTGGTCGGTGGTCAGCCTCATCGAGGGCAGCACCAGCCGCGCCGCCACCGTCACCAGCGCGGCCGCGACGGTGACGCACACGGCCGCCAGGCGCCAGCCCCACATCAGGCTCAGTGCCGCGGTCAGCGGGCTGCCGATGACCAGCGCCAGGCTCGTCCCGACGTAGATCGACATGGTGGCGCGCCCGGCGTGGCTGGGCGGCACCAGGCGGGTGGCGATCGGTGCGATCACCGACCACAGCAGGCCGTGCGTCACCGCGCACAGCACCCGGCCGCCCGCAAGCACCGCGAAGCTGGGCGCCAGCGCCGAAATCAGCTGCGAGACCGTCAAACACACCAGGCTGAGCAGCAACGTGCGGCGCCGTGGCCAGTGTGCGGTCCAGCGCACCAGCGGAACCGTGGTCAGGGCGGCCACGAACGCATACCAGGACAGCAGGGTGCCGACGAGCACCACGCTCACGTTGAGGTTGCGCGCGATCGCCGACAGTGCCCCCACCGGCAGCAGCTCGGCGGTCACGTAGATAAAGGCCGCCGCCGCGAGCACCGCAAGCTGAACCGCGATCCGTGGCGTCCACGTTCGTGCGGTTGCGGCGATGGTTCCCGATTCGGCAGTCATGTTGTTCGTCGGCACACCGTCCTCGTGCCGAGGTGGCTTACGGACAGATTGCGCCGTGATCACCGTACGCAACGTATCCGGGCTTTACCCAAACATTGCGTGTCAACACGCCCGGTCAGGAGCGGACGAGGCGCGCGATGGCGGCCGACGCTTCGGCCAGTTTCTCGTCGGCCTCCGGGCCACCCTCGGCCACCGCGCGGGTGACACAGTGATTCAGGTGCTCGTCGAGCAGGTTGAGCGCCACCGAACGCATCGCGCTGTTCACAGCGCTGATCTGGGTGAGCACATCGATGCAGTACTTGTCCTCTTCGATCATGCGCGCGATCCCGCGTACCTGACCCTCGATGCGACGCAGCCGCTTGGCGTAGTTGTCCTTCTGCTGCGCGTATCCGTGCGGTGCCGTCATCTGCTCTCCCCAACGCCGTCTCATACCCCAACGGGGTATCACCTTGCGATGATAAACGATTTTGGCGGGATGCCGCCGCACCGCATACTTGCTGCATGCCTGAACCCGACATCAAGCCCCGCAGCCGCGACGTCACCGACGGCCTGGAGAAGGCCGCCGCACGAGGAATGCTCCGCGCGGTAGGCATGGGGGACGAAGACTTCGCCAAGGCGCAGATCGGGGTTGCGTCGTCGTGGAACGAAATCACCCCGTGCAACCTGTCGCTGGACCGCCTGGCCAAGGCGGTCAAGGAGGGTGTCTTCGCCGCGGGCGGCTACCCACTGGAATTCGGCACGATCTCGGTGTCCGACGGCATCTCGATGGGACACGAGGGGATGCACTTCTCCCTGGTCTCACGTGAGGTGATCGCCGACAGCGTCGAAACGGTGATGCAGGCCGAGCGACTGGACGGCTCGGTGCTGCTGGCCGGCTGCGATAAGTCGCTGCCCGGCATGCTGATGGCCGCCGCGCGGCTGAACCTGGCATCGGTGTTCCTCTATGCGGGCTCGATCCTGCCGGGCGTCGCCAAGATGTCGGACGGCAGCGAGCGCGAAGTCACCATCATCGACGCGTTCGAGGCGGTGGGCGCCTGCGCGCGCGGCCTGATGAGCCGCGAGGACGTGGACGCCATCGAGCGGGCGATCTGCCCAGGCGAGGGCGCCTGCGGCGGCATGTACACGGCCAACACCATGGCCAGCGCCGCCGAAGCGCTGGGCATGTCGCTGCCGGGCAGCGCCGCGCCCCCGGCGACCGACCGCCGCCGCGACGGGTTCGCCCGCCGCAGCGGTCAGGCCGTCATCGAACTGCTGCGCAAGGGCATCACCGCCCGCGACATCCTTACCCGGGAAGCGTTCGAGAACGCGATCGCGGTGGTGATGGCGTTCGGCGGCTCGACCAACGCCGTGCTGCACCTGCTGGCCATCGCCCGTGAGGCCGAGGTCGAGCTCTCCCTCGACGACTTCACCCGGATCGGCAAGCGGGTGCCACACCTGGCCGACGTCAAGCCCTTCGGCCGGCACGTGATGTCGCACGTCGACCACATCGGCGGCGTGCCGGTGGTGATGAAAGCCCTGCTGGACGCCGGTCTGCTGCACGGCGACTGTCTGACCGTGACCGGCAGGACCCTCGCGGAGAACCTGGCCGACATCGCCCCGCCGGACCCGGACGGCAAGGTGCTGCGCGCGCTGGACAACCCGATCCACCCCACCGGGGGCATCACCATCCTGCGCGGATCGCTGGCCCCGGACGGCGCGGTGGTCAAGTCGGCCGGCTTCGACTCCGACGTGTTCGAGGGCACCGCACGGGTTTTCGACGGCGAGCGGGCGGCCTTGGATGCACTCGAGGACGGCACCATCACTCACGGTGACGCCGTGGTGATCCGCTACGAAGGACCAAAGGGCGGTCCCGGCATGCGGGAGATGCTCGCCATCACCGGTGCCATCAAGGGCGCCGGGCTGGGCAAGGACGTGCTGCTGCTCACCGACGGCCGGTTCTCCGGCGGAACGACGGGGTTGTGCGTCGGGCATATCGCCCCCGAGGCCGTCGACGCCGGCCCCATCGCCTTCCTGCGCGACGGCGACAGGATCCGCCTCGACGTGGCCAACCACACCCTCGACGTGCTGGTCGATCCGGACGAGTTCGACGCCCGCCGAACGGGGTTCACTCCCCCGCCGCCGCGCTATAAGACCGGCGTGCTGGCCAAGTACGTCAAGCTGGTCGGCTCGGCCGCCACCGGGGCGGTCTGCGGCTAGCACGGCGCGTGTGCGTCCACCGCGGCGCGTGTGCGTCCACCGCGGCGCGTGTGCGTCCACCGCGGCAAATCCGCGAATTCCGCACAGCTGACGCACACCGGATGCGGTCAGCGCACACCCGATGATCGGCGCGACAGCTAGCGCACCAGCGCCACCGCGAAGCCGTCCCACCCCTTGCCGCCGACCGTCTGCAGGACGGCGGTGTCCAGGTGCGGGTGCTCGCCCATCAGCTGCAGCGTCCCGCGGGTCGCCGCGACCCTGACGTCGTCGGACTCGGTCAGCACCTTGCCGCCGCGAATCACGTTGTCCACCACCACGACCGTGCCGGGCCGTCCGAGCCTGATCGCCCAGTCCAGGTAGGCGGCGTTGTTCTCCTTGTCCGCGTCGATGAACACCAGGTCGAATGGACCGCCCGTCACGGTCGGCAGCGAGTCCAGAGCGGCCCCGACCACCACCTCGACCCGATCGCCCACGCCGGCCCGGTCCAGGTTGGCCCGGGCCAGCTCGGCGCGCCGCGGGTCGAATTCCAGTGTCACCACCCGTCCCTGCGGGCCGGCGCCGCGCGCGAGCCAGATCGTGCTGTAGCCGCCCAGCGTGCCGAGTTCGAGGATGCGCCGCGCCTGCATGGCCGAGGCCAGCAGGCACAGAAACTTGCCCTGCTGCGCCGACACCGCGATGCGCGGCAGGCCGGCCGCGTCGCTGGCCTGCACCGCCGCTTCCAATGCCGGGTCCGGTCCGATCAGCGTGCTGTCCAGAAATGCGTCGACAGCTTGCGGGTTTGCTTCTGCGGGCATGACCAACGCTAACTCGTGGCCGGGCCGCCCCGCCTAAATACCTGCCCCGGATTGTTTACCCGTACCCCCAAGGGGTATATGCTGGGAGTCGGATCAACCGTCCACAGAAGATGAAGGTGATATCGAAATGGCAACTCACGAAGCTGGAACCGAATTGACCTGTGGCCACGAGGGCTGTGGCTGCCGCGTGCGCGTCGAGGTCCCCTGCCACTGCTCCGGCGCCACCGAGCCCTATCGCTGCACCTGCGGCGAGGCCCTGGTCCCCGTCCAGTAGAACCGCCGGCCGGTCGTGCGTCCGGACGCGCCGCTCAGCGCCCGAACGTACGGCCGGCCAGCTCCACCTGCGCCGACAGCGTGAGGTCCACCGCCGAGGCTCCGACCGCCACCGTGTGTTGACCGGGCGTGATGCGCCAGCTTCCGTCGGCATAGCGCGCCAGCAGACGCGGATCTGCCTCGATGGTCAGCCGGCGAGACTGCCCGGGTTCGAGGTCGACCCGCTCAAATCCCAACAGCCGCAACCGGGCTTCGCCCGGTGTCGCGGTCAGGTACACCTGTGGGACATCGGCCCCGCTGCGGTCACCGGTGTTGACGACGGTGACCGCGACCCGCACGGTGTCTCCGCCGACCACCTCCAGATCGCGGTATTCAAAGTTGCTGTAGGACAACCCGTGTCCGAACGCGAACAGCGGGGCCTGCCCGGTGCGGGCGAACCATCGGTATCCGACGTCGGCGCCCTCCGAATAGTGGATGGTCGTCGGCGACCCGAGCTGCGGACGCGGCGTCTGACCGAGGTCCGCCGGGAAGCTGATCGGTAACCGGCCCGACGGGTTGACTTGTCCGGCAAGGATTTCCGCAATAGCCCGGCCGCCCTGCTGGCCCGGGTACCAGGCCGCGACGATCGCGCTCACCGACTCGCGCCAGGGCATCGCCACCGGGTTGCCGGTCTGCAGCACCACCACGGTATTCGGGTTGGCCGCGGCAACGGCGGAGATCAGTGCGTCCTGGCCCCACGGCAGCGATAGGTCGGCCACGTCGAATCCCTCGCCTTCGGCCCGGGTCGCGAACACGATCGCGACGTCGGCTGCCCGCGCCACCGGCACCGCCTCGGCCGGGCTGATACCGGGATCGAATTCGATGTGCGCCTGCGGCAACAGCTTCCGCAGTTCCTCGAGCGGGCTCGAGGGCAGCAGGTACAGATTGCGCATCCCCGCCTCGAGACCCGTACCGCCGATCGGGATCACCCCGGCGTAGCCGCCCGGCGGTACGACGGTGCTCGAGCCGAAGCCGGCCGGCACCCCGCGGTGGGCGTATCCGCCGATGACGGCGATCCGGCCGGCTGACAGCGGCAGCGCCCCGCCGTTCTGCAGCAGCACGATTCCCTGCCGCGCAATATCCAGGGCAATGTCGTTGTGCGCGTTGATGTCCGGATCCGGCGCGGGACCCCACTTGTCGACCCCGACCGCGAACATCGATCGCAGGATCCGCCGGACCATGTCCGACAACCGCTCTCCGGAGAGCCGCCCGTCGGCGTGGGCGGCGCGCAGCGGCGCGCCGAATGTCTCGGCCTGCCACAGCAGCGCGTCGATCTGGGCTCCGCACTCCTGGTCGAGACCGTGCAACGCGCATTCCCAGCTCGGTGTGCCACCCCAGTCCGACATCACCCAGCCGGGAAATCCCCACGCCCCTTTGAGCACATCGTTGAGCAGCACGGCATTGGCAGCGGCATAGTCGCCGTTGACCTTGTTGTAGGCCGCCATCACCGCGCCGGGCCGGCCGCGCTCGATGGCGATCTCGAAGGCCAGCAGGTCGGATTCGCGGTGTGCGTCGGGATCGATGACCGCGTCCAGCCAGTGCCGGTTGGTCTCGTTGCAATTCAGCGAGAAGTGCTTGGTGGTGCAGATGACGCCGTGCTGCTGGATTCCGGTGATCTGCTCGGCGGCCATGGCTGCGCTCAGCAATGGGTCTTCGGAGAAGTATTCGAAGTTGCGACCGTTGCGCGGGTCGCGGGCCAGGTTCATCGCGCCCGCCAGCTGCACGTTGAACCCGCGGCTGCGTGCCTCGATGCCGATCAGGGAACCCGCGGCCCGGGCCAGCTGCGGATTGAAACTGGCCGCCAGTGCCAACCCCGCCGGCAGCGCCGTTGCGGTATCGCCCGGCCGGAAACCGGGATTGGTCACGCCGAGTCCGGCGTCACTCATCCGCAGTGCCGGAACCCCCAGCCGCGCGATCCCCGGCACGTATGCCGCGCTCATCGGGACGTCCGGCGGGATCCGTTCGTCATGCAGCGGCCACATGTCGCCGGCGCCCATCACGCCCACCAGCAGGGTGAAGCGCTCGTCGTCGGTCAGCGCGGCCTCGACCTCCCGCGCCCGCGCGTCCGGGTCGTCCGTCGGGAAGCTCATCGCACACCCTCTTTCGCGTACACGACACGCAGCACGTGGCCGAGTTCGGGACCCATCACCAGCTCCGTCAGCGTGCACATCGTCGACACGAAGTCAGGCCCGTGGGGCGGTGGCACCCGGCACAGATGATGCGCCACCTCATGCAGTATGACGAGTTCACGCATCGCCCAGTCCGCGGTGTCGCGGTCGGGAACCGCGATAGTGCCTGCCCCGTCCCGGTTCTCGTAGTGCGCGGACGTGGCACCGCGGCGCGCCCGCACGCGCAGGCCGGACACGTCCGGCCACTCCCGGCGCACCGCCGGCAGGGCCAGCACGTCGTCGACGTAGCGCTGCACGGACGACATCGACGCGAAGCGTCCCTCCGGCGGCAACGTCAGCTGGGTGCCGAAGAAATCCACGCTGCGCGATCCGTGCTCGGCGGCACGGTCGAACATGACCCGCACGAATTCCTCAGCCGCGTAGACCTTGGCGCGCTGGGAATCGCGGCTCAATGGCCCAGCGCGGTGCGCGCCCCGGGCAACTCGGGACTGCTGCCCAGGCGCGCCCGCCGGCCGGCCCGGTCACCGGCCCGCCGCGCCGCCGAGGAATACCCCGCGGTGGCCCGGCTGGCCTGCCAGGTGCCGCGGGCCCGCGACGTCTCGCGGTAGTGGTCGCGCAGCTCGACTTCCTTGTCCCGCAACGCGATGGCGGTGCCGGGTGCACGCCGGCGGTCGTTGGTCACTTCCTGCCTGGCCTGCTCGCGCGCCTCCGCCAGTCGCTGCCCGACGCGGGCGCCGAACGCCAGCTGGAAATTGAGCCGGGCGGTGATGGTCGGCGTCGGCCGGTGGTCGCCCGTGGCCAGGTAGGCATCGGAGGCCCGGACCATCTGCACCACCAGGCTCGCGTAGAGGGCGTGCGTCGCGTCGATGTCTTCGGCGAACCCGTAGGCGTACACGAAGGTCGAATTCGACGCGATGTCGCAGCGCACGTCGTTGGCCGCCGCGATCAGCACGAACAACTGCACATAGGTGCGGAGCCCGCGGGTACCCGCGGCGCCGATCGTGATGGTGCGCTGCGTCGGGGCCTGCGCCGCCGAACGGTTGGCGGAGTGAGACCGTGCCACCGCAAGATCGATGGAGGAGGCCGTCGCCAGGCGCTGCGCGGCGGTCATGAACGCCTCGGCCTCGTGCGGGTTGTCGGTGCCTTCAGCCTGACGCAGCAGTGCCGCAATACGGGACAGCATCTTGTCGTCGGTCATGCGGCCAAACTAGCGCAGCGGCAGGACAACCCCGCTCGACGATTCACAGGCGCAGGTTGAGCCAGGACACCACGTCGTCGAGCACCTGATTCTGCTCGGGCTCGTTGAAAACCTCGTGGAAGAGCCCGGCGTATTCCTTCAATTCGACGTCGGCGGAACCCACACAGTCCACCAGGCGGCGGCTTCCCTCGATCGGCACCAGGGCGTCACCCGTGCCGTGCACCACCAGCAGCGGCGTCGTCAGGGCGGGGGCCCGCTGCGGCATCGTCTCGCCCACCTGCAGCAGTGCGCGGCCCAGCCCGGCCGGCACCTTGCCGTGGTACACCAGCGGGTCGGTGTTGTAGGTGTTGACCACCTCGGGGTCGCGGGAGATCGCATTGAAGTCCAGCGCCTCCACCGGCAGGCCCGGGGTCAGCACACCCAGCACCTTGGCCGCCAGCGCCACCACCCGGGGCACCATGTCCTGCGCGGCGACGGCCGGCGCGGACAACACCATCAGGTCGTAGTTGTCCGGGCGTTCCACCCCGTAGGCGAACACGATGGCACCGCCCATGCTGTGCCCGAGCACGACGCGGGTCAGGCCCGGGTTCTCCCGGGTCGCGACCCCCACCAGCGTGTCGAAGTCACCGGTGAATTCCGAGACGTCGCGCACCATCACCCGCTTGCCGCCGGAGCGGCCGTGACCGCGGTGATCGAGTGCGTAGGTGATCAGCCCGGCCGCGCCCAGTCGCTGCGTCACGTGGTCGTAGCGACGGGCGTGCTCGCCGAAACCGTGGGCGAGGATGACCACCGCGCGCGGCGGCACGTCAGGAGTCCACACGTCATAGACGATGGGCACGCCGCCGACGCCATCGAAAGTCCGTTCAGTGCGGGTGGTAGTCATCACGGGCAGCTTACGTCCTGTAGGGCCACTCCTCGCGCGGTGTTGTCACACAATCTGCGTAGTCTCGGACGGGTGAGTGTGCTCACCGAAAATTCCGCCTCCCACCCCGGCGGAGACTTCTCCGCCCACGCCGAACCGTACCGCCGTGAACTGCTCGCCCACTGTTACCGGATGACCGGGTCGTTGCACGACGCCGAGGACCTGGTCCAGGAGACGCTGCTGCGGGCCTGGAAGTCCTTCGACCGGTTCGAAGGCAAGTCCTCGGTCCGCACCTGGTTGCACCGGATCGCCACCAACACCTGCCTCACCGCGCTGGAAGGACGTGGGCGCCGCCCGCTGCCGACCGGCCTGGGCAACGCCCGCTCGGACCCGACGGCCGATCTGATCGAGCGCGCCGAAGTGCTCTGGCTGGAGCCGCTGCCCGATGCCCAGGACCCGAAGGATCCAGCGGTGATCGCCGAGTCGCGGGAATCGGTGCGGCTGGCGTTCATCGCCGCGCTTCAGCACCTGTCGCCCCGGCAACGGGCCGTGCTGTTGCTGCGCGACGTGCTGCAGTGGAAGGCCGCCGAGGTCGCCGAGGCGATCGGCACCACCACCGTCGCGGTCAACAGCCTGCTGCAGCGTGCGCGAACCCAGCTGGACGCGGTCGCGCCCAGCGCTGACGACCCGCTGGCGGCTCCCGATTCGTCCGAGACGCAGGACCTGCTGGCCCGCTACATCGACGCGTTCGAGACCTACGACATCGACCGATTGGTGGATCTGTTCACCGCAGAAGCGATTTGGGAGATGCCGCCCTACACCGGCTGGTACCAGGGGGCGGCGGACATCATCACGCTCATCCACACGCAGTGCCCGGCAGAACATCCGGGCGACATGCGCATGATCCCGATCACGGCCAATGGACAGCCGGGCGCGGCCATGTACATGCGTGCCGGCGATCGGCACGTGCCGTTCCAGCTGCACGTCCTGGACGTCAGGCCAGGCGGTGTCTCGCACGTGGTCGCATTCCTCGACGGATCGCTATTCGCCAGATTCGGCCTGCCGGACGCGCTGTGAACGCCCTGCCCGCCGTCACGCCAGTGCCGGGCCGGCCCTCGATCCTGTTGGGCGCGTTCGACATCGGCAGCGTCGGTTATCGCGCACAGGAGTTCTTCATCTCGGGCAGCGCCTCGTCCTACGCCGCGGAGCAGCCCTTGGGGCCGGACGGCAGCTGGCGCGTAACCGCCTCGGGCACAGCCGATTACACCACCCGCGTGGTGGTCCTCACCCCCAACGACGCGGCGGACTTCAACGGCACCGTGCTGGTCGAGTGGCTCAATGTCAGTGGCGGTATCGACGCGCCGGCGGTATGGATGATGGCCCACCGGGAGGTGATCCGCGCCGGCTACGCCTACGTCATGGTTTCGGCCCAGAAGGTGGGCGTGGACGGTGGCGTGAGCATGCTCGGAATCGACATGTCGCTGAAGAGCCAGCGACCCAAACGGTATGCCGGCCTGAGCCATCCCGGTGATGTGTTCGCTTACGACATGTTCTCCCACGTCGGCGGCCTGGTCCGCGACACCGGTGGCATCCTGGGCGACCTGACCGCCGAACACGTTGTCGCCGTGGGTGAGTCGCAGTCGGCGATGTTCCTCACCAGCTACATCAACGCCGTCGACCCGATCGCTCAGCGCTACGACGGGTTCCTGGTGCACTCCCGGTTCGGGCCTGCGGCGCCCCTGGACGACGGTTCCATCTTCGACGAACTGCAGTCCGACAGGTCGCAGGCGGTGAAGTTCCGTCCGGACCTGCGTGTGCCGGTGATGACGATCATCACCGAAACCGACCTCTACGGTGCGGGGCGCCAGGGTTATTACGCGGCCCGCCAGCCCGACAGCGACTCGCTGCGGGTATGGGAGATCGCCGGCGCCGCGCATGCCGACAACTACACGATTCAGGTAGCGCCCATCGACTCCGGTTCCGCGCCAATCGAGGACCTGGTGGCGGCCTACGCACCCACCGACACCCTGATGGGTCAGCAACTCGACCACTACATCAACTTCGGCCCGCAGCACCACTATGTGGTGCAGGCATCGCTGGCGGCGCTGACCGCCTGGGTCAGCACCAGGGCGGCACCGCCCAGCGGCCCGCCACTGGACGTCCGCGTCGGCGCCCGCCCGGAGCCGGCGCTGGACGCCCACGGCATTGCCACCGGCGGGATACGCACCCCGTGGGTCGACGTCCCGCTCGCCCGCACATCCGGCGTCGGCGCCGGGGAAAGCGTCATGTCGTCGATTTTCGGTTCCGGCGAGCCTTTCGACGACGAGACGGTGCGGCGCCTCTACCCCGGCGGCGCCGACGAATACCTTGGCAAGTTCAGCGCGGCGCTCGACGCCGCCATCGGGTCCGGATTCATCCTGGCTGCCGATCGCGACGAAATCCTGCAGCTCGCCGGCGCCACTTTCCCGGCGTGAAACAGCGTTACTGTGGGAGCCATGCCTGCCACCGTGGATATCCGGCGAGCAGCCGATCGCGGCCGCACCACCACGCCATGGCTCGAGTCGCGGCACTCCTTCTCCTTCGGCGACCACTACGAGCCCGAGAACACACATTTCGGGCTGTTGCTGGTGAACAATGACGACATCGTCGCGCCTGGAACGGGTTTCGACACCCACCCGCACCGGGACATGGAGATCGTCACCTGGGTGCTGGAAGGCGAACTGGCACATCAGGATTCCACAGGCAATCACGGTGTGATCTATCCCGGCCTGGCCCAGCGAATGTCGGCCGGCAGCGGCATCCTGCATTCGGAGAAGAACGGTTCACCAACCCGGCCAGTGCATTTCGTGCAGATGTGGGTGATTCCGGACGAGACGGCCATCACACCGAGCTATCAACAGGACGAGATCGGCAATCAGCTGGACAACGTCGGCTTCGTCACGGTCGCATCGGGAATACCGGGACGTGACGCCGCTCTGAAGCTGCACAACCGCGCCGCCGCGCTGCACGTCGCGCGCCTGAATTCCGGCGACTCGATCCCTCTCCCTTCCGCGCCTTACCTGCACGTATTCACCGCGCGCGGTCGCCTCGCCATCGAGGACGACGGTGAGCTCGCCGGCGGAGACGCGGCCCGGTTCACCGACCCGGACGGCCGGCGGCTCACCGCGCAGCAGCCTTCCGAAGTGCTGGTCTGGGAGATGCACGCGGCACTCGGCGGCTGACCGACACATTAGAGTGGGCTCGACACACAGGAGCCGCCATGTCTCAGAAGCACGCCAAGCACGCAGCACCCAAACCGAACCGGAACACCACGCAACTCCGTAAGGTGCGGTTCTGGCTGGCGCCGATCCTGATCACCCTGGCTCTCATGTCGGCGCTGGCCGCGCTGTATCTGGGTGGCATCTTGAACCCAACCACCAACCTGCGTCACTTCCCGATCGCGGTGGTCAACCAGGACGCCGGGCCCTACGGCAAGCAGATCACCGACGGCGTGGTGGCCGGCCTGGACAAGGAGAAGTTCGACGTCCGGGTGGTGTCCGCGGCGGAGGCCAAGCAGCTGCTGGACCGGGCACAGGTGTACGGCGAGATGGTGATCCCGCCGGGCTTCTCGTCGAAATTGCGCGACCTCGGGGAAAGCGCCGTCACCGCCAACCGCGCCGAACGGCCGACGATCACGATCTCGACCAACCCGCGGGCCGGTACGCTCGGCTCGAGCATCGCCGGTCAGACCCTGAATCAGGCCGCATCGGTCGCGAACAGTAAAGTCGGCGAACGACTTTCGGCCGACGTGGCGGCGCAGACCGGCGGCGCGCCGCTGGCGGGCGCCTCGATGCTGGCGCTGACCAGTCCGATCGACATCAAGTCGACCGTGTACAACCCGCTGCCCAACGGCACCGGAAACGGGTTGTCCGCCTTCTACTATGCGCTGCTGTTGTTGCTCGCCGGCTTCACCGGCAGCATCGTGGTGAGCACCCTGGTCGACTCGATGCTGGGTTACGTACCAGCCGAATTCGGCCCCGTCTACCGCTTCGCCGAACAGGTCAACATCTCGCGGTTCCGCACGCTGCTGGTCAAGTGGGGGCTGATGGTCATCCTGGCGCTGGCCACGTCGGGGGTGTACATGGCCATCGCCTACGGGCTGGGGATGCCCATCACGCTCGGCTGGCAGCTTTGGCTCTTCGGGGTTTTCGCGATCAGCGCGGTCGGCATTACGTCGAGTTCGCTGATCGCGGTGCTGGGCTCGATGGGCCTGCTGTTCAGCATGCTGGTCTTCGTCATCCTCGGGTTGCCGTCGGCCGGCGCCACGGTGCCCCTGGAGGCGGTACCACCGTTCTTCCGCTGGCTGGCCAAGTTCGAGCCCATGCACCAGGTGTTCCTCGGCGTACGCTCGCTGGTCTATCTCAACGGGCACGGCGATGCCGGACTGCGCCATGCGCTGATCATGACGTCGATCGGCCTGGTGATCGGTCTGTTGCTGGGCGGCATCATCACCCGCCTGTACGACCGCAAGGGCTTCCACCGGATTCCCGGCGCGATCGAGCACGCGATCGCCGCCGAGCACCAGGCACACCACCAGCGCGAGAAGGCCCGCGAAGCCGAGGTGACCACCGAGCCGGGCACCGAGGCGACCACCGAGACCGAATCGGAGCCGGAGCCCGACGCCGCGTCCGAGCCGGTCAGCGTGCCCGAACCGCAGGCCGCTTCCGAAAGTGCCAGTGGGCAAACGTAATTCGACTGCGGCCGGACTGACACCGGCCTGTTACTAAAGTTGACAGTGTGACGGATGTGGCTGATCCTTGGGAAGTTGCTTCCCCGGGCTGAAAGGGCTTCCCGTGCCGACGCCAGCTGCCGTCTTGCGCAGACTCATGGCAAGCTGTGCCGCCCTGACATTGTGCGTCGCGCTGGCGAGCACGAGCGGGCAGCCTGTCGCATACGCCGCTGACGCCCGCGAGTTGCTCGAGCAGGCGATAGCCAACACCAAGGGCTCGTACCTGGTCTACAACTTCGGCGGTGGGCATCCCATGCCGCTATTGGACGGCTCCGGTCACGGGTACGAGATGAACAACGGCGGCCATTTGATGATCATCAAACAGGCCTCCACTCGGCTGCAGCCGCATCTGCTGGTGGACAGTCACCAGGGTGACCAGGCCCGGTGCGAGAACAACGCCGGCGCCCGCACCGGCGAAGGGCTCATGCAGGCCTCCGAGATCTACGCGCCGTTGCAGGCCTGGCAGCGGATGGGCCAGCCCACCATCGCGATCAACGCGAATTTCTTCGACGTGCGCGGGCAGAAGGGCGGTTCCTGGCGCGAGACCGGGTGCAGCTCGCCGCTGGGCGCGTTCGTGGACAACACGCGCGGGCAGGGCCGTGCGAACCAGGCGGTCACCGGCACCGTCGCGTACCCCGGCAAGCAGGGCCTGTCCGGCGGCGACGAATCCTGGACGTCGTTGACGACGATGATCCTGCCGGCCGGCGGTGCGCCATACGTGTTGCGCCCCAAGGGAAGAGAGGACTATGACCTGGCCACGCCGGTGATCGCGGACCTGCTGAACAAGAACGCGAAGTTTGTCGCGGTGGCCGGCATCGGGTTGCTGTCGCCAGGCAACACCGCTCAGCTGCACGACGGCGGTCCCAGCGCGGCGCGTACCGCCCTGGCCTACGCGAAGCAGAAGGACGAGATGTACATCTTCGAGGGCGGCAACTACACCCCGGACAACATCCAGGACCTCTTCCGCGGCCTGGGCAGCGACACCGCGATCCTGCTCGACGGCGGCGGCTCGTCGGCGATCGTGTTGCGCCGTGACACCGGGGGCATGTGGGCCGGAGCCGGGGCGCCCAAGGGTTCGTGCGATACCCGGCAGGTGCTGTGCGACTCCCACGAGCGGGCTCTGCCCAGCTGGTTGGCGTTCAACTAGCTTTCGGCCCGAACCGGAAGATCAGCATGCTGGTGCCCACCACGGCGGCCGCCAGTCCCAGCACCGGGGCCACGGCCACCCGGGTGATCGTCGCACCGATCATCGCGCCGGCGCACATCGTCAAAACCACGCCGTAGCGCAACTTTTCGCGGGCGCCGGTGCCCCCGGCCAGCCGGCTGTCAACGCCCAGACCAACGATGGTCGACGTCAGCACCGTCGTGGTCAGCTCTTGAATGCCGAACTGTCGCGCGGTGGAATGCTGCAGACCGAACACGATCGCCATGCCACCGATCAAAAACAGCTTGGTGTTGTCGCCGTACCGGCACACACCGGTCCCCGCCATCGTCGCCAGGATGCTCAACAGCACCACCTCGATGCTCAACGCCGTGGTGAGCCAGCGACGGGTCCGCTCTCCGAAACGGCGCACCAGCCTGCCGCCGAGGATGGTGCCGGCGACGAAGGTCGGGAAGGCGACGACAACGGCGGTCAGGTCGACGCTCGAACGCGGCGCGAACCAGAAGCCGAAGAAGATCACATTGCCCGTCATGTTGGCAACGAACACGTGCCCGAGCTTGAGGACGGCGATCGCGTCGGCGAGGCCGGTCGCGAACGTCAACAGCAGCAGCGCCGTGACTGTCGACCGCTCGGATACCGGAGAGACGACGGGCACGCGGCTACAGCTGCGGAGTTACATCCAGCGACGTGATGGTGGTCATCCTCGTCACCAACCAGCGGTCGCCGTCGCGCTTCATCGACATCCGGTACGACAGGTACTGCAGCGACGGAATGTTCTTCTTCAGCGGCGTGGTGGCGGTGGTATTGGTGTAGACGATCACGGTGGCGTTCGAACCTTCGAGTGATTCGACCGCGACCCCGGTGACCTCGGTGGAGTTGGTGATCTTCAGCTGCTTGTTGGGTCCGACGACCTTTTC
The DNA here is from genome assembly GCF_030755175.1 of Mycobacterium sp. TY814. Lineage (NCBI taxonomy): Bacteria > Bacillati > Actinomycetota > Actinomycetes > Mycobacteriales > Mycobacteriaceae > Mycobacterium > Mycobacterium sp. TY814. Next base: position 2,632,476 of record NZ_JAUFRY010000001.1, read on the forward strand.
TTCGACGAACTTGCGGTATTGCGCGCCGAAGTCGCCGGTGAGGTATCTGCCCGCGCGGTCGGCGAGGGTGTCCATGTTCTCCGGGGTGTAGCTCCACAGCGTGGTGATCGCATTGGCCGCTGCCCGCGCCACCTTTAACTTGACGTCGATGGTGGCCTGCTCGGCCAGGTAGGGCTGAACCATCGCCGCCGCGAACGCCGAGGACCCGACGAACAAGGCTGCCACCAGCGCGACGACCGCCGCCGCCAGGCGCCCGGTCTTCTTCCTCTTCTTCTTCTCTTTGGCCGGCTTGGCCGGGGTGGATTCGGAGGCTGCCTCGGCTGTTTCGGCCGACCCAGCGGCATCGGTCTCAGTTTCGGTCGGCTCCGAATCCGAGTCCGTCGAATCACTGTCTGCCGCTTGGGTTTCCGCGGCCGTCTCGGATGCTTCGGATGCTTCGGATGCCGTGGTCGCCGCGGCCGTCTCGGGTGCCTCGACGGTCTCGGTGTCGGTCTCGGTGTCGGTCAGATCACTTGCTGCAGGTTGCTGATCTTCCACTGATTCCCTTCCTGCCTAGCGGTCGCCGACCAACGATTGGTGTTCTCGTAGACCTGTTTTCCGTCCGGCGACTTGGAGGTGACGTCGGTGGCCACCAACACGGTCACGCTGCCGTCGTCATTCCACCGCTCCACACCGGCTTCCAGCACCGTCCCGGTCGACCGCTCGGCGCGGGCGACCTGGAACAGGATTTCGTTCGCCTTGTCCGTGTACTGCTTGGCGAAGTCGCCCGTCGCCTGGGCCAGCACCCGGTCGATGTAGTCGTTGGCATGGAACGGATCGATCGAGGTGAACCCGGTCATGAACCACTTGACGTAGTTGACGGCCTGGGTCTCGCGCTCCGCGGCACGGTCCCGCGAGTGGTGATCGACCAACATGAAGGTGGACAACGCGATCGCTGCCACCATCACCACCGACGCGGCCGTCGAAACGACCGGCAGCAGCCACCGTCGCGGCGGAACGGACTGCGGGACGAGGAGCGGTTCCTCGCCGGGTTCGAACTTGCGGCGTGGACTCATTTGCCTTCTCCGGCGGGCTTCGGCTTGGCCAGCACCGTGAGGTCGTCGACCAGCCAGCGGCCGTCGCCGCTCTTGATGAACTTCACCCGCACGCTGGCGGTGATGTAGCGGGTCTCCTGCCCTTCGCCGCGGCGTCCCTGCAGGAACAGCAGCATCGTCGCGCTGTATGGGGTGGCCTCCAGCACCGAGTTGGTGGAACCCCAGTACTCGTTGATGACGGGATGGCCCTTCTCGACCACCTCTTGTTGCGCCGCCAGACTCTTCCGATACCTGTCGGTGGTCAGGTTCAGGGCGCGGGCGAAATCGTCATGCAGATTCTTCGGGTCGTAGGTCAGCATCTGGGCGACGATCTTCGGTCCCTGCGTGGAGATTTCGGCCCGGGTCCGGTCGGCAGCCTGGGCCCGGTAGTAGACGACGCCGTAACCCACGCCCGCACCGCCGACACACAACACCGCGGCGGTCACCAGCGCGGCCGCCGTCCACTTGCGCACCTTGTCGGCCTGCTCAGGCGGCACGACGCGGAGCACCTCGGTACGCAGCAGCATGTCGGCGAAGGTGCGGCGCTGGGAATCCCAGAGCGGCCAGAACCACCCCACCAGCAATGCGGCGGTGTCGAGCAGGTGTGCCAGGTCGCGCAACAGCAGCCACCACGGGCTGACGTCCGTGCCGTCGCGGCGGGCCACCGCGATGCCGAACTGGGCGCGGCCCAGGCTCCACCCGGTGACGGTCGGCAGCAGCAACCGATTGACCAGCACCGCCAGGACGGCGAGCGCGCACACCACCATGCACACCCACCACCACGCGCGATAGGGCGGCAGCGTGAATGAAACCAGGGCCATCGTGGTCGCCACGGCCAGGCCGGCCAGCACGTCGATGGAGAACGCCGCTACGCGCACATGCCAGGGCGCCAAGGCCTTTTCGGGTAAGTCCTGGGCGGCGGTCCGGGTCTTTTCGACCACCACCGTCACTTCGTCACCTGGTCGAGCTTCGAGATCTTGTAGGTACCGTCCGTCGGGGCCATTCGTACCCGCAGGCGATAACCCGTCTCCTGGTTCTGCTGCTGATCGTTGGAGACGCTGATACGCAGGGCGATCAGGATGTCGACGGAGCCGTCCGGGTTGTTGCGCTCCACGGCTGCACGCATATCGGACACCTTGAGGTGCACGTTTGCGGCCTGGTATGCCTGCACCAGCATGCTGCTGTAGAGCAGCGCCTGCGTGCGGTACTGATCGGTGCCGCAGTCGACGATCTTCTGCTCACTGGCCGCCATGCTGCTGATGTCCGGCGCCTGCGTCGCGGCGACGCAGTCTTTCGCCACATTCAGGGCCGCCGCGTCATTGCGCTGCAACGCCGCGATGTCCCGGTGCGCACGCAAGGCGTAATAGCCGCCGAATCCGACGCAGCCGGCCAAGATCAGCAGCACAGCCGCGATGCCGAGCAGCCAGGCTCGACCCACCCGGGATTTACGCCGTTCGACGGCCGGCTCCCCCGCCGGCTCAGCGTCGGTCGCCTCGGTGTCGGTCACCTCGGTGTCCGTCGCCTCGGTGTCCGTCGCCTCAGTGTCCGTCGCTTCGGCCTCGGCTTCGGTCGAACCCTCCGCCGTCACGGCACTGGTCGCCTCGGCTCCGGACTCGGATTCTTTCGAATCCTCGTCCGTCACCGGGGTGACCAGCGATTCGTCCTCGTTGATGGGGTTCAGCTGGCTGGTGCCAGCATCTCCTTCCATCCGTCGTCTCCTGTTTTCATCGAGTTTGCGACGGAGTATTTGACCCCGTCGGGCCCTACCAGCTCACCACTCTGCGGACTGTAAACCGCAGAGGGGGGCCCGCCCGGAGTGTAGACGCAGGGGTTGGGCTGTTGTCCGTTGCACTGCACCGCGCCCGTACCGGGCCGGGTCAGCGGGTCGCTGATCGGCGGCGGCGTGCCTCCCGGCGGGAGTCTGTCCGCCGGCGCCGGGTTCATTCCGTTGTTCACCGACGGCGCGGGAACCACCAGACCCGGCTTGACCGGCTGGTCACACCGCGCGGCGGGCGCCGGGCAGCTCAGCAGCTGGTTCGGGTCGCCGTACCAGGGGTTGGTGCCCGCCGGCTCATACGGCTTGGTGCTACGGCATTCACGCGGCGTGGCGGCCCGCTTGCCGGGCACGTCCACACACGGAATGTTGCGCGAGCCACGCACGCTGTTGGCCGGGGTGTCCATCGGGATCTTGCAGTACGTCCCGACCGGCAGCGGCTCCATGCTGGTGTCGGCGAACGACCGCCACTGCTCAGCCGGGATGAAGCCGGTGAGGCAGGGGGGCGGCTGGTTGATCGCCAGCGCGAGGTCCAGGGCCGCCATGTTCGGGAACGGCGCGGCCACCGTCTGCGCGATCGACGCTCCCTGCGGCAGGAACACGAGGACCTGCTCGAGACCCTTGTGGTACCGCTTCAGCAGGTCGAACACGACCTCGAGGTTGGCCAGCGTCTGCGGCAGCGAGTCACGGACGTCGGTGAACACCTCATTCACCTGGTCTGCCGTCGGCGCGGCTTGGGTCAGCACGCTGCGTAGGTGCTGATCCTCTTGCGCACTCTGGGCGGCCAGCGTGTTCAGGTTGCGGGCCCAGCGCTCGATCGCGCTGCCCGAGTCGACCTGGCTCTGCAGAATCGGCCCGGAGTTCTGGATGATGTCGTTGACATCGTTGATCTGGGTGTGGAAATCGCCCACGATCGCCTGCGTGGCGTCCACCAGCCGCTGCAGGGCCGGTCCGAGGCCACCGACCGCGAGTGCGGTCTCGTCGAGCAGCTTCGGGATCTTCTCCTTCGGCAACACGGCGAGGCCGCGGTTCGCGGTGTCCAGCGCCGGCCCGATCTCGCTGGGCACGGTGCCCTTAGTGATGGTCTGACCCGAGGCGAAGAACTTCCCCGGATTGCCGTTCGACACCAGGTCCACGTACTGCTCACCGACCGCCGACACCGAGTGCACGTTCGCGGTGGCGTCGACCGGGACCTTGTAGCGGCTGTCGATGCTCAACGTCGCCTTGGCCCCCCACGGGGTGGGTTCCACCTCAGTCACCTTGCCGATGGTGATGCCGCGGTAGGTCACGTTGGCCGTCGGGTACAGACCGCCGGATGCCGGCAGGTTCGCGGTCAGCTCGTAGCGCCCGATCCCCACCAGGGTGGGAATCTGCAGGTAGTAGATGCCCAGCACGGACAGCGCAACCACCGTCAGTGTCAGGAAAATCCACAGCTGGCGCTTGATGAAGGGTGTCAGCATTGGCCTCGCTCCGCCCTTTCCACCAGCGGCCCGCCCGGTGCGTCGTTCGGGTTCGACGTGTAGCGAACGTCGGGGATCATCGTCTCCGGGTCACGCCCGAACGACTGCTCCAGGGCCCGCAGGGCTCCGGAGAAACCGGTTCCGGTCAGTACCGCGTTGTCCATGGCGCTGTAGGTCACGTCGAGCGTGGCCGACACGTTCTGGTAGTCGCCGCGGAAGATCTTCGGCACCGCATCGATGTCGAACGGCTGCGTCAGGATCAGCTTCAGCGCACCGATCAGGTATGGCGAGCCGCGGCCGAGTTCCCGCAGCGGGCACTGCAGCGACTCCAGGTCGGTGTGCAGGTTGCCGCGGGCCTCCGACAGGTACTGGTCGGCGGCACCGCTGAGCCGGCCTACCGAGTCGACCGCGTTGATCAGCAGGTTCTTGGTGTCCGCGAAGTGCTTGATCAGCGGCGGGAAGTCGGTCAGCACCCGCTCCAGCACGTCGTTGCGGTTACCCACGTAGCTCAGCAGGCGGTTCGTCGAGTCGATGGCATGGGTGATGTCATCGCGCTGCTCGTTGAGCTGCCGGGTGAAGGTGTCCAACCGGTTGAGGAAGCCGCGAATCTGATCGCCCCGGCCGTGGAAGATCGCGTAGATCTCGTTCTGCAGCACTTCCAGGTTGGGGATGCCGCCACCGCGCAGGATCAGCGACACTACCGCCAAGGTCTGCTCGATGTTGGGGTACGCCGACGAGTTCTTCAGCGGGATGGTGTCGCCGTTGCGCAGCTGTCCCGACGGATTCTCCGGCGAGATCAGCTCGACGTGCTGGGAGCCCAGCAAGCTGGTCTGGCCGATCTTCAAGATGGCGTTCTTGGGGAGCTTGGTGTCCTTCTTCAGCCCCAGCGTCAGGGTGGCGATCCAATTCTTCAGCTCGATCTTGCGGATCGAACCCACCTCGACGTCGGCGACCATCACCTTGCTGTTGCCGTTGATCGCCAGGGTGTCCGGCACCTGCGCATAGACGGTGTAGGAGTCGCTGCCGCTACCCGGAGCCCCGGGGATGGCGACCTGCGAAATGCCTTTCCAGCCACAGGAACTCAGCATCAGGGCGGCCACCAGCAGCACCAGCACCTGCCAGGTGCCGCGGCGGATCCTGCCAAGCATGCCTATCACTGACCCCCTCCTACCTCAGCTGGCAGCGGTGCGCCGACCGCTGCGGCCGGTCCCGGCGCCGGCGTCGGGGCCACCGGACCCGGGAGCACCCCCGGGCCGGGCGCCGGCGGCGGTATCGGTACCTGCGCCTGCAGGCCGATGGGCGGCAGCACCGGGTACTCGTCGTAGGCGTTGGGCGGTCCCGGCGGTGTCTGCAGGGTGGATTGGACCGGCTGAATGTCGGGTCCGCCCATCAGTTCGGCCAGCGACTCAGGGGTCATCAGGCCCGCCGTGATCGGGCCGACCTGCTGTCCCTGCATGCCCGGTGCGACGATCCAGCCCGGCTGGGTGTTCTTGTGCGACGTCGGGGTGTCCGGCACCCAGATACCGGGAACGGTCGTGTCCTTGTAGCCGGGCGGCGGCTGCAGCCGCGGCTCGGAGTAGGCGACGTGCTTGGGCAGGATCTCGGTGGTGTTGAACGCGTTAAGCCCGAACGGGAAGTAGTTGAACTTGATCGCGTCCAGCACCGGTGCCAGGTACTGCGCACAGAGTTCTGCGGACTCCTGGTATCCCAACCGGCTGCCGGCCTGCACCGAGCTGCAGATGAACTGCATCGGGTTGGCGAAGCTGGTGATCTCCGGCACATAGACCACCGAGCCGTGTGCGGGGTGGTAGATCTGGGCCACGTTCGCCGCGGCCGTGGGCAGCACGTGCAGCGCGGTTTCCAGCCCGTTCAAGGGTTCCGGTTGCAGCAGCGTGTTGGTCACCGTCGCCAGGTTGTTGACGTCGTGGGTCAGCACCTCGCGGTTCTTGTCCAGGAAGGGGCGCACGGTGGTCAGCAGGCTGTCGAGCTGCCGCAGCGCACTGGCGAGCGCCTGGTCGGAGCTGGCGAGCCGGCCCGTGACGTCGGCCAGATTCTGGTTCAGTGCGACGAACTGCTTGTCGTCCTGGTGCAGTGCGTTGACGAACAACGCCAGACTCTTGACCACGGCGAAGAAGTCACCGCGTCCTTCGTTGAGCGCGGTGAGCGACCGCGACAGGCTGTCCAAGGTGGTGTTGAGCTGCTTGCCCTTACCTTCCAAACCGTTGGCGAAGGAATTGATCACCTCGCCGAACGGGCCGGTCGGCTGCGCCTCGGTCGGACCGAGCTTGGAGATGATGTTGGTGATGCTGTTACGCAGCTCGTCCCACTCCACCGGCACCTGCGTGCGTTCCATCGGGATGACCGCATTGTTGGCCAGCACCGGGCCACCCTTATAGGGCGGCTCTAACTGGATGGCGCGCGACGCCACCAGCGTCGGGTTCAAGATCACCGCGGAGGCGTTGGCCGGAACCTTGTACTGGTTCTCGTAGTGGAAGGTCACTTTCATCTTGTCGCCGGCCGGCTCGATCTTGTCGATGAGACCGACCTTGAGGCCCATGATCTGGACCTTGTCACCGGCATACAGAGCGTTGGCGGCCGAGAAATACGCCACCACTGTGTTGTTGGTCAGCTTCTTGTAGAGCTGCCAACCCACGAATGCGGCAACCAGCGCCAGGATCACGATGAGCGTCCCGATGATGACCGTGGCCCGAGACATCCGTGGCAACCGGATGTTGCGGATGTCAAAGATGGTGCTCAATTCTGGCTACCTCCCGCTGCGCCACTACCGCCCGAACCGCCCGGGTTGATGAACGGTGCCGGCAACTGGTTCCCCGGCCCGGGCGGGGCCGGCGGGCCCGGGGGGAGCCCCGGTGCGAATGTCGATGGTGGTGCTACCGGTCCCGCCGGTCCCAGAGGCTCGGTACGAGCACCCGGTGGGGCGTTGGGCGGCAACGGAACCGGCGTACCCGGGGCACTCGGTGCCGGGTCGCCCGGACGTCCGGCGATCGGGATGCCGGGCGCGTCCTGCACGCCGTTGGGGTTGGGCGGCGACATCTGGACGTCCAGCGGCGCCGGGAAGCCCGGACCACCGAACGGACCGATGGCGGTGCCGGCACACGGCAACGGGTTCGCCGGGCTGGGGATACCGTCGGCTGCCGGCGTGTACGAGCACGGGGAGCCTGGAGGCACCGCCGGTCCCGGGTGCTCCGGGGTCCCTTCCAGCACCAGCGGTCCAGGCGGCGGCGCGCCATTGGGGAACCGGGTGCCATTCGGGTCCGGGAACCGGTAGGCGGGCAGGCCGGCGCTGCGCCAGAAGTCCTCGGGGCTCAGACCGCGCTTCTTGAACGCGGCGTCGATGAACGGCTGGAGGATCTGGCCCGGGACGAGGTTGTGGATGACCACCTTGAAGAACGGTCCGGAGGCGATCGACTCGTTCAGCGACGGCAGGAACCCGCCGACCATCAGCAGGCCGTTGGCCAGGTCCTCTTTGCGTTCCATCAGCAGGTCGCTGACGGTACGCAACTGCTCCAGCACGTGGTTGAGGTTCGGGTTGTCGTTGATGAAGCCCTGCACCTGCGTGGAGAACGCGGCGACATTGCCCAGCAGCGCGTCGATGGCGCGGCCCCGCTCGTTGAAAGCGGCCAGCAGAGTCTTGGCGTTGACCAACAGCCGGTCCACCTGCTGGCTGCGGTCACCGAGCACGCTCGCCACCTGGTTGGCCTGGGCCAGCAGGTGCTTGATCTCCTCGTCGCGCTTGCCGAGGGTGTCGGAGAACTTGGCGACGCCGTCGAGTGCGGGGCTCAGCTGCGGGTACGTCTGGTCGATGGTCTCCGAGAGGACGTGCAGCGACTTCTTGACCGTGTCGATGTCCCAGCCGGTCGCCGCCTTGGTGACGTCCAGGAAGGCGTCGTAGATCTGGTAAGGCGTGGTGCTCTGGCCCAACGGCAGGGTGCCGTTCGGGCGCAGCGGCTGGTTGCCGCGGGCCTCGATCTCGAGGACCTTCTTGCCCAGCAGCGTGTCGGTCCGGATGTTGAGCCGGCTTTCGGTGCCGATGCTCTCGGTGCCGATGGAGAACTTCATCAGGATGTGGTCACCGTCGATGCTGATGGCCTCGACCTTGCCGACGTCCATGCCCGCGATGCGGACCTTGTCACCCTTGCTGATGCCACCGGTGTCGGTGAACTGCCCGAAGTAGCTGGGCTTGGCCATCAACATCGGCACACTGGTGAAGCTCTGGCCCACCCCGATGACGAGCAGCGTCACCAGGATGCCCATCAGTCCGATCTTGAGGCGGTTGGGCGGTTCCAGCGTTCTCATTGCGGCGCGCACCTCCCGGTCGGCTGGTGGAAGAGGCGAACGGTGCGAACCGGTCCACCAGCCTGCAGGCCGTTGATCCGGAGGCTGATGTCGCAGGAGTAGAAGTTCACGAAGTCGCCGTAGGAGCCGATGGCGCGCCCGATCGAGTTCAGCGCGGTGGGCACCTTGTGCAGGAAGTCGTTGAGCTGCTCCCGCTGGTCGATCAGCGGCTGCTGCACCGCGTCGAGGTAGTTGATCGCCTTGTGTAGCAGCGCGCGGTCCTCACCCAGCAGATCGGCCACCGTACCGGCGGCGTTGCTGATGTTCGCCGTCCCGCCGGCCAGGGAATCCCCGTGGTCCTTCAACCCGGTGATGAGCACCTCGAGGTTGTTGACGGTCTGGTCGAAGTCCTTGCGGTGACGAACGGTGGTGTCCAGCACCTTGTTCAGGTTCGTGACCACCTCACCGATCGCCTGGTCCCGCTCGCCCAACTGCGAGGTGACCTGCGCGGTCTGCTGCAGGATGTCGTTGATAGTGCCCCCCTGACCCTGGAACACCGTGATCAACGCCGAGGCGATGGTGTTGACCTTGTCCGGGTTCAGCGCCCGGAAGATCGGCTTGAAGCCGCCGATCAGCGCATCGAGGTCGAGCGCCGGTGTGGTGCGCGACAGCGGGATGAATCCACCCGGCTGCATGACCTTGTCCTGGCCGTCGCCCTCACCGCGCTTGAGCTCGAGGTAGCGGTTGCCGATCAGGTCGAGATAGCGGATCGACGCGGTCGTCGACTGATACAGCGGAATCGAGCGGTCAACGTCGAAGTTGACCCGCACCCGCTTGCCTCCGTCGAGCAATTGGAGGTCCTTGACCTTGCCGATCTCCACCCCGGAAGCGCGCACGAACTGGCCGGCCCGCAACCCGCTGACGTTGCTGAACTCGGCGGAGTAGGAGTTGGTCCGGTCGAAGCGGATCTGACCGAACACGATGATGATCATGATGCTGAACATCAGCAGCACCACAGCGAAGACGCTGAGCTTGACGAGCGTACCGGTGATTTTCATGGGTTGATCGTGTTATCCCCTACCTGACGGCCCCAGACGTACTCGAGCACGTAGGGCGACCCGACCTCCAAGTGGTTATAAGGCGCAAGGCTGTTGCCGGTGTCCATCACCAGTTCCGGCGCCGGCCACAGCTGCCGCGTGATCTGCTGCCAGCATCCGGGGGCGCCGCCCGGTCCGCCGTGGGCGTTCACCCGGGGCAGGTTCTCCGGGTAGGTGTACGGGTTCGGCGCGCCGCCGACCAGTCCGGCCGCCAGGCCACCGACCTGCGAGAGCAGCAGCGGAACCAACGACACCGGGTTCAGCAGTAGGCCGAGGGCGGAAAGGATCTGGGAGTGGCTGTTCAGCGAGTAACCGTTGCCGCCCAGGAACTGGTAGGCCTTCGGCTCGATGTCGTGGTAGTTGTGCAGCGTGCAGTACAGCTCCGGGCTGTAGGTGTCGAGTAGCTGCGCGGTGGGCACCAGGTCGGCGGCGCCGCGGGCCAGGTAGGGGCCGCCGCGCTCGAAGATGTCCGCACCGGTGTTGCCGAATCCGGCCGCCGCCAGCAGCGCCTGGTCCAGGTCCTTCTGCTGCGCGTTGATCGTGCGCGCCGTCGGCACCGAGTTGTTCAGGAAGTCGATCAGGTCCGGCGCGGCGTCGGCGTAGACGTCGCCGAGTGCGGCCAGCTGCTGAATGTCGCGGCGGGCCTGGGGCATCTGCGGGTTGATGTCGTCGAGGATCTGGTTGCCGTTGACGATCGACTGGCCGAACCGGTCACCCAGTCCGGTCAGGGATTGCGCGGCGGCGCTCAGCGTCAGGTTCAGCTTGACCGGGTCAACCTTTTCCGAGATCGAGGTCAAAGTCTGGAACAGAGTGTTGATCTCGGTCGTCACGCCGGAGGCGTTGATCACGCTGTTCGGCCCGAGATGACCTCGCGAGATGATGTTGCCTTTGTCATCTTTGGGCGTGGTCAGCGATATGTACTTGCCGCCGAACACCGTCGTCGCCTTGATCTGCGCGTCGACGTTCTCCGGGACCACCCCATTAGCGCCGAGGAATTCCGGATAGATATCCAGGGAAAATTTTGCGGCCGGCTTGCCGTCGCGGCTGATCTCCTGGATCTTGTCGACCCGACCGATCTGAACCCCGTTGTAGGTGACCTTCGAACCCGGATCCATCACCAGCCCGGCTCGGTCGCTGTACATCGTCAGCTTCGCCTTCTGGGTGAAGTCACCGCGAAACTGTAGGTAGACGACTGAGAGCACAAGTAGCAGAACAAGTACGGCCGAGATGCCGATCAGCTTGTACGGCGGGTTCTTTACCTTGTTGACCTTCCCCGGACTCGTCATGGCGCTACACCGTCAATGCGAAGTTGGGGTTGACGCCGTAGAGCGCCAACGCGGCGGACAGAACAACCACTTGAACCGAGATCAGGGAGAACCGCATGGATCGGCCGACCGCCTCGCCGACCCCGACCGGTCCGCCGCCGGCATTGAACCCGTAGTAGCAGTGGGTCACCATCACGATGCCCGCGATGATGATCGCCTCCAGGAACGACCAGAACACGTCGTCGGGGCGCAGGAAGGTCCGGAAGTAGTGTTCGTAGGTGCCGCTCGACTGCCCGTACAACAGCGTCGTCACGACCTGCGGGGAAAGAAAAGCCATAATCATCGCCAGCGCGTAGAGCGGGATGATCACCACCAGCCCGGCGACCACACGGGTGGAGGTCAAATAGGAAATGGACTTGATCCCCATGACTTCCAGCGCGTCGATTTCCTCGCTGATCCGCATGGCACCCAGCTCGGCGGTGGCACCGGCTCCCACTGTTGCTGCCAGCGAGATTCCGGTCACCACGGGGGCGGCGATTCGCACGTTGATCAGCGCGGAGAAGAACCCCGTGAAGGCCTCGACACCGATGTTGCCCAGCGTGGCAAAGCCCTGGATGGCAATCAGCGAGCTGCCGGACAACGTCACAAAGCCGACGATCGCGGCAGTACCGCCGACGACCGCCATGGCGCCGGTGCCCATCCCGATCTGAGCGATCAGCCGCAGGGTCTCCTTGCGGTAGTAATGAATCGCATGCGGGATCTGCCCCAGGCTGGTCAGGACGAACCACGCGAGCTGGCCGGTCTCGTCCAGCCCCCGGGTCACCGAACCCGCGTACTTGTTGACGTTGGCCGCCGCCCGCGGGAACCGCTGGCGGACTACCGCTGCTGTCGACATCGTTAGTGCCCCGTCCCGAATCGCACACCGATCGTGGTCAAGATGACGTTCACCGCATACAAGGCCACCACGCACAACACCACGGTCTCGTTAACCGCCGTGCCCAGCCCCTTGGAGCCACCGCGCACCGTCAACCCGCGGTAGCAACCGACCAGCCCGGCGATCAACCCGAACGTCGCCGCCTTGACCATCGCGATGATCACCTCCGGCAGACCAGTGATCGTGGTCAGCGTCGCCAGATACGCCCCACCGGACACGTTCTGCAGGTACACCCCGAACAGGTAGCCACCAACCAGTCCCACCGTGATCACCAAAGCGTTGAGCAGCGTCGCGACCACAGTCGCCGCGATCACCCGGGGCACCACCAGCCGATGAATCGGGTCGATGCCGAGCACTTCCATCGCGTCGATCTCTTCACGGACGGTGCGCGCACCCAGATCAGCGCAAATCGCCGTCGAACCGGCACCGGCCACCACCAGCACCGTGGTCAAGGGACCGAGCTGGGTGACCGCCGCAATAGCCGCTCCCGCACCAGAGAGGTCGGCGGCGCCGAACTGCGACAGCAGCACGTTGAGTGTGAAGATCAACAACACCGTCAGCGGGATCGACACCATGATCGTCGGCAACAACGCCACTCGCATGATGAACCAGCACTGCAGGACCAACTCGCCCCACTGAAACGGCCGCCGGAACAAAGCCCGCCCCGTCAGCACGCACATCCGGAAGAACCCGCCGATCAAAGTCAGCGGCGACTCGAATCGATCGCGCAGGAATCCGGCCAGATGCGGCCGAGTGGATGTCGTCACGATTGCCCCTTCACATTGGGGCCGCTCGTGTCGCGGCGCCGCGGCGATTGGTGTCGCACGCCTCCTCCTTGCCCCGACCCTAAGTGTGTGACCAACGGCTCCCTACCCGCAGGTAGTAACGGAGACCACAGGAATGTACCCGATGGTTGCCCAGGTGTGTATAGCAACTCAACAATTGACATTCCGTCAGCACCCAGCAAACATATCGACCCCGTCAACTTTCCTCTTTGATGGCAGATTGTGTTGTGGCAGAGCGATTCTCGGAGGCGTCGCCGCCGCCGTAGCGCAAACGCAGTTCGGTTTTGAGCACCTTCCCGGCGGGGTTGCGCGGCAAGGCGTCCACGATCTCGAGCGCCTTGGGGTGCTTGTACCGGGCGAGCCGCTCGGTCAGGTACTCATCTAGCTCTTCGATCCGGAGGTGGCCTTCCGTTACAGCGGCGACGGCGACCGGAACCTCGCCCCACCGCGCGTCGGCCCGGCCGATCACCGCGACCTCGACGATGCGCTCGTGACTGGCCAGAACGTTCTCCACTTCGGCGCAGTAGATGTTCTCCCCGCCGGAGATGATCATGTCCTTCTTCCGGTCGACCACCCAGACGTAGCCCTCGGCGTCCATCCGGACCAGGTCGCCGGAATGGAACCAGCCGCCGGCGAACGCCTCCGCGGTGGCCTCCGGATTGTTCCAGTAGCCACTCATCAATGTCGGTGCGCGGTAGACGATTTCGCCGACCTCGCCGACCGGCACGTCGTTCATGTTGTCATCGACGACGCGGGCGGCGACCGTCGGGATCACCCGGCCGACCGATCCCCGCTTACGGATGGCGTCGTCGCCGAGCAGCATGCAGGTCACCGGCGACATCTCGGTCTGGCCGAACGCGGCCAGGATCTGGGTGCCCGGAAAAATCTCGGACATCTGACGCAGCAACACATCTGGCGCCGGTGCCGCCCCCCATGACATCACTCGCAACCGCAGGTCGCGCGGCCGTGCCTGCTGCTCGGCGCACACCGCCTGCCACTGCGCGGGAACCAGGAATATGCCGGTGACCTTCTCGGCTTCCAGCACGTCGAGGAGCTGGCCGGGTTCGAACGCGCCGAGCGGATAGATCACGGTCGGCAGACCGAGCAGCATCCCGGACAGCATGTTGCCGATGCCGGCGATGTGGAACAGCGGGACACCGATGAAGCCGACGTCGTGATTGAGGTCGACACCGCTGGTGTACAGCATGGTCATGGTCTGGCCGGTGAGGTTGGCGTGGGTGAGCACCGCGCCCTTGGGCCGTCCGGTGGTTCCCGACGTGTACATGATCAGCGCCGGAGAGTCGTTGGGGATGTCCACCGCAGCGGGCATATCGCCCGCCTCATTCATAAGTTCTTCATAGAAGAGGACGTCGTCGGCGGCGGTGTCTCCCGCGACGACAACCGTATCCAGCAGTGGAGCGATGTTCCGCACACCGATGGCCACCGGCGCGAGGACGGCCTCGGTGACCACCACCCGCGCCCCGCTGTCCTCGACCAGGAAGGCGATCTCGGCGGGGGTGAGCCGGAAGTTCAGCGGCACGGCGATCGCGCCCAGCATGTTGGCGGCCAGCACCGACTCGACAAACTCGGGGCGGTTGAGCATCAACACCATCACCCGGTCGCCGGGGCCGACGCCGCGCCGGTTCAGCGCGCCGGCCAGCGCGGTGACGCGACGCGTGAGGTCCGCCCAGGTCAGCGTGCGGCCCAGGAACCGCAGCGCCGGAGCGTCCGGCTGCATCATCGCGTGCCGCTTGAGCTGGTTCACCCAGTTCTGGCGGCGAGCACGATACGGCTGCTCGAGCGCTTCGGTGTGGGCCTGCATCGGTTGGCCGGCCAATTGGGCGGTCAATATGCCTTCCCTTCACTTGCGCACCGCTTGCGTCAGGCTGATATTTGATAAAACATGTGTTGTCTGGGTCACATTAACAGCCGCTGAGGTCGCTAACAAGCCCTCAGCCACGACTTGAGCCAATACCGCAATGCCGCTGAAAGGGCCTGGCAGGCCACGTGAATGCACCTTTATCGGCTACACCTCGACGGCGCCGGCCGATGCGCCGGGCCCAGCTCTCCGATGAGGTCGCCGGGCACCTGCGGACCGCGATCATGTCGGGGACGCTGCGTCCCGGCACCTTCATCCGTCTCGACGAGACCGCCGCACAGCTCGGTGTGAGCATCACGCCGGTGCGCGAGGCCCTGCTGAAGCTGCGCGGCGAGGGCATGGTGCAGCTGGAGCCGCATCGCGGTCACGTGGTGCTGCCGCTGACCCGGCAGGACATCGACGACATCTTCTGGTTGCAGGCGACCATCGCCCGGGAATTGGCCGTCGCCGCCACCGAGCGCATCACCGAACGGGAGCTGGCGGAGCTCGAGCGCATCAACGACCTGTTGGCGACGGCCGTCGGCCATGGCGACACCGAGGCGATCACCTCGCTGGAGTTCTCCTTCCACCGGGTGTTCAACCAGGCGAGCGGACGGATCAAGCTGTCCTGGTTCCTGCTCAACGCCGCCCGCTACATGCCCGCGCAGCTGTACGCCGCCGATCCGGTGTGGGGTGAGTCCACCGTCGACAACCACCGCCGGTTGATCGCCGCACTGCGCAACCGTGACGCAGTTGCGGTGGTCGAACACACGGTCTGGCAGTTCACCGATGCCGCCCGACGGCTCACCGAAGCGCTGGACCGGACGGGGATCTTCGCCTCGTAGTTGGGTTAGCCGGCCAGTTGCTCGGCGCGCTGCTTGACGTTGGCAGCCAGTTGGTCCAGCACGTTGCCCAACAGCATCTTCACCATGGGCGCGGGTACCGGCATGCTGGGCTCGACGTCGATGTCGACGGTGAGCAGGCTGTTGACGCCGGTGGCCACGACGCTGAAGAGCTGCTCCTGCTTGGCGAACAGGTCCCCCTGCTGCATCACGGTCTGAATCTGGTTCTCACCCGGGTAGTACACCGCGTGGATATAGACGCCTTCGAAACCGTTGACGTTGGTGTCGAGGCGGACCTGGCTGGGGCGGCCGTCGTCGTAGCGCGCGAGGATCCAGGCGCCTTTGACGCCTTCATTCCATTCCGGGTAGCGCTCGATGTCGGAAACGATGCCCATGATGGAGTCTGCGTGGGCGTCGACCTCGACTGTCTTGCTCATAACTGCCATTGGCGAAGCATACGTGCGCCCGCGGGCGCTCAATCAATGACGGCGTTGGACAACAGAGAGCGGATGGCGCCGGGAATCGGGACTGGTCGGCGGCTGCCGCGATCGACATAAACATGCACCCAGTGCCCCAGTGCGGCGATGGGCACAGGCGCGTCGTCGTCGCCCTGATCCGCCTTGAAGACGCCGAGGCGGTACGTGACGCTGCTGCGGCCCAGCCGGGTCACCGCCAGACCCACCGCGAGACGCTCGGGGAACGCCAGCTCGGCGAAATAGCGACAGCCCGATTCCGCGACGATGCCCAGCTCGGGAATGGTGAGCGGGTCGACGCCGGCTTCGGTGGCGATCCAGGCGTTGATCGCGGTGTCGAACAGTTGGTAGTAGACGGCATTGTTGAGGTGGCCGAACATGTCGTTGTCGGCCCAGCGCGTGAGCACCGGCCACAGCACCGGGAAGTCGGCGCTGGTGAGGCCATCCGGGGCGGCTGGCATTGAGCTCATGGTTGTATTCCAACATGATTCAGATCCGCGGCGCGGTGCTGGAGCGTATCGGTGCGCCACGCCCCTATGCGCGGTCGCTGCCCATCAGCATCTCCGATCTCGACCTGCAGGACCCTGGCCCGGGCGAAGTGCTGGTGCGCATCGAGGCGGCGGGGGTGTGCCACTCGGATCTGTCGGTGGTCGACGGCAACCGGGTGCGGCCGGTGCCGATGTTGCTGGGTCACGAAGCGGCCGGCATCGTCGAAGCGCTCGGCGACGACGTGGACGATCTGCGGATCGGTCAGCGGGTGGTGCTGGTGTTCCTGCCCCGGTGCGGCCACTGCCCCGCCTGCGCCACCGACGGCCTGACACCGTGCCAGCCTGGCAGCGCCGCCAACAACGCGGGGACGCTGCTCGGCGGCGGCCTCCGCCTGAGCCGAGACGGCGGCCCTGTGTATCACCATCTCGGTGTCTCGGGGTTCGCGACGCATGCGGTGGTCAATCGGGCCAGTGCTGTTGCCGTGCCCGACGATGTGCCTGCCGACGTGGCCGCGCTGCTCGGGTGTGCGGTGCTGACCGGGGGCGGCGCCGTACTCAATGTCGGCGACCCGCGACCGGGTCAGTCGGTCGCGGTGGTCGGACTCGGCGGCGTGGGGATGGCCGCCGTGATCACCGCGTTGACCTATGCCGGGGTCCGCGTCATCGGCGTCGACCAGGTAGCCGAAAAGCTGCGCGCTGCAGAGGCTTTGGGCGCGCACGAGACGTACACTCCGGAGCAGGCCGAGGGCGTCAAGGCGGATGTGGTGGTGGAAGCCGTCGGCCACCCCCGCGCGCTGGAGACCTCGATCGGGCTGACCGCCCCGGGCGGACGCACCGTCACCGTCGGGCTGCCCCGCCCGGACGCCCGGATCAGTGTGTCGCCGCTGGGTTTTGTCGCCGAGGGCAGGGCGCTGATCGGTAGTTACCTCGGGTCGGCGGTGCCCAGTCGCGACATCCCCCGGTTCGTGGCGCTGTGGCAGTCCGGCCGGTTGCCGGTGGAGTCGCTGGTGTCGTCGACGATCGCGTTGGACGACATCAACGAGGCGATGGACCACCTGGCCGACGGTACCGCGGTGCGCCAGCTGATCAGGTTCTGAAGGCCGCCGACAGCGCTGCGCCCTGCAGGGCGAACAGTCGCTGCGACGCTGCCCAGTCGGGAAGCAGCGAGTCGAATCCGTGACAGGCGCCGGAGAATACGTGCAGTTCCGTCGGCACCCCGGCCTGCCGCAGCCGCTGCGCGTACTCCACCGCCTCGTCCCGGAACGGATCGATCTCGGCGCAGGTGATCAGGGCCGGCGCCAGGCCGGCCAGGTTGTCCCGCCGGGCCGGCGCAGCCGCGGGCGACGGTTCTTGCCCGGCCAGGTAGTGCTGCCACATGAGATCAGCCCCTTCGCCGTCGAAAGCAGGCGTACAACGGAATTCGGTTCGCGACGCGGTGGGCCGGTCGTCGAGCACCGGCTGGTGCAGCAGCTGGAAGACCACCGGCGGCAATTCGCCGTCGGCTGCGCCGTGCGCCAGGCACGCGGCCAGCGCGCCACCGGCGCTGCTGCCTGCCACTGCAATCCGGTCCGGATCGATGCCCAGCTGAGATACATTGCGCGACAGCCATTCCAGCACGCTCCTGGCATCGTCGAGCGCCGCCGGGAAGGGGTGTTCGGGTGCGAGGCGATAGTCCACCGACACCACCGAACACCGGGCACGGCGGGCCAGTTCCAGGCACTGCCGGTGGTCGGTGTCGAGGTTGCCGAGCGCGAAACCGCCTGCGTGGCAATAGACGACGGCCGGCGCCGGCGCCGTACCGCCGTGGTAGACGCGCACCGGCACCTCACCGGCGACCGCCCGGTCGATGCACACCCCGGCGGTGTCCGGGCGCGCTTCGGAGCGACGCTGGTTCATCGACTCCCGGATTAGGGGTATGGCTTCGGCGGTGAACACCGTTCGGTTGACCGCGACGGCACGTAGCGCCGGGTCGAGGCGCTCGCCGAAACTCACCGGATCTGTAGGCATTGCCCACCGTCGACGACGAGTTCGGACCCGGTGATGAACGACGCCTCTTCGGAGACCAGAAACGCTACTGCATCGGCGATTTCGGCGGGCCGGCCCAGCCGGCCGAACATCGCCACCGCGGCCAGTCGCTGCTGGATGGCGTCATCGAGCATCGGGGTGGCGATCGGACCCGGGAAGACCGCGTTGACGCGGATGCCGGCCGGCGCGAGTTCGGCCGCGGCGGTCTGGGTCAGGCCGCGCAGCGCCCACTTCGCCGAGCCATAGGCGCAATGTTGCGGGAACGGCCTGATCGCTCCGGTGCTGCAGATGTTGACGATCGCTGCGCCCTCGGCCACGCGCAGGTGTTCCAGCGCGGCCTGGATACCCAGGAATGCGCCCAGACAGTTGACCCGCCAGGAGTTCTCGAAATCCGCGGCGGTCTCGTCGGCCAATGCGGCGCGGTGCAGCACACCGGCGTTGTTCACCAGCGTGGACAGTCCCCCGAATCGCCGGACAGCGGCGCCGACGGCCGCGTCCCAGTGTTGGGCATCGGTGACGTCCATCGGTATCGCCAGCACACCCAACCCGTCTGTTGCAGCGTCGAGTTCGTCGCCCCGCACGTCGCACGCCGCCACCTGGTAGCCCTTGCCGAGAAGTCTCCGCACAATCGCCCCGCCCTGACCCCCTGCGGCGCCCGTGACCAGTGCCACCTTGGTGCTGCTCACTCGGCCGTCGCCTCGCGTAGGTGTTCCGCGGCGCCTCGGCGCAGCGCATGCGATTCGGAGGCGAGGGTGATCATCTGAAAACCCAACTGCGCCAGCCTCTTCCCGGTCAAGCCGTCGCTGGCATGGATTCCGGTGACCAGTCCGGCGTCGGTGGCGACCCGGTGGATGCGGCCGATGGCCTGCAGAACGCGGTCGTTGCGCGTCGCCCCCGCCACATCGGTGCCCATCGAAATCGCCAGATCGGCCGGTCCTATGTAGATTCCGGTCAGGCCGTCGACCGCGCAGATGTCCTCGATACCGGAAACCGCTGCGGCCGTTTCGATCATGGCGAAGACGGCGGCCCTGGCCCCCAGCGCGGCGGGGTCGTGGCCGAGGCTCGCCCGCAGCGGGCCGAAGCTGCGAACGCCGGCCGGCGGGTAGCGGGTGGCAGCCACTGCCGCGGCGGCCTGCTCGGCCGACTCGATCATCGCGATGATCACCGCGTCCGCCCCGGCATCGAGCACCCGGCCGATGGGAGCCGGGTCTGCATTGGGCAACCGGACCGCGGTGGCGATCGGGACGTGCTCGAGGTGCCGCAGCATGGCAGCCACCGCAGCATCGTCGAGATAGCCGTGCTGGGCGTCGAATCCGACATAGTCGTAGCCGGCGCGGGCGAACTCCTCAGGCCCGATCAGCGTGGGGCCGGTGACCCAACCACCCCAGAGGGGCGTGCGACCGCCCTGCTGCAGGACGCTCATCCGGCGATCGCAATCTTCACGCGTGCGGGGTCGGGGCGACACGCCAACTCGAATGCCGCTTGCACGTCGTCGACGGCGAAGGTGTGGGTCAAGTAGGTGCCGAGCAGGTCGGGATGCTCGGCGGCGAACTTGCCGGCCAGCTCCAGCATCCGCCGCCGGTCCAGTGTCACACCGGATTTCAGCGTCAGGTTATTGCGCAGCAGGGCGCGCATGTCGATGGGGTACGCGTCGTCGTCGGCGACGCCGAAGTAGAACACGGTGCCACCCGGGGCGGCGGCGCCGATGCCGTGCCCCAGGGTGGCCACCTGATGACCGACCGCCTCGATGACCACGTCCGCCCGGTCGCCGGCCGCGAGCTGACTCACCCACCGGTCACTGGTGGCCCGCACCGAGTCGTCGACACCGTAGGTGCCCGAGAGGTTTTCGCGGTCGACGGGGTCGATCCCAGTGACGCGCCGGGCTCCGGCGGCTTTGGCGACGTAGGAGAACAGCAGCCCGATCGATCCCTGTCCGATGATCGCCACGTGCCGGCCGGTGAGCTCCGGAAGTTGCTCGCAGGCATACAGCACGCAGGCCAGTGGCTGTAGACCGACTGCCTGCGCCGGCGTCAGCGCCGCGTCGTAGGGCGCCAGGCCGTCACCGTCGCTGACGACGTATTGCATCAGGCCGTCGAATCCGGAGGCCCACCCGACGACCAGGTCGCCGGGGCGGTGGTCGGGATGGCGGCTGGCGAGGACTTCGCCGGCGACCTCGTGGATCGGAAAGCCGTCCTTCTCCGCGGCACTGCGACCGTCGTCACCGGGAAGGCGTCCCTTGGCGCCACGGAATCCGGGCAGGTCGCTGCCGCACACCCCGGCGGCCTGAAACCGCAGCAGCACCTGACGATCCGCGAGATCCCCGGCCGTCTTGTCCGGTATCGAGGTGCGCTGGAACTCATATGGCGCGACGATCCGGTAGGACCACACCTCAGACCTCCACCGGGATCTTGTTCCAGCCCCATTGGAAGCTGGACGGCAGCCGGGTGGCCCGATCACCGTCGATACTGAATTCCGGCACCCGGCGCAGCCATTCCTCCACCAACACAGCGACTTCCAGTCTGGCCAGATGGTAGCCGATGCAGAAGTGCTGGCCCCGGCCGAACGCGAGGGACCGCTTGATCGGCCGGTCCCAGATGAATTCGTCGGGCTCAGGATATTCGCGTTCGTCGCGGTTCGCCGAGGCCAGCAGTGTGATCACCCGCTGGCCGGGGTTGATCGTCTGCCCGTGGAGGGTGAAGGCTTTGCGGGCGGTTCGGGCGAACCACTGGGCCGGCGCGCAGTACCGGATCATCTCCTCGCGCGCGATCGGTACGGTGGCGGCCGGGTCGGCGCGCACCGCTTTCATCTGCGCGGGTCGCCGGCTGAGCTCCCACAGGCCGTGTGCCACGATCTTCGGCACGGTTTCGGTTCCGCCGATGAAGATGCACAGCATCTGGGTGGCGACCTCGACGTCGGTGAGCGCGCTGCCGTCGGGCAGGTGATAGCCGAGCAGTCCGTCGACCACCGGCAGGTCGCCGGCTTCGCCGTCGCGGCGACGTTGCACCACCGGCACCAGGAATTGCAGATAGTTCGGCCTGGACTCGGCAGTGTCGACACCCTCGCCGGGCTCGGCCAGGCTGCCCGCGTTGACCGCCGCCAACACCTGGGGCGCGAGATCCGTTGACAGTCCCAACAGTTCGCACACCATCGAGGCCGCCACGATGCCACCGTAGTCCTGGGTGAGGTCGAAAGAACCCTGCGCCAACAGCAGGTCGAGTCGTTCGTTGGCCAGTTCGCGGATCCGTGACCGCAGTGCCGTGACGGACCTGGGCCGCAGCGGCTGGGAGTGTGCGCGGCGGATCTCACCGTAGAGGTCCGTGTCGAACACCGCATGGAACGGCAGTGGATGCAACGGCGGGTCGGCGACCGGGCCGTTATTGTGCTGCGCCAGAACCGATGCCGGCGGCAGGGTTCCCTCCGAGGCGACGAAGGTGCCGTCGCTGACTTCCAGTATCTGCCAGATGTCTTCGAACCTCGAGACGGCGAAGGTATCCCACTGCGGCATGTAGTACACCGGGTACTCATCGCGCAGGATGCGGTAGTAGGGAAGCGGATTCGCCATCACGTCCGCGTCGAATGGATCGTAGGAGAAGTCCTGCGTCACTGCAGTGGCGACGGCGGTAGAGCCTGCAGAATGGAGTCTTCCCAACCGTCGCGCAGCGCCGGCGCGACGCTCATCCAGGTGACGATTTCCGCGGGTGGGCTGTCCTTCCAAGACGGATAGTGATTCGCGAAGCACTCCCAGCCGCCTTCGAGTGCCCAATAGTGGATGACCTCGTTGAAGCGGAAGGTGGTGGTGAAGGACCCGAGCCAGTGTTTACCGGTGCGCTCCGACCAGGGCACGTAGAGCCGTTCCAGCTCGCGGATGTAGTCGTCCTGCCGACCTGGCTTGGTTTGCATGATCTCCTGAATCACCAGGGACGCATCGAAATTGGCTTCTCGCAGCGCGGCCAGGCTCCTGTTGCTGGGTCCGGCGTACATGATCCGGCCCTCCCCCGAGGCGCCCATGTCGCTCAGATACGCGGACCATTTGCCGGCGGTCGCCTCGTGACTTCCACCGCGGGCCTGCGCGGCGCCGATCCTGGCGTAGTCCGCGAATGCGTCGATCTCCCAGATGATGGTCACCTGCGGCCAGTGACCGTTGTACGGGGTGGTTTCCCAGATCGAGTACAACCGGGCGCCGAGTTCTTCCATCATCGGCTGATAGGTGTCGACAAACACTTCGGTGAAGTCCCCGCCGCGCCCGGACCCCAGGTTGATCGTTTCGTGCAGATACAGCAGCGTGTGGCGATGGTACTTCTTCATGCTGTTGGGCTAGCCCAGCCAAGCCGAGTCGGTCACCAGGGTTTCAGTGGAATCTATTGACTCATAGGACATTCCGACCGCACGAAGCGCCTGGGCCTTGAACGCCCGGGCTGCGGCGGTCAGCGTGTAGCGGGTCCTGGTGAGGCCGCGGTCCGCACCGAGAGGCCAGCCTTCGCCCCACAGCGCGACTTCAGTCAACCGGCTGGCTACCGCCTTGCGCACCAGCGCGCGAACGCGCTCGTCGGCCGCGAATGCCTTCACGCTGACGGCCAGGCCCTGGCCCATCGGTCCGGATACGTCGAAGTCCGCGTCCAGCACCCGAAGTCCCAGCACTCGCAGCGGGCGGGTGTCGCACCCGTGCGGCAACAGCACGTTCACCTGCCAACCGGCCATCACCCGGTCATACAGCCAGCCGCCGGCGCCGTGAACGACGTCGTCGGTGCCGACGGCGATGACGTCGAGGCGGTGACGCAGCACCTGGCCGTCGGGCCGGGCCCGTTGGGTCGTGCCCCTACCCGGATGAATATCGAACGTTGGAGTAACCATCGATCCGTTCCTAATGCCACGCCCCCCGCAAATGGCGTGGCTCGTCGCGCTTGCCATGGGCCGTCACCAAGCGTGACATTTTGGCTTAGTTTTGTAAAGCTTCGCTGCGCGTTCAGGGCCGCCGGCGGGCGTCGAGTTCGGCCAGAACCTCATCGGTGTGCTGGCCGAGTTGCGGTGCCACAGAACGCGGTGAACTGGGCGTTCCGTGGAAATCGGCAGGGGTGGCCACCATCGGTACGATCGCGTCTCCGTCCGGCACATCGACGATGCCGCCAGCGGCGTGGAATTGTTCGTCGGCCACGATGTCCTCGAGCGTGTTGATCGGCGACCAGAAGAAATCCGGTTCGGCGGCGAACAGGTCCGCCCATTCGTCCAGCGACTTGGTCGCGAAGATCTCATCCAGTGCGGCGATCAGCTGGACCGCGTTCGCCGCGCGCCCGCGCGCGTCGGCATAGCGCGGGTCGCTCAGCCAGTCGGTGCGACCCACCACCCGGCAGAGGGCCGGCCAGTGGCGGTTCACTTCCAGTCCGACGATCCAGAACCGTCGGCCGTCGCCGGCGGCATAGTTGTTCATGCACGGGTTGGCCATGCTGGCGCGTTCCCCGATCGCGATCGGCTGTCCGGTGAGCAGGTAGGTGTTCAGATCGAAGCTCACCGTGTAGGCACCCTGGCGGTAGAGCGACGTTGACACCAGTTGCCCGGCACCGGTGCGCTCGCGGGCCAGCAGTGCCGCACAGACGGCGCCGGCCAGGGTCATGCCCGCGGAGTGATCGCCCATGCCGCCGCGCTGGAACGGCGGTGTGTCACCGGGCCGGGTGAGCAGATGGGCGATCCCGCCCCGCGACCAGAACGCCGCGACGTCGTAGGCGGCGCGGTCGGCATCCGGCCCGGTTTCGCCGTACCCGGTGATCAGGCCGTACACCAGGCGGGGGTGATCGGCGGCGAGCGTGTGGTAATCCAGTCCCAGCCTTTTCAGCGCGCCGGGCCGCACATTGGTGATGAAAACATCTGCGTCCGAGAGCAATTCGAGCGCCGTGCGCCGGCCGCTGTCGGTGGTCAGGTCCAGCACCACGCTGCGCTTGGACCGGTTGTCCATCTCGAACGGCGGGTTCACCCCGAGGTCGCAGCCCAGCATCCGGCCGAACATCCGGCCGGGGTCTCCCGTCGGCGGTTCGATCTTGATGACATCGGCGCCCCAGTCGGCGAGGATTGCGGCCGCCGCCGGCCCGGCAACCCAGACTCCGAGTTCGACGACCTTGATGCCCTGCACTGGTCCCGCCATGACTGGGACCTTAATCACCCCGCATTCATCACCAATTGCCCGAGGCTCAGGATGCCCGAGTTGGCGGTCCCCGTGTTGAACATGCCCGAGTTGAACCCGCTCAGCACGCCTGCCGGGAACGGGCCCACGGCGCCGGTGACAGCGGTGTTGAAGAAGCCCGAGCTGACGCCCGATGACTGCAGCGCCGCGACGATCGTGTTGAAGAAGCCGGATACTCCGTGACCGGCGTCCCCGCCGTTGTTGCCGAACCCCGAGATTCCGGCACCGGTGTTGCCGAACCCTGAGTTGGCGACGGCGCCGATGCCGACGTCACCCGCATCGGTGTCGATACCGAAGCCGGTGTTCACATTGCCTGCATTCCCGAAGCCGGTGTTGACGTGGCCGGAATTGCCGAAGCCCGTATTGGTCTCACCCGAGTTCCAGAACCCCGTGTTGAGGTTGTTGCCGTTCCAGCCGCCGGTATTGATCGAGCCCGCGTTACCCCAGCCGGTGTTGAGCAGACCCGAATTGAAGAACCCGACGTTGCCCGCGCCGGCGTTGCCGAAGCCGAGACTGCCGGTCCCTGAGTTTCCGAATCCGAAGCTGTTGATCTGGCCCGGATAAACGGTATTGGTGCCCGAGCTGAAGATCCCGATGTTGCCGCTACCGGAATTGAAGAAGCCGATGTTGTGGTCACCCGAATTGAACAGGCCGATGTTGCCGTTGGCGAACAGCCCGGCCAGGTCGATGCCCACCCGGCCGTTGCCGACCAGTCCGATCCCGATGTTGCCATTGCCACTGTTGCCGAAGCCGAAGTTTCCGACGCCGGTGTTTCCGGCTCCCACGTTGCCGTTGCCGGTGTTCCCGCCGCCGATGTTTCCGTTACCGAGATTCCCCAGACCGACATTGTCGCTACCGGTGTTACCCATGCCCACGTTGTTGTTGCCGGCGGTCGTTTGAAAAGTGAAGAGGTTCGGATTGGACAGGTCGGTGGGGCCGCCGTTGCCGAAGCCGATGTTCCCGTTGCCGAAATTGCCGAAGCCGATGTTCTTGTTGCCGTTGTTGCCGCCACCGACGTTGAAGCTGCCATTGTTGCCGCCGCCGATGTTGTAGTTGCCCGACTGTGGCGGCACCAGTTCGGTGTTGTCGGTGCCGCTGTTGCCGATGCCGATGTTTCCGGTGCCGGTGTTGCCGTGTCCTATGTTCGCGTTGCCCCTGTTGCCGATCCCCAGGCTGGGCAGGTTCTGCAGGAACCGTTGCAGATCAATGGGCAACTGCGCCGCCGCGGCCGATGCGCCTGCGTAATAGCCCGTCATCGCTTCGACGTCCGCGGCCCACATCTGCTCGTAACGCCCTTCGGCGGCCATGATCGCCGGCGCGTTGAGCCCAAGCCAGTTGGACCTGATCAGCTGGACGAAAGAATTTCGGTTGGCCGCCACTGCCAGCGGATGGATTGTCGCGGCCCGGGCGGCCTCGAACACATCGGCCACCGCCCTGGCCTGTTCGGCCGCACCTGCCGCCTGGGCGCATGCCGTCCTCAAGAAATCCGCATAGGGCGCGGCCGCCGCGGTCATCGCTGCCGCTGCCGCTCCCCGCCAGGAGCTACCGGTCAGGTCGGCGGTCACCGTCGAGAAGGACGATGCCGCCGTTCCCAACTCCGTTGCCAGACCGTCCCAAGCCGCCGCCGCATTCAGCATCGGCGCCGACCCCGCGCCGCTGAACATCAGCAGAGAATTGATTTCCGGCGGAAAGGTAACGAAGTTTGCCACGATTGACCCCCTTGTCAGGCGGAACTCTCGAGTACCCGCAGAGGACGGTACGCCTGCGCCCGCGTCAATAAAGCCTTTTCGTACGAAAGGCTAGGCAGCGTGCAGGTCGATCACGGTGATGCCGAGGGCGTCCTCCATTTCGCTGATATGGGTGACGGTGTAGATCGGTGGGGCGGTGGATCGGTAGCGCGCTTTGGTGGGGGTTTGGTGTTCGGTGGTGTGGTGGCCGTTGTGGTGGTGGGCGGTGACGGTCCAGCCGGGTGTTTCTTTGGTGTAGTTGCAGCGTTCGCAGAGGCCTTGTCCGTTGGTGGCGGTGGTGGGTCCGCCGTGTTTGACCGGTTGGATGTGGTCGCGGTGGCGGATGGGGGCATCGCAGTAGGGGGTGCGGCAGGTTTGGTCGCGCAGGTTGATGAAGGCGGCCAGGGCGCGGGGGAAGGCTCGGGCGCGCGATTCCATGGCTACCAGGGCACCGGTTTGGGGGTTGGCGTAGAGGCGGCGCAGGGTGGCCAGTGCGTGGTGATCGGCCAGCGCGGCGTTGAGCCATGTGCGGGCCACCTCCGCGGGGATGGGGCCGTAGCCTTCGAGCAGGGCGGCGTCGTTGGCGCCGCCGAGCAGGGCCCGGTCGGAGATGACGACGTTGAGGGCGATCGGTGCGGGGGTGGTGGCGGGGGTGGCGGTGAGGCGTTCGAAGGCGGTGTCGGCCATGACTTGGCCGCGGGTGCGGTGGTCGACGGTGGTGTCGGCGGCGCGGCGTAGTGCGGCGTAGATCCCGACTCCCTGGGCCACGGGCAGCAGGATGCTGACCCAGGTCATGGTGTCGGGGGCGGGGCGGATGGTGACGGTGCGGTCCTGGGGGGCTTTGGCGGCGCGCTCGACGACGGCGCGGGCGTCGCGGCGGTAGGCGATTGTTTTGGCTGCGGCGATGATCCGTTTGTCCCCGAGGCCGTGCAGTGCGGTGGTGTCGGCGCACAGTTCGCGGTCCAGTGCGCGGCGGTCTTCGACGTCCAGGCAGGCCGATTCGCGCACGATGAGGGTGGCCCGCCATTCCGAGAGCACCCCGTGTTCCAGTGCGGCCAGGGTGTGGGGCATCTCGTGGACGAGGGCTTTGGCGAACCCGAGGTGCCGTCCCCCGCGGGCCGGGGAGTCGTGGCGGGCCAGCGCGACTTCGCTGGCCACTCCGCGGCCCCGCTGGGCCGCGGGGACCCCGGCGGCGGATTCTGCGGCGCGCCGGGCGGTGTCCAGGGCGGCGGCGGCGCGGGCCTGTCCGGCGGCGGCGGCGGATTTGAGTTGCTCCAGCGCCTCGATGCGCGCGACGAGTTCGGCTTCGGTGGCACCGGGGTCCACCTGCGAGAACTGCGCGAAGTCGAACACATGTTCGATAGTACCACGATGCGGGGATCTCCGCCGTACCCTTGCAGAATGAGCCTGGTAGCCGGTCGCGGCCCACTCAGCGGCGACCCCGCCGGCCGATTCGCCCCTCCCATCCCGCACGACGTCGTCTACATCGAGCCACATCCGCGTCGGGTTCAGGCCCTGCACAACGGACGGATCGTCATCGATACCGAGAGCGCACTGATGGTGCACCGGCGCAGCCACCCGCTCAGTTATGTCTTCCCCGAAGGCGTAATCACCGGCCTCCCAACCGAACCCGAGCCGGAAGCGCCGGGATACGTCCACGTGCCCTGGACCGCGGTCGACGCCTGGTTCGAGGAGGGACGCAAACTCGTGCATTACCCGCCCAACCCGTATCACCGTGTCGACTGCCGGCCGACGCGCCGAAGGCTGCGAGTATCGCTTCACGGCACACTGCTGGTCGACACCGACGACACCACAATCGTCTTCGAAACCGCGCTCGAGCCAAGGCTTTACGTGGCTCCCCACCATGTGCGTACCGAGCTGCTACGCCGAACCGACACGTCGACGTACTGCAACTACAAGGGGTACGCGACGTATTGGGCGGCACTCGACGGCGACGAGGACATTGCCTGGACCTACGCCGAACCGTATCCCGAAAGCCAGCCAATAGCAGAGCATTTCAGCTTCGACCACGCCAAAGTTCAGGTCGAGGCCGAACTCCCGTAGGCCGGGCGGCCCAGCCGCAGTTCGTGCTGGGCGATCATGTTGCGGAAGACCTCCAGCGAACCGCCGTAAATGCCCATCGGCAGCGCCAACCGGAAAAGGTGCTCGGCCGAGCCGTCGTCGGCGGATCCCTCGGTATCCGTCGGCAACGCCGCCGCCGGCCCCAGCATGTCCATCAGGTCCGCCGAGATGTCGCGCATGGTCTGGCCGATCGCGACCCGTCCGAACATCCCAGGGCTGGACAACGCCGCTTCCGTCCGCGCGAAACTGCGCCCCAGGCGATACAACACCGACGAGTCGTCCACGTCCGCGACAGCGGCCACCCGGTCGACCGCTTCGGCCATCAACACGCCGTGACCCGCCATCGCCGCGACGTCCTGCAGCCCCTCGGCATCGGGTTCGGTCAACCCGTGCTCGGAATCCAATGCGGCACGCATCACCGTCCATCCGCCGTTGACCTCACCGATCCGGTACAGGTCTTCGACGCGCACGTTGCTGTAGAAAACGATATTCGTGCGGTCACCGTCGAGGGTACGAATGCCCTGAATCTCGATGCCCGGTGAATCCAGCGGCACCAGAAACATCGTCAGGTTCCGATGTTTCGGTCCCTGCGGATCGGTGTTGGTCAGCAGGAAGACGTACTTCGCGTTCTGCGCGTTCGAGGTGAAAATCTTGGAGCCGTTAATGATCCAGCCGTCTGCGTCCCGTACCGCACGGGTCTTGCAGGTCGCGACGTCTGAGCCGCCTTCGGGTTCGGTGTAGCCGAGAGATAACCGCACCTCCCCGGACAGCACGCCCGGCAGCACCATCTCCACGAGCTCGGGCACCGCGAACTGCTGCACGAGATGCGCGACGACGGACGTCGTGCCCCAGTGATACCAGGGGGTATGAGCCCGCGCGATCTCCAGGTTGAAGATGCGACGACGGACGGCGCTGAACCCGCCGTCCGCTTCCGGCTTCCAGTCCGACGCCAGGAAGCCGGCTTCGCCCAGCGCCAAATGCACGCGCTCGTCGAAGTTTTCACCCAAGTCGCGATTTCGCCGGCGCACCTCGTCGGTCACGTGCTCCGTGATGAACGCGCGCATCCGGTCATAGAAAGCCCGGTCGTCGTCCGACAACGGCACGACAGAGAAGTCCATTCAGATCACGTCGATCACCAGAGAACGGAACCGGTCCATCGTTTCCAGCGCATGCGCCAGGCTGTCACCGGGCAGATGCGCGGATACCCACGTAACGCCCAGTGCGGCAAGCTCTTCCAGACCATCCAGGTAGGCGTCGGCGTTGAAGTCGTCGCCGGCCGGATTGCCGCCCGCGAAGTTGCTGAAGGTGATGTCGACCGTCGACCAATCCTTACCCACCGCGTCGCAGCGCCTGCGGAGATCGCCGATTCCGGCGGCCAGTGACTCCATCGAGTCGATGACGGCGGTGCCGGCGGTACGCGCCAGTCCGGCGGGGGCCGGGAAGGGACACCAGCCGTCTCCGTATTGCGCAACCCGTTGGCGGGCCGTTCCGGTATTGCCGCCGATCCAGATCGGCGGATGCGGCCGGCTCACCGGCAACGGGTGGGCGGTGATCCCGCGCGCGGTGAAATGCTGCCCCTCGAAGGAGATGTCGTCGGACGTCCAGATGGCCCGGATTGCCTGCAGCGATTCCTCGAACAACTCGGCACGCTTGTCATAGTCCACGCCCAGAGCGGCGAATTCCCGCCGCAGATAACCCACGCCCACCGCAAGGGTGAACCGGCCATCGGACAGCAGATCCAGCGTCGCTCCGGATTTGGCCACCACGAACGGGTTTCGGTAGGGCAGCACCACGATGTTCGGAATAAGACGCAACGTGGAGGTTCGTGCTGCCGCAAAGCCAAGAGCCACAAACGGATCCAGTGCGTCGTGGCCGCCCGCCTCCAGCCAGCGCTGGGAAGGGGCCGGATGGTCGGTGAACCCGAACCCGTGGAACCCGGCCTTCTCCGCCGCCGCCGCCACCGTTGCGATGCCGTCTCCGCTGACCAGCTCCGGGTTGTACGGATGGCTGTGCATCGGATGAGTGATGGTGAAACGCACGGGAATTAGAACCGGGCCGCAGCGTTGATCGAGGTGTCACTGGTGCGCAGCGGGCGGATCAGCGCCTCCTGGGCGAAGGAACACAGCAGGTCGCCGTCTTCGGTATGCACGGTGCCGCGCACGTACGACATTCCCGCACCGACCTGCGTGCTCTCGTGGCTGTAGAGCAGCCAGTCGTCCCAGCGCACCGGCTCGTGGAACGACACGAAGATCGACATCGGCGCGGTCGACACCGTGAGGTGCGCTTGGGCAGTGCCGATACCGGGATGCGCCCGCATGGTGGTCGAAATGCCCAGGTGGCCGGTGAAATACGCGAGCAGTGCCTTCGCCAGATCGTCTCGCTCCGGGATGGGATCGTAGTGCAGCCATGCGTACAGTTCCGGCGGACCGACCTCGTCCGGGCTGTTCACATCGACCACGTCGACCAGGCGCAGTTCCCGACCGGCCATCGGCATCTCGACAACGTTGGCTTCTGCCGGCGACGCGACGTCAGGACGGGTCAGGTGATGACGGATGACGTCATCCGTCGGAACGTCGGTCAGCACCGTGACGCTCACACATCGCCTGCCGCCCTGCAACACCGAGATGATCGCCGTTGCGGTGGAGCGGCCTTCGTTGAGCACATCGAGGAGGAGTTCGATGGGCGGCCCCACCATCACCGCGCGGGCGAACACCGCGTGCGCCGAGCGCACGGACTTGCCCTCAAATCGCTTCGCGGCGGCCACAATCGCCTGAGCGACCACCTGCGTACCCTCCACCACCTGCCGGCCGTCCTGCCCGGCCAGCCCGGTGTCGGCGGTGAACCGATCTGGGCCCTCGGGCCGCACCTCGAAGAGATCCAGCAGGCTCTCCACCGACCACTGGACCTGTTCAGACTCTGTCGTCAACGCGCTCACCCCTTGTTCCGGCAGCTCACGGCTCAGCGTGACATTTCGTGCAAAATTTGTAAAGCTCGTACCGAGCCATGCCCGCGTTGACAGCGACGCCTGTGGTGCATGACACTTTGGCAGTGATTTGTAAAGGCTCGCTGGCGCCGACCCCGCTCGCCGACGGCTTTTGCTTCGGTGAGGGCCCGCGCTGGTTCGAGGGCCTGCTGTGGTTCTCCGACATGCTCGGCGAAGCCGTGCACACCTGCAACTTGCGCGGCTCGCTCACCACGCTGCCACTGCCGGGTCATACACCGTCAGGACTGGGTTTCCGTCCCGACGGATCGCTGCTCATCGTGTCCACCGAGGACAAGAAGGTGCTCCGGTACGACGGCGAGACCGTGGAGCCCGTTGCCGACCTGTCCGCCCTCGCACCCGCGAGCCTCGGCGACATGGTGATCGACAACCTCGGACGCGCCTACATCGGGTCCCAGGCGTTCGAGGGCGGCACCGTCATCCGGCTGGACACCGACAACAACGCGACCGTGGTGGCGACCGACCTCGACTTCCCCAACGGCATGGTCATCTCGCCGGGCGGCGATACCCTGATCGTCGCCGAGTCCACCGGCCGCCGACTCACCGCGTACACCGTCGACAAGGACGGCGGGCTCGCCGGCCGGCGCGTCTTCGCCGACGGCCTGGACGGCCCGCCCGACGGCATCGCGCTCGACGCCGAGGGCGGGGTGTGGGCGGCGATGACCCTGGCCCACCAGTTCGAGCGAATCACCGAGGGCGGCGACGTGACCGACCGGATAGACCTGGGCGACCGGGCAGCCATCGCCTGCACGCTCGGCGGTCCGGAGCGGCGCACCCTGTTTCTGCTGTCGAGCACCGATGCTTATCCCAAGCGACTGGTAGGCACCCGCTCGGCCAGGCTGGACGCGGTGCGGGTGGACATTCCGGGCGCCGGCCTGCCCTGACCGGAAAGGGGGATGATGACCGACTCGTACTACGAGCTGATCCAGGATATTCCAGACGCCGACGCGCAGGGCGAGAAATTCCGCGCCACCGACCTGGCCCGCGGCACCTGGTCGTCCTCGATCCAGCACGGTGCGCCGGTGTCGGCGTTGCTGACGCGTGCGCTGGAACGTTGTGAGCGGCGCGACGACACCCGGCTGAGCCGCGTGGTGATCGACCTGCTCGGCGCGGTCCCGGTGGAAGGGGACCTGTGGGTCCGTTCGAAGCTCGAACGCAGCGGCAGGCAGATCGAGTTGGTCACCGCCGAGATGCTGGCACTGGGACCCGACGGTGAACCGCGACCGGTGGCCCGGGCCAGTGGATGGCGGCTGCAGCACGTCGACACCGCGGCGGTCGCCCATGCGCCGATGCCGGCGCTACGCCCCCTGTCGGAGGCGCGGGACCGCAACCTGAAGGCAAGGAACTGGGACCGCAACTACGTCCACAGCCTGGAGTGGCTGTGGTTGACCGTTCCGATGACGCCGGGCCCGGGTGAATCGTGGATCAGGCCCGTCGCGGACCTGGTCGCCGGTGAAACCATGACGCCGCTGGAGCGCTTGTTCGCGGTGGCCGATTGCGCCAACGGCATCGGCAGCAAGCTGGACATCACCAAGTTCACCTTCGTCAACACCGATCTGGCCGTGCACGTCTTCCGGGTTCCCGACGGTGACTGGATCGGCATCCGTGCGGAAACCAGCTACGGCCCGGACGGCATCGGCACCACAATCGGAACACTGTTCGACCAGCAGGGTGCGGTCGGCGCCATCCAGCAGTCGGTGCTGGTGCGGCCCCGGCCGCCCAAGCGGAACCCGTTGGGAGAGAACGAGTCATGAGCCAGCCGTCGCCGGTGAGCGAAAGCATGGAGAACGACACCTCGACCCGCCAGCGGATCCTGGCCGCCACCGCGGAAGTACTGGCCCGCAGCGGCAAGACCAAACTCAGCCTGTCCGAGGTCTCAGCGCAGGCCGGGGTATCGCGCCCCACGCTCTACCGCTGGTTCGCCTCCAAGGAAGAGCTGATGTCGGCGTTCTCCAAATACGAGCGCGAGAATTTCGAGAAGGGGCTGGCGAAGGCGACGGCCGGGCTCAAGGGCGTCGAAAGGCTGGACGCGGCTTTGCGATTCATCGTCGACTATCAGTACTCGTACTCGGGCGTGCGCATGGTCGACATCGAGCCCGAGCATGTCCTGCCGCAGATGTCCGGCGTCATCCCGGAGATGCGGGAAGGGCTGCAACGTCTTCTGCCCGGGCCCAACGCCGCGGTGAAGGCCGCCACCGCGATCCGAATCGCCATCTCGCACTACGTCGTTCGCAGCGACGATGCCGACCAGTTCCTGGCCCAGCTGCGCCACGCCGTCGGCATCAAAGGAACTACCGACTGAACAGCACCGCCGCGTTGAGGTAGCCGGTCGGGTCCAGCGCCGCCTTCACGGCGCGCATCGCGGCGACATCGGCCTCCTGCCGGG
Organism: Mycobacterium sp. TY814; assembly: GCF_030755175.1. Classification (NCBI taxonomy): domain Bacteria; kingdom Bacillati; phylum Actinomycetota; class Actinomycetes; order Mycobacteriales; family Mycobacteriaceae; genus Mycobacterium; species Mycobacterium sp. TY814. Next base: position 2,666,214 of record NZ_JAUFRY010000001.1, read on the forward strand.
ACATCCCCAGGTAGGGCCTCTTCACTGTGCCGACACCGTGCTCAGAACTGACGTTGCCGCCGCAGCCGGAGATCAGCTCCATCATCTCGGCATACAGCGCCGGCTCGTGCTCCGCCGGGAAGCGCAGCACGTTCAGGTGCAGATTGCCCTCCCCCACATGGCCGAACAACACCGGCAGGGCCTCGGGCACGCGGTCACCGATCAACGTCACCGCGTCGCGGGCAAACCCGTCGACGGCCGGCAAGGGCAGCGACACATCGAATTTCAACGGCGGCCCGTACACGCCGAGCACCTCGTTCAGCGACTCACGCAGCCGCCACAACCGTTGTTGCGCAACAGTATCCACGCCAACCGCCGGTTCACCGCACATCTGCACACCATCCAGCAGCCCCGCCAGTCGCTGCGTCTGGTCGTGGTCCGCCGCCAGCTCCACCAGGAGCAGCCAGTCGCCGGCGACCGGCGCCCCGACCCCCAGCTGATCGCGCGTCAGCGCCGCGCCCCGGCCGTCGATCAACTCCAGCGCTGCGATCCCGTCCACTTCGGCGAACGCCCGGCCCGCCTCGACCAACGCCCCGAGCTCGGCGAACCCGCAGACCGCCGTCACCCGGTGCGACGGCGTCGGGTGCAGCCGCAGGTCCAGCGCGGTGATGACGCCCAGAGTGCCCTCGGCGCCGACGAACAGCGACGGCAGATCGTAGCCGGTGTTGTCGCTGCGCACCCGGCTGTGCCGGCGCAGCACCGAGCCGTCGGGCAGTGCCACGTCCAGGCCGATGACCTGCTCCCCCATGTTCCCGTACCGGACGGTGCGCAGGCCGCCGGCGTTGGTGGAGGCCATGCCGCCGATAGTCGCGCTGTCGCGGGCGGCCAGGTCGACGCCGAACACCAGGCCCGCCGCCGCGGCGACACCCTGCACCGTCGCCAGCGTGGCCCCGGCGCCGGCCGACACCCGGCGCTCGACCGCATCGACTTCGCCGACAGCACAGAGCCTTTCGGTGGACAGCAGCACGTCGTCGTGCTCTGGCACCGTGCCGGCCACCAGCGAGGTGCGACCGCCCTGGACCGTGACGTGCGCGCCGGCATCGCGGCACACCCGGAGCACCGCGGCGACCTCGTCTGCCGATCCCGGACGGACCAGCGCGCTGGCCTTGCCGCGATACCGGCCGGTGTGGTCGACGCTGCGGCCCGCCAGGACGTCGGGGTCGGTGACGACCTGATTCGAGCCCACCACCTCGGTCAGGAGGACGGTCAGGCTCGACGGCATGCTCAGAACTGCTTGTGCGGAACGTCGGTCACCAGACCGCCGTCCATGATGAACTCGCTGCCGGTGGCGTAGGACGCTTCGTCGCTGGCGAGGAACACGACGAACGTCGCGACTTCGCGCGCCTCGGCCGGCCGGCCCAACGGAATGGTGACCATGTCCTCGGGCAGGTGCGCGGTCATCGGGGTGCGGATGAAGCCGGGGTGCACCGAATTCACCCGGATGTTCAACGGCGCCAGTTCCAGGGCTGCGGATTTGGTGATACCGCGCACCGCCCACTTCGACGCGACGTAGGGATGCACCATTGGCGCGCCGCGGATCCCTTCGATCGAAGAGATGTTGATGATGGAACCGCCGCCGGCCTCGGTCATCGGGTCGACCACCGAACGCATGCCCAGGAAGGTGCCGGTCAGGTTGACGTCGAGCACCTGCTGCCACTTGTCCATCCGGAATTCGCGCAGCGGCCCGGCCGCGACGATGCCGGCGTTGTTGACCAGCACGTCGAGCTTGCCGAACTCACCGACAGCAGTGGCGACCGCGGCTTCCCACTGGTCGAGTTGCGTCACGTCGAGATGGACATAGCGTGCCGCATCACCCAATTCAGAGGCCAGCGCTTTGCCCTCGTCGTCGCGGATGTCACCGATCACCACCTTGGCGCCTTCGGTGACCAGCAGCCGCGCATCCTCGGCGCCCATTCCCCGGGCCCCGCCGCTGATCAGCGCGACCTTGCCTTCGACCCGTCCCGGTCGTTCCATCGCAGCCGGTTCCTTTCCCTAGACCACTAGTTGGGTGTGAAGAGTCCTTTTCCGGTGACTAACGGCAGGTCCAGCGTGCTCCTGATGCCGGGCGGCGCCGCGATCACATCCGGAATGGAATTGACGATGCGGCCGGCGGCACCGGCGATCGCCGCATGGTTGTGATCACCCTTGCGGCTGGTGGGCACAATGTCCACGGCGTAAGACGGCTCCCCGGTGATCTCCACCCGGTAGGAACCGGTTCCCGCCGCGGGCTGACGCAGGTCGGGGCGCAGATCGGGACGCAAACGGGTGATGTGCTCGATGACGATCGCCGGGCGGCCGTTGACCATCCCACGGATCTCGAACTGCAGCACGGCCAGGGTGCCCTTCGCCACGCGCCCGACCGCGATGTCGAAGTCTTCGGGAGCGGGCTCACGCTGGTAAGACTCGGTGATCTCGTCGACCTCGATGCCCAGGCCGGCCGCCAGCTGACGGATCGCCGTCCCCCACGCGATACTCAGCACACCCGGCTGCAGCAACATCGGAATCTCGTCCAGCGGACGGGCGAACCCCATGTAGTGCATGACCTCGGCGCCGTTGTAACTCGCGTAATCGTGTATCTCCATGCACCGCACCGCTTCGATGCGCTGGCAGGTGCCGGCGAGCGCGAAGGGGATCAGGTCGTTGATGAAACCGGGGTCGACGCCGGTGATAAAGATGCTCGAATTCCCTTGCTGTGCAGCAGCTTCCACGCGCCCGATGTACTTCTCCGGTATCACGCCCCACGGATACTGCAACAGCCCCGGCGAGGAACCCACGACATTGACACCGGCGGCCAGGATCCGCATCACGTCGGCCATGGCGTCGGGCAACCGGGTGTCGCCCATCGCGCAGTAGACGATGCAGTCGGACTGCTCGGCGAGCAGCGCGTCGAGGTTGTTCACGGCCAGCACGCCGGTCTCGACGCCCGCGTCCAGACCGACCCCGCACAATTCGCCGGCGTCGCGTCCCACCTTCTCCGGCGTGGACACGCACACTCCGGTGAGTTCGAATGCCGGGTTGGTGATGAGCTGGGCCAGAGCGAGGCCGCCGACATTTCCGGTGCCCACATGGGCGACGCGAATCGCCATGAGTGTCCTCCGTCCCCACAACGCTGTAGCTTTTCTAGACAGTAGTCCATAATTTTTCGGGCCTTTCGGCGGCACTATTGTTGCGCTATGCCGCCGCGCGAAGACGTCTCGTTCACCTCCGGCTCAGACCGGATCAGCGCCTGGCTGTACCGACCCGAGATCCCGGGCCCGGTGCCACTGCTGGTGATGGCACACGGCCTGGGCGCGGTGCGCACGATGCGACTCGACGCGTACGCCGAGCGGTTCGCCGCGGCCGGTTACGCCTGCCTGGTCTTCGACTACCGCAACTTCGGCGACAGCGAAGGCCGGCCGCGCCAGCTCCTCGACGTCAACCTGCAGCTCGCCGACTGGGCGGCGGCCGTCGACTTCGCGCACACCCTGCCCGGAATAGATCCGGATCGAATTGCGCTGTGGGGCACATCTTTCGGGGGCGGCCACGTCATCGCGTCAGCGGCCCGGCTGCCCGGTGTCGCCGCGGCGGTGGCACAGTGCCCGTTCACCGACGGCCTGGCGTCCATCAAAGCGATCAACCCCGTGACCGCCGCCCGGGTCACCGCGCTGGCGATACGCGACCTGCTCGGTGCCCGCCGGGGCAAGCCTCCGGTCATGATTCCGACCGCAGGCATGCCGGGCGAGGTCGCCGTGATGACCGCCCCCGATGCCTATTCGGGCTACCTGAGACTGGTGCCCGAGGGCGTGGAGTTGCGCAACGAGATCGCCGCCCGCATCGGGTTGAAGGTGCTTTTCTACCGGCCCGGCCGCAGCGCCGCCAAAATTCCGTGTCCAATCCTGTTCTGCGTGTGCCAAACCGATTCGGTCGCACCGGCGGGGCCGACGCTGCGTTATGCCGCCAGGGCACCGCGCGGCGAAGTCAAGATCTACCCCGAAGGCCATTTCGCCATCTATGTCGACGATGCATTCGAGCGCGTGATCGCCGACCAGATCGCCTTTCTCGACAAACACCTGCAAACCGTCGGCAATTAACTGCCGAAACGCCGGAATTCCCGCGCGCACAGTTCTACTCTCTGGTTCATACCTAACCCGCAGTTGCGGGTAGTGCGCGCCGGGCCGGGACGGGGACCGGTCAATGGGAAGGACGGGGAGATGTCGTACCTGCTCACTGCCCCTGAGACACTCGCGGCGGCGGCGACCGACGTGGACGGGATCGCCGCGGCGATCCACGCCGCCAACGCCGCCGCGGCTGGTCGGACCTCAGGACTGCTGGCTGCCGCAGGTGACGAAGTCTCGGCCGCGATCGCGGACCTGTTCAGCGCGTACGGCGACGAATACCAGGCGGTTATCAAGCAGGCCTCGCTGTTCCAGGATGAATTCACCAGAGCCCTGTCGAACGCCGCGAGCGCCTACACCCAGGCCGAAGCGCTGAACGGCGCGCTGCTCAACGGCATGCAGTCGCTGCTGACGCAACCCCCGACCGCCGCCGCGGCGGCGACGCTGACGCCCCCGATCACCGCACTGATCATGGGCGGCACCAACAATCCGATTCCCAACGCCAAATACCTCACCAATGTCTTCAACCGGTACATCAAGCCGCTGTACCCGGGGGCCAATCCCCTCGTGCTGCCAACTCCCGAGCAGTTCTGGCCCGTCACTCCGGACCTGGGCAATATGACGTACAACCAATCGGTCGCCAAAGGCGTGTCGATACTGAACAACGCGATCAATGCGCAGCTCGCCGCCGGCAATGACGTCATCACGTTCGGCTACTCGCAGAGCGCCTCGATAGTCAACAACCAGATACTCAACCTGATGGCGGCCGGCTCACCGCACGTCAACGACCTGTCGTTCATTTTGGCCGCCGCCGGCAATAACCCCAATGGGGGCCTGCTGTCCCGCTTCCCCGGTTTCTACATTCCGTTCCTGGACGTGCCGTTCAATGGTGCGCTGCCGGCCGGCAACCCCTACGAGACCTACGTCTACACCGCGCAGTACGACGGCGTCGCGCACACTCCGCAATACCCGCTCAACATCCTCGCCGACATCAACGCCGTCATGGGTTACTTCTACGTGCACGGCAATTACCCGTTGACCTCGGCGGCCGACATGGCGAATGCGGTTCTGTTGCCCACGTCGCCGGGGTACGCCGGCAACACGCAGTACTACATGTTCCTGACGCAGGACCTACCGCTTTTGCAGCCCATCCGGGATATTCCGTACGCCGGTCCGGTGCTGGCCGACCTCATACAGCCCCAGTTGCGAGTCATGGTCGACCTCGGGTACTCCGACTACGGATACGCCGATCTACCCACTCCGGCAGGGCTGATCAACATCCCCAACCCCTTCAATGTCGCCTATTACCTGGCCAAGGGCACCTTGCTGGCGCCGTATGGTGCGGCGGTGGAGATAGGCGTGCAGGCCGGTCTGTGGGGACCCGAGTACTTCCCGAACGAGTATCCCTGGGTTCCGTCGATCAACCCAGGGCTGAATTTCTACCTCGGCCCGCAGCTCAGCCAACCGCCGGTAACCGCACTGTCCCTGCTCAGCGGTACTCTCGGGGACGTGCTGGAAATCCTCGGCTGACCGGATCGCGCCGAACTTCCTGCCCATCAAGCGGGCCCATAGCAAGATCGCAGCATGAACCTGTCGACCGCGCCCAGTTTTCTAGCGTCGGCCGCTGCGGACCTGGGTCGCATCGGCACGACCGTGGAAAACGCTTGTTCCGCGGCGACCGTCCGGACCTCCGGGCTCATGCCGGCCGCCGGCGACGAGGTATCGGCGGCCATTGCCGGTGTGTTCAGCGCGCACGGGGACCAGTACCGCTGGGCCGCAAGCCGCGTTGCCAAGTTTCACAGCGAGTTCACCAGGGCCCTGGCTGACGCTGCCACCAATTACGTGCAGGCCGAGTGGCGCAACGCCGCCCTCCTGAGCAACGCGACCCAGGGCACCTCCGGCGCCGGAGCGGGCGCGCTGACCATCGCGCCGTCGCCGCTGCTGGCAAACCCGATCACGGCACTGATCATGAGTGGCACCAGCAATCCGACACCGTCGCTGAAGTACATCAACGAGATCAACACCAAATACATTCAGCCGTCTTTCGCGGGTGCGATCCCGCAAGGCCTTACGACGCCCGAGCAACTGTGGCCGTTGACGCCGAGAATTGGTGACCTGACGTTCAACCAATCGGTGGCCCAAGGCGTGACGATTCTCGACAACGCGATCAAAGCAGAACTGCTCGGCGGCAACGATGTGGTGGCGTTCGGTTTTTCACAGAGCGCGTCGATCGTCCACAACGAGATCGTCAACATGATGGCCGCGGGAGCGCCGCATCCCAACGATCTGGCCTTCATGATGATCGGCTCACCCAACAATCCCGGCGGCGGAATCCTCGCCCGCTTCCCCGGCTTCTACATCCCGGTCATGGATGTGTCGTTCACCGGTGCGACGCCCGCGAACACTCCCTACGAGACGACCATCTACACGGCCCAGTACGACGGTGTCGCTCATGTTCCGCAGTACCCGCTCAACGTGCTGGCCGACCTCAACGCGATGATGGGCTACTTCTACGTGCACAACGTCTACCCGACGGTCACGCCGGCCGAATTGGCCAACGCGGTACCGTTGCCGACCTCACCGGGGTACACCGGCCACACCCAGTACTACATGCTCTTGACGCAGGATCTGCCCTTGGTGCAGCCCATCCGCGACATCCCCTACGTCGGTCCGCCGCTGGCCAATTTGATCCAACCGCAACTGCGGGTTCTGGTGGATCTGGGTTACGCCGACTACGGGGTGGGCGCCAACTACGCCGACATACCGACCCCGGCCGGATTGCTTTCGGTTCCCAACCCATTCACCGTCTCCTACTACCTGCTCAAGGGAGCGGTGCAGGGACCGTACGGCGCTGTGGTGTCGATCGGCGAGGAAGTCGGTTTCTGGGGGCCGCAGTACTATCCCGACAGCTATCCGTGGGTGCCATCGGTCAATCCGGGCCTCAACGTCTTCATCGGCCAACCACAGGTGACCGCGCTGTCCTTGCTCAGCGGCGCGCTGGGGGATGTCTTCCGCACCATCCCGCCGATCTTCAACTAACCCGTCAGGGTCCCAGCGGCGCGGTGGTGCGGATCGCCTCGTCGCGGATCAGTCCGCGCAGTAGCGCGGTGCTGAACTCCGCGGCGATCTCCTTGGCGGAGCGCCGGCCGCTCGGCCGCAGCCACCGGTAGCTGCCCAGGGTCATCCCGATATAGCCCAGCGCCACCACGTGCGAGTCGCACTCGTAGAACTCGCCGCTGGCGATGCCCCGGTCGATCAGACCGTGCACGTGCTCGTAGACCTGCGCTTCCTTCTCGCGGACCTCGGCCACCTGCTCGGTGGTGAACCACTCGGTGATGTAGGGCTGCTCCTGGAAGTAGACGGCGGCGCGCTCGGGATTGCCCGCGATGCCGGTGAGCAGCCGGACGGTGTACTGGTACAGCGCTTCGCGGGCGGTCCAGGACGGGTCGTCGTGGACAGCGGCCAGCGTCCCCTCGGCCGCCTGGCGGTAGATGTCGAACAGGATCAGCGCTTTGCTCGCGTAGTAGTGGTAGACCGTGGCCTTGTTCAGCCCGATCACGTCGGCGACGTCGTCCATCCGGGTGCCGTGATAGCCACGGGCGGCGAACAGCTTGGTGGCGACGGCCAGCAACTCCTCACGGCGGGTCAGGCCACTTCCGGATGCCATCTCTACTCACCCTCGTCACTGCCGGTATGGGGCCCGGACGACCCCCCACACGACTGATTATCAATCAACTAGTTGGACAGTTTAGGCAGGACCGCGCCTGTCGCAGCGACGCGGATAGGACTAGACTCGCGAAACAGACGCAATGGGGGAGTCGATCAGCAGTCGAGAGGTGGAGTGATGGACCCGAGTCCTGACTACGACGGAAGCGACGAGATCGAGTTTTTCTTCAGCTATCTCACCTGGGGTCTGCGCGGCGTTGAGTCCGGAAACGGTTACCCGCCGCCCAGCTACCCGCCGGTCTAGCCGCCGGTCACCACAGCGGAAAATCCACGCCCTGCTCCGACGCGGGGCGTGGCCCGAATAGCCTGCGATCGGATTCGGCGATCGCCACATCATTGATGCTGGCTTCGCGGCGCGCCATCAGCCCGTCCGCGGTGAATTCCCACAACTCGTTGCCGTAACTGCGGTACCACTGACCATTCGCGTCGTGGCACTCGTATTGGAAACGCACCGCGATGCGGTTGTTCTGGAAACTCCACAGCCCCTTGCGTAGCGAATAGTCGAGTTCGCGTTGCCACTTGCGGGTCAGGAAGGCGACGATCTGCGGCCGCCCGACAATGTGCTCGTCGCGGTTTCGCCACTGCGAGTCGACCGTGTAGGCCAGGCTGACCCGCTCCGGATCGCAGGTGTTCCAGGCGTCTTCGGCGGCCTGAACTTTCTGCAGCGCCGTCTCGAGGGTGAACGGTGGAAACGGGGGGCGGGCTTGCGTCATACCGGGTGTCCTATCGTGGCGGTCATGGACTTCGCAATGTCGGCCAAAGCCAGTGATTACCACAAACGACTGTCCGACTTCATGACCGAACATGTCTTTCCCGCAGAGGCGGACTACGACAAGCACCGCCACGAGGCCGGGCCGAACGACTTCAGCGTGCCACCGGTCATCGAGGAATTGAAAGTCAAGGCCAAAGAACGCGGGCTGTGGAACCTATTCCTGCCCGCCGAGTCGGGGCTGACCAACCTGGAATACGCGCCGCTGGCCGAGTTGACCGGCTGGAGCCTCGAGATCGCCCCCGAAGCTCTGAACTGCGCGGCGCCCGACACCGGCAACATGGAGACCCTGCACCTGTTCGCCACCGAGCCGCAGCGTAAGCAGTGGCTGGAACCCCTGCTCAACGGCGAGATCCGCAGCGCGTTCTCGATGACCGAGCCGGCGGTGGCCAGCAGCGACGCGCGCAACATCGAGACCTCGATCGTGCGTGACGGTGCCGACTACGTGATCAATGGCCGCAAGTGGTGGACGTCGGGCGCAGCCGATCCGCGCTGCAAGATCCTGATCGTGATGGGCCGCACCAATCCCGACGCGGCCAGCCACCAGCAGCAGTCGATGATCCTGGTGCCGATGGACACCCCGGGTGTGACGGTGGTGCGGTCCACCCCGGTCTTCGGCTGGCAGGACCAGCACGGCCACTGCGAGATCGTCTACGACAACGTCCGGGTGCCGGCGACCAACCTGCTCGGCGAGGAGGGCGCCGGTTTCGCGATCGCCCAGGCGCGGCTGGGACCGGGCCGCATCCACCACTGCATGCGGGCGCTGGGCGGGGCCGAGCGCGCGCTCGCCTTGATGGTCAACCGGGCCAACAAGCGGATCGCGTTCGGCCGCCCGCTGGCCGACCAGGGCCTGGTGCAACAAGCGGTTGCCAAGTCCCGCAACGAGATTGACCAAGCCCGGCTGCTGTGCGAGAAAGCGGCGTGGACCATCGACAAGCACGGCAACAAAGCCGCGCACCTGCTGGTCTCGCAGATCAAGGCAGTAGCGCCGCAAGTGGCCTGCGACGTCATCGACCGCGCCATCCAGGTGCACGGTGGGGCGGGAGTCAGCGACGACACCGTGTTGGCCCGGCTCTACGGCTGGCACCGCGCGATGCGAATCTTCGACGGCCCCGACGAGGTGCACATGCGCACCATCGCGCGCACCGAGCTGGGCCGCGAGCAGTCCGCGCTCGCGGTGGCGGTCACCAGTCGTGGCTGAAACATCGCGGGAACTGTCCGGCGCGTGGAACTTTCGCGACGTCTCGGATGCGACGGCCAGTCTCCGCCCGGGCCGGCTGTTCAGATCCAGCGAACTGAGCGGCCTGGACGACGCCGGCCGGGCGGTGTTGCGCAGCTTGGGAATCACCGACGTCGCCGACCTGCGCTCCACCCGCGAGGTCACCCGGCGCGGCCCGGGCCGGGTGCCCGACGGCGTCGACATCCACCTGCTGCCGTTCCCCGATCTCGCCGACGACCAGTCGGGCACCGACGATGAAGCGCCGCACGAGAGCGCGTTCAAACGGTTGATGACCGAGGGCGACGCCGACGACTCCGATGAGGCCATCGAAGCGAACGCGGTGCGCTACATGACCGAGGAGTACCGCGAATTCCCTACGCGCAACGGCGCCCAACGCGCGGTGCACCGGGTGTTCACGTTGCTGGCCGCCGGCCGGCCGGTTCTCACCCATTGCTTCGCCGGCAAGGACCGCACCGGTTTCGTGGTCGCGACGGTCCTGGAAGCGGCCGGGCTGGATCGCGACGTCATCATCGACGATTACCTGCGCAGCAACGAAGCCGTACCGCAGCTGCGCCAGCAGATCACCGAGATGATCGCGCAACGCTCAGACGTCGAACTGACGCCCGAGGTGATCACCTTCACCAAGGCCCGACTGTCCGACGGAGTTCTCGGCGTCCGTGCCGAATACCTATGGGCGGCATGGCAAACGATCGACGAGTCGTTCGGATCGCTGGACGCCTACCTGCGCGACTCGGGCATCACCGAGACCGACGTGGCGCGGCTGCGGGACGCACTCCTGGGCTGAACGACGCGTCTATGAGTCAGGCCAAAGGCCAGACACCGTCCCCGAATCGCTCTACCCTCACGTGAGTGTCTTACGTATTGACGCAGCCGGCCGCGTTGGCAGCGGCAGCGACGGAGTTGTCCGGTCTCGGCACGGCGATTGGTGAGGCTGCCGCGGCCGCAGCAGCTCCCACGACGGGACTCATGAGCGCGGCCGCCGATGAGGTATCGGCGGCAATCGCCAACTTCTTCGGGCTGTACGGCTGGGAATTCCAGACGGCCAGTGCGAGGCTCGGGACCCTGTATCAGGGGTTGGTGCAGAACCTCACCTCCACGGTCGACTACTACGTCAACGCCGAGGCCATCAACACCGCTCAGCTTCGGCAAAGCGTGACAAGCGGGCTCTACCGACCCACCTCGCCGCCGGTATTCCCGCCATTCACCGGGGTGACTACCGCGATTGCCATGGGCGGCACCGGAACTCCGATTCCCGGACCCACGTACCTCAACGCCGTCAACCAACTCTTCATCCAGCCCAATTCGCCTGGCGCCATTCTGACGTCGCTGGTCACCCCCGAGCAGCTGTATCCGATCACCGGTGTGCGATCACTGATCTTCGCCAGCTCCGTTCAGCAGGGCCTGCAGATACTCGACACCGCGGTGTGGGACCAGCTCAACGCCGGCAACCATGTCACCGTCTTCGGCTACTCGCAGAGTGCAGTCATCTCGTCGCTGCTGATGGGGCACTACGCGTCCCTCGGGCCCAATGCGCCGCTGCCCAGTCAGCTCAGTTTCGTACTGACCGGCAACGAGATGAACCCCAATGGCGGCATCCTGGCCCGCATACCCGGCCTGGACATTTCGACCGTCGGCCTGCCGTTCTACGGCGCGATGCCCAACACCCCTTATCCGACAACCACTTACACGCTCCAATACGACGGCTTCGCCGACTTCCCGCGGTATCCGCTCAACATCGTGTCGGACATCAACGCCGTCTTCGGCATCATCACGGTCCACACCACCTACGCGGACCTCACGCCGGCTCAGGTCCAGTCGGCCACGCTGTTGCCCACCACGGGAGCGACGACCAACAAGTGGTACATGATCGACCATCCCAACCTGCCGCTGCTGGATCCGGTGCGGGCCATCCCCGTTATCGGGGAACCGATTGCGGCACTGGTGCAGCCGAACCTCAAGGTGATCGTCAACCTCGGCTATGGCGACCCGAACTTCGGCTACTCCACCAGCCCGGCCGACGTCCCGACGCCGTTCGGCCTGTTCCCCGAAGTCCCGCCGGGGGTTATTGTCGACGCCTTCGCCAGGGGCACCCAGCAGGGCATCAACGATTTCCTCGCCGTCACGCCGCGGGCGCTGACGACGGCGCCGGTCATCGCACCGCCCGGGTTCCCGCCGCTGATTCAGGCCTACCTGGCACCGCCACCGCAGGTGCTGCCGCCGACACCGGTCAACATCGCCAACACGTTCGCGTCAGTGGTCTCCACCGGCTACTCGGTGCTGCTGCCGACGGCAGACCTGCTGACCGCCTTCGCGACCACCATGCCCGCCTACGACTTGACGCTGTTCCTGAGCCAACTGGCGCAGGGCAACCTCCGGAGCGCGATCGAACTGCCACTCGCGGCCACCGCGGGACTGGCGGCGCTGGGCGGCATGATCGAGTTCATCGCGGTCGTGGAGGCCGCCGCGGACATCGTCCAGGACTTGCAGAGCATCGGCCTGTAGCTCATAAAGAATTCACAAAATCTCCAAATATATTGGCACCGGCGCTATTACACCATTGTCAAAGAGTCCGAATTCCGGACAACCATAGCTGCGCTGTCCTAACCTGAATTCGGGAACTGACCAAGATTCACCCTTGGTCACAGGGGGATGGGGTGGGCAATCATGTCTTTTCTGGCTGAGCCGGGAATCATATCGTCGGTCGTGGCGGATATCGGGGGCATAGGTTCCGCGGTGAGCGCGGCGTCCGCCGCCGCGGCGGCACCGACCTCCGGCCTGTTGGCCGCGGCGGCCGACGAGGTATCTGAGGCCGTCGCGAATTTCTTCGGCTCGTACGGCCAGGAGTTCCAGGCTGTCGTCGGCCAGGTCGAGGCGTATCACGCGCAGTTCCAACAGAACCTGGCCGCGGCGGCGAACGCTTACGTCAACACCGAGGCCGCAAGCGCGGCCACGTTACAGGGGCTGCTGGGCCTGCCCCCTGCCGCCGCGTTCACCCCACCGCCGCCCGCGTTCCCGGTCACCAATCCGCCATTCAGTACATTTCCGACCGCGGTGTTCATCGGCCCCACCGGGGTCCCGATACCGCCACCGGAATACGCCACGCTGGCGAATCTCCTGTACGTGCATGCCAACAACCCGAACCAGGCACTGCCGATCCTGTATACGCCCGAAGAGCTGTACCCGATCACCGGCGTCAAGAGCCTGACGCTGAACCAATCCGTTTCCGAGGGCCTGACAATTCTCGGAAACTATGTTCAGAATCAAATAGCAAACGGTCCCTTGACCGTTTTCGGCTACTCCCAGAGCGCGATCATCTCGTCGCTGTACATGCAACAGCTGGCGTCCCAGGGTTTTCCGATTTCACCGGCGGACCTCAACTTCGTGCTGGTCGGCAACGAGATGAACCCCAACGGCGGCATGCTGGCACGTTTCCCGAACCTGACGCTGCCGACGCTGGGTCTCGACTTCTACGGAGCGACCCCGTCCAACACGCCCTACGACGTGGCCATCTACACGCAGGAGTACGACGGCTTCGCCGACTTCCCGCGGTACCCGCTCAACTTCATCTCCGATCTCAACGCGGTGTTCGGCATCGCCACGGTGCATACGAAATACCTGAGTCTTACTACCGCCCAAGTCAATAGCGCCGTTCAGCTGCCCACGTCCCCGGGCTATTACGAAAACGGCGGCAAGACGTATTACTACATGATCCCCACCGAGGAACTGCCGCTACTCACGCCACTGCGTGCCATACCGGTGATCGGCAACCCGCTGGCCGCCCTCATCGAACCCAACCTGGAAGTGATCGTGAATCTGGGTTACGGCGATCCCTACCACGGTTATTCGACGAGTTACGCCGACGTGCAGACGCCGTTCGGCTTGTTCCCGGACGTGAGCCCGGGCACCGTCGCCGAGGCCTTGGCGGCCGGAACGCAGCAGGGCATCCATGATTTCAGCGCCGAACTGCAGGCGCTGGCCGCGCAGCCGCTCACGTTGCCCACGTTCGTGCCGCCGCAACCGACGGACATCCTCGCGACACTGGCCGCACTGCCGTCGCCGGAGAAGATCGTGAACACCGCGGCCACGGTCATCTCGACGGACTACGCCGTGCTCCTGCCCGCGGCCGACACCGCTCTCGCGTTCGCCACCTCGTTGCCTCTGTACGACTCGCAGCTTTTCCTGAGCCAACTCGCGCAGGGCAACCTCATCAACGCGATCGGCTACCCCATTGCGGCGGACGTCGGCCTGGCCACGATCGCCGGCATCGTCCAGTTCCTGGTCATCTCGAAGGCGATCTCACAGAACATCAGCGATATTCGGGCTCTCATCCCCTGACGCCCGGCGCTCGCTGATGGCGCGAAAACGCGGACAGAGTCAGCGGCTTCGTCATACGCTGGCGGCCAATCTGACCGAGACCACCGCCTTCGACGGGGGAAGAGACGCCAATGACGAATCTGCTCGTCGCGCCTGAGTTCATCACGACGGCAGTCACCGACATTGCGAACATCGGTTCGACGGTCAGTGCGGCAAGCGCAGCCGCCGCAGCGCCGACGACCGGCCTGCTGGCCGCGGCCGCCGATGAGGTGTCGGCGGCGATCGCGAATTTCTTCGGCACGCACGGGCAGGAGTTCCAGTCGTTCGTCGGACAGGTCGAAGCATTTCAATCCTCGTTCCGGCAGACCCTTGCCGACGCTGCCAACGCCTACGTGCAGACCGAAATCGCCAGCGCCGCGGCAATTCCGCCCTTCCCGGCGAATCTGACCTCGTTGTTCGTCGGGCCGACCGGTGTGCCCATCCCGTCGGAGGCCTACGTCCTCAAGGCGAACGAACTGTACGTCCGCTCCCTCAACACTTTGCAGGCGCTCTACACCCCCGAGAACCTGTATCCCATCACCGGCGTGAAGAGCATGACGCTGAACCAGTCGGTGGTCGAGGGCCTGACGATCATGGACAACGCGATCACCAGTCAGCTGGCCATCCCGGGGAACAGCCTCACCATTTTCGGCTACTCCCAGAGCGCCATCATCGCCTCGCTGGAGATGCAGAAGCTGGCGGCGATGGGCTCGCCCTATGTGGGCCAGCTCAACTTCGTCCTCGTCGGCAACGAGATGAACCCCAACGGCGGGATGCTGGCGCGGTTCCCGGGCCTGACGCTGCCGACGCTGGGGCTGTCGTTCTACGGGGCCACGCCGTCGGACACGCTGTACCCGACGGCCATCTACACGCAGGAGTACGACGGGTTCGCCGACTTCCCGCGGTATCCGATCAATTTCATCTCCGACCTCAACGCGGTGATGGGCATCGCCACCGTGCACGTGAAGTACCTGGACCTCACCCCGGCGCAGGTCGACAACGCCATCAAGCTCACGACGTCACCGGGCTACACCGGCGTGACCGATTACTACATGATCCCCACCGAGCACCTGCCCCTGCTGGCACCGCTGCGCCTGACCTCCGTCATCGGCAATCCGCTCGCCGCCCTCATCGAGCCGAATCTGAGGGTGATCGTGAACCTGGGCTACGGCGACCCGTACCACGGCTACTCGACCAGCCCCGCGGACATCCGCACGCCGTTCGGTTTGTTCCCCGATGTCAGCCCGGGCACCGTCGTCGAAGCGCTGGCCGCCGGAACGCAACAGGGCATCCACGACTTCACCGCCGAGCTGCAGGCGCTGGCCGCACAGCCGATCACCTTCCCCTCCTTCGCCCCGCCACAACCGGCAGACCTGATGGCGACGCTGGCCGCGCTGCCATCTCCGGAGAAGATCGTGAACACGATCGCCACCGTCATCTCGACCGACTACGCCGTGCTGTTGCCGACCGCCGATACCGCCCTCGCTTTCGCGACCACCATGCCGCTCTACGACACACAACTCTTCTGGAGCCAGCTGCTGCAGGGCAACCTCATCAACGCCATCGGGTATCCGATCGCTGCCAACGTCGGGCTGGCCACCATCGCGGGCATCGTGGAATTCCTGGTCATCGCGAAGGCGCTGTCGGAGAACATCAAGGACATCAGCGCCCTGATTCCGTGACATTCTGGCCGAATGACGTAAACGCCAGACAGTTTCGGAACGTGCCCTTACGCTTGCGCGAAAGCTTTGCGGGGTCGTGGGGAGAGGAACTGCGCTGATGTCGTTATTGCTGGCGGAGCCACAGGCGATGGTGGCTGCTGCCGCCGACATCGAAGGGATCGGGGCGACACTGAGCGCGGCCAGCATGGCCGCGGCGGCGCCGACGTCGAACGTGCTCGCCGCGGCCGGTGACGAGGTGTCGGCGGCCATCGCAAACCTGTTCGGCACCTTCGGGCGCGAATACCAGGACGTCGTAACGCAATTCGAGGCGTTCCACAACGAGTTCCAGCGCACTCTGGCTGCCGCGGGTTCGGCCTACGTACAGGCCGAGGCCGCCGCTGCCTCAGCCCTGGGCGCAGCGTTCGCGCCGCCGGCCCAGGCGGCGACCGCGGCCGCGATCCCGTGGGTGCCCAACGACATCTCGTTGATCCTGAGCGGCACCGGCGTTCCGATCGTCACCGCCGACTTCATCCAGAAGGCGAGCAAATACGTCGGTGGACCGACCATCTTCCAAGGGCTGAACACCCCGGAAGAGCTCTACCCGCTGACCGGCGTCCGCAGCATGTACTTCAACAAATCGGTCCAGATCGGACTGACCACCCTGGACAACGCGGTTTACCAACAGATCACCGGCGGAAACTCCGTCACCGTTTTCGGCGTTTCACAGAGCGCGGTCATCTCGTCGCTGTACATGCGCAATCTCGCGGCCGGTTTGTCGAATTTCGGCGCCACCCCTCCTCCGGCGAACATGCTGAATTTCGTCTTGACCGGTAACGAGATGAACCCCAACGGCGGTCTGCTGTCCCGCTTCCCGGGTCTGGTGATGTCGAGCCTGGGGCTGGAGTTCTACGGATCCACGCCGTCGGACACCATTTATCCGGTCCGCAATTACACGCTCGAATACGACGGCTTCGCCGACTTCCCCCGATATCCGCTCAATCTCATCTCCGACCTGAACGCGGTAGCGGGCATCGTCTACGTCCACCCGCAGTACGTGAATCTGACCCAGGCTCAGATCGATGCCGCCATTCCGCTGCAGACGTCGCCGGGGTACAACGGCAACAGCCAGTACTTCATCCTGCCGACCCAGCAACTGCCGCTGTTGCAGCCGCTGCGCGCCATCCCGGTCATCGGAAATCCGCTCGCCAACCTCATCGAGCCGAACATGCGCGTGCTGGTGAACCTCGGCTATGGCGACCCGAACTACGGGTACTCCACGAGTCCCGCCGATGTCCCCACACCGTTCGGCCTGTTCCCCGAAGTCGCGCCGGGCACCGTGTTCGACGCGCTGGCGACCGGCACCCAGCAGGGCATCAACCACTTCAGCGCCGACCTGCAGGCGATGGGCAGCCAACCGGTTACCGCGCCGACATTCGCACTGCCCTCGCCGACCGAGATCGGGGCCAGGGTGGCCGCGCTGCCGACACCACAGGAGATCGCCAACACGGTGGGATCGATCGCCTCGACCAACTACGCCGTCCTGCTGCCCACCGCGGATATCGCCACGTCGGTGCTGACCTCGCTGCCGGCCTACAACGCGGCGCTGTTCACCGAGCAACTGGCGCAGGGCAATCTGATCAACGCGATCGGACTCCCGATCGCCGCCGACGTCGGCCTGGCCACGGTGGCCGGTGCGGTCGAGTTCCTGGTGCTCACCGAGGCGGTCGTGAACACCCTCAAGGATATTCAGTCGCTGGTCGCATGAGACTGACCGTCCCAAAAAATATTTAGCTCAGAAAAGCAGTATGCGCGCGGCGTGACCGTTCTACTCTGACACGTGGAATTACCCTGGCCGTGAAGGGAATTAGCCGATGTCGTATTTGACGACGCAACCGCAACTGCTGAGCTCTGCCGCCGAGAACCTCGCCGGCATCCGGACCGCCCTCACCGAGGCCAGCGCTGCGGCCGCCGGTCCGACCACCGGTCTGGCCGCCGCCGCGGCCGACGAGATCTCGGCCGCCGCGGCGCAGCTGTTCGGGACGTTCGGTCAGGAGTACCAGCAGGTCATCGGTCAAGCGGCGCTGTTCCACGAAGAGTTCAACCGTGCCCTGGCGGCGGCGAGCCTCACCTATGCCGAAGCGGAGATCGCCAACGCGGCCCAGGTCCTGGGCGGGGCTGGCGGATTCGGCGCGGCCGCGTCACCGATCGAGGCGCTGCTCGCTCCGGTGCTGGCTCCGCTGCAGCCGCTGCTCGCGCCGGTCCAGTCGCTGTTCGCGCCACTGCTCGCCCCTGCCACGAGCGGCGGCGGCACGATCATTCCCTCGGTTCCTATTTCGCCGACCGGGCCCTACAACGTCGCGTTGATCATGGCGGGCAGCGGCACACCCATACCGCCGCCGTCGTATCTGACCGACATCCGGCCCTGGATCACATCCGCCTTCAACGTGCTCAACCCCACGTCGATCCCGCTGAACACTCCCGAGGGCCTGTATCCGCTGACGGCGATCAAGGACCTGACGCTCCAGGTTTCCGTCGACCGCGGCGTGACCATCCTGGATAACGCGCTGTTCGGACCGACCGGGCTGATCACCGCTGGACAGAAGGTCGCCGTTCTCGGGTACTCGCAGAGTGCCGTCATCTCTTCACTGGAGCTGCGCAACCTCATCGCGGCGGGCAGCCCCAACACCGCGGACCTCAGCTTCACGCTGCTGGGCAACCCGATGAACCCGAACGGCGGCCTGCTCGCGCGCTTCCCCGGTCTTTCCCTGCCGGCAATCGGCCTGGATTTCTATGGCGCCCAGCCGAGTGGCTCCGGCTACCCCGTCAACACCTTCACGCTGCAGTACGACGGGTACGCCGACTTCCCCAAGTACCCGATCAACTTCCTGGCAGACCTCAACGCGTTCCTGGGCATCCAGACCGTTCACGGCACATACCCCAACCTGGACCCGAACGCGCTGCCTCCCGGCTACAACCTCGTTCAGCTGCCGGTCTCCCCCGGCAACAACGGCCTCGACAACTACTACATGATCACCCAGCCGGGTCTGCCGCTGCTGTCACCGATCAAGGGCATCCCGGTGATCGGGGCACCCCTGGCCGCCTTGCTAGAACCGAACCTGACCTACCTGGTCAACTGGGGCTACGGCGACCCGCACTACGGATACAACACCGGTTATGCCGACGTGCCCACGCCTTTCGAAGTGCTCCCGCCCATCCCGACCAACTTCTTCGGTGACCAGATCTACCTCGCCGGACAGGGAGTCAACGGGTTCACGAAGGCCATCGGCGCCACGGCGCTGCCATCGGCGGCCAGCCTGGCCGACCTGCTGCCGGCCGGCGGCGGCACCGGACTGTCACTGCCGTTCTCGTTGCCCAGCGCGACCGCCTCGCCGGTCAACAGCTTCTTCGACGCGCTGAAGTCGGCGAACACCAACATCACCACGGCAATCACCAGCGCGGCCGCCGACACCTACGCCGTGGCACTGCCGACGGCGGACATCATCAACACGCTGGTGACCACGGTCCCGTCCTACGACCTGAACCTGTTCCTGGACGGCATCCAGCAGGCGTTCAACGGCGATCCGGCGGGATTGTTCAACGCGATCGGTAAGCCGATCGCCGCGAATGTTGCGGTCGGAACTCTCGCCGGTGGTTTCGAGTTCATCGTGCTGCTCGACGCGTTCCAGAATGTGCTCGGCGACCTCGCTGGCGCCTGAGTTCTCGAGCGGCTGTGCGACCCCGAATGTCGTTGTAATGGCGGACTTTGAGTTCCTGAGGTAGATGTTCGGATCCATCCGCCGAATCGCGATACTTACGCGGACGTCAATGTAGGCTGACGCCTATCGGCCGTGCCGGCGAGATGACGTGTGGCGCCGTCGACATAGGTCGCCGATGCGAAGGATTGGCCGATGACGTATCTGAGTGTGGAACCGGACCTCATCGCCGCGGCCGTGGCAGATCTGGCAAACGTTCGCGGTGCGGTCGTCGCGGCAAACGCCGGCGCAGCCGCCGAGACGGTCGGCTTCGCGGCCGCGGCGGCCGACGAGGTGTCGGCCGCAATCGCGAAATTCTTCGACACATACGGCCGGGAGTGTCAGCTGCTGATGGGGCGGGCGGCGGAATTTCACGCCAACTTCGCCCGGGGCCTGACAGCTGGTGGGCTCGCCTACCTGGAGACCGAAATCGCCAATGCCTTTGCAGGCGTGCTCTATTCAGAAATTTCGCCGTTCCGGTCTCTGCTGACCAGCATGGCCACCGCTCCGGCGGCCGCCGTCACCCTCGTCATGGGCGCCAGTGGCTATCCGATCCCGATTCAGGACTACATCCAAGGGCTCCCGCCGCTGTACATCGACCCCTTCTTCCCCGGTGGCCCCAACATCGGTATCAACACTCCGGAGGGTCTCTATCCGCTGACCGGCGTCAAGGACCTGACCTTCGACGTCTCAGCGGCACGTGGTTTGACGATCCTCAACAATGCGATCAATCAGGCCTTCGCCGGGCTGCCGGCCGGCAGCAACGTGAACGTCTTTGGCTATTCGCAGAGCTCGGTCATAGCTTCGATGGAGATGAAGGCGCTCAATCCGGGCAACGTATTCGGAGCCGGACCGAACTTGAACTTCACGCTCGTCGGCAACCCCTCCAACCCCAACGGCGGCCTGCTGACTCGATTCCCGGGACTCAGCCTGCCCAGTCTGGGACTGACCCTGTTCGGTACGGCAACGCCGGACAATTCCTTTGCCACCAACATCTTTACCAGGGAGTACGACGGATTCGGCGACTTCCCTCAGTACCCACTCAATATCGTGTCCGACATCAACGCGTTCCTGGGCATCATCGAGTTGCACGGCAGCTACCCATTCCTGTCCCCCGAGCAGCTGACGGTACCGCCCGCGGGTACCGCCGTGGAGTTGACGAACACGGTCGGGCCCGTCTCCACGCACTACTACATGATCCGCACCGAAAACCTGCCGATTCTGTCTCCGCTTCGCGCTATCCCGGTAATCGGCCATCCGCTGGCCTCGCTGATCGAGCCCAACATGCGTGTCATCGTCAATCTCGGCTACGGAAGCACGACGCAGGGCTGGTCGCCGGATCCACCGAATGTCCCCACCGGTTTCGGGGTGATCCCTCCGGTCAGTCCACTCGAGATCGCGCAGGCTTTGGGTGCCGGGACGCAGCAGGGGATTAGCGATTTCGCGGCCGACATCAGGGCCATGATCGCCTCGCCACCTGCCGTTCCCGTACCGGATATGCCAACAATCCTGCAGTCGATCAACACCGGCGGCACCACCCTGGCCAACGGGTTGTCCTCGACGCTGTCCTCGCCGGACAGTTTCATCGCGTCCGTACAGGCGGCGAACAACTACGTCACCAACGGGATATCGACGTCGGCCTCGGCGGCCGTGGCGACGTTGCTACCGACGGCGGACGTCGCCAACGCGATGGTGACCTCCGTGCCCTCCTACAACATCAACATCATGCTGACCGGGGCAGAGATGATCGCCGACGGAGATCCGCTGGGCGGCAGCATCTATGCCCTCGGCGGACCGCTGGCCGCCAATGTCGGCCTGTTAACCCTGTTCGCCGGCTTCGAGGTCCGCGTTTTCCAGCACGCGCTCTCCCAGATCATCAGCGCGTGGACGGGTGCGCCCCCGCCGTCGACGGCGGTCGGCGCGTTCGGAACGGCGTTCTGAAGCACCGTCACACGTAGCGCCCGGGCAGAACGGGCGTTATTCCTCCTCGCCTTCGATCCGCACGCCGTGCCAGAACGCGACATGATTCTTGATCTTGCGCGCCAACGGACTCGGCTTCGGGTAGTACCAACCCGCGTCGGCGTTGACTTCCCCGTCGACGCGCACGTCGTAGTAGTGCGCAACACCCTTCCACGGGCACAGGGTCGAGGTCTTGCTGTCGGTGAAGTACTCCCGCCGCAACGACTCCGGCGGGAAGTAGTGATTGCCCTCCACCCGAACCGTCCGCGGCGCCTCGGCCAGTACCGCGCCATTCCACACTGCTCGAATCATGTTGCCAGCAAACCGATCACACGTTTCGGGCTTGCAGTTTCGGCGACTCCGGATCGAGGCCCCACGCCAAGACCCGCCGCGGATGGATGCGGATCATCGCGCCACCGTCGGTCGACAGCGCCTCGCCCTGCCCACGAATTTCGAGACCGCGCGGACGCCACGGATCGATGCTGGCGAGGTCGTCGAGCACCAGGGACACCCGCGGATTGCTCTCCACGTTGCGCAGTTTGCGGCTGCCCGCCATCGCCTTTCCGCCGATGTCGATGGTGCCCAGTTCGGCGTTGTAGGTGAACCGCACCGGCCGGACTTGCGGGGAACCTTTGGGTGTTACCGTCCCGAGTCTGCCGAGGCGCTGACTGGCCAAGTACTCGAGTTCGGTGTCGGTGAATACCGCCATGTGCTTGCTCCTTTTGGCTAAAGAACGAAGCGGAGTGGCGACAGTTTAGGAGCGGACACTCTTGCCGGTCAATGATCCTCAGCCGAGGTACTGATCGTCGCTGACCTGCTCCAGCCAGTCGACGAAACGCCCGTCGACTTCGTCTTGAATGGCGATGTGGGTCATCGACGAGCTGTCGGTGGCTCCGTGCCAGTGTTTGATCCCGGCGGGGGTCCAGACGACATCGCCGGGGTTGATCTCCTGCCGGGCGCCACCCCACTGCTGCACCCAGCCGGTGCCCTCGACCACGATAAGCCGCTGTCCCGCCGGGTGCGTGTGCCACACGCTGCGCGCACCCGCGGCGAAAGTGAGCTGTCCGGCATGGGATTTCGAGGAACCCGCCGGCCCGAACAGCTGCTTCATGGTGACATCGCCGGTGAAGAATTGTTCCGGCCCCGGCATGGCCGGGCGCTCTCCCTCATGAGTGATCTGCATGTCCGGCTCGTGTTCGTGCATGGCCCGTCCTCCTCCGGTGAGAGATACCGGTACAGAGAATAGGGACGCGCAGCCTAAGGCTCCAGAACGACTTTGCCGAGCACGCCGCCGTCGTCCAGACACTGCAGCGCGGCACGGGCCTCCGAGAGCGGATAACGCTGCGGCGGAGGCGGTTTGAGCCCGAGCGAGACCAACTGGTTGAGGCCCGAGGAGAACAGCACCGCCGAGCCGGGGACCTTGTTCAGGTATTCCCCCCACGCCACGCCCAGCACGCCGATGTTGCGCAGCAACAGGCGATTGACCGTCAGAGTCGGGACACTGCCCGCGGCGAATCCGATGACCAGCAGCTTGCCGTCGATGGCCAGCGCGCGGATCGCGTCGTCGAAGGTCCGGCCGCCGATCGGGTCCACGACGATGTCGACGCCCTGGCCGTTGGTGTACTCGTGTACCTGCTCCACCCAGCCGTCAGTCAGGTGCAGCACCCGGTCGGCACCGAGCGCGGCGACGTAGTCCATCGCGGTTTCGCGGTGCACCACCCCGATCACCTGGCTCGCGCCCATCGCCTTGGCGATCTGGACGGCGGCCGTGCCCACCCCACCGGCGGCGCCGAGCACCAGCACCGTCTGGCCGGGGCGCATCACCGCGCGGCGGGACAGCGCGAAGTACATGGTGTTGTAGTTGACCAGCAGCGACACCGCTTCGGCGTCGTCGAGCTCGGTGGGACTGCGGATCACGTGCGAGACCGGAACGGCCACCTGCTCGGCGTAGCAGCCCAGCACCCCGAAAGCCGAAACCCGTTCTCCCACACGGAAACCCGAATCAGCTGGGGCCGACCGCACCACCCCGGCACATTCCATGCCGGGGACGAACGGCGGCGGCAGCTTCAGTTGATATTTGCCCTTGGTCAACAGCAGGTCCGGGAAGCAGACGCCCGCGGCGCGTACCTCGATGACGATGTTGCCACCGCCATCGGATACGTCGTCGATGTCTGTATAGACTAAGCCGGCTGGCCCGGAAAGCTCTTGAACAACAGCGGCTTTCATTAAAGTTAGAGCTTGAATCCAGCTTTGGTCGCCGCCGAGAGGTCGGTGATCTCACCCCAGTGGTCCGCGACATCCTGAACCGTGGGCGGCTTGTCAAAGTTGGCGCCCTCGTTGCCGAACAACGCCACGCGCTGCACTTTGCCGCCGCCGACGACGAACACCGATCCGTTGTCGGCGTTCTCCTCGGTGCACAGGTAGGCCACCACCGGCGCGACGAACTCCGGCGTCAGCTTCTCCAGCACCTCCTTGGGCATGATGTCCTCGGTCATCCGGGTCGCGGCAATCGGGGCCACGGCGTTGGAGTGGATGTTGTACTTGGCCCCCTCCAGCGCCAGCGTGTTGATCAGGCCCACCAGGCCCAGTTTGGCTGCGCCGTAGTTGGTTTGGCCGAAGTTGCCGAACAGGCCGCTGGTCGAGGTGGCGACCACGACCCGGCCGAAGCTCTGCTCGCGGAAGTGCGGCCACGCCGCGCGGATGACGTTGTATCCGCCGTACAGGTGCACCTTGAGGACGGCGTCCCAGTTCTCCGACGTCATCTTGTGGAAGGTGCCGTCCCGCAGGATGCCGGCGTTGCTCACCACACCGTGGACGGCGCCGAACTCGTCGAGCGCGGTCTTGATGATGTTGGCGGCGCCGTCCGCCTCGGCGACGCTGTCGTAGTTGGCCACCGCGCGACCCCCGCCGTCCCGGATCTCGGCGACCACCTGGTCGGCCATCGCCGAGCCGGCGCCCGTGCCGTCCCGGGCTCCGCCGAGGTCGTTGACGACCACGCTGGCGCCCTCCCGGGCGAGGGTGAGGGCGTACTCGCGGCCCAGTCCCCCACCGGCTCCGGTAACTACGACGACACGATCCTGCACTCCGGGCATCAGTTTCCTCTCTGGTGGCTATCAGGGTTGAGCGCCGGCACCAGGGACCTGGTGCCGGCGAGGGCGAAAGTCGGCGGCTAGAACAGCTTGCGCGCCAGCTTGAAGGCCCGCTCGGTGTACGGCGGGTAGATCATGGCGGAGAAGTCGGGGCGGGTCGGCTTGGTCAGCACCGACTTGCGGTGGCTGAACTCGTCGAAGCCCCACTTGCCGTGGTAGGCGCCCATGCCCGACGATCCGACGCCACCGAACGGCAGCTTGGCCGTCGACACCTGGAAAGCGAGGTGGTTGATCAGCATGCCGCCGGCGGGCACCTCTTTGATGAACCGCTCGCGGGTCGCCTTCGACTTGGTGAACAGGTACGCCGACAGCGGCTTGGGCCGGGCGTTGATGAAGGCGATGGCCTCGTCCAGGTTCTTGACGGTCAGCACCGGCAGGATCGGCCCGAAGATCTCGTTCTGCATCAGCGACCCGTCCGGAGCGGGGTCGACAACCACGGTCGGCTGGATCCGCAGGCTGGACGCATCGCGCTTGCCGCCAACGGCGACCTTCGACGTGCCGTCCGCCTCGGCCTCGGCGATGTAACCGCTCAACCGGTTGAACTGGCGCTCGTTGACGATGCGCATGCCGTCCTGGTTGTCCTTGGAACGGAACTTGGTGATGGAAGCGGCGATCTTGTCGACGAGTTCGTCGCGGATCGACGCGTCGGCCAGCACGTAGTCGGGTGCGACGCAGGTCTGTCCGGCGTTGAGGATCTTCAGCCAGGCGATGCGCTTGGCTGCGACGTCCACGTCGCCATCGGCCGCGACCACGACCGGGCTCTTGCCGCCGAGTTCCAGGGTGACCGGCGTCAGGTGCGGAGCCGCGCCCTCGTACACCTTGCGGCCGATCTCGGTGCCGCCGGTGAACATCACGCGGTCCAGGCCCTGCGCGATCAGCTCCTGGCTGACCATGCCGTCGCCCTCGACCACCGCGACCGCGTCCTTGTCCAGGTACTTCGGTACCAGCTCGGCCATCAGGTGCGACGACGCCGGGGCCAACTCCGACGGCTTGAGGATGACGGCGTTGCCCGCGGCCAGCGCACCGACGGCGGGACCCAGCGTCAGGTAGAACGGGTAATTCCAGGCGCCGATGATGAGCACGGTGCCGTACGGCTCGTACTCGACCCAGCCCCGGCCGGGCAGCTGCGGCGCCTCCAGCAACAGATACTTGCGGCGCATCCACTTCTTGAGCTTCTTCGCCGCATACTTGGCCTCGCCGGCGGTGGTGGCGATGTCGGCGATGAATGCCTCGACGTGGTTGCGGTCGAGGTCCTCGGCCAGCGCGGCGGCGATGGCGGGCTCGTTCTCCTCCACCAGCTTCGTCAGCTGCTCGAGCTGGTGCTTGCGCCACTCGTAACTGCGGGTGCGCCCGGTGGCGAAAGTTTTGCGGAGCCGGGCCACGGTGTCGGCGACACTCGGTTGCGTGGCCGCGTGCCCGTTGGTGGGCCCGGTGGCGGCTTTCGGCAGGGAATCGGTGGTCATCGTTGTCCTTCCTTCCCCGAGGTGCCCGCAGCAGGTCGCGCGCGGTCGCTCATCGGTGATAACCGCGATCCTAGCCATCCGGCCCGGACAGCAATAGGACGGCAACCGGAAAGATCCGGTCAGGACTTGATTGCGACCACGAAGCCGTTCTGAAATGGTCCTGGCTCTTCTTGCGGTGGCCTGCCCAAGCGGATCGCCTCCTCGCGGGCGGTGACCGATTTGGTCGGTGTCGAGACCAGCAGGTCAGCGAACTCGTCCCGGATCAGCGGGGACTCGCATTACTGCCGCTCCGCCGTCACGAATTCGGAGAAGGCGTCCTTGTCGTCGGCCATCGGCACTTCGGCGACCCAGCGCCCCAGTCGCTGCATCTCGTCGCCGGAGCTCACGGCGGAGGCGCGCCAGCCGTGCTCGTTGAGCCAGTCGGCGACGGGCGCCCGATGCTCGTCGCGGTACATGAGCTCGCCGACGTCGATCGTCTCCTCCAGACCGATCCCCTCGGCGATCTTCTTGAACCGCTCCCGCATCTGCTCGCGCCGCTCGTCGGCGTGCGACGCCGCCGTCTCGGCGGCGATCCGGCTGCCCGGCGGGCTCAACTCGCCGACCAGGGTGAACAGCCTGTCCTGCGCCTCCGCGGGCAGGTACATCAGCAGACCCTCGGCCAGCCACGCGGTGCGCGCGCTCGGGTCGAAACCCGCCGCACGCAAGGCGGCCGGCCAATCCTGCCGAAGGTCAATGGCCACCGCGCGGCGGTCGGCCGACGGAGTCACACCGTTGTCGGCCAGGGTCGTGGACTTGTATTCGAGTACCTGCGGTTGGTCGATCTCGTAGACGGTGGTGCCGGCCGGCCAGTCCAGCCGGTAGGCGCGCGAGTCCAGACCGGACGCCAGAATCACCACCTGGCGGATGCCGGTGGCGACGGCGTCGGCGAAGAACGTGTCGAAGAAATTGGTCCGCACCGCCTGATAGCCGCGCATGTGCCGGACCATGGCGGCAGCTTCGGCGTCCAGCGTCTCCACCTTGGCCGCGACAGCCGGATCCAGCATGGCCTCCCACAGCACACCAGCGTTGGCGTTGGTGACCAGGAGCTTGGCGTACGGGTCGCGGATCAGCGCGTCGGGCTGTTCGGTCTCGACCGCCCGGGCCGCGGCGACCATCACCGCGGTGGTTCCGACGCTGGTCCTGATGTCCCAGGTGTCGTCGTGGCTGCGCAGCGTGCTCATTCGCGTACTCCTCGGATCAATCTGCTGGTGATGGCCTCATCGATCAGGTCCTGCGGTACCGGCCGGCCCAAACGAGCCATCTCCCGGTGGTTGTCGACACTGTGCACTTGCCAGCCGTGCTCGGCCAGCCACTGTGCAGGGTCGGAGCGGTGCGGCTCGTGATAGGTGAGTGCCTCGACGTCGACATCCAGACCCAGCCGGTCGCGCATCCGGTTCCACCGCTGTTTGTTACCGGTCAGCTTCAGGTTGAAGGCCTCGACGGCGAGCTGACTGCCCGGTGCGCTGAGCGCGGTGCACATCTCGAAAAGCCGGTCCTGCGCATCGCTGGGCAGATAGGCCAGCAGACCCTCGGCCAGCCATGCGGTGGGGCGGTCCGGGTCGAAGCCGGCGCCGGTCAGGGCGGCGGGCCAGTCATCGCGAAGGTCGACCGCGACGGCGCGCCTGGTCGCCGCGGGCTGCGCGCCGTGCGAACTCAGAATCCCGGCCTTGTACTCCAGCACCTTGGGTTGGTCAATCTCGTAAACCGTTGTGCCCGAGGGCCATTGCAGTCGGTAAGCCCGCGAGTCCAGGCCCGCGGCGAGAATCACGACCTGCCGGATGCCGGCCCCCGCAGCAGAAGCGGCGGTTTCGAAGAACTCGTCGAAGTAGTGGGTGCGAACCGCTTGATAGTCGCACCCGATGCGATGGATCCGCCGGCCGTGCTCGTCGCCGTCGAGCCATTCCATCTCGGCGTCGGCTAACCGGGCCCACGCCGGGCCTGCCGGGGACACCAGAAGTGCGGCGAACTCGTCGCGAATCAGGGGGTCGGGTCCGGCGGTCTCCACCGCGCGGGAGGCGGCAACCGCCAGCGCGGTGGCGCCGACACTTTCGGTGATGTGCCAGCTGTCGCCGGCTGTCCGTAGCGAGGGCGAGTCCAGATCAGTCATGACCCGACTATGCTACCTAATAAGTTAGGCAACCTATACGCTTTGTGCGTCAGGTCACCGGGATCAGACCTGGGCCCGCCACAGCGTGCCGGCGATCAACTGCTGCAGCGTTCCCAGGATGTTCTCCACTTCGGAGTAGCTGCCCACGAACCCGGCATAGAACCCGACACCGCACAACATCATCACCAGTGCCTCGGCCAGCACGGCCGCGTCGGTGTCGGGGGCGAGTTCACCGCTGGCAATGGCGTCGTCGATCGCCGAGACCAGGAACTCCCGGGTGATCGATATTGCGTCGTTGTCGTCCCGCCTCAACTCGGGGTGCCGTTGTGACTCCAGTACGGCCGTACTCAAAAATGCTGCGGTGCTGGGATTTTGAGCATCAGCCTCCGAAGCGACGGCGATGAAGGCGGCGAGCCGGCCGGCCAGGGTCGAGGCGCAGCGTGCCCGTTCGATACCCGCGAAGACGACGAGTTCGTTGGTCCGGTCGGCCACTTCGGTGTACAGCACCCGCTTGCTGGGGAAGTAGTGGTTGATCGCCGGGCGGGTCAGATCGGCCCGCACGGCGATCGCCTGGAACGTCGCTCCGTCGTACCCACGTTCGCTGAACACTTGACGCGCAGCCCTGACGATGCGCTTTCGTGTGTCATCTGCTTTTGCGGCGGGGGGACGCCCGGGTCCCCGACTTGCCAGTTGAGGCATTACTAGAGTGTGCCACCGCCACGGTGCGGCATCAGAGCGTTCGGCGGGATGCTACGGAACTTGCCAGCTTGGTAATCCTCCAGCGCCTCGATCACCTCGGCGCGCGTGTTCATCACGAACGGCCCGTAATGGAACACCGGCTCCCGGATGGGCCGTCCGCCCAGCAGCAACACGTCCAGCGGCTGCGCCCGGTGCGGTTGTGCGCTCACCGTGATCCGGTCCCCCGGCCCCAGCACGGCCAGCTGACCCTGCTTGACGGGATGACCGACCGGGCCCACCGACCCCTGTCCGGAGAGCACGTACACCAGGGCATTGAAGTCGCGGCCCCACGGCACATTCAGTCGAGCGCCGCTTTCGATCGTCGCGTGCGCCATGGTGATCGGCGTGTGTGTCACTCCCGGCCCACAGTGGCCGTCGATCTCCCCGGCGATCAGACGGATCAGCGCCCCACCGTCGTCGGAGGACAGCAATGCCGAGTCGGTGCCCTCGATGGCCTGGTACCGGGGTGCGGCGAACTTGTCGCGCCTCGGCAGATTCACCCAGAGTTGAATGCCGTGGAAGACACCTCCGCTGGTGACCATCTCGGCGGGCGGGGTCTCGATGTGCAGGATCCCGGATCCCGCCGTCATCCACTGCGTCGCGCCGTCACCGATCAGGCCGCCGCCGCCGTGGGAATCCTGATGGGCAAACTTCCCGTCGATCATGTAGGTGACGGTTTCGAACCCGCGGTGCGGGTGCCAGTCGGTGCCGCGCGGCTCGCCTGGCTCGTAGTTCACCTCACCCATCTGATCCATGTGGATGAAGGGGTCCAGCGCGGCGGTGCTGACCCCGGCGAAGGCACGGACCACCGGGAATCCCAGTCCTTCATAGCCCCGGGGACCGGTGGTGACCGATCGGACCGGCCTTTCGGTATCCGCCGGCCCGGCCGGGTTGACCCGCGGTAGGGCGAGTGTGTCTGCGGTGATAGCGGGCATGTGGGGCCTCCTCCAACTTGAGTTACCCCTATTAACCGGACCGCGGTCCGTTTATTCCGTGTCCCGGAGCTGCTAACCTCCGGGACATGCCGGAGGAGCCGAACGAGGCGCCCCCTGAGTCCGCCGGCGGCCGGTTCGGCGCCTCCATCCGAAACGCGGGCTACCTGCCCAAGTGGTTTCTGCTGGGCACCACGATCGGGGTCATCTCCGGCCTGGGCGCCGTCGTCTTCTACCTGGCTCTCACGTACACCGGCGAATTCCTGCTCGGCTATCTCGCCGGCTATCACGTCCCTACGCCGCTGGGCGAAGGGGGCCGGCGCGGGTCGAACGGGTTCATCCGGCCGTGGGCCATTCCCCTGGTGACGACGGGCGGTGCACTGCTCTCGGCGTTCGTCGTCGCCAAGTTCGCACCGGAGGCCACGGGCCACGGCACCGACGAGGCCATCGAGGCCGTGCACACCGATCCCCGCGCCATCCGCGCCCGGGCCGTCCTGGTGAAACTGGTGGCCAGCGCGCTGACCATCGGCTCCGGAGGCTCGGCCGGACGCGAAGGCCCCACGGCGCAGATTTCCGCCGGCTTCTCCTCGCTCCTCACGCGCCGCCTGGGCCTGTCCGATGAGGACGGCCGGGTAGCCGTCGCACTCGGCATCGGGGCGGGTATCGGGGCCATCTTCGCCGCGCCGCTGGGCGGGGCGGTCCTGGCCGCGTCCATCAGCTATCGCGACGACTTCGACTACCGCAGCCTGATACCCGGCTTCATCACCTCCGGCACGGCCTATGCGGTGCTCGGGTCCTTCCTCGGGTTCGATCCACTCTTCGGCTACATCGACGCTGAATACCGCTTCGAGCGGGCCTGGCCACTGCTGTGGTTCGTGGTGCTCGGTGTGGTGGCGGCGGCAGTGGGCTACTTGTATGCGAGGTTCTTCCACTCGACCGTCGCGCTCGTGCGCCGGCTGCCGGGTGGCCCGATCCTCAAGCCCGCGGCGGGCGGGTTGGCGGTCGGGCTGCTGAGATTGGTGATTCCGCAGATCTTGGGCAGTGGTTACGGCTGGGCCCAACTGGCGGCCGACCGCGACTCACTGATGTCCATTCCGCTGTGGATCATCCTCGTCCTGCCGGTCGCCAAGATCGTCGCGACGTGCCTGTCCATCGGCTCGGGCGGGTCAGGCGGCCTGTTCGGGCCCGGGATCGTGATCGGCGCCTTCGTGGGGGCGGCGATCTGGCGTCTCGGCGACCTGGCCGGACTTCCCGGTGTGCCGGAGCACCCGGGGATCTTCGTCGTCGTCGGGATGATGACCTGCTTCGGCAGCGTCGCGCGTGCGCCGCTGGCGATCATGATCATGGTCGCGGAGATGACGGGGTCATTCTCCGTGGTGCCTGGCGCGATCCTGGCCGTCGGCATCGCGGCGCTGCTGATGTCGCGGACCAACGTCACGATCTACGAGGCACAGCGGCTCGATCGGGCGGCAGCCGAAGCCGAGCGCGCGCAGGGCGATGCGCCGAACGTGAACTGACGGCGAGATTTTCGCGATTTTCTCGCCGTCAGTTCACGTTGGGCGTCTGCCTTGAGTGGCTACCGCGCCGCGTCGGCGGCGCTCTTTTCCGAGGTGGCGCCTTCGTGGGCCAGCTTGCCGCCGGCGCTCTCCAGGTGCGCACGGACGAACCACTGGAACTTCTCCAATTGCCCGGCCTGCCCGATCAGCAGATCCTGGGTGACCTGGTCGAGTTCGTCGGTCTCGTCGATGGCCTTGCGGATGTCCTCGATGACACCGGTGTAGACCAGGTCGAGCGCGGCCAGGTGGGCCTGGACGGTGTCGCGCCCCACCGAGTAGTCATCCCAGTCCCGGTCGTTGATGATGGCGTTCGGCGTGCCCTTCGGCGAAGCGCCCAGTGCCGCGATGCGCTCGGCCACGTCGTCCGCGTAGCCGCGCACCGCGTCTACCTGCGGGTCGATCATCTCGTGCACGCCAATGAAGTTGGGGCCCACCACATTCCAGTGGATGTGCTTGAGCGTCAAGTGCAGGTCGTTGTAGGTGCTGAGCTGCCGCTGCAGGATTTCGGCGAGCCGCGCGCCCTGCTTGTCGCTGAGCCCCGGAATCGTGAACTGCGTCATTGGATTTCTCCCTGAAATCTTTCGTTTGATGTCCTTTCTGCGAGTACCCGGTGAGGGAGGCGCTAACCCTGAGCCACGTCACAGTGGATGGATCTGCTGCACCGGCAGACGAGGCCCGCGTCGCGGTTCGTAGGCCAGGCCGCTGGCTTCCAACACCCGCACCACCCGGTGCCGGTGCGGCCGCATCGGTTCCAGCAACTCGAGCATGCCGGCGTCGTCGAGCGGGCGTCCGATCAGCGTCCAGCCGATCATCTTGGAGACGTGGTAGTCGCCGACCGACAGTGCATCGGCGTCACCGAACGCCCGCTGCGCGGTCTCGGCCGCGGTCCACACTCCGACACCCGGCAGCGACATCAGCGCCTGCCGCGCCTGCTCCGGCGGCAACCTCACCAGCCGTTCCAGCGACGACGCGCGTCGCGCACACCCCACCACCGTCTGGGCGCGTCCCGGATCGACGTTGGCGCGGTGAAACTCCCACGACGGGATGTAGCGCCACGCGTCCGCGGACGGCAGTACCCGCATACCGTCCGGTGCCGGCCCCGGTGCCGGGGTGCCGTACTTGGTCACCAGCAGCCGCCAGGCCCGGAACGCGTCGGCGCCGGGCACCCGCTGCTCTATCACTGCCGGGATCAGCGCTTCCAGCACCTGACCGGTGCGCCCCAGTCGCAGGTGGGGCACCTTGCGGTGGGCGGCGGCCACAGTCGGCTCCTGCGGCTGGAAATCCGACGCGTCGTCCTCGGCACCGAGCATCGCCGGAAACAACTCGGCGAACTCCGTCGCACCGGCACCCCAGGCCTGGCAGCGGGCCGTGTCGCGACCGACGCGGGTGATGCGCGCCGTGACCGGCCCGCTGGGCAGCAGGCTCGTCCGCCAAATGGAGCCGTCGCCACCGGCCCGGAAACAGGGGTCGCCGCGGCCTCGCCGCAGCGGCGCGAGGGTATGCCCGAAGCCGCCGGCCCCGGGAAACGTGACGTCGCGTGTGGTCTGCACCTCGATGACTCTTCCTACCGCACGGCACCGACCGAAGCCCGCGTTGATTGACCGTCAACTGTCCGCCGAGACAGGATGGGCCTGTGATGTTGCCGTGATGACGCCTTTCGACGACCCACAGGCCGAACTGGCATGGATGTTCCTGCAGAGCATGTGCGAGGGCGGAGACCTCGACGAAGGCTTCCAGCTGCTCAGCGACGACTTCACCTACTGGACCATCATCACGCGTGAGGAGTGGAACAAGGAGACCCTGCGGCGCGTCGTCGAACGGCGCAAGCAGGTCCTCGAGATCAACATCGATCTGCGGCGCTGCGTCAACGAGGGCGAGACGGTGGTGGTCGAAGGGCAGGTCTACGGCGCCACCGCCGACGGCACCGAGTACGACAGCCCGTTCGTCTGCATCTTCGACACCCGCGACGGCATGATCGTGTCACTTCGCGAGTACACCGACACCCAGGCGCTGGCGCGGGTGTTTCCCTGACCTGTTAGCCGACGGTGATCTCGGCTTTGTTCGGATAAAACGCGACGTGCCCGGCGATCGCCCCGACCGCGGGGTAGGGCTGTTCGTAGGTCCAGATCGCGTCCTTGACGGTGTCGCCGGCCGAGGTGGTCACGCTGTAGTAGCTGGCCTCACCCTTGAACGGGCAGTAGCTGGTGGTGTCGGTCCTGGTGATCCGCTCCTGCACCACATCCGTCAACGGAATGTATTGCACCAGAGGTAAAGTCGCCTCCTGCAAGCCCAGCGCGGCGGTGGTGTCGGCGACCAGTTCACCGTTGACGCGTACCTGGACGCGGCCCTGCGTCGGCTCGATCGTGATCGGGTGACCTGCGTTCGGTTCTTTGATTTCCGGATGGCTCATGCGAAGTGCAACGCCGTCGGGGCGCCGGCATTCCCGTCAGTAGGCATAACGGTGATACTGCGCCATCGTCCGCAACACCGGCACCCGCGCCATCATCCGGCCCATCCACCTGAACACGGGGGGCACCAGGTCGAAGGTGTCGCTGTCGAACACCGATTCCCACGCCACCAGCCGGACACCCGGAACCGCATCGAGGATGTCCGACGGTCCGTCGATCCCCCAGTACAGGGTCGACCCGGAGCGGCGGACCACGGAGTTGATCATCTGCGTGCGAATACCAAACGTGTTGAACGCGTCGAATTGCAGTTCGCCGCAAGGGAATCGGTCGACCACGCGGCGCAACAGCGGCAGACCGTCGGCCTTGGTCAGATACATCGTCAGACCTTCGCCGAGGAACAGGGTGGGACGGTCGGCTGGTATGTCGGCCAGCCAGTGCGGGTCGGTCACCGAGGCCGCGACCGTGCGGCAGTGCTCGCGAGGGGGATAGAGCCGCTCGTACAACTCGATCACCGCCGGGTAGTCGATGTCGTACCACCGCACGCCCGGGCCCGGATCGAGCCGATGGACCCTGGCATCCAGGCCGCAGCCGACATGCAGCACCGTCGCCTCGGGATGGGCGGACAGAAACTGCCGGGTCCAGTTGTCGAAATGGGCGCTGCGCACCGCTACCGACGGGGCCCGCCGCGCGGTGATAGTCGTTGCGGCCCAGTCGTAGTCGATGCGTGCCACGGCCGCCTTCGCGTACTCGTCGTGCAGGATCGACGTGGGCGAGTCGGCGTCGAGCGCCTTGGCATACAGCGTCGCGAGCATGGTCTGAGGTGGCCCGTGGAGGTCCACGTGAACACGTTCCATCACCCCGAGCCTATTCGGGTGCGGCAGCCTTCTTCGCGGCCTTTCGCATACCGGCCCAGAAGCGGGCCGCCTCCCGGATCGATTCCTCCACCGGCCGTGGTTTCCAGCCCAGTTCGCGTACCGCCTTGCTGTGGTCGACCGGGGCTTCGGCCCGCATCATCCGCACCGAGTCGAGGCTCAGTTCGGCGTCCTTGCCGGTCAGCCGGGCCCGCAGGCTGCCGAACGCGCCCAGGGCATAGAGCACCGGCACCGGTATCGACCGCTGCGGTGGCCGGACCCCGGCCTCGTCGGCCGCGATGCGCACCACGTCGGACAGGGCCATCATGCGTTCGGAGATCAGGTACTTCTCGCCGTTGCGGCCGCGCTCGGCGGCCAGAATCATTGCCCGGGCCGCGTCGTCGACGCCGACCACCTCCAGCTGGATGCCGCTCATCTGGAACGGCAGCTTGCCGAAGACGGCGCCGGCGATGAAGGCGCCGTGCGGCGTGCGACCCCAGTCGCCGCTGCCGTACGTGGTCGAGACGCACATCGCGACGGCCGGCAGGCCGTAGTCGGCGACGTAGCGCATCACCAGGTCCTCGGCCTGCACCCGCGACTGGACGTAGGGGGTGACCTTACGTGCGCCGATCCGGTCGGCTTCGGAGGCGACGTGACCGTGCCGGCGGTCCACCGAGGCATACGTGCTGGTGAAGACGAACCGGTGCAAATCAAGCTCTTTCGCGACGTCGAGCACGTTGCGCAAGCCCTCGACGTTGGTGCGGAACAGCGGTGCCGGGTCGCGCAGCCAGGCGCGGGTGTCCACCACGCAGTAGTAGACGTCGTCGCACCCGTCCATGGCTTCGCGCACCGTGGCGGTGTCGAAGATGTCGCCCTGAAACCTCGTCACCTCAAGGTCGTCGATCGCGCGGGTGTTGGCGGTGGGCCGCACCATCACGCGCACGTCATGGCCGTCCTCGACCAGCAGGCGGGTCACGTGCGACCCGAGGAAACCGTTGGCACCGATGACCAGTTTCGGCTTACCGCTCACTGCGCTCCCCCGTATTGCTTCATGAAGGCGGCGGCGTCGTCGTCGAGGTTGCCGCATTCCTGCGCCTTGCGGCACCACTTCAGCGCGGCCTGCACGAAGCGCAGCGGGTTGTAGATGTCTTCCTGGCGGCGCCACAGGCCGTCGCCGGCGTAGGTGATGATCGAGATGTTGGTCGCGGTGATCACGCTGCCGTCGCCCGGGTCGCGCATCGGGTTGTCGAGTTCCATGATGATCCGCCCGGTCGGTTCGTCGATGACCGACCACAGTGACGGGAACTCCACCATGTGGCTGCCCGGGAATGCCGTCATGGTCCGCTTGATCCAGGTGCGGACCTCGTCTCGCCCGTGCATGGTGCCGGCCGCGTGCTCGATGTATTCGACATCGGGGGTGTAGTGCTGCACCCAGGCGTCCCAGTCGTGCGTTTCGGCGGCTCTGGCCACGGTCTGTTCGAACTGCGCGAAGGCCGCCGCCAGTTCACTTTTGGGGAATTCCGGGCCGCTCACGAGCCGTTACACCTCACGGGCGGAGTGTAGCCTGGGGGCGTTATCGGCCCCGGGCCGGTTAGGAGGACAGCAATGACGAGCACGCAAAAGGCCATCCTCGCGGGTGGCTGCTTCTGGGGCATGCAGGACCTGATCCGCAGGCAGCCCGGTGTGGTCTCCACCCGCGTCGGCTACAGCGGTGGCGACGTGCCCAACGCGACTTACCGCAACCACGGCACCCATGCCGAGGCGGTGGAGATCGTCTTCGACCCGTCGGCCACCGACTACCGCACCCTGTTGGAGTTCTTTTTTCAGATCCACGACCCCACCACGAAAAACCGCCAGGGCAACGATCGCGGCATGAGCTACCGCTCGGCGATCTTCTATCTGGACGACGAACAGAAGCGGGTGGCGCTGGACACCATCGCCGACGTCGAGGCGTCCGGATTATGGCCGGGCAAGGTGGTCACCGAGGTCAGCCCCGCGGGCGACTTCTGGGAGGCCGAACCCGAGCACCAGGACTACCTGCTGCGCTACCCCAACGGCTACACCTGCCACTTCGTGCGGCCGGGCTGGAAGCTGCCGCGACGGGCCAAGGCTACTCAGTAGCTTCGGAAGGAAGGCGCCTGACCACAATTTGGCCGCCGTCTTTCGGCACGAACGCCACCCCCCGGCCGTGCCACGCCTCGTCCGGCGCGGTGGTGGGTTCGATGACGAACTGGCGCAGCACCGTTCGCAACACCACGTCCATCTCCATGTTGGCGAATGCGGCGCCCACGCAGCGCCTGGTGCCGCCACCGAACGGGATCCAGGCGAACGCGGGCGGTTTGTGACCGATATACCGTTGCGGATCGAAGCGCCCGGGGTCGGGGAAGACGTCCGGATTCTGGTGTATCCGGCCGATATTGACGATGATCGAGTACCCACGCGGTATCACCCACTCACCGAGTCGGTAGGTCTCCGGGTAGACGTGCCGGCCGGCGAGGTCGATGACCGTCCGGGCCCGCTGCACCTCGAGAATCGTGGCCTGCCGCAGCTCACTGCCGCCGTTGCGGGCTTCTTCGACGAGATCGGCCAGCAGCGCGGGGTGGCGGGTGATTCGCTCGAAGGCCCACGCCAGCGTCGAGGCGGTGGTTTCGTGTCCGGCGGCCAGCAGCGCCAGCAGTTCGTCGCCAATGTCCTTGCGGGACATCACCGAGCCGTCGTCGTAGGTGCTGCGCAGCATCAACGCCAGCACGTCGGTGCGATCGGCGAAGTTGGGATCTGAACGTTCCCGGTCGATCAGTTTGTCGATGACCACGTCATACTTCTGCCGGAATTCCGACAGCCTGCCCCACGGACTGAATCGACCATAGTCGCGCTTGGGCTTGGGTACCGCGGCGAGCCGGGAGCCCAGCGTCACCCACGGCGGAATGATCGTGCGCAACTCGTCGAGTTCTGCTCCCTCGGCACCGAAGACCGCGCGCAGGATGGCGTTCAGGGTGATGTGCATCATCGACGGCAACGTCGCGAACGACTGCCCCTGCGGCCAGCCGGCAGCCTCGCGCAGCGTCTCCTCCTCGATGATCGCCTCGTAGTTCTTCATGCTCTTGCCGTGGAAGGGGGGCGCCAGCAGACGGCGCCGACGGCGGTGGTCGTCACCTTCGAGCCCGAAGACCGATCCCGACCCGAACATCCGGCTGAGGTTGGGCTGGATGTTGCCGAGTTCATCCGGGCTGGTGGTGAAGACCTGTTTGGCCAGCTGGGGATCCGACACCATCACCATGTGGCCGTACATCGGGATGTGCATGGTGACGGCGGGGCCGTAACGTTCGGTCACACGTCGCAGCATCCCCTTGCGCGAGAACGCGAAGATCATGCCTTGCAACAGCTTCGGGATACGGGTGGCCGGCGGCAGCTTGACTTCGGACACTGCGCGGGCATCGATTGCTTGGCTCACGGAAGTGCGACTCCCTACGTTATGCCCCCATACCGAGGGTTGGTACTGCGGTGTACCAAGGGCTTTCCCTGTACGGTACTCTGTGGTACCAAAGGTGACAAGCGAAGGGCCCCGACCGTGACCGCTCTGGCTGATGACGGGGAACCCGATCCGTTCCGGCAGCGGCTGCTCGACGGCCTGGCCGCGTCGATCCGCGAACGCGGGTATCGCGCCACGACGGTCGCCGACATCGTCCGGCATGCCCGTACCTCCAAGCGCACGTTCTACGACCAGTTCACCAGCAAGGAACAGTGTTTCCTCGACTTGCTGCGGGCCGAGATCGAACTCCTGGCCGAGGACATCCGGATGGCGGTCGACCCCGACGCCGACTGGCATCAGCAGATCCGCCAGGCCGTCGAGGGCTATGTCGGCAACATCGAGTCCCGGCCGGCCATCACGCTGAGCTGGATTCGCGAACTGCCCTCGCTGGGCGACTACGCCCGCCCGGTTCAGCGTCAGGGACTCGAGCTGCTGACCGGCCTGCTGGTTAATTTGAGTGGGAGTCCGGGATTTCAGCGCGCGAACCTGCCGCCGCTGACCGTTCCGCTGGCAGTGATCCTGGTGGGGGGCTTGCGGGAGTTGGTGGCGCTGGCCGTCGAGGACGGCCGGCCGGTGCGGGAGATCGTCGAACCGGCCGTCGACGCCTCCGTTGCGCTGCTCGGGCCGCGACACTGAAATGCCCTGCTTCCAACGCATTTGAGTGTGCCTCTACGCCGATACCAGCGCGGGAATCCCGTGCTGGACGCACACTCGACGCCGTGCCCGCACACTCGACCGCCGGGGCGGGGCTACGCTCCAACGATGCGCCTCTCCACCCGCAATCAACTGAAGGGCACCGTCACCGAGGTCAACCTCGGCAGTGTCATGGCGATCGTCAAGATCCGATTGGACGGCGGCGATCAAATCGTCACGTCGTCGATCACCAAAGACGCCGCACTCGACCTCGGGCTCGAAGTCGGCCAGCAGGCGACGGTATTCATCAAGTCCACCGAAGTCACGATCGGCGTCGAATGACGGCCACCATGCGCGCCGAGCGCTTCTACGCCGACACCAAACGCGTTGTGCTGGAAGATGTTCCCATCCCCGAGCCCGGGCCGGGCGAAGTCCTGGTCAAGGTGGCGTTCTGCGGGATCTGCCACTCGGACCTGAGCCTGATCAACGGAACGTTCCCGGCCCAGGCGCCGGTGGTGACCCAGGGCCACGAAGCCTCGGGCACCATCGCCAAACTCGGGCCGGACGTGACCGGCTGGTCGGAGGGCGACCGCGTGGTGGTCGCGGCCGGGCGCCCCTGCCTGACGTGTCCGAACTGCCGTCGCGGCGACCTGTCGAACTGCCTGCGGATCCAGTTGATGGCGTTCGCCTATGACGGCGCGTGGGCCGAGTACACGATGGCGCAGGCGGTGGGTCTGACCCGGGTACCCGACAACGTTCCGCTGGAGCAGGCCGCCATCCTGGCCGACGCGGTGTCCACGCCGTTCGGCGCCGTGGTCCGGACCGGCAAGGTCGCGATCGGGGAATCGGTCGGGGTATGGGGCGTCGGCGGGGTCGGCACCCATATCGTCCAATTGGCCAAGCTGGTAGGCGCGGTGCCGGTGATCGCCCTCGACATCAACCCGGCCGTGTTGGACCGCGCGCTGGAAATCGGGGCCGACTATGCCTTCGACACCCGAGACGACCAGTTGCAGGACAAGATCGCCGAGGTCACCGGCGGCCGGAAACTGGACGTCGCGTTCGACGCCGTCGGACTGAAGGTGACGTTCGAGCAGGCGCTGGAATCGCTGACCGCCGGCGGCCGCATGGTGGGCGTGGGCATGAGCGCGGAGTCACCGACCGTCGGGCCCACCGCGATGTTCGGGCTGAGCCGCAAGCAGGCGCTCGGGCATCTCGGCTATCAGAACGTCGACATCGAGACCCTGGCCAAGCTGGTTTCCTATGGGCGCCTTGATCTTTCGCGATCCATCAGCCAGGTCATCCCGCTGCAGGACATCCACGCCGGCATCGAGATGCTGGAGCGCCAGGAGGGCAACCCGATCAGGATCCTCGTCAAGCCCTGAGAAACGCGCGCAGCCTGTCGAGCACCAGATCGGGACGCTGGCTGACGATCCAGTGGCCCACGCCCTCAACCAATTCGACCTCGAAATCGGTGATGTGGTCGGCATATCCGTCGATCAGGTCGGGCGTGATCACCGGGTCCTCGACACCGGAGAGCCAGCGCACCGGCACCTCGACCCGCGCGTCATCGAATTCCCCTCGCATCCAGCGCAGCATCTCTCCGGTCTGGAATGACCGGTACCACCGGGACCCGGCCTCGGCGTGCCCGGGCTGGCGCATGCAGTCGATATAGAGCCGGATGTCCTCGTTGGGCATTGCGAAGCCGCCGCCGACCCAGCCGAGCAGGAGACGGGCGAAGCGCGCCTTGGGATCGCTGAGCAGTCGCGGCCCGATCACCGGAAGCGAGATCGGGATCTGGTACCAGAGTCGCCAGATGTTGCGGACCGACGACAGATCGCGCTTCACCCAGGGCGCGACGGTGTTCATCCCGAAGAAGCCAGTCACCCGGTCGGGGTGGCGCAGCATAAGAATGAAGGCCACCGGCCCGCCCCAGTCGTGCGCGGCGAGCTTGACCGTGGCGATGCCGAGTTTGTCCAGCACCGCCAACAGGTCGCCGGCCATCTCGTCCTTGGTGTACGTCGACCGTGGCGCGGAACTCCAGCCCGCACCGCGCAGGTCGGGGCACAGCACCCGGTAACCATCGGCGGCCAGCGGGCCGATCAGCGCGTGCCACTCCCACCAGTTCTCGGGGAAGCCGTGCACCAGCATCACGGCCGGTCCGTCGGTCGGGCCGGCGTCGGCGACATGGATGGTGACACCGTCGCCGACATCGATGAACCGGTGTTCGACGCCCTCGAGGACGGGCAGGGAGATGGTCATGGTCAAAGAACCTACGTCAGGAATCGCTCGACGTAGGGCGCGAACCGGGTTCGCAGGTCGTCTTCGGCGAGCCCGAA
Source organism: Mycobacterium sp. TY814 (assembly GCF_030755175.1). Lineage (NCBI taxonomy): Bacteria > Bacillati > Actinomycetota > Actinomycetes > Mycobacteriales > Mycobacteriaceae > Mycobacterium > Mycobacterium sp. TY814. Next base: position 2,707,548 of record NZ_JAUFRY010000001.1, read on the forward strand.
CATCTCGTATGACGTGGCCACGGTGCCCAGCCGCCCGCGCTGATGACCGGCCAGGTAGCCGCTGATGGCCGTGCGCGCCGCGTCGATGAAGGGTTCGCCGGCCAGCGCGTAAACCCGCTCGGCCGTGCCGAGTTCGTCGGCCATGAAGTCGTCGAAGCGGACGTCGACGGTACGGTCCGGGCCGATCACATCGCGATCCCGAACCAGCGCATTGAGCATCTGTTCGAGGCGGTCGATCCAGTACCCGGCAATCTCCTCGACCGGAACCGGGGCGCGGTGCATGCGCGCGGAATAGGTGATCATCGCGACCATCGACAGCGCAACCGGCACCGGGTCTCGGTGGGTGAAGACGACGATGCTGTCCGGGAAAACGCGATTGAGCACCGGCACCTGTTCGAGATGCTGGGGCGACTTCAACAACCAGCGCTCGCCGCCGCGCAGGAACTGCATCGCCCTGAGTTGGGTGGCGAGATAGTGGTAGTGCGGCGTCTGATCGTGGGACTGGTAGTAGTCACGCCAGGCGGGAACATGGGCCAGCGTCTCGAACAGCATCGTCGAAAAGTCGTTGGCCAGCAGCTGGATTTCTTCGTGGACGTGATCTGTGGTCATCTCATGCATGAGCGCGAAATGCGGCATCACCAGGTTGATCACACTGACTGCAACGTCCATGCGTGCGCGCCGCGGATCCGGCTCGGTGCCGGTTTCCGACGGCAGCGGAAAGGGTTCGTTGCTCTCCCAGTAGGGCATGGTGCGGAAGGTGGGCGCCGAGGCCAGCAGGTTGTGCAGGTGAGTGGTGCCGGTGCGCGGCAGTCCGGCGATCACCACCGGCGAGCGCAGTTCGATGTCGTTGATCTCGGGGTGGCGGCGCAACAGGTCGGCCAGCAGCAGCCGGTTCTTCAGCAACTGCAGCAGCTGCCCATAGAAGTTGACCACCCCGGCCGGGTGCAGTCCGTCGATGTCGCGCAACGCGGATAGGTAAACGTCGAGCCGTTCCCGGTAGTCGGCCGGACCGAAATCGTGCAGCCCGGTGTCGGCACTTGCTTTGGCGCACAACGCCTCAGCATCCAACGGACAGTCGGGCGCCAACGCGGCCATCATGTCCAGGATGGGCTGCGCTTCAGCGCTGAAGCGGGGCTCGGCCAGGTCTGTCAAGCGAACGGGTTCGGTCACGGCGACTTATGTTACTCTGAGTTTCGTAATGGTAGAAGAGTCTGGCCGGCCCCGCGATCCGCGCATCGACGCGGCGGTCCTGAGCGCCACCGTCGAGTTGCTGGCCGAGACGGGTTACCCGGGGTTGCTGGTCTCCGCGATCGCCGGGCGCGCCGGCACCAGTAAGCCCGCGATCTATCGGCGCTGGGCGAGCAAAGCGCACCTCGTGCACGAAGCGGTGTTCCCGATCAGCGCCTCGACCGAAATCCCCGACACCGGCTCGCTGCGCCAGGATCTGCGCGAAATGGTCTGCCGCACAAGGGACGTACTGAGCACTCCGGCCGCCAGGGCGGCACTGCCCGGCCTCATCGGCGAGATGGCCGCAGACCCCACCCTGCATTCGGCGCTGCTGGAGCGTTTCGCCGGCCTGATCGGCGGCGGGCTCCACGACCTGCTCGCGAAGGCTGCGGCACGCGGCGAGGTTCGCTCCGACGTGACCGCCGCCGAGCTCGCCGAAGCGGTGGCCGGCGTGACACTGCTCGGCCTGCTCACCCGAGTGGAACTCGACGACACCTGGATCGACCGCACTACGACGTTGCTGCTGAGAGGAATTGGCGCATGACGCACGAATCGACGACGGCCTGGCGAGAGCTGGTCGCCACCCTGGGCGAACTCGACCGTTCCTTCCTCGAGGGCGATCGTGCCGTGACAGACGACCGGCATGTCGCCGACGGGTACCGCATGCTCGGCGCCACGCTCGGGGTGGCGCTGGACAGCTACCTGTTCCCGGAACCGGGTCGCCCGCAGTTCGTCGCGGTGAACACCCCGTTCCGGCGAGATCGCCGATGGGGCGGCGACAATACCGACGCCTATTACTACATGTGCCCGGTCGACCCGGACCGCCGTTACCGCATCAGCGGCAATAAGGGTGACAGCGTGTACTTTTCGGTGACGGCGTACAACGAGCCGTCACCGGGCGCCTGGTCGGACCGCGTGGTTGCGATCGTCCGCGACACCGACCTCGACATCGACGCCGACGGCAACTTCTCCTTCGAATTCCCACCGACACCCGACGCTGCGGCCCTGATGACACGCGACTACCAGGCTGACCCGCTGACCGGCCGCCCCGTCGTCTGGAATATCGAGGCGCTCGACGGGCCCGAACCGATCCGGCACGGCGACTCAGAAACCGCGGCCCGGTTGCGCGCGGCAACCACGTGGTTGCGCACCATGTTCGCCATCGTGCCGCTGCCGGTCGGGACGCGCGCCGACGACGCTCATGCACTCGGCCACGAAGTCGCGCACGCCGCAAACGAATTCGCGGATCCCTACCAGGTTCCGGATGCCAACTTCGGCTGGTCGGCGCGCGATGCCTGCTACGCCTACGGCAGTTTCGTACTCGGGGAGGACGAGGCGCTGGTCATCACGCACCGCCCGCCGCCGTGCCGGGTCTGGAACATGGTGGTGTGGAACCAGTTCATGGCCACTTACGGCGCTTCGGACGCACGCTGCTCGGTCAACGGGCACAGCGCCGTGCCGAACGCTGACGGGTCGGTGACAATCGTCTTGTCGGCTGCGGGGACGGCTCATCCCAATTCGCTGGCCACACTGGGCTATCCGCGCGGGAACCTGGCGTTCCGCTGGTTCCTCGCCGACTCGGTACCGGCGCGTCCGGAGGTACAGCTGGTCAAGGTGTCCGAGGCGCCGACCACGCCCGCTTGACCCCTCGCCGAGCGTGAAGTGGGGCCGGGAAAATCACCAAAAAGCCACCCTCAGTTCACGTTCGGCGCTACGTGGCGCGCACCAACTCGATCGCCCGGCCCAGCGTGTCGAGCTTCTCGCCCAATGTCTCGCCCGCCGGATAGAGCCGCACCGTGGTCACCCCCGCATCGCGCCACACCGCCAGCCGGGCGCGCACCATCTCCTCGGTGCCGATCAAGGTGGTGGCAAGCACCATCTCGTCGGTGATCAGCGCGGCGGCTGCGGGCCGGTCGCCGGACTGCCAGCGTTCCCGCACCGCGGCGGCCACCTCGCTCCAGCCCTGCCGGCTGTAGGCCTGGTTGTAGAAGTTGGTGCTGGCCGAGCCCATTCCGCCGAGACTGAACGCGAGTTCCGACTTACGTCCGGCCACCATCTCGCGCAGGACGTCCTCGTCCGCCGCGAAGGCGACCTCGGCGCCCTGGCAGATGTCGAGGTCGGCGCGGGTGCGACCGGATGCGGCCAAACCCTCGTCCAGGTGGGCGAAGTAGGCCTGGTCGGCACCCTCGGGAACGAAGCTGGTGCCTAACCAGCCGTCGGCGAGTTGCCCGGTGAGTCGCAACATGGCCGGCGACAGAGTGGCCAGATAGATGGGAATCGGGTGTTCGGGTCGGGTGGACAACCGCATCGGTTTCGCCTCGCCGCCTGGTCGGGGGATCTGGAATTCCCGGCCGGAGTAGGAGATTTTGCCGCCCTGGAAGACCTGCCGGACGATCTCGACGGTCTCGCGGATGCGCGACAACGGCCTGTCGAAGGCGATGCCATGCAGGCCTTCGATCACCTGCGGCCCCGAGGCACCGAGGCCCAGCAGGAAGCGGCCCCCGGACAGGTTGGACAACGTGATCGCCGTCTGGGCGACCAGCACCGGCGACCGGGTACCGACTTGCATGACGCCGGAACCGAGCAGCATCGTGTCGGTGCGGGCCGCGAGATAGCCCAGCGCCGACGGGGCGTCAGCCCCCCACGCCTCGGCGACCCAGCACATGTCGAGCCCGAGCCGTTCGGCCTCGACCACGAAATCCACGGTTTCGGCCACGTGCGCGGTTGGGGCCGCGGACAATTCGACCGTGGTCGCAGTCCGCATCACCGCACCCCGTGCTCGGCCAGCCTCTTGATCGCCGCCAGCGTCTTGTCGATCGCGGCCTCGAACTCCCGCAGCCGGACGAACACGATCTTCTGTTCCTTGTCCGGCATCGCATCGATGGCGTTGGACAACCCCGAACGGCCGGGACCCATCTGCGTCCAGAACGAGAGCACGGTGCCTCCGTCGCGGGGGGTCAACCGGAATCGCCAGGTGGCTGCTGGGTATTCGGGTTCACCGACCGCCCAGGCGAATTCGCGGGGCCGGTCGAAGGAAACGATGTGTGACGTGGTGCTCCAGCGCCCGAACGCCTCGTGCTCGTTGTGCCCGACGAACCGGGCTCCGATCCGGGGTTCGCTGACTCCGTCCAGCCACGACACCGATTGCAGCTCGTTGCTCAGGGTCGGCATCAGCTCGATGTCGGAGACCAGGCTCCAGACCCGTTGCGGCTCGGCGTCGACCCAGGTCGAGGATTCCACCGTCGGTTTGTCCGCATAGCGCGCGCCGGTCCACTCCATTCGGCCCATTCTCCACCCAAGTCCACCCGAAAACGCAGTGAGACTGCGCCCAGGGATACCCGATGTCGAAATGACACACCCTGGGCGCAGTCTCGGCGCCGTCAGCTCAGGCTCGAACGGTTATGCGGCCACCAGCTCCAATTCGGCCGGAGCGGATTCCTTCGGCCGCCGGTGCCACGAGTCCGGAACGCTCAGCCGGATGATCTTGCGCACCACGGTGCCGAACTGCTTGAGCAGCGGTCCTTTGTTGTAGGGGATGCCGTAGCGCTCGCAGATCTCCTGAACCTCCGGCGCGATCTCCGCGTACCGGCGGGCCGGAATGTCCGGGAACAGATGGTGCTCGATCTGGTGTGACAGGTTGCCGGACATCACGTGGAAGAACTTGCCGCCGGTCAGGTTCGCCGAGCCGAGCACCTGGCGGAAGTACCACTGGCCGCGCGACTCGTTCTCGGTCTCTTCCATGGTGAATTCCTGCGTGCCCTCCGGGAAGTGGCCGCAAAAGATGATCGTGTAGGCCCACACGTTACGCATCAGGTTCGCCGTGAGGTTGCCGGCGAAGACGAACGGCGCGAACGGCCCAGCCAACAGCGGGAAGGCCACGTAGTCCTTCAGTGTCTGACGACGGACCTTCCGCCAGATCTCGCGCAGCGTGTCGCGCTTGTCTCGCAGCGTGATCTCTCCGGCGCGGATCCGCTCGGTCTCCAGCTCGTGCAGCGCCACTCCGTATTGGAACAGCACCATCAGCAGGAACGCGTAGACCGGGTTGCCCAGGAAGTACGGCTGCCAGCGCTGGTCCTCGCTCATCCGCAGGATGCCGTAGCCGATGTCGCGGTCCATGCCCACGATGTTGGTGTGGGTGTGGTGCATGTAGTTGTGCGAGTGTCGCCACTGGTCCGACGGGCAGGCGCTGTCCCACTCGAAGTCGCGGCCGGAGATGGTCGGGTCACGCATCCAGTCGTACTGGCCGTGCATGATGTTGTGACCGACCTCCATATTGTCCAGGATCTTCGCGAAGCCCAGCATCGCGGTGCCGAACAACCAGGTCGGCGGCAGGAACAGCAGCGCACGCCCGCCGACCTCCAGGGCGCGCTGGGCCTTGATGACCTTGCGGATGTACTCCGCGTCCTTTTCACCAAGGTCGGCCATCACCCGTTCCCTGATGGCGTCGAGCTCCCTGCCGAAGGCGTCGGCCTGCTCCTTGGTCAGCGTGATCTTGTTCTGCGACATGGCTTTTCCTCCTTGAAGTGTGTGTTGACTAAAGGGCTGTTGGAGTGCTGCTAGAGGGCCAGGTCGACGTCGCCGACCGGAACGGTGACGCAGATCTGCACGTCCTCGTCGGGGGCGGTGGAGACGGCGCCGGTGATCAGATTGCGCACGGTGCCGGAGGTCTTGCGGCGCGTGCAGGTGTGGCAGATGCCCATCCGGCATCCGTTCTGCGGCTTGAGGCCGGCCGATTCGGCCTGCTCCAACAGCGACCGCCCGTCATCGGTGACGTCGACCTTGCTGTCGGCGAAAGTGACCCGGCCACCGGTCGGGTTGGCCGGCGGCTCGAACACCGGCGGCACGAAACTTTCAGTGAACACATTTTCACAGAGTCCCTTGACGGCATCGACCAAAGCGTCTGGCCCGCAGACGAACACCGCGTCGGGCGCCTCCATCGCGGCGGCCAGATGCTCGGCGCCGAAACGGCCTTTCAGATCACCCGAACCCGAACGGGTGAAGCCGTGCAGGACCCGAACCCCGCGCATCGCTGCCAGTTCCTCGCGGTAGCACGCTTCCTCGGGGGTGCGGGCGTAGTGCACGAACGCGAGCTCGCCGGCATGTCCCCGCGCGACCAGTGTGCGCAGCATCGCCAGCACGGGCGTGATTCCGCTGCCGCCGGAGATGAACAGGATGCGGCGGGGCAGTTGCTCTGGCAGTACGAAGTCACCGCCGACGCCGTCCAGGCCGACCACCATGCCGCGGCGGGCCCGCTCGTACAGGTAGCTCGACACCAGTCCGCCGTCGTGCACACCGACGGTCAGCTCGATCTCCGTGCTGCCCTCGACGTTTGCCGGGGAGTAGCACCGCGAGTGCATCCGCCCGTCGATCTCGACGGTCACGTTCACGAACTGGCCGGCCCGGGCGTGGTGGCGCTCAGTGAACGCGGCGTTCGGCGCCAGCGTCAGGGTGACGCTGCGCGGGGTGGTCCGCCGCACGTCGACCACCTTGGCGCGGGCCTCACCGGAGGTCCACGTCGGCGTCACGAGCTCGGTGTACCGGTCGACGCCGTGCGGGCCGGTGAGCAGATCAACGAGGTCGGAACTCAGGACTCGCTTGGCGATCGTCCGAGTGAAAGTTTGAGTGAACATGTGTACACCGTGACACCGGTCGGTGCAGGTGGTCAAGGGTTTTCACCCGTTCTGTGTTACGGTTCACATAGTGAACAGTCGTACTCCTAGCTCACACTCGCGGCGGTCGAGCCGAGAACGGGGGCGCGAAAGCTCCCGTGATACGCCCTCGCGCGAGGAACGCAAAGAGGCAACCCGGCGGGCGATCATCGCCGCGGCGCTCAAGGCACTCAACGACCGCAGTTTCAGCAATCTGAGCCTGCGTGAGGTCACCCGGGAGGCGGGCATCGTTCCGGCGGCCTTCTACCGGCATTTCGAGTCGATGGAGGCACTCGGCCTGGTGCTGATCGACGAATCCTTCCGCAGCCTGCGCGACACGCTGCGCGGGGCCCGGGCCGGCAAGCTGGACCCCAGCCGGGTGATCGAGTCCTCGGTGGAGATCCTGATCGGCAGCGTCGCCGAACAGCGCGAGCACTGGCGCTTCATCTCACGCGAGCGCTCCACCGGAGTGTCCGTGCTGCGCTATGCGATCCGCACCGAGATCAGGCTGATCGTGTCTGAGCTGGCCACTGACCTGGCCCGGTTTCCCCGGTTGAACGAGTGGAGCACCGAGGATCTCAACGTGCTGGCAAGCCTGTTCGTCAACGCGATGATCGTCACCGCCGAGGCCATCGAAGACGCGCAGAGCGCCGAAGCGCTGGAAGACATTCACCGCACCGCGGTCAAACAGCTCCGGATGATCACCATCGGGGTCGCTTCATGGAAGAGCGAACCCTGATCAGACCTCGTTCTCGTCAACGACCTGGAACAACGAGGGTCCGTCCTCGGGAACACCGTCGATCTGACCGCGGTGGGCGCGGCCCGGCATGTCATCGACCGGCTCGACATCCGGGATGACATCGGGCTCCTCTTCGGCGAGCCGCTGGTCCAGCGACTCCCCCTCGCGCTCTTCCCGCGCGGTCATGCCGAACTTGTCGGCCTCGCTCCAACCCTCGGGCGGATCGACGACGATGTCTCCGTCATCGTTGAGCAGCTCGTCGGAGTCGGTGGACTCGGACGGGTCCAGGGTGTTGTCGGGACCGGTTTCCATAGCCGCATTATTTCCCACCGGCGGTGCGGCTAAACAGACAGCGGGAACCCACCGCTGACCTTGAGGGTTTCGCCGGTGATGAACGACGCATCGTCCGAGCACAGGTAGAGCATCGCCGCCACCACGTCGTCCATCGTGCAGAGCCGGTGCACCAGCTGAAGGTCGTGGACGTAATCCTCGACCAGCGGTCGCGGCACATCGGCGAGTGCGCTCTCGGTGTTGGTCATTCCGGGCGCAATCGCGTTGACGCGGATCAGGTCCGGTGAGAGCTCGGAGGCAAAGGCCACCGTCAAGCCGCGCACCGCCAGTTTGGACACCCCGTAGGGGGTACTGCTGGAATAACCGGCCGCCGACGACATGTTCAGCACCACCCCGCCACCACGGCCGCGCATCGAATCACGGCACGCCAGAGTGCAATTGATGACTCCCATGACATTGACGTCGAACATGCCGCGCAGGTCCGCACGGGAGAGGGCGCCGAACGGCTGGTTGTACTTCATCAGGTGGCGGCCGGCGTTGTTGATGAGAATGTCGACGCCACCCAATGTTTCGGTCGCAACCGCCACCGCGGCGTCGACCTGATATTCGTCGGCCACGTCGCAGGGCACCGCGATCGACTGCGCCCCTTGCGATGTCAGTTCGGCGGCCACCTGGGCGGCACTCGCGATGTCGATGTCGGCGATCACAACGCCGGCCCCACGAGCCGCGAGCGCCCGAGCGAAAGCGCGCCCGAGCCCGGCGGCCGCGCCCGTGATGAACGCGGTTTTGCCGGCGAACGCCTGCCCAGTCACTGCGGGTCGCGCCACATCGGCCACAGCGTCGGACCACCGTCGGGAATCGTGATCTCCCCGGTTACCCGGAAGCCGAAACGTTCGTAATACGGCACGTTTTCAGGCTTGGAGGACTCCAAGTAGGCGGGGCAGTACTCGGCGTCGCAACGCTGCAACCGGGACCGCATCAGCACCTGCCCGAAACCCCGGCCACGGACATCCGGGTCGCTGCCGACGACCGCCAGATACCAATGCGGCTCTTCCGGATGCGCGCGTTTCATGATCTCCTGCAGCTCACGGCCCCGCTGGGTTCGCGTACCGAACGCCCGCAGGAAGGTGGGCAGCTGCGCCAGTTCCGCCCAGCGTGATTCCCGCCATTGATTCGGCGGATCCCATAGTGCGGCCGCACCGATGTCCGCTCCTTCGCAGGCCACCTCGACGCCGCCGCGCGGCAGATGGTGATGGCGGGTCATCGTGGCGAACACCCGGCCCAGGTGCTTCCGCCGCGCGTCATCGTCGGGCAGGATCCACATCGTGACCGGGTCGTCGAAGAAGGCGCGGCCCAGAGTGCGGCTCAACTTGCGAAGGTCAGCTTTTTGCGCCGGGCGCGCCTGCGGAGTCACCTCACTCACGGTAGGTGGCTGAGGTGAGGCACGCCAGCCTGTGCGCTGAAGGTGTGGGGGCAGGGGGCGAGGGTATTCCGATGCCATGACCGGTATCTCGAGAAGGGCGATGGCGCAGCTGGCCGCCGGAATGGGCGTGGCCGCTGCCGCCGGGCTGTCCGGTTGCCAGTCACGGCAGGCGCCCGGGTCCGCGCAGCCGCGGGATGTCGGATTCGTGTTGTCCCACGAGCAGTTCCGCACCGATCAACTGGTCTCGCAGGCGCAGGCCGCCGAGAACGCCGGGTTCACGTACGTCTGGGCCAGCGATCATCTGCAGCCGTGGCAGGACAACCAGGGCCACTCCATGTTCCCCTGGCTGACGTTGGCACTGGTGGGCAACAGCACCAGCCGGATCTCCTTCGGCACCGGGGTGACCTGCCCGACCTATCGCTACCATCCGGCCACCGTCGCGCAGGCATTCGCGTCACTGGCCATCCTCAGTCCGGGCCGGGTCTTTCTGGGCCTTGGCACCGGTGAACGTCTCAACGAGCAAGCCGCCACCAACACCTACGGCAACTACACCGAGCGTCACGACCGGCTGGTAGAGGCGATCGGATTGATCCGGCAGCTCTGGAGCGGGGAGCGAATCTCCTTCGAAGGCAAGTATTTTCAGACGAACTCGCTGAAACTGTACGACGTGCCCGCCGCGCCGCCGCCGATCTTCGTGGCCGCCGGCGGACCCAAGAGCGCAACGCTGGCCGGTCGGTACAGCGACGGGTGGATCGCCCAGGCGCCCGATATCACGAACGCGAAACTGCTCGCCGCGTTCAACGCGGGCGCGCAGCAGGCAGGTCGCAACCCCGCCACCATGGGCAAGCGTGCCGAGTTGTTCGCCGTCGTCGGTGACGCCGCAACCGCCGCGCGCGCCGCGGCGCTGTGGCGATTCACCGCCGGCGCCGCCGATCAACCCAACCCCGTCGAGATCCAGCGCGCCGCCGAGACGAATCCGACCGAGAAGGTGCTCGGCAATTGGACCGTGGGCACCGACCCGGCTGTGCACATCAACGCCGTGCAGGCGATTCTCGACGCGGGTGCCGTGCCGTTCCTGCACTTCCCCCAGGATGACCCACACACCGCGATCGACTTCTACCGCACCAGCGTGCTGCCCGAACTGCGCTGATCCTACGATGGTGTGACTCAACGATGCCGGCGCAGCGCTGCGCCGGGGAACGGTGGCCAACCGTGTGGGACTTCGAAACGGACCCGGAATACCAGGCCAAGCTGGACTGGGTCGAGAAATTCATGGTCGAGGAACTCGAACCGCTCGATCTTGTCGCGCTCGATCCGTACGACAAGCAGAACGCCGAGATGATGGCGATCCTGCGGCCGTTGCAGCAACAGGTTAAGGAACAGGGGCTGTGGGCCGCCCATCTGACGCCCAAACTCGGCGGGCAGGGCTTCGGTCAGGTGAAACTCGCGTTGCTCAACGAGATCCTCGGACGTTCCCGATGGGCGCCGTCGGTATTCGGTTGCCAGGCTCCCGATTCGGGCAACGCCGAGATTCTGGCGCTGTTCGGCACCGAGCAGCAGAAGGCGCGCTATCTGCAGCCCCTGCTGGACGGCGAAATCACCTCCTGTTACTCAATGACCGAACCACAGGGTGGTTCGGACCCGGGACTGTTCGTCACCTCGGCGACCCGCGACGGTGACGACTGGATCATCAACGGCGAGAAGTGGTTCTCCACCAACGCAAAACACGCGTCGTTCTTCATCGTTATGGCTGTCACCAATCCGGAGGGCCGCACGTACGAGAAGATGTCGCTGTTCATCGTGCCGGCCGAGACACCGGGCATCGAGATCATCCGCAATCTCGGTGTGGGCGCCGAATCCTCCAAACGCGCCACCCACGGCTACGTTCGCTATCGCGACGTCAGGGTGCCCGCCGATCACGTCCTCGGCGGCGAGGGGCAGGCGTTCATGATCGCGCAGACGCGCCTCGGCGGCGGCCGTATCCACCATGCGATGCGCACAATCGCCTTGGCGCGCCGCGCTTTCGACATGATGTGCGAGCGCGCGGTGTCCCGTCAGACCCGGCACGGGCGACTGTCCGACTTCCAGATGACCCAGGAGAAGATCGCCGACAGCTGGATCCAGATCGAGCAGTTCCGGTTGCTGGTGCTGCGCACCGCGTGGCTGATCGACAAACACCACGACTACCAGAAGGTGCGTCGCGACATCGCGGCGGTGAAGGTCGCGATGCCCCAGGTTCTGCACGATGTGGCGCAGCGCGCCCTGCACCTGCACGGCGCGCTCGGCGTGTCCGACGAGATGCCGTTCGTCAAGATGCTGGTGGCCGCCGAATCGCTGGGCATCGCCGACGGCGCGACCGAGTTACACAAGATGACCGTGGCCCGCCGCACCCTGCGCGAATATCAGCCTGTGACAACGCCTTTCCCGTCACAGCACATACCGACGCGCAAGGCCGAAGCGGAGGCGCGACTGGCCGCCCGACTGGAGCACTCCATCGCCGAGTTCTGACGCACCTGTCCCCGCGAGCAGACGCGAACTCGCACTATTTCGGCAGCCCGCGTGCGATTTTGTGTCTGCTCGCGAGGAAAGTCAGCTGATGTAGCGGACGATGCTCTCGGCCACGCAGGCTGGCTTGGCCGAGCCCTCGATCTCGACGGTGGTCGACACCACGGCCTGCACCGCGCCGTTGCCGACGTCGTCGACGCTGACCAGTGAGCTCGTCGCACGCACCCGCGACCCCACCGGCACGGGGGCCGGGAAGCGAACCTTGTTCAGGCCGTAATTGATCGCCAGTTTGATGCCCTTGACGGTGTACATGTCGTGCTGCAGCCGCGGCAGCAGCGACAGGGTCATGAACCCATGCGCGATGGTGGTCCCGAACGGCCCCTTCGCGGCTCGTTCCGGGTCCACGTGGATCCACTGGTGGTCACCGGTCGCGTCGGCGAACAGGTTGACCTCCTCCTGACTGATCGTCACCCAGTCGCTCTGTCCGATGGTCTCCCCCGCCGCCGCGGCGAGGTCGGCGACTGACTCGAAGGTGCGCATGGTCTCTCCTCTGGTCCTGATGGCGCCCGGGTATGCATAGAACTTATGCGGCTCCTGCTGATCACCGACACCCACGTCCCGAAACGCGCCCGCGACCTTCCCGCGCCGGTATGGGACGAGGTCGCCGCCGCCGACGTCGTCATCCACGCCGGCGACTGGGTGACGCCGGACCTGCTGGACCGACTCGAGGACGCGTCCGCCCGGCTGATCGCGTGCTGGGGCAACAACGACGGCGACGAACTGCGGTCCCGGCTGCCCGAGCGCGCGGACGTGGACCTGGGTGGACTGCACTTCACCGTCGTGCACGAGACAGGCGGCGCCGCAGGCCGCGACGCGCGGATGTCTCGGCTCTACCCCGAGACCGACGTGCTGGTGTTCGGCCACAGCCACATCCCATGGGACACCACCACAACCACCGGACTGAGGCTGCTGAACCCGGGCTCGCCGACCGATCGGCGCCGGCAACCGTTCTGCACGTACATGACGGCCACGGCGGACCAGGCCAGCGCCCAGCTCGACGTGACGCTGCACCAGCTCCCTGCGGTGCGCCGGGAATAAATAGCTCGACTACAGAGCTATTATGGACCGTGGTGGAAACCAAGACCGATGTGGTCGCTGACCTGCCGCGGATCCTCGGCAGGTTTCGTCGTCAACTGCGCCGGGCCGCAGGCACCGGATATCCGGCCGGGCGGCTCTCCGAGTCGCAGGCCGAATTGTTGCGCCTCGTCTCGCACCGCCCGGGAGTGTCGGTCAGCGTCGCCGCCGCCGAATTGGGCCTCGTGCCCAACACCGCCTCCACCCTGGTGTCCAAGCTGTCCTGCGCGGGATTGCTGGAACGGACGGCGGACCCGGACGACCGACGGGTGAGCCGGCTGCGGCTCACCGAATCGGCTCAGCACGTGATGGACGCGACGGCGGCAACGCGCCGGGCCGTGCTCGCCGACCTGGTCGATGAGCTTGACGACGACCAGATCGGGGTATTGGCCAAGGGGCTGGAGGTGCTCGAAGAGATGACCAGGAAGCTGCAGGAGCGATGCACATGACAGACGCAATCGATTGCCGGCACCTGACCTATCGCTATGGCCAGCACACGGCCGTCGACGACGTGACTTTCACGGTGCGGCCAGGCGAGACCATGGGTCTGCTCGGCCCCAACGGTGCCGGCAAGACAACGGTGGTACGGGTGCTGACCACTCTGGCGCCGGTCCAGCACGGCGAACTGCGCATCTTCGGACTGGATGCGAAAAGCCAGACGATCGATATACGAAGCAATATCGGCTATGTGCCACAACAACTTTCCATTGAGACGACGTTGACCGGCCGGCAGAACGTGACCTGGTTCGCCAGGCTGTACGGCGTCCCGCGGGCCGAGCGGACCCAGCGTGTTGAACAGGCGCTGGCCGCAATGGATCTGCTCGATGTGGCCGACAAGCCCGCATCCAGCTACTCCGGCGGCATGGTGCGCCGTCTGGAAGTGGCGCAGGCCCTGGTCAACCGCCCCTCGCTACTGGTGCTGGACGAACCGACCGTCGGCCTGGACCCCATCGCACGCGACGGTGTCTGGACGCAGGTCCGCCGGATGCAGGAGCAGTTCGGCATGACTGTGCTGTTGACCACCCACTACATGGAAGAAGCGGACGCGTTGTGCGACCGGGTCGCACTGATGCATCGCGGCGCACTGCAGGCCGTGGGCAGCCCTGAGGAGTTGAAGGCGGCCCTGTCGCCGGAGGCCACGCTCGAAGATGTCTTCCGCCACTATTCGTCGGCCGGTCTCACCCAAGACTCGTCAGATATCAGCGAAATCCGGGCCGTCAGAAGGGTGGCCCGCCGTGTCGGTTGATCACACCCCCCCATTCACCTTCGAACTAGTTCGCGCTCCACACGGATTGGACAGGGCCAGAGCGACATTGAGCCGCATCGGCGCGTTCGCGATCGTGGAACTGCAGAAGTTGCGGCACGACCGGACCGAGCTCGTGATGAGGATGGTGCAGCCAGCGCTGTGGCTGCTGATCTTCGGCACCACCTTCAGCCACCTGCGCGTGATCGACACCGGCAACGTCAGCTATCAGGCGTTCCTGGCCCCCGGCATCATCGCCCAGTCGGCATTGTTCATCTCCATTTTCTATGGCATCCAGATCATCTGGGACCGTGATTCGGGCGTCCTGGCAAAGCTGATGGTGACGCCGGCGCCCGCCTCGGCCCTGATCACCGGCAAGTCGTTCGCTGCCGGGGTGCGGTCGGTGGCACAGGTGGTCGGCGTGCTGGCGCTGGCCTACGCGACAGGCATCGGGCTTACCGTCAATCCGCTGCGGATTCTGGCGGCGATGGTCGTCGTCATGCTCGGCGCGGCGTTCTTCGCCTGCCTGTCAATGACATTGGCCGGTCTGGTGCGTAACCGTGATCGCCTGATGGGTATCGGTCAGGCCATCACCATGCCACTGTTCTTCGCCTCCAATGCGCTGTATCCGGTTGACGTCATGCCGGGCTGGTTGCATGCCCTGAGCAAGGTCAACCCGCTCAGCTACGAGGTCGACGTGCTGCGCGCGCTGTTGATCGGCACCCCATTCCACCTCGTGGACGTCATCGTGCTGCTGGTGGCGCCGGTCGTCGGAATCGTCACGGCGTCAACATTTTTTGCGGCGCCTCGTCGCATAGCGCATCCAGCGGCGTACCAGAAGGCGACGATACCCTTCCGGTGGCCATTCGTTACCCGACGGTGACCGGCTGAACTGGTATCCGGCCCGACTCCCAATCGTTAGCCAACCGCGACAAAGTTCTCCGGCCACGACGGGCTCGCCGGGCCCGTCGTCTGTGTTTCACTCGCCCAAGAACAGATTCCACGAGTGGCAGATGAAAGTTGGGATGGGTAGAAACGATGAAATTCGTTGAAAGGCTGTGTGGCGCAGCGGCAACCATACCTCGACGGTTGGCTTTCGCCGCTATGGGTGCTGCCCTGCTGACCGGTCTCGTCAGCGCGGTCGGCGGTTCGGCCACCTCGGGCGCGTTCTCCCGCCCGGGGCTGCCGGTCGAGTATCTGCAGATCCCGTCGCAGGCGATGGGTCGCAACATCCGGGTCCAATTCCAGAGTGGCGGAGCGCATTCGGTCCTCCTGCTGGACGGCCTGCGTGCCCAGGACGACTACAGCGGCTGGGACATCAACACCCCCGCATTCGAGGAGTTCTACAACTCCGGCCTCTCGGTGATCATGCCGGTCGGCGGGCAGTCCAGCTTCTACAGCGACTGGTACCAGCCCTCACAGGGCAACGGGCAGAACTACACCTACAAGTGGGAGACCTTCCTGACCCGGGAGATGCCCGCGTGGCTGCAGGCCAACAAGGGCACCTCGCCGGTCGGCAATTCGGTTGTGGGCCTGTCCATGTCGGGCAGCTCGGCGCTGGTGATGGCGGCCTACTACCCGCAGATGTTCCCCTACGCCGCCTCGCTGTCGGGCTTCCTCAACCCCTCCGAGGGTTGGTGGCCGACCCTGATCGGGCTGGCGATGAACGACTCGGGCGGCTACAACGCGAACAGCATGTGGGGACCGTCCTCTGACCCGGCCTGGAAGCGCAACGACCCGATGATGCAGATTCCGCGCCTGGTCGCCAACAACACCCGGATCTGGGTCTACTGCGGCAACGGCACTCCCAGCGACCTCGGCGGCGACAACATGCCGGCGAAGTTCCTCGAAGGCCTGACGCTGCGCACCAACCAGCAGTTCCAGCAGACCTACGCGGCCAACGGCGGACGCAACGGGGTGTTCCAGTTCCCGGGCAACGGCACCCACTCCTGGAACTACTGGAACCAGCAACTGATGGCGATGAAGCCCGACATGCTGCAGGTGATCAACGCGGTCAACGCCGCGGCCCCTCCGCCACCGGCACCGGCGCCCGCCGGTCCTCCCGTCGCGGGCACCTGACGGGTTGCCACCAGAGCCACATCGGCAGCAGCGCTACGGCCAGCGCTGCTGCCGATGTTCCTTTTCGGAAGGTAGCAGCGCCCCCGATTAATCCAGCAACCCGCGTCGGTCGGCGTGCAGGTAGGTGTAACACGTGGTCACCAGACACACGACCGCGGCGACACCGAGCATCTGAGTGCCGCTGACCACCAAGCTGATCGCCCCGCCGATCGCCGCGCCCAGCATGAACGTCGCGAGCATCATGAAGTAGCCGAACCAGTCCTCGATCCGCCCCCCGGCCATGTGACGTTCGATGCCCTGGCCCATTTTCACCAGCGTGCCCGTCACGTAACTCAGCGGAATAGAGACTTCGCCGTCCTTGACGAAAGAAGTGTTCAGCGCGCCGATCCCGAAGACCACGAACATGATCGGCACGAAATCGAGCAGGGTCTGCTCCCACCCGCCCAGCACGATATCGAGGGCCGTCGCGAACACCAGACAAAAGGTGGTCAGCACCGTCGGACCATGCGGGTGCTCGGCCCAGAACCGGCGCCGGCACACCGACGAGACGATCACCCCGGCCACGAAACACAGCAGCAGCGTGCCCGCACTCAATGACAGGGTCACGTCGTCCCGGAACACCCCCAGCACGGCACGCTGGGCATTTCCGGTCATGAACGTGACGAAGTACCCCTCTGAGTGGGTGAATGCGGTGGCTCCGAGCACCCCGGCCAATGCGGCCAGCACCCAGGCCAGTCTCGCTTCGCTGTCGTACATCTCTTTCTGCACACGAGCATGCTTCCAGAGCGACGCGACTTGGGCACCCCAAAGGGCATAGCCGACCTCGAGTCAGGCCGTCGTCAGACGTGCGATCGAGCGCAGCGGTATCGGCAGCCAGGTAGGCCGGTGCCGTGCCTCGTATCCGGTCTCGTAGACCGCCTTGTCGAGCTCATAAGCGGCCAGCAGCAGCGCCGAATCGCGCGGGTCGATCCCGGACGCGGCCGCGTAGCCGTCGCAGAACGCGGTGCGGTTGCGCTCGACCCATTCCCGGGCCCGCGCCGCCTTCTGCTTGTCCGCCGCGTTCTCCACCAACGGCCCGTAGGCCGCGTACTCGAAGGACCGCAACACCCCGGCGACGTCGCGTAACGGTGAATCCGGTGCACGCCGCTCCTTCAGCGGCTGGCCCGGCTCACCTTCGAAGTCGATCAGCACCCAGCTCTCCGGGGTTCGCAGCACCTGTCCCAGGTGCAGGTCGCCGTGCACCCGCTGCACGGTGATCTGCTCGTCGGCCAGCTTGCCGAACCGCTCCTCGATTGTCGCGGCGTACTGCTCGAGTTCGGGCACCGTGGCCACGGCCGCGCTGAGCCGCGACAGCACATGGTCCAGCGGAAAGACCGTCTGCGACGTCCCGAGGGTCTCGGCCAGGGTGGCGTGCACCGACGCCACCGCCTCGCCGAGCCGATAGGACTCGCCGGCGAAGTCACCGCCGACCTCATGGGCGTAGAGGTCACCCTCGGCAAACAGATCGCGGACGCTGGCGGTGGCCATCGCCCAGCCCTCGGCCGCGTTGGCCGCGAACGCGGTGACCATGCCCAGCGGCGACGACGCGTCCGGATCGCCCGCCGCGCCCACCTCGTAGGCGCCGAGCAACTTCGCGACGTGCGTGTTGCCCGCGCGGCCGAGCACCCGGTTGAGCTCGATGTCGGGGTTGATACCGGGGCTGACCCGCCGGAACACCTTGAAGATGGCGCACGGTGCCCGGTCGAAGATCACGCTGGTGTTGCTCTGCTCGGCGTCCGAGACCCGCGGATAGGCGTCCAGCGGCAATCCGGCGCCGGGCTCTTTGGAGAACCTGACCTGGCTTTCGGACTCGCCCCGCACGGCCGCGGAGTCGATCAGCGACAGCAGGAACTGCGCGGCCGACGGGTCGTACAGCGCGTCGAATGCCGTGTGATCTTCGGCCGAACCGATGGTGGCCAGGGTGCTGTACTCGGTGACCGGCTCGGTGTCCCAGCCCACGATCACCTGGTAGCGCTCGGTGAAGCCGTCGGCATAACCGACGTCGACCAGCACCAGGTCCAGGTTCGTGCGCAGCGGGACCACCAGCGATACGTCGGCGGTGGACAGTTGCCGGTTGCGCCCGGCGTACCACCGTTGCTGGGGGAGCCAGTCCGCCCACGGGAGGTTTGCGGGCATTGTCGGGCGGGTCATCGGTTCTCCTCCGAAGCGGACAGCTGGAACCAGTAGAAACCGTGTCCCGGGAGCGTGAGCAGATAAGGCAGGTGCCCGATCCGGGGAAATTCCACCTGTCCGGTGAGTTCGATTGGGGTGTAGTTGTTCCACTGCTGCAGGTTCAATTCGATTCTTATCTCTAGGAGAGGTAGATGAAAGTGGGTGTGACCAGCGGTGATACCGCCACGGTCATATCCATGACGGGGCCATAGTTCAACGGTAGAACGGGGCCTTTGCAAGGCTCAAATCGGGGTTCGATTCCCCGTGGCTCCACCTTTGGTCGGTACGGCCGGCGGTGACACTACGCCCGTCTGATCCGCCCGATGCCGGGCAGGAACCGGTCGACAGCCTCACAGTAGTCGCGGTAGGCCTGGCCGTGGGTGGCGGTGAGGTAGGGCTCTTCGATCAGGCGGACCTGCAGTTGACTACCGATGATGATCATCACGACGCCGGCGAGTGCAATACCGTTGGGAACCGCAAAGGTTAGTCCGATAACCATGACGTTGATCGACGTGTAGATGGGGTTGCGCACGATCGCGAAAATGCCGGTGGTGACCAGTGGCGGGCGTTCGGTGGGGTCGACAGTGGTGCGCCACGAAGATCCCATTGCGCGTTGGGCGCCGAACGCGGCGAACACGCCCAGTGCGGCGAGCATGATGCCGGCGACGCGGCTGGGCCCGTGGTCCAACAGTGGCACTGGCTGCAGGCCCAGCAGTTCGGCGATGGGGGCGGCGATGCCGGGCAGCAGCATGCCGGAGGCCAGGGTTCCTCGGGCCCACCACTGTTTGGGTGTGCGAGGGATGCGGATGCCGCTGTCGCCGGTGCGATGGCGTTGAATACGGGCTCGCACGTAGCCGTCGAGCAGCCAGAAAGCCGCGACGAGGAGCAAGGCGATGATGGCGTACATCGCGGACATCGTGGTCGGCTTTCGTGGTCGCGGGGGTGGCAGGTCAGATCTTTCGGGCGGCCCCGATGAAGAGGAGCCCGCGAAGGTGGTGTTCGATGCGGGCGGTGCCGTGCAGGCCGTGGCGGGCCAGTTCAGCGGCGAATTCGTCTGACTCGAAGCGGTTTTCGCGTGGGTGCACGGTGAATGTGCGGAACGCCCAGGTGTCGAGCATGCGGCGTGGAACTTCCTCGAACAACAGCAGCCCACCGGGGCGCAACACTCGGGCGATCTCGGCGACGGCCAGCTGCCAGTGCGGGACGTGGTGGATGATGCCGAAGTCAACGACGGTGTCGTGGCTGGCGGTCGGCTGATGGATGTCGCAGACATCGCCGACTGACAGGGATACGGGCCTGTGATGGAGGCGTTTGCGGGCGAGCTCGACCATGGTGTCGTCGAGGTCGAATGCGGTGACGTGGCGGGCCTGGAGCCGGTCGAGGATGACTTCGGAGCCGACACCTCGTCCGCAGCCGGTCTCGAGTACGTCCTGGCCGGTGAGGTCGCCACCGGCGAGGCGGCGAAACCATGCGGCTTCCCGATGGTGTTGATGGGCAGCCCGAATCGGGTTGTTCATCGCTGCCCGTTCGATGGTGTTGAGCTTCACCGCGCCACCTCAGCCTTCATCAATCGCAAGCGCTGTCATCGACTAATTCCGATCAATCTATGTTGTAGGCTATCATCGCGATATGTCGATGAAAAGTATGGGTGCTGCGCCGCCGAGTGCATCGCGCGACGAGTTGGCGGGGGCGGTGGCGTTGTTTCACAGTCTGTCCGATCCCACCCGGTTGGCGATCGCCCGCCGCCTAGCTGGTGGTGAGGCTCGGGTGGTGGATCTGACCGGTGAGTTGGGATTGGCGCAATCGACGGTGTCGTCGCATCTGGCGTGCCTGCGCGACTGTGGGCTGGTGGATTTCCGGCCCCAGGGCCGCGCCTCGGTGTATCGGCTGGCCCGGCCGGAACTGCTGGACATGTTTCGCGAGGCCGAGGCGGTGTTGGAGGCGACCGGCAACGCCGTCGCCTTGTGCCCCAACTACGGCCACCCGACTGAACGGAAGGTAGCGCGATGAGCGAGGCGTGCGGCTGCGGCAGCGACGACCGCAACGAAGGCGAGCAGGAACCCGAACGGCTCTGGGAGATCACCGAACTACGCGCGGCCGCAGCCGCGGGGGTGGTGCTGCTGGCCGGCTATGCGGTCGGCTGGTCCGGCGGCCCCCATGTGGTCGAAATCGGCCTGTATGCGCTGGCGTTGGCGATCGGGGCCTACACGTTCGTACCCTCGACGCTGCGCCGGTTAGCGCAAGGCAAGATCGGGGTCGGCACGCTGATGACGATCGCTGCCATCGGCGCGGTGATCCTCGGCGAGGTCGGCGAAGCCGCCATGCTGGCGTTCCTGTTCTCCATCAGCGAGGGCCTCGAAGAATACTCACTGGCCCGGACCCGCCGGGGACTGCGCGCGTTGTTGGCGCTGGTGCCCGACGAGGCCACCGTCCTGCGCGACGGCGCCGAAATCACCATCCCGCCAGCGGAGTTGCGGGTCGGTGACCGGATGCTGGTCAAGCCCGGCGAACGGGTCGCGACCGACGGCACCATCACCTCGGGGCGCACCGCACTGGATGTCTCGGCCATCACCGGCGAATCCGTTCCGGTGGAGGCCGGACCCGGCAGTGATGTGTTCGCCGGATCGATCAACGGCACCGGGGTGCTCGAAGTCGAGGTCACCTCCAGCGCTGCTGATAACTCGTTGGCCCGCATCGTGGCGATCGTGGAGGCTGAGCAGTCCCGCAAGGGCCGCCGACGGGTTGGGCTTCGAAGGTTGCCCATGCGGTGAAGTCGGCGGGCTGGCCGGCGCGGAACCATTGGAAGTAGTGCGCGTAGCACAATCCGCGCCGCTCGGCGCCTGCGGAGTGGGGGCCGCCCAGCCAGTACCGCTCGCTGTTGCATGCGTCGACGGCGCAGGGGTCCGCCGCCTGGCGGCGGCGGTCTCCGGCCGGTTCGACCACCTGCCACGTCGGCTGACACCACGGCCCGTCGGGTACCCGTAGCGGCGAACGGCGGCCTCTGCGCGTGGAGTCAGGGTGGGAATCAATGTTTCTCATGGCCTGCCTCGCGCTGCGGTGGCGCCCACACCAGCTGCTCGGTGCGGCGCAATCGGTCTGCCAGATCGTCGCTGGCGAGGTGGATGTAGACGTCGGCGCTGGCGGCGTGCGACTGGCCAAGCCGGGCAGCGATCTCAGCCAACGTCCATCCGGCCTTGGCCAGCGCAGTTGCGTGGGTATGGCGCAGCATGTGTGGGTGCAGCCCGTCAAGGCCCGCTACGGAGCCGATGTGCTCGATGATCTGGTAGGCGTTCGAGTACGACAGCGGCCCGCCGACCGGGGGCCGGGACAGGTTGACGAACACGTAATCGCTGTCCAGGTCGGAGATCTCACTGAGGAGGTAAGCGGCGTACAGGTCGAAGAACCGGCGGGGCGCGGCCACCGCGAATTGCGCTCGCTGCTTTGACAGCGCCCCGTTGGCGTTGTCCTCCCGGCGGCACACCTGCACTCGCTTGCGCATCGGGTCCAGGTCGGCGTGCCGTAGGCCTAACGCCTGCCCGACCCGCAGGCCCAGGTCATAGAGCGCGGAGAGCAGCAGCCGGTCGCGGTGGGTCGACGCCGCCGCCAGCAACGTCGCGAAGTCGGCCTCGAAGTCGATCAGCTGCACGGTCTCTGCCGGCTGCTTGCCCGGCCGGGTCAACCGGGAGACCGCGCTGGGGTGGCGTTGCTCGATGTGGGCCAGGAAGCTGTGTGCCCGGCGCGGGAGCCGCGACGGGTTGCGGGTCAACACCAGATCCTGCGGTCCGCGGCCTTCGACGCGGTGGAACTCGTAGAACTCGCGCACGGCCGCGCTCACCGCTTTGACCGTTCCCGGCGCCCGGCTACCGGACCGGGTCGGCAGCGGGGGCAAACCGGCCGACAGCGCCCCCACGAAATCACACAGTGCGTCGAATACTACGGCGTCCCAGTCGATTCCGCGTGCGCCCAGCCACCGGTAGAACAAGCTCAGGTGGCGCGCATACGAGCGGACGGTGTTCTGCGACCGGCCGATCGCACGCAGCCAGTGCAGGAACTGCTCGACCTCCCCGACCGGTAGGCCTGAAGCGTCTACGACCGTCCACGACGCCCGTCCGTGGATGGTCACCGGTGCCGCCTTCACTCGGCATCCCGGGTTTCCTCGGGGCGCCGGGGCCGCACCTGGATGTCGGGCCGCAGGTCTTCCTGCGGTTGGCGGGCCGGCATCGGCGCGGCTGCGGCGGTGTCGGCAGGAAGTGCCCCGGGCAGCCACTTCATGTCGCGCTTGCGCCACGTCGCGTATTGGGCCTGCACCTTGGCCATCGGAACCTCGAAGCGGTCCCAGTCGACGCCCGGCGCGCTGACCCAGATCCGGCGGATATGGGTGTCGGTGACGATGTCGTAGTCCCAGGTCAGCTCGCAATGGGTGGGATCGCCGATCAGGCCCAGGGTCGCCGAATCCTGGGTGAAGAACGCGGTCCGCCGCGGGGTGGTCGGTTCCATCTCGTTGTGGTGGATCATCATGTGCGTCTTGCCGCGGCTGTTGATCTCGGGCCAGCGGTAGGGCTTGACGACCGTGTGTCCGGGTGGATGCATGCCGCGGGTGCTCAGCCACACATCGGTGCCCGCCGCGACGGCGGCCGCAACATATGTGCCGCGCCCGAGCCCTTGCATCACGGTTCGCAGATGTGCGGAGTGCCGGGCCAACAAGGCGTTCCAGTCATCGACGGCGGCCAGCAGCATCGCCCCCACCCCGACCGCCACCTGGTTGAGCAGCCGTCGGGCCTCCTTGCGGGAGACCGGACGGTCGGGTGTGTTGGGTTGATCCATCGGAGCTGTCACGACCCCGCCTTTCAGCCGAAAACCTTGCATAGAATCGTGCGGACCGGGGTAAAGTTTGAGGCCGGAAGACACGCCGATCGCATACGGAGCAGCCGGTCTGCAGGCGTCACGGGCTGGAGTTGCGCTATCGTCACACCAGCCACACACGCCCCACGTCCGTTAGTGGGCGTGAACTGGGAAAACGCAGATCAAACGGTGTTTCTGCGCGAATTCGCGGCGGCGGCGGGCTAGTGTCGAAAGACAGCACCGAGACGGTTGGGGAGGCGATCTGTGACGGCACCGGACCCGTACGACGACGCGGCGAACAGCGTGATGGTGCAGTTGACCCGGTTGTCGCGTGGGTGGTCGAAAAAGCGCCTGGCCGACGAGGCCGGGGTGTCGGCCTCGCACGTCAGCAGGGTCGAGGCGGGGCTGCTGCCCCTGGCAGGGAAGGCCTTGCTCGACTACGCGCAGGCCATGGAATGCCGCCCGGAAGCGCTGTGCGTGCCCTTCACCCGGTCCCCGGCCCAGGGCAGCCACTTCCGGGCCAACCTGAGTGCGGCCGAGTGGAAGCGTGACCGCGTGTGGGCGCGCGCGAATCTTGTCGCGATGCGGATCGGCCGCCTGGTGTCCCGCGCCGACATCAACCCCAAGCTTGCGCTTCCCGATCTCGACCCGGCCGACTACGCCTCCGAGCTCGGAGAGATCACCGTCGCCCAGGTTCTGCGCCGCCTGTGGCGCGTCGCCGGCCCGATCCGCTCGATGACCGAATTGCTCGAAGCCGCAGGGGTGTTCGTTGTGGTCGATGGTTTCCTCGACGACGAGATCGACGCGGTGACCCTGCGAGCAAGCGAGTATCACCCGCACCTGGTGTACGTCAACGCGGCCCGGCCGCCCGACCGCATGCGGATGACGCTGGCCCACGAACTCGGCCACCTGGTCATGGATGCGATGACGCTGGTCAGCCCCGCCGAGGCCGAGCGGCGGGCCAACAGTTTCGCCGCCGAGTTCCTCGCCCCCATCGCCGACATCGGCTTTGACTTGGACCGCGTGTCAGTGCGGGCCGTGCATGAACTCGATGAGCTGCGCCTCACCTGGGGTGTGAGCGCGTCGTCGCTGGTCGTGCGGGCCCGCGAGCGAGGTGTGCTCTCCGACTACCAGTACCGCTCGATGTTCCGGCTGCTCAACGAGACCGGCCGCATGTATGGCCCCCGCCCCGGCGTGGCCGAGGAGATGCCCCGTCTCGTCGGCGACGTACTCGGCCAACTCGCGGCCGGCGGCTACACCGCCAGTGAACTCGACGACATTACGCTGCTCACCGGCGCGCAACGCGGCGCGCTCTTCGGCGTAAGCGACAGGCCCGGCGCCCGGCACCTCACGATGGTCTAAACACCGGGCGCGATCGTGGGCTGGAATCGCACCCCGGTCCGCGACGAGCAGTGGAAAGCGCCGGTCCACTGGACCAAGCAGGGGCAAGCCCTTGAGCAGGACCACGCCGCAGGCGGCCGCCGATGCCGTGTGGTGAACGACAGTGGTGGTGCGCTCGGACGGGTCGTCCTGCGGCGCAGATACCTGCGTATCTACGCCGAACTGCGGTGGCAGACCAACAACAAAGAATGCAGCACGTACCTCTGCCAGGTATCAGGCAAGAGCCGAAGCGCAAACCTGGCGGCCGCCTGGCGGCGAGCGCACAGTCTCGGCCTGACCGCTGCCGGCCGTGACGCAAAGGCGTGATAAGTCATCGGCAAACACCACACCTTGCTGACCTCCTCGCCTGGCTGGTTACGCGATGGATGATGCCGGTGGTCAACGCGATATCGCGGAGGCGGCTACTTCGGCCACCGGATCATGGTCCCGGCCTGGCTGTGCCAGTGGTTTGGTGCGCCCGGCCCGGACACCGTTGGCGATGACGACGATTTCGGCGAGTTCGTGCACCGCGACGACCGCGGCCAGGCCGAGCACACCGGTGAGGGCGAGCGGGATGAGCACTGCGATCAATCCCAGTGAGAGGCCGACGTTTTGGAGCATGATGCGCCGGGCTCGCCGCGCGTGGGCCAGGGCCTGGGTGAGGTGGCGCAGGTCTTCACCCATGAGGGCGACGTCGGCGGTTTCGATGGCCACGTCGGTGCCCATCGCACCCATCGCGATCCCCAAATCGGCGGTGGCCAGAGCGGGGGCGTCATTGACGCCATCACCGACCATGGCCGTCGAGGAGCGTTGGCGCAGTTGACCGATCAGCGCCGCCTTGTCTTCGGGCCGCAGATCGGCATGCACCGTATCGATCCCCACCTGGCGGGCCAGGGCTTGGGCGGTCGCTTGGTTGTCGCCGGTGAGCATGGCGACCTGATAGCCGCCGCGGCGCAGGTGTTCGACGACCTGGGCGGCTTCGGGCCGCAGTTCGTCGCGCACCGCGACCGCCCCAATGACCTGACCGTTGTCTTCGACCAGCACGGCGGTGGCGCCGGCGGCCTGCATGGCCGCGACGTGTTCGGACAAGGGTCCGGGGTCGAGCCAGCCGGGGCGCCCGAGCCGTAGCCGGTGGCCGTCACGGTGGCCGAGCAGTCCGGCCCCGGTCACCGCCTCCACATCCTCAGCTGGTTGGACCGGCCCCTCGGTGGCGGCGAGAATCGCTGCAGCCAGCGGGTGTTCGCTGCGGGCCTCCAACGCCGCCGCCACATCTAACACGTGGTCGCGGCTGTTGCCGTTGGTGGTGGCGACGTCGATGACGGTGGGCTGGTTGGCGGTCAGGGTGCCGGTCTTGTCTAGCGCGACGGTGCGCACCGCGCCGAGGGCTTCCAGCGCGGCGCCGCCTTTGACGAGGACGCCGAGCTTGGAGGCGGCGCCGATCGCGGCGACGACGGTGACCGGCACCGAGATGGCCAGCGCGCACGGGGAGGCGGCCACCAGCACGACCAGGGCACGTTCAATCCACACCAGCGGATCACCCAACACGGAACCGATGGCGGCGATCAGCGCGGCCGCGACCATGATCGCCGGAACAAGCGGTTTGGCGATGCGGTCGGCCAGGCGCTGGCTGGCACCTACGCCAAGCCGCGGCCCCGTCGTAGACGTCGACTCCACACGCCGCTCACCTAGAGATATCGATTCCCCTAGGCTCCACAAATCGAGAGTTTGCGACGGTGACCGCCCTCGACGCTTACGGTGACCCCGTCCCGCCGCTTCCCCCGGAACCTCCACCTCCGCCACCGCCCCCTACATAGTCGGTAGGCGGACTCCCTGGAACGCCTCCTACTCCGGGATCGCCCGCACTTCCCTGGTTGCCGCTCGAACCTGTGCCACCGGTGCCGCCGGTGCCGCCCGCCCCGCCGCTTCCCCCGGTGCCGCCGGGCAGGCCGATCAGGCCGGCGTAGCCGCCGGTGCCGCCCAGGCCTCCGCCGCCTCCGGTCCCGCCGGTGCCGCCGGAGCCGAGCACGCTGGAGCCACCGATCCCGCCGTCGCCGCCTTCGCCACCGGTCCCGCCGTCGCCGCCGGTGTTCAGCCCGAACAGGCCCGAGGCGCCCGCGGCGCCCTGGCCGCCTTGACCGCCCTCGCCACCCATACCGCCCGAGTGACCGCCGACGGTACTTGCGCCGCCCTGCCCACCGCTGCCCCCGGCGCCGCCGGCGCCCGGGGCGCCGACGTCGCCTGTCGGTTGGCCGAAGTACGACGCGGTGCCGCCGACGCCACCGGCTCCTCCGGTGCCCCCCGTCCCCCCTTTACCTGCGGTGTGGCTCCCGTCGTCGGCGCCACCTACGCCGCCGGTCCCGCCGGCGCCGCCGGTGCCGCCCGCGCCGCCATCACCCTGGATCCCGCCGCCGACTCCCTGATTGTTGCCGGCCAAACCTCCTTGACCGCCCAAGCCACCCGCGCCGCCGGCGCCACCGTCGCCCCCGATCGGGCCCGCACCGCCGGCCCCGCCCGCACCCCCCTGACCGCCGAGCCCGCCACTGCCGGCGGCGTTGCCGGGGACGGTGGTGAAGCCGCCCTGTCCGCCGGCCGCCCCCCTGCCGCCGTCGCCACCGGTGCCCGCGGTGCCGCCCGAACCGCCGTTGCCGGCCGCGCCGCCGTCACCACCACGGCCGCCGGCCCCGCCGTTGCCGCCATCGCCGGCATTGTTGCTGCCGTCGTCGAACGGGCCATTGCCACCCAGGTTGCCGAAGCCGCCATATCCCCCGTGGCCGCCGCTGCCGTTGATCGCGCCGGGGACAGCGTTTCCGCCTGCGCCGCCGTTTCCGCCTGCGCCGCCCTGCCCGCCGTCGGCGGCCGTGCCTCCGGTAAAGATCATGCCGGCCGTGCCCCCGTAACCGCCCGGCCCACCGGCGCCGCCGGTGCCCGCGGTATGGCCAACGGTGACGGTGTTCCCGCCTGCGCCGCCGTTTCCGCCTGCGCCGCCTGCGCCGCCGGACCCCGCCGTGCCGCCATCACCACCCGGGCCGAAGCTGGTGCCCCACCCGCCGCTGCCGCCGGTGCCGCCCGCACCACCGTCGCGGCCGGCGTGCCCTGCGCCCGTGCCGTCGTCATCGGCCCCGGCGCCACCGGCGCCCCCGGTGCCACCGGTGCCGCCGGTGCCGCCGGTGCCGGCGCGGCCCGCATGGCCCTCGGCTCCCGCGCCTGTCCCAGCCGCACCGCCGCTGCCGGCCGCCCCGCCGGCGCCGCCGGTCCCGCCCGTGCCTCCATCCACACCCAGCAGGACCCCTGAGCCACCCGTCCCTCCCGTGCCACCACCACCGCCGGTGCCACCGAGCCCGCCGGCTCCATTGACGCCGCCAACACCTGCGCTGCCGCCAGTCCCGCCGGTGCCGCCGGCGCCACCGGCGTGACCGGTGCCGCCCATGTTTGTGCCGGGAAGTGCGTTGATCCCGGCATCACCCGCTCCGCCGGCTCCGCCGGCCCCGCCAGTGCCACCTACCCCCGCACTGCCAGCCTGACCCCCCGAGCCGGACAGCGCTCTGCCGCCGGCTCCGCCGGCCCCCGCGTCGCCTCCTACTCCACCGACACCACCCGCCCCGCCGTCGACGCCGTGGCCAACCCCACTGCCACCGGCCCCGCCATGACCACCCGCGCCGCCCATCCCGCCATTTCCACCGGCTCCCCCGGAGCCGGGCAGCATGACGTTGCTGGGACCACCGGCCCCGCCGGTCCCTCCAGGCCCACCGCTGGTACCGGGATCGCCGGTTATTCCCGCGGCGGTCGCTGCGGCACCGGGTGCGCCCGCCCCGCCCGTGCCGCCCGCGCCCCCGGCACCGCCGACGCCACCAAACGCATAATTCGGTCCGCCGACTCCGCCCGTACCGCCAACCCCGGCCGGGATGCCGACGGCGCCGGGTCCGCCCGTCCCACCGGCTCCACCGTTGCCTCCGGCCCCGGTTAGCAGGCCGCCGCCGCCGCCGGCGCCGCCCACGCCACCAGCCCAGCCGGCATGGTCGGCGGCCCCGCCAGCGCCACCGTTTCCACCGCGTCCGAACAGACCGGCTGACCCGCCGTTGCCGCCGGGTCCACCGGGAACGCCCGACCCGCCGTTGCCGCCGTTGCCCCACAGGATCCCGCCCGCGCCGCCCGACTGTCCCGAACCGGCGACCCCATTGGTGCCATCTCCGATCAGGGGTCGCCCCGCGAAGGTGAAAAAGGGTGCGTTGATGATGTCCAGCAGGCTTTGCAAGGGCGCAGCCGCCGCAGCCTCCGCAGTGGCATACGAACCCGTCGCGTCGGCCAAGGCCTGCACGAAGCTCTCATGGAAGGCCGCGACCCGGACGCTGAGCGCCTGATATTCCCGGCCGTAGGTGGAGAACACCGCAGCGACAGCCGCCGACACCTCGTCGGCGCCCGCCGCCAGCATCGCAGTCGTGTCCGCTGCCGCCGCGGCGTCGGCGGCGTTGAGCGCCGCCTGGATGCCGGCCAAATCACTTGTGGCCGAGGATAATAGGGCAGGTATTACGTTCACAAACGACATGTCTGTCCACCCGGAAGGTCGTTGGGCTCACTTGGACGAGACCGTCGCGCAGTGCTGGATCCCGCACGCCTCCAGGCTCCGCGCCTCACTCGGGGAGGGCTTCAGTAGTCGGCTACTCAAGCAGATAAGCCGTGCTACCGGACGCGGTTCCCTAGGGACGCGGCTGCACGTCCACGCTGGGCGGGCGAGGTGAAGGCTCCGGCTTCGACGAGCGCCGCACCACGCTGAAGGCGACCGCGCCACCGGCCAGAACCACGACGGTCGCCGCTCCCGCGATCAGCCACGGCTTCTTGCTGTGGCGCTGGTTGCGGCGCGCCTCCTGCAGCAGCTGCGGCAGATTGGCGGCCACCTCCTGCGCAGCCGCGAGCTCTTGCACGATCGTCTCCTGGGCAGCGGCGAGCTCCCGCGCCAGCCGGCCTTCCCGGTAGCGGCGGCGCACTTCCGACGCGGTCGACTGGGCCGACTGCACCCCGAGACCGACCACGCCGCGGGTGACGTCCACGGGTCCCACCGCCGAGTAGGTCAGGCCCCGGGTCAGCCGCTCACGTGGGGTCAATGAGGCATCCGCCTTCTGGCTCATCTGCCGCCTTTCGATGTATCGCGCAAGTTCTACGCAGTCCTATCAGGTACCGAGGCCCTGGAGCTAGAGGCTGAGTGCCGTTGGCGTGCCGCCGACGGCACCGGCTGCGGGACGGGCCACACGTAGTGGCAGACTGTGACCCCGTGACTAACAGCCCCATTCAGACCGCTACCGCCACGCTGCACACCAACCGCGGAGACATCAAGGTCGCCCTGTTCGGGAACCACGCGCCCAAGACCGTCGCCAACTTCGTCGGCCTGGCGCAGGGCACCAAGGAGTACTCCACCCAGAACGCCTCGGGTGGACCGTCGGGGCCGTTCTATGATGGCGCGGTTTTCCACCGGGTGATCCGGGGCTTCATGATTCAGGGCGGCGACCCGACCGGAACCGGCCGCGGCGGCCCGGGCTACAAGTTCGCCGACGAGTTCCACCCCGAGTTGCAGTTCGACCGGCCGTACCTGCTTGCGATGGCCAACGCCGGCCCGGGCACCAACGGCTCCCAGTTCTTCATAACCGTCGGCCCGACCCCGCACCTCAACCGGCGCCACACCATCTTCGGTGAGGTTGTCGACCCCGACTCGCAACGAGTCGTCGACGCGATCGCCACGACGGCCACCGACGGCAACGACCGCCCCACCGAGCCCGTCGTCATCGAGTCGATCACCATCTCCTGACGCACTAGTAACGCGGACGCTCGCCGGACCGGGAAACGCTACCCCGCGTAACCCGCGTCCGTGAGCGCGTCCAGCACGTCCAGCGGATCGGTACCCAGGTCCCAGCGGGACAGGATGAGCAGCCCGCCGTCGACGGTTTCCAGCTCGAGTAGCCGGATCCTGCGCCCGTGCCGGCGGAACTCCGAGATCCGAATGATCTTGATGACGTCGCGTCGCAATAACTGCGTGCGGAACCAGCCGCGCACCGCCAACCCCTCGGGCGTGATTGCCAGCTTCGGCCGGGCGCGCCACGATGCCGCAGCAAACAACAACAGGCCCACCGCGGCGATCCCCGCGATGACCCGGCCCGGTGGATCTGTGACCAGCGTCACAGCGGCGATAGCCAGTACTGCGCCACCGATGCCACAACCAGCGATTCCCGCCGTCTGAGGCGCCCACTCAGTTTGCTGCATGCGCTACCAGCACCCCCTTACCACGGCAGACGCGGTTATCCACAGACGCTATCAACAGTGGGGATGAATCACACGCGTGTGATTGGGTGGCAGCAAGGTTGCTGGGACGCCATCGGATGGACCGCGAAATGAATGCATTACGTGTGCGTCAACCCCGGTGCCGGCCGCTCAGTGCCAGCGCATCGTGAGCAACAACCCGGTGATCATGAACGCGAAGGCGATCGCGTAGTTCCACGGGCCCAGTTGCGCCATCCAGTGCAGCCACGTCGGCGCCTGCGGACCGTAGGCCGCCAACTGGAAGACCATCAGCCACACCAGGCCGATCAGCATCAGGCCGATGAACAATGCGACGAACCACACGCTCGACGGCCCGACCTTCACTTTCACCGGAGTGCGGCTGACCGCGGTGACAGTGAAGTCGTTCTTCTTGCGGACCTTCGACTTGGGCATGTGTACCTCAGATACCTCAACAAAGAGCGGGACGGGTGCAACGATTACGGTTGCATGCAGGTAGAGCTCGGATATGAGACTAGCCCACAGGAGACACCATGGTTGACCGGCGCCGTTCGCCGTGGCGCTTCGGTGTCCCGTTGGTCTGCCTGCTGGCCGGACTGCTGCTGGCTGCCACGCACGGCGTCTCCGGGGGCGCGGAGATCCGCCGCAGCGACGCGCCGCGCCTGGTCGACCTGGTGCGCGAGACGCGTTCCTCGGTCGATCACCTGGATGCCGAGCGGGAGGCGCTGACCAGGAAGATCGACGCCGCGCACGGCCGGTCCTCGGACGTCGCGCTGAAGGCAATGCTCAAGCGGGCCGCCGAGCTGGCCGGTGATGCCGACATGAACCCGGTGCACGGCCCGGGCCTGGTGGTCGTCCTCAACGACGCCCAGCGCGACGCGAACGGGCGGTTCCCGCGCGACGCCACCCCGGATGATCTGGTCGTACACCAGCAGGACATCGACGGGGTGCTCAACGCGTTGTGGAGCGCCGGCGCCGAGGCGATCCAGATGCAGGACCAGCGGATCATCGCCACCTCGGTCGTCCGGTGCGTCGGCAACACGCTGCTGCTCAACGGCCGCACCTACAGCCCGCCCTACTCGATCACCGCGATCGGCGACGCGACGGCCATGCAGGCCGCGTTGGCCGCCGCTCCCCTGGTGACGCTGTACAAGCAGTACGTGGTGCGCTTCGGCCTGGGCTACCGGGAGGACGTCAAGTCCGACGTGGCGGTCGCCGGGCATGCCGAACCGGTGCGGCTGCACTTCGCGCAGCCCATCGGTCCGATCGGCTACTGACGGCGGCCCTGCGCAGCGGACGGTAACCTGTCACGATGCGGATCCTGGTCGTCGACAACTACGACAGCTTCGTGTTCAACCTGGTGCAGTACCTGGGCCAGCTGGGCGTCGAGGCTGCGGTGTGGCGTAACGACGACACCCGGCTCGCTGACGCCGACGCCGTTGCGAGCGAATTCGACGGCGTCCTGCTCAGCCCCGGTCCCGGCACCCCGGAGCGGGCCGGCGCTTCGATCAGCCTGGTGCGTGCGTGCGCCGCCGCGAACACGCCGCTGCTCGGTGTCTGCCTGGGACACCAGGCCATCGGCGTGGCGTTCGGGGCCACCGTCGACCGCGCCCCGGAGTTGCTGCACGGCAAGACCAGCAGCGTGTTCCACGCCAATGTCGGTGTGCTGCAAGGACTCCCAGACCCTTTTACGGCCACGCGGTACCACTCTCTGACCATCCTGCCCGAGTCCCTGCCCGCCGAGCTGGAGGCCATCGCACACACCCAGAGTGGGGTAATCATGGCGGTGCGGCACACGTCGTTGCCCATTCACGGCGTCCAGTTCCATCCCGAGTCGATCCTCACCGAGGGCGGCCACCGGATGCTGGCCAACTGGCTCAGCTACTGCGGCTGGGCGCGGGACGACACCCTGGTGCGCCGGCTGGAGAACGAAGTGCTCACCGCCATCCGGCCGCACTTCCCCACCGACTCGGGAGCTACTGACCGAACTTCAGCGTGATCACGCCGTCGCGGTTCACGCCGCTGCCCGCTGACGGGCTCTGATAGACCACCTTGTTGTGCAGATTGCCGCCCGCGTCGACGTCGGGTCCCTTGTCCAGCACTCCGGTCCAGCCCAGCGCCCGCAATCGCGGTTCGGCATCGGTCCAGAACATGCCTGAGACGTCGGGCATGATGAACTGGTTGCCCTTGGAGACCTGCAGTTCGATGACGGTGTCGATCGGCAACGTCTCGCCCTTGGCGGGATTGGTGCCGATCACCTCACCTGCCGGCCGGGGGCTGTCCACCTGAGTCTGGGTGATCTTGGTGAAGCCGTAGACGTTGAGGTTCTTCTGCGCGACGTCCACCGTCTGGCCCGTGACGTCGGGGACCTGCTTGGTCTCCGGACCCGAGCCCACGATGATCGTGATGACGTTGGTGATGGCCGAAGTCTGGTTGGCCGGCGGGTTGGTCCCCACGACCTTGCCCTGCAATTCCGGGGTCGACGGCGAGTTCGATTGCTTGAACTTGTTGAATCCCGCCGCGGTGAGCTTCTTGACGGCCTCGGAGTACGTCAGCGAGGACACGTCGGGCACCTCGCGCTGCTCGGGCCCGGTAGAGACATTGATGGTGATCTCGTCGCCGGCGCCCACCGAGGAGTTCGCCGCCGGATCGGTGCCGATGACGTGATCCGGCAGGATCTGCGAGTCGGGCCGCTGCTGCGTGCGCGTCTTGAAGCCCTTGTTCTGCAGCGCCACGATCGCATCGGCCGACGTCTGGCCGCGCACGTCGGGCACCTGGACACTGCGGGTGTTGCCGCCGAACGTATTGATGGCGATGGTCACCACGATCGTCAACACCGCCAGGACGGCGACCACCGCGACCCACCGGCCCACCGAACCGGCGCCGCGGTCACGGTCGGAGTTGTCGAAGTTCTGGCGCGGCAGCGGGTCGGTGCGCGGACCCCCGTGCGGCCCGCCCGAGGATGACATGAATGCCTTGCGTTCTGCGCCGCTGAGCACCTTGGGCGCCTCCGGCGTTTCACCGTTGTGCACCCGGACCAGGTCGGCGCGCATCTCCGCCGCGGTCTGGTATCTGTTCTCCGGGTTCTTGGCGAGCGCTTTGAGCACGACGGCGTCGAGGTCCGCGGAGATTCCTTCGTGGCGCTCCGAGGGCGGAATCGGGTCTTCACGCACGTGCTGGTACGCGACCGATACCGGTGAGTCGCCGGTGAAAGGTGGCTCGCCAGTGAGCATTTCGTACAGAACACAGCCCAGCGAGTAGACGTCGGAGCGGGCGTCGACGGAGTCGCCGCGGGCCTGCTCGGGCGAGAGATACTGCGCGGTCCCGATCACCGCGGCGGTCTGGGTGACGCTGTTGCCGCCGTCGGCGATCGCGCGGGCGATACCGAAGTCCATCACCTTCACCGCGTTGGTGGAGCTGATCATGATGTTCGCGGGTTTCACGTCGCGGTGGATGATGCCGTTCTGATGGCTGAAGTTCAGCGCCTGGCAGGCGTCCGCGATCACCTCGATGGCCCGCTTGGGCGTCATCGGACCCTCGGTGTGCACGATGTCGCGCAACGTGACGCCGTCGACGTACTCCATGACGATGTAGGGCAACGGCCCGGCCGGGGTTTCCGCCTCGCCGGTGTCGTACACCGCGACGATGGCCGGATGGTTCAGCGCCGCGGCATTCTGCGCCTCCCGCCGGAAACGGAGGTAGAAGCTGGGGTCGCGGGCCAGGTCAGCGCGCAGCACCTTGACCGCGACGTCGCGGTGCAACCGCAAGTCACGGGCGAGGTGAACTTCGGACATCCCTCCGAAGCCGAGGATGTCGCCCAGTTCGTAGCGGTCGGACAGATGCCGAGGGGTGGTCATCGAGGTTTCTCATATCGGGCCGGCGAGGCGTGCAGTACAGAATTACCGGTTAATGGACTTTCCGTCCAGTTGAAACCGGAGTTAGGTGCCGGCCCGATCTGCGCGCTGCCGGTGTTGGTGACCGTCGGCGGCGGAGACGGCTGATTGTCCGCCTTGGAATTGATGACGATCAGCACCGCGATGATGATTGCCAGCGCGCCCAGCACACCGGCGGCCCACAGCAGCGCCCGCTGGCCCGAGGAGAACGTGCGACGCGCCGGCGGCCGGTGTCCGCTGGCGGCGCGGCGTGGCGCGGTGGTCCGGGTGGCGGGAGCGGGAGCGATCCGTGCCGGGGTGGCCGACGGGATGGACGCCGGGGCGGCCCGCCCCGGCGGCGGCGACTGGCTCGGTCGCGGCGGACGCCGCCCGGCCCGAACCGCGGCCACGGCGTCGGCGAAGGGCCCACCGCTGCGGTAGCGCTGGCTGGGATTCTTCACCAGCGTGATCTCGATCAGTTCCCGCACGTTGGGCGGCAGATCGGCGGGCAGCGGGGGCGGCGGCTCTTTGATGTGCTTCATCGCCACCGTCAGCGCACCGTCGCCGGTGAACGGGCGCTTGCCCGAAACAACCTCGTAGCCAACGACTCCCAACGCGTACACGTCACTGGCGGGGGTGGCGTCATGACCCAGCGCCTGCTCCGGTGCGATGTACTGCGCGGTGCCCATCACCATGCCGGTCTGGGTCACCGGTGCCGCGTCGACAGCCTTGGCGATGCCGAAGTCGGTGATCTTGACCTGTCCGGTGGGGGTGATCAGGATGTTGCCCGGTTTGACGTCGCGGTGCACCAGCCCGGCGGCGTGCGCGACCTGCAGGGCGCGACCGGTCTGCTCGAGCATGTCCAGTGCGTGCCGCAGCGACAGCCGGCCGGTGCGCTTGAGCACCGAGTTCAACGGTTCACCGTTGACCAGCTCCATCACCAGGTAGGCCGTGCGGCCTTCCCCGTCCATCGCGCTCTCGCCGTAGTCATGCACCTGCGCGATGCCGGGATGATTGAGCATCGCGGTGGTGCGCGCCTCAGCGCGGAAGCGCTCGATGAACTCCGGGTCCTGCGAGAACTCCTGCTTGAGCACCTTGACCGCGACGCGCCGGCCCAGGCGGCTGTCCACCGCCTCCCACACCTGGCCCATGCCACCGGTGGCGATGAGCCGCTGCAGCCGGTACCGGCCGGACAGCGTCACCCCAACGCGGGGACTCATGTTTCGCCTCGCTCCGGTCCGATCGCACAGTGGCGACCCGCGGCACCCGGCTTCGCCGCGCTTGCGATCGCCACGGCACGTTCCGTCGCTGCGATCCTCACTCGCCTATGGCGACTCATGGTCCCCCTTGCAAAGCAGCTTCGATCACTGCCCTCCCGATGGGCGCGGCCAGCGCGCCCCCGGTCGCGGACAGGCGATCGCCACCGTTCTCCACGAGCACCGCCACGGCAATCTTGGGAGCCTGCGCCGGAGCGAAGGCGATGTACCACGCGTGCGGTGGAGTATGCCGCGGGTCGGTGCCATGCTCGGCGGTACCCGTCTTGGATGCGATCTGCACGCCGGGGATGGCCCCTTTCTGCTGTGCGACTTTCTCGGCGCCGACCATCAGCTCTGTTAGCTTAGCGGCGACCTGCGGCGACACCGCGCGCCGCTGCTGGTACGGGGCCGTGGTGCTGATATTGGCCAGATCCGGCCCCTTGAGGCTTTCTACCAGGTACGGCTGCATCATGACGCCACCGTTGGCGATGGTCGCGGCCACCTCCGCATTCTCCAGCGGGGTCAGCGCGACGTCCTTCTGCCCGATGCTGGTCATCCCCAGCGCGGCGGCGTCCGGGATCGCGCCGACGGTGGATTCGGCAACCTGCAGCGGAATCGGATCGGGCGCGTTGTCCAGCCCGAACGCGTGCGCCATGCTGCGCAGCGCGTCGGTTCCGGTGGTGAGCCCGAGCTGCACGAACGCGGTGTTACAGGACTTGGCGAACGCCTCGCTCAACGACACCGTCTCGCCGGGGCCACACGGGGTGCCACCGTAGTTCTCCAACGTCGCCGTGCTGTTGGGCAGCGGGATCCTCGCCGCGGCCGTCAGCTGCTGCGTCTCGGTCGCCCCGGCCTGCAGTGCCGCCGCGGTGGTGATCACCTTGAAAGTGGACCCCGGCGGATAGGTCTCCGAAATCGCCCGGTTGATCAGCGGGTTGTCCGGATTGTCGCGCAGGCTCTGCCAGGTCTGCGCCTGCACGTCGGCGTCGTGCGACGCCAGCAGATTGGGGTCGTACGACGGCGACGACACCAGCGCCAGAATCTTGCCGGTGGACGGTTCCAACGCGACAACGGCGCCCTTGCAGGGCAGGCCCGCGCAGCCCTGCTGCATCGCGTCCCATCCCGCCTGCTGGATGCGCGGGTTGATCGTCGTGTCGACGTTGCCGCCGCGCGGGTCGCGCCCGGTGAAGAAGTCCGCCAGGCGACGCCCGAAGAGCCGCTCGTCGGACCCGTTGAGCAGCGAGTCCTCGGCCCGTTCCAGGCCGGCGCTGGAGTAGCGCAGCGAGTAGAAACCGGTGACCGGCGCGTAGGCCGCCGGATTGGGATACACCCGCAGGAAACGGAACCGGCTGTCGGTGGCAACCGAATACGCCAGCAACTGGCCTCCGGCGATGATCTGGCCGCGCTGGCGCGAATACTCGTCGAGCAGCACGCGCTGGTTACGCGGATCGGCCCGCAACCCGTCAGCCGTGAAGACCTGCGTCATCGTGGCGTTGAGCAGCAGCAGCACGATCAACGCCATCACGGTCATCGAGATTCGGCGCAGCGAGGTGTTCATACGCGCTCGATCACCTCGGTACTGGCCGCCGCGATCGGTGCCTTCTTGCGCGGGCGGGTACGCAGCGGACGGCGGGCGCCGTCGGAGATTCGGGCCAGAATGCCGAGCAGCACATAGTTGGCCAACAGCGACGAGCCGCCGTAGGACATCCACGGCGTGGTCAACCCGGTCAGCGGGATCAGCTTGGTGACGCCGCCGACGACGATGAAGAGCTGAATCGCAAGCGTCGAGGCCAGGCCGGCGGCCAGAAGCTTGCCGAAGCTGTCGCGGGTGGCGATCGCGGTGCGCATGCCGCGAATGATGATGATCGTGTACAGCATCAAAATGCTGGCCAGGCCCACCAGGCCCAGCTCTTCCCCGAACGCGGCGATGATGAAGTCGGTTGAGGCCGCGGGAACGGTGTCGGGCTGGCCGTTGCCGAGTCCGGTGCCGAAGATGCCGCCGGTGGCGAAGCTGAACAGCGCCTGCACCATCTGATAGCCGGTGCCATCGGGGTCGGCGAACGGGTCCAGCCACGTCTGCACGCGAACCCGCACATGGGCGAACAGGTGATACGCCACCAGGCTGCCGCCGGCGAACAGCACCAGGCCGAGCATCACCCAACTGAACCGCTGCGTGGCCAGGTACACCACGACGAGAAAGGACGCGTACAGCAACAGCGACGTGCCGAGGTCCTTCTCGAAGACCATGACGCCGACCGAGATCACCCAGGCGGCCAGCAGCGGGGCCAGATCGCGCGGCCGGGGCAGGGTCAGGCCCAGCACGTGCTTGCCCGCACTGGTGAACAGGTTGCGCTTGGCCACCAGCACCGCGGAGAAGAAGATCAGCAGCAGAATCTTGGAGAACTCAGCGGGCTGAATCGAGAAGCCCGGCAACCGAATCCAGATCTTGGCGCCGTTCTGCTCGGACAGCGACGCCGGCAGCAGCGCAGGTATCACCAGAAAGATCAGACCGGCCAGGCCGCAGATGTAGCCGTAGCGGGCGAGCTGACGGTGGTCCTTCAGGAACGTCACCACCAGCGCGAACGCCGCGACGCCGAGCAGAGTCCAGAGCATCTGCTGATAGGCGCTGGGATGCCCGTGCCGGCTGCCCTGCTTGTCCACCAGGTCGAGGCGGTGGATCATCACCAGCCCGAGTCCGTTGAGCAGCGCCACCACCGGAAGCAGCAGCGGATCGGTGTAGGGCGCGAAGCGCCGGATCGCCAGGTGCGCGATGCCGAACAGGCTGAGGAACCCCAGCCCGTAGGTGGCGAGGTCCCAGTGCAGCCCGCGCTCTTGGTTGGCCTCCACGATGCACAGCGCGGCGATGGTGATCACCGCGGCGAAGCACAACAGCAGCAACTCGGCGTTGCGCCGGGTGGGCAACGGAGGGGTCACCGCTACCGGTGCCGGCAGTTCCGTTGTGGTCATGCCGCGGGTCGGCAATCGGCCTGCTGTGGCGGGTTCTCGCTCGTGGTCGGCGCTGTGCTGTTGGGCGTGGTCGACGACGGCGCAGCAGGCGCGGCCGAGGTGGTGCTGGGGCGGGTCGAGGGTGTGGTGGTGGAAGCGGAACTCGGTGCCGAACTCGGCGCCGAGGAGGGCGTGGTCGATTGGGTCGCGGAGGCCGGCGAGGACGGCGTGTAACTCGATTCGGGTGTCCCGCTGCTGTTGGTGGACGGGGCCGACGGCTCCGGCGCCGAGGTGGCACCCTGGGGACACTTCGGGCGCAGCGATTTGGCGAGCTGCTGCAACTGTTTGCGGGCGCCGTCGAGGGTGTCGGACGGCAACTGCCCGGCCTGCACCGACGCCCGCGCGGGGCCGTTCAGGTAGTCGACCTTCATCAGGTGGCAGTTGCTGCGCTCGGGCGGCTGGCTGGGACTGATGTCGGAGATCTCGTCGTTGGCGCTGAGGCAGCCCAGCGAATAAACCTCATGCAGGGACAGCCCCAGCAGCGAGCCCTGGATGCCCCGCATGATGGCGACGGTGCCGTTGTAGTCGGCGACGTAGTAGTTGTTCCGGATGACCGCGCGGCTGATCAGCAGCCCGGCGATCAACACCAGGGTCAACAACCCGACCACCAGCCCGATCCGCTTGCGTGACCAGCGGCGCTTGGGCGGCGCCTCGACCTGCGGGGCAACCCGTTTGGTGACCTCGCCTTTGCGCGGGCCGATCGCCGAGGCGCGCCCCGCCGCGGTGTTGGGCAGCGTCAACTGGTCGTCGTCACCGTCGCCGGATACGGCGCCGGCCAGGATCGGTTGGGTCTGACCGAACTCGTCGTCGACGACGTCGGCGACCACCACGGTGACGTTGTCCGGGCCGCCACCGCGCAGTGCCAGCTCGATCAGGCGGTACGCACTTTCGGCGACATCGGGAATCTGCAGAGCTTCGGCAATGGTGTCGTTGCTGACGGGGTCGGAAAGGCCGTCGGAGCACAGCAGGTAGCGGTCACCCGCGCGTGCCTCGCGCATGGTGAGGGTGGGTTCGACCTCATGCCCGGTCAACGCCCGCATGATCAGCGAGCGCTGCGGATGGCTGTGCGCCTCCTCCGCGGTGATGCGCCCTTCGTCGACCAGCGTCTGGACGAAGGTGTCGTCTTTGGTGATCTGAGTGAGCTCGCCGTCGCGGAACAGGTAGCCGCGCGAGTCGCCGATGTGTACCAGCCCGAGGCGGTTGCCGGCGAACAGGATGGCGGTGAGCGTGGTGCCCATGCCTTCGAGGTCGGGTTCCATTTCGACCTGTGCGGCGATCGCGGCATTTCCGGCCCGCACCGCCGAGTCGAGCTTGGCCAGCAGGTCGCCGCCCGGCTCGTCGTCGTCGAGGTGGGCCAGGGCGGCGATCACCAGCTGAGAAGCGACCTCACCGGCCGCGTGCCCCCCCATGCCGTCGGCCAGGGCCAGCAAGCGTGCGCCGGCATAGACCGAGTCTTCGTTGTTGGCGCGTACCAGGCCGCGATCGCTGCGGGCGGCATATCGCAGGACCAGGGTCACGGGCGCAACTCTCCCCCGCTAGCGGGTGGTGCCCCCACGACCCCGGCTACCCAGACGGAATCGTCGTCGTAGGCGCGGGTCACGGGCGCAACTCTATTGCGGTCTTGCCGATCCGAACCGGCGTACCTATGGGAACTCGCACAGCAGTTGTCACTTTGGCCCTGTCGAGGTAAGTGCCGTTGGTCGATCCTAGATCTTCCACATACCATTCGGAGCCGCGCTGAGACAGCCTGGCATGCCGAGTCGAGGCGTAATCGTCAGTTAATACCAAGGTTGAGTCGTCCGCGCGGCCGATGAGCACCGGCTGCCCGCTCAACGTGATCCGAGCGCCTTGGAGCGCCCCTTCAGTCACAACCAGATACCGGGCCGTGTCGCGGCGCTGCCGCGACGGCAGCAGGTTGCCGCGCAGCGTCAGCCCGCGACGCACCATGACCGCGCCGGTGGGCGCGTAGATGTCGGTGCGCAGAATCCGCAGCACCGACCAGATGAACAGCCACAACAGCATCAAGAACCCGGCACGCGTCAGTTGCAGTACCAACCCCTGCATCCGGCGGTCCTTTCCGTCCCGGCACTGCCCACCCCGCGCACCTGATGCCGTGCACCTCAGCAAAGTCACCATACTTCGACGGTGACCGACGCGGGGAGATGCGCGGCAGCTTCCGGTCAGTGGGTTCAGTGAATGCGGACGATGATCTCGGAATGACCCAGGCGGATCACATCGCCGTCAGCCAGCTGCCACTCCTGCACGGGGGCGTTGTTGACGGTGGTGCCGTTGGTCGAGTTCAGGTCGGAGAGCAACGCGACCTGACCGTCCCAGCGGATCTCCAGGTGCCGGCGTGACACACCGGTGTCCGGCAGCCGGAACTGGGCGTCCTGGCCGCGGCCGACGATGTTGGAGCCGTCGCGCAGTTGGTAGGTGCGGCCGCTGCCGTCGTCGAGCTGCAGGGTGACCTGTGCCCCGACGGCGCCGTAGCCGCCCTGGCCGTAACCGCCATAGCCGCCCGCCGCGCCGTAATCCTGCGTCGGAGGCTGGCCGTAATCGGGAGCCGACGGCTGACCGTAGTCGCCGTACTCACGGCCGGCCGGTTCGCCGTAGCCTTGCGGCTCGGCGTATCCGCCCTGCGGCGCATACCCGCCGGGCGCCGACGCCTCGGCGTACTGGGTGTAGTCGCCGCTGCCGTAGTCCTGGCGACCGTAACCGCCGCCCTGCTGGTAGCCCTGGTCCTGACCGTAACCGCCACCCTGCTCATAGGACGGCCGCTGCGGCTCGGGGGGCGCCGCCGGCGCGCTGGGTGCGCCGTACCCCTCGTCCTGGCGGGCCGGCTCCCGGCCGTAGTCGCCGTAGCCGCCGCCATAGCCCTGCTGGCCACCCTGGGGCTGGCCGTACCCGCCCTGCTGGTAGCCCTGGTCCTGGCCGTACCCGCCCTGACCGCCGTAACCGCCGGCGGGCGGGCCCTGCGGCGCCGCGGGCGGAGGTGCTTCGTAGGTGGGGGCGTAGTTGCTCTGGCCCTGGTCGCCGTAACCGCGCTGGTCGCCGTAACCGCGCTGCTCGTAGCCGCCCTGGTCGCCATAGCCGCGCTGGTCGCCGTAGCCGCCCTGGGGCTGCCCCGGAGGTCCGCCCTGCGGCTGGCCGTAACCGCCCTGACCCTGGCCGTAGCCACCTTGATCCTGGTAGCCGCCCTGACCGTAACCACCCTGCTGGGGCGGCGGGTAGCCCTGCTGCGGCGGGTAGCCGCCGGGCTCCGGCGGATAGGGGGGCTGGCCACCCTCCTGCGGCCGCTGGTAGCGGTCGTCGTAGTACTCGTCGGGCCGCCCCTGCCCCTGGCCGCCGCGGTAGCCTGGATTGTCAGTCATCGGTCGTACTCCTGGTTCTGCGCCAAACGCATGATGTGATTGTGGCTGGGCGGAATCGGTAGTCGTCGGGCGGGGCTCGACGTCGGGGTTGACAGTCCCGCGGGCGCGGAACTGGCCGGTGTGCAGGTTCGAGGCCTGCTCGAACCGGACGACCACTTCACCATACGTTTGCCACCCCTGTTCCCGGATATAGTCCGCCAAGTACCGAGCAAAAGCGTTCGACGTGAGCTCCGGGTCGCCGCCCAACTTCTCGAAGTCGTGCACACTGAGGGTAATGATGTATTCGTTGGCTGCCAAAAGGCGATTTCCCTGCAGGGACCGGACGCTGTCGGCAGCCTCGCGGCGCAACAGGGCTTCCACCTCTTGCGGCACGATCGATCCCCCGAAGACCCGGGCAAACGCATCACCAACTGTCGATTCGAGTTTGCGCTCGATGCGCTGAACCAGCCCTCGTTGGCTACCCATTTTTGGCGCTCGCCTCACTACTGTGCACGGGGACGTCGACCGAAGGTCGCAGAGCTCGGCCCGGTGACGTATTAACCGTCAATCGTATCGGGCCAGCGTGAGGCGGCGGCACCGTCAGAATCCTGAGAATCACATCGATACTGTTCAGAGACCTTGGTGGGCGTCAAGCGCGGTGGCCCCCGACCGCACGGTTGGGGTCTGCGGCCTCTACAGTGATATGGTCCTCCGGTTGTTTCGGGCGAGTGGCGGAATGGCAGACGCGCTGGCTTCAGGTGCCAGTGTCCTTCGGGACGTGGGGGTTCAAGTCCCCCTTCGCCCACAGAGAGGAGTTCTACGAACTCCAGGCACAAAGGTCACGAACCAGAAATGGTTCGTGACCTTTGTGTTTGGAGGGCTAGATGTACCCTGCGGTGCCGGTTGTGCCGTAGCGGGACTTTGACGCGTGAATCCCCAGCGAGATCGTTGCTCGGTCCGGCAAGGCCCATCCGTTGCATCGCAACCCTAGGCCTTCGACACAGGTTCGGAACCCTGAATCGCCCTGGTTCTGCCGGAGACTCGGGCTATTGGATTCCGATCAGTGGTTGGTCGGTCCGTTGTGCATCGTAGAACGCGGCTTCGAACTCGACCGGTGGAATGTCGTTGAGGTAGCCGTGGAGGCGGCTGGTGTTGTGCCAGTAGACCCAGCCCAGGGTGGCCAGCTCGACGTCCTCGACGGTCCTCCACGGCGCGCTGCGGGCGGGCCCGTAGATCAGCTCGGCCTTGTAGTAGCCGTTCACCGTCTCCGCCAGAGCGTTATCGAAGCTGTCCCCGATCGACCCGATCGAGGGGACCGCACCAATCTCGGCGAGCCGCTCGCCGTAGCGGATGGACGTGAACTGCGATCCTGCATCGGAGTGACATGTCAAGCCCGCCAACAGGTTTCCGCGTGACCAACGCGCCATCTCCAGCGCATCGAGCACCATCGTGGTGCGCATGTGCGTGGCGACTCGCCAGCCGACGATTATCCTGCTGAAGGCATCGATGATAAAGCAGACGTAGGCCACCCCAGCCCAGGTCGGCACGAACGTCAGATCCGTCACCCAGAGCTGATTCGGCGCGGTCGCAGTGAACTTCCGCCCTACCAGATCGGGGTGTCGCGCCGCGGCGGGATCCGGCGTGGTGGTGCGTACGCGTTTGCCGCGCCGCGCCCCTGCGATGCCGGCGGTACGCATCAGCCGTGCGACCTGATCCCGGCCGACGTCGTGGCCGGCCCGACGTGCCGTTTTCCACAGCTTGCGGGCCCCGTATACCCGGTAGTTGTCCTCCCAGAGTCCTACCAGGACCGGCCCAAGCTCTGCGTCGCGTTGGGCGCGCGCTGACGGGGCACGGGTCTTGGTGTCGTAGTAAGTGCTCGGGGCCATCGACACCCCTGCAGATCGCAGGACGGTGCAGATGGGCTCGACCCCGAACTCCTCGCGGTGGGCGTCGATGAAGTCCACTATTTCTTGTGTTGGCGGTCGAGCTCCGCCCCGAAGAAACTCGCCGCTCGCTTCAGAATTTCGTTGGCGCGCTTGAGTTCTCGGTTCTCTTGTTCCAGCTCCTTGATCCGGGCAGACTCCGCGCTGGACACCCCGGGAGCGTACTCGTCGTCGATGTCGGCTTGGCGCACCCAGGAACGCACCG
This sequence comes from Mycobacterium sp. TY814, assembly GCF_030755175.1. Classification (NCBI taxonomy): domain Bacteria; kingdom Bacillati; phylum Actinomycetota; class Actinomycetes; order Mycobacteriales; family Mycobacteriaceae; genus Mycobacterium; species Mycobacterium sp. TY814. The sequence continues at coordinate 2,752,166 of NZ_JAUFRY010000001.1, forward strand.
ACTCCACGCCGTACCCCAACTGGCGAGCCACCCGCGACACCGTGCCCTGCTCGGTGCCCAACTCGGCGCGCAGGGCTCGGACCATCCGCACCGCAGCGGCCTTTTCCTCCGGGCTATAGCGACGCGCCGTGGGCTTCCCAGACGACTGTTCCTTCGGCATACCTGCATCCTCGTTTCCAAGGTCAGGAGCCTCCGGGATTTCCAGGGCGATTCACCCAGGGATCCTGGCCGAGTTAAGCCCGTCGCCATGCGATGATCCGCGGAAAGATGGCCGTTGGCGCCCGCAAGTTGTTTCAAATCTGCGCGCGGGGTGGCCAGCCATATACGTAGGCAGGGGATCGTTCGGGGGCGGGGCGCCTCGAACCGAGAGAACGGGACGTGATTGAAGACGACTGACCTCGCCAAAGTGCGCAATACGCTGTGGGCCGCGGCTGACGAGTTGCGAGCGAACTCCAAGTTGACGCCGGTCCAGTATCGCAATCCGGTACTCGGCTTGGTGTTCCTCGCCTACGCGGAAAACCGTTTCGAGGCCGTCCGCGGTGAGGTTGAGTCGAAGGCGTCCGCTCGCAACCCCGCGACGCCCGCTGACTACAAGGCCAAGTCTGTGCTGTACGTGCCGGAGGAATCGCGACTGTCGTACCTCAACGACCTACCGGAGGGGGACGACATTGGCAAGGCAGTCGATGAGGCGATCAAGGCGATTGAAGCCGCCAATCCCGAACTCAAGGACATTCTGCCGCGTGGCTACCAGAAGCTCGAACGGTCTACTCTGATCGAGCTGCTGCGCTTGTTCGCGCCGCTACCCACACAGCTCGAAGGTGACGCCTTCGGCTTCATCTACGAAGACTTCCTGTCGAATTTCGCCGCGCAAGAAGGTAAGGGCGGTGGCGAGTACTTCACGCCCTATTCAATCGTCCGGCTGATCGTGGAGATTCTCGAACCGTTCGCAGGCCGCGTCTTTGACCCCGCTTGCGGATCAGGTGGCATGTTCGTCCAATGCGCGAAATTCGTTGAGCGTCATAATGACTCGGCGAACCGCAAGCTCTCTATCTTCGGTGCGGAGAAGACCGACGACACTGTGCCGCTGGCTAAGATGAACCTCGCGCTGCACGGGCTCTCCGGTGACATTCGGCAAGCCAACAGCTACTACGAAGACCCCCACCAGGCGGTCGGCGTCTTCGACTACGTAATGGCCAACCCGCCCTTCAACGTCGACAAAGTCAAGAAAGAACAGCTCGCTGGTGACAAGCGCTTCCCCTTCGGAATTCCCAAGCCCGACAACGCCAACTACCTCTGGATTCAGCAGTTCTATGCGGCGCTCGGGCCGAAGGGTCGCGCCGGATTCGTCATGGCCAACTCAGCGGGCGACGCGGGGCATTCGGAAAAGGAAATCCGTAGGCAGATCGTCGAATCTGGTGCGATAGACGTGATGGTCGCGATCAGTTCCAACTTCTTCTACACGGTTACTCTCCCCGTAACCCTCTGGTTCTTGGACAAGGCCAAGGCGGGGACGCAGCGCGAGGACGCTGTGCTCTTCCTTGATGCCCGGCATACCTACCGGCAAATCGACCGCGCCCACCGCGATTTCACGGAGGAGCAGATCGAATTCCTCGCAAATGTCGTGCGTCTTTACCGTGGCGAAGCCGTCGAGACCGTCGCGGGTAGTGAAGTGCTACTCAAGGAGCACTTCCCCGACGGCAAATATGTAGACGTCGCCGGACTCTGCAAGGTGGCGACGCGTTCCGAGATCGAAGACCAGGGCTGGAGCCTGAATCCCGGCCGCTACGCCGGCTCCAAGGTTGTGGCTGAGAACGATGAGGACTTCACAGCGAAACTCGAAGAGCTATTTGAAGAATTCACCCGATTAAGCGATGAAGCAGACGGTCTGCGCGCCAAGGTTGATGCCGCCGTGCAAGGGATACTCGACGCATGAATGTCGGTGACCTTGTGGATGCGGGTTTTGCTGAGATCAAGACTGGGCCCTTCGGGACCCAACTGCGAGCTTCCGACTACGTGAGCGTAGGCCGACCGGTTCTAAATGTTCGCAACGTGGGGTTCGGCGATGTCCGACCCAGGGATCTGGAGTATGTCGGTGAGGAGACCGCCCAACGCCTGTCGACCCACCTGCTGAAGGTGAACGACATAGTTTTTGGCCGGAAGGGTGCAGTTGAGCGCCACGCCTTCATTCGCGATGAATTCGATGGGGCGATGCAAGGCAGCGACTGCATTCGACTACGAGTCTCGGATTGTTCACCGATGCCAGCACGCTTTATCACCTTCGTCCTTCGAACCAAGCAGCACCAGTCTTGGATGCATTCGTTTTGCTCGCACGGCGCAACGATGGCGTCACTAAACCAAGACATTGTTCGACAGATTCCTTTGCCTGAGATTGACGCGAGTTACCAAGAATTCGCTGTCGCAGTGCTTCAAAATATTGACGACCTGATCGAGAACAACCGGCGGCGGGCCGAGGTGCTGGAGGAGATGGCGCGGGCCATCTACCGAGAGTGGTTTGTGAAGTTTCGTTACCCCGGCCACGAAGACGTCCCGCTCGTCGACTCCACCCTCGGCCCGATACCTGAAGGGTGGACGGTAGGCACAATCCAGTCAGTGGCGTCCGGCGATCGATACTCCACGACGAGTGGACCTTTCGGTTCAAAGCTGGGGCGGAAGGACTACCAGGCCGACGGGGTTCCGGTGATTCGCGGAGCGAACCTTCGGGTCGGCGGTGGCTTTGATGAGACCGACTTCGTGTTTGTGTCGGAAGTCAAAGCCGCCGAGCTTCGGTCGGCCATGGCAGTGCAAGGCGACATACTGGTCACTCAGCGCGGGACTTTGGGTCAAGTAGGCCGTATTCCACGAGGTGCCCGATTCGATCGTTACGTCCTCTCCCAAAGCCAAATGAAGCTGACAGTCGACGAAGAGCGCGCAGCTCCATACTTTATTTATGCACAACTGTGTTCGGAGCGGGCGATACAGCGGTTTATCGCGCAAGCAATGACTGCTGGAGTTCCCCATGTGAATTTGAGACTGCTGCGCGAGTTCAGCATCATCCTTCCGCCGCGCCGGCTCCAGTACCTGTACTCCGATTCGGCTCTGCCGTTGGCTAATCTGGCCGTGAGTCTGGAACGCGAGAACCAGCGCCTCGCTGTGATACGCGACCTTCTGCTGCCCAAGCTTGTCAGCGGAAGGATCGACGTCTCCGCACTCGACCTCGATGCACTGGTGGGGGATCGAGTGGCGTGATGATGGCAAGGGGTCCAGAGTACGACTACGTCGAGAAGCCCAGCATGGACTTACTGGCCGAGCTCGGCTGGACCCCGGTCGATGCCTTCCACGAAACCCTTGGCGCCGAGGGCACGCTCGGACGTGATTCGCAGCACGACGTGATTCTGACCCATCGCCTGAGCTTAGCGATGCGGAAGCTCAATGCCGAAGGCGTGCCCGACCTCGTGATCAACGAGGCGATCGAGGCGCTGACCAAAGACCGTTCGGTGATGGACCGGGTCCGTGCCAACTCTGAAGTCTATGACCTGCTGCGCGACGGCTACCAGGCAGAGTGGATAGATGACAATGGAGACAAGCAGATTGGGATACTGCGGTACCTCGATCTGCGGGACTCTACAAACAACGACCGGCTGGCCGTTCAGCAAATGTGGGTGAAGGGCCCCTTGCACAGCCGTCGCCTCGACGTTGCCCTGTTCGTCAACGGCGTACCGCTAGCAGTGCTGGAGTTCAAAGAGCCGAATGCGCCGGTCAAGTCGGCCTACGACGACAACGTCACCGACTACCGCGATACCATCCCGCAGCTCTTCATACCAAACTGTCTTGTCCTGCTGTCCAACGGAAGCGAGGCGAAAGTCGGGTCGACATATGCCCCGTGGGAGTACTTCTCGGACTGGAAGGTTATCGACGCCTTCGGGGCACGTAGCGAGATCGCATTGCAGACAGCTCTACGAGGCACCTGCGATCCTGCGAACCTGCTCGACCTGTTCGAGAACTTCGTCGCCTACATGGAACGCCCTGGCGGATTAATCAAGATCGTCGCGCGCTCGCACCAGTACCTCGGCGTCAACGCTGCGATCGAGAATCTTCATCGGGCGCGCGCAGTGCACGACAAACGCCTCGGCGTCTTCTGGCATACCCAGGGATCGGGCAAGAGTCTGTCGATGCTGTGGTTCACCCAGAAGGTGCTCCGCCACGTCCGCGGCAAGTGGACATTTGTAATGGTTACTGACAGAACCGAACTCGATACACAACTCCACGGAGAGTTCACCGATGCCGGCGCAATCCCGGCCGAAGCACGAGTCCACGCAGACTCCATCGCGCACCTGCGTGAACTGCTGGCAGCCGACCACCGCTACGTCTTCACGCTCATCCAAAAGTTTCAACCGTCCAAGAGCGAACGTGAGATGCCGGTGCTGTCCGATCGGTCCGACATCATCGTCATCACCGATGAGGCACACCGCAGTCAGTACGACACCCTTGCGCTCAACATGCGGACCGCGCTCCCGAACGCCTCGATGATGGGCTTTACCGGAACCCCGCTGATTGCTGGCGAAGAGCAGGCGACACGTCAGCAGTTTGGTGAATACGTCAGCATCTACAATTTCGGCGACGCCGTCGATGATGGCGCCACGGTCCCGCTCTACTACGAAAACCGCATCCCAGAGCTACAACTGACGAACGTCGAGTTCGCAGACGAACTCGACGCCCTCCTGGAGGAAGCCGAGCTCGATGAAGACGCGGAGGGTGCGCTGGCACGCAAATTCGGCACCCAGTACACCCTGCTGACCCGTCCCGAACGCCTGAAAACCCTCGCTAAAGACCTCGTCTCACACTTCGTTGGACGTGGATTCTCCGGCAAGGCAATGTACGTCGGCCTCGATAAAGCCGCAGCGGTAAGGATGCACGACCTCGTCCAGGAAGCATGGGCCGAACACCTCGCGGACCTGCGACGCCAGCACGACGCGCTGCCAGAGCTCGAGCGTCCGTGGCTGGCATCGCGGATTGAGCTGATCGAAACCACCGACATGGCAGTCGTGGTCTCGCAAAGCCAGAACGAGCTGAAGATGCTCGATGACCTCGGCCTCGACATCCGACCCCACCGCGAGCGGATGAACCGCGAAGACCTTGCCGAGAAATTCAAAGACCCAAACGACCCATTACGGCTCGTATTCGTATGCGCCATGTGGATGACCGGCTTTGACGCCCCCAGCGTGTCGACCGTCTACCTCGACAGGCCGATGAAAAACCACACCCTCATGCAGACCATCGCTCGCGCCAACCGCGTCTTCCCGGAGAAGGACAACGGTCTCATTGTCGATTACGTCGGAGTCTTCCGGAACCTGGAGAAGGCTCTCGCCATCTACGGTGCCGCCGAGGAGGGGGAATCGCCTATTGAGATCATCGATGCCCTCGCGGGTGAACTCGACGCCGCCGTCGCAGATCTGATCGCCTTCTGCGCGGGCGTCGGCGTCGATCTGATCGCAATGCGCGATGCTGAGGGCTTCGACCACGTTGCCAAACGGGACGCCGCGGTCGAAGCGGTGTTGGTTGACGAACAGACCCGCAACGACTTCACGACTAAGGCTCGACAGGTCCGTCGTCTATTCAAGGCACTGCTCCCAAACCCGAAAGCGGCTGTACAGCAACGCAACGTCGCTGCGATCCGGGTGTTGGCCGAGCGCATCCACGAAGTCACGAAGCCGCCGACACCTGACATTGGAGTTGTCGCCGACGCTGTAGACGCCCTGCTGGATCGATCGGTGGGGGCCGAGGAGTACGTCATCCGCGCTGCTGCCGAGGGCAGTGAACCGGACCCACTGATCGACATATCGCAGATCGATTTTGATGGACTCGCAGCGAGACTGGCCGGCCGCAAGCGCGCAGAGACGGACAGGATGGCGCAGCTCCTTCGGCAGCAAGCCATCGGCGCGGCGTTGCGGAACCCGACGCGCTACGAGCTGGTCGAGCGTATCGAGCAGCTGATTGCTGACTACAACGCGGGCAGCGTCAATATCGATGAGTATCTGCGTCGTCTCATCGAGCTTTCGAGGACTCTCACGTCTGAAGAGGAACGAGCGGTTCGCGAAGGCATGACCGAGGAAGAACTTGCGATCTTCGACCTCCTCACTCAACCTGATCCCGTGCTCACCGCCGAGGAGCGGGAGAGAGTTCAGGCGAGCGCGAAGACACTGCTCCAGCATCTGCATGACAAGCTCGTCCAGGACTGGCGACGCAAGGTCGACGTGATGAACGACGTCAACAGCACCATCCGCCACATACTTGACGAGGGATTACCCGAGGCGCCCTACACAGTCGATGTCTTCCGCGAGAAGGTTCAGCTCGTATACGACCATGTTCTGAGTGCGTACGGAGATGACGGTGAGAGTGTGTACACCAGATGCGTAGACGTCGGCTTCCCACCTCAGACAACGGGGCAGGTGCCTTTGGGTCCAATTGATGTAGACAAGATCGCCGATGATGTCGTGGCGCGCATACATACAGATCCCGCCTTCGCCGAGCATGTCGCGCGACAGCTGCTGGACCGGCCGGATGCGGCCGTCTGACGAGTTACTAGTTCACGACGACCTGGCAAGCAAAGTTCGGGTGGTTGCGGTATCCCCTTTCGATCCTTGCTCTTGACCATTCCTCTGTTAACGGAAGGCCGCTCATGAATGAGCCTGTAGGCACAGGTGATCGGGTCCCTGTGGATGCGATTCACGATGCCCGAATTGACTGCTACTCCGTCATGACCCAGATGGCGATCGGCGATTATCTGCAGGTCGTCGCGAAGCCCCTTGCCAACCAAGGGGGGATCGAAGGACAACGCGCTGTCCTGGGCACGACAACGGCTCGTCGGATACGCGACCGTATGGTTTCGGACCTTGTGAAAGGGACGGTGCTACCGCCAATCGTCATCGGTGTTGTCGTCGACGGGTCCACATTCAAGGAGTTGCCACCCCCGGACTACGACGCTCTCCGCATGATTTTGACGAGCGTCCCCGGCGAGGCCGTTTCTATCATCGACGGAATGCAGCGTACCGCCGCTTTGCGCGCGGCAAGTGATAAGGATGAGTCAGTGCTCAGCCGGCCGATTCGAGTCGAGTTCTGGTTGACGGAGAGTGTGCGTGCTCTGATCTATCGCATGCTGGTGCTTAACACCGGCCAAGTGCCCTGGACCCTTGATCGTCAGATCGCCGTGGTGTTCGCATCGATGCTTGGAGAACTCCGGGAACGAGTACCCACGATTGAGAAGCTGATCACCCCGGATGAGCCGGGGCGCAGGGTGGGCGCCGCGCAACTAAGGTTCGACTCGATTGTCGAGATGTACATGGCGTTCTCCTTGCGGAAGGCAACGATAGACACCAAGGAGCAGGTCTCGGACGAGTTCTCCCGACTGGACTTTGTCGAGAACCTGGACGATGCCAACTTTCAGGATCAGTTCTACGAGGTGCTTCGCATGCTGGTCGATCTCGACAAGGCCTTCGCGCGCGCCACGTCAACTGATGATGCTGGGCTAAGCGGGCGCCAGGTGTTCGACAGGCAACCAGCGCGCATCGGATTCGCTGTTGCGCTCGGGATTAAGATCATCGGCCGTCCGGGCGAGGAACGCGATTCTGAGCAGAAAGCGTCCGCCTTGAATCGGCTCAAGTCCGAGCATGCAGCGTTTCTCGCCAAACTTGAGTCGCTGGATGATCAAGACCTCCGCGACTTCCTCCGCCTCGATGTTCTCGAGGAAGTCCTTGATAGGCGCGTTGGTCAAGTCGGGCGCTATGAACGCGGAGTCTTTCAAGAGGCCTTCAAAGTGCTCGTCGATGAGCACTTCGACGTGGTGTCTATGGAGATTTGCTGGCGGGCGGCATAGCGGTGTCACGCAGTGCCAAGGACACCGCAGCCACGATTTTCGGGAAGCTTGGTAAGTACGCCGCCGATCGCGGAACGTCGGTCCCCGACGGAGAACGCTACATTTTTCTCGATGAGACCGAGTACGACGTTCTCGTCGCGTCCAGACGGGTCGCGCACTTGAAGTTCGGACGAGCCCAAGCCGCCGCTCTCATCAAGGCACCGGCCGGCGAAGTGCTGGCGCTCGCGGGGTTCGATGCCGAGGGCTTGGCCCGGGCGGAGCGGATCAGAGAGGTCGACCTATCCCCCGGACTCGTGGTCGCGATGCTTGCCGACCTTGAGGTAGACCCTTCAGTCAGTCCCGCGCTGGTCCTCAACGTCGTTGCAGCAGGGAGCAAGGACGACGCCGAATATCAAGGTCATGATGTCGCCGACGTAATGAAGCTCTATCCACCTTTACGCATGTTGGAGATCGACGACGACGTGGCCGGCACACCGAACTTCCATGCCAACGTCCTCGCCGTCTGCGCGAAACAGGGCGCACATGGTAATGGGTGGATCGAACCGGACCTCGCGGAAGAGCTCGCGTTGCTCGCGGAGCAGCGGGTTGCCGGCCTTCCGTACGAGTTCCTGACCCGAGCGGTGCTCGACCTCAACCCATCTAATCTGTTTCTGGCTTTGTACCGCTGTCTAGAAGCTACCTATGCATACGCCAAGGCCACGGAATTGGCGAGCACTCTCGGGATAGATGGGTCTTGGGTTGACGTTGCGCGGGCACTTGGCGACACGCTCAGCTGGTACCCGCGCCATGATCAGTCGCTGGCCGCAGTGCTCGCGATGCCGACGGTTGACGCCACCGTCTCTATGTCAACCTGACTCAGGACCACTGTGACGGCTTGATTCGGGACCACCTCGGCGAGGAGGTGGTGGCGGTTGCGTCCACCAAGGTGGTGTACGAGTCGGGCCTGATGAGCGGTACCGGCGTGTCGTAGCCGAATGAATGAAGGTCATCGCGTGATTCTTCGAGAGACCGACCAAAGTCACTCGAGCAAAGGAATCGACGCGATGACCACTGCCCACGATATCGACCTGCCTATGGTGCTGGCGGAACGACTCACCACGACCCACCCCGACGTCCTGCGCGAGCTGTTGACCACGTTCATCCATACCCTGATGGGGGCCGAAGCTGACGCCTTGTGTGGAGCGGGTTATGCCCAGCGCAGCAGTGAACGGACCAACTCTCGCAATGGGTATCGGCACCGTGACTTCGATACTCGGGCGGGCACATTGGACCTGGCGATCCCCAAGTTGCGCCACGGTTCCTACTTCCCGGATTGGCTACTGGAACGCCGCAAACGGGCCGAGCGGGCGCTGACCACGGTGGTGGCCACCTGCTATCTGCTCGGAGTGTCGACGCGGCGGATGGACAAGCTCGTCGACAGCCTGGGCATCACTAGCCTGTCCAAGTCCCAAGTCAGCGTGATGGCCAAGGAACTTGACACCGCTGTGGAAGCGTTTCGGACCCGCCCGCTCGATGCCGGCCCGTATACGTTCCTGGCCGCTGATGCCCTGGTGCTCAAGGTCCGCGAAGGCGGGCGGGTGGTCAACGTGCACGCCTTGATCGCCGTGGGAGTCAACGTCGAGGGTTACCGCGAGATTCTGGGCATCGACGTCACCACTGCCGAAGACGGGGCCGGTTGGTTGACGTTTTTGCGCTCGCTGGCCGCGCGGGGCCTGTCGGGGGTCAAACTGGTCACCAGCGACGCGCACGCGGGTCTGGTCGCCGCGATCGGGGCCACCTTGCCCGGAGCGGCCTGGCAGCGGTGTCGCACGCACTACACGACCATTAACCGGCCCTCATGGCTGGAGTCAAGAAGGCAGGTCGGTCGAGGGGTCGCGGCGTAGGCGTTGAAGGTGTTGATCGAGGCTGGCCGCGACACGCTGGTGCCGGGCGGCTTCGTCGTGCCAGCCGCGGGCTTGGGCGTCGGCCTGCAGGGCGCGGATGTCGTTGAGTTGCGCATTGATCGTCGAGGTTCCCGCCGGGTCGGGGACGAAAAAGTCGCACTGTTCGCAGATATTGGCGTAGGGGCAAGGCCCGGCGGCTTGGGGGCGCGCGCAGAAGCCGTGCGCGAGTCGGGTTTTGAGCATCTCGGCGTGCAGCCAAGCGACTTTGTCCGGTATCGGCGGTGCGGCGTTGACGGCGGTCAGTGGGAGCAGTTGTCCGGCGCGGACCTTGTCCATCGCCACCTGGTAGGCACTGCGGATGGTAGGCGTGGCGAGTTTGGCGTAGCGTAGCGTCATCTCGGGCGTGACGTGACCCATGAGCGCCATCAGCGCGGGTAACCCGATGCCGCCATTGATCAGGCTGGTGCCGAAGGTATGCCTTAGCTGGTGTGGGGTGACGTGCAGCAGCTTTCCGTCGCGGCCGCGCAACTCGGCGGCGGCGACCGCGTCAATCAGGCCCTTGCGCAGCCGGAATGACGTTGGGCGGCAACCGTGCTCGACGAACAGGAACTCAGTTAGCCGACCGCCGCGGGGGTGGGGCAATGCGCGCTGGCGGCCCCGCTGGGTGATCCAGGCGTCGATCATCTGCACGATGTCCGGATCCAGCGGCACCATGCGTTCAGAGTTGAGCTTGCCGACCGGAACCCGTAGCCAGGTGCCATGCCCGGCGAAGTCCAGTAGGCAGTCCAGTTCCAAGTCGAGCAGTTCGCCGATGCGCATGCCGGTGGCTCGTAACAGCAGCAGGCCGGTACGCACGAGTGCGTCATCGAGGTTGGCGACGGCGGCCATCAGCGCACGGTCGGTGTCTGGGGTCAGTGCCCGGGGCAGCGCGTCGGGGGTGCGTGGGATGTCGGCGTAGAACAGCAGCCGCCGCGGCGGGGCTGATGGCCAGCCCCAGCCGGCGATGTCTTCGAAAAAGCAGCGCAGATCGACCACGTCTTGGTGGAACACGACCACGCCGATGGTGCGGTGCTCGCGGTTCTTGCCGCGCCACGGCCGGGTCCGTGCCCATGCCAGGTAGGGCTCAATGTGGCGGGTCCGTTCGATCTCCTCCAGTCGGGTCACCTCGGGGTGGTGCTCAGCGAGGTAGTCGAAGAACACCCGCAACGCCTTGGTCCGCCCGACCACTGTGTAGGGGCGCAGCGTGGTAGTGATCGTCTGCACGTAGCGGACGACCTCGACACGGATCAGTGGCTGGCGGACACCGGCGGCGTGCACGGGTGGCCCGACCGCCACCGGGCCGCTTTGCCGCGGCGGGGTGGTCAGGCTACCGAGCTGGTAGCAGGCCTGCTGCAAGCCGAACAGGCGGGTGCGGGCGTGGTGACGCGCCGAAACCGACAGCGCGGCCAATCCATCCAGTTGTCCAAGCACAGCGGCGAAGTCGTCCTCGGTCAGCTCCCGGACTCGCTTTCCCGCGTGCAGGCAGATCGTCGAGGCGGCCAGCAGCCCGACCTGCCGCCGCCAGTTGCTGCTCCAGCCCAGCACCGCAGCGGCTTCGGCGACCGCGGCCACGTTGTCCGGCTCGTGGGCGGCCCACTCCACCGGCAACCCACATCCGCCGGGTTTGGCCAACAACAACTCCACATCCGGGACCAAGTGCCGCTGCACGAAACACCACGAGATGAACGGCCAAGCTTTCAGCCGGTGCAAGTCGGTCAGCCGGGCCGGAGTGGGCCGACGCATCCACACTGCCAGATCGGGAAAGCGCTGCACGAAACGTCGTGCACTGCGATGCCGCGCGGACCGCTCACTCGCGCACAGCCGCATCGTGTCGACCTGCGCATCATAGGCGGCGATCAGCTCGGCTGCGCTGCGCACCGGTGCGCTATCAGCCGCAATGACCGCGACACTCACCACGGCGATTCCCTCCGCGCGGCGCTGTACTCGGCGGCCAGAGTCTCAGCCGACAGATGTACGTACTTTCCCGTCGTCTCGGGGCTGGCGTGCCCCATCAAATCCCGCAGCACCAGCAGATCGATCCCGGCCGCGGCCAATTGTGTGCCGTAGGTGTGCCGCAGCCGGTGAGGGCGCACCCGGGCCGCGCCCGAGCGAGCGCGGTGGGTGCGAAAGATCCGACGCATCCCCGCCTCAGTCAACGGCTGTCCTGCGGTCGGCCCGCGCAACACGACAAAGCACTGCTCGGTCGCGCAATCAGCTGGCCGCTCAAGCCGCAGATACGCAGCCAGTTCAGCGAAAAACGGCCGGTCCACCGGCACCACCCGTTCCCGGCTGCCCTTGCCGACTACCCGCACCTGCCGGCGCCCGACGTCCACCTCAGCCAACAGCAAACCGCGGACCTCGGCGGCACGTAATCCGCCCAGCAGCATCAGCAGCACCATCGCGCGGTCACGGTGGGAGGCCAGGTCGCTCAGGAATGCCTCAATCTCGGCCAGCTCAAGGCTTTCCGGCAGTAGCCGCTGCTGGCGCACCAGTCGCCCGCCCGGCCTTGAGTGGCGAGCCGGGATATGCCCCAGCATGCCCCTCCGCGCCCGAAGCCCACTGGTGCGTCGTGGCGCCGGCACCGGACTTTTCACCACCACGCCGGTGATCACCGCGAACTCAAACAGCCCCCGCACCGCAGCGATCCTCCGGTTCTGTGTTGCCGGGGCGGCACCCCGCCGCTCGGACAACCGCACCACCGTCGAACCCGCAGTGCGCTTGGGCTGAATCTGCCAGTCCAGATAGTCGAACAAGTCGCTCGGCCGCACCTGGGCCAGACCAACGCCCTGCCCAGCGAGGAACCGCAGGAAATTCAACGCGTCATACGCATATGCGCGCCGCGTAGCCCGGGCGAAGTTCCTGCCCTTCAGGTGTGCCAGAAAACGGTTCACCAGCTCGAGGTCGTCGTGCTGCCCACCGGCGACATCACCGGCAACGAAGAAGACATCTCCATCGCCAGCTACCCGAAGCCCCATCGGCACCTCCAACAGCCGAAGCCACCGACCTCCAGTGTCAGCACCCCGACGCCTTGCTGGTGGGACCCCGCACACACCGAGCGTGTCGCCCCGATGAGGGCCGGTTAACGGATAATCTGATGGCCGTCACGCCCAAAGCGTCGTGGCCGTGGGTCAAGACGCTTCTGCATTCGGTGTTCGATCAACCCGACGCTGAATCCGTTGCCGCCCAATATGATCGGATCATCGACGCGTTGGAAGACAAGTTGCCCAAGACCGCTGAACACCTTGAGGCCGCACGTGCAGACTTACTGGCATTCACGGCGTTTCCCAAGCAGATCTGGCGACAGATCTGGTCGAACAATCCCCAGGAGCGGCTCAATAAGGAAATCCGTCGCCGCACCGACGTCGTCGGCATCTTCCCCGACCGCACCGCCCTGATCCGCCTCGTCGGCGCCGTGCTCGCCGAACAACACGATGAATGGGCCGAATCCCGCCGCTACCTCGGCCTCGAAGTCCTCAGCAAATCACGCACCGACCAGACCCAGCCAACCCAACAGGAGGACACCCCCGCAGCACTGACCGCCTAAACAACTACGACGAAGAATCACACGACGACGTCGTACACCACGTCCCTGGACTTGACCGTGGTGGCTCAGGCGTCTTCGTAGGCTGTGATCGCGAGCTGCTACCGCGGGTATGGCTGAGCCGGTATGAGGTGGTGCCGGTTTCGATGATGGTGCCGTGGAAGGTGAGTCGGTCGACGATCGCGGCGCAGAGTCGGGGGTCGGTGAAGGTTTTGGTCCAGCCGGAGAAACTCTCGTTGGATGCGATGGCTACTGACGCCTTTTCCTCGCGTTCAGTGAGTACTTGGAACAGCAACTCCGCGCCCCGGCGGTCGAGTTCCATGTAGCCGAGTTCGTCGATACATAAAAGATCGACGCGGCCGTAGCGGGCGATCGTGCGGGCGAGTTGCTTTTCATCGGCGGCCTCGACGAGTTCGTTGACCAGTTTGGTCGCCAGTGTGTAGCGGACGCGGAAGCCTTGCTCGGCGGCGGCGGTGCCCACACCAATGAGCAGGTGGGACTTGCCGGTGCCCGAGTCGCCGATCAGGCAGAGCGGGTCGCCTCGGCGTATCCAATCGCCTTGGGCGACGGTATGTACGGTGGCGGCGTTGATGTTTGGGTTGGCGTCGAAATCGAAGTCGCCCAACCATTTCTGACGTGGAAACCCGGCCGCTGCGACTCGCCGCAAGGTGGATCGGCGGTCCCGGTCATCGCATTCGGCCAGGAGCAGTTCGGCGAGGAAGCCGTGGTAGGTGAGCTGTTCACGCTCGGCGACTTTCACTGCTTCGTCGATCACCGCACGCACGGTCGGCAACCGCAGGCGTCGGCATGCGGAATCGACGGCGGCTTGGGCCGCTTGTGGGGTCATCCCGCGTTGGCGGCGCAGGGTGTTGGTGACTTTCGTGGCCGTGCTCATGATCCAGTCGTTCCTTCCATTCCGTCACCGGGTGGCGGTGTTGGGGGTCTGCGTTGGAGCAGCTCGTCGTAGGCCGCGACGTCAGGCAGCGGCCGGGTGTCGGGTGGCAGGCCGGCGATCACGGTCGCTGGATCAGCCAGGCGGCGCTGGGTCAGACTGACGACCCGGTAATCGACGGTATTGGCATGGTTACCGGCGTGACGGTCTGATTCGAGACCACCACCGGCGGCATGCAGGCGTGCTTCGACCGCGACCACATCCGCTGAAACGGCACCGACCGACAGGGCGGCGTGGATCCCGGCGATCACATCGGTAGCGCGCATGCTGCGGTGCAGCAGCAGCACGTCGATTAGCGAGCGAGTCCCGCCAGCATCGCCGTCGACGCGGCGGGCCTGCTGCCAGAACGCCTCGTGCGCTGCGGTGAAAGTGCCGGCGGCGCGGGCCTGAGCAAGCGCGGTGGAGCCGGGCAACGCGCCGGGTTTGCAGTGCAACACCTCCAGATAGTGGTCGAGGTTGATCGATTGCCCGTTGCGGGTCGTGACGCGTTCATGGCGTGCGGCGATAGTGCGGCCGTCGAAGACGACCAACTCCGAGGCCCGCAGCGACACCCTGACTTTGCGTCCGATCAACCGGGCGGGAACCGAGTACTTCGCCGACCGCGCCGTGATCAGCGCCGACCGGTCCACCCGTGGATGCAGCACCAGCCCCGGGTCGAACCGCTCGGCAGGCAGAGCGGCGAGATGTTCTCGTTCGGTCTGGAAGTCCTGGCCCACGGTGTGCAGCCGGCCGGTGACCCGCCGATGATCCTCACGTGCTTCGCAGCGGCGGATGTAGTCGTTGAGCTCTGACAGCGAGTCCACTTCCGGCATGGGCGTGAGCCAGGTGCGGCGGAAACGTCCGATCTCGCCCTCGACTCCGCCTTTCTCGTGGGCGCCTTTCACTCCCGGCTGGCAGTAGAACGGGTCGAACCCGTAGAACGATCTGAACAGCACCCACCGGTCGTTCTCGACCCTGCCCCGACCGCGGCCGAACACCACCGAGGTGACCGCAGACTTCAAGTTGTCGTAGCGGATATGGCGCACCGGGATGCCGCCGATCACGTCGAATGCTTCGATGTGGCCTTCGAGGAACGCCTCCTGCGACTGAGTCGCATACACCCGATGGACTGCCTTGCCGGACATCGACATTCGGAAAACGAACATGTAGCAGCGGGTTCTGACACCAGCGAGGATGACGTGAACCTCGCCGAAATCAACCTCAGCTTCAGCGCCGGGCGGGTGTTCCTGCGGCACGAACGCTTCCTGCGCCTGCTTACCGGACTCGGCGATGATCTCCGCACGACGGACCCGGACATAGTCACGCACCGACGAATACGACACATCCTCAACGCCGTGTTCATCGGCCAGACGATTGCAAATCCTTGTCGCAGTGTGGCGTTGCTTGCGGGGCGCATCCAGATCGGTCCGCAGCATCGCATCAATCGCAGGTTTGAGCGGGCCCAGTTTCGGCGACTCCCGCACCGGTGTCTTCCGCCTCGGCGGCTCCGGATTCGCCAACGCGTGCCGGACCGTATCCCGGCCAACCTTGTACTTACGAGCAAGCGCCCGAATACCCAAACCCTCGACCCGGGCGTCCCTACGTATCTGGGCGAACAGCTCCACACGACTTCCCATCCGGAACCCTCCGACAGCGAGCCAATAATCGACACGCCAACCGTCGAGGGTGGTCCTGAATCAAACCGTCACAACACACCGGTCTGAAAGAAGGTGGTCCTGAATCAGGCCGTCACACCGGTCCTGAATCAAACTGTCATAGCCACCACCGACCTCGAAGCCTTGGCCCTCGCGTTCGGCCATGACGCGGATAGTGACACTGCGTCGATTCGCGTTGCCATGGGGTTGAGGGAGCTACGAAACAGTCTCGTTCACTACGGTCCGACGACCCGGCAAGTAGCCATCCCTAGCGACTGGAACGGGTTGTGCGCCCCGCTAGCCCGAGTCGTGGCCAGTGTCTTCGCGCACGCGTACGCGACTCCGGCACCAGCAGAGTAGCTATCCAGCTTCATCACGCGCACAACTGACGACGGTCGAGACCCCGAGCTCATCGTTCGCTGACAACACGTACCGGCGAGCGGATGCTTTGACTGAGGGAAGCGGTCAGGGAGTACCGATGCCGCCGCTGTTATACGGCTGGGCGTCTCCGGTGATGGGGAACCGGATGTCGCCGTTGGTCTGCTGTAGCCACATCACGCCATGGATGTGAAGCGCGATTTCCTGTGGGTCGTGGTCCGATGACGTTGCGTCGAGCACCGCTTCGCCCACGACGCAGGGTTTTCCTGCTTTGCGTAGCTGCCGGTCGATGGCTTCTACAACCCATATGAACCGCGGGAAGCGGGCCAGTCGGTATTCGGTTTGGATCGCCTCGGACGTGGTCCTGGCGGCTAGGTTGGCTTTGAAGTCGTTGGAGCGGATGGCGTAGGTGCGTAGGGCAAGCTGCTTGACGTTGATGAGGTCCTGCAGCGGAGTGAAGGGGAGGGGATCGCCCGCTGCGCTTGCAATTTGGTTCGAGGCGCTAAGCAGGAACTGCCCGCCTTTTCGCTCGGCCGCTTCGGGGGCTAGCCAGAGCTTGTCTGGTACAGGCACGTGCATGGTGCGCCACGGCCCGTAGGACTTGCCCGTACGTTGGTCCACGTCGTTGAGCACATCGTGGACGAGGAGGTAGGGGCCGGCTTGGTCGTCGTGGCGAATGAACTCGATCCAGCCGGGCTGTGGTTGGTTGGATCGGCGATAGCCACACAGAATGAAAGCGTGATTGTGGGTGCCGACCAGGATGGGGTTTCCGGAGTTCAGGTGCCGGCATGCGACAGCGACGATCCGATGGTCCCAAGTTCCAGCTAATTGAGGTGGGCCGGTGGGATCGGTTGATTGCCAAGGCAATTGCGGGCTGGGCAACTCGCCCACGAGGTAGTACATGGCGGGAATCTCAAATGTGCGAAATAGTTCGCTGAGTTGCATCACAGTGAGTCCGCCGGTCGGGAGCGCCCGGTTCGGTTGCAGGCTGGCGTCGGCCTTCAGAGAGAAGTCGGCTTTGGTGCGCCTGGGCGTGTCGCCACGCAGAACAGCAGTGAAGTGGCACATCCATGCGGCTGCCTGCGCGCAGGCGCCAAGTTGGGCGTCTTGCTGTGCGAACGGCACTCCACGAACCGGTAGTTGCTGCCCGAAGAAGTTCACGTATTCGGTCACCGACGTGCGGACCGCTGACTCAAGGTCTTCTGGGGGCTTAAGAAGAGCTCGAGACACCAAGCCTGTCGCTGCAGGGCGCACAACCACGTAGCCGATGTAGCCGTGATCGGCGTCTAGTCGCCACAGTGACTGTGATTCAAGGTGTTTGCTGAAGAAATGTAAGCGGTGGGCCGAGTCGGGGACATCAGCGAACTGGCGTGCGTAGTAGGCCGAGAATTCGCTGCGGTAATCGATGTCCAAATACCGGGTTTCGATCACAAGCGTTGCAGCTCCGTGCGAGCGTGCTACCTCAACGCAGCGCTGTAGTGGTAAGTCGTTGAGCGATCCTAGGTAGCGGGATAGCGCGGCGTCCCATTCAGCATTCGTGGTCGGGTGATGGACCTCGGCCGGATCTGGGTCGTTCCAGCCCGTCAGCTGCATAGTTTTTGCCTTCGGTCAGGCTAATCGCAAACTTGCCGAGGCGGTTTCAGCGTCCCGCCGAAGGTCGGCGAGCTTCGCGAGATCCTCGTTGAGCTTGTGTTTCTCACTGGCGCTGAGCAGATCGTTCGGATTGGAGGGCAGCTGAGCGGTCGTGTCGTTGGTGGACAGTTGCGGCAGCACTGCTTTAGACATCGGATTTTCCTTCTCCAGCTTGCGTTGTTCGAGCGTACGGCATGTAACCACGTGGGGCTGACATCTTTGTATCCGTGAGATGGCTTCGCCGCGGTGAGCTGGACTGGGCTGGATTGACCGAGTCGCGGCGTGACCTCACCGTTTCAGCCCACCACGAGACGCGGTCGAGCTCGGTGGCGTGCGATGAACGATTCCTTGGTGGGCAACCACAGCAGCACGAATACTCGGTAGGTGTTGCTGAACGACTGAACCTTCACCGTTGTCATCTCGGCATTGCGGTCGTTTAGGCCCCAGGAGAGGTTGATGTCAGTCGATCCTGGCAACCCCAGAGGGGCTAAAAAGCCATGCCTACTCGAATCTAACCGGGCGGGAAAGCGATTGGCCCCGTAGCGCTGCGTCCACGCTTTGGATTCCACCAGTTCGTAGCGGCGGTATGTCGGAGGAATGTCGATCAAAGGCTTGAGATCGATCACTAGCCCGCATACCGGACTGGCATTGCTCTCGATCCAGCGTCGAAAAGTTGCGTGGATCGAGGCGCCGAAAAGGGTGGATAACTGGACCGGCGTCGTGATGTCGATCGGATAGTCGCGCGCCATCCGCGTGAGCAGATCGAGCTGAAACAGCAGTTCAGCGCCTCCCTGGTTGGCTTCGCGTTCGAAGGTGAACTCAACACTGGGCAACAGCGTGCGTGTGGTGTCGCCCAGAACGAGTAAATCGCGTTGCCAGGGGAGTGCATCGTGCATCGCCTCGTGGCATCGCACAAACTGTCGCTGCGCTGGATGGTCAACCGACGGGCTGACGTGTAGCACCCGTTCCCGCCGGTCGAGTGCTCCGCGGATCTTTCGCCCTGCTGCACGCAGTATTTTGCGCAGCTCGCGGGGAGCTTGCGCGATCTTGCTCTCCGACAACACGTAGTCATCCGACTCGAGCAGTCCGCAGCTGGCGATGATGTCGTCTACGGGCGTCGGGAGCCGTTCGGCTACGTCCGCTTTACGCAGCACCGTTTGCGCGACTTCACGAATGTCGTCGAGGTTCTCCAACGGCCCGATCATGGTCCTCCAATGCTCATTAGCGTTGGTCCCGAAGCAGAGCAATGAACGCGGCGACTGCCTTGCGTTCCTCGTCGGACAGATCTGAGCTGCTCAAGGCATGGTCAAAGGTATTGGCGGCTAGAACGCCGCCCGCTTCGGGCACGACGTAGCCGGCCAACTCCATCAACACGGCATAAGGAATGTCGAGCACTGCCGAGAGTCGGTGAAGCACGTTCGGATTCGGTTGTTGAACGTCGCCGCCCTCCAGCTTCTGCAGATAGGCGATCGAGATTTTCGCCGGCTCAGCGACTGCCTTCAACGACAGTCCACGAATTCGTCGGACTTCGTGCAATCGATCGCCCAGCGGGTTGCCCATCTCGACCACCTTCTATTTATACCATGGTGGTGTTAATTCACCACAGTGTTGACAGGAGCCGTAGATTTCCACTACGGTGTAATTCTGATACCAGAGTAGGCGGTATCGCCTCGTGAAGAAAGGTCACCAGCATGACGACGCACGACACCCGGATACGATTTACGCTCGACAATCGCCAGTTCACGACGATCGACGGCGACCAAGAAGCAGCGTCCCTGCTGCGACTGGCTGGGCGTGACCCATCCCACTTCGACCTCGCCCGCGTCGATGACGAGGGCGACGAGACATTCTTCCGCGACAGCGACATCGTGCGGATCCACCCCGGCGACACCTTCGTCAGTCGGCCCGTGTTGCCCTTCACGATCGACGGCATGAGCTACACCACCCACGACGAGGACCAAGAGGTTGCCGCCTTGCTGCAGCTGGCCGGCGTTGACCCCGACAAGCACTACCTGGCGCGAGTTGGCGAAGCCACGCACCTTAATCCCGCCGAGCTGGTCACGATCCACGCTGGTGACGAGTTCGTCACCGTTCGCCACGCCAGTCCGGTGGCATAACGGTGACCGACGCTCGCCATGGTCCCGACCGGTTCCTGGCAGACCTCGCCGCCGCGGGAGTGCCAGGACACCGGGAGGGACCCGCCATCGTCTACACCGTCGTGCCGGCGACCGGATCACTGGCCGGGAGTCAGATCGACACCGCAGTCAGCCTAAGCGAGTTACAGTCGTGGCCCACCGTGGTCCCGCACTGGCTGCACTTCCGCGAAGCAATTACCTTCCCGCACACCAACACCGACACCAATGACTGCCTAGCTGGCTGGCTGCGGCACTCGCGTGATGTCGGGCATTGGGACACCTCCGCTCCACCCGCCCGAACTTGGCTAGCCCACGTTCGGGGGGTGCTCAGCATGGCGACGAAACAGGAGTAAACGATGAGGTACTCAGTAGCGATGACCGAGGCGGTAGCTGAACAAGCGCGTCAACATCTGTTACGGCCCGATGGACAAGAAGACGTCTGCTTGGCGACGTACACCGTCTCTACCGGCAAGCACCGAACGACGTACCTGGTGACCTCACTGGTGCTACCTAGAGCCGGCGATCGCCTGATCCACGGCAATGCCTCGTTCACCGGTCCGTACCTACTGCGCGGTGCCGCACACGTAGCCAATCAGGACTGCGGTCTGGTCATGTTGCACTCGCACCCGGGCGGAACAGGCTGGCAACGACTCAGCTCGACCGACTACGACACCGAACTCGGTTATGCCCACCTCGCCCACCAATACACCAGAGGTCCGCTACTCGGGATGACACTCGCCGGCACCGACAACACGTGGTCAGCGCGCCTATGGGAACCGGGGGAGACATCGCCACACTGGGCAGAGGCCGTTCGCGTCGTGGGACCCATGCTGAAACTGTCCTGGAACGACGACCTTCGACCGCCGCCACCTCGAACCCCAGCCCAGGTACGCACAGTGTCCGCCTGGCCGGCCTCCCAGGATTCCATTGCGCGCCTGCGTGTCCTGGTCGTCGGAGTCGGGAGCGTCGGCTTGGACGTAGCCCAAAGGCTCGCCGCCACTGGCATCACCGATATCGGCGTCATGGACTACGACATCGTCAAAGAACTGAACCGGGATCGGATGATCGGCGCCACCCGGGCAGACGCACGTCGACGCCGACTCAAGGTCGACGTCGCTTATCGCCAGATGCTCATCGCGGCAACAGCGCAACGACCGCAGTTCAGGCGTTACCCCATGAGCATCTGCACCCCCGAGGGGCTGGCTCACGCGCTGGACTACGACGTCATCGTCTCCTGCGTGGATCGCCCATGGCCGCGCGTGGTGCTCAATACCCTTGCTTACGCCGACCTGATCCCGGTGATCGACGGTGGCCTCACGCTGGCAGTCTTCCCCGATGGACACATGCGCACGGGCAGTTGGCGCGCCCACACTCTGGTTCCGGGACGGCCCTGCATGCTGTGCACCCGACAACTCAACCCGACCGACATCCAGCTCGATCGTCAAGGCCTACTTGATGATCCCAGTTACATCGAGCAGTCCGGCCGCGAGACGGACTCTGGGGCACCGAATGTCGCCGCCTACTCCGCGTCAGTCAGCGCGGCACTGCTCGCGCAGTTCGTCAGCCTGACCGTGCACCCCGGCCGCCGAGGTGTCCCATCACCACTTCAGTACGTGCTCTCAACTCACAGCTTGCACGCGCTAACCGACACCACTGGCCAGTTCTGCCAATACGAACTCGACACGGCGATCGGCGATGGCCGAACCCCCTTGTTACTGCCGGAAGAGCGCCACTCGGATGGCCCGAGACGTCCAACTTTCGGCTTGCGACGGCATCGGGCCAATGTGAGCTCGCCTTTACCGGCTGCAATGCGTTGGTTTCACTCCGCTTTTGGCCGAGTGTTGAGCTGGCGGCCATAGGATGAGGTAGCACAACAGTCGCCAGAGGGCTTGCCTCGGCGCGGGTCTCTCCGTGGCCGTTCCGTGCGCCGAGCGGTCGGCAGCAGCGTTCGCCCTACTTGCTTTTCGCCAAGCATCCCGCCTGGATCAAGCGCCAGCACGCCAGCGCACTCGAACAGGAGTACATCCATAGTTTGGCCGACGCCATGCAGTGGGCCTTTCACGACGCTGCCCCCGGTCTTGAGCCCACGTGCGCTGGAATGGCTGACTTCAACGCAACGGAGTGACCAACGGCCGTGACACCATCTTCGCGGCACCTAACACAACTAAGTGCCGCTTCGGTGGTCGCTATCCGGATCGCGGATGTCGTGCCCGACTCGGTCTTGGTCCACGTTCCAGTCGGAATCCTTTGGTCCATTGAATAATTCGGCTATGTCAGACCATGCCCGCCACTCGCGTGATGTCGGAGGCGTTTCGGACGCCACGTCCCCGCCTCCTTCTGTAGCCCATGACTGCCTCAACCGATACCCAGAGTAGCGGCGTAGGTCACGGCAATGCCAACGTCGCGCCGGTGACGGGTTTCGGAACCTGGACCACGAAGTCGGCGACACCCCGAATACTGTTGTGCAGGTATGGCATCTGGTAGACGACGACGTCGAAGTCCCCGTCGAACGGGTTGCCGGACCGCCGGACTTACGCTTCGAAGGACTCGCCGTTGGCCTTGTCAGGCATCTGCACGATCTTCTTGCCCTGCAGGGCGTAGTCGTCCAGGCACTGCCGCTCGGGCTGGTAATCCCTTGGTGCACAACAAGTCTGCGAAGGATCCGAACACCGACTCCGGCCGCACCATGATCCCGTCGTCCACCCGGCCGCGCAAGGTCAGATAGTGCGGGCAGTCAAGCCACGCCGTCACCTTCGACGGCGTGAGAACGCGCTGCGAGAAGTGGGTCCGGAACAATGGCGCTTCCTGTACAGCAAGGCCTCCCAATGTCTCCACTTCCAACTCATCGCAGCGCCAGACGCAGGCTGACAACGGATACGACACCGCCGATCCGATTGACAGCCTGATTGGGTCCCGCGTGCGCCGCGACGCATGGTGGTTCAAGCAATGGCTGCCGAACGGGGCCTTTCTCTACGGCTGCAGAGCTAGGCTGTGTCGATACGGGGATCGGCGGACAGCAAACACCCCTGCGCCGCTGCGTCTACTCGGCATCGAAGATCGCTGACACACGTTCGCATACGGTCTGCCATTCGCGATCGAGCACACCAAGGATGTCTTGTTCGACTTTTGCCTGATTGTCCTCTCCGAACCATGAATTCTGCCGCCGCGCGACCCGGTCGCGGTAGCCGGCCCCCAGACCCCACTCGCCGCTCAGTTGCGCCCAAAGCACCTGTGCTCGCTGAAGTTCCACGGTGTATAGGGCGCCCCCCGCCACCTGCATTTTCTTGAGCAGTTCGTCATAGGACTGATCCATAAGGCGAAGCGCTTGGGTGAGAAGTTCGGATGCCTCGGGATGAGTGCTGAGCAAGTTGCTGCAGATCCCTTTGAACTCCGTCCTCCAATCGCGGAGCGAGGCAACTGCCACACGCCGAGCGCCGAAGCCGAGTTGATGCGAGTAGCTCAGTGAGTACCATTCGCCTTCGCGCTTGATAGCTGCGTTGAGCGTGCTTGCGTGCGCCTGGCGAATTTCTGCCATCAGCAAGTCATGTACGTGACCGGTAACCGGAGGAGGATCGACGTGGTTTCGGAGCCAAGTCTCGACTTGTCGGCTTGCCTCACGTTGAACCTCGATGACCTGCTGCATATCAACGTTCGCCAGTAGTTCGTTCGCGCTGGTAATGACGGCCCGAAGGTCGCGGCGGAAGCCGTCACGCGTGCTCTCCACCCGCTCAAAGACGAATGACTTCAGCCGCTGTGGATCATCCGAAAAGGAGTTAAAGAACTCGATGGGAAGTTCTTCCATGTCGTATGGCGATAGGGCGGTTCGCACCTGTTCCCCCTTGAGTTCGTATCCCTCCTCGTCAGATTCGGCGCGAATGCCGGCTTCGTCTTTTACCGCAAGCGCTTCGCTAGGGCGCGCCAGAATGAGAACTCCCGCATGTGAGTCGACTTGCGGATTTCCGATCGCGCGCGCTCGCTCGAGGAGATGTTGGACCGACTGCTCTGGGGCGTCGTTGAAGCCTGAGCACAAAACTGACACCGTGTGGCTGTCGAGAAGGTGCTCCTCCAGATCGGCCCGTGCAATCAGCTGATCTATTCCCCGGGTGTCGACGATATCGATCGTGAGCTCGCCGGCATCCATCAGCTCCGGAACGATGAGGTCGACACGCCGAGGAAGCGAGAACTCGGCGTGACGCCCGTTGTTGATCTGCTCGAAAGTTTCTCTCAGCCACTCCAGCGGTCGCTTGGATGACGTGGGTTCGAACCAAATCTCCCGGCGGTCACGACGCGGCAACTCCATCAAAGACAGAATCTCGACGACTAAATCTCGCGACGAAGGCAGCTGTGCCGCGAGATCCTTCGCAGGGTCCATACGAACAGGCTTGCCGTTCTCGTCTTTTCGTCGGCGCACCCTTAGTCCGCTCATGTTCCTGATAGCCCGCTCGATCTCCCGAGGAACAGAATGCAGAGTGTCACCATCGCCAGCACCGGCCTCTGACTCATCCATGCCGCGCCGCAACTGGTCGGCAAAGTCGGCGACATCAGCGCGGATTTCCTCTGTCGTCCGCGGCGTGACGATAACCCCGTACTCTGGGCCGGCTTTGAGACTCACCTCGCAGACGGTGACGCCGCCGCCGCCCGTTTCGAGCACCGGAGCCGACTGCCCGTCTCCCGTGTCAACTTCGAGCCCCGTCGCCTTGCAGATGGCGGTGGACTTGCCGATGCCGATCGCACCGAGAAATGCAACGTTGTGCTGTCGCCGGCGAATTCGTTGAGCGGTCCGTCGGATGTCGGCCTGGTATTCATTTATGCGCTTGAGGAAGGCCGGCCGGATTTCTTCGTCGGAAGCCTGCGCGTCGAGTTCTTCCATCACCTGTTCGGCATCCCACAGAAGTTGGTGGTCCGCGTGGTCAAGCGGCGGGGCCGGGAGGTGCTTCCACTGCCTCGTTACGATTCCAGCCAGTGCTGCGGCCTCCGGTGTCCCGATAGCGGACAGGACGTCGGCAAGTTCGCCATCCGCGAGTTCGCGTTCCCCCGCCTCGACTCTCGACAACACGGCCGGACTCCAAGTAACCCGTCGTGCCAATTCGGACTGCTTCAGCCCTGACTTCTCACGCAACTGAGCAATTCGACGCCCGAGGGCGTTCGCGCCAACGTCTGTAGTGCTCACCAATACACCCCATCTACTTGATAGCTTGCAACAAGCAAGCAGCAAGCTTTCGCGTTAAGCAAGAGTTGATAGCGAAACGTTTCATGTGCTGAGCGTGAGGTGCACCGTCCCTATGGCCTGCGCAGAGCGGTGGGCGCCGCCGGACCGTGCCGCACCGATGTCGTGGGGCCATCGGTGCGGTGCGGTCGACCTGATCGGAGCGCTCATTACAGGTCCGATGCACGACCCGGCCACCATGGGCCCTAGTCGGCCCAGGGGCGGCCACTCCAGTCCGACGGCACGTGCGCGGTGATCCGATCGGTGAGTAGGTCGCGCTGGGGCTCGGTGTCCTCGATGGCGTAGGCCGGCACGAACACCTCGCCGTCCGCGCCGGACAGGTGCAGCCATTCCGGTGAGCTCGCGGTCGTAACCGGGGTGATCTGGCCGCGCTCGTTGGTGGTGGACGAGGTCGGAGATCACCGTGACCCCGGGCGGCGGAATTCTCACTAATCCCGGCGCGCGCCGCGGCCGGCTTGAGACCAGCACGGCCGATAGCCGTCTGGCGGTGGGCGCCGCCTGGTCGACCCCTTGGGGTGCGGTGCCGAGGTGCTCCTTGTCCGTCTCGCAACCTTGTCACTCCTGCAGGCGAGACTGGCGCGTATGACGGATACCGAACGACAGTGGCGGCATATCTGCGAAGTGTGCGGGGTGGAGGAGATCCTGACCCCGGCCGAAGCGTTCGATCTCGGGTGGGACTATCCGCCGCGCATGGGCCAGTTCGGTGTCGTCGGGCCCCGATGTTGTCCTCGATGTCCGAACGTGAGAACGGGGTGGTGGGCTCTGGCGATCGATGGCTACACCGAGGACATGCTGACCGACATGCAGTGGGCTACCGTCAGGCGTATCGCCGGTGAACCGGACTCAGTTGCTGTGGTTGATGATTGAACGGAATCGTCAGATCTGGCGACGAACGAAGCTGCGTGTCTGTGTCCCGTCCTAGCTCTCGCCGTTGTCGATGCGTCAGAGCCGGCGACACGCGCGCAAAATGCTGTTTGCGAAGAGTTCTCCGAAGCCGTAGTTGGATGTTCTGATCTGCATTGTCGAGTCCCGTGCGCAGGAACTAACGGCGGTCGCGAGTTCGATGAACCCTAACGCGTTGCTTGCTCATATTCGGTCGAAATATGTTATTCAGCAACGAGTATGCGCACAGAGCGCGCACATAGAGTGGAACCATGACCTGAACCGGGGCCATCCTCACTGCCACGGCGCCTAGCTTTCGAAGTTTACCACATACGGTGAACGTTTACACCGATTGTTGCGAGAAGCCCTCAACAGCAACGTTTTCAGCGTGACAGGTCGGTTAATCTACGGCCGGGAATCTCTCGACAAATCTCCGGGACTCGATGGGAGCTGCGATGGGCAGGCCACGGAACGGGCGCGCCTTTCACGGGTGCGAGTCGAGTTCAGCTTGCCACCGGCAATCGCCGAAGCCGTCTACACGTACGCGGACTACGCCGACATCACGTTGTCGCAGGCCGGCAGTGAACTCCTGAAGCTGGCGCTGAGCCAGAGGGGAATCGATCGTGGGGAGCCTATCGACAATCTACTGAATCCTGTTGTACCCGGCCCGAAGTCGGGAGGCCAACCGATCATCTAGCTTACGTGCGATAACGGCAGTTCCCGCGGCATATGCCGCCCAGAAACGCCGAAAGCCGGGCGGCAACCCGGCTTTCAGACCAACAAAGAGTTCTGAGGCTCTTCTAAACCTCCAAGGAGGACTGTGTTCATTTCAGCGTGCCCACGCACGATTGTCAACCAACCACGCTGCGCGATCGGCAGTGGTCGCTGATGGCCCGATTCAAGAAGTTCACCACGGCGGATGCGTCGGTGACGGTTCCTCACGAGGCACCGCCCGAGCCGCTCCTGGAAGCTGCATCGGCGTTCATGCAACGCGCCGCCCTGACGCCGGTGCCGGAGCCGGGTCCCGATCTCGAGAAGCGCATGGCCACGCTCACCACGATCACGATCCGTTACCCGGACCCCGAGATCGCCAGGGAAGCGGTTCTGGAGGCCGCCAAGGTCCAATGCATGACTGAGTTCACCACCGCAGCGACCGACAAGAAGTCGTGCGCTGAGGTGGCAAGGCATCTGGCCTGGGCCGCAGTCGGTGGCGTCGTCGACGCCAAGAGAGCCCTCAAACGCGGACCTGTCGACGAGCGACTGGAGGTCACCGGAGCGCAGAGCCCCCGAGGTCATCGGCAAGTCCGTCACGTCCTCTACACCGCGGGACGCTTGTTCCATCCCCGGGAGTACCCGCCAGAGCGGGTAACGCCGGTGGCGCGGACGAAGCGGAAGGCAGCCAGTTACGACGAGATCCGCTCCTTCTACAGGGTCGTCTGGGAACTGCCCACCCCGCTGGGGATGCGAGCGCTGGCGTTGGCGGATCTGAGCTACGGCGTCGGTGCCCGCGCGGCCGACTTCAAGGTCCTGCGCGGAACGGCGATTACGACCGTGCGCTCACATGGCCGCGCGATCTGCGTCGTCGCCCTGCCTAACACCGCCGGCGGTGCACGGCAGGTACCGGTCCTGGAACCCGGCATCAACTCCCGGCTCATCGAATTGGCAGCCCGAGTCGGCGACGGCCTAGTGCTGGCCCCTAACGCCGAGTTCGCTGAACGCAACATCGTGAATCGCATCAGCGAGAAGCTGACCAACAAGGGATATCCACCCGTCAGAGCGGCGGCGCTGCGCAACCGGTGGATTCTCGATATGGCCGAACGACGCATACCCACGGCGATGCTGTTGCAGCTAGCGGATGTTGCGGACCTGAGAGTGTTGAGTGATCTACGAAAGGAACTGCCGCACTTCAAAATCCGGCACGCGATCACCATCCAGCAGGAGAGCCTGCGATGATCGCCGCACGCAAACCTGAGTGCATCATCGCCGACGACCTCTTCAACTACGCCCGCCACTTGGTGTGGGAATCCGGGGTAGCCGAACTCATCGACGGTCAACACCCCCATCGTCGTGAGGCGGTCGGACGACGCCGACAAGGCATCGCCTATACGACCACCGCGGTTCTGGTCTCGCTTCTGATCAGGGTCATTATGAAACGCCCTCCCACACTGACGGGCATCCTGCAGACGATGACGGAGCTCACCGCGGCCCAACTCACCACAGTCGGCATGCACGACCAGGATTGCTCGCGGATCTGGCGACAACACCATGCCGAGTACAAGCGCTTCACCGCCTGGTGGACACGCAGACTCAGGCCTTTCGATTCCTGGGCTGACCTGCCGGCCCGGCGCATGACCAATGCCCAGTATCACGCCCGCCTCAAAAAGCGCACCGACGAGCAACGCGAGCATGCTGAACGCGCCGCACGACTTGTGCACCTGGCCATCAACCGCCTCGTTGCGGCGTCCGTGGAGGTCAAGAACCCCGAAGGCTGCCGGGGAGACCTCGTCGTCGACGGCACCCTCTACCTCGTCGCCAAACAAGACGGCACGATCGGCGTCGCCGACGACAAGATGCGCGGCGCCGTACCGAGTGCGAACTACCACGTGCGCGACCGCAAGGCTGCGGCCAGCGACGGCACAGGCGCCACCTGCCAGGTCACCTATGCGGGGATGACCCTGGAAATGACCGCACTGACCCGCATCGGTAGACCCACGGCGATGCACGCCGTGGGCCCGGTCTTCGTCGGCATCGCCATCCACTACGGAACCTCAGGAAGCCCGGAAGGCATGGCCGATGCGCTCGAACAGGCAGAGGCCAACGGCCTGACCGGACGTCCCAAAGGTGCCCGGGCTAGGTGGCCCTTCATGACATCGGACATGGCCTACAACACGAAGGACAAGACTGCCGACATCCTGCTCGAACGTCGATACAACTTCGTCGGCCGGTTCCCCAAGGGCTGGGGGATCGAATGCCCCTCGACGAAACCTGCCGGGGCGCCCGCCTCCGAGCCCGAACCGGGCGCTCTCCAATGGGCCGGGGCGTTCTTCTGCCCCGCCGTCCTGGCGAAGATCAAAGGCCACAGCGCACCGAAGATGGAGCACCTTCTAAGCAACGATCAGTTCCGCCTCCACGACAAGCGGTTGCGGCGCATCCTGCCCTACCTCATGGGCTACAACTCACGGCCCTTCTACGCGCAAGGCGGGCACGGCAGGCCTGTTCTGGGTCGCTCACGCAAGCAGGTGGTGAAGGTCAAACTGGTCTGTCCGGCGGCGCTGGGGAACGTCACCTGTCCACTCAAACCCGAATCCATGCAGTACGGCCGTCGCGGAGTCCCGGTCGCGGAGCCGACCTGGCAGGCCCACGAACGTGGATGCTGCGCCAAGTCCAGCGTCATGGTCACCCTCACCCCGGACCAGTTCAAGCGCGCGCAATGGGATCTGGTACCCGGGAGCTGGGAACACGCGGTGTACTTCGAGGCAGCTCGCGCGCTGACCGAGCAGCGGTTCAGCCATCTCAAGTCCGCCCACGTGACGGGGCTGAGGCAGCTCACCGACGGGCCGCGACGCGACCCGATGATCAAGCTGATCCTGGCTATGGCCGTCATCGCCTCCAACCGGGAAAGCCAAACAAACTTCGACCCCGCCAAAGTCAGGGAAGAGTCCATCGACATTCGGATGCGTCAGCTCGCCGCCGACCTCGGCCACGAACCCGCCCGCACACCCCCACGAACCTAAAAGCAACTCCGCACGATGGACCGCGCCCAACCAGCGCGGTCCATCGTCATGTCCGCAGCCGGAGAAAGTCGATGGAATGAAACGTCGCGATTTCACCGAACCGCCACAGAACGCCCGCTGCCAGTGGAAACGTCAGGTGCATAGTTTGCGAGGAGGAGCGCTGATGCCACCAGGCGCGACTGAACGAAGGCCAGTGCGGCACCACCGAAGTTGTCCTCTGACCCTGGATAAAGTCCGTGGAAAAATCGCAAGAAGTCGGTGGAATCAACCGCCAGGTTGGTCCTCTGAGCTGCATTTGAGATCCACATACAGATTTCCCCGGCCATAGGCCGGGGTTTTTTGTTGCCGCAGGCCGGGCCGGTCAGTCGCCTCCCTTCCAGCCCGCGACCGCAACGAGTAGCGCCGCGATGAGCAGCACCACCGCGGCGATCATCAGCCCCGGTGTCCGCAGGCCGAGGGTCAGCGGTGTCGCGACCGCAAGGGTGCCGAATGCGATCACCAGTCGCACGACGAGCATCGGCTGCGCTTTGAGCACCGAGGCCCGTGCGCGCCCGGGGATCTCCCGCGCCGCTCGGGCCGACCACCCCAGCAACGTCAGCAGCACGACGATGCCGCAGGCGGCCAGCAGGCGGAATACCAACCGTTCGCCCGCGTCGATGTCCGAGGCGGTGCCTCCGACGGCCGCGACGAAGCAGAGCACCACGCTGGTCAGGGTCGTCCACCTCAAGGGGGTCCGCAGCGCCGCCCCCACACTGCGTCGGGCGACGGTGCCGAGTGCAGGGTCCATGCGGGCGGCGCCGAGGAAACCACGCAGCGCGGCCCGCCAGCGACCGCTGTCGAGGTGGTTGACGGCGATGTTGTGCACCGCTGACGCGTACCCGGGTTCCAGGCGCAGAGCTTCGGCATAAGCCGCGTTCGACTCGTGCCACCGACGCGTCTTGCCCAGGATCAGTCCACGCTGGAAGTGAATGTCGGCGCTGTCCGGCTCGAGCCGTTGCGCCTCGGTGATCGCGCGGAGCGCCGGCTCGTACTGCCAGGCCCGGAACAGCACGAAGGCATAGGTGTGGTGCGTGCGGGATTCGTCAGGCGCGGCAAGCACGGCCCGATGGGCGACTTGCAACGCAGCGTCACGCTCTTCGAGTCCGGCCAGGGCGAGCGCGTACACGCACATGGCCTGCACATGACCGGGCGCGACCGATAACGCTGCCTGTGCACTGAGCTCCGCCCGCTCGGGCTCGTCCATCCGCAACTGGGCGCGCGCCAGTTCGGTCAGCAGGTCCGGATCGTTGGGAAGGTGTCGCAACGCCGACATCAGAACCTCGACCGCGCGTTCATTGTTGCGCGAAGCCAGGTACGTACGGGCCAGAAAGAGCGCGTCGTCGCCCGTTGTCACGGAACGTTCTCCGGGAGCTGGCCGGGTGTCAGGCGTTGCTGCGCCAACCGCGTTGTGGCGACACCGAATTGGTCAGGCACGGGGCGCCCGGGAAGCTGCGGCCCGACCGACGTCATGAGGCAACACCGTACGCGGACCGGGACGTGCCCCAGACGGAGTTCATAGTCACCGGCGTCCCACCCAGCCCGTTCCTACCGGTCGATCCACGGGTAGTGCCAACGCCCGTATCCGCCACGATCGGCGCCGTCTACGGTCTATCTGACAAAACCGCGCCGACACCGCCGTCGGCGACGATCCGAGGAGCCACAGAGTTGAACATCGATCCCGCGGCCACCGCGTGGTTGCTCGCCAGCACCGCGCTCGTCCTGCTCATGACCCCCGGCCTGGCGATCTTCTACGGCGGCATGATGCGCACCACCGGGGTGCTCAACATGATCATGATGAGCTTCATCTCGATACCGCTGGTCACCGTGGCATGGCTGCTGGTGGGCTACAGCCTGGCCTTTTCCGACGGCGGGGCGGGCGGCTTCCTGGGCGGACTGGCCCATGCCGGGATGAGCGGCATCGGGCCGGAAACCCTGCACGGACAGGTCCCCGAGCTGCTCTACGCGACCTTCCAGTTGAGCTTCGCGATCATCACGGCAGCGCTGGTCAGTGGCGCCATCGCCGACCGCGCCAAGTTCGCCGCCTGGATGGTGTTCGTCCTGGTCTGGTCGGTGGCGGTCTACGCGGTGGTCGCGCACTGGGTGTGGGCGCCCACCGGCTGGCTGGCCAAAATGGGCGTGCTGGATTACGCGGGTGGCCTCGTCGTCGAAATCGTCTCGGGCTCTTCGGCTTTGGCGTTGGCGCTGGTGCTCGGGCCGCGCATCGGCTTCAAAGTCGAAGCCATGCGCCCGCACAACCTGCCGTTCGTGCTGCTCGGGGTGGGATTGCTGTGGTTCGGCTGGTTCGGGTTCAACGCCGGCTCCGCACTGGCCGCCAACGGGCTGGCGTCGGCGATCTTCCTGAACACCCTGGTGGCCGGCTGCCTGGGCATGCTCGGCTGGCTCACGGTAGAGCAGTTCCGCGACGGAAAGCCCACCACCTTCGGTGCCGCCTCCGGTGTGGTGGCGGGACTGGTGGCGATCACGCCCTCGTGCGGCACGGTGAACACGCTGGGCGCCGCCGTGGTCGGGCTGGTTGCCGGCGTGGTGTGCTCCTACGCGATCCTGGTCAAGTTCAAGCTCAACTACGACGACTCCCTGGACGTGGTGGGCGTGCACTTCGTCGGCGGTGTGGTCGGCGTTTTCCTGATCGGCCTGCTCGCCACCGCGGTGATGACCGGCGGCCCGAAGGGGCTCTTCTACGGCGGCGGGCTGGGCCAGCTCGGCAAGCAGTCGCTGGCGATGGTGGTGGTCGCGGTGTACGCCTTCGCCGTGAGTTTCATCCTCGGCAAGCTGATCGACCGGGTGATGGGATTCCGGCTCAGTGCCGCGGACGAGAAGAGCGGCATCGACCTCAGCGAGCACGCCGAGACGGCCTACCCCGAAGGGGTCTACGGCCACCAGGCGCCCCGCCGTCCGACCATCGGCGACCGCGACGAATCCCGGCCGCGATCGATCGACGACGAAGACGAATAGGGCCGCTAATCTGACCAACGTGAGCAACAAGCAAGTGCCGGGCGGCGTCGTGCACGAGATGCCCACCGACCTGCGCAAAGCGTTGGTCGCCAACGCGACGGCGTTGGAACTGTGGAAGGACATCACCCCGCTGGCTCGCAACGAGTTCATCTGCTGGGTGGAGGACGCCAAACAGGCGGGGACCCGCGAGCGCCGCATCCGGCGCACCCAGGAGGAGCTCGAAGAAGGCAAGCGACGGCCCTGCTGCTGGCCCGGATGCAAACACCGCGAGCGCAACGGCAAATAGGGCACTGTGTGGCGGCCCCGTTGCTCGCTCCGGTCGTCGAACGCTAGTGTTTGGTTAGGCGATCCTAATCTGGTAACCCCCTCTTCGCCGGTTTAGGGTCACGCCCGCTGCGCCACCGCCGTGGTCGCAGCGTTCCGTAGGGAAGGACCAGTCGCTGATGGGTGTGACGCCGAGGGGGTGGCCGGCGGTGAGTACGCCGTGACGTCGCCGATCTGGCTGGCCTCACCCCCCGAAGTCCATTCGGCGCTGCTGTCCAGCGGGCCGGGCCCGGGGGTGCTGGTGGCAGCCGCGGGTGCGTGGCAGGCGCTCAGTGCCGAGTACGCCGAGGCGGCTGCCGAGTTGCTGGGTGTGCTGGGTGCAGCCCAGAGTTCCTGGCAGGGGCCCAGCGCCGTGCAGTATGTTGCCGCGCACGCGCCGTATCTGGGGTGGCTGACGCAGGCACAGGCAGCCAGTCAGGCCGCTGCAGCCCAGCATGAGGCCGCCGCCGCGGCCTATACGACCGCGCTGTCGCTGATGCCGACGCTGCCCGAGTTGGCCGCCAACCACCTCGTCCATGGCGTGTTGGTGGCGACGAACTTCTTTGGCATCAACACCATTCCGATCACCCTCAATGAAGCCGACTATGTCCGGATGTGGCTGCAGGCCGCGGCCGCGATGGGCGGCTACGAGGCAGCGTCGGCAGCGGCGGTGGCGGGTGTGCCACCCACGTCCCCGGCGCCGACGGTCGTCAAGGCCGATGCACCCGCTGGCACCGGCCAGCTCGCCGCGGCCGCTCCGGCCGCCGATTCCGGTAACCAGCTCAACCTCGCCGACATCATCGCCCAGTTGCTGCAGCAGTACGTGCAGCTGATCCAGCAGATCTATGAACCCATCACCAACTTTCTGCAGAACCCGGTGGGCAACACCTTCCAGCTGATCACCGACTTCCTGACGAACCCGGCGCAGGCGCTGACCACCTGGGGCCCGTTCCTGTTCGCCGTCATCTACCAGGTCGTGACGTGGATCGCGGCGAGCCTCACCTACCCCCAGCTCCTGCTGGACCCGTTGCTGTCGATAACCCTGGGTGTGGTGATCGGGGTGGGTTACGAGTACCTGCAGCAGCTTCCGGTCGCGGTGGCCGAAGGTGCGGAAACGCCGGCCGTGGCGGTCAACGCCCCGAGTCATTCGTCGAATTGGCCGCTGGCGACCCTGGCCCCGACGGTCGCCGGACCGGCCGGCGCCCCCGCCGGCTCAGCGGCCTCGTCGGCCGGATCGGCGCCGGCATCGGCGACGCCCGCTCCGGCTGCATCGGCCGTGCCGTACGCCGTCATCGGAATCGACCCGGGCGAAGGATTCACGCCGACCTTCCGCGAGGGATCCAGCGCCAAGGCGCCGGCGCAGGGTATCCCGGCCGCCGCTGCGGGCGTGGCTGCCCGGGATAAGCGCCGGTCCCGACGTAAGCGCACGGCCACCATGCCGGAGCACCAGTACGCCGACGAGGTCCTCGACTACGACCCGGGGCCACCCGATGAGCCCGTGGTCACGGCGTCCGGCAACGGTTCCGGGGCGATGGGTTTCACCGGCACCTCGGCCAGGACCGATACCGTCGCGGCGGGGCTGGTGACCTTGCCCGCCGACGAATTCGACAGCGGCCCAACCGTTCCGATGCTGCCCAACACGTGGGGGCCGGAAGGACGGTGAGTGTCAGTGGCTCGGCTGTGTGTTGACCCAGCCGACGACTTCGGCGGTCACGGGGTCGGTGATGTCGTTGTATTCGGGATGCTTCTTGAGCACCGTCACCACCATGGAACACACCGGGACGATCCGCTTGCCGTCTGCGCGGGTGGCCTGCAGCGCGTCCTCGAGCAGTAGCGTCGCCAACCCACGCCCGCCGTATGCGGGATCGATTTCGGTGTGGTGAAAGACCCGCTGATCGCCACGGTCGGCGAACTCGGCGAAGCCGACATCCTGGCCGGCGACGGCGATCGTGTAGCGCCGGTCCTCCGCCCGGATGTCGACCTCTGCGCCGGTCTTGTCTGTTGTCATGTGCGCTCCTTCGTGTGCGGAAGTGGCCGGGGGACGAGCCTGGTGGTGGGCATCGGTGGGGCGGGCAGTCGGCTGACCGAACCCTGGTAGCCGCGGACGGCGCCGAACCGCTCATCGCCGTCCTGCCAGAGCTGTCGGTAAGAGACGATCTCGTCGTGGCTGCGCCCGACGAAGTTCCACCACATCACCAACTCTTCGCAGAACGGAGCACCCCCGAGTACCAGGACCCGGGCGGGGCGCTCGCCCACATTGCGCAGCCGCAGTACGGAATGACCAGGGGCCTGGTATCCCAGGTCGGCAACCGACAGCGGAACTTCATTCAGCGCGACGTCTCCCTCGTCGGACAACACCGCGTGCTCGAACGTCGGGTCGATCTCGAATTCGAGGTCCGCGTGGCCGTCCAGGTCAACCTGAGCACCCAGCAGCGGGGTGAAAGTTGTTACCGGCGAACGACTTCCGGCCAACTCACCGAGGAAGACCGACGCCCGCGCCCCTGGTACGGACACAGGTTCGGGTCGGTAGTGCGCGAAGTCGCGGCCGGTGTCGCGCGCCGCATCCGGTAGTGCCAGCCACAACTGGGCGCCGTGCAGCGCTCCGCCGCCGACCGCGACCTCGGAGTGACAGATGCCCCCACCGGCCGTCATCAGATTGAGCTCACCGGGCCGCACCATGGCATGTACGCCGGCGCTGTCGCGGTGCTCCACCTCCCCGCTGAACAACCAGCTCACCGTCTGCAGGCCGGTGTGCGGGTGCGGCGGAACATCCATCCGCGCGGCACTTCCGGTCACGGGCCCGTAGTGGTCGACGAAGCACCAGGCGCCGATCAGTGAGCGCTGCCGCTGCGGCAGGGTGCGTCGCACCGGCATCGCCCGCGGCCCACCCAGGGGAACCTCCCGTGCCGCAAGGATCTCCACCGCCGGAATGTTTCCCGCGACCTGCCTAGCGCCGCAAGCAACTTCGACCGGGGCGGTCTCCAGGTTGCTCACTCTGGCGACCTTACTCGCCGAATCACCGGCCGGGTGGCTGCAGCGCCTTCATGGCGACCCGCATCACCGGCTCTGGGATCCGGTCTTTGAGCGCCAGGGCTCTGTCGGCTGCCCGCGAACGCAGTGGTGTACCCCTGCCGAACATCCGGTTCAAGGGGCCGCCGGTCGGCTCGACCGTCACGTGCAGGGGCGGGACATCGACGGAGGAACCCAGCGCATTGGAGATGACCATCCGCTGAATCTCGCTGGTGCCCTCAAAGATTTTGTACAGCTTGGCATCTCGATACCACTTCTCCACCGGGTGATCGGTGATGTAACCCCAGCCGCCCATGGTCTGAATGGCCCGCTCGGTGGCTTTGACCGCGACCTCACTGGCGGCGAGTTTGGACATGGAGCCTTCGCCGCGCTCGAAGGGGACGCCGTTGGCCGCCATCCAGGAGGCACGCCACGTCAGCAACCGGGCCGCGTCGATCTGAGTCGCCAAGTCGGCCAACGGAAATGCGATGCCCTGATTGTCGATGATGGGTCCGCCGAACGCTTCTCGCTCCGTGGCGTAGGCCGTCGCGTACTCCAGGGCGGCGCGCGCGATCCCTATCGCTTGTGCCGCCACCATCGGCCGGGTCTGTTCGAAAGTGCCCAACGTGGCGGATCCGGACTTCTTGGCGGGCGGCCTCCTCCAGCACGGGCCAGGGAAACTCCTGGCGCTGGTCGTATTCCAGTGCGACGGGCCGCATCACCTGCTCGGCGAACTCATGGGTTCGCCGGGCCAGATCATGTTGAGCTGCGGTCGGGGTGACGTCGAATGTCATGAGTGCGCCTCTCGAAGCCCGAGCCCGGACGGGGCTGCTGTCGAGCGCCGTATACCCCGGCTGTCGGCCAGCTATCCCCTGACTTGGCTCGTTGCACGGGTCAGGCGGCTGAGCGCGGACCCAGCTGGGCGGCGGGAAGATGCACGACCACTCCGCTTGCCGGGATTCTGTGGGTTGTCCGCTCGGCTTCCCGGCGCGCCAGCAGTGCCGCATTCTCGGGCAGCTCGCGGGCGTTGATCTCACCGGCGGCGATGCGCCGAAGCACCTCGTGGGCGTGGGCGAGTTGCTCGCGCTTGCGGTACTGCCCGCCGGGCAGCTTGACGCCGGCCCAGACGCCGTACTCTTCGCGGTGCTTGATCGCATACCCCGCGCACAGGCGTTGTTGCGCGAGCGGGCACCGGCGCAGGCACTGCACCCGCGCTTCAATCGCCGACCGCTCGTAGACGCGTGCTTTCGCGGCACCGTCGCCGCCGTCGTCGTCGGGGTAGCCGAACCACAGTTCCGGGTTTGATGTGCAGGGGTTCGCCATGTTCGGGCCTCCTTGTTCCTCCTGAAACGTAGGCGAAAGCGTATACAAAACAACCCCGGCGAGGCAAGCAAAACAGTGATAAAAACGTATACACAACGACGCCGCAGCGGCTGTGTAATATTTCGTCCATGGCTGGGAGCCCGCCGTGAGCCGCGAGGCCGCCGGTGCGGCGATCCGCGCGCTCCGCGAATCACGCGACTGGTCTCTGGCGGACCTCGCCGCCGCCACCGATGTGAGCATCATGGGGTTGAGCTACCTCGAGCGCGGCGCCCGAAAACCCCACAAAAGTACTGTTCAGAAGGTTGAAGATGGGCTCGGCCTGCCACCGGGCACGTACGCGCGCCTCGTGGTCGCCGCGGATCCCGAAGCCGAGCTCACCCGTGTGCTGACGGCTCGGCCGCCGGCACCCATGGCCGCGCGAAGCCCGGGCGAGGTCGCCGTCGAGCGCCACAGCGACACCGACGTGCTCGAAGAGTACGCCGAGGCGCAGCTGGAAACGCTGCGTTCCCTCATCGACCGCACGCCGGCGAAAACATCAAACGAATATGAGACGTATATTCTGACCGTGGTCGCTCAGTGCGTGAAGGCGGAGATGCTGGCCGCCAGTTCGTGGCGGGTGGCGGTGAATGCCGACACCGATTCGGCGGGCCGCCTCATGGAGCATCTGCAGTCGCTCGAAGCTACCCGCACTGCCCTGCTGGAGCGATTGCCGACAAGCCTGAGCGCGCGCTTCGATCGGGCATGCACGAGATCGTCGCTTCCGGATGCGGTTGTCGCGGCTCTGATCGGCGTCAGTTGTGAGGATGTGTGGGACATCCGGAACCGGGGTGTCATCCCGTCCGGAGCTATCCCCCGGGTGCGCGCGTTCACCGAGGCGCTGCGCGAACCCGCACCAGACGAGGGCGGGACGAACAGTGAGTGAGCCCGAACTGGAGGTACTGCAGCGTGCCCACCAACTCTTCGCCGGTACCAGTCCCGCGGTGGCGCTGGGCGCCGTGCCGGCCCCCGAATCCAAATACGTTGCGGGCCCGAGTGATTACCAGCGCGCCGCGAACCGCAGCCACGTCATCCTGACATCGGCGGCACACACGGACGCGGCAGTAACGAGCATCATCGCCGGGGCACGGCGGGACAGGGCGGTTGCGCGCGGGCTCACCGGCGCCGTCGTCGACGAGGCCCGCGCCGACGCCACGGTCACGCCGGCCACGCCGCTGGCCCAGCGCGAGGCGCTGCGTCGGCGGGTGGCCCGGCTACGAGCCCAGCGGGCCCACATCCTGGCCGCGCAGGGCCGGGCGCGGAGTCACGCCGGAGCATTGCGTGCGCTGCGGTATCGCGTCGCCCACCACGGTGTCCGTCCCTCGTCGGCGCACGGTCGCGCTGATGTGGCGGTACGGGCCGCGCTGTCCCGGCTGGGGTGCCCCTACGTCTGGGGTGCCACCGGACCCCATCAGTTCGACTGCTCCGGATTGGTCCAGTGGGCGTATGCACGGGCCGGGGTACACCTCGAGCGCACCACCTATCAACAGATCAACGACGGGATTGCGGTCCCGCGCTCCCAGGTTCAACCGGGCGATCTCGTCTTTCCGCACTCCGGCCATGTGCAGATGGCCATCGGCAACAATCTGGTGGTCGAAGCCCCCTATTCGGGTGCCTCCGTCCGGATCAGCCGGCTGGGGCCGAATGTGGCGATCCGGCGGCCCTGGTAGGAGAAGGCTGAGACCATGTCGGACCAAGCGGGATCCTCGATCGACGCAATCGCCGCTCGCCAGGCCGAGCTGACGACGCGCCTGCGCAGGGCGACCGAGGCCGACCGGGTGCTGACCCAGACGCTCGCCGAGGCACACGAGTCCCTGCGGGACAGCGTTCGCCGGCTCGATGCGATCGCCGCCGAGATCGAGGACGCGCGCCGCCTTGCGGTCGATGCGCCATTGGCGGCGCGGGAGTTTCAGCGTTTTCTGCTGGCCAAACAGCGCGAGATCTCCGCCGTCGTGACCGGAGCCCGTGATATGAGCCGCGCCAAAAGCGCTGTGCTGCAAGGGTTGCGGTCACAGTACGGCCAGTCCTCCACACGGTGAATTGTCGAGGCTGCGGTACCTGGGTACTGTCCCGCGGCATGGAGGGCCCGTGACGATCTACCAGGACCTCGCGGACACGATGCGACTGATTCAGGAGCGCACCGGCGACCCGGTGGCATGGATGGCCGGGTTGACGCCGGACGACCGGATCGCCGCCGTATCGCCCCTGACGAGCGGTGCGCAGCTCGCCGAAATCCTGGCGAAGATCCGCCGGCAGCACCCGGATGTGTTCCCCGTAGCGGCCGCGCCGCCGCCGGATCGCGCCGACGGCGACGCGGCCAGGGCCATCGCCGACGCGGAAGCCGCTCTGGCCCATCAGAATTCCGTGACATCGCAGCTCGACCTGCAGGTGGTGGCGGCGATTCTGAATGCGCACCTGACCACCGTCGAAGGCCGAGATGCGCTGACCAAACTGCAACAAGAGATCGAGACCGCCGTCGCGACGCGGTCAGATCTCGATACGCCCGCCGGCGCACGGGATTTCCAGCGGTTGCTGATCGGCAAGCTCCGGGATATCCGCGAAGTCGTCGCGACGGCGAGTCTCGACGACACATCGAAGTCGGCCTTGATGGCTGCGTGGACTTCGCTGTACAACGCGTCGAAGAACACCGCGGAGACATCCCCCCGCGTACGGGGTGTGGCACCGCCGCCATCGGCGAACCCGCACCCCGCGAGCCCACAGCCGGTCACTAACGCCGCCCCGGATCCCTTGCTCGACTCGTTGTTGCTCGGTGACCCGGGGCCGGAACCGGCCGGCATGGCGGAGTCGGTGCCCGCCGCGGTATCCCCTGCGGCGAACCCACCCGGCACAGGTGGTGGAGGATCACCGGCGGGCGCGCCGATGCCCGCCACGGGCGCACCGGCCGGTTTTGCCCTGCCCAGCCTGCCGACTGGCGGCACCGGCCGGAACTCACGGGCGCTCGACGACGGGCTGTTCGACGACGACCCGATCGACCGGGAGTCAGCTCAGGACAAGAAGCGGGATTCCCGCGATGAGGAGCACGGGAATGACGAGCATCGTGAGCCTGGCGCGCAACATCCCGAACCGCCCGCGGAGGGGCCGACCACGGTCACCTTGCCCACCGGCGAGACCGTCACGGCGGCCAGCCCGCAACTCGCCGCGGCGATCAAGGCCGCGGCCGGCGGCACGCCGATCGCCGAAGCATTCCAGCAGCAGGGCATGACCATCCCGCCGCCTGGCACCGCGGTCAGTGTTCCCCTCGATCCCTCCCGCGTCGAGCCCGGCGACATCGGCATGTTCACTGATCGGCACGCGCTTGCGCTCGGGGGCAGCAAGGCGCTGCTGGACGGCCAAATTCAACACATCTCGACCGTGACCGGCCCGAGCTTTCTAGGCTGGCAGCACCCGCCGGCGCCGGCCACCCAAACTCCCGCGCCGGCCACCCAGGCACCGACACCTACGCGGCCCTCAGCGATGGCCTAGTCGCAGAACAGGAGACAGCGGATGGCAGATCGAATTCATGTGGTGCCGGCGCACTTGCGCGACGCAGCGGCCCACCACCAGCAGACCGCCGAGCAGCTGCGGGCCCTGCCCGGGTCCCATGCGGCGATCCAGGAGAGCCTGGACTCTCTCGGGCCGATCTTCAGTGAACTGCGTGAGGCTGGCCGGGAACTTCTCGAACGCAGGCGGCAGTGCTACGAGCAGCAGGCGAACGACCACGCCGACATCGCTCAGAACCTGCACACCTCAGCGGCCATGTGGGAGCAACATGAGCAAGAGGCCGCCGACAAACTCGGCGGCATCCTCGACGGATGACTCGACAGTCATGACCGACGCCAATCCCGCATTCGACACCGTGCATCCCAGCGGACACATCCTGGTGCGCTCATGTCGAGGTGGATATCTGCACAGCGTCGCGCTCAGTGAAGCGGCCATGGAGACGGACGCCCAAACCTTGGCCGAGGGCATCCTGCTGACCGCTGACGTCTCGTGCCTCAAGGCGCTGCTGGAAGTGCGCGACGAGATCGTCGCGGCCGGGCACACCCCTTCGGCAGAGGTGCCCACAGACGCCGACCTGGATGCTGCGATCGAGAAGTTGCTCGAGCACAGGCTGCGCCGCCGCAGCGACTGACGACTAGAGCAGCCAGGTCCTCGCGGTTTCGGGATCGGGTGCAATCGCGGTGGGTGGCTCGATCGGGTTGTCGCCGAACAACTCTCGTGCGCGACTGAGCAGCGAGCGCACCTCATCGAGTTGCTGCTGCAGCGCGGAATCGGCCATGCGCACACGCTACCCACGCCATGTCGGCCACACAATTCACCGTCCGCTGCAGCCGCCGGGACGGCTCGCTGTGTACCGCTACGCTTAGCCGGTGGGGATTTTCGGCCGGATCACGGCGCGTCAGCGCCTGCGCAGAGCGACCCAGGAATCGCTGTCGGTGCCCACATTCAGTGCGCCGCTCGACTGCACACCCTGGGTGATCGGCGGACTGTGGCCTGAAGAGTTGTCGGCCGGCAACTCCGAAACCGCAATCCTGGCCGGATATCTGAAGACGGATCTGCAGCGGATCGCCGGCGCCGCCAACGATGATTTGCGGGCCATCGGCAGAGCCGGAATGGATTATGCCGCCCGCCGCGACGCCGAAGCGAGAGTGATCGACGAGGCTCGCGACCTGGCAGTGCGACGAGTCGAGTCGACGATGCGCCAGCTGCGACAGCTACGACAGGACCCTGAACCGGCCAGAGACATGGACAAGACGCAGGTGCTGCCGGCCATTCGCGACGAACCGCCGCCCCAGCGAGAGGACGGGAAGTACCCGCCCGGGTCGATGGACACGACGCAGGTGCTGCCGGCCATTCGCGACGATCCGCCCGCTCCCCCGCCCCCGAGCCGGGACGGGCAGCACCCGGCTGAGCCCCCGGAAAGCCCCGCCGAGACCGACGATGATCGGTTGCAGCACCTGCTGGCGTTTGTCGCCCGTCAGGAGCCGCGCCTGAGCTGGGCCGTCGGCGAGCGTCCGGACGGCACGACAGTGCTGGTCACCGACCTCGCCCACGGCTGGATTCCGCCCGGCATCGCCCTGCCTGAAGGCGTCCACCTGCTCGAACCCCAACGTCGTAGTGGTCGCGCGGCAGACTTCCTGGGCCCCACCACCCGCGTGGTGACCTACACACCCGGCGATCCGGCTCGGTGGTCGAGCGGCGCCCCCGACCCGCAGCCGTCAGTGCAGCCATTTGCGCTGCCCGCCGTCGAGGACCTGGACTGGGAGCTGCGGGTGGCGACACACTGGCGCGAGGGCCTGCCCCGCCTGGTGAAC
Source organism: Mycobacterium sp. TY814 (assembly GCF_030755175.1). Taxonomy (NCBI): domain Bacteria; kingdom Bacillati; phylum Actinomycetota; class Actinomycetes; order Mycobacteriales; family Mycobacteriaceae; genus Mycobacterium; species Mycobacterium sp. TY814. The sequence goes on from NZ_JAUFRY010000001.1 coordinate 2,795,071, forward strand.
ACCATGGCCAAAGCGGTCGCGTCCGGCGCAGACATCGCCGAGCAAGAGGTCGACCTGCTGCGGGTGCACCTGGACACCGTCCGCTACCAGGTGCTGGCGCAGTACCCGGACGCCGACCCGGCGCAACTGCTCAACTGCATGTTGCTGGCCGCCGTCGACGGCCGGGTGTCCGGGGACCCGGTTTCGGCGAACTATCACCTCGCCTGGTTCGTGAAACTGGACTCCGCCCCGGCCGGCAACCGGGGCGAGAACCGACCGGAAACGACCGACTGAGTATGAATTGACGCTGGTCGGGGCCATCGACATACTGTCATGGTGTCGGGGCCGGGTCCTTCCAGGGAGCTCAGCGACCGAAGCTCCGGAAGCGATGCGGACCTCGTCGACGCGGTTCTTCGTGAACTGAGCGAGGCGGCTGACAAGTGGGAAGCACTCGTCGCACAAGCTGAGACCGTCACCTACAGCGTGGATCTCGGTGACGTGCACGCGGTGGTGAACTCGGACGGCCGTCTGCTCGAGTTGACGTTGCACCCGGACGTGATGACCGGCTACGCCCCCGGCGAGCTGGCCGACAGATTGAACCTCGCGATCGCAGCGCTGCGTGAAGAGGCGGAAGCCGAGAACCAGGCACGGTACGGCGGCCGCCTGCAGTGGTGACGGGTACGGAATCGGGTCCGTACCGGTCACCGGAAGGAGAAGACTGTGCCACTCAATCTGTCCAATAGGGACCAGAACTCGGGCCATCTCTTCTATAACCGTCGGCTGCGCGCCGCGATCACGCGCTTCTCTGTCCGGATGAAGCACGACGACCGTAAACAGCAGGCGGCGGTCGCCCTGTCGATGGTCCTGGTCGTCATCGGTGTCGGCTGGATGGCTCTGCTGCACATCATGAAGCCGGCCGGCCTGGTGGCGGGGTCGGCGATCGTCGGGAACCGGGATACCGGGGCCATCTACGCGAAGGTCAACGGGCGGCTGTATCCGGCGCTGAACCTGACCTCCGCACGGTTGGTCGTCGGCAGTGCCGCGGCTCCGACCTGGGTGACGGCAAGCGAAATCGCCAAATACCCGACCGGCCCGATGATCGGCATTCCCGGTGTGCCGGACAGCCTGCCTATCACGGCCGGCGCCGTGTCGGCGTGGGCGGTGTGTGACACCGCGCCGACCGGCACTCGGGGCAGCGCGACGCCACCGGTCGTCACGGCGATTGCGGGAGCGCTGACGCCGCTGGACAGAGCGACGGTGACGGGTCCCAAGCAGGCACTCCTGGCGACTCACCGTGGCGCGACCTACGTGATCTGGGGTGGACAACGATCCCGTATCGACCCGACCGACCGGTCCGTGACATTCAACCTGGGCCTCGATCCCGGGGTCACGTATCCGATCGAAGTGTCCAACGCCCTCTTCGATGCCATGCCCGCTACGGAACCGCTTGTTTCGCCGACCATTCCGGAGTCTGGTACCCCATCGCGGTGGTTGCCCGAGGCCAAGGTGGGCAGCGTGCTCCAATCGCGCGACGCCGGCGGAACGGTCAACGGCTTCTACGTTCTACTGCCCGGCGGGGTGCAGAAGATCACCAGCTTCGTGGCAGATCTGTTGCGTACCAGCGATTCACAGGGCTCGACCGCGCCCCTCCTGATAGCCCCGGACAGACTGATCCACATCCCCGTGGTAGACGTCCTCAATGTCGACTACTACCCGTCCGGCAAGCTGGAATTCGTTGACACCAAAGCAAATCCCGTGATCTGCGTGGGATGGGAGAAGCAAGCCTCCGATCCGCAGGCCAGGGTCACCGTCGTCTCGGGCCGGGGTCTGCCGGTGCCGATCGGCATGGACTCTCATCTGGTGCATCTGGTGCGCGACGACCGCAACCCGGAGTCCACCGAGGCCGACCAGACATTGATCCTGCCGGGCGCGGCGAACTTCGTCGCGACGACGAGTGGTGTAGTGACCGCCGGTAGCCGGGAAAGTCTGTATTGGGTGTCACCGCAAGGAGTCCGCTACGGCATCCAATCGGATCCCCGAACCCTGCAGGCGCTCGGACTCGATCCACGACTGGCCGTGCAGGCACCCTGGCCACTGGTGCGCACCTTTGCACCCGGCCCAGCGATCGGTCGCGACGCCGCGCTGGTAGCCCGCGATGCGGTGTCGGTCGGCGGTGCGCTGGCACCGATCCCGGACAGCAGCGGGAGTTAGCGGTGTCCAAACGAGGATTCGTGCGACCCAGGCGCACCCCCCCACCGAACGTGCCTCCGGTGCGGGTGGCAGTCGCTGCGCCGTTGGCACTGCCCGAACGCGAGCCGCGCAACATCCTGCTGATGATCGCACTGCCCGCTCTGCTGGTCGGGATCGTCGGCACGCTGGTCGTGATGTACGCATCCGGGGTCAGATCGTTGCAGTCGGGCTTCTTCCCGATGATCGGTCTGGTCGGTTTCGGTGCGCTGATGTTCGGTGGGAGGTTCGGGCGAGGGCGCCGAATCAGTTGGGGTGAACTGGAAAAGCAGCGCCGCAGCTATCTGCGTCAGCTCGACGACGATCGCGAAGAAGTCCAGCGGGCCGCGCGGGAGCAACGCCAGAGCCAGCTGTTCGTGCACGCAAACCCGCGGCAACTCGACACCGTGATCGGTGGTCCGCGGATGTGGGAGCGGCGCCCCACCGATCCGGACTTCCTCGACGTCCGGTTGGGTGCCGGTGTCCAACAGGCCAGCGAGTCAGCGGTCTCGCTGCAGTGGCCCGACGTTCCGGTCGGCGAGGAGCTGGAACCGGTAACCGGTGGTGCCCTCCGCGATTTCATCTTGGAACAGAGCAAGATTCGCGGCATCGGGAAGGTGCTGAGCCTGCGGTCAAAGCCTGGGTTCAGCTTCACCGCGGACGATCCGGGTGAACTGCACGCTCTGATGCGGGCGGTGCTGTGCTCACTCGCGGTCTACCACAGCCCCGACGACGTGAAGCTCATGGTGGTCACCCGCCATCCCGAGCAATGGCAATGGCTGGTCTGGCTACCGCACAACCAGCACGACGAGATGTTCGACGCGTGCGGACTGCGCCGCCTTGTCTTCGCTTCTCCGACCGAACTGGAAGAGGCGCTCGACGCCGAATTGCACCGTAAGGGCCGCGGTCCCTGGTCACCGCCGGTGACCGCCAGCCCGACATCCATGCCCTCACCTATGGAGGCGACGACGCCGTCGTTGGGCCCGCACTGGGTGATCGTGGATGACAACGTGGGCACCCCAGAACAGTGGGAAGGCGTGACCGGGCAGAAGGGAATGGCCGGAATCACGGTGTTGCGGCTGGCAACTCGCGTGGGCGTCGGCGTCGGCTTTGCCGAAGAGAGCCAGCGGTTCGCGTTGCGCGACGGCCGGCTGATCCACCGCAACACCTTCTATGCCGTCGCCGACACCCTGGCCGACAGCACCGCCAGCCGGTACGCACGTGCCCTGGCCCGCTGGTCACCGACGAACGCCGGTGAGCTCTCCGAAACCGACAGCCAGGCAGGCGAATTGCTGCGGGCCCTCGGTATCAGCGATCCGCGGAACCTCGACGTCGACCGCCTCTGGGCCGAGAGCCGGGGCCGGGGGGATCCGAAGTGGGCGATGGTGCCGGTCGGCGTCCGGCAAGGCGGCGATCTGCAGTATGTGATCCTGCGCGCCAAGGACTTCGGTGGATACGGCTTCCACTCCGTGGTGATCGGCACGTCAGGTTCCGGTAAGTCGGAATACTTCCTGTCCTTGTGCAGCGGGATCGCGCTGACGCACTCGCCGGAGACATTCATCGTGATCTTCGTCGACATGAAGTTCGAGTCAGCCGCCCAGGATCTACAGGGCTTTCCGCACGTCGCCGGATCGCTGTCCAACCTGGGCAAGGATGATCGCCATCTGGCCGAGCGGATGCGCAAGGCGATCAACGGTGAGATCGCCCGTCGTTATCGACTTCTCAAGGACGCCGGAGCCCGTGATGCCAACGAGTACGAGGAGATGCGGTTGGCCGGAAGGGATCTCGAGCCGATTCCGATCCTGCTGGTGATCATCGACGAGTATCTCGAGTTGTTCATCCACCACCCGGAGTGGATCGACCTGGTGATCCACATCGGGCAGGAGGGCCGTGGCTGCAACGTCTTCTTCACCCTCGGCGGCCAGCGTCTCGACCTGTCGTCACTCAGTAAGGCCAAGAGCAACATCGCATTTCGAGTCGCGCTGCGCGCCGAGACCGCCGAGGACTCCCGCGATGTGATCGGTAGCGATGCTGCGCTGCACCTCCCGTCACAGGAGAACGGCTACGCGCTGCTCAAGGTCGGACCTCGCGACCTGGAGCAGTTCCGGTGTTTCTACGTGTCGGCACCGTTCGTGGTTCCAAAGCCGGCGCTGAATGTGAACAAGACGGTGGCAATGAGCTTTTCGCAGCCCCGTGCCTACACCTCGGACTATCAGCCGCTGAGTGAATCCGACAGCGCGGCCCTGGAAGTCGCGGATGCGCCCGAAGAACCCGACGAGTTCCTGTTCCACCCCGACGGATTCCGCAAGAAGAAGCTCGTCGACGTCGTCCGCGAATCGCTCGTCTCGCATCCCGCGCGCCCACCGCACCAAATCTGGCTTCCCCCTTTGGAAATCAGCGAACCGGTCGACGCGCTGGTAGCCCGGTGGCGGGGCCGCCCGTGGCATGTCGACTACGGCCAGAACCCCGGTCTGACCTTCCCGCTGGGAATCGTCGACATTCCCGAGGAACACGATCAGCGTGTGCACGCGATCAACGCCGAGATGGACAACGTCATGGTGGTCGCGACGGCCCAGCGAGGCAAGTCCACCACCTTGATGACGCTGATGACCTCGGCCGCCTTGATGTATCGACCGGAACGGGTCACCTTCTTCTGCATAGGGGCGTCCCTCTACCCGGTCGAAGACCTGCCGCATGTGGCATCCGTGGTCAGCCCAACCGACCGTGAGGGAGTGTCCCGGACCATCGCCTCGATCGAGGGTCTGATTCTGGCGCGTGAGGCCGCGTTCAAGAGGTATCAGATCGACATCTCCGAGTTCCGGGACCGGCGGTTCGGCCCAGACCGCGAGGCCGGCGGGCGCACCGCCACCACTGACCCCGACGACAAATTCGGCGACGTCTTCCTCGTCGTCGACAACTTCAGCGACCTGTACGACAAGGACGCCGCGATGGGAGAACGGGCTATCGCCATCGCCCGTCAGGGGCTCTCGTACGGGGTGCACATCATGACCACCGCGACGGCGTGGCTTATCGGGCAGAAGCAGCAACTGGTCAACGTCTCCAACGCCCGCATCCAGCTGCGGCTGAGCAATCCCGACGAAACGCAGATGGGCGAGGGATTCGAGCGCAAGAAGGCTGCCCGCAACACCCTGGACCGTCCCGGGTTCGGGCTCACGCGGGAGGGCTTCGAATTACTGGTCGGGGTGCCCGAGGTGGTGGGGCCCGACGGAGAGCGGGTCGCGACGCGCGACATCGGCGCACTCATCGCCGATCTGACCGGCGCCGGGCGGGTCGAGAGCCTGGCCAGACTGCCCGAACGGATTGCGCTCGGTGATGTGGCCGGTGCCTTCGCGGGCAGCGCCGGGGACGCCGACCCGTTGACCCTTCCGTTCGGCATCGGCGAGACCGCGCTGCAGCCGGTGGCGCTGCCCGCTCGGGCGGTGCCCAACATGCTGGTGGTGGGTCGCCAGTCATGCGGAAAGACAACGGCTTTGGCAGCGCTGGGACAGATGATCGTGGCCCGGTGCACGCCCGAGCAGGCGCAGATCACCATCATCGACCCGAAGACCTCGCTGATCGGCAGGATCCAGGGTGAGCACGTGCGGGCCTATGCCTACACCGCCGATGACATCGACGCGGTGATAGCTGAGCTGACGCAGCTGCTGCGCGACCGCCTGCCGCCCTCCGGCCTGAGTCAGGAAGAGCTACTCAACCGCAAGAGCTGGGACGGCCCCCACCACTTCGTCCTGATCGACGACGAGCAGGAGCTCCGACCGCACGGTGTGCTGGGCAAGAATGCGGCGACGGCGCCGCTGTGGGCATTGATCGAGCGCAGCCGGGAGATCGGCCTGCACGTCCTCGCGTCGCGGTTGCCCGGCAACTGGGCGGGTGTCTCGGTCACCAACCCGTTCCTGCAGAAGATGACGGGATCGCGCGCCCCCACCCTGTTCATGGACAACGACCCGGCGGCGGTGAAGGTGTTCGGCAGGACGAGCGCCCAACAGCTCCCGCCGGGCCGCGGATTGTTGGTCACCAGCGACGGTGTGATCGAAGGAGTGCTGGTCGCAGAGCCGCAAACGTGAATCGACAGGCGCCGAGCCTCAACCTAGACTCAGCGCAACTTGTCGCCGGCACTGCCCGGCGGGATCGAATGAGAGGTGACGATGGGCGGATTTTTCGGCATGGTGCCGGGCGCTGTCGACATGTCGGCGGCGGCCGAGGCGGGCATCAGCGAAGGGATGGCCGCGACGACAGCGGCCGGTGCGGCCGCACTCACCGGAGTCTTGCCGATGGCGACTGACGCCGACTCGATCGAGTTCGCGGCGGCCCTCAATGCCGCCGGAGCCGCTTATCTTGGGACGGCTGCCGAGCACGTCGGGCAGCGAGTGGCCTTCGCGGGAGCGCAAGGTCTTTCCTCGGCCACCGCTGTTGCCGCCGAGGCCGCCAACGCGGGCGCCGTCGGACTGTAGAGCGCCGATGCCGGATCCCCGATGGAGCGGGCCGCCCGAGGTCGTCGCGGCAATCTTCGAGGCCGGCTCCCCCGCCTCGGTGATCGCCAACAATGTCGTCTGGGTGACCGAGACCGCCAACAACGAGCTGTCAGCAGGTCTGTCCACCGTCAACACCCTCGCCACCCAGGCGCAGTGGCAGGGCGTGGGCTCCGCCGCGTCGACGGTGGCCGCGACGGGACTCAACGCCGGACTGCAGACGCTGGTGGGCTGGACCGCTGAGAAGATCAACCTCACGCAGGCCGCGGTGGAGGCTTTCATGCTCGCCCGCTCGTCGGTCATTCCATCGGTGGTCTCGCAGACGAACCGCGACGAGTGGGGTGTCCTGAACGCCACGAATTGGTTCGGCCAGAACACGCCGGGGATCGTCGAGCGGGACGGTGAATACTTCGGCGAGCACTGGCCGCACAACTCCGGGGTGGGCTGGGCGTACTCCGCTGCGCTGAGCGCCTTGATCGCGGCGTTGGCGGTACCGCCGCCGATCGCGCCGATGGGTGCTTCACCGGCCGCGCCGGCCGCCGCAGCAGAAGCCGTGGCCCAGGCCGCGGCGCAGACCGGCATGCAGAACGCGGTTCAGGCGTCGGGTCAGGCCGCGCAGACGGCCGGCCAGGGCGCGTCCTCTCCGGCCGAGGCGACCGGGCAGCTGGGTTCGCTCATGCAACAGCCGATGCAGCTGGTGTCGGGGGCCACCGAACCGCTCAAGGAGATGCTGCAGGCGCCGATGCAGGCCATGCAGGGCGTCAGCAGCCTGCCGCAAAGCATGGCGCAGGTGTTCGGTGGCATGTTTCCCGCTGCGGGGGCGCCGGGTGCGGTGGCTGCCGGTGAACCCGTGGTCGCGGCCGGCGCTGGCTCGGCAGGCGGTGGCATCGGGGCGGCGGGCGGATTCCCCGGCGCCGGACTGACCAGTTACACCCGGCCCACCAGCAGCTTCGAGCCGGAGACCGGTGGGAAACCGACCAGCCTGCGGGCCGGAGTGCTCAACGCTGCCGAAGTGCGCGGCCCGACGGTCTCGACCGGCGGCGCGCCGCTACCCATGACGCCGGCCGGCATGCTGGCGCGCGGTGGCGAGGGCCGAGACGACGGCAAAGACGTGCCGCGCGCTCGCGTCGTCGTCGACCCTCGTTAGGCACGCTCGGCGGGGGCAGAGCCTCAGGATCGCCCGACGCTCGGCTGAATGGCGCCGGCTCTCTTCGCGCGCTGCGCGCGCTCATCGCCCGACGCTCGGCTGAATGGCGCCGGCTCTCTTCGCGCGCTGCGCGCGCTCATCGCCCGACGCCGGGCGGGCCCGCGAAGGCCTGGGCGATCTGCACCCATCGCTGGGCGTCCTCCCCCATCGCCCTCACGTCCAGCGTCGCCGGCGGCCGCCGCTGGGTGACCAGGTAGCAGAAGTCCTCCGCCGAGCCCGTGACACGCTGGGCCGCGTCCGCCGGCCCCCAGGACCAGGTGTCGCCGCCGGGTCCGCGCAGCTCGACGTAGAACGGCTCACTGGGTGGCGTCAGGCCGTTGACGACGAACGCGTAGTCGCGGGCCCGCACGCCGATATGCGCGATCGAGCGCAACCTGTCCGTCGGCACCGGCGTGACACCCAGGGCATCGGCGACATCGAGCCCGTGCGCCCAGGTCTCCATCAACCGGGCCGTGGCCATCGACGACGCGCTCATGGGCGGGCCGAACCACGGCAACTTGCGGCCGTCCTCGACGCCCAACAGGGCCTTGTGCAACCGCCGACGGGTGTCGCGCCAGTCGGCAAGCAACTCCGCGGGCGGCAGGGCCGCCAGCTCCTCGGCGCCCGCATCGACGAACCCGATCGGATCGGCGGCGGCCGCGGCCAGCGTTTCACCGAAGGCCGCCTCGTCGGTGACCGACTGCAGCGACACCCGGTCGGTCCACAGCAGATGCCCGATCTGATGGGCGATGGTCCAGCCCGGTGCCGGCGTCATCGTCGCCCAGCTTTCTGCAGGCAGCGGTGCCACCAGCGCGTCCAGGTCGTCACTCTCCGCTTCCAGATCAGCGACAAGTGCAGCCAAACCGCTCATCCCAGTACCTCCCTCGCACGCCCCCGGCGGCCGACCAGGCTGTGCACCAGCAGCCCCATCAGATAGATCACCGAACCGAACAACGCGAAGGCGGGTGCGCGCCCGTCGTCGGGAATGAATATGGCGGCAATGGTGACCGAGGCGATGAACGACACCCAGAACAAGGCGTCCTGGACGGCGAACACATGCCCGCGCAACGCGTCGTCGACGTCGATCTGCATCGCCGAGTCGGCACACAACTTCACCACCTGGCCGGCGACACCCAGCAGGAAGCCGCACACCACCATTACCGGCAGCAGGAGCCCGGCGCCGGCCGTCTGAATGACGGCCGCGGCGATCAGGGCACCGTTGGCCGTCGCGAAACGGCCCCAGCGCCGGATCAGCACCGGGGTCAGCAGGTTGGCCAGAAAAGCCCCCAGACCCGTGGCGGCGAAGAACACCAACGCAGTTCCCAACCCGTCGCCGTCCACATTCTTCATGTGGTGCACCAGCAGCAGGATCAGCAGCGAGTTGATGCCGACGACCATGCGGTGCGCAGCCAGCCCGGACAACGCCGCGGCCACCGACGGCAGCTGAACCACCGTGCGGACTCCGTGCAGCCAGCCGGTGATTACGGCGTACACCGCCGAACCGTGAATTGCCCGCTTGGTGTCGTCCGGGCCGAGGACCCGCGGTGCGAACCGCAGCGACAGCAGCAGGGCCAGTGTCACCGGAACCAGCGCGGTAAAGATGACCGCGGCCGCGCCGTGATCGCCGGCGCCGCCGAGCCACCGCGGCAGCAGCATGAAGTTTGCGCCCAGGAAGGCGGCGACCGCACCGGCCGCGGTGGCCACCGAGTTCATCGTGACGACCTGGGGCCTGGGCACGACGTGCGGCAACGACGCCGACAGACCGGATGCCACGAACCGCGCCAAGCCGTTCGCGAGCAGCGCGGCGCACAGCAGCACCCAATCGCCGGCGCCGACCGCGAGAATCGTGCCGATCGCGGCGATGAAGCACAGCCGCGCACTGTTCGCGCCGACCAGCACCAGCCGCCGATCCCACCGGTCCATCAGCGCGCCGGCGAACGGCCCGAGCAATGAGTAAGGCAGGAACAACACCGCGAACGCCCGTGCGATCGCCAGCGGATCAGCGGCCCGGTCGGGGTTGAACAGCAGCGCGCCGGCCAGCCCCGCCTGGAACAGGCCGTCGCCGAACTGACTTGCCATGCGCAGCTGCATAAGTCGCCAGAAGTCGGGCAGTGCGCGCACCGACCGCCACAGTTCGACGGGTGCGCTTGCCTGCATCCGGGTGCGAATCACTGAACCCACTTCCACGATCGGCACAGGCAAGGACGGGTCGGCTCTGCACCGTCCCAATCACAGTACAAATCTTCGCCGAGCGCGGCTGTTTGCACCGGCGATCGGGCATCTGGTGCGATGATGTGATAGTGGCGCAGCACGAAGATCCCGACGACTATGTCGCACCGGCCGCCCAACGGGTGCGGGCCGGTACGTTGCTGCTGGCCAACACCGATCTACTGGAGCCGACGTTTCGGCGCAGCGTCATCTACATCGTCGAACACAACGAGGGTGGCACGCTCGGTGTGGTGCTGAACCGGTCCAGCGAGACGGCGGTCTACAACGTGCTGCCGCAATGGGCCAAGCTGGCCGCCAAGCCCAAGACGATGTTCATCGGCGGGCCGGTCAAGCGGGACGCCGCCCTGTGCCTGGCGGTGCTGCGCATCGGTGCCGAGCCCGACGGAGTTCCGGGGTTGCGGCACGTCGCGGGGCGCATGGTGATGGTGGATCTCGACGCCGAACCGGATCTGATCGCGCCGGTGGTGGAAGGCGTGCGGATCTTCGCAGGCTACTCGGGTTGGACCATCGGCCAGCTTGAAGGCGAAATCGAGCGCGACGATTGGATTGTGTTGTCGGCGTTGCCATCTGACGTGTTGGCACCGCCGCGGGCGGACCTGTGGGGGCAGGTGTTGCGCCGCCAGCCACTGCCGTTGGCCATGCTGGCCACACATCCGATCGACCTCAGCCGCAACTGATCAACCGATCGAGCCCGTGCGGCGCGTCAGTGGCAGGACAGCGTGCAGGCCCCACAGCTGCCGGCACATCCGGCCGGTTCTACCGGGGCCGCCTCGCGGCGCAGTGCATACTTCGCGCTCTGCATCGAACCGGTGGCCAGTGTGCCCAGGGCACCCAGGATGCAGACGATCACCACGACCAGCGCGGTGTGCGGCGATGCGGCCAGCGCTACCACTCCCCCAGCGCCCAGCATCACCGCGGCGGCGAACTGGGTGGGTGCCATCGAGCGCAGCGCCAACTGGGTGGCGTCAGTGGTGGGCGTATGCGACAGAGACCAGATACCGAAAGCGGCTGACGCTATGGCCGCACACACGCACACCACGCCCGCGATAAGCATGCGCTAACCATACGAGCCCGCCGATCGTTCCGCGCGCCGGGCTCCACAGGTAGCTAGTGCGCCGGTGCCGGCGTCAAGGTGACCAGGGGCGGCTCGACGGGTGCCTGGCGGGGAGCCGGAGCCGTCCGCGGGGCAGCCGGCGCAGCGGGAGCGGGGGCAGCCGGAGCAGCAAGGGCAGGGCCAGCCGGAGCAGCGGGGGCGGCCGGCGCGGCGGGGGCAGCCGGTCGGGCGGGCGACTGGGGTGCGGGAGGAGTGGCGGCGGCTCCCGCCCCGGCCGGCGCCGGTGCCTGACCGCCCACCCCGGGTGTCGCCACCCGGAAGCCGCTGACGATGGCGTCGGTGGCGGGGGCGTCGCTGACGGCCTGGGACGCGGCCGTGGTCACCGACAGTGAAACCAGGTACTTGTCCGATCCGGAATTGGCCAGCACATGACGCCGTGAGGTGTTCAGTGTCATGTCGTTCTCGCGGTAGGTGCCTTCGATGACCGAGGACGGGAAGCTGCCGAGGCTGGTCAGCGACGCGTTTGTGGTCTGCCATGCGAGCAGGCGCTGACTGTCCACGAAGCCGTGGCTGATCGCCTCGGTGGCGTCGAAGTCACCGATCAGCTTGTACACCACGACCTGCGCATTCGACGTGTACACGCTGTTGCCACCGACGCGGTCGGCGATCACCACGAACGCGTCGGGCACGTTCGGGTCGGGCACCTGGGTCCAGCGTGGCGGCATCGGCACCGTGATGTCGAGTGCCTTGAAGCCCAGCGGGCGTTGCGCCTCGAGCTTGACGCCCTTGCCTTCCAGGTATTCGCGCAGCGTGCCCGTGGTGGCCGGAGTGACCGCCGGGGGCTGCGGAGCGGCGGCGGCGGGCGCCGGCGCGGTGGCCGGAACAGCCGCCGGTGCCACCGCGGGAACGGGCGCGGCCGCCGCCGGAACGGGCGCGGCTACCGCCGGAACGGGGGCGACGGCCGGCGCCGGCATTTGCATCGGCAGGGGCAGCTGGGCCGGAGCCTGCGCGGGCGCGGGCGCGAACCGGTTGACACCCCCCGGGAACACCCCGGAGCTCTGCCCCGGCGTGGTCGCCGGCTGCATGGGTACCGGTCCGGGCAGCGAGGGCTGGGGGACCAGGGGTTCCGCCGATGCGGTACCACCCGTGATCATCACGACGCCGACGACACCGACGGCCACGCCACCCACGAGTGCTCGCCAGCTGCGCGCGATCTGCTTCATCTCGATCGGTCCCTCCGCAATAGCCGGGGCGTCACTGCCCACCATCGAGGCCGAATGTAACCGCTGCTCAGCGGTGCCGACCATGCTCGAAATAGAGCTGGGATGAACCTCTGATCGCTGCGCAACGGAACCGATACCAACCCGTGCCCGACGGCCTCGGCGCGGCCGCTTCCGGACCGGCCCTTATACCCTGTTGGGCGTGACAGAATCGCCGACCGCCGGACCCGACGCGGACGCGCCGCGGTACCGCTACACCGCCGAGCTCGCGGCCGGGCTGGAACGCACCTGGCAGGACAACTGGGCTCAGCTGGGGACGTTCAACGTGCCCAACCCGGTCGGCTCGCTGGCGCCCGCGGACGGTTCGAGCGTTCCCGACGACAAGTTGTTCGTGCAGGACATGTTCCCCTACCCGTCGGGGGAGGGGCTGCACGTCGGCCACCCGCTGGGTTACATCGCCACCGACGTCTACGCCCGCTATTACCGGATGACCGGCCGTAACGTGTTGCACGCGTTGGGCTTCGATGCATTCGGTCTGCCTGCCGAGCAGTATGCGGTGCAAACCGGCACCCACCCGCGCACCCGCACCGAGGCCAACGTCGTCAACTTCCGGCGGCAGCTGGGCCGGCTGGGCCTCGGCCACGACAGCCGCCGCAGCTTCTCCACCACGGATGTGGACTTCTACAAGTGGACGCAGTGGATCTTCCTGCAGATCTACAACGCCTGGTTCGACACCGCCGCCAACAAGGCCCGCCCCATAGCCGAGCTGATCGACGAGTTCGACTCCGGTGCAAGGCTTCTCGATGACGGGAGGCAGTGGGCGGAGCTGTCGGCGGGGGAGCGGGCCGATGTGGTCGACGGGTACCGGCTGGTATACCTCGCCGACTCGATGGTGAACTGGTGCCCGGGTTTGGGGACCGTGCTCGCCAACGAAGAGGTCACCGCCGACGGACGCAGCGACCGCGGCAACTTCCCGGTGTTCCGGAAGCGGTTGCGGCAGTGGATGATGCGGATCACCGCCTACTCCGACCGGTTGCTCGACGACCTGGACAGCCTGGACTGGCCGGAGCAGGTCAAGACCATGCAACGCAACTGGATCGGGCGCTCGACGGGCGCCACGGCGTTGTTCGGCACGACGAAAGCCGACGGTACCGCCACCGACATCGAGGTTTTCACCACCCGGCCCGACACCCTGTTCGGCGCCACCTACCTGGTACTGGCACCCGAGCATGAGCTGGTCGACGACGTGGTCGCCGCCGGCTGGCCCGATGGGGTACAGGCGGCCTGGACCTACGGCGCTGCCACCCCCGCCGAGGCGGTGGCCGCCTACCGGCGTGCCATCGCGGCCAAGTCGGACCTCGAGCGTCAGGAAAGCAAGGAGAAGACCGGAGTCTTCCTGGGCAGCTATGCCACCAACCCGGCCAACGGCGAGCAGGTGCCGATCTTCATCGCCGACTACGTGCTGGCCGGTTACGGTACCGGGGCGATCATGGCCGTGCCGGGGCACGACCAGCGCGACTGGGACTTCGCCCACCAGTTCGGCTTGCCGATCGTCGAAGTCATTGCCGGCGGCGACATTTCACAGGCCGCCCATTCCGGTGACGGTGTTTTGGTGAACTCCGGGTTCCTCGACGGCAAGAGCGTCGCCGACGCCAAACAAGCCATCACCGAGCGGCTGCAGGCTGAGGGGCGGGGTCAGGCCCGCATCCAATTCAAGCTGCGCGACTGGCTTTTCGCACGCCAGCGGTACTGGGGTGAGCCGTTCCCGATCGTCTACGACGCCGACGGGCGCGCCCACGCACTCGACGAAGCCGCATTGCCGGTGGAGCTGCCCGACGTGCCCGACTATTCACCGGTGTCGTTCGATCCCGACGACGCCGACAGCGAGCCGTCACCGCCGTTGGCGAAAGCCACCGACTGGGTGAACGTCGAATTGGATCTCGGCGACGGCCCCAAGCCCTACACCCGCGACACCAATGTGATGCCGCAATGGGCCGGCAGCTCGTGGTACGAGCTGCGATATACGGACCCGCACAACTCGGAGCGGTTCTGCGCCAAGGAGAACGAGGCATACTGGATGGGTCCGCGGCCGGCCGAACACGGGCCGGACGACCCGGGCGGCGTCGACATGTACGTCGGTGGCGCCGAACACGCGGTCCTGCACCTGTTGTATTGCCGCTTCTGGCACAAGGTTCTGTACGACCTCGGCCACGTCAGTTCCCGGGAGCCGTACCGCAGGCTGGTCAACCAGGGCTACATCCAGGCCTTCGCCTACACCGACGCGCGCGGATCGTATGTGCCAGCCGAGGAGGTGATCGAGCGCGACGGCGGCTTCGTCTACCCGGGACCGGACGGCGAGATCGAGGTCTTCCAGGAATTCGGCAAAATCGGTAAGAGCCTGAAGAATTCGATCTCACCGGATGAGATCTGTGACGACTACGGTGCCGACACCTTGCGGGTCTACGAGATGTCGATGGGGCCGTTGGACGCGTCGCGGCCATGGGCCACCAAGGATGTCGTCGGTGCGCATCGCTTCCTGCAACGGGTGTGGCGGCTGGTGATCGACGAGGAGACCGGCGAGATCCGGGTGGCCGACACCGAGCTGCCCGCCGAGACACTGCGCGCGCTGCATCGCACCATTGCCGGTGTGTCGGAAGACTATGTGGCACTGCGCAATAACACCGCCGCCGCCAAGCTGATCGAATACACCAACCATCTCACCAAGCAGTACCGCGACGGGGTACCGCGCGCCGCGGTGGAGCCGCTGGTGCTGATGTTGGCACCGCTGGCCCCGCACATGGCCGAAGAACTGTGGCTGCGGCTGGGCCACACCACGTCGCTGGCGCACGGCCCCTTCCCGGTGGCCGACCCCGCCTACCTGGTGGACGACACGGTGGAATACCCGGTGCAGGTGAACGGCAAGGTGCGCGGCCGGGTGGTGGTGGCCGCTGATGCGGCCAAGGACGCGGTGCAGGCCGCGGCGCTGGCGGACGAGAAGGTGCAGGCGTTCCTTGCCGGGGCTACGCCACGCAAGGTGATCGTGGTGCCCGGCCGGATGGTGAACCTGGTCGTCTGACCGGTTCAGCCGCGCGGACGGATCACCACTTCGTGCACGTGACCGTCCCGGGGCGTGGCCACCACGTTCGCCACCACCCCGGCGACGGTCTCGGGGCGAAGGAACTTCGACGGGTCGTACTGGCCGCCCTCATAGGCCACCAGCTCGCGCTGCATGTCCGTGTCCACCCGGCCCGGGTGCACCGATGTCACGAGCAGTGCGGGCTCGTCGGCGCGCAACGAATCCGCGAAGGCGCGCAGCGCGAACTTGCTGGCCGAGTAGGAGGCCATGCCCGGCGACACGTTGCGCCCCGATCCGGAGTTGATGAACACCACCCGGCCGCGGGCCTGGCGTAACGCCGGCAACAGGGTCAGCGTAAGGGCCACGGCGCCAAAGACATTGACGCTGAAGGTGGCCCGCCATTCGTCGACATGGGACTCCTCGACCCGTCCGGGGATGGAAACCCCGGCATTGTGCACCAATACGTCGAGTTCGTCGATCACCTCGCAACTGGCTTCGATCGAATCGGTGTCGGTCAGGTCCAGCGGAAACGTGGTGGCGCCCAGGCGTTCAGCGACGGTGTCCAGCCGCGCCGACGGCCGGCCGGCCAGCAGCAGCGTGTGAGTCGGGGCCAGCGCCGTCGCGATGGCGGCGCCGATGCCGCCACTGGCACCGGTGATGAGTGCGGTCGGCATGGTTCAGGAGTTACCAATCATCATGGGTAACAAACACTTTCACGCCTCGTCCGGGGCAGCCGCGGGGGCGGCGGCTTCGCCGCTGGCGAGCCGGGCCAGGGGAGCCGAGGCCTCCAGCAGAATGTCCAGGTCTGACTTGGGCAGTTGGCTGAGCATCGCCGCCAGCGCGGCGTGCCGGTTGGCCAGCGACTCGTTGTGCACCGCGCGGCCTTGCGGCGTGATGTCGACCAGCACCGCACGCAGGTCCGACGGGTCGCGCGAACGCTTCACCAGCCCGATCTTTTCCAGCCGGCGAATCGCGACCGTGGTGGTCGGGGTGCGAACCCGCTCGTGCGCGGCCAGGTCCGTCATTCTGATCGGACCCCGATCGAGCAGGGTGATCAGGATCGAGAGCTGGGCCAGCGTCAACTCTCCGGCTACCGCGGTATTGGTCGGATCGCCGCGGCGCAGAATCGTGGACAGCTTGGACAGGGAACGGTGCAAACCTTCCGCCAGCTCCGACACCTCCGGGGCTGTGGGTTCGCTGTCCGCCATAAATCGGCAGTCTAACCCGCCATGCCCGCAGTCGGAGAGAATGCGCTACGCGGGCGTGCCTCTCCGAGAAAACGCCGGGTCACAGCACCTGCGACAGAAACCGCTGCAGCCGCTCGGTCTCGGCGGCGTCGAATATCCGCCCCGGCGTCCCGGACTCGACGACTTTGCCGTGGTCCATAAAGACGACGGCATCGGAGGCCGAGCGCGCGAAGCCCATTTCATGGGTGACCACCACCATCGTCATCCCGTCGGCCCCGAGATCGGCGATGAGTTCCAGAACGCCCTTGACCATCTCGGGATCCAGCGCCGAGGTGGCCTCGTCGAAGAACATCACCTGCGGCGCCATGGCCAGTGCGCGCGCGATCGCCACCCGCTGTTGCTGACCGCCGGACAGGGTGCCGGGACGGGCCCCGGCCTTGCCTTTGAGTCCGACCCGGTCCAAGTGGTGCAGGGCCAGCTCCCGGGCGGCGTCGGCGGGCAGCCGGCGCAGCTTGCGCGGTGCCAGCGCGACGTTTTCCAGCACGCTGCGGTGCGGGAAGAGGTTGAAGTGCTGGAACACCATGCCGATGCGCTGGCGCAGCTCGTTGGGGTCGTCACGAAGCACCGATCTGCCGTCCAGCAGGATGTCGCCGCTGTCGGGCTCGTGCAACCGGTTCAGGACCCGCAGCAGCGTCGATTTGCCGGAACCCGACGGTCCGATCACGGCGGTGGTGGTACCCGCAGGCACCTCGAGGCTCACTCCGCGCAACACCGCATTACCACCGAGAGTCTGATGAATATCCCTGGCGGACAGGGAAACCGTGGCGCGGGGGACGGTCACGTCATCTCCGTACCGATGGTCGAGGTGACGACTTCCGGAGGATCCTCGGGCTCGAGTCTGGCCCGGCCCCGGCGCAGCCGGGCGTCGATGTGATTCACCAAATGGGTGAGTGGCACCGTCAGAATCAGGTAGCAGATGCCCGCCGCGACCAGCGGTGACAGGTTGCCGGTTTGCGCGTTGAGATCGCGGCCCACCTGGAACAGCTCACGCTGGTTGGCGATCAATCCCAGG
This sequence comes from Mycobacterium sp. TY814, assembly GCF_030755175.1. NCBI lineage: Bacteria > Bacillati > Actinomycetota > Actinomycetes > Mycobacteriales > Mycobacteriaceae > Mycobacterium > Mycobacterium sp. TY814. Next base: position 2,812,787 of record NZ_JAUFRY010000001.1, read on the forward strand.
AAGTACACCAGCGCCGAGGCCTTGAGCAGGGCGATGAATTGGTTGACCAAGGCCGGCAGCACCCGTCGCACCCCTTGCGGCACCACCACCAGCCGCATCGCCGCCGAGTAGCTGAAGCCCAGCGCGCGGGACGCCTCCAGCTGGCCGGGGTCGACGCTCTGGATCCCGGAACGCAGAATCTCTCCCACATAGGCCCCGGCCATCAGGCCCAGGGCGACGATCCCGAGCGGGTAGGGGTTGTTGTCGGTCAGCCCGCCCACCACCGGACCTACTCCCAGACCGATGATCAGGATGATCACCACCTCGGGCAGCCCGCGAAAGACGTCGGTGTAGACCCGGGCCGGCCAGCGCAACCAGCGTTTGTGGGAGATACCGGCGACGGCCAGGGCCATGCCGATGGCCAAGCCGATGACGCCGGCGCTGCCGGTCAAAATCAGGGTGTTGGGCAGGCCGGTGGTCAGCAGGGTGGGGATGGCCTGCCGGTACATGTCCCAGTCGAGGAAAGAATCGCGCAGCTGCTCCAGCGTCGACTTGGGTGCCGCCGCCTGCATCGGTTTGCGGTGGTGCGCGGCGGCGATCGCGGCGAAATCGGGCAGCTTGGGCACCGCGGCCGCTTTCGATCCGGGCTTCCAGCCCGGGGGCAGGGTGCGGGGCACCCACTTGCTGTACAGGTCGTCCCAGGTGCCGTCCGCGATCACGGCGTCCAGCCCGGAGTTCAGGGCATCGACCAACGGCTGATTGTCCTTGGCGACCGCATAGGCGACGAAGTCGTCAGTCCCGAAGGTGTTGGCGACGATCATCGCCGGATCACCCGGCCGGACCGCGGTGGACGCTTGGTTGGCCGGCGCCACCCACGCGTCGATCTGGTGGGTCTTCAAGCTGGCGTAGACGGTCGCGAAGTCCGGGTACTTCACCGGCTGCAGGTGCAGGGTGTCCACGACGTAGGTCTCTTCGACCGTGCCCTGAACTACTCCGATACGCTGCCCGGCCGCCAGGTCGGTGAACTTCTTGATCGCCGAACCCGGCGGCACCACCAGGGAGTAGAAGCCGAAGTCGTAACCATTGGTGAAGGCGACCGTGTGCCGCCGCGCGTCGGTCGCTTTGACCGATGACGAGCCCACGTCGAAGCGCCGCGATGCCACCTGGGCCAACAGCCCGGAGAAATCGGTCCCGACGAACCGCACCTGCAGGCCCAGCTTGCCGGCGATGGCGCGCAGCAGCTCATTGTCGAAGCCGGTGAAACGGCCCGTGGCGTTGATGCAGGTGCTGGGCGGGGCGTCAGAGAGCGTGCCCGCCACCAGGGTGCCGGGCGTACCCAGGCCCAGGGACGCGGGATCCACGGAACTCAGCGGCACGACGGACGGGGTGGTGTCGGTGTCGTCGGGGGAGTCAGCCCCGGCACGAGACGACGTCAGGTCATCGGGCAGGACGGTGGCGCTCTCCACTCCCGGCGGTGCGCACTGATTGCGGTCCGCGAGTGCGGGCGCCGCGCACGCCAGACCGGCCACGATCAGGATCGGCGCCACCAGCGCGAACAGTTTCGCCCCCATCACCGCCACCGTATCGAGAGCCCGGCGGGGTGCGGCGCTCAGAGCACCATCGGCGACCGCTCGGCGGTGTGGTCGGGATCAGGGGGCACCGGCAGGACCGCCACGTTGGCATCCGGACGGTCCTCGCGTGGCGTGAAGACACCGCGGCGGCACAACTCCGCCACCATCGTCTTGGCCATCAGCTCCGAGCGGCCGATGCAGGCGGCCCGGGCGGCTTCCGGGTCGCGCCGGTGCATGGCGGCGTTCTCTTCTTCGTAGAACGGCAGCATGTCGTCGCGACTGTGCTGGTAGGTCATGAAGAACACGCGCGGGATGAGGTTCTGCGACGCGCGGATGGTGGCGTGCAGTCGCGGCCCGGCGTACTCGTCGTTGACCACCCGCCGGTACTCCCAGGCGATCTCGGCGAAGTTCCGTGGCTCCTTGGCGGTGCGCAGCGAACGCATCAGGGCATCGAGTTCGCTCAGGATGCGCGGTGTGGGGTTCGCCGCGGCCCGTGCGGAGGCGATGCCGTTGAGCAGGCCGTCGAGTTCGTGGTGTTCCAGGACGGTCGACTCATCGAATCGCTCGACGAACGCGCCGCGGTGATATCGGGTGGAAACGATGCCGTCGTGCTCCAGCTGGACCAGCGCCTCCTGGATGGGCACCCGACTGATACCCAGATCCTGCGCGATCTCATTGCGGTCCGCCCGGTCGCCGCTGCGCAACTTACCGGTCAGCACCAAGTTGAGCAGGTGCTGTACCACCTGGTCTTTTTCTTTGATCCCATACTTCTTAGGCATCAGTTTCTTACATCTCTTTTCAGCCACCCGACGGCCTCTATGCGCGGCCAGTTTCTCACGACTGAGCGGGTACGTTGAGACGTTTCGCAGATGAAGCGCGGCTTAAGCCGAACTGTCTCGCCACCGGCAGAGGGCTTCGGCGTCCGAAAGGTCGTAATCGGGTCCGTCGCAGCCGACGGTCAGCATCGTGACACCCAGCCCGGCCAGCGCTTCGGCGTTACCGATCACCTCTGAGCCGTGGCCGGCGGACGCACTGCGTTCGATAGAGGCCGGGTCGCGGCCGACAGCTTCGCAATGGCGGGTCAGCACCGCAGATTTGGCCGGGAACTCGTCGGCGGAAGCGAAACTGTGCCAGATGTCGGCGTGTTCGGCGACCAGTCGTAGCGTCTTGCGCTCACCGCCGCCGCCGATCAGGACCGGGATGTCCCGGGTCGGCGCCGGGTTCAGGTGCTCCAGCCGCGACTTGATGCGCGGGAGCGCGCCCGCCAGGTCGTCGAGTCGGCTGCCCGCGGTGCCGAACTCGTAGCCGTACTCGTCGTAGTCCTTCTGCTTCCAGCCGGAGCCGATGCCCAGGATGAGGCGACCGCCGGAGATGTGGTCCACGGTGCGGGCCATGTCGGCCAGCAACTCGGGGTTGCGGTAGGAGTTGCACGTCACCAGGGCGCCGATCTGGATGCGGGACGTCTGCTCAGCCCAGGCTCCGAGCATGGTCCAGCACTCGAAGTGGGCCCCGTCCGGATCGCCGTAAAGCGGGAAGAAATGGTCCCAGTTGAACGCGACGTCCACGCCGATGTCTTCGCAACGCCGGACGGCATCGCGGATCTGGTCGTAGTGCGGGGCGTGCTGGGGCTGCAGTTGCACGCCGATGCGGATGGGAAAGTCGGGGAGCACGGGGGAGGTCATACTCACCACCGTAGGCGTCAGGACCTGTCGATCACCGTGCGCACGAGATCGATGAGGGCGCGCGGCTGATCACTCTGCACCGAGTGGCCGGAGTTCTCGACGACGTGCGCGCCCTTGAAATGCGTTGCGCGCCTGCTGAGTTCGTCGACATCGTCGTTGTTGACGAAACCCGACGAGCCGCCACGGATGAGTGTCACCGGTGCGGACAGCGCGTCGACGTCGTCCCACAACGTGCTGAAGTCCGGGAAGACCCGGATGGGGTCGTAGCGCCAGGTCCAGTTGCCGTTGTCCAGCCGGCGCGAGTTGTGGAAGACGCCGCGGCGCAATGCCTTCACCTCACGGTGCGGCGCGGCGGCGATCGTCAGGTCCAGCATGGCCTGAAAGCTGGGGAACTCCCGCTCGCCGTGCATCAGCGCGACCGTGCCCTGCTGCTCCTTGGTCATCTCGGAGTGGCGCTGCAGGGCGGACGGGGTCACGTCGATGAGCACCAGTTCGTTGATCAGCTCCGGCGCCAGCGCCCCGAGCCGGATACCCGTCAGGCCGCCGAGCGACATGCCGACCAGCAACTCGGCGCCGGGGGCGAGATCCCGCAGGACCGGCGCGAGTGCGTCGGCGTTGTGGTGCGGCGAGTAGTCCCCGTCGTCCCGCCAGGAGGAATGGCCGTGCCCGGGCAGGTCCACCGCGAGCGCGGGTTCGCCCAGGCCGACGATCACCGTGTCCCAGGTGTGCGCGTTCTGACCGCCGCCGTGCAGGAAGACGACCCGCGGCTCGGACCCACCCCAGCGCAGTGCGCTGATATCGCCCGCGGTTACCCGCTCGACTGTCGGCAGCGGGCCCGAAACACCGGCCTGTTCGGCGTTTTCGGCCAGCAGGTCGAACTCGGAGAGCCCGGCCAGGTCGTCGGTGTTCGGGTGGTTGTGCGCGGCGTCGGTCACGCCACCGACTCTACGAACTTCTGCCTGACCAGCGGAAGCTACCTAGCTTAAGAGCGTGCGTCGAGGCTGCAAATCTGCAGCAAAAGTGCGAGTGGCGGCCTGCCAATCTGCAGGCTCGGCGGCGTGTCACCCCTGGCGCACGCGCCTGCTCGCCCACCCTGTAAATCTGCAGCAAAAGTGGGGGTGCCGGCCTGCGAATCTGCAGGCTCGGTGAGTCACCCCGCGATTCAGCCCTCGTTGATGAACTCTTCGAGCTGCGTCCGCGCGATGTCGTCGGCCAGCTGCTCCGGCGGGCTCTTCATCAGGTACGCCGACGCCGGGATCACCGGTCCGCCGATGCCGCGGTCCTTGGCGATCTTGGCGGCGCGGACGGCGTCGATGATGATGCCGGCGGAGTTCGGCGAGTCCCACACCTCGAGCTTGTACTCCAGGTTCAGCGGCACGTCACCGAAGGCGCGGCCTTCCAGGCGCACGTAGGCCCACTTGCGGTCGTCGAGCCAGGCGACGTGGTCCGACGGTCCGATGTGGACGTTCTTGTCCTCGACCTTGCCGGCCAGCGAGCCGGTGAGGTTGGACGTCACGGCCTGGGTCTTGGAGACCTTCTTGGACTCAAGGCGCTCGCGCTCGAGCATGTTCTTGAAGTCCATGTTGCCGCCGACGTTGAGCTGGTAGGTGCGGTCCAGGGTCACGCCGCGGTCCTCGAACAGCTTGGCCATCACGCGGTGGGTGATCGTCGCGCCGACCTGGCTCTTGATGTCGTCACCGATGATCGGCACGCCGGCATCCTTGAACTTCTTGGCCCACACCGGGTCTGAGGCGATGAACACCGGAAGTGCGTTCACGAACGCCACCCCGGCGTCGATGGCGCACTGGGCGTAGAACTTGTCGGCCTCCTCAGAGCCCACCGGCAGGTAGGACACCAGCACGTCGACCTTGTTGTCCTTGAGGACCTTCACCACGTCGACCGGCTCGTCGTCGGAGAGCTCGATGGTGTCGGCGTAGTACTTGCCGATGCCGTCGAGGGTGGGTCCGCGCTGGACGACCACGTTGGTGGGCGGCACGTCGGCGATCTTGATGGTGTTGTTCTCCGAGGCGTAGATCGCGTCGGAGAGGTCGAACCCGACCTTCTTGGCGTCCACATCGAAGGCGGCGACGAACTTGACGTCGCGGACGTGGTACGGGCCGAACCGGACGTGCATCAGACCGGGGACGGACGAGGTGTCGTCGGCGTTGTAGTAGTACTCGACGCCCTGAACCAGCGAGGACGCGCAGTTGCCGACGCCGACGATGGCGACTCGTACTTCGGTCGACGCCTGTGTGTTCTCACTCATTGGGGCGTTCTCCTAACCTTCGTTAACTTCAGTGGTCTTGGTGTTCTTCGGGTTTCGTTACGTCTGTTCCACGGCATTGGGCGCTGCCCGTTCCGCCGCGATGAGCTCGTTGAGCCACTTGACCTCACGCTCGCTGGACTCCAGCCCGAGTTGATGCAGCTGACGTGTGTAGCGATCAAAAGAGCTGCTGGCCCGCGCGACTGCTTCACGCAGGCCTTCCCGGCGCTCCTCAACCTGACGGCGCCGGCCTTCCAGGATGCGCATGCGCGCCTCCGCCGGAGTGCGGTTGAAAAACGCGAGGTGCACTCCGAAGCCGTCATCGGTGTAGTTGTGCGGACCGGTGTCGGCGACAAGTTCGGTGAACCGCCGGCGGCCCTCGTCGGTCAGCTGGTAGACGCGCCGGGCCCTTCGTACGGGAGTGCCCGCGGGAGCCGCGTTCTCGGCGATCAGCCCGTCGGCCTGCATCCGCCGTAACGCCGGGTACAACGACCCGTAGGAGAATGCGCGAAAGGCGCCGAGCAGCCCGGTCAGCCGTTTGCGCAACTCGTAGCCGTGCATGGGTGACTCGATCAGCAACCCCAGAATGGCGAGTTCCAGCATCGATTCACCTCCCTTTTGCGCGGCTTGTTACGACGATTCGACGTCTCGCGTCATAGTATCGCTCCGATATATTAGCGACAACAGCACCGCCCGTTAATGCGCTGTTAGTCACACTGGCGAGCGTCAGCTCACGTAGTTGACGCGCTTGACCGTGCCGTCACCGGCCAGCTCGATGTAGCCGCTGCCGTAATCGCTGGAGACGTAGATGGTCAGCGACAGCGCGCCGGGCGTGGTCGGGTCTTTGGCCGGTTCCACGATCAGATAGATCGACTTGACGTCCTGCTGTTTGATGCCGACGGTCTCGGGTGCCCCGCGCAGAATGCCCACCACGGTCTTGACGTCGAACTTGCCCAGGTCGACGAGGGCGACGTCGGTGCTGCTGTTGCGCGCCGAGCTGGTCGGATCACCCCATCCGCCGCGGTAGTTGTAGTCCAAGACCCGGCGATCGTCGGTGGGATCCTTGCGGTCGATCGAGGCGTAGTCGGGGTAGACCAGCAGCCGGTAGCCCATGGTGTCGCCGAAGCGTTTGCGGGTCTGCTCCAGCAGGCCGGTCAGTCCACCGAGCGACTGCAGTTGCTTCGGGGGAGTCAGCACCACCGCCGCAATGCCGTCGGACTTGGCTCCGGGATCGGAGGTGAAGTCCAGCGGAGAGGTGGTGTTGCCGTACAGGCCCCACCCGATGCCGATCCCGAGCAGCACCGTTACCGCGAACGACGCCGCGGCCAGTCCCAGGCCGCTGCGCCTGGCCTGCAACTTGAGTTTGGGCATCTGCGCAGGCTGTTCGCTCTCGGCGGACTGCAGATCGTCCACCAGATGCTGCAGGTCACCGAGAGTGACGGCGTTGGTAGCGGCGCTGACACGCTCGCGGTGCTCCTCCATCGACAATTCGCCGTCGTTGAGTGCCCTGTCGAGAATGGTGCAGGCATCCTGACGGTCGCTGTCCTTGGCCCGTGTCGTCATCGATCCGCCACGAGCAGGTGCGCTCAACCATTTCGCCACGGGATGATCGTAGAAGTCCGGTCTCGGACCGGCACAGCCTGTGATCACCGGATACCTGCGCACCCGCGCGACAACAGCCTGAGTTGCGTGTCGGTGCCGGGGGCGGCGACGTACTCTGGTCAGCGTGCGACTGCAGCGACAGGTGGTGGACTACGCGCTTCGGCGGCGCTCACTGCTGGCCGAGGTGTACTCGGGACGCACCGGCGTCTCCGAGGTCTGCGACGCGAACCCCTATTTGCTGCGCGCCGCAAAGTTTCACGGGAAACAAAGCCAGGTGATGTGCCCGATCTGCCGCAAGGAGCAGCTCACCATCGTGTCCTGGGTTTTCGGCGAACATCTTGGTGCTGTGTCGGGTTCGGCGCGCACCGCCGAGGAACTCGTACTGCTGGCCACCCGGTTTTCGGAGTTTGCTGTGCACGTGGTGGAGGTGTGCCGGACCTGCAGCTGGAACCACTTGGTGAAGTCCTACGTCCTGGGTGCGGCAGTGCCCGCCCACCCACCACGGGGTTCGGGCGGCAAGCGGACGGCGCGCAATGGCGCCCGCACGGCCAGTGAATAGCGGAGGGCGCCACCACCAGTCGTCCAGCGACAAACCGGATGAGTCGACGACAGCGGATGGCGGCAGACACTCCGGCGGTGAGCAGCGGGGCGCTCCACCGCCCCCGCGCCGTCCGGTGCCCCCCGATGACCGGCTGACCACTGTCATCCCGGCCGTGCCCGACGACCGCCCGAGCCGGCACGCCGACCCCATCGACCAGGTGAAGGCCGCGCTGGAATCGCCAGTGTCGCCGCCCCCCGATCCGGTCGGCCAGGTCAAGGCCGCGCTGGACGCCCCGCCGTCCCGCCCCGGACGGGACCGGCTCAGCGGCCAGCGCCGTCCACCGGGCGGACCGCCGCCGTCGGGTCCCGCCGGCTCGGCGCGCGGGCCGCGGCCCAGGCCGAACTGGTCCCAGCAGATCAATTGGCGCTGGGTGCGGCGCTCGCTGTACCTGAGCCTGGCGGTGCTGATCCTGCTGCCGATCGTCACCTTCACGATGGCCTACTTCATCGTCGACGTGCCGCGACCGGGAGACATCCGCACCAATCAGGTGTCCACGATCCTGGCCAGCGACGGCAGCGAGATCGCCAAAATCGTTCCGCCCGAGGGCAACCGGGTCGACGTCAATCTCAGCCAGGTCCCGGTCCATGTGCGCCGGGCGGTGATCGCCGCCGAGGACCGCGGCTTCTACTCCAACCCCGGGTTCTCCTTCAGCGGATTCGCCCGGGCGGTCGGCAACAACCTGTTCGGGGGAGACCTGCAGGGCGGCTCGACGATCACCCAGCAGTACGTCAAGAACGCACTGGTCGGCTCCGCGCAGCACGGGTGGAGCGGCCTGATGCGCAAGGCCAAAGAGCTCGTCATCGCCACCAAGATGTCGGGGGAGTGGTCCAAAGACGATGTGCTGCAGGCTTATCTGAACATCATCTACTTCGGCCGCGGCGCGTACGGCATCTCCGCGGCGTCCAAGGCCTACTTCAACAAGCCCGTCGAACAGCTCTCCGTCTCCGAAGGCGCGCTGCTGGCCGCGCTGATCCGCCGTCCGTCCACCCTGGACCCGGCCGTCGACCCCGACGGGGCGCTCGCGCGGTGGAACTGGGTCCTCGACGGCATGGTGGAGACCAAGGCGCTATCCGCCGATGACCGCAAGGGTCAGGTGTTTCCCGCGACGGTGTCGCCCGATCAGGCCCGCGCCGAGAACCAGACCACCGGTCCCAACGGGCTGATCGAACGACAGGTCACCAAGGAACTGCTCGAGCTGTTCAACATCGACGAGCAGACCTTGAACACCCAGGGCCTGCAGGTCACCACCACCATCGATCCGCAGGCTCAGCAGGCCGCCGACAAGGCGGTGTCGAAGTACCTCGACGGCCAGGACCCCGACATGCGCTCGGCGGCGGTCTCCATCGACCCGCGCACCGGGGCCGTCAAGGCGTACTACGGCGGATCCAACGCCCTGGGCTTCGACTTTGCGCAGGCCGGCTTGCAGACCGGGTCGTCGTTCAAGGTGTTCGCCCTGGTGGCCGCGCTCGAGCAGGGCATCGGCCTGGGCTATCAGGTGGACAGTTCCCCGCTGACCGTCGACGGCATCAAGATCACCAACGTCGAGGGCGAGAGTTGCGGCACCTGCAACCTGGCCGAGGCGCTGAAGATGTCACTGAACACCTCCTACTACCGGCTGATGCTCAAGCTCAAGGGTGGCCCCCAGGCCGTCGCCGACGCCGCGCACCAGGCCGGGGTCGCCGACAGCTTCCCCGGTGTCCCGCACACGCTGTCCGAAGACGGCAAGGGCGGCCCGCCCAACAACGGGATCGTGTTGGGGCAGTACCAGACCCGGGTGATCGACATGGCCACGGCCTATGCGACGCTCGCCGCCTCCGGCATCTATCACCGGCCACACTTCGTGCAGAAGGTGGTCAACGCCGAGGGACAGGTCCTGTTCGACGCGAGCACCGCGGACAACAGCGGCGACCAGCGCATCCCGAAGGCGGTGGCCGACAACGTCACCGCGGCGATGGTGCCGATCGCCGGGTACTCCCGCGGCCACAATCTGGCCGGCGGCAGGCAGTCCGCGGCCAAAACCGGCACCACCCAGTTCGGCGACACCACCTCCAACAAGGACGCCTGGATGGTCGGATACACGCCGCAGCTGTCCACCGCCGTGTGGGTCGGCACCGTCAAGGGTGACGAGCCCCTGGTGAACGCCTCCGGTGGAGCGGTGTACGGCTCCGGACTGCCCTCGGACATCTGGAAAGCGACCATGGACGGTGCCCTCAAGGGCGCCCCGAACGAGACGTTCCCCAAGCCGACGGAGATCGGCGGTTACGCGGGCGTGCCCGCGGCGCCCCCGCCCCCGCCGCCGGCCCCGCCGTCGGAGACGGTCATCCAGCCCACCGTCGAAGTGGCGCCCGGCATCACGATTCCGGTGGGCCCGCCCACCACGATCACCGTGCCGCCGCCCGGTGGGCCGGCCCCGCTGCCACCGCCGTCCGACGTCCCCCAACCGCCCCCGTGAGCGAGCGCACCACCATCTCGCCACGGCCACTGGCCGCTGACCGCCGTAGTGCTGACAACCGAGACTGCCCCAGCCGCAATGACGTTCTGGGTACCGCGCTGGCCAACGCGATCGGCGGACCCGTCGGCCGGCATGCGCTGATCGGCCGCACCCGCATCATGACCCCGGTGCGGGTGATGTTCCTGCTCGCCCTGGTGTTTCTGGCGCTGGGCTGGTCGACCAAGGCGGCGTGCCTGCAGAGCACCGGCACCGGGACAGGCGAGCAGCGAGTCGCCAACTGGGACAACCAGCGGGCCTATTACGAACTGTGCTACTCCGACACGGTGCCGCTCTACGGCGCGGAGTTGTTGAGCCAGGGCAAGTTTCCGTACAAGTCGAGTTGGATCGAGACGGACGGCAGCGGCACGCCGCAGATCCGCTACGACGGCCAGATCGCGGTCCGCTACATGGAATATCCGGTGCTGACCGGTGTCTACCAGTACGCGTCGATGCGCTTGGCCAAGGCGTACACCGCGGTGAGCAAGATCCTGCCCGTTCCGGTAGTCGCCGAAGTGGTGATGTTCTTCAATTTCGCCGCGTTCGGCTTGGCGCTGGCCTGGCTGTTCACCGTCTGGGCCACGGCGGGTCTGGCGGGTCGCCGGATCTGGGATGGCGCCCTGGTGGCCGCGTCTCCACTGCTGATCTTTCAGATTTTCACCAATTTCGATGCATTGGCAACGGCTTTCGCGATGGGCGGCCTGTGGGCCTGGGCCCGGCGCAAACCCGCGCTGGCCGGCGTGCTGATCGGTCTGGGCGCCGCGGCGAAGCTCTATCCGCTGCTGTTCCTGGGACCGTTGCTGGTGCTGGGCATCCGGTCGGGACGGCTGCGCGATGCCGGTCGCACCACGCTGATCACCGCGGCGACCTGGCTGGCAGTCAATCTGCCCATCATGGTGCTCTATCCGCGGGGGTGGTCGGAATTCTTCCGGCTCAACACCCGTCGCGGAGACGACATGGACTCGCTGTTCAACGTGGTGAAATCGTTCACCGGCTGGCGCGGATTCGATCCGAAACTGGGCTTCTGGGAGCCGCCCACCGTACTGAACAGCGTCGTCGCCGCGCTGCTCGTATTGTCCTGCGCGGCAATCGCGTACATCGCATTGACCGCTCCACAGCGGCCCCGGCTGGCGCAGCTGGCGTTCCTGGTGATCGCGGCCTTCCTGCTGACCAACAAGGTCTGGAGCCCCCAGTTCTCGCTGTGGCTGGTGCCGTTGGCGGTGCTGGCTGTGCCGCACCGCCGCGTTCTGTTGGCGTGGATGACGATTGACGCGCTGGTGTGGGTGCCCAGGATGTACTACCTGTACGGCAACCCCAACCGATCGTTGCCGCTGCAATGGTTCACCACGACTGTGCTGTTGCGCGATATCGCGGTAATGGGGTTGTGCGCCTTGGTTATTCGGCAGATCTACCGCCCAGCCGAGGATCTGGTGCGCTGGCAGGGCCGGGTCGACGATCCCGCGGGCGGCTGCTACGACCTGGCACCGGACAACCCGCCCGCCTGGCTGCCGTCGTGGTTGCGTCCGGCCCGGCGCCCGCGGGCGGTGCCTGAGTTGGCCGGGCAGTAATGCAGGTCGCCATCCCGGTGTTTCCGCGTTTCACCGCACTCGATGCCATCGGGCCTTACGAAGTGCTGCAACGCATTCCGTCGGTCGAGGTGGTGTTCGTCGGCCAGCGGCGCGGTGAGATCCGCACCGAGAACGGCATGCTGGGGGTTGCCTGCGATGCCACGTTCGACGAGGTCGCCACCCCCGATGTGGTGGTGTTCCCCGGCGGCATCGGGACGCGGGCACTCGTCAACGACGAAGCCATCCGCGGCTGGCTGCACACCGTGCATCCGGGTACCAGGTACACCACGTCGGTATGCACCGGCGCGTTGTTGTTGGCCAGCGCCGGTCTGCTGAACGGCTTGACGGCGACGACCCATTGGCGCGCCGCCGACGACCTGAACCGGTTGGGGGCGCGGTACGTGCCCGAACGCGTCGTCGAGCATCTGCCGCAGCGCATCATCACCGCGGCGGGAGTGTCCAGCGGGATCGACATGGCGTTGCGGCTCGTCGAGCTGTTGTTCGACCGGGTCGCCGCCCAAGCCGCCCAGCTGCTGATCGAGTACGACCCCCAGCCGCCGTTCGACTCCGGCGCATGGGCCAGGGCTGACGAGGCGACGCGCGCCAGGGCGCTCGAGTTCGCGCAGTCGCGGAAGTGAATTTCGGGTCCGCCCCGCCATCCGGTAGCCTGGGGCGGTTGCCGACGCAGGCGACCCTCCTGCCACGGAGGTTCCGTGGCCGCACAGACCAGAGGAGGTGATGAGGTCCCTATGCGTCCATACGAAATCATGGTCATCCTTGACCCCACGCTCGACGAACGCACCGTTGCCCCGTCCCTGGAGACGTTTCTGAACGTCGTCCGGAAAGACGGTGGATCGGTCGAGAAGGTCGACATCTGGGGCCGGCGGCGGCTGGCGTACGAAATCGCCAAGCACGCTGAAGGCATCTACGTTGTCATCGACCTGAAGGCCGCCCCCGCGACGGTTTCCGAGCTCGACCGCCAGCTGAGCCTGAACGAGTCGGTGTTGCGCACCAAGGTGATGCGCACCGACAAGCACTGACAGCCCTGTCGGAGCGGTTGCCTAGGCTCAATTCCATAACCATCCACCAGGCGGACCCAGGAGGCATTCATGGCTGGTGACACGACAATCACTGTCGTAGGAAACCTGACCGCTGACCCCGAACTGCGGTTCACACCGTCGGGTGCGGCCGTGGCCAACTTCACGGTGGCATCCACCCCGCGGATCTACGACCGCCAGAGTGGGGAGTGGAAAGACGGCGAGGCGCTGTTCCTGCGCTGCAACATCTGGCGCGAGGCCGCCGAGAACGTGGCCGAAAGCCTGACCCGCGGAGCCCGGGTGATCGTCACCGGTCGCCTCAAGCAGCGGTCTTTCGAGACCCGCGAAGGCGAGAAGCGCACCGTGGTCGAGGTTGAGGTCGACGAGATCGGGCCTTCGCTCCGGTACGCGACCGCCAAGGTCAACAAGGCCAGCCGCAGCGGCGGCGGCGGGGGCTTCAGCGGTGGTGGTGGCGGCGGCGGTTCACGGCAGTCATCGCCGGCGCAGTCCGGCGGCTCCGGTGAGGACCCGTGGGGCAGCGCCCCGGCCTCGGGTTCGTTCGGTGGCGGCGACGACGAACCGCCCTTCTGACCTCGAATAACTTTCACAGCACAAGAACGGAAAGATTGACACCATGGCCAAGTCCACCAAGCGGCGCCCGGCTCCGGAAAAGCCGATCAAGGCGCGCAAATGCGTCTTCTGCGCCAAAAAGGGCCAGAACATCGACTACAAAGACACCAACCTGCTGCGCACGTACATCAGCGAGCGCGGCAAGATCCGGGCCCGTCGGGTTACCGGTAACTGCGTGCAACACCAACGGGACATCGCGGTCGCGGTGAAGAACGCCCGCGAGGTTGCGCTGCTGCCCTTCACCTCCTCGACGCGCTGATCACCGCGCCTCCAACGAAAGTCATTAAACGATGAAGCTGATTCTCACGGCTGACGTCGACCACCTCGGTTCCGTCGGCGACACGGTCGAAGTCAAAGACGGGTACGGCCGCAACTTCCTGCTGCCCCGGGGTCTGGCGATCGTCGCCTCGCGCGGTGCTCAGCGGCAGGCCGACGACATCCGTCGCGCCCGCGAGACCAAGACAGTCCGCGACCGCGAGCACGCTAACGAGATCAAGACCGCCATCCAGGCGCTCGGCTCGGTCTCGCTGCCGGTGAAGACCGCCGCTGACAGCGGCAAGCTGTTCGGCTCGGTCACCGCCGGCGACGTGGTGGCCGCGATCAAGAAGGCCGGCGGCCCGAACCTGGACAAGCGGATCGTCCGGATGCCCAAGGCCCACATCAAGGCTGTCGGTACCCATCCGGTGGTGGTGCACCTGCACCCGGAGATCGACGTCGAGGTCGCCCTCGAGGTCGTCGGCCAGAGCTAACCAGATCTACCCCTCACCCGGTGTGGCCGTCGCGGCTGCACCGGGTTTTGGCTTGCCCAGAATTTGCCAGAGTTTCATGTGAATTCGGCCTTTCGCGGAGCGGTATTCTGGCGAACTTTTCCGAAGGTGCCCGGCCGGGGTCGCCGTAACCGCGCATTAACTCCCCGACAACGTCAGCGAAAACCAACACGCCCGACGCGATAACCTGCGCCGACACGCCGGAGAGATTCTTGTCCACATGAATTTGACCGCGTTGTATGGCGGTCAGCAGCAGTGATGGACAAAAACCACGTAATGATCCACAGGTACTCCACACCCCGTTCAACATTGGTGTTCAACGATATGCACACTCAATCCACAGCTTCATGAACAGGCGCTGTTGGAGTCCCGTCCAGCAACGTTTACGTTTCATCCCGGCGCTAGACGACGTGGCTTCGGCCACTCGTGCGACGGGCGGCGACGATGCGGGCCAGCGGCCGGCGGAGAAGCCGGCCCACTCGAGCAGGGGGGCGGGTGTCGGTGGCTTGACTTACGCTCTGAATATCAGCGATCGAATGTATGTTCGGTGTTTGAGTCGGAGGGAGGTGGTCCGTGGCGGTCGTCGATGACATGCCTCACCCGGGGATGGATACCCCGCCGCCGAGTGAGGACTACGGTCGCCAGCCTCCTCAAGATCTCGCCGCAGAGCAGTCGGTGCTGGGCGGGATGCTGCTGAGTAAGGACGCCATCGCCGACGTCCTGGAGCGCGTGCGGCCCAGCGACTTCTACCGACCCGCCCACCAGAACGTCTACGACGCCATCCTGGATCTCTACGGTCGTGGTGAACCGGCCGACGCCGTCACTGTCGCCGCCGAATTGGACCGGCGCGGGCTGCTGCGCCGCATCGGCGGCGCGCCGTATCTGCACACCCTGATTTCCACCGTGCCCACGGCGGCCAACGCCGGCTACTACGCGGGCATCGTCGCCGAGAAGGCGCTGCTGCGGCGTCTTGTCGAGGCCGGAACCCGGGTGGTGCAGTACGGCTACGCCGGTGCCGACGGCGCCGATGTCGCCGAGATCGTCGATCGCGCTCAGGCCGAGATCTACGAGGTAGCGGAGCGACGCACCTCGGAAGACTTCGTGCCATTGGAAGATCTGTTGCAGCCGACGATGGACGAGATCGACGCCATCGCCTCCAACGGCGGCATCTCACGCGGTGTGCCGACCGGCTTCACCGAACTCGACGAGGTGACCAACGGGCTGCACGCCGGCCAGATGATCATCGTGGCGGCGCGGCCTGGTGTGGGGAAGTCGACCCTGGGCCTGGATTTCATGCGCTCATGCTCGATCAAGCACCGGATGGCCAGCGTCATCTTTTCCCTGGAAATGAGCAAGACCGAGATCGTGATGCGGCTGCTGTCGGCGGAGGCGAAGATCAAACTGGCCGACATGCGTTCGGGCCGCATGACCGATGACGACTGGACCCGCCTGGCGCGCCGGATGAGTGAAATCAGCGAGGCGCCACTGTATATCGACGATTCACCCAACCTGACCATGATGGAGATCCGTGCGAAGGCGCGCCGGCTGCGGCAGAAGGCCAATCTGAAGCTGGTTGTCGTCGACTATCTCCAGCTGATGACGTCGGGCAAGAAGGTTGAGTCGCGGCAGATCGAAGTGTCCGAATTCTCAAGGCACCTGAAGCTTTTGGCGAAGGAGCTCGAGGTCCCGGTGGTCGCGATCAGTCAGCTTAACCGTGGCCCGGAGCAGCGCACGGACAAAAAGCCGATGCTTTCGGACCTTCGCGAGTCGGGCTCACTGGAGCAGGACGCGGACATGGTGATTCTGCTGAATCGCCCCGACGCGTTCGAGCGCGACGATCCGCGCGGGGGAGAAGCAGACTTCATTCTGGCCAAACACCGTAACGGCCCCACCAAGACGGTGACCGTCGCTCATCAGCTGCACTTGTCGCGGTTCGCCAACATGGCGCGGTGAGAGCCGCCCCGTTGTAGGGTCTCGCGCCGCGGTTCAAAATCTCACGGGCGACGTCCAGAGGATTTCAAATTTGAAGCGGCGGTGAGACAACGCCGATCAACCGGTTCTCAAAAAATGTGTCATCGTCTCAGTTCCGATGTCATCTGAATGTCTAAAGATCTCATTCGATGTCAGTTAGTTCTGATCCAAGCGCGCGATGCGTCGGCGCGGCGGGTCCAGGGGTTGGCGTACACCAGCGGTCGGGCGTTGTGGGTTCTCATCCAGTAGGAAGAAATGCGTTGTACGTCAACGGTATTGGCGTTGTCGTCAAGCGTAAGCAACATAGCGGCTGGTCTCTCGGCGGCGTGGCGCATGGATGTCAGGGGAGGTCCATCGACGCCACCAACTTGATGGCCATCACCCCTAGGAGTTCATGGCTATGGGTTAAGGCGCTGCTGCGCTCGGTTTTCGACCAGTCCGACGTGAATCCGTTGGGGCGCAATATGACCGGATCATCGAGGCCTTGGCCACACGCTGCCCAAGGTCACCGACCAGCTCGAAGCTGCTCGCCCTGACCTGCTGGCATTCACCGTGTTTCCCGCGCGGATCTGGCGCCAGATAGGTCCAAAAATCCCGAGAGCGGCTTGGTGAAGGAATCCGCCGACGCACCGATGTCGTCGGCATCTTCCCCAAGCGCGATGCTTGGATCCGCCTTGTCTGCGCCGTCCTGGCCGAACACCACGACCAGTGAGCCGGATCCCGCCGCCACCTCGGCCTTGACGTCCTCAGCAAGTTCCGTTTCACCACCACCGCAACACCGGACAGCAGGGCGGACCTGCAGCACCAGCCGCCTAAGTAGGACAATGAGAAATCACACGACGGCGCCTTACATCACGTCTCTGGACGTGACCAGCCCGACCACTGTGAGCGTCGGGTCTCACCTGACGACACACGGGAAGGGGCTCACCCGGGAACGACGTCCGAGGCTTGTGCCCATGATGTCGGTCCTGCCTACCTGCAAACCCCGTCCTGCAGGAGATTCGGTGACCATTGTGGTGAAATCGCGTGGCGCTGCTTGTCCGGTCCGGATGGACGAGGCGGCTGCGGTGATCAGGTTGTAGAAGGCTACGGTCAGCCAGGTCGAGGTCAGGTCGGGCCAGAAATCGCCGTCTCGTTGGCCGCGCAGGAAAAGCCCCTTGAGCGCCGACGGCATCAACGCATCGAACACCTGATCTTGAAGCCCCTGTTCGAGGTCGTAGACATCGGCGCGGGTGATCGGCTCGTCCAGAATGTCAATGATCTCGGGTAGCAATGCGCTGAGTTCGCCGCGCGGAAGCGGGGTTTCGCCGTAACCGGGCGTCAGCGGCTTCAAAGCTTGGGCGGCTGCTGCTTTGCGAGATACGCCTTCACCGCCGCTGATCGACGGTGGCCAGGGGGGACGACACGGCCCTCTAACTTGGCCGACGCCTTCGTTGCCCGCACCCCGGATCTCTTGACGGCAGCCTTCGACACCACCACCTTCTTGGGTGTCTTGCGTTCCATCACGGCACCTCCTGCGGGGCCTCGACTTGTAGCTTTATCGTACTGGCATACACCGACGATGATGACGACGTACGCCCAGGTCAGAAGCTGTCGACAGCGCTCGGGTCGTCAATGCTTGATATTCCCTCGGCGGCTGCACTCGGTGTTGCGAGCCAAGTCGCGTAGTTCTGCTGCTAACAGCTGATGTTTCGTTTCATCCGTAGGAATTGAAGCGGTTCGTGAGACAACAAGTCGTGCAACGTCCGTGAGAAAAACCACAAAACCACAGGTCAAACCCATCACCAGACGCAGTCGAACTTGAGAACCTACAATTATGGCGCTGTAGGTTCTCAAGTTTGACTGCACCTTCTCAAGTTCGGCTGCACGAAGACAGCACTTATGCGGTCAACTTGAGACATGCCGAGTAGGGCTGCACCGGATCGCATTCGCGAGGTGAGACAGTCGATTCGTGTCCGGTGCTGGACGGGCCGGTGATGCGACGGCTTCCGTGGCACCGCGGGCAGAAGCACGCTCGAGCACCTACTGGTCATCGACCGAACGCACTGAACTGCTAATGGCCATTGAAGTCGAGAACCTACTCCCCGGACACGGCCGGCTTCCGGGGCTTTGGCGACCCCCCGTTCCAAGGAGGGCACAGGAGGGCACGTTGAAGACTTACCTGTCCCTGGGCGTCTTCTACGCGTGTCTGTGGCCGGTGGTCGCCGAGGAAACGTGAACGCCGGGCCGCGGCGTCGTTCGCCCGACCCAAGGAGTTCACACGGCGGAAACCCGTGATCGCCGCGCGACTATATAGCCTGCCCCCATCCTCGAACACATTGATCCCTTCATCGGCACCGCCGCGACGCAGCTACCGCCGCCGCGGGACCTCGCTGCGACCTGGTGGTGGCCGAAGCCGCAGGTGGGCAACACCCACCCCGGAGCGGTCTCCCCGTTCGGCATGGTGTCCGCCTGCGCGTACTCCGGTGCCTACCCGACCGGTTACGGCCGGTACCCCAAGATCACCGAGGGACTGCCGACGGAGATCTTTGCCGAGACCCAGGCGTCGGGGTTCACGCACTTCCAGCAGTCCGGCACAGGGGCGATTCGCAAGTACTACAACTACGCCCGAGTGACGCCGATGCTGGACCCGCTGGACAACCTCGGGACCGCGTGGGCGCTCCACGCCGAGACGTCGTCGCCCGGGTACTACGCGGCGACCCTCGACAACGGCATCCGGTGCGAGATCACCGTGGGGGACAAGGTGGCGGTTCACCGCTACACGTTCCCCGAGCACCGCAACGCCCGCGTCGTGCTCGACCTCTCGTGCGGCGGCTTGGTGATCGAGCACGGTCGGACGGTGCCGCTGCGCGCGCAGGTCGAGAACCTTGGCCGCGGCAAGGCGCAGGGCACCGTGGTGATGGAGGGGGTGCCGCTCTCGGTCGCCGTCGAGGTCGAGGCCCCCGGTTGGCGCCAGATGCTCTGGCACGACAAGCGACTGATCGAAGGGGGCACCCGGCTCGACTTCGACTACATCCGCCCGACCACCCTGCGGCCGTTCGGGCTGTTGTTCATGGGGCCGGCCCAGGCGGGGACCGTGATCGAGGTCCGGATCGGGTTCTCCCTGCGCGGCACCGAGCAGGCAACCGACAACCTGCGCACCGAGTGCGATAGCGGCAAGCACGCCTTCAGCGTCGTCCGCGCCCGGACCCGGAAGAAGTGGAAGGAACACCTCGACCTGATCCAGGTCGAAGGTGGCTCCGAGGCGCGCCGTCAGGTCTTCGGGACCGCGCTCTACCACTCCCTGATCAAGCCCTGTTTCGGTGACGACGAGTCCCCGTTCTGGCCCAACAGCGGGCCGTTCGCGTTCGACGTCTGCACCATGTGGGACATCTACAAGACCCAGATCCCGCTGCTCATGGCGATCGTGCCGGAACGGGCCGCGGACCTCCTGGAGTCGTTGATCCGGGTCTGCGAGGAAGAGGGCAACTTCCCGGTCGGCTACCGGATGGCCCGCGGGGCGGACCGGTTCTTCCGGCAGGCGAGCGCGTTGGCCCACACCGCGCTTGCCGACGCGCAGGAATTGAACCTGCGGGAGATCGACTGGAGTTGGGCCCTGGTCCACATGGTCGACGACCTGCGGCGGATGTACGGCGAGGACTTCATTGAGAAGGGCATCGTCCACCCCATCACCCACACCCTCGACCTCGCCTACGCCCACTACTGCACCGCCAAGGTCGCCCGCGCGGTCGGGGACACCCGGCTCGCCGTGGAGTCCGAGGAGCGTAGCGCGGGTTGGGTGAACGCGTTCGACGCCTCGAACGGCCTGTTGAAGGACTCGGAGTACTACGAGGGCGGTAAGTGGAACTACTCGTTCCGGTTGATGCACGACATGGCCGGGCGGATCGCTCTTGCCGGCGGGGACGAGGCCTTCGTCGGCATGCTCGACGCCTTCTTCGGCTACTGCGCCGAACCGGTGACCCAGCCGGGCATCGAACCGAAGCCCGCCGAGATGGAGTTCGGCTACGCGCTCAACCGGTTCGAGGGATTGAACAACGAACCGGACATGGAGGCCCCGTGGGCCTACCACTATGCCGGCCGACCCGACCGGACGGCCGAGGTGGTGCACGCGGCGCTGACGTGGCAGTTCGGCACCGGCCCCGGTGGCCTGCCCGGTAACGACGACAGCGGCGGCCTATCCGCCTGGTACGTGTGGGCGTCGCTGGGGCTCTTCCCAGTGGCCGGCCAAGGTCTCTTTTTGGTGAACACTCCGGCTTTCGAGCGTTCTCGCTTACTGATCCGGGGCAAAGATTTGACCATCACGACCAGTGGATTCGTCGAGCAGCCGATCGGGTCCGACGGCATCGACTCGACTCCACCGGTGCAGTACGTGCAAGCCGCAACGTTCAACGGCACACCGCTTCACGGAACCTACATCTCTGCCGAGGAGCTGCACGCAGCAGGAACGCTGCACATCGAGCTGGGTCCGGAACCCAGTTCGTGGGGCCGGTCGGAGAGACCTCCGTCGGCCCGTGGTCCCGTCCCAACGACCCAGGGGGCACCATGAAGCGTCCTTTTCGTCGTCTCGTCATCATCGTCCGAGCCGACCCGGTCATCTGCGGCCACAGCGGCGAGGCCCGTAACCTCGCCGAGGTCGCGCTGAAGCGCGGGTTCGACGACGTTCGACTGTTGACGTGGCCGATTCCCGTATTGGAAGCTGCGGGACTCCCGTTGAAACCGTTGGATCGCCTGCAGGAGTACAGTCCCGGCATCACCGTCGAGCGGCCCGAACCGGTCGGTGACTACCGCGTCCCAGACGGTCGCTACCTGGCCGGCCTCACCGGGCGCCTGGTGGAACTGCTCACCGACGGTGTTCCGACGACCTGCCTGTCGATGTACCTGATGCCGCACACCACGGTGGTCGGGGACGCGGTAAGCGCGGCCGCCGCGGCAGGTCTCGACACGGATGTCACCACGATCGCGAAGGCGGTCGGGTCGGATGTCACGAATGTGATTCGCAACTGCCTGCTCGACGGGGCGGTCGGTGCCGCGATCGCGCTGATGGCCCGCTACCTAGGCAGCGACCGGGTCGTCGCCGTGTCGGAATACACGAAGGACGAGATCGTTGCCGCGGCAACTGAACTCGACGAACGCGCCGGGACCCGGTTCGCGCAGGAATGCCGCGATCGGATCGAGACCAGCTACCCGGCGATCGACACCGGGGCGTTCCTCGACCTCGACGAGGACGCCGTCGAGGCGGTCCTGGCCAGTCGAGGGCTCGAGCGCAACGGCTACGTTCTGTTCCTGTCCCGGGTCGCTCGGGCCAAGGGTGTGGACGATCTGATCCACGCCTACCGCGATTCCGCTGCGGCGGAGAAGGTCAAGCTCGTCGTCGCCGGCACCGGACCGCAACTGCAGGAGTACCAGGACCTGGCGGCGGGGGACGATCGCATCGTCTTCCTGAGTGACGTGGACGACGACGAGAAGCCGCTGCTGATGCGCGGCTGCGCGGCCTACGCCCTGCCGACGCGGCCGGAACCGGAGTTCGTCGAGACCTTCGGGATCGCGCTGGCCGAGAAGATGCTCGCGGGCGGTGGCCCCATCATCACCTGCCTGACCGGTGGGACCGGGGAAGCGGTGGGCAACACCGCGTTCATCGTGCCGCACAGCGACCGGGCGGCGCTCGCGGAAACCATCGACCAGGCGATCTCGTTGCCGGAGTCCGAGCGACACGCGATGGAGATGAGAGCGCGGCAGCACGCTCTGACCTTCGATCGGTTCCGGGTCTTCGACGACATGTTCGGGACGAGCGAGGCGCCGGGGTACATCGGGCCGGCCGAGTTGGCGGCTACCGGCACCTGAACGGGCCCCTCCGCCGTCGAGCGGTACACGGCCGCCGCGGCGTGCCCCAGGATCAGGCGTGGATCGAGTCGTTCTCCGAACCACAGCGAGGCCGAGTGGCCGCAATTGCAGACGATCGCCGAGTCGTCGCTGATCGAAGCCCAATTTGCAAGCGCGAGAACGGAATACAATTCCGTGAGGCTGGCCTGAGACGCGCCGCGCAAACCTGGACGGGATCGCGTCCGTGAGGTGCCCGCCGCCAGCGATGCCACCGAATTGGGGGGCAAGTCTCAGCGCGTCGTTAGTGCCGACATGCCACTCGGTCGGCGGGCCGGTCCGCCCAGCATGATTTCGCTGCCGACGATCAACCAGGCGCAGCCGTTGGCACCGACACGTGGGAAACAGCATAAATCGAAGGCCATCCCAGAGTGGTGCCTGTCATCGGTGTAGGAAATGACGCCTTTCGTGAGACAAACCGAGGTGCACTTGCCGTCAGACGATCCACAAAGCGCCTGGTCAGTCGCTGCTGGGGATGTCGACGCGGGTGAGAACCTACACCCCCGCACGTCTATTGCTGCCAGCCGCACCGGTTCCTTCAGCGGACCTCACGACCGCCGCAACTACGCCTGACCCAAACTCGGACGGTAATCAGCCGCCTCGGCCTCGGCAGCAAGCAGTGCACCGAGCTCACCCTCCTGCTGGGCAACAAACACCCCGATCACCTGCCGGCATACCTCCGGCACGCTCACCCCACGCATATCCGCAATACGTTTCAGCCCGAGCAGCATTGTCGTAGACACGTGAAACTGCACAGCGAACTGACCGCACGAACCATCCTCAGGCAGCAACCCCGGACCCACCACCGCAGGGTCATCCACCCCGTACTCGTCCACCTCTGCACGCCGAGCTCGCTCAACAACCCCACCACTGGCGCCGCCACCAACGCCGTCGGCCGGGTCCCGGAACTCCTCATGACTGAACAAACCCATTCCGCCTACGCTAGACCTCGCAGAATTCTCAGGCCGCCAACCCGGCGACGCCGGCCGCGAGAGACCAACACACCACCAACTGCTCCCTCAGCTCAGAAGGGTGCGGCTGCCGCAATATTCGGCGCAATATCCAGCACCAGGAGTGCAGCGGCGACATGGGTTGGGTTGTCTTCCACTTTCACCACGGAGAGTTCGTTGGCGCGTGAGACCCGACGCTCGACAGTGTTGCGGTGGGCGTACAGGTTGGCCGCTGCCCGAGTGGTATTGAAGCCGCACTGCACGTAGGTCAGCAGCGCCTGGCGCAACGCTTCGTCTGCTTCGGCCAACGGTCCGAGAGTTTTGGTGACGAACCGTTGTGCGCTGACTCGGTCCTTGGTGAGGCTGTCGACGAGCTCGACGTCGGCGTACGCCGTAAAGCGCCGGTCGGATCCGAGCCGCACCACCAACGACTGGGCCGCCAGGGCGTCCTGGTGGCTAGACCTGAATCCTTCGAGTCCGTGCCCCGGCCTTCCGACCGCCACTTGAATGCCCTTCGCCTGCGCCGCCACCTTCTCGACATAGTGGAGATCCGGAGCGCCGGGCCCTGATAGCCAGACCCAACGCGAGGTAGTACTCGCACGGGCCACCAGGACGCTCCGACCTGCCGAAGCGGAATTCACGGCCGCGACCACCTCGTCCAACGCGCCGGCCTGCTGAGGTTCGTCGGTCCACGCGACGAGGCCGACGTGCGGGCGGTTCATCCGGTATCTCAGGCGGGCCTCCGCAAGATCCTCGGTCATGGGCGCGCCACTGGCGATCAGTTGGATCAGCGCGATCGCGTCGGCATCCGCGTTACCCATCGCGGCCGCAAGGCTGGCCTCGCGCAAGGCTGAGACCGAGTCGATGGCGTACTGCACCAACGACTTCGCCGACACGTCGAGCACGTCCACCAAGACGTCGGAGTTGCCATAGCGTGCCACGCATTCTTCGAGCCATCGGCGCCAGCCGACGTCAAGCGCCACCCGCCATCCGCCGGCGAAATCGGGTGCGATACCGCGGGATACGAGGTCGCGAATGTACGCCGCGATCCTGGGGCCGATGTAGGGCTCGACCCGCTGCCCCGGATGCTGGATGTTCGAGGTAAGCCACTGGACAAGATCGGAGTGGTTGAGGTGGCGGTCCTCCTCGACGAGCGATGCATCCGGGAGCAGCGCAGGTTCGTATTGCACCATGAGGGCGGCTGACGCGATGTCGTCGGTCACGGCGTCCGTGTCCGCCATGAGCTGCTGGCACAGTGACCGGATCGCTTCTGCGACCTCGCGGTTGGGCAGGGCCCACAGTTCCTCCATGTCGACAGTCTCCCCTGATCGCCACCAGTCGGGGAGCCTTACACCGGGGCCGGCTCCTCCACGTTGAGTAGCTGGGTGACCCGCTCGGCGGCCCGCAGACCGGTCAGCACGGCGCCGTTCATGCATCCGGCCCACTCGCCTGCGGTTTCAGTGCCGGCCCAGTGGATGCGCCCGTGGGGTTCGGTGAGGGCGCTGGCGTAGCTCGTCGACGCGTAGGGCGCTACCGCGGGATTCGGTCCGCCAGGGGCGAATGCTTCTGTGCCCCAACAATGGTCGATGTAATCGATGGGGCTGCTCGCTCGGTTGCCGTACAAATCGACCATCTGCTGGATGACGCGGCTGCGTCGAATGTCCGGGCCGAAACCGTCGAATGTGCGGGGGTCGCAAAACGCCATCAAGACGCCCGGCCCCCCATCACCGGGCGACACGTCGAAGGTGATGAACACCGTCCCGGCGTCGATCAGTGCCTCGCCGGAAAGTCCGTCGGTCCGCCAGAACGGCGTCTCATAGGCGACGAACGCCTTGCTGAGCGCGCCCATGCGCCACGTCTTTGTGAGTCCCGCGGCCTTTTCCGGGAGCACGGGTTCGAACGCGATGTCGCCGCGGTGGGCGGGGGCCGTGGTGACGATCGCGTATCGGGCGTTGACTCGCGTCGAGTCGGTGCACACCATAACGCCGTTGTCGTCTTGGGTGATTCGTCGAACGGGCGCATCCACAACCACACTGTCGCCGAGTTTCTCGGCAAGCCGTCTGGCGATCTCTTGCGTGGTTTCGTTGAATCGGTCTTGCTGCTGCCCGCCCTCGACGTCCAGCATGTGGTCGATCCCACCCGCGGCGCGGATGTAGCGCAACACATGAAGTAGCGAGACGTCTTCCGGGCTGGCGCCCCACTGCACCTTGCTGACGATGGTCATCAGCGCACGCGTGCTGGCCCTGGCGCGTTTGCGATCGAGCCACTTGCCGAAAGAGATCGTGTCGAGCTGCGCGGCGTCTGGGGATTCCCAGGCGGCGTCGACGTTGATGGTCGCCACCAGTTTCTTCAAATGCATGCTCATGCGCGCCATGTCCACCATGGCTGCCGGTGAGATCGCGGGAATGTTGGCTTTGTAGGTCTGGCGCCGTCCATCCATCCACAGAACGTTGCGGCCCTGGTTGAACTGACCGCTCGTGGTGCATCCCACGCGCGTGGCGAGGTCGCGGATCGCTGTGTGCCGTCGCGCGACCCATGTCGCGCCCAGGTCGACCTTGACCCCGGCCACCTCACCGGTGAACGATCGGCCACCGACGCGGCTACGGCCTTCGAGGACCATGACCGACCGGCCCATGCTCGTCAGGCGATCTGCGGCACTCAGGCCGGCGAAGCCGGCACCGACGATCACGACATCGACGGATGCGACGTCAGCGCCGTCCTTAGGAAATTTCGACACGGCTTCCTCCTTGGTTGACGCGGTCCGCGTGCTGTGAGACGTACTGGGTAATCGGGCCCACCAGGGCCCTGGGAATGTGATGGCCCATCCCGGGGATGACGACGTGCTGTGCCGATCGGATTGCGCTGACGGTTGCGGTGCCGCCGCTGGGATTCACCATCCGGTCTCGATCGCCGTTGATGACCAGCGTTGGAGCGACGATCCGGCGCACCTGTGCGGTGCGGTCTCCGGAGGACTGGATTGCCTGAATCTGGCGGGCCACGCCGGCGGCCTGGTCGCCGCCGCTGCGATCCCAGCCGCGCGCTGCGACTGCGGCCTCTTCGGCGTCATCGATGGGGTACGCCGATCCGGCGATGTGGCCGGTGATGCGCAGGTGGGCGCGGACCGCTGCGGTTCTGGTTCTCGCCGGCGGGCCCATGAGCAGGCGGATCGTCGACAGAGCCGGTTGGCCGACCTTGCGCGACCCGGTGGTCGAGTAGATGGAGGTCAGGGACAGGACTCGCTGAGGCTCGGTCGCGGCTATCGTCTGCGCGATCATTCCTCCCATCGATCGTCCAACCAGGTGAACGTGAGCGATCCCGAGATGGTTGAGCACACCGACGCAGTCGTCGGCCATGTGCGCCAGCGAGTAACCGTCACTGCGCGGGCAGCCAAGAACCTGACGCCACATTCGGGGTGGCGGCGTTGCGACGAACGTGGACTGACCGACGTCCCGGTTATCCATGATGATGACCCGAAAGCCTTGGGCGACAAACGATCCGACGAAAGTGTCGGTCCAGACGGTCAGATCCTCGCCCAGCCCGGCGATCAGCAGGAGTGTCGGGTCGTGCTGAGCGCCGAAATCGCGGAAACAAATCGTCGTCCCGGACGGTAGGGCAGCGTACTGGTCGCCTGCGTTGTCAGACATGTGCCGGCCGGCTCTGTGCACGCCGCGAAGTCGACTGGCTGGTGCCGAAATCGAGGTTCTCGTCGGCCACCGGACCACGCAGTGCTTTGGCGTCCTCCTGGTAGGACATCGCCATCCGCCAGGGTGCGGCCGGCCCCTGTTTGGGCAAGATCTTCGCGCCACGCTTGGCGTAACCGGATTGGAGATCCATGACTGGCCTGCGGTCCATGCCCGGAAGGGGGATCGGGACCGCCCGGTCGTATCCGTGCGCATCCATGTGCTTGACCAGGTCGATGAAGTACCGGCACATCAGGCTGATCTTCAGGGTCCAGGAAGACGTCGTGTAGCCAATGGCCATCGCCCAGTTCGGGATTCCGCTCAGGAGCATCCCGCGGTAGCAGAACGACTGGGCGATGTCGACCTGCTGCCCGTCGACCATGATCGGCATGCCGTCGAAAAGCTGCATGTTCAGCCCGGTCGCGGTCACGATGATGTCGGCTACCAGCTCCTCGCCCGACGCCAGCACAATTCCGTGCTTGCTGAATTTCACAATGGAGTCAGTGACGACGGAGGCGCTACCGGAGCAGATCGCGTCGAAGAAGTCGCCGTCGGGCGCCGCGCACAGCCGTTGGTCCCATGGGTCGTACGGCGGGTTGAAGTGCTTGTCAACGTCGAACCCCACGGGGAGGCGCCTGATGTTCTCGCGCCGGATCAGCCGCCGCCCCGTCTTCGGAAACGCCCTGAGACCCTTCACGATCGCCCGTTCGACCCAGATGTTCTTGAATCTCGTCGCCGCGTAACCCCGCTTGGCGCCAAGAAGTTTCGTGAGCGCGACAGCGACACGGTCGACGCGGGGAATCGCCATGATATAGGTCGGGGTGCGCTGCAACATCGTCACGTGTTGCGCGGCGGCGGTGCCGGTCAACATCGCCGGCACCATCGTGACTGCGGTTGCGCCGCTGCCGATGATGACGACCCTTTTGCCGCTGTAGTCGAGATTCTCCGGCCAGTGTTGGGGGTGCACCACCAAACCCTCGAAGGCCTCACGTCCCGGAAACTCCGGTGAGTAGCCGTGGTCGTAGCGGTAGTAACCGGTGGCTGCGAAGACCCATCCCGCACGGATGGTCTTCGCGATGGTCAATCCCGTTGCGGGGTCGGTGATTTGAACACTCAGCGTCCACTTCGAGTCCGCTGAGGACCACTCCGCCCGCACGACGCGTTGGTTGAACCGGATGAGGCGCCCCAGGTTGTTCTCGTCAATCGTTTCCTGGAGGTACTCCCGGATCAGGTGCGCGTCGGCGATCGCCGAGTCATGGCGCCACGGCTTGAATTCGTACCCGAAGGTGTGGAGGTCGGAGTCCGAGCGAATACCCGGATACCGGAAGAGGTCCCAGGTGCCGCCAATGTTGTCGCGGCCCTCGAGCACGATCAGGGACTTGTGCGGGAGTTCGCGGCTGAAATACGTTGCCGCACCGATCCCCGAGATTCCCGCTCCGATAACGACGATATCGAATTCTCGGTCGAACTCCTCGACCGGGGTGACTGGATCTGCTGCCATCGCTGCCAACTCCTCGCTGTTCCCTGCTTGGTGCATCGACTCTCGCCAACCGGCGCCCTCGGTCACAACGACAACGCGCACCGGCTTTGAACAGGACTGGTGCAACGTGCACCGGTGCGATCGCCAGGAGAAGCGACGGGTGCAACGTGCACCTCCCATCGCCAAAGCAGGTGCGCGCTGTCGTTGTGACTGCGATTGCGGCTGGCGACAGTTGAGCCAACTGCACTGCGAAAGGAGTCGCGGCAATGAAGGAATACGTCTTCCTCATCGCCAATGTCTGGTTGGTTGTCGTCGGCTATTTCCTCGGGTGGAAATTCATCCGGAATTACGGCAACTACCTGCTCGGCCTGGAATGTTTTGTCGTCGGGATATCAGCCACCAACTTCCTGGTTGGGTCGCTACTCGGTGCAACCGCAGGCATCCCCTTCCAGATTTCGTTCTTCCTCGACGCGTTCTCACGGTCGGTCGGCTTCACGCTCATCCTGGTATTGGGGCTCATGGTGGTTACGCACCGCTACAAGCCGACCATTGCCGTCGAAATCGGCGTCTTCGGACTCGCCGTCGCCGCCGGCCTGTGCCTCCGGAAGTTCCACGACGAGACACTCCACGTCATACCGGCGACGTTCTACGTCGTGGTCAACCTGCTGACCACGGTGTTCCTCACCTACTTCGTCGTGCGGCTCTGGGGCATTGGCGAAAAACGACTGGCCATCTGGGCGGCGTCTGTCACCGCCGCGGCGACCGCCATTGCGATCACCTATGACTTCTTCCCCTTCGCCTTCGACGACGAGAACCGCACGTTCTTCTACACCGCCGCGCTTGCCACGTGGGGAGCCCAGGGCGTCGTCTACTACCTCGCGTACCGCGCGCTGCACGCCCACCTGACGACAGATGTTGAACCGACACAGAAAGTGAGTGCGCTGTCATGACAATCGACGAAGTGGAGTACAGCACCTTCAGCGGCTGGATCGACCCGCCCACCGACGTCCGGCCCGCCCTGATCGGCGACCTCACGTGTGATGTCGCAGTGATCGGTGGCGGTATGGGCGGCATGGCGACGGCACTTCGGCTCGCCGAGCGCCAGCAGGATGTGGTGCTCTTGGAGGCGGAGTTCTGCGGTTACGGGTCCAGCTCCCGCAATGGCGGACAGATCGCGGGCGCGCCGGGTGGGGACCTGCGGCTGCTCAAGCTCTTCTACCCCAACCAGATTCCGGGCATGGTCCGGCTGGCCGACAACGCGGCACAGTTCGCCGAAGGCCTGATCCGGGACCACGACATCGACTGCGATTACGAGCCCAACGGGATGGTGTTCGGCGCAGTGTCGCGCGTCCAGATGCTTCGAGTCCGTGCCTGCGCCGCGATTCTGAGGGGCGCGGGCGGCCGTGGACATGTCGGCACGAGCGAGGAGCTGGGGATTCCTCGCGCGTTCGTCGGGGGGATGCGCGAGGGCGTTGGTGGGATGTTGAATCCCGGCAAGTTGAGCCGCGGTGTCCGGCGTGCGCTGTTGTCGACATCGGCTCGGGTATTCGAGCAGACCAAGGTCACCGATGTCTGGCGAGACGGCGGAAAGGTCGTGATCTCGACCCCTCGTGGCACAGTTCGTGCGAACAAGGTAGTGCTCGCGACGAACGCCTACTCCGGCGAGTGGGACATCACTCCCAAGCGTCTTTCGGTGCCCGCGTGGATCATCGAGGTGGAAACGGAGCCGATCGCGCCGGAGCGCCTCGCCGCACTGGGATGGAGCAGCCGGTCGGGAGTGGTGACGCAACACCAGATCATGGAGAACTACCGCCTCACCGAGCGCAACACCATAGTGTTCGGCGTCCGACGCCTCGAGCGCGGCAAGAAGTACCCGCTCCCGGTGAAGGCGCCCGATCCGGGGCTCGTCAAGGAACTCGCTACCGCTTTCGCGACGCGGTTTCCTTCCCTGGCCGACGTGCGAGTCGCGCGGGCATGGGGAGGCTGGATCGCGATCACCTCGTCCTGGCTTTCGATTGCCGGACAGCTCGGCGACAATGTCTTCTACATGCTCGCGTGCAACGGTCATGGGCTGACCCAGGCGCCGTACGTCGGGTCGCTCATCGCGGACCTGATCGTCGACGGAAAGCGGCACGAGGATCTTCAGGGCATCTGGAAGGACGAGCCCAAGTTTCCTCCCTTCGTGATGCTGGGCCGGCTCGGACTGCGCACCGTCTGGGCGGTGGACCGCCTCTGCGATCTGTTCAACGGCAGCAAACGCAACGCCCGTCGCGCTGCCGCCCGGTGTGCTGAACCTGAGTCGGTGGCTGTTGTCGAAATGTCCACGCCGACAACGCTTCTACCTCCGGCAAACTACCCGCAGTAGTGTTACGGCAAATGGAAACGAGGGGCGACGCTGGGCGCCTGCCCACGGTCAGCTCGGGCGGATCGCCAGCTTGCTCAGACTGAACATGAACGAATTGCCGATGCCGGAATTGAAAAGACCCGAGTTGAAGCCGCTGAACCAGCCCGCCGGGAAGCCGCCGATGGCGCCGGTGAGGCCGGTGTTGAAGAAGCCCGAGCTCACCCCGTTGATGATCCCGCCCCCGCTGGCCGTGTTGAAGAATCCCGACATGCTTCCGCTCTCAAACCAGGCCTGCGGGTCGGCGCTGTTGCCGAATCCCGAGGCTCCGCCGCGAGCGTTGTTGCCGAACCCCGAGTTGCCCGTCGCGCCGACGGCCACTGATCCCTGATCGATGGCGCTGCCGAAACCGGTGTTCAAGGTGCCGGCATTCCACGCGCCGGTATTGGAGTGACCGGAATTGCCCCAGCCGGTGTTGGTCTCCCCTGAATTGAGGAATCCGGTATTGACGTTGTTCCCGTTGAGGGCACCGGTGTTGATCGACCCGCCGTTACCGAAGCCGGTGTTCAACAGACCGGAGTTCCAGAAGCCGGCGTTGCCGGCGCCCGCGTTGCCCACTCCGAGGTTGCCGGTGCCAGAGTTACCGACGCCAAGGCTGTTGAGCTGTCCGGGAAATACGGTGTTTGTGCCGGAGCTGAACATGCCGACGTTGCCGTCGCCGGAGTTGAAGAAGCCGACGTTGTTGTGGCCGGAATTGCCGAAGCCGATATTGCCGTTGCCGGAGTTGAGCAGCCCTGCCAAGTTGATACCCACCTGGTTGTCGCCGGTGAGGCCGATGCCAATGTTGTTATTACCGGTATTGCCGAACCCGAAGTTGCCGGTGCCGGAGTTCCCGGCCCCGACATTTCCGCTGCCGGTGTTCCCGCCGCCCACGTTCCCCTCGCCGCTGTTGCCCAGGCCGACGTTGCCGTTACCGGTGTTACCCATGCCGATGTTGTTGCTGCCTCGGCCCGCGTGGAAGGTGTACAGGTCGGGATTGTTCAAATCGGCCGGGCCGCCATTACCGAAGCCGATGTTCCCGTTCCCATTGTTGCCGAAGCCCCAGTTGCCGACACCGACATTGCCGGCGCCGACGTTGCTGTTGCCCTGGTTGCCACCACCGACGTTGTTGTGACCCGACTGCGCGGACGTGAGCGAGCTGTTTCCGTCGCCGCTGTTTCCCATCCCGATGTTCCCCGAGCCGGTGTTACCGCTGCCGATGTTGCCGTTGCCTTTGTTCCCGAAACCCACGTTGGGCAGGTTCTGGACGACTTGCGCCAGTGCGCTTGGTAATTGCTCCGCCGCGGCCACCGCTCCGGCGTGATAGCTGAGCATCGCTTCAACATCGGTGGCCCACATCGCTTCGTACTGTGCCTCGGCGGCCATGATCGTCGGCGTGAGCAGCCCGAACCAATTTGACCGAACCAGCTGCCCAAATGCTCTGCGGTTGGCCAAGATTGACAACGGATGCACTATCGCGGCCCGCGCGGAATCGAACGCGCTGCTCACCATCTCCGCTGCGCGGGAGGCTCCAGCAGCGTGGCTTGCGGCCTCACTCAAGTACGCCGTGTACGGAGCGGCGGCATTCACCATCGCCGTCGCGGCTGGGCCCGCCCATGCCTCGCCCGTCACCCTGGTGATCACCGAGGAAAAGGACCCGGCCAGCTCCTCCAAAGCCTCGGCCAGGGAGGCGTAGGCGCCACTCGCCGCTGCCATCGGCGCCGATCCCGGACCCGTCAGAAGCAGAGCGGAAATGGTTTCCGGCGGAGCCGTCAGAAAACTAGTCACGGTAGAACCCCCATCACTTCCGGCCGCACCCGTCGAAAGCGGTGCCGCAATGGTTTCCGTCGACACGATGCGACTGTGACCCGGAGTCTTCGGTAGGGTGCTCAACTCTGACTGAGTAGTGGGGTACTCGACTTTCTGCCCTGGCTTCTTAGTTTGGGCCGGCGCACCCCGGCCCTCCGATGACACCGGCATCGCGCCACAAGCCGTCTCGACTTGTCAGAGGGCGGGTTTAAGCTACGGGCCTGTTTCGAGGCCGGGTTTCAGGGGTCCGGAGAGGAGTAATGATGGCAGCCAGGGTGTTCCGGGAAGACGACGATAACTACCTGGACTGGCTCGCTCCGCACCGCGATCCTCCCCGCGCAGGAATCCCTCGCTCCGTCGACATCGTGCGCGATGCCGTCAAAGCCAGTGGTGGACTCGGGGAGCCGTGGTGCGTCGACGGGGACGGTGCGATACGCGTCGGCAATTTGATGCTCGTGATCGAAATGGATGACCTCGGCTGGATGATGATGGCATACGCGATCGACGGCGCAGAGGCGGACTTTCGCTCAGTAGTCGCTGCGGAAAGCGGCAACCCTGTGCGGGTGCTCACCGATTGGCTGCGAGCCGCGGCGGGCACGATGAGTTGGAAGCGCGTCGAGTCGGGCGTGTACAGCTCCGGCGGTTATGTTGTCGGCAGGCTTGATACCGGGGAATGGTTCGCCGAAGGTCCTGGCGTTGATCAGTGCTTCGACCACAAGAACGATGCGCAGGCTGCGTGCGCGGCTGCCCGCAGTCATGCCGGACTGGTCAGTTATTGAGTTGCCACACAGCGAAATTCAGGCAGAGGGCGAACGTAGTCCAGAGAAGGTAAGGCACCAATAGCCATCCGGCGACGGCGCTGCGGCGAAAGAACAGCACGACAGTAGCCACCAATAAGACCCACAGAATGGTGATGTCGATCAATGCCACGCCGCGCCAGCCGAGCCCGAAAAACAAGGGGGTCCAGGCGGCGTTGAGGGCCAGCTGTCCGCAGTAGGCGCCCAGAGCACGCCGCGTTGCGCTGATGGGCCCACTGCGCCACACCAACCAGGCCGCCACCGCCATCAGCACATAGAGGGTGGTCCATACCGGCCCGAACAACCAGGACGGGGGTGCCCAGGACGGCTGCTTCAGCCGGCCGTACTGTTCGGCGCTGTTGGCGGCGGTCAGCCCACCCACCGCGGAGGTGAGTGCCACCACGAGCAAGGACAAGCCGAGTGCGACGACGTTCCTGGCGCCCCCGCGGTTGGCGACATCTACCATGCGACCACGGTAGCGACTGCGTTCGGCCGCCGAAGGCCGGGTGATGGAACCACCGATCCCTTTGCCGGGATTGCCCACGGAGACGGCACCGAGCCATACACTTTCCGCGTGAACATCACCAAGCTCATCGCCGACGTAGCAGCAGTGCCTGTGCGGGCCGGCGTCGCGGTGGCCGACGCCGGACTCGCCGCCGCGGCCATGGCGCTCGGGAGTGTGAAAGAGGCCCTGGGTGAGGATGGCCCGAAGACGGTCGACCCGATCACCGACCTCTTTCCGCTGCGGGGCGCACTCGTCGGTGCCAATCGCGTTGCCGAGTTGACCGAGAATGACCGGGCGATGGGGCGCGCCCTGGTCCGCGGCGGCCCGGCCGACAAGCTGATGCGGGAAGGTGGTGTCGTCGACCTGTTGACCGCGCCCGGCGGATTACTCGACCGGATCACCGTCGAAGGCAGTGCGCTGGAACGGATCCTGGAGCCCGGTGGGCTCGCAGATCGGCTGCTCGCCAAGGACGGGCCGTTAGAGCGGATGTTCGCCGAGGACGGCATTGTCGAGCGGTTGTTCGCCGAGGACGGCATCATCGACACGCTGCTGGCAAAGAATGGACCTCTGGAACAGTTCGCCGAGACGGCGGAAATCTTGAGTCGGTTGTCGCCCGCCGTCGAGAGGTTGACGCCTACCGCCGACACACTCGAGGCCGCGGTCGACACCATGAACAGGATGGTCAACTCGCTGAGCGGCATCTCCGAACGCCTTCCGCGGCGGCGGGCGACGCGGACGGCTGTGCGTGCGAAGCGGACCGTGGACCAGGAAGCCATCGAAGAGTCAGCCAAGGGCTGAGGGCGCCTCTCCTCGGACTCGCCCGCTGACTCACCACCGTCACCGGAGCTAATGTTGCGCAAGGGTCGGACGACATAGCCCCCGAGTTGCTACCGTCCACGCCATGACCGCCAGCATCGATCCCGTCGACTTTTTCGGCGACGCGGCAATTCAGGATCCGTACCCCCTGTACGCCCGGCTGCGGAACGACGGCGGGGTTCACCGCGTCGGCGATTCGGCCTTCTACCTGGTCAGTAGTTGGCCGGCGATCACCGACGTGGTGAACCGGCCCGAGGTCTTCTCCTCAAACCTGACGGCGACGATGACCTTCCGGTCAGACGAAGGGGTCGTCCCGTTCCCGATGGACGGCGTGGGCGGGCGCACCCACATCCTGGTCACCGCCGACGACCCCGTACACGCCGCACACCGCAAGTTGATGCTCGGGCAGTTCACGGCCAAGCGTGTGCAGTCGCTGCAGCCGCTGATCGCTGAGATATTCGAGAGTCTCTGGGCTGCGGAGACCGATGACGGTGCCGTCGAGTGGATGGACGCCATCGCGAACCGTTTGCCGATGATGGTTGTCGCCGAACTGATCGGTGTCCCCGAAGCCGACGCCGACCAGCTGGCGCGATGGGGTTGTGCCAGCACCCAACTTCTCGACGGCCTGATGTCCACCGACGAACTGGCCGCGTCCATGTCCGCCATCAGCGAGCTCAGCGCCTACATCTCAACGCGCCAGCAGGTGGCCGCGACCAACCCGGGTGACGACTTGATGGGCGTGCTGGCCAGGGCCTGCGCGGCGGGCGACCTCGACACCTTCACCGCGCTGTTGATCCTGGTCTCGTTGTTCAGCGCCGGCGGCGAGTCGACGGCATCGCTGTTGGGCACCGCGATGGCGATCCTGGCCACCGACGCCGACCTGCAGAAGCAGCTGCGCGCCCAGCCGGATCTGCTCGGGGTGTTCATCGAGGAGACGCTGCGGCTCGAGCCGCCGTTCCGGGCGCACTATCGCCACGTTCTGGCCGACACCGAACTGGCGGGCACCGCACTGCCCCAGGATTCCCGGGTGCTGCTGCTGTGGGGTGCGGCCAACCGTGACCCCGACCATTTCGAGAACCCTGACGACTTCCGGTTGGATCGTCGAATCAGCAAGGGGCACATGAGTTTCGGCAAAGGTATTCACTTCTGCCTGGGCGCGCCGCTGGCCCGGCTGGAAGCGGTCACCGTGCTGCGGATGCTCTTGGAGCGCACCGAATGGATCGATGCCGCCGAGGTTGGTCCGTGGTTGCCCAGTGTGCTCGCACGCCGTCGCGAGTACCTGCATCTGACCTACAAGTAAGGGCCGGCCAGCCCCCCTCGCGTCAGGAAACGGTCACCATCACCTTGCCGCACTCGCGGCTCTCGGTGAGCAGTTGCAGTGCCGCGTCGACACTGCCCAGCGGGAATCGGTGAGTGATCAGAGCCGAGAGATCCCGGCGGGCCAGCAGGTCGACGGCGTCACCGAACCGGGTCGGGTACTCCATCGAGCCGCGGATCGTCAGCTCCTTCATCAGGACGCTGAGGAAATTGACCGGCACCGGCGCGTAATGCAGGGCCACGACACTGATCCGCGCGCCGGGACCGGCCCGGTCGATGAGTTCGGTCAGCACCGCATCCGACCCGGTTGCCTCGATGAAAGCGTCCGTCGCAGGGGCGTGTCCATAGGTCAGCGACCGGGTGCCGTGCAAGCGCCGCAGTTCCCGCCAGACCTTGGTGTCGTTGGGATCGATCGACGCCGACGCACCGAGACTCTCGGCCAGACGGCGGCGCTCCGCCGACGGGTCCACCCCGACGATGCCGCTTACGCCGCGGTCGGCCAGCGCGGCGATAGCAGCTAAACCGATTGGGCCGCAACCGAATACCGCGACTTTGTCGCCCGGAGCGACGTCAGCCTGCTCGGCGGCGTGCATGCCTACCGCGACCGGTTCGGCGAGCGCGGCGACGTCCATCGGCATGCCATCGGGAATCGGGAAGAGCCGTTCGCCAGCGGCGGCATCCCGGACCAGCACCACGTCGGCCAGCCCGCCGGCCGCGCTGCCGCCACCGATTCGTCCCGACACGTCGTTGCCGGGATGGACGACGACCCGCTGTCCGGGCGCCACGCCGGTGACCTCCGCGCCGACCTCTCGCACTACGCCGGAGAACTCGTGCCCGAGCGGCATGGGCGCGCCGCCCGGTCCGGCCAGACCGCCGAGGCGGATGTAGCTGAGGTCGCTGCCGCAGATACCGCAGGCGTGGACTTCGACCAGCGCGTCCCGCGGCCCGCAGGGCGGCAGCTCGACGCAATCCAGCGACACCGTCCCCGGCGAATGGATGCGAACCTGCTGGATGCTGGGACTCAATGGCACAGAGCTCATGTGCCCGGGAGATTATGCGCAACGGGTGTCCGGGGCAAGCTCCGTTCGGTTATGGATGCAGATCAGGCACGGAGGAGCCATCCGCGAGTGACGTACTGTGCTCACGTGGATATCAATGGAGCTAGCGCAATCGTCACCGGTGGGGCCTCGGGTATTGGGGCCGCGACCGCCCGTCAACTCGCCGCCAAGGGTGCCCGAGTCGTTGTCGCCGACTTGCAGGCAGAACGCGGGCAGGAACTCGCGCACGAGATCGGCGGGGTGTTCGTCAGCGTCGACGTGACGAACACCGAGCAGATCGAGGACGCCGTGAACACGGCGACCGACCTCGGCCCGCTGCGGGCGCTGGTCAATTCCGCCGGCGTCGGCTGGGCCCAGCGCACCATCGGCAAGGACGGCGAGTTCGCCTCCGCACACAACCTGGACGCCTACAAGAAGGTGCTCGCGATCAACCTGGTGGGCACCTTCGACTGCATTCGATTGGCCGCGACGGCGATGAGTCGCAACGAGCCCACCGAGAGCGGCGAGCGCGGCGCCATCGTGAACATGACCAGCGTCGCCGCCTTCGACGGCCAGATCGGTCAGGCGGCCTACTCGTCCTCCAAGGGCGGCGTCGTCGGCCTGACCCTGCCGGTGGCACGCGA
Source organism: Mycobacterium sp. TY814 (assembly GCF_030755175.1). NCBI lineage: Bacteria > Bacillati > Actinomycetota > Actinomycetes > Mycobacteriales > Mycobacteriaceae > Mycobacterium > Mycobacterium sp. TY814. The sequence goes on from NZ_JAUFRY010000001.1 coordinate 2,850,238, forward strand.
CCTGTCCGCGGTCGGCATTCGCGTCAACACCGTCGCGCCCGGCCTCATCGACACCCCGATCTACGGCGAGGGCGAACACTCCGAGGCATTCAAGGCGAAGCTGGGTCAATCGGTGTTGTTCCCGCACCGCCTGGGCAAGCCCGACGAATTGGCCTCCATGGTCATCGAACTGATCACCAACTCGTACATGAACGCCGAGGTGGTCCGCGTCGACGGCGGCATCAGGATGCCACCGAAGTAGGTCCTACCGGATCGAATTCCATCAAAAGCGTTGTCGGACCGGATATTCCGACCATGGGCTTCCATGGCACAATACCGATCCGGCGCGGTCGCCGGATGCGGCTGGTTATCACCCGCAGCGCCTCGACGAGCTCGACTCGGGCCAGGTGCGCCCCGAGGCAGTAGTGGACGCCGCCGCCGAACGTGAGGATCGGCGGCGGCGCGGTGCGGGTGATGTCGAGGCGGTCGGGATCGTCGTAGACGGCGGGGTCCCGATTGGCCGAAGCCGTGTTCGCCATGACGCACGTCCCGGCCGGGATGAGAAAGCCGTCGAGTTCGACGTCTTGGGTGGCGACGCGGACGGTGGTGAGGGCGATCGGGGTGTGCCGGATGAGTTCCTCGACGGCTTGCGGGGCCAACTGCGGGTTCTCGGCCAGCAGCGTCCATTGGTCCGGATGATCCGCCAGCACCTGCACGGCCGCGGCCAACTGATTGCGGGTCGTGTCGGTGCCGGCGTTCAGCAGAATCACGACCAGGTTGACCAGCTCGTCGTGCGTCAGGTGTTCGCCGTCGTCCTCGACGCGGATCAGTTCAGAGATCAGGTCATCGGTCAGGCACTGTCGCCGCGCGGCGATCAGGCCCTCGACGTAGGACTCGAGTTGTTCCCAGGCCCGCAGAATCGCCGGCGCCTGCTCGGCGACGTTGACGCCGAAGGCCTTGCTGACGTCGTCCGCCCAGCGGGAGAACAGGTGCCAGTCGGCGCGTGGTGCACCGAGAAGCGCGCAGATGATCGGCACCGGGAAGGGGCGGGCCAGGTCCGCGACGACGTCGCAGCGGCCGGCCGGGCAGGCATCGACGAGTTCGGTCATGACCTCGACGCACGCCGCGCGCATGCGTTCCGCCGCGCGGGGAGTGAAGGCACGTGACACCAGTCGGCGCAGCCGGTGGTGTTCAGCGCCGTCGAGGCTGATCAGAAGTTTCGTCACCCGGTCCCAAACCGGTCCGGACGTGATGCCCTGCACCACGAGGCCGGCGCCCTGCGGCATGGCGAAGCGGGTGTCGCGCAGGACGGTGCGCACCAGGTCATAGGTGAGAACCTCGGGGCCGTAGGGGCTCATTGCGATCGGTGACTGCTGCCGCGCCGATCGAAGGATGCGGTGAGCTGTCTCGGGGTCCGGAGCATCGTCGTAGCAGATCGCCGGTATCTCAAGGTCCATGGTCATGGCGTTGACTTTCGGCGGGAGCCGCTCACCGGGCATCGGCCAAGATGCCGAAATCCGACACGTGTGCAGACGCGTACGTGTCGATGCCGCAGCGGTCACCGCATTAGCCAATTGGCGGATGTTTTGCGCCAACTGGCCGAGCACGCTGGCTACCATGAGCGAAATCGACTGGAGCGACGTAGGCATGAGCGAGCTGCCAACCGGAACGGTGACGTTGCTACTGGCTGACGTCGAAAGCTCAACACAACTCTGGGAGACCGAGCCCGACGCCATGGTCGCGGCCATCGCCCGCCTGGACCAGTCGGTCTCCGACGCGGTTACCGCTCACGACGGGGTCCGGCCGGTCGAGCAGGGTGAGGGCGACAGTTTCGTCATCGCATTTGCCCGCGCGTCGGATGCCGTGGCCTGCGCTGTCGAGCTGCAGCGGGCGCCGCTGGCGCCGATCAAGCTGCGCATCGGCATTCACACCGGCGAGGTGCGACTGCGCGACGAAGGCAACTACGTCGGACCGGCGATCAACCGCACCGCACGGTTGCGCGACCTCGGCCACGGCGGCCAGACCGTATTGTCGGCCACGACCAGCGAATTGGTCGTCGACCAACTCCCGGCCGAGGCATGGTTGACCGATCTCGGCAGCCATGTCCTGCGCGGTCTGCCGCGGCCCGAACGGGTGGTGCAGCTGTCTCATCCCGACCTGCGTAATGACTTTCCGCCGCTACGCACCGAAGGCCCGAGCCGCACCCATAATCTCCCACCGCAGCTGACGAGTTTCATTGGGCGCCAAGCGGAAATAGCGAGCCTCCGAGAAGCCTTGGCTGCCGCGCGGTTGGTCACGCTGACCGGGGCCGGGGGTGTGGGCAAGACGAGGCTCGCCATACATGTTGCGGCCGAGCTGGCGGGCGGGTTCCGCGACGGCGTCTGCTACGTCGACCTGGCCCCGATCACCCATCCCGATGTCGTGACGGTGACGGCGGCACGTGCGCTGCGGCTACCGGACCAACCGGGCCGGTCCACGATGGACACGCTGCTGCGGTTCATCGGCGAGCGGCAGATGCTGATTGTCCTGGACAATTGCGAGCACCTACTCGATGCCAGCGCTCGCCTGGTCACCGAAATGCTCTCGGCCGCAGCGGGTATCACGGTGATAGCTACGAGTCGCGAACCGCTCGGAGTGACCGGTGAAGCGACCTGGCAGGTCCCATCTCTGGCGCTGGCCGACGATGCCATCGCGTTGTTCACCGACCGGGCCCGACTTGCACGGGCCGGCTTCAGCGTCAGCGACGACCACGTAATCGCCGAGATCTGTGCCCGCCTTGACGGCATGCCTCTGGCGATCGAACTGGCAGCGGCCCGGGTGCGCAGTCTGTCCTTGACCGAGATCCTCGACGGACTGCACGATCGCTTCCGCTTGCTGACCGGCGGATCGCGTACCGCCGTCCGGCGTCAGCAGACGTTACGCGCTTCGGTGGAATGGTCGCACGCGCTGCTGACCGAACCTGAACGGGTGCTCTTCCGCCGACTCGCGGTATTCCTGGGCGGATTTGACCTCGAGGCAGCTCAGACAGTCGCCAGTACCGGGGACATGGAGCGTCATCAAGTGATGGATCAGCTCACGCTTCTCGTCGAGAAATCACTCGTCGTGGCCGAAAACACTGGTGGCCGAATGCGTTACCGGTTGCTAGAGACGGTGCGGCAGTACGCACTCGAGAAGCTCGGTGAATCGGGAGAGGGCGACGAAATTCGCTATCGCCACCGCGACTACTACACCGCGATGGCCGGCTTGCTCGATGCACCTGGACGCACTGACTACGAGCAGCGCATTGAGCAGGTCGAAACCGAGATCGACAACCTTCAAGGCGCATTCGGCTGGAGCCTCGAGAACTCCGACAAAGGGCGGGCGCTGGAGCTCGCGTCATCACTGCAACCGTTGTGGCACAGCCGCGGTCGGATCCTGGAAGGATACGCGTGGTTCGACGCCGCGCTCACCGACGGCGCGGACCCCCCAGGGGTCGAAGCCGCGACGCTGGCCCGCGCCCTGGCTGACAAGGCCGTGCTTGCCACTTTTGTCGGTTACAGTGTGGCGCCCGCTCAGCGGGCGCTGGATGTCGCACGTGAACTTGACGATCCGGCCCTGCTGGCTAGGGTCTTGATGGCGTGCGGCATCGTCGCAGGCTACCTCTACGACGCCGACGCGGCGACGACGTACTACGCCGAGGCGGTTGGACTCGCGCGCGCAATCGATGATCAATGGAGGCTGAGCCAAATCCTTGCCCAGCAGTCGAATACGGCTGTCATGCAGGGTGACCCGGCCGCGGCGCAAGCGACCGCGGAAGAGGGGTACGCCCTCGCCGTTGCCGTGGGCGATCGGTTCGGCACGCGACAGTGCCGCCTCAGTCTCGGATGGGCCCTACTGATGCGGGGTGATCTGTTAGACGCCGTAACGTATTTCGATGCTGCCGTAGCCGATTGTCAAGCGGCACACGATGACTTTCTCGCGGCGTCAGGCCTCATGGGCCTTGGTGTTGCGCACGCGGCGCGGGGGGAGGTCAAAGCGGCCGCGGCGGCAGGGGAAGTTGCGCAGCAGTCCGTCTCTGGTCTCGGCGAGTACTTTCTGGGATTGGGCTACGTGGCGTCAGCACAAGCGGCACTGGCCGGCGGCGATGTTGCGGCAGCTCAGGTCGCAAGCGAGGCGGCCTGGCGCTACCTCAAAGTTGCGCAGCCCAATTTGGCAGTGGCACAACGTGGCTTCAATGCCATCGAGGCGGCTCGGGCCCAGGGTGACCTCACGAACGCCCGCTTGTGGGCCGACGAAGCCGTCGCCGTAGCGACGGGCTGGCACCGGGTGGCGGCACTATTGGCCCGAGCCCGACTGGCGGACACTCAAGGGCAGCGAGACCAGGCGGAGCGCGACGCCCACGACGCGCTCGCCTGCGCAGCGAGCAGCGGCGTCCACCTACACCTGCCAGATATTCTTGACGTGCTGGCCGGTCTGAGCGTGGACGTCGAAAATTTGCGAGCGGCAAGGCTTTACGGTGCGGCCGAATCACGCCGCCGGCGTACCGGCCAGGTGCGGTTCAAGGTCCATCAGGCGGAGTGCGAGGCGTCGATCACCAAACTGCGAGATGCGATGGGCCAGAAAGATTTCGACGCAGCATGGACAGAAGGCGCCGCACTCTCCACCGAAGAAGTGATCAGCTACGCCCAGCGCGGCCGCGGCGAGCACCGACGCGCGTCCAGCGGCTGGGAGTCCCTGACCCCGGCCGAACTCGACGTCGTCGGATTGGTCACCGAGGGCCTGGGCAACAAGGACATCGCCGCCCGCCTCTTCGTTTCACCGCGAACGGTCCAAGCCCACCTCACGCATGTCTACACCAAGCTGGGCATCTCCTCGCGCTTCCAGCTCATCCAGGAAGCGGCGGCGCATGCCGACTAGAGTTTGGAGATTCCCGGAATGCGGTGGACCAGACCATCGTCGAGCATCTGCTGGAAGTGGTCGGTGATGGTCTGCTCGACCGGTCGGTAGGTCAAACCCAGCTCCTTGCGGCTGCGGGTGTTGTCGAATGCCAGGGGGTAGCCGACGTTGCGGTCGATGAATTTTCTGGTGAGTCCGACAACGGGAGCGATGGCCTTGAAGATCACCTTCGGTGCCGTCGTCCTCGGGAACGCGTAGAACGGGCCGAAACCCCGGCGCAGCACCTTGCCGATTTCCAGGAAGGTCAGAGTGTCGGCGTTGGTGATGTACCGTCCATGCGCCTCCGGGGTGAAACCAGCGAGCAGGTGGGCTTGTGCAACATCGCGAACATCGACTAGGCCCGTGGCCATGTCCGGCGCCCCGGCCAGCATGGTGCCGTCGTAGAACTGCTTCATCGTGCTCAGGCTGGCCGAGTCGCTGGCACTGGTCAGCGACGGGCCGAGTACCAAGCCGGGATGAATGGTGACCATGTCCCACCGGTCCTGTGCCTCCTGGTAACGCCAGGCCTCCCGCTCGGCGACCGTCTTGGAATAGGGGTACGGCTGGTGGTCGGCACTGCTGGTGGTGTTCCAGTGCTCCTCGGTGAAAACGCCGTGCGGGACATCCTGTGACTCGCGGGCGTCGCCGTAGATCGCGACCACGCTGCTGGTCAGTACCACGCGCTTGACGCTGTCGGTGCGGTTCACGGAATCGAGCACATTGCGGGTGCCCTCCAGCGCCGGACGGACCAACGCCTCTTCGGCGTCGGTGAAGCCGGAGATCAGGAACGGCGAGGCGGTGTGCATCACGAGCTCACACCCCTGCATCGCCTCGTCGAAACTGCCGGTCTCGAGGAGGTCGGCCTTGAACAGCTTCAACCGGCCGGGATGGTCGTCGGAGAGCTTGTGCAGATGCTCGAGGCCCGACGTCTTGTTCGGATTGCGCACCGTGCCGTGGACGGTATGCCCGGCTTCGAGCACCGTACGCACGATCCAGCTGCCGATGTAGCCGCTGGCGCCCGTGACAAGCACCGGCGCAGCAGGGTCGATGGTGGTCGAGGATCGGCTCATGGAGGGTGGTTCCTCTCTTGCGGGTGCATTGCAAAATGCTTCTGTTCGGACCCTAGCGTGATGGGCCCCGCGGACCTAGCGCCCGTCGCCCGGCATGCGACGGTCCGATCGCCGAAAACCTCGAGTTGCGTTCATTGACAAAGAAATTCGAGGTCGAACACCCCGTTGTCCACCTGACATTCGCGGTTCGGTTACGCGAGGCGCCTATTCGCGCGTTTCAACTGGTCTGGACCGATGATCGCCGCCGTTGGCCGTGGGACCGCGGGTGGAGCCACGGCAGGCTCCGGCAACCGGTCCTGGGCGTCCGCACCCCGCTGACCGGATGACAACCCAGCCTCAGCGGAAGCGGACGTTCATCGTCGCCAAACCGAAGATCTTCCGTCCGGCGGACTTTGCACCGACGATGATGACACCAGTGCGGGTGTCGGGGTCCAAAGACTTGATCCGGCCACTGAATTCGATGTCCGCGCCCTCGATGGCCGACACGATGGCGGGCTGCGACAGCCGCACCGCGTAACGGGTCACCGCACCGGGGTCGCCGGTCCAGGCGGAGGCGAAGCCGGCACCCAGGCCCATGGTGAGCATGCCGTGGGCAATGACGTCGGGCAGGCCGGCCGCCTTGGCCAGGGTTTCGTCCCAGTGGATCGGGTTGGCGTCACCGGCCACGCCGGCGTAGTTCACCAGGTCCCCGCGCGACAACGTGGTGTGGCGCACCGGTAGTTCGTCGCCGACGTTCAGCTCGTCGAAGGACGGCGTGCCGGGCGTGCGCGCCGTGTCCTCGGCGAGCCGGACCTCACCCTCGGGGCGCACCGTCTTGACGTAGGCGGCATCGGCTTCGCCGGTATCGAGGATGTTGACGTCGTGCATCATCGCTTTCTGCACGGCCAGCTTGACAGCCGGATCGAAATCCTCGGCGGTGATGCCGACGACCGTCGTGTGCAGGGTGTGCACCCGCTCGCCGGCCGTATCGGTGTAGGTGTTGGTCACGGTGATCATGTCCCGGCCGGCAATCCTGCGCACGGACGTCAGTTCGACATCGATGCTCAGCTCGTCGCCGGCCACGATCGGGCGGTGCTGCTCGAAGACTTCCTCGGTCTGCAGGTAGGTGTCGTAGCCGACGACAACGGACTCGAACATGCGGCGATTGCAGGTCATGCCCGGCACCGACGTGAACGTCAACGGGGCGACCAGACCCGAATACCCGAGCTCGGCAGCGGCGTCGACGTCCCAGTGCGCCGGGTGATAGTCCTGCACCGCGCGGGCGTACTCGCGTACCTTCTCGCGGCCCACCTCGTAGGTGTAATCCATCTGGTAGTAGTGGCCGACCCGAGATTCGAGCGTCGACGCCTCCGCCGCTGTGGTCATAAGTGTTTCGCCCAACTGTTCTATCGGCTTGTTGGTCGAGGCCGACCCCAGCACCCTAGCGCGCCGACTCCGATCAAAACCCGCCGCTATGGCTGGCCGACGCCCCGGTACAGCCGGACCGAGATCGCCGACAGCCAGATCCACGCGAGCACGACAGCCGCGGTGAAGGCCAGAATCGAAGCCGGACCGCCGGCTCCGGAAGACAGCGCGAGGAAGGTGCCCGCGAACACCGCACCTGTGACGCGTGAGAACCAGGCCCACCCAGTGGCACCCGGCACTTGCGCGAACCATCCGCCGAGCACGAAGCACGAAGCGACCAGACAGAGGAAGCCGGCGCCCGCGACGGCGAAGTGCATCATGCCGTGCCAGCTGAGGTGACCGACGCCCGGAGGTGTGCCGGGCGGAAACCCGTCTGACGGGTCGGCGCGGAAGCCTGAGGCGACCATCAGGGCCAGCCCGTAACCACCGAGCAGGCCGGCCGCCCACGCCGAGCGCCGTCCGGGGCCGAGTGCCCGCCTGACGCCGACGGCCGCGGCGATCGTCATCGCGCCGGCGACCAGGAACGTCGCGACCTGTATCCATCCCAGATCACCGTTAGCGAGCTGACTGGCGGCGTGGCGGGTCGGGTCGTACCCATCGCGGGTCGCCGCCTGAACGGCGACCGACACCACATAGACGGGACCCGCGATGACGCCGTAGCCGAGCAGAGACTTCGTGACACGATCGGCAAGAGGTGGGCAATCGGTACTGGTCACGGCGGCCTCCATGTCAATATGGAACTAGACCGTACAGTACTCAAAACTAGACTGTCCAGTACTAAACGAAGGGTCGGCATGACCGAGCCAGTGGGCCGTTCGGCGCGCAAGCGGAAGAGCATCCTGTCCGCGGGCCAGGAGTTGTTCCTGGCCGGCGGCTACCACGGCACCAGCGTCGATGCGATCGCCGCGTCGGCCGCAGTGTCGAAACAGACGGTGTACAAGCACTTCGGCGACAAGCACGAATTGTTGATGGCCATCGTCGACGAGACTCTCGAGACGACGGTGTCGGCATTTCTGGACCGGGTGTCGGCGCTGGCGGAGACCACTGATCTGGAGCGGGATCTGACCGCGCTCGCCGGTGACTACCTGCGCGCGGTCCTGCAGGAACCCGTCGTGCAATTGCGCAGACTGGTCGTCGGCGAAGCCAACCGCCTGCCCGAGCTTGCGGCGCTCTATTACGACCGCGCGCCGCGCCGCATGTTGGCGGCCTTCGCCGAGTGCTTCGCCAGACTGGACCGGCGCGGGCTGCTTCAGATCCACGAACCCGACACCGCCGCAGAGCATTTCGCGTTCCTGGTGGTCGGCCGGTGCATCGATCAGGCGCTGTTCTGCGGCGGACCGGCGGTGGAGTCCGGCCTCGACGTCGACCATCAGGCGCAGGCCGCGGTGCGGGTTTTCCTGGCCGGCTACCGGGCCGCAGTCTGACGCGCGCTCATGTCACCGGTCGCGGGCGTGCCGTCTACGAGCTCGTAACGCAGCTGCACCGTGCCGGTCGGGCCGGCCACCGGCGGTTCCAGGAGCCTCAGGTTCGTCGGTACCGCGCCGCCGTCGAACACCTTCTTTCCGACGCCGAGCACGATCGGGTGCACCCAGAGGTCCAGGCGGTCGAAGAGCTTTTCCCGCAGCAAGGTTTGCACCAGGTTCAGGCTGCCCACCACTGTGATGTGCTCATGCCGGTCCCGGATCTCGCGCACCGCGCCGGCCAGGTCCCGGCTCAGCTGTGTTGACCCCGCCCACGGGAGGTCGGGCCGGCCGCGCGATGCCACGTACTTCGGCACGCTGTTGAACAGCGTGGCAATCGGCCCGTCCTGTTGATGCGGCCAGTAGGCGGCGAAGATGTCGTACGTCCGCCGGCCGAGCAGCAGCGCGTCGGTGCCCTCGTAGGCGGCGACGACCTGCGCACCGCTGGTCTCGTTCATCAGCGGCGCCTGCCAGCCGCCGAAGGGAAAGCCGTCCGGGTCCTCGTCCGGACCGCCGGGTGCCTGCCCGACCAGGTCGAGGGTGGAAAACAGCTCAATGTGGATGTGGCCCATGACTTTTCCTCATCTGCACGCGATATCTCGGTCAACGGGTCAGACCAGCGAACGTCGCCAAACTCATCGCCCCGGCAGCCGATGAGATAGAACGGTAGGAGCTACCCGTTGCTTCACCGACGATGCCCAGAGGAGCTCAGTCATGCAATCCGTCAAAGGCACCAACGTCCTAGTCACCGGCGCCGCCATGGGCCTCGGCAAGCTGTTCGCCACCCAGGCCGTCAAAGAGGGCGCAGCGTCGGTGACCCTGTGGGACGCGAACGAGGCGGCGCTGAAGGAGACCGCAACCGAGTTGGAGGCGGCTGGGGGCACCATCCACTACGACACGGTCGACGTCACCTCACAGGAGCGGGTCGCCGAGGCCGCCGAGCAGGTCCGTAGCACCGTCGGCACAATCCACGTGCTGTTCAACAACGCCGGCGTCGTGCGGGGCAACGGCTACTTCTGGGAGAACGAGCCACGCGACTTCACACTCACCGTCGAGGTCAACTCCATCGGCCCGATGCTGGTCGCCCGGGAATTTCTGCCGGCCATGATCCAGTCGGGCGCACAATGCCGGCTGGTCAACATCGCATCGTCGGCCGGACTCAACGCCATTCCGCGGATGGCCGCATATGCGGCGTCCAAGTGGGCGGCGATCGGCTTCTCCGATTCCGTGCGGCTCGAGCTGGAACAGGCCGGCCACGACCAGGTGAAGATCACCACGGTCTGCCCGACCTACATCAACACGGGCATGTTCGACGGCGCCAAAGGCATCCTGTTCACCCCCATGCTCGAGCAGGAGGACGTCGTCGCTGAGACGTGGAAGGCGATGCTGCAGGGCAGCCCGTTCGTCGTCATTCCGTGGACGTCGAAGATGAACAAGGTGCTCAGCGCCGTGCTGCCGATCCGGCTGCGCGACTTCTACCTGCGCCGCGTTGGCGTCTACAACTCGATGGACGAGTTCAAGGGGCACTGAGTCCGAGCCGTCGCCGAGGATTGGCGATTATCACAATTCGGCATTATTTTACTGGCGTGATGTCAACAGCTGCGCGCGCAGTTTCCCGCTGGATCGCTCCTTTCCTGACGGTCACGGCCGTCGCGGCCACGGCTCTGTCGGCCGGCCTGACGCAGTCCGCCCCGGCGCTGCGTCTGGTCGATTCGTCGAATCCGCTGGCCGGACAGTCCTTCTACGTCGACCCGGCGTCGGCGGCGATGGCGGCCCACAATGCCAATCCGGGAAGTGCGCAGCTGACGGCCATCGCCAACACCCCGCAGGCGTACTGGCTCGACCAGGCGTTTCCGGCCGGTTCGGTCGGCGGGCGGGTCGCGAGCTACACCGGCGCCGCGCAGGCCGCCGGCAGCATGCCGATCTTCGCGCTGTACGGAATCCCGCATCGCGACTGCGGCAGTTACGCCTCGGGTGGCTTCGCCTCCGGTGCGGACTACCGCGCGTGGATCGACAGCATCTCGTCCGGCCTGGGCGGTTCGCCGGCGGCGATCATTGTCGAACCCGACGCCCTCGACATGGCCGACTGCCTGTCGGCCGACCAGCGTCAGGAACGCTTCGACCTGATCCGCTACGCGGTGGACACGCTGACCCGCGACCCGGCCGCCGCGGTCTACGTCGACGGCGGGCACTCGCGCTGGATGAGTGCCGAGGAGATCGCCAACCGGCTCAACCAGGTCGGTGTGACCCACGCGCGTGGGTTCAGCCTCAACGTCTCGAACTTCTTCAGCACCGATGAAGAAACCGGCTACGGCGAAGCCATCTCGGGGATGACGGGCGGTGCGCACTACGTGATCGACACGTCGCGCAACGGGGCCGGGCCGGCGCCCGACTCCGCGCTGAGTTGGTGCAACCCGTCCGGCCGCGCCCTGGGCACCCCGCCCACCACGGCGACGGCGGGCGCGCACGCCGACGCCTACCTGTGGGTCAAGCGTCCCGGTGAGTCCGACGGGTCGTGCAACGGCGGCGCGTCGGCGGGCCACTTCGTGAGCCAGTACGCCATCGATCTGGCCCAGAACGCGGGTCAGTAAACGTCTGGGCTGACCTCACTCAGGCAGGCGTCAGCCCCGGTGCCCCGTTAGGGCCGAACAGCAGATAAGCCCCGAACCCGCCGGGTGCGCCGATGCCCGGAGTGGCTCCGATGCCCCCATTGCCGCCATGGCCGCCGATGCCGAACAGGATGCCGCCGTAGCCACCCTGTCCGCCGTTGCCGCCCACTGCCAGGTTGGCGGCACCGAAGCCGTTCCCACCGGCGCCGCCGAGCCCGAAGACGATGCCGCCGAGGCCACCAAGCCCGCCTACTCCGCCTTTGCCCCCGACATCCGCAGCCCCGCCGTTACCGCCGGCCCCGCCGAGGCCGAAGAAGGCCCCGCCGTCGCCGCCGAACCCACCGGGCCCGCCCGTCCCGGTGCCCAGCGAAGCGCCGCCGACCCCGCCGGCGCCGCCGAAGCCGAGCCACTGACCGGCGCCGCTGCCGCCCTGCCCGCCCTGCCCACCGGTGGTATTGCCGACGGCGTCGCCGCCGGCACCGCCGTCGGCCCCGGTGCTGATCAGGTTGAACAGGATGTTGCCGCTGCCACCGGTACCGCCGAGGCCGGGAACGCCACCGTTGAAGGGGGTGGCTCCGCCGGCACCCCCGGTGCCGCCGGCGCCGTAGAGCAAGCCCAGGGCGTCTCCGCCGAAGCCGCCCCAGCCGGCGACGAAGCCGCGTCCGCCCGCACCGCCGACGCCACCGTTGCCGAACAGGAACCCGCCGCCGCCACCATCGCCGCCGTCGCCGGCGACCCCGGTACCGCCGGCTCCGCCGACACCGCCCGCGCCGCCGTTGCCGAACAGCCCGACTGCGTTGCCGCCGTTACCGCCGAAACCCGCGAAGCCATTGGGAACGGCGCCTCCGGCCCCGCCGCGGCCACCGTTGCCGAACAAGAAGCCACCGTCGCCGCCACGACCGCCGTTCTGTCCGGCCGCCCCCGACCCGCCGTTACCGCCGTTTCCCCACAGCAATCCACCGTTCTGTCCCCTCGCGCCGGTTCCGTCGACACCGTCGCGACCGTCGCCGATCAACGGGCGCCCCAGCAGCGTCTCGGCGACCCCATTGACCTGATTGAGGAAGTTCTGCAGCGGATTGGCATTGATGGCCTCGGCACCGGCGTAGGAACCGGCGCCCGTTGCCAGCAGGTGCACGAAGTGCTGGTGGAATTCCGCTGCCCCGGCGCTGAGCGCTTGGTAACCGCGCGCGTGCTCGTTGAAGATCGCCGCGACAGCAGCCGACACCTCGTCGCTGCCCGCAGCCAGCAACGCCGACGTCGGGCCCGCCGCCGCGGTGTTGGCCGCACCGATCGAGGACCCGATGGTCCCCAGATCAGCGGCAGCCGCCGTCAAGAACTCCGGAACCGCTGTGACAAAGGACATTTCGACCTCCGAACCGACGCGGTCATCGCCCGAGGATCACCGCATGTCAGAAAAGCGTAGGGCCGCTCCGGGGTGAAATTCCGCGGAAACTTTTTCAGCGCCGCATCGAGGCCATCACGCGGCCCAGAATCATCGACCTGATCCCGCGGGGAAGCAGCTTCAGGGAGGCCGTCAGGACCTTTGCCTGCGGTCCCGGTACGACGGTCACCCGTCGCCCCAGCGCTGACCACATCGCGTTGGCCACCGCTTCGGGAGCGGCGGCCGACTTCATCGTCAGGCCCGCCCGTGCTGCGAAGCCGGTATGTACCGGTCCGGGTGCCACCGACAGCACGTCGACGCCGCTGGGCTTGAGTTCACGGTGCAGGCCCTCGGCGAGGCTCTGAACGTACGCTTTGGTGGCCGCGTAATTCGCCTGGCCCGGCACTCCCTGCCAGCCGAGGATGGACCCGAACAAGACAATCCCGCCGCGTCGCTGTCTGGTCATGCGGGCGGCGAAGGCCTGCGCGAGCTGTGCGACGGCGGTGACGTTGACGGCGATCATCTCCAGTTCGTCCGAAGTGGCCGCGTCAGCGAACGGTCCGGCAGTCCCGAATCCGGCCGCCAGCGCGGCCAAGCCCACCTCCAACCCGTTGGTCGCATCCAAAAGTGCTGCCGGTCCGGATTTTTGACCGAGGTCCACGGCGACCACCTGGGTCTTGACCCCGTAGGACCGCTCCAATTCATCGGCCAACTCCTGCAGCCTCGCTTCGCTGCGGGCGACCAGCGTGACATCGAGGCCCTCTGCCGCAACGCGTTTGGCGATGGCGCGGCCGATTCCGTCGCTGGCTCCGGTGATCACCGCCCATGGTCCGTACTGGTCGCGCCCGCTCATGCCCGGCTCCCGACCGGGTGTGCCGGCAGCACGGCGAGTACGAAGAAGGCTCCGGCCAGGCAGACCGCCGCGGCGGTCAGGCAGCCGGCGCTCATCCCGGACAGGAAGGCGTCGCTGACGGTGGTGCGGACGGTGTCCGCTATCGAAGCGGGAGATTGGCCCGCCACGGCCAGACCCTGGGCCAGGCCCTCCTGCGCGACGGATCGCGCCGGTTGCGGAAGGTGCTGCAGCGCTCGACTTTCGGTGAGGTGGCGGATGTAGAGGGTGGAGAAGACGCTGCCGATGACCGCCACGCCGAGAGTGCCGCCCACCTGGCGGGTGGCGTCGTTGACGGCCGACCCGGCGCCGGCCTGCTCGGGACGCACCACACCCATGATGGAGTCGGTGGCCGGGGCGGTGGTCAGGCCCAGGCCACCGCCCAGCAGTACCATTTGCGCGGCCATCTCGAGGTAGCTGACGCTGAGGTCGCAGGTGCTGATCCAGGCGAAGGACGCGGCCATCATCAGCAGGCCAAGGAAGACAACGGCTTTGGTGCCGACCCTGCTGACGGCCAGCCTGGTCCCGAGGACAGATCCGATGGCGATCGACACCGCGACCGGCAGGATGCGCACACCGGTGCCCAGCGGTCCGAAGCCCTGCAGCTGTTGCATGAACTGCGTGATCAGGAAGATGAACCCGAACAAGGCGAAGAACGCCACGGTGACGGCCCCGCTGGCCGCGCTGAAACGCAGATTGGTGAACAGCGTGACGTCGATCAGCGGGTCGGCTTGCCGCCGCTCCCACAGCGCGAAGCCGATGCCGGCCACGAGTGCCACGGCGAAGCCGGCCAACGTCCGTACCGAGCTCCAGCCCTGTTCTGGCGCTTCGATGATGGTGTAGACCAACGAGCCCAGCATGACCACCGAGAGCACCAGCCCGCCACGATCGAGGCGCGATCCAGGGTCAGGCGTGGATGCCGGGATGACGACGGGCGCAGCGAAAGCCGCTGCGAGCGCGATGGGCGCCAGCGCCAGGAAAAGGCTTCCCCACCAGAACACTTCGAGCAGCGCGCCGCCGAGTATCGGGCCGATCGCCACGCCGAGGCCGGTCACCGCGCCCCACAGGCCGATCGCGACCGCTCGCTGACGAGGTTCGCGGAATGTGTCGGTGATGATGGCCAGCGTGGTCGGATAGATCAACGCGGAAGCCACTCCCATCACCACCCGCATCGCGATCAGGGATCCGGTCGTCGTGCACAGTGCCGCGCCGGCGCTGCTCAATGCGAAGAGCACGAGCCCGGCGATCAGGGTCCCGCGGCGGCCGAACTTATCCCCGACGGTGCCGCCGGCCAACACCAGCGCGGCGAACGCGAGATTGTAGGCGTCGACGATCCACTGCAACCCGCGCGTGGACGCGCCGAGCGCCGAATTCAGGGTCGGCAGCGCAACATTGACGATCGTGGTCTCGACATTGATCGCCAGAGAGGCGACCAGCACGACGGCCAGCACGGCGGCGGGACGGATCCGCACGGGTGGCGACTCGACCGGGGAAAGCTCGGGGGCATCGATACTCATCAGGGGTCCGCCTTATGTTGACAGCAATAACATCGGCAAGCATGACATCGCAAGTTATCGGTGTCAACATTTGCGCCTAGCGGATGCCGCCTTCGATGGTGTCGAGCAGGCGGTCGGTGATCAATTTCTTGCGGGCGGCGTCCGCAGCTGCCAGCGGCCCGTCCAGATATAGCGAGGCCAGACCGTGTACGGCCGCCCAGGCGGCCTCGTCCAGGCCGTCCCGCCGGCTCGGGGTCAGCACGCCGGTGGCGACCAGGTCGTCGATGCAGCGGCTGAGAATGTAGAACGGGTGACGGTCTGTTGCGACGGTCGAGTCGGTCTCCTTGGGCCCGTCTGGGGCGAATGCCGTTCGGAATAGGCCAGGTTCGGCGAGGGCGAAGTCCACGTAGGCCTGGCCGGTGGCGCGCAACCGGGCGAGGGCGCGACGATTTCGGGGGCCGCGATTGGGGACCGCGGCGATTGACTCCTGCATCGCCTCACCCAGCAACGTCATCGCGTACACCTGAACCGCGCCCAGCAGCGCCTGCCGGTCTGAGTAGTGCCGGTACGCCGCGGAGTTGCTCACGCCGGCCGCCCGTTGCACGTCGCGCAGCACCACCGCGTCCGGCCCGCCGGCCTTTGCCAGCTGCACCGCATGTTCCAGTAGCGCCTGCCGCAGGTTGCCGTGGTGGTAGGAAGTGGACGCCATGTTGACAAGTGTTACATTGCTGATCCCGACCGGTCGGACTTTTTAGGGGTGTCCTGGCGCGGCGCACAGCGCTTGACTGAGCTCAAGGCGCTCCGGTTGGTCAGCGTTGGTCCCGCGTGATCGGGGATGCCGCCGGGTGTGCGACGATCGACGACGTGACTGACGCCCTCGTCGAGATGATGAATTCCGCTCTGTCGTCGACCATCCCGATCGCCGACCACATGGGTGTGCAGGTGGTCGAGGCGCGCCGCGGCTTTGCGGCCGCCACGGTGCCGGTCGAGGGCAACGGCAACCACTTCGGTGTCATCTACGCCGGCGTGCAATTCACCGTCGCCGAAGTACTGGGCGGCATCATCGCGTTGTCGACTTTCGACACCAGCAAGTACTTCCCGTTGGTGAAGAACGTCGACATCGCATTTCGGGCCATGGCCACCACGCCACTACGCGCGGAAGCGACCATGGACGAGGAGACGATCGTCCGCGTCGAAGCCGAGGCGGCGGCGCAGGGCAAGTCCGACTACATCCTCGACGCAGTGGTCACCGATGCGGCCGGCACTGTCGTCGCCACCACGCACGGGCTGTATCAGCTGCGCGCTCACCGGAGTTGAGCGGCGCCAACAGAGCGCAGCAGGCACCCGGACGCTAGCGGCCTAGGCGACCGCTCGCAGCGGCGACTCGGCGGTGGTGACGGAATGAGCGGCAAGCCAATCGCGTTCGATGCGGATCACGCGGTGGTGCTCTACCACGAGCCAGGCGAGCCCGCCCGCGATGGCCAGCACCGCCACCACACCGCATGTCAGGAGAAACTCGTAGTGCCGATAGGCCGCGGCCGCCACTCCGGAGGCCAGCGACAGGACCCCGAGGACGATCGACGAGACACCCGGCCAGCAGTACCGGTCGATGAAGTACTCGCCGGTGTGCGGGCATGTCGTGCGGAAATGGTCGGTGGGATCTTTGGTGCTGCACATGATTGACCTCCTCGGTTGAGCTAATTCGAAGAGGTACTCACCGTGGCATGGGAAGCCATCCCCCCTGCGAGTGATCCCCGGGGTGGCGCAGCTCTACCACCCTCGTCACACCGTGATACCGCCGTCGACGTTGATGTTCGCGCCGGTGATGTATCCGGCTTCCGGACCGGCGAGGAAGCTGACGATCGCGGCGATGTCGCCCGTGTGGCCGTATCGCCCCAGCGCGGACAGCCGTTTGAGGCTCTCGGCGAACTCACCGTCGTCCGGGTTCATGTCGGTATCGATCGGACCCGGCTGAACATTGTTGACGGTGATTCCGCGCGGGCCCAGTTCACGCGCAAGTCCCCGGGTGAAGGCGGACACCGCACCCTTGGTGAGTGCGTAGACCGACTGGCCGGGCATCGGCACCCAGTCAGCGTTGATGCTGCCGATGTTGATGATCCGGGCGCCCTCGCCGAGATGCTTGACGGCGCTGCGGACGGCCCAGTACACGCCAGCGACGTTGATTGCCACTGAGCGCTCGAACTGCTCTGCGGGGAATTCGTCGATCGGCGCCATGTAGGCCGTACCGGCATTGTTGACCAGCACGTCCAAGCCGCCGAGTTCGGTCACGGTCTGTTCGACCGCGGCCGCGATCTGGCTGGCCCGGGCGGCGTCGGCCTGAATCGCCACCGCCTTGCCGCCGTTCTCCGCCACTTCGGCGACGAGCTTCTCGGCATCGGTCGCCGACGCTGCGTAGGTGAACGCCACCGCGGCGCCGTCGGCGGCCAGTCGCCGAACGATCTGCGCGCCGATGCCGCGCGAACCGCCGGTGACCAGGGCTCGCTTGCCCGCCAATGTCGTCGTGCTCATCTCGATGAAACCTTCCTGCCGTTCACGAATCGCGTCGTTACTTGGTACGCAAGGCCGGAGTCGGCGAATTCATTCCCCGTCAACGCCGGTCGACTGGGTGTGGTGCCGCTTCGAGGAGGACTGAGGCAAGCCGTGCGGTGGCCGGCGTCAACTGGCCCGCGGGCGGAGAGGCGAGGTACACCTGCCAGACCACCGGGGCGCTGAGCTCGACGGAGCGCAAGGCGGGAAAGCGCCGCGCCTCCGACTCGGGCATGAAGGTGGTACCCAATCCGTTGACCACCAGGTCGGCGATGTCGGCGAATCCGGCCGGCACCTCGTAGAACGTCTGCGGCTTCACGCCGACGGCGTGAAAGGCGTCGTCGATCAACCGCCGCAACCCGAACTCTGGTGGGTAACTGACCAGCTCCTCGCCGGCAAGGTCGCTCAGCCGCAACCGCTTCCGGCCCGCGAGCCCGTGATCGTCCCGGCACACGAAAACCATTGGTTCCTCGAACAACAACTGCATGTCCAGTTGGGGAGGAAAACGATTGGGTACCGATACCAGCGCCAGATCGAGCGAGCCGTCCAGTAGCGCCGAAAGGTAGGCCGATGCGCCAGATTGACTGAGCCGCAACTTGAGTCGTACGAACGGATTTGCACTGTGGAACTCGCCCAGCGCACGAGCCACATCCATCGGGCCGAACGAGATCAGGGAGCCGAATTCCACTGTGCCGGAGAGCGAGCCGCGAAATTCGCTGACGGAGTCGGCCGCGGTCCGGGCGACGCGCAGCACCTCGTTGGCATGGGTGCGGAAGCGTTCGCCGGCAGCTGTCAGCCGGATCTGTTGCCGCGACCGGTCGAACAACTGGACCTGTAGCTCGCGCTCCAGCTTGGCGATCGACGAAGACAGGGCCGACTGCACCACGTGCACGCGTTCCGCGGCGCGGGTGAAGCTCATTTCACTGGCCACCGCGACGAAGTACTCGACTTGACGCAACTCCATGCGGACAACTCTATCTACACAACAGATGCAGGTCACCTGCTTCAATCGTCAGAGCCGATGAGACTTTCCTGCCCATTATTGCCGCGTGCAGTACCTAGACTCGGGGATAAATCACTTGCCGCTCAACGCAACAAAGCGAGGGACACATCATGAAGTTGGCGGAGGCATTGTCGCTGCGGGCAGACTCGGCGCGCCGTATTGAGCAGCTGCGTGCTCGCATCGTCGGCAGTGCCCGCTTCCAGGAGGGTGAAGATCCGGCCGAGGACGCCGCCGCGCTACTTGCCGAAGCCGGCGAGGTGCTGGACGAGTTCGAGACCCTGGTCCGCCGGATCAATCACACCAACGCGACCACAACGATCGGTTCCGATGGAACCCTGACCGACGCACTGGCCCGCAGAGACACGCTGCGACTGCGTCACTCAGTGGTGACGGCCGCCGCGGATGCAGCCGCCGGCAAGAACCAGCCCGGATATGCACGCCAGCTGCGCTCGGAACTGAAGATGTTGTCCGCCTTGCCCGTTGCGCAGCTGCGTATGCAGGCCGACGATCTCGCCCGTGAGTTGCGCGAACTCGACGTGCGCATCCAGCGCGCCAACTGGGAGGCAGACCTGGTGACGGAATGAGGTGGTGTCGGTAGTCGACGCGGAAGCGTGCACACAACCCACCGGCGGGTAACGGCCGGTCTTGGCGCACGATGGGCAGTGCCGGGGGTTCGACTCCCTTTTTCACAATGCAGCCCAGCATTGCGCACAGGTGACGGGGTACAGCACACAGCACACCACCACGTGCAGGTTCGCGCCGACGAGGGTGGGCAAGGGGCACACCACCACCACAAGCCCTGTGGGTGTTCACCAGCAGCGCTGCGGCACAATGCGTCGAGAAGCGATCGAAAGGTGTGCGATGGCAACGTTTGAGGGCAAGGTCGCCTTCGTGACTGGGGCGTCGTCGGGGCTGGGCGCGGAAACGGCTCGGTTGTTGTCACGCAAGGGGGCAACGGTTTTCGGCGTAGCACGAGACGCCGAGAAGCTTGCCGCAGTGTTCGGCGACATTCCGCGGGGCGCAGGCGTGTCAGTCGATGTCGCAGATCCGGGTGCCTGCCGCACTGCCGTTGCGCAGTGCGTCGCACAGTTCGGCGCCCTCGATGTGCTCGTCAACATCGCTGGGCGCCATCAGATGCGTCGCACCGAGTCGATGACCGACGACGAGTGGGCGCAAGACCTGGCCGTCAATCTCAACGCGCCGTTCTACCTGTGCCGGGCCGCGCTACCGCACCTGCTGGACCGGGGCGGCAACATCGTCAACGTCGCCTCGATCGCCGGTGTGGAGGGCCAGGCGTATTCTGCCGGTTACTGCTCGGCGAAACACGGACTGATCGGACTGACCCGAGCGCTGGCGGTCGAGTACACGTCAGATCGGTTGCGCGTCAACGCGATTTGCCCGGGCGGCATGTTGACCGCGCAGATCGAGCAGTTCAGCGCACCGGAGAATCCGAACTACGACTTAATCCTTCGATCGGCCGCACCGCGCGGGATGATGCAGCCGATCGACGTCGCCAATGTCATTGCGTTCCTCGCCAGTGATGATGCCGCCGCCGTCCATGGTGCGGTGTACCGCGTCGACAACGGAAAGGGTGCCGGCTGACGGTTCACCCGCTGCTTTCAAGGACGTCCATGCAGTAGGTGAGCGGCGGCTCCGGAAAATTGACCGCCTGCTGCTCCCCGGCGCACAACCCGGGGTCGTTCACCCCGTCGCGCCGGACGGCCACCCGGAAGGTCGGGTCGCTGGACAACACTCCGGGCTTGCAGGCAGTAGGTGCAAACATGTGTGAGATGAGCGCCTGGTGATAGCAGCTGCCGACGCTCAGATTGTCTTCGAGACACAGCCCGCTGCCACCGCCTTCGAGAGTTCCGTAGTTGTCGTTGGGACAATTCTTGGAGCCCTTGTACTGCTTGGCGACCTTCGACAGAGCCGTGGGCGACGAGCAAGGCTCTTCGCGGACATCGCTCGGCTTGACCATGATTCCCGCTTTCGCGAGGTTCAGGCAGGTGCCGACCGGATAGTCGAAGCCGTTGCTGCTGGCCTGGCGATCGGCATGGCGGTGGTGCATCACCGCATGCAGCCCGACCTTCGCGGCGATCACCAGTACCACCGCACCCAGCGCGGCGCCGATCCGCTTGCCCAACGAGCTCTTCTTCGGCGCCGGCGGAGGTGGCGGCGGAGGCGGCGCGTACTGCGGACCCGGCGGTAGGTAGCCGCCGGGCGGCACATTCCGAGGGTCGCCCGACGGAAAGTTGGTGTCGCCTGTCATCCATCCACTCCTTAGCCCGGGTTGACGGGCGTGGGGAGACTGCGTGCAACCGCCCGTCCGGAAGCAGCCTAATCGGCCGAAAACCGGATATTCCGCGCAAATTTCTCGGGCTATCGCCGGTAGAACTCGGGCTATCGCCGGTAGAAGACGTCACCCTCGACGGTGATGGTCGACTGGTTGACCCAGACGACGTTGAAGTAGACCGGTGCCGGCCGACGGGTCTGGCTGCTCATGATTGTCAGGATTCCGCCGCGCGACGACGGGTTCCATGCACAGGGTCCCGATGTCGTGGGCACCCCTGCCGCGTTGGCCAGTGAGCACCCACTCTGGCTGACGAGCAGTTGTTCGGATCCGGTGCCCGTGGTCCAAAAGCCCAGCGGTGCAGCGGCGGCCGCATGAGCGACCCCGCTGGACGCGGCGAACATAGCGGCGAACACGCCCGCGGTCGCGGCGATCTTCGTAGCGGGTACATACCGGCGATGCGACATCGTGCCTCCTCGGAAACGATCTGACACGATGAGCGTCGCCGTGCCTACTTGACGGATCCTTGAACTTTCCTTGGATCTGATCCGCTCCGCGTTTCCAGTTGCGGCAGAAGGTGTTCCAATTGCCCGACCTCTTCGATGTTGTGCCTGATCCAGGCCCGCACCATGTCGTCGGGAAAACGCCGGCACAGGATGCGGTTGACCGGCGCGAACAGCGGGGTGCGCGCGCCGAGGTCGAGCACCGAGACGTAGTGCGTGCCGTCGGAACCGGCCGACCAGGTGTGCTCCAGTTGGATGACGATGACGCCCGCGACCCGAGTCACCAGGCGGATACCCGTGTCGTCCAGCTTCTCGACGCGGTCGATGACGTCGACCGCATACTCTGGCTTGGCGCCGAACGCCTCCACGATCCGAAACCGCGCGCCCTCGGCTGCGCCTCCACCCGGCGCCGGGCGCGCCAGTTCCCAGCGGACGTGATCGATGGGGTGCCACGCGAGGTACCGGTCGATGATCTCCCCCCCGTAGGACATGGTTTCGCCAAGGTGGGTGAACCAGTCGAGCACCATCGACGGGGTGGTGCCGGCCAGCGGCCGATGGTCGATGGTGACGCGGCGGCGGTGGTGGCGTCCATTGGTGAATCGCACGGCGGCGGAATCGACCGTGCGCAACGGGTACAGGACTGGCCGAGACGCCATGACAAACCTCCAAGATACGATACCGTTTCTTGCAGCCAACGTAAGGCACAGCGCTAAGAAACGCAAGCGTTTCTTGGAAGGGATTGCGATGCGGCGACGTCACGGCGCAGAACTGGACGCGGCGATCAGGGAGGCGGTGCTGGGGCTGATCGCCGAGCACGGCATCACCGGCGTCACGATGGAGGCCGTCGCCACCGCCGCGGGCACCAGCAAAGCGGTGCTCTATCGACGCTGGCCCGACGGCCGCGCGCTGCTGCGGGACACCCTGCTGCGGACCGCAGTCGCGGCGATCCCGCACCGCGACACCGGCAGCTACCGCGAGGACATGCTGGCCATCCTGCGTGGCTGGGCTGATCTCTTCACCGGTCCGCAGGCCGCCGTCATCCGGGCGGGTATCGCCGCCGCCGCGAACGATCCCGAGTTCGCCGAGGCCTTCCGTACCGATGTGATCGGATGGCGCAAGAAGGAGATGGCCGACCTTTTGGCCAGGGGAATCGCCCGCGGGGACGTGCGCGCGGATGTGCCGGTGGAGATCGCCCGCGAGTTGGGGCAGAGCGTGCTGTGGCACCGGCTGCTGGTGACCGGCGACCCGATTGACGATGCGCTGATCGTCCAGCTGGTTGACCAGGTCTTGGTGCCTTTCGTCGCACCCCGGACCTCGTGACGGCCCACCCGGGTCGGCGTCACGGTTAGGGCACAGTTCAGCTGATACCTGACGCGGCAACCGAGTTACCTCGGCCGCATGCGCAACCATGCCCGATATGACGCAGCGCCGGGCACAGATCTCGCGGCAGACGTTTCTGCGGGGTGCCGCGGGTGCGTTGGCCGCCGGCGTGGTCTTCGGGCCGGGCCGGGCCGGCGCCGATCCGGTCGCGTCGGGCTGGGACGGTCTGTCCACCGCCCTGGGCGGGCAGGTGATCCAACCTGACAGTGCCCAATACGGCTCGGCCAAGGCGGTTTTCAACACCAATTACAGCGACTCGACGCCGGCGGCCATCGTCACTCCGAAATCGGCCGCGGATGTGCAGAAGGCGATGGCGTTCGCCGCCGCCAACAAGCTCAAGGTCGCTCCGCGCAGCGGCGGGCATTCTTACACCGGAGCCTCGACGGCGAACGGAACCATGGTGCTCGATCTGCGTCAGCTGCCGGGCGACGTCAACTTCGACGCTGCGACCGGCCAGGTGACGGTTACGCCGGCAACGGGTTTATACGAGGTGCACCAGGCGCTGGCCGCCGCAGGACGGGGCATCCCGACCGGCACGTGTCCGACGGTCGGCGCCGCGGGGCATGCCCTGGGCGGCGGACTGGGCGCCCAGTCCCGGCATGCCGGTCTGCTGTGTGACCAGCTGACGTCGGCACAGGTGGTCTTGCCCGGCGGGCAGAGCGTCACCGCGTCCGCCTCGAGCAACCCAGACCTCTTCTGGGCGTTGCGCGGCGGCGGCGGAGGCAACTTCGGCGTCACCACCTCGTTGACCTTTGCCACGTTCCCCACCCAGGACGTCGACGCGGTGAACCTGAACTTCGCGCCGCAAGCGTTCGCGCAGGTCCTCGTCGGCTGGCAGAACTGGTTGCGTACCGCCGACCGGAACAGTTGGGCACTGGCCGACAGCACCACAGACGCGACAGGAACTCATTGCCGGATCCTGGCGACCTGTCCGGCCGGCTCCGGCAACAGTGTTGCGGCAGCGATCATTTCGGCTGTCGGCGTGCAACCGACCGGTACTGAAAACCACACCTTCAACTACCTCGACCTAGTGCGGTACCTGGCGGTCAACAACCTCAACCCGGCACCAGTCGGATATGTCGGCGGCTCCGACGTTTTCACGACAATCACTCCTGCGGTTGCGCAGGGGATCGCCGCGGCGGTCGATGCCTTCCCCCGCAACGCCGGCCGCATGCTGGCGATCATGCACGCTCTGGACGGCGCGATGGCCACCGTCGCGCCGGGTGCCACCGCCTTTCCGTGGCGACGGCAGTCCGCTCTGGTGCAGTGGTACGTCGAAACGGCCGGTTCTCCGTCCGCCGCGACCAGCTGGTTGAGCACTGCACACCAAGCGGTGCAGCAGTATTCGGTCGGCGGCTACGTCAATTACATCGAGGCCAATCAGCCGCCGGCCCGATACTTCGGGCAGAACCTCTCTCGCCTGACGGCCGTACGCCAGAAGTACGATCCCGGACGGGTCATGTTCTCTGGCTTGAATTTCTGATCCAGGCCCCACTTCGCCACAGGTGGCGATGGCACGAGTTGACAGGAAAGGAGAAGCGGTGTCGCATCGACGCCCTACCAAGGACGGCAACAGCTCGGAGGCGGCGGCATGATCGGCGTCACGCGGGACGCCGATGTGCTGACCGTCCGGATACAGCGCCCGGAACGGCGCAACGCCCTCAACGCTGCTGTGATCGACCAACTTCGGACGACTTTCGAAGGTGCGGCAGCGGACGGTGTGAAGGCTATCGTCCTGACCGGCGAGGGTAGCGTCTTCTGCTCGGGAATGGACCTGTCGGGGGCCGGGGCCGCCTCCGCGGAGAACCTCATCGACGAACTGATGGACAAGGCGATAGCGCTCAACGCGGCGATCGACCACACGCCGGTACCGGTGGTTGCGGCCATCAACGGTCCGGTCATCGGGGCCGGTGTGCAACTGGCCATCATCTGTGATCTCCGTGTGGTCGACCCGAACGCGTACTTCCAACTGCCAGTGGCCAAGTACGGGTTGGCTGCCGACACCTGGACGGTCCGGCGACTCACGTCCCTGGTGGGCTATGGGCGAGCCCGCGCCATGCTGATGGCGGCGCAGAAGCTCCCCGCCGACGAAGCGCTGCTGTGCGGAATGGCGAACCGGATAGGCACCCTCGAGGACGCCCAGCAATGGGCACAGGAGATCGCGGGACTGGCTCCGCTGTCGCTGCGGCACTCCAAGAGGGTGCTCAATGACGACGGCGCCTGGGACACCGAGAGACCTGTCCATCAAGACATGTTCGAGGCGGCGTGGAAAAGCCAGGATGCGGTCGAAGCGCAGGTCGCCCGCTTTCAGAAGCGGGCACCCGTATTCCAGGGCCGCTGACTACACGTCGTGTCAGGGAGCGCTATCGCCTGTGCCGGGCCGCCTCGCGGATGATGCCTGCGCGGGAAGTGACGCCGAGTTTGGCGTAGGCATGGGTGAGATGGGTTTGTACGGTGCGCGGCGAGATGAACAGTTGCGCCGCGATCTCTTTGTTCGCTATGCCGTCTCCGACCAGCACAACGATGTCGCGTTCGGTTGGTGTGAGCGCGTCCCAACCCACAGTCGAGCGCCTGCGTTGACCGCGGCCGCGCTGCGCGTACGCGATGATCTCCGCGGCGGAAAATCCTTGACCCTCGGCCCAGGCACCTGCGAAGTCGTGGTGAGGCATTTCCTGCCGCAGCTTCGCCACCAACTCGTCATATGCGGCTTGGTAAACGGCGAACCGTGTCTCGCCGGTCCGCGCGCGCAGAGCGGTCGCTGCGCCCAGCAACCGGCAAGCCTGCCGCTTGTCGGCAGTCAGCACGGCTAAGCATTCGAGGGCATCCGCAACCCCCAACCAGGCGTGAACGGCGGCAGCTTCTGCCAGCGCGTCGTGCGCATCGCGGCCGGCCTGTTCGAATTCGCCTTGCTCGTAGGCGATGTGGGCCCGTGCTGCAAGTGCTGTTGCCCGGTGCCAGCCCCGCGTCGTCGCCACGGCGTCGTCCACCATCACGCGGGCGGCGGCAAGCTCACCGCGCGCAAGCAGGACCGATGCGATCAACGCGCTGTGTATCGAGGCGGTACGGGGCTGCGCCGACGCCGCGCCACGCCATGCGTCGCTCGCGGATGCCGCCGCAGCGACATCCCCGGCAGCAAGGTGAGCCGTGGCCAACGCAGCATGGGCGAATCCGGGAAGGAAACCACCGACATCCGGCGATACCGCGAGGCCCTGCTGGGCAACGTCAATTGCCCCTGCTACGTCACCGCTATATGTCAACAGGCGGCTCAGGCAGATTGCGCTGCCGGCCGCCCAACCTCGGTCCGCCGCGATATCGGCCTCGGACCGTAGCTGACGAAACTGCGCGACGCCATCGACCAGGTCGCCAGACATCATCTGCGCCAGCCCCAACTGCCATCGGCAGGCCCGCGACCCGTATCGGTCTCCGATGGCTTCGGCCAGATCACGACCTTCTTCAGCGGCGAGACGCATCGAATCAGGGCGCCCCGCAGCGTATTCCACGTGTGCGCGCAGAACCAGCGCCGCGACCAACCGCCACGGTTTGCCTTGTTCGCGCACCGCATCGACCGCTTCGGCGAACGCCGTCTGATCGAAGGCGGGGTCGAAGGCGTGACTGGCAGCGGAAGCGACAAGCGTCCACGCGACTAATTCAGGGTCGTTGACCCGGCCCGCGACCGCCGCCGACTCATCCGCGGCCGCACTGTCCGCAACTCCCACCAACACATTGAGCATTGCCGCGTCGGCGAGCGCTCGGGCTCGCAGCGCCGGGGGCAGCGGGCTCTCCAGCGCGGCATCCAACCAGCTGCGGCCTTCGCGGAATTCGGCATGTCCCAGCCACACTGGTTGCAGCCCCGAGGCGATCCGGACGGCCGATTCCGCAGC
Source organism: Mycobacterium sp. TY814 (assembly GCF_030755175.1). Taxonomy (NCBI): domain Bacteria; kingdom Bacillati; phylum Actinomycetota; class Actinomycetes; order Mycobacteriales; family Mycobacteriaceae; genus Mycobacterium; species Mycobacterium sp. TY814. The sequence continues at coordinate 2,877,044 of NZ_JAUFRY010000001.1, forward strand.
ACCGCTTCCGCGGCTCCACTCGAACGCCGCCCGCAAGTTGGCAAGTTCGCGGACCACCTCATCGACGCGGTCGGCGAAGGCGATACGCACTGCATCAAGGTCGGCGGCCAAGGCCGCGTAATGGTCTCGATGGTGCTGACGGGTACGGTCCGCTTCACCAGACTCCGCGAGCTTCTCCTGCGCGTATTGGCGCATCGTTTCCAGCAGCTGATACCGGGTGCGGACGTTGTGGTTCTGCAAGGTCACCAACGACTTGTCGACCAGGGACGACAGCAATTCCAGAATGCCGTAGCCGTCGATGTCTGGTGAAACTGACCGCACCGCGGCCAGATCGAATCCGCCCACGAAAACGGCCAACCGTCGGAAGATTGTTCGCTCCGGTTCCGTCAACAGCTCGTACGACCAGTCGACGGAGGCACGAAGTGTCTGCTGACGGCGGACTGCAGTACGTGCACCACCGGTGAGCAACCGGAAGCGGTCGCGTAACCCCTCGAGAATGTCGGTCAATGTCAGCGATCGCACCCGTGCTGCGGCGAGTTCGATGGCCAGGGGTACGCCGTCAAGACGCCGGCAGATGTCCGCGACGGTGTTGTCCTCGGGCGCCTCAAATTCTGGATCAACCAGGCGGGCCCGCTCCTTGAACAACGCGATCGCCTCGTCCGTCAGCGACAGCGACGGCACCCGCCACGTCACCTCGCCAGGCACTCCGATCGGCTCTCGGCTGGTGGCCAACACCGTCAGTGCTGGGCACCGGCTGAGCGCGGCTGAGACAAGCGCTGCGGTTGCATCCAGCAAGTGCTCGCAATTGTCCAGCAAGACAAGCGTTTTGCGGTTTCCGATGAAGTGAATCACCGCGTCGGTCGTGGAGTGACCCGCCGGATCCGGTATGCCCAGAGCCCGCATCACCACGGCCGGTACTTGCTCGGGATCAACCACGGAGGCGAGGTCCACGTACCACAGCCCGCCCGGGAAGTCGCCGCTGAGTTCGCCGGCCTTCTCGACGGCCAGTCGGGTCTTTCCGACACCACCCGCGCCGGTGAGGGTGACAATCCGGTGGTCCGCTACGAGAGCACCGACGGTGGCCAACTGTGGGCCGCGTCCGACGAAGCTCGTCAGCTGCGTCGGAAGGTTAGGGGTCCCCGGCGTCAAAAGCTCACTCCCACCGCTTGCACTCGGTAGCGCTCATGGTAGCCAGCAACCCAATGCGGTGGTGGTGCGGATCTACGACCCGTCAGCACCTCGATCTACGCGGTTCGGCGGATGGTTGCCGGCGACGCTTTGGCGATAGTCGTGTTCGGCGCACTCAAGGAGGGGATGACTGTGACGATGTCAAACGCCGGAACGGACAATCTGCACGCGGCGCCGACCACCGGCCTCGAAACGATCGACAAGGGGCGCGGCGTTGCGTCCCACCCGAATCCACTGCTGTTCGTCCACGGTGCCGCGCACGCCGCGTGGTGCTGGGACGAGCACTTCCTCGACTTCTTCGCCGAGAGAGGATTCCGTGCCGTCGCGGTGAGCCTGCGCGGGCACGGCGGTAGTCCGGCTCCTGGCCGCCTGTCTAAGGTCTCGCTCGCCGACTATGTCAACGACGTGCATTCGGTGGCGGGGCGACTTCCCGCCGCTCCCATCCTCATCGGGCACTCGCTCGGTGGGTTTGTGGTGCAAAAGTATCTAGAGGTGCACCGAGCGCCGGCCGCTGTTCTGCTCGCTTCCGCGCCGCCGCAGGGACTGCTCCGGTTCATGCTCCGTTCCGCACGTCGGCATCCGCTGCGGATGGCCAGGGCAACGGTCACCGGAAAATCAGTGCGGATGATCAATACCCCGCCTCGTGCGAGAGAAGCCTTCTTCTCACCCGAGACGGCCGAAGCTGACGTCGCGCGCTGGGCGGCACGGTTCGACGAGGAGAGCCCGCGCCCGATACTCGACACCATGTTCAATCCCGCCCAGCCGCAGCATGTCTCGGCGCCGCTGCTCGTCCTCGGCGCGGAACTAGATCGCTCGATCACCACGAGTGAGGTCCATGCGACGGCCGGCGCATACCGCACCCGGGCGGAAATCTTCGTTGGCATGGGCCACGACATGATGCTCGAGCCCCGCTGGCCCGCGGTAGCGGAGCGCATTCGCACCTGGTTGGCGTCGCAGGGCTGGTGAAGATCCTCAGTCACCTACGTCTCCGTCGACATACAGCCAGCGGCCCTTCTCCCGGGTGAATCGGCTGCGTTCATGCAGGATCTGGCGCTTGCCGTCCCGCACATACTGGGCGCGGAACTCGACCACTCCGGTCGTGTCATCGTGGGTACCGGCTTCGGTGTCGACGATCTGCAGCCGACGCCACACGACGTCGCTGTCCAGGTGCAGTCGCTTTGGTCGCGTGCGGGGATGCCAGCTCGTGGAAAGGTAATCGGCGTCGCCCAGGGCGAAGGCGCTGAAGCGTGACCGCATCAGCGTCAGTGCGGTGTCGGCGTCCCGTTCGCCGGCGTGCAGTGGCCCGCAGCAGTCGGCGTAGCCGCTGCCGGATCCGCACGGGCACCCCTCTTCGTCTTGTGCCTTGACGCCCATGAGGAGATTGTCTCAGGCTGAAAGGCGCAACAGCGAAGGAGAAATCGCGATGACCGACACCGGCATAGCCGAAGCCGCCCGTGCCGCGGGGGACCCGATACAGCAGGCTGTGGCGGTCTTCATGCTGCATCCGGAGACTTTCGCGGAGAGTATCGCGGCCGGGTACCAGAACCCACTGGCCGGATACGTCGCCGGTCGCGGTGGAGTCTTGGGTGATGTCAGCGGCGAGACGGTCAGTTCGGCGTTCGTCGTGTTCGAACCCGAGTCCCTCGCCGCGCTGTGGGAAGAAGGCGTCGCGGTGCGCGGCGCCGCCGGCGCCGCCGAACAATATTGGCAACAGACCGCCGACTTCGGCCGCAAGTATCTGGTCGGCGCAGCGGGGCTGGACCGCCTGGCGGCGTTGGGAGAGAAGATCATTGCCGCGACGCCCGGTGCGGGACTGCCGCTGTATGCGGGCTGGCGCACCATGCCGCTGGCCGATGACGCGCCGGCGCGCGCGCTGCAGGTGATGTTCATCCTGCGCGAATTGCGAGCGGCCGTTCATTTCAACGTCCTGACCGACTCCGGAATCACGCCCGTGGAAGCACACATGCTCAACAAGGGTCCGGAGTACACAAAGATGTTCGCCTGGCCGGAACCGTTCGCGGACGGCGCCGCGAAGAAAGACCGTTACACCGCGGTCGAGGACGCCACCAACCACCGCATGGCGGAGATCTTCGCGGCCGCCCTCGACGCCGCAGAGGCGGACGAACTCGCGCGACTGAGCGCCGACGCGCTGGCGTCAATGAGGGCGAGTCTTGCGGGCTGAGCGCCCCTGGCCTCTGCGGTGATCGGGGCGGTTATGGTCGTTTTGATAGTGGTCCTTCCGCAACGGCCCGGACGTCATCCCGGCCGGACGGAAGGTCGCAAGGAGGGAGCGCAGTGAACGACGAGCAACGCGCAGCGATGGCATCGCGGCCCGGTTTTATCGCCGCGCTGGATCAAAGCGGTGGAAGCAGCCCGAAAGCCTTGAAGCTGTATGGCATTTCAGAAGATGCCTACGACAGCGACGAGAAGATGTTCAACCTCATCCATGAGATGCGGGAACGAATCATGTCGAGTCCCCGCTTTTCCGGCGAGCAGGTCCTGGCCACCATTCTCTTCGAGCAGACCATGGACCGGGCCATCGAAGGTCAGGACACCGCCGCGTTTCTGTGGGAGCAGAAGCGTATCGTGCCGATCGTCAAGGTCGACCAGGGTCTGGCCGACGCCGAAAACGGTGTGCAGCTCATGAAACCCATGACGAAACTGGATTCCCTGCTGGACCGGGCGGTGGAAAAGCACATCTTCGGCACCAAGATGCGGTCGTTCATTCAAGAGCCGAATGACCAAGGGATCAAAGCTATTGTCGACCAGCAGTTCGACTACGCCTATCGGATTATCGACCGCGGACTGATGCCGATCATCGAGCCCGAGGTGAGTATCAAAAGCCCGGACAAGCCCAAGGCCGACAACCTGCTACTGGCGGCTTTGAGTGCGAAACTCGATGAGGTGCCCGGGGATACGCAGGTGATGCTCAAGCTCACCCTGCCCAGCGAGGACAACCTCTACACACCGCTCATCGAGCATCCCCGGGTTCTCCGGGTGGTCGCGCTGTCCGGCGGGTACAGCCTGGACGAGAGTTGCGCGATCCTGGCGCGCAATCATGGTCTCATCGCCAGCTTTTCGCGTGCCCTCACCGAGGGTTTGCTGGTCGATCAAACCGACGCTGAATTCGACGCCAAGCTTGGAGCGAACATCGAACAGATCTACGCCGCATCCGTGACCTAGGACCCCCCGGGGGCCGCCCAGATCCTTCTCGGAAGCAATTGCCTGGGAAACGAATTCGAACCGAGGCGCAATTCGCGGCTGAAATGGCAGCCACCGATTCCGTTGCCGAAAATCGAGTTTCTCCACGCGCGCGGATATCTCCCGATTAAAGTCACAGTATCGGGGGGAGATGCTCATGTCGTTCGTTATGGCGGCGCCGCAGCAGGTGCAGGCGGCAGCCCGGGATTTGGCGGGAATCCGGTCGATCCTGGCCGAGGCATCGGCGTCGGCCGCGACGCCGACAAGCGCGGTAGTGCCGGCGGCCGCGGACGAGGTCTCCGCCGCGATCGCTTCGTTGTTCGCCGATTTCGGCGAGGAGTTCCAAATCATCAGCGCGCAAACGCAAGTGTTTCACGCGGAGTTCGTCAATGCGCTGAACGCCGCTGCCGGAGCCTATCTGAGCACGGAGATCGCCAACGCCGAGAGTGCTCTTTCGCCGCTATCCGGCTCGACCGGGCTGCCCGCGGCCGCCGGCGGCTTTGGCGGTGCTTATCAGACGTTGTACGCGAACACCGTCGCAAACCTGCAAACTCTCAACACGGTGTGGTCCGCCAACCCCGCGCCGCTGCTGCGACAGTTCGTCACGAACCAAATGGCCTACGCGCACACGATCGCCGCCGACGTTCAGTATGTGGTGCAGAACTTCCCGGCGGTGCTGGCCGATCTGCCGGCGAACGTCAGGGCGGCGATCCAAACATTTCTCGCCTTCAATCCGGCGCCGTACATCCAGCAGTTCATCAGTAATCAGGTTGCCTATGCCCAGATCATCGGCACGTCGCTGCAGAACGGGGCCACCGACTTCGTTGCCGGTCTGCAGGGGCTGCCGGCCGCCTTCCAGTCGGCGGGACAGGCCCTTATGGCGGGTGACATCGGTGGCGCCGTGAGCGACATCGCGACCGGCGTCGGAAACCTGTTCGTCACCGGCGTCGATGTCAGTAGCACCGGGGACCCCCTCATCCCACCCGGGCTCACCGCCACCGTCACCCCGGCGGGTTCGGTGGGAGCTCTGTTACCCATCCTCACCATCCCGGGGATGATGGCTCAGAACTTCACCAACCTGCTGCCCGCCGGCTCCATCCCGGCGCAGATCGCCCAGAACTTCACCAACGTCGTCAACACGGTGACCAACACGTCCATTACCGCAGACGCACTGATCAGCATCAGACTCCTTCCTCCGTCGGTGAACGTATCTCTCGCAGCGACGTTCGGTCTTCCGTTGACGCTCCTTGTCGATGCGTTGGGTGCGCCGGTCAACACGTTGATCGCGATCGACTCCAGCTTCACCAGCGTCAGTGACGCGGTGGGTACCGGAGACTGGGCCGGAGCGGCCGGGGCGATCATCGACGCACCCGCCGTCATCGCCGACGGCTTCCTCAACGGCACGACCACGCTCCCAATCGGTTTCGACATCAGTGGCTATCCCACCGTCATCAATCTCCCGTTGAGCGGAATTCTCGTTCCCAACACCGGTTACACCGCGTCGTTGAGCGGTCTGCCGATCGTCGGAACACTCACCGTTCCGGTCGCGGGCACGCCGCTCAGTGGCCTGGTTACCGGCTTGTACAACGCAGCCCAACTGCTCGCGACCCAGATCGCGTAGCGCGCCGGAGGGGTTACCCGGCCGACTTTTCCAGCACGTGCACGCCGCACGCCGACCCCAATCCGATGACGTGCGCCAGGCCCACCTTCGCGTTCGCGATCTGGCGGTCACCGGCCTCGCCGCGCAGGTGATGGCAGATCTCCCAGATGTTGGCGATGCCCGTGGCCGCGATGGGGTGGCCCTTGGACTGCAGCCCGCCGGACACGTTGACCGGCGTCGCGCCGTCGCGCCAGGTGGCGCCCGAGTTGAAAAAGTCTGCGGCGCCGCCCTCTTCGCACAACATCAGGTTGTCGTAGTGCACCAGCTCGGCGGTGGCGAAACAGTCGTGCAGCTCAACCAGGTCCAGATCGCCGGGCCCGATGCCGGCCTGCTCGTAAGCGGTCGCGGCGGCGTTGCGGGTGAGGGTGTTGACGTTCGGCAGAACCTGGCAGCCCTCTTCGTAGGGGTCGGTGGTCAGCACTGACGCCGACACCTTGACGGCGCGCCGGCGCTGTTCCTGCGACAGCGATTTCAACGTCTCGCCGTTGCACACAATCGCTGCCGCCGCGCCGTCGCAGTTGGCCGAGCACATCGGACGGGTATTGGGGTATGCGATCATCACATCGCCCATGATCTGCTCAAGGGTGAACCTCTTCTGGTACGCAGCAAGAGGATTGAGTGTGGAATGAGCGTGGTTCTTCTCGCTGATCCGGGCGAACAGCTCGAAGCTGGTGCCGCCGTACTTGTGCCCGTATTCGGTGCCGATCTGTGCGAATACTCCCGGCATGGCTTCGGTGCCGATCCGCCCGTCAACCGGTGCGACCGCGCCGTAACGCCCCTTCGGCTCCCAGACGTCGGCGTCGGACTTCTTCTTGCCGCCGCCTCCGAGCAGTCCTGCGCCCGAGAGCTTTTCGACGCCGACGGCCATACCGTACGCAACTTCTCCGGCCTTGACGGCCATGATCGCGGTGCGCAGTGCGGTGGCGCCGGTGGCGCATGCGTTCGCCACGTTGTACACCGGGATGCCGGTCTGGCCAATCTGCTTCTGCAGCTGCTGTCCGATGCCGGCATTGGCTGCCATCAGGTTGCCGGCGGCGATCACACCGATGTCCGCCATCGTCACCCCGGCGTCGGCGAGCGCACCCATCGCGGCCTCGGCAGCCAGGTCGACGGTGTCACGGTCGGGGTGCTTACCGAACTTGGTCATCCGGATGCCGAGGATCCAGACGTCGTCACTGGCGCTCATGATGCTCCTTTGCGGATCGCTCAGTCGGCGGGCTCGAAGCCGAAGCCGATGGCCTCGGTGCCGTGGGAGTCGGTGCCGATGGGGTAGGTGGTCAGTCGCACCTTCATCCCGTCCCGCACATGGTCGGGGTCTGGTTCGACGTTGACGAGATTCGCCCGGACCTGGGTGCCGTCGCAATCGACGACCGCAGCGACGAAGGGAGTGGGGATTCCCGGCGCGGCGAAGGTGACGATGGTGAACGTCCGCACGGTGCCCTCGGTGGCCACTGCAACGCCGGTGAAGTCCGTTGCAAAGCAGTTGGCACACGCGTTCCGGCGATCGAAGAACCTGGCGCCGCACTGTGCGCATTGGTGCGCAACGAGGTGCGGATCGCCGTCGTCGAGCACCAGGTAGTCGACCAAGGGGATCTGCCCGGGCATCGGAACCTCCGTCGCGTCGTCGGCTACTGAGAATCCTTGCACGGTTCCCACCAAAAACCAGTTGACCACCCCTCGGTCAGGTGCGATGGTGGACCGCTGCTTGCCCACCCTCGACCACGACAAGGCGATGACTCTTACCGATGACCAACTGACCGATCTGACCGCCGGCACCACCGGCGGCGGTGCCGCGCACCGCCGGGTGATCGATGACGTCGGTGCATGGCTGGACGGTCTGGACTACGGTGTGCGTCCCGCACTGCGTGCCCTTGGCGAGTTGCTCGTCGGTGTCGCCGAGCGCGAAAGTGCAGAGAACGCAGAACGATTCACCGCGCGCTGCCTGGGCGTGCCGGATTGCGGCTATCTCCTGGACGAGGAACGCGAACTCAACCCGGTGTCCCGGCTGACCACCGCTCTGGCATTGGCGGAGTGGATCGAAGAACACGCCGACGCGTGCGAGGTCGGTCCCGGCGAGTACGCCTACCCGCCGAAGTGGACGCAAACCGAGATCGGTGACCAGCGCTACCGGCACCCGCTGTGCCTGCGCGTGCACTTCCCGGCCGGCTCGCTGTTGCCGGACGCCGGATGCGTCCTGCACATCGAGGCGCGGGACAGCATCATGCATTCCGCCGAAGTGAGCGCCTTCGTCACGCCGGACAACCAGGCGCACGCTCGCGCGGTGCTGGATCGTCTCGCCCGGCGCGCCAACGCGTTGAACCCGTACCGGGGACGTGCAGTGCGCGCCACCAACAACCAAGGGCTCAGCTTCACGGTGATCGAGCTGCCCTCGACGGTCAGTCGCGACACCGTGATCGTTCCCGACGAGGTGTGGACGGAGGTCGACCTGGGCGTCACAGCGGTGCGCGACCGGCACGAAGCCCTCCGGGCACACGGCCTGGGCGCACGGCGCGGGGTCCTGCTGTGCGGACCGCCCGGCACCGGCAAATCTGCGGTGAGCGCGGTGGTGGCCCGGGAGGTCGTGGGTGAGTTCACCGTCATCTACGTCGAGGCCAGGGCGGGGGAGGACTTGCTGACCGCCGTGGTGGAGGAGGCCCAGCGACTCGGCGGCCCAGTGCTCATCGTCCTCGAGGACGTCGACCTGTGGTGCCACAGCCGTGGGTCCGGTGACCGCGGTCTGTCGGAACTGTTGCAGGCCATGGACATCGAAAGCGACGCCCGCATCCTCACCCTGGCGTCCACCAACGACGCCGCCACGCTGGACAAGGCCGCAATCCGCACCGGGCGGTTCGATTCCGTCGTCGAAGTCGGACACCCGGACCGCGCCGATGCCGCGCGCATCCTGGCCGCCCTCATTCGCGACATCCCTGGAGGGCCTGACGTGGACACGGCGGCCGTGGTCTGTGCGCTACCCGAGAAGACCAGCGGGAGCGACATCCGCGAAGTCGTCCGACGGGCGGTCTTGTCCGGTGCTGACGGAAGGATCGGCACGGCGACACTGTTGGCCGAAATCGGCAACGGTCGTTACCGGGCCGTGGTGCCTGCGGGTCTCTATCTCTGAGCGTCTAACGGGTGCTTTCGTCGGCGATCTCGTCGTTGGACTGCCGGGCAGCGGGCGCGTCGGGATCTCCGTCCTGGTGTTCCAGGCGGTCTTCCTCCGCGCGCTGCCCGGGCGTCGTCTCGCGCGCGTCCTCGGGCACCGGCGCGTTTTCGTCTTGCTGCTGGGGATCCATCCCGTCGGGATCGCCGGTATCGCGGATTCCGAAACAAGGCTTAGCCGAAAGCCGACTCCGGGCCCTACGGTCAGAGCATGAACTTCGACGAGTACCGGACCTACGATGCCACGGGGCTGGCGAAACTGGTCGCCGACAAGGAGGTATCTGCTGCCGAGTTGCTCACGCTGGCCCGGGACCGGGCCGCGGCCGTCAACCCGCGGATCAACGCGATCGTGCGCGATGTTCCGGCCGGGCCTGCTGACCAGCTGCAAGGCCCGTTCGCCGGTGTTCCTTTCCTGATCAAGGACCTCGCCCAGGACTATGCCGGCCTGCCCAGCTCGCAAGGGTGTCGCGCGTTGATGTCGACGCCGATCGCCGAGCATTCGACCATCGTGCAGCGCTGGATAGACGCCGGGCTGGTCATTTTCGGCAAGACGAATCTCCCGGAGTTCGGTGCGAAAGGGATCACCGAATCGGAGGCGTGGGGCCCGGCGCGCAACCCGTGGGACCTCCAGCGAACGCCGGGGGGATCCTCGGGAGGGTCGGCCGCGGCCGTCGCGGCCGGGATCGTGCCGTGCGCCGGGGCAAACGACGGCGGCGGGTCCATCCGCATCCCGGCGGCGTGCTGCGGCCTGGTCGGCCTGAAGCCTGGGCGCGGCCTCACCCCGATGGGCCCGACGACCAGCGAATCCATGCACGGGGCGGCGGTGCAGGGTGTGGTGTCGCGAACGGTGCGTGACACCGCGGCGATGCTGGACGTCATCTGCGGAGGCGAGCCCTTCGGGCCCTACATTCCTGCCCTGCCCGACACACCGTTCGCGTCCGCGGTGGGCCAGGATCCGGGGAAGCTTCGGATCGGGGTACGGGTGCCGTCGGCGATCACGCCGAATCCGCACCGGGAGGCGTTCGCCGCCGTCGAGGCCACGGTCCAGACCCTCACCGCACTCGGACACCACGTCGAGGAACTGCCGCAGGCTCCCTACGACGACGCCGCGCTTGCCCGGGACTTCCTGCTCACCTGGTTCGTCCACCTTGCTTGGGACGTGGACGAGGCCAAGCGCCTGACCGGTGCCGGCAACGAGTCGTTCGAGCGCGACACGCTCATCATGGCGGCGGTCGGCCGCGCGACGGGCAGCGTCGACTACGTGGACGCCGTGGAAAGGCGTCACCAGCACACCCTGCGGCTGAGCGAATTCTTCGAGTCGTACGACCTGCTACTGACTCCGACGCTGGCGACCCCGCCGCCCAAGATCGGTGAGTTCGACCTGCCCGCGGTACTGCAACGCGCATCTGACGCGATGATCAAGACGCGCACCGCCGGTCTGCTGCGCCACACCAAGATCGTCGACGACCTGGTGGAGAAGAACCTGGGTTGGGTGCCCTACACCCAACTGGCCAACCTGACCGGTCGCCCGGCGATATCACTGCCGCTGCACTGGACTGCCGAGTCGCTGCCGCTCGGCGTCCAGTTCGTAGGACCACTGGGTGGCGAATCCCTGTTGATCCGACTGGCGGCGCAGTTGGAACAGGCGGCGCCATGGTCCGACCGGGTTCCGCCTGAATTCGGGTAGTCGCCTACGCATCGGGTATCAGCAATAATCTGCGTGTCCGGCCTCGGGGCAAGGGGATTGGCGGGCCGGCGAAACTCTGATATCGGTGGTGGCAATTAAGCGTCGACCTGGGATCTTCAACCGTTGGCAGCGGGCGGATCAGTTTGACTGGCTATCCGGCTACCTGGCTGCGCGCGGAATCAGCGGAACCACCCGGATGTTGATGGCCTCCATTTCCACCTCGCTGGTGTTGTGTCTGCTGGTGCTGTTGTACGGCTCCGACGGGCCGCGCGGCGCGATACCGGTCGCGATGACCTGGGCTGCCGTTGCCGGCGGCACAGCGGGAGCGCTGCTGTGGGTGTGGCGGTGGCCGACCCGCGCTCAGTCGGTTGCCTACGCCATGACGTGCAATGTCGCGGTGGCGTTGGCCTGTCTTGCGCATCCCAAGCCGCTGGCGGCGTTGATCGGGTGCATCGCCTTCGCCACCTTCGGTGCATACATGGCGTTCTTCCACACGACCGGATTCGTGCTGTACAACTTCGCGGTGGCCGCCGCCGTCGGCCTCTTCGAAGCCGGACGGCTCGCGCACCAGGGGCATCCTTCGCTGGCCGTGGTCGATCTGTGGCTGGTCGTCGAGGTCAACATCGCCTTGCCGCTGGCCATCGCGGTCCTGGTCCGTGCCCTGGCGGGTGACCTGCTGCGTGCCGACCGTGACCCGCTGACCGGCCTGCTGAACCGGCGCGCCTTCGCGCACAATGCGCTGGGGATGATGCTGGCGCGCCGGGGAATCGATGCTCACCTGGTGGTACTGGTGGTCGACCTGGACAACTTCAAGGGTCTCAACGACAACCGCGGTCACGCAGCCGGCGACTACGCGCTGGTCCAGGTCGGGCAGACACTGCTGGCCGCCGCTGAGGAACAGGCGGTCGTTGCGCGAAGCGGCGGCGAGGAATTCCTGCTGGCCGGCACGTCGGTGAGCTGCAACGCCGAGCAGCTGGCCAAGCAGATATGTCAGGCGATCGCCAACTCGACGGTGGGAGTGACGGCCAGCATCGGCACCGCCTGCGCCCGGCTTGATGAAACGACGCCTGGTGAGCACCAGACGCTCCTCATCGACCTCATCACCGCGTCCGACGCCGCGATGTATCAAGCCAAGAGGCTGGGCGGCAACGGATTCCACCACCATGAACTGTGTGGCAGCCGGCGTTGATCAGAGCCGCTCGGGGACCCGGATGCGCGCCAGGTCCTCGGCGATGACCAGGTCGCCGTCGAAGACCTCGGCCGCCTCGTCCCGGTGCTCCCGAGTGTCGGGATACCGCTGTGAGAAATGGGTCAGCACCAGTCGCCGCACTCCGCACTCGGCGGCAACCCGCGCCGCCTGCCGCGCCGTGAGGTGCCCGTAGCGAGCGGCCAGGTCCGAGTCCCGACTCAGAAAGGTCGCCTCGATCACCAGCAGGTCCACGCCGTCGGCGAGGGCGTAGACCCCGTCGCACAGCCGGGTGTCCATGACGAAGGCGAACCGCTGGCCGGGCCTCGCCTCGCTGACCTCCGACAGATCGACCGTCCGTCCGCCCCAGTCGATAGAGCCGGCGGCGTGCAGTTCGCCCACTGCGGGGCCGTCGAGGCCGACGCGCTTCAGCAGTTCGGGCACGAATCTGCGGCCGTCCGGCTCGATGAGCCGATAGCCGATCGCATCGGCAGAGTGCTCGAGCCGGCGCGCTTCCAGCACTCCGAAGTCTCCCGCCGCGATCGGCCCGTCGACGGCGACGGGTTGTGCGTAGATGTCGGCACGGTCGTGAAAGATGCAGGCGTGATGCAACCGGCTGAAGTACTGCTGCCCCGAAGCCGGGAAGTAGGCGTGTACCCGGTGCTGCGCGTCGTCCAGGGACAGGCGCTGGATGACGCCGGGGACACCGAGGCAGTGATCACCGTGAAAGTGGGTGACGCACAACCGCGTCACACTGCTCATCGCCACTCCGGCGAGCAGCATCTGGCGCTGCGTGCCCTCGCCCGGATCGAACAGCAGGCCTTCGCCGTCCCAGCGCAACAGGTAGCCGTTCTGGTTGCGGTACCGGGTGGGCGCCTGACTGGCGGTGCCCAGCACGATCAGTTCGCGGACCGACATGGCGCTACGCCGCCTGACTCATAGCGCCGCCGCCGCTCCGAGGGAGGTGGCGGTCAGTGTTGCGACGATGCTGTTCTCGTCGGTGTCGATGTCTCCGTGCAACCAGCCGATGATGAGCTCTGTCGTACCGGCGACCAGCGCGCGGGTGGCCAGCACCCGGTCGACTCCGGGCTTGGGATCTCCGCTGAAAGCGATTGCGTGGACCGCCATGTACTCACTGAAGTCCCGCACCGCGCGCTGCTGACGTTCGCGTAGCCGCGGGTAGGCCGGACACTCCATGTACAAGCGGGCGTCGGCGGGATCGGAGGCCAGCGTGTGCACCACCACGCGCACCGTACGCGCGACCCGCTCGGCGAGCGGGGCGGCGGCCAGCACCTCCTCCATCTGGGCGTACAGCCGCCCGAACAGCTCCTCGGCACACGCGTCGAGCAGGTCGTCCTTGGTGGCGAACTCGGTATAGAAATACCGCTTACTCAGATTCGCGCGCTGGGCGACCACATCGACGGTCAAGGGCGCCACGCCCGACTCGGCAATCAGGGCGCGGGCTGCTTCCACCAGACGCGCGCGGCGGCCCTGTGAACGCTGCTCGGAACTCAGTCCGCCATAGGTTCGGCCGCTCATAACGACATCTTGACCCATTATTCGACGCGGGCCTAATCTAGAACGATATCGTTCCACATTATTACGAGGTGCTGCCGTGGCCGCCGACCCGTTCGCCCACCTGCAGACGCTGACGCCCCTGTTCACTGCGCCTTGAGGAGACACGATGAGCACCCGGATCATGGATGAAGCCGCGCGGGTTCTGGCCGATCCCGAGGCCTACGCCGACGAGAAGCGGCTGCACGGAGCACTGGCCCACCTGCGGGCTCACGCCCCGGTGTCATGGGTCGACGTCGAGGGGTACCGGCCGTTCTGGGCGATCACCAAGCACGCCGACGTGATGGCCATCGAGCGCCAGAACGATCTCTTCACCAACCACCCGCGCCCGCTGCTGATGGTCACCGAACTCGAGGAGAAGTTGCTCGCGGACCAGGAGGCCGGCATCGGTCTGCGCACCCTGATCCACATGGACGACCCGCACCACCGTGACATGCGCAAGATCGGGGTCGACTGGTTTCGTCCAAAGGCCATGCGGGCGTTGAAGACCCGCTGCGACGAACTGGCGAAGCGTTACGTCGACCAGATGCTCGAGCGGGGTCCCGAACTGGACTTCGTCCAGGAGATAGCGGTGAATTACCCGCTGTATGTGATTCTCTCGCTGCTGGGTCTGCCGGAGTCGGACTTTGCGCGCATGCTCAAGCTCACCCAGGAGATGTTCGGCGGTGACGACAAAGAGCTGAGGCGAGGCGAGGTCAACACCGACGTCCTGGCGACGCTGCTGGACTTCTTCAACTACTTCTCTGCGTTGACGGCATCACGACGTGAGCATCCGACCGAGGACCTGGCGTCCGCGATCGCCAATGCCACAATCAACGGCGAGCCGCTGTCGGACATGGACACCATTTCCTACTACGTGATCGTGGCCAGTGCAGGTCACGACACCACGAGTGCCGCGATCTCCGGTGGACTTCTGGCTCTCCTCGAGAATCCCGCCGAACTCAAGCGCCTGCAACAGGACACCGCACTGATGGGTACCGCCGTCGAGGAGATGATCCGTTGGGTGGTGCCGGTCAAGGAGTTCATGCGCACCGCTCAGGCCGACACCGAGGTGCGCGGCGTGCCGATCGCCAAGGGCGAATCCGTACTGCTGTCCTATGTTTCCGCCAACCGTGACGAAGAGGTGTTCAGCGACCCGTTCCGGTTCGATGTCGGGCGCGACCCCAACAAGCACCTCTCCTTCGGCCACGGCGTGCACTTCTGCCTAGGGGCCGCCCTGGCCCGGCTGGAGATGAACAGCTTTTTCTCCGAGCTGGTTCCGCGGATCAAATCCATTGAGATAGCTGATGATCCGCAACTGATCGCCACCACGTTTGTCGGCGGGCCCAAGCACCTTCCGATTCGGTATTCGCTGAGGTAACTCACCGCATGCCCAGGGCCTTGGCGGCTCGGTCCGCGGCCGCCGGCCCGGCGAGTTGGCGCAACAACAGCATCCCGTCGATGAGGGCGAGACTGGCCTCGGCCTCGGCCCGCCGTCGATGTGCGGTGCCAGTGAAAAACTTTGACAGCCAATCGATCCAGCCCTCGGTCAGCGGTGCGGCGAGGTCGTGGTAGGGCGCAACGCCGGCGGCGGCAAGACCGCAGACCTCGAAGTAGACCGCGAAGAGCGGGTCGAATTCGTCGCGGGCCAGGATCTTGAACGCGGTCCGGACCAGCTGCCGATGGTCGTCTGCCGGTTCGACGAGCGCGCGCGCGAGCGTCTCCTGCAGCCTGTTGCCGACCTCGAGGAGCACGTCGGTGATGAGCGTGGTCTTGCTCGGAAAGTAGTAGACGATCACGCGGTCGCTGGTGCCGAGGTGTTTGGCCAGCGCGCCGAAGGTCAAAGAGCTGAGTCCTTCGGCCAACGCCATCGCGACGGCATCGTCGAGGATCTGTTCCCGCGTGTACTTGTGTCCCATCGGGGCTTGATTGTAGTCGCGACTACAGGTTTAATCTGTTTGTAGTAACTACTACAAACGGAAGGCCGGCCTCCGATGACCGCATCCCTGACCAGAACTCAGCACCCCGCCGCTACCACGATGTCCGCCATACGAATGTTCGCCGGCGGAATCTCTTGGGCTGCACCAGCAGTCAGTTCGCGGTTGTTCGGGCTCGGCAAACTGCCCGAGGGCGCCAGTGTCGGACTTGTCACCCGCCTGTTCGGCGTGCGCGATCTCGTTCTGGGTGCTGCCCTGCACTATCCGGAGCCCGCGGTACACAAGGCAGTCCTGCAGGCCGGACTCGTCTGTGACGCGGCCGACGTCGCGGCGTCCTTGATTGCTCTGCGGGCAGGAGCGCCGAAGACGACATTGCTGGGCGCCACTGCCGGCGCAGGACTGTTCCTCGTGCTGGGTGCGATGGCGCTGCAGGGTTGACCCGCCGCGTCCTGCGGGTCGACCCGCCGAGAGGGGCTTCCGCGACAGAAGACCGGCGTGTCGCGTCGTGCATTTCACACCCGGCCGGAATACACCGCGGTCAGGTATCCCGATGCATCGCCCAAGGCGGCCAACTCGTCGTCTGGCACGCTGAATCCTTGTGCTGCATAAGCTTGTTCGGTGTTGCGGACTTGCGCCTGCCAGCCGTGTTCGGTGAGGTACGCCGCAGCCGTGCTGCGCTCGCCGGTGTAAAACAACTCGGCCAGGTTGATGTTGGAGCCGATCCGCCGTGAGCGTTCGGTCAGCTTCTGCGCCCAGTCCGACGGAATGCGGGCCATGGCCCACTCCTCCCCAGCGGACGGCGCCGCTTAGTTAGCTCATATAAGTTCTTTCCTCCACCGTACGCTTGCGGTTGGAGCGACTCGAAAGGCAAAAGACATGGCGAGCAATCTGCTGTCCCGGCGTGATCTCGACTTCCTGCTGTTCGAGTGGCTCCGAGTCGAGGAACTTCCGGCCCGGCAGCGCTTCGCGGAGCATTCGAAGGAGACGTTCTCGGCTCTGCTGGATCTCTGCGAGGATCTGGCGACCCGATATTTCGCGCCACACAACAAGAAGAACGACGCACACGAGCCGACCTTCGACGGCGAGCGGGTCAGCGTGATCCCCGAGGTGAAGGAAGCGCTGGAAGCCTTCGCCAAGGCCGATCTGCTGGCGATGAGTATGGACCAGGGGTTGGGCGGCTGGCAGTTGCCCACCGTGGTCGCCGGTGCGGGACTGGCGTGGTTTCACGCGGCGAACGTGGCGACGTCCGGGTACGTGTTGCTGAGCCTGGCCAATGCGAATCTCCTGTCCCACTACGGAACTGCCGAGCAGATCGAGAGGTTCGTCAAGCCGACGCTGGCCGGCCGGTTCACCGGCACCATGTGTCTTTCCGAGCCACAGGCTGGATCGTCGCTGGCCGACATCACCACCCGCGCCGAACCGCAGGACGACGGCAGTTATCGCCTGTTCGGTTCCAAGATGTGGATCTCCGGCGGCGATCACGAACTGTCGGAGAACATCGTGCATCTGGTGCTTGCCAAGATCGCCGGGGCACCCGCGGGCACCCGCGGGATCTCCTTGTTCATCGTCCCGAAGTTCTTGGTCGCCGACGACGGCACGATCGGCGAGCGCAACGATGTGGTGCTGGCCGGACTCAACCACAAGATGGGATACCGCGGAATCACCAATACCGCTTTGAATTTCGGGGAAGGCCGGCATCAACCCGGCGGGCGGCCGGGTGCGGTCGGTTACCTGGTGGGTGAGCCGCACCGCGGCCTCTCCTGCATGTTCCACATGATGAATGAGGCGCGGCTCGGCGTGGGGCTGGGAGCGATCGCGCTGGGATACACCGGCTACCTGAAGGCGCTCCAATATGCGCGTGAGCGGCCGCAGGGGCGCCCGGTCACCGCCAAAGACCCTGCCGCGCCGCAGGTATCGATCATCGAGCACCCCGATGTAAAACGAATGTTGTTGGCGCAGAAGTCCTACGTCGAGGGTGCGCTGGCGCTGGCGCTGTACTGTGCGCGTCTGGTGGACATCCAGAGCAGCCCCGAGTCGCCCGCGGAGGCCGAGTCGGCGGGCATGCTGCTGGACATCTTGACTCCGGTGGCGAAGAGTTGGCCGTCGCAGTGGTGTCTGGAAGCCAACAATCTCGCGATCCAGGTGCACGGCGGGTACGGCTACACCCGTGAATACGACGTGGAACAGCACTACCGCGACAACCGGCTGAACCCCATCCACGAGGGCACCCATGGGATTCAGAGCCTGGACCTGCTGGGCCGCAAGGTAACTCAACATGGCGGCGCCGGTCTCGTGGAGCTGACGAAAACCATTGCCGGCACCGTTTCACGCGCGACCGCCCTCGCCGGCGAGCCCGCCGCGATGGCGAAACAACTCGACGAGGCCTGGCAGCGTCTGGTAACCGTCACCACGTCGATGTTCGCCGCGGGTGACGTCGATGCCGCGCTGGCCAACAGCGCGGTCTACCTCGAAGCCTTCGGCCACCTCGTCATCGCGTGGGCCTGGCTTGAGCAGCTGGTCGCCGCCCACGGCCGTTCCGGCGACTTCTACGAGGGCAAGCGGTTCGCCGCCCGCTACTTCTACACCTACGAGTTACCGAGAACGGGGCCGCAACTCGACCTTCTGCAGAGCCTGGACCGCACCACGCTGGAGATGCGCGACAGCTGGTTCTGACAGCCCGCCTCCCGGGCCGCAGTGCGAACATTCGGAACTCGCCGACGATCGTACGCATAGACAACAGTCCGATTGGGTACGCGGCCCGGTGGACGGAAGAAGGGACCGCTGCACACGGTGGCCGGTCGCTGGGGGAGGAGCTTCTGATGCCGGAGGTCGCGCTTCATCACGAAGGCCACCCGAAATACCGCCGAATGGTCGGCTTCAATTGGTCGGTTGACGCGAAGCTGGAGGCGGCAATCAAGCCGTTCACCCAACACGATCATCGTGCAGGACTGACGTAATGCTCGAGCAGGTGGTGGTGGTCGGCGCGGGCATCGCCGGGACACGGGCAGCGGAAACGTTGCGGCAGAACGGTTATGAGGGCGAGCTCACCATTGTGGGCAGTGAGCGCCACGCTCCGTACCATCGGCCGCCGCTGTCCAAGAAGTTTCTCACCGGCAAGGTCCACCGGGCCGGCATCGACCTCGCCCCGCAATTCGAGGTCGACGCCCGGGTGCTGCGCGGAGCGTCGGCCGTGGGGCTGGACATGCCGGCGCGGACGGTTCGGTTAGGCGACGACGGCCAGGACCGGTCGCTGCGGTTCGACGGACTCGTCATCGCCAGCGGCGCGGTCCCGCGCCAATGGCCGGGCGGCCGCGTCCCCGACGGGGTGATGCTGCTGCGCACGGTGGAGGACTGTCTGGCGATCCGGGAGCGGCTCGGCTCGCGTCCCCGGGTGGTGGTGGTCGGCGGCGGCTTCATCGGTGCCGAGGTCGCCGCGACCTGCCGGTCGGCGGGGCTCGACGTCGTGCTGATCGAAAAGGGCGTTAACCCGCTCGCCGCGGTCCTCGGGCAGGAGATCGCGCCCTGTTGGGCCACCCTGCACCGTGAGCACGGTGTCGACCTGCGGGTCGGTGTCGGCGTCGAGGAGATTGTCGGCAACGGGCATGTCGAGGCCGTCCGGCTCACCGACGGGGCGCACGTGTCCGCCGACCTCGTCATCGTCGGCCTGGGCGTGACGCCCGCGACCGATTGGCTGCAGGGCTCGGGATTGCGCGTGGATGACGGCGTGGTCTGTGACGCCACCGGCCGGGCCGAGGGCGGCACCGACGTGGTCGCAGCCGGCGATGTCGCGCGCTGGTGGCATCCGCTGTACGAGCGGCACCTGCGGACCGAGCACTGGGAGGACGCCGGGCGCCAGGGGGCCGTCGCCGCGCGCACGTTGCTGGCCGGCCCCGACCGTGCACAGCCGTACGATGAGGTGCCCTACTTCTGGTCGGATCAGTATCACGTCAAGGTTCAAATGCTCGGTGTACCAACGGACTACGACGCGGTCCAACTCGTCGAAGGTGACCCGAACCGATGGGAGTTCGTGACGGCCTACGGGCGCGGCGGGCACACCATCGCGGTGCTGGGGACCATCCCCAACCGCGTGTACGCCTACCGCGACGCCATCAAGAACCGCGCCGAGTTTCCGCCGCGGCGGCCGTCCTGAGCTCAGAGCCGGCTGAGCAGTTCGGCTTTCTTCGCGGCGAACTCCTCATCGGAGAGAATGCCGCGCTCGTGCAGCCCGGCCAGCGACTCGATGGCTGCGACGACAGCCCCGGGGTCGTCGGCGTGATGCTGGGGCGCGGGCGCCGACGACGGCGTCTCGGCCACCTGCTGCGCGCCGAGCTCCCTCAGGCTGGACACGTCGAAGGTGCCCAGCTGGCTGGTGAAGCTCACCGACCCGTGTCCGCCACCCTGCTGCTGTTGCACGCCGGTGATCTGGTGCTCGTCGGTGTCGAACACTTTCGTGACGCCATTGAGGTGGATCGCCAGCCGCCGGGTGGCCGGGAAGATGGCGTAGCGCACGTCGTTCTGCCCGCCGGACGAGGTAGGCACGCCGAGGTCGGCCGGCCACCAGTTGCCGGAGGTGAAGCCGCCCTGGAATTGGGTGGCCGTCGCCTGCGTCGCGGGTGTGCGGAACACGGTGGTCGAGGCCAGCAGCTGCGCCAACTCGCCGCACAGCGCATCGACGCGCGCCTTGAGCGCGTTGTCGAACATGTTGCCGACCATCGTCATGCCGCCGCGCATCCACTGCCCCGCGCCGCCGAGCTCGGGAATGGTGAACTGGGCCATGGTGCCGCCGCCGGCGTGAATGGCGAACAGCATGGCCAGCACCGCGTCGCGGGAAAGGCCATGGCGCTGGGCGATGTCGGAGATCGCGTTCTCGGCTTCGGGGGTGACCGTTGCCTGCATAATCGTGAATCTTTCGTTGTCGGTGCAATGGCGAGACTACCTACTGGTACCCCGCGGCACTGGTCGGCGAATCATGGCCAAAGATGATGGACGTGTCCAACGGCTTCGACGTGCGGGGACGGGTACTGCGGGACGGCGAGCTCGCGCCCTGGCTGGCGGAGAACAGCCTGGGAAACCGGTTCGGCCTGGCGGTGGCCGGCAGTGACGAGGGTCACCGGTCCAAAGCCGTCGCTCTGGCAATCGTTGCGGCCGACGGAGACGGCCGCTACCTCGACCTTGCCGCGCTGACCGACGACGACGCGGCTGCGCTGGGTTCGTGGCTCGCTGATCCGGGTCCGCCCAAGGCGGTGCACCGCGGCAAGTGGATCCGGCATGCGCTGAGGAACCGCGGCTGGACGCTGCGCGGCGTCACCTCCGATACCGCGCTGGCGGCTCATCTGCTGCATCCCGGGCGGCGGAGCCGCGAGCTCAACGATCTGTTGGTTCACCACATGCGCTGCGCGCTTCCTGACGAAACCGTTGGGCTGGAATCGGTTTCGCCATCCGCGCTGATCCTGCGGGCCTGCGCGGTACTCGATCTCGCGGACGTGCTCGACGAAGAGCCGGCCCGCATCGATTCCTCGTCGCTGATGGAGCGACTGGAGCTGCCGGTGCAGCGGACGCTGGCCGACCTGGAGGCTGTCGGCGTAGCCGTGGACCCGGCGCAATTCCCGGAAGGGCGCATCCACCCCACCTACCACCACACCAGGTCCGCTACCGGTGCGTTGTCGTCCTCCGATCCGAACCTGCGCGCAATCCGCACCCGGTTCGTGGCCGGCGACGGTCACTCCGAGCTGCTGACCGTCCGTTACGTGGCACTGGAGATGCGGCTGTTGGCCCACCTGTCCGGGGACGCCGGGCTGACCGGCGCTCAGGCCGCCCACGAGCTGCGGACGGTAGCTCACGCCCTTGCCTACGACTGGGGCGCCGGTGAGTTGGCGGCCACCCTGAGGGTCTCCACGAGGGACGCTAAAGAGCTTGTCCTGCGGTATCTTTCCGGTCCGCTGCGCGAGTCTCTGGCCGATTCGGTCGATGCCGCCCGGGACTCGGGGTATGCGGCGACACTGTCGGGCCGCCGCCGCTACCTGCCAGATCTGAACAGTCCCGACCTCGAGCTGCGTCAGGCCGCCGAGCGTGCGGTGTGCGTGACGGCGCTGCAGGGCGGGGTGGCCGACATCGTCAAAACGGCGATGATCAGCGTCGAGCAGGGCGTCACAGCCGCGGGACTGGACTCGCGGATGGTGGCGCTACTCGATGATCAGTTGGTGTTCGAGGTGGCGGCCGATGAGCGTGATGCGGTGGAGTCGTTGGCCCGCGACCAGATGGTCTGCGCTTACGAACTGGCCGTGCCGCTGGCGGTATCGGTCGTAGCGTAACTCCCCTCACCTTCAACCTATACCGCACCGGGGGGCTTGCGGCAAGACCCGGGTGATACCGCAAAATCGCTGGGCTAAACCGAAATTCGGCGAAACGGGGGAGATGTGAGAACCGAACATGCGGTCGTCGTCGTCGGTGCCGGGCCCACCGGTCTGATGCTGTCGGCCGAATTGGCGCTGGCCGGAATCGATGTCGCCGTCGTCGAACGTCGCAGTGACCAGACCCTAGTCGGCGCACGCGCGGGGGGCCTGCATTCCCGAACCATCGAGATCCTCGACCAGCGCGGCGTTGCGGACCGCTTCATCGAGCAGGGTGAAGTGGCTCAACTGGCCGGGTTCTCGCAAATCCGGCTCGACATCAGCGACCTGCCCACCCGGCATCCTTACGGACTTGCGTTGTGGCAGAGCCGTATCGAGCAACTCCTGGCCGATTGGGTTGACGAGCTTGCGGTGCGCGTCTATCGCGGACGCGAGGTGAGAAGCGTCGTCCGGGGCGACGCAGGCATGCATATCGAGCTCGCGGACGGGGCCTTAGTGCGGGCCGAGTATCTGGTGGGTTGCGACGGTGGGCGCAGCCTGGTGCGTAAAGCGGCCGGTATCGGCTTCGAGGGTTGGGATCCGACCGCCAGCTACCTGCTCGCCGAAGCTGAAATCGGTTCTGACTCAGAACCGGACTGGGGCATCCGGCATGACGCGCTCGGCGTACATGCGCTCAGCAGGACCGGTGACGGCGGGGCGGTCAGAGTCATGGTGACCGAGCGGAACCTGGGCGGCGCGGGCGAACCCGACATGCGCGACTTGAGCCGGGCGATGATCGACGTCTACCAGACCGATTACGGGATACACAGTCCCGCTTGGATTTCCCGATTCACCGATGCGGCCCGACAGGCCACCGCCTACCGGAGGGGGCGCGTGCTCCTGGCGGGCGATGCCGCCCACGTACACCACCCCATCGGTGGCCAGGGCCTCAACACCGGGATGCAGGACGCGGTGAACCTGGGCTGGAAACTCGCCGAGGTGGTCAACCGGATGGCGCCCGACAGCCTGCTGGACACCTATCACGATGAACGGCACCCGGTCGCCGCACGCGTGCTGCGCAACGCGATGGCCCAGATGGCGCTGCTCCGCGCGGACGACCGCACCGATGCGCTGCGCGAAACCACCGCCGAACTGCTCGGTATGGCGGAGCCCCGGAGGCGCGTCGGTGCCATGATGTCCGGCCTGGACATCCGGTACGACCTCGGTGACGGACATCCGCTGCTGGGACGACGGATGCCCGATCTCGACCTGACGACGGCAGACGGGCCCGCCCGGGTCTACCGATTACTGCACAGAGCCCGGCCCGTGCTGCTCAACTTCGGAGACCATGGCGGGGTCCACATCACGGGGTGGGCCGACCGGGTGCGGGTGGTGGATGCGAAACATGCTGCGAATTGCGAGCTTCCGGTGCTTGGCGAGGTGACCCTTCCTGCCGCCGTCCTGATCCGGCCAGACGGGCATGTCGCGTGGGCCGCAGACGCCCCCTATCCCGGGCTCACGGACGCCCTGACCACCTGGTTCGGCGGGCAGGGGAATTGACGGACCGCGCCGATGCGTTAAAAAAGGTTATGGCTGAAAACGTTGAGCTGAGCCCCACTGATTGGGTACGCGAGCAGACCGAACGGATTCTCAGGCAGGGCACCACCGACGGGGTCGAGATTTTCGACAAGCCTGTCGTGCTGCTCACCATGACGGGCGCGAAATCCGGCAAGAAGCGCTACGTGCCGCTGATGCGCGTCGAGCACGACGGCCGCTATGCCATCGTCGCGTCGAAAGGCGGTGCGCCCGAACACCCGGCGTGGTACCACAACGTCAAGGCCAACCCGGCACTGACGGTGCAGGACGGCGAGAACGTCCACAATCTCACCGCGCGCGAACTCGCGGGCGCCGAGCGCGAGGAGTGGTGGCGGCGCGCCGTCGAGGCATACCCGCCGTACGCCGAGTACCAGACCAAGACGACCCGGCAGATCCCGGTCTTCGTCTTGGAATGAAACCCCGCGTGATGTCCTGGGGCAAGTAGAGCGACGGTGCCGGTTTCGCGCCTCTCGGCAAGTGGTCGCTCGAAGCGACGGTTCTGGTGTGGTACCCGGGGGAAGTATCCGGCGCCGTCGGGATGAGCAACGACGTCGCATCCCCGGATATTCCGGTTGGTTCTGACGGCGGCACCTGTTCTAATAACCCCCATCGTCAGCGTCCGTCCACGAGGGATCCCACTGCCGCGGCTGCCCAAGGTGCCCGCGTTGGCTCCGGTCGGCCAGCTTCCGGAAGGGGTGGTAGTCGACCTTCCCGGGCGGGGCAGCACCTACGTCCTGGACTCCGGACCCAGCGATGGACCGACCTACGTCCTGCTGCACTCGCTCGCCTGCACCGGCCTGATGACCTGGTACCCGGCGCTGGACGTGGTGCGCGAATTCGGGCGCGTGGTGATCTTCGACCAGCGGTGTCACGGTCAGGGGATTTCGCCGCCCCGGATGTTGTTCGAGGACTGCGCGGACGACGTCGCCGCCTTGGCCGACGTACTCGATATCCCCAGCTTCGTGCCGGTCGGTTACTCCATGGGCTCCCTGATCGCCCAGCTGGTGTGGCGGCGCCATCGGGAGCGGGTCGACGGGCTGGTGCTGTGCGCGGCGACCGCGGCCGTGAGCCGGGCCCGCTATGAGCGCGTCGCCACCGGTCTGTTCGCTGCCCTCATTGAAACGCTCACCCCCGCACCCCGCCCCGGCGGGCCGGCGGCGGCGGTGCCCACCGGGCTGTTCGCCGACTATCAGTGGGTGCTCAATCAAGCTCGCGCCACATCGCCGGGCGGCATCACCCGTGCCATCGCCGAAGTGGTCCGTTTCGACTCGACCACCTGGGTCGGCGATATCGATGTGCCGACTGCGGTCGTGGTGACGATGAAGGACCGTGCCTTCGGTGTGCAGCGGCAGAAGTGGTTGGCCGAGCGCATCCCGGATGCCGAGATGATCCCGGTGGACGCCGGCCATGCCGGGTGCACACTGCAGCCGGCCGCGTTCGTCCCAGGGCTCGCCAAGGCCATCGAGTCGGTCCACGACCGGCTTCCCTCGCCCCGGAACGTCGCGCGGGCGGCCAGATAAGGGAGGCGGGCCGGTGAAGCGACTCAGCGGTTGGGATGTGCTGATGCTGGCCAGTGAGACGCCCAACGTGCACCAGCACACCCTGAAGGTGGCGGTCGTGGACACCACCGGGTTCGAGGGCAGACCGACTTTCGACGCGTTCCGCGAGGTTTTCCGTGCCCGGCTGCCGGTGCTGGAGCCCATGCACTACCAGTTGGTGACAACCCCGTGGCACCTGCACCGCCCCGTCTGGCACGAAGAGGCGGACCTCGACCTGGACTATCACCTGCAGCGGGTGCAGGTGCCCGCCCCGGGTGGACGGCGCGAACTCGACGCGGTCATCGGCCAGGTCGCCAGTACGCCGCTGGACCGCGGACGCCCGCTGTGGCAGTTCTATTTCGCCGAGGGTCTCGCCGACCAGCGCGTCGCCGTGATCGGCAAGATCCACCACGTCCTGGCCGACGGCGTCGCCTCGGCGAACCTGATGGTACGGACCTTGCAGTGGTCCGACACCGGCTCAGCGCCCGAGGATGCCGGGGGCTGCTTCGCCGCTCCGAGAATGCGGGACGTGGTGCGTTTCGCGGCCCAGGACCACGTTGCCCGGATCCGGACGCTGCCGTCGGCGGTGCGCGACGGAGTCGTCGGCGCCTACCGGCTGCAGCGGCGCGCGCGGCAGCGACTGACGCACCCGGACCTGGCTGCCCGGTTCGATCCGCCGCCCACTTTCCTCAACCACAAGCTCGCGCCGGGACGGACCTTCGCCAGCGCTGTACTACCGCTGGCGGACGTCAAAACGGTCAGCAAGAAGCTCGAGGTGACCATCAACGACCTGGTGCTCACCGTGGCGGCGGGCGCGCTGCGCCGGGTGTTGCTGAACTACGACGAACCCACCAACCGGCCACTGATCGCGTCGATACCCACCGCCACCGACACCTCGCCGGACCGGATCGTGGGCAATGCGCTGGCCACCATGCTGGTCCTTACCTTTCTTGCAGGGTGTTCGTTGCCGTCGGCCGTAGGCTTCGAATCGCCCAGGGGCAGCGGGTATGGCTTTCATGTGGTCGCCATCGTTGATGGCCGAAGGAGATTGGCCGCCTGTTGTCCCGCGACGACTCGACCGCTAATTGAGAGATGCGATTTGATCGCTGTGTAAGGACGTGACGGCGTGGTCGTCTGCTGGGTTGGTCGGACCGATAGCGAGCAGGGAGGTGGTTGTGGCACAACCGTTGTGGGCTGGGGTTGATGGTGGGAAATCGGACCACTATTGCGTGGTCATCGATGCCGACGGGAAGCGGCTGCTGTCGCGGCGGGTGGCCAATGACGAATCCGCGCTGCTGGATCTGATCGGCGCGGTCCAGACGCTGGCTGATGGTGGTGAGCTGACCTGGGCGATCGATTTGAATGCCGGTGGGGCGGCATTGCTGATCACCTTGCTGATCGCCGCCGAGCAACGGCTGCTCTATATTCCGGGGCGCACCGTGCACCATGCCTCGGGCGGTTACCGCGGGGAAGGGAAAACCGACGCTAAAGACGCCGCCGTGATCGCCGATCAGGCGCGGATGCGCCGCGACCTGCAACCGCTGCGAGCCGGGGACGACATCGCTGTGGACTTGCGGATCCTCACGGCCAGGCGCACCGATTTGGTGGCCGATCGCACCCGGGCGCTCAACCGGTTGCGCGCCCAGCTGCTCGAATATTTCCCTGCCCTCGAGCGTGCCTTCGACTACAGCGCCAGCAAGGCCGCGCTGACCCTGCTCACTGGGTATCAAACACCCGACGGGCTGCGTCGCGCCGGTGCCGCCCGGCTCGCGCTCTGGCTGCGTAAGCGCAAGGCCCGCAACGCCGATGCCATTGCCGCTGCCGCTATGGAGGCGGCTAACGCCCAACGCACCGTCGTACCCGGACAGCAAGTGGCCGCGGCCTTGGTGGCCCGGCTGGCCGAGGAGGTGATGGCCCTCGACACCGAAATCGGCGACACCGAAGCGATGATCGAGGAGCGATTTCGCCGCCACCGCCACGCCGAAATCATCCTGAGTTTGCCCGGCTTCGGCGTCACCCTTGGTGCCGAGTTCCTGGCCGCCACCGGCGGGGACATGAGCGCTTTTGCTAACCCCGACCGCCTGGCCGGCGTCGCGGGGCTGGCCCCAGTCCCGCGCGACTCCGGACGCATCAGCGGCAACCTCAAACGCCCCCGCCGCTACAACCGACGTCTGCTGCGGGCCTGCTACCTGGCTGCCCACATCGCCATCCGCACCGACCCGGCATCGCGGACTTACTACAACCGCAAACGCGCCGAGGGAAAACGCCACACCCAAGCCGTGCTTGCCCTTGCCCGACGACGCCTCAACGTCCTGTGGGCAATGCTGCGCGACCACAAGCCATATCAACCCACCGCACCTAGCGCTGCGGCGGCTTGACAACTTCATTGAGAATCTCCTTGCCCGTGCACGTCCACGACCCGCTGGACCGGCTGAACCTCATCCGCACCTCCACGCGGATCGCCAAGGAAGACCACCAACTACTGGGACCGACGCTGGTGGGCCGCTGGCTGGAGTTCATCCCGCCCACTCTCACCCGCGCGACGTTCGGGTGGATGTCGCGTCGTGAGGCGCCCAACCAGTTGTTCAACCTGATCGTCTCCAACGTCCCGGGCCCGCGTGAGCGGGGCCGCATCGCCGGGGCCGTGGTCACCGATTTCTACTCCGTCGGGCCATTGGCGGCCGGGTCGGCCCTGAATATCACCGTCTGGAGTTACGTCGACCAGTTGAGCGTCTCGGTACTGGCCGACGACGCGACCTTCAAGGACACCCACGAGGTGACCGATGCGTTCGTCGCCGCCTTCAGCGAGTTGCGGCAGCGCGTGAATGGGGACATTCCGGCTGCGACCACGGGTTAGTAGACGCGGTGAAATCCGGGGTCGAAAAGCGCGGCCCCGGTTTACCGGCACAACCCTTCGGGTAATTCCGAAAGCGACCTTTCGATTCGACAAGCGTTTGTCCGGTGGACCGAAACCGCTGGAAGAGGGACCGAAGATGAGTGCCAGGCACCTGCTGCGCGAGCCACGGGAAACAAATCCCTTGCGCGGCGCATTCGGGAAAGCCTGGAGCATTGTTTTCGGCTCGACAATTGTGGCCGCGGCATTAGCCGCCTTGTTGGTGAATGTGCTCACCTCGCCACACACGGCGCCGGCGGGTGCTCAGCAGCACATCACCCAGCAGGGAACGCTGGTGGCGGTGTCCGAAGGGTCGGTGACGGCTCGCGGCCGTGACGGCATCACCCGCACCTATCTGCTGACCCCGGAGACCGCCGTCATCACCAGGTTCGGTGGGCGGTTCGCGGTAAACGACGAAGTGGACATCATCGGGACCATCCAGAACGGAACCGCGCTGGCCACCGCAGTGGCCCATCGCGACGTCGGTCACGGAGACGGCCCGCCGATGGACTACGTCGCAGACCAACCGGTTGGCGGCGCACTGGGCACCAATTGAGTGCCGCCCTGGGCGAAGTGCCCGGTTGTCCGAAACGGATGGAGTTCGGGCCGTGTGGCGGCGTGCGCCCAGACGGTCAATGCGAAATGCGTTCCGGAGCCTGTACTTTCATCGACATCGTGCCGTGGTCGGGTCCGACGCCAGTCCCTCGTCGAGCGTCGGCGTCAGCGCCGTTGGTGCTGACCGATTTCAGCTGCACTCCCTTTGATCGTGACGACGTCGCGGCGACCGCGGCGGTATTGGCGACCTCCTGCGATGCCGTCCTGGTGGGTGAACACCAGAACAGACCGGACTTTCCGCCCACACTGATGGGTTCGCTGCTGCTGGATGCGGGCGTCACTCCGTGGATCACGTTGTCGTGCCGGGACCGCAACCGCATCGTCCTCGAGCAGGAACTCCGTGGTCTGCGCACCATCGGAGTCGACACCGTGCTGTGTGTGACCGGCGACGGGCGCGGCTACGACGTTCGACCGGATGTCACACAGACCTTCGATCTGGACGGGCCGCGTCTGGTGTCGCTGGCGGCATCACTCGGCGCCGTCCCGGCGGTCCCCGAAACCCCCACGGCCCCGCCCGTTCACGCTCGGCCGGCCCGGCTGGTCGAGAAGCAGCGGGCGGGTGCCCGGCTTGCGGTGCTGAACCACGTACCGTTCCCCGACATGATCGCCGACTTCATGAAAAGCGCTCGGAGCCAGGGTTTGTCGATACCGGTGATCGCGGCCGTCGCCGTCTTCACCGACACCGTGTCGGCAGCCGTGTTGGAAGGTCTACCCGGTCTCGAACTCGATCCGGCGGTGACGGAGCGCGTCCTGAGCTCGGCCGACCCGATCGCGGCCGGGATTTCGGCCGCGGTCAGCGAGGCTCGGTCACTGCTGACGATCGACGGGGTGGTGGGGGTGAACGTTTCGGGCCTGGCGTCGGCGTCGGGCACCCGTGTAGGTGCCGAGATCAAGGCCGAGGTAGGCCGGCTCATCCGGAAGGAGGTCTTGTGACCGACGCGATGCAGGCGGAATTCGACACGGTCGCCGAATGGACCGCGCAGGTCGCGGCCGACCTGGGCCCCGAGTATCACGTGCCGGCCGGCTGCCGGGGCAGCGGCAGCCCCAGCGCGCTGGATTGGCTTATCGAACGCATGGAACTCCGCAGCGGCACCATGTTTTTGGATTCCGGTGCCGGTATCGGCGGGCCGGTGGCATATGCGGCGCGGTCTCGGGAGTTGCGGCCGGTACTCCTCGAGCCGGAGGCGGGCGCATGCCGCGCTGCGCAGAGTCTGTTCGGCTATCCGGTGATACAAGGAGTGGGATCGAAACTACCGCTGGCGGAGGCGAGTTGCGATGCGGCGTGGTCACTGGGAGTCCTGTGCACCGCAGCCGATCAGCTGGGATTGCTCACCGAACTGCACCGCACCGTGCGTCGCGGCGGACGGATCGGGTTGCTGGCGTTCGTGGCTCACCGGGACCTGCCCGACGATCAGCTGGAATCCAACAACTTCCCGGCGCCGGACCGGTTACGGCAACTTCTGGACGAGTCGGGGCTGCACATCGAGGAATCGCTGAGAACCGCTGAGCTGCCGCCGATTCCGGACGAGTGGACTGAGCGGCTGGACGTTGTGACCAACGAGCTGACCAAACGGCACGGGCACACCGAGGCCTGGCAACTGGCCGAGCGTCAGAGCTCACAGATCGGGCAATTGCTGGAAGACGGGACGCTGACCGGCGAGTTGCTGGTGCTGCGTCACGCGTGAGCCGGTGAAAGAGGCTACCGCTCAGCCATTTTCGTGCTGCTCGGCATCCCGGAACACCGTGGTGATCTCAGCGACCCTCGGGTCGGCCCGTAATTCTTCGAACGTCTGCGGAAGCGGCAGCCGCCAGTTCGGGTACTCGTCGATGGTGCCGGGCAGGTTGGGCTGTCGCGTCTCGGCCAGCACGTCGTACGGGGAGATCAACTTCAATCTGCTCGGCGTCGCCGCGAGCAGTCGGTGCATCGCGGTGATGATCGTCGCCTCATCGGGCTCCGCTTGGTCGGCCGGCAGCAGGCGTTCGGATCGCAACAGCGCGAGCCACTCGGCGCGTTCTTTTGCCGCGGAGGCCTGCTCGGCGGGCACGTCGGTGAGCAGACCGAGCTCTGCACGCGCCCGCACGTGTTCGCCGCGCAGAAAACCAGCGGCCGTCGGCAGGTCATGCGTCGACAGACTGGCGGCCGCCCGCGCAGGCCACTTCGCCGGCGCCAGCAGCGGCTCATCGGCGACGGACTGATCACGGGTGAACCACGACACCGCGCAACCCAGCATTCCGTTGTCGGCCAGTGCCTCGGTGACCTCCGGTTCGACGGTGCCCAGGTCTTCGCCGACCACGGTGGCGTTGGCCCGGTGGGCTTCCAGTGCGAGCACCGCCAGCATCGTCTCGGCGTCGTAGTGCACGTACGTGCCGCGATCGGGGCCCTCGCCCGGCAGGATCCACCACAGCCGCCACAACCCGGCAACGTGGTCGATTCGCAGGCCGTCGGCGTGAACGAGCACGGCCCGCAACATGTCTCGCAGTGCGGCGTAGCCGGTCGCGGCCAGCCGGTCCGGGCGCCAGGGCGGCAACCCCCAGTCCTGACCACGCGGGGTGAAGTTGTCCGGCGGCGCCCCGATGCTGACTCCGGTGGCCAGCACGTCGGCCAGGGCCCAGGCGTCCGCGCCGTCGGCATCCACGCCTACCGCGAGGTCGTGGAGCACCCCCAGCGCCATACCGGCCTCCCGCGCCGCGGTGCGCACCGCGATCAGCTGCTCGGCGCAGCGCTGCTGGACCCAGGCGTGAAACGCCAGGCGTGGGGCCAGCTCCCGGCGCGCCTGGGCAACGGCCGGCCCGCCGACATCCCGCAACGGTGCCGGCCACCGGCTCCAGCGACCGCCGTGCCGCTCGGCCAGCGCACAGTAGGTGGCCCAGTCGCGCAGTCCGGCGGAGCCGGAGTCCAACGGCGACGGCCGGCCCTCGGCCCGCCACAACAGTTCGAGCGCCGACCGCTTGGCCGCCCACACCAGATCGTGGTCGATCCGCGCGGTCGTCGGCGAGACACGCAGCGCGTCCACCTCGGCCCGGGTTGCCGCATCGGCACGGTGGTAGGCGTCGAGGTCCTCGATGCGCAGTGCCAGCGGATTGGCGAAACGCCGGCTGGACGGGGTGTAGGGCGACGGTTGCACCGGGTGGGTGGGGCCAGGCGCATGGAGCGGGTTGAGCAGCACCGCGCCGGCCCGGTGCTGGGCCGCGGTCCAATCGATGAACTCCCGCAGGTCCCCCAGGTCACCGATGCCCCAGGAGCGCGCCGAGCGCAGCGCATAGAGCTGCAGCATCCAGCCCCAGGTGGCGGGCGTCGGCGGCACCTGGGGCGGTGCCGCGACAACGGTGGCGTGTTGCCCGTCCCGGGTTTCCAGCCGGTACCAGCCCGCCGGCAGGTCGCCCGGAAACTCGTCGTGCACGTCGACGCGGGTGCCGTCCTCGGCTTCCAGCGTGACGGCGCCGGGCAGCGGCCGGGGGCGGCCGTCGACGCGTATGGCGACGGTGGGTGGCAGGACGCCCGCGCGGTCGGCCTCGGTCAGTCTGGCCAGTTCGCGACGCTGGTCAGCCTCGGTGCGGGCGTCGACGTCGAGCAGGCCGAGTACCCGGACCACCACGTCGGCGTCGACGTCGACGGGTTCGCGTCGTTCGTTGCGGTAGGAGGTCGCCACGCCGTGGGCGGCGGCCAACTGGCGCAAGGTGTCGGATGCTGGTGAGGGATCGGCCACAGCGCGGGGTATACCCGGGTCAAGGCTTCTCACACCAAAAGCGGTGTGCTGCTGTGATTTTTGGCTACGCGTCGAGTGCGCCGGCCGCTACCGCGGCGGCGTTGATCTTGGTCAGCACCTCGCGCAGATGCTCGAGTTCGGCCAGCTCGACGCCCAAACGCTCGACCACAGCGGGCGGCACTTTCAGCGCCTGCCGGCGAAGATTGCGGCCCTGCGCGGTCAACGCGATGTGGGTGGTCCGCTCGTCGGCGGCGCTGCGGGTACGGGTGATCAGCCCCTGGGACTCGAGGCGTTTGAGCATCGGCGACAAGGTGGCCGAATCCATCTGCAACAGCGTGGCGATCTCTTTGACCGACAGGGGATTACCGCCGGACCCCCCCTTCGCGTTGTCCCAGAGCGCCAGCATCACCAGGTACTGCGGATGGGTCAGGCCCAGGGGTTCCAGCAGTGGCCGGTATACCGCGAGCACCGCCCTGTTGGTGACGGCCAGCGCGAAGCACACCTGACGCTCCAGCGACAGTGGGTCGAGTTCCGCACCGGCTTCCGTGCGCATGGCGTCACTCCTTCGTCGCTGCTTGTCAGCGGCTGTCGGACCTAGAACGGGCTGCTGTTGTCCTGCCACTTCGCCTCTTCGGGACGCGGCCCGAAGCGACGGGCGTAGTCCTCGTGGATGTGCGCCTGCTTCTGGCGCTTGATGACGTCGACCAGGCCCGGGTCCAGCCCGTGCTGGGCCAGCCGGTGCCGCCGCCACACCTTGTTCAGCGCCAGCGCCATCAGCAGCACCCAGATGAAGATCGGCGCCGTCATCTCCGAGTGCACGTACAGTGACGCCGGTAGCAGCCAGAGGGGGGCCAGCACGAGTGCCGCGGGAATCGCCATCCGGATCAGGTGGCGGCGGATGGCGCCCGGGCCGGCGAGGTCGCGGGAAACCCAGTCCCGCATCGAGTCGGGCAAGCGGCGTCCGTAGCTGTAGCCGATGTACTGCCAGAGGTTCGGGCGAGCGTTAGCCATGGTCGCTCCTAGAGCAATTCGATTCGAGGCCGTAGCCGGCTTCGACAGCTCTCATCGTACCCTATTAGTTAGGGTCCTAACTATGTGGGTGTCGTCACGCCCGGCCGGGAGTTTCGCGACGTTCAATCCGCGCGCCCCGTCGTGGGATTCACACGCGGGCGACCGAGTTCAGGCCGCTACGAGTTTGACCGGCAGGTGATGGTGGCGGTGGATGATGTTGTTGACCGCCCAGGACGGTTGCCCGGCCACCTCGATCCGCTCCACCCGATCCAGCAGGGCGCGCAGGATGGCGGTGGTCTCCATGCGGGCAAGGCCCTGGCCTGCGCACGCGTGAGTCCCGTTGCCGAACCCGATCTGGCGTCCGGCGTCGCGCCGGATGTCGAAGGTGTCCGGGTCGTCCCACTCGTTCTCATCCCGGTTCGCCGAGGCATACAGGATCAGCAACCGCGCGCCCCGGGGAATCGGCGTGCCGGCGATCTCGGTGTCCTCGCGAACTTGGCGGGCGAAGGCGCGCAGCGGTGACTCGTAGCGGATTACCTCGTTGACCGCATTGGGGATCAGCGAGGGATCGTCCTTGAGCAGCCGCCACTGTTCGGGATGGGTGGCAAGCAGATAGACGGCATTGGAGATGGCGCTGATCGTCGTATCCAGGGAGGGGGCGATGTAGTCGACCATCAGCTTGGGGCATTCCGCGTGGGTGAGCTTGCCGTCGTCGGCGGCGCGGATCAGCTCGTGCGCCATGCTCCCCTCCAGTACGGACCGGTTGCGCACCACCCGCCGGGCGAACATCAGCATCTGCAGACTGCGCGGAATGGCTTTGACGGCTTGCCAATTGAGCGGCCCCAGGATGTCGAAGGTGGCCCCGCCCCAGGCGATGAGATGCTCCCGCTCGTCGCGTGGCCAGCCGACGAGGTCGGGGACGATCGCCAGTGGAAGCGCGGTGGCGAGCTCGGCGACCGCGTCGACGGCGCCCTGGCGCACCGCGGCTTCAACCACGGCGTCGGCCTGCGCGTCGATCGCTTCGGTGACCGAGCGCAGCGCCCTGGGAAGCAGGCGGTGGGCGAGCAGCTTGCGGCGCTGGTCGTGCTCGGCCCCGTCGCTGTTGAGGGTGGTGCCACGGGAGAGCCGATTGCTC
Source organism: Mycobacterium sp. TY814 (assembly GCF_030755175.1). Classification (NCBI taxonomy): domain Bacteria; kingdom Bacillati; phylum Actinomycetota; class Actinomycetes; order Mycobacteriales; family Mycobacteriaceae; genus Mycobacterium; species Mycobacterium sp. TY814. Next base: position 2,911,440 of record NZ_JAUFRY010000001.1, read on the forward strand.
AGCGGGTTCAGCGCGACACCGTTGCCGGAGATGAACAGGTCGTCATTGCGCAGCGTGGCCTTGCACTCCGCATAACGCGGTAGGGCGTACACGCGGTGCCGGCGCAGCCAGACCACGGATCCGGACCGGCGCAGGCGCCGGTAATGCGGGTAGGGGTTCAGCAAGGCTTCGGTCGAGTAGAGGTTCGCGCGATCGACCGCCACGCCGCGCCGAGCTGAACCCATGGGGAGGCCTCCTCGGGATGGTGCGTGGCAGGTTCTGACGAAATCGTCACATAAATGCGCGGCGTCAGTCAACACATTTTGACGAAATCGTCACCCGCGTGCCGAGGCGGCGGGCATAGGGTCGAACCGTGACCATCGCCTACGACGACGTCCTACGCGAACAGATCCGGGCGCGGTTGGCCGGCCACGAACGCCGCACCGTCACCGACTCGGCGAAGCGGCATGCCGCCGTGGCGGTAGTGCTTGTCGACTCCCAGATCGGTGAAGACCGGGTGGACCCTGCCCCGCTGGACGAATGGCTGGACGGCCGTCCCCTGCCGGACGAACTGCTCGACGGTCACATGATCGACGTCGCCGGTGGGGCCGCATTTCTGTTGTGTCGCCGGGCTTCTCGGCTGCGGACTCATGCCGCCCAATGGGCGCTGCCCGGGGGCCGCCTCGATCCGGGTGAAACGGTGATCGAGGCCGCGCTGCGGGAATTGGATGAAGAGGTCGGCGTGCGGCTCCCGGAGTCGGCGGTGTTGGGTCTGCTCGACGACTACCCGACCCGGTCGGGATACGTCATCACGCCGGTCGTGATCTGGGGTGGCGGCCGACTGGATCTCCGGCCGGCGCCCGACGAAGTGCTGGCCGTCTACCGCGTGGGTTTGCACCAGCTGCAGCGCTCCGATTCACCGCGCTACATCAGCATCGAGGAAAGCCCCCGTCCGGTGGTGCAGATCCCGCTGGGCAACGACCTGATTCACGCGCCGACGGGTGCGGTGCTGTTGCAACTGCGGTGGCTGGGATTGGAAGGCCGCCACGATCCGGTCGACGAACTGGAGCAACCGACCTTCGCCTGGCGCTAGGGGCCACCCCAGGGGTCAGTTGCTGCCGCCGCAGCCCCCACCGCCGCAGCCGCTGCCGCCGCCGCAACCGCTGGACCCACCGCCGCAACCGCTCGACCCGCCGCTACAGCCGCTCGACCCGGCGCTACAGCCGCTCGAGCTGCAGCTGCTTCCCCCACCGCAACCGCTGGAGCCGCCGTCGGACCCCGATCCCGAGCCCCAGATGCCGTTGCGCGGCCTCCGCCTGCCGCCTGAAGCGGACCAACGTAGCAGGGATGCGAAGAGCGCTACCAGGCTCGCGCCCAGCGCGATCAGCATCATGGCTGCGCTACTCATGCGCAAAGGCTACGCGAGGATCTCGGCGGTAATCCGCGGCAATTTTCGGCGCGCTTTACAGTGAGGACGTGTGGGTCCGACGGCGCAATCGCTATGGTCGGGCGCGTAACGCGGTGGCCGGGCTCGAACTCCCCGAGGCCGTGTTCAAGACGTGTCCGTGGCAGCCGCGAGAACTGGTGGAGACCGGTCTGCGACAGTGGCTGCGTTGCTGCGCCGCCGCACTCCCGGACAACCAGGTGATAGGCATGCCGTCGCGCGCCGTCGACGAGGCATGGCACGGGCTGATCCTGTGCACCGCACGGTATGCGGCTTTCTGCGACAAGGCCTATGGCACCTTTCTGCATCACCATCCTGACGGCGGCGCGCCTGCTGATGCCGGCCGTGACTCCGCGGCCGAGCAGCTGCGCAGGACGATCATCGCCTGGGAGCTGGTCGCCGACCCGGGCGAGCGGTGTGTGCTGTGGGATCTCGACGAACGGGTGGGTGTCGATCGGCCGTGGGGTGTCAGTTCCGATCGGGTCGCGGAGATTCGCTCCGCGGTGGCCCGTGCGAGGGCCGGCACGAGGGTGATGTAGAAACGCGAGGTGGAAGGCATTACTGACGACCATGGCCCCGACGATGGTCAGGCGACGCAGCTGCCCTACTTCCAGCGTGACGGAAAGCGTTATATGCCAACCGAAATCGCGCGGGGAGGCTGGGGTCCATCGCTGAGCGGCCACGTCGTCGGCGGCCTGCTCGGTTGGGCGGCCGAGCGGTCGGTCGATGATCCGTACCTGCACCCTGCTCGCCTCACCATCGATCTGCCGCGTCCGACCGCCCCCGAACCGGTCGAGGTGCACACCCGGGTTCGGCAGGACCGCCGGCGACTGCGCCTCGTCGAAGCCGTCCTCGTGCAGAGCGGCAACACCGTTGCGCAAGCCAGCGCGCTTTTTCTGCGGCGCGGCCCGCACCCCGACGGACCGGTGTGGTCGCAACCCGTAGACATGCCGCCCCTGCCTGCGCAGCACGGCGACGCCGCGTCGCTGTTCATCCGGACCTATGGCTGGGGGGCCGACATTCAGAACCCCGAGCCTGATTGGCCTGACGAACCCGGGCGCAAGTTCACCTGGGTGCACGACACGCGTCCGCTGGTCGACACCGAACCGATGACCGCCTTCACCCGCGCCGCGATGGCGGGCGACATCACCGCCTCCATCGCCAACTGGGGACCCCGGGGGCTGCAGTTCATCAATGTCGACTACACCCTCACGCTCAGCAGGCTGCCCCAGGGTCCGCACCTCGGCCTGGCATCACTGACCCACTACAGCGACGACGGGGTGGCGACGGGTTCGGCCGTACTCGTCGACCGTACCGGCCCGATCGGCAACTGTGTATCGGTTGCCATCGCCCAGAACGGTTTTCGCGTGCCGCCGAAGAATTCCGTCGCGAATCAGGATCAGGCCGGGCCGTCGTTCTGACGGTGCGCATCTCGCCTCAATCGCACTGTCCTGCCGATCCCAGCGGCCGCCGCCCCCGCTGCCAGCGCCACGAAGATGCTCGTCGACTCGGGGCCCGGGCCGAGCACCGTCAGAAGGAGCGGAAGGGCGAATCCGAGATACGTGACCGAGTAGAAAACGCCGGTGAGCGTTCCCCGGATGCGTTGCGGTGCGGCGGCTTCGAGATCGATCAACCCCTCGCGCAGGCAGAGGCCCGACGCACAGCCGAGCAGCACGACCACCGCGACACCCAACCCGAGCGGGATGTCGTCGGGGGTGGACGCGATGACGACGTAGCCGAGGGCAGCCAGCAGCGCACCGACCGTGCCGGTCTGCGGGCCCCAGTTCCGTGCCCGGGCGACCACCTGACTGATACCGCTGGCGCCGTTGGTGATCAGCGCCGCGGTCCCCGCGGCCAACGGCGCGGCAAGCCCGGTATGGACCCGGGTGGGGATGGTGACGAACGCCAGGGTGGCCGAGATGAACACCCACGGTGCCAGTGGCATCGCCCAACTCAACGCCCGCCGGGTGCTATGGCCGCCAGTGCCGTCGGACTCGATCGGTACCGGCGCCGGCGTGCTGCCTCCGCGCAGGCTCACCGCCGCGACGGTCATCGCCAGCGCGATCAGGGTGGCGGCAATACCGAATGACGCCGGAATGCCGGAGTGCCCGAGCGAGGCGATCAGTCCAGAAGCGAACGGTCCCAGAGCAAAGCCGGCGATCAGCACCGTGCCGGCCAGTGCAGCGCCCGCGGGCCCCTTCAGGTCGGACGCCCATGCCGTGCCGGAACTGACGGCCAGGCCTACCCCGAACCCGACGATAAGGCGTCCGGCCAGTAACGCCTCCGACTGCTGGGAGACGAGCATGGTGACCGTCCCGGCCAGCGCCGCGGCCGAGCCTGCCAATGCCACCGACGGACGGCCGAACGCGTCCGATGCCCGTCCGCCCAGAAGAAGGCCCGGCAGAAGTCCCAGTGCGTAGATGCCGAACATGGTGTCGAGGGCGGCCACGGTGAGGTGTTGCCGGTCGCTGATGGCCGGGATGAGCGCAGCGAAGTGATTTGCCGCCCAGCCCATGGCGACCAGGACGGCCAGTACGCCGGCGAATAAAGCCGAACCGCGTCCCGATTCGAGATGCTTCGGTTTCCCGGTGGTCGGCAATCGCTCGGTGGTCGGCGGTTGCTGGTACGCCAGGGCGGTCGCCCCGTTCGGCCTCGTCACGGACTTCCCCTCCTCAACTGTCCACCGGTGCAACGACGATGCCGTCCGCCGCGATATTCCTGATCGAGACCCATGTCACTTCTCGCGGCGGCGTTTCCGTGCTAGACACCAGTACGTGGCAGAACCGGCAGTGCTCGTGGAGCGGGACCAGCACATCCTCACCATCACCCTCAACCGCCCCGAGAAGCGCAACGCCTTCAATCCGGAAGTGTTGTGCCGGCTCGCCGACGCCTGGGATCTCCTGGACGACGATCCGGACCTGCGGGTCGCCATCATGACCGGCGCGGCGGGCAACTTCTCGGCCGGCGCGGACCTGGATCGCCTAGTCGGCGCTCTGATCTCCGGTGAACCCGCGCAGAACGAGTACGAGGAGCGGGTGAGGTCCGATTTCTCGTTGATTTACAAGGGGTTTCTGAAGGACCACTACGTCAGGAAACCGATCATCGCTGCGGTCGAAGGCTACTGCTACGCCGGTGGGATGGAGATTCTGCAGGCGTTCGATATCCGGGTGGCCGCCGAGAACGCACAGCTGGCGATCAGCGAAGTGCAGCGCGGGCTGTTTCCGATGAGCGCCTCGACGATTCGGTTGCCGCGCCAGATCCCGTACACCGTCGCGATGGAGATGCTGATTGCCGGCACGCCGATCTCCGGGCAACGAGCCTACGAGGTGGGCCTGGTCGGGCACGTCACCGCTGCGGGTGGCGCGCTGGGCCGGGCTCGGGAGATTGCGCAGCAGGTGGCGAAGAACGGTCCGCTGGCCGTCCGCAACATCAAAGCCTCGGTGATCGAGAATCTGGAAAAGACTGAGGCTGAGGCATTTCCGCGTGAGCTCGAACTCGGCATGGCGGTGATGGCATCGGCCGACGCCAAGGAGGGGCCACGCGCTTTTCTGGAGAAGCGGCCCCCGAAGTTCACCGGGACCTGAGGGCGGCGCCGTCTCGACACACGAGCAGCAGGGCCGCAGTCAGTAACTGCCACAGGAAGATCGAATATGCGCTGCCGCGTTCCCACACACCGACGGGCATCGCCCGGCAATTGGCCACCAGCAGTGCAAGGCACAGAAATCCCAGCGCTGCAACAACTGTCGAGCCGAGGCGGTATCCCCGCAGCGAGGGCATGAGCAGTGTTGATCCGGCCACAATGGCGGCATTTCCGCCTGCCAGCGCCAGCGCAGCGCCGGCGATATGCACCAACCCGCTGGGCACCGTGCCCACCAGGATGTTGCCGACGGCGTTAGCGGCTACCAGGCCGACGAACAAGCGGCTGCGTCGATTCCCTGGAACACCGACCATGCACAGCGCTCCGAGCAGAAACATGCTGCCCTGCAGGCAGAATGCGACGTGCATCAACGGTGCCCGCGGACCGTGCCGGCCGAGATCGCTGATGTAGTTGTGCGCATAGCTGTAGGCAGGCAGATAGGCCGCAGCCGCAACGGCTTCCAGGATCAGATAGCCGGCGACGCCCACCACCCAGCAGGCCGCGCCGCCGGTGCGAGTGGTCACTCGTTGGGCTGCACGTGAATATTTCTGGCGCCGACGATATTTCGTAGACCCGAACAATTCACGCAACCGATGCACCCGACGCAGTCGGTGCAGCGCACGCACGCGATGCACGCGACGCATCGGGTGCAGGCGACGCATCCCAGACAGGCCACGCATTCGCGGACGGCAACGCAAATCACCGTGAGGAGGCTGGCGATCACGCCGACGCTTCCGGCGGTGCCCGCTGACCCCGCTACCGCGACGCTGCCGGCGGTACCGACCGATCCCGCTACCGCAACGCTGCCCGCGGTGGTCGCCGATCCGGCAACCGCGACACTACCGGCCACGGCCGCCGAGCCGGCGACCGCGACGCTCTCAATGGTGGCGATCGAGCCCACGACGGACTCGTTGTCAGATTCCACAGTCACCGGTGATTGCAAGGCAAGCATGGGCACATCATGTCAGGCGCGCGGTCGAATCAGAAGGCGCCGGCGCCGCACCGGTCACCGCCGTGTCGCTCCGCACCGGCTCGACTCCAGTCCTAGAATCCCAGGCAGACCCGGCGACCGGTGAGGAGTCACGTGGACCTGGAGCGCATCACTCACCCGTTGCGGCTGGCGCGGGGATCACACAACGCGGGTTCGGCCAAAGGCTGTGCCATGAATGTCATTTCGTACATCAACGGGGACGAGCAGATCACCGATTTCCCGGCCACCTCGGCGCGTCCGCTGGCCGCGTTCGTCCAGCTGTGCAACGACCAACTCGCGGGACTCGACGGCTATTTGTCTCCGGAAGACGCCGTGCTCGCCCTCGATCTGGGCTGGCTGACGGTCGGTACCGCAGACGTGGACGAGACCGTCATCCGGCCGTGGGTGTCCAAGTTGCTGATCAGCCCGCCCTGGGGTGTGGTTCGCTACGCGGAAAGTGCTGCGGCCGAAGTTATTTCGGAAATAGCCGAACTGCACCGAACGCTGGCACCAGGTGAGATGCCTGACATTGCCAGCTGGGACCGGGCCGCGCGGGTGGCCCGGGAGATCAGCGCCACGATGGCTCCGGGCGCCGAGCGGTACGCCGTCCGCGCCGCGTATCAGTCGACCGCTCTCTCTGACACCGAGGCGTGGGACACGCTGGATGCCGTGACCGGTAACGCCCTGCGTGCCCATCGCTTGGCGAACCTGGAAAACGGCGCCAGCCGGATCGTGGAAACGACCCGCCACGCGATCCGGTCTTGGCGGCGGCTGGCCAGCCTCTCGGTCGTCGGCAACGTCCCCGCGTCGATCACTAAAGCACTGCAGCGCAACGGGGCGGCCGCGTAGCGGGGCCACACAGCGCGGCACTGGCTCCGCTCGTCCCGGTACATACCGTAGGGGGTATGGTATACAGGAAAGGGTGAGAGGAGCCGACGAGATGCTTGACGACCCTAGCGGCCCGGCCGTGACCATCTGGCTCGATCCGGTGTGCCCCTATTCGTGGAATACCGCCCGCTGGCTGAAGGCCGTTGCCGACAAGACCGGCCTGGCCATCGAGTGGCGGCTGATGAGTCTGGCGGTCCTGAACAAGGGCAGAGACATGCCGCCCAAACAGCAGTCCCGGATGCGTGACTCCGAGCGGATCGGACGGCTGATGGCCGCCATCCGCGACCAGCACGGCAAGGAGGGGCTGGCGAAGGCGTATTTCGCGTTCGCCGAGCGGTATCTCGACCAGTCCGAACCCGTCGACGATAAGCTCGTCGCACATGTGCTGGATGCCGTGAAGTCCTGGGACGTCACCGCCGAGGTGCTGTCGGACCCGTCGTGGGACGAACTCGTCCTGCGCAGCCATCAAGCCGGGCAGGAGGCGCTCGGCGAAACCGGGGGCAGCCCGATCACGCGCATCAACGGCCACGCGTTCTTCGGTCCGGTGCTGACCGCACCGCCTGACCCCGGGGCGGTTGAATCACTGTTCGATGCGGTGGCAGCATTGGCCGCAGTCCCGCAGTTCTCTCAGCTGCAACGACCGCGCGGCGGCTAGATTTCAGGGGGTTTCGGATGTGTCATGCGGTGAGATGCCGCGTCTGCGGCAAGATCACCTGGGCTGGTTGCGGTGCGCACGTGCAAGCGGTTCAGCGCACCGTGCCTGCCGACCAGTGGTGTGACGGACATGAGCCATCCGAACCCGCCCGCCCGCGGCCGGGCCTGTTCGGCAAGAGATGGTGAACGCGACCCGGTATAGGTGCTGACCCCGTACGCTCTGCTGCTCGGCACGCTGACCGCCCCGGCGCTCGTGGTTGCTCTCTCGCCGTTACCCGTGGTGCTGGTGCTGGTCGTGCTGGTGCACAGCGAGCGCCCGCGTTCGGCGAGCATCGCGTATCTGGCGGGCAGACTTTTGGCGCTGACCACCGTGACCGCGCTATTCGTTCGCGCCCCCCGATTCCTGGACGCGCTGCATGGTCCGGTCCCGCGGTGGGCCGACGGGGTGATGCTGGCACTGGGTGCGGCGATGATCGGCCTCGCAGGGTGGATCTGGGCGCGGCGCGGCGACGTCGGCGCGTCGGCGCCGTGGCAGAACCGGGTCGGCCGGCTGACGCCGGCAGTATCTGCCACCATCGGCACGCTGCCGACGATGGCCAACCCGAAGGTCCTTGCCGCCGGCGCGGCGGCGGGCGTGAAGATCGGCACACTCGACTTGACCGCCGCGGGAACGGCGGCAGCTGTCGTCTACTTCGCCGTTCTGGCAAGCGCGACCATCGCAGCACCCATTGCGGCGTATCTCCTTCTCGGGCCGCGGATCGACCCGCAGCTCGACCGGGTCAGGAGCTGGTTGCACCGTCGCCACCGCGCAGTGACGGCGTTGGCCTTGCTGGCCGCGGGTATCGCGGTGCTGGTGTACGGACTCGCGTGAGCCCGCTCAGCGGATGGCCAGCCCGGTCAGCGCCCGTGAAATCACCAGGCGCTGAATCTCGCTGGTGCCCTCGAAGATGGTGAAGATCTTCGCGTCGCGGTGCATGCGCTCAACCGGGTAGTCACGGGTGTACCCGTTGCCGCCCAGGATCTGGATGGCCTCGTCGGTGACGTAGACCGCGGTCTCGCTCGCCACCAGCTTGGCCATCGAGCCTTCCGCCGCTTCGAAGTTCTGGTTGTTGCGGGCCATCCAGCCGGCCCGCCACACCAGCAGCCGGGCTGCATCGATACGACTCTTCATATCGGCGAGCTTGAACGCCACGGCCTGGAACTCACCGATCTTGCGGCCGAATTGCTCACGCTGGGCCGCGTATTCGAGGGCGTACTCATAGGCAGCGCGGGCCACGCCAACGGCCATGGCGCCGACGGTGGGCCGGGTGCGCTCGAACGTCTTCATCGCTGCCTGGCCACCCGCGGAGGCACCGGACTTCACGCGCGCGATCCGCGCTTCGAACTTCTCCCGGCCGCCGAGGATCGCGTCCTCGGGCAGCCGGACGTTGTCCAGCACCACCTCGGCGGTGTGCGATGCGCGGATGCCGTGCTTCTTGAATTTCTGGCCCTGCGCAAGGCCTTTGGTGTCCGGCCCGATGACGAAGCTGGCCTGACCGCGGGTGCCGAGTTCGGGATAGACCGAGGCGACAACGATATGCACGTTGGCGATGCCCCCGTTGGTGGCCCAGGTCTTGGTGCCGTTGAGGACCCACTCGCCGGCCGCCTCGTCGTAGCGGGCACGGGTGCGGATGCCACCCACGTCGGAACCCGCGTCGGGCTCCGAGGAGCAGAACGCGGCCAGCTTCGGTTCGTCGGCCGTGCCGAACATCTGCGGCAGCCATTGGCCGAGCTGCTCGGGAGTTCCGTTGCCCGCCAGCGCCGCTGCGGCCAGGCCGGTGCCCATGATCGACAGCGCAATGCCGGCGTCACCCCAGAACATCTCCTCGAACGTGGTGAGCATGCCCAGCCCGGATTCCTCGGCGGCCTGCTGCGCCATGAAGTCCGGGGAGTAGAGGCCCACTTTGGCGGCCTCCTGAATCACCGGCCAGGGCGTCTCCTCCCGCTCGTCCCACTCGGCTGCGGCCGGGCGGATGACGTCGGCGGCGAACTTGTGCACCCAGTCGCGCACCTCGATCACGTCGTCGCTGAGTTGCATGGAAAAGGTCATGGCGTTGCTCCTGTGTTTCGGGGTGTGCGGTAGTGGATGAGGACGCTGACGGTCTGGTTGACCCAGGCCTCGAAATAGCGCTCTTCGTCGATGTTTCCGGGCAGCCGCCCGGTGAGTGCCTGCAGCGTCGCGGCATATGACAACGAGCCGATCGCCGTGGCCGCCATCGCGTCCGGATCGGGGATCTGGGTCCGGCCGGACCGATTGGAGGCGGCCAGTTCGTCGGCGAACCGTTGATAGGCGTTGTCGGTGATCACCTGCCAGGTCTTCTCGTCGAGATCGCCGAGTTCATCGGGCTCGCGCAGCATGACTTTGAGCAGGTCCTCGCTCTGCTTGAAATTGCTCCAGATCAGTTGACCCGCGGTACGCACCGCGTCCTCGACGCTGGTCGGCTCGCCCGCGTCGTACTGTTCGCGCGCGGCGACGATGAGATCGATGCGGTGTGCTACCGCCGCCTCGAGCAGCTCGCGCTTGGAACCGAAGTGCTTGTACAGCGCGCCCGACCCGGGAGCCAGCCCGGCGGCCCGCTGGATGTCGGCCACCGATGTCGCCGCGTAACCCTTGGCGGCGAACAGCTTCAGTGCCTCGGCCAGCAGCCGATCACGTCCGCGGCTGGGCTCGGTGACCATGGTGAGAGAGTACTCACTCACCGGAGCTCGCGGCAAACCAGCAGGTGATCAGGTGATGACGAGATCGCCGGGGAGTTCATCGCTCAGCACGGCGCGGGCGAGCAATTCACCGAGCAATGGCCCGAACTTCATCAGATTGGCACCGACAAACGCCAGGACACGACCGCGCCGGGCGATGGTCCAGCCGTCGCCGCCATCGTCAAGCCACGCCGCGCGGGCCGTCACGCAATCCACCCTGCCCACCGGCGCCAACGACGGGAACAGCTTCCGCACCACTGCCGGGTCGGGGTCGTCCTGTCCGAAGGCCCAGTGGCCCGTGCTGCCGATCGGTAGCCCGTATCCTTCCGGCGCGGACAGGCACGCCGCACCGGCAGCGGATCCCCCCTGGTAGGTGAAGCGGGTGTGGGGGGAGAACTCGATCCCCAGCGGGCCGAACAGGTCCTGCGTCTGGACCCCCGCACAGATGAGCACGCGGTCGGCGGTCAGCATCGTTCCGTCTGTCAGTGTGATGGATCCGTCGTCGGCGACGGCTAGGACATCGCCGTGCCGGAGTTCCACCCGGGCAGACAGGGCATCCAGTGCGCGGCGGATGCGCAGGCTACCGCCGTCGGGATCGAAAATACCTGTCTCCCAGGGTGCTTGCAGAAAGGGAATGCGTGCCCCGATCTGGTGGCGGTCGAGATGGGCGAAGGGGGCGTCTGCCGCTGCCATCGCGGATGCGACGGCGTCGACAGCACCGGCGGCAATGAACCCTTCCGAGCCCAGCAGGGAGCGGCCGAACTCGGATTCCCAACGCTGCCAACCGGACCGGGCCCGCTGGGCGAGGCGGCACAACTGCGGGTTGCGGTGCGCGACACGAAAGATCCGCGCCAGGCCCGCGGACTGTTCGGCGAACGGCTCACCGCGTTCGATGACGAGGCAGCGCTCACCGAGGCCCGCGAGTTCGTAGGCTGTCGCCAGTCCGCAGATGCCGGCGCCGATGACGACGAGCATGGTCAGAAGTAGAAGCCGGCGTAGGGGGCGTCCGGCACCGCGAACAGCCGGTCGGCGGCGGCGAGTGCACGGGGATCGTCGGCGCGGACCAACCCGGCGACCGCCAGGCTCTGCCAGGTTGCACCACCCAGCAGGACGGTGCCGAGTCCTTCGATGCCGACGTGCAACTGGGGCCGCTCGTCCGTCGGCGCCGCTCCGTCGCCGGTGATGGAGAAGATGACCGAATTGTTCTGCAGCACAGGGTCGGTGATGGACACGGTCACGCTGTCATCCCCGGCATAGCTGCGTGCGGTGAGTGCCCCGTGCGCGTCGATGATGCGCAGCCAGGTCTCGTCGTGCACTGCCGTGACGTTCGCCGCTCGCCGGTCCAGGAGCAGCAGGGGCAGCGGATCGTCGACCGGCAACATCCAGAAGATCACGCGGTCAACGAGATCCAGGCCGAACAGGAAACGGAGCAGTCCGAGGTACGCGTCGGCGCTAGGTGCGAAGAAGTCCTCGACGACGATGGTGCGCTGGTCGCTGATGAACCATTTCTCGGTGTCGATTGGACGGTACCGGGCGAACCCGGATTCCGACCCCGGCGCTCCGTGCACGGCGACATAGTCTGGGCCGGGGGAGGATTCGCTGCGCAGCTTGCGTGCCTGCCACCACACCGCGGGCCGGTCGATGGTTCCCGGTCGGGTCGGTCGATGCTCGGAGTAGATGCGGGGCAGGGTGTCCCAGGCCGCTGCCGCGTCGAGCAGCCGCACCGGGCCGCCGGCGGCGACGTCCGGGCGCAGCGCCGCGCGCGCGGTCTGGACCTCGACGGTATGCGCCGAACTGGCAACGCCGTAGCCGTAGCGCCCGTATATCGTCGCCTCCGACGCGCGCAGCGTCGCGACGACCTCCCCACGATCGGCGCAGTCGCGCAGTTGATGGTGGACCAGGGCGCTGGCGAGGCCACGGCGGGTGAAGGACGGCAGTACCCCGATGTGGGTCACCGCGGCGTGCCCGACAATCGCGCCACCGGGCAGCGTCAGCCGGCTGGTCACCGCGTCCGCCGTGCCCACCAGCTCACCGTCGACGAACGCCCCGATCAGGCGCCCGGGGTCGAGCAGTGCGGCGATCTGCCCCGGCGCCAGGCTCAGCTGCGGGAATCCGACCATGGCGGTGCGAAACACGTTGAGCGCTGCGAGTAGATCCTCTTCGCGGTCGAGCACCCGGATGTCGGAGTTCATCCAGCCATCATGCCGCCTCGGCGGTGAGTTCAGTCTGCGCTGAGGGCGCTGCCCACCTGAACTTCTCCACCCGCAGCGCAGAGTGAACCTGTCCACCTCGCCAGCACGGACCGCCACGCGGTCAGGTTGGCCGAGGATCCGGCCCAGGCAATGTAGCCGTCGGGTCGTACCAGCACCGCTGGGCCGTCGTCGGTCCGCTGCGCCTGGATCAACTCGCCAGTGTCGAGCGGCGCAGCCGCACGCTCGCGGATGAACACGAATCCCGGTGAGCGCTGCAACTCGGTGAGCCTGCCCCGCGTCAGCGGAATCGGCGTCGCACGGGTGCCTACCAGTGGGCTCTCGCCGTGGCGATGCCGGTAGCGCAACGCCGTCCCGGCGAAGCTCCCGGCCACCGCGTCGCGCACCCGCGGAACGCGAAGCAGTCTGGGCGCCAGAAAGTTTCGTGCTGCGCGAGCCGGTCGCGGATGCAGCGTCACGCCGCGCGCCAACAGGCCGGACTGGAACAGCACCCGTTTGGCGATCGGATGGCGCTCGTCGTGATAGCTGTCGAGGACGGCGTCGCCGGCGCCGGCCAGCACGGCGTCGATCTTCCAGGCCAGGTTGGCGGCGTCCTGGATGCCGGTGTTCATGCCCTGGCCGCCCATCGGCGAATGCACGTGGGCGGCATCGCCGGCGAGGAACACCCGGCCGTGCCGGTAGCTCCTGACTTGCCGCTCGTCGCAATGGAATCGCGACTTCCACGCGACCTCGAGCACGTCGGGGTCGGCACCCATCGCCTGGGCCAGGATGCCGACGACCTCATCGTCCGTCACCGGTTCGGTGTCGGGCACCTGGTGATTGCGGTCCCAGACCATCGCCCGGTACCAGGAGCCGTGGGAATCGCGGCGGCTGTAAGGGGCCAGGAATGCGAACATGTCTCGGGTGCTGCCGACCTTCAGCCCCTGACCCGCGGGTGGATGTGCGAGCTTGACGTCAGCCAGCACGATCGACGACAGAATGGTCTTGCCGGGGAAGTCCGCACCCACCAGCGTGCGGACGGTGCTGTGTGCCCCATCGGCTCCGATGAGATAGCTTGCCCGCCAGCGCTCGTCGCCGTCGGTGGTCACGGTCACCCGGTCGGCGTCCTGATCGATGCCGGTGACGCCGACGCCGCGCCGGATGTCGGCCCCCTGCGCCGCGGCGTAATGACGCAGCGCCGCATCAACATTGGTTTGCGGTGTGACCATCACGAACTGATACGGCGACTCGAGGTGGGTGAGGTCGATTCGGGCCCCGCCGAAAATGGTGACGCCCGGTGCTTGGTGAGCGATGGCGAGGAGGTCGTCGGCCAGTCCGCGAGCATCCAGTACCTCGAGTGTGCGAGCCATCGTGGCGAACGCCCGACTCGCCGGGTTGACGGCCGGCCGGCGTTCCAGCACGGTCACCGAACGGCCGGCCCGGGCCAGGTCGCCTGCGGCGGTCAGGCCGGTCGGCCCGGCGCCGACCACGACCACGTCGACGTCATGCGTGGTCATCGCGCCAGTGCTTCCGGGTACCAGCGGCGGATGTCCTCCGGAGTGGACTGCGCGCCGCGATTGAAGACGAACCGGCAGCCCGGTTGAGTAATGTGCGCGGCGTTGACGATCGACTCGAACAGCATCGTGTTGCTGGCCACCAGGCGGACGCCGGCCCCGATCAGGACCGCGTCGTACCGGTTGGCTTCCAGCCACCGGCGGGCCTTCGCGGCGCCGGCTTCGCCGAAGTCGATCAGGCAGTTGTCGACGTGGTAGCCGGCGCCGCGCAGGGCGGCGACGTTGTCGTCGTTGGCCGCTCGCAGTCCCTCCCTGGTCAGTCCGGGAAATTGCGCGAAGTCCGGTGAGGAGTAGTCGATCACGTCGGGGTCGAGTCCGATCTGGATGGCTGCGACGGCCATGGCGGCGACCTCCCATCTTGAGTTCAACAACTGTTGAAATCAACGCTAGACCCGCTGGTTGGGTCGTGTCAACAGTCGTTGAATACAATGCTCTGATGCCCCCGAAGGTGCGCGACGGCGAGACCACCCGCGCGACGATCCTGGCGACCGCGCGCTCGCAGTTCGGCGACCATGGATTCGAGCGCACAACCATCCGGTCGGTCGCTTCCGCGGCCGGGGTGGATCCGGCGCTCGTTATGCACTACTTCGGCAGCAAAGCTGAATTATTCGCTGCGGCTTCACGATTCGATGTGACGTTCCCCGACCTCTCCGACGTGGCGCCGGACCGGATCGCCGAGGTGCTGCTGCCGCTGTTCGTCTCGGTGTGGGGGCCGGAGGGTCCCTTTCTGCCGCTGCTGCGGGCCGCCGCGACCAACAAGGCGGCGGCGGCCGCCATGTTGGAGGTGTTCGTCGACCGCGTGGCGCCGGCGCTGGCCACGGCCGTCCCGGACCGCGCCGCTGAGCGGGCCGCATTGGTGGGTGCCCAGGTGCTGGGCCTGGCGACGGCCCGCTACATCCTGTGCATCCCGGCGCTCGCGGAGATGGACGACGCGCAGCTCATCGAATGGCTGCGTCCGGTGCTCGCGCACTACCTGACCGGTTCCGTTACGCAGGCCTGATATCGAAGTGCTCCGGTTCCGGTGCGGCCAGCATGGAGGTCAACGTCGCGCGGTCCCACGGCCACAGGTCGATGGCATTGCCCTCGGTGAGGTACCAGGAGTTGCAGCCGGTGTTCCACACGGTGGGCTTCATCGCCTCCGCCACGGCGGCATTGAACTCGTCGGTTGCTTCCTCGGTCACTTCGATCGATGACGCCGCGCCGTCGCGCATCATCTCCAGGAACCGCGCGATGTAGTGGGCGGTGCGCTCCGCCGAATACTGCAGGGAGATGGATCCGGTGGGGGAGTTCGGGCCGAGCACGGTGAACAGATTGGGGAAGCCAGGAATCGCGGTCATCCGATAGGCCCGCGGCCCGGCGGCCCAGGCCTTATCGATGGTCAGGCCGTCACGGCCGGTGATCTCCATGGGACGCATGTAGTTGTGCGCCTGGAAACCGGTGGCCAGCACGATGACCTCGGCGCCCCGGTGCCGGCCGTCCGCGGTCTGGATTCCGGTCGGGGTCACCGCGGTGATCCGCTCTGTCACCAGCTCGGCGTTGGCGGATTGAATTGCACGGTAATAGCTTCCGGAGACGACCTGGCGTTTGCACAGCGGCTGGTAGTCCGGGGTCAGCTTACGGCGCAACTCTTCGTCGCGCACCTGCGCTCGGAGGCACAACCGCGCATAGCGCTGCACCGCGCGCCGCCGCCACGTCGGACGGGTGGTGACGTCGGCCAGAATTCCGGACGCCCACAGCAGCGTTCGATACATCCGGTTGTGCCCACCGGGAAAACGTCTCAGTGCGGCACCGATAAACGTGCTCTGGCGCAACGACATCGGTGCCCAGAGAACCCACTGTGGCGACCGCACGTAGTGGGCGATCGATGCGGCATCCGGCTGTAGTGCGGAGATGACCTGTACGCCGGTGGATCCCGTGCCGATCACCGCGACGTCTTTCCCGGCGGTGTCGACAGCGTCGTCCCAGCGGGCGGTGTGCAGCACCGGCCCGGGAAACTCGTCGAGTCCGGGGATGTCCGGGACCGCCGGGTGATGCAGCACCCCGGTGGCGCAGACGACCACGTCGGCGTCGATCTCCGCGCCGTCGGCGGTCACCAGCGTCCAGCTGGCGCTGCCTTCATCCCATTGCGCGGCAATGACTTCGGTGTTCAGCCGGATCCGGTCACCCAGCCCGAGCTGCTCGACCACGCCGCGGTGATATTGCTGTATGTCGGCGCCCTCGGCCCAGATATGTGACCAGTCCGGTTTCGGCGCCCACCCGAATTGGTAGAGCTGCGAGGGTACGTCGCAGCGCAGCCCCGGGTAGCGGTTCCAGTGCCACACGCCGCCGACGTCGGATGCCTTCTCCAGCACGGTGACATCGGAGAACCCCCGCTCGGTGAAGACGTGGAGTGCAGTGATCCCGGCGAGACCCGCGCCGATGATCACCACGCGTGGCTCTCGCGTCATGCATCGACCTCGCTGGCCGCCAAAGCCTTTCGGACGGTCGTCGGTGCGGTGGTCATCGCGGCCTCGAACGCCGCCGGGCGCCGGGAGCGGTTCATGAAGTTCGCGCCCAGGCCGGCCAGATCCGTCACGGTCGGCACGATCGGTATCACCCGCTGGCCCCGGGCACGTACGGCGGCGATCTCCTGCCACAGCCCCGCCGACATCGGCCGCCGCAGCAGCCGGTCCTCGAGCACGCCGCCGATTCCCGGCACGCGCACCCCGGTCGCTGACGCCATCGGCGCGATGACGTAGATGATGTCGGCGTCTTCGGGCTCGACGAGATCCACCGATGCCGTCGAGGCCGCCCCGCCGTCCACATAGGTCTGGTCTCCGATGGTCACCGGTGGCATCCAGCCGGGGATCGCCCAGGATGCTCGAAGGGCTTCCCCAACAGTGGCTTTCGGTGATCCGGGGGCACCGAAGGCGACACGCCGGCCGCGTTGCACGTCGTAGGCGACCATCCGCGCGCCCGGGTGTGCCAACCATCCGTTGGGCGCTTGGAATCCGTCAGCCAGCCGCTGCAGCCAGCCGGCGTCACCGCGGCCAGTCGGCGCCACCCCGGCCAGCGCGGCCAGGCCGGACTGGGAGCGCAGCAGAGCCGGATTGAGCAGCCGGGGCCGCGGTAACGGGGGCAGGCCGGGCGGTGTGTCGTGCAGGTGGCGGCGCAACCGCTCGTCGGTCGCCTGCCCGCGTTGCATGGCGACCAGGTCGGCGACCGAGGCGCCGCCGCCGAGCATGGTGACGATCTCGGCGCCGGCCGAGGTCCCCTGCAGGACGTCAGCCCCGGCGGGGTCGCTTCCGGTCTGTTCGGCCAGCGCATGCAGGGCAGCGACGATCCACGCGCCCCCGATCGTGCCGCCGCAGCCAATGACCAGCGCCGTTTTCCGGGCTTTGTCGGTCACGCGTCTCCTCGTATGCCGGGCTGACCTACGCCCGCGCCGGCAACCTGCGTTCGATGATCGTCAGCGCACGCTCGGCCCAACGGATGTTTTCCTGCTCGAAAGATATGCCACGCAGCAAGGTGAGGTACGGACCGACCCGCTCGGCTGCGGCCACGAACTCGTCTTCGGTGCGTCCGGCCAGTAGCCGCGTCCGCAACCGCTCGTAGCGTTCGAGTTTGGCCCTGGCCCACTGCAGGCGCTCGGCGATGGAGTCGCGAACGGCCCGGGTATCACCGGCGTCGGCGGCGGCGACTTTGATCATCAGGTCGTCGCGCATCATGGATGGCTTGGGCGCTCGGGCGGTGAGCTGCGTAATCGCCTCGCGTCCCGCGTCGGTGAGCGAGAACATCCGCTTGTTGGGCCGGCGCTCCTGGTGAACGAGTCGCGCCTGGATCAGGCCCTGCTCGGCCAATCGGTCGAGTTCGCGATACAGCTGCTGCGGCGTGGCCATCCAGAAGTTGGCGACCGACGCATCGAACTCTTTGGCCAGGTCGTATCCCGAGTACTCACGCTCGAGAAGGGCGGTCAGCACCGCGTCACGCAGCGACATCCGGCGATCATACAACGATGCACCTATTCAACAAAGTGATTATTTGCCTATGGACATACGACGGGCCAGGATCTAGCGTCGATCTCGTCTACTCAAAAAATTGACTATCTTGCGAGGTTTTGATGCACCCCTTCCGTAAAGCCGTCGAGGCGCACGACGTGGAAGCCGTCGAGGCGATGCTGGCCGATGACGTGGTGTTCACCAGTCCGATCGTGTTCAAGCCGTACGCCGGTAAGCCGATGACCAGGGCGCTGCTGCGCGGGGTGTTGCGGGTATTCGAGGACTTCCGGTACGTCCGGGAGATCCACGACGAGGACGGCCGCGACCACGCGTTCGTGTTCGAGGCGATGGCGGGCGGCAAACAGGTCACCGGCTGCGACTTCCTGCACTTCAACGAGGACGGTCTGATCGACGACTTCATGGTGATGGTGCGGCCGTTGTCCGCAGCCATGGCCCTGCAGGAGGCGATGGGCGCACAGTTCGACCGCATCCGCGAAGAGGCGCTCGAGTTCGCCGGTAAGCAGGGCAGCTGACCATGCGAATCGGATTGGGGATCAACTACGCCGGCGGCTTCAAGGAAGTGGCCGCCGAAGTGGCCGACCTGGAGCGGGCGGGGCTGGACATTGTCTTTGTGCCCGAGGCGTATTCGTTCGACGCGGTGAGCGCGCTGGGGTATCTGGCGGCCAGTACCGACCGGGTGAAACTGGCGTCGGGCATCCTGCAGCTCTACACCCGCACCCCCACGCTCACGGCGATGACCGCTGCCGGACTCGACTATGTGTCCGACGGGCGCTTCACGCTCGGGCTGGGCGCTTCGGGCCCGCAGGTAATCGAGGGCTTTCACGGCGTGCCCTATGACGCACCGATCGGGCGCACCCGCGAGGTCATCGAGATCTGCCGCCAGGTGTGGCGTCGCGAGACGCTGAAATACCAGGGGAAGCACTACACCATCCCGTTGCCCCCGGAGCAGGGCACCGGTCTGGGTAAGCCCCTCAAACTCATCAATCACCCTGTCCGGGAACAGATTCCGGTGCTGATCGCTGCGCTGGGCCCGAAGAACGTCGAGCTGGCCGCCGAGTTGGCCGAGGGCTGGCAGCCGATCTTCTATCTACCCGAGAAGGCGCAGGACGTGTGGGGTGACGCCCTGGCGACCGGAAAGGCCAGGCGTGACCCCGCGCTCGGCGAGCTCGAGGTGTACGCCGGCCCGACCCTCGCGATCGGTGAAAACGTCGAGCCGCTCAGAGAATTCGTCAAACCGCATCTGGCGCTCTACATCGGCGGCATGGGGGCCAAAGGCAAGAACTTCTATCACACGCTGGCCACCAAGTACGGCTACGGGCCGCAGGCCGACCGTATTCAGGAGCTGTACCTGTCCGGCGATAAGGAAGGAGCCGCCAAGGTGGTTCCCGACGAACTGGTGCGCGACGTCAACCTGATCGGGACCAAGGAGTTCGTCAGGGAACGCGTCGCGGCGTTCCGTGAGGCGGGGGTGACGACGCTGAACGTCGCGCCGATCGCGGGCACGGCGGCCGAGCGGGTCAAGCTGATCGAAGAGTTGCGCGGGCTGGTCGCCTGAACCCGGCTTATGACGCCGGACGCCGGCGGGAAGAGCGGGGAGTGACTCCGGTCATCGAGGTCATCGCCTCGGCGAACCGGGGATAGACGATGGCGGGTCCGATCCACCGCGCCAGGAAGCGCTGCAGGTCGGCACCGCGGCGCGGGGGTTGGCCGCGGTCGACGAGAAACGAATGCAATATCCGCAGGCAGAATTCGGAGAGTTCGTCCAGCGCGGCGTCGTCGAAACCGTTTGCCTCCCAGTCGACGTCGTACCGGTGCAACATCGACCGGCTGAACGCCACCGCGGTTTCGGACGAGATCGACGGAACCGCGCCTCCCTGTTGGCGTTTGGTGAGGATCAGCCGGATGCGGTCGTCAGCGGCCAGGTTCTCGATCGTAAAAGCCAGGCCCTCCACCACGGCCCCGACCGGATCGGTCTGACCGCGCACATGATCGGCCAGCCGCTCCAGGAACCCGTCGCCGGATCGCATGGCGGTGGCCAGCAACAGCGCCTCGGTCCCCGGGAAGTAGCGGTAGACGGTCTGGCGCGTCACACCCAGCGCGCGCGCCACGTCGGCGATGCGCATGGCCGACCCGCGCTCGGCGACGATCGCCTCAGCCGCGTCCAGGATGCGGGCGATCGCCTCCTCGTCGGAAGCGGGCGTATTTCCGGCCCAACCGTGACTGCGCGCCACTACCGGCTCCTCCGTGCCGCTGACATGACGCGATCATATCGGGGGCAAAGCGCGGTCCGTCCGCGTCATGGCTGTGTGGCGCCGATCGAATACCAGCGTGCGGCACTTTTCGGCTCTGTCGCGTAACGGTCGAACCACCGTCTGGCGAACTCGGGGATCTTTTCGTGCGTGGGGTCGTGGCCGGGACCCTGCGAACGCAGCAAGCCGACCAGCATCGCCGCGAGCTCGCGTATGGGGACACCGGCATACGTGGCCTGTCCGGGACCCGTCAGCGCTCGGGCGGCACGCAGTGAGGCGTAGAAAGCCCTGGGCGACAGTCCTTCAGGGATCAGCTGACCAAAGGCCCCGCCGTCTGCTTCCGGCACCTGTTCGCGAAATCCGCGCGTGATGATCTTCAGGATCTCGTCGATGTGCCGCGCCACGCCGGCGATGGTCTTGAGTCGGTAGGGATAGCTGTCATGGACGGCGTCGTAGACCCTCAGCGCCGAACTGCGATGCTCGATCTCCTCCACGAAGTGCCAGAGAAACAGTGAGGCCACCCGTTCATCGCCGGGGCGGAAGAGTTTGTCCTCGTGATCGAGAAACACTTTGAAGTACGGAGTGAACGTCGCCTCGATGGCCGCGACGTATCCCAGTCGCCAGGCCAGTGGTTTGGTTGCCGTCAGGTGGTCGAATGACGCGACGACTTGGTCCATCGTCTCGTGCAGTCCGGGCCAGCGACGGACGAGGGCGCGATAGTGGCTCAGGTGCGCGGCCGAATGCTGAGCCTCTTGGCGCAGATAGGCGTTGGCCTCCTCGGCGACTTCGGGATCCCGCATCAGGGGGATGGCCTCACGAGTCGCCTCGACGATGAACTTCTCGAAACCCGGTGCAAAGAATGTGATTACGTTGCACTGCATGCCGAATGCGGGGCGCTCGGGCTGCCAGTTGAAGGGGATGTCGGAGCCCGCGAAGTCGAAGCGGACTCGTCGCACTTGGATGTCAGTCGCCACGCGCCCGCCTTCTCATTCGGTCCCCCGGTGTGACTTGTTTTTGACGGTAGCGGCAACCCAGCGCTCTGGCAATACGTTCCGAGGTAAATGTATGGTGATGTGATGGGTTACTCGACCGTGAGCGGCACTTCCGGGGCCGTTGCGTCGGGCCTCGATGCGCTGCTCGGCCTGCCATTCGACGATTCGGACGATGTCATTCGGGACGCCGTCAGCCAGGCCAGTGTTCCCGCACTGTTGATGTCCATGGTCCACATGACCGGCGACATCAGCCTTCTCGACGAACTGCCGCGGCCGTACGCCCTCATCGCGATGGACCTGCAGGGCGCGATGAGCGAGCCCGACAAGGAGGCCGTGCGACAGCGGGCCTTCGACGTGATCCGCGACTACCGCGACCGAGGTTGCCCGCCGCCGTATGTTCCCGATCCCGAACAGATGCGGGTCATGTTCGATGTGATCTCCGCGGGCACGGTGACCGAGGAGCACGTCGACTATGTGGCAGCCGACCTGCGGTTCACCGACGCCGACCAGAACGGGCCCCTGCTCAGGTCGTCGCCGCAGCAGCGCGCGGCGTTCCCCGTCGTCGTCATCGGCTGTGGTGAGGCCGGGCTGTTGGCCGGCATCAAGCTGAAAGCCGCGGGCATTCCCTTCACGATCATCGAGAAGCAAGCAGGAGTCGGCGGGACGTGGTTGGTGAATCGCTACCCGGGCTGCCGGGTGGACATCGCCAATCAGTACTACGCCTACTCGTTCGAGCCGACCGACCACTGGACCCATTACTACTCAGAGCAACCGGAGATCCTGCAGTACCTCAACGACGTGGCGACCCGGCACGAAATCGCCCCGCACGTGCGGTTCAACACCACAGTGACCGCCGCAACGTGGGACGAGGAATCGGCAACGTGGCGGGTGGTCGTGCAGGACGCCGACGGGCAGGCGGAGACGCTGAGCGCACGGGCGCTGATCTGCGCGGTCGGTCAATTCAGCAACTCGGTGATTCCAGACATCAAGGGAGCCAATACGTTCCGCGGACCGTCGTTCCACACGGCGGACTGGCCTGCGGACGTCGACCTGACGGACAAGCGGGTGGCGGTGATCGGTGCCGGCGCCAGCGGGTTTCAATTGGTGCCCGCCATCGCCGACATCACCCAGCAGGTCGACGTCTATCAGCGCACCCCGCAGTGGATGGCCCCCAACCCGATGTACCACGACGCCGTACCCGACGCAGCGAGATGGGCGATCCGTCACCTGCCCTACTACGGCCGGTGGCTGCGGTTCGTGTCGTGGTGGCCACTGGCCGACGCGCTCGACGAGCAGGTGCGGATCGATCCGGACTGGGACAACGGCGGGCTGTCGTGCAACGCGTCCAACCACGGCATCCGGGAGATGTTCATCGCGTGGATGCGGGTCTTCTGCCGGGACGAGGAATTGTTGGCCAAGGTCACCCCGAAGTATCCGCCGATGGGCAAACGAACGTTGCAGGACAACGGAACCTGGCTGCGGACTCTGCAACGCGACGATGTCCAACTCATCACCGACGGGATCGCCGAGATCACCGAAGACGGGGTGACCACCGTCGACGGCGTGCAACGGCGGGCGGACGTGCTGTTGTGGGCAACCGGTTTCGACGTCAACCATCAACTCGGACCCATCGACATCCGCGGGCTGTACGGACTCGACCTCAACACCGCCTGGGGCGACTCTGCCTATGCGTATCTGGGAATCACGGTGCCCGGTTTCCCAAACCTCTTCTGCATGTACGGGCCCGGCACCAACGGGGTCAACGGTGCCAGCATCATCTACAACTCCGAATGTCAGATGCGCTGCATCATGGGGTGTATCGACATGGTGCTCGCGGGCGGTTTCGGCTCGGTCATGCCACGGGCGGAAGTGTGTGCGGACTACAACCGGCGCAACCAGGAGCGGCTGAAAACCATGGTGTACAGCCATCCAGCAGTGAGCAGCAGTTATTACAAGAATGCCGCGGGCGCGTTGCCGACGCTCTACGGCTTCCGCATCTTCGACTACTGGAGATGGACCAGCCGCCCGAACGTCGGCGATTACGAACTGCGGCCTTGAGTTTCAGTCCACCGCGACAGGCGACTTGCGGCCCCTCGAGGGGACCGCGTTTGCAACGGACGCTCCGAGAAAGCGTTCGACGATGGCGCGTTCGGCAGCAGACCCGTCGAGCGGCCAGCACCACAGAGCCAGGAAGACGCGGATAAGCCATTGCGCTGCCATGGGGTCAAGGTCGTTCTCCCCGAGCATTTCAGCGGCGAAGCCGATGACGACAGGCGATTTGGTCAGCCATTCACTACCGGGCCCCAGGTTCATCGACTGCATGACGTGAACCAGGGGGTCGGCACGCATGCATTGCAGGGCAACGATGGTCGCGGTGACGACCCGCCCCGGGCCGGTGAGGTCCTTGATGGCCAGGCGCACCGTCTCGAGTATGCGGTTGGCGTGGATGCGGACGACGGCTTCCCGGATGGCCGTTTTACCGCCGGCGCGCCGATAGATCGTTGCGGGCGAACAGTGCACGCGCTCGGCCAGGGCCTCAATGGTGAAGGCCTCGTAGCCGATGGTGGAGATCAGGTCGGCGGCGCCGGCGTAAATGCGATCGGCGGCTTCTTCATGGCGATTGCGATCCAACAACCAATCGTGGTGTGGCATGTCGGCCTCTTCCGGACATGGTGAAAAATCTTCCGCTGATTTTCGCACGTTGAGACTAATAGCCCCGACCGTCTCATCGTAGACAGCTGGTCGTGACCCGTAACCGACTCGGTCGGCGCCGGCTGAGCTACAGCCGGCTCCTCAACTTCCTCGCCGACTATTGACCCCGCGGTGAGACGGCATTCAGCCTGAACCCTGTGACCTCCCCGGCCGATCCGGTTGATTTCTTCGGCGCCGAAACGCTGCAGGACCCCTACCCGATGTACGACCGGATGCGCGCACAATCCCCGGTGCACCGCATCGGCGACTCCGAGTTCTATGCCGTGTTCGGCTGGGATGCGCTGATCGACGCCGTCAATCGGGTCGAGGACTTCTCCTCTAATCTCACCGCGACCATGGTCTATCAGCAGGACGGAACGGTCACCCCGTTCCAGATGATCGAGGCCGGTAGTCCCGACCACGCGCTGGCCACCGCGGACGATCCGGCACACGCCGTGCACCGAAAAATATTGCTGCCACACCTTTCTGCCAAGCGCGTCCGCATCATCGAGCAGTTCGCCGCGCAAACCGC
This sequence comes from Mycobacterium sp. TY814, assembly GCF_030755175.1. Taxonomy (NCBI): domain Bacteria; kingdom Bacillati; phylum Actinomycetota; class Actinomycetes; order Mycobacteriales; family Mycobacteriaceae; genus Mycobacterium; species Mycobacterium sp. TY814. The sequence goes on from NZ_JAUFRY010000001.1 coordinate 2,935,973, forward strand.
GGAACGCCTGTGGGACGAGGCGCTGCGCGACGGGCGGATTGAGTGGATGACCGCGATGGCGAACCGGCTGCCGATGATGGTCGTCGCCAAGCTGCTCGGTCTGCCGGCTGCCGACGTGGAGAAGTTGATCCGGCTCGGCTTCGCTACCACAACGCTGCTCGACGGCGTCGTGACGCAGGTCCAACTGGAAGCGGCCGGCGCCGCGGCCTTCGAACTTGCCGGCTACGTTCTTGAACACTTCGAAAAACCCAGCAACACGCCGGATTTCGGCCTTATTCAAGACATGGCAGCACGGTATGCCGCCGGTGAGGTGAACCAGGCCGTGGCGATGGGCATCATGCTCACGCTGTTCAGCGCCGCGGGCGAATCGACCGCCTCTCTATTGGGGAGCGCCACCTGGATCCTCGCCGACCGGCCCGAGATCCAGCAGCGGGTGCGTGAGCGTCCCGAATTGTTGAACGTGGTCATCGAAGAGACGCTGCGCTTTGAGCCGCCGTTTCGCGGTCACTACCGACACGTGTGGCGCGACACGACCCTGGGTGGCGTCGCGCTTCCGAAGAACTCCCATTTGCTATTGCTGTGGGGGGCGGCCAATCGGGATCCGCAACATTTCGACGCACCGAACGATTTTCGCCTGGACCGCAGCGGCGCCCGAGGGCATGTCGCCTTCGGCAAAGGCGCGCACTTCTGCATTGGTGCGGCGCTCGCCCGACTGGAGGCCCAGATCGTGCTCCGAATGCTGCTGGAGCGCACCTCCTGGATCGACGCGGCGGACGTCGGCGAGTGGTTGCCCAGCATCCTGGTGCGACGTCTCGACCGCCTGGAATTGGCGGTGCGGTAACTCGCGTCCCGAAGCCGAAACGCGCACAGTTGCTCTGTGGCGCGACCGAGCGCTTCCGCTCGCACTACTGTTGTGACCATGGGACTCACCCGACTTTTCCTGGAATGGCCCGTCGTCCGGCAGCTGCGCTCGGGAGACGCGCTCGGCCGTGGTCCCGCGGTGACCTCCAAACACACCCGCGCCATCACCCCGCGCACCACCACCGCAGACCGGGTGGTGCAGAGCGTCTGTCCCTACTGCGCGGTGGGCTGCGGGCAGAAGGTTTACGTCAAGGACGAGAAGGTCGTGCAGATCGAGGGCGACCCCGATTCGCCGATATCGCGTGGCCGGCTGTGCCCCAAAGGCTCGGCCAGCGAGCAACTCGTCAACAACCCGGGCCGGCAGGTCAAGGTTCTCTACCGGGCGCCCCGCGCCACTGACTGGGAGCCGCTGGAGCTCGACCGGGCCATCGACATGGTGGCCGACCGGTTCGTCGAGGCCCGCCGGCACGCCTGGCAGGACATCGACAAGCACGGTCACCCGCTGCGGCGCACGATGAAGATCGCCGCGCTCGGCGGCGCCACGCTGGACAACGAAGAGAACTACGTCATCAAGAAGCTCTTCACCGCCGCGGGCGCCATCCAGATCGAGAACCAAGCCCGTATTTGACACTCCGCCACGGTTCCCGGTCTGGGAACCTCCTTCGGGCGCGGCGGCGCCACCCAATCACTGCAAGACATGGCCAATGCGGACTGCATTGTCATCCAGGGCTCCAACATGGCCGAGTGCCACCCGGTCGGGTTCCAGTGGGTGGAAGAGGCTAAAGCGCGCGGCGCCAAGCTGATTCACGTCGATCCGCGCTTTACCCGCACCTCGGCGGTGTCCAACAAGCACATTCCGATCCGGGCCGGCTCCGACGTGGTGCTGCTGGGCGCGTTGATCAATTACGTGATCGCCAACGACCTCTGGTTCAAGGAGTACGTGCTGGCCTACACCAACGCGGCCACCCTGATCAACGAAAACTATCGGGACAGTGAGGATCTGGGCGGGCTGTTCTCCGGCTTCGACCCGGAGACCGGTCAGTACGACACCACCACTTGGGCCTACGCGGGCCAGGAGGACGAGCCCGACCCGGAACATGGGGCCAGCGCCGCCGCCCGCGCCGCCGGAGACGCGCACGGCAGCGGCGGTCCGCCGTTGCCGCATGCCCGCGTGCAACGGGACGAGACGCTGCAGCACCCGCGTTCGGTGTTCCAGATCGTGAAGCGGCACTACGCGCGCTACACGCCGGAGATGGTGCGCGACGTCTGCGGCATCAGTGTCGAGGACTTCGACTACCTGGCCCGCGCCGTCACCGAGAACTCCGGCCGCGAGCGCACCACCTGCTTCGCTTACGCCGTGGGCTGGACCCAGCACACGCTCGGAGCCCAATTCATTCGCACCGCAACGATTCTGCAGCTGTTGCTGGGCAACGTCGGACGCCCGGGCGGCGGCATCATGGCGCTGCGGGGCCACGCCACCATCCAAGGCTCCACTGACATCCCCACGCTGTTCAACCTGCTGCCCGGTTACCTGTCGATGCCGAAGGCCGGCGTGCACGACACCTTCGGTGAGTACATCGACGCGGTCGGACCGAAGAACCAGAAGGGTTTCTGGGCCGACGCGGACGCCTACCTGATCAGCCTGCTCAAGGCGTGGTGGGGTGAGGCGGCCCGCGAGGACAACGACTGGGCGTTCGACTACCTGCCGCGGTTGTCCGGTCCGCACGGCACGTACCAGACGGTGATGTCGATGCTCGAGGACGAGGTCGACGGCTACTTCCTGCTCGGGCAGAACCCGGCGGTCGGCTCGGCACACGGCCGCATGCAGCGGATGGGCATGTCGCACCTGAAGTGGCTGGTGGTCCGCGATCTCAACATGATCGAGTCGGCCACCTTCTGGAAGGACGGGCCCGAGATCGCCTCCGGTGAGCTCAAAACCGAAGAGATTGACACCGAGGTGTTCTTCTTCCCGGCAGCCACCCACGTCGAGAAGGCCGGCTCTTTCACCCAGACGCAACGGTTGGTGCAGTGGCGGCATCAGGCGGTCCAGCCTCCCGGTGACTGCCAGAGCGAGCTGCAGTTCTTCATCGAACTGGGCAAGCGCATCAGGCAACGCCTGGCCGGGTCGACGGACGAGCGCGATCGGCCGCTGTTGGACTTGACCTGGGACTATCCCACCGACGAGAACGGCGAACCGGACGCCACCGCGGTGCTGGCCGAGATCAGTGGCCGCTACCTGACCGGACCGAAGGCGGGTCAGCCGGTGGCGGGTTACACCGAGCTGGGTGCCGACGGATCGACGTCCTGCGGATGCTGGATCTATTCGGGGGTGTACGCCGAGGGGGTCAACCTGGCCGCCCGCCGGGCACCCCAAGGTGGCCCGAGCCCGAGCCAGTCGGAATGGGGCTGGGCGTGGCCGGCCGACCGCCGCATTCTGTACAACCGCGCCTCGGCCGATCCGGACGGCAACCCGTGGAGCGAGCGCAAGCGCTACATCTGGTGGGACGCCCAGCAGCAACGCTGGGTCGGGAACGATGTGCCGGACTTCCCCGTCGACCGCGACCCGCATGCGCGGCCGGCTCCGGACGTCGGCGGACCGGACGCGCTGGCCGGTGACGACCCGTTCATCATGCAGGCCGACGGCAAGGCCTGGCTGTTCGCACCCAAAGGTCTCGTGGACGGCCCGCTGCCCACTCACTACGAGCCGCAGGAATCGCCGGTGGCTAACGCGCTGTACCCGCAGCAGCAGAACCCGTCGCGAATCATGTTCCCGCGCAAAGACAATCTGTGGGCGCCGAGTGCAGGTGACCCGGGCGGGGACGTGTATCCCTACGTGTTCACCACCTACCGGCTCACCGAACACCACACCGCGGGCGGGATGAGCCGCTGGCTGCCCTACCTGGCCGAGCTGCAGCCGGAGATGTTCTGCGAAGTGTCACCGGAGCTGGCCGCCGAACGCGGCCTGCAGCCCTACGGCTGGGCGACGATCGTGTCGCCGAGGGCGGCGATCGAGGCCAAGGTGCTCGTCACCGAACGGATGCGGCCGCTGGTGATCGGCGGGCACACGATCCACCAGATCGGTCTGCCGTATCACTGGGGCGTGGGCTCTGATGCCGTGGTGAGCGGCGACGCCGCCAACGATCTGCTCGGGGTGGCCCTGGACCCGAACGTGCAGATCCAGGAGTCCAAAGCAGGCTCGTGCGACATCCGCCCGGGCCGTCGCCCTCAGGGTGAAGCGCTGCTGCGCCTCATCGAGGAATATCAGTCGCGTGCGGGGGTAACCGTCGAGACGGACAATATCCGGGTGACCAATCCGCAACGGGAGGGCTGATGGCGCAGCTGGTCGAATCGACCGGTCCTGCCGAGGACGCGGGATGGTCGAACTCCAAGCCGCGCAAAGGGTTCTTCACCGACACCTCCATCTGCATCGGCTGTAAGGCGTGCGAGGTGGCCTGCAAGGAGTGGAACCGCAACCCGCGTGACGGTGACCTGGAGATTCTCGGCTCGTCCTACGACAACACCGGCCAGCTGGGCGCCAGCACCTGGCGGCATGTCGCATTCATCGAGCAGGACCGTGGCCGCATCGAAGAGGCCCGCGAATCCGGGCGTGCCCTGGTGAATCTGGGCATGCCGTCCGTGGCCGGCGCCCCCGCCCCCGTCGACACCAGCCCGCCAGACACGCCCGAGTTCCGCTGGTTGATGGCCTCGGACGTGTGCAAGCACTGCACCCACGCCGGCTGCCTCGACGTCTGTCCGACGGGCGCGCTGTTCCGCACCGAGTTCGGCACCGTCGTCGTGCAGGACGACGTCTGCAACGGGTGCGGCACCTGCGTGGCCGGGTGCCCGTTCGGCGTCGTCGAACGCCGCAGCGACGGCACCTACGCCACCCCGGCCAACCGCTCCGACCGCCCGGAACACACGTTCGTCACCGGGGTGGCCCAGAAATGCACGCTCTGCTACGACCGGCTGCTCGAGGACCAGACCCCGGCCTGCGCTCAGACCTGCCCGACGACGTCGATCAAGTTCGGCGATCACGACGACCTGGTCGCGAAAGCTCGCGCCCGAGTCGCCGAGCTGCACGCCCAGGGGCTCACCGAGGCCCGCCTCTACGGCGTCAACGAGCACGACGGCGTCGGCGGCACCGGTTCGGTCTTCCTGATCCTCGATGAGCCCGAGGTGTACGGCCTGCCGCCCGACCCGCGGGTGCCGACCGCCGACCTGATGCAGATGTTCAAGCGGGCCGGAGTTGCCGCCGCGGGAATGTTCGCCGCTGGGGCACTGGCATTTTGGCGATCCCGATGAGCACGTCGGAGTACGACAGCCTGCGGCCACCGTCGGGCGGCAAGCGCCGGCGGGGCGACGGCAAGCGCCGCCGCCGTGACGAGTCGATCATGGTGCCCGACGCCGAATTCTCTTCGTACTACGGACGTCCCGTGGTCAAGCCGGCGCCCTGGGGACACGAGGTCGGCGCCTATCTGTTCCTGGGCGGCGTCGCCGGAGGGTCCGGCCTGTTGGCCGCCGGTGCCCAGCTGACCGGGCGAAAACTATTGCGCCGCAACACCAGACTGGCCGCTTTGACCGCCGTCCTGCTGGGCGGGGTCGCGCTGGTCAAGGATCTGGGCCGCCCCGAGCGTTTCGTCAACATGCTGCGCACCTTCAAGCTGACCTCGCCGATGAGCGTCGGCTCGTGGATCCTCAGCTTCTTCAGCGCGGGCATCGGCGTGGCCGCGGCGTCCGAGGTGGACCGGATGACCGGTGAGCGGCTGCCACTCGGTCCGTTGCGGCCCGTGTTGCGTGCCGTGGAGGGACCGGCCGGCCTGGAGGCCGCACTGTTCGCCCCGCCGCTGGCGGTGTACACCGCGGTGTTGTTGTCCGACACCGCAACTCCGACCTGGAACGCCGCGTACAAAGACCTGCCGTTCGTGTTCGTGAGTTCGGCGAGCCTGGCGGCATCGGGCCTGGCGATGATCACCACCCCGGTCGCCGAGGCCGGTCCTGCCCGCAAACTGGCCGTCATGGGCGCCGTCAGCGATCTCATCTCCGCGCGGGTCACCGAATACCGGATGGACCCGGTGACCCGAGAACCATTGCATCACGGGACTCCCGGCAAGTTGCTGCATTGGAGCGAAATATTAGCCGCCGCAGGTGGTTTGGGCGCGCTGCTGGGCGGGGGTCGCCGCGATGTCGCCGCCCTGTCGGGCGCGGCGCTGCTGACGGCGTCGGCGATGCTGCGGTTCGGCTTCTTCGAAGCGGGCAAGGAGTCCGCGCGCGATCCGCGCTACACGATCGAGCCGCAGAAGCGCCGGCTGGCCGCGCGCCGGGCGGCCGGTATCACCGACGACTCGATAACGACTGTTGGTTGAAGCTGGTTGAAGCCGGGTTAACGAACCTCGATGCCGCTGCCCGCCACGGTGTGGCCGATAACGGGATAGCCGGGTAGCTCACCGACCACCAGCAGCCCGCCGGAGGTCTGGGCGTCGGCCAGCAACAACAGGTCGTCTTCGGTTACCCCGCTGGCGAATTCGAGGTGGGGTTGCACCCAGTCGAGATTGCGGCGGGTGCCGCCGGAGACGAAACCATCTCCGAGGGCCGCGCGGGCCGCCTCGAGCACCGGCACCGCGGCGCGGTCGATGACCGCTCCCACTCCCGAGGCGCGGCACATCTTGTGCAGGTGCCCCAGCAGGCCGAAACCAGTCACGTCGGTGGCCGCCTCGGCACCGGCTGTCAAAGCTGCCTCTGATGCGTCGCGGTTCAGGCGGGTCATGACGTCGATCGCCTCCCGACAGATCTCACCGGTCTGCTTGTGACGGTTGTTGAGCAGGCCCACGCCGAGCGGCTTGGTGAGGGTGAGCGGCAAACCCGGTTTGGCGGCGTCGTTGCGGAGCAACCGTGCCGGGTCGGCCACGCCGGTGACCGCCATCCCGTATTTGGGTTCCGGGTCGTCGATGGAATGGCCGCCGATCACCGGGCAACCCGCCTCGGAGGCCACCGCCAGACCGCCCCGCAGTACTTCGGTCATCAGCTCCAGCGGCAGCACGTCCCGCGGCCAGCCGACCAGGTTGATAGCGACCACCGGGCGTCCGCCCATGGCGTAGATGTCGGACAGCGCGTTGGCGGCGGCGATGCGCCCCCAGTCGAAGGCGTCGTCGACGACCGGCGTGAAGAAGTCCGCGGTCGACAGCACCGCGAGATCGCCGACCCGCACCGCGGCGGCGTCGTCACCGTCGTCGAGGCCCACCAGGACATCAGGCCCCGCCTGGCCGGTGAGCCCGCGCACCGCTTCTTCGAGTTCGCCGGGTGGGATCTTGCAGGCGCAACCGCCGCCGTGCGCGTAGCCGGTAAGCCGGGTCATGGCCCGAGCCTACGGAGACCGACGAATGTGCGGCCAGCCGCACGCTGGTAGCCGAGTGTGCGGCCCGCCGCACGCTCGTGGACCGTTGGCAAGGGTGGCACGGGTACGTTTACCCATGGAGGCGTTTGGGTTCCTGGTGGTCCCCCCGGTCTTCAAAACCGGTGAGATCGAGCATCTCGGTCTGGCGGGTTCGATTCCCGTCCGCCTCCGCGTATTCCACCGAGAGAGGTCACGTGACGCAGGTCGACCCGCGACGGCTGATTCCCCGCACGGATCAGTTGCTGGCCCGCCCGGCTGTGCGAGAGCAACGTAAAAGGTTGGGCGACAAGGTTATCCGCGAGAAGATCCGCGAGATCCAAAACCGGGCGCGACACGGTGAACTGCCGCCGGACCGGGTGCCGGAAGCGGTCGAAGGGGCCTTGGCCGCTGAGGCCACCACCTCGCTGCGCCCGGTGCTCAACGCCACCGGCGTCGTCGTGCACACCAATCTCGGCCGCGCCCCGCTCGGCGCGGGGGCGGTCGAGGCGCTGATAGCGGCCAGCGGCTACGTCGACGTCGAACTCGACCTCGCCACCGGCGCCCGCTCCAAGCGCGGCGTCGCGGTCCGGCAAGCGCTGCTCGATGCCTGCCCCGCCGCCGAGGACGCCCTCGTCGTCAACAACGGCGCCGCCGCGCTGGTCTTGACGACCACCGCGCTGGCCGCCGGCAGGGAAGTCATCATCAGCCGCGGCGAGCTGATCGAGATCGGCGCCGGTTTCCGGTTGCCCGACCTGATCGCCTCGACCGGCGCACGGCTGCGGGAGGTCGGCGCCACCAACCGCACCCATCTGAAGGATTACCAGGCGGCACTAGGCCCGGACACCGGCTGCGTGCTCAAGGTGCACCAGAGCAACTTCCGGGTAGAGGGCTTCACCGCCGCCGCAACACTCGCCGAACTCGCGTCCGTCACCAAGGCCGGCAACATCCCGCTGATCGCCGACCTGGGCAGTGGATTGTTCGAGCCTGACGCGCTGCTGCCCGACGAGCCCGATGCCGCCACCGCGCTGACCGAGGGCGCTGACCTGGTCATCGCCAGCGGCGACAAACTGCTCGGCGGACCCCAGGCCGGCATCATCCTCGGCAGTGCCGAGCTGATCACCACGCTGGCGCGGCATCCACTGGCCCGAGCGGTCCGCGCCGACAAGCTGACCCTGGCCGCACTCGAGGCGACGGTGTGCGCGGGCAGTTCACCGGTGACCGCGGCGCTGCACGCCAAACCCGACCGGCTGCGTGCCCGCGCGGAACGACTCGCGCAGGCGGTGGGCGCGACCGTCGTCGCGCACGACGGGCGGGTCGGCGGCGGGGGCGCCCCCGGCGTGCCGCTACCCGGCTGGGCGGTCCGCCTGCCCGAGTCCGCGGCGGCAGCGCTGAGAGGCGGAGAGCCCGCGGTGCTGCCCCGGGTGCACGACGGGGCCTGCCTGCTGGACCTGCGCTGCATTCCCGAGGATGACGATGACCACCTGCTGGCCGCGGTGCGCACGGCGCTGGGCGGGCAGCTCTGAGCACCCACGTGGTGGCTACCGCCGGCCACGTCGACCACGGCAAGAGCACGCTCATCCAGGCGCTCACCGGCATGCAACCCGACCGCTGGGAAGAGGAACGCCGCCGCGGCCTGACCATCGACCTCGGATTCGCATGGACCACGCTGCCGTCCGGTCGCAGGGTCGCGTTCGTCGACGTCCCGGGCCACCAGCGGTTCCTGGGCAACACGCTGGCCGGCCTCGGTCCGGTGCCGGTGGTGTGCTTCGTCGTCGCCGCCGACGAAGGCTGGCAGGCGCAGTCCGACGATCATCGCGATGCCGTTGCGGCACTGGGCATTCGGCATGGCCTCATCGTGGTCACCCGCGCCGACCGGGCGCCGGAACGCGGTGCCGGTGTGCTCGCGCAGGCCCGGACCGAGTTGGCCGACACCGGCCTCGGTGGTGCCCCGGGCGTCATGGTGTCGGCTGTCGAGGGGACCGGGCTCACCGAGTTGCGCGCTGCTCTGGACGACGTGCTGGCCCGGGTGCCGCCACCCGAGACCACAGCGCGGGTGCGACTGTGGGTGGACCGCTCCTTCACCATCACCGGCGCCGGCACGGTGGTCACCGGAACGCTGCCCGCCGGGACGCTGGCCGTCGATGACCGGCTGGAGCTGCTGGGCGCGCCGGACAACCGGCCGGTGACAATCCGCGGCCTGCAGAGCTGCGGGCAGCCGTACCCGGCGCTGGGACCGGTCGCGCGGGTGGCGCTCAACCTGCGCGGCCTGCCCCGCGACGCCGTCCGACGCGGCGACGCGCTGGTCACCCCCGACGCGTGGCCGAGCACCCGGCTGCTCGACGTGCGACGGACCTCCGGCGGTCCGTGGACCGACGCGCCGGCACACCTCGTCGCGCATGTCGGCACCGCGGCCGTGCCGGTGCGGCTGCGGCCCTTCGACGACGATCACGGTCGGCTCACCCTCGACCGGCGGCTGCCGTTGGTGCTCGGTGACCGGCTGGTGTTACGCGATCCGGGCAGCGTGCGGATCGTCGGCGGCGCCGAGGTGCTCGACGCCGAACCACCAGCCCTGCGCCGGCGCGGCGACAGCGGACGACGGGCGGCGGTGCTGGCCCTCTCGGAAGCCGGCGGTGACGTCGAGGCTGAAGTGGCGCGCCGCGGCGCGGTGGGGGAAAGTCACCTGCGCCGGCTGGGGTTGCTACCGGCCACCGTACCGGCGCAGGTGCTGGTTTTCGGCGACTGGTGGGTGCACTCCCCGGCGCACCAGGCATGGCAGCAGCGGCTGCGGGCCGCGGTCGAAGAGCTGTACGCGCGAGATCCGTTGTCTGAAGGTTTATCTCGGGGCGCCGCGCGCGATCTGCTGGCGCTGCCCGACGAGACGCTGCTGGATGGCGTGGCCCGTGCCGCCGGGCTGGAGCAGCAGGGCGGCCACGTGCGGCCACCCGGAGCACGGCCCGATCTGGGCCACGCCGAAGCGTCGGTGAGCGAGCTGGAGGCGAGGTTGCGGGCAGAGCCGTTCCGCGCTCCCGAGGCCTACGAATTGCAGGCGCTCAAACTCGACACCCGCGAACTGGCCGCCGCCGAACGTGCCGGGCGGCTGTTGCGGCTGCGCGACGGCGTCGTGCTGCTGCCGAGTGCGCCCGCGCTGGCGATGCGTGCGCTGGCAGCGCTCGACCAGCCTTTCACCACAAGCCAAGCGCGCCAGGCGCTCAACACGACCAGGCGGGTCGCGATCCCACTGCTCGAGCATCTCGACGCGCGCGGCTGGACCCGTCGGCTCGATGCCGGACACCGCGAAGTCGTGCGCTAGCAAGCTATTCTGCACCCATGGCGCTCGAAGCGCGTTCAGCGGCAGCGGTGCCGGTCACGAGTCGGCGCCGCCGCCTCCCGCCACGCAATGTCACCTATCCCAAAAGCGTTACCCGCCAAAAGCGGGTCCTGGTCCGGTCCACCCGGATCGGCGCCATCGTCAGTGCCTTCTACACCCTGCTCGCCATCTTCGTCGGACATGAGGGCATGTCCATCGCCGCGCTCAGCGCCGTCAGCACGGTCGTCTATCTGGCGATCCCGCTGCTGTACCGCTACGGGGTTCTGCTCGCCCCAATGGTTTTCATCATCGCGGCATACGTGTTGATCACCGTCCTATGTTTGCGCATCGGCACCGGCGCCGGCATCCAGTTCTACTACCTGGTGGGTGCAACGATCGTCCTGCTCGTCCTCGGCATCGACCACATCGTGCTGGCCTCGGTGATGGCCGCGGTAGGTGCGGTGCTGACGGTGGTGTTGCAGATGACGGTGCCCGAAAAGACAGGCGTGCAACCCGATTGGGCCTATGCCTTCGGCTACGTGGTCTCCGTGGCCACATCGTGGCTCATGGTGATGGCGATCGTATGGTCGGCGCTGCGCGAAATCACCCGTGCCGAACGGGTGATCGAGGCGGAATACCACCGGTCCGAGTCGTTGCTCGCCAACATACTTCCCACGAAAATCGCTGAGCGATTGAAGGATCCGTCCCGATCGGTCATCGCCGACAAGTACGATGACGCCTCCGTGCTGTTCGCCGACATCGCCGGATTCACGAGTCGGGCCAGCGACACCGCACCCACCGAGCTGGTCCGGTTTCTGGACCAGCTCTACACCCAGCTCGATGCGCTGGTGGACCGGCACGGCCTGGAGAAGATCAAGACCAGTGGCGATTCCTACATGGTGGTCAGCGGTGTGCCCGACCCCCGCCCGGACCACCTCGAGGCGCTGGCGCGGTTGGCGCTCGACATGGCCGATGCCGTTGCCGGCCTGAAAGATCCGCAGGGGCGCGCGGTTCCGCTGCGAATCGGCCTGGCGGCCGGTCCCGTGGTCGCCGGTGTGGTGGGAGCGCGCAAGTTCTTCTATGACGTGTGGGGCGATGCCGTCAACGTCGCGGCCAGGATGGAGACCACCGACGTCGAGGGCCGGATCCAGGTGCCCCAGGACGTGTATGACCGGCTCAAGGACGGCTTCCTCTTTGAGGAGCGAGGTGACATCCAGGTCAAGGGCAAAGGCGTGATGCACACCTGGTACCTCGTCGGCAGAATCCCGCGGTCGGCTTAAAACCCTGCTGCGTCGGCGATTTCGCGGGCCTTCTGCACCCGGGCGTCGATCCAGGCTGCCACGATCTGACCGGTCTCGGGTGACGTGATCAGGTTGCGCAGGTGAAAGTCGCCGTGCACCAGGCTGACTTCGCGCTGCTCGGGCGCGGCGGCAGCAAGCCGGCGGGTGAGGTCGTCGAGGTCGGGCAGTTCGCGCGTTTTCGACAACTCCCATTGTCCCGCCCAGCGTTTGAGCTGTCGCTGGGCATAGGGCTTGTGGCTGGCCAGGTCTGCCAGCTCCACCTCGTCGAGGTCGACGGCGTGGATCTTGGCCAGGGTGTGCGGCAGGTCCACGGCGATCCGGCGGCGCTGCTGTGGTGTCAGCGCCTCGGCGACGCTCATCGTGTCGACTACCAGCCCGTCGACGAACTCCATCAACACCAGCGGTACGTCGCTGAACTCTGAATCCGTTGTGGTCGCGATGATTTGCGGCACCGGAACCGGGGTGTCGGCCAACGCGGCGATGATGCGCGCTTCCCGGAGCACGTCATGTGCCGAGGCCAGCAGATGCCCCAGCGGCGGGCGGCGCAACACCCACGCGCGTCCCGCCGCGTCGCTGACCCGGTACGTCAGATTCGACTGCCCCAGCCCGATCCGCTGAAACTGCAGCGGCGCCTGGAATTCGATCCGCAGCGAGGTGAGCCAGCGTGCCACCGCGTCCGGGTCCAGGCCGACCACCGTCACTTCGGAGTGGCTTCCCGGTACTTGCGCAGTTCCTGGCTGGCGATGGCTCGTTTGTGTACCTCGTCGGGACCGTCGGCCAGGCGCAGGGTGCGCAGGTGTGCCCACGCCATGGCCAGCGGGAAGTCGTCGGTGACACCACCGCCGCCGTGTACCTGAATGGCGCGGTCGACGATCTTGAGCGCGATGTTCGGCGCCGCGACCTTGATGGCTGCGATCTCCGTGCGGGCTGCCTTGTTGCCGACCGTGTCCATCAGGTACGCGGCCTTCATGGTGAGCAGCCGGATCATTTCGATGTCGATGCGGGACTCGGCGATCCAGTCGCGGATGTTGGCGTTGGCGCTGATCGGCTTGCCGAAGGTGACCCGCGACTCCGCTCGCCGGCACAGCAGCTCCAGCGCGCGTTCGGACATCCCGATGGCGCGCATGCAGTGGTGGATGCGGCCCGGGCCCAGCCGGGCCTGGCTGATCGCGAAACCTTCGCCTTCGCCCTTGAGCACGTCTTTCGACGGCACCCGCACGTCCTGGAAGTCGATCTCCGCGTGGCCCTCGCGGTCCTGGTAGCCGAAGACCGAAAGATTGCGGCGGACCGTGATGCCCGGTGCGTCGATCGGCACCACCATCATCGACTGCTGGCGGTGCGGAGCTGCCTCCGGATCGGTCTTGCCCATCACGATCAGCACCTTGCAGTTGCGGTGCATTCCGTTGGAGGCAAACCATTTTCGTCCATTGAGGATGTAGTCTTCGCCGTCGCGCACCATCGACATCTCGACGTTGGTGGCATCGGAGCTCGCCACCGCCGGCTCGGTCATGGCGAACGCCGACCGGATCGTGCCGTCCAGGAGCGGCTTGAGGTAGCGCTCCTTGTGCTCGTCGGTGCCGAACAGCGTCAGCACCTCCATGTTGCCGGTGTCCGGGGCACTGCAGTTGCAGGCCTCGGAGGCGAGGTGGCTGCGGCCCATGATCTCGGCCAGCGGTGCGTACTCGAGGTTGGTCAGTCCCGGGCCCCACTCGGGGTGTGGGTGAAAGAGGTTCCACAGCCCACGCTTTCGCGCCTCGGCCTTCAGGTCCTCCAGGATCGGCGGGTGGAAGTGCGGGTCGCCGGCCTCCCGCATCTGCTCGTCGTAAACGGCTTCAGCCGGGTAGACGTGCGAATCCATGAATTCGAGCAGGTCCGACTGGTACTGCTGGGCGCGCTCGGAAATATCAAACAGGGCCATACCAGTGGTCTACACCACGGACTCGGCCAACCCGTTCGCGGCATCGCCAACCATGCACTTCGGGCGTTAACGTCGACGGATGAAGACAACAGCCGCGGTCCTCATCGAAGCGGGCCGGCCATTCGAACTGATGGAACTGGACCTGGACGGCCCCAAAGAGGGTGAAGTCCTGATCGACTACACGGCCGCCGGGCTGTGCCACTCCGACCTGCACCTCACCGACGGTGACCTGCCGCCGCGCTTCCCGATCGTCGGCGGCCATGAGGGCGCCGGGATCATCGAGGACGTCGGGCCGGGCGTGACGAAGGTGAAGCCCGGTGACCACGTCGTCTGCAGTTTCATCCCCAGCTGCGGCCACTGCCGGTACTGCTCGACCGGCAGGCAGAGTCTGTGCGATATGGGCGCGACCATCCTGGAGGGCTGCATGCCGGACGGATCGTTCCGTTTCCACAGCGGCGGAACGGATTTCGGCGCGATGTGCCTGCTGGGCACCTTCGCCAAGAAGGCGACGATCTCGCAGCATTCGGTGGTCAAGATCGATGACTGGCTGCCGCTGGAGACGGCGGTGCTGGTCGGCTGCGGGGTGCCGACGGGGTGGGGCAGTGCCGCCTACGCCGGCAATGTCCGGCCCGGCGACATCACCGTGATCTACGGCATCGGCGGCATCGGCATCAACGCGGTCCAGGGCGCCCTGCACGCCGGGGCCAAGTACATCGTGGTGGTCGACCCGATAACGTTCAAACGTGACACCGCAATGAAGTTCGGTGCGACGCACGCCTTCGAGAATGCGGCGGCGGCCGCGGAGAAGATCAACGAACTGTCCTGGGGCCAGGGTGCGGACCAGGCCATCGTCACCGTCGGCACTGTCGACGAAGACGTGATCTCGGCGGCGTTCGACGCCGTGGGCAAGGGGGGCAGCGTCGTGGTGGTGGGCCTTGCCGACCCCGCGAAGGCCACCGTCCATGTCTCCGGCGGGATGCTGGTCCTGACCGAGAAGATCATCCGGGGCTCACTGTTCGGCTCGGCCAACCCGCAGTACGACATCGTTCGCCTGCTGCGCCTCTACGACGCCGGGCAGCTCAAACTCGACGAGCTTGTGACGACCAAGTACCGCCTCGAGGATGTCAATCAGGGGTATCAGGATCTACGGGACGGCAAGAACATCCGGGGGGTCATCGTCCACTGACCAGGTCCAGGGCGATGTCCACCAGCATGTCCTCCTGTCCGCCGATCATGCCGCGGCGGCCGGCCTCCTCCAACAGCGTCCGGGCGTCGATGCCATAACGGGCGGACGCATTCTCGGCGTGCCGCAGAAAGCTCGAATAGACCCCGGCGTAGCCGAGGGTCAGCGTTTCGCGGTCGACGCGCACGGGGCGGTCCTGCAGGGGCCGGACCAGATCGTCGGCCGCGTCCTGCAGCGCGTGCAGGTCACAACCGTGCAGCCAGCCCAGCTTGTCCGCGGCGGCGACGAACACTTCCAGCGGCGCATTGCCTGCCCCGGCACCCATCCCCGTCAATGACGCGTCGACCCGGGACGCCCCGTGTTCCACGGCAGCAATCGAGTTCGCCACGCCCAACGACAGGTTGTGATGGGCGTGAATGCCGATTTCCGTTGTGGCCAAGAGGTTTTGGCGCACCGCATCCACTCGTTCGGCGATGTCACGCATGGTCATCGCGCCGCCGGAGTCGACGACATAGACGCAGCTGGCGCCGTAGCTCTCCATCAGCCGGGCCTGCTCGGCGAGTGCGGCGGGGGTGCTCAGGTGGCTCATCATCAGAAACCCGGCGGTATCCATGCCGAGCTCACGCGCGGCCGCGATGTGCCGGGCGGAGATGTCGGCCTCCGTGCAGTGGGTGGCGACGCGCACCACGGTCGCGCCGGCCCGCTGCGCGTCCTTCAGATCACGGACGGTGCCGATGCCGGGCAGCACCAACGTCGCCACCTTGGCGCGCCGGACGACCGAGCTGACAGCCTCGATCCATTCCAGGTCGGTGTGTGCGCCGAAACCGTACACGCAGCTCGAGCCGCCCAGCCCGTCGCCGTGGGCCACCTCGATCGAGTCGACGCCGGCAGCGTCGAGCGCACCGGCGATCGTCACGGCCTGCCGCAGCGTGTACTGGTGCCGGACGGCATGCATCCCGTCGCGCAGGGTGACGTCGCTGACGTAGAGCTGGGTCATGAGATGGCTCCGGTCGTGTGGCGGGCGATCCGTTCGGCGGTGGCTTGCGCGGCCGACGTCATGATGTCCAGATTGCCGGCGTAGGAGGGTAGGTAATCCCCGGCCCCCGCGACTTCGAGCATCGTGGTGACCCGGGTGCCAATGAACTTGCCCGTCTCGGGAATGTGCAGCGGGTTGTCCGCGGTGAAGGTCTCGAACTGCACGCCCTGAGTGAGCCGGTAACCGGGCACGTAGGCACTGACACGTGCCACCATCTCGACGATCGACGCCTCGATCGCGCGGTGGTCGGTGTCCCCGTCGACCAGGCAGTAGACCGTGTTGCGCATCAGCACCGGTGGGTCCGCGGGGTTGAGGATGATGACCGCCTTGCCGCGTTCCGCGCCGCCCACCGATGTCAATGCGGCCGAGGTGGTTTCGATGAATTCGTCGATACCGGCGCGCGTTCCTGGACCCGCCGACTTCGCCGAGATGGCGGAGACGATCTCGGCGTAGGAGACGACGCCGTGGGCGGCGACCGCCGCGACGACCGGCACCGTCGACTGGCCGCCGCAGGTCACCATGTTGAGGTTGCTCACATGCAGGTGTTCATCGAGGTTGACCACGGGCACGCAGTAGGGGCCGACGGCGGCCGGAGTGAGGTCGAGCATGCGCACCCCGGTCGGTTGTAGCAGTGCCCAGTTCGCCCGGTGCGCGGCTGCCGAGGTCGCATCGAACACCAGCCTGACGTCGTCGAAGTGCGGCATCGACAACAACCCGTCCACGCCGCCGGCCGTGACAGGGACACCGAGTCCGCGGGCGCGGGCCAACCCGTCGGAATCAGGGTCGATGCCGACCATCGCGGCGACCCGAAGCGGACCATCGCTGCGCAGGATCTTGATCATCAGGTCGGTGCCGATGTTGCCCGACCCGATGATGGCCACCGGCCAGTCATGTTGTGTCACAGTTCTTTCCTTTATGTAAAGGTGAGCGATACGGTGCCGAGGGGTCCGATGGTCGCGGTGGCGACGTCACCCCGCGCCACGAAGGCCGCGGTGGTGAACGACCCGGACATCACGAACTGGCCTGCGGCGAGTTCGGTGTCGAACTCGGCCAGTGCGTTGGCCAGCCAGGCGACCGCTGCGGCGGGGTCGCCCATCACTGCATCACCGGTGCCCCGGCCGACTTCGGTGCCGTTGAGGACCAGCGACGCGACGACCTGCGGCAGGCAGAGGTCGCTGGTGCAGGGGAACCACTCGCCGATGGCCACCGCGCCCGAGCTCGCATTGTCTGCGACGGTGTCGACCAGGGTGAGCTGCCAGTCCGCGATGCGGCTGTCGACGATCTCGAGCGCCGCGGCCACGGATTGCGTTGCGGCATAGACGTCCGCGACGGTCACGCCGGGCCCGCGCAGCGCATCCCGCAGCATGAAAGCGATCTCGGGCTCCACGCGTGGACTGCAGAACCGCGAGATGGGGACAATGCCGCCGCCGATCACCATGTCGTCCAGGATGAAACCGAAATCCGGTTGGTCGACTCCCAGCAGCGTCTGCATCGGCTCAGACGTCAGACCTATTTTGCGGCCCACCAGAGCCGCGCCGGCGTCCAGACTGCGCTGCAGATTGAGTTGCTGAATCGCATAGGCGTCCGTGACGCCCAGCCCGGGAAGGGATTCGGTCGGGGGGCGGATCGGGGCGCGATCGCGTGCGGCGATCCACAGTGCGTCGGCGGTATCGATGAGCACGAGTACTCCTGGGGTATTGACTCCGTAGTGATCATTACATTACCGTAGGGATCACTACGGTACAAGTGTCGACGATGACACCCGGCGAATCGAGAGTCAGAAGTGAGCGGTTTCGGAGCAGACCCGGCACACGAATATGACGTGGCGATCGTGGGCTACGGCCCGGTCGGCGCCACGGCTGCCAACCTACTCGGCCGACAGGGCCTGAAAGTCGTTGTCATCGAGCGTGATCCCGATATCTACAACCGGGCTCGGGCCATCTCAACCGACGAGGAAGTAATGCGGATCTGGCAGTCGGTGGGGCTGGCCGAGCGGTTGCAGCAGGACATGCTGCCCGACCGCCCGGTGGCCTTCGTCGATGCCGACGGTGCCCCGTTCTACGAGACCGTCATCACCGGCCACGGCTGCGGTCACCCGCCGCAGCAATTCATCTACCAGCCCGCCGTCGACCAGGTACTGCGCGACGGCGTGGCGCGATTCGCCAACGTCGAGACGATGCTCGAGCACGAATGCCTGCGGGTGGCGAACAAAGGCGACCACGTAGAGCTGATGATGGCCGACCTGCGTACCGACTCCTTCAAACGGATCCGCGCCCGGTACGTGATCGCCGCTGACGGAGGTTCCTCTCCCACCCGGGGCCAGTTGGGTGTCGGCTACTCGGGAAAGACCTACACCGAGCGTTGGGTCGTGATCGACACCGAGGTCATCCGGGAATGGGATGCCCACGACCGGTTGAGGTTTCATTGCAACCCGGCGCGCCCCACGGTCGACTGCCCGACACCGCTGGGACATCACCGGTGGGAGTTCCCGGCCCGCTCGGGTGAATCTGACGAACAGCTCGTCAGCGACGAGGCCGTCTGGAAGGTACTCAACGAACAAGGCATCACCGATGAGCACGTGCGGGTACTGCGGGCGGTGATCTACAGCCACCATGTCCGGACGGCCGACCGCTGGCGCGTCGGCCGGGTGTTCCTGGCCGGCGACGCGGCGCACGCGATGCCGCCGTGGATCGGGCAGGGCATGGCCGCGGGCGTGCGTGATGTGGCCAACCTGTGCTGGAAGATCGCCACGGTATGGCGTGGGCAGGCCGGCGAAGCACTCCTGGATTCCTATGAGGCAGAACGCAAACCACATGTCATCGAGGTCACCAGACGAGCGGTGTTGATGGGCCGCGTCATCACCGAACGCAACAGGGTGCTGGCGGCCGTCCGCAACCATTTGTTACGCGTGATCACCAAGGTGCCGGCGATCACGAGGCAGGGACAGAAGTTGTACTGGGTTCCCCAGGCCCACTACCCCCACGGATTCTTCGCCGCCAAGGGTCATCCGGCCGAAGGCCGGCAGATCGTCCAACCCTGGTTGGCCGACGACGCAGGCGCCAGGCGGCGTCTCGACGACGTCCTGCAGGGTCGCTGGACGCTGCTGCACATCGGTGCACCGCCGCCGGGCGCGCAGTCCTGGATGGATCGCGGCGCCGTGGCACTGGCCGTCCGCGATGCGACCCTGACGGCCTGGTTGACCGAGCACAAGGCCACCGCCGTCATCATCCGGCCGGACGGCTTCGTCTATGCGGCAACGGATTCAAGCGCGCCACTGCCCCCGCCGCCAGCCGGACTGGACTGCGCCGATACCGTCGTCACACCGATTCGCAACGGAGTCCCGGCATGACGAGCACAGCACTGGCCGAACAGACCGTCGTCGTCAACGGCCGGGCGATCTTCTACGCCGAAGCCGGCAGCGGGGCTGCCGTTGTGCTGCTGCACGGCGGCGGGCCCGGTGCGTCCGGGGTGACGAACTACTCCCGCAACATCGACGCGCTGGCGCGGCGGTTCCGGGTGATCGTGCCCGACATGCCGGGTTACGGCCGCTCGACGAAGACGCTCGATCAGTCCGATCCGTTCGGGTGCCTGGCCGATGCGATCCGTGGTCTGCTCGACGTACTCGGTCTGGAGAAAGCGCATCTGGTCGGCAACTCCTACGGCGGCGCGGCCGCACTGCGACTCGCGCTGGACACGCCGCACCGGGTCGACAGGCTTGTCCTGATGGGGCCGGGTGGCATCGGGACCACCCGGGCGCTGCCCACCGCCGGGCTCAACAGCCTGATGTCCTATTACGGTGGAGATGGTCCGAGCCGGGACAAGCTGGCCAGCTTCATCCGCACTTACCTTGTCTACGAGGGTGATTCGGTGCCGGACGAGTTGATCGACCTGCGCTACCACGCGTCGATCGATCCCGACGTGGTCGCCAACCCGCCGTTGCGCCGACCGTCGGGACCACTGGCACTGCGCACGCTGTGGCGAATGGACCTGACCCGGGACGCGCGGTTGAAACATCTGCAGACACCGACATTGGTGCTGTGGGGCCGCGACGACAAGGTCAACCGGCCGGCAGGTGGGCCGATGCTGCTCAACACGCTGCCCAACGCCGAGTTGGTGATGACCTCTCACACCGGCCACTGGCTGCAATGGGAACGCGCGGAACTGTTCAACAAGCTGGTGTGTGAATTCCTGCAGTCCGATTCGAGGTTGGCTCATGCATAACGTATTCGGCCGGGTTCACCTCGGTTACCTCGTCATCGAAACGAACAAGTTCGCCGATTGGCGAAGGTTCGGGCGCGACGCTCTCGGCATGCACCTCGACGACGCCCTGCCGGATGTGCAGCGATTCCGCCTTGATGACCACGAGTGCCGGTTCCTGCTGCAGCGCGGGCCGGCCGAAGACGTCACGGCGTTGGGCTGGGAAGTCGACGATCACGACGCATTCGACGACATCGTTTCCCGCGTCACCGGTCACGGCGTCCCGGTGACCGAGGGCTCAGCCGAGGAGGCCGCGTTGCGCGGCGTCGAGCGCCTGGTGCGGTTCCCCGGGCCCAATGGCCTGGCTCAGGAGATCTTCGCCCGCGCCGGCACCAGCACGGTCCCGCTCGCCGTCCGTGGCGGGTTCGTCACCGGCGCTTCGGGATTGGGTCACGTCGCGCTACCCAGTAAGAAGCCGGAACAGGTGCGCGGCTACTACCAGACGGTGTTCGACGCCCGGCTGACCGATTTCATCGACGAGACGATCAGCGGTCTGAAGTTCAAGATCCGCTTCCTGCGGGTCAACGAACGTCATCATTCGGTGGCGATCGCTGCCGTCAACCGGTTGCCGCTCAACCCGATTCGGACCCGGGTGCAGCACTGCAACATCCAGGTCGCCCAGCTCGACGACATGACCACGGCCTATCAGCGGGTCAAGGAACTCGGCTTCGAAATGGCGCTCGGTGTCGGACAGCACACCAACGACCGGGAGTTGTCCTTCTATGCCGTGACGCCGTCCGGGTTCGAATGGGAGGTCGGTTGGAACCCGATTGTCGTCGACGAAACGACCTGGGAGCCAACGACACACCAGGGCATCAGCATCTGGGGTCACACGCCCGAAGGGCAGACCATTCTCGACAAACTCCACCAGTTCAAGGTCGGAGCACAGTCGCTGTGGCAGCGCGAAGACACTGTGCCCGCGCTGGCGGGCGCAACCGTCTGACGCGCCGTAACGGTCGGTTTTAGTCCCGCGCGGCTGCCAACGCGTCGTTGAAGGTCTTGCTCGGTCGCATCACGGCCGCGGTCTTGTCCGGGTCCGGGTAGTAGTAGCCGCCGATGTCTGCCTCTTCGCCCTGCGCGGCGTTGAGCTCTTTGACGATGGTGTCTTCGTTCTTGGCCAATGCGTCGGCGAGAGAGGCGAAGTGCTTCTTCAGCTCTTCGTCCTCGTCCTGCGCGGCGAGCTCCTGCGCCCAGTACATGGCGAGGTAGAACTGGCTGCCCCGGTTGTCGAGCTCGCCGGTCTTGCGGGACGGGCTCTTGTCGTTCTCCAGCAGCGTGCCGATAGCGGCATCCAGTGTCTTGCCCAGGATCTTGGCGCGCTCGTTGCCGGTCTTGATGCCGATGTCCTCGAAACACGCACCGAGAGCGAGGAACTCACCGAGTGAGTCCCACCGCAGGTGATTCTCCTCGACCAGCTGGTGGACGTGCTTGGGTGCCGAGCCCCCAGCCCCGGTTTCGTACATGCCGCCGCCGGCCATCAGCGGCACGATGGACAACATCTTGGCGCTGGTACCGAGCTCCAGGATCGGGAACAGGTCGGTGAGGTAGTCACGCAGGATATTGCCGGTGGCGGCGATGGTGTCCAGCCCGCGCACCAGGCGCTCCAGCGTGTACCGCATGGAGCGCACCTGGGACATGATCTGGATATCGAGGCCCTCGGTGTCGTGCTCCTTGAGGTACGTCTTGACCTTCTTGATCAGCTCGTTCTCGTGGGGCCGGTAGGGGTCGAGCCAGAACAGCACCGGCATGCCGGAGTTGCGCGCCCGGTTGACGGCCAGCTTAACCCAGTCGCGAATCGGCTCGTCCCGCACGATCGGCATGCGCCAGATGTCGCCCTCTTCGACGTTCTGGCTGAGCAGCACCTCACCGGTGTCGAGGTCGACGATGTTGGCGACGCCCTCCTCGGGGATCTCGAAGGTCTTGTCGTGCGAACCGTATTCCTCGGCCTGCTGTGCCATCAGCCCGACGTTGGGGACGGTGCCCATCGTCGTCGGGTCGAACTGGCCGTTGGTCTTACAGAAGTTGATGATCTCCTGGTAGATGCGGGAGAAGGTGGACTCCGGGTTGACGGCCTTGGTGTCCTTGGGCCGACCGTCGGCGCCCCACATCTTGCCGCCGGCCCGGATCATCGCCGGCATGGACGCGTCCACGATCACGTCGCTGGGCGAGTGGAAGTTCGAGATGCCCTTGGCCGAGTCGACCATCGCAAGTTCGGGGCGGTGCTCGTGGCAGGCGTGCAGGTCACGGATGATCTCGTCGTGCTGTGAGGCGGGAAGCGACTCGATCTTGTTGTAGAGGTCCACCAGCCCGTTGTTGACGTTGACGCCCAGCTCGTCGAACAGTTTCTGGTGCTTCTCGAAGGCGTCTTTGTAGAAGACGCGCACGGCATGCCCGAACACGATGGGGTGGCTGACCTTCATCATGGTCGCCTTGACGTGCAGCGAGAACATCACGCCGGTCTTGCGCGCGTCCTCCATCTGCTCTTCATAGAAGTCGAGCAGTGCCTTCCTGCTCATGAACATGCTGTCGATCACGTCGCCCTCGAGCAGCGCGACCTTCGGCTTGAGTTCGAGGGTCTGCCCGCTCTTGGTCTCCAGCACCATCTTCACGTTGCGCGGGCGGTCCAGCGTCATCGACTTCTCACCGTGGTAGAAGTCGCCGTGCTTCATGGTTGCGACGTGGGTGCGCGACGCCATCGACCACTCGCCCATGCTGTGCGGGTGTTTGCGCGCGTACTCCTTGACTGCTTTGGGGGCGCGCCGGTCGGAGTTGCCTTCCCGAAGTACCGGGTTCACTGCGCTGCCAAGGCAATTGGCGTAGCGCTTGCGGATCTCTTTTTCCTCGTCGGTCTTCGGGTTCTCCGGGAAGTCCGGGATCTTGTAGCCCTTGCCCTGCAGTTCCTTGATGGCCGACACCAGCTGCGGCACCGAGGCGCTGATGTTGGGCAGCTTGATGATGTTGGTGTCCGGTTCCTGGGTCAATTTGCCCAGTTCACCCAGGTTGTTCGGGACGCGCTGATCTTCGTCCAGCTGGTCGGGGAACTGGGCCAGGATGCGGGCCGCCACCGAGATGTCGCTGGTCTTGATGGTGATGCCCGCCGGTTCGGCGAAGGCCCGGACTATCGGCAGAAATGCGTAGGTCGCCAGCAGTGGCGCCTCGTCGGTCAGCGTGTAGATGATGGTCGGCTGCTCGGCGCTCATGCGTGTTCTCCCGGCGTCAGTGTCGGTCCGATGGTGAGGGGCTCAGTACATCGCCAGTCACACCAGCGACCCTAACCTAAAGCCCTCACAGACCACTCGCGAGTCGCTGCAAGATGTCGGCGGTCGGTTCGGCGGCTGCGTGTCGGTAGCCGGTGCCCGCCCACAGGTGGACGAAGTCGGGCTGACCGGCCGCCGCGGCGGCCTTGCGCAGCGGGCTGGTGAGGTGGTGAATCGCCGGATAGCCCAAGGGTGCGTCCGCCTCGTGCGTGTCGATGAAGGCGTTGCGCAGGCCGCGGGCAGGCCGGCCGGTGAATGCTCGGGTGAGCACCGTCTCGGTTCGGGCCGGGTCGATCAGGGCGGCCTGGTGGGTGGCCGATGCGCCGCTTTCAGTGCGCGGAGCAGCACGGTGCCGACGACGGCCGCCGCGGCGCCGGCGTGGACGACGTCGGCCACATCCCGTGGTGTTGCCAGTCCGCCGCCGGCTATGACCGGAAGCTCGACGGCCCGCGTGATGTCGGAGACGAGCGTGGTGATCGGCGTCGAGGCCAATGGCCGGGCCGGGGACAGCGTGCCGGAATGGCCGCCGGCGGTGTGGGCCTGGACCGCCAGCGCGTCGACGCCGACATCGCGGGCGGCCATCGCCTCGGCCGGGTTAGTGACGGTCTGCACGACGACGGTGCCGGCCGCTTTGAGCGCGGCGATCACCCGCTGCGACGGGATGCCGAAGGTGAAGCTCACCAACGGGACCGGGTCCTCCAGGAGAAGCCGAATCTTGTCCTCGAAGCTGTCGGTGTCTTCGATAGGCTCGGCGGGCAGCGTCACGCCGAACCGCACGGCGTCTCGCTGGATCTCGGCGGCGTACCACCGATACAGCTCAGGGTCCACGGGCAGCGGGTTGGGCGCAAACACGTTGACGCCGAACGGGATTGAATCGGCACGGACCAGCCTAATCTGCTCCTCGAGGAGTTGCGGGCTCTTGTAGCCGGCCGCAACCATGCCCAGGCTGCCGGCGCGGCCCGCGGCCGTCACCATCGCCGCAGAGGTGGGGCCGCCGGCCATCGGCGCGGCCAGCACCGGCAGGCTGATTCCCAGTTGCGACAACATGATGATCAGCTCCGCCGAAGACCGTCGAGGGCGACATCGGTCACCCGCTCAGCGAGTTCGGCGTTGTATCCCTGCATGGCCTGACACCCCACCAGCAGTGTTTTCACCTCGGGCACACCGACATCCGGCCGCGCCGTACCGGCTTGCTGGGCGGCGCGCAGCAGGTCGGCCAGCATGTTCAGGAATTCCTCTTCGGCCTGGGGGACCGCCTTGGTGACGTCGATCCCGATTCCGGCCAGGGCTTCGACCAGCCCCCGGTCGGCGGCACCCCACTGCAGCACCATCGACCGCAAGAAGGTGAACAGGGCCTGGCCGGGGTCCTCGGATTGCAGCAGGGCGCGACCCTTGTCGATGAGGTGGTTCATCCGGTCGGCGATTACCGCCTGGAACAGCGCGTCCTTGGTCGGGAAATGCCGATAGACAGTGCCCGCGCCGACGCCGGCGCGTCGCGCGATTTCGTCTATCGGCACCGACAAGCCCTCGGCCGCGAAAGTCTGGTAGGCGACATCGAGAACGCGCGCCCGATTGCGGGCGGCGTCGGCCCGTACCGGCCGCTCGGCGGTCGCCACTTCGAACCTCCCTGAACACAATTGTTGACAAAACGGGGCGCACGTTCCGTATAGTTATAGCAAAGCGGAGCGCTCGCCCCGTTTGGACATCTTCCGTGTTGAGACTGCGCTGAGGGTGGCGGCCACTCGTAGTTCGCCGCCCTCACTGCAGGGTCAACGACGATGTGCAGACAAAACGGAGCGCTCGCCCCGGATCATAGCGAGGAGTTCCCCATGGCGAAATGGACCGCCACCGACATTCCCGACCAGACCGGCCGCACCGCCGTGATCACCGGCGCCAACACCGGCCTGGGCTTCGAAACGGCGGCCGCCCTGGCCGCCCACGGGGCACGCGTGGTGCTGGCCGTGCGCAATCTGGACAAAGGTAAGCAGGCCGTCGACCGGATCACGGCCGCCACGCCGGGGGCCGAGGTGCAGCTGCAGGAACTCGACCTCGGTTCGCTGGCGTCCGTAAGGGACGCCGCAGCGCAGCTGCGTGCGAACCACGACCGCATCGATCTGTTGATCAACAATGCGGGCGTCATGTATCCGCCCAAGTCGACCACCGCGGACGGCTTCGAAATGCAGTTCGGCACAAACCATCTGGGCCACTTCGCACTGACCGGCCTGCTGCTGGACCGGTTGCTGCCGGTTCCGGGGTCACGCGTGGTCGTCGTCAGCAGCGTCGGCCACCGGATCCGGGCCGCGATCCATTTCGACGATCTGCAGTGGGAGCGCAGCTACAGCCGGGTCGGCGCGTACGGGCAGTCCAAGCTCGCCAATCTGCTGTTCACCTACGAATTGCAGCGCCGGCTGGCTCCGCGCGGCACTACGGTCGCGGTGGCGGCGCACCCGGGCGTCTCCGACACCGAACTGACCCGGCACATGCCGACGCTGCTCGCCCGGCTGGGTAAACCGCTGTTCCAGCCGGCGGAGCTGGGCGCCCTGCCCACGCTGCGGGCCGCCACCGACCCTGCCGTGCAGGGCGGCCAGTACTACGGACCCGACGGGTTTCAGGAAGTCCGCGGATACCCGAAACTTGTTGCCTCCAGCGCACAATCGCACGACGTGAACCTGCAGCGCCGGCTGTGGGCGGTGTCGGAGGAACTGACCGGGGTCACCTACGACGTCTAGCCCCGACGCGGTGGGCTTCAATGGGCCGATGCGGGCGCTGAGAATGACCACCCTGTCCATCGCTGCGACGGTGCTGGTCGGCTGTGGCATGGGAGCGCCGGGCGGTCGGCCGGCACCGGCCGCGGGTTCCATGGGGGACTTCGCCGGGCCGGTCGAGATCGGCAACGGCCGGCACCTGTATCTACAGTGCCGCGGCCGCGGCGCCCCGACCGTCATCCTGGAATCCGGGTACCACAACTCCGCCGACCCGTGGAGCCAGTCCGACGCCGCCGATCCGGCCAAGGGACCCGCCGTGTTGCCCGCGTTGGCCGGCGCCCACCGCGTCTGCGCCTACGACCGGCCCGGGACACTGCGTAATTCCGACCCGCCCACCCTCTCCGATCGCAGTTCGTCCGTCCCGATGCCGCGCACCGCAAGTGACGTCGTGAGCGACCTGCATACGCTGATCGAGGCCGCGCACCTTCCTGGCCCCTTCGTACTCGTCGGTCACTCGCTGGGCGGCCTGTTCATCCGGTTGTACGCCCAGACCTACCCCGCGCAGGTGCGCGGACTGGTCTTCGTTGACGCGTTCGCTGCCGAGATCCCCGAGCTGCTGGGATCCGATTGGCCGTCCTATCGACGGGCGCTGGACGGGCCACCGCCGCAGTTTGCGGATTCATCGTCGTTCGAAATCGTGGACATCGACCGCAGTGTCGCGCAGGTCAACGCCGCGCCGGCGGTGCCAAATGTTCCGGCCGCGGTCCTGACGAGGACGGAACCATTCCTGATTCCCCCCGACCTGCCCGCGGACAAGGGCGAAAAACTGGAACAGGCTTGGCGCGACGCCACCACCGACCTGGTCGCCCTGCGCCCGCAGACCCCCCGGATCGCCGCGACCGGCAGCGACCATTTCGTCCAGATCCACCAACCCGACTTGGTCGCTGCCAGTGTGGAATTGGTGATTCAGCGATCCGTCCGTTGATCGGCGGCACCGTCACTGGCGGCGGGGCCAGCGACTCAGAGATGCGATTCTGCGTTGCCCGGACGCGAAGACGCTGTTGCCGGAGTTCCCGATTCTTCTGAAAAAAACTGCCGCGCAGAACCATTCGGACGGCGCTCGGGAACGGGTCCGCCGTCGTCATCCGGGCTCGCGATGTTTGCTTTGCCGGGCGGCGTGTGGGCAACGCTTCGTCGCCGGTATGCCGACTCGAGAACTGCCGGAACGTTGGCGAGGTTGCGGTGTACCGCCGCGAGCTGCTGCAGGGTGGAAATGTGTTGACCCGTAACCATTGCGGCCTCGCGCTCGGCGTCGAGAAGAAGCTGCGACGCGGAAGCGCCGGCTTCAGCGAGTAGCCTGTCAGCCTCGGCGCGGGCCGCGACGACGATGTTCGCCCCCTCGGCATGGGCTTCGCTGAGCAACGCATCGGCAGCAGCTTGCGCATTGTTGACCAGTGCGGCCGCATCCTCAGCGGCAGCGCTTTGCATTTTCGCTACTTCGTCGACCGTCGTGTGCAGCAATTTCGAGATCCGTTGGGCCACAGCCTGTGGAGACGTCGACACGTCGTACAAGGTGGCGACTTCCGTCTTGAGGGCAACGATCTCCTTGTGTGCTTCGGACAACTGATCGCGCAGTAACTGGTTCTCGTTGAGTAGCGACTGCTTCGAATGGGCCTCTAACCAGAGGAACTCATCAACCGCAGTCTGCTCGTAACCGTTGCGGACGCGGGGAAACTTCGGACCGCCGTGAGTCGTCACTGGTGTGCCTGCCTTGATCGCGGGGGACGTGATTGGCTTCATCATTGACCGCGAGGACCCGGGCCGCCGGCGCCGCCGACCACACTGCCTTCACCGGTGGGTTCTCCGGCAGCGCCTCCCGCCGCGGCAGCGCCTCCGGCTGCGGCAGCGCCTCCCGCTGCGGCAGCGCCTCCGGCTGCGGCAGCGCCTCCGGCTGCGGCAGCGCCTCCGCCTGCGGCAGCGCCTCCGGCTGCGGCAGCGCCTCCGGCAACCGCGCACGCTGCGGCTGCGGCGCCGCCGGCCCCTACCGCACCTGGTATTGGAACCGCCAGCGGTACGGCGGCCGGCACTGCCAACGGCACCACCACGGGCACCGGACCGGGTAGGACTACCGGGTCGGCGACCGCGGCACCTATGGGTGGCACCGGCCCACCCTTGCCGGTGGGGGCCGGGCCCCCGCCGGGTGCCGGATCCGCCGTACCGGCTTGCCCCACCGTCGTTGCCGCACCGCCACCTGCCGCGACTTCGCCACCGGGTGAGCCTGCGGCCGCACCTGCGGCCGTGCCCCCGCCAACCGCGCCACCCGCACCAGCAGGACCGCCTTCCACGACACCGCCGCCGCCAGCGGCAGCCCCGGCACCTGCCGCGCCGCCAGCGGCAGCCCCGGCTCCGCCGGCACCTCCCGCGCCGCCGCCAGCGGCAGCCCCGGCTCCGCTGGCACCTGCCGCGCCGACGACGGGCACTGCCAGAGGAACTGCCCCGGCGATCGGAACAGGCACCGCGCCGGCCACTACTGGCCCGGGCAGCACGACGGGCGCAGCGACCGGGGCCGGCTGCTCGACACAGGCCGGACCGCCGGCGATGAACGGGAGGGCCCGGGCACCGGGACTGGTCGCGAGTGTGGTTGCGCAAAGGGCGGCGCCCGCCGCGACCGACATTTGAATTAGTCGAACCACTTTCACGGAAGTATCTCCCTTTTTCGGGCTGCGGTGTGCTCACCGCCAGATGGTTGGTCCGAACCGTATGCCGCGCGGCGAATAATTCCTAGAGTCCGAATAACTATGTTTATGAAACTGTTGTTATCTGAAACGCAATGGGCTCATTTCGCCCGACGGATAACACGCCGCAGCACTAATTACATAAGTGTAATTAAAAGGACGTTATATCGCGGATGTGTTCCGCGCAGCCGCGTCGTGGTACTTACCGCGTCGCTCTGCCGGCGAAATCCGTCCTTTGACCTGCACATATCGCGATAGCGTGGCGCGCTGCCGGTACAGCCGGGGGCCGCTGAGTGTCTTGAAAAGAACGCCTTTGTCTCATGTAAGTATTACGCGTCTTGCGCCGGACTAAATTGACCCAGTTCATACATTTCTGGTTTTTGCATTACAGATTCGTCCACCGGATATGCGCGCAACCGTGCGGGAGGGCCATCAACATTTCGGCTGCGCGGCACTGTTCTGCCGAATTTTAATTTTGTATACATCATGTCAAACACATATCTGCGTTGCGTGCGGGTCCGAAGATGCGGTCCTTTAGCCCTGAACGGTGGCGGCATGTGTGCCGGCGCGACGACCCGCATACACGCAGTCGGCCAGCGAGAGTCCGCTGACGTAGGAATTGGAGCAGATGCCCGTCGCGGTGCGTCCCGCGCTGTACAGCCCGGGGATCGCGGCGCCCGCAGCGTCGAGCACTGCGCCGGTGGTCTCGTCGACCCGGATGCCGCCCAGCGTCAGCATTGGCGTCGGGTTGAGCAGGTTGGGCCGGATCGAGATGTTCAGCAGCGTGAAGGGCGGTTGATCGATTCGGCGTACGAAGTCCGCCGGCTTGCCGACCGGGTCCGCGGTACCGGTGTCGATGGCCCTGTTGTGTGCCTCGACAGTGGCGACCAGACCTTCCGGGTCGATACCGGCCTGCTGCGCGACTTCACGCAGTGAGGCGCCCTTGACCGAGTCAAGGAACATCAGTGCGGCCGACTGTGCGCGCTGAAACCACAACGGCTGCTTGATCATCTGGCGCCGCGCCTCTTTGATCAGGGCCGCGTCGGCGAGCAGCCAGCCCTTGCCGTGGTGGTGCCGCACCATCTGATAGCCGACCGCCGCACCATAGCGGCTTTCGTCGATGACTCGCTGTCCCTGCTCGTCGACGATGATCGCACTGATGAATGCACTTGGGGGCGTGATGAATCGCCATGCGGACACGTTGTCCATCCGCTCGGTGACCGCGCCGGCACCCTGTGCCATCGCGATGCCGCTGCCGTCATCACCGCTGGTGCCGAGCTGCAACCCGCCCAGGTATTGGGGCGCAAATCGTTTGACCCATTCGGTATTGGCCATGTAGCCGCCGGCGCAGATGATCACCCCGCGCCGCGCCCGGATCCGAACCGGCCGCGCGTAACGCCGCTCGAGTGCGCGCAGCTGCCGTTCCATCAGGGCGCGCAGCGGCGGATAGTAGATGCCGGGCTTGGTCGACAACCCGGCCAGCCGTGCATAACGCTTCTGAATCCGGGCCGGAGCATGGCGCATCGTCGTCGCCTCCACTCCGATCACGCGGCCGTCGGAGTCCTGGACCAATGTGTCGGCACGGGTATGGGGAGAGAACCGAACCCCAAGCGCCAGGGCGGATTTGGCCAGCGGTTCGTACATCTTCTTGCCGGAGGTGCCCTTGCCCTTCACCCGGTGCCCGCGCTGCACGGGTGGTGTCTGTGCGCGGAACGCTCCGGCATTCTCGCTGCCGGAGTGGTAGAGGTAGTAGTGGTTGTTGGGGTAGGACGTCTTGTACGGGCACACCGTGGAATCGAACGGTACGCCGTAATCGCTGAGCCACCGGATCATTTCGGGGCTGCCTGCCACGAACGATTCCAATGTGTGCGGGCTGACGGCGTCTCCGACTTCCAGACGCAGATAGGTGAGCATCTGCTCGTAGCTGTCGTTCACACCCGCCTGCTGCTGAACCCAGGTGCCACCGCCGGCGTAGATGATCCCGCCCGACACCGCAGTCGAGCCTCCACCGTTGGCGCGATCGAGCGCGAGCACCTCGGCGCCGTTCTCCCGGGCGGCGATGGCCGCGCAGGTGCCGGCCGCCCCGAAACCGACCACCACCACGTCGGCGGACTCGGTGAAGGACGGCTCACCCATCGGCCGGCTCCTGTCCGCTGCCGTCTGCGATGTTGACGACGACGGCTGTGACATTGTCCGGCCCACCAGCTTTGAGAGCCGCCTCGATCAGCGCCTCGCACGCGTCGGCGGGCTCGGGATGGGAATCGAGGATCTGCGCCAGTGCGGAATCGTCGACCACACCGTGCAACCCGTCGCTGGACAACAGGATCCGGTCGCCGGCCTGCAGGTCCACCGCCGCGGCATCGGGCAGCGGGCGGGGGAACATCGCCACGTGCCGGGTGAGAATCGCCCGCGCGGGATGGCGTTCGGCTTCCTCGACCGACACCTCACCGGCATCGATCATGTCCTGAATCACGCTGTGGTCCCTGGTGATCTGCTGCAGCTGCTGTTCGCGGAGGAGGTAGGCCCGGCTGTCGCCGAGGTGGGCGACCAGCGCCCGCTCGCCCGCCACCACCACAGCCACCACCGTCGTGTTGGCGCCGGCGGCACGATCGTCGGACGCCGCGTACGCGCGGAAGTCGTCGCAGTATTCGACCAGGGCCCGCCCGAGCAGATCGGCGGCGTCATCGCCGTCGTCGGGCTTGAGATGACGGCGCACATAGGTAGGCAGCAATTCGACCACCAGAGCCGCCGCCAACGCACCGTCGGTGCTGCAGGCCACGCCGTCGGCCACCATGAACAGCGACTGTTCCGGATCGGCGCCCCAGCGGTCCTGGTTGGTGGCGCGTATGCGCCCAATGTCGCTGAGGCCCGCGAACGTTGGCACCAGGGCTGCCGTCATCGCGGAAGGCCGCTGTCGCCGCCGGTCATCCGCTCGGATTCGGGCAGGTCGAGATAGCGCTCGAGATTGCGGTGCATGTTGATCACACGGCGTTCCTCACTGGACAGCACCAGATGGGTGAAGCCGGGTTGATGCAGGCCACGTTGCAAGCCCGGCAACACCCGGATGTCCTGGGTGAGCACGATGCCGGGTTCGGCGTCGCCGGCCGACACCCGCACGTCGGTGGGCTTGGCGCGGGCGGCTCCCGGCGGCATCCGCGTCATCAGGAACATGGTGAGCTCGCCCTGATCGGGGTCGGATCCGGGACGCGACGTCATGATGGTCAGGTGGTCGGCGTTGACCAGGAACGTCATGTTGGGGAACACGTTGTACTGATGTAACCGGGTGACCCGGTCGGTGTCGGCCCAGTCCAGGTCGACCCCACGCCCAGCGGCGAACGCCCGGGTGTGAGCCGCGATCAGATCGGCGACCGTCTGCCCCGGCCGGCGTTCGTCGGCGGGAAACGGCGTGCCCTCGGGTGCGCCCATCAGGGCACCCTGGGTGTAAACGTAGGCGTCCCAGACTTCTTCGTCGCTGAGCGAGCCGTGAAAGCGTGGGCTCGGCACGCCGTATGGTTGATCAGACTTGCCGGCATGCTGCCAAATCTGTTGTGGCGCATGAACATCGTCGACGCAACGCAGCAGTTCGGGATGCAGCGTCTGGATGTGGTACGTCTCGCTGTAGCCGTCAGCGATCGTCTTCCAGTTGGCCTCGACTTCCACGGTGAGCGTTGCGTAGCAACGGAAATCGTCGATGTTGCACCAGGCGATATCCCGGGGGATCTCATCCAGGTATTCGTTCAGCGCCATCGCATCGAGGTCGAGGTTGACGAAAACCATCCCCTCGAAGGTGTCGACCCGGGCCGGCAGTAGCGGGAAATCGGACATTCGCAGCGAGCCGAAGCCCTTGCGGTCGGGCACCCGCTTGAGCGTGCCGGCCAGATCCCAGGTCCAGCCGTGATAGCCGCACTTGAGTTCGGACAGCCCCGAACCCGAGCCCACGCACAGCGAGTTCCCGCGATGCCGGCAGGCATTCTGGAACGCACGAAGCACCCCGTCGTCGCCACGAACGATCAGGACACCGTATGGGCCGCAGCGGTATTCGAAGTAGTCACCTGCCTTGGCCACGTGGTCGACCATGCAGGCCACCTGCCACACCTTCGGCCACATCCGCTCGACTTCCAGTGCGGCGAACGCCGGAGAGTAATAGCGATCCGCCGGCACCCGGGTGGGCGAGGCCGGCGGAGTGCCGATCGCGTCCTCGTCGCGGCTGCGGGCTCCCGCGCCGGCGGCGTTGACGGTGGGTGTCTTCACGAGGGCAGCTTAGCGCGCTCCGCGTACCAGGCGGCCCGGACGTGCTCCGGTGTCGACGTCCTTGCGGCGGGTCACGGTGCCGCTGACGATCGTGGCGGCATATCCGCTGGCGCCCTGCAGGATTCGCCGCCCACCTGCAGGGAGGTCATAGGCCATGGCCGCGGGGTGCAGGGTCAGGGCATTGAGGTCGATGACGTTGATGTCGGCCTTCTTGCCCGCCTCGATGGTGCCGCGGTCGGTAAGGCCGAACAGATGGGCGGTATCGCGGGACTGCTTGCGGATCACGTACTCCAGCGACAGCTTCTCGCCGCGGTTGCGGTCCCGGGCCCAGTGGGTCAGCAGGAAGGTGGGATAGGAAGCGTCGCAGATCATCCCGCAGTGCGCACCGCCGTCGGAGAGGCCGAGCACCCCCGCGGGATGCAGCATCATCTCCCGAATGGCGTCATGATTGCCGTCGGCGTAGTTGAACAACGGCAACATCAGCATCGCGGTCGCATCGGCTTCGAGCATCAGGTCGTACAGCGTCGACAGCGGGTCCTCGCCGCGGGCCTGGGCGATTGCGGCCACCGTGCGGTCAGGCGTGGGCTCGTAGTCCGGCGGGTTACCGAGTGCATACAGCCGTCCCAGCGAGTGCTGCACCATCGCGAACATCCCGTCGAACAACACGCCCGGGTCCAGCGGTAGATCGTCCTCGGACAGGATCGCGGCCTTCACCGCGGGATCGGCCAGGCGCTGGGCGACCTCTTCGCGAGTGCACTCGGCTTTGAGCCGGCGGTAAGTGGGCCGGTGGGTGAAGCCGTGATGACCCTGGAACCCGATCATCATGCCGAACGGCCGGGCCGCGATCTGCGGGTGCAACCGGCTGCCTTCGGCATGCGCGGCAGCGGAGACGTCCAACTGCTCGCGCCAGAGATTCGGGTCGGCGTCGACCTGGATCAGGGCGAAGGACACCGGCCGGTCGATCTCGCGGCTCAACCGGCGCATCCAGTCCAGTTCCTTCTTGGGCCCGACGATGTCTTCACCGGCTGCCCCCTGCGGTGCCAGCTCGAACACGGCCTGACCGCCGGCGGCCATCGCGCGGCCCAGTCCGAACAGCTCCTCTTCGGCGGCGAAAGTGCCCGGGACGGGTTCGCCGTCCATCGCCACATGCGCCAGGGTGCGCGATGTCGAGAATCCGAGGGCGCCTGCCTCTACCGCCTCCCGGACCAGCCTGCCCATCGCCTCGATGTCTTCGGGGGTGGCCGGCTCGTTGCGCGCGCCCCGTTCGCCCATCGCGTACGCGCGGACGGCGCCGTGGGCGACCTGGCTGCCCACGTCGATGGAAAACTGCTGCTTGCCGATGGCGTCGAGATACTCGGGGTAGGTCTCCCAGCCCCAGGTGATGCCTTCGGTGAGTGCGGTGCCCGGGATGTCCTCGACACCCTCCATCAGCTTGATCAGCCAGTCTTCGGTGCCGGGCCGGACCGGCGCGAAACCGACCCCGCAGTTGCCGGTGACGACCGTCGTGACACCGTGCCCGCTGGAGGGCTCCAGCAGGCTGTCCCAACTGACCTGGCCGTCGTAATGGGTGTGGATGTCGACGAAGCCGGGCGCCACCACATGCCCCGTCGCATCGATGGTCTCGGCGGCCTCACCGGCGAGCCCGGGGCCGTCGGCGTCGCGGCGCGCGACTTCGACGATCTTGCCGTCCTTGATGCCGATGTCGGCCAGATAGCGTTGCGCACCCGTACCGTCCACGACGGTGCCACCGGTGATTTTCAGGTCGAACATGACTGCCTCCGAGGCGGGGACCAAGTACTGAGGCGGGGACCAAGTACTGGCGGGGGATTATTTCGCTACGGTGCGTAGCGTATGTAGTGACGGTATGCGCCGCATCCGCCGCAGTCAATGAATCCGGAAAACTGTCAGTGAGCGGGCGCGGTCAGCCGCTTCCACTTCAGCGTGACCTGAGTGCCGTGCGGGGTGCCGTCAATATCGGCTTCGTCGGCGAGGACGCGCATCAGCGGGATGCCGCGACCCCGGGTCATGTCCCTCGAGCCGGCGCGGTGACGCCAGCGGCCCCGATCCTTGACCGTGACGGCAAGAGTGTCCGATTGAGGGTCATAGGCAGCGCTGACGTCCATCGTCCCGGGATCCGGGGTGTCGGTGTAGGCGAACTCGGCGGCGTTGGCCAGCGCCTCGCTGACCGCCAGCACGAGGTCACTGAACCGCTCGGCGCCCAGCGTGAAGTGCCGATCGAGCCAATTGCGGAACTCGACGCGGATCCGGTTGGCGCTGAGTGCGTCGGCGGCCACCCGCAAACGGACAAAGCGGGACCGATCGTCGAGAGGTGTCATGCGGGGCCGACAGTCAGCGTGTCCGGCCCTCCCGCGTACAACCAGGTTCAGGCACCAGCGATCCAGCTCAGCGCGTTATCCAGGGTGCGGTGCAGCGACAACAGACTGTCGATGCCCATCAGTTTGATGGGACGGCTGGTGGCGGGACCGTCGGCCACCACCGCGAAGCGGGTGGGCGGCGACACCTCGGCCTGTCCATTGACCAGAACACTCAGGCCGGCAGAGGCCAGAAACTCGACCTTGGTCAGGTCGACGACCAGAGCCGCGGGCTTGGGAGCCAGCGCCGCATGGATCGACTCGGCCAGCTGTGGAGCGCTGAGCATGTCCACTTCGCCCGAGACGGCGAGCACCACAGCGCCGTCCGTCTCGTACTGTTCGACTTCGAAAGGGGCTCGATTCACTGAATCGCCGGGTTGATCGACCATGCTGTATCTCAAATCCATCCTTGCGGGAGAACGCTAGTTTTCAGACAACCACGCCAAACCGGGGCTGTTGCTTCAACCCGCCGAACACCGCCAGATTCTGCGCCGGCAAACGCGGCGTGGCGGCAGTTAACAGAGGTCAATTCTAAGTCACGGACGAAAAAGCCCTGACAGGTGCTGTCTACGACGGTGTGTAGGACAAAACCCGGTCCGGGGCTTGTGCGCGTTGGTAGCGTCTGGGAATGCTCTTTGCGGCCCTGCGCGATATGCAATGGCGGAAGCGGCGCCTCGTCATCGCCATTGTCAGCACCGGACTCATCTTCGGGATGACGCTCGTCATGAGCGGGCTCGCCAATGGCTTCACCGTCGAGGCGCGCAACACCGTTGATTCGCTGGGTGTCGACGCGTTCGTGGTCAAGGACGGCTCTGCCGGACCGTTTCTGGGGTCGACTCCGTTTCCCGATGTCGACCTGGCCCGGGTGAGAAGTGAAGCCGGAGTGTCCGCGGCGGCGCCGCTGGGTTGCGTGGGGACGATCATGAAGGAGGGTGCGTCGACGCGGAATGTCACCGCCTTCGGTGCGCCCGAGCGCGGACCCGGTATGCCTCGGGTCTCCGAAGGACGGACGCCGTCCCGTCCCGACGAGGTCGCCGCCTCGAGCGTCCTGGGCCGTCACCTCGGGGACACCATCCAGGTCGGTGCGCACACTTTGAAGATCGTCGGCATCGTGCCCAACTCGACGGCGCTGGCGAAGATCCCCAACATCTTCCTGACCACCGAGGGTCTGCAGCAGGTTGCCTACAACGCGCAGCCCATGGTCACCTCGATCGGTGTCGACGGCACTCCGCGCGCCCTCCCGCCGGGTTATCGCACCTTCGACCGCGACGGCGCCGTCAAGGACCTGATCCGGCCATTGAAAGTGGCGGTCAACTCGATCACGATCGTGGCCATCCTGTTGTGGATTGTGGCGGTGCTGATCGTCGGTTCGGTGGTGTACCTGTCCGCGCTGGAACGGGTGCGGGACTTCGCGGTGTTCAAGGCGATCGGCACGCCGACGCGTTCGATCCTGGCCGGGCTGGCACTGCAGGCGCTGATCGTCTCGCTGCTGGCCGCGGTGGTAGGCGTTATCCTTTCCAAGCTGTTGGCGCCGTTGTTCCCGATGGTCGTCGCGGTGCCGTCACTCGCCTACGTGCTGCTACCGGTGGTCGCCATCGTCATCGGCCTGCTGGCCAGCCTCGCTGGGCTGCGGCGTGTGGTGGCCATCGATCCCGCTCTCGCGTTCGGAGGACCCTGACCGGTGGGCGATCTCAGCATTCAGAACCTGGTCGTCGAGTACTACAGCGGCGGCTACGCCCTGCGTCCGATCAACGGGCTGAACCTCGACGTGACGTCCGGGTCGCTGGTGATCCTGCTCGGACCCAGCGGGTGCGGAAAGACGACGCTGCTGTCCTGCCTGGGTGGGATCCTGCGGCCCAAGTCCGGGGCGATCAAATTCGACGACCTGGACATCACGACACTCGACGGCGCGGCGCTGGCGAAGTACCGGCGCGACAAGGTCGGCATCGTCTTCCAGGCGTTCAATCTGGTGCCCAGCCTCACCGCCCTGGAGAACGTCATGGTGCCGATGCGTGCGGCCGGCATGTCGCGCGCCGCCTCGCGCAAGCGCGCCGTGGAATTGCTCGAGCGCGTCAACCTCGGGGAGCGGATGAAGCACCGCCCGGGCGACCTCAGCGGCGGCCAACAGCAGCGAGTCGCAGTCGCCCGCGCGATCGCGCTGGATCCGCCGCTGATCCTGGCCGACGAACCCACCGCCCACCTCGACTTCATCCAGGTCGAGGAGGTGCTGCGGTTGATTCGCGAACTCGCCGACGGCGACCGGGTGGTGGTGGTCGCGACGCACGACAGCCGCATGCTGCCGTTGGCCGATCGCGTCGTCGAGCTGACACCCGACTTCGCCGAAACGGATCGTGAACCGGAAACGGTGCAGTTGAAGGCCGGAGAGGTGCTCTTCGAGCAGAGCACGATGGGCGAGCTGATCTACGTGGTCAGCGAGGGCGAGATCGAGATCGTGCACGAAATGGCCGACGGCGGTGAGGAAGTGTTCAAGGTGGTCGGCCCCGGGGACTACTTCGGCGAGATCGGCGTGCTGTTCCATCTACCGCGCTCTGCCACCGCGCGCGCCCGCTCCGCCGCGACCGTCGTCGGCTACACCGCGCCGGCCTTCCGGGAGCGGCTGGGCACCGGCGGACTGCGTGACCTGATCGAGCACCGCGCCCTGGGCAGCGACTGACGATTGAACGCAGCGCGGCACCGCTTCGTGGTGCGGTGTGAGCACGGCTCCGCTGTGTCGGGACAGCATGGAGAGGACGGCGATATGGGACCGGGCGAAGACGACGAGCTATCGGGGCGGCCCACGCCGAATCGGCGCCGCGCGCTGCTGGGGATGGGGGCGGTGGCCGGGTTTGCCGCCGTCGACGTCGGTGGTTTCGCCTATGCCGGGGGCTGGCTGCGACCTGACGCGTTGACCCCGGCGCGGTTCACCGACCGCTTCGAGAACGTCTACGGGCGCCACGACGGCTTTCGCCGCAACCACGCCAAAGGCCTCAGCGCCACCGGAACGTTCGAGAGCAACGGGTCCGGTGCGAGTGTCTGCCGGGCAGCGGTGTTCGAACGCGGCACGGTTCCGGTGATCGGCCGGTTCTCGCTGGGGGGCGGCCTGCCCGATCAACCCGACAAAGCCGATACGGTTCGCGGGCTGGGCCTGTTGCTTCAGACATCGAACGGTCAGCAGTGGCGCACCGCCATGATCAACCTGCCGGTCTTCACCGACAGCACACCGCAGGGTTTCTACGAGCGCATGCTGGCCGGCAAGCCGCAGCCTGACACCGGCAAGCCCGACCCGCAACGGATGGCCGAATTCCTCACGCGCCACCCCGAGACAGCGGCGGCGATGAAGATCATCAGAGAGGCGCCGCCCAGTGCGGGTTTCGCCGATACAACCTTCAACGGGCTCAACGCTTTTCGCTTCACCAACTCCTCCGGTGCGACGGTCGCGGTACGGTGGTCCGTCATTCCGATCGACGGTGGGCAGGGTGCCGGGCCGCCGTCGTCCGGCAAGGACTATCTGTTCGACGACTTGATCCGCGCCGTGGCTCAGCGGCCGGTGCGCTGGCGTCTGATTCTGACCGTCGCCGAACCCGGCGACCCCACCAACGACGCCACCAAACCGTGGCCCCCGACGCGCCGCACGATCGACGCGGGCATCATCACCATCACCGGGGTGCAGACCGAAGCGCCCGGCAACGCAAGGGATGTCAACTTCGATCCGACAGTGCTGCCGGACGGTATGGCGTTGTCGGACGACCCGATTCCCAAAGCCCGGGCGGGCGTGTACGCGAGGTCCTTTACCCGCCGTGCCGAAGAGCCGAAGTCGCCCAGCGAGGTTCGCGTCTGATGGCAGCAAAGGCAAGCAGTTCACCGCGTTTCGCCCTGCCCTCGCGGATACTGCACTGGTTGATGGCGCCGATGGTCGTTGCGCAACTCCTCATCGGGGTGACGATGGTGGCGTCGTTGGCCTACTACCCGCTACTCCTGGCCATTCACCGCCCGCTGGGTGTGCTCATTCTGATCTTCGCCGTGATCCGACTGGTGAACCGGTGGACCCGCACGCTGCCGCCGTTTCTGGCCACCATGGGCCCCGCCGAGCGTCGCATCGCCTCGTACTCGGAGTACCTGCTGTATGGGCTGCTGCTCGTCCAGCCGCTGACCGGGTGGGCGATGCTGTCCGCCGCGCGCAACCCGATCGTCTCGCTGGGCCCCTTCCATCTGCCCGGCATCACACCGCACAACATCGACCTCTATGCGTTGCTGCGCCAGGCTCACGGCGTCTTCGCGCTGCTGCTGTTCCTGGCGTTCACGGCACACGTCAGTGCGGTGCTGTTCCACACGTTCGTCTTGCGGGATCGCATCATCGACCGAATGGCCGTGTGGCCCACCAGACGCCGCTGATCAGCGGTGGTGCTGGCTGAAGAATTGCCAGATGGTGTCGGTGGCGTCCAGTGCGGTGGACGGTTCCGGCAGGCCCAGCCGCTCCAGGATGGGGCCGCGGACACCACCCGGCCACTGGTGGCCGGCGTCGGCTATCGAGATCAATTCGACGGTGCGGCCGTCGGGGCATGTCGCGGTCTCGGTGGTCACCACACCGGCCGTGGTCGAGGCCGGCGGCCCGCAGTTGTCGATGGTGCGCCACGCGGCGGTCACCGTCGGCACCGGCGGCCCGTCCACTCGTGGAGTTCCGTCGGGCTTCAATGACTTCCCCGGCCCGCCCTGGTAGGGAACACTCGCGTCGGCGGTGCCGTGGATTTGCAGCACCGACGTCGGTCGCGCGCGGGAACAATCGGTGACCAGGGTGCCGGCCACCGGTGCGATCGCGGCGAATAAGTCCGTCTCACACGCCAGCCGCAGCGACATCATCGCCCCGTTCGACATGCCGGTCACATACACCCGGGACAGGTCCACGGGCGTCTGGCGTTCGATGGCGGCGACGACGGCGCCGATGAAACCGACATCATCGAGGTTGGTCTGCGACGGATTCCCGCAGCATGACCCGGCGTTCCAGGCCCGGCCCTGACCGTCGGGATAGGCGACCAGGAAATGTCCTTTGTCGGCCTCGCTGTCCCAGTGGTAGGCGCTTTCGGCTTGCGCGCCGCTGCCGAAACCACCGTGCAGCATCACCACCAGCGGGGCGGCGCCCGTCAATCCCTGGGGCCGGTACACATGGAATGTTCGGTCGGCGCCGGCCCATTCGAGGTGCTGGGAGGATTTACCGACCGGAATGGTCGTGGGCTCCGGCGACCCCACCGCGTGGCCGCCACCAAAACAACCGCCCACCAGGACAACCACGGCGGCAAGAGCGACAGCAATGCGGGCCCGGGCGTGAGATGCCATCAGCCCATGGTGACACCCGCCACGGAGAATGACAAGTTACTTGTCAAAATCCCGGACGGTGGCAGACTCTGCAGTCATGCGACGCGACGCCCAGTGGGAGCCCACGGTGCCGGCACTGGTCCAACGGCTGGCCGCCGCCGGCGGACCCCGGCTCAAGAGTGCGTTCGCGGCGGCCGGGCTGGACGGGATCCGGCCGGCCCAAGCGGTGGCGCTGGTGCCGCTGGCTACCGGCGGTTTACATGCGTCTGACCTGGCGGACCGGTTGGGGGTGAGCCGTCAGGCGGTGGCTCAGGCCGTCGCGGCACTGGAGCGGCACGGTTACGTCACCCGGGAATCGAACCCGGATGACGCCCGCACCAGAATCATCGAACTCACCCCGCGGGGTCGCCAGACGCTGCGCGTGATGCGTTCTACCGCACTGGAATTAGAGGGACACTGGGAGCAGGTACTGGGGCAGCGGCGGCTCGGTGAACTGCGTGCGACACTGCAGATGCTGCTGGCTGCGCCGTATTCGGCAAGCCGCTGAGGGCCGGCCCGACGCGGGCGGCTACCACCCGAGCGGTCAGTAGCGCCACAAGCATGACCGAAACACACACCAGCCCATCGTCTTTCAGTCCCCACTTCACCGCGGCCAGCAGCGCTGCCCCGGCCACGCACAACAGGGTGCCGACCACTGCGCCGCGCCGGACCGATGTGATGGTGGGGCAGCCATCCCAGCCCGGAAGCGGATTGTTCTCCAATGGGCGCAGTGCCACGAACAGCACGGCCACCACCCCGATCATGATGAAGAGCTGCTCGAACGTGACGGCGAGAAAGTCCGGCCGGCCCGGGTAGCGCGGGTGGCCGAAGCTGTCGAAGAGAACGTGCACGGCCAGCAGTGCAGGCATGTGCCACAGGTACAAGGTCATCGCCCCGGAGTTGCCGATCGCCGTGAACCACCACACCCGGGGCCGCCGTGCCCACCGGTTGATCGCCGGTGCTGCGGCGATTGCCAACGCGCTCAACACAATCGCGTGCCCCGCGAGCAACAGTGACGGGGGGCTCATGTTGGCCAGCCGCATGCCCTCGATGCCGACCAGGCTCAGCTCGTAGGGTCCCCAGGTCAGCAGCGCCACATTGACTGCCAGCATCGCCGCGGCCGTAGTGAGTGTCGCGCGCCCGGTGAGCAGGCCCCGGCGGTAGGCCACACCGAACATGCCGGGAATCAGCCAGACCGCCATATTGAGGTAGCCGAGCGGCGCCGCCGCCACCCAGTGCAAGCGGGCGGCGTCGATGACCGCGGCCAGGGTGTAGACCACGACGACCCCGGCAACCAGCCGGGCGGAAGTGGTGATCCGGGCCAGCATGGGCATCGAGGCCAGCACCAGCACGTACACCCCGAGGAACCAGAGCAACTGGATACTGATCCCGGCCACGGGTTCGTAAACATGTTGGGGCAGAACAGGATAGAGTGCCATGAGGGTGACTGCCCAGAAAGCGAAGTAGTAGAACACCGGCCGGAACAGCCGGGTGCAGCGCTTCATCAGCCAGGAACCCCAATTGTCACCGGGATGCCAGGACGCCACGCACGCGGCGGCGCCGGCGAAGAAGAACAACGGCATGATCTGGAAGATCCAGGTCAGCGCCTGAAACACCACGGACGTGGAAAGCAGGTTGTCCCAGAAGAAAACGCCACCCCGAATGATGCTGATGGCCATGACGGAGTGGCCGATCACCACGCCGATCAGGGCGGTGATCCGAATGACGTCGATTGCGCGATCGCGGTCGGAGGGGGTGCGCGCGTCCAGTTCGGTGGGGCTGGGAAAGCCCATCAAAGTGGTCATTCAAGCAGCATTGCGGCTCTGCGCCGGTCGATGCGTGGGTAGTTCTACTCGTCTCGGCGGGTAGCTCTACGGGCCGAGTCCGTCCGAGCCCTGCAGACCGGTGCGGCCGAAGTATTCGCCGCCGCTGCCACCGGCCCCGCCGTGTGCGGGATCGAAACCGCCACCGCCGGCGCCGCCATCGCCACCGTCGCCGACGAATTGCGCGCTGCCCCCGCTCCCGCCGGCACCCCCCGACCCGTTGACGGCAGAGGCTTCCCCACCCCGGCCCCCGTGGCCGCCGTTGCCGAACTGACCGCCGTCGCCGCCGTCGCCGCCGACCCCGCCGCGCAGAGCCGTGCCGGAACCGTAGCCGTCGCCGCCGGCCCCGCCCCAGCCGAAGTACTGACCGCCGTTTCCGCCGTTACCACCGTCACCGCCGCCCGCGGGACCGAAGGCGCCCGCTCCACCGGCACCGCCATTGCCGAACCAGCCGGCGTTACCGCCCTGGCCGCCCCAGCCGCCGGTCATGTTCGCCCCGCCCAGCCCGCCCTGCCCGCCGGCGCCGCCGTTACCGAACAACCATCCACCGGAACCACCGTTGCCGCCGGGCGGCGCGATCTTGTTGATCGCGGTGCTGGCTCCGCCCTGACCGCCATTGCCGCCATTGCCGATGAATCCCGCGGACCCGCCTCGGCCGCCGAACTGGCCCGGCCCGCCGGATCCGCCGTTGCCGCCGTTGCCCAACAACAGTCCGCCCGCTCCGCCGGCCTGGCCGGTTCCCGGTGCGCCGTCGGCTCCGTTACCGATCAGCGGACGGCCGGTGGCCGTCTGGACTGGCGCGTTGACGGCGTCGAGCAGGGCTTGTGGAGCGCGCTGCAGCAAAGCGGCGATGTTCGTCGACTCCGCGGCGGCATAGCTGCCGCTTGCGGCGCTGAGTGCTTGCACGAACTGCTCGTGGAAGACCGCCAACTGTGCACTTGCCAACCGGT
This sequence comes from Mycobacterium sp. TY814, assembly GCF_030755175.1. NCBI lineage: Bacteria > Bacillati > Actinomycetota > Actinomycetes > Mycobacteriales > Mycobacteriaceae > Mycobacterium > Mycobacterium sp. TY814. The sequence goes on from NZ_JAUFRY010000001.1 coordinate 2,979,648, forward strand.
AGGTCTGTGCGTTTCGGCCGAACGCCGCCGCGACGGCCGCCGACACCTCGTCGGCACCGGCGGCCAGCACGCGAGTCGCCGGACCGGCCGCGTTCGCGGCATCGAGTGCCACACCGATGCCGGCCACATCCGTCGCCGCGGCGGCCAGCAACTCCGGCACAGCCATCAGGTAGGACAACTGGTGGCCTCCGGCCTCACATTGGCGTCCCGTGCTGGGTCAGGGTGAAGAAAAGATAAGCAAGGCAAAACAGGAAGTTCAGCGCGACGAGCATCAGGGCGGCGCAGATGACCGCGTGGCGGCAGCGGCGCTGAAAATGCGTCGTTTTGGCGGACTTCTTCTCCCGCAGGTACTGGGTGGCGATCAGGGCGAAGTTGACGTCGGTCAACTCCCTGTCCGCGACCATCGTGCCGGTGGCCATCTGTTGCAGGCGCGTCGGCGGTATGTGGACGCCGACTTGCGCGAAGCGGCGGCTGAGCCGTCGCGCCTGCCTGCGGCCGAGATACTGACCTCGCATCTGTAGCTGGTGCGAGAGTCTCCGTCGTTCGTCGCCCCAAGGGTTCGACGGGGTCGTCACAAGCGGGAAGTCTATGTCCTACGTCACATTCTGGGGAACATAACGAATTCATTTCTTTGACGGATTTTGGTGAGGTCGGTTCACCGCAACTGTTCGGTGGGCACTGCGTAGCGCTGCTGATAGGCGCTCACCCGTTCCCGGACTTCCTCTGCGTTCAGGCCGGTGTCCGCCCAGGTGTAGCGACCGCGCCCGCCATCGCCCGGATGGGCTGCCAGGAAATCACGCATGCGCTGCTCGGCGTCTGGTGTCAGTTCGCGACCGAGTTTCTGATAGATGCCGCGGATCGTGGTCCAGGGGTCGTTGATGAAATCGGCGAAGTGGATGTCGATCACCCTGTCCGTGGGGATCCTGCCACTGTCGCGCAGCGCCATCTCGCGGTCGAGTCCGACGGCGATCTCCTCGTAGGACTGGGCCGCGCACTCGGCGATGTCGGGGTCGTCGCTGGCCATCCGGCGCAGGTGGCGAGTCAGCGCCGCGATCGATGAGATGACATTGAGGGGATCCCGGTGCGTCTGCACGATCAACGCGTCAGGGTACTCGGCGAACAGGTTGTCGAGCTGCCACAGGTGCGCCGGCGACTTCAGCAGCCACTGGCCCGAGACGCCAGACTGCAAGTGCTGCAGGAAGATTCGATGGAAACGGTAGGCACCGGTATGGTCGGCCTCATCGAGCAGCCAGCGGTAGTAGCCCGGTAGCCGGTACTGCACCGAAAAGATCATGCTGGTGAACTCGCTGGCGGTGATGCGGACGCATTCCTGCCCCACCAGGGCGCCCATCGGGTGAAACGCCATGAATCCGGGAATGATCTGCTCGGACATCTCGATCCCTGCCTGGCTGGCCGCGATGCGCGGATCGTCGTGGTAGGTCTCGGGCTGGGGCACCGGGCAGGGGGCGTCGACTTCCCAGGTCAGGGGTGCGCGCAGGCCGGGGTCCTGGGCCAGCAGGTCGTAGAGGATGGTGGTTCCGGTGCGGGGCTGGCCGACGATGAAGATCGGCGCGTCGATTCCCTTGCCGGCGATCTCGGGATGCTCTTTGCGCCAGGCGATCACGTCGAGCCGGTTCTTCAACGCACGCATCAGGTCGAGATAGGCGACCTCGACGCCGATGGGCGACAGTCGGGCATCACTGACCAGCCCCTCGGTGACCAGGTCGAGTCCGTGTTGCCAGCCGTCGTCTCCGAAGTCGTCGTGGCCGGTCTCCGTGCAGGCGGTGGCGATGAGTCGCTGCGGGTCGAATCGTTCCCGCAGGGTCACGACGGTTCGCCTTGCTTGCGCACCGAAACCGTGACATCGGGCGGGGACGGATTGTCCAGCCAGCGCAGGACGACGAAGCCCCGGTGGCGGCCACCGGTGTCCAGCCAGTGACCAAAACCGAAGTCCTGAGCCGAGATTGCGATGCGGACTCGGCCGTCGGCGTCAGGCTGGACACCGTGATTGGTCACCGAGCTGTGCCGACGGCGCGGCTCGAGGCACTCGTGCCAGATGCTCTCCAGGGTGACGTTCCAATAGCGGGTGTCCGGAGGCGCGATGTCGAGCACCAGCGCCTGATCGGGGTCGAGGCGGAAGGAGCCGATCATGTACAGGTTGTCGGGCGTGGTGTCGGCCGACCCCAGGTCGGCCGCCTCGGCGGTGAGCAGCGTGTTGGGGCGGTCGAGGAGCTCAGGCTTGATCGTGCGATGCAGGGTCACGAGCTTCATCAACGTCCACGCCATGGCGGTGAACTGTTCGGCGAGTTCGTGCTGAGTCAGCGGCGCCACCGGGTCGGGGTCGAGGACCTCGATATGCAGGGTGGCCAGCTGCTCGGCGGCACGGTCGCCGATGTACTCGCGAACGACGAGCGATGACGCGTCTTCGGGGATCTGCACCCAGTGGGCGCCGTCGGTGTCAGATGGTTCAACGGCGGACAGGATGATCGCGAATTCGTCTGAGCCCAAATCGGTGTCACTCAGATAACCGGCCATTCGCCGGGGCGTCAGGCCGGTGCCGGCGAGGATCTGGAAACCCAGATACGCGCTGGTGCCTCGGGTGCCGGTGATCCGGTAGCTGCGGTCGCCGCGGATCATCGCCAGGTAGTAATTGCCGTCTGGGTTGGGCCCGCCGATCATCCGGTTGGGCGTGGACATGTCGAAGAACGACGGCAGCGCGGTGTCGGCCTCCACGGACAGTTGCGAACACAGCGATGACACCCGCGCGATAACCCGCAGTCCCTCCAGCAGTTCGCGCTCGGACTCGGCGTCCTCAGTCACGATATTGGTCGCGTTGACCACCATCTGCTGGAAGAACTGCCACGCGGAGAGCGCCTCCGACGCCTCGACTTGAGTCATAGTCTCATAATTAGACTATGTCTCAGCCGTTGGCCAGTACTTCGCGCGAATCGCTCTCCGAACGACGCCGGGCCGCTACACGTCAGCGCATCGCAGCCGCGGCCGCACAGCTGGTCGCCGACGTGGGTCTGGCGGGCGCGACGGTGGAGCGGATTGCCGACGCGGCCGATATCGGCCGGGCCACCTTCTTTCGCTACTTCAACTCCAAAGAAGACGCCGTCGCCGAAGGGGTGAATGTCCACTGGCTGGAGCGCATCACCTCCGCGCTGGCCGCTCAGCCGGCGGACTTGTCCGCCATCGACGCCGTGGTTGGCGCTTTTGGTGACCTTGCCGACGGCTTCGGCGAGATCGAGGACCAGATCCGAGAACTGGCAACCCTCACCCGATCCTCGGAAACGCTGGACGCATGGACGCTGCACATCTACGTGCGGTACGAGGCGGTGATCGCCGATCTGATCGCCCCGCGACTGCCCAAGTCAGCTCTCCCGGATCCCCGGCCCCGTCTGATCGGCGCGTTGGCAATGGCCGCCGTCCGGCTCGCCCTGGACGACTGGCTGCTGCACGGCGGGTCACTACCGGACCGGGTCCGTCAGGGTCTGGGCGCGATCACGATCGCATGAGCGATGCCACGATGAGTCGTGTCGTATGTTCGGCGCGCACGGGCGAATACCGTTGCGCATCAGACAGAATCGGGTAAATGACGCCGCCGACGATCGCGTCTGCCGCCGACTCGGCGGTGGCCTCGTCGATGTCGTCCGCCAACAGGCGACGGCGAACGCTGTCGTGCAGCGGCTTGCTGAACCCGGCGCGCAACCGGACGGCGGTGTCTTCGTGCTCCATTCCGGCTACGGTCAAGATCCGCAACATCGCCGAACCGCGGTCCGTCGTCAAGGTGGTGGCGAGCTTGCCCACCCACTCCACCAGGTCGGCGGCCAGATCGCCGGTGTGGTTCATCGACGCGAGGATCCGGTCGGCGTCTTCGAGCATGACGTCTGCCACCAGCGCGGGACGGCTGCGCCACCAGCGATAGATGGTCTGCTTACCCACTCCGGCCCGTGCGGCGACGGCCTCGATGGTCAGGCCGTCGAAACCGCGTTCCAGCAGCAGCTCACGGGTGGCGGCCACGATCGCCGTGCGCGACTTCTCGCTGCGGCGCCGGGGCGCCAGATCGGTGGGCATTACCTCGCCTTTACAGAACATGACCCGACAACGTAATCTTCGACAAGACGAGACGGTTCGTCTTGTAAGGGGAGAGGATAGCAGTCTGTGCGGCCAAAGCCGAGCCCTTGCCCTCCGGGCGTGACCCACCAGATTGCCGGGTCGGCGTCGTGGCACTAGGGCTGACCACGGAGCAGTCGGAGCTCGGTTCCGCGGTCGCGCAGTTCGCGGCCCGTCATGCCCCGATCGCCGCGACCCGGGACAGCTTCGAGGCACTCGCAGCCGGCAAACTGCCGCAGTGGTGGGAGGCGCTGGTAAGCAACGGTTTTCACGCTGTCCATCTGCCGGAACACCTGGGCGGCCAGGGTGGGCGGCTGATGGACGGCGCGTGCGTGCTGGAAGCTGCGGCCAAGGCACTACTGCCCGGCCCGTTGCTACCGACGGTGGCCGCAGGATCGGTCGCATTACTGGCAGACCCGACACCCGCCGCTGAATCGCTGCTGCGTCAACTCGCCACCGGCACGCCGGCCGCGGTCGTCCTGCCCGGCAACGGGGCATTCAGCGCGCGCCCCGTCGGGCAGGGTTGGGTGGTCTCCGGGGAGTCTGACGTCACCGCCGGCGTTTGCTCGGCGCAGATCATTCTGGTGGCGGCCGCCACCCCGGACGACGACGTCGTGTGGGTGGTCGTCGACCCCGAAAGTGGCTCGGCTGCAACGCAGCCCGAGGACGGGACGGACATCGTCACTGACGTCGGACGGCTGCGGCTGACCGAACACTCTGCCGCCGACGTGCTCACGGGCATCGAACCCGACCGCGCGGAGTGCCTGATGGCCGCCCTGGTGGCCAGCACGACGGCCGGCATCACGCAGTGGTGCGTCGAAGCGGTCACCGCGCACCTGCGTATCCGGGAACAGTTCGGAAAGGTGATCGGCACCTTCCAGGCGCTGCAGCACAGCGCGGCGATGTTGTTGATCAACAGCGAACTGGCCACGGCGGCGGCCTGGGACGCGGTGCGGGCCGCCGACGAGTCACTCGACCAGCACCGCATCGCCGCGGCCGGCGCCGCCGTGATCGCCATCTCGCCCGCCCCGGACCTGGTGCTGGACGCGCTGACGATGTTCGGTGCCATCGGCTTCACCTGGGAACATGACGTGCACCTGTACTGGCGTCGTGCCATCAGCCTGGCGGCATCGATCGGCCCGGCCAACCGGTGGGCACGTCGGCTGGGGCAGCTGACCTGCGCTCAGCAGCGGGACATGTCGGTGAACCTGGGCGACGCCGACGCGGAATTCCGGGCGCAAATTGCCCATACCTTGGACGCTGCAATGAAATTGCGCAACGACCAACCCGGCCGGCAGGGCGATTACGAAGACTTCAAGACCGGCCCGCAACGCACTCTGATCGCCGAGGCGGGTCTGATCGCACCACATTGGCCGCAGCCGTGGGGTGTCGACGCCGGCCCGCTGCGCCAACTCATCATCGACGATGAGTTCGCCAAGCGCCCGGAGCTGGTCCGGCCATCCCTCGGCATCGCCGAGTGGATCCTGCCATCGGTGCTCAAGGCTGCGCCGAAAGACCTGCAGGAGAAGCTGATACCGCCGACCCAGCGCGGCGAGATCGCGTGGTGTCAGCTGTTCAGTGAGCCCGGGGCCGGCTCCGATCTCGCCGCGCTCGCGACCCGCGCCACCAAGGTCGACGGCGGCTGGAACATCAACGGGCACAAGATCTGGACGTCCGTCGCGCACCGGGCGGACTTCGGCGCGCTGCTGGCCCGCACCGACCCGGCGGCCGGCAAACACCGCGGCATCGGCTATTTCATCCTCGACATGCGGTCCCCGGGAATCGAGATCCAGCCGATCAAGACCGCGACCGGCGAGGCGCACTTCAACGAGGTATTCCTCACCGACGTGTTCATACCGGACGACATGCTGCTCGGTGACCCGGTCGGTGGCTGGAACCTGGCAATCGCCACCATGGCCGAAGAGCGTTCGGCAATAAGCGGATACGTGAAGTTCGACCGTGCCGCCGCACTCCGCCGACTCGCATCCGAACCCGGACCCGACCGTGACGATGCGCTGCGCGCACTCGGCGAACTCGACGCGTACACCAACGCCATCAAGGCGCTGGGCGTGCGCGAAACCATCCGGCTGCTCGACGGCCAGCCGTCGGGACCGGCATCCAGCATTGCCAAGGTCGCGATGAATGTGTTGCTGCGGCGCACCTTTGAGGCGACGTTGCAGTTGACCGGGCGGCTGGCGATGGTCGCCGACTCCGATCCCGCCATCGTGGAGCCGTATCTGCACCTACCGGCCGAATTGATCGGCGGCGGGACCCGGGAGATTCAGCTGAACATCATCGCCCAGATGATCCTCGGCTTGCCACGAAAGTAGGAACCCAGCATGGGATTACGCGGTGAAGCGGCCATCGTGGGCTATGTCGAGCTGCCGCCCGAGCGGCTCAACAAGGCATCACCGGCTCCGTTCGTCCTCGAACAGTGGGCCGAACTGGCGGCGGCGGCACTCGACGATGCCGGCCTGTCCGGTGATGTGGTCAACGGCATCGCGTCCTCGCACCTGGCGGAGTCGCAGATCTTCGTCCCGTCGACCATCGCCGAATACCTGGGCATGCCAGCGAGATTCGCCGAACTGGTCGATCTCGGCGGAGCCAGCGCAGCCGCGATGGTGTGGCGCGCAGCCGCGGCGATCGAACTCGGTATCTGTGACGCCGTGCTGTGTGCGCTGCCGGCCCGTTACATCACTCCGTCCTCGAAGAAGAAGCCCCGTCCCTTGGTGGACGCCATGTTCTTCGGCTCGTCGAGCAACCAATACGGCTCTCCGCAAGCCGAATTCGAAATCCCGTACGGCAACCTCGGACAGAACGGCCCCTACGGTCAGGTCGCCCAGCGTTACGCTGCCGTCTACGGCTACGACGAGCGCGCGATGGCCAAGATCGTCGTCGACCAGCGGGTCAACGCCAATCACACCGAGGGTGCAATCTGGAAAGACAAGCCGCTTACCGTCGACGATGTACTGGCCAGCCCGGTGATCGCGGATCCGTTGCACATGCTGGAAATTGTGATGCCGTGTGTCGGTGGTGCGGCGGTGCTGGTGGCCAACGCCGACCTGGCCCGGCGGGCCAGGCATCGGCCGGTGTGGATCAAGGGATTTGGTGAGAACGTACCGTTCAAAACCCCGACCTATGCCGAGGACTTACTGAACACCCCGATGGCGGCCGCGGCTGACACCGCGTTCGCCATGACCGACCTCACTCGGGACCAGATGGACATGGTGTCGATCTACGACTGCTACACGATCACCGTGATGCTCTCTTTAGAGGACGCCGGCTTCTGCGACAAGGGCACCGGTCTGAAGTTCATCGCCGAACACGACCTCACGTTCCGCGGCGATTTCCCGCTCAACACTGCCGGCGGCCAACTCGGCTTCGGCCAAGCGGGATTGGCCGGTGGTATGCACCATGTCTGCGATGCCACTCGTCAGATCATGGGGCGGGGCGGCGCCGCGCAGGTCGCCGACTGCAATCGTGCTTTCGTGTCGGGCAACGGCGGGATTCTGTCCGAACAGACCGCGCTCGTTCTGGAGGGGGATTGACGATGAAGTTCGACCGCCCGATGCCCGTCAAGACGCCGACCACGGCACCGTTCTGGGATGCACTTGCCCAGCACCGCATCGAGATTCAATACTCGCCGTCGACGCAGAGCTACGTGTTCTATCCACGGGTCCGGGCGCCGCGCACCCTGGCCGACGACCTGGAATGGCGCGAGATCTCCGGCATGGGAACGCTGTATTCCTACACGGTCGCGCGCCGGCCGGTCAGCCCGCACTTCGCCGATGCGGTGCCTCAACTGCTGGCCATTGTCGAATGGGACGAAGGCCCACGGTTTTCCACCGAGATGGTGAACGTGGAGCCCGAGGCGCTGCGGGTCGGCATGCGGGTGCGGCCGGTGTTCTGCGACTACCCCGACGACGACGTCACCATGCTGCGCTACGAGCCCGCCTAACCCTGCCGAGCAGTCGCAAAATCGCGCTTACCCGTGGCGATTTGTGCGATCTTGCGTCTGCTCGCGAGCGGGAGGCGCCCCCAGCTCGCGCAGTATTGGTTACATTTGCGCCCAGACGATCTTGGTCTGCAGGTAGGTCTCCAGCCCGGCCTTGCCGGACTCGTAGCCCCACCCGGACTGCTTGTAGCCACCGAACGGCATGGAGTGGTCGAATTGCATCTGGCAGTTCAGGCCCACCGTTCCGGCCTTGAGCCGCTTGGCGATTCGGTGCGCACGGCCCAGGTCGCGGGTCCACGCGGTGGCGGCCAGGCCGTAGGTGCTGTCGTTGGCCAGGGCCACCGCCTCGTCCTCGTCGTCGAAGGGGATGACCGCGACCACCGGCCCGAAGATCTCCTCCTGGAACAGACGGCTGGTGGTGGCGACGTTCGTCAGCACGGTGGGGCGGACGAAATACCCTTTGCGGTCAACGCGATTCCCACCGGTGACGACCTCGACACCGTCAGAACGGCCCTGGTCGAGATAGCCCAGCACCCGGGTGAGTTGCTTCTGGCTGATCAGCGGACCGATCAAACTGCCTTCGTCCTTCGGGCCGCCCTGCGGCAGCCCGTCCGCCACCTTCGCCAGGCCGTCCACGAACTGGTCGAAGACGCCGCGCTGCACGAAGATTCGGGATCCGCACACACAGGCCTGGCCGGAGTGGATGAAGGTGCCGAAGGCCGCCATTGGGACGGCTTTGGACAGGTCGGCGTCGTCGAAGACCACTACCGGCGATTTTCCGCCCAGTTCCAAAGTGACCTTTTTAAGGTTGCTTTCACCGGCCGCGTGCACGATAGCCCGGCCCACCTCCGTAGACCCGGTGAAGGCGACCTTCTCGACGTCGGGGTGCGCGGTGATCGCCGCGCCCGCGGTGTGTCCGTTGCCCAGCACCAGATTCGCGACGCCCTCGGGCACGCCGGCCTCGTGCAGGATGTTGTCCAGGACCAGCGCCGACAATGGCGTCTCCTCAGCGGGTTTGACCACACTGCTACATCCCGCCGCCAGGGCCGGAGCGAGCTTGCAGCAGAAATTGAAGACCGGCCCGTTCCACGGGAAGATCAGGCCGACCACGCCGTAGGGCTCTTTGAGGGTGTAGGCGTGCTGGTGGGAGTCGATGCCGGTGAGGCCGCCGGTGTGCACGTCGGCCGCGATGCCCTCGATCTTGGTGCACCAGCCGGCGTAGTACCGGAAGAACTCCGACCCGACGGTCACGGTGCCCTGAGCCTGCAGCGGTGTCATGCCGGCGTTGAGCGATTCGAGCTCGGCCAGCAGTTCGGCGTTCTGGTCGATGAGTTCGCCGACGCGCCACAGGATCTTGGCCCGCTCGCTGGGCGGCTTGTCCCGCCAGACGCCGGACTCGAAGGACGCCTTGGCGCGGGCGACGGCGTCGTCGACGGCCTCGGGGCCGCAGTCTTTGAACTCGGTGACCTGCTCCTCGGTGGCGGGATCGACAACCGTGATCACCTCGCCGGTGCCGGGACGCTCCCGGATCTCGTCCAAAACGGCCTGGACCGTCATCGCTACTCCTCCTTGAGTATCTGACTCGTCACCGTGAGGTTATGCGCTTAACCAACCGGTGTCCAGAGGTGAGATAGTCGATCGGCTAGGTGTCATGTCGAGGAGCGCACCACGACGCGCGCGATGTCGGTGATGTCCGGAGACGGCGGGGCCGGGTAGCCGAGCCGTTCGTAGATGGCCGCGATCGCGGCGTCGGCCACGGCGCGCGGGTCGAACTGCACCGAGGTCAACGGCGGCGTGCTCACCTCGCCCATCGGGCTGGCGTCGACGCCGATCACCGCGAGATCGCCAGGGCACTGCAGTCCCGCCCGATGGATTCCGTACAGGACCAGACAGGCGATGTCGTCGCTCTGCGCGCACACCGCCGTCACGCCGTCGCGCACCCAACCGGCGACCACGTCGGCGGCATTGTCGACGGTGACGGTGGCGACGCGCACCGGCGGCAGGCCGCGCGATTGCGTCGCGCGTAATACGCCTTCGAGCCAATAGTCACCCAGCGCGCGCCACTTGGCGGTACCACCGTAGGCGTAGGCGAGTTGCTGGTGGCCCCGCGAGACGAGGTGTGCGACCCGCATTTCGCCCACCGCCAGGTGGGGATCACCCAGGGCGGGCAGGCTACCGATGTCGATGTGGGGTATTCCGGCTTCCTTGACCGCTTGTGCGGCGGCCTCACTGAGGGGGAACAGGCTCGCTATCGCGACCGGGTCGAGATTCTCGATGGCGTCGACGACGTGATGGTCGTCCTCGGTTTCGAAGATCTGAACCTGCAGCAGGCCGAGTCGCGCGAGTTCCGTGGTCATGCGGCTGCCGGCCTGCATCGGCATGTCGCCGACCGCCACATGTGGGACGACGTAGAGCACGACGCCGCCTTTGCCCCGGGCGAGGTTGCGGGCCGCGAGGTTCGGGCGGTAGCCGAGCAATTTCGCGGCTCGGTTGACCGCGTCGCGGGTCTGGGGCGAGATCCTACGTCCCTCGGCGTTGTTCAGCACGTAGCTGACGGTGGCGGTCGATACCTCGGCCAGGCGGGCGACATCGGCGGTGGTGGGGCGCGCGCTTTTGCCCGTACGCAACGCGTCGCCCTCTGGCACCGGCATGCCTCATGGTGGCACGCGTGTCAACGTTCGGTGGCATGGTCGCCGCACCTGCGGTGGAATCGACCTGGCTTTCGTTTCGACGCGGGCGGCTAGGCGTGGTTTGCCGCTACCCCCGGGCGCTCCGACATCGGCGGCCGCTGAAGTTGGAGGACGGCAAGATGGCGGAGGTGCCGCGGGAGTGGCTGGGCAGTATTGAATTAGCAGATTTAACAGCACTTTTCGTGTTGCAGGGCCACGAGAATCCGCCGTATCCCTTCATGTCGTCGGCTCCTGACGCGGCGAGCTTGGCATCGGTCTCCCACCGCTTCAGCGACGGCGATTTGAGCGTCTTTCGGACATGGGTGAAGGCCTACCAGGATGCCGATATATGGCTCGAGTGCCGCTTACTCCACAACCGCGACGACATCCCTGATATTCGGATACTCGCCTATCGCGCAGATCAATCGGGTTTCTTTGCGTCGCAGCGCCCGCACGAGGACGTCGTTGATGTGTACCAGCTGTCGCCCTACGACCTCGGGCCGGCAGTGGCAGCCTCAATCGGCTCGACCGGACCGGGATCGCGAGGGCGCATCGTCATTCCCAAATACGAGAACTATTTTGGTGGACCCTCGCCCGACGATGAAGACGACTATGAGGTGTCCGTCATGCGTCCGGTCAGAGACTCGCGGGGCAGCAGCGAGGGTGCCGAATTCGGACGTGGCGGCGTTGGCAACGATTCAATCTCGCTGCCGGCCCGCAAGGTCGTGGGGGGTCGACTGGGACAGCCCGTGCCTTGTCTGGGTGCATATCAACGATGACGGCGATTACATCTACGATCGGCATTTCAGTTACGCCGAGGCCGCGACGGAAAGCAAACTGTCCGAGCGGATCGATGAATTGATTGCACGCGACGTCGCGGTGCTGCGCCAGCTCCGCGGATCGCGGTGAGTCATGCGGAGTTTCCGGGCGGCCAGCCGGGGCTCGGCGGCAGGGTCGGCGGCGGCGTGGGACGGGGTTTGTCGTCGCGCGGCCAACCGGCCGGTGTGCCCGGTGCCCATTTGTGGCATTTCGGGTACCACTCGCGGGCGGTCGCGTCGTCCATATTTTCGCTATCCGGCGTGGCCACCCAAGTGCCGAAGACATTGTCGACCGGGGCGCGTGCCGGGCCTTTCTGGTCCTTGCTTGGCGCGCGTTGCTGGTCGGGTTGCAGGGCTGGGTCTGGGCCGAACGTGAACTCGCGGGCGGAGGTAAGAGGTTCTGCTCGCGCCCCGCTGTATTGCTCGCCGATTTTGAACCCGATCATTGAGCGATTGTCACAGTAAATGACATGGTAATGGTTATCCTCACGCCGGAAGTCAACAATTTCGAACACCATTGTCCCAAGCAAAGGGGATCCAACGTCCGCTGCGACTCCGCCTACCCAATCGGGATTTGTCGCAGCATTGAAGGCGTGGGCAAAGCCCGCAAATCCCCCCGCCTCGATCGCGGCCATCCCGTGCCCGTGAGTGAATCCGGCCCGCTGTTGCGATTCAACGAACGCGCGCACAAAGGTTGCTTCTGGTGACATCAGATCGACGACGCCATTGTCGACCCACTGGACGGTGAAGTGAACGGGAGATTCGGCAGGCGTCGAACTCGTCGTTGCGGGCGATCGGGTCGGCGCGCTGGCATCGCTGCCGCATGCGGTGACCATGATGATTGAAACCAATATGGTGATGGCCCGACGCGCGCTAATCAACATTCGCTACCACTTGGTGTGCTGGGTGCCGTCGTTGTTGATCGCATTGTCAAATGCTGGCTTGTTGAATACGTCGGGTTTGACGACCCTGTTGAAGTCCTGCACAAATGTCTCTGGGTTGCCATTGATCGCGTCGTAGTCCAGAGCGGGCCCACCTTCGGTATGGATCACATAAGGCGCAATTGTCGGCGTGTAGGCAAGCGCCGGATTGCGATGAAGCAGCCCTTCCAGGATTGCGCTGGTCTCACGGACGGTATTGCTGCCCGTCGCCCGAGACTCCACATAGTCATGCAAGAAATCGTCCCCGGCGATGTTCACCGTATTCGGCATCGGTCCCCCGTCTGGCTTCAGCCACGGCGCCAGCGCATTCTCCAGAGCGACAGGTACCTTGACTTCGGGAATCAATCCCGCGATACCACTCAATGAGCCTTGGCCCATCGATCGTTCCCCTTTATGCACGTCTGTAAGAACCCTACCAGCGGATTTAGGTCAAATAGGCGACGTTCGGGGTGTGCGGAGAGCTGTCCTCACCAAAGGCGAAGCCAGGTTAACGGTGCGCATCTGCCACCCCGGACGTCCACGGCCTCCCGTACTAATAGTCCGTCAGATCTGCTTGCGGGTGATGTCAACCGGACTGCGGCGGCAGCAGTTTTTTAGGCGAAACATTCACTGGATCCCAGCCGTGACACCAGTCGCAATGACTGCCATGCTTATCTATTAGTCACTCAACGGGGAGCCCAGGATGAACAAAGACGACCTGATCCTGATCAGCGTTGACGACCACATCGCCGAACCGGCTGACATGTTCGACGCGCACGTCCCGGCCAAGTACAAGCACCTCGCACCCCGGGTGGTGATCGAACCCGACGGCGTTCAGCAGTGGTACTACGGCGACATTCGCGGCCGGAACATGGGCCTGAACGCCGTCGCCGGCAAACCCCGCGAGATGTACAACGTCGATGCCTCCCGCTACGACGAGATGCGCCCGGGCTGCTTCAACGTCGACGAGCGAGTGCGCGACATGAACGCCGGCGGCCAGCTGGCCGGCCTCAACTTCCCGAATTTCACCGGCTTCTCCGGCCAGGTGCTCAACCAGGGGCCTGACCGCGACGTCAACCTGGTGATGATCAAGGCCTACAACGACTGGCACGTCGACGAATGGTGCGGCGCCTACCCCGGCCGGTTCATCCCGTGCGGCATCCTGCCGCTCTACGATGTCGTCGAAGCTGCCAAGGAAGTGAAACGCCTGGCGGACAAGGGTTGTCATGCGGTCACGTTCTCGGAGAATCCAGAAGCGTTGCAGATGCCCAGCATTCACACTAAGTACTGGTATCCGCTGTTCGAGGCGGTCTGCGAGAACAGCACGGTGCTGTGCACCCATGTCGGCTCGGCCTCCCGCTCGCCGATGGTGTCGATCGACGCGCCCGCCAGTGTGATGATGACGGCCTCGTCGATGATGAGCATGTTCACCTTCACCGAACTCATCTGGGCGCAGTTCTGGGCCGACTTCCCGGAGCTGAAGTTCTCGCTCACCGAAGGCGACATCGGCTGGATGCCGTACTTCCTGTGGCGCGCCGAGCATGTCTACCAACGTCATTCGGGCTGGACGCTGGCCGAATTCCCGCCGGGTTACGCCGGACCTCTCGACGTGTTCCAGCGTCATTTCTACACCTGCTTCATCAGCGACAAGGTCGGCGTGCGCAACATGGACTGGTTCAACGAGGACATGGTGTGTTGGGAGTCCGATTTCCCGCATTCGGACAGCAACTGGCCGTTCGCACCGGAGGATGTCATCGCCACGATGGGCCACCTCGACGACGCTGCCATCAACAAGATCACTCACGAAAACGCCATGGCTGCCTACTCATTCGACCCGTTCCGGCACATTCCCCGCGAGCACGCCCGCGCCGGGTATCTGCGCGGGCAGGCTGCCGACGTGGACGTGGTGACCCACGTCGGCCATCAGGCCAGCCAGCGCGACCGCGATGCCTGGACCCGGATGACGACCTTCGCCCTGCAGGCCCAGGGGGCGACGCCGGTGACCGTCGAGGCGTCCGGGATCGCTGGGCGCGCAACGACCCTGGGTAACTGAGCGTGCCGCATCAACCGCCGTTCACCGGGTGGCGCGTGCTCGAGTTGTCCAATGGAATCGCGGCCGCCTATGCGGGAAAGATGTTCGCCGACGCCGGGGCTGACGTCGTCAAAATCGAGAGTGAGCAGGGAGATTCACTACGGTGGTGGTCGGCCGGAGGCGGACCGCCCGGCGCCCTGTTCGACTACCTGGCCGCCGGCAAGAAATCGGTGCTGGACGACGCCCGCGCGGCGCTGCTGGCCGGCGCGGACGTGGTGATCACCGACCTCACCGACGGATGGACCCTGGACGGCCTTGCGGCGCAGACAGATTCGTCGTCGGTGCTAGTTGCCGTCACGCCGTTCGGCACGACCGGACCCTACGTCGACGATCAGGTCCTGGCCAATGAGTTCATCCTGCAGGCGCTTTGCGGCTCGATCGCCAGCCGCGGGTGGCCGGGGGACGAACCCGTGCAGGCGGGTGGGCGGCTGGGCGAATGGCTGGCCGGCACCTTCGTGGCGGCGGTTACCGCGGCCACCGCGCGTCACGCCGCACGCACCGGACACGGTGAGATCATCGACGTCTCCACCTATGAGGCGATGGCCATCGCGATGGGCGGCCTGCCCGCGATGTCCGCGAGCGTCATGGGCGTGGACTCCCAAATGACCTCCCGCAGCCTGGAACTCCCGTCGATCGTCCCCACCGCCGACGGGCTGGTCGGCTTCTGCACGATCACCGCACAACAGTTTCAGGATTTCCTTGTCCTGATTGACCGCGCCGACCTGCTGGACGACGCCCACCTGGCCTCCATCGAAGGGCGCATCGCGCGTCGCGACGAGTTCCTGAACATGGTCACGCAGTGGACCGAAACCCGCACCACCCAGGAGATCGTCGACCTTGCCGTGGCCTTCCGCATCCCGGTTGCGCCGATCGGTACCCCCGCGGCACTGGCGAAAGTCGACCACTTCGTCCAACGGGGTGTCTTCGTGGAATCCGAACTCGGCGTGCTGCAACCCCGGGTGCCCTACCGCGGTGACACCATCACCACCACAACCGGCGGCCGGGCGCCGCGACTCGGCGAACACAGCGGAGAAATCGACTGGCCTCCGCGCCCCGTCAGTGGCGGCTTCCGGGACGACCCGGGTGCACTTCCCTTGTCCGATATCCGGGTAGCCGACCTGACCGCGTTCTGGGCCGGGCCGGTCGCCACGCAGTTCCTCGGCGCCCTCGGCGCCGACGTCGTCAAGGTCGAAGGCGTGCGACGCCCGGACGGCATGCGGTTCTCCGCGGGCCGGCCCCCCAGTTGGGACCAGTGGTGGGAGTGGGGACCGGTTTTCCTGTGCAGCAACAACAACGAGCGCGGCGTCAGCATCGAGCTCGGAACCGAAGCCGGGCGCACGGTCGCGCTGAAACTGATTGCCGCCAGCGATCTCGTCATCGAGAACTTCTCGCCGCGGGTGATGGAGAACTTCAACCTGCAATGGGATGTCGTCAGCGCCGCGAATCCCCGGGCCATCATGGTGCGCATGCCGGCCTTCGGGCTGGACGGCCCCTGGCGCGACCGGGTGGGGTTCGCCCAGACGATGGAGCAGGCGACGGGGATGGCGTGGATCACCGGTCACGCCGAGGGTCCGCCGGTCATTCCGCGCGGTGTGTGCGACCCGATCGCCGGACTGCATGCCGCCTTCGCCGCTGTGGCGGCACTAGTGGTCCGTGACCGGGACGGGACCGGTGTGCAGGTGGAATCCACGATGGTGGAGGCGGCACTGAACGTGGCCGCCGAGATGCTGATTGAATACTCGCGCAACGGCATTGAACTACGGCGGCAAGGCAATCGCGGCCCCGGCGCCACCCCGCAGGGCGTGTACCGCTGCCTGGGCGATGACGAATGGGTGGCGCTCGCGGCGATCGGAGGGACCGCCCGCGAGGCGCTGGCCGCGGTCATCGACCGGCCCGAACTTGGACCCGACGAAACCAGCTGGCGGGAACGAGCCGACGAAATCGACAAACTGATCGCCGACTGGGCGGCGCGCCGCACGGTGCCGGACGCGGTCCGCGTGCTGCGTTCGGCCGGCGTGGCCGCCGCGCCGGTCAGGGCACCGGCCGGCCTGCTCACCGATGCGCAGCTGCTCGCCAGGGGCTTCTGGGAACGCGTCGATCATCCGGTCGCGGGTTCGTTTCTGTGCACCGGGATGCCGTTCACGTTCATTGGCAAACCGCGGCGTTGGATTCACCGGGTTTCCCCGCTCTATGGCGCGGACACCAATCAGGTGTTGACCGAAATCGGATACTCCCCAGACGATCTCGCCGCATTGACCAACTCGAAGATCACGTCAGCACGTCCGGCGGGCCTGTGACGTGGCGGTGACGCTGTGCGTGCCGCCACGGCCCGGAGAGTTGTGCCAGCCGGTCCGCTTCCTGCTGCGGCGGGATTCGGTCGTCCTGGAACTGACCGCGCGACATCGCATCACCGGTGTGGAGTGGGACGAGCGCGAACACGCGGTGGCCATGGTCGTGGAGATCACCGACCCGCAGACCGCGCGGCCCGTCGATGTGCGGATCGATGTCGTGGCTGCTGCCGCGCCGACGGACACCCGCGCCCGGCTCATCGGACGGATCTTCCGGGCGGGGATCGAATGTGACGTGGTAGGCACCTATCTCGGTGTCGTGGCAGACGAAAACTGAATGGCGGCAGACAGAATGGAGACTACGTGACGCAGCAGCGTACCGCGGCCATCGTCGGCGTGTACAACACCGTCCAGGGCCGCCGACTGGATGGCGAGACGTCGCGCAGCCTGGCCGTCGCGGCCATCAAAGGTGCACTTGACGACGCGGGCCTGGCACTGGCGGACGTCGACGGAATCAGCGCGGGCCCGCTGTCGACTGCGCTGATCTACGACCTGCGCATCGGACCCGCTTGGCAAGGAATGGGTTTCGGGGTCGGGATGATCACCGAAGCGGCGACCGCGATCGAGCACGGCATGGCCGACGTGGTGGTGCTCGTGGCCGCCCAAGCGGGCGAGTACCGCGACCACCAGGCGACCGCGCCGTGGACGCGACCGGAGAACGAGTTCGTGGCGCCGTGGGGCATGTTCACCACCGCGGAATTCGCCCTCATCGCCCGACGCCACATGCACGTGTACGGCACGACGCGTGAACAGCTTTCGATCGTCGCGGCGACCATCCGGAACAACGGGTCGAACAACCCCGAAGCCGTTTACTACCAGCGAGGTCCATTCGCCCCCGACGACATCACCGCGTCGCGACTGATCGCCGACCCATTTCACCTCCTCGATTGCGCCACCACCTCAGAAGGAGGTTGTGCGCTGGTGGTGGCCAACATCGACGCCGTCGAGGCGATGGGCCGGCCGATTCATATTTTGGGCAGCGGCGCCGACTTCCACGGCCCCTCGTATCAGCACCCGCCGGCGTGGGATCTCACCGGACGTCGGGGTGATCACGTCAACGGTGTGGTGGGTCGGCGGGCGGCCGACCGTGCGTTCGCACACGCCGGAATCCGGCGCGACGACGTGGATGTGCTGGAACTCTACGATCCGTTCTCGTTCGAGATCATCCGGCAGTTGGAGGCGTTCCGGTTCTGCGGCGACGGCGAAGGTGGGCCGTTTGTCGCCGAAGGTCATATCGCCATCGACGGCAGTCACCCGATCACCACCGATGGAGGAACCATGTCGTTCAGTCATGCCGGCTCCAATCCGCAGATGATGCAGCGCGCCGTGCGCGCGGTACAACAGTTGCGCGGCGCCGCCGGGTCGCTGCAAGTGCCGAATGCGCGAATTGCCCTGTGCAGCAATGGTGGTGCGGGAGCCCTGTTCACCACGGTGCTGCTGCTCGGAAGCGAGCCCCGATGACACTGCGCCCGCAATCCGGACCGGTACCGCACGCCATCAGCCCCCTCAGCGCGCCATTCTGGGAGGGCTGCCGTGCGCAGGAGTTGCGTTACCAGCGCTGCTCTGATTGCGGCATCGCAAACTTCCCGCCGACAGAGCAATGCCGCCAGTGCCTTTCGGCGGCACTGGAGTGGACGCGCGGCAGCGGATGCGGGGAAATCTACAGCTGGACGGTCGTACACCGGCCGGTGACCGCTGACTTCCAACCGCCCTATGCGCCGGCCATCGTCACCCTGGACGAGGGTTACCAGATGCTGACGAACATCGTCGGCGTGGATGTCGCAGCATTGACCATCGGCATGCGTGTTCGAGTCGAATTCCATTCACTCGAGCCGGATTTGACCCTGCCCTACTTCACCGGATCACAGTGAGTCCCCGGCGTACCACTGACGGCCTGCCGGTGACGGCCTACCTGGTGCTGGGTGTGTTGGCGGCCACCGATGAACAACTCACCGCCGGGGAAATCAAGACGCGCGCCGAACTGTCCGTCGGCCACTTCTACTGGTCCCCTTCGGTGAGCCACGTCCGTCGCGAACTCAACCGGCTGCAGCAGCGCGGGATGGTCGACGAAATCGGCGCGCAGTCCGGCAAGCGCGCGATCACGCTGTATGAGACCACCGACTCCGGCCTCGAGGCGTTGCGCAACTGGGTGCAGCACTTCCCCGGCGAGGACAAGGTTGTTATCAAACACCCCGTGATCCTGCGGACCTGGCTGGCTCGCGGGGAGAACCCGGAACGCGTGATCGACTCCCTGGAACGGCACCTCGAGGCGACCCGGAAGCGGTTGGACGAGGCGTTGTGGTCGCGCCGGCGATCCGGTGAGGTCGGCATCCTCGACGATCCCGACCAGCGTTACTCGTTCGCGGTCCTGGACTACGCCATCCGCGGCCTCTACGCGGAGATTTCCAACATCGAGCAGCTGCGCGACGAGATTGCCGCGGGCACAACGCGAGATCCGGCCGGCCGGGTGCGCCGGCCCAAAGGACAGATCCGGCGGCGCACCAAGTGGGCCGAGCAGACATAAACTCGCGTGTCGCCGTACGAAATCACGCGAGTTTATGTCTGCTCGCGCGGAGAAGTCAGCCGCCGACCATGATGAGGCCGCCGTCCACGGCGAGCAGTTGCCCGGTGATGAAGCCGGAGCCGGGTCCGGCCAGGAACACCAGCACCGGTCCGAGGTCGCGCGCCGGATCGCCGAGCGCCCCGCCGAGCGGAATCCTGGCCTTGAGCTGTTCGTCGATCAACGGCGCGGCGTCGGGTCCGAGAAACTCGCGGAACCGATTGGAGCCCGGCGTCTGTACCGCCGGCGCCAGCGCGTTGACGGCGATCTTGTCGTGGGCCCATGCCTGCGCCGCCGACCTCGTCCAGGCCTGCACCGCGCCCTTGGTCGCGGCGTAGACGGCCGAGACCGGACTACCCATCACGGCCTCCGACGATCCGAAGTTGATGATGCGGCCACCCTTGGGCTGCTGGTCTTTCATCACGGCGTAGGCCGCCTGGTTGGTCAGGATCGTGGCTTTCACGTTGGTGTCCAACAGGAACGAGATGTCCTCAGGCTCGATGTAACCCGGAATCCCGGCCTGCCACAGCCCCGCGGCGTTGACCAGAACATCGAGTCCCCCGAGATCCTCGGCCGCGCGGGCCACCGTTGCCGAGACCGCCTCGGCATCGCGCACATCGCACTGCAGCCAGGTGGCGGCCAGGCCGTCGGGAGGGGGCGTTTGGTGATAGGTGGCGGCTATCTGCGCACCGGCGGCGCTGAGCGCGGCGACAGCGGCGGCCCCGATCCCGGTCGCCGCGCCGGTGGCCAGGATGCGTCTGCCCTGCAGGGTTTCGTCCGACATGGTGAAACGCTAGCCCGCGAGATCGCCGGGCCCGACGCGGGGGCCGACGCGGACATGGCCGCCGCCCTTGGCGGAAACGTCTACCGGGTCGCGCAAACCGCCTGGCGCAGTTGATTCTTCACGTGCACGCTAGGCGCGCACCGCAATCGACGAGAGTAGATCGGCAAGCCGGTCGGGCCGGTCCACCATCGAGAAGGTGCGAGCTCCCTCGATGACCTCCAACCGGGCGTTCGGAATCGTCGCGGCCAACCGGCGGCCGTCTTCGAGTTCGAAGAGGACGTCGTCAGCCGACCAGGCGATGAGCGTCGGCTTGTCGAACTCGTGGAGTCGGGCGGCGACACCGGTGGTGACCTCGGTGCGCAACGACAGCGAGAACTGACGGAGGTCTTCTGCAAGCGCCGGGTCGGACACTGCCGGCTGCACCCAGGCCTGCGTCAGCGCGTCAATGTCACTGTGCGCCAGACCTTCATACGCTCGCTTGCGTGCGACCGGCGCCCGGACAGCCTGGATTGCGGCGCGGAACACCTTCTTCGACTTTGCCGCGAGGATGACCGGCTTGAGTATCGGCGGCGGGAAGTGCTCGAAGGCATCGCAACTGGTCAGCACCAGCGCACCGAGTCGCTCCGGGTGGTGCACCGCGACGAGTTGGGCCACCACTCCGCCGGTGTCGTTACCGACCAGCACCACGTCGTCAAGGTCAAGCGCGGCAAGGAAATCGGCGACGACGCCGGCGACGCCGGTGATACTGCGGTCGGCCCCGGGACGCAGCGGCTCGGGGTGAGCGCCGAGCGGCCAGGTGGGGGCGATGCAACGCAGGCCGCGTTCGGCGAGTCGCTCGCTGACCTGGCGCCACAGTTGGCCGCCCATCATGTACCCGTGCACGAACACCACGGGCCTGCCGCTTTCGGGTCCGGTTGCTTCGTAATGGATGGTTCCGGCGCTAATGTCGATCGTCGGCATGAAGGCTCCTACCAGAGAAGGGATTTACAAACAGTCTGTCTGTTCGTAAATTACCAACAGGTTGTATGGAAATCAAGAGACGTACCCAGGAGGAGCGCTCCGCGGCTACCCGTGAGGCGCTGATCTCGGCTGCGCGCAGACTGTGGGGCCTGCGCGGTTACGCCGAAGTCGGCACGCCGGAGATCGCCACCGAGGCTGGCGTCACGCGCGGGGCGATGTACCACCAATTCACCGACAAGGCAGCGCTATTCCGCGACGTCGTCGAGGCTGTCGAGCTCGACGTGATGACACGCATGGCCACGCTGGTGGCAGCGACGGGGGCCGCGACCCCCGCCGACATGATCCGCGCCGCAGTCGACGCCTGGCTGGAGGTGTCCGGTGATCCGGAAGTGCGCCAGTTGATCCTGCTGGACGCACCCGCCGTGTTGGGCTGGGCCGCCTTTCGCGACGTCGCCCAGCGCTACAGCTTGGGCATGACCGAGCAGTTGATCACCGAGGCGATCAAGGCGGGCCAGCTGGCGCGACTGCCGGTGCGCCCGCTGGCCACCGTGCTGATCGGCGCCCTCGACGAAGCGGCCATGGCGATCGCCACCGCCGAGGATCAGAAGCGGACCCGCAAGGAGATCCGTCAGGTGTTACATCGACTTATCGACGGGATGCTCGAGGGGTAGGACCAAGCTGCGGATTGTGCTCACGCAGATCGTCCAGATACTGCGGCACCGCAGCGACAGCGACGTCGAGAAAGCCACGCACGCTGGGTGACTGGCCGGCGGCTCGCCATGCCAGTGCGAGCGGCCGGTGCGGCAGTTGTCCCCGCAGCCGGATGAACCGCACGCCGGCTCGGCTCAGGTTGGCGAAAGATGTTGGCAACAGTGCTATTCCAGCCCCCGACGCGACCAGGGCAAGGATCGTCTGAATGCGTGGCACTTCGTCGACGATCGGCGGTTCGATGTCGTACCTGCGGAACACCTCGATGACGTCGCCATAGGTGGTGGCTGCCGCGGCTCGCGTCCACAGGATCATCGGTTCATGAGCAAGCAGCGCCGGTTCGATCTGCCGTCGGCCGGCCAGCGCATGGTCATCGCACACAACGGCGGCAAGCGGATCGTCGACCAGCGGCCGGATTGTCAATGACGGATCGTCAACCGGGCCGCGAAGCAGGCCGACGTCGATGCGGTGCTCGATCAACTGGCCGACCTGCTCGGCGCTGCTCAGTTCGCTGAGTTCGAGCTTCACGTAGGGAAACTGGAGCCGGTGCGCCCGCATCACATGGGGCAGCACGCCGTCGACCGCCGCCTGCAGGGCGCCGATGCGCAGCTGGCCCAGCTGGCCGATGGCCGCCCGCCGCGCCGCCGCGAACGCACGCTCGGCGTGGGTGAGCGCAAGGCGCGCCTCGTCGAACAACGCCTTCCCCGAATCTGTCAGCTCGATCGGACGCCGGGACCGGTCGATGAGCTCGGTACCGAGCTGGCGCTCCAACTTCTGGATCTGCTGACTCAACGGCGGCTGTGCAATGTGCAACCGCACCGCGGCGCGGCCGAAATGGCGCTCCTCGGCAACGGTCACGAAGTAGCGAAGCAGCCGCAGTTCCGGATCGGCCATATATACAGCATATAAACCCTGAACAAATATGTCTTGGACTGTGATGATCCACGCGGATTACCGTTGCTGCACCAGACCCAGAAAGGCAACGCCATGACCGCTGTGATCGCCGCGGAACGTGATCTCGTCGAGCACTACTTCGATCAACCGTGGAGTGACGGGCTTCCCGTCGTGCCGCCCACCCCGGCCCGCATCGCCGCGGTGCTCGACGTGCTGGGGGGAGAACCCGACGAACTCGTGGCACGGATTCCACCGCGCTGGGGCAGCCTGACGAGTGAACTGCTGGCCGTCAACATGGTGATGGCCGGCTGCAAGCCGGAGTACGCCCCCGTGGTCCGGGCAGCGGTGCTCGCGCTGGCCGACCCCCGGTTCAACCTCAACGGCATCCAGGCGACCACACACGTGGTGTCCCCGTTGATCGTCGTCAACGGTCCCGTCGCACGGCAGATCGGAATGAATTCGGGCGGAAACGTTTTCGGTTCCGGCAACCGGGCCAACGCGACGATCGGGCGCGCGGTGCGGCTGATCCTGCTCAGCGTCGGCGGCGGCATTCCCGGCGAGCTGGACAAGAGCACCCTGGGTCATCCCGGCAAATACACCTTCTGCATCGCCGAGAACGAGGAGGCCAGCCCGTGGGCGCCCTATCACGTCGAGCACGGCTACGCCCCCGAAGACAGCACCGTGTTGGTGATCGGTGCCGAAGCACCGCACAGCGTCACCAACCACATCTCCGATGACCCGCAGGGGATCCTGGATTCGATCGCCTCCGCGATGAGCACCATCGCCCACAACAACGCCGTCCTCGGTGGGTCCTGCACCGTCGTGATCGGTGTCGAACATGCCCGCACCATCGCCTCGTTCGGCTGGTCGCGCGACGACGTCCGGCGTTATCTCTGGCTCAACGGCACCAACTCCTGGGACGACGTCAGCTACGGCGACCGCTACGCACCCCAGGGTGGACGGACCTACAACCGCAATCTGCCGAAGTGGTATCCCCGCCAGCCCGGCCGGCGCGTGCCGATCGTCTTCACCCCGGACGACATTCACCTCTTCGTCGCCGGTGGATCCGCCGGCCGATTCTCCGCCTTTCTGCCGGGCTGGAGCACCGCGACGACACCGGTGCTGCGCGCAGTCGCAGACCGCGGCAGCAGCGGTGACGATGCCCGAGAACTCGCCTGCTCAGACGGCACCTGCCGGCTGTAGAAACGCAGACAAGGAGACCGCGATGACCGAATTCGTCTACGACCCTTGTGGTGTGGTGGAGGTGGCGGCCGTTCCGGCGGCACCGCGCCCAACCCGTACCAAGGGTCTGCGCTTGGCCGTGCTGAGCAACACCAAGTGGAACGCCGCCAAACTGCTCCGCGCGACTGTCCGCGAATTAAGCGGCGGTGCAATGGGTTTTGCAAGCGTCACGTACTACGACAAACACCACTTCTCGTCCGACGCACGCCCCGAACTGATCGCACAGATCGCGGCTGAGAACGACATAGCGCTGACGGCGATCGGCGACTGCGGCTCCTGCTGCTCGGCCTGCGTCAACGATGCGGTGCGGCTGGAGCAGGCCGGGATTCCGACCGTCGCAATCGTGACAACGGAATTCGAACTCGAGGCCCGTCTGCAACGTGAGGCCCGCGGCATGGCGGAGCTGGAACCCGCCGTCGCCACTCATCCGATCAGCAGCCTGACGCTGGAACAACTCGACGATCGTGCCGCCGAGATCGCCCCGCAGGCGCGGCGCATCTGGTTCGGCGCCGCGGTCGCCGGGAATGTCGCGTGACGCGAGCCTCAGTTCACCTTGGCGATAGTCTGGCGTGCCAATTCGGTTGCGATGCCACACGGGTCGGGGAACGGTTTCCTGACGAATTGGATTGACCACTCGAAGAAATCGTCCTGGTACTGGATGGAGACGTCGCAGAGCCGGGTGCCGAGCCGGTCGGTGGCAACCGCGACGTAACCGCTGTGGCCGTCGATGGTGATGTCGTCGACGCTTGTTCGACTCAGATCCTCGTTCTTTCGCTCACGGCCGATGGGGCTGCCGCGAAACCAGCTGAAGGAGAACCACGGTCCGGAGATGCTGCCGTTCACCAACCACTGACACCCGACCGCGTTGCGCGCCGTGACTACCAGTCCCGTGACGCCGGTCAGCTGAGCGAGGGTCTGATCGCTGACGCCACCGCATTCGGGGAAGAACGGTCCGTGTGTCGCCTGTTTCGGGGTGGCCGTGGTCGAGGACGTGTGCTGCCCGCCGGTGCCGCGCGAGCCGCCCGAGCAGGCGGCCAACGGAGGAATCATCACCACGAGAGCCACCAGAGCCACCGACCACCGCCGCCCGCTCATCCGTCGAACACCGCGTTCATCCGCGCCTTGAAGGCAGTGTCGAAGCGACGGTAGGTGCCCCGCAATGCGTTTCCCGGCCAGTGGTCCTCGACGAGTTCGGCCGGCAGCAGCGGATCGAGCTGGAGGTGGCGGACCACCGCGATGGACAAAGCGAATTGGTAGGTGAAGCTCTCCGCCGAATCGTCCCGGGCGTCGCCAGTCAGGTCGGCTTCCATGGCGTCGATCAGCACCCTGGCATCGTCGGCCCAGCCGTCGAGAGCGAACAGCGAACGCATCTTCTCAGCCGTGATGCTGGTGGCGGCGCCGTGAAAGTGCGTGCATTGCCGGTCCAGCACCGCGCGCGACGCCGAAAGCCGTTGTGGATCAAGGTTGTCCGGCCGAATCCAGACACCTTCGCGGAAGTCGGCCAGATGCAGGGCCATCGCCGCCTTGCGCAAGTCAAGACGGTCCGCTGCGGTGCGACGCTCCACCGAGACGATGGCAAGCTCCCACGTGCCGTCCCATTCGGCGGCGTCGTCGATTCGATAAGCCTCGTCGACCCGCTGGCGGCGGTCGGCCAGCCGGCCGGCGAGTGCGTAAGTACCGTCGTCCGCACTGAGCTCGCCGTTGGAGACCATCCGCCACAGGCAGGTGCGGGCGGCGCCGTCGCTGATGCCGAAGAGGGATGCCAGCGCGACCAGATTCGCCACCGGCAGCTGGGCCCCGTCGGAACCCAGCAATGCCGATGCCAGCACCGAACGTGCGCTGAGCGGTCGGTCACCGATCAGTTCGCGCACACGAGATCCGGACGTGGCGGGCATGGGTCCATCTTGGCCGATCACACCCGGTATCACTAAATCGTTGACGTGTGACGTTCGAATTGTGATACTAATCGGCGTGGCCGCTCCGACGAAATCGTTGGTCGCCGACGATATCGAGATCGTCCGGCGCGTGCTGGCCCATATCGACGCCGGCACCACCGACGAAGGACAGGCGTGGCGCGAGCCGGTCGAAAACTATGTAGATCCACGGCGATTCGCGGACGAGGTCCGGATGTTGCGGAGCATGCCGAGCGTCTTCGTGCCGTCCGCGGCCATCCCCAACCCGGGCGACCACGTCGAGCGAACTGCCTTCGGGGTGCCATTGTTCGCGGTGCGCGGACGCGATCGGAGGGCGCGGGTGTTCCGCAACGCGTGCCGACACCGAGGTTTCGCTCTGGTGGAAGGTCCGGGCTGCGCCCATGCCCTGGTATGCCGCTACCACGGCTGGACATACCGGCTCGACGGGTCGCTCGCTCACGTTCCGCACCAGCAGGCGTTTCCCGACCTCGACCTGGCGGGCCGGGGGTTGGTCGAGGTCGGCAGCCATGAGGTCGACGGGCTCGTTGTCATCGGTGCGCTCGATCCCGCCTCTGCCATTCACGACGAAGCGCTGGCATGGCTCACCGACGGAACTGCGTGGCGCGAGAAGCTGTTGCCCGCGCAGCGGCTCGTGTACGTCGACAGCACGCTCCGGCCGATGAACTGGAAGGTCCTGGTCGAGCAGTTTCTGGAGGGCTACCACATCCGGTCGACCCACAAGGAGACCTTCTTCCCGCTGCAGTACGACAACCTCAACGTGGTCGAGATGTTCGGTCCGAACTCGCGGCTCACGTTCCCGTATCGCAACATCGAGCGACTGCGCGATCGTCCGGAGAACACGTGGACGACGGACGCGCGGGTGACCTACCTGTATCAGCTCTTCCCGAACGTCATGCTGGCGACGTTCCCGGATCTGATGCTGATGATCGTGGTCGACCCGGTCGACCTCGGACACAGCACCGTCACCATTTACTCGATGGCCCGGCCGGAGCCGGATGAACGGGCGAATGTCACTGCTGGGCAGTACAACCCGGCAGCGGCGGGCACGTTAATCGCGCGTGGAGCGGTGGAAGACAACGAGATGTCAGAGGGCGTCCAGCGCGGCTTGAGCTCTGGCGCAAACGCTTTCGTCGAATTCGGGCGGCACGAAAGTGCTGCCGGACATTTTCACGCCGTGCTCGACGAACGCCTGGCGCGGCACACCGGCGCCGCTACGGCGTCTTGAGGAAGACGTCGTTGAACGTGACCGTGCGCAGGTTCCGGGCGCGGATGATGTCCACCAACTGCGGGTAGACGTGCGTGACGGGCAGGTGGTTGAGGTGCCCGATCACGATGGACTGCGGCGTGAAGTACTGGTCGGCCATCTTCACGATGTATTCCTCGGTGATCAACGTCGAATCCGACAGCGACCCCGACCACAGGACCGGCACGCTGTATCCGAGGTCGGCCGCCACGGCGTCGACGTCCGCGTTGTGCTTGGCATACGGTGGGCGCCAATAAGGTTTGGCGCCAACGCCGTACGTCTTCTTCAGGAACTCGTCGTTGCGCATGAGCTGCTTGGCGATCTCACCCTTGGACAGGGTGGTCAAGTCCGGATGCGACCAGGTGTGGTTGCCCAGCTCGATCTGTCCGGACTCGACCAGCGGGCGAAGCAGCGCCAGGTTGTCGGTCCAGGAGTCGTAGGTTCCGTTGACGAAGTACGTCAACCGAATGCCCGTGTCCTTCGCGAACTGCGTGTAAGCGCGGACCACCTCGCTGTTCGTCCCGTCGTCGACGGTGAGGGCCAGCAGGTCACCACTGCCGGGAAGCTGACTCAGCACACCCCCGCCGGGCAGTCGCACGCGCGCGCTGGGCGGTGGGGGCGGCAGGAGGCCCGCGACGGTCGGACCGGCGGGCGGGGCGTCCGCGGCGGCGGCGGGCGCCTGGGCGAAGGTCCGCGGCTGGGGGTCGACCATGCACCGGGCCAGACCCACACCGGCGACGGTGGAGACAGCGAGGGACCCTAGGAAACGGCGGCGGCTCAGTTCTGACATTCTGCAATCGATCTCCGGGTGCGCCAGCAGCCCCGCACGCCCTGATCAGGGCTGCGGAAGAGGTTCACCAGCGACGACACCACAGCAGCGAACCGTACCATGACCAGCGCGGATATACTCTGCGCAGCGCCGTGGCGGCGGCCAACTGTTGTGCTGATCACAACTCAGCAGTAGCCGATCCCGATGTCGACCGAGATCTGGGTGCCGGTCACGAACCTGGACTGGTCGGAGGCCAGCCAGGCGGCGGCATCGGAGATGTCCTCCGGCTGCGCGATGCCCTGGGGCAACAGCGGCTTGTGCATGTCGCGCAGCTGCGGGTTGGTGTCGGCCGCCGACTGCATGGCCTCGCGCATCCGGCCGGTCCCCATCGGGGTGGCGACCGCACCCGGGTTCAGGCTGTTGACGCGAATGTTGTGCCGGCCGAGCTCCGCGGCGAACCCGCGTGCCATGCCGACGACGGCGTGTTTGCTGGCGGTGTAGTGGATCATGAACGACTGCATCCTGATTCCGGCGGCCGAGCCGATCAGGATGATCGACCCGCCGCGACCGCCGTCGATGATGTGCTGAGCACCGGCCATCACGGTGTTCCACGTGCCGATGACGTTCGTGTCGATGGTGTCGCGGAACGCCTGGGCGGTGATCTGATCCCAGGCCGCCGGATTGCAGATGCCGGCGTTGGCGACGATGACGTCGAGCCGGCCGAGTTCGCTGACGCCGCGGTCGACGGCCAGCTTGAGCGAGTCCAGATCGCGCACGTCGACCGCGGCTGCGACGGCTCGCCGGCCATTCGCCTGGACGAGCCGGGCGGTCTCGGCGAGGTCGTCGGGCGTCGGTGAATCGTAGGGAACGCTGGACGGCAGCGGCCCGGCGAGATCGAGTGCGATGACGTCGGCGCCATCAGCGCTGAGCCGCACCGCATGCGCCCGGCCCTGGCCTCGCGCCGCGCCGGTGATCAGTGCAACGCGTCCGTTCAGTGGCCTGCTCATGAGTCCTTACCTTTCTTGCAGGGTGTTCGTTGCCGTCGGCCGTAGGCTTCGAATCGCCCAGGGGCAGCGGGTATGGCTTTCATGTGGTCGCCATCGTTGATGGCCGAAGGAGATTGGCCGCCTGTTGTCCCGCGACGACTCGACCGCTAATTGAGAGATGCGATTTGATCGCTGTGTAAGGACGTGACGGCGTGGTCGTCTGCTGGGTTGGTCGGACCGATAGCGAGCAGGGAGGTGGTTGTGGCACAACCGTTGTGGGCTGGGGTTGATGGTGGGAAATCGGACCACTATTGCGTGGTCATCGATGCCGACGGGAAGCGGCTGCTGTCGCGGCGGGTGGCCAATGACGAATCCGCGCTGCTGGATCTGATCGGCGCGGTCCAGACGCTGGCTGATGGTGGTGAGCTGACCTGGGCGATCGATTTGAATGCCGGTGGGGCGGCATTGCTGATCACCTTGCTGATCGCCGCCGAGCAACGGCTGCTCTATATTCCGGGGCGCACCGTGCACCATGCCTCGGGCGGTTACCGCGGGGAAGGGAAAACCGACGCTAAAGACGCCGCCGTGATCGCCGATCAGGCGCGGATGCGCCGCGACCTGCAACCGCTGCGAGCCGGGGACGACATCGCTGTGGACTTGCGGATCCTCACGGCCAGGCGCACCGATTTGGTGGCCGATCGCACCCGGGCGCTCAACCGGTTGCGCGCCCAGCTGCTCGAATATTTCCCTGCCCTCGAGCGTGCCTTCGACTACAGCGCCAGCAAGGCCGCGCTGACCCTGCTCACTGGGTATCAAACACCCGACGGGCTGCGTCGCGCCGGTGCCGCCCGGCTCGCGCTCTGGCTGCGTAAGCGCAAGGCCCGCAACGCCGATGCCATTGCCGCTGCCGCTATGGAGGCGGCTAACGCCCAACGCACCGTCGTACCCGGACAGCAAGTGGCCGCGGCCTTGGTGGCCCGGCTGGCCGAGGAGGTGATGGCCCTCGACACCGAAATCGGCGACACCGAAGCGATGATCGAGGAGCGATTTCGCCGCCACCGCCACGCCGAAATCATCCTGAGTTTGCCCGGCTTCGGCGTCACCCTTGGTGCCGAGTTCCTGGCCGCCACCGGCGGGGACATGAGCGCTTTTGCTAACCCCGACCGCCTGGCCGGCGTCGCGGGGCTGGCCCCAGTCCCGCGCGACTCCGGACGCATCAGCGGCAACCTCAAACGCCCCCGCCGCTACAACCGACGTCTGCTGCGGGCCTGCTACCTGGCTGCCCACATCGCCATCCGCACCGACCCGGCATCGCGGACTTACTACAACCGCAAACGCGCCGAGGGAAAACGCCACACCCAAGCCGTGCTTGCCCTTGCCCGACGACGCCTCAACGTCCTGTGGGCAATGCTGCGCGACCACAAGCCATATCAACCCACCGCACCTAGCGCTGCGGCGGCTTGACAACTTCATTGAGAATCTCCTTGCGTCGTCGACGTGCCTTCCTGGCCCGACGATAGGCTGGCAGCATGAGCGTCATCGTTGTCGACAGGGGACCCCGACGGGTCAGTCGCAGGGTCGAGGTCGCCGCGCCGGCGGCAGAGCTGTTCGCGATGGCCGCCGATCCGCGGCGGCACAGCGAACTGGACGGGTCGGGCACAGTCCTGGCCAACGTCAAGGCCCCGGCCCAGTTGACCGAAGGCGCGAAATTCTCGACGAACATGAAGATGTTCGGCCTGCCCTACCGCATCACCAGCACGGTGACCGCCTTCAAGCCCGACGAGTTGATCGAGTGGCGGCACCCACTGGGCCACCGGTGGCGATGGGAATTCGAAGCGGTCTCGCCCACCCTCACCCGGGTGACCGAGACGTTCGACTACCACGATGCCGGCGCGCTCAAGAAGAAGCTCAAGTACTACGAGCGGCTGGGCTTCGCCAAGGCGAACGCGGCCGGTATCGAGGCGACGCTGAGCAAACTGCACGACCGCTACGAAAAGCCGTAGGTCAGGCCGCTGGGTCCGCGGCGTCCCACGGCACCACTCCGGACACCCAGTGTGAGAGCTGTTCGACCTCGTCGTTGCGGTGCAGGTGCCGGGGTGGAGTGGCGAAGGTCGAGTACGGGCGGCAACGGATGACCACCCGATTCTCCCGGTCGCACATCGCCTCGATCGACGGGCGTGCCTCGGCGCCCAGCGACTGGCCCGACATCCGTCCGGCGACGGCCATCATGACGTCGACCGCCAGATTGCGGTCCTCGTCCAGCGTCGCATCCGTGTACACCTGCAAATAGGTGAAAGGCCAGCGCTCGTCCAGCACGCACAGGCTCACCTTGTTGTCGCGGCCGATGATCCGGGCCTTGCCGCGACCGGCCATCGTGGAAACCAGCAGCTCGCCGTCGTCGGTGGGGATGTAGTAGACGATCGACATCGCCGGGCCGTCGTTGCGCCGCCGGTACCCGAACACCGCCGTGCGGTGGGTCCGGACAAATTCGCGCCGCTCTGACGGAAGCATGTCGCGGTCGGTCGGAGCGGTGAACGGCTCCGCTGCAAGGGGGAGAAACATGGCGAAGCGTCCTTTACGGGAGGGGCGTTGACCCGCGGTTTATTTATGGATACAGTGTGTCCATAAATACTGACGCTGTCAACAGCCGGTCCCGCGGGCGCCCCGCACTGCCGCTGGATCGCATCGTCGGCGCCGCCCTCGAGCTCGTCGACGAGGAGGGCGCCGAGGCGCTGTCCATGCGGTCGCTGGCGCAGCGTCTGGGCTCGGGCACCGCGACGCTCTACCGACACTTCGCCAATCGGGCTGAACTGGTGGCCATGGTGGTCGACCGGATGCTCGGCGAGGTCGTGGTTTCGGACGTGCGGCCATGGGACGAAGCGTGTATCAGTTTCGCGCACAGCATGTTTGAGGCCCTCGGCCGACACGGCAACGCCGCGCCGTTACTGATCGGGCAGGTGCCGATGGGGCCGAACGCCATGGCGCATCGGGAGTTCGTGCTCAGGGTGCTCCGGGACGCCGGGTTCCCCGCGGAGTCGGCTGCGCGCACCTACGCCACGTTGTCCCGCTTCATTCTGGGCTTCGCCATGCAATTGCCGGGGTCGGCAGCAGCCGAGCAACACGACGCGGATGCATCCGCGGCCTTTGCCCGCCTCGATCCCGACAGCTATCCGGCGACCGCTGCGGTCGCCGGATACCTGCCGGTGTCATTGGCTGACGAGTTCAGCTTCGGGCTGCGGCTCATCGTCGACGGGTTGGCCCGTCGATGATCAGTCAGTTGCCGAAGCCGGACGGGCCCGGTACCGGAGCGGGAGCACCGCCGCCCAGACGAGCGGCGGCGAAGGCCGCGCCCTGGTCGATCGCGGCCGCGTCGTCGGCGTAGGAGTTGTGAGCGGCGAAGTTCAGCCCCTGCGAGCACACCGGGTCCTCCGGGGCGCAGATCTTGAGCGTCTTGGCCTGATAGAGCGGACCGATCGCCACCTGCGGCTGACCGAGGAATTCCATGGCCCTGGTGTTGGGCGTCCCGAACAGGACCACCGACGAGACATGTTCGGCCACAGCGGGATCCAGCGGTTTGGGCACCGTCCCCGGGTCGACGCCGTCGGGCACCCTGGCGGACGTGACGAAACCCATCACGGCCGCACCCTGCGAGAAGCCGGAGAGCACCATCTTCGTCTTCGGGCAGGCGGCCGCCATCGAGTTGACGTGAGCACCAGCGTCCCTGACGCCATCGACTCCGGTCGCCCACTCCTCGCTGGCGGGGTAGTTGACCGAGTAGACGCCCATCGATTGCGTGCCGATCCGGGGCCGCAACGCGTCGACGAAAGCCTGTCCCGTGGCGCCGAGACCATCCTCGCCGGTCCCCCTGGCGTAGACCACCTCGACATCGGGGCACGGCTCGGCGGATGCGGACGGAGCGGGGAAGGCCAGGATCGAGGCACTGAAACCCGCAGCCACAGCTGCGGCGGAACCAAACAAGCGCGTGATCATGCCGCTTATTTTGCCCGCCTATGCGTTGTCCAAACCACTGCAAACGTATTATCACTGTGAATTTTCACAGTTGTCGTTTGCGTCGGTTTCCCGTGCTGTACTGCGGGGCCCGCCTCATACGTGAGGCAGCACCTCGTCGACCAACCGGTGCAGGCTTGCCCATCCCTCGTCGATCGGAAGGCCACCGACCAAGGGGTTCATCACGATGTCTTTGCGGCCGCCGCGGATCTGCTCGAGCAACTGGTCTGGGGTCAGGATCTCGACGTTGTGGAGTCCGCGCAATTCCTGCACTGAGGCCGCGGGGGTCTCATTGGGCCGCGGAACCCCCTGCCTGCGCCAGCCGGCGTACTCGGCAGCCTCGTTCATGATGAACTCGCCGCAGCGGGACCACGCCTCGTCCGGGTCGGGATGCAGCAAGGTGACAGTGCTGCCGTTTTCGGGGTAGTAGGCGAAACCGGTCTTACCGTGCTTGCGCAACTCGTCGGTGTACACGGTCAGCAGCTCGGGCATCGCCATCGGGGGTGAGAAGGGCAACCCGAACCGTGCCGCGCGCCGGGCCGCGGCGGTCGTCATCCCGCCGACAAAGAAGAACGGATGTGGGCGGGTGTGCGGTTTGGGAGTGACATTGATGACGGCGCCGTCGTACTCGAAGGATTCGTCGCCCCACGCCTGCAACAGCACCGAAAGGCAATGGTCCATCAGGGCGCCGCGGCGCGACCAGTCCTTTCCGGCCGCATGGTATTCCTCAGGGCGGTAACCCATTCCAGCGACGAAGCTGAACCGGCCCTGGGCCAGGTTGTCCAGCACGGCGATGTCCTCGGCGAGCCTGATCGGGTCGTAGAGCGGCACGATCAGCGCATTGATGCTGATTCGCACACGGCGCGTGCGTCCGGCCAGAGCGGCGGCGAGCAGCAGCGGGGAGGGCAGCCAACCCGTAGCGGCCAGGTGATGTTCCTCGCCGCTGATCGCGGTGAACCCACTCTCGTCGGCGAACTCGGCCATCTCCAGTGCGGCACGGTATCGATCGCCATGGCGCCCCGCCGGATCGGCGATGTTGGTCATGTTCAGCCGCAGCGCGGTGAGCAGGCCCGCCATCACTGCCCGGGTTTCGGGCTTGCGAACAATGTCCCTCTGATCATTCGCTTGGCGACGCCCAGTGTGGCGTCGTACTCCTCCGGCGAGTCGCGGGCCGCCGGTTCCGTCAGGCCGCGGGTCAGCGCACAGATGGCGTCGATGGCCGCCCGGGTGGTCGTGGCGGGGGACAGCAGGCCTTTACTGTGGGCCGTCTCGACAATCTGGGTCACGACGTCGCGCAGCGCCCTGGAGCCCGGATACTGCGGGTCACTCGGCCTCGATTGTGTGGTGCCGCCCGAGCGCACGGCGCGCAGGAAGGCGGCCAGGTGCGGATAGTCGCACAACAGCCGCTTCGACTCGTCCAGCACCGCATCGAGCTGGTCGGCGACATCGCCCGCGGCCCGCACGGCGTCGCGCAGGCGGGGCAGGACAATTTTCTCGATCTCCTCGCTGGTCGCCTTGAGGAGTTCCGACTTGTTCGGGAAGTAGTGGTAGAGACTGCCGCTGGTCATGTCGGCGGCCCGGGCGATCTCGCGGATGGTCGTTTGCGAGTACCCGACCTCCGCCACGCACCGCATTGCCGCGGTAATGATCCTGCGCCGGGTCTGCCCGCCGTCGGCGCCGACCGGGCGGCCGAGTTGAGGTGCCGACGAAGGCAGGGGTGAGGAAACAGTCACGCCGCATTGCCCCCGTCAGGAATCACTCGCGCCCGCCCAATCGCAGGATCGGTCGAATATATTCGACCACGTCGAACCCGGTCCCACCTCTCCCGGTGGACAGCTACACGAGTAAGGACACGGCCCACCATGGCGCGAACGCAGCTGGGCCGCCCCATCGGGGCAAGCGGCGAGGAGACGCGGCGCAGGATCATCGTCGCGACGATGCGGTGCGTGGCGCAGGTCGGGTACGCGCGGGCCACGATTCGCGAGATCGCCCGGATGTCCGAGGTCACCAGCGCGAGCCTCTACAACTACTTTCCGAACAAGGCGGAGCTGCTCAAGGCGACGATCGAGGTCAGAGCCGAGGCGGCCATCCCGCGGCTGCGCACGGCGGCGAACGGCCCCGGCACCGCCGTCGATCGCATCGAGGCCGTCCTCGATGAATGCGGCGCCTTGATGCGAGAGTTCCCGGACCTGGCGGCCTTCGAGTGGGCGATCCGGGCGGAGCACCTCGTCGATGCCGGAGCGCAGGAACGGTTCGAGACGTTCCGCGAGATCATCGGCGGACTGGTGGCGCAGGCGCACCGAAACGGCGAGCTCGGTGCTCACTGCGAACCACGCGCCACCGAGGAAGCGATCTATGCACTCATCTACGGGCTGACCGAGCTGGCCGCCACGCTTCCGCCCGAGGAATACCACGCGGCGCTGGACGCGGCCAAAGTCATGGTCAGGGGGGAGCTGTTCGCCCCGGGAGGCTAGCATCTCCTTGATGCGATCAAGCGATCGATTATCAAGGCGGGCTCACCGAGAGTGAGGTCGAGGGTTTGACCGGGACCGTGGGGCGCACGTTCGACGTCGAAGCGCTGCGCCAGAAGTACGCGCAGGAGCGCGGCCGGCGGCTGCGTCCCGACGGAATCGCGCAGTATGTGGAGATCGCGGGCGAGTTCGCCCGCTTCGCCGAAGACCCGTGGGCCGACAAAAATTTCACCCGTGCGCCGCTTGCCGACGACGTGGACGTGGCGATCGTCGGGGCCGGATTCGGCGGATTGCTGACCGGCGTGCGGCTGCGCCAGCTGGGGGTCGAAAGCATCCGGTTGATCGATCGCGCGGCTGACGTCGGTGGCACCTGGTACTGGAACCGTTATCCGGGAATCGCCTGTGACGTCGAGTCCTATGTGTACATCCCGCTGCTGGAAGAGCTGGGCTACATTCCCGAGCAGAAGTATGCGAAGGGTTCGGAGATCTTCGCGCACTGCCGCCGTATCGCTGAGCATTACGATCTGTACCGCAACGCCTGCCTGCAGACAGATGTTCGCGAAATCCGTTGGGAGGAGTCTACTTCCCGCTGGATCATCACAACAAACCACGGCGACGAGATGCGGGCGAAGTTCGTCTCGATGGCCAACGGATACCAGGCCAAACCCAAGCTGCCCGGCATCCCGGGCATCAAGGCGTTCCGCGGCCACACGTTTCACACCAGCCGCTGGGACTACGGGTATACCGGCCGGAACCTGGAGAATCTGTCGGACAAGCGGGTCGGCATCATCGGGACCGGAGCCACCGCGGTGCAGTGCGTGCCGCACCTCGGGGCGGCGGCGCAGCGGCTCTACGTGTTCCAGCGCACCCCGTCCTCGGTCGACATCCGCGCCAACGGTCCGACGGATCCGCTGTGGGCCGAGTCCTTGAAGCCGGGGTGGCAGCGCGAACGGATCGACAATTTCCAGATACTCACCTCAGGCGGACAAGCGGAGAAGGACCTGGTCGCCGATGCCTGGACGAGTATCACCCGCAAGCTCCCGGTGATGCGCCACGACACCGATGCGACCGTCAGCCCCGAGCAACGCACCCGGGACATCGAGCTGGCGGACTTCGCCAAGATGGAGGAGATCCGGGCGCGCGTCGACGAGATTGTGGTGGATCGCGCGACGGCCGAGGCCCTCAAGCCCTGGTACGGGTATTTCTGCAAGCGGCCCTGCTTCCACGACGAGTACCTGCAGACCTTCAACCGCGACAACGTGACGCTGGTGGACACGCACGGGCGCGGCGTGGAGGAGATCACCGAGGCAGGCGTAGTCGTCGACGGAGTGACCTACGAGCTCGACTGCCTGATCTTCGCCACGGGTTTCGAGGTCGGCACCGATTACTGCCGCCGTACCGGATTCGACCTGATCGGCCGGGACGGCGTGACCTTGACCGAGCGCTGGAGCGACGGGGTGCGCACCTTTCAAGGCTTGTGCGCCAACGGATTTCCCAACTGCTTCATCGAGAGCATCGCCCAGGCCGGCCTGACGGTGAATTTTCCCTATCTGCTGGACATCCAGGCCACCCACGCCGCATGGATCATCGCCTGGGCGCTGGAACACGGCGTGGCCGAGGTCGAGGCTTCGGCGGCGGCCGAGGCCGCCTGGGTGGAGACGGTGGTGCAGCGTTCCGCGGCCACCGCCGAGCGGGCCAAGACCTGTACGCCCGGCTACTACAACCGCGAAGGAAAGGCGGACGCCAAAACCCGCCAGGGCAGCTTCTTCTTCGGCGGTCCGACCGAATACGCCGACCTGCTGGCGGCCTGGCGGGACGGCGGTGACCTGGCCGGTTTCGACGTGCGTCCCGCCCGGGACATTCCGTGAGATATGCACTCGGCCGGGTAAGGGCGGCCACCCGTCGCCGGCCGTCGCCCAAGGTGGCGATCATCGGCGCGGGGTTCGGCGGCCTGGGTGCCGCGGTTGCGCTGCGCCGTGCCGGCATCGACGACCTGGTGATCATCGAAGCCGACACGGGTGTGGGCGGAACGTGGCGGCGCAACACCTATCCGGGCGCCGCGTGCGACATCCAGAGTCACCTCTATTCGTTTTCGTTCGCGCCCAACAAATCCTGGAGCCGTACCTACGCCCGGCAGCCCGAGATACTGGCTTACCTGGAATCGGTGGTCGACGACTTCGACCTCGGTCGTCACCTGATGCTCGGCACCAGGCTCCGCTCGGCCGGTTGGGACGACGATGCCGGACGGTGGCATCTGCAGCTGGATCGCCAGGGAAGTGCCCGGGAGCTGGTCGTCGACGTGGTCGTCTGCGCCGCCGGGCTTTTCGGATCCGTACGGCTGCCCGATATCACCGGCCTGGCCGATTTCGCCGGCACCCTCATGCACACCGCGCAGTGGGATCACGACGTCGATCTGACGGGCAAACGAGTCGCGGTGATCGGCACCGGGGCCAGCGGCGTGCAGGTGGTTCCCGAGCTCGCCAAGATCGCCGGACACCTCACGGTATTTCAGCGCACACCGCCCTGGATGGTGCCCAAGGAGGACCGGCCCTACAGCGCAACCGAATTGGCGCAGTTCCGGCGCAACCCGCTGGCAACACGCCGAAAGCGTTGGCAGATATGGAAATTCCAGCACGATAACACCGCGACAATGGCCGACGACCCGATCGTCGCCGCCCGGTCGCAGTTCGCGACGTCCTTCCTGGAACGGACGGTGCCGGACGAGCGCCTGCGCCGTGCTCTGACGCCGGACTATCCGTTCCGCTGCAAACGCGTGCTGCTGGGGGACGACTTCTATCGGGCGCTGCAACGGGACAATGTCACTCTCGTGACCGATCCCATCGAGCGGATGACCGGCACCGCGGTGGTCACCGCGTCGGGCACCACGGTCGAGGTCGATGCCGTGGTGCTGGCCACCGGCTTCGAGACGTCGCACTATCTGTCCGGCATCGAGGTGGTGGGCGCGCGGGGAGAGAGCCTGCACGAGCGCTGGGGTGCCGACCCGACCGCCTACCTGGGTGTCGCGGTGCCGGGGTTTCCCAACTTCTTCATGCTCTACGGGCCCAACACCAACCAGGGCGGAAACTCGATTGTCTACATCCTCGAGGCTGGCGCCCGGTTGGTGGCCAGCGCGGCGACCCGGATCGCCCGTCGCGGGGGATATCTCGACGTGCGACCGGAGGCGGAGAAGCGGTACAACGACCAACTCTCGGTGGACCTGGAACGCTCGATCTGGACGCAGTGCGACAGCTACTTCCGTTCGCCCACGGGACGCGTGGTGACTCAGTGGCCGTACACCGAGTTGGAGTACGCCCGCCGGACCTGGCGCGTGCGGCCCGGCGATTGGGTGCACGCCGGGACGGCGTCGTAGCAGATTGCCGCTCGGGAAGGGCAGTTAAGGGCTTTAAACTATCAAGTGATTGATTCTTGCCGAAAACGCTCCTGCTCCCCGTGGCCGGTGCATACGATCACGTGATTGATTAGCCCGGTCTGGAAGGTCGTCGATGTCATACCTGCTGGCAGTACCCGAGTTGTTGTCGTCGGCAGTGACAGAGTTGGCCGGCATCGGCTCGACGCTGACCGCCGCCAACGCTGCGGCCGCCCTGCCCACGTCCGCCATCGTTGCTGCGGCCGAAGATGAGGTATCGGCGGCCATCGCTGCGTTGTTCGGCGGCCACGCCCGCGAGTATCAGGCCCTCAACGCTCAGGTCGAGGCGTTTCACCAGCAGTTTGTCCGTCTCCTGACGGCCGGTGCGGGCTCGTACGCCGCGGCCGAGGTAGCCAACGTCGACCCGCTCGAACAAGCGCTCAACCTGATCAACGCGCCCGCGCGGACGCTCACCGGCCGCCCGCTGATCGGGAACGGCGCCGACGGTGTGGCCGGCACCGGCCAGAACGGTGGTGCCGGCGGATTGCTGTACGGCAACGGCGGCAGGGGCGGGTCCGGGGCGACCGGCCAGGCGGGCGGCAACGGCGGCAGCGCCGGCCTGATCGGCAACGGCGCCGCGGGCGGCCAGGGTGGCGCCGGGATCGATGCCACCAGACCCGCGCCCGCGGGCGGCCGAGGCGGCAGCGGCGGGCTGCTGGCGGGCAATGGCGGTGCCGGCGGGATGGGTGGCGCCGGAGCGATCGGTGGCGCCGGGGGGGCCGGCGGAAACGCTGGATTGGTGGGCGACGGCGGCAACGGTGGCGTCGGCGGATCCGGCCAGACACCCGGGGCGGGCGGCGCCGGTGGCTCGGGCGGGCAACTCGCCGGCCGGGACGGCGCGCAGGGTGCGACCGGGACGAAGGTCAGCGACCCCAATGGCCCGGGCAATCCCGGCAATCCCGGCAACCCGGGTGATCCAAGCAATCCGGGCAATCCGACCAATCCCGGCAATCCGGGTGATCCAAGCAACCCGGGCAATCCGACCGATCCCGGCAACCCGACAAACCCGGGTAACCCGTCCAACCCATCCGGCCAGAACGCCGTGGACGCAGCCCGTGACGGCAACATCAGCTCCGCCAACGGCGGGACGATCACCGACGGCAACCTCAAGGAGATCTCCGGCGTCGACGCCGGAATCAACAACCCGAATGTCTACTGGGTCCACAACGATTCCGGGGACACCGCACGCATCTTCGCGGTCGACGCCAAGACGGGTCAGACCCTGGCCACCTACAGGCTCAACGGCGCCAGCGCCAGCGACTGGGAGGACATCGAGGTTGCCAAGGGCCCGGACGGCAAGTCGTACATCTACGTCGGGGACATCGGCGACAACGGTCTGTCTCGCAGCAACGTGACCGTCTACCGGGTGCCCGAGCCGATCGTCACCGGTACCGCGGCCAGTCCCACCAGCGGCAGCCTGTCCGGCGTTGAACAGCTTCGGTTGCAGTATCCGGGTGGCGAGAAGATCAACTCCGAGGCGCTGGCGGTCGATCCGAACACCCACAACCTCGTGGTCATCGAGAAGACGAGCGGCAGCGTTTCCCGGGTGTTCTCCACCCCGGACAGCGGATGGACCAGCGCCGGCAGTAGCAGCACCCCCACGCAGTGGAATCAGGTTGCGACGCTTGACATGTCACAGTCCGGGTCGAAGCTGATCACCGGCGCCGACTTCTCGGCGGACGGTTCGCAACTTGCGGTGCGCACCTATCGCGACGTCCTGCTGTGGGACCGGGCGCCGGGCAGCACTGCGTGGTCGCCGTTCAGCCAGCAACCGGTCGACGGGCCGGTGGTGAGTGAAACGCAGGGCGAGGCAATCGCCTTCCACGCCGACGGTCAGGGTTACGTCACGGTCAGCGAGGGTGTCAGCCAGACCCTGCACGAGTACACCGTTCGCTGATGCTGGTGTAAGCAAGCGTGATGGACGCTTCGCTGCTCACCAGGACAAGAGGACACGGTCAGTTGGCGGCCCGCCGCCTCGGTGACGTCGTGTGGGCAATCGTTCAGGCAGCGGGCGCCGCCGGCCTGGCGTGGTACATCGCCCATGATCTGCTCGGTCATTCCGACCCGTTCTTCGCGCCGATCACCGCAGCGGTGACGCTGTCGGCCAGCAACGTGTTCCACGCGCAGCGGGTGCTCCAGAACATCAGTGGCGTCGCCCTGGGAATCAGCCTGGGGGCCGCCGTGCAGATGCTGCTGGGCAGCGAATGGATTGCGATGTCCGGTGCAGTCTTCATCGCGTTGAGCGTTGCGGTGTTGATCGGCCACGGATTCCTGGGCGAGGGACTGACATTCGCCAATCAGACCGCCGGGTCGGCCATTCTGGTGATGGCGATCACCGGCGGTGACCGCCTCTTCGAACGACTGCAGGAAGCCATGATCGGTGGCGGCCTGGCTCTGGTGTTGAGTCTGGTGCTGTTCCCGGCGGATCCCGCCTCCGTGCTGGACGACGCGCGTGCCGGGGTGTTTAAGGCTCTGAAAGATGTGCTCACGCAACCGGATCGATTGCTGCCGGCCGCCGACCAGGTGCACGAACGGCTGGACGACCTGATCGAAGCCCGTTATCACGCCCGGCTGTTGGCACGGTTTGCGCCGCTGCGCTGGAAGACACGCTCGATGGTCGCGCGCGCGGACCGGCAGGCCGCCCAGATGACGCTGCTCGCGGGCTCGGTGCTGCACTTCGCCCGCGTTATGGCGCCGGGTGTGGGTGACCTGCCCGCACCGGTGCGTGCGGCGACCGGTGAGCTCGTGGCAGCACTCGCCGAGGCGGAACACGACGGCGATGCCGCGACCACCCACACGGCGGCCGTGTGCGAATGCGCATCGTCGGTGGACGCTTCCGACACCGCGGGCTCCTCGTTGGCCCACGCCCTGAAGACGTGCGCCGAGGACCTGCAGCGGGTAGTCGATCTACGGGCGTGATGTCAGGGTGTTCCGGCCTTCAGTGCGGCGACGACTCCGCCGTCGACCAGCAGGTCGGTACCGGTGATGAAGGTGGCGTCGGGGCCGAGCAGAAATGCGGCCGCCGCGGCGATGTCGTCGGGGGTGCCGATGCGCCCGGTGCCGGACATGGCGATCATGGCCCGCATGCCGTCGCCGACGGGCGAGGCGAGTTCCTGCTGGCCCATCGGGGTGGAGATGATGCCGGGGCTGATCGAGTTGATCCGGGCTCCCCGGCGGCCCCAGTCGGCGCTCGCGGCGCGGACGCGAAGGTGGTTGGCCTGCTTGGCGATTGGGTAGGCAAAGTTTGGCTCGGTGACCTTGGCGATGAAGTCGAGCGAGAGCAGTTCCCCGGGAGGATTGTGTGACAGCGCCTTTTCCTGTTCGGGGGACAGCGGCGGGAACAGGTGGCCCGCCATGCTGGCGATAACGACACCCGCACCGCCCGGTGCGATGACGTCACCGAACTCCTGAAGTATCAGTGCGACGCCGAGCAGGTCGACCGCCAGGATCGCCTGGGCCGAGGCTTGGGCCGGGGAAAGTCCGGCGGTGTGGGCGAGTTGGGCCACGTTGCCCAGTGATCCGGCGAACTGGGCAAGCGCGTGTACCGACTCGGGTGACGAGACGTCGACCTGCTGAC
The DNA here is from genome assembly GCF_030755175.1 of Mycobacterium sp. TY814. Taxonomy (NCBI): domain Bacteria; kingdom Bacillati; phylum Actinomycetota; class Actinomycetes; order Mycobacteriales; family Mycobacteriaceae; genus Mycobacterium; species Mycobacterium sp. TY814. Next base: position 3,022,129 of record NZ_JAUFRY010000001.1, read on the forward strand.
TCTCGACGTCGTAGCCGTCCGCGGACAAGGATTCCGCCACCGAGGTCAGCACCTGCTCGTTGTTGTCGGCCAGCAGCACCGTCTTCGACGAACCCAGCCGCCGGGCAATGGCCTGGCCCATACCGCCGACCCCCACCACGGCGAGGATTTCTCGATACACGGTCACGTCATCCCCTCTGCCCAGGCGATATGCCCGTCGAATCTCAGTGATCTCGCCATCTGGAGGTGGCGATCCCGGTAGTCGCGGCAAGCCGCGTCGTCGCCTTTGGCACGCGCCAGCATTGCCCGCAGGCGCAGTAACCAGATTCGGTTGATGACGAATCCCGGCTCGGTCGGTACGGCAGCCAGGCGCTCGATGGCCGCCTCAGCTTCTTGGATGTCGGCGGGCATCCCTCTGCCCAGCAAAGCCTCTACCAGAGCAGCGACCGGAGCGGCGCGAGTGAGCACTCCGCCGGAGGCGTGCTCCGACTCCACGGTGGCGCGAGCAGATTCGATTGCGTCGTCGAGATCACCGACACGGATCTTGTCACGGGCAATATGAGTGTCGATGAACCCGATGATCGCCATCGTGAAGCGCTCCTGCACGGCTGCTTCGCGGGCCGCTGCAAGCAGCGCGATGCCCTCCGCGCGCGGTTGACCGCCTTGCGTCAGCAGAGTCAGGCCGCGCACGTATCGAGCGCAGGCGAGGGTGAAGTCGTCGCCGGATCGTTCCGCCATTTCCAGGACGACGGTTGCTTCATTCAGGTCTTCGGTGTTCGGCAGCCACGTTTCGTTGACTGCGAGTGAGTATTTGAAGACCATCACCAGGGCACGCAAGGTGAGGTCGAAGGCTCGGACCATGACGGCGGACCGATCTACATCGACCCGCCATCCCGGATCGCCGAGACAACATCGCGCACATCCTCGCAACATCATCGCGCCGGCCAGCGGGGAACTGAGTATCAGATTGCCCATGGCGGGGTCACCGTCTGCCAAGTCAATTGCGCGCTGCGATAAGCGCAAGGATTCAGCCGCATCATCACACTGCATTTTGGCGACGGATGCCGAGTAAAGCAGGCCGACGGTCAGGGGTGGATCGTTAATCTGCTCCAGCAGGTCGACGAGTTCGGAAGCCCAGTGCGAAGCTTGCTGATAGAGGGCGTGCACGGTCAGCGTCGAGATCCAACCAGCCATGCCCATGGCCAGCGAAACCTTGTCGCCGGCGGCGCTGGCGAGCTCGCGCAGTTCGTCGAAGCCGGTGTCGGCCATGCTGCCTCCGGCCATCCAGGCGCTGGCACACAACAGGGTTCGCGGAGCAATTCGCATCGAGGAGCGTCGCTGATCAGCGGTCGGCAATCGATCGGCGACGTCGCGTGCGCGCTGCCAGCTGGCTCGTGCTGCGGCGAGATCACGGTGCGTCAGCCAGGTCCCGGCACGCATGTGCCAGTCGAACGCCGCGTGGAGATCGCCTGCAGCAGTGAGATGTTCGGCGATCAGGGGGGCGTTTTCGTCCGGTGAGCCGAGCCGCTGGATTGTGGCTGCCAGTTTTCGATGTTGTTCAGCGCGGTCGGCTCGCAGTTGTGACTCGTAGGCGACCGCGCGAATCAGCGGATGCCGGAACGCATATTCTGCTCGCGGCGCGAAGCCGACTTGATCGATCAGCTCTGCCATGACCAACTCGTGCACCACCGGATCGATTCCCAGCGCGATGACCAACTCGGTGGTGAAATGCGAACCGATCACCGCCGCGGCGCTCAGTGTGCGTTTGGCAGACGGGCTCAGGCGGTCGACACGTGCCGCGATCACCGCCTGCAACGTTGCGGGCACACTGATGTCGGCGATCTCAGCCGCGAGTCGATACCTTCCCTGTGTCCCGCAGATCTTCCCCCGTTCAGCCAGATCACGTACCAGCTCCTCGGCGAAAAACGGGTTTCCCGAAGCACGTTCGACGATGACCGCGACAAGTGGCTGCACCGAGGTGTCCGTCCCGAGTAGCGCGCCGATCAACGCAGCGGTTTGCGTGGCGCTCAGCGGACGCAGCGCAATCGTCTGCATGCCCGGGACTCTGGTAAGGGCGCCGTGGTACTCAGGGCGATAGGTGATCAGGACTATCGAGGGGGTCTGCGGGATCACCGCCAGGTAGTCGGCCAGCATCGACTCGCTGACCTCATCGATCCAGTGTGCGTCTTCGATCACGAACAGCGCGGGATCCTTCCGAGCCAGCAGTCCCGCATTGATGAGCGCGGTCAGCCGGCGCCGGCGGGCGTCGGCCTCGATCTGAGGCGGGTCGGCATCCGGGTCCTGGACACCCAGCAGATCGTCCAGCAGGAGTAAGTCTTCGGGGTCAGCACCGGCGAAGCGGACGCGGATCTGCGCGCGGGCATCCGGATCAAGCAATCCGTCGATTCCCAGCGCAGCGCGCAACAGGCCTGTCACTGCGTGGAAAGGGATATCGCTGGTGTGGGATTCGCAGTACGTGGTGAACACATCCGCACCGCGGGCGGCCGTCAGTGCCGCTGTTTCGCGGGCGATGCGGCTCTTGCCGATGCCCGGCGGTCCCAACACGCCGATGATGCATCCGGCGCCATCCACCGCTTCGTCGAGGATCCCGCTGATCGTGTTCAGTTCCCAATTGCGCCCGACCAGTTGTGGTTCGCTGATCCGGCGGTGCCCGTTCGTCGTCGCGATCAGCCGGCGTGCGGGCACGGGACGGATCGCGCCCTTGACAGAGACCAACTCTGCTGGCGCGAGGGTGGTCACGTCTTCGACCAGCCGGGCCGTTGATTCGCTGAGCATGACCCCACCCGGCGGTGCCACCGATTCCATCCGCTGGGCCATCCCGACCTGCTCGCCGATCGCGGTGTAACCCAAAGCGGCGGAACCAACTTCACCGGCGATCACCTGGCCGGAATTCAGCCCAACCCGCAGCTGCAGCTGTACGTCATCGCGCTCAGCCACCTCAACGGCCAGGCGCCGTGCCTGCTCCTGGATCCCCAGCCCCGCCAGGCACGCCCGAAAAGCGTGATCTTCCAGAGCAACCGGGGCACCGAAAACCGCCATGATGCCGTCGCCGGTGAACTTGTCCACCATGCCGCCGAACCGTTGCACCACTCCTGCCGCGGCCGTCACAACGTCGGTCATGATCTCGCGCAGCCGCTCGGGGCCCACCGCGGCGGCGATATCCATCGAATGGACGACGTCAGCGAAAAGCACCGTCACTTGCTTGTATTCGGCAGACGGAGCCGGCGCCGAAACCGGTGATCCGCACTCGTCGCAGAACTTCGCGGCAGCGCGCAACCCCGTACCGCACGCCACGCAAGCGCTCGCCGCATTCATGCCTGCACCGCCGATCCGGTTCCGAAGCCAATCGAAGAATAGGACGACGGCCGCTACGTTGGATGCAATGTCGGACCAAACGCCGTGGAATATCAACATCCACTACGACGCGCTCGTCGACCGGCTGGTCCCCGCCGGGGCGCAACAGGTGCTGGACGTCGGGTGCGGTGACGGCTTCCTGGCCGCGCGATTGGCCGAGCGGATTCCCCGGGTGGTCGCCCTCGACATCGACAAGCCGGTACTGCAGCGGGCGAACACCCGGTTCCCGGATGCGCCGGTCGAGTGGACCCACGGTGACGTGATGACCGCCGAGTTGCCCGACTTCGATGCTGTGGTCTCCAACGCCGCGCTGCACCACATCGACGACACGCGCGGCGCTCTGACGCGGTTATCGCAACTGGTGCGCCCGGGCGGGACCCTGGGAATCGTGACGTTCGTCAAACCGTCCGTGCGCGAGGTGTTTTGGCATGTGTCTTCGTGGACCGCCTGCGGCGTCGTCAACCGGGTCCGGGACAAGTGGGAACATAGCGCACCGATCAAATGGCCCCCGCCGGACAACTTCGCCCAGCTGCGGGCCCACGTGCATGCGGTGCTTCCCGGCGCCCAGATCCGCCGATTGCTCTACGGACGTGTGCTGATCAGCTGGCGTGCCACCTAATCGACCGTACTCACTCGCACCGTGGTGAAGCGCCGGCGTGCGATATGCCATCCGTCGGGCGTGCGCACGATCTCGTCGTCGTAGAAGCCGATCCCGTTGACGCCGGTCTTATTGTCGGCGGCCATGCGGTTTCGTGTTCGTTCATTGCCGCGGCGCCGACGGCTAGTGCGATGCCTCGCTGAGTGCGCCGATGGCCGCCTGCAGCTTGGCAGCAGCCTGGTCCGCAACTTCCTGAAGACCCGGCTGGTCCACGACGCGCACCATGAGCTGGGGGTCCATCGCCTCGACGAGCACGCCGCCGTCATCGGCCGCGCGCAGCACCACGTTGCACGGGAGTAGCTGGCCGATGTGGCGATCCACGTTCAGCGCCCGGTGCGCAAGCTGCGGGTTGCAGGCACCGAGGATCACGTAGTCCTCCATGTCCTCACCGAGCTTCTGCTTCAACGTTGCCTTGACGTCGATCTTGGTCAGGACACCGAAGCCCTGTCCGGCAAGGGCCTGCGTGGTCTGTTCGACGGCGTCGCTGAACGAGGTGTGCAGCGTGGCGGTCAAACCGGCGGTTCCTAATGTCATGGCTGATCCCTTTCTTTCTGTCCGGCCTTCTTGTCACGCCAAGGCCAGGAAGAGCTTTTCCAGCTCCGCTTCGCTCAGCGGCGGCGCATCGCCGTGCTGGGTGCCGTTGATGCAGTCACGCAGCCCGGTGGCGACGATCTTGAATCCGGCCCGGTCGAGCGCCTTCGACACCGCGGCGAGTTGAGTCACGACGTCTTTGCAGTTTCGGCCCTGCTCGATCATCGCGATCACGCCGCCGAGTTGCCCCTGCGCACGGCGCAACCGGTTGAGCACCGCCGCCATCGTGTCGTCATCAGAGTTCATCGAGTGCCTTCCTATCTCTCCCTGCTCATACTATACCAATACCCCTACCGGTATCAGTACACTGGCGGTCATGGATGAACAGCACCGTCACCACGACGTTCTGAATGATCTCAACCCACAGCACCGTGCGCTTCGCCAGATGATCCCCGGCGTGTACGCCGGCTTCGGCGAGATGAGCAAAGCTGCCATGGCATCTGGGGCACTGGACGCCAAGTACAAGGAACTCATCGCGCTGGCGATCGGGGTGGTGCACGGATGTGACGGCTGCATCGCCTCTCACGCTAAAGCGGCGGTCCGCGCCGGAGCCTCCAAGGAGGAGGCCGCGGAAGCGGTCGGGGTGAGCATCATGATGCACGGTGGGCCGGCCACCATTTACGGCGCCCGCGCCTACGCCGCCTTCTGCGAGTTCGCCGACGCCGGATCCGGAACATAGTCTCGACGCATGGAACTGCGGCAGCTGCGCTATTTCGTGGCGGTTGCCGAGGAGCTGCACTTCGGAAGGGCGGCACAGCGCCTGCATATCTCCGGGCCGGCTCTGTCGCAGCAGATCATCGCCCTGGAACGAGATCTGGGCGCTGAACTCTTCGTCCGCGATCGCCGAACCGTTCGGCTGAGCCAGAGCGGCCGCGCGTTGCTGCCTGACGCGCGCCGCATCCTGGCGCTGTCCGATGACGTGAAGAGCAGGGTGCGCAAGACTGCCGAGACCGCCGCGCCGGTGCGGCTCGGCTACGTGAGTTGGCTACCCGACGATGCCCTGTCCGGCGAATTTTCGGTGCGAATCGACGAGTGGGTGCTGCCCTCGCATGTGCAGGCCGACCGGGTGGCCGAGGGCACCCTCGACATGGCTCTGACCTGGGTCACCTCCCGGCAGGCCACTGAGCGCGGGCTGACGGCGCATCTACTGCGCGCGGAGCCGCTGGGCGCGGTGCTTCCCGGTGTCGCATCGACCGAACCCGTTGATGCACAACAGCTCCGGGTGCTGGTCGATGCCGACGAGTCGGCCTGGCGGTCATGGAATCTCTTCGCGCGCGAATTCGCGGGTGACACCGGTGCGCGGGTCGTCGGCATCGACGACGGCGGCATCACCGGGGACGCGTTCTATACCCACGTTCGGCGACTCGGCGCTGCCGTGCTCGCCTCGCCCAAGCGCCACACCGCGGTGCCGCCACCGAGTTTGGGACATCGGCGGGTGGCCAATCCTGTGCCGGTGTGGACGTGGTCGCTCGTGCACCGGGACGACGACGAACGCGTCAGCGTGCAACGGCTGGTCAGTGCACTGCTGAACGTCGCAGGCGGTCACGGTTGGCCCGCGCCGCCCGCCGGCCGGTGGTGGATCCCGTCCGACGACCCGCACCGCGGCGCTCTGACCGCGGCGGCTGAACTGCGATAGGAAGTTCCGCCGAACACAGGTAAGCAAAGAGTCCTGGACGCCGTGCCGTCGTCGCGATTGAGTCGAGATATCGACGAGAGAAGGACGAAAGACGATGGCGCCGAACTACATTGTCGACGACCTCGCGGGCTTCACGGTCCGCGCGCAACAGACCGACCTGGCGGGCCGGTCCAGATCGATGCTCAAGCGCAATGTGCTGGACAGCATCGCCTGCGCAGTCGGTTCATTGAACGGCGAACTCATCCCCGCGATCCGCGCGCAGGTGGATGAGTTCAGCGGCCGCCGCACCGCGACACTCGTCGGGGGCGGAACTGCGTCGGTGGACCAGGCCGCATTCTTCAACGCCGTCTTGGTCCGTTACCCGGATCTGCTCGACACCTACCTGACCGTGGGAGGCCTGTGTCACCCCGCGGACAACTTCGGCGCCATCTTCGCCGTCGCCGAGCATCTCGATGCCAGCGGTGCGGACTTCCTGCTCGCGCTGGCGATTGCCTACGAGGTTCAGTGCCGCTTCAGCGCAGCAGTGCCCGTAATGGCGAGCGGCCTCAATCATGCGCTGCAGTTGGCGATGTCGGTCGCGGCCGGCACGGCCAAGCTGACGGGCCTGGACGCCGCCCGGACCGCTGACGCCATCGCGGCCTCTGCGGCCGACAATGTCTCGCTCGCGGCCGTGCACGCCGAACCGGTCTCCACCTGGAAGGGCATCTCGCCGGCCATCACCGGTATGCGGGCGGTCTATGCCACGATGCTGGCGGGCCGCGGGGTGACCGGGCCCCGGACTCTGTTCGAGGGACCGCACGGACTGGTGCAGTTGTTCGGCCGGAACATCGATTTCCCAACGGAAGCAACAGAACTCAACGCCGTCGAACAGACCTACCTCAAGCGGTACTGCGCGCTGATTCACGGCCAGGTGATCATCGACGCCGTGCTGGCACTCCGCGACGCGAACGGACTGCGCGGCCGGGACATCGCGTCGGTCAATCTTGAGGTGTTCCAGGGGGCATTCGACTTCGCCGGCGGCGGGGCATACGGCGTCAAAGACCATCCATCGACGAAAGAGCAGGCCGATTACAACCTCAAGTACCTGACCTCGGCCGCTCTGCTCGACGCCGGCGTCGGCCCCGAACAGCTTGAGAATGCACGGGTTCGGCGCGCCGACGTCCAGGATCTGTTGCGTCGGGTGAACGTCGAACCGGCCGCCGACCTCACCGCGGCCTACCCCGAACGCACCGCCGCCCGGGTGCAGATCGTCACGTACGACGGGCGCGAATTCAGCCATGAGCAGGCCGACTACGAGGGATCGCCCACCCGCCCGATGTCATGGGACCGTGTCGTGGACAAGTTCCACTGGCTGGCCGAGCCGTTCTGCGGCAGGGGTTTGCGCGGTGAGATCATCGAGGCGGTGGAACGGGTCGACGAAATCTCCACCCGCGAACTCGCAATTCTGCTGGGCGCGGTGAGCTCGACAGCCACCAAGGCCCGCAGCGCACGGCGGTTTTGAACGGCGGACTACCCGCGTCGCCTTGCGCGGTTTGCTGATCGCGTTGAATGATCGGCGTCAACCTCGCCGAAGGAGCGCATGTGGGCAACAACAAGAAACGCACCGTCAACCGGTGGGAGTTGATCACCTGCGCCGTCGCGGGCCACGCCACCTACGCTCCGGATGACGAGCAACTGGCCGAACGGCTGCACGCCAAGACCGAACTCGGTGAGGTGTGGCGCTGTCTACGCTGCGGCGACTTCGCGCTGGGCGAACCGCACGGCCGCGGGCATCCCGAAGACGCGCCGATGATCATGCGCGGCAAGGCGTTACGGCAGGCCATCATCATTCGTGCACTGGCTGTCGAGCGACTCGGGCGGGCCGTGGTGCTGGGGCTGGCCGCGTGGGCGGTCTGGACGTTCCGGGGCGCTCGCGGTTCGATTCAGGCCACCCTGGACCGCGACCTGCCGGTGTTCCGTGCCGCCGGATTCAAGGTCGACCAGATGTCGGCGATTCACGAGCTGGAGAAGGCGTTGGCGGCCAAACCGTCGACCCTGGCTCTGATCACCTGTCTGCTCGCCGCCTACGCCGTGCTGCAGGTCGTCGAAGGCGTGGGCTTGTGGTTGATGAAACGCTGGGGTGAGTATTTCGCGGTTGTCGCCACCTCCGTTTTCCTGCCCCTGGAGATCCACGACCTGCTCAAGGGCGTCACCACGACGCGGGTGGCGACCCTGACGATCAACATCGCCGCGGTGCTCTACCTGCTGATCTCCAAGCGGCTGTTCGGCATCCGGGGCGGCCGCAAGGCCTATGAAGAGGAACGCCAGGGCGAGCAGCTCCTCGACCTCGAGCGCGCGGCCATGACGGCGGCCTGAGTGTCCGCTCACCTGCCGCGGGATCCCGACTATCGCCAACGCGTACGGGAAAGCTTTGCGCTGCAGGGCCTGATGGCAACACTCGGCGCACAGCTGCGCAGCATCGGTCCCGGCGTGGTCGAGATCGAGGTGCCGTTCTCGCCCGGTCTTACCCAGCAGGACGGGTTCTTCCACGCCGGTGTCACCATCTCGATCCTGGACACTGCGTGTGGCTACTCTGCACTCACCCTCATGGCACACGGCTCGCGGGTGTTGACCGTGGAGCTGAAGGTCAATCTGCTGGCCCCCGCGGTCGGCGATCGTTTGCGGGCACGAGGCGAGGTACTGCGGCCCGGCCGCAATCTCACGGTGTGCCGCGGTGACGCCTATGCCGTGAGCGGCAGTGACTCCAAACAGGTGGCGACCCTCCTCGCCACCATGACTGCTGTCCCAGCCGGGTAACCGCCGCGCACAAGGGAGAGCAAGCTGACTTGACTAAAGTTGAGCCAGCCCGGGATGATGCCCGATATGAGCGAAACCGCGTGTGCTCCCGGGCGCGAGCAAGTCGAGCGAAACCGCACCATCGAATGGTCGGATCCCCGCAGCGCGGCCGATGCGGCGCGCAGTCGCAGCGGCCTCGAGTTTCTGCAGGCCATGGTGGACGGGGAGATACCGCAGCCGCCCGTCATGAGCACCATCGGCGGCCGGCTGGAATCCGTTTCGGCGGGCACGGCTGTCTTCACCCTGACGCCGGCCGAGTTCCACTACAACCCGATCGGGTCGGTGCACGGCGGAATGTATTGCACACTGCTGGATTCCGCCGCAGCCTGCGCGGTGCACAGCATGCTGCCGGCGGGGGTGGCCTACACCAGCCTCGACCTGTCGGTGCGGTTCATCGGCGCGATCAGCGTCGAAACCGGTCCGGTCCGGTGTACCGGCACGGTGACCCATCTGGGCCGTCGCACCGCGCTGGCCGAGGCCAGACTGACCAGCAGCACCGGCAAACTGCTGGCCACCGCCACCAGCAACTGCCTGATTCTGAATCCTTGAAGCGATGACGGCGGGACGGCTTGCCGAGCAGGATGGGTGGACGGGTGCCGACGGGTGCCCGATGGAGTACGCACTGCAGTTCATCGGCACCCATTCGGCGATGGTGCTGCTCCGCGAAGCCTTCTGGGGTGGAAGACGTTTCGACGATCTGGCGCGTCGGGCCGGGGTCACCGAACAGATCGCCGCCAAGCGGTTGCGGGAACTGGTCGACGCGGGCTTGCTGCAGAAGCAGCCGTACCGGGAACCCGGCCAGCGCACCCGGTATGAGTACGTGCTCACCGATCGGGGGCGCGACTTGTTCCCGGTGCTCATCAGCCTGATCGAATTCGGCAGGCTGCTGCAGGCACAGTCCGGTACGGAATTGATCCACAAGGGCTGCGGTGAGTCCGTGGTGCCGCAGGTCCGATGTTCCGCGGGCCACGACGTTTCGTTCTCCGACGTGGTCATTCGAAAAGCGAAGCGCCGGAGACGAGAAGTGTGACGCCGGCGATCTCCACGCGCCTGTGTGCCGGATCGCACAGCCCACACGCGGCCCGCTTTGCGCGTTGTTCACTCTGCCGCGGTGCAGGCTTAAAGGGAATCGGCTGATATGGCACCAAGCGATGTTCCGACGTCGCACCGATGAAGGACCGATAACGTGACAGCACTGCAGAACTGGATCCAGAGCCCCGGTGGCTCCGCGATTGCCGCGCCCATGAAGGCGCGCGCCTGCCGCGCGCTGTACGCCATGCGGCGCGACCGATCGCCGCGGCAGGTCGCGGGCCCGAATCTGATGAAGCCTGGCGCGGAGCGCTGCTGACAAACCCCCGATGATTGGGTCGCGGTATGGCGGAGCCGGCCAGGGTCGCCGCAATTGCCGAGAGCGCCGCGCCCTAGGGCCGGTACGGTCGCGGTATGGCACTCCCACCTGCAGCAAATACCAGCGCGGCGATCGTGACCGGGGCGTCGTCGGGCATCGGCGAGCAGATCGCCGGCATCCTGGCGAAACGCGGCTACCACATCGTCCTGGTCGCCCGCAGCGCCGACCGGCTCGAGGCGCTGGCCAGAAAGCTCGGCCCGAAGGCGCATCCGCTGCCTGCCGACCTCGCCGAGCGCAGCGACCGCGCAACCCTGCTGGGTCGAGTGGGCGAACTCGGGCTGACCCCTGACATCTTGATCAACAACGCCGGCCTGTCGACGCTGGGCGTGGTGGCGAAGTCCGATCCGGAGAAAGAACTCAACCTGGTCGAAGTCGACGTGGCAGCCGTCGTGGACCTGTGCAGCAGGTTCCTGCCCGGCATGGTGGAGCGCCGTCGTGGCGCGATCCTGAACGTGGCGTCGGTCGCCGCCTTCGGCCCGCTGCCGGGACAGGCGGCCTACGGGGCGGCCAAGGCATTCGTGCTGTCCTACACCCACAGCCTGCGCGGCGAGCTCAAAGGGACCGGCGTTTCGGTGACGGCACTGTGCCCGGGCCCGGTGGACACCGGCTTCGGGGAGGCGGCCGGGTTCTCCAAAGAGGACGCCGAGGCCGCGCTGCCGCGGATCATGTGGGTGCCCGCCGATCAGGTGGCGCAGGCCGGGATCGACGGCTTAGCGGCCTGCAAGGCCGTCGTGGTTCCCGGGTTGGCCAACCGCGTCTCGGCGGGATTGTTCCGGGTCGCACCGCCCGAGTGGATGCTGCCGCTGCTGACCCGCGGCCACCCGGCCATGAAGGGCGACTGAACGCCCCGGCCTATCCCGCGCAGTCGCCTTCGGTCGCCGCGTGCAGCAGGTCGTCGCGGGCCCGGGCCACTCGGGAGCGGATCGTGCCGACGGGGCACCCGCACACCTCCGCCGCCTCGGCATAGGACAGGCCCAGGATCTGGGTGACGATCAACGCTTCCCGGCGTTTCGGTTCCAGTCCGTCGAGCAGGATGCGGATCTCGACCATGTTCTCGATCCGGCTCCCGCGCCGGCCCTGCCCGAGGGCCTCGTCCAGGTCGGCCACCTGTGCGGTACGCGGCCTGCGCATTTTAGACCGGAAGTGATCGGCGACGACGCGGCGCGCAATCGACAACAGCCAGGTCCGGGCGGTGGAACGCCCGGTGAATCCGGGCAGCGAACCGATGGCCCGCAGGAAGGTCTCCTGCGTCAGGTCGTCCGCGCTGCCGGGATCGGCGAGATAGGCGACCATTCGCCACACGTCGCGCTGGGTGCACCGGACGAATTCGGCCAACGCGGCCCGGTCGCCCCGGCCCGCGGATCGGGCGAGATCGGTAATTTGGTCGTCGTCACTGCCCGGGGCCACGGGTTTCGAGCCTAAGCCATGCCGACCTGAACAACGCAGGGAACTCTTGAACCGGTCGTGACGACTTGTCTAGGGACGAGTTCGCAGGAGGCGAGAATTCACGTGACAGCGGCAACGACGGACGCACCCGCAGAGGTGCAGCGGGTTCAACTCGACATCACCGGGATGTCCTGCATGGCCTGCGCCCTCAAGGTGAAATCGACCCTGAACAAGCTGCCTGGGGTGCGGGCGTCGGTCAACTTCTCCACCCGGGTGGCGACGCTGGAGCTCAGCCGGGACATCGACCCGGAGGACCTGTGCGCGGCGGTGGAGCGGGCCGGCTACCAGGCCGAGCCGCGTACCGCCGGCAGTGGCAGTGCCGGAGACCCGGACGCCGATCACGCCCGTTACCTGCTGGTCCGGCTGGCGGTGGCCGCCGTGTTCTTCGTGCCACTGGCGCACCTGTCGGTGATGTTCGCGGTGGTGCCCAGCTCCCGATTCACCGGCTGGGGATGGGTGCTGACCCTGCTGGCGCTGCCGGTCGTCGTGTGGGCCGCGTGGCCGTTCCACAAGGTTGCGCTGCGCAACGCGATGCACGGGACCGCGTCGATGGAGACGCTGATTTCGGTCGGAATCACCGCCGCCACGGTGTGGTCGCTGCACACCGCCTTCGGCACGCATCAGTCCGTCGAGCGCAAGGGCGTGTGGCAGGCGCTGCTCGGCAGCGACGCCATCTACTTCGAGGTCGCGGCCGGGGTCACGGTCTTCGTACTTGCCGGCCGGTATTTCGAGGCACGGGCCAAATCTCGGGCCGGCGGGGCGCTGCGGGCGCTGGCGGCGCTGAGCGCGAAAGACGTCGCGGTGCTGCAAGCCGACGGGTCGGAGCTGGTGATTCCAGCGGACCAGCTCAAAGAACAGCAGCGCTTCGTGGTGCGCCCCGGGCAGACGATCGCCGCCGACGGCCTGGTAGTCGAGGGCTGCGCAGCGGTCGATGTCAGTGCGATGACCGGTGAGGCCAAGCCGGTGAAGGTCCACCCGGGCGCCCAGGTGATCGGCGGCACCGTCGTGCTGGACAGCAGACTGGTGGTCGAGGCAGCCGCCGTCGGCGCCGACACCCAGTTCGCCGGGATGGTCCGCCTCGTCGAGGAAGCCCAGGTGCAGAAGGCCGACGCGCAGCGCCTGGCCGACCGCATCGCATCGGTGTTCGTTCCGTGCGTCTTCGCCATCGCGGGACTGACCGCGGCCGGCTGGCTGCTCGCCGGCGCGGGACCCGAGCGGGCGTTCTCGGCCGCGCTCGCGGTGCTCGTCATCGCCTGCCCGTGTGCCCTCGGGTTGGCGACGCCCACCGCGATGCTGGTGGCGTGCGGTCGCGGCGCCCAGCTCGGCATCTTCCTCAAGGGCCATCAATCCCTGGAAGCCACTCGCGCCGTGGACACCGTGGTCTTCGACAAGACCGGCACGCTCACCACGGGCAAGCTCGCGGTCAGCGCGGTGACGGCCGCCCCAGGCTGGGACGCCGACGAAGTTCTGGAGTTGGCGGCGACCGTGGAAGCGGCCTCCGAGCACGCGATCGGGTTGACCATCGCAGCGGCCGCAACGCAGCGGGGGTCGGTCGCCGATTTCCGCGCGGTGCCCGGCCGGGGCGTCAGCGGCACGGTGCGCGGGCGCACTGTCCGGATCGGCAAGCCCTCGTGGATCGCCGGGCCCGGCGGCTCGCCGGCGCTGAACACCGCCCGCCGCGATGCCGAATCACGGGGTGAGACAGCGGTATTCGTCGAGGTTGACGGATCGGCCTGCGCAGTCATCGCGGTCGCCGACGCGGTGAAGGATTCGGCGGTCCCCGCCGTGGCGGCGCTGCACGGGCGCAGACTGCGAACGGTGTTGTTGACCGGTGACAACCCCGCGTCGGCGGCGGCGGTGGCGGCCCGCGTCGGTATCGACGAGGTGATCGCCGACGTGTTGCCCGAAGGCAAGGTCGACGTCATCGAGCAGCTGCGCGACCGCGGGCATGTGGTCGCGATGGTCGGAGACGGCATCAACGACGGCCCGGCCCTGGCACGCGCCGATCTGGGGATGGCCATCGGGCGCGGCACTGACGTCGCGATCGGTGCCGCCGACGTCATCCTCGTCCGGGACGACCTGGAAGTCGTGCCTCTGGCACTGGGCCTGGCCGCGGCGACCATGCGCACCATCAAGGTCAACATGGTCTGGGCCTTCGGCTACAACATCGCCGCGATCCCGATCGCCGCCGCGGGGCTGCTCAACCCACTGGTGGCCGGTGCGGCGATGGCATTCTCGTCGTTCTTCGTCGTGTCGAACAGCCTGCGCCTGCGTAACTTCGGGGCCGACCGCTAACCGCCGGTCAGGCCGCCGAGCCGTCGGTGGGCCACAGATGGCCCCGCCGACGCCCACGGGTTGCGTTCTGCGGCAACATGATATCCGGTTCGGCTGCCTGCGGCGCAGGCCCGGGCGCCGGCGTGCTGCGCCACCCGATGGTCGCCAGGACCGCGCCGAGTACCACCGGCAGGTGAGTGAGCATCCGCCCGAGGCTGACGGCACCCGAGGCCGCATCCACGGCGACGTACACCGCCAGCACCGCGACGTACACCGTCAGCACGCCGGCAAGCCCGGCGGCCGCGGCGGGCCACAGCGCGGCGACCACCATGATCACACCGAGTGCGACGCACCACGACGTGGATTCGTTGAGCAGGTGGCTCCCGTTGTTCATCCCATGATGCAGGCCCACGTCGAGGCCCACGCCCTGCGCGACCGCCAGTGCCAGCTGTGCCAGACCCACGCCGAGCAGCGCCCAGCGATGCCAACTCAGGGCGAAGCGCCGCGGGGTCTGCTGCGTTCCGATCGGCCCGACCGGGACGATCACCGGGCGAGACTCGACCAGGCGGCGCAGTTCACGGGCCTGGCGACCCACGTGGTCGAACCATTCGCGACAAGCACCGCACTCGTCCAGGTGTTGATCGACCCGCGCCGACGGCACGGGCTCGCGCTCACCGTCGAGCCGGGCCGACAGCGCTTCGCGCGCCACCTCGCAATCCATGTCTTAATAGTCGCGCATGAGCCGCGATTTGTTCCCGGTCCGTTATCGGCTTCCCACTTATCCGAACTCCACGAGCGTGGTGGGGGCCCGTAGCCGGTCGAAGACCGAGAATCGGTAGGTCATCGCGACTACCTTCGGCAGAAATCTGCCCCGGGCCGCCGGCGCCGGCAATTCGCGAACCGCGCGGACGCCCGGGATGGCGCACAGTTCGGCGTACTGGTTGGCGGTGAACCAGAACGGCATCGGCGGGGCTGTGTAGAACTCGCTGAGTTTGAAGCCGCGCCGCCGCGAATACACGCTCAGCAACCACGGGATGCTGTCGAAGACCAGGCGGCCACCGGGAAATCGGCCGGCGCATGCCTCGATCAGCGCGAATACCGTTGGCCGCTCGAAGTATTGGAACAAGCCCTCGGCGGTGATCAACACGCCGTTGCCGGCATCGACTTGATCCATCCAGGAGTAATCGAGGGCGGACTGGGCGCAGTACCGCAACCGGTCGGATGCCGGCAGCAGCTGTTGACGGATGTGCACGATCGGCTCCAGATCAACCGAGAGCCAGTTCAGTTCGCCGTTGTCGAGGCGCCAGAAGCTGGTCTGCAGCCCTTCGGCCAGTGCGACGACGGTCGCCCGCGGATGGCCGCCGAGGAATTCACGGGCCGCGTTGTCGAAGGCCAGTGCCCGCAGGGCGGTGGCTTGATGGGTCCGGCCGAAGTGGTGGTAGTCGTAGTCGATCCGGTCGCGCAGGGCGATGGCCATCGGGTCGTCGATGATGCCGTCCGGCCGGGAGGCCTCGGTCGCTCGCTGATGAAGCGTCAGCAGTGCGGTCTCGGATACGCCGCCGAGGTGACGGGCGTCGAACACGGGCATGGCTCAGACAGTACTGATGACGCGGCTGTGCCGAGATGGGCTTGCGGTGTCCGCGGGAACTTTCGGCCACCCGGGTGCGACTAACACACGACGGGGCAATCCGCCTCGCGCAATCGATCGTGCAAGCGTGCAAGGAGGTGAAAGGCCTGACCGGCCCGATATGGATGGCCTTGCCTCCGGAGGAGCATTCGGCTCTGTTGAACGCCGGGCTGGGGCCGGGATCATTGCTGCTTGCTGCGCAACAGTGGCAAGCCCTCAGCGTCGATTACAGCGCTGCGGCCGTCGAGTTGAGCCAGGTCCTCGCCGACGTGCAGGCGGGTAGCTGGCAGGGCACCAGCGCCGCGGAGTATGTTGCCGCCCACGGGCCCTACCTGGCATGGCTCGAACAGGCCGCGACCGACAGCGCGAGCACTGCCGCACAGCACGAAACGGCTGCCGCCGCCTACAGCGCCGCCCTCGCCGCCATGCCCACCCTCGCGGAACTGGCCGCCAACCACGCGGTACACGGAGTGCTGGTCGCCACCAACTTCTTCGGTCTGAACACGATTCCCATCGCGCTCAACGAGGCCGATTACGTCCGCATGTGGATCCAGGCCGCGGAGACGATGACGGCCTACCAGGCCGTCGCCACGGGCGCACTGGCAGCGACACCCGAGACCCGACCAGCACCCCCCATCCTGACGAACACTGCCGAAGCGCAGGGTGATGCGGCGCCCGCCGCCGCCTCGGACACGATTGCGCAACTCATCGCGGATCTGCAGAATCTGATCGCCAACCCCTACCAGTATTTCCTGGACTTCTTCCAGCAACTCGGGCTCAGTCCCGCCTCCGCTGTGGTGCTTGCGGTGATCGCCCTGTTCCTGTACGACCTGCTCTGGTACCCGTACTACGCCTCGTATTCCCTTCTGCTGCTGCCGTTCTTCACACCTGCCCTCAGCGCGCTGAGTGCGCTGCGGCTGTTGATTCCGTTTCTGATCGGCGATCTACCGGACGGACTGCTGCCGGTGACCGCCGAACCCGGCATCGTTGCCCGCGCCGACCCGATCCCGAATATCGTTGTCACGCCGGGTGTGTCGGCCGCACCGGGTGTCAGCGCGCCGGCAAGCAACCCCGCGCCCGGTGTCGCCGCGCCGGCCCCGGCAGGCAGCGCTGCGCCGGCGTCCGTCATCAGCTACGCCATTCCCGGCCTGGCGCCACCCGGGGTCGGCTCCGGCCCCAGGGTAGGACAGAAGGCGCCGGACAGCGTGGCGGATACCGTCGACGCCGCGGCACCGGCCCAGGTGGCAGCCGCGAGAGCGCAGAGCCGGCGCCGGCGACGAGTCGCCGTCGGAGTACGTGGGCACCGGGACGAATTCCTCGATGCCACAGCGGAACTGGACGACGCACCCGCGGCGGGCGCCGACGTGGAGGCCCCCATCGCGAGCACCCGGGGAGCGGATGGCCTCGGCTTCGCCGGCACCGCCCGCGCCCGGGCCGAAGCGCCCGCCGGTATCGCCCGCCTGACGGACGACGGGTCGGACGCGACGCTGCCGTTGCTGCCCGCCACGTGGCCGACCGACGCAACACCGGGGCGGCGATGATGCCGACACTCGTTGAGACTCCGTCAAGGATTACGCAAGAAACCGCCAAGCGGTTGCTGACACTCTCGGTTCATCTCAAGCCGCGCCGCGAGGCGATATGGCGAAATCATCCGGAAAACAAGGGGGTCGCACCATCACGGCTGATCATGCCCGCAGGAACCCATCCATCAATTGACCAGAAAGGCAGTCGATGACACTTAACGTAAAAGGTGAAGGGCTCGGTGCTCAGGTTACCGGGCTCGACCCCGCAAATTTGGACAATCTGTCCACTGAAGAGATCCGCGAGATTGTATACACCCACAAACTCGTCGTTCTCAAAGATGTCCACCCGACTCCGGAGCAATTCATCCAGCTCGGCCGGATAGTCGGACAAATCGTTCCTTATTACGAGCCCCTCTACCATCACCAGGAGCACCCGGAAATTTTCGTGTCCTCCACCGAGGAAGGGCAGGGCGTTCCGAAAACCGGCGCCTTCTGGCACATCGACTACATGTTCATGCCAGAGCCGTTCGCGTTTTCCATGGTGCTGCCGCTGACCGTGCCGGGACCGGATCGCGGAACCTATTTCATCGATCTCACCCGGGTTTGGGAATCGCTGCCGGCCGCGAAGCGGGACCCGGTTCGCGGCACCTTCAGCACTCATGATCCGCGGCGCCACATCAAGATTCGCCCGCGTGACGTCTACCGGCCGATCGGCGAGGTCTGGGACGAGATCAACCGAACCACCCCTCCGATCAAGTGGCCGACGGTGATCCGGCACCCGCACACCGGGCAGGAGATCCTCTACATCTGCGCGACGGGCACCACCAAGATCGAAGACAAAGACGGTAATGTGCTCGACCCGGCCATTCTCCAGGAACTGATGGAGGCGACGGGTCAGCTCGACACCGAGTACAAGTCGCCATTCATCCACACCCAGCACTATGAGGTCGGCGACATCATTCTGTGGGACAACCGCACCCTTATGCACCGGGCAAAGCACGGCACCGCCGCCGGCCATTTAACCACCCACCGCCTGACGATGTTGGACGGCTTGAAAACACCAGGATATCCAGTATGAGTACCATCACGTTGTCTCCGTTCGCGCCGACGCGGGCAGAATTCACCGACATCAGCGAGACCGTCCCGATCGAGGAACACCTGCTGGTCAAGGTTCTTGAGCCCTACGCGTACAAAGACTGCCGTTATCTCATCGACGCAAGCTACAAGGCCACCGCTGATTCGGTGCTCGCGTACGGAAACTTCACGATCAGTGAACCCGCCTATATTCGCAGCACGGGACATTTCAACGCGGCGGAGCTGATTCTGTGCTTCAACCAGCTTGCGTACAGCGCATTCGCGCCGGCGATCCTCAACGAGGAGATCCCGGTGTTGCGGGGCTGGTCGATTTCGGACTACTTCGACCACCAGCTGCCCAGCATGTTGATCAAGAACACCGCTTCCCGGTTCAAGCAGATGATCCACGCCCAGAAGTTCTCCGCGCGTCTGCTGTGCCGGGACTTCGTGGTGGTCGACCGGAGACTGCGCTACCTCTCGATCCAGTGCGCCATGGAGTTCTGGGACGAGTACGGTGGCGCCGCCTCCGGCGAGGTCGAACTCGCGGCCCTCAACATCCCGTAAACGCATCACGGAAAGCACCCGAAAGTTCATGTCTGACTTACCTTTGACCGTTTTGCAGCGAGTCTTCGAGCAGGCCCGGCAGCGGCCGCAGGCGATCGCCCTGCGCCGCTGCGACGGCACGAGCGCCGTGCGGTACTCCGAATTGGTGGCCGCGGTCAACGCGGTGGCCGAGGCCCTCCGGGGCCAGTCCGCCGGCCCGGGATCCCGGATACTCGTCCTCTCGGACAACGGACCCGAGACATATCTGGCGGTGCTGGCCTGCGCGAAGCTCGGTGCGATCGCGGTGTTGGCCGACGGTAACCTTCCGCCGGCCACCATCGGCCGATTCG
Organism: Mycobacterium sp. TY814; assembly: GCF_030755175.1. Lineage (NCBI taxonomy): Bacteria > Bacillati > Actinomycetota > Actinomycetes > Mycobacteriales > Mycobacteriaceae > Mycobacterium > Mycobacterium sp. TY814. The sequence goes on from NZ_JAUFRY010000001.1 coordinate 3,041,448, forward strand.
GCGAAATCACCGCTCCGGTCGCGATTCTCGTCGCGCCCGGAAGCAGGATCGACCTCTGCGCCCTCCCGCCGAACCTGCGCTCGATACCGGCGATGACGGTCGACGTGGGCGCCCGCGCCGACGCGGAAACCGGCGACCCCTACAGTTGCCCGCGAGGCGGCGCGGACGACCCGCTGGCCATGATCTTCACCAGCGGAACCACCGGCGAGCCGAAGGCGGTGCTGCTGGCCAACCGCACCTTCTACGCCGTCCCGGACATTCTGCGGGAGACGGGCCTGAACTGGGTGAGCTGGGTGGAGGGCGAAACCACCTACTCGCCCCTTCCGGCGACGCACATCGGCGGATTGTGGTGGATACTCACGTGTTTGATGCGCGGGGTGGTGTGCGTCACCGGCGGTGAGAACACCACATCACTGCGGGAGATTCTCGGCAGGAACGAGATCGCAACGACGTGCGTGGTGCCGACGTTGCTCTCCAAACTGGTCGCCGAGTTGAAGGCCACCGACGAGAAGGTGCCGTCCCTGCGACTGGTCGGCTACGGCGGATCGCGGGCGATCGCGTCCGATGTCCGGTTCATCGAAGCGCTGGGCGTGCGCACCGCACAGGTCTACGGGTTGAGTGAAACAGGTTGTACTGCTTTGTGTTTACCGACTGACGACGACTCGATCAGCAAGATCGAGGCGGGCGCGGTGGGGCGGCCCTATCCGGGAGTCGAGGTGTACCTGTCAGATGCCGGCGGCCCCGGCCCCGCGACCCCGGATGCTCCGCCCTCGGCATCCTTCGGCACGCTTTGGATCAAGTCTCCGGCAAACATGTTGGGGTACTGGAACAATGCCGAACGGACCCGAGAGGTTCTGGTCGACGGGTGGGTCAACACCGGGGATCTGCTGGAGCGTCACGACGACGGTTTCTTCTATATCAAGGGCAGATCGTCGGAGATGTTCATCTCCGGCGGGGTGAACATCGCGCCCGACGAGGTCGACCGGATCGCCGAAGGCGCTGACGGTGTCCGGGAAGCCGCGTGCTACGAGATTCCGGACCCCGAGTTCGGGGCGCTGGTGGGATTGGCTGTGGTCCCTGCCGCGGAATTGGACGAGTCGGCAGCCCGCAAGCTCAAGCAGACGATCGCGGCGCGGTTCCGGCAACAGTCGGAATCGATGGCGCGGCCCTCGACGATCGCCATCGTCCCTGAGATCCCACGGACCCAGTCCGGCAAGGTCATGCGGGCCTCGTTGGCCGCGTCGGTGGGCGAAGTCAATAGTCATGGCTGAGACGATCAGGGACAGGGTGCTCGCTGCGGTGTGCGATGTGTTGTACATCGATGACGAGGACCTGCACGACGGGGATGCCACCGATCTTCGCGACCTCGGCCTGGATTCGGTCCGCTTCGTTCTTCTGATGAAGAAGCTGGACGTGGACCGGGAATCGGACGTGCCGTCGCGTCTCGCGGACGACCTGTCGATCGCGGGATGGGTCCGTGAGCTGGAGAATCTCTGTGAGCGCGCCTGACATGCAGCGCATCCCGCTGAGTCGGTCACAGCAGAACCTCTACAACGGGGTGCTGCAGGATGGCGACTCGTCGCTGTACCTGATCGGCAAGCAGTATCGCTTCCTGCCGATACCACTGCCGCGTTTCCTGGCCGCCCTGGAGGCGATGGTCTGCGAGAACCCGGTACAGCTCTGCGTTCTGGAGACGCCGGCGACGGAGACCGATCATCCCTGTCTGGTACCCCGGCTGCGGTTCGGCGACATCGTGCGGGTGCGCTCAAGCGAACGGCATTGCGAGAATGGCGATTTCGCACTCGAGCACACCTGGTCCACCGGCATCCTCGATACGGCCCTGGTGCGGTACACCGTCTACACGGACCAGAACGGTGACGTGACCGGCCTCGACGTACACGCACACCACATCGTGGTCGACGGCGGCGCCACCGCGCTCATCGAAGCCGGCCTGGCGCACCACCTCTCGGGTGCCGAAACCAGCGAATCGCCATCCCTGGCCGAGGGTCTGGCCAAATTGGCGGCGGCCCACCTCCGGGAACAGGACAAGGTCGACCAAGCGGCGCAGCGTCTCGGTTCGGCCGTGCAGCGGGAACTCGCCGAGGATGCCCGCCTCGGTGGCGGCAGTGCAGCCTCCCGCGGTGCGGGTGCCGCCGCCAAAGGCGTGCTGCGCGAATCCGTGACGATCTCGGGAGTCGCCTTCGACGCGATCCTGCGGCTCTCGGACGCCGAGCAGGTTCCGCTCAACGTTCTGGTGGCCGCCGCGGCACTGGCGGTGGACGCCGGCATGCGGCACTGCACCGACGGACTTCTGGTGCATGCGGTGGACAACAGGTTCGCCGATCCGGAACTCAATGTCGCTACCTGCCTTGTCAATTCGGTGGCGCACCCGGTCAGATTCGCCCCGTTTGCGTCGGTGCGGGAGGTGGTCCGGGGGGTCGATCGCGCGTACGTCAAGGCCGTCCGGCGCCGGTGGTTACGTGAAGAGCATTACCGCCGAATGTATCTCGCGATCAACCGGACCACCCATGTCGATGCGCTGACACTGAACTTCATCCGTGAGACATGCGCGCCCAGCCTGCGCCCGTTCCTGGCCGAAGCGCCGGTCGCGACGGACATCGGCCCGGTTGAGGCCAGGACGGTCGCCAGTGTGCTGGACGAAGGCGAGCGCACCCTGCACGTGGCCGTCTGGGACCGGGCGGACCAGAAGCAGTCCGAGACCGGGGTCGCGGACCGGATCGCCCAGGCGCTGCAATCGATGGTGAGCCTCTGGGATCAGCCGATCGCCAAGGCCGTCGGCGAGTGGTTTGAGGTGGGCCCGGACGGTTCCGTCGAAGCAGACGTCACAAACTTCAGAACAACGCCGCCGCAACGTGCTTGGTTTGTGGATGCATCCGAGGGGGTCCGCACGACTCGTGCCCTCGATCGTTGGATTGCCTGGCTGGTGCGCAACGGCGTGGCGTCCGGCGACGTCGTCGTGCTCACCGACGACGGCAGCCGCGACACCATTGACTGCCTGATCGGGTGCCACCTTGCCGGCTGTGGATACAGCGTGTGCGATACCGCCGAGCAACTGTCGTTGCGCGCGAGAACCGTCGCCGAGCATCTGGAGGGTGCGACGGCGCATGTGCTCGACCTGGGCGACGTCGGACCGGAGGTCGATGACGAGGCACGGATGCTCGCCGGGGAGCGTATTCGGCAAGTGGCACAGGATATCTCGCTCGGCGCCAAAACGGCGTACGTCATGCCTACCTCGGGTTCCACCGGACAGCCCAAGTTGGTTCGGGTCACCCACGAATCGCTGGCACTGTTCTGTGCCGCGGCAGTCGGCGCCTACGGTTGGGGACCGCGCGACACCATCCTGCAATGCGCGCCGCTGACCTCGGACATCAGCGTCGAGGAGATCTTCGGTGCCGTCTTCAGCGGGGCGCAGCTGGTGCGAAGCTCGGCCATGAGATCCGGTGACCTCGATCGGCTCGCCGTCGAACTGGAAGCAACAGGCGCGACGGTCGTCGATCTGCCGACCGCCGTCTGGCATCTGTTGTGCGACGACGGCGACGCGCTCGAGACGCTCCGGCGTTCGGATCTGCGGCAGATCGTCATCGGCGGTGAGGCCGTTCGATCTGCCGCCGTGCAGAGGTGGGTGAATTCCGCTGCCGCACAATGCGTCGCGCTGGTGTCGAGCTACGGACCGACCGAGACCACCGTCGTGGCAAGCTATCTGCCGATCGCTTCCGAAGGCACACCGATCGCCGCCGAAGCCCGGTCACGGTTGGGCCGGCCGATGGTGCCCGGCACGGTGTTCGTCGCGTTCGGTGAGGTGGTGATCGTCGGGGACCTCGTCTCCACCGGCTACCTCGGGACGGACGACCGCAGCTTCGGTGACGTCACGACCGGCGACGGATCACGGCGTCGCGCCTTCGCCACCGCCGATCGGGTAATCGTGGATGCCCAGGGCTTCCCGGTCTTCGCCGGCCGCAAAGATGACGTGGTCAAGGTCTCGGGCAAGCGCATCGATCTCGCGGAGATAACCCGGCACATAGCCTCCGACGCTGCGATCACCGATGTCGCCGTCGAGTTGCACGACGGCCGTCTCGGGGTGTGGTTCCAGGCCGGCCGGACCCACGACACGTCCGGGGATCCGGCCGCACGCATCCGAAACCTGCTGGTGAGTAACGGAGTTTCGTCGTTCTTCGTCGTGCAGGCACCGAGTATCCCGAGGAAGCCGAACGGCAAAGTCGACAGTGAGAACCTCCGGGCCATGCCGCAGTTCATGGATGCCGTGCGCGACGACGACGCAGCGGACGCGAAGGCCGCCGGTCTGGCCCGGATGTGGAGCGGGCATCTCGGGACTGCCATCCAGCCCAACTCCTCGTTGCTCGCCGCGGGCATCGGTTCGCTGGACCTCATCAGGATCCTCCCTGACACACGCAGGTTCCTCGGCCGGCAGGTCTCGATCCTGGATCTCATCAGCGCCGACACCGCCGCCAACCTCGTCAGCGACTTGGCCTGTGCCGCAACGATCACCGATGCGTGGATGGATCGAGGCACGGCCGCCGAGATACAACGCGACCTCGACCAGCTACCGACGCCAGCCACACGGCCCCGAGCCCGCGCCACGCACAGCGCGGGCGGCACGATCATCGTGCTCGGCGCGTCCGGCATTCTGGGCACCGGTTTCGCCGGGGCGATTCTGGATCTCAGACGCTCCGGAGCCCGTTGCCCCGACGTGGTCCTGGCTACCAGATCGCAACCGGAGCACGGCCCATGGCCGGATCTTCGCCACGTCGAAGGTGTTCGGATACAACAGCTTGCGGCCGATTTCGGCGCAGTGGAGCTGGACGATCTGATCCGGGAGACCGGCGCCGCAGCCGTCATCAACTGCATCGGGAACACCAACGTGCTGGTGCCCTACCGCGAACTCCGCAGGGCGAACGTGGATCTGGTCTCCGAGATCGTTGGCGTGTGCGCGAACCGCGGCGTCCGGCTGGTGCACCTGTCGACGTTCGTCGTCAATGCGGACGTCACCGACGCTCAGGTCACCGATCCACGCGGCGCGCCCTATCCGTACGCGGCGTCCAAGGCGATCGCGGAACTGGTCGTGGCCGGTGCGCCGGACGGACTGGACTTCACCATCGTGCGGTTGCCCCGGGTGCTCGGCGAGGAATGCCAATTGCAGGACTCGGCCGACATCCTGGTCTCGGTGGTGGATGCCTGCGCCGCGTTGCGGGCCCACCCCGCCCTGAATCTGATCGAGGAAGTCACCACCGGACGTGCCGCCGCGACCGCGATCCTGCGTCTGCTGCCGGAGGTCGGAGGTACCGATGCGCTCGGGCGGGGACTCAGTGTGGTGCGCGGTGAGGCCGTGGACTACGCGAAACTGCTGGGCGGCTTCGCGCCCGACCAGCTCGGGGTGGCGCAGTGGAAGCAGCGGCTCGACGACAGCGAATGGGCGAGGGCGAACCCGCGCCGGTGGTCGGTGGTGGACGGCTGGGTGGACCTCGGCGTCAGACTCGGTGCGCGCAGCTACGGCGAGTACCTGGCTGATTCCCCGACTCTCGGGCTCGCGGTCGAATCCGTCGCCGAGATCGCCGCACCGGCAGAGCCGGTGCGCAGCCTGCTGGCGCGGCTGTTCGCGCCGGTGTGAAGGTCAGGCCTGAAACACCAGGACCGCGAACATGATCGCCATACCCGCGGCCGTCATTGCCTGAACGGCGGAGCCGACTCTCGAACGCCACACCCCCCGCCGGCGCAGGGTCAGGAAGAGGTAGCCCCACACGAACGTGGCGAGCACGAACACGCCGGCCCAGATCCAGTTCACCGTGGTGATCCAGCCGTGCGAGGAGTTGCTGGGCATCGCCTCCATCTCCGGCATGTCCATGGCGCTCATGGTCGGCAGGTGTTCGGGCGCCAGATGGCCACCCATCGCGGCGTACATCCACGCCATCGCCGCCATCTTCAGTGCGTGGTAACCACGCGCCAGGCGTGTGCCGATCATGCGGGCGGCGAAGACGGCGGCGACAAGGAACCACAACGCCGCTGCCAGAAAGAACGCCTCGGCCGGTGTCGGGGGCAATCCGAGCCCCTCCGGCCAGGCCATCGCCGCCATGGCGAGGGCCATCGTCACGTGCAGTCCGTGGCTGACCACGGAGGTCCAGGACCTCCGGTCGGTGACGAGAACGAAGCCCGCCGCACTGATCAGGAACAAGCCGGTGACCATCCACCGCAGCGGCAGATCCTCGATCATGCCCGCGCGTCCTTGCCCACAGCCCCCACAGTCATCGAAGAATAGGCGCCGCGGGCGCCAAGAGCTACGACAAGCGGTCGTAAGCTGCAAGGGTGGAAAGTGACGCGCCGAGTGCGGACACCGACGCGCGTGCGCACGCGGCCCGTACGCCCTCCCCGAGGACGGCGGTACTGGCCGCCGGGTTCCTGGCGGTCGTGGCCGCGCTGGCCGGCTACGGCCTGAGCTCCGGGCCACGCCGCTATGCCGAAGCCGGCAACCCGTTTCCCGGCGCCTTCGTCAGCGCCGCCGAACCGGTCGGATATTTCGTCGCGTCGTTGCTGGGCGCGCTGTGTCTGGGTGCGCTGCTGCTGGTCGTGGTGACGGCGCGGCCGGAGCCGGACGGGCTGATCGATGCCCCGGCATTCAGGATCCACCTGCTGGCCGAGCGTGTTTCGCTCGCGTGGGTATTGGCGGCCGCAGCGATGGTGGTGATCCAGGCGTCCCACGACACCGGTGTGCGGCCGGCCGCGCTGCTGCGCAGTGGGGCCGTCTTCGATGCCATCGGCGTCTCCGAGGTCGCCCGGGCCTGGATCGTGGTGGCCGTCTTCGCGCTTCCGGTCGCGGTGACGCTGCGCCTGAACACCCGCTGGGTCGGCCATGCGGTACTGCTCATCCCGACGGTGATCGGCGTCGTGGCCACCGCCGTCACCGGTAACGCTGGACAGGGTCCCGACCACGATTACGCAACCAGCGCCGCGATCGTCTTCGCGGTTGCGATGGCGGGGCTGACCGGGCTCAAGGCGGTCGGCGCGATGACCCGAACCAGCCCCAACCGCGCTGTGCAGGTGCTGCAGGTGTGCTTCGGCGCACTGGTCGTGGGCTACGGCGCGATGCTGCTGTACCTGCTGGTGCCGGACTGGACGTTCGGTTCGGACTTTGCCCGCCTGGGATTGCTCGCGGGCGTCCTGGTGCTCATCGTCTGGCTGGCCGACTGCTGGGCGCTGCGCGGCGCACCGCCCCGACCCGCCGGCGCCGCCGCAGCCCTGGCCATGGTGGCCGCCCTGGCGGCGGTCGCAGCGACGGCCTGTCAGATCGCACCCCGATTTCTCGCGCACCGGTTCACCGGCTGGGACGTGTTTCTTGGTTACGAACTGCCGCGGCCACCGACCGTCGCGACGGTGCTGACGCTATGGCGTTTCGACAGCCTGGTGGGAATGGCCGGGGTGGTGCTGGCGGCCGGGTACGTGGCGGGCTACGTGCGGTTGCGCCGCAGCGGGAACGCGTGGCCGGTCGGCCGGCTCGTGGCGTGGCTGACCGGGTGTGTCTCGCTGGTGTTCACCAGTAGCTCCGGTGTGCGCGCCTACGGCTCAGCGGTGTTCAGCATCCATATGGCCGAACACATGATCCTCAACATGTTCATCCCGGTGCTGCTGGTGATGGGTGGCCCGGTGACCCTGGCATTGCGGGTATTGCCGGCCGCCGGTAAGGGACAGCCGCCGGGGCCGCGTGAATGGCTGACCTGGCTGCTGCACTCCCGGGTCACGGCGTTCTTCTCGAACCCGATCATCGCCTTCGTGCTGTTCGTCGGCTCGCCGTACGTCGTCTACTTCACGCCGCTGTTCAACACGCTGGTCCGCTACCACTGGGGCCACGAGTTCATGGCCGTCCACTTCCTGCTCGTCGGGTACCTGTTCTATTGGGCGATCATCGGAATCGACCCCGGCCCACGCCGGCTGCCCTACCCCGGCCGCATCGGCCTGCTGTTCGCGGTCATGCCGTTCCACGCCTTCTTCGGCATCGCGCTCATGACGACGGCCGAACCGGTCGGCGAGACGTTCTACCGTTCGGTCAACCTGCCGTGGCTGGCCAGCATCATCTCCGACCAGCATTTGGGCGGCGGAATTGCATGGAGCCTCACCGAAGTCCCGGTCATCATCGTGATCGTGGCGTTGGTCACCCAGTGGGCGCGCCAGGATCGCAAGGACGCGTCGCGCGGTGATCGGCACGCCGACAGCGACTACGCCGACGACGATCTGGAGGCGTACAACGCGATGCTGCGCGAGTTGTCGCGGATGCGGCGCTAGCCGACGACCGTGAAGTTTCCCTCGCCTTTCAGGGCGGCCTGAACCTGCTCCCGCGTCAGCTCGACATTCGTCGAAACATGTACGGCGGATTCACCTTCGGTGTTCAGGTCGATGCTGACCGCGGTCACCGGCTTCAGTTCGGTCAACGCGGTGGTGATGGTCGCCACACAGCCCCCGCAGTGCAACCCGGTCACGGAAAAGGTCTGTTCGGCCATGGGATTCAGTCTACCCGGGACCCCGCATGCCCCCCACTGTGAAATACGCGACGCTCAATCAGCGTGTTGCGTCGGCAAATTCACAGTCGGCGCAGTGGGGCGGGTGCCAAAGTTGCGCAGCCGCAAGCTGTTTGACACCACGAAGAACGACGAGAAGGCCATCGCGGCCCCGGCGATCAGCGGATTGAGCAGGCCGGCGGCGGCCACCGGGATTGCCGCCACGTTGTAGCCGAACGCCCACACCATGTTCATCCGGATGGTGCGCATGGTCGCGCGCGCCAGGTCCAGGGACTGCGGCACGATGTCCAGATCGTCGCGCACCAGGATGATGTCCGCGGCGCCGATCGCGACGTCGGTGCCCCGCCCTATCGCCAAACCCAAATCGGCACAGGCCAGTGCGGGCCCGTCGTTGATACCGTCGCCGACCATCGCCACGGTCCGGCCTTCGGCGCGCAACTGTTCGATCGCCTCGACCTTGCCCTGCGGCAACACTTCGGCGATCACCGTTTCGATGCCGACCCGGGCGGCGACGGCCTGCGCGGCAGCCCTGTTGTCGCCGGTGAGCAGGACCGTCCGCATGCCGCGCCGGTGCAGCGCGGCCACTGCATCCGGTGCCGATTCCTTCACGGTGTCCGAGATCGCGACGGCTGCTCGTGCCGCACCGTCGACCGAGATGAAAACCACGGTCTCGCCGCGGGATTCGCCGTCCCGCCGGGCTGCCTCGAGCACGTCGTCGCCCGGGGCGTCGCGGGTGACCCAGGACGGCTTGCCCACTTCGACCCGCCGGCCGTCGACGACTCCGGCCACGCCGCAGCCGGCCACCGCGACAAAATCCTTGACGTCCAACGGATCCGGCGACGCGGCCACAATCGCCGTCGCCACCGCGTGCTCGGAGGCGGCTTCCACCGCCGAGGCGAGGCGCAACAGCTCGTCACCGTCACTGGCGGCCACGGTCGTCACCGCGCTCACGCTGAGTTGGCCGACGGTCAACGTGCCCGTCTTGTCGAACACCACAGTGTCGACGCCGTGCACCGTCTCCAGCGCCCGGTAGCCCTTGATGAAGATCCCCAGCTGGGCGCCCCGGCCCGAGGCGACCATCATGGCGGTCGGCGTCGCCAGTCCCAGCGCGCATGGGCAGGCGATCACCAGCACGCCGAGCGTGACGGAGAAGGCGTGCTCCGCCCCGGCACCGCTGATCAGCCATGCCGTGCCGGCCAGCAACGCGATCGCGAACACCGCGGGGACGAACACCGCCGAGATGCGGTCGGCGAGGCGCTGAGCGCGGGCTTTCTGGGCTTGGGCCTCTTCGACCAGGCGGACCATCGCGGCAAACTGGCTATCGGCGCCGACGGCGGTGGCTTCGATGATCAGCCTGCCGTCGAGTACGACGGTGCCACCTACGACGGCGCTGTCCGGATTGACGCGCACCGGTTTGGCTTCGCCGGTCATGGCGCTGGTGTCGATCGCCGCGGAGCCCTCCACGACCATGCCGTCGGCGGCGATCGTTTCACCAGGCCGCGTCACGAAGCGCTGGCGCTTCTTGAGCTCACCGGCCGGAATGACCAGCTCGGAACCGTCGTCGAGAAGCACCGCCACATTTCTGGCGCCGAGCGCGGCCAGGGCGCGCAGCGCGCCGCCGGCCTTCGACTTGGCCCGCGCCTCGAAGTAGCGGCCCGCAAGCACGAAGACCGTGACGCCGGCCGCCACCTCGAGGTAGATCGCGTCGCTGTGCAGGATCGCCTGCCACACCCCCTGCGTCTGACGAGGCGGTTTCGGGATGAAAACGGTCGCCAGCGACCAGACGGTGGCGGACACGATGCCCACCGAGATCAGCGTCTCCATCGACGCCGTCCGGTGCCGGGCATTACGCAACGCGACGGAATGGAAGGGCCATGCCGCCCACGTGACGATCGGGGCGGCCAGCGCGGCCAGCACGTAGCCCCACCCGGGGAACCGGGCGCTCGGCACGATGGCCATCATGCTGGACAGGTCGGCCAGCGGCACGAACAACACCGCGGCGATCAGCAGCCGGCGCAGCAGGCTGCGGGCGTGCCGGGCGTCGGGGTCCTGCCCGGGGGCTGCCGCCGCCGCGGCCTCGTTGTGCGGGACAGCCTGGTAACCAGCCTGCGCAACCACGTCGCAGAGCTCGTCGACGGGCACGTCGACGGTGTCGATCGTCGCCACCCGGGTGGCGAAGTTCACCGACGCGCGCACGCCGGGCACCTTGTTCAGCTTGGTCTCGACGCGGCTCGCGCACGCCGCGCACGACATCCCGGAAACATCGAGACGGACACGCTGCCGCTCGGAGTTCTCCACCAGCGGCGTTGCCACGGTCCTCCTCGGTTCACACAGGTAAACCCCAGCGTACAAGGGGTTTCAGGAGCCGACCCGCGCGCGTTCCCGGACCAGCGCGCACACGCTCCACTGTCCCGGCACGCCTTTGAGTTCACGCTCGCCGCGGCTGGTGAACCGGTGCCGGGAACCGGTCACGATGTCGCGCACGGTCGAGGAGACCAGCACCTCGCTGGGCCCGGCCAGCGAGCCCACGCGTGCGGCGATGTGCACGGCCATCCCCGCCACGTCAGCGCCGCGCACCTCGACCTCACCGGCGTGGATGCCCACCCGGATCTCGATGCCGAGCACGCGCACCGCCTCGATCACGGCGTCGCCGCAGGCCAGGGCGGCGCTGGGGCTGGTGAACGTCGCAACGAAACCGTCGCCGGCGGTGTTGACCTCCCGACCGCCGAACCGCTGGATTTCGTGGCGCACGATGGTGTCGTGGTTGTCGAGCAGGTCGCGCCACCGGTAGTCACCGAGCGCGGCGGCCCGCTGCGTCGAGCCGACGATGTCGGTGAACACGATCGTGGTCAGCACCCGTTCGGCATCGCCGCCGCCCCGCACTCCGGTGACGAACTCCTCGATCTCGTCGAGCATGGCGGCGGCATCGCCCACCCAGTACAGCGTGTCCTCGCCCGGAAGCTCGATCATGCGTGCTCCGGCGATCTGGTCGGCGAGGTAGCGGCCGTGTTCGATCGGGCTGAAGCCCCGGTTGTCCCGATGCAGCACCAGGGTCGGCGCGGTGATGCGCGGCAGGGTGTCGCGCACGTCGGAATGCCGGACCGCGTTGATGATCGTCCGGGCCATGCTCGGCGACGCGGCCCGGTTGCCGGCCATGTCCCACCACGCCCGGAACGCGTTGTCGTCGGCGACCGACGGCGCGATGATGCTGAGGATGTCGAAGCCCTGCTCCACTGCGTCGGGTTCGATGCCGATGGTGGTGAACGGGTCCGAGTCGACGAGTTCGCTGCCGATCGGGTAATCGGGCGCGCGCAGCGTCCGGGCCGCGCCGTTGATGCACACCAGACTGCTCACCCGTTCGGGATAATCGGCCGCGAGCACCAATCCGGTCATCGAGGTGAAGCCGGGGGCCAGGATCGTCGCCCGCTCACACCCGACGGCGTTCATCACCGCGATCGCGTCCTGGGCCCAGTGCTTGGGTCCGATCATGTCCGGCGACGAGACCCGCGACGACAAACCAATGCCTCGCTGGTCATAGCGGATCACCCGGGCGAACGACGCCAGCCGGCGGTGGAAGCGGTACATCGACGGCTCGGCATCGACGGTGTCGATCGGGATCGAGGGACCGGGCAATACCAGCAGGTCCAGGGGGCCGTCACCGAACACCTGGTAGGCGATGTCCACCTCGCCGCAGGTGGCATAGCGGGTCCGCGGAGCCTGCGCCACACATACAGGTTAGTGACCCCGGACCGACAGTTTCACTTGCGGTAGTGGGTGGCGCCCGGATCTACGCGCTGATGATCGGAACCAGGTAGCGCGCGGCATACGCGCGGACCGCCACCTGATCCGAGGTGTCGAGATGGTCGGTCGGAAAAACGATGATGCCCACGGCGACCCGCAGCAGGATGTCGGCGATGTTGGCCAGATCGGCGTCAGGGATGTCGGTGCCGCAGCGCCGCAGGGTGTGAGCGATGCCGTCGGCGAACCTGCCGATCGGAAACACGTCGGAACGCGAAAACATCCCGAACAGCTGGGGCTCGCTCTCGGCGATGCGCGAATACAGCGGCGAGTCCCCGATCAGGCGTACCCCCAACGTGAACGCCTCGACAACCGCTTCCTGCGGGCTGCAACCGGTAGTGGCCTGGTCCAGCGTGGTAAAGAACAATTCAGCCTCACGCCGCACCACGGCCTCGAACAACTCGTCTTTGGTAGGGAAGCGCCGGTAGATGGTGCTGCGGCTGACCCCGGCCCGGGCGGCGACATCCTCGATGTTGGCGCGGCGCACCCCGTAGGTCTCGAAGACCACGCGCGCGGTGTCCAGGATGGTGTCCTCGATGGACGCGGTACTGGTGCCCGGACCCCTCGTAACCATGCTCCACTTCTTCCCACCCGGCGGTGATGCCGAGGCATCTACCGACTCGAATGGTATCGTTGACACAAAAGTACGTTTTTGTGTCTCTGCTTCAATGGCATCGGGGGGTGCCGGAGGGGGTTGTGATGACTGCGGGTTTTGACACCGGCGTTCGGGAGGCGACGCCTATCGTCATCGACGACATTGCTGAAACGGCCCCGGTGCTTGGCCCGGATTCACTGATCTGGAAGTTTTACGGCGATTACCGGACCCAGCTGTTCGGATTCCAGCGCGTCGCCGGCACCGAGAACTGCATCGAACAGCTGGGTCAGGGAGTGCTCGATCATTCGGTGGTGTTCAGTGACACGCTCGGCCGGGCGAAGCGGACCGCGCCGCCGCTGATGAAAACGGTCTATTCAGAGGATCCGCACACCTGGGGCCGCACCGTGCGGGACTTCCACAAGCCCATCAAAGGCACCGTCAGCGACGGCTCCCGCTACCACGCCCTGAACCCGGAATTGTTCTACTGGGCGCACGCAACGTTCGTCGACCAGGTTTTGTACAACGCCGACACCTTCATCCGGCGGTTGTCGCACGCGGAGAAAGAACAGATTTTCGCCGAAAGCAAAGTCTGGTACCAGCTTTACGGCGTCAGCGACCGCGGACAGCCCCAGACCTACGACGAGTTCGTCGCATACTGGGACGGCATGCTCGAGCGGTTCGTGCCGCACAAAACCGTGCTGTACGGGACCGGCTACATCCGCAAAGGTCTGCCGGGTCCACGCAGGATTCCTCGTCCGATTTGGCGGATACTGTCAGCGCCGCTGAACGCTTACGCCCGGCTGGTCATCGTGGGGACCTGTCCGCCGCAGATGCGCGAGGTCTGCGATCTGAAGTGGGATGACAAGAAGGAGAGGCGCTTTCAGCGGTTCGCCGCCGCGATGCGGGCGCTGAATCCGCTCATCAACCGGTTGCCGTTGCGGTTCGTCTACGCATCCTGGGCGGCCGACGCGTGGGAGCGCACGGGCGTCGACCCGCGCAAGATCCACAACTAGTGTCCCGCGTCTGAAGTTTGTTTACGGGCGTGGGGCAGGATTTCGTCGGCGGTCTTGGTCCACGTGAACGGGTGGCAGCGTTGGTTCCAGCCGTCGATGAATGCGCTGATGGCCGTCATGAGTTCTTTGACGCTGTTGAAGGAACCGCGCCGGATCGCCTGGCGGGTGATGATCGAGAAGAACACCTCGACCAGGTTCAGCCAGGAACCCGAGGTCGGGGTGAAATGCAGTGTCACGCGGGGATTCTTGACCAGCCACGTGTTGATGTCGTCGTGTTTGTGGGTGTGGTAGTTGTCGCAGACCACATGCAGTTGCCGGCGGGGGTAGGCCCGCGCGACGGTCTTGAGGAAGGCGAGGAACTCGGCCTTGCCGTGGCGCTCATAGCAGCGGTCGGTGATTTTTCCGGTCGCGATCTCAAGGGCGGCGAACAACGTCGCGGTGCCGTTGCGCTGGTAGTCATGTGTCGCCTTCTCCGGCAGCCCGGGACGCAGCGGCAGAATCGGCTGGGTCCGGTTGAGTGCCTGAATCTGGGACTTTTCGTCCACACACAACACGATCGCCTTGGCCGGCGGATTCAGATACAGCCCGATGATGTCGCGCACCTTGGCTTCCAACTCGGGGTCGGTGGAGAACTTGAACGTCTCACGGCGCCACGGCTTGACCCCGTAGCGCCGCCACGCCCTGGCTACCGTGGCATCCCCGATGTTGAGGTGGCGACCCAGCAGTCGACTCGACCAGTGTGTGACCGCCAACGACTCCGGTGGCGGGTCCAAGGTGGCGGCGATGATCGCGGCGTCATCGACGGTCTTGGGTCGCCCACTGCGCTCCTCATCATCGAGGCCACTGATCCCGTTGGTGGCGAACCGATCCCGCCACTTGATCACCGTTGGACGTGACACCCCAATCAGGCGAGCCGCCGCGGAGGTCCCCGCACCATCGGCGACCGCCAGCACGATACGGGCCCGCTCAACATGTCCAGCAGGGGCAGTCGAGGACCGCGTCCACGACTCCAACGTCGCACGATCTTCAGAACTGATCACCAGCGCAGATGACGGCATACCCCATCATCCCACACTGTAAACTAATTAATGACGCACGACACTAGCGCCCTGAGGTGTAGGGCAGCAGTGCCATCTCGCGGGCATTCTTGATCGCAGTGGCGACCTGGCGTTGTTGTTGCATTGTCAGGCCGGTGACACGCCGGGACCGGATCTTGCCGCGCTCGGAGAGGAAGAGTCGCAAGGTAGTCGTGTCCTTGTAGTCCACCCTGTCCAGTCCGACGCTGTGCAACAGGTTCTTCTTCGCCATCGGCAGCTGGGGGCGTGGTTGTCGCTGTGGTCGCCGCGCCATCACCAGCTCGCTTTGCGCACGCCGGGGAGCTGGCCCTGATGGGCGAGTTCCCGCACCCTGACCCGGGACAACCCGAACTTGCGCAGGTGTCCGCGAGGGCGCCCGTCGATCGAATCCCGGTTACGCACCCGGACCGCGCTGGCGTCGCGCGGCTGGCGGCCAAGTTCCCGCTGAGCCTCGAGTCGCTGTTCGAGCGTGCTGCGTGGAGACCGGATGATCTCTTTGAGCTCCGCGCGCCGTTCGGCGTAGCGTGCCACCACCGCACGGCGCTGTTCGTTCTTGACGATCTTGGATTTCTTGGCCATTCAGCGCTCCTCGCGGAACTCGACGTGGCGCCGAATCACCGGGTCGTACTTGCGCAGGACGATGCGGTCCGGGTCGTTGCGGCGGTTCTTGCGCGTGACGTAGGTGTAGCCGGTGCCGGCTGTGGAGCGCAGCTTGACGATCGGCCGAATTTCGTTGCGTGCCATCAGAATTTCTCACCCGCCCGGCGCAGACGGGCCACCACAGCTTCGATGCCGTCACGGTCGATGACCTTGATGCCCTTGGCGCTGACTCGCAGGGTGATGCGCCGTCCCTCTGAGGGAAGGTAGTAGGTCTTGCTCTGCAGGTTCGGCGACCACCGGCGCCGGGTGCGGCGGTGGGAATGGGACACCGCATTGCCGAAACTCACTGTGCGGCCGGTGACTTGGCACCGCGATGACATGACGGTCCCCTTTCGTTTTGGACAAGCGACGCGTCGGACTGTAACCTTAATGAAAATGATTTTCAATAAGGAGCGGGAGATGCGAACTCCAGTGCTGTTGGTGGCCGGCCAGGGCGACACCGACGAGGTGACCGGGACGCTGTTGCGCCAGCCGGGAACTGCCGTCGTCGAGCACCGATTCGACGGGCAGGTGGTCCGCCGCACCGTCATCACTCTGGATGGCGGCGAGTTGCGCACCACCGAGGAAGCGCTGGAATTGGCGCACGGCTGCCTGTCCTGCACCATCCGAAACGACCTGCTGGTGTTGCTGCGAAGGCTGCACCGACGCTCCAACGTCGTCCGGGTCGTCGTGCACCTGGCGTCGTGGCTGGAACCCGAGCCGGTCTGCTGGGCGATCAACCACGTCCGAGTTCGGGTCGGCCCCGGCTACGCGGACGGCCCCGCAGGTATGGACGTGCGGATCGCCGGGGTGGTGACGTGTGTGGATTCGGCCAACTGGCTGAGTCAGGCGCTCGGCGAGGACCTGCTGCCCGACGGGCGCACGGTGGCGCAGGCGGCCGTCGGACAAGCGGAGTTCGCCGATCTGCTCGTGCTCACCCATCCGGAGCCGGCCACGCTGGCGGTCCTGCGCCGGCTCGCGCCGCGCGCGCGAATCACGGTCGGCAGCGATCGCGTCGAACTGGCCCTGGCCAACCTGGATGAGCAATCGCGTCGCGGCCGCAGCGAGCACCCGCACGCCCCGCTGCTGGCCGGATTGCCCCCGCTGGCCGCCGAAGGCGCGGTCGTCCTGGTCGAATTCAACGCTCGCCGCCCCTTCCACCCCGAACGCCTGCATGATGCTGTCGATCTGCTTCTCGACGGAGTGGTGCGCACCCGAGGTCGGTTATGGCTGGCCAACCGGCCCGACCAGGTGATGTGGCTGGAATCGGCCGGCGGCGGTCTGCGGGTTGCCTCGGCCGGTAAGTGGCTGGCGGCCATGGCGCCCTCTGAGGTCGCCTACGTCGACCCGGAGCGCCGGTTGTTCGCCGAATTGATGTGGGAATACCGCCACGGCGACCGTCACACGGCGATGACGGTGCTGGTCTGTGGCGCAGACCCGGTCGACATCACGCGTGCCCTTAACGCTGCGCTGCTCACCGACGAGGAGATGGCCGATCCGGAGTCCTGGACTTGCTACCGGGACCCGTTCGGCGACTGGCATCAGGACCCCTGCCACGAGATGCCGGATGCGCAGGGCCAGTTCTCGGCGCACCGCAACGATGGACAGCGCGGATGAAGCCCGGTATCCACCCCGTGTACCAACCGGTGGTGTTCCAGGACGCCAACACCGGCGCGCTTTTCCTCACGCGGTCGACAATGCAAAGTTCCCGCACCATCGAGTGGGATACCCCCGCCGGGCGGCGTACATATCCGCTGGTGGTCGTCGAGGTGTCGGCGGATTCCCACCCGTTCTGGACCGGCACGCAGCGCACCCTCGACGCGGCGGGACGAGTGGACCGCTTCTACCGGAGGTACGGAACCCGAACCCGGTAGCGATCAAACCCTCGCCATCTTCGGGTGCCACGGTGACCGTGGGTCATAACTATGTTTCGATGGTTCCCGATGGGTCGAAAGTTACCGAGGGATTGCAGCCGATGAATCTTGTCTTGCAGGCGATTGATTCGGCTGCCAGCAGGTTGGCGAACCCGGCGCGCGAATCTGACCCCGACAAGCTGCGCGACGCGGTTTCCGGCAGGACTGTGCTGGTCACCGGCGCGTCCTATGGCATCGGCGAGGCGACGGCACGCAAGCTGGCCGCCGCCGGCGCGACCGTCTTGATCGTTGCCCGTTCCGCCGAACGCCTCGAGGACGTCGCGGCGTCGATCAACACCGGCGGGGGACGGGCGGTTGTCTATCCGACCGATCTCAGCGACGAGGCCGCAGTCAGCGAGTTGACCAAGCAGATCAACGAGAACCACGGCCCGCTCGACATCATCGTGAGCAACGCCGGGAAGTCGCTGCGCCGCTCGCTGCACGAGCAGTACGACCGTCCGCACGACTTTCAGCGCACCATCGACATCAACTATCTGGGACCGATCTGGCTGCTGCTCGGGTTGCTGCCGACGATGCGCGAGAACGGCCGGGGGCACCTGGTCAACGTGTCGAGCGTCGGCGTGCGGGTGGTGCCGGGACCGCAGTGGGGTGCCTACCAGGCTTCCAAAGGGGCCTTCGACCGGTGGTTGCGCAGCGTGGCGCCGGAGTTGCATGCGGACGGCATCGACGTGTCGACGATCTACTTCGCGCTGGTCCGCACCCGGATGATCGAACCGACGCCGCTGCTCGGCCGGCTGCCGGGGCTCACGCCCGACGAGGCCGCCGACGCCGTCGCCAAAGTCATCATCGAGCGGCCCCGCACGAATGAACCGCCCTGGGTGTGGCCGGCCGAGATCGCCTCGGTCCTGTTGGCCGGGCCCGCCGAACATGCGGCCCGGCTGTGGTACAGCCGGTTCTTCGCCGACTCCGGCAAGGACGCTCGGTCGTGACGGAGAGCGTAGTCGCGACGACGGCGCGCGCGGCGCTCTCGTCGGGTCTGCTGGGCCCTCCGGGGCCCGCGGCGGCGCTGCGCTTGGCCCGCGAAATCTGCCGGGGCGGAACGAATCTCTTCACACTGTTGGCGGTGTCGGCGGCGCGCTGGCCGCAGCGCACCGCGATCATCGACGAGGACGGAGCGCTCAGCTACCAGCAGCTGCAGTCGATGACCGAGGCGATGGCGGTGGAGTTGCTCGACGCCGGCGTGCGGTCCGGCCAGCCGGTCGGGGTGATGTGCCGCAATGGGCGGAACTTTGTGACCGCGGTTTTCGCCACGGCGCTGATCGGTGCCGACGTGGTGTTGGTGAACACCGAGTTCCGCTCCGATGCGCTGGCGGGCGCCCTTGCGGCACACCAGATCCGAACGATGTTCTGCGACGACGAGTTCACCGCTCAGATTCAGGAGACCAACGAGACCATCCGGATCATCGACCCTGCCGCCGTCGAACCGCGACTGGAAGTGCCGCGGCCCCGGGTGGCTCCGTCGGGCCGGATGGTGTTGCTGACCTCGGGGACCACCGGGATCCCCAAGGGAGTGCCGCGTACGCCTCATCTGAGTTCGGGGGTCGGCGTCAGCATGACCATCCTGGCCCGCACCGGCCTGCGGGTCGGATCGCGAATCTCCTTGGCAGCACCGATGTTTCACGGTCTGGGATTCGGCATCCTGATGATGGCGATCGCGTTGGGCGGCACCGTGCTGACCCGCCGCCGTTTCGATGCCGAGGCTACGCTGGCCCAGGCATCGTTGCACCGCGCCGAGGCGATGAGCGCGGTGCCGATCATGTTGGCGCGCATGCTGGATCTGCCGCAGCAGGTACGGGCACGAAACCCGTTGTCCTCCTTACGTGTTGTCATCTCCAGCGGTGACCGGCTGGACCCCGGCCTGGCGCGCCGGTTTATGGACGCTTACGGTGATGTGCTCTACAACCTGTACGGTTCCACCGAGGTCGGCATCGGATCGCTGGCGACACCCCGGGAGTTGCGCCGTTTTCCGGAGACGGTGGGCAGGCCCGTCGCGGGATGCCCGGTGCGCATTTACAACCGCAATGGCCGCCCCGTCGGGCCGCGGGTTACCGGCCGGATCTTCGTCGGTGGGGGGCTGGCGTCGGACGGCTATACCGGTGGTGGCGCGAAGGCCGTCATCGACGGGATGAGCAGTACCGGGGACATGGGTTACCTCGACGAGGCCGGCCGCCTGTACATCGTGGGCCGCGAAGACGACATGATCGTCTCCGGCGGAGAGAACGTCTATCCGCGCGCGCTCGAGAATGCCCTGTCCGGGCATCCCGACGTGGCCGAGAATGCGGTCGTCGGTGTCGACGATGAGCAGTTCGGCAAGCGCTTGGTCGCGTTCGTCGTGTTGCGGGAGGACAGTGCAGCCAACGAGCCGGTTCTTCGGGAATACCTGAGGGGCAAGGTTTCCCGCTTCGAGCAGCCCAGGGACATCAACATCGTCGAGAGCATCCCGCGTAACCCGGCGGGCAAGGTGGTGCGCCGGGAGCTGTCCGGCTAGCTGATCCGTCTCATCCGGGTTCGCCGCCGTCACCATCGGATTCCGGAGGTATCCGGTGCATGCAGTTTGTTCGGGGACGCCCGAAGTCTAGGTGTTTCGGGGGGATCCATTCGGCGATGCCGTGGATGTTGCGGCGGGTGGTGTATTTGTGGAGTTCGACGAGGCGGTTGTCTGGTGGGCAGGCGAGTGCTAGTTCGTCGATGTGGGTGCGGCGGGTGTTGATCCAGCCTTCGAGGTGGTGGACCTGGGTCCAGTAGCCGGGCACGGTGCAGCCGGGGCGGGTGCAGCCGCGGTCTCTGGCCAGCAGGGTCAGGCGTTGTTCGGGGGAGGCCAGGCGTTTGCCGTGGTAGAGGGCCAGGGTCTTGTCTTTGTCGAAGATGGCCAAGTAGTGGTGTGCTGGCGAGGCCAGGCGCAGGACGTCGGACATGGGTAGCAGGGTGCCTCCGGCGGTCAGGGCTCGTCCGGCGCCGGCTTCGAGTTCAGCCAGGGTGGTGGTGACGACGATGGTGGTGGGTAGCCCGTGGTGTCGGCCCAAGGTTTTGCTTTCCAGCAGCGTGCGCAGTCCGGTGTGCAGGGCGTCGTGGGTGCGTTGGGCGTGGGTGCGGGTGTCGCGGTCGACCGCGTCGGCGGGCGCTTTGCCGTCGGTGACGGGGTGTTCGTCGTCGGGGTTGCACATGCCGGGGGCGCCGAGTTTGGCGACGACGGGTTCCAGGGTGGCGCGCAGTTCGGGGGTGATCAGCCCGCGGATCTGCGACATGCCGTCGGGTTGTTGGGCACCGAGGGTGATGCCGCGTGATCGGGCGCGTTGCTCGTCGGCGAAGTCACCGTCGGGCACCAGGTAGTTGTGCAGAAGCTTGGCGTAGTCGGCTAATTCGTCGGGCCGGTATCCGGCGGCGGCTTTGCCGGCGAGGTCGGCTTCGGCCTGGTCCCGGTCAGCGGCATCGACAGTGTTCGGCAATTTCTTGAAGAACGTGCGGATCTGCTTGACATGCCCGGCCCCGACGAGGCCGCGGCGTTGGGCGGCGGCGGTGGCCGGCAGCAGCGGCGGTAAGGGTTCGCCGGTCAGGGCGCGGCGTGGGCCGAGTTCGGCGGCATCGGCGATGCGCCGGTCGGCGTCGTTTTTGACGATCCGCAGTCGATCGGCCAGCGCCTGGCCCAGCGTGCCGCCCAACTCGGCCGCAGTGGCTTGTGCGGCAAGCTGATTGATCAGCACGTTGCTGGCCACCGGGATGCGTCGGCACTGCACTTCCAGCTCGCCCAACGTCGTGATCAGCTCGGGGCTGGTCAACCCATCCGCGGTGAGGTCCAGCAGCCGCGACACCGACTCGCCAAGCGCGCCCAGCGCCTCGGCCCAGTCGTCCCGCGTGCCGCAACCCATACCCCAATTCTATTGGGGGACACCGACAAGTTGGACTTCGCGGGCTACTCCGAGTCCTCGGATTCCGGCGCCGGTTGCACCGCGCCGACCGCCTTGTTCAGCCAATGCGGCGCCAGCACCGAGATCGCTGTCGTTCCCGCCGTGGCGCCGATGACGCCCGACCAGGCCACCGGTCCCAGTGGTGTGCAACCGAAGAACTGACTCAGCACCGGCGTCTGGATGATGCCGACCAGCACGCCGGCGCTGCCCAGCGCCGTCGCCACCACCAGCGGGCTGTGGCTTCGGGTCATCAGGGTCTGCGTCAGCTGCGAGGTCACCAGTGCGGTCAAACCCATTGTCGCGGTTCGCCTCTCGCTGCCCGGCGTCCAGCGACCGATGGCCCAGGCGGTTGTCGCGCCGGCAGCGGTAATGACCCCGCGGTTGACGATCTGGCGCATCAGCGGCTCGTCGAGGGACGGGGCCGGCTGGGTCAGCAGTTGGCGCTGCAGCGCCCAGCGGGCCTCCTCGATCTGCTCCGCGGTGAGTTCCTCGTCGTCTTCGGGGTCGTCGTACTGGGACGTGACGGCGACAGCCAGGGCGGGGAACATGTCGGTGAGCAGGTTCACCAGCAACAGCTGCCGGGTCCCCACCGGTGCCCGGCCCTGCCCGAACGCGGTCCCCAGGATGGTGAACAACACCTCGCCGACGTTGCCGCCAACCAGAATGGTGACCGCATCGCGAACGCCGGCCCACATGTTGCGGCCCTCCACGAGCGCGTCGATCAGCACGCCCAGGTCGTCGTCGGTGAGCACGATGTCGGCCGCTCCCCGGGCGGCCGAGGAACCGCGACCGCTGACCCCGATCCCGACGTCGGCCATCCGGATGGCGGCGGCGTCGTTGGCGCCGTCGCCGACCATGGCGGTCACCCGGCCGGCGCGTTGCAGCGCCGCGACGATCTGCACCTTCTGCTCGGGGCTGACCCGCGCGAACACCTGGACGTCGGACGCCAGTTTGGTGTGCCCCTCGGCGTCGATGCTGGCGAACTCGGCGCCGGTCACCACCCGAACGTCCTCGGGCAGGCCCAGCTGACGGGCGATCGCACGTGCGGTGATGGGGTGGTCACCGGTGATCAGCACCACGTTGCGCTCGGCTTCCACCAGCGCCTCGATCAGCGGGCGGGCCGACGGTCGGGCGGTGTCGGCCAGTCCGACGTAACCGATCAGCTCCAGGTCGTGCGCGGCGGCGTCGACGGCGTCGGAATCGGTGTCGCCGTCGGTGGTGGGGAGTTCCCAGGGGCGCCGCGCGACCGCGAGCACCCGCAAACCCTGGGCGGCGAGGCTGTCCACCAGCGCCTCGGACTCGGGGGCGACGGATCGGCAGCGCGGCAGGATGGTCTCCGGCGCGCCCTTGAGCATCAGCACGGGCGCCGCGTCGTCGGGCTCCGAACCGATGGAGGCGGCGTAGCCGCGGCTGGATTCGAAGGGCACCTCCGCGAGGATGGTCCACGGCGAATCACCCTCGCCATCAAGGGAACTCGCGGCCGTGATGATCGCCTCGTCGGTGGCGTGCGCGTGTCCCTCGCCGTCGTGCGGCTGCGTCGAGGCACGCGCGGCGGCACGCAGCACCGCGACGGCCTGCGGGTCGTCAGCCTCCGGGAACGGCCCGTCGGGGCCGATGCCCGTCGGTACCGAACGCACCACGCGCAGCCGGTTCTCGGTGAGGGTGCCGGTCTTGTCGAAACAGACGGTGTCCACCCGGCCCAGAGCCTCGATGGCGCGAGGAGACCGCACCAGGACGCCGCGTGTCGTCAGGCGCTGAGCGGCGGCGAGCTGCGACAGGGTCGCCACCAGCGGCAGACCTTCCGGGACCGCGGCGACCGCGATGGCGACGCCGTCGGCTACCGCCTGCCGCAACGATGTGCGGCGCAACAACGACAATCCGGTCACCGTCGCGCCGCCGGCCAGGGTAAGCGGCAGCACCTTACTGGTCAGCTCCCGCAGCCGGGCCTGCACGCCGGCCGAGGTCTCGATGTCGGCCACCGCCGAGATCGCGCGTTGCGCCGCGGTGCCGACGCCGGTTGCGACGACGATCGCCCGCGCGCGTCCCGCGACGATCGTGCTGCCCTCGAACAGCATGCTCGCTCGTTCGGGGTCGTTGACGGCGACCGGATCCACCTGCTTGTCGACGGGCAGCGACTCCCCGGTGAGGAAGGACTCGTCGACTTCCAGGTCGTCGGCAACGAGAATCCTGGCGTCGGCCGGTACCACCTCGGGGGCGGCCAGGTCGATGACGTCTCCGGGCCGAAGCTTCTTGGCGGACACGGTTGCGGTGCGGGTGGCGTGCTGGGCGGCCTCCAGCCGACGCCGGGTGGTCGCCACCGCGGGCACCACGACGCGGCGCACCAGCTGATCCTGCTCGGCGAAGAGTTCCGCGGCCGCCGCCTCGGCCCGAAGCCGTTGCACGCCGCCGGTTATCGCGTTGACCGCCATGACTCCCGCGACCAGCAGCGCATCGACATTGCTGCCTACGATGGCCGATGCCGCCGCACCCACCGCCAGGATCGGAGTCAGCGGATCGCGCAACTCCACACGGGTGGCGGCCGCCAGCCTTCCCAGGGTCTGAGCCGGGCCGCGCAACGGAGCCACCACCGGTTCGTAGGACAAGTCGTCGAGCCGCCGGCGCCAGGTCGGGGTGTCGGACTCGATCGCCAGCGGACGCGACCCGCCGGCGAGGCGCGAGTAGACGATTTCGGGGTCCAGCGCGTGCCAGGCCGTCAACGGCTGCGGCGTGGGGTCGGGCAGCCGCAATACCCGCGCGGCCGACAGCACCCCGCCCAGCAGTGCCGTGGCCGCCGCGGCATTGACCGGATTGAGCCAGCGCCGGAAGGACGCCGGATTGCTGGTTCTGCCGTCCTCACCGGTGACCAGCAACAGCCCCGCCAGCGTGGTGCCGCCCTGGGCCAGGTGCACGGCGGATTCACTGGCGGCACGGGCCACCGGCAGTGCGGACAGGATCCGTACCGCGGCGGCCAGGTCGGTTCCGGTGATGATGTCGGCGGTCCACGGCGTGGCCGCGCGCGGGTCGTCCAGGGCGACTCCGACGTCGGCGATGGCCAGTGCGGCCAGCGTGTCGGTGGAAGCGAAATCGCGGTGCAGCGCGGTGATCAGCAGTACCGGTCCACGGTCGGCCCGCAACTCGCGGACCAGCTTGAGCAGCGGCGTGCCGGGGGGATGGGTGGAGCCGACACTGGCGGAAAGGTCTTCGGTGCCGGCCACGTGGCGCAGCACCACCCGGGCGCCGGTGCGGTGGGCGGTCTGCATCAGCGGTATTGCGAAGGGGTCGACTTCCCACCCCACGTCCACGCTGCCCACCCGGTCGCCGTCGTTGATCAGTTCCGCGTGCTCGAGCCCCTGCGCAGGCGTGGCCGACGGTCCTTGCGACCGAATCCATTTCAGCCGCGCACCGATGGCGGGCAGTTCGTCGGGGTCGGGTTCGGGTGCCTCCTCGCCGTGCAGCAACGCGTCGGCGACCTCGTAGACGCGGTCGTCGTCCCAGCCCGGCTCGTCGCCCTGGGCGCGCAGAACCGCGCGGTGGTCGCCGCGCAGCGCGGCGCCGTCGATGACCACCACTTGCACCCGGTCCAGGCGGCGTAGCGCACCCGGATCGAGCAGCAGCAGCCCGGCGTTGGCCAGGCCGCGGCCCAGGGTGGTCGCGAACGCCTCGCGACCGACGTGCGCGGCCTTGGGCACTCCGGCCAGGATTGCCTCGGCCGCCTCGGCGGCGCCGCCGCCGGCGAACAGTGCGCCCGCCGCGGCGATCACCGAGCCGCTCGCGGCCTGGTCTACGTAGTTCTCGATCGGGCCTTTCATGGAGCCCTTGCCGGTGTCGATCGCGGCGTCGATGGCACCGTCCACCACGACGTGCGAGGCTTCACCCGCGGCGGCGGCGGCCCAGTTGTGCCGGGGGGTGTGCTCGTCCGCGGCTGACGAGAGGATGGGAACCACCGGCGCCTGCGGCCGGGCGGGCGAGGCGAGTTCGGGTTCCCGTTCCCGCCAACGCTGCCGGTGCGCCGCGGCTTCGGACAACTGCAGCCCGCGTTGCGTGAGATTCAGCAGCGGGGTACCGACCGACTGGCTCAGTCCGTACGCAAGCGCCGTCGAACCGCTGAGGGCGATGTCGGTTCCGACGCGGCCCAGCCGGGACTCCAGCACGGCCACCACTCGCGGCTGATAGTTCATCAGCGCGGCAGCGGCCCGCGCGCTGCGCGGTGCCACGGGCAACCGGGTGAACCAGCCGGTGACGGCGGCGCCGACCGCGACGGCATCCATCGCCGCGGCCGTCAGTGGCACCAGAATCGCCAGCGGATTGCCCGGGTCCGCGAACGGTGCGGAATGTGGTGTGGGGCCGGCTTCGGCGGCGGTGAGGTCGGCGGCCACCGCCGCCGCCGTCTCGCGCACCTCGTCAAGGACGTCGTCGGCGTCGGCGTCCGGGGCGATTTCGATGACCAACCGGCCCAGGGCGCCTTCGACGTGGGCCTTGTCCACCCCGGCGATCCGGCGGACCGGCTCCTCGATCACCGGAGCGTATTCGTGCCAGCGGGGGAAAGGCAGCAGCGGATCGAGGTCCAGATGGACCCGTCTGCCGCTGTGCCAGCGCACCGGAGGCGTGACGGGTTCCGGGGCTCCGTTGACCGCGCTCCCGAGGCCGATCGCGCGGCCGGTGTTGCTGGCAACCGCCTGCACCACCGGCCCCACCAGGTCTGTTACCGGGCTCGTCAGATTCTGGACCGCTTCAACTGCACCCGCCGCCCCGTTGACCCCTGCCTGTAGCGCCTGAACTGCTCCACCGGTGAGAGTGCCGACAAGGTCGGCCACACCCGGTATCTTCATCCGTCACCCTTCGATCACGCCTATCGCGCCAATCCTCCCGGCGCCTCGAGGACCTGTCCACACGGCCCGGCGCAAAGCCGCTGGTTTACCGGGTGAGCGGCAAGCCAAACGCGGCGAACAGCGTCGGATCGAGGAAGACGGTCATCGCTGCGATCCCGGGTGTCCCAGCCCGGGAATCGCAGGTGAGGACCTGGATGGAATGGGCTGCCATGATGTTATCGGCGTTACGCCGGTATTCGGCGACCGCGGGCTGTGCGTTGGCGTGCGTCGGCATCATCACCAGATCGCCCGGAGCCCCCAAGGCACGGCGGGCCAGGAAGGCCACCACGTCATCGCGGCCGGTAAACCACTCCGGCATCGGCGGCATCTCGAGCCGGATGTCGTCGTGCAGCACCGAGGTCAGGGCGGCGATGTCGGCGTGCCGACGCCCGATCCGATAATCCCAACGATCAACGGCCACCGCGGAGTTGAATTGTGCAATAAGGAAATTGCGCGGTGGCCCCGGAGTGGCCACGCGTAGAAACAGGGGACTCGGGAAATCCGCCCTACAAATATCGGTGATTAGCCCGGCCGACGTGGTACCCGGCCGGGAACGACTTCTCGATGACCTGGAGATGGTGGTCCACCCTGGACTCCAGCTCAAGGACTACGCAGCCGTCGCCGACCGCCTTGGATTCGAGAACGATGTACCGCTGGCCGCCGTCGGTGATCGGGTCACCTGAATGCAAATTCTCGACGGGCACCAATTCGGGGGTTCCGTGTGACTCCACATTTGTCACAGTAGGTCAACTAGGCAGGCGAGGAAATAGCATCAAGAGCCGGGCGGACCGTCCGGTTCGAGGTGCACTTCCGGCGGCAGCGGCAGCGGGGTGGGGGGCAATCCGCCCCCGAAAGATGCCTGGCGCACGCCGACGACAAGCGTCAATACGTACGTAGGCGGGGTGTCAGGCGGAAAGCCCAGCACCCTCACGTCCTGGGGAATCGGGTCGGGCCGCAGGCAGATGGTCGCCAGCCCTCTGCCCGCCCAGTAATCGTCCTCGGGTCCCGGCAGCAGCCGGTAGTCGAAAATGGTGATGGTCGAACTGCCGATCACCCGCTTCTCGAACGGGATGTAGACACCCGGCAACTCGTAGGGATTTGCTGATTCCCGATAGCGGTTCTGGTTGGGGACGGTCCGCTGACCCTCCAGCTGGACGGCCACCCGTTGATGTCTGGGCGGACCGTCCGGGTACCAGGAACCGCTGATCTCGGCCCAGTCCCAGCCTGGACTGGGCTGACAATCGGGCTCGCCATAAGGAATCCAGTGGATGGGATCGCTGGGCAGCTGCACTTCCAGCAGGGCGCCCTTGGGGATGAGCT
The DNA here is from genome assembly GCF_030755175.1 of Mycobacterium sp. TY814. Taxonomy (NCBI): domain Bacteria; kingdom Bacillati; phylum Actinomycetota; class Actinomycetes; order Mycobacteriales; family Mycobacteriaceae; genus Mycobacterium; species Mycobacterium sp. TY814. Next base: position 3,069,139 of record NZ_JAUFRY010000001.1, read on the forward strand.
GGGGAACCCAGGTGCGGTTCCACCAACTCAGATTGTCCCGATGCTGTTGGTTGAAGCTGTACCGCCCTTGGTTCTCCATGGGTTGCTGAGACGGCTCAGCGGTGGCAACGCCGATAGCCGACAACGCCGCCAGGGTGAGCACGACAAACAGTGGACGGCGCATCGTCACTCCATGTCGTGGTGTTCGTGGTGTTCGTGCTGTCCAGGCGGGTCGATCTTCAGCAGGCCCATCATTCCTCGGTCCTCGTGCGGCAGGATGTGACAGTGGTAGACGGTCGTGCCCGTCACGTCCGGGCGGAAGTACATCCGCAGCGTGTAGCGGCCGAACGGCGGTAGGCGGAAGGTGTCCCACCACACGTCCGGCTCGGTCTGCCAACTCGTGTCGCCGTCCGGGATCCCGTGGATGTCGACGACCTGAAACGGGTTGACATGAATATGAATTGGGTGCTGGAAGACGTCTTCATTGATGAGCGTCCACTCTTCGATCGTGCCGGCCTCCACCTCGGCGTCGACCCGGTGGTGATCGAACTCCTGGCCGTCGATGAGGAATTGCACTCCCATTCCGGTCCGGCCGGTGATGTCCCCGGAGAAGACCATGGTGCGGCGCCGGGTCACCGGGAGGTTCGGCATCCGCGGCGGTTCGACCAGAGTCGTGGGCATGCGGCTGGTGGTCGAGGCGCCGCGTACCACCAGCGTGCCCAACGGCATTGACGGGCGGGGGCCGCCGGGGTGGCCCTGGTCGTAGGCCGCGGCGTAGACCCGGTAGCGGCCGGGCTCGCCGCCTTTGACGATAAACTCGGCCCGGTTGCCCGCGGCCAGCATGATGTTCTGTCGAGTTCTGGGCGCGGGATAAGGCGTTCCGTCCGTGCCGATCTGGTGCAGGGCGTGGCCTTCCACGTGCAACCAGATCGACCGGTGCGGGCACGCATTGAGCACTCGCCAGCGCTGCGCCTCGCCCGGTTTGATGCTGATATCCGGCAGAATCTGGCCGTTGAGCGGAAAGTACATCGACGACGGCACCGCGGGGATCGATTCGAACGGTGCGTGACCCGCCATCGGAACCACCACGGCAAAAGGCACCTCGGCGCTGTCGTCGGCGATCCACATCTCGTTGATGACGATGGTGCGCTCCCGCATCTCGGCGATCTCCGGTATCGCGTCGATGTCGCCTTCGACGATGATCGGGCCGCACAGCCCGTTCCACAGCTGGTGCGCTGTCGCCGTGTGGAAGTGGGGGTGATACCAGTGCAGACCTGTCGGCTGGTTCGCCGGGATGTTGTAGCTGTACTGGTGGTCTTGCAGCGGGCCCAGTTGCAGGCCGACGTTGTCACCCGGATCTTCCGGAGACACCTGCAAACCGTGGGTGTGCAGGTTGGTGTCAATCAGCTCCTGGACGATCGTTTGTCTTCTCTCCCAACGATTCCAGAAATCGTGCATGCAGGCACGCCGGGTGTCGTACCGCGGATCGTTGGACTTCGACGCGCAATAGGGCACCATGAACGCGTTGTTGGTCGGAATGCCCACCGGGACGATGCGGTTCTTCAGCAGAATCCGGAGGTTGTCGCCTTGGCGTATACGCAAGATCGGTCCGGGGAATTGCCCGTTGTACGTCTCCAGCGTCACCTGACGGCCACCCAGCTCGACGGGATTGGTCACCACCTCCAGCGTGTAGTCCAGCACGCCGTTTTCGCTGCGAACAGCATCCAGATCGCGAAGTTCTTCAGCCCCGGCCCGTGCCGGAGCGGCACTTCGCATCAGGCCCGCGCCGGCGGTCGCCGCCGCCAGCGCCAGGAATGTTCTGCGGTCCACCGTGCTTTCGCGCAACCGGCGCCGGATCAGAGCAGAATCCATTATGAATCCTTGGTTCACTGAGGACGTCGCGCAGAGCGTAACCTACGGTGCCGGTGCAAAGAACCCTGAAATATTTTTCCGTGTTATCGGCTCGGTGAGGCGGGCCATCGCCGACCATTCTTTTGAAATATCGTTCGCGTCAATATGCAGCCTGGTGTAGGCGGTTGAGAAACCTCGAAGTGTGCCGAGAAGGCCTAGTCCACAACGCAGGTGGGGCGTAGAGTCTCCCGTCATGATCGGGCGCCGCGAATGGATCGCGATCGTTTGCGTGGTTTGCGCCGCGTTCAACTCACCACTGTTCCTCGCGGTGGCATCGGCCGACCCGCATAATCCGCACACCGTGACATATACCGTCAAGGTCGACGCGCCCATTTCCGGTGCGCGGGTAATTTACATGGTCAACGACACCTATACGGCGACCGCTCCGCTGAGCGCTACCGGTCGCGAATTCACCACCAACACGATGCTCGCCGATTCGGCCAAAGCGGGCATGCAGGTGAGCATTCCGCCACCGTTTTCCGGAAATGTGCACTGCGAGATCAACGTAGACGGTCAGACCGCAACATTGGTCGATCAATTCGTGGCATCTTCGGTGGGTAATGGCGACGGGGATCCGAATTCCTATGGCGTTTTGGGCTGCGGCGCCTCCCCGCTTCCGGTGCCGCTCTGGTGGGCAAAGCTGTGCGACGCTTGGTGGTGTACCGACACTTCCTATCCGTCCGACGCTCGTGACCGGGCTCGCGTCGATGCGACCCGGGACTCCGACCCTGACCGCAGTCCCAGCTACCCGCGCCGCTAGACCGATTCAACGCTGAGCCCGTCTTCTCTGTAATCCGTTGCGGTACAACGGCAATACCTACCCCGCCGATTTCTCGGCGGGCAGTGGCTAAGGTGGGTAGGCGATGGAAACACACGAGACGCGGTCGCCGGCCGAAGCGCCGACCTGCTACCGGCACCCCGGCCGCCAGACGTATGTCCACTGCACCCGGTGCGAGCGGCCGATCTGTGGTGACTGCATGCGCAGCGCCGCCGTCGGCCATCAGTGTGTGGAGTGCGTGCAGGCCGGCGCCCGGACCATCAGGCCGGAGCGGACACGCTTCGGCGGTCGGGAACGCTCCGGTATGCCGGTCATCACCATCGCGCTGATCGCCGTCAACGTGCTGGCGTTCGTCGCCGAGATGGCGATCCCGGACGTGCAACGGCAATTCGCGCTGTGGCCGCCCGCGGTCGCCGACGGCCAGTACTACCGCCTGGTGACGTCGGCGTTCCTGCACTACGGACCCACCCATCTGCTGCTGAACATGTGGGCGCTGTACGTCGTGGGGCCGCCACTGGAAATGTGGCTGGGCAGACTGCGATTCGGCGGACTGTATGCGTTGAGCGGCCTCGGCGGTTCGGTGCTGGTCTATCTGTTGTCCCCGCTCAATACGGCGACGGCGGGCGCGTCGGGGGCGGTGTTCGGCCTGTTCGCCGCGACATTCGTGGTGGCCAAGCGGCTCACCCTCGACGTCCGCTGGGTGGTCGCGGTGATCGTGTTCAACCTCGTCTTCACGTTCGTGGTGCCCCTGGTGAGCTCGCAGCAGATCAGCTGGCAGGGACACGTGGGCGGATTGGTCGCGGGTGCGGTGGTTTCGGCGGCATACGTCTATGCGCCCCGGCAGCGACGGGATCTCATCCAGGCGGCGGCGACGGTCGCGATGGTGGTTCTCTTCGGGGTGTTGGTGTGGTGGCGCACGGCGTCGCTCCTTGCCCAGTTCACCTGACGGGGGAGTCGGCATGACCTGGTGGATCGCTCGCGCGGAACGAACATTGACCGAACAGGTGCCCGCACCGCCTGATCAGGTTCGCGACTACTACGTCGACCTGGACAACATCAGGCTGGTGCACCCGCTGATCGTGTCGGTCGAGCTGTTGTCCCGTACCGAGACGCCGGACGGCTACCGGGTGAGCTATGAAGTGGTGGACCGGATTCCGCTGGGGCCGGTCGCGATGAAGGTGACCTACCGGGCCCGGCTCTACGTCCCGGTCAGCGGCGACGTACAGACCGAAGCCGACCAGTCGCCCGGCGTGCGGCTGCGCGCGACGGTGGGTTTCGAGCCGATCGACGGCGGCACCAGGGTCACCGAACGGATCCGGTTCGCCGCGCCCCGGCCGCTGGCCGCGTTCACCGTCCGCGAGGCCGTCAAGGCACACGCCAAGATGCTCTACGGCATCCGGCATCACTTCGAAATGCGTTGATGCCGTTCAGGTTTTCCACTCGGAGTTCAACGCCCGCTCGGAAAGGTACCTGGTGGCGCTCCACCCGCCGTCGACGACGATGGTCTGGCCGTTGATGAAGGCACCACCGGGCGAGCAGAGGAACGCCACCGTGCCGGCGACGTCGTCGACGGTGCCCAGCCGCTGGTGCGGTGTCATCTCGACGTTGATCCGCCGGAACCGCTCGTCAGCCAGCCGGTGTTCGGTCATGGCCGTCTGAATGACGCCGGGAGCCACTGCGTTGCAGCGTATTCCCTGCGCCCCGTACTGGCAGGCGATGTGCGTGGTCATCGCGGTGAGCCCGCCCTTGGCCGCCGAGTAGGCCCCGCCGCGCATGCCGCCCACCACCGCGAACGTCGACGTGATGTTGACGATCCCCGAGCCGGGCCGCAGCTGCGGCAGCACCTCACGCACCAACCGGAACGGCGCGCGCAGCATCAAAGCCAGGAAATGGTCCAGGGATTCGTCATCGGTCTCGTGCAGAGGCTGGGGGCTGCCGATCCCGGCGGCGTTGACCAGGAAATCGACGCGGCCCCACTGGGAGATGGCGGCATCGACGATCCGGCGAGGTGCGTCGTCGTCGACGAGGTCGACCGCCACGGTAGCCACCCGTTCGGGGTCGCCGATCGCCGCTGCCAATTGGGCCAGTTTCGCCTCGTCCCGTCCCGTCCCCAACACGGCCATTCCCGACTCGGCAAGCTTTGCCGCGCAACCGAATCCGATGCCTCCGGTGGCGCCCGTCACGATCGCTACCTGCATGTCAGTGCTCCGCCTCCGTCAGCGCCGCCTTGATCTGATGCTTGAGCACCTTCCCCGCGTCGTTCTTCGGCAAGTCGTCCCAGATGACCACTTGCTCGGGAGCTTTGAAGCGCGCGACGCCGGACGCCCCCAGAAAATCCGACAGGCTCGCCACATCCGGTCCCGGCGCAGCCCGCGGAACGACGACGGCGCACGCGCGCTCGCCGGTGCGTTCGTCGGGTAGCCCGACGATGGCGACCTCGGCGATGCCGGGATGGCCGGCCAGGACGTCCTCGACTTCCTTCGGCGAAATATTCTCGCCGTTTCGGATGATGATGTCCTTCGCGCGGCCGGTGACCACGAGGTATTCGTCGTCCACCCAGTGCGCCAGATCACCGGTGCGAAAGTAGCCGTCGGCGTCGAAGGATTCGTCTTCGTCCTCCGGATGCAGGTAGCCCACCAGCATCTGCGGCCCCCGCACGCGGATCTCCCCGTCCACCAATATCACGTCGGCAATGCCGGGCCGCCCGTCGGTGCCGGCCGCGTGGTCGCGATTGCCCGGCGAACCGACCGTGGTCACCGGAACCTCCGTCGACCCGTACACCCGGGTGACGACGGCAGAGTCGAAATATGCTGCGGCCTTGCTGATCAAGGTCGGCGACACGGACGCCCCACCGCAGATGAAGACCTTGAGGTCGGGCAACCGGGTAGGCACCTTTTCGGCCGCCGAGAGCAGTTGATCGAGGAATGGTGTCGCGCCGGCCATATGGGTGCAACGTTCCGCGACCATGAGCCGCACCGCCTCGTCGGCGTCCCAGCGTTCGATCAGCACAGCGGTGACACCCAGCAGCAGCGGGGCCTCGAAGGCGTAGATCGAGCCGCCGATATGCGCGATCGGTGAGGCCACCAGGAACACGTCCCCCGGCTCCACCAGCCAGTGCCCGCCGATCTGGCGGAGCAGCGCATGGATCGAATTATGGCTGTGCAGAACCCCTTTCGGTCGACCGGTGGTTCCCGAGGTGTACAGGATCATGCGTACGGCGTCGGGATCGGGCGCGGGCAGCGGCATGGGGGGCGAAACCAGTGAGTCGAACGGGATCTGACCCGCTTCGCAATCTCCACGCACCACAACGACATCCGGCGGTGACGTCAGCTCCGCTGTCACCCTGTGCAGCATCGCCGCGAAGTCATGGCGCCCGAATGCCGACGGAATGAACACCATCCGGCTGCCCGCGTCTTCGAGGATGAAGCGGAGTTCACGGTCCCGCAAAGACGGCAGGATCGGGTTGGCCACCATGCCCGCGAGCGTGCTGGCCAGGTAGATCACCGCGGCCTCATGCCAGTTGGGCAGCATGAACGACACCACGCTGCCCGGCGGAACCCGCGACCGCAGGACGTGTGCGAGCGCCGTGGCCCGCCGGTGGAGGTCCGCACACGTCAGACGGTGCTCGCCGTCGACCAGTGCTACCCGCTCGGGTGTGCGCGCGGCGGCCTCCCGCAGGGCGTCCGCCACTGTGCCGTCGATCCAGAGTCCCTGCGCGTACGCCGCCGCGGCCCGCTCATCGTCCCAACGGAGCCACCGCCCGTCGATCAGTTTCCTAACCACGGACACGCCGCATTGTCATCGAATGACGGAATCGCGACGCCGGGTGCGTGTTGATGGTCACCTGGGCCACCCGATCATCCGAAGCGCGGTAGGTGCGCTGAACCTGTAACGCGGGAGTGCCCGGCTCGGCGTCCAGGTCGGTCGCGAGGTCGGCGGACAGCAGCACTGCGCTGATCTCCTGGTGCACCTCAACGATGCTGAGCCCGAACAGGTCCTCGATCAAGGGAAAGATCGGCCCTTCGTGGCGCTGCAGCAGGCGGCCGACCGCCGCGAACTCCCGGTTGATGTAGTACTCCGTGCGACACAGCGTCGACTCGACGGCCTGGCGCGCCCCGCGAACCGACAGCCATTGCTCGCCGACGGCCAGGCCGGTGCGCGCGGCCAGGTCGTCATCGATGCTGACCATCGCGACGGACTCGATGGCGAACCGGGTACCGGACGCGAAATCGAGCAGGTCGTTGATCGACATGACATGCTGCACGTAGGAATCCGCGGATGGCCGTGGCACGACGAGCGTTCCGGTACGCGGCCGGGATGACACCAGGTTGTCGTCACGCAGCCTGCGCAGCGCCTCCCTGACCGTGTAGCGACTGACCGCGAACCGCTCGCACAGTTCGTGCTCGGTCGGGAGTTGGGAGCCGACGGGATAAACCCCGTCCACGATCTCCTTGCGCAACGTGCGTGCCACCTGGAGGTAGCGATGGTCGGCCAGCTTCGCGTCAGACATTGTGGCCCTTCATCTTTCCCGGCGCAGCGCCAGCACGCTGCCCTCGGCGTCAGCGGAAACGTACAGCGTGCCGTCAGGTCCGGCGGCGATGCCGGCGAACGGTCCCTGCGGTCCGGAGAATGGTGGCATCCCGCGCAGCGGCTTGGGCACGACACCCGGAGGCGCGCCGACCGGCAGGTCCGCCGCGACGGTGACCCGGGTCCCGTCGTCCAGGTCGACGGCGACGAGTTCCTTTGCCGCGGCGTCGACCACGAATACCTGCCGATCGAGAACGACCAGCCCCTGTGGCCGTTGCAGTCCCTCGATCACCGGCCGGGTGTCACCGAGCCTGACTACTCGCCCCGCCCCGGCCTCGGACACCAGGCAGGACCCCTCGGGAGTGACGGCCACGCCGACGGGTTCGTGCAGACCCGCGGCCAGCACCTCCACCTCACCCGAGCGGATCCCCACCACCCGGCCCGCGCCGAGCTCGGCCGCCACGATCCCGCCGTCGGCGGTGACGTCGACACCATAAAGCTGGTCGAAACCCTGTGCCAGCACTTGGCTTTCGCTGCCCGTCGGCCGGTAGCGGGCGATCTCTCCGTTCGAGGTGGTGACGATGAACTCGCCGCATCCGGCGGCCGCCAGTCCGCGCAGAAATCCGGGGTAGCCCGGACTGAAGAGCATTCCGGCGGTGCGCAGCGTGCCGTCTGCGAGCAGCGTGTAGCAGTATGTCCCGTCGGCGATGTAGAGGTTGCCGTCGGCACCGAACGCCAGGTCCAATGGCCAGTTGAGCCCGCCGTCCAGCACCGTCCGGGTCTGGCCGTCCCGGAAAATCTCGGTGATCTCCCCGGTGAAATTCGAGACGAACAACCGGTCGTCGGCGAAGGTCAGGTTGTCCAGTCCTGGAGTGAGCTGCGCCAACATCTGCTGCCGCCCGGTGCGCGGGTCGATGCGCAGCACCTGGCCGCTGTGGACCTGCGTCGACACGAGGAAGCCCTCGGAGTCGAACTTGACCGCGTCGGGCACGCCGAGATCACCCGCCACCCGTTGTGGCTCAGCACCATCGGGGTCGATACGCCAGATCTCATTGGCTCCCATCACCGGGAAGTACAAGTACCCGTCCGGGCCCACCTCCATGGCGTTCGGTGACGGCACGTTCTCCAGTAGCACCGTGGGGGCGCCGCCGCTCCGGTCGAGTTCCACCAGGCGACCCCCCGCGCGGCATTCGCCGATGAACACCCGGCCGTGGTGGACGGTGATGCCGTTGGCAGACGGCAGATCGTCGCGCAGCACCCGGGTGCGGCCCGCGGTGTCGCGGACGCTCACCCGTCCGTCCATCACCTCGGTCGCATAGAGGTTGCCGTCAGGGTCGAACGCCACGTCATCGGGGGCGATGATGTCGCCACCCTTGGCGCTCACGGTGTCGAGGTGACCGGTGCGCAGGTCGAGCGCGCTGATCTGGCTGCCGGTGACCTGCGCGATGTAGATCCGGCCATCGGGTCCGGTGCGCAAACCGTTCGCCCCGAACAGCCGGCTGGGCTCGGTGAGCCGCGTCAGGGTCCAGCCTGCGGCGAGAGTCGCAGGCCGTGCGGCGCTGTAACGAGCAGCGTTCACCGGTCGGACGATAGCAATCATTGCCTGGTCCAGACAATAGCGACCAGCGTGAACACGACCGGCCTTGACGGGCGGGCTGCTACGAGAGAATCATGCTCTCTAATGGATGCACGTCATTATCATGTCCGGACAATTGAATGAGCTCGGCGCTGCTGGGCCTTGCCGGGCGGGTCATCGTGGTGGCCGGAGCCGCGGGCGGCGGTATCGGCACCACGGTGACGCGCATGGTCGCGGAAGCCGGCGCGACCGTGGTCGCGGTCAGTCGTGGTCGCGACAATCTCGATCGACACATCACGCCGCTGGTGGACGAAGGATTGGCGGTGGTTCCGGTTGCCGCCGACGTGTCCACCGATGCCGGGGTGGCTGCGGTCATGGAGGCCGCCACCCGTGCCGACGGACAGCTCTATGGTCTGGTCAACGTCGCCGGTGGCGCGGATCCCTCGACGTGGATGCCGTCCACCCGGGTGACGCGCAGCGACTGGCGCGAGTTGTTCACACAGAACCTGGAGACGATGTTCTTCACGAGTCAGGCCGTGGCCGCAGAACTCAAGCGCCGCAGGCTCCCCGGCTCCATCGTGTCGATTTCCTCGATCAGCGGGATGAACACCGCGCCCTTCCACATCGCCTACGGCACCGCCAAGGCCGCGATAGTCGCCGCGACCCGGACCATGGCCGCCGAGTTGGCGTATGACGATGGCGGACAGGCCATCCGGGTCAACGCCGTCGCGCCCGGCGTCACTGCGACGCCGGCATCGCAGACCTACACCGACGACGATCCGCACCGGGACCGCCGTGCCATCGCCATGGGTCGGCGTGGCCGCCCCGGCGAGGTGGCCGGTGCCGTCCTGTTCCTGCTGTCGGATCTGTCCACCTATGTCACCGGGCAGACGCTGCTGGTCGACGGCGGCCTGAACCTCAAATGGGGACATCTGGGAGCGGACAACACCTCGCTGTTCCTCAAGGACGACTCCTTCCGTGACGCGATCAAGCGGTGGGACTAGCAGGAGGTGAGATGGACGACGAATTGACGGCCCCGGTCACGATCGGCGTCGAGGCCTACCTTTCCGAGGACTATGCGCGCGCGGAACGGGACAGGTTGTGGCGCAGGGTATGGCAGCAGGTGGGCAGGGTGGAGGATCTGCCCAAGGTGGGCAGCTACCTGACCTACGACATCCTTGACGACTCGATCCTGGTGGTGCGGACCGGTCCTGACACTTTCAAGGCGCACCACAATGTGTGCGTACACCGCGGCCGCCGCCTGGTGGACACCCCCGCCGGCGCCAAAAATGCGTGCGGGCAGAAGAAATCATTCGTCTGCGGCTTCCACGGCTGGACCTACGGCCAGGACGGCAGCTGCATCCACATCCCCGAACGGGCCGACTGGCAGGGCGCGCTGACCCCGGAGAACACCCACCTGGGCATGGTCCACGTGGACACCTGGGGCGGCTGGATCTGGATCAACATGGACCCCGCAGCCGAGCCGTTGCGCGACTACCTCGAGCCGGCCGCGACCATGCTGGATCCGTTCAATCTGCAGGACATGCGCTGCAAGTGGCGAAAGTGGCTGCATTTCCAGTGCAATTGGAAGGTCGCGATGGAGGCCTTCAACGAGACCTACCACGTCGCGACCACACATCCCCAGTTCAACAAGTTCGGCAACTTCCGCGGCTGGGCGGCCGCGCACGGCAGGCACAGCAACATCGGTTACGACGCACCGAAGGATCTGGCCGAGACCAAATCCAAGATCCGGCTCGGCACCGGGGCGGACCCCCGCGTGTCCACCGCCGAAATGCAGCTCTACACGCTCGAGGAGACCAATGCGACCACCACCAGGACCTTGGTGGACGCGGCACTGCGACTCGTCGACGAGTTGCCGCAGGACGCGCCGGCCGACCGGGTGCTCGATCATTGGCTCACCTCGGCCCGCAACGACGACGCTGCGCGCGGCGTGATCTGGCCGGCCATCGATCCCGAGCACCTGGCCAGCAGCGGCACAGCCTGGCAGATCTTCCCGAATTTTCAGATCGGCCAGGGCCTGACCACCGCGTTGTGCTACAGCGCGCGGCCGCACGGCTACGACCCCGACCAGTGCATCTTCGAAGCCTCCTGCTACGAGCTGTACCCCGAAGGCGAAGAGCCGCAGACCGAATGGGTGTACGCACCGCCGGATGACCCGAACTGGCGCAGTGTGCTGCCGCAGGACTTCTCCAACATGGCCGCGGTGCAGCAAGGGATGAAGTCGCTCGGTTTCCGCGGGCCGAAGCCCAACCCCTACATGGAACGCAGCACCGCAAACCTGCACCGCAACCTCGCGCAGTACATGGGGGCCGGCGCCCCGCAACCATTGGCAACAGAGACGGAGATACAACGATGAAGGTCAATCTCGGCTTCGGAGCGCACAACTCGCAGGACTGGGAGCGCGTGCTCGCCGAAGACTTCAGCCGGCCACCGGCCACCCCGGATTGGGAGTGCGTGCAGAGCACCCTGGCCATCGCCGATCTGGCCGAACCGCTCGGATTCGACGGCATCTGGATGCCGGAACACTGCGGGACGCCGTATGGCATGACGCCCAACCCCATTCAGGCGTTGAGCTACTTCGCCGGCCGTACCGAGCAGATCAGCCTGGGCACCTTCGTCGTGGTGGCGCCGTGGTGGCATCCGGTCCGCCTGGCGCATCAGATCGCCTATCTCGACCTCATCTCCAACGGCCGCTACGACACCATCGGGATCGGGCGTGGAGTGTCCAAGGGCGAGTTCGACGCCGTCGGCGTGCCGCGGGAGGAGAGCCGTCAGCGGTTCAACGAGACGTTGGACATCCTGCAACTGGCGCTCTCCGGTGAGCGGTTCTCCTATGAGGGAGAGATCTTCCGGGTACCGGAGATGTCGCTTCGGCCCGAGCCGCGCAGCACCGACCTGTTCTCCCGCATCTATAGCTCGTCCTCGACCGCGGAGTCACTGGAAATCCTGTCCCGGCGCGGCATGGTGCCGTTGTTCGTGGGAAACAAGCCCATCGAGGACGCCGGCCGGGAAGTGCAGCAGGTGAACATCTTCCGCAAGGAGGAGGGGCTGCCGCCGTGCCAGCCCAAGAACGTCATGTTCATGTACTGCGTCTCGGACGCCCGGAACGCCGCGAAATCGGAGGAATGGATCTGGACGGCCAACCGGGACGTGACGGTCCATTACGGCTTCGCCGACGCGTCGAACTTCAAGGGTGTCAAGGGATACGAGGCCTATGCGGCGCGGGAAGCCACCGCCACCGCGGTGCTGGCATCCTCGGTCACCACGGACGCCAAAGGTGCGCCGAAGACGCCGGGCTATCACGCCTCCAATCTGCTGATCGGCACGCCGGACGAGATCTATCACCGGATCGTCGCTGCCCAGGAGGCATGCTCGTTCGCCGAGCTGACCATCGTCCCGCAATTCGGCACCATGCCCTATGACGAGGCGATGGACAGCACTCGCTTGTTTGCCGAAGAGGTGCTGTCGGCCGTGCACGACATGGCGGCGCCACTGCATGCCGCGGCATTGCCGGAGAATGCGTTGGCATGACCGGCATTTCCGACTGCCCGCCGACCGCGACACCTGACGACATCGACCTGCCTGCGCTGCGTGAGAAGTACCGGCGGGAGCGCGAAAAACGGCTGCGCCCAGAAGGTTCCCGGCAGTACATCGAACTGGTGGACGACTTCGCCGGCTTCTACGAGATCGACCCGTACTCGCCCGATCTGGTCCGTGATCCGATCTCCGCCGACATCGACGTGGCGGTGCTCGGCGGGGGTTTCGGCGGCCTGCTGTGCGCCGCTCACCTGAAGAAGGCCGGTGTCGACGACGTCCGAATCATCGAACTGGGCGGCGACTTCGGTGGTGTGTGGTATTGGAACCGTTACCCCGGCCTGCAATGTGACAACGAATCGTATTGCTACGTACCGCTTCTGGAAGAGCTGAACTTCATACCGAGCAAGAAGTTCGCTGACGGCACCGAGATCTACGAGCATTGCCGGCGCATCGGGAAGCATTACGGGCTTTACGATTCCGCGCTGTTCTCCACTCAGGTGCGGACACTGCACTGGGATGACGACATTCAGCGCTGGCGGGTCGGCACCAATCGTGACGACGATATCCGGGCACGGTTCGTGGTGGTCGCCTCGGGGCCGTTTCACCGACCGAAACTGCCGGGTATCCCGGGGATCAAGGACTTTCGGGGACACAGTTTCCACTCGTCGCGCTGGGACTACGGCTATACCGGCGGGGATGCCACCGGCGGGCTGACCGGTCTGAGCGACAAGCGGGTCGCCGTCGTGGGCACCGGGGCCACCGCCGTGCAGATCGTGCCGTTCCTGGGCCGATACGCCCAGCATCTCTACGTGTTTCAGCGCACCCCCTCCTCGGTTGGGGTGCGCAACAATACGCCGACCGATCCGGAATGGGCGAGGTCGCTGCGGCCGGGCTGGCAGAAGGAACGTCAGCGCAACTTCCATGCCTGGACGTTCGAGGGAATGGCGCTGGGGCAGCCTGACCTCGTCTGCGACTTCTGGACCGAGCTCGGCCGCAACACGGCCGCCCGGGTGCTCGCCCTGCCGGATCCGGCGGCCATGACCCCCGAGCAGTTCATGGGCATCCGCGAGGAGGAAGACTACAAGCTGATGGAGCGGCTGCGCCGCCGGATCGAGGATATCGTCGACGACCCGGAGACCGCCGAGGCGCTCAAACCCTACTACCGCTTCCTGTGCAAACGGCCGTGCACCAACGACGACTATCTGCCTACCTTCAACCGTCCGAATGTCACCCTGGTCGATGTCTCCGGCACCAAGGGCGTCGAGCGGGCGACGCCAAACGGGTTGGTGGCAAACGGGATCGAATACGAGGTCGACTGCATCATCTATGCGAGTGGATTCGAGATCACCACCGAACTTCGGCGCCGCTACTCGATGGAGACGATCGAAGGCCGAAACGGGCTGTCGCTGTTCGACCACTGGCGGGATGGTTACCGGACGTTGCACGGCATGACCAGCCGCGGGTTTCCGAACCAGTTCTTCACCGGCTTCACCCAGGTCGGCATCTCGGCGAACATCGCCGCCAACTACGAACTGCAGGGCGAGCACATCGCCTACGTCATTGCGGAAGCCCTGGCGCGCGGCGCGACGACGGTGGAACCCAGTCAGCAGGCGCAGGACGCGTGGTGCCGAACCATCCGGGAGACCGCAATCGACAACAGCCAATTCGATTCGGAATGCACGCCCGGTTATTACAACAACGAAGGTGGCGGCACCGAGGGAATCCGCTCACACCTCGGAGAGCCGTACGGACCCGGCTTCTACGCCTTCGGCGACCTGCTCGCGCAGTGGCGCGCCGCGGGCGACCTGGACGGTCTCGAACTGCGATGACCGAACTGAGATTCGACGGCCGGGTCGCCGTGATCACCGGTGCTGGCAGAGGCCTCGGACGTGAATACGCCCTGATGCTGGCCGCCCGCGGCGCGAAGATCGTGGTGAACGACACCGGCGGCACGCTGACCGGTGACGGCACGAATGCCATACCGGCGCAGGAGGTTACGGCAGAGATCAGCGCGGCCGGCGGTACAGCGGTCAGCTGTGCCGAGTCGGTGACCACCCCGGCGGGCGGGCAGGCGATCATCCAAACGGCGCTCGATCACTTCGGGCGCGTCGACATCCTGATCCACAACGCAGGCAACGTCCGGCGCGGCTCGCTGAAGGAGCTGAGCTACGAGGACTTCGACGCCGTGCTCGACGTCCATCTGCGCGGCGCGTTTCATGTGGTGCGTCCCGCTTTCCCGCTGATGTGTGAAGCCGGCTATGGCCGTATCGTGCTGACCTCCTCGATCGGTGGTATGTACGGAAACCACGGCGTCGCCAATTACGCCGCCGCCAAAGCCGGCCTCATCGGTCTGTCCAATGTCGTGGCGCTCGAAGGCGCGGCGGAGGGCGTGCTGTGCAACGTCATCGTGCCGTCCGCGGTGACGAGAATGGCCGAAGGACTCGATATTTCGGCCTATCCGCCGATGGGGGCCGAGTTGGTGGCGCCCGTGGTGGGATTTCTCGCGCACGAGTCCTGCCCAATCAACGGTGAAGTGCTGATCGCCATCGCCGGCCGGGTGGCCCGCGCGGTGGCCGCCGAGACTCCGGGTGTGCAACGGTTGGCCTGGACCATCGAGGATGTCGCCGAACAGCTCTATGCCGTGCGGGATCTCAGCGCGCCGCTGGTCTTCTCGGTGGTTCCGAACGGTCACGCCGACCACATCCGGTACAGCTTCGAGTCAGCGGCGTGGGCGATCAAGGAGAATGCTCACCATGTCTGACTCCAAGTCGCCGAAGTCCGGGCCGCTGGCGGGCGTGCGCGTCGTCGACCTCACCGCGATGGTGATGGGCCCCTACTGCACCCAGATCATGGCCGACATGGGTGCCGACGTCATCAAGATCGAACCCCCGCAGGGTGATGACACCCGCTACGTCTCGGTAGGGCCGGCACCCGGGATGAGCGGCGTCTTCGTCAATGTCAATCGCGGCAAACGCGCCATCACCCTGGATCTGAAGTCCGACGCCGGCCGGACCGCCCTGCATGCGCTGATCGAACGCGCCGACGTGTTCATCCACTCGATGCGGGCCGCGGCGATCGGGCGGCTCGGACTGAGCTACGCCGAGGTCGCCGCCCTCAACAGCGCGATCGTCTACACCAACTGCTACGGCTACAGCCGGCGCGGGCCGAAACGGGACCTGCCGGCCTACGACGACACCATCCAGGCCGCCTGCGGGTTGCCGTCCGTGCAGCAGCAGCTGACCGGTGAAGCCAGTTATGTGGGGACGATCGTGGCCGACAAGGTCGCCGGCCTGACGGCGCTCTACGCGACGATGATGGCGCTCTTCCATCGGGAACGCACCGGTGAGGGTCAGGAGGTGGAGATCGGCATGTTCGAGGCCATGGCCTCGTTCATGCTGGTCGAGCATGCCAACGGCGCCATGTTTGATCCGCCACTGGGTCCCGCCGTCTACCCCCGCACGGTGGCGCCCAACCGCCGGCCGTACCGCACCAGTGACGGCTACCTGTCGGCCCTGATCTACAACGACAAGCACTGGGCCGCGTTCACCGATGCCGTGCAGCCCGCCTGGGTCAGCGAGGATTACGCCACGCTGGAGGGCCGCGCCGGCCGGATCGACGCGATCTACGCGTTGCTCGCCGAGACGTTCGCCCAGCGCACCACCGCGGAATGGCTGGACCTGCTCCGCGAGCTGGAGATACCGGCGTCAGCGCTGTCGTCTCCGGCCGAACTGTTCGATGACCCGCAGCTCGATGCGGTCGGGTTCTTCGAGACGGTGGACAGCCCACACGGCCCGGTACGGTTCCCGGGCGTGCCGACCTGGTTCTCCCGCACACCCGGCGGCGTCTCGGGTCCCGCGCCGGGTTTGGGGGCACACACCTCCGAGGTGCTCGGAGAACTGGGCCTGAACTGCATCGATGCCGGTGTCGACAGCGGAGCCGCCGGATCGGCATAGGACCGTGACATCGGCTACATTGATGGATCGTATGCACTGATGTATCTTTCGCTTAGCGGCCTTTTGGCTGGGCCAGACGAAAGGAAGACGGGCATGCGCAACTACGAAGCGGAACTGGCGACCACGCTGCAAGGGCTATCGGTCAGTCGGGTCGACGGAGTGCTCTCGGTGACGTTCGACCGGCCGGAAAGTCTCAACGCGCTCACCGTGCCGGTGCTGTCGGGTCTCGCCGACCTGCTGGAGGCCACGGCGACCGATCCCGAAATCAAGGTCGTGCGACTGGGTGGTGCGGGCCGCGCCTTCAGCGCCGGAGCCAGCATGAACGTCGACGACTGGCACGGCGTCGGCTCGGCGATCAACTTCGGCGAAGAAGGGAATCGGGTGGTGCGCGCCATTACCGCGATGCCACAGCCCGTGGTCGCCGTCGTGCAAGGCCCGGCCGCTGGAAACGCCATCTCCCTGATCCTGGCGTGCGACCTGGTGCTGGCGGCCGAGACGGCCTATCTCACGCTGGGAGTCACCAGAATGGGACTGATGCCCGACGCCGGCGCTTCGGCCTCACTGGCGGCGACGATAGGCCGCGGCAGGGCGATGCGCATCGCGTTGCTCAACGAGCGACTGTCCGCGGCTGAGGCACTGACGTGGGGTCTGATCAGCGCCATTCATCCACCAGAGCGACTCGACTGGGAGGCGGCCAAGGTCATCCGGGCGCTGCTGACCGGTCCGTCGGCCGCGTTCGCGGCCACCAAGGCGGCGATCAACGCGGCCAGTCTGGACGGGATTGAGGTTGCGTTCGAACGCGAGCTGCAAGGGCAGGCGATCCTGGTGCAGTCCGACGACTTCATCGAAGGGGCCTCGGCGTTCCACCAGCGGCGGCCGGCCGCCTTCACTGGCAGCTAGCCCCGGCGCGGCAAATCCGTTGCGGTTCTTCGGCAATTCCGCGTGTCGTACCCCGATTCCGGCCGCGCCGCCCCTAAAATTTCTCGGATCAAGAGGAGGGGCAGCGACGTATCGGCATCACATTCGGCGCCGGACGAGGACGTGGTCAGGGCGCGCTGACAGCGAAAACCGAGCCGGGCGGAAAGAATCCCGCACCGGCACGTTCTGCACCCAGGTCTCGATGGGTTGCTCCCGTGCGGCGGGCCGGCCGACGGGCGGCGTGGGACCGGGGGGACCGGCCTAGCGGCATCCCCGCGTTGGACGGCCTGCGTGCCGTAGCCGTCGCCCTGGTGCTGATCGGGCACGGCGGTGTTCCCGGTGTCGGTGGCGGCTTCATCGGCGTGGACATCTTCTTCGTCCTCAGCGGATTCCTGATCACGTCGTTGTTGCTCGACGAATTGGGACGCTCCGGTCGTATCGACCTCACCGGCTTCTGGATACGGCGTGCGCGCCGCCTGCTGCCGGCCCTGGTGCTGATGGTGCTCACCGTGGGCGTCGCCCGCGAGTTTCTGCCCTACCAGTCGCTCGACGGTTTGCGCGGAGACGCGATCGCAGCCTTCGCGTGGGTGGCCAACTGGCGGTTCGTGGCCCAGAAGACCGACTATTTCACCCAGGGGGCGCCGTCTCCGCTGCAGCACACCTGGTCGCTGGGGGTGGAGGAGCAGTACTACATCGTCTGGCCGGTACTGCTGATCGGGATCACCTTGATCTTGGCCGCGCGGGCCCGGCGCTACTTCGCCAAGATCACCGTCGGTCATGTTCGGTTCGCCGCCTTTGTGATTGCCACGCTCGGTGCGACGGCCTCGGCCGCGGCCGCGATCGTCTTCACCTCCGACACCACCCGCGACCGGATCTATTTCGGCACCGACACCCGCGCCCAGGCGCTGCTGGTGGGTGCCGCGGCGTCAGCCCTACTGGTCAGAGACTGGTCGGCGCTCAACCGTGGGTGGTGCCTGATCCGGACCCGCTGGGCACGGCGGGTGGCACGGGCACTGCCGGTTGCCGGTCTGGCTGCGCTGGCGGCGCTGACGCACTACGCCTCGGGTAGCGCAAGCGAGTTCCGGCACGGGCTGCTGATCGTGGTGGCCATAGCCGCCGTCCTGGTGGTCGCCCCGGTGGCACTCGAGCAGCGGGGAATGGTGGCGCGGGTGCTGGCCTGGCGCCCGCTGGTGTGGCTGGGCGCGATCTCCTACGGCGTCTACCTGTGGCACTGGCCGATCTTCCTGGTGCTCAACGGTGAACGCACCGGATGGTCGGGACTCAACCTGTTCGGTGCCCGCTGTGTGCTCACGCTCGCGGTGGCCGGAATCTCGTATTGGGCGATCGAGCAACCGATCCGGCGCTGGCGGCCGCAACGGGTTCCGCTGTTGCCGTTGGCCGCGGCCACCGTGGCCAGCGCTGCCGCGGCGACGATCCTGGTGGTGCCGGTCGGCACGGGCCTGCACGAAGTCGGTCTGCCGCCCGGGGTTTCCGCGGTGGCGGCGGTGTCGCCCTCACCCCCCATCGACAACCGGCCGGCGCCAGGTCCGCGAGATCCCAATCAGCCGTTCACCGTTTCGGTGTTCGGTGATTCGATCGGCTGGACGATGATGCACTTCCTGCCGCCCACACCCGGGTTCCGGTTCATCGACCACACCGTCATCGGGTGCAGCCTGGTGCGCGGCACGCCGTACCGCTACATCGGTCAGACGCTGGAGCAGCGACCCGAATGCGACACCTGGCCGGGCCGCTGGGCAGCCCAGATCGCCCAGGACCGACCGGATGTCGCGCTCCTGGTCATCGGCCGTTGGGAGACTGTCGACCGGGTGAACGAGGGCAAGTGGACCCACATCGGCGACCCGGCGTTCGACGCGTACCTGAACTTCGAATTGAATCGGGCGCTCGACATCGTGGGCTCGACCGGGGTACGGGTGATGGTCGCCACGGTGCCCTACAGCCGCGGCGGTGAGAAACCGGACGGACGGCTGTACCCGGAGGACCAACCGGACCGGGTCAACCAGTGGAACACCATGTTGCGCAACGCAATTGGGCAGCGTCCGAAGGTCGGTATCGTCGACCTCAACAAAAAGCTCTGCCCGGACGGCGTTTACACCGCCAAGGTCGACGGCATCAAGGTCCGCAGCGACGGTGTGCACCTCACCCCGGAAGGGGTCAAGTGGATGTTGCCCTGGCTGGAAGAGTCGGTCCGCTAACCGGTCCAGCAGCTCAATTCCATGCTGTCAGTGGCCCGCACCGGGAAGTTGAAGCTCACGTAACCGTTGCCCGGATCGCGCATGTAATCCAGATACGGCCTGAGGTCGGCCGACTCGGTGTTGTCGGCGACCACCAGTGCACCCGGGGACAGCGACGGCTGCAGCAGTTTGATCACCGGCAGGTACAGGTCCTTCCACCCGTCCAGCAGCACGAAGTCGACCGGACCGTGCAGGTCGGCCAGGGTGGACAGGGCGTCGCCCTCCAGGATGGAGATCACCCCGTCCAGCCCCGTCTCGGCGAATGTCTGCTTGGCTGCGGCAATCTTGCTGTCGCTGAGCTCGGTGGTGATGACGGTGCCACTGCCGTTGTCCCGGACGGCCGCGGCCAGATGGATCGCGGAGATGCCGAAGGACATCCCGAATTCGACGACCGTCACCGGACGGCTACCCCGCACCAGCGCGTAGAGCAGCTGACCGGCTTCCGGTGTCACCGGGATGTAGAACTCGCTCATCGCCTCGGTACGCTCGGCCGCCGTCATCGGGCGGTCGAAATCGCCGCTCCTCGCCTGCAATTGCGCCATCTGGTCCTGCGCGGCGCTGTACATCCGCTCGAGCGTCGAAGCCACCGCGGGATCCTGCAACGTGTTTGCCATACCGCCGAGGGTAGGCGCTTGCCGTGACTACCGCGTTTGACGTGCTGGGATCGCAGTGCCACCATGGGACCTGCAAGCACCTCGGTAGGTGAGGCGTCTGCATGGATACAGGCCACTGACCCCGAACGTCGAAAGACGCCCCGGGTCAGGACAGCTCTTCCCGGCTTAAGGGTTGAGCCCAAGTGGCTTCCGGTCTTCGGCCCGGATACGCCGTGCAGTGCCAAAGCTCCGACGAGAGGGGTGCGCTCGACGTTCTGTCGGGCGTTCGCGCCTTTCTGTGGTGAATAGGGTGACACCCGCGTGTGTCCTGGCCGTGAGGGGGTGAGGGCGAGATGAGTCCCGGCGATAGTCCGTATCTGAAATCCATCCTGTCCCGATCCGGCTCCGGCATATCCGCCGGCTGAGATACTGCCGCGCCAGACGCGAGCCGGTCGGGCTTTCCGTCAGGAGTAGTCCAATGACCAACGTGACTTTCGCCATTCGCCGCTGGGCCGGCGCATTGAAGGCTTCGCTGCACATGACCGCCCAAGAGCGGGCCGACGCCTACGTAGCGCGGAGCCCCCTTGCGGTGCTGGCGGTCTAGGGCATGACGTCGCTCTCAAGCCCTCGTCCAGTGCTGCCCGCGGTGGCCGAACCTCCGGTGCTGGATCGCGCGCACACCGGCGACATCGTCGGCGCCTTCGGCCGTATCGGCCGCGACGGCCACGTCAACGGACGCTGGCGTCGGCTGCGGACTCTGCTGGTCATCAGCGGTCCCGGCCTGATCGCGATGGTCGGGGACAACGACGCCGGTGGCGTCGCGACCTACGCGCAGGCCGGCCAGAACTACGGGATGGCCCTGTTGTGGACGCTGGCGCTGCTGGTTCCGGTGCTGTACGTCAACCAGGAGATGGCGCTGCGGCTGGGCGTGGTCACCCGAGTTGGGCACGCACGCTTGATCTTTC
Source organism: Mycobacterium sp. TY814 (assembly GCF_030755175.1). Taxonomy (NCBI): domain Bacteria; kingdom Bacillati; phylum Actinomycetota; class Actinomycetes; order Mycobacteriales; family Mycobacteriaceae; genus Mycobacterium; species Mycobacterium sp. TY814. The sequence goes on from NZ_JAUFRY010000001.1 coordinate 3,090,149, forward strand.
AGCGGTTCGGAAAGTTCTGGGGCGCATTCAGCGTCGGTGATCTGTTGCTGCTCAACGCACTGACGATCGTCACCGAGTTCATCGGTGTGTCGCTGGCGCTCGGGTTCCTGGGTTGCCCGAAGAGCGTCGCGATCCCCGCCGCCGCCGTGTTGCTGTTCGCGGTGGTGGCCGGGGGATCGTTCCGCCGCTGGGAAGCGTTGATGTTCCTGCTGATTGCGGTGAACGTGGTGATCATCCCGATGACGCTGCTCGTGCGTCCGACCTGGACCGCCACAATCGGCGGGCTGACGCCGCAGTTCCCGGGTGGGCTCAACTCGACGGTGCTGCTGTTGGTCGTCGCGATCGTGGGCACGACGGTGGCGCCCTGGCAGTTGTACTTCCAGCAGTCAAACGTGGTGGACAAGCGCATCACCACGCGCTGGATCCCTTACGCGCGTGCCGATCTCGCGCTGGGCATCGTCGTGGTGGTGGTCGGGGCGACGGCTCTGATGGCGGTGACCGCCTTCGGATTGGCGGGAACTCCCGATGCCGGCAACTTCACCGACGCAGGTGCGGTGGCCGCGGGTCTGGCTCAGCACTGCAGCAGGACCGTCGGCGTGTTGTTCGCGGTCATCCTGCTCGACGCATCACTGATCGGCGCCAACGCGATCGGGCTGGCCACCACGTACGCCGTCGGCGACGCACTCGGCAAGCGGCATTCGTTGCACTGGAAGATCACCGAGGCGCCATGGTTTTACGGCGGCTACGCGCTGCTGCTCGCCGTGTCGGCGGCCGTCGCGTTCAGCCCGGACCATGTGCTGGGCCTGATCACGCAGGGCGTGCAGGCTCTGGCGGGTGTGGTGCTGCCGTCGGCCACCGTGTTCCTGGTGTTGCTCTGCAACGACCGCACGTTGCTGGGGCCGTGGTCAAACAGCCTGCGGCAGAACATCGTTGCCTGGACCATCGTGTGGAGTCTGGTACTGCTGTCGCTGGCGTTGACGGCCGCGACCCTGTTTCCGCGGCTGTCGACGTCGACCATCGGGATCGGGATGGGTGCCGGTGTGTTGGTTGGCATTCTCGGGGGTGTCGTCACGGTCCTCTCGAATCGTCGGGACCCGACGCCGCGGCTGACCCGCGCGGAGCGCGCGCAGGACCTCAACTATTGGCAGACACCGGATCTCGCGACACTCGAGCGCCCGGTGATGTCACCCACGCGGCGCGCGGGCCTGTTCACCCTGCGGGCCTACCTGGTGGTCGCCGTGGTGCTGGTGGTGGTGAAGATCGTCCAGGCCGGAGTGGGGTGAGCTTTACGCCACCACGTCGATGGGATCGCCGATGTTGACCTGGTTGAAGTACCAGGCGGCGTTGTCCGGACTGAGGTTGATGCAGCCATGGCTGACGTTCGCATAGCCCTGCTGGCCCACCGACCACGGCGCCGAATGCACGTACACGCCACTCGATGTGACACGAACCGCGTATGAGGCGGTGATCAGGTATCCGTCGGAGGAGTTCAGCGGGATACCGATCGTCCGCGAGTCCATCACGACGGTGCGCTCTTTGGACATGGCGTTGAAGTTGCCGATCGGCGTGGGGCGGCTCGGCTTACCCATCGAGGCCGGCATGGTGCGCAGCACCTCGCCGTTGCGGCTGACGGTGAAGGTGTGCGCGGAGATGCTTGCCACACCGAGCAGTTCGTCACCGGTCTCGAAGCCTTCGGTCAGTTCCTGCACGCCCACCGACACGTGGCTGTGCGCGGGCCAGTACCGGTCCGGAACCCACTGCACGAGGTTGCCGTCGAGCCAGCGGAAGTGACCGGTCATGTTCGACGGCGAGCCGATGTGGATGGACCGCTCGGCGGCACGGTGATCGAGCACCGGGGCAGTGAAGGTCACCTCGACGGGGGCTCCCACCCCCACTACCGCGCCGTTGGACGGGAAAATCGAGGCGACGCCGGGCACGGGGTGGGGTACCGGGACGGCGCCGGTGGCCGGGCTGCCCGACCCGGCCGCGGCCATTGTCGCGCTGGCCACCACGACAAACAGATAACGAACCGCTCGACGCATGGCCTTCACCCTTCGGGACGGTGCGATAAACACGACTCCGTCATTCTAGGGGCTATCCCGGGACCGCGGGCCATAGCAAACAATTTCGCCGTAGCGGGGACGGAGCGCGGCGCCAGACTGGCCCGGCCGGGACGCACGCGTTAGCCTCAGCGGGATCGTGCCCACGGCCACCAGGAGGTGCGGGTGCTCTTCCGCCAGCTGGAGTACTTCGTCGCGGTGGCCCAGGAACGCCATTTCGCCCGCGCCGCCGAGAAGTGTTACGTCTCCCAACCAGCGCTGTCGGCGGCAATTGCCAAGCTTGAGCGAGAACTCAACGTGACGCTGATCAATCGCGGCCACAGTTTCGAGGGGCTGACCCCCGAGGGGGAGCGATTGGTGGTGTGGGCAAAGCGGATTCTGGCCGAGCACGACGCGTTCAAGGCCGAGGTGCACGCGGTGCAGTCCGGCATTACCGGAACGCTGCGGCTGGGCACCGTGCCGACCGCGTCCACGACGGCGTCCCTGGTGCTGTCGGCCTTTTGCTCGGCCCACCCCTTGGCAAAGGTGCAGATCAGCTCCCGGCTGGCGACAACCGAACTGTACCGGCGCCTGCACGAGTTCGAGCTCGACGCCGTCATCGCGCATCCGGCGGACGTCAGGGACAGCCAGGATGTGGCACTCCTGCCGCTCTACGAGGAACAGTATGTGCTGTTGGCGCGATCGGACATGCTGCCACCGGGCGCATCCACGCTGCGCTGGCCGGACGCGGCGCAGCTGCCACTGGCCCTGCTCACCACCGACATGCGCGACCGGCAGGTCATCGACGCGGCGTTCGCCGAACATGACGTCACAGTGCACCCCCAGGTCGAGACGGATTCCGTTGCTTCCTTGTTCGCGCAAGTGGCGAACGGCAACTGGGCCACCATCGTGCCGCATACCTGGCTCTGGATGACACCGACCCGCGGCGAGATCCGGGCTGTCGAGTTGACCGATCCCGCACCGCGAGCGCTGATCGGGCTGGCCACCAACGCATCCGGCCCGGGATCGCCGGTGGCCCGCGCGCTGGTCACCTCGGCCCGGCACCTCAAACTCGACGAGTTCTTTGCCGCGCAGCTGCGCAACCTCAACCCGTAGACGTCGCGGCGCTCTTGGGATTCAGGGCGGACAGGTGCCCACTTTCCACACCGGCGGCGGGGTCGAGCCGGCAGTCGATCAGGGCGGGTCCGGCTGAATCGAGGGCTTCGGACAGCGCAGCTTCCAGTTCCTCCGGATTCGTCACGTGATATCCCTTGCCGCCGAACGCCTCTGCGAGCAACTCGTGACGTGCGCCCGAGTTCAGTACCGTCGGCGCCGGGTCGGACCCGGAGCCCGCTTCGTCACCGCGATACACGCCGCCGTTGTTGAGGATGACGACGGTGACGGGAAGCCGGTAGCGGCAAATGGTTTCGATCTCCATGCCGCTGAAGCCGAATGCGCTGTCGCCCTCGATGGCGACCACGGGCCGGCCGGTCTGGACCGCCGCGGCGATCGCGTAGCCCATACCGATGCCCATCACGCCCCAGGTTCCGGTGTCCAGCCGGTGTCGCGGCAGCTCCATGTCAATGACATTGCGGGTCAGGTCCAGCGCGTTGGCCCCCTCGTTGACCACATAGACGTCCGGGTTACGTTGCAGCACGGTCCGAATGGCGCGCAGCGCGTTGTAGAAACGCATCGGGTGTGGATCCTCGGCGAGCCGCTCGGCCATCTTGGCGTCGTTGCGGGCCTTGCGTTCGGCGAGTTCGACAGCCCATTCGCTTGGCGCGCTGATCGGGTGATCGCCAAGGCCATCGCGCAACGCCGCCATCACCGATCCGATGTCACCCGCCAGCGGCGCCTCGATCGGCTGATTGCTGTCGAACTCCGCCGCCTCGATGTCGACCTGAATGAACCTGCTGTCCGCCGACCATTGCGGTGACTCGCCATGTCCCAGCAGCCAGTTGAGCCGGGCGCCGATGAGCAGCACCACATCGGCGCGGGAGATGGCCAGCGAACGAGCGGCCGCGGCCGATTGGGGGTGCGAGTCGGGCAGCAGGCCCTTGGCCATCGACATCGGCAGGTAGGGGATGCCGGTGCTTTCTACGAATTCCCGAATCACCTTGTCCGCCTGGGCATAGGCGGCGCCTTTGCCCAGCACGATCAGCGGTCTGGCGGCCCGGCCCAGGATGTCGAGTGCCCGGTCGACCGCCTCGGGCGCCGGCAGCTGGCGGGGCGCGGGGTCCACCACACGCCAAATCGATTCTGCCGCTGCGGATCGCGTCATCGACTGTCCTAGCACTTCGCCCGGAATGTCCAGGTAGACACCGCCCGGCCGGCCGGATAGGGCTGCGCGAACGGCCCGCGCAACGCCGCGCCCGATGTCCTCGACGCGTGCGATTCGGTAGGCCGCCTTGACGAATGGCCTTGCCGCGTTGAGCTGGTCGATGTCCTGATAGTCACCGCGCTGCAGGTCCACCACCGCCCGGCTGCTGGATCCTGAGATCTGAATCATCGGAAAGCAATTCGTGGTGGCATTCGCCAATGCGGGCAGGCCGTTGAGGAAACCCGGACCCGAGGTCGTCAGGCACACACCGGGGCGCTGCGTCAGAAACCCGGCGGCGGCAGCGGCGTTGCCGGCCGATCCCTCATGACGAAAGCCGATATACCTGATGCCGGCGTCCTGCGCCGTGCGCGCCAGATCGGTTATAGGGATACCCACGACCCCGTAGATGGTGTCCACATCGTTGGCCTTCAGCGCATCCACCACCAGGTGAAAGCCGTCGGTCAGCGGTTCGGTCATGGTGGCCGCCCCTCTCTTGGCTGGTGTCTCGGCACTCACTGTCGTCCGGTTCGGCTGCCGTGTCCAAGACCCGGTCGCTATCCGGTGATTCACGCTGTTTATCGACTATTAGCGGATCGGTATTGGACAGCGCTGACCGGCACCGGCAGGGTTCTCGTTGAGACGGACGAAGGAGCTGTGAATGACTTCCGTGCAGAATGTGCGCTTCACCGATCTGATCGAAGCGACAGCCACCCACGCGCCGGATGCGCGCGCGCTCATCGTCACCGACGACCGCATCCCGATCACCTACCGCGACCTGCTTCGTCTCACTGACGACCTGGCCGCCCAACTGACCGGGGCCGGCCTGAACCCGGGGGACCGGGTGGCCCTGCGTGCGGGCAGTAATGCCGAGTTCGTCGTCGGGTTGCTGGCGGCCTTGCGCGCGGGCCTGATCGTGGTTCCGCTGGACCCGGCGCTGCCGGTCGCAGAGCAACGCGCCCGCAGCGAGGCCGCGGGCGCCCGTGCCGTGCTGGTCGACGACCACGAGTCCGGGTGGTGGCCGATTACCGTGACCCCCCTGGACGGCGCGTTCGCGGCGCGCCTGACCGCGTCCACCGAGCCGGGCCCGGCGACGGACTCCCCGGAGGGCCTGCACGACGACGACGCGATGATCATGTTCACCGGCGGTACCACCGGATTGCCCAAGATGGTGCCCTGGACGCACGACAACATCGCCGGGTCGGTGCGGGCCATCATCGCCGGATATCAGCTCGGCCCGCGCGACGCCACCGTCGCGGTGATGCCGCTCTACCACGGGCACGGGCTGATCGCCGCGTTGCTGGCGACCCTGGCATCCGGTGGCACCGTGTTGCTGCCCGCCCGGGGACGGTTCTCGGCGCATACCTTCTGGGACGACATCGACGCGGTGCGGGCGACCTGGTACACGGCCGTGCCGACGATTCACCAGATCCTGCTGGAGCGGGCGTCATCAGAGGAAAAGCCCAACGCCGCTTTGCGTTTCATCCGCTCCTGCAGCGCGCCGCTCACCCCCGAGGTGGCCGAGGCGCTGCACACCGAGTTCTCCGCGCCCGTGGTGTGTGCCTTCGGGATGACCGAGGCCACCCACCAGGTGGCGAGCACCGGTATCGACCAGGAGACCAACCCCGCGGCTTCGACCGGACTGGTCGGCCGCTCGACCGGGCCGCAGATCCGCATCGCCGGTCACGACGGGCAGCCCGTCGAGCCGGGCGCGGTCGGCGAAGTGTGGCTGCGCGGCGCCACCGTGGTCCGGGGCTACCTCGGTGATCCCACGATCACCGCGGCGAACTTCACCGACGGATGGTTGCGCACCGGTGACCTGGGGACGCTGTCTGAGGCCGGTGACCTCAGCATCCGTGGGCGGATCAAGGAACTCATCAACCGCGGCGGGGAGAAGATCTCTCCGGAGCGCGTCGAAGGCGTCCTCGCCACTCACCCGAATGTGTTGGAAGTGGCCGTTTTCGGCGTGCCGCACCCGATGTACGGGGAAGCCGTCGCGGCCGTCGTCGTGCCGCGGGGTGCGTCACCCACCGCCGGCGAACTCACCGAGTTCTGCCGGGATCGTCTGGCGCCCTTCGAGATTCCCGCCACCTTCCAGGAAGCCGAGGACCTGCCGCACACGGCCAAGGGCTCGCTGGACCGCCGCGCGGTGTCGGCGCGCTTCGGCCGGCCCGGGTGACGTTGTCAGCCGGCCGTCGCCTTCACCTTGACGGCAGCGGATTCGGGCATCGGCTCGTAGCGGGCGAACGTGCGGGTGAACGATGCCGCACCGTGCGCCAGGGAGCGCAGGTCGACGGCATAGCGGGTCAATTCCACCTGCGGCACCTCGGCTTTCACCAGCGTGCGCTCGTGGCCGGCGGTGTCGGTCCCCAGCACCCGGCCCCGACGGCCGGACAGGTCGCCCATCACGGCGCCGACATAGTCGTCGGGCACCAGCACCGAGATCTCGTCGATCGGTTCCAGCAGGATCACCTTCGTCGCGGCCGCCGCCTCGCGCAAGGCCAGCGAGCCCGCCATCTGGAACGCGAAGTCTGAGGAGTCGACGCTGTGCGCCTTGCCGTCGAGCAGGGTGACGCGGATGTCCACCATCGGATAGCCGGCGTGCACGCCCTTCTCCATCTGCGCCCGGACGCCCTTCTCCACGCTCGGGATGAACTGGCGCGGCACCGCACCGCCGACCACCTTGTCCACGAACTCGAAGCCGCCGCCCTCCGGTAGCGGCTCCACCTCGATGTCGCACACCGCGTACTGGCCGTGGCCACCGGACTGCTTGACGTGCCGCCCGTGGCCTTTCGCCTTGCCGCCCAGCGTCTCTCGCAACGGCACCCGCAATTCGACGGTGTCCACGGTGACGCCGTAGCGGTTCGACAACGCCTCGAGCACCACGCCGACATGGGCCTCACCCATGCACCAGAGCACCACCTGGTGTGTCTCCGGGTTCTGCTCGATCCGCAGCGTCGGGTCTTCGGCGGCCAACCGCCCCAGCCCGACCGACAGTTTGTCCTCGTCAGTCTTGGCGTGCGCCTGAATCGCGACCGGCAGCAACGGTTCCGGCATGTTCCACGGCTTGAGCACCAGCGGTTCGGCCTTGTCCGACAGCGTGTCGCCGGTCTCGGCCCGGCTCAGCTTGCCGATCGCGCAGATGTCGCCGGCCACCACTGCGGATGCGGGCCGCTGCTGCTTGCCGAGCGGGAACGACAGCACCCCGATCCGCTCGTCTTCGTCGTGGTCGGGGTGCGTGCTGCCGTGCCCGTGCGGACCTGAGCTGCCGTTGCCGAAGAACGACGAAAAGTGTCCCGATACATGGACCGTCGCATCGGGCTTGATGGTCCCGGAGAACACCCGGACCAGGCTGACCCGGCCGACGTAGGGGTCCGACGTCGTCTTGACGACCTCGGCGAGCAGTGGCGCGTCGACGTCGCAGGCCAATTCCTCGTGCGTGGCGCCCTGCGGTGTGAAGACCTCCGGGAGTGGGTGTTCGCGGGGCGACGGGAAGCCTCGGGTGGCGACTTCCAGTAGTTCATAGGTGCCCACACCGGTGCTGCTGCATACCGGGATGACCGGGAAGAACGACCCGCGGGCCACCGCCTTCTCCAGATCCTGGATCAGGACTGACTCGTCGATGACTTCACCGCCGAGATAGCGCTCCATCAGCGATTCGTCCTCGGACTCCTCGATGATGCCTTCGATCAGGCTGCCGCGGGCTTCCTCGATCCGGTCGGCTTCGGAGGCGTCGGGCTCCGACTCGGTGCGCTTGCCGTCGGAGTAGTTGTACTGAGTCTGCGACAACAGCCCGATCAAGCCCGACACGGGTGAGCCGGTCGGCAGGTACAGCGGTAAAACTTTGTCGCCGAACACGTTCTGCGCGGCATCGAGCGCCTCGCCATAGTTGGCGCGGGCGTGGTCGAGCTTGGTGATGACCACCGCGCGGGGCATCCCGACCTGGCTGCACTCCTGCCACAGCGACTTGGTGGGCTCATCGACGCCCTCGTTGGCGGCGATGACGAATAGGGCGCAGTCGGCGGCACGCAGTCCGGCGCGCAGTTCGCCGACGAAGTCGGCGTATCCGGGTGTGTCCACCAGGTTCACCTTGACGCCGGCGTGCGCCAGGGACGCCACCGCGACACCCACCGACCGTTGCTGGCGGATTTCGGCGTCGTCGAAGTCGCAGACCGTGCTGCCGTCGGTGACCGACCCGGGCCGGGACAACACTCCGGCAGCGACGAGCAGCGCCTCGACCAGGGTGGTCTTGCCGCCGCCGGAGGGCCCGACCAGGACGACGTTGCGGATGCCGTCCGGACCCGATGCGGTGGGGGCCGTGCTCGCGCCCGGGGAACCACTCACTCTGTCGGCCATGACAATCCTCCAGTTCTCCCGGGGTGCCGCCGACTCCCGTACGCGGCGTGATCCAGCCCACAGGACGCACGAGCAACTTTTCTCCCAACCGCGGCCCAGCACAAGGGTCGGGGGCGCCCCTATGTCACTGCTACGTCAGGCGTGCCAGCTGGACCAGCGCGTTGCGGTCACGGTGATGACCGGCCCGTCCAACGGAACAGATTGGTACTGCGGATATTTCGCGCGCAGCAACCGGTAACCCGTGTGCAGTGCGGGGCCGTCGGCCGCGACGGTGGCGGTGCCGTCAACGCGCACCCACCACAATTGCGTCCAATCCTCGGCGTAGTGGTCGGCGAGCAGGCTGACCGCCGGGTTGTGCTCGATGTTGGCGAGCCGGCGCAGCCGCTGGTGTTTCTTGGGCTTGGCATCGACCGCGGTGTAGACGACGTCCCCGTCGACCGCGAACACCACCGGCACCAGGTGCGGTATTCCGTCAGGCGCCACAGTCGCCAGCCGCGCCACCGGGGATCGAGCGAACCAGGCCCGGGCGTCCACGCCACCAGCTTAGAACCGGCGCATTACCCGGTGACGTAAGTCACCACCGGCCTATTGGATTAGGCCGTTAGCGGGTCCGTCGGCTTAGGCTGTTTTTAACTCGGTGCCCATTTGACTCGGATGCGATCCGGCATTTCGCCGAATTGGTGCCTGACCACCGTTTAAATGGGTATCTGGATTACGGTGGTCCCAGACAGCGCCGCCGCCCGGACCTTACGGCTGGGACAATATGACTATTAGCCCGACGCAGGAGGATTACCGGATGAGCAAAACGCGCCACCGTTCATTCAGGTGGTCATGGCCGGTTGCGGTCATGGCCGTGGTGGGAATGGTCTGCGGACTGGGTCTGGCAACGCCCCCGGCGCCCGCCCAGGCTGCGCCGTACAAGCAGTTCCCGGCGGTGCCACTCGACCCGTCGGCGCTTGTCGGCCAGGTCGGTCCGCAGGTGGTCAACATCAACACCAAGCTGGGCTACAACAACGCGGTGGGAGCCGGCACCGGCATCGTCATCGACCCCAACGGCGTCGTGCTGACCAACAACCACGTCATCTCGGGCGCCACCGACATCAGCGCCTTCAGCGTCGGCGACGGACGCACGTACGGCGTGGACGTCGTCGGGTATGACCGCACCCAGGACGTCGCAGTGTTGCAGCTGCGCGGGGCCGGCGGTCTGCCCACCGCCTCCATCGGTGGCGGCGTCAGCGTTGGTGAGCCGGTCGTGGCCATGGGCAACACCGGCGGGCAGGGTGGTACCCCGCGCGCTGTCGCCGGCAAGGTGCTCGCCGTCAACCAGACCGTGCAGGCGTCGGACTCCTTGACCGGGGCCGCCGAGACCCTCAACGGACTGATCCAGTTCGACGGCGCGATCGCGCCCGGCGACTCCGGTGGGCCGGTCGTCAACGGCGCGGGTCAGGTGGTCGGTATGAACACCGCGGCGACCGAGAACTTCCAGATGTCGCAGGGCGGTCAGGGCTTCGCCATTCCGATCGGGACGGCGATGAGCATCGCCAACAACATCCGGTCCGGCGGCGGGTCGCCCACCGTGCACGTCGGCCCCACGGCCTTCCTCGGCCTCGGTGTCGTCGACAACAACGGCAGCGGCGCACGGGTCCAGCGCGTCGTCGGCAACGCTCCTGCCGCGGCGGCGGGGATTTCCAACGGTGACATCATCACCGCCCTTGACGGTGTCCCGATCAACTCGGCCACCGCGATGTCCGATGCGCTCAACGGGCACCACCCGGGCGACATGGTTTCGATCAGCTTCACCACCAAAACCGGGGTCGCCCGCACCGAGAACGTGACCCTGGCGGAGGGTCCTCCGGCCTGATCGAGTCAATTCGTTTGGCGCTGGCCGTGATTCACCGTCGTGTTCGGAGTCGGGTTGCTTCGGGTGATTCTTAACCAGGTGCGTCGGGTACCCGTGGCATCGTGGATTTGATGAATGACGCGATAAGCGCCTCGAAGCAAGATCCCGCACACCATCCAGCGGAGGGCAGTCACGTCGAAGGGGGTGTGGTCGAGCACCCGACCGCCGAGGACTTTGACAACGCGGTTGCCCTGCCGGCGGATCCGACCTGGTTCAAGCACGCGGTGTTCTACGAAGTGCTGGTGCGGGCGTTCTTCGACTCGAACGCCGACGGTTCCGGTGACCTGCGTGGACTCATCGAACGCCTGGACTACCTGCAGTGGCTGGGAGTCGACTGCCTGTGGTTGCCGCCGTTCTACGACTCTCCGCTGCGTGACGGTGGTTACGACATCCGTGACTTCTACAAGGTGCTGCCCGACTTCGGCACCGTCGAGGACTTCGTCGCGCTGATCGACGAGGCTCACGCCCGCGGTATCCGGGTGATCACCGATCTTGTGATGAACCACACGTCGGACTCGCATCCGTGGTTCCAGGAGTCCCGGCACGACCCCGACGGGCCATACGGCGACTACTACGTCTGGAGCGACACCAGCGAGAAGTACACCGATGCCCGGATCATCTTCATCGACACCGAGGAATCCAACTGGACCTTCGATCCGGTGCGCAAGCAGTTCTACTGGCACCGGTTCTTCTCGCACCAGCCGGACCTGAACTACGACAACCCGGCCGTGCAGGAAGCGATGATCGACGTGCTGCGGTTCTGGCTGGGCCTGGGTATCGACGGGTTCCGGCTGGACGCGGTGCCGTATCTGTTCGAGCGCGAAGGCACGAACTGCGAGAACCTGCCCGAGACGCACGCCTTCCTCAAGCGGGTGCGCAAGGTGGTGGACGACGAGTATCCCGGCCGGGTGCTGCTGGCCGAGGCCAATCAGTGGCCGGCCGACGTCGTCGAGTATTTCGGCGACCCCTCCACCGGCGGCGACGAATGCCACATGGCGTTTCACTTCCCGCTGATGCCGCGCATCTTCATGGCGGTGCGCCGCGAGTCGCGGTTCCCGATCTCGGAGATCCTGGCCCAGACCCCGGATATCCCGGACCTGGCCCAGTGGGGGATCTTCCTGCGTAACCACGACGAACTGACCCTGGAAATGGTCAGCGACGAGGAACGCGACTATATGTACGCGGAGTACGCCAAGGATCCGCGGATGAAGGCCAACGTCGGCATTCGCCGCCGCCTGGCGCCGTTGCTGGACAACGACCGCAACCAGATGCAGCTGTTCACCGCGCTGTTGTTGTCGCTGCCCGGTTCGCCGGTGCTGTATTACGGCGACGAGATCGGGATGGGCGACGTGATCTGGCTCGGTGACCGCGACGGCGTGCGGACTCCGATGCAGTGGACACCGGACCGCAATGCCGGGTTCTCCACCGCCAACCCGGGCCGGTTGTACTTGCCGACCAACCAGGACTCGGTCTACGGCTACCAGGCGGTCAACGTGGAGGCGCAACGCGACACGTCGACGTCGCTGCTCAACTGGACCCGCACCATGCTGGCCGTGCGCCGCCGGCACGACGCGTTCGCCGTCGGGTCATTTCACGAACTCGGTGGGTCCAATCCCTCGGTCCTGGCCTATGTGCGGGAAGTGGTGCGAGAGGATGCCGAAAACGACGTCGTGTTGTGCGTCAACAATCTGTCTCGGTTCCCCCAGCCGATCGATATCTCTAGGTGAGCGGCGTGTGGAGTCGACGTCTACGACGGGGCCGCGGCTTGGCGTAGGTCCGTCGTCGTGGCCGGGTTATCTGTAGGAAGTCGTCGACGGTGGTGGGCTGCGCTGTGGCCCCGTTGGTTCTGGTTGGGTCCGGTCCGGCTATGACGGATGCGGTGTCGCCGCAGGGATGCGGGATTCGAGGAGTCGGCTGCGAAGTGCTTCGTTCTCGGTGCGAAGCTGCGCGAGTTGTTCGGTGAGTTCACGGTTGCGGGCGATCGCGGTGGCGAGTTTGGTGCGTAGCGATTCCAGGCTTGCCGCGCGCCCTGTTGCGGCCGTCGCCGTGGTGGTCGTGGTGGTGCGGAGGTTGGTGATGTCGTCGCGTAGTTGGCTGTGCTGGTAGAGGAAGCTGGTCGATACACCGGCGTCGCGGGCGACGTCGACGAAGGTGACGGGCTGACCGGTGTTTCGCAGTCGGGTGATCGCGCGGCGGGCGCGGGCGGTGGCGTCGGTGGTGCGGGCGGCGGCTGCTGCGGTCAGGCGTGCGGTGCGGCGTTCGCGGTCGTCGGCGCTCACTGAGGTTCCTGCGTGGTGTTCGGGTCGATTTCGCTGATCAGTTTGGAGACCTTGTCGAGCATCGCCGTGTTCAATTCGACGGCGGCTGCGTCGCCGCGCTCGTGAGCGTCGGCGGTGAGGCGTTGCAGTTGGTCGCGGTGCGCGATATGGGCGCCGAGGAAGACCCGGCCGCCGGGGTCGTGGAAGGAGCAGTCGAGGCAGGGGTTGGGCCGGAATTCGCAGCGTTGCGCCGTTGGGAGAGTGCAGAATCCGTTGGGCAGCGCGGTGGTGAACCGGGCCCGGAGCCGCTCCACGTCGGCGTCGGTGTTGGTCGTGTCTGTTGCGGCGCTGTTCCAGAATTCACGTGCTTTGCGGGCCAGGGTGTCGTCGGTGATGCGGGCGTATGCCGAGGTCATGGTGTCGCTGTGGTGGCCGAGGAAGTCGCGCACTTCTTGTTGGGTCCAGCCGTTGTTGAGCAGTGTGGTTCCGATGGTGTGCCGGAAGCGGTGCACATCGCCGCCGGAGATCGGCTCGCCGGTGATGGTCGAGGTGGTGATGCCGTGTTCGGTGAACAGTGCGGCGAGGCGGTGCCGCAGGCCGCTGGTCGACCAGGGTTGGGTGCGGCCGGCGGCGGCGTTGGACCGGGCGCCGGGGAATAGGTGCTCGGCGTCGGGGCCGTAGGTGTCGCGCACGCGGGTCTGCTGGTCGAGGACGATGGTTGCGAGGCTGTCCGGGATGGGGAATCGGCGCCAGGCCCGGGTTTTGGGCATCCAATATTCGATCCAGTAGCCCGCGTCGGAGCGGTGCAGGCAGTCGATGGGCAGGGCGACCAGTTCGGAGATGCGGCAGCCTGCCCACCGGGTGGTGGCGATCATCGACCGCAGGGTGGGGTCGGTTGCGGGGTTGTCGACGATCAGCGTGTCGACGCGTTCGATTACGTCCGGCGGGAACGGGCGGGGGCTGCGGGTCTTGCGGTGCACGTTCTCGCCTCGTCGGAGGAACACCGCCGACCCGAGAGCGGGCACGATCTGGGTGTCGTGCAGCGACTCCAGCAGGTAGGCGGCGGTATTGGCCAACCGCGCGTCCGCTTGGGTGTCCGGTCGCCGGGTCCACGCCAGGTAGTCAAGGAAGACCGGCCTGGTCACCGCGGACGGTTCCGGTGATTCGTCGTCGCGGGTGAGGAACCGGGCGAGCTGGCGGGTGGCGCGCACCCACTGGGTCAGCGTGCCCCAGGCCAGGGTGGCGGTGGTGAGCTGCCGGCGTGCGAGTTCTTTGACCGCGTCACGCAGCCACGGCACGGTCACCGTCGACCAGTCCACGGCGGTGTGTGTCGATCCGGATTGGGTGGCGTCGAGAACGAATTCGAATCCGTCTCGCCAGTGCCAGTGGTCGTCGGCCCACGGGTCCGGGTTGGTGGCGCCGTCGAGGAGTCGGAAGAAGCGCCGAATGTAGGGTGCGCACAGGGAGTCGAACGAGCTCGCGTGCGGCCAATGCTGCCGGCACAGCAGAAGCCACTCGCCGGCGGGTCGCTCGGTGAGGGAGTCGGTGATCCGGCCGTCGGCGGTGTCGATGAGCACCATCAAGAAGCGGCGGAGGCTGGTGTTGGGGGTCCAGTCGCCGCGGCGCACCTTGGTGGCGACGACGAACCGGATCTCATCGGCCGCGATCTGCGGTAGCCGCCGGAAGTCGACGATCTGGGCCGAGAGGTGGCCGCGCGGGGCGCCGACGGGTTGGGCTTCGAAGGTTGCCCATGCGGTGAAGTCGGCGGGCTGGCCGGCGCGGAACCATTGGAAGTAGTGCGCGTAGCACAATCCGCGCCGCTCGGCGCCTGCGGAGTGGGGGCCGCCCAGCCAGTACCGCTCGCTGTTGCATGCGTCGACGGCGCAGGGGTCCGCCGCCTGGCGGCGGCGGTCTCCGGCCGGTTCGACCACCTGCCACGTCGGCTGACACCACGGCCCGTCGGGTACCCGTAGCGGCGAACGGCGGCCTCTGCGCGTGGAGTCAGGGTGGGAATCAATGTTTCTCATGGCCTGCCTCGCGCTGCGGTGGCGCCCACACCAGCTGCTCGGTGCGGCGCAATCGGTCTGCCAGATCGTCGCTGGCGAGGTGGATGTAGACGTCGGCGCTGGCGGCGTGCGACTGGCCAAGCCGGGCAGCGATCTCAGCCGACGTCCATCCGGCCTTGGCCAGCGCAGTTGCGTGGGTATGGCGCAGCATGTGTGGGTGCAGCCCGTCAAGGCCCGCTACGGAGCCGATGTGCTCGATGATCTGGTAGGCGTTCGAGTACGACAGCGGCCCGCCGACCGGGGGCCGGGACAGGTTGACGAACACGTAATCGCTGTCCAGGTCGGAGATCTCACTGAGGAGGTAAGCGGCGTACAGGTCGAAGAACCGGCGGGGCGCGGCCACCGCGAATTGCGCTCGCTGCTTTGACAGCGCCCCGTTGGCGTTGTCCTCCCGGCGGCACACCTGCACTCGCTTGCGCATCGGGTCCAGGTCGGCGTGCCGTAGGCCTAACGCCTGCCCGACCCGCAGGCCCAGGTCATAGAGCGCGGAGAGCAGCAGCCGGTCGCGGTGGGTCGACGCCGCCGCCAGCAACGTCGCGAAGTCGGCCTCGAAGTCGATCAGCTGCACGGTCTCTGCCGGCTGCTTGCCCGGCCGGGTCAACCGGGAGACCGCGCTGGGGTGGCGTTGCTCGATGTGGGCCAGGAAGCTGTGTGCCCGGCGCGGGAGCCGCGACGGGTTGCGGGTCAACACCAGATCCTGCGGTCCGCGGCCTTCGACGCGGTGGAACTCGTAGAACTCGCGCACGGCCGCGCTCACCGCTTTGACCGTTCCCGGCGCCCGGCTACCGGACCGGGTCGGCAGCGGGGGCAAACCGGCCGACAGCGCCCCCACGAAATCACACAGTGCGTCGAATACTACGGCGTCCCAGTCGATTCCGCGTGCGCCCAGCCACCGGTAGAACAAGCTCAGGTGGCGCGCATACGAGCGGACGGTGTTCTGCGACCGGCCGATCGCACGCAGCCAGTGCAGGAACTGCTCGACCTCCCCGACCGGTAGGCCTGAAGCGTCTACGACCGTCCACGACGCCCGTCCGTGGATGGTCACCGGTGCCGCCTTCACTCGGCATCCCGGGTTTCCTCGGGGCGCCGGGGCCGCACCTGGATGTCGGGCCGCAGGTCTTCCTGCGGTTGGCGGGCCGGCATCGGCGCGGCTGCGGCGGTGTCGGCAGGAAGTGCCCCGGGCAGCCACTTCATGTCGCGCTTGCGCCACGTCGCGTATTGGGCCTGCACCTTGGCCATCGGAACCTCGAAGCGGTCCCAGTCGACGCCCGGCGCGCTGACCCAGATCCGGCGGATATGGGTGTCGGTGACGATGTCGTAGTCCCAGGTCAGCTCGCAATGGGTGGGATCGCCGATCAGGCCCAGGGTCGCCGAATCCTGGGTGAAGAACGCGGTCCGCCGCGGGGTGGTCGGTTCCATCTCGTTGTGGTGGATCATCATGTGCGTCTTGCCGCGGCTGTTGATCTCGGGCCAGCGGTAGGGCTTGACGACCGTGTGTCCGGGTGGATGCATGCCGCGGGTGCTCAGCCACACATCGGTGCCCGCCGCGACGGCGGCCGCAACATATGTGCCGCGCCCGAGCCCTTGCATCACGGTTCGCAGATGTGCGGAGTGCCGGGCCGACAAGGCGTTCCAGTCATCGACGGCGGCCAGCAGCATCGCCCCCACCCCGACCGCCACCTGGTTGAGCAGCCGTCGGGCCTCCTTGCGGGAGACCGGACGGTCGGGTGTGTTGGGTTGATCCATCGGAGCTGTCACGACCCCGCCTTTCAGCCGAAAACCTTGCATAGAATCGTGCGGACCGGGGTAAAGTTTGAGGCCGGAAGACACGCCGATCGCATACGGAGCAGCCGGTCTGCAGGCGTCACGGGCTGGAGTTGCGCTATCGTCACACCAGCCACACACGCCCCACGTCCGTTAGTGGGCGTGAACTGGGAAAACGCAGATCAAACGGTGTTTCTGCGCGAATTCGCGGCGGCGGCGGGCTAGTGTCGAAAGACAGCACCGAGACGGTTGGGGAGGCGATCTGTGACGGCACCGGACCCGTACGACGACGCGGCGAACAGCGTGATGGTGCAGTTGACCCGGTTGTCGCGTGGGTGGTCGAAAAAGCGCCTGGCCGACGAGGCCGGGGTGTCGGCCTCGCACGTCAGCAGGGTCGAGGCGGGGCTGCTGCCCCTGGCAGGGAAGGCCTTGCTCGACTACGCGCAGGCCATGGAATGCCGCCCGGAAGCGCTGTGCGTGCCCTTCACCCGGTCCCCGGCCCAGGGCAGCCACTTCCGGGCCAACCTGAGTGCGGCCGAGTGGAAGCGTGACCGCGTGTGGGCGCGCGCGAATCTTGTCGCGATGCGGATCGGCCGCCTGGTGTCCCGCGCCGACATCAACCCCAAGCTTGCGCTTCCCGATCTCGACCCGGCCGACTACGCCTCCGAGCTCGGAGAGATCACCGTCGCCCAGGTTCTGCGCCGCCTGTGGCGCGTCGCCGGCCCGATCCGCTCGATGACCGAATTGCTCGAAGCCGCAGGGGTGTTCGTTGTGGTCGATGGTTTCCTCGACGACGAGATCGACGCGGTGACCCTGCGAGCAAGCGAGTATCACCCGCACCTGGTGTACGTCAACGCGGCCCGGCCGCCCGACCGCATGCGGATGACGCTGGCCCACGAACTCGGCCACCTGGTCATGGATGCGATGACGCTGGTCAGCCCCGCCGAGGCCGAGCGGCGGGCCAACAGTTTCGCCGCCGAGTTCCTCGCCCCCATCGCCGACATCGGCTTTGACTTGGACCGCGTGTCAGTGCGGGCCGTGCATGAACTCGATGAGCTGCGCCTCACCTGGGGTGTGAGCGCGTCGTCGCTGGTCGTGCGGGCCCGCGAGCGAGGTGTGCTCTCCGACTACCAGTACCGCTCGATGTTCCGGCTGCTCAACGAGACCGGCCGCATGTATGGCCCCCGCCCCGGCGTGGCCGAGGAGATGCCCCGTCTCGTCGGCGACGTACTCGGCCAACTCGCGGCCGGCGGCTACACCGCCAGTGAACTCGACGACATTACGCTGCTCACCGGCGCGCAACGCGGCGCGCTCTTCGGCGTAAGCGACAGGCCCGGCGCCCGGCACCTCACGATGGTCTAAACACCGGGCGCGATCGTGGGCTGGAATCGCACCCCGGTCCGCGACGAGCAGTGGAAAGCGCCGGTCCACTGGACCAAGCAGGGGCAAGCCCTTGAGCAGGACCACGCCGCAGGCGGCCGCCGATGCCGTGTGGTGAACGACAGTGGTGGTGCGCTCGGACGGGTCGTCCTGCGGCGCAGATACCTGCGTATCTACGCCGAACTGCGGTGGCAGACCAACAACAAAGAATGCAGCACGTACCTCTGCCAGGTATCAGGCAAGAGCCGAAGCGCAAACCTGGCGGCCGCCTGGCGGCGAGCGCACAGTCTCGGCCTGACCGCTGCCGGCCGTGACGCAAAGGCGTGATAAGTCATCGGCAAACACCACACCTTGCTGACCTCCTCGCCTGGCTGGTTACGCGATGGATGATGCCGGTGGTCAACGCGATATCGCGGAGGCGGCTACTTCGGCCACCGGATCATGGTCCCGGCCTGGCTGTGCCAGTGGTTTGGTGCGCCCGGCCCGGACACCGTTGGCGATGACGACGATTTCGGCGAGTTCGTGCACCGCGACGACCGCGGCCAGGCCGAGCACACCGGTGAGGGCGAGCGGGATGAGCACTGCGATCAATCCCAGTGAGAGGCCGACGTTTTGGAGCATGATGCGCCGGGCTCGCCGCGCGTGGGCCAGGGCCTGGGTGAGGTGGCGCAGGTCTTCACCCATGAGGGCGACGTCGGCGGTTTCGATGGCCACGTCGGTGCCCATCGCACCCATCGCGATCCCCAAATCGGCGGTGGCCAGAGCGGGGGCGTCATTGACGCCATCACCGACCATGGCCGTCGAGGAGCGTTGGCGCAGTTGACCGATCAGCGCCGCCTTGTCTTCGGGCCGCAGATCGGCATGCACCGTATCGATCCCCACCTGGCGGGCCAGGGCTTGGGCGGTCGCTTGGTTGTCGCCGGTGAGCATGGCGACCTGATAGCCGCCGCGGCGCAGGTGTTCGACGACCTGGGCGGCTTCGGGCCGCAGTTCGTCGCGCACCGCGACCGCCCCAATGACCTGACCGTTGTCTTCGACCAGCACGGCGGTGGCGCCGGCGGCCTGCATGGCCGCGACGTGTTCGGACAAGGGTCCGGGGTCGAGCCAGCCGGGGCGCCCGAGCCGTAGCCGGTGGCCGTCACGGTGGCCGAGCAGTCCGGCCCCGGTCACCGCCTCCACATCCTCAGCTGGTTGGACCGGCCCCTCGGTGGCGGCGAGAATCGCTGCAGCCAGCGGGTGTTCGCTGCGGGCCTCCAACGCCGCCGCCACATCTAACACGTGGTCGCGGCTGTTGCCGTTGGTGGTGGCGACGTCGATGACGGTGGGCTGGTTGGCGGTCAGGGTGCCGGTCTTGTC